>NC_014924.1:0-2400000 GCF_000185965.1 Pseudoxanthomonas suwonensis 11-1
AGGCCCGGCCCCGAGGTCAAGCCGGCATGAAGACCGCGGCGGGAGCGGTCATCACAGGCCTGTGGATGCCCTGTTGATAACAGTGGGAAAAGACGGGGCCGGATGGTAGGCTGGCGCGTCCCGAACCCGACCCATGCGGTGGCCCGGCGACGCTTGCGCGGCGCGGTCACCGCCCGACGAGCTTTGCCTTTCGATGGATGCCTGGCCCCGCTGTCTGGAACGTCTTGAAGCCGAATTCCCGGCCGAGGACGTCCATACCTGGCTCAAACCCCTCCAAGCCGAGGAACGCCCCGACGGCGTCGTCCTCTATGCCCCCAATGCCTTCATCGTCGAACAGGTGCGCGAGCGCTACCTGGCCCGCATCCGCGAGCTGGCGCAGCACTTCGCCGGCCACCTGAACGTGCAGCTGGAGATCGGCTCGCGCCCGAAGGCGCCCGAGCCGGTATCCGCGGCCCCGGCGGTGCATGCCGGCGGAACGGCCACCCGGCCGGTTTCCAGCGAGCCGTTCAACGGCAACCTGGACCCGCACTACGTCTTCGACAACTTCGTCGAAGGCCGCTCCAACCAGCTCGGCCGCGCCGCGGCCTGGCAGGCGGCGCAGAAGCCGGGCGACCGCGCGCACAACCCCTTGCTGCTGTACGGGGGCACCGGCCTGGGCAAGACCCACCTGATGTTCGCCGCCGGCAACGAGATGCGCCGCCTGAACCCGGGCGCGCGCGTGCTGTACCTGCGTTCGGAGCAGTTCTACAGCGCCTTCTTCCGTGCCCTGCAGGAGAAGACCGCCGACCAGTTCAAGCGCCAGTTCCAGCAGATCGACGCGCTGCTGATCGACGACATCCAGTTCTTCGCCGGCAAGGACCGCACCCAGGAAGAGTTCTTCCACACCTTCAACTCGCTGTTCGACAGCCGGCAGCAGATCATCATGACCTGCGACCGCTACCCGCGGGAGGTGGACGGCCTGGAACCGCGGCTGAAGTCGCGCCTGGCCTGGGGCCTGTCGGTGGCGATCGACCCGCCGGACTTCGAGACCCGCGCGGCGATCGTGTTGGCCAAGGCGCGCGAGCGCGGCACCGTGGTGCCGGACGAGGTCGCCTTCCTGCTGGCCAAGAAGATGCGCTCCAACGTGCGCGACCTGGAAGGCGCGCTCAACACGCTGGCCGCCCGCGCCAACTTCACCGGCCGCGCGATCAGCGTCGAGTTCGCCCAGGAAACCCTGCGCGACCTTCTGCGCGCGCAGCAGCAGGCCATCGGCATCCCCAACATCCAGAAGACCGTGGCCGACTACTACGGCCTCCAGGTCAAGGACCTGCTGTCCAAGCGCCGCACCCGTTCGCTGGCGCGCCCGCGCCAGGTGGCCATGGCCCTGACCAAGGAGCTGACCGAGCACTCGCTGCCGGAGATCGGCGACGCCTTCGCCGGCCGCGACCACACCACGGTGCTGCACGCCTGCCGCCAGATCCGGACCCTCATGGAGACCGACGGCAAGCTGCGCGAGGACTGGGACAAGCTGATCCGCAAGCTCAGCGAATGATCCGGGCACGACCACCGGCTGCGGTGGACCGAGCTGGGGTAAATTGGGCGCAACGCGGGGGCAGGCTGGGGATAACCCGGGGACAGAATCCAGGTCCCAAATCCATCCACAGCTTGTCCCGGATCGCCCGGGGACTTTCCCGCAAGGTTTGTCCTCAGCAAAAATCCATCAAAAACAACGGGTTGCTATAGTTTTCCACAGGCTTCGGCGCCCTCCAGCACCACCGCTTTCAGATTTATTCCACATCTTCTTTAAAAGCGTAGAGGCACGGAATCCCATGCGTTTCACTCTCCAGCGCGAAGCCCTGCTCAAGCCTTTGGCCCAGGTCGTAAACGTGGTCGAACGGCGGCAGACCCTGCCGGTACTCGCCAATTTCCTGGTCCAGGTGCAGGACGGGCAGCTTTCGCTGACCGGTACCGACCTGGAGGTCGAGATGATTGCCCGTGCCGCCGTGGAAGATGCGGTCGACGGCGAAATCACCATTCCCGCGCGCAAGCTGTTCGAGATCGTGCGTGCGTTGCCGGACGGCAGCCGCGTCACCATCAGCCTGGCCGGCGACAAGGTGACCGTGCAGGCCGGGCGCAGCCGCTTCTCGCTGGCAACCCTGCCGGCCAATGACTTCCCCTCGGTCGACGAGGTCGAAGCCACCGAGCGCATTACCGTTCCGGAGGCCGCGCTCAAGGAGCTGATCGAACGCACCGCGTTCGCCATGGCCCAGCAGGACGTGCGCTACTACCTCAATGGCCTGCTGTTCGACCTGCGCGACCAGAGCCTGCGTTGCGTGGCCACCGACGGCCATCGCCTGGCGCTGTGCGAGGCCCCGCTGGAGCAGCCGGTCGGCACCAAGCGCCAGATCATCGTGCCGCGCAAGGGCGTGACCGAGCTGCAGCGGCTGCTGGAAGGCGGCGACCGGTCGCTGGAGCTGGAAGTCGGCCGCAGCCACATCCGGGTCAAGCGCGACGATGTCAGCTTCACTTCCAAGCTGATCGATGGCCGTTTCCCGGACTACGAGGCCGTGATCCCGATCGGCGCGGAGAAGGAAGTACGCGTGGACCGCGAGGTCATCCGCGCCGCCCTGCAGCGCGCCGCGATCCTGTCCAACGAGAAGTACCGCGGCGTGCGCGTGGAGATCTCGCCCGGGCAGCTGAAGATCAATGCCCACAATCCCGAGCAGGAAGAGGCCCAGGAAGAGATCGAGGCCGAGACCAAGGTCGACGGCCTGGCAATTGGCTTCAACGTGAACTACCTGCTGGACGCGCTGGGCGCGCTGCGTGACGAGCACATCGTCATCGCGCTGCGTGACGCCAACTCCTCGGCCCTGGTGCGCGAGGCGGGCAGTGACAAGTGCCGCCACGTCGTGATGCCGCTGCGTCTCTGACCGTGGGTTTTGGCGTGTTCCACGTGGAACCTGTACGACGCCCGGCTATTGCCGGGCGTCTTGCGTTGGGGAATCCGCCGTGCGGGTGACCCGGCTGCAGCTGCGCGATTTCCGCCGTTTCCACGAGACGGGGCTTGAACCCGGTCCAGGCGTGAACCTGATCCTCGGCGCCAACGGGGCGGGCAAGACCAGTGTGCTGGAGGCCCTGCACCTGATGGCCTATGGCCGGAGCTTCCGGGGCAGGGTGCGGGATGGCCTTGTCCGGGAGTCGGCTGCGGCGCTGGAAGTCTTCGTGGAATGGGAACAGGCCGATGCGGTTGGTGTCCCCCAGCTGCGCAGGGCAGGGTTGCGTCATGCCGGCGATACCTGGACAGGGCGCCTGGACGGCCGTGACGTGGCCCAGCTGGGTGAACTTTGCGCCGCGCTGGCGGTGGTCACGTTCGATCCGGGCAGCCATGCACTCATTTCAGGCGCCGCCGACAACCGGCGCCGTTTCATGGATTGGGGCTTGTTCCACGTGGAACAGGACTTCCTGCCGCCGTGGCGGCGCTACGCCCGGGCCCTGCGCCAGAGGAACGCTCTGCTCAAGGCTGGCGGCAGCAACGCGCAGCTGGATGCCTGGGACCACGAACTGGCCGAGTCCGGCGAGGCCCTGACTTCGCACCGCGAGGCCTACCTGGCCGAACTCGAGCCCCAGGTCCTGGATACAGCGGCCCGGCTGTCCGGCTCCCTGCACCTGCAAGGGCTGGAATTCCAGCCCGGCTGGCGCCGCCACGAGGTTCCGCTGGCCGACGCCCTGCTGCTGGGCCGCGACCGCGACCGGGCCATGGGCTATACCGGGGTAGGGCCACACAGGGCCGACTGGAAGCTGGGCTACGTTGGTCTGCCGGGCAGGGAGGCGTTGTCCCGCGGCCAGACCAAGCTGGCCGCGCTGGCCATGCTGCTCGCCCAGGCCCGGGATTTCGCCCGCCGTCGCGGCCATTGGCCGGTCATGGCCCTCGACGACCTGCCTTCGGAACTGGATCGTGAGCACCAGCAACGGGTGCTGCGGTTCCTGGCCGACCAGCCGGGCGTGCAGCTCCTGGTCACGGCGACCGAGACGCCGCCTGCACTGGAGGCCCTGGAAGGGCTACCGATGTTCGTGTTCCACGTGGAACACGGCGCAATCGGCCCGTCACCGGGCGTTCCGGGGCCGGGCGGCCCGGCCTGATATAATCGGCTGTCACCCACAGCCACCTACCGGTCGCCCCCTGCAAGGGCGTGCGGCCCGGCTTCCGATTGCGGCGAAGGCATGAGCGAACAGACCCCGAGTTCCACCCCCGGTACCTACGACTCCAGCAAGATCACCGTGCTGCGGGGCCTGGAGGCCGTGCGCAAGCGCCCCGGCATGTACATCGGCGATGTCCATGACGGCACCGGCCTGCACCACATGGTGTTCGAGGTGGTCGACAACTCTATCGACGAGGCCCTGGCCGGCCACGCCAACGAGGTCATCGTGCGGATCCTGGAGGATGGCTCTGTCGCGGTGTCCGACAACGGCCGCGGCATCCCGGTCGATACCCACAAGGAAGAGGGGCGTTCGGCGGCCGAGGTGATCCTTACCGTGCTGCACGCCGGCGGCAAGTTCGACGACAACAGCTACAAGGTTTCCGGCGGCCTGCACGGCGTCGGCGTGTCGGTGGTCAACGCCCTGTCCGAGCACCTGTGGCTGGACATCTGGCGCGACGGCTTCCACTGGCAGCAGGAGTACTCGCTGGGCGAGCCGCTTTACCCGCTCAAGCAGCTCGAGCCGTCCGACAAGCGCGGCACCAGCCTGCGCTTCAAGCCGGCCGTGGAGATCTTCACCGACGTGCAGTTCCACTACGAGATCCTGGCGCGCCGCCTGCGCGAGCTCTCGTTCCTGAACTCCGGGGTCAAGGTCACCCTGATCGACGAACGCGGCGAGGGCCGCCAGGACACGTTCCAGTACGAAGGCGGCATCCGCAGCTTCGTCGAGCACCTGGCCCAGCTGAAGACCCCGCTGCATCCGAACGTGATCTCGGTCAGCGGCGAGCACAACGGCATCGTGGTGGAAGTCGCCCTGCAGTGGACCGACGCCTACCAGGAAACGATGTTCTGCTTCACCAACAACATCCCGCAGAAGGATGGCGGTACCCACCTGGCCGGGTTCCGCGCCGCGCTGACCCGCACCCTGACCAACTACATCGAGCAGAACGGCCTGGCCAAGCAGGCCAAGGTCAGCTTCTCCGGCGACGACATGCGCGAAGGCATGATCGCGGTGCTGTCGGTCAAGGTCCCGGATCCCAGCTTCTCCAGCCAGACCAAGGAAAAGCTGGTCAGCTCCGAGGTCAAGCCGGCGGTGGAGAACACCTTCGGCGCCCGCCTCGAGGAGTTCCTGCAGGAACACCCGCAGGAAGCCAAGGCCATCGTCGAGAAGGTCGTCGACGCCGCCCGCGCCCGCGAGGCCGCACGCAAGGCGCGTGAACTGACCCGCCGCAAGGGCGCGCTGGACATCGCCGGCCTGCCGGGCAAGCTGGCCGACTGCCAGGAAAAGGATCCCGCCCTTTCTGAACTGTTCATCGTCGAGGGTGACTCGGCGGGTGGCTCGGCCAAGCAGGGCCGCAACCGCAAGAACCAGGCCGTGCTGCCGCTGCGCGGCAAGATCCTCAACGTGGAACGCGCGCGCTTCGACCGCATGCTGTCCTCGGCCGAGGTAGGCACCCTGATCACCGCGCTGGGCACGGGCATCGGCAAGGACGAGTACAACCCGGACAAGCTGCGCTACCACCGCATCATCATCATGACCGACGCGGACGTGGACGGCTCCCACATCCGCACCCTGCTGCTGACGTTCTTCTACCGGCAGATGCCGGAGCTGCTGGAGCGCGGCCACGTCTACATCGGCCTGCCGCCGCTGTACAAGATCAAGCAGGGCAAGCAGGAGCTTTACCTGAAGGACGACGCCGCGCTGGACGCCTACCTGGCCAGCAGCGCGGTCGACAACGCCGCCCTGGTCCCGGCCGACGGCGAGCCGCCGATCACCGGCGAGGGCCTGGAGAAGCTGCTGCTCGCCTACGCCGCCGCGCGCGACACCATCACCCGCAGCGCGCACCGCTTCGATCCGATGCTGCTGGAGGCGCTGGTCGACTTCGCGCCGCTGGACAGCGAGCACCTGCTGCGCGAGGGCGGCGCCGATGCGCTCAAGGCGCTGGAAGCCCGCCTCAACCGCGGCAAGCTCGGCAGCCCGCGCTTCAGCCTCGAGCTGCTGCCGGCGATCGAGGACCGTCCGGCCGCGCTGCGCCTGACCCGCCGCCACATGGGCGAGCAGGTCCAGCAGGTGCTGCCGTTGACGATCTTCGAAAGCGGAGAGCTGCGCCCGCTGCACGACGCGGCGGTGCTGCTGCACGGCCTGGTCCGCGAAGGCGCCCAGGTCATCCGCGGCAACCGCAGCCAGGCGGTCACGAGCTTCGCCGAGGCCCAGGCCTGGCTGATGGACGAGGCCAAGAAGGGTCGCCAGATCCAGCGCTTCAAGGGCCTGGGCGAAATGAACCCCGAGCAGCTGTGGGAAACCACGGTCAACCCGGATACCCGCCGCCTGCTGCGCGTGCGGATCGAGGACGCCGTCGCCGCCGACCAGATCTTCAGCACGCTGATGGGCGACGTGGTCGAGCCGCGTCGCGAGTTCATCGAGAACAACGCGCTGAAGGTGGCCAACCTCGATGTCTGAGCCCGTCCCGGCGCCGCCGCTTCCGACGGCGCCCGCACCGGCATCCCCACGGTCCGCGCCCCTGCGTGGCCTGCTCGGCGACTTCTCCCTGGATGTCGTGGTGGGGGTGGTCGCGCTGTTCGGCACCAGCTTCGCGGTGATGGTCGCCTGGGGCATCTGGCGCGCGGTCGCCCAGGGCCTGGACGGCGGCAGCGACGGCCCGGGCGCGGCCGTGCTGATGCTGGCGGCGATCCTGGGGATGTCCTCCGCTGCGATCCTGCTGTACTTCTGGCGGCGTCCGGCCAGCGCGGCCGAGCGCCGGCAGTCGTTCGCCGCCGCGGCGCGGCCGCGCACCTGGCTGCTCGCAGCCGGCGCCGGCGTGGCAGTATTCGCCTGCAGCTCGCTGGCCGGCTGGTTGATGAGCGCCGCCGGCATCGATCCGGTGCCCTCGAACATGGTCCTGATCGAGGAAGCAGCGCGGCGCTGGCCGGTGTTCCTGGTGCTGTTCGCGGTGTTCCTGGCGCCGGCCTACGAGGAGCTGCTGTTCCGCCGGGTCCTGTTCGGGCGCTTCCTGGATGCCGGCCGCCCATGGCTGGGCCTGGTGCTCAGCAGCGTCGCCTTCGCCCTGATGCACGAGATCCCGGGGCTCAGCGCTAACCCGCCGGCCGCGGTGGCCCTGCTACTGGCGGTCTATGCCTCCATGGGCGCGGTATTCGCCTGGGTGTACTGGCGCACCGGCAGCCTGTGGGCCGCCATTGGCGCCCACGCCCTGAACAACGGCCTGGCGCTGCTCGCGCACGGCATCGGCAACGGCTGAGCTTGACGAAAAGTTAAGCAGCCCGCGGACACACTTCCCGTGGAACCAGACAGGGCGGGATCTATGAAACATTTGGTGCTTGCCGCTGCAATGGCGGCGGTGGTGGCGGCCTGCGCGACGACGACTTCACCGACCGGCCGCAAGCAGTACGTGGCCTACTCGGACGCCGAGCTGAACCAGGTCGGCGCGCAGGCCTTCAACGAGATGAAGGCCAAGCAGCAGACGCTAAGCGGCGGCCAGCAGTCGTCCTACGTGCAGTGCGTGGTCAAGGCGCTGGTGGCGCAGCTGCCGGCGGACTGGCAGTCGCTGCCGTGGGAGACCGCGGTATTCGTCGACGACAGTCCCAACGCGTTCGCCCTGCCCGGTGGCAAGGTCGGCGTGCACACCGGCATGTTCAAGGTCGCCAAGAACCAGGACCAGCTGGCGGCGGTGATCGGCCACGAGATCGGCCACGTCTACGCCCGCCACACCAACGAGCGCGTGTCCCGCCAGGCCGCGACCTCCGGCGTGCTCGGCCTGCTCGGCGCGGCGGCCGGTGCCCGCTACGGCGATGGCATCGCCCAGGCGGTCACCCAGGGCGGCGGCACCCTCGCCAACCTCGGCCTGCTGCTGCCGTTCTCCCGCACCCAGGAAACCGAATCCGACGAGATCGGCCAGCGCCTGATGGCGCAGGCCGGCTTCGACCCGGCCCAGGCGGTGAATCTGTGGGAGAACATGATCGAGGCCTCGGGCGGCCGCCAGCCCGAATGGCTGTCCACCCACCCGGATCCGCAGAACCGCATCAGCAGCCTGCGCCAGCGTGCTCCGACCCTGCAGGGCACCTTCCAGGCGGCCCGCAATGCGGGTCGAACTCCGCGCTGCGGCTGATAACGTCTTCCTAACATCCGGAACAAGTCCTTTCCGTATTGAGGTTGGTTCTGTTAGGTTTGCCGACCCGATCCGCCATCGACCACCGGTGGCACGAAAGAGGTGATCCATGAAATTCCGCAGCAAGCACGCCGTCCTGTCGCTCGTCATCGCCGCTGCATTCGCTGGCGTCGTGGCGTCGGAAGACGTGTCCGCGCAGTCGCGCGGCGGCAAGAAGGCCCAGAAGGCCGAGCAGATGTTCCCGAACGCGACCCGCCAGGAGCCGAACGGCAAGGCGTCGAGCAAGGTCGGCAAGAAGCTGCAGAAGATGATCGACGCGTACAACGCCGACGATCTGGCCCAGACCCGGGTCCTGGCCGACGAGATCCTGGCTGCCGATGGCGCCAACGAGTACGACCGCTCCCTGGCCGCGCAGCTCGCTGCCCAGGCTGCTTACAACCTCGATGACAACGCTGCCAGCAAGGCCTACCTGAAGCAGGTCCTGGAGCTGGGCGGCCTGGACAACAACGGCCACTACCAGTCGATGCTGATGCTGGCCCAGCTGCACCTGGCCGACGACGAGCTCGAGCCTGGCCTCGCCGTGCTGGACCAGTACCTGTCCGAGACCGGCTCGACCAAGCCGGAGGACCTGGTGATCAAGGGCCAGGCCCTGTACCAGGCCGAGCGCTTCCAGGAAGCGATCCCGGTGCTGAAGCAGGCCGTCGAGTCCTCGCCCGAGCCGAAGGACAGCTGGGTCCAGCTGCTGATGGCCTGCTACGCCGAAGCCAACCAGCACGGCGAGGCGATCGCCCTGGCCGAGCGCCTAGCGGCGAAGAACCCGAACGACAAGAAGGCCCAGACCAACCTGGCCTCGGTATACGCCCAGGGCGACCAGGTCGAGAAGGCCGCCGAGGTGCTGGAGAAGCTGCGCGCTTCCGGCCAGCTGACCGAGGAGCGCGAGTACCGCCAGCTGTACGTCACCTACGCGAACATGGACGGCCGCGAGAAGGACGTGGTGGCGGTGATCAACGAAGGCTTGGAGAAGGGCATCCTGAAGCCGGACTACCAGACCTACCTGGCGCTGGCCCAGTCGCACTACTTCATGGAGCAGATCCCGCAGGCCATCGAGAACTGGCAGAAGGCGGCCCCGCTGTCCAAAGACGGCGAGACCTACCTCAACCTGGCCCGCGTGCTGTACCAGGAAGGCCGGGTTCCGGAGGCCAAGCAGGCGGCCCAGCAGGCGCTGGCCAAGGGCGTGCGCAAGCCCGAGGACGCCCGCAAGATCATCAACCTCAAATAACCCGCCGGTAAGCACCGCGGCCTAGGCACAGGGCCGCGGTATTGGTATATGCTTGGCGGTTCATGCGGTTTTCACCGTGTCTCACGGAACCGGCAGGTTCCCGCCTCACAATCGAGCCATTGGCGCAATGACTGAACAACTGGTCGTCCACAGGAACTACGAAGAAACCGAGGACAGCGGGCTAAGCTGGCCCCGCATCATCGGCATCGCGTTCGTCATCGCGCTTCATCTGGCGGCGCTGATGCTGCTGCTGATCCCCGCGGTCGCGCCGAAGGCCGACGTGGAGAAGGAGCGGGCCATCCTGGTCACCCTGGTCGATGCCCCGCCGCCGCCCCCGCCGCCGCCGCCGCCGCCGCCGAAGCAGGACAAGCCGCCGCCGCCGATCAAGGAGCTGTCGCCGCCGAAGCCGACCCAGGTGCCGCCGCCGCCGGAAGCCCCGCCGGTCGACGTCCCGGAGCCGCGCGACACCGACATCGTCGTCCCGCCGTCGCCGCCGGCCCCGCCGGCGCCGGTCGCCGACATCGCGGCCAGCGTGGACATCTCGTCCAAGAACATGAATCCGCCGCGTTACCCGCCCGCCGCCGCGCGTTCGGGCATCGAGGGCGAGGTCATCCTGGTCATCGACGTCGACGCCAATGGCAACGTCACCAACGTCACCGTCGAGAAGTCGAGCCGTAACCGCGACCTCGACCGCGCCGCGATGGAAGCGGCTCGCAGGTGGCGCTTCAATCCCGCAACCGTGGGCGGCCAGAAGGCGGCCGGTCGCGTCCGGGTCCCGGTGAACTTCACCCTGGGTTGATGTCCGAACCCCGTGGCGGTCCGCCGCCACGGTAGCCGGGCCTACGTTTCCGCCTTCCTTCTAAATCACCACCAAACCAAACAAAGGTAAGCGTCATGCTGCAGGAACTCTTCATTGCCGCCGCCGCCGGGGGTAACGCCGCCGGTCTGAACCAGATGGGCTTCGACCATCTGCTCCACGAAATGACCACCAAGCCGGGCGAGTTTGCCGTCTCCTGGATCGTGCTCCTGACCCTGGTCCTGATGTCGGCTGCGTCCTGGTACTGGACCATCTTCAACACCATCAAGAACATGCGCCTGAAGTCGGCGGCCGACCGCGTGGTCAACGCCTTCTGGGAAGCCCCGAACGCGCAGGAAGCCATCCGCATCATGGAAGAGCAGCCGCGTAGCGAGCCGTTCTCCAAGATCGCCCTGGACGCCGCCCAGGCTGCCGCCCACCACCAGCGTGCGGAAGCTGCCGCGACCTCCGGTACCGGCCTGGGCGAGACCCTGAGCCGCTCCGAGTTCGTCGACCGCGCCCTGCGCCAGGCCGTCACCCGCGAGAGCTCCAGGCTGCAGTCGGGCATGGTGCTGCTGGCCACCGTCGGCGCGACCGCTCCGTTCGTCGGCCTGCTGGGTACCGTGTGGGGCATCTACGGCGCGCTGATCAAGATCGGTGCGACTGGTTCGGCCTCGATCGACGCCGTTGCCGGCCCGGTGGGTGAGGCGCTGATCATGACCGCGATCGGTCTGTTCGTCGCGATCCCGGCCGTGTTCGCCTTCAACTTCTTCAGCAAGATCAACAGCGCGACGATCGCCCGTTTCGACTCGTTCGCCCACGATCTGCACGACTTCTTCGCCACCGGCTCGCGCGTTCGCTGAGCCGGTTCCCGAAGCGTCGTTCCTGCACTAGACGGAGAGCCACATGGCCTTCAGTTCCGACAACAGCAGCGGTCCGATGAATGACATCAACGTCACGCCCCTCGTGGACGTGATGCTGGTGCTGCTCATCATCTTCATCATCACCGCGCCGCTCATGGCGCATAAGGTGAAGGTGGAACTGCCTGAGGCCAACCTGGTCCGTTCGGGCGAGGAAGAGAATGAACGCATGATGCCGATCACCATCGCGGTGACGGAGGATGGTTCGCTCTACTGGAACGACGAGCCGATCACCCGCGAGGTGATGGAGTCGCGGCTGTCCAGCGTTGCCCAGCAGACCCCCCAGCCGCCGCTGAACCTGCGCGCGGACCGCACCACCCGTACCGGCACCATCCAGGATGTCGTCAAGGTGGCGCAGGGCCAGGGCATGCTGGACATCGGCTTCGTAGCCACCAAAGAGAAGGGGCAGTAACCCATGGCTTTCAGTACGGGTGGCAACAAGGGCCCAATGGCGGAGATCAACGTCACGCCGCTGATCGACGTGATGCTGGTCCTGCTGATCATCTTCATCGTGACCGCTCCGATCATGACCTATCCGATCGAAGTGGCCCTGCCGCAGCGGGTCATCAACCCGCCGCCGGTCACGCGTGAGCCGCCGCCGCCGATCGACCTGCGCATCGACGCCTCCAACCAGGTTTACTGGAACAATGGCCCGGTTGCCCTGGCCAACCTCCAGCAGCTGATGGAGACCGAGGTGCAGCGCGATCCGACGAACCAGCCGGAGCTGCGCATCGATGCCAGCGCCGATTCGCAGTACGAGACGCTGACGCGCGTCCTCGCCGCTGCGAAGAACGCGGACATGAAGAAGATCAACTTCGTGCAGTAACAGTGTCCTGGCGGCCCGCTTCCTGCAGCGGTGGCGCCGTCGGAACAGCACTGGAAGAACGCCGCCTCCGGGCGGCGTTCTTCGTTCTGGCCGTCCCTCTCCCATCGGGAGAGGAGAGGAGTGCCGGGTACAGGCGAAGCTGGCGCGGCCGCCGACGTTTGCCGAGTGCGCAGGCCCCTGGCCTGCCGGGCCGCGCAACGGGAGCCTACGGACGCCGGTTAGCCCGCCCACGCTTGCGGGCGGACTCCCGCAACCGCGCACGGGTAGGCCGCGCCACGAATCGCGCTGCAACCGGTTGCTTCGAAGATGGCGGGCGGTCCCGGCTGGAAGCCCGGCGCCGCGAGAGTCAGCGCGCCTTTTCCAGGATCGCCAGGTACGCCCGCACGGTCGCATCCAGTCCGGCGTAGAGCGCCTCGCCAATCAGTGCGTGGCCAATGGACACCTCCTCCACGCCGGGCACGCCGGCCAGGAAGTCGCCGAGATTGGCCTGGGACAGGTCATGGCCGGCATTGACCCCGAGGCCCGCGGCCTGGGCGCGCCGCGCCGTTTCCGCGCACAGCGCCAGTGCTTCCCCGGCGCGTCCGGTTGCATGGGCCTCGGCGTAGGGGCCGGTGTAGATCTCGATGCGGTGGGCACCGACTTCCGCCACGCGTTCCACGTGGGGATTTCCGGCGTCCACGAACAGGCTGACCCGGCAGCCCAGCGCGGCGAAGCCAGCGACCTGGTCCGCCAGTCCGGCGAGGTCGCCCTCCAGGGCGAAGCCATGGTCCGAGGTCAGCTGGCCGTCGCTGTCCGGGACCAGGGTGACCTGGGCCGGACGCACCTGTTCGCACAGGGCCAGCAGGCCGGGATAACCCTCGCGCGGCGGGGCGAAGGGATTGCCCTCGATGTTGAACTCCACCCCGTACCTTGCCGTGGCATCCGCCAGCGGCGCCAGGTCCTCGGCCACGACGTGGCGCCGGTCCGGGCGCGGGTGCACGGTGATGCCATGGGCGCCCGCGGCAAGGCAGGCCCTGGCCGCGGCCAGCACGTCCGGTTCGCCGCCGCCGCGCGAGTTGCGCAGGACGGCGATCTTGTTGACGTTGACCGAGAGCCGGGTCATGGGGCCGGCGGCACCTGGCCGCCAGCCTGCGCGGCCTGGGCCTCGCGACGCTTCGCCTCGGCCAGCTGGCGCAGGCGCATCAGTTCGGCCGGGTCGATCATCGCTACCTCTTCCCGTGCGCCTTCGCCGACACGGGCGCGGTACCAGCCGATTGCCCAGGCCAGCAGGAAGCCGACCATGGCCAGCAGCGACAGGGCGAGCAGTCCGACACTGGTGGTGGACATGGCCACGATCAGCGCCCCGATTCCCAGCAGCAGGTAGAGCAGGTGCATTGTGGTCTCCGTGGAACGGCGCCTTCCGTGCGCCCGGCACCGGCCATGATGCCGCCTGCGGGGCGGCGGGGCCATGCCGCGCATCCGCCGCCGGGGCCGCCCGTCGCCTGTGGACGCCTGGCGGGCGCCTACAGCACCGGCGAAAGCAGGCGGGCGAACGCTTCGGGCAGGCGGTGCCGCCACAGGCCCATCGGCCGGTCCAGGCGGACCCGCGTCGACTGCTCCATCTCACCTTCCAGCACGCTCGCCAGCTGGGCGCAGGTGTCGCGGTCGCGCAGCATCATCGAGGCCTCGAAGTTGAGGCGGAAGCTGCGGTGGTCGAAATTGGCACTGCCGACCACGCAGAACTCGTCGTCGGTCACCAGGGCCTTGGTATGCAGCATGCGCGGGCCGTACTCGTAGACCTTGACCCCCGCCTTGAGCAGCTCGTCGAAGTAGGAGCGGGCGGCGAGCGTGACCATGCGCGAGTCGCTGCGCCGCGGCACCACCAGGCGCACGTCCAGTCCGCCCAGCGCGGCCGAGGTCAGCGCCATGCGTGCCGCCTCGCCGGGGACGAAGTACGGCGTGGTCATCCACACCCGCCGCCGCGCCTCGTGGATCGCGGCCACCTGCAGGCGATGGATCGCCTCCCAAGACGAATCCGGGCCGGACACCAGCAGCTGCGCGCCGATCGTGCCGCGCCGTGCCTCCGGCCAGTAGGCCTGGTCGCCGAACCTGGTGGGCTCGCAGCAGTCCGCGTAGATCCAGTCCTCGACGAACGCCAGCTGCATGCTGCGCACGACCTCGCCCTCCACCCGCATGTGCAGGTCGCGGAACGGGCGTTCGTGGATGGTCTCGTCATGGTCGTCGGCGATGTTGATCCCGCCGATGAAACCCACCGCGCCGTCGATCACCACGATCTTGCGGTGGTTGCGCATGTTCAGCCACGGCCGGGTGAAGGGCCGGAACTTCGTCGGATGGAACCAGCAGAACTGGCCACCGGCATCGACCAGCGGCTTGAGATGGCGCTGGCGCAGCGGACCGGAGCCGACCGCGTCGAGCAGCAGGCGGACCTCGACCCCGGCGCGGGCGCGCTCGACCAGCGCCTCGAGCAGGCGCCCTCCGGTCTGGTCCGGCCGGCAGATGTAGTACTCGAGGTGGATGTGGTGGCGCGCCTTCGAGATCGCATCCAGCAGCGCGCCATAGGTCGCATGGCCGTCGACCAGCCAGTCCACCCGGGTGGCGCTGGAAGGCGGCAGGCCGGTGGTGGCCTGGCCGATGCGCGCCAGTTCCACCGCGCTGTCGTCGGCCGGGCAGATCGTCGAGTACTGGCCCATGCCCGAGCGCGTGCGCCCGCGCCGCAGGCGCTGGCGGCTGATGCGCTGCGGACCGAGCAGGAAATAGACCAGGAAGCCGACGTAGGGCAACAGGGCCAGCGAAAGCACCCAGCTGAGGGTGGCGACAGGCTCGCGCTTCTGCAGCACCACCCAGGCCACCAGCCAGGGGATGTAAAGCAGCCATGCCGCGACCAGGTACAGGCCGATGTGGGGGATGGAGCTGAGCGCCTGCCAGGCGCCATCGAGGAGGTCGGACATGCGCGGATTCTAGGCGGGCCCGGTGCGAGGCGGGATGAGGATGCCGTCGCAGGGACTGAGACGCCACCGTGGCAGGCTGGCGCCATGCACGGACCTGCGATCAAGGGACGCGGCGCGCGCGGCTACCTGCCGGGCCGGTTCGAGACCACCACCACCGAGGCGGTGGACGACGGCTGGGCGCCACCGGAGGCCGACACCGAGTCCGGCCCGGATCCGCTGCGCCCGCGCACCCAGGTCCACGAGGAGACCGCGCGCAGCATCATCACCCGCAACAACTCGCCGGACATCGGCTTCTCGCAGTCGGTCAACCCCTACCGGGGCTGCGAGCATGGGTGCTCGTACTGCTTCGCCCGGCCATCGCACGCCTACCTCAACCTGTCGCCGGGCCTGGACTTCGAGACGAAGATCTTCGCCAAGACCAATGCCCCGGACCTTCTGCGCAGGGAGCTGGCGCGGCCCGGCTACCGGCCCAGTCCGATCGCGCTGGGCATCAACACCGACTCCTACCAGCCGCTGGAGCGCAAGCTGCAGCTGACCCGGCGGCTGATGGAAGTGCTTGTCGAGTGCCGGCATCCCTTCACCCTGATCACCAAGAACGCGCTCATCGAGCGCGACCTCGACCTGCTGCAGGTCGCCGCGAAGCAGGACCTGGTGCACGTGCACTTCTCGGTGACCACGCTTGATCCGCACCTCGGCGCCAGGCTGGAGCCACGTGCCGCGGCCCCGCATGCGCGCCTGCGGGCGATGCGGAACCTGCACGAGGCCGGCGTACCGGTCGGGGTGATGTTCGCGCCGGCGATTCCCTGGGTGAACGACCACGAGCTGGAACGGGTACTGGAAGCGGCCCGCAAGGCCGGCGCCTCCAGTGCCGGCTACGTGCTGCTGCGGCTGCCGCACGAGGTCGCGCCGCTGTTCCGCGACTGGCTGCAGGCACACGTGCCGGACCGGGCCGAACACGTCATGGGCACGGTGCAGCAGATGCGTGGCGGTCGCGACTACGACTCCGGCTTCGGCACGCGCATGCGTGGCCAGGGCCGCTACGCCGACCTGCTGGAGCAACGCTTCGCACTGGCCTGGCGTCGCTTCGGTTATGCAGACGCGACCACCCGTCCGGTGGACTGCAGCCGTTTCCAGCCGCCACGGCCGCCTTCGCCGCAGGGGGAGCTGTTCTGAAGCGGCGCGCGTGCGGTCATGGCCTGGTGACCGGGTAGGCCAGCAGGATCACCAGGTCGTCCTCCCCCGCCTGT
This sequence comes from Pseudoxanthomonas suwonensis 11-1, assembly GCF_000185965.1. NCBI lineage: Bacteria > Pseudomonadati > Pseudomonadota > Gammaproteobacteria > Lysobacterales > Lysobacteraceae > Pseudoxanthomonas > Pseudoxanthomonas suwonensis. The sequence continues at coordinate 16,316 of NC_014924.1, forward strand.
TCGATCGCATGGGTGCTGCCGGGCCTGGTCAGCATGGCGTCGCCCGGACCCACGTCGTGCACCTTGCCGTCCAGCACGTAGCGGCCACGGCCGGCGAGCACGTAGTAGATCTCGTCCTTGTGGTGCTGGTGCAGGCCGATGCCGGCGCCCTTGTGCAGCACGCGCTTGCGCATCACGAAGGAGAGGCCGTCGGCATCGGCGAACAGCGGATAGGCGGTGGTGCTGCCGGCGCCGCCGTGCGGACCGGGCTGGGCGCGGGCCAGCGCCGCCTCGTTCACCACCTGCGAAGGACGCGGCTGGGCGGCTGCATCCTGCCGCGCGGTGGCCGGGGCGCCGCAGTCAGTGTCGCGCACCACGTGCCGTTCCAGCGCCGGATCCAGCGTCTTCCAGTCGCGCACCACCAGGCACGCGACCATCGTCGCGCCGGCCGCCGAAAAGTGGGTGTCGTCGGCGATGCCGCGTTCCGGCACGTGCTCGTAATAGGCGCGCGAGGCTTCCTCGCCGAGCGCGCGGACCCAGTCGCGGCTGCTGGCGTTGAGGTCGACCAGCGCCACCTGCTCGCGCCGGGCCAGCTCGCGCATGGCATCGGTGTAGCGGGCGTGGGTGTCCAGCAGCGAGCCGAAGCTCCAGATCCGCCGGGTCACCGGGGTGATCAGTACCGGCGTGGCACCGCGCGTGCGCGCCAGCTCCACGTAGCGCATGAGCCAGCGCGGGTATTCCTCGCGCGGTTCGGTGTAGCGGCCGGGGTCTTCCTGCTTGGCGTCGTTGTGCCCGAACTGCACCAGCAGCACGTCGCCGCGGCGCAGCTCGCGGGCGATGGCATCCAGCCGGCCTTCGGCGATGAAGCTGCGCGAGCTGCGCCCGCCGATGGCGTGGTTGCGCACCTCGAACGCACCCGGGTCCAGGAAACCCTGCAGGTGCTGGCCCCAGCCGTTGCGCGGCGCGCGCTCGGGGCCGTACCCGGCGGCGGTGGAATCGGCGGCGATGAACACCCGTCGCGGCGGGGTCGCCGCGCCCGCCAGCAGCGGCACGGCCAGCAGGAGCAGGGTGGCAATGCGGGGCAGGATGCTCATGGGGCCTCCCAGGGATGCCAGGCAGTCGGTGCCTGGCATCGGGACCTGGCCGCGGCCGCGGAGAGAGAGGGTGGACGTCGCCTCTCGCCAGGCGGCGCCCACACGACCGCGGCCAGGTCCCTTCCAAAGCCAGGGCGAAGGCGGACGGCGGCGGCCGTCCGCACCGGCTTCAGCGCGCCAGCCAGCCGCCGTCGACCGGGATCACCGCGCCGTTGACGTAGTCCGAGGCGCGGCTGGCCAGGAACACCGCCGTGCCGCCCAGGTCCGCCGGCACGCCCCAGCGGCCGGCCGGGATGCGGTCGAGGATCGCCTTGCTGCGCTCCTCGTCGGCGCGCAGCTGCGCGGTGTTGTCGGTGGCCATGTAGCCCGGGGCGATGGCGTTGATGTTGATGCCCTTGCCCGCCCACTCGTTGGCCAGCAGCCGGGTGATGCCGGCGATGCCGCTCTTGGAAGCGGTGTACGAGGCCACGCGGATGCCGCCCTGGAACGACAGCATCGAGGCGATGTTGATGATCTTGCCGCTGCCCTGGGCGATGAAGCGTCGGCCTGCGGCCTGCGACATGAAGAACGCGGACTTGATGTTGACGTTCATGACGTCGTCCCAGTCTTTCTCGCTGAAGTCCACCGCGTCGGCGCGGCGGATCAGGCCGGCGTTGTTGACCAGGATGTCCAGGCCGCCGAGGCCGGCGACGGTTTCCTCGACCAGGCGCGCGACCGGCTCGATCGAGATCAGGTTGGCTTCCAGGTTGAGGAAGCGGCGGCCCAGCGCACGCACCTTCTCGCCGGTTTCCTCGGCCGCGACGATGCCGGCGGCGGCGATGTCGGCGCCGGCTTCGGCCAGCGCCAGCGCGATGCCCTGGCCCAGGCCGGTGTTGGCGCCGGTGACCAGCGCGACCTTGCCTTCCAGACTGAACGGGTTGTTTGCCATGAGCGGTCCTCGGTTTTGGCCGGCGGCGTCATGGCCGCCGGATGCATGGGAAGCCGGGGGGTGTCCCGGCGCATCGGGAGCTGCGCCGGCGGTCCACCGGCGAGGGGCGCCGCCGGCGGGCGGCGGCGCGGGCATTACTTGAGCTGGCAGATGTCCAGCACGTGCATGTCGGTGTAGTCCAGGTTCTCGCCGCCCATCGCCCAGATGAAGGCGTAGTTGGAGGTTCCCGATCCCATGTGGATCGACCACGGCGGCGAGACCACGGCCTCGTCGTTGCGCATGACGATGTGCCGCTGCTGGTCCGGCTGGCCCATGAAGTGGTAGACGCGGTCGTCCGCGCCCAGGTCGAAGTAGAAATAGACCTCGCTGCGGCGGTCGTGCAGGTGCGGCGGCATGGTGTTCCACACGCTGCCCGGCTTGAGCACGGTCAGGCCCAGCAGCAGCTGCGAGGACTGGCAGGTGGACGGCACGATGAACTGGTAGATGGTGCGCTCGTTGCTGGTCTCCAGCGCGCCGCGGTCCAGGGCCACGGCGTCCTTGATCGACAGCTTCTTCGTCTCGAAGCGGGCGTGCGCCGGGGTCGAGGCGAGGTAGAACTTGGCCGGGCTGGATGCGTCGGCCGAGGAGAAGCTGACCTCCTCGCTGCCCATGGCCACGTACAGGCCGTCCTTCGGGCCAAGCACGTACTCGGTGCCGTCGACGGTCACCGTGCCGGTGCCGGCGCCGACGTTGATCACGCCCAGCTCGCGGCGCTCCAGGAACGGCTTGCCCGCGGCCGAGGCCGGCTCGACCTGGCGCGGCAGCGACACGGTCTTGCCAACCGGGGCGGCACCGCCGATCACGAAGCGCTCGTAATGGGTGTAGTTCAGGCGGACCTCGTCGGCGGCGAACAGCTCGCCGATCAGGTACAGGTCGCGCAGCTCGTCGTTGCTGGCGCCCTGCATCACGCCGGGATGAGTCGCGTAATAGGTCTTCTGGTACATCGGTACGGCTCCTGGCAAGCGGGGGACCGGGGGCGGTCCCTATCCATCGCGGACGATTCTAGGCCTTCTGGTAACCGGTGTCATTCTGCGCTGCGCCATTCCGCGCGGGGCGCGGGAAGGCAGGGGGAAAGCCGCCTCAGGGCGGCGGCTGGCAGGAGTCGCGGACGATCAGGTGCGGGCGCACGCTGGCAACCGCCAGCGGGGCGGTATCGGTGCGGATCAGGGTTCCGGCGGCGATCCGGCCGGTGTCGCGGGTATGCCGGCGGACCGAGGTCAGCGACGGCCACAGGCGCGAGGCCAGCGGGCTGTCGTCGTAGCCGACCACCGACAGGTCGCGCGGGATGCTGATGCCCGCGCGCAGTGCGACCTTGTACACGCCGGCCGCCATCTCGTCGTTGCCGCAGAAGATCGCGGTCGGGCGCTGCCTGGCCGCTAACAGCTTCTCGGCCGCGGCCACGCCGGACTCGAAGGTGTAGCTGGCCTCGATGATGCGCGCCTTCGGCACCTCCACGCCGCGCTGGGCCAGGGTGTCGAGGAAGCCGTTGGTGCGTTCGATGGCCGAGCGGTAGGTCAGCGGGCCGGTGATCAGGGCGATGTCGCGGTGGCCGAGGGTCAGCAGGTAGTCGGCCGCCTCGACCGCACCCTCGCGGTCGTGGGTGACGATCATGCGGCCGTCGTTGTCCTCGAAGCCCACCGGCACGATGCGGCTGTAGCGGCAGCCCAGTTCGGCCAGCATGTCCGCGAGCTTCTGGTCCTCCGAGGCGCGCGGCACCAGCATCACCCCGTGCAGCTTCTGCTGCTGGACGAAGCGGCGCACCCCGTCGATGTAATTCGGCGTGCGGCTGTCGCAGGGGTGCACCACCAGCTCGAAGCCCGAATCGCGCAGCGCGTCCAGCGCGCCGTACTGCATGTCGACGATGTACTGCGCGGTCGGGTTGTCGTAGACCATGCCGATCAGGAACGAGCGCCGGAACGCCAGCCCGCGGGCCAGCGGGTCGGGCGTGTAGCCGACTTCCCGCATCAGCGCCTCGACCTTCTCGCGGGTGTCCTTGCGGACCAGGGGCGAGTTGTTGATGATCCGCGAAACGGTCTTCTTCGACACCCCCGCCAGGCGGGCGATGTCGTTGATGGTGGCTGCCTTGCCGGAGGGAATCCGGGAGGCCGTATCTGGGCTCTTGCGCGCGGGCATGTTCGGCTTCACGGGAATATCGGTTGGATTCTAGCCGGAGCCGCGGCCCGGCGAGGGGCGGGGCACGCCAGGCGGCCCGCGGCGGCCGGGCTTGCCGCCGTCCCGGGCGCCCGGATCAGCCCCGCAGCAGGGCCGGCAGCCACAGCGACAGCTGCGGGAAGAACGCCACCACCAGCAGCACGCCCAGCCCGGCCAGCCAGAACGGCCAGATCGAGCGCATGGCCTGGCCGACGCTGATCTTGCCGATGGCCGTGCCGATGAACAGGACCGAGCCCACCGGCGGGGTGACCAGGCCCAGGCCGCCGGTCAGCACCAGGACCAGGCCGAAGTGGATCGGGTCGATCCCGTAGGCGCGCGCCACCGGCAGGAAGATCGGGGTGCAGATCAGGATCATCGGCGCCAGGTCCATGAAGGTGCCCAGCAGCAGCAGCATGACCACGATCATCAGCAGCACCGCGTACTTGCTGTGCGCGATCGACTGCAGGAACTCCACCGCCGCCGCCGGTACCTGCAGGTAGGCCAGCAGCCAGCCGAACACGGCCGCGGTGGCGATCACGAACAGGATCACGCCGGTGCTGCGCGCCGCGTGCACCACGGTCTCGAGGAACTCCTTCAGCCGCAGCTGGCGGTACAGGACGATGGTCACCAGCAGGGCGTAGACCACGGCGATGGCCGCCGACTCGACCGCGGTGAAGATGCCGGCGCGGATGCCGACGAAGATCAGGGTCACCAGGCCCAGGCCCGGCAGCGCCGCGACCAGCCGCAGCAACACCGCGCGCCAGCCCGGGAACAGCTCCACGCCGTAGCCGCGGCGGCGCGCGACCAGGTAGCCGGTGGTCATCAGCGTGGCGGTCATCATCAGCGCCGGGACGATGCCCGCGGCGAACAGGTCGGCGATCGACAGGCCGCCGGCGGCCGCGGCCGAGAACAGGATCAGGTTGTGCGAGGGCGGCACCAGCAGCGCGACCAGCGCCGCGGTGATGCTGACGTTGACCGCGAAGTCCCGGTCGTAGCCGCGCTTGACCATCTGCGGGATCATCGTGCCGCCGACCGCGGACACGTCGGCGATGGCCGAGCCGGACACGCCGCCGAAGAACAGCGAGGACAGGATCGAGACCTGGCCCAGGCCACCACGCATGCGTCCCACCAGGGAGGCGGCCAGCGCGATCAGGCGTTCGGAAATGCCGCCGCGCATCATGATCTCGCCGGCGAAGATGAACAGCGGGATCGCGATCAGCGAGGCCGAGCCGGTGCCGGCCGACACCTGCTGGACCAGCACCACCGAGGGCAGGTCCAGGTACAGCAGGGTCGCCAGCGCCGCCGCGGCCAGCGCGAACGCCACCGGCACGCCGATCACCAGCAGCACGGCGAACACCAGGAACAGCAGGGCGATGGCCATCAGCGGTCTCCTTCCATGGCGGCGGCCTGGTGCGGCAGCAATGCCAGCGCCAGCCGGTTGAGCGCGAACAGCACCATCAGCGCGCCGCCGGCGGCCAGCGGGAGGTAGTTGATGCTTTGCGGCAGGGCCGCGCCGGCAGCCTTGATGTGCAGGCCGTCCAGCAGCAGCACCGAGGCCCACCACGCCAGCACCGCGCCGATCGTGGCCACCACCAGCTGCACCACCACGTCGATCGCGGTCCGCATGCCCGGGCGCACGTGGTCGTGCAGCAGGAAGAAGCCGAAGTGGCGGTTGGTGTGCACGCCGGTGGCCGCGCCCAGGCTCATGGCGGTGGCCAGCAGCAGCAGGGTCACCGGCTCGGTCCAGCTCGGCGAGTCGTTGAGCACGTAGCGGGCGAACACCTGCCAGCCCTGCACCACCACCAGCCCGAGCAGGGCGGCGGCGGCGATGCCGATGGCGACGGTGGCGATCAGGTCCAGGACGCGCTGGGCGCCGGTGGGCGGGACGGTCACGGGTTCGGACATCGCGGGTTCCAGGAAGGGGTTCAGGCGAGCGCGCGGATGCGCTGGTGCAGGCCGGCGATGGCCGGGTCGCGCAGGTACTGCTCGCGCAGCGGGCGCGCGGCGGCGCGGAACGCATCCATGTCGACCTCGTTTGCCTGCACGCCGGCGGCCAGCACGGCCTGGCGCGCGCGCTCCTCGGAGGCGTCCCAGTGCCGGCGCATGACGTCGACCGAGGCGCGCGCGGTTTCCAGCAGCAGGCGGCGGTCCGGCGGCGACAGCGCCTCGAAGGTCCTGCGCGACACCAGCAGGATGTCAGGCGCGTGCGAGTGCCCGGTCTCCGACCAGAAGCGCGCGGCTTCGAAGTGGCGGCTGGAGTGGAAGCTGCGCATGTTGTTCTCGGCGCCGTCGATCATGTGCGTCTCCATGCCGGAGAACGTGTCGCCGAGCGACATCGGCGTCGGGTTGGCGCCGAGCAGGCGCACCAGCTGGATGAAGATGTCCGAGGAGGCCACGCGCAGCTTGAGGCCGTGCAGGTCCCGTGGCACCACGATCGGGTGCTTGGTGTTGTAGAAGCAGCGGGCGCCGCTGTCGTAGACCGCCAGGCCGACCAGGTCGCGGCTCTCGAACCCGCGCAGCACTTCGTCGGCCACGCCGTTGTCCAGCGCGTGGCGCATGTGCTGCACCGAGTCGAACACGTACGGCAGGCACAGGGCGCGGGTCAGCGGGAACGCGTTGTTGAGCGCGCCGGAATACACGCGGGTGATGTCGATGGCGCCGAAGCGCGCCATGTCGATCGCCTCGCTCTCGCGGCCCAGCTGGCCGGAGTGGTACAGGCGGATGTCGAGGCGGCCACCGGTCCGTTCGCGCAGGGCCTGGCCGAACCAGCGCACCGCTTCCACGGTCGGGTAGTCGGACACATGCACGTCGGTGGCGGTCAGCACCCGCGCGCCCTCGCCGGCGCCGCTGGCGGCGGCCAGCAGCCGGCCCGGCGCGGCCAGCGGCAGGGCACAGGCCCAAGCCCCGGCCAGCAGCAGGCGGCGCCGGGTCAGCCCCTTCATGCCGGATCCTCGCCCGCCGAGGCCACGGCGACGCAGCGCAGCGTGGCATGGCCGTCGAACACCACCGTGCCGGTCTGGCCGACGCCGATGTCGTGGATGCCGGTTGCGTTGCCGGTGGCGATCAGCTCGCCGCGCCGCAGCGGCCGGCCGCGCCGCGCGGAGCGGGCCAGGGCGAAGGCGAAGGCCGCGCGCAGGCCACCCGGCAGGCGGCTGGCGCCGCCGCTGCCGACGGCCTGCCCGTCAATCGAGGTGTCGGCCAGCAGGCTGGCTTCGTCCAGCGTCGTCCAGTCCGGGATTTCCGGACCCAGCAGCAGCCCGTTGTTGTTGCCGAAGTCGCACACGACCACGCGCGGGCCGAGCTCGTTGATCGTGGCCAGCGGGCTGCTGGCGATCTCGATGCCGGCGAACAGGGTAGACGGCAGCGCCGCGGCCTCGTCCGGGGTCCATTCCAGCTTGTCGGCGGGCGCGTCGGCGTCCAGGCGCAGCACGTACTCGGCCTCGATCGCCGCGAACCCGCCGGCGAACACCGGGACCTGCTCCGTACCACCGGTAGCAATCCAGAGGTGGCGGGCGAAGATCGGGCCCAGCAGGCGCTCGTCGCCGGAGCCGTCGCGGCGTTCGGGCGCGATGTAGCCGACCTTCCAGCCGACCACCCGGTCGGGCCAGCGGGCGATGGCCGCGTCCTGGACCCGGTAGGCGGTCACCAGGTCAGCGGGGATGTCCCCGGGGAATGCCGGCAGCGAGGCGCCGCGGCTGCGGGCGGTGGTGAAGCGTTCGGCGATCGCCGCCAGTTCCGGTGGCAGTCCGCCGGTTCCATTGCCGTGCTCGGTGCTCAAGGCGCCTCCGATGTCCAATGCGAATGCATGCTGCGCCGCCAGACGACGGCGCTCGAGAAGCGGTATATGGTAAACCGGTGTCATGTAGCAATGTGCAGTGCGGCAAAACCGCCGGACTGTACGCGCAGGCACCTGTTGCGGGCATCGGAGGAGAGCATGGTTCCACCCTTCCTGGCGCGATTGCTGCTGCCGCTGGCGATCGCCGGCGCGGCCGCTCCCGCGGCGGCGGCCGGGGCGCCGCCGCACATTCCCCTGTGGCCGGGCACGCCGCCCGGCTCCGAAGGCCTGGCCCTGGAGCAACGCGTGGTGGAGCGCAGCAGCGATCCGCGGCTGCCGGACCGCTACGTCGACAACATCGGCCAGCCGTTCCTCAGCGTGTACCGGCCTGCCCGCCCCGACGGCCGCGGCCTGCTGGTGGTGCCGGGCGGCGGCTACCAGCGGGTGGTGGTCGACAAGGAGGGCACGGCCCTGGTCCCGCACTTCGCCGGCGAGGACGGGCTGACCCTGTTCGTCCTGCACTACCGGCTGCCGGGGGAGGGCCACCGGGAGCCACGCGACGTGCCGCTGGCCGATGCCCAGCGCGCCATCCGCCTGGTGCGCCAGCGCGCCGCCGAGTGGGGCATCGACCCGGACAGCGTCGGCGTGATGGGCTTTTCCGCCGGGGGCCACGTCGCCGCCAGCCTGGCCACCCGCCATGCAGAGCGCGTGTACCCGGCGGTGGACGAGGCCGACCGCCAGCCGGCGCGGCCGGCCTACGCGGTCCTGGTGTATCCGGTGATCGACATGGGTGCCCACGCGCACCCGGGGTCGCGCGAGCGCCTGCTGGGCCTTTCGCCGGACGCGGCGGCGGTGCGTGCGTACTCGCTGCAGAACCGGGTCGACGCTACGACCCCGCCGGTGTTCCTGCTGCACGCGCAGGATGACGGAACGGTGCCCGTGGAGAACACGCTGCTGCTGGACGCGGCGTTGCGTACCGCCGGCATCGACCACGAAACCCACCTCTACGCGCACGGCGGCCACGGCTTCGGCGTGCGCCAGGCGCACGGCAGCCTGGCCTTGTGGCCGGCGATGGTGCGCGCCTGGATCGATGTCCAGGCGCCGCCGCGCGATGCCGGCGCCGGCAGGTGAACCCCGATCCCGACAGTGGAGGCCGCATGACCCAGCAACCGCCATCCCGCCCGACCGAGCCACAGGTCGATGCCGGTCGCCGACGCCTGCTCCGGGCCGGCGCCGCCGCGTCGACGCTGGCGCTTGCAGCCGGCACCTCCCTGCCGGCGTTCGCGGCGCCGCCCGCGCCGGTCGTGGCCACCGTCCATGGCCGCGTGCGTGGCCTGCGCGAGCACGGAGTGCAGGTTTTCCGCGGCATCCGCTACGGCGCCGATACCGCGCCGGTGCGGTTCCGCGCACCGTTGCCGCCCGCGCCCTGGCGCGGCGTACAGGACGCCACCGCGTATGGCGCCCAGGCGCCACAGCGCTCGCGCGAGGGCATGGGCAGCGAGGACTGCCTGTTCCTCAATGTCTGGACGCCCGACACCGACCCGCGGGCCAGGCGGCCGGTGCTGTTCTACATCCACGGTGGCGGCTATGACGCCGGCAACGGCAGCGACCCGCTGTACGACGGCACGCGCCTGTGCACGCGCGGCGACGTGGTGGTGGTGACCGTGAACCATCGCCTCAACGCTTTCGGCTACCTCTACCTCGGCCTGCTCGCCGCGGGCTACGGCAGCTCCGGCAACGCCGGGCAGCTGGACCTGGTGCTGGCGCTGCAGTGGGTGCGCGACAACATCGCCCGCTTCGGCGGCGACCCGGGAAACGTCACCGTGTTCGGCCAGTCCGGTGGCGGCGCCAAGATCGCGACCCTGATGGCCATGCCCGCCGCGCGCGGCCTGTTCCACAAGGCCTGGACCATGAGCGGGCAGCAGGTCACCGCCGCCGGACCGCGCGCGGCGACCCAGCGTGCGCAACTGTTCCTGCGCACCGTGGGCATCGATCCGGACGCCGGCGACGCCCTGGCCCGCCTGCAGGCGTTGCCGGCGCAACGCATCGTGGAGGGCACGACCGCGCGCGACTTCTCCCGGGTCGAGGACACGCGCCTCTACTTCGGCCCGGTGATGGACGGGGAGGTTCTGCCGCGGCATCCGTTCTGGCCCGACGCGCCGGCGCAGTCGGCCGCGATCCCGATGGTGGTCGGCAATACCCGCGACGAGACCCGCGCCTTCCTCGGCGGCGATCCGGCGAACTTCGAGCTGGGCTGGGAAGAACTGCCGGCGCGGCTGGAGAAGCAGCAGTACGTGGACATCCGCGCCGACCTGGTGGTCGCGCATTACCGCGCGCTGTACCCGCACTACACGCCGTCGGAGGTGTTCTTCGCCGCCACCACCGCCGGGCGGTCCTGGCGCGGCGCGGTGGAGGAGCTGGAAGCGCGCGCGCGCCAGGCGCGTGGCGCGGCGCCGACCTGGGCCTACCAGCTGGACTGGGGTTCTCCGCTGGACGGCGGGAAATTCCGCGCCTTCCACACCCTGGACATCCCGCTGGTGTTCGACAACATCCGCCAGCCCGGCTCGCGCACCGGTGAGGGCGCGGCCGCGCAGCAGGTGGCCGAGGCCATGTCCGGCGCGCTGCTGGCGCTGGCCCGGCATGGCGATCCCAACCATCCCGGCCTCCCGCACTGGGAGCCCTATACCTTGCCGCGGCGGCAGACCCTGCTGTTCGACGTGCCGCCATCGCTGGCCGACGATCCCCGCGGCGGCGAACGCGCGTTCTGGCAGCAGGCGCCGTTCGTGCAGCGCGGGACGATGTAGCCCGGCCGGCGCCGTGCTCAGGACGGTGCCGGGCAGCGATCCGGACCGGCAGCGCCGGCAGCCAGCGATCGCAGCGGCACCCAGGTCACGGCCACGTCCTCCTTGTTCACCGCGTAGGCCACGACCAGGCGATCGTCCCACAGCACGCTCTTGGGATAGTGGTAGCCGGGGCGCTTGTAGCGGCCCCCGGCGCGCAACGGCGGCAGCGCGTCGCGGCCGCGCAGCAGGAAGGAACGGTCGAAGCAGCGGCCGTCGGCCGACAGCGTCACGGCCAGCGGCATGCGCTCGCGCTGCCCGCTGGGTGCGTTGACCAGGAAGGCGCTGCCGTCGGGCAGGTTGCCGGCGCTCTGCTTGGCGCGCGAATCCGGCATCGGGGTGAGCGCCGGCACGGTCCAGGTGCCGCCGCGATCGCAGCTCTCGCTGGCCAGCTGGCGGTAGCTGTCGCCCTGGTCGCGGAACACCATCACCGCGCACTCCCCGCCGTCTTTGGCGCGGCGCAGGAACAGGCTCGGTTCCAGCTCGCGGCTGGCGGGGCCTGCATGCGGCAGGTTGCGCATCGCGCCGCGCTGCCAGCCGGCCAGGCCCAGCGGATCGTCGCTGAAGAACGGCGCGGCGAGGATCCCCGGCCGGAGGTGGAAGGCGGCGAGAATGCGGCCGTCGGAAAGCGCGTGGGGGTCCTGTTCGATCACGCCCGGCACGGGGGCGCCACCGGTCCCAAGCACGGGCCGCAGCGGCGTCCACTGCACGCCGTCGGTGCTGAGCCGGTAGCCGGTCCAGCCACCTGCGCCGGACTGGAAGCCGGACGGCCAGACGTTGATGTACGCGACCAGGGTCCGGCCATCGCTCCACCAGCCGCCACCGGAATGCATGGCGCCGCCACTGCCTGCCTCCATCAGCACCTCGGGCCGGCTCCAGTGCACGCCGTCGTCGCTGCGGCTGTAGAGCACGCGGGTGTCGGGCGAGTCCTCGTCGCGCGCGGAGTTCTGCCACTGCACGTAGAGCCGGCCCCCGAACACCACCGGCACCGCGCCGTTGTTGAACATGCCGCTCGCCGGATCCGCCCGGAACACGGTGGCGCTGGTGGTGCCGGCCGCCGGGCGCAGCCCCAGGTCAGGGGCCTGCGCATCGAACAGGCCGGTGGCCAACGCGTAGGGAGGCGATGCCGGCGTCGCCGGATCGGTGGCCGCGGCGCTGGCGCTGGCCGTGGCCAGCACCAGCGCCAGGCATGCACGCGTGCGTCGCATTCCGCCGGCCGCGCTCAGTAATCGAGCGCGCGGTAGCGGAAGTCGCGGAAGTGCACCTTGCCGCTACCCGCGGCATAGATCGCCGGCTTCAGCGCCAGGAACTGCCCGGCCACGTTGTGGTGGTAGCCGGACACCTCCATCTGCACGGGGTACTTTTCCCAGCGCTTGCCGTCGCGGCTGGTGTGGAAGGTGACGATGTGCTGGTTGTTGGTCACCCGCAGCCACAGCTTGCCGCCCTTGCCCGGCGGCAGGCCTTCCACCGGACGCTCCTGGCCGTAGCGGTGCATGATGAAGCGCTCGCCGTTGCTGCCCACGCCGACGTAGAGGCGGTCGCTGTAGAACAGCAGCGCGCCGCCGACCGCGCCCGGCTCGATCTCCAGTTCCACTTCGAACTGGTAGGCCTTGTCGCCGGCGATCACGGTCAGCGGCGAGCTGTCGGCCGGGGTGCGGCCCTTGCCCTGCACGCCCATCGCGCCGTTGCCGAAGGACAGGCGGTCGTACTCGTCCCGGCCAGGGTCGTAAAACGACCACTGGTGCCCGAGGGACGTGCCGTCGAAGGTGTCGGACAGCGCCATGCCATGCGCACCGATGGCCTCGCCGCTGGGCTTGCGCAGCGGCTTGCCGAGGTCGCCGCCGCGGGCCAGGAACCAGCCGTCGTCGGTCCACTCGATCGGCTCCAGCAGCGCCTGCCGGCCAAGGGTCCAGTATCCGTTCTCGTAGCCGTGGTAGATCATCCACCAGCGGCCGTCGGTACCTTCGACCACGGTGGCGTGGCCGCGCGACCACCACGGTTCGTCGCGGCTCCGGGTGCGGGTGATCGGATTGTGCGGCGAGTTCTCCCACGGCCCGTGGATCGACTTGGAGCGCGCGGTGATCACCATGTGTCCGGTCGGCGGGCCGGCGGTGCCGCCCACCGCGGTGGTCATGTAGTACCACTGCCCGCGCTTGTGGATCTTCGGGCCTTCCTGGGCGTAGCCCTCGACGTCCCAGCTCTCGGGGTACTTCCAGCCGTCGTAGACGTGCTTCGGTTCGCCGACCACGCGCAGCCCGTCGTCGGACAGCTGCACGTAGTCGCCCCCGCTGAGGAACAGGTAGCGCTTCCCGTCCTCGCCGACCGCGTGGCCCGGGTCGATGTACTTGCCCAGGCCCAGCTCCACCGGCTCGCTCCACGGGCCGCGGATGTCGTCGGCCCACACCACCCAGTTGCTGCGCACGCTGCCCTCGGTGCCGCCGGTGCGTGCCGGGAAGTAGATGTAGTAGCGGCCCTCGTGCCTGACGATGTCCGGCGCCCAGATCGAACCGACGTTCCTGGTGATCGCATGGCCCAGCGGCACCCAGTTGACCAGGTCGCGCGAATGCCAGATCGGCAGGCCGGGATAGGCGTCGAACGAGGACAGGGTCAGGTAGTAGTCGTCGCCGTCCTTGAGCACGGAGGGGTCGGGGCGGTCACCCGGGAAGACCGGGTTGAGGAAGGTGCCATCGCCCAGGTCCGCCTGGCGCTGGTTCTCGATGCCGCGCTTCCACGGGCTGGCCGGTCCGGCCGCGGCAGCCGTGGAGACGGCGCCGGCCAGCAGCAGGGCGGCGAGCACGGGGAATCTCGGGAGGAAGGACGTCGGCATGGTGCTCCTTTCGGGAAACAGGGTGGACCGCAATTCGGATGACACCGATGGTCAAACGGACCGTACCAGAGCATTCGCCGGTGGGGCATCCTGCGTTGCAGCAAGGTTTGCGCGGCATCCGCGGCTACATTGGACGCCTCCGGAGGCGGTCCGGGACGTCACAGAATGACACCGATAGTCAGCCGCGCGACGCCGCTTCCGGCCCACCCTCGACCTACAGGTGACTGATGCGCAAGGGAAAGTTTTCCAGGTCCGGAACCCTGCTGCTTCTGCTGGGCCTGTCGCTGCCGGCCCTGGCGGCGCCGGATCCTTCGATCAGCAAGCGTCCGCCCGTCAGCCCGATACGCGCGAGCAAGATCGTGCTGGTCGGCGATTCCACCACCGCGGTGCAGGGTGGCTGGGGCCCGGCGTTCTGCGCGCGCCACGTCAGCTCCTTCCTGGCCTGCGTGAACCTCGCCCGCGGCGGACGCAGCACCTACAACTACCGCGCCGAGGGCTCCTGGGACATCGCCCTGCACGAGATGCGGCCGGGGCCCTACCAGGACGTGTACGTGCTGGTGCAGTTCGGCCACAACGACCAGCCGGGCAAGCCCGGGCGTTCCACCGACCTGCAACGCGAGTTCCCCGGCAACCTGCGTGCCTACGTGCGCGAGATCCGTGCCGCGGGCGCCAGGCCGGTGTTGCTGACGCCGCTGACCCGCCGCCAGTTCAGCGACGGCCGCCTGGTCGACGACCTGGCGCCCTGGGCCGAGGCCACCCGCCGGGTTGCCGCCGAGCTGCAGGTGCCGCTGGTGGACCTGCACGCGCGCAGCACCGCGGCGGTGCAGGGGATGGGCCCGGTGCAGGCGATGCGGTTCGCCCAGGCGCGACCGGCGCCGCAGCAGGTGGTCGCGGCCCAGGCCGGAAGCACCATCGGCATGGCGCCGGTGACGCCAGCGGCCACGCCAGCGGCCGCCACCGTGCAGGCCAACGCCGCGGCCGAACCCATGGGCACGCCCAAGGAAGCCTTCGACTACACCCATCTCGGCACGGAGGGTGCCGGGTTCTTCGCCGCGATCGTGGCCGACGAGCTGGCCCGCGCCGTGCCGGAACTGCGCCGCAACCTGATTCCCTGAGGCAACAGGCCCGGTCCCCGACGAGGTCGGGCCACTGCGCAGAGGCCGCTCCCTGGTCTGCACGGGCCAGCTACACCTCCCGTGCGACCAGGGGAACCGCCTGCATGCGCGGGCGCCATGGCGGCGCGTTGGCGTCGCGTCCCCGGCGACATGCAGGCCGGCCGCCGCCCCGTGCGGGGCGGCCGGCTGCTGCTCAGTGCAGCGGCCTCAGGTTGTTGAGCAGGGTCACTTCCGCGGCTTCGCCATCAAGGGCCACCCGCACCCTCAGGCCGTGCGGATCGCGGCCTCCCAGCGGCAGCCGTACCTGCGCCGTCTTCGGTTCCAGATCCAGCGGCGCAGCCAGGGCCGGTAGCGCGACGCGTGCCAGCTCGCGTCCGCGCGCGTCTTCCAGCACCGCGTAACCGGCCGGCGTGGCGACATGGCCCAGGCTGTGCACGGTCAGTTCGACCAGGTCGCCCTGCACGCGCGCGTCGCCGCGGCCGATGCCCAGGTCCGGACGGGTCTCAACCGGGGTGCCGGCCTCCACCAGCTCGAACTCGAACACCTGGTGCCGGCCCGGGGTGAACACCAGTCCGGTGGAGCGGCTCTTCTCCAGCCTTACCTGGCGCTCGCTCCGCCTGCCGTCGATCTTGCCGTCGCCGTCGCGGTCCACGCCGCTGCGCACCCGCCACAGGCCGGGCGCCACGTTCCAGGTGGTCATTTCCGCGGACGCCGGACGCTTGCCGGTGTTGAACGCGGTGACGGTGAAGCGCTCGCGCGAGGGCGCGTCGACCAGCAGCGCGACTTCCTCCGCCGCCTCGTCGCGCTCGAAGCGCCAGCTGACGGTATGCCCCGGCCAGCTCTGGTTGCGCTTGAGCGCGATGCCGCCCAGGCGCGCGCGCTGCAGGAATTCCGAGGGCGCCTCGACCCGGTCGGACCACCAGTGGCCCTCGGTGTTCATGTACTCGCGCTGGGCCTTGGCGCGGATCCCTTCGGCGTGCAGTTCCTCGAGGTAACGGCGGTCGCCGGTCAACTGCCAGGCGGTGACCCCGGGAAAGCCGGTGCTGCCGCGGTCGGCGGCCTCGACCAGGGCCTTGCCCCAGTCCTGCTCGCGGCCCAGCACCTGGACGAAGTTCTCGCCCAGGTTGGACAGCGCGGCCGGGCCGCCGCGGGCGACCCGGTAGTCCAGCGCCCGCAGGTAGCGCTCGTCGCCGGTCCAGCGCCACGCCGCCCAGAACAGGTGCATCACGTCGCCGGCGCCGGAGCCCTTGTTGAGCTCGCCGCCACGCGTCCGGCCGGTGGCCCAGTGGATCTCGTTGGGCAGCACCCATTGCCCGTCCGCGGCGGAATAGGCGTGTGCGAGGTAGCCGTCCGCCAAGCCGGTGATCAGCTTGCGGCTGGTCGGATCGGCGTTCCACTGGCCCACCAGGAAGGCCGGGTGCAGCGCCGGGAAGGAATACGGCTTCTGCCACTGCCAGTTGGGGTCGCGGTAGACCTTGTTGCCGCCGAACCAGTTGCTGGAGAACAGCAGGTGGCCCTGCGGGTTGGGCAGGATGATGCGCTCGTCGAAGGCCTTTACCGTCTCCATCAGCCGTTCGACGGTCAGCGGATCGCCCCAGTTGAGGTAGAGCATCGCGCTGTTGGAGTTGATGCCCTCCTCGTAGGCGTGCAGCTCGTCGGTCTCGATGGTGCTCAGGCCATCGGTGAACATGCCGTTGCGGTACACCGCCTCGGCCAGCGCGGTCAGCGAGGCGTTGATCCGGTCCGGCATCACGCCCATCAGTGCCAGGCCCGGCCACTGCTGCACCAGGTCGCTGTCGTCGGAGATGCCGCCGCCGAAGTCGCCGTACTCGACCTGGCGCTGCTCGATCCACCACTGCACGAAGCGGCGCACGTACTTCAGGTCCTCCAGCTGGCGGAAGGCCCACAGCGGCACGCCCTTGGGCGGCTCGGGCTGCTTGAACGGGGGCCGGCCCTGGCTGGCGTAGCTGATGTAGGTCCAGTACAGGCGGCCCAGCTCGTGGTCCGGGTCCACCCGCAGCAGGTCGGAGATGTCGGCGTACACCCGCGCGTACAGGCGCTGGCGCTTGGAGGTGGTGTGCTCCTCGACCAGGAAGCCCCAGTTGTCGCGCACCTGGTTGAAGCGGTCGGCCAGGTGCTCCCGCTTCGCCTCCTCGCGCGCCTTGAACACCAGGCGCACCTCGGCGCCGTCCAGCGAGGCGGCGTTGAAGCCGGGCGCGGCGCTGGCCACGCTGATCCACAGGCTGTCGGCGGTGAGGATGCGGTCGCGCAGGTCCAGGTACACCGTGCGGGCCTGGCCCGGGCGCACCGACACCGACACGTCGATCATGTCGCGCGCCGGCCAGATCGGGTCCTTGACCCGGATGTTGAGCGGGATCAGCCCGTCGTGGGTGGCCGGCAGGTCCAGCGCGGGGATGTCCAGGGCGATGCCGTCCAGGCCGTCGTGCATGTTCTCCCAGCTGTAGGCCCAGCTGCGGATCAGCGGCTGCGCCGGCGGCGCGTCGCCCACGCCGGACGGGACTAGGATGTGCACGATGGGGTCCGGATCGGCCGGCAGGCTGGCCGGGTCGCGCCGGCGCGACCCGGCGCCGCGCGGCAGGGCCATCACCGTGCTGCGCTCGCCTTCCGGGTAGCGGCCGCGGATGTAGTCCAGCAGCCCCTGCACGTTGCCGTAGTCCGGCAGCACCCGGCTGTCCACCAGGTAGCGCTGCTTGACCGTGCCCTCCGGCTCGGGCGCGTCGCTGACGTGGTAGGCCCAGATCTCCTGGATCGGCGTCTCCTGCTCGGCGTTGGAGAAGCGCAGGTGGCCGCCGTGGCGCTCGCCGAAGGTGTGCACGCTGCGCACCACGCCCTGCGGCCGGGTGAACAGCGGCTCCAGCGCCCCGGCCGAGGGGCCGGCGCTGGCCTGGCCCCAGGCGGCGCCGCGGATCTCGACGCGGTTCCAGGGCTCGTCGGGCAGGGCCAGGTCCAGGTTCCAGCCGCCCTCGGCATAGGTGTTCCAGTCCGGCAGCTGGAAGTAGTCGTTGCGCCCCGGCAGGCGCGAGCGGTTGTACACGCCCGGCCAGGTGGTCTCGGGGATGCCGTCGGTGCCCTTCCACATCCACTGCTTCTTGTCGCGCACGTCGGCGAACTCGAGCTTGCGGATGGTGGTCACCGGCGCCTCCAGCGCCGGCGGGGCGGCGTGGTCCCAGCCGTGGCGGTGCAGCCAGGCGGCGCGGCGGCGCGCCGCCGGCAGGTCCTCGCCGCCGTCGCGCGGCGGTTCCTGGCCGCGCGCCAGCGCCGCCACCGCGGCCGGGCGCAGCATGCGGTCGTACACGCGGATCTCGTCGAAGTCGCTGCCGCGCAGGAAGTTGTAGCGGCTCTGCACCTGGTAGGGCGCCAGCACCCGGCCGGCCAGGCCCAACTGGTCCAGTGCGGCGTCGTAGTCGGCCGTGGCGTCCTGGCGAGCCACTTCACGGCCGTCGACGAACAGGCGCACGCCGGCGGTCTCGTCCCAGGCGAAGGCCAGGTGCGTCCACGAGGCCGCGTCCGGCAACGCGTCCAGGCGGAACGACACCCGCGTGCGCGCCAGGTTGGCATCGGTGACGAAGGCATCGAAGCCGTGGCCGTTCCAGTCGATGCGCAGCCAGGCCATGTCCCAGCTGCTGTGGTCGGCGTAGCCGACGCGGAAGATCACGAACGGCGCCTCGCCCACCGCGTAGCGCGGGCGCCAGAAGAACGACAGGGTGCCGCGCTGGGCCTGGATGTTGCCCGGCGCATTCCATGACAGCACGCCGTCGTCGGCCCATTCGATCGCGCCGCCGTGCACGCCGTCGGGCACGATTTCCACCCGGTCCTGGAAGTTGGGCACCGGGTCGCCGGCGGCCTGGTCGGCGACGAAGCCTTCGTCGGCGGCGACCCGGAACAGCAGTCGTGCTTCCTGTGCATGGGCGAGGGCCGGCGGCAGGGCGAGGGCCAGGGCGAGGGCCAGGGCGACGGCGGTGGCGAGCAGGAGCGGACGGCTGGGTTTGTTCATGCGTTGTGCGTTTCCACGATGGATCGAAGTATCCCCGTTGC
Source organism: Pseudoxanthomonas suwonensis 11-1 (assembly GCF_000185965.1). Classification (NCBI taxonomy): domain Bacteria; kingdom Pseudomonadati; phylum Pseudomonadota; class Gammaproteobacteria; order Lysobacterales; family Lysobacteraceae; genus Pseudoxanthomonas; species Pseudoxanthomonas suwonensis. The sequence continues at coordinate 35,120 of NC_014924.1, forward strand.
CGGGCCCGGAGGCCGCACGGGTCAACGGCCGGGCGCGGGCAGCCCGTGGCGACGACGCCACTGCGGCAGCTCGGATTCCAGCAGGCGCTGCGGCCATGTGCCATACCAGGCATAACCGGCGCGGCGTTCACGGGACAGCTGCTCGAACGGCACGATGCTGCCGTCGCGTTCCACCACCAGCGGCTGCTGCCGCTGCAGGTCGTAGAACCGCGCCCACAGGCCGGCCCCCGGCCGTGGCACCAGGCGCGCGTCGCGTCCGTCCGGACCGTCGAAGCGCTCCAGCGCCAGGCCGTCGATGCGGTGCGCCTGCAGCCAGGCCGCGCCGGCCTCGACCGCGGCGACGATGCGCGCATCCGGCCGTGGCTGGCGCATCAGCAGGCGCAGCACGCCGACCGACTCGGCCGAGGCCAGCGACGGCAGCTCGTAGCTGCGCGCACGCGCCGGCTGCAGGGTGTCGCGGTCGTACTGCGCGGCCCATATCGTCGGGCGGCCATCCAGCACGACCTGCAGCCGCAACAGGCAGTCCAGGCCGCGGGTGGCGGCCTGCGCCGCGCGGCGGGCATGGTCCGGGCCCAGCGCATCAAGCCCATCGCGGCCTTCGGCCACGTCCTGCAGCAGGCCGACCACGTGCACCATGGCGTCGTCGTTGAGCGTGACCTGGCTGCGGTAGCCGCTGTGGTCCGGATGGAACTGCGGCCAGCCGCCACCCGGGTACTGCGCGGCGAGCAGGTAATCGACGCCGCGCCGCGCCGCCTCCAGGTAGGCCGGGTTGCCGGTGTCGCGGTACGCCCGGGCCAGGTAGGCGATCTCGCTGGTGGTGGCGTTGTTGTCGATGGTGGCGTCGTCCACCCGCGCCGGATCGCGCAGCTGGCGCAGCGCCGCTTCGTCGAGCGGCTGGCGGTAGTCGACCGCGCGCCCGCGGTAATGCTTGGACCAGCCTCCGGAGGCGGTCTGCAGCCGCAGCATGTTCTCCGCGACCGGATCGCTGCGCACGGTGGCCGTGGCCGCTCCGGCCGGCAGCGCGGTCGCCAGCCCCAGGGCGAGCGCCGCCACGCGCAGGCAGCGGGCCATCCGTCGCCGAAAGCCGGCCGGCGCCCGGTCGCCATGCGGAACCATGGCGGCCGGGCGCGGCCGGAAGTTCCGGTCGCACGCGTTCAGTCGGGAGGGGCAGGGCGACCGGAGTGGCACGGCTCAAAACCTGTAGCGCAGGCCGACGTAGTACTGGCGGCCGTTGACGGTGTAGCGGTCCGGCAGCTCGAGCGAGGAGTCGACGTAGCGGCTGTCGGGGGTATCGAGCAGGTTGATCGCCTCGAAGGTCGCGGTCAGGCGCGGGTTGATGCGGTAGGACATGTTGAAGTCCACGTTCTCCACCGAGTGCTTGCCGGTGACGTCGGCGGTGGCCAGCTGGTTGCCGTCCAGGTCCCACACGTTCTCGCGGCTGAGGATCTCGCTGATGTAGCCGTCGCGGTAGCTGGTTGAAACGCGCGCGCTGAAGCGGCCGTCGTCGTAGTACAGGGTGGCGTTGTACGAATTCGGCGACAGGTTGAGCAGGTCGTTCTCGGTGACCGTGGTGACCACGGTGGCGTTGCCGTTGGACGAGGTGCTGAACCAGTACTTGATGCTGGACTCCACGTGGGTGTAGTTCAGCTGCACGCCGAACTTGCTCCAGATGCCGGGCAGGAAGGTGAAGGGCTGCTGGTAGGTCAGCTCGTAGCCCTTCAGCGGCCCGCCCGGGGTGTTGTAGTAGCTCTGCACGTTGAACAGCGTGTCCGGGCCGAAACCGGCCGGCAGCAGGTCCAGCGAGTAGCCCATGCCGCCCCAGGTGGAGATCAGGCGGGTGCGCTGGATGTAGCTGTCGATGTCCTTGTAGAACAGCGCGCCGGACAGCAGCGCGCCCTCGGCGAAGTACCACTCCAGGCCGAGGTCGTAGTTGGTGGAGCGGTACGGGTCCAGCTTCGGGTTGCCGAGGTTGATCGAGAACACCCGGCCGTCATCGAAGTACTGGGTCGGGCCGCCGCTGACGCTGGGCGATAGGTAGGTCAGCGTCGGGCGGGCCATGGTCTTGGCCGCGCCGAAGCGCAGGACCAGCTCGTCGGTGAGGTCCCAGGCGACGTTCAGCGAGGGCAGCACGTCCTGGTAGCTGTGGTTCACGACGCTGCGCACCAGGTAGCGCTCGCCCGGCGCCGAGGTGGCGTTGGCCACGCCGAAGAAGGCCTCGCAGTTGGACGCGTTGAGCGCCGGGTCCGACGCCGCGCACGGCGCCCAGCCGGAGGCGGTGATCTTCGTTTCCACCAGGCGCGCGCCGATGTTGCCGCGCAGCGGGCGGTCCAGCAGGTCGGTATTGAAATCCAGCTGCAGGTAGCCGGCCATGCTGCGCTCGTTGACCTCGAAGTTGTTGTTCGAGGAGCCGAAGTGGCCGACCCCCGCCAGGCGGTAATCGCCGCCCTGCAGGCCGTTGTCGCAGTTGCAGTAGATGTCCAGCAGCTCGGCGACCTTGCCGAAGTCCGGCGTCAGCCAGCTCGAAGGCGCGCCGGACAGGTTGCGGCCGAAGCCGTCCAGGGTGGTGCTGAGGTCGCCGACGCCCACCCCGTCAGGCAGGGCCTGGGCCAGGCGGCCGTAGCTGATGTGCCGGTATTCCTCCGAGCGCATGTCGTAGTCCTTGTACGCCAGGCCGGCGCGCAGGGAGAACGTCGGGTTGAGGATGAACTGCAGGTCGACCTTGGCGGTGTCGAACGTGTTCTCGACTGACTGCGGGTTGAGGCGGACCTCGCTGATGTTGGCCCCGCGCGCGGTCCCGTTGCTGTTGACCGGTACCACACCGTAGCCGCGCCAGGACCAGGCCGCCGGATCGTTGAGCGCGAACGGGAAGCCCATGCGCGGCATGTCCGGGTTGCCGCGCAGGTCCAGGACGAAGCCGTCGAGGTTGGAATTGTCGAAGCTGACCAGCGAGAACACCGGACGCTCGTAGTCGGAGCTGGAGTGGCCCAGCTGCGCGTCCAGCCGCACCGCATCGTTGAAGTGGTGCTCCAGCGACAGGCTGTACTGCTGGAACCTGGTCGTCTCCTCGATGCTGGTGGCCTCGGTGCGGAAGTCGACGTTGTCGAACACGCCATAGGTCAGGCGGTTGCGGTCGTCGACCTCGGCCTCGCGCACCACGATCTGGGTCTTGCCGCCGAGGTTGGCGGCGCGGTGCAGGTTGGCGCCGAGCGAGTCCTCGCGCTGGTCCTTGGACAGTTCCGAGTACATGGCGTCGAAGCTGACGATGGTGTCGTCGCTGGCGCGCCACTGCAGGGCGCCGGTCAGGCCCAGCCGCTCGATCTCGCTGGCGGTGCGGATATAGCGCGGGTAACGCGGGATCCAGGCGTTGGTCGCGGTCTCGTAGGCGGCGATGTTCTCCGGGGTGGCCGCCGGGCGCGGCAGCCCGGTGCCGCAGTTCTCCGCGTCGATGCCGTAGCTGCCCCAGCCGTTGTTGCGGTCCTGGTTGGCCTGCGAGCCGGTGCCGGCCGGGGTCTCGTTGGGCAGCGGGTTGCGCGGGGTCTGCGGGTCGTAGCCGACCGGCGAGCAGAAGCCGTAGGTACCGTTGTTGTTGGCGTTGGACTGGTTGGAGTTGCGGTGGTTGCCGTGTTCCCAGCGCACCGGGTTGTAGCCTTCCTCGTACACGTTGCGGCGGCTGTAGGAGGCCGACAGCAGGGCGCCGAAGCGGCCGTCGTTCCAGGTGTTGGACACCAGGCCGGAGACGCGCGGGTCGACCTCGCGCGCCAGCTCGCCGTAACCGGCCTGGGCGCTGGCCGAGGCGCGGAAGCCGTCGAAGTCGAACGGGCGCGAACCGCGCAGGTCCACGGTCGAGCCCAGCGAACCCTCGTCCATCTGCGCCGACTGGGTCTTGTTGACCTTGACCTGGCTGAAGAGCTCGGAGGCGAAGGTGTTGAAGTCGAAGCCGCGGCTGCGGTTCACGCCGCCGGTGCCGGTGCCGGCGGTGGCCAGCGCCTCCAGGCCGTTGAGGCGGACCCGGGTGAAGTCCGAACCCAGGCCGCGGATGGAGATGCGCTGGCCCTCGCCGCCTTCGCGGTCGATCGACACGCCGGCGATGCGCTGCATCGATTCGGCCAGGTTCTGGTCGGGGAACTTGCCGATGTCCTCGGCGTAGATCGCGTCGACCTGCTCGGTCGAGTAGCGCTTCTCGTCCAGCGACTTCTGCAGGCTCTGGCGATAGCCGGTGACGGTGACCGCGTCGAGCTCGGTCGGATCGGGCGAAGCCTGCTGTGCGGCGAGCGGCGCGGACAGGGCAAGGCCGATGGCCGCGGCAAGCATGGTAACCGGTGTCTTTCCGAAACGGACGTACGGCGACATGGGTCCCTCCCAGGACATATGCAGTGGTGGCTTGGAACCGTCGGCGCCGTCGACGGGAACCGCATGGCGATGCGGATGACACCGATAGTCAAACCGAAGGTAGCAGCCCCTGCACGGCCCCGCATCGTGCGCCGCAACAGCGCATGCAGGCAGGCGGGGCCTGGATGCACGCGGTGCCTGGGTCTCCCGTGGACGCCGTCGAGCGCACCGGCGGAGGCGTGCCGCGGAAGCGTCGGCCGCACGCAAAAGAAAACCGGGGCGGCAGGGCCGCCCCGGTTCCAGGGTCCAGGCGTGGATGCTCAGAACTTGTAGCGGATGCCCATCAGGTACTGGCGTCCGGTCAGGCTGTAATCCAGCGGCAGCTGCGAGGCGGCGCCGACCCAGGACTGCAGCGACGGCTCGTTGGTGAGGTTGATGCCTTCCAGGCTCAGCTCGATCTGCTCGCTGACCTTGTAGCGCAGCGAGGCGTCGACGTAGGTGATGCCGTTCTGGCCATGCACGTCGCTGGTGAAGCCCTGCTCGGTGCCCGGGACCTGGATCAGGTAGTTGTCGCGGTTGGTCGCCGAGACGCGGCCGGAGAAGGTCTGGCCTTCGTAGAACAGGGTGGCGTTCCACGAGTGCCGCGACAGGCCGGTCAGGTCGGTGCGCAGCGAAGCGGCGCCGGAGCTGGTCAGGTACTGGATCTTCGAATCGACGAAGGTGTAGTTCAGCTGCACGCCCAGGTTGGCCCAGTTGCCCGGCAGGAAGGTGAACGGCTGGATGAAGTTCGCCTCCACGCCCTTGAGCGGGCCGCCCGGGGTGTTGACCGGCACCGAGAACACGAAGTCGTCGTTCGCGCTGACGCCGAAGCCCTCGGCGACGCTGGCCGGCAGGCCGCTGGTGTAGAACGGCCGCACCTCGCGGGTGGTCTGCACGAAGCTCTCGATGTCCTTGTAGAACAGCCCCAGGCTCAGCATCGCGCTGTCCTGGAAGTACCACTCGGCCGACAGGTCGTAGGTCTCGGCGCGGATCGGGTCGAGGCCCGGGTTGCCGCCGGTGACGTTGCGCGAGCCGCCGCTGACGCTGACGGTCACGCCCGGGGTCAGGCTGCCCAGTCCCGGGCGGCTCATGACCTTGGCCGCGCCGAAGCGGACCAGCAGGTCGGGCGCGACCTCGGCGACCAGGTTCAGCGACGGCAGGGTGTCGCTGTACTCGCGCGAGACGGTCAACGGGGTGGGCGTGCCGGCGATGGTGGCGATGCCGGTCGAGGCCTGCTTGGTCTTGACGTAGCGCACGCCGAAGTTGCCCGAGAACGGGATGTTGCCCAGGTCGGTGGAGAACTCGCCCATCAGGTAGGCGCCGCGGTCCTTCTCCTCGACGCTGCGGTTGCTGGCCGCGTACGGCGACAGGGCGAAGGTGCCGTCGCCGCTGAAGATGTCGAAGTGGTCGGCGATGGCGTCGAAGTCCGGCACCACCCACTGGCCCGGCGAACCGGACATGCCGCTCAGGCGCGCCATCTGCACCATGTCCACCGGCACGATCCGGGTGCCGTCCGAGAACGCCGGCACGATGGTCTCGGTGGCGGTGCGGCGCCACTCCATCGACTCGAAGCCGTAGTCCTTGGCCAGCACGCCGCCCTTGAGGCGGAAGCCGGGGCTGATGCTCCAGTTGAAGTCGAGCTGGCCGACGTCGAAGTCGTTCTCGACCTTGTTGGCGCGCATGCGGATGGTGGACAGGGTCCAGCCTTCCGGATCGGTCGGGTCGATGCCGTAGTCGATTACCGGCGCCCACTTGTCGCCGCGGTAGTCGTAGCTGTAGCCGTCGACGTTGAGCTTGTCCATCATGATCGTCGCCTGCACGGGATTGTCGTGCCGGGACGAGGAGGTGCCGAGCTTGCCGGTCAGCTTGAAGCTGTCGCTGAACTCGTGCTCGCCGGACAGGCTGACCTGCTTGAAGACCGTATCCCACTCGTCGTAGCGGTGCTCGGCGCGCACGTCGACGTCGTCGAAGCGGCCGTACAGCAGCGCACCCGTGGCCGGGTCGATGTAGCCGTCGCGGACGATGGTCTCGGGCTTGCCGCCCTGCGAGGCCGAGCGGCTGAAGGAGATCGCCTCGATGTAGTGCTCGCGGCGGGTCGCGTCGATCTTCGAGTACAGGCCGTCCAGCGAGAACTGGGTGTTGTCGCCGGGCTTGAACTGCAGCGAGGCGGTCACGCCGGTGCGGTCCTGGTCGTGCTCCATCCAGGTGTAGCGCGGGAAGCGCGGGTGGAACACGTCGGCGGACATGGCATCGGTGAAGGTCGAGGCCGGATTGAAGCCGCCGTTGCTGGTGCCGTTGGCCCAGCGGCCGGTGCCGGTGCCCTGCTCCAGCGCCTTGCGCTTGGTGTGGGCCACCGACAGCAGGGCGCCGAACCTGCCGTCGGCCCAGGTGTTGGCGATCAGGCCGGCCACGCGCGGGGTGGCGTCGCCGGACATGTCGTTGTAGGAGGCCTGCGCGCTGGCGGCGACGGTGAAGCCGCTGTAGTCGAACGGACGCGCGGTGACCAGGTCGACCGTGGCGCCCAGCGAGCCCTCCTCGACGTCGGCCTGCGCGGTCTTGCGCACGATCATCTGCGAGAACAGGTCCGAGGCGAAGACGTTGAAGTCGAAGCCGCGGGTGCGGTTGGTGCCGCCGTTCTGGTCGGTGGAGCCGACCGTGGTCAGCGCCTCCATGCCGTTGATGCGCACGCGGGTGAAGTCCGGGCCCAGGCCGCGGACGGAGATGTTGCGGCCCTCGCCGGCGTCACGGGTGATGACCACGCCGGGAATGCGCTGCAGCGATTCGGCCAGGTTGAGGTCGGGGAACTTGCCCACGTCCTCGGCGACGATGGCGTCGACCACGCCGGCCTCGCCACGCTTGATGTCGATGGCGCGCTCGAGGCTGGCGCGATAGCCGGTCACCACGATGGTGTCCAGTTCCACCGCCTGCCCGGTCTCTTGCGCGAACACAGGTGCATGCAGCGCGAGGCCGATGGATGCGGCCAGCAAGGTAACCGGTGTCTTACGGCGGTTGCTACGAGTGTGCATATCCCCTCCCAGGGCTGACTATCTCGGAATGCGTTGTGCGTTGGACTAAGGGGCCAAGCGGCATGACACCGCTGGTCAAACGGGACGCTAACACCGCGTCCGGGCATGGGGCATCTTGCGCCGCAGCACGATCAACCTTGGTAGCGGTCACATCCGCGGATACGCCGAAACCCGCGCCAGCATTACAATGACACCGATAGCCACGATTTCCGGCCAATGGCCGCGCCAACTGCGCCGCCGCCCATGCCACCATCCATCCCCCCGCCTCCGGGCGGTCCCCCAGCCAGAGCCAAGGAGTCGCGATGTCCGCGCGTGTCGTGTGTTTCGGTGAACTGTTGCTGCGCCTGAGCGCGCCTGGCCGCGAGAAGCTGCTGCAGAGCCCGCAGCTGGAAGTCCGGGTGGGGGGCGCGGAGGCCAACGTCGGGGTGTCGCTGGCCCGGTTCGGCCACCGCGTCGACATGGTCAGCACCGTGGCCGACAACGCCCTGGGCGAGGCCGTCGTCGGCGAGCTGCGGCGCCATGGGGTCGGCACCTCCGCCGTGCGCCACGTGCCCGGGCGCATGGGCCTGTACTTCCTAGCCCCCGGCGCCATCCACCGGCCGGCCGAGGTCCTGTACGACCGCGCCGGCTCGGCCTTCGCCCTGGCCGCGGAAGAGGCCTACGACTGGCCGGCGTTGCTGGCCGGGGCCGACTGGCTGCACCTGTCCGGCATCACCCCGGCGCTGGGCGCCAACACCGCCGCCGCCGCCCTGGCCGCGGCCCGCGCCGCGCGCGCCGCCGGGGTGAAGGTGTCGTTCGATGGCAACTTCCGGCCGAAGCTGTGGGAGGCATGGGAGGGCGATGCCCGGGCCATCCTGCGCGGGCTGATGGCCGAGGCCGACGTGCTGTTCGCCGACCACCGCGACATGGGCGTGGTGCTCGGCGGCCAGTACGCGCAGGCCGAGCCCCTGCAGCGGGTTGAAGCCGCGGCCGCCGATGCCTTCGCTGCCTTCCCGCACCTGCAGTGGCTGGCCTGCACCCTGCGCAGCCCGCGCAACGTCGACCACCACGCCCTGGCCGGCGTCCTGGTCGGCCGCTCGTCGGGCACCGCGCTGGCACCGCAGGAGGAGGTCGGCCCGATCGTGGACCGCATCGGCGGCGGCGACGCCTTCGCCGCCGGCGTGCTGCACGGCCTCGCACGCGGCTGGGAACCGGAGCGCACGATCCGCTTCGGCCTGGCCGCCGGCTGCCTCAAGCATTCGGTCCCGGGCGACTTCAACCTGGTATCGGAGGCCGACGTCGAGGCGCTGGTCGGCGAGGGCCGCTACGACGTGAAGCGCTAGCCGGAGCCGCGGTGCTGCCGGAGGGAGGCCGGCTACGGCCGCCCTCCCCGCATGCGCCTGGCCTGGAGTGCCTGGCCTGCCTGCGACCGAAACCCAAACGCTGCACATCGCCCCTGGCCGATCCTGTCGGTCGCGGCCCTGCGGGGCGCACGCCAGCGGAGCGCGCATGCTGCCGACCATCACCGCCTTCAGGAACTCGCCCGACCGTGGCCGGGGCCTGGCCCGCGACCTGCGCGTGCGCTGGGCGCTGGAGGAGGTCGGGCAGCCGTACCGGGTGCAGCTGCTGGACTTCGCCGAGCTCAAGGCGCCGACCCACCGCGCGATCCAGCCATTCGGCCAGATCCCGACCTACGAGGACGGCGAACTGGCGCTGTTCGAATCCGGTGCCATCGTCCTGCACCTGGCCGAGCGCCATGGCGTTCTGCTGCCGCAGGACCCGGGCGCGCGCATCCGGGCGATCGGCTGGATGTTCGCCGCGCTGAACACGGTGGAGCCATCGGTGTCGAACTTTCGCTGGCCTCCATCCTGGACCGCGGCAAGCCATGGCTCGCCGACCGCATGGCCGCGCTGGAGGCGCAGGCACGGCGCCGGCTGGGCGACCTCGCGTGGCGCCTGGGAGACGCACCCTGGCTGGACGGCGGATTCAGCGCCGGCGACCTGCTGATGGTGACCGTGCTGGCGCGCGCGGAGGCCCATGGCCTGCTCGAAGGCTTCCCCAACCTGGTCGCCTACCTCCAGCGTGGCCGCGCGCGGCCGGCATGGCAGCGCGCGTACCAGGCCCAGCACGAGGCCTTCCTGCGCACCCGGGTGGAGCCGTCCTGAACGCGGCGTACCGCGGATGATCAGATGATCCGCAGGGTGATGGCCTTGAGCACGGCGCGGGTGCGGTCGCGGGTGCCGAGCTTGTCGAGGATCGCCGAGACGTAATTCTTCACCGTGCCCTCGGCCAGGAACAAACTCCGCGCGATCTCCTTGTTGGAATAGCCGCCGGCCAGCAGGCGCAGGATCGCCACCTCGCGCGGGTTGAAGCCTTCCCCGGGCGCGCGGTCGTCGTGGAAGCGGTAGCGCGCCCGCACCGGATCCGTGCTCACCGGCGCCAGCAGGGTCTCGCCGGCGGCCACGCGCAGGATTGCCTGGTGCAGTTGCCCAGGCGCGGCGTCCTTGAGCAGGAAGCCCTGGGCGCCGGCCTCGCGCGCGTCCAGCAGCAGGTCGGCCTCGTCGAAGGTGGTCAGCAGCAGCACCGGCGTCGCATCGCCACGGGCACGCAGCCCGCGCAGCATGGCGATGCCATCCATGCCCGGCATGCGCACGTCGCTGAGCACCACGTCCACCGGCTGCGCCTGCAGCGCATCCAGCAGTGCCTGGCCGTCCTCGGCTTCCAGCGCGACCGTCACCTCCAGGCGCTCGAGCAGGGCGCGCAGGCCCGCGCGGACCAGGGCCTGGTCGTCGGCCAGCGCGACCCGCAGGCGCGGCGTCGTGGCGTTCATGCCGGCAGCCTCGCCTGCAGGTGCAGGCCGCCGCCCTGGGCCAGGCCCACGTCAAGCCGGCCGCCAAGTGCCGCCAGCCGCTCGCGCATGCCGGACAGGCCGTTGCCCTCGCGCACCGGTCCGCGGCAGTGGCCGTCGTCCTCGATATCGATGGAAAGTCCCTCGCGGTCGCGGCCAATGCGCACCTTCACCCGCTCCGCCGCCGAATGCCGGGCGGCGTTGGTCAGCGCCTCCTGGACCACGCGCAGCATCGCCTCGGCCACCGCCGGGTCGGTGACCCGCACGTCTTCGTCGATCTCCAGTTCCAGCCGTGGCCGCGGGAACGGCGCCGCCAGCGCCCGCAGCGCGGTGGCCAGGTCCAGGCCGCGGTCGTCGCGCAGCGACTGCACCACCTGGCGGATGTCGGCCATCAGTTCGCCCGACAGCTGCTCGGCCACCACCAGCTCGTGGCGGCCTGCCAGCTGCGGCTCGCCCAGCAGCAGGCGCAGGTTGAGCCGCATCGCCGTGAGCTTGTGCCCGGCCACGTCGTGCAGCTCGCGGGCCATGCGCACGCGCTCGGCATCGCGCGCGCTGTCGGCGAGCAGGGCGCGGGTGGCGAGCAGGTCGGCGTTGACCCGGGCCAGCGCGTCGCGCGAGCGCTCGGCCGACGTGGCGTAGTGCACGCAGATCGCGGCCAGGCCCTGGAAGCCCATGTTGATCAGCACCAGCGGCAGCGCATCCCTGTAGCCGGCGTGGCCCAGCGCGAAATAGAACCCGGCGTTGGCCAGCACCGTCGCGATGATGGAAGTCCGCGGCGTCCAGGTGGCGAAGACGCAGGCCACCCAGATCACCAGCAGCACCTGCGAGGCGTTGACCCGGTAGCTGACCAGGCTCAGCAGCAGTACCACCGGGACCATCGCCACCAGCACCAGGTCATGCAGGCGCCGGCGGCTCTCAGGGATCACCTGCTGCGCAAGGAACAGCAGCAGGAACACGCCCAGCAGCAGCAGCGCCAGGGGCCGCTGCGCATCAGGAGTGAAGCGCAGGGCGTAACCGACGGTGAGGATGGTCAGCAACCCGGCGATGGGCAGCGGGCGGAGCAGGGATTCGAGCATCTTTCGCATGCGCGCATGCTCGGCCCTGCCCGGCTCCGCGGCAATGGCCCGGCCGCAGGTCGTGACTTCCGGCAGGTGGGCGCGGTGCTTCCCGTCAGCCGGCCTTGCGCTTCGCGGGAGCCTTCTTCGCCGCCTTCTTGGCCGGGGCCTTGCGCGCGGCCTTCTTGGCCGGGGCCTTCTTGGCGGGAGCGGCCTTCTTGGCCGGCGTGCGCTTCTTGGCCTTCAGGCTCTGCTCCAGCAGCGACATGAAGTCGACCACGTTGGTGGTGGTCTCCTCCGGAGCGTCCGGCTCGTCGTCCACCTGGGTGGTGCCGCCGGCGCTCTTGATCCGCTTGCGGATGATCGCCTGCAGCCGCTCGCGGAACTCGTCGCGGTAGTCGTCCGGGGTCCACTTGCCGGTCATCGACTCGATCAGCTGCTCGGCCATCTGCAGTTCCTTGGCGCTGATCCGGTAGTCGGAGGCCGAGCCCTCCGGCAGCTTGTGCTCGGCCGGGTCCACCAGTTCCTGGGGATAGCGCAGCAGCATCAGGATCAGCGCATCGCCATGCGGCAGTACGGCGGCCAGGTACTCGCGGGTGCGGATCACCACCCGCGCGATCCCGGCACGGCCGCTGTTGCGCAGGGTTTCGCGCAACAGCACGTAGCCCTTCTCCGCCTTCTTGGCCGGCACCAGGATGTAGGGCTTCTCGTAGTAGCGCGGGTCGATCTCGGCGGCATCGATGAAGGTCTCCACCTCCACCGTCTCGTGGCTCTCCGGCGAGGCCGCCTTGATGTCCGACTCCTCGAGCACGACGTAGCTGCCCTTGTCGTACTCGAACGCCTTGACGATCTCCTTCCACGGCACTTCCTCGCCGGTTTCGGCGTTGACCCGTTCGTAGCGCACCGGCTTCTGGTCGCGCGAGTCGAGCATGCGGAAGTGCAGGTCGGTGCGGCGCTCGCCGGACATCAGCGAGACCGGCACGTTGAGCAGGCCGAAGGAAAGGGTGCCGGTCCAGATCGGGCGGGCCATGGCGGAGTCTCGGGCAACGGGGAGAGGAGGGTTAGCACGCCTGCCGTGGCGCGGTCGTGAGCGCCGGGCGAAGGCCGGCGCCGGAACTCCTCACGCGTTCTTTAGCGGCATGGCGCAAGCATGGGCGTTCCCGCCGGACAGACAACACGAGGCAGAGCATGTCCACCCGAGACCGCAAGGACCCGCCGCCGCCCGGCACGGAGCGGCAGCCGCCCACGCCCGCCGAGGAGCAGAAGCGCAAGCGCCACGAGGATCGCAACCAGGACGAGGCGCTGGAGGAGACCTTCCCCGCCAGCGATCCGGTATCGCCGTTCGTCCCGGCCAAGGTGCCCGAATAAGCCCGATTACCTCGTACCTCGCTACACCCCGGAAAGCAGAAGGCCCCGCAGTGCGGGGCCTTCGTGCATCCGGTGCCAGCGGTCGGATCAGGCGCTGACCGCGGCCACCGCCCTGGCCACGTATTCCAGGTTGCCCTGGTTGAGCGCGGCCACGCAGATGCGGCCGGTGCCCACGGCGTAGATGCCGTACTCGTCGCGCAGGCGGTCGACCTGGGCCTTGCTCAGGCCGGAGTACGAGAACATGCCGGCCTGCTGCGAGATGAAGGCGAACTCGGGGCGGCCCTGTTCGGCCAGCTTGGCCACCAGGCCCGCGCGCAGGGCGTGGATGCGCTCGCGCATCTGGCGCAGCTCGTCCTCCCACAGGCCACGCAGCTCCGGGCTGGTGAGCACGCCGGCCACCAGCGAGGCGCCGTGGGCCGAGGGGCTGGAGTAGATGGTGCGGATGATGCGCTTGACCTGCGACTGCACCGCCTTGGCCTGCTCGGCGGTGGCGGCGACCACGCTCAGCGCGCCCACGCGCTCGCCATACAGCGAGAACGACTTGGAGTAGGAGCTGGCGACGATGAAGCTGTCGATGCCGGCCTCGACCAGGATGCCGATCGCGGCGGCGTCCTCGGCGATGCCCTTGTCGAAGCCCTGGTAGGCCATGTCCACGAACGGGAACAGCTGGCGCTCCTTGAGCACCTGCGCCACCTGCTTCCACTGCTCGACGGTGAGGTCGGCGCCGGTCGGGTTGTGGCAGCAGGCGTGCAGCAGCACGGTGGTGCCCGGCTGCAGCTTCTGCAGGTCGGCCAGCATGCCGGCGAAGTCCACGCCGTGGGTGGCGGCGTCGAAGTAGGTGTAGTCCACGACCTCGAAACCGGCGGCCGAGAACACCGCGCGGTGGTTCTCCCAGCTCGGGTTGCTCAGGGCCAGGGTGGCGTGCGGCAGCACCTTGCGCAGCAGCTCGGCGCCGACGCGCAGTGCGCCGGAACCGCCCACGGTCTGGGTGGTGGCGACCCGGCCGGCCGCCAGCAGCGGCGAATCCTTGCCGAACAGCAGTTCACGGGTGGCCTGGGTGTAGGCCGGCAGGCCGTCGATCGGCAGGTAGCCACGCGGGCGCGCGGCGGCGGCCAGCGACTGCTCCACCTGCTGCACGGCTTTGAGGAGCGGGATCCGACCCTGTTCGTCGTAGTAGATGCCGACGCCCAGGTTCACCTTGGTGGCGCGGGTATCGGCGTTGTAAGCCTCGGTCAGGCCCAGGATCGGGTCGCCGGGGACCAGTTCGACGTTCGAGAAGAAGGACACGGCTTGGCTCTGCGATGGAGGGAGACGGTTCGCGGGCGCGTGCATCGCGGCCGCAAAAACCGCCCAATCGTAGCAGGGCCCCGGCGGGGGCTCGACCGTTTCCGCGGAGACGGTCCCGGCGCTAGCGCCGCAGCTCCAGGCCCAGCAGCAGGCCGCGCCCGGGGCCGGGCTCGTAGTAGCGGCCGTTGGACTCGTTGACGATCACCGAGCCGGCGTACTGGCGATCCAGCAGGTTGTCGATCCGGGCGAAGGCGCGCACCCGGCCGTCGCTGCCGGCATTCCAGCTGCGTGCGGCCTCCAGGTGCAGCAGGCCGTGGCCGGGGGCGGACTCGGTCCCGGCGTCGTTGACCGGCACCGCGCCCAGGGCGAGGCCCTCCAGCGCCGCCTCCCAGGCCTGGCCTTGCCACTTCAGCCGCGCCCAACCCTGGCGTCGGGCCACGCCCGGGATCGCCGAGCCGGCCGCCACCGTGCCGAAGGCGTCGTTGAAGCGCGCATCCAGCCAGGTCGCGGCCAGCTGCAGCGACCAGGCCGGCGACAGCGGCACCCGCGCCGACACCTCGGCGCCCTCGCGGCGCGCGCTGCCGACGTTGCGGAAGCTGGAACGACCGCCGCTGTTGCTGGCCACCGCCAGCTCGTCGTCGGTATCGACCCGGAACAGCGCAGCCTCGACCGAAGCACCGCCATCGGCGCGCCACTTCATGCCCAGCTCGAGGTTGTCGCTGCGCGCCGGCTGCAGGTCGAAGGCCAGGCCGGCGCCGCCATCGGCGCGGTAGGACAGCTCGTTGAAGGTCGGGGTCTCGAAACCGCGCCCGGCCGACAGGTACAGGCGCAGGTCGGTGGACGGGCTGAACACCACGCCGGCCACCGGGGTGAAGGCCGAATAGCGCACCGAGCCGCTGTCGTCGGGATTGGCGGCGGTGGTGTAGCGGTCGTCGGCCTCGAAGCGCAGCTGGCTGTGGCGCGCGCCGGCCTGCAGCGCCCAGCGCGGCGCCAGCCTCCACCAGGCCTGCAGGTACTGGTCGAAGCTGCGCACGGTGTTGAGCTCGTCGCGGCGCAGCGCCCCGCGCACGCCCAGGCGCTGGACGCCATCGGCGACGAGGAAGTTCTCGTGGCCGCGGCGCTCCTGCCGCTGGCGCTCGACGCTGGTGCCGGCGGTGAGCTCGAAGCGGCCGGAGCCGTCCTGCCAGGCCACGCGCGCATCGGCGCCACCGTAGCCGCCGTCCAGGTCGATCACGCCGCCGGAGTGCAGCGGGTTGGCCTGCGGTGCCGGCGGCACCGCCAGGTACTGCACCACCTCGCGCTGGCCGGCCCAGCCGCTGGCGCGCAGGTTCCAGCCGCCGTCCAGCGGCTGCCGCCAGTGCAGGCCCAGCTGGTCCTGGCGCACCGACTTGCGGGTGTCGTAGTCGTGCGCGACCGCGGTGGCCTGGCGCGGGTTCTCCAGCATCTGCGCGCGGGTCAGACCCAGCGGGTCCTGCGCGTCCGGCGCATCGAAGTGGTTGCCGACCAGTTCAATGCGCCCGCCGCCGTCCAGGTCCCGGTGCAGGCGCGCGTTGAGCCAGGTGCGCCGGGCCTCGCTGTGGTCGCGGTAGCCGTCGCTGTCGAGTACCGAGGCCGAGAGGTTGTAGCCGGTGCCGGCGGCGGTGCCGCGCAGGCGCGCGCTTCCGGCCAGGTGGCCATGGCGGCCGGCGGTCGCACGCAGGTCCAGGCTCGGCTCTGGAGTGCCGTCGGCGCTCCACAGCTGGACCACGCCACCGGAGGAATTGCCGTAGAGCGCCGAGAACGGGCCGCGCATGACCTCGATGCGGTCGCCGGCGGCGAGGGCGAAGTGCGAGACCTGGCCCTGGCCGTCCGGTGCGGTGGCCGGGATGCCGTCGGCATACAGGCGCACGCCGCGCACGCCGAAGGTCGAGCGCGCGCCGAAGCCGCGGATCGACAGCTGGGTGTCCTGCGCGCGGTTCTGGCGGTCGCGCGCCAGCAGCCCGGGGATGCCGGAAAGCACTTCCGACACATCGGTACGCGGACGCGCCGAGTCCGCCTGCAGGTCGACCACGTCCAGCGAGGCGGGCAGGTCGAACGCCGGTGCCGACTCGATCCGCGCGGTGACGACCACGCCCGGCAGTTCGACCGTGGAAGCCGGTTCGGCCGCGGCGGCGAGGGCGGGCACGAGCGCGCCGGCGGTGCCGGCCAGCAACAGGGCGTTCTTCATGCAGCGGGTCACGGAGCAAGGGCTGGGGCCGCAAGTCTAGGCATAGGCGCGTCAGGCTTGTGCGAGGCCGCCACTCATGCCGATGCGCAATGACGTTCTGCCCAACGGTTGCGTGCGGTACCGACCTGGCCACCGCATCTTTGTTCCCCGGCACTACGCCGCTGCGGTCGCACGATCCAAGGGAGGTCAGGCCATGCGCATCACCATCATCGGTGCCGGTTTCACCGGCAGCGTCCTGGCCACCGAACTGGCCCGGATCGCCCCGGTCGGCGTCGACCTGTGCCTGGTCGGCAACGCCGATGGCTTCGGTCGCGGCGTGGCCTACGGCGAGGCCCGGCCCGAGCACCTGCTCAACGTGCGCGCCCGCGAGATGGGGGCCACCCTGGACCAGCCGGCCGAGTTCGCGCGCTGGCTCAACCTGACCCGCCGCGCCGAGGAGAGTTTCCTGCCGCGGCTGGTGTACGGCGAGTACCTCTATTCGCGCATGCAGTCGGCGGCGCAGGTGTCGCTGGCGGGCTTCAACCAGGTGCAGCAGGAGGCGGTGGCGGTGGAGCGCGAGGGCGATGCCTTCCGCGTGCTGCTGGCCGACGGCAGCGACTTCCTCACCGACCGGGTGGTGCTGGCGGTGGGCACCCTGCCCCCGCAGCGGCTGCAGGGCGTGGGCCCGCGCCTGCTGGTGGACCCGGCCTATATCGCCTGGCCGTGGCAGAAGAACCTGCGCGGCGAGGATGCCCTGTCGCGGGTACCGGACGACGCGCGGGTGCTGATCATCGGCACTGGCCTGACCATGGCCGACACCGTGGTCACCCTGCTGCGCCGCGGCCACCAGGGGCCGATCACCGCGATCTCGCGGCACGGCCTGCTGCCGCAGCCGCACCTGGCCGAACCGGGCCCGACGATCGCGCTGCCGCCGACGGTGCTGGCGGCGCTCAACAGCGGCGACGTGCGCCAGCTGCTGCGCGCGCTGCGCAGCCTGGCTCCGATCGTTCCGGACTGGCGCAGCCTGGTGGATGCGCTGCGGCCATTCCTGCAGGGTTACTGGCAGGGGCTGCCGGACGTGCAGCGCGGCCGCTTCCTGCGCCACCTGCGCTCGTACTGGGAAGTGGTGCGGCACCGGCTGGCACCGAGCCTGCACGAGGAACTGGAGCAGCTGCGCAGCGAGGGCCGCCTCACCATCCGCGCCGGCCGCCTGCTGCGCGCCAGCCGTGGCCACCAGGCGGTGGAAGTGGTGATCCGCGAACGCGGCCACAGCCACGCCCTGGCCGAGCAGTACGACGTGCTGGTGCGTGCCACCGGCCTGGATACCGACGTCGAGCGCACCAGCCATCCGCTGGTGGGCCAGCTGCGCGATGCCGGCATCATCAGCGCCGACCGCTTCGGCCTGGGCCTGCGCACCAGCACCAGCTACGAGGCGCTGGACCGCAACGGCGCGGCGGTGCGCGGGCTGTACTGCATCGGCCCGCTGCTGCGTGGAAGGTTGTGGGAGATCACCGCGGTGCCCGAGTTGCGGGTGGCCGCGCGCGACCTGGCCCAGCAGCTGCTGCGTGCGCCTTCGGCCTCGGTGCGGGTGCAGCGCGACGCCGCCCTGCCGCGCAGCGTCCGCGTGCTGCGCCAGGCCTCGCGCTGAGGCGAAGGCTTGGCGTCGTGGTTCAGACGTCGCCGTCCTGGGCCCAGCCCTCGCCGCTGCCGCGATGCAGGACGCGGTCGCCGTCGCGTACCTCGCCGGCCGGCAGTGCCGGCTGCCGCATCAGGCGCGCATACACCGGGGTGAAGTCCGGGGCGGTGGCATCCATCAGCTGGCGGAAGCTGTCGATCACGAAGTAGGTCTTCTGGAAGGTGTCGATGCGGTAGCGGGTGCGCATGATCCGCTCCAGGTCGAAGCCGATCCGGTTCGGCGCATCCGACTCCAGCGAATACTTCGACTCGCCGGCCGAGGACACGATGCCGGCACCGTAGATGCGCAGGCCGTCGGCCTGGCGGATCAGGCCGAACTCCACCGTGTACCAGTACAGCCGGGTCAGGTTCTGCAGCGCCTCCGGGCCGATCGCGTGCGCCTTCACACCGCCGCGGCCGTAGGCCTCCATGTAGTCGGCGAACAGCGGGTTCATCAGCAGCGGCACGTGGCCGAACAGGTCGTGGAACAGGTCCGGCTCGGCGATGTAGTCGATCTGGTCAGGGCGCCGGATCCACCAGGTCACCGGGAAGCGGCGGTTGGCCAGGTGCTCGAAGAAGTCCAGCTCCGGCAGCAGGCCTTCCACACCGACCAGGGTCCAGCCGGTGGCCGCGCCCAGCACCTCGTTGAGCTGGTCGAAGCGCGGGATCGCGCGCGCGTCCATGCCCATCGCGTCCTGGGCCTGCAGGAACTCGTCGCAGGCCCGTCCCACCAGCAGCTTGCGCTGGCGCTCGTACAGCGTGCCCCAGGTGGCGTGGTCGTCGGCGCTGTAATCGTCCCATGGCTGTTCGACGATCGCGGTGGTGTAGACCGGGACATAACCCTTGTCGGTCTGCAGGCGTTCGGATTCGACGCGGCGGGGGCTGGCCATGGCTTGGACTCCGGTGCGGGCGCTTGGTCCCAGCCTATGGCGGTTGCCGCGCAACCGGGTTGCAAAGTTGCAGCCGCCGGCCTTCCTGGCGCAATGTTGTTGCGTCGAACAGATGATGCACTGCAACGAATGGCCGATTCCGTCGAGCTCGACCGCACCGACCTGCGCCTGCTGGCCCTGCTCCAGCGGGAAGGCCGCGCCCCCAATGCCGAACTGGCCGCCCGGGTGAACCTCAGCCCCTCGGCCTGCCTGCGCCGGATCCAGCGGCTCGAGGCCAGCGGAGTGATCGCCGGCTATGGCGCGCGCCTGGATCCGCGCGCGCTGGGCCTGGGCCTGCAGGCCTTCGTCCGGGTGCAGCTGGAGAAGCACGGCGGCGCGGTGATCGACCGCTTCGTCGAGCGGGTGCAGGGCTGGGACGAGGTGGTCACCTGCCATGCCCTCACCGGCGACATGGACTACCTGCTGCACGTGCACGTGGCCGACCTGGAGCACTTCTCGCGCTTCCTGCTCGACCGCCTGCTCAACGACTCCGGCGTGGCCGACGTCAATTCCAGCTTCGTGCTGCGCACGGTCAAGGCCTACGCCGGCTTGCCGCTGCCGGCGGCGTGAGCACCTGCCCCGCGCGGCACGACCGCCCGAGGACTGCTGGCGACGACCGCGGCATTGCGCGCATGCTCGCGCAACGCACATGATCAGGAGCCAATGATGTCCAGGACCGTCGGTGGGGTCCCCGTGCAGCCGGTGCACATGGCCAGCTGCCACTGCGGCGCGGTGCGGCTGGAGGTCGAACTGCCGGACGGCATCGTCGAGCCGCGCCGCTGCGACTGCTCGCTGTGCCGGCGCAAGGGCACGATCGTGGCCTCGGTGCCGCTTGAACGACTGCGCGTGGTCGCCGGCCAGGACCAGCTGCGCCTGTACCAGTTCAACACCATGACCGCGCGCCACTGGTTCTGCGGTACCTGCGGCATCCACACCCACCACCAGCGCCGCTCCGACCCCAACGAGTACGGGCTCAACGTTGGCTGCCTGGAAGGGATCAATCCCTTCGACCTGGGCGACATACCGACCAGTGACGGCGTGAACCACCCTTCCGACCGCGAACCGGCCTGAGCGCGGGTGCGATGCAGGCGCACGCCGCGCCTGCATCGACCGGTCGGAAGATCAGAAGCGGTTGTCGCCGTCGAGGATGCGGCCGAGTCCCCCCAGCACCGAGCCTTCGCCGCGGTTCTGCCCGCCTGCCTGGGGCGCCGCCGCTAGCATGCGTCCGGCCAGGCGCGAGAACGGCAGCGACTGCAGCCAGACCTTGCCCGGACCGGTGAGTGTGGCCAGGAACACGCCTTCGCCGCCGAACAGCATGCTCTTGATGCCGCCGACCGGGCGCACGTCCATGCTCACGCCGGCGTGGTAGCCGACCACGCAGCCGGTATCGACGTCGATGCGTTCGCCGGCGGCCAGCTCGCGCTCGACCACGCAACCGCCGGCGTGGATGAACACCCAGCCGTCGCCCTCGAGTTTCTGCATGATGAAGCCCTCGCCGCCGAACAGGCCGGTGAGGATCTTGCGCTGGAAATGCACCCCGATCTGCACGCCGCGCGCGCCGGCCAGGAAGCTGTCCTTCTGGCAGATGATCCGGCCGCCGTGCTCGTCCAGCTTCATCGCCAGCACCGTGCCGGGGTATGGCGCGGCGAACGCCACCCTGGCCTTGCCGCTGCCGCCGTGGGTGAACATCGTGGTGAACAGGCTCTCGCCGGTGATCACGCGCTTGCCGGCCGACAGCAGCTTGTCCATGAAGCCGCCGCCCTGGCCCTGGTGCGAGCCGTCGCCGAACACGGTATCCATCTGCACCGCCGAATCCTTGAACATCAGCGCGCCGGCCTCGGCGATGGCGCTTTCGCCCGGATCCAGCTCGATCTCGACGAACTGCATCTCCTGGCCGTGGATCCGGAACTCGATGTCGTCGGCGCGGCTGCGGCCGCCCTGGCGCGGCGGAGGCGGCGGCACCGACGCCGGGTCGCCCGGCACGCCATCGACCAGCTCGGCGATGTTGCGCACCGGCAGCCAGTCGCCCATGCCCTCGCGCCAGGCCAGCAGGCCGGGATTGCGCGTGGCCTCGGCGCGCGCGCTGTCGGTGTCCATCGGGCCGATGCGGCGGTTGCTTGCGGGGTCGTGCAGGTACCACTGGGTCATGGCGGCCTCCTTGGGAAATCGGCAGGCCGAGTCTAGGGCCTCCGGCCGCCGGGGGGGTGCCGGAGGTTGGTACGGGCCGCGCCGGCGCGGCGTCGGTTCAGCCAGCCGCGGCGGGCATGGCCAGGGCGGCGGCCTCGGCGGCGCAATCGCGGGCGGGCACGCGTCCGGCGGCGCGGGCCGCGGCCAGTTCGCGGCGGGCGGCATCCAGGTCGGCCAGGTAGGCCGGTTCGGACTGCAGGCGGGCGAAGGTAGCCGCACCCATGAACTGGCCCTCGATCACGTCGGTAGTCCAGTGCACGTTGCACACCACCCGGCTCTCGCCGAAGGCGCGGCCGCGCGCCAGCAGGGTGTCGCCGCGTTCCGGCGCGGCCGAGGCCAGCACCAGCGACCACAGCGTGCCGATCGCGGTGTGCCCGGACGGATAGGAGCCGCTGTGCGCCAGGTCCGCCTCGTCCTCCGGGGTGCAGGTCGGCGCCTTGTTGGACAGGAACGGGCGCGGACGCTTGTACAGGTCCTTGGCGGTGCGGGTCGAGCGCGCGGCGTCGGCCAGGGTGCGGCGCAGCAGGCGCCAGGTCGCCGGGGTGTGCGCTACGTCGATCTCCACGCCGAGGGCGCAGGCGAACAGCGGGGCCGCCTGCGGGAAGTCGAGGTCGGCATCGACCGCGGCCTGGGCGAAGCGCGGGGTATCGCGCAGGGCGAGCGCGGCACGCATGCGCGCCTGGTCCAGGCCCGCGGCCTCGCCGGCAGGCGGCGGAGGCAGCAGGGCGGCGCTGTCGGGAATGGCGTCGTCGGCCAGGTAGCCGATCGCGCGGCCGGGGCGGCTTTCGGGCACGCCGTCGGCGGCCAGGCCGGGCGCGGGCGGGGTCGGGCGCGCGCTGCAACCGGCCAGTGCCGTGGCCAGCAGGACGAGGACGAGGACGGGGCGGCGGCGCGCCTGCGCGGTGCGATGCATGAGGGGTCCTGCGGACACGGGAGCGGCCGCCATTATCCGCGCGCCATGCACCAGCAACGAGCGCCGGTTCGCTATTCCTCCGGCAGGCCTGGCCGCGGGCGCGGGGTGAAGCGCAGGACCACGCCGCGGCCGGGCGGCTGCTGGCGCTGCCACAGCACCGGCACCTCGCGCGGGGCGACCGGTTCGAGCTCGTCGGCATCGCGTCCGGCCAGGGTCGCGGCTTCCTCCTCGTCCTCCCAGCTGTAGCGCGGGCGCGGCGGCAGCGGATCGGCCCGCCACCACAGCAGTCCGGCGACCACGCCGGCCAGGCCGCCGCCGAGGTGCGACTGCCAGGAAATCCCCGGCTCGTGCGGCAGCACGGTCATCAGCATGCCGCCATAGAACAGCACGCCGATCATGCCGGCGGCAATCGAGGCGCGGTCCCGGCGGCGCAGGCCGAGCACCGCGATCATGAACATCAGGCCATGGGTCAGGCCGCTGGCGCCGAGATGGCGGCTGCCGGCCTCGCCGAGCAGCCAGGCGCCCAGTCCCGAGCCCAGCCACAGCAAAGGCAGCGCACGCAGGGTGGCGCGCGGATAGACCGCGCCGGCCAGGGTGCCGAGGATCAGGATCGCGCCGGCATTGGCGCCGAGGTGTTCCGGCGAGCCATGCAGCAGCGGTGCGGCCAGCAGGCCCAGCCACTGCCCCAGGTCGCGTGGCGACACCGCCAGCGCGCCCACGTCCAGCGCGGGCTGGGAGACGAACACCACCAGCAGCAGGAAGACGAAGGCCAGGCTGGCATTGAAGGCGCGCAGGATCCGGTGGCGGTCGCCGCCGGGCTGTGACGCGGGGTTGGATGAGGTGTCCATTCCCCCTGCATGGCGCCGGCCTGCGGCCGAATCAACCGGGCCCGGGCAAAAAGAAGGGCGCGGAAACCGCGCCCAAGCATTGCTCAGCCCTGCCGGGAGAGAGGGACAGGTGGAACGGGACCACCAGGCCCGCGCTCGTGCCGCGGGCCGATTGGCCAGGCGGAGGGGATCTGCGCGCCGGGCCGGGGAGACTGCAGGGCCAAGTTGTCACAGCCTCCGTTAACGTTTCATCTGGAGGCCGTGAAGCGCGCATTGCCGCTGTTACTGGCGCAGGTCCCGCTCTGCGCCGGGTGCCGGCTGGCCCGGCGTGGCCCGCCACGGATTGATGTCCAGCCCGCCGCGCCGCGTATAGCGCGCCTCGACCGATAGCCACTGCGGCTGGCAACGCGCCAGCACGTCCAGGAAGATCTGCTCCACGCACTGCTCGTGGAAGCCGGCGTGCTCGCGGTAGCCGGCGATGTAGCGCAGCAGGCTGCCACGGTCGATGCGCGGCCCCAGGTAGCGCAGGTGCACGCTGCCCCAGTCGGGCTGGCCGGTGACCGGGCAGTTGGACTTGAGCATGCCCGAATGCAGGTACTCCTCGACCACCTCGCCCGCATCGGCGCGCAGCACTTCCGCCTGCGGCGGACCGTAGTGGTCGATGTCCACGTCGGCGTCGTCGACGCTGGTGCCTTCCTGGCCCCCGGCCATCGGCGGCAGGCCGAACCGGACCTCGACAGGAGCGCCGGCGGCACGCGAGAGATCGTCGACCACGCGCAGGCGCAGGGCCTCGGCATCGTCGAAGCGGGCCGCGTTGAGCGAGTTGAGGTAGAGCTTGAACGACTTGGACTCGACCAGGCAGGGCGAATCGGCCGGTACCACCACGGTGGCGGTGCCGGCCTGCGGGCGGCCGCGGCCATCCAGCCAGCCAAGTTCGTAGGCATGCCAGCGGTCGTGGCCGATGAAGGGAAGCGCGGTACCGGGGGCCAGCCCAAGCTCGGCGCGGGCACCGGCACGCGGGATCGGGAACAGCAGCGTCGGGTCGTAACGGGTCGGGTAGGCGACCTCGCGACCGAGGCTGGAATCCTGGGGAGTATTCATCGGCACATTCTAGGCAGCCATGCCTGCATGGCGCTTGTCCGGCGCTTCAGCGCGTGGAGGCCAGCGCAATCAGCGCGATGGCGAGGATGGCCAGGGCGATGGCCGCGCGGTTGAGTCCGGAGGTGCGCTCGCGGAAGGCCAGCACGCCGACCAGGGTGCCCAGCACCACCACGCCGATGTTCATGGTCGCGAACACCGTGGCCGGGCTGTCCGGCAGGGCCTGGTGCGCGCGCACGTAGAACACGATGTTGCCGAAGTTGAGCAGGCCCAGGCCGAGGCCCGCGGCGGCGTGGCGCAGGCCCGGGCGCATGCCGTCGCGCAGCATCCGCCACAGCTGGATCGCGGACATGCCGAAGAACGCCAGCACGAAGGCCACCAGCAGCGCCGCCGAGGCAGGGGTGCCGGACATGGCCAGCTGCTTGAGCATCACGTCGACCAGGGCGAAGCCCGCCCACACCGCCAGCAGCAGGAGCCAGCCGCGGCGGTCGGGCGCCGAGTCCGCAGGGCGCGCGAGGATGCCCAGCACCGCCAGCAGGCCCAGGCCGATGCCGGCCAGCTTCAGGGCCCCGGCGCGCTCGCCGAAGAACACGAAGGCCGCGCCCAGCGACAGCAGCAGCGACAGGCGCTGTGACACGTCGGTGCGGACGATGCCGGCGTGGCGTACCGCAGCGGCCAGCACCAGGAACAGCGTCGGCAGCACCGCCGCCAGCACCAGCAGTGCGACCCAGGGCGCGTCCGGCTGGTGCAGGGACGCGGCCGGCGGCTTCAGCAGCCAGGCCGAGAGCAGGGCCGCGGCCAGGTAGTTCCAGGTGATCATCTGGCCCACGTCCCAGCCGCGCCGCGGCGCCAGCTTCAGCAGTACCGAGACCAGGACACTGCAGGTGACGCTGAGCAGGAGGAAGTGCATGCGGAGGGTGGGCCGGAACGGGCGGTCATTGTCGCCGGGCCGGGCCCCCGCGGCGACCGCCTTCGCACCGGGTCCTCGCGGGCGGTCTGTATCATGTGCGCATGAGCCAGAGCGCCTTTCCCGACCAGTCCACCACCCTGATGCTCGACGGCCCGGCCGGCGAGCTGGAAGTGGCGGTGGACCTGCCCGAGCCCGCCGATGCCCGTCCGCTGGTGGCGGTGGTCTGCCATCCGCTGCCCACCGAGGGCGGCACCATGCACAACAAGGTCGTGACCATGGTGGCGCGCGCGCTGCGCGAGCTTGGCGCGACCACGGTGCGCTTCAACTTCCGCGGCACCGGCGGCTCCGGCGGCGAGTTCGACCGCGGCGTCGGCGAACGCGAGGACCTGCGTGCGGTGGTCGACTGGGTGCGCGCCGCGCGGCCCGGCCAGGCCCTGTGGCTGGCCGGTTTCAGCTTCGGCTCCTACGTGGGCCTGTCCAGCGCCGCCGAGCTCGCTCCCGATGCGCTCATCTCGATCGCCCCGCCGGTATCCGGCCGTGGCTGGGACTTCTCCGGCATCGAGGTTCCCGAGGTGCCGTGGCTGGTTGTGCAGGGCGACCAGGACGAGATCGTCGACCCGCAGGCGGTGTACGACTGGATCGACACGCTGGAGCGCAAGCCGCAGCTGGTGCGCATGCCCGAGACCAGCCATTTCTTCCACCGCAGGCTGATCGACCTGCGCGGCGCGATCCAGCACGAGGTCAAGGGCTGGCTGCCGCAGGCATGACCGCAGGTCCCGTACGCACCCCGTCCCGGGTCTACGCCGAGGGCGCCGCTGCCGGGCGCTGGCGCGATGATCCGGCCCAGCATCCGGCACTGGGCGAGCTGGACCGCATCCACCAGGGCCTGCTGGCGCCGGCCGACGGCGGGCTGCTGTCGCGCCTGCTGTCGCGCCCGCCGCGGCCGGTGCAGGGCCTGTACTACTGGGGCGAGGTCGGGCGCGGCAAGACCTTCGTGGTCGACCTGTTCTACGAATCGCTGCCGCTGCCGGTGTACTCGCCGGGCATCGGCAAGCCGCAGGTCAGCAACGGCAAGTACCGCACCCACTTCCACCGCTTCATGCGCGGCGTGCACGAGCGCCTGCGCGACTACGCCGGTGAGGCCGACCCGCTGGCGCTGGTCGCCCGGCGCTGGCGCGGCTCGCTGAAGGTGCTGGTGCTGGACGAGTTCTTCGTCACCGACATCGGCGACGCGATGCTGCTGGCGCGCCTGCTGGAGCGGATGTTCGCCGAGGGCGTGACCCTGGTGACCACCTCCAACACCGCGCCGGAGAACCTGTACCGCGACGGCCTGCAGCGCGCCAGCTTCCTGCCGGCGATCGACCTGCTGCAACGGCACTGCGTGGTGCTGCGCTCGGATGGCCAGGAGGACTACCGCCTGCGCGCGCTGACCCGCTCGCCGGTGTACCGCTCGCCGCTGGATGCGGGCGCCGATGCCTGGCTGGCCGAGCGCTGGCGCGAGCTGAGCGGTGGCGACGCGGCCCATGCGTGCAATATCGAGATCGATGCGCGCAAGATCCCGGTGCGCGGCCGCGGCAAGAGCATCGCCTGGTTCGACTTCGCCGCGCTGTGCGAAGGCCCGCGTGGCACCACCGACTACATCGAGATCGCGCGCGAGTTCAACACCGTGCTGCTGGGCGGGATCCCGCGCATGGACGCATTGAACGAGGACGCGGCGCGGCGCTTCGTCAACCTGGTCGACGAGCTATACGACCGCCAGGTCAACCTGGTGTGCACCGCCGACGCGCAGCCGACCGGGCTGTACGCAGGCCATCGCCTGCAGGGTGCGTTCGAGCGCACCGCCTCGCGCCTGATCGAGATGCAGAGCGCCGAGTACCTCGGCACCCGGCACCGCGCCTGAGCCTCAGCGCCGCGTGCCGGCGCGCAGCTGCCAGGCGCACAGGCCGAGCCAAGCCAGGTAGAGCGCGATCACGGCCTTCTGCGAGGCGCCACGCGGCAGCTCGCGCCACAGCGCATGCGCCCACAGCCCGGCGAAGGCCAGCATCGCCAGCGGCAGCAGGATCCGCCCCGTCGCGCGCCAGCGCGGATCGTGCCGCAGCGTGGCCGACTGCAGCAGCATGCCGCTGCCTACCAGCAGGAAGGCCGACATCGCCGAGATGCGGTGGACCAGCACGCCCAGCTCGTCCACCGGGTATCCCGGCGCCGGGCCGGGCCACATGGCGGTGACCGCCAGTGCCGCCGCGCCGATGACCAGCAGGACCGGCACCAGCACGTGTCGCGCCGCCGGCAGCAGGCTGCGGTGGACCTGCACCGCCAGAACCGCCACGCCCAGCGCCAGTCCGTAGTACGCACAGCGCAGCCACGCGCCCCATTCGCCGCTCAGGTACAGGCTCAGCGGCGCCTGCCACGGGTCGTAACCAGGGCGCAGGAACTGCACCGCCACCGCGGCCAGCAGGAAGTGGAACACCGAGGCCAGGACCAGCAGGCTGGCAGTGGCGTCGCGGGAGGGCTGGATCGTCATGCGCGGGAGTTTCGCAGAACCGTTCCGGTGAGGTGCGCCATGGCGCATTTCTACAAGATATGGTTGACCAGTGGCATGCGGCCACACTATGTTGTGTCTGTCGGTTCCGGTGGCCCAAGGCCACCGGATTAAAAGGGAAGTCCGGTGGGCCGCAAGGCGAATCCGGCACTGCCCCGCAGCGGTAACCGGAAACGAACCCGCGTCAATGCACTGGGCCACGGGCCTGGGAAGCAGCGGCAGTAGGCGAGGCCAGGCCTCACGTCCGGAAGTCCGAAGACCTGCCGACAGCCGCGCGAAGCACACCGCGCGGTGCCGGTCGTGGATCCCCGGAGGGGGGAGGGCTGGTGAAGCATGGACCGCCGCAGCCGCGCTGCGTCGCGGCCATTGCGACGCTGCCTCCGCATCCTGCGTTCCGCACCGGATCCGAGTCCTTCGAGGGAGGGACACGGCGTGCATCACGCAACGGAGGATGCGCAATGACGTCCCAGGACACCTCTTCGCCGGTCGCCACGCCGGCGGATCCCGTCGTGGCCGCCGCACGCGCGGCACGGGCCATCGACCCGAACGACCACGTGCCACTGCCACCGGCCGCCAGCGGATCCGCGCACCCGCCCGAGGCCGAGGCCACCACCTGGATCACCAAGGAGGCCGGCAACCGGCGCCTGGCGTTCGATCCGGCGCGCCTGGAGCGCAGCATCGATGTAATCGCGGCCGGGTTCCCGCAGCTGGAGATCGGCGACTACAAGCGCGCCGTGCTCGGCTTCGTCGCGCGCAAACCGGCGCTGTCGGCCGACGACCTGGTCGACCACCTGATCCGCGAGGCCGAAGCGCGGGTGGACCTCACCGCACCGGAATGGGAGCGGTTCGCCGCGCGCCTGTACCTGCGCCGGCTGTACAAGCGCGCCAGCCGCAACCGCTTCTACGACGCCGGGCAGAAGTACGGCTCCTACGTCGGCCTGCAGGAGAGCCTGGCCGACCGCGGCATCTATTCCAACGACATCCTGCGCGCGTACTCCAAGGAAGAGCTGGAGGAAGCCGGGCGCATGATCGAGCCCGAGCGCGACAAGCTGTTCGCCTACAACGGCCTGTACCTGCTGGCCACGCGCTACCTGGCCACCGATACCGCCCGCAACGTCTACGAGCTGCCGCAGGAACGCTGGCTGACCATCGCCTTGTACCTGATGCAGGAGGAAAAGCCACGCGAGCGGCGCATGCAGCTGGTGGGCGAGGCGTACTGGGCGCTGTCCAACCTGTACATGACCGTGGCAACGCCGACCCTGCAGAACGCGGGCAAGGTGGGCGGCCAGCTGTCCAGCTGCTTCATCGACACGGTCGACGACAGCCTGCAGGGCATCTACGACTCCAACACCGACATCGCCCGCGTGTCCAAGGGTGGCGGCGGCGTGGGTGCCTACCTGGGCTACGTGCGCGCCGCCGGCGCGCCGATCCGCGGCGTGCCCAATTCCTCCGGCGGCGTGGTGCCATGGATCAAGCAGCTCAACAACACCGCCGTGTCGGTGGACCAGCTCGGCCAGCGCAAGGGCGCGGTGGCGGTGTACTTGGACATCTGGCACCGCGACATCGAGGCCTTCCTCGACCTGCGCCTGAACAACGGCGACCAGCGCCTGCGCGCGCACGACGTGTTCACCGCGGTGTGCATCCCGGACCTGTTCATGGAGGCGGTGGAGCGGCGCGGCGACTGGTACCTGTTCGACCCGCACGAGGTGAAGCAGGCCAAGGGTTGGTACCTGCAGGACTTTTACGACGAGAGGCGCGGCGAGGGCAGCTTCCGCAGCAAGTACCAGGAGCTGGTCGAGGACGGGCGCATCGGGCGCAGGACGGTCAAGGCGATCGACCTGTTCAAGCGGATCATGGTTTCGCAGCTGGAGACCGGCAACCCGTTCATGTTCTACCGCGACGAGGTCAACCGGAAGAACCCGAACAAGCACTGCGGCACGGTGTATTCGTCCAACCTGTGCACCGAGATCCTGCAGAACCAGAGTCCGACCCGGATGATCCAGGAGGTCATCTCCGGCAACCAGATCGTGACCACCAGGCAGGCCGGCGACTTCGTGGTCTGCAACCTGTCCTCGATCAACCTGGGCCGCGCGGTGGTCCAGGCCGATGGCCAGGGCGACCTGATCAGCGACGTGCTCGAGCGCCTGGTGCCGATCCAGGTGCGCATGCTCGACAACGTCATCGACCTCAACCAGCTGCCGGTGCCGCAGGCGACCATCACCAACCGCAGGTACCGCGCGATCGGCCTGGGCACCTTCGGCTGGCACCACCTGCTGGCGCTCAAGGGCATCCACTGGGATTCGAAGGAGGCCGAGGACTACAGCGACGCGCTGTACGAGCGGATCAACCGCCTGGCGATCCAGGCCAGCATGGAGCTGGCGAAGGAAAAGGGCACCTACCCCGCGTTCCCCGGCAGCGACTGGCACACCGGCGCCTACTTCCGCGAGCGCGGCTACAACTCGCCCGAGTGGCTGGACCTGGCCGCGCAGGTGGCGGTCAACGGCCTGCGCAACGGCTGGCTGCTGGCGGTGGCGCCGAACATGTCCACCGCACAGATCGCCGGATCCAGCGCCTCGATCGACCCGGTCTACTCGGCGTTCTACTACGAGGAAAAGAAGGACTACCGCCGCCCGGTGGCCGCCCCCGGCCTGTCTCTGGAAACCTGGCCCTACTACGAGAAGGGCGCGTGGAAGGTGGACCAGTTCGCCTCGGTGCGGCAGAACGCGCGCCGCCAGCGGCACGTGGACCAGGCGATCAGCTTCAACCTCTACGTGCCCTCGTCGATCCGCGCTTCGGTGCTGCTGGAGCTGCACCTGGAGGGCTGGCGGCAGGGCCTGAAGACGACGTACTACGTGCGCTCGAACGATATCGACGTGGCCGAGTGCGAATGGTGCAGTAGCTGACTGCGCGTTCGCGCTAGTCAGGTTCCACGGTTCGCGCTGCGAACCGCGGGCCCCGCTCCGCATTCCTCCATACCCCCGCGCCTTCGGCGCGCCCCCTGACTCAGGGGGCTTTCCTCCAGAGGGCTGGCTGCAGAAGGCGGCCGGCAAAGAGAGAAGAACAATGAACGTTGTTGCTGCACCGCGAACCGCTACCCGGCTGGATCGCATCCGCATCCTCGAGCCGCGCCATCCCAACCGTTCGACCGGCATCATCAACGGCACGACCTCGGGCATCCTCAACTGGAACGACATCCCCTACCCGTCGTTCTATCGTGCCTACAAGGAGCTCTCGACCAATTTCTGGATCCCGGACGAGGTCGACATGAAGAGCGACGCGCGCCAGTACGGCGAGCTGTCGGCGCGCGAGAAGAACGCCTTCGACTCCATCATCGGCCTGCTGGCCACCCTGGACTCGCCGCAGACCCGCTTCATCTACAACGTGGCCGAGTACATCACCGATCCGGCGGCGCATGCCAACGCGGCGATCATCGGCCAGCAGGAGGTGATCCACAACGAGAGCTACAGCTACGTGCTGGCCTCGATCACCGACCTGGCCAACCAGAACCGGGTGTTCGAGATCGCGCGAACCCACCCGACCATCCTGCGCCGCAACGCCCCGATCATGGCCGCGTACGACGACTTCATGCGCGAGAAGACCGCCGAGACCCTGCTGCGTGCCCTTATCCAGTCCTCGATCCTGGAAGGCATCAACTTCTATTCCGGCTTCGCCTACTTCTACAACCTGGTGCGGCAGAACCGGATGGCCGGCACCGGCAAGATCATCAGCTTCATCAACCGCGACGAACTGGCGCACACCAAGTTCATCAGCGAGGTGATCCGCGCCATCGTCGGCGAGAACCCCGAGCTGCAGACCGACGAGCTGGCCGACTACGTCCACCTCGCGTTCCGCCACGCGATCGAGCTGGAGACGCAGTGGACCGGCGAGGTCCTGGACGGCATCGACGGCATCGACGTGGACGAGATGATCCGCTACGTGAAGTACCGCGCCAACAAGATGGCCGGGATGCTGGGCATCGAGTCGCTGTACACGGAGACCACCGACAACGTCATGCCCTGGATCCGCGCCTACGCCGACAACTTCACCGAAACCAAGACCGACTTCTTCGAGATGCGTAACGCCTCGTACAAGAAGACCAATGCGGACAACGGATTTGATGATCTATGAGGCAGGTGATTCGTGATTGGTCATTCGTGATTGGAAAGAGCAAAACCTGCGTCGGCAGCAATCGCGGGACACGGACATTGACCTCGAACCCTGGCCTTCATCGAATCACCAATCCCGAATCACCAATCACGGCTTTCAAATGCCCCTCCTGATCGCCTACGCCTCCCTCAGCGGCAACACCCGCGATCTTGCGCGGCAGGTACGTGCGCGCTGCGAGGCACGGGGGCATGCCGTGACCTGGCTGGAGGCCGGGTTGCACACGCCGGCGGAGATCGGCGATCCGCGGCATGACCTCTACCTGCTGGGCAGCTGGACCGACAACGCCGGGCGCACGCCGGCGGAGATGAAGCGGTTCATCGGCGACCTGGTCGCGGCCGTGGGCCGTCCGGCGAACGTGGCTGTGTTCGGCACCGGCGAGACCCAGTGGGGCGAGGAGTACTACTGCGGCGCCGTGCGGCGCATCGCCCGCTTCTTCGATTCACCCTTCCCGACGCTCGAGATCGAACAGATGCCGCATGGGCAGCGCGACGCACTGGCCATCCGCCGCTGGACCGACCAGGTCCTGGACACCATCGGAACCGACACCCATGCAGACCCTGCACGCCACCTCGCCTGAGGAACACGCTGCCGCGCTGGCGGCCCATCCCCACCTGCTGGTGGACTACTGGAAGGACGACTGCCCGGGCTGCGCCATGCTCGACCTGTCGCTGCGCCGGTTCGCCGCGGAACCCGCGGCGAAGGGCCTGGTGCTGCTGAAGGTGAAGCTGGAGGACCTGGGCGAAGAGTTCTTCCGCGGCCTCGGCCTGCGCCAGACCCCGACCCTGTCGCTGTACCGCGACGGCCGCGAGGTCGCGCGCCTGCCGGGCTTCCAGTCGCCGGCGCAGGTCGCTGCCGCGGTCGCCAAGGTCTCCTGAGGTCGTGCCATCGTCCACGCGCTGGGATGCCCGGATCGGCGATGATCCGGACAGGCCCACAGGGAGAATGCCGTGATGTCCGAAGCCGTCACCGTCGGGGAGCGCCCGACCGAAGCGCGCCTGATGAACATGGTCTTCCCGGACCACACCAACCACCTGGGCACGCTGTTCGGCGGCCAGGCCCTGGCCTGGATGGACATGGCCTCGTTCATCGTTGCCTCGCGTTACGCGCGTACCACCGTGGTCACCGCACGCTCGGAGCAGGTGGACTTCAACCAGCCGATCCACAAGGGCGACCTGGTCGAGGTCATCGCGCGCCTGGTCAAGGTCGGGCGCAGCTCGATGAACGTCGAGGTCGAGGTGATCACCGAGAACCTGCTGACCGGCGAGCGCAAGCTGTGCACCCGCGGCCGCTTCGTGATGATCGCCCTGGATCCGCTGGGCCAGCCGACGCCGGTGCCGCAGCTGCCCGGCGCCGACTGAGGCCGGAGCCGACTCAGTCGGCCGCTCCGGGGTGCCGCTCCTGCCACGCGGCCAGCGCCTGCCGGTACTCGTCCAGGGCTTCGGCGTAGAGGTCGTACACGCAGATCGGGCAGCCGCTCTCGCAGCACTCCGCGGGCAGCGGCTTCTCGGGCGGCTGCGGACGCGGATCGTCGGCGGGTAGCGGCTCGGGGATGGAGGACATGCGGGCAGGGACTGGTTACGTGCGTCCCATTGTCCCGTGCCTGCGACGCTGCGAACAGCAGTGCAGGACAGGCACTCCGGAAAGCTCGTGTTGATCGGCGTGATCCACATGGCCTGTCGCGCCGCCGCGTGACCCGCCGGCGATTTCGTGACCGCCTGCGCGAATGCGGACAGATCCCCGCGGAAAGCTGCCAACCCCGTCTCATCCATTGGTCTAACCGGGCAATTGATGCCTAAACGCGGGGCCGGGGCCGCCGATACCCCCCTACCCCGATCAGCCCCCGCAGCCCACGCTCCACGCATGGCCGGCTGGTGCGGGGACATTCCTCCACCTCGACGCCGGAGCGGCGCGGCCCGCCGCACGCCCGGTACCAAGACCTCCCCCGGGTAGCCATGAACGAGTTCCTGCAACGCTTCACGGTCGGCAAGCGCATGTTCGCCGGCTTCGGCCTCATGCTGCTGCTGATGGCGGCGATCGCCACGGTGTCGGCCGTCTCCCTCTCGATGCTGGAGCGCCACCTGCGCAGCATCGCCACCGAGCACACCACCAAGATCCGGCTGTCGAACCTGCTGTACGACCATGCCAACGAGCTGTACATCGACCTGCAGGCGGTGCTGCTGACCGCTGACGCCGAAGGCCAGCAGCTGGCGCTGGACAAGCTCACCGAAACCCGCGAGCACTTCGTCGCCACCTACGACGAGCTCGCGGCGATGCCGGGCGACGAGGCGGGCAAGCGCCTGGTGGCCGCCATCGGCGATGCGCGCCTGGCGACGGTGCCGACCAACAACGAGGTGATCGGCCTGGCCACCAGCGGCCAGCGCGAGGAAGCCCTGGCCTACCTCACCGCCACCGCGGCCCCGGGCATGCAGGCCTGGCGCGAGGCGGTGACCGCCAACCTCGAACACGAGCAGGAGATGATGGGCCAGGCCTACGCGGACGCCAGTGCCGCGGCCGACCGCACCCGCGTCGCCATGTTCGCGGTCCTGGGGCTCGCGATCGTCCTCGGCGTGTTCCTCGGCATCGTGTTCACCCGCAGCCTCACCCTGCCGCTGGCGCGTGCCGCCGCGGCCGCCCGCGACCTGGCCGCCGGCCGCATCGAGGGCGAGCGCCTGACCGGCGGACGCGACGAGGTGGGCGAGGTGCTGCGCGCCGTCCAGGCCACCCGCGTGTCACTGCGCACCCTGCTCGACGGCATGGCCGAGATGGGCCGCCAGCACGACGAAGGCCATATCTCGGCGCGCCTGGACCCGGAGGCGGTGCAGGGCGAGTACCGCACCCTCAGCGAGTTGATCAACGCGCAGATCGGCAGCCACATCGACGCCGCCCTGCTGGCCGCACACATGGCCGGGGCCTATGCCCGCGGCGACCTGCGCGAGGACTTCCCGCGCCTGCCGGGCGAGAAGGCGGTGCTGATGCACGCCATGGACGAGGTGAAGTCCAACATGCTGGCGCTCAGCGAGGAGATCGGCACCCTTAGCGGCGCCGCGGTGCATGGCGACTTCAGCC
This sequence comes from Pseudoxanthomonas suwonensis 11-1, assembly GCF_000185965.1. Taxonomy (NCBI): domain Bacteria; kingdom Pseudomonadati; phylum Pseudomonadota; class Gammaproteobacteria; order Lysobacterales; family Lysobacteraceae; genus Pseudoxanthomonas; species Pseudoxanthomonas suwonensis. The sequence goes on from NC_014924.1 coordinate 69,546, forward strand.
AGCGCGGCAACGAGGCCCGCTTCGAGTTCGGCTTCCGCGACATGGTCGCTAACCTGAACCGGTTGATGGCCACCGCCGACGGCAGCCTGCAGTCGCTGTCGCACCTGCTCAGGGACGTGGCCGACGGCGACCTGACCGCACGCATGGACGGCGAGTACGAGGGCGTGTTCGCCGACATGCGCGACGCGGCCAACGCCACCGTGCGCAACCTCACGGGCATCGTCGGCCGCATCCAGCAGGCCTCAGGCAGCATCAACAACGCCGCCGCGGAGATCTCGCAGGGCAACGCCGACCTGGCCCGCCGCACCGAGCAGCAGGCCGCCAACCTGGAGGAAACCGCCGCGTCGATGGAGGAGCTCACCTCCACCGTGCGCCAGAACGCCGAACACGCGCGCCAGGCCAACCAGCTGGCGATCGGGGCGGCCGGGGTCGCCTCCGAGGGCGGCGTGGTGGTCGGCCAGGTGGTCGAGACCATGAGCGCGATCGAGGATTCCTCGCGCAGGATCTCCGAGATCATCTCGGTGATCGACGGCATCGCCTTCCAGACCAACATCCTCGCGCTCAATGCCGCGGTGGAGGCCGCGCGCGCCGGCGAGCAGGGCCGCGGCTTCGCCGTGGTCGCCTCCGAAGTGCGCACCCTGGCCCAGCGTTCGGCCGGTGCCGCCAAGGAGATCAAGCAGCTGATCGACGACTCGGTGCAGAAGGTGGCCGATGGCTCGGGCCTGGTGCGCAAGGCCGGGACCACCATGGGCGAGATCGTCAGCAGCGTGCAGCGGGTGACCGACATCATGGCCGAGATCTCCGCGGCCTCGCAGGAGCAGACCGCCGGCATCGAGCAGGTCAGCCAGACCGTGGTGCAGATGGACGAGACCACCCAGCAGAACGCCGCGCTGGTGGAAGAGGCATCCGCGGCTGCGCGCGCGATGGAGGAACAGGCCAGCCAGCTGGTCGAGGCGGTGGCGGTGTTCCGCCTGGAAGCGGGGGCCGCGCGGCCGACGGCGCGTACCGCGTCGCGCCCGGCATCGCCGGCCGCGCCGGTGCAAGCCAGGCCGCAGCCGGCCCCGCGCCCGCGTGGTGGTCGTGCGTTCCCGGCGCTGTCGGTGGCGGCGGCCGCCGAGGGCGACTGGCAGGAGTTCTGAGCCGCGGCCGGCTCATACGGTGTGCGGAAGCCGTCCCCCCGCGGCTTCCCCCGGACGCCGGCCCTGGTGGCCGGCGTTCTCTTCTCCACGGAGGCGGTCAGCCGACGACGATGCCGGCCGCCTCCAGGGCCGCGCGGGTCGGCGCGTCGCCGTCCGGGGTCACCGGCCGGGTCAGGTCCCACAGGAAGCGCACGCGGAAGCCGGCAGCCAGCGCGTCCTGCGCGGTCCACAGCACGCAGTAGTCGCGGGCCAGGCCGCAGACATGGACCTCCCCGATGCCGCGCTCGCGCAGCCAGCCGGCCAGGCCGGTGGGCGGGCGCTGGCCGTCCGGCCCGTGGTTCTCGCGGAAGCCGCTGTAGGAATCCACCTGCGCGCGGGTTCCCTTGCGCAGTACCAGGTCGGCGGCGCTCCAGTCCACCCGCGGGTCCAGCGCCGCACCCGGCGTGCCCTGCACGCAGTGGTCCGGCCACAGGGTCTGCGGCTGGCCGTGGAGTTCGATCTGCTCGAACGGCCGGCGGCCGGGATAGGCGCTGGCGAAAGAGGCGTGGCCGGGCGGATGCCAGTCCTGGGTGGCGAGCACGGTGCGGTAGCGGCGCGCGCGCAGCAGCGCGTCGATGGCCGGGACGATGGCATCGCCCTCGTGGCAGGGCAGCGCGCCGCCGGGCATGAAGTCCGGCTGCAGGTCGACGACGATCAGGGCGGTGGTGTCAGGCAGCATCGGTGGCCAGCGGAAGACGCCGCGGCTTGGCGCGGCGGGTGCCCAATGATGCCGCAGGCAACGTGCCGGCGGCCCCCTTGCCCGCCGTCCGGTTCAGGGCTCGGCCGTGCGCCGCAGCAGGTTGGAATAGCACTTGTTGACCAGTTCCAGGGCCCGTTCGGCGCCTTCAAGCCCGGTCAGCTGGGTGCGTGCGGCGGACAGGTCGTGCAGCATCTCGCGCATCGCCGGCTCGCGCACCAGGCTCTGCACCCAGCCGACGATGGCGATGCGCTCGCCGCTTTCCACCGGGCGGACCCGGTGCAGCTGTCCGGTGGGATAGCAGATCGCCGAGCGCGCCGGCAGCTTGAACGCCATCTCGCCGCTGCCGTGCTCGAAGGCCAGCTCGCCGCCTTCGTAGCTGTCCGGGTCGCTGAGGAAGATGGTGAAGGACACGTCGCTGCGCACGTGGTTGGGCGCGCCCATCACCGCCGCGTCCACGTGCAGGCCGTAGGCCATGCCCGGCTGGTAGCGGCTGACCAGCATCGCGGCCAGGCGCCGCGGCTGCGCCGCGCTCATGAAGGTGTCGTCGCGCCCCAGCGCCTGCATCACCAGCGCGGTGATGTCCTTCATCACCGGATGGTTCCAGGGGATCTGCTGGTTCTGCTTCTTGCGGTGCAGGTATTCACCTGCGGTGGCGCGGCCGTCCGCGAACTCGACCCCGGCCAGCAGGCGCTGGATCTGGGCCAGTTCCCCCGGCGTCAGCACTTCCGGCAACGTCAGGATCATCCCGTTTTCCCCGTCGGGCCGTTCCCGCGGCCCCCCCTTGGCCCCAGTGTAGGCGGGCGCCGGGCGCGATCAAGCTCGCACGCCGGCGCATCCGCCCGGGGCGGCCAGGGTCCCGCGCGGGACCCGGGCCCATCCACGCCTCAAGCGATCGAGGCGCGGTAGATCGACTCGATCGAGGCGTCCAGCGCCTTGTCGAACTCCTCGTCGCCCTGCTGCGCGCCGAGGCCCTCGGTCAGGGCACGGCTGAAACTGGCGATCACGCCCGGGTTGCGGGCCAGCTTCGCGTTGGCGTCGTCGCGGCTGTAGCCACCGGAGAGGGCCACCACCTTGAGCACCGACGGATGCGCGACCAGCTCGGCGAAGAAGCCGTCGACGCTTGGCAGGGTCAGCTTGAGCATCACCGGGGTGGAGGCGTCGATGCCGTCAAGGCGCTCCAGCAGGCCGCGCTTGAGCTCGGCCTCGATCGCTTCCTTGTCGGCGGACTTGATGTCCACCTCCGGCTCGATGATCGGCACCAGGCCGGCGGCCAGGACCTTGCGCGCCAGCTCGAACTGCTGGTCGAGCACGGCCGCGATGCCCACGGCGTTGTTGGCCTTGATCACCGAGCGCTCCTTGGTGCCGAACACGCCCTTGGCCTTGGCCCGCGCCAGCAGGTCCTCCAGGCCCGGGATCGGCTTGAGCATCTGCACGCCGCCTTCCTCGTCCTCCAGGCCCTTGTCGATCTTGAGGAACGGCACGACCTTCTTCTGCTCCCACAGGAAACGCGCGGCTTCCTGGCCGGCGAAGCTGTCGTCCAGGGTGCGCTCGAACAGGATGGCGCCGAGGATGCGGCCGTCGAAGGACGGGCTGGTGACGATGCGCTCGCGCATGCGGTGGACCAGCGCGAACATTTCCGCGTCGTTGGAATAGGCGGATTCGTCGACGCCGTAGAGCTTCAGCGCCTTGGGCGTGCTGCCGCCGCTCTGGTCGAGCGCGGCGATGAAACCCTGGCCGGAAGCAATGCGGTCACGCTGTTCGCTGTTGATGGTCACGGCAGATCCCTTTGCTGTTCTGGGGGCCGACGATCTTAGCGCCGGGCCCGTAAGCGCGACGTACCGTCCGCACAAGACAACGCTGTCAGCCGTACGCCGTGGTGCGGACATGTGGGCGATATCGTGCAACATGTCCCCACCGCTCCTGTTCCCGCGCCTGCCGCGGCGCTGCCAACCACCGATGCACGCTTCCGCTCCCGCGCTACCGACCTTCGACGCCGCCGGCGGCGGAGCCGCGCTGGGCGACTTCATCGCCCGCCATCGCCGCCTGTTCGTGCTTACCGGCGCGGGCATCAGCACCGGCTCCGGCATTCCTGACTACCGCGACGCCGATGGCGGCTGGAAGCGGGTGCCGCCGATCACCTTCCAGGCCTTCACCGGCGACGACCATGTGCGCCGCCGCTACTGGGCCCGCAGCCTGGCCGGCTGGTCGCCGTTCGCCGCGGCCCGGCCGAATGCCGCCCACCATGCGCTGGCCGGACTGCAGGCACGCGGCCGCGTCGCCTGCCTGCTGACCCAAAACGTGGACGGCCTGCACCAGCGCGCCGGCAGTACCGGCGTGATCGACCTGCACGGGCGACTGGACCAGGTCGTGTGCCTGACCTGTGGCCTGCGCCAGCCGCGCGCCGGTTTCCAGCAGGAGCTGCTGGCGCGCAATCCCGGCTGGGAAACGCACATGGCCACGGTCGCGCCTGATGGCGACGCCGACCTGGAAGGCGTGGACTTCGCCGGCTTCGAGGTGCCCGGGTGCCTGGCATGTGCCGGCATGCTCAAGCCGGACGTGGTGTTCTTCGGCGAAAGCGTGCCGCGCGCGCGGGTCGAGCAGGCCACCGCCGCCCTGAACGGCAGTGACGCGATGCTGGTGGTCGGCTCCTCGCTGATGGTCTGGTCCGGCTTCCGCTTCGCCAGGATGGCGACCGAGGCAGGGATCCCGCTGGCGATCCTCAACCGCGGCCGCACTCGCGCCGACGGGCTGGCGGCGCTCAAGCTCGAGGCCGATTGCGTGCAGGTGCTGCCAGGGCTGGTCGACGCCGCCTAGATGCGGCGAACGTGGCGCGATGCTGCGATCCAGCCATGGCCTTGCACCCCGGTCGCCGCGGCGCTGCAATGCCCGGCCGCATCAAGGTACAGACCATGAGCCAGCTGTTCTCGCCGCTCCACCTCGGTCCCCTGGAACTGCTCAACCGGATCGTCATCGCGCCGATGTGCCAGTACTCGGCGCACGAGGGCGTGGTTTCGGACTGGCACCGCATCCACCTCGGCAACCTGGCCCTGTCCGGCGCTGGCCTGCTGATCCTGGAAGCCACCGCGGTGCAGGCCAACGGCCGCATCAGCCATGCCGACCTGGGCCTGTGGAACGATGACCAGGAAGCGGCGCTGGCGGCACTGGTGGCCTCGCTGCGGCGCTGGGCGCCGATCCCGCTGGGCATCCAGCTGGCCCATGCCGGACGCAAGGCCTCGACCGCGCGTCCATGGGAAGGCGGAGGTCCGATCGCCGCCGGCGAACCGGATGGCTGGACCACGGTATCCGCCTCCGCGCTGGCGTATGACGAGGGCCATCCGCTGCCCGGGGCGCTGGACGCGGCGGGCATCGAGGCCCTGGTCGAGGCCTTCGTCGATGCCGCGCGGCGCGCGGCGCGGATCGGCCTGGACCTGGTCGAGATCCACGCCGCCCACGGCTACCTGCTGCACCAGTTCCTGTCGCCGCTGTCCAACCAGCGCACCGACGAATACGGCGGCAGCCTGGAGAACCGCCTGCGCCTGCTGCTGCGGGTGTTCGACGCGGTGCGCGCGGCGCTGCCGGAACACGTGTCGGTCGGGGTGCGCATCTCCGCCACCGACTGGGTGGAGGGTGGCTGGGACCTGGAACAGAGCATCGCCCTGGCCCGCGAGCTGGACGCGCGCGGCTGCCACTTCATCCATGTCTCCAGCGGCGGCCTGGACCCGCGCCAGCAGATCGCCATCGGCCCGGGTTACCAGGTGCCATTCGCCGCCGCCATCCGCGAGCAGGTGCGGATGCCGGTGATCGCGGTCGGGCTGATCACCGGGGCCCGCCAGGCGGAGGCGATCGTCGCCGACGGCCAGGCCGATGCGGTGGCGCTGGCCCGCGGGATCCTCTACGACCCGCGCTGGCCCTGGCACGCCGCCGCCGAGCTCGGGGCGAAGGCCAAGGCCGCGCCGCAGTTCCTGCGCTGCGAGCCGCCCGGGGTCCGCGGCCTGTTCGGCTGAGCCGGGCGGCGCCGGGAGGGCGGTAACAGCTGCAACGGCCGCGCGCGGCGGCCGTCGCTCGCATACCATGGCGCGCCTATGCGCCACGACTACATCCTCGCCCTTTCCTGCCCGGACCGTACCGGCATCGTCTACCGCGTCTCCGGCCTGCTGTTCGGCCAGGGCTGCAACATCCTCGACGCCCAGCAGTTCGGCGACGAGGAGACCGGCCGCTTCTTCCTGCGCGTGCACTTCGAGCTGCCGGAACCGCAGGCGCTGGAAGGCGTCCGCGAACGCTTCGCCAACCTTGCCGGCGAGTTCGACATGGACTGGCAGCTGCACGACGCCCGCCGCCGCGCGCGCCTGCTGGTGCTGGTGAGCAGGCAGGGGCACTGCCTCAACGACCTGCTGTTCCGCGCCCACAGCGGCCAGCTGCGCGTGGACATCGCCGCGGTGGCCTCCAACCACCAGGACTTCGCCGCGCTGTCCGCCTCCTACGGCGTGCCGTTCCACCACCTGCCGGTGGATGCATCCAACCGCGGGGAGCAGGAGCAGGCGATCATCGACCTGGTCGAGCGCGAACAGGTCGACCTGGTGGTGCTGGCGCGCTACATGCAGATCCTGTCGCCGCGCCTGTGCGAGGCCCTGGCCGGGCGCGCGATCAACATCCACCACAGCTTCCTGCCGAGCTTCAAGGGCGCCCAGCCGTACCACCAGGCGCACGCGCGCGGGGTCAAGATCATCGGCGCCACCGCGCATTACGTGACCCCGGACCTGGACGAGGGCCCGATCATCGAGCAGGACGTGGCCCGCGTGGACCACGCCATGACCCCGCGCGACCTGGTCCGGGTCGGCAGCGACATCGAGTCGCAGGTGCTGGCGCGCGCGGTGCGCCGCCACGTCGAGCACCGCATCCTGCTCAACGGCCACAAGACCGTCGTCTTCCGCTGACACCACTCGCCTCTCCGGTGGGATGGCGTGTGCGCGCCTGCTGCAGCACACCCGCGTCCTGCAGCGCGGGTGGGGCGTCCGGCAATACCCGAATCCCGGGGGCTACCGGAGCCCAGGCCGCTGCGTCGCGGACGGACCTCTGCTTGATGCCCCTCAGGACCCCAGCCAGGTCCGCAGCGGATGCGCCGGGTCGGCGAGCAGCCGCAGTGCCAGCAGTACCGACACCGTCACCAGCAGCGGCTTGATCACCTTCGCGCCCTGGCGCATGGCGAAGCGCGAGCCCAGGCGTGCGCCCAGCACCTGGCCGGCGCCCATCACCAGGCCGACCTTCCACAGCACCGCGCCGGAAACCAGGAACACCACGAACGCGCCCAGGTTCGAGCCGAAGTTGAGGAACTTGGTGTGGGCGGTGGCCTTGAGGATGCCGTAGCCGGCCAGGCCGACGAAGCCCAGCATCAGGAACGAGCCGGTTCCCGGGCCGAACACGCCGTCGTAGAAGCCGATCACCGGCACGAAGGTGAGGGCGAAGGCCTTTTCGCTGATACGCCGCTGCCGTTCCACCGCGCCCACGTCCGGCTTCAGCCAGAAATACAGGGCGATGCCGAACAGAAGCAGCGGCAGCACGGCGCGCAGCCAGCTGCCCGGTACCACCGTCGCCAGCAGCGCACCGGCCACCGCGCCGGCGGCCGCGGTAAGCGCCATCGGCAGCTGCGCGCGCAGGTCGACGTGGCCATGGCGGGCATAGGTCCAGCTGGCCGTTCCCGCACCGAACAGCGACTGCAGCTTGTTGGTGCCCAGCACCTGCAGCGGCGGGATACCGGCCAGCAGCATGGCCGGGATGGTGATCATGCCGCCACCGCCGGCGATCGAGTCGATGAAGCCGGCCAGCAGGCCGGCAAGGAACAGCAGCAGCAACAGCTGCAGGGCAAGCTCGGGCATGGGGTGGGGGGCGCGACGCGCTGGTAGGAGCGACATTGTAGGCGCCGCCCGGTCCGACACCGGGCCAGGCGATGCAGCACCGCGTGCCGCCGTCGCCACGGCCAGCGGCTAACCTGTGGCCCTCTTCCCTTCGTCGCCGAGCCACCCATGCCGTGCAAGCCGCTCATGCATTCCCTCGCCCTGGCCTGCCTGCTCGCGCTGGGCGCCACGGCTCCGGCCGATGCGGCGGCGCCACGGCCCGAGGTCGACGCCGCGGCGGCGAAGCTGCAGGCGCAGGTGGTCCACTGGCGCCGCGACTTCCACCAGCACCCCGAGCTGTCCAACCGCGAGCAGCGCACCGGCCAGGTGATCGCGCGCGAGCTGGCGAAGATGGGCCTGGAGCCACGCACAGGCGTCGCCGGCCATGGCGTGGTCGCGGTGCTCAAGGGCGGCAGGCCTGGACCGCGGATCGCGCTGCGCGCGGACATGGACGCGCTGCCGGTGACCGAGCGCAACGACCTGCCGTTCGCGTCGAAGGCCACCGGCGAGTACCGAGGGCAGAAGGTCGGGGTGATGCATGCCTGTGGCCACGATGCGCACATGGCGATCCTGCTGGGCGTGGCCCGCGCCCTGGTCGACCGGCGCGCGCAGCTGCCGGGCGAGGTGATGTTCGTGTTCCAGCCGGCAGAGGAAGGCGCGCCTCCGGGCGAGCAGGGCGGCGCCCCGCTGATGCTGGAGCAGGGCCTGTTCGACGGATTCCGGCCGGAGGCGATCTTCGGCCTGCACGTGTTCTCCTCGGTCCAGGCCGGGAAGATCGCGGTGCGCGGCGGCCCGCTGATGGCCGCTTCCGACCGCTTCGGGATCAAGGTGATCGGCCGCCAGACCCATGGCTCGCGGCCGTGGGGCGGGATCGATCCGGTGGTGGCCGCCGCCGACATCGTCGGCAGTGCGCAGAGCATCGTCAGCCGCCGCACCGACATCGCCAGGTTGCCGGCGGTGGTGACCTTCGGCGCGATCAACGGCGGCGTGCGCTACAACATCATCCCCGACGAAGTGGAGATGGTCGGCACCATCCGCACCTTCGACCCTGGCATGCGCGAGGCGATCCTGGCCGACCTGCGCAATGTCGCCAGCCATGTCGCCGCCGCGCACGGGGCCAGGGTCGAGGCGCAGGTGCCGGACGGCGAGGGCAATCCGGCCACGGTCAACGATCCGGAACTGACCGCGCGGATGCTGCCCAGCCTGCAGGCCGCGGTGGGCGCGGAAAACGTCTACGAGCCGGCGCTGCAGATGGGTGCGGAGGACTTCGCGTACTACGCGAAGGAAGTGCCGGCGATGTTCTTCTTCGTCGGCGCCACCGCGCCGGGCATCGATCCGGAAACCGCGCCGGGCAACCACTCGCCGGAGTTCATGCTCGACGAGACGTCGCTGGACGTGGGCCTGCGCGCGCTGCTGCAGGTCTCGCTCGACTACCTGCACGGCCCCGGCTGAGCCGGGCGCGCGTTCAGAGGTCGAAACCCAGCAGCAGCGGGTCGTGGTCCGAGCTGCGCCACGGGCCCGGCTCGTTGCGCCCGGCGTAGCCGGCATCGTCCGGCTCGTCGGCATTGACGTGCCACTCGGCCGCGCCGCGCAGCGCCGGCACCAGGGACGGACTCAGCAGGGCATGGTCCAGGCGCCCGCTGAGGCCGTCGTAGACATAGCTCCACGGCCGCTCGATCCCGGCCGCGGCGAACGCGTCCACCCAGCCGCCCTCGCTGCGCAGCCAGTGCAGCGGGTCTTCCATGGCGTAGGCATTGAAGTCGCCAAGCATCACCACGCGACCGGCGCGGCTGCCGACCGGATGGGTCTTCAGCCACGCGTGCAGGCGCCGGGCCGAATCGGTGCGCAGCGCGTTCCAGCAGCCCTGGCCATCGCCACGGTCGGCATCTGCGCCGGTCGCCTCGCTGCAGCCCTTGGACTTGAGGTGGTTGGCGACCACGACCAGGTCGCGCTTGCCGCCCTTGCGCACGAAGGCCTGGGCGAGCGGCACGCGGCTGCGCTCGCCGAATGGGCCACCTTCCAGCACCGCCGGTTCGCCCCTGGCGACCACGCGGTCGGCGCGGTAGATCAGGCCGACGCGGATGGTGTCGCCGCCTGGGCCGTGGCCGGCGTCGACGAAGCGCCACTGCGCGCCATCGGCGTTGAGCGCGTCCACCAGCTGGGCGATGCTCGACTCCGGGCCGTAGCCGTCGTTCTCCAGCTCCATCAGCGCGGCGATGTCCGGGTCCAGGCCGTGCACGGTCGCCACCAGCTTGGCCAGCTGCGCCTGCATCGCCGCGTGGGTCCTGGCGCCGCGCTTCGTCGGGAAGCCGCCGCCGCGACCGTCGCCATTGAACAGGTTTTCCAGGTTGAACGCGGCCACCTTGAGCGTGCCGGGCACGCGTGGCGGCTGCGGGCGCCCGGCCGCCTGCAGCTGCAGCGGCTGCTCGACCTGGATCCGCCAGCTGCCATGGCGGCGCTCGAGGATGCCTTCCACGCCCTGGACGATGCTGCCCACCCGCGGCGTGCTGGCCTCGCCGAGGTACGGGATGGACTGCGGATCGCGCTGGCCGCTGCCGTCGTCCAGCAGCAGCCGCTGGCGGGCATTGGCCGCGGCCAGGCGGGCATGCTCGGGAGTGCCGGGCAGGGCGATCTCGCTGGGTTGCCACTGGCGCCCGGCGAAGCTCACGGTGAGCTCGCCATAGCGTTCCAGCGCATGGGTGCCGGTGACCGTGAGCGGCGCCTCGATGCGCACGCGCATGCCCTCCAGCGGTTCCCAGCTGGAAGGCAGCGCCGATACCCGCACCGGTTCGGCCGGAACCGCGGCGCGGCACGGGCCGATCGATGCTGCCGCCAGCGCGCGCAGGCGGTCGGCGCCGGCGCGCAGCTCGACCAGTTCGCCGCTGGCCTGGCAGTGCATGCCCGGGCCGAAGCCCGGCGGCACCGCCAGCTCCGGTCCCGCCTGGACCAGCAGCGCGTCCGGCGTGGCCGGGTCGCTGTCGCCGGCGTCCTGCAGGTAGAAGCCGCCCAGGCCGGCGCGGAAATCGCCGGTGACAACGCCCTCGACCCGCAGCGGGCCGGTGGGTGCTTCGCCGCGGGCAAGGCTGCCAAGGGCGGAGGAGGCGGGCCCGGCCAGCGCCAGCGGCGGCGCGAGCAGGAGCGTGGCCAGCAGGAGGCGGGCGGGCCCCGGCAGGGAACGGCGGCGGTACTGCATTGTTGATCCTCGGCCCGGCGGGGCCCGGAAACGCGGACGCCGCCCTGGGGCGGCGTCCATGGTGTCCATGCGGGCTGGCTTACTTGAGGTTGTCCAGCATCCAGTCGACCGTGGCGTGGACCTGCTCCTCGGTCAGGGCCGGGTTGCCGCCCTTCGGGGGCATCACGCCGGCATTGCCGGTGAAGCCCTCGACGGCGTGCTTGTACAGCGTGTCCTTGCCCTGGGCGATGCGCGCGTTCCAGTCGCCGCGAGCCAGGGTCGGGGCATTGCCGACGCCGTTGGTGTGGCAGGCGCCGCAGAGGTTCTGGAAGATCACCGAGCCGTCGGTGGTGCCGCCGTAGGCGACCTGCGAGGCGGCGGCGGCAGCGGCGGCGGCCGCGGCGGCGGCTTGGGCGGCAGCGCCGGTGTCACCGGCGTACACCGCGCCTGCCGGAGCGATGCGCTCCTGGGTGCGGGCGGCGGCCGAGGCCGAGACCTCCGGCGGAATGCGGCCATGCAGGTGGTACGCCAGCAGGATCAGCCCCAGGGTGATCAGGCCAAGCATGCCCAGGACCATCGAGAAACGCTTCAGGAATTCCAGGTCGTAGTTGCGCACATCGCATCCTATTGGCGAGCGGCCCGGCGGCCACAGCTCGCCGATTATAGGGATGGACGCGCCGGCTTCGGAAGCGGCCCGCCGGACGGCGTCCCGGAACGGCACCGGCCGGGGCCCCGGGAGCGGGCGCGGGCAACGCATTTCCCTGTTGCGTCGCAGCACGTTCCGTGCCCCGCAGCGGCGACTGCCGGGACGCCCATTGCACCGGGCGGCGTACGGATCGCCCGACAGGCCGGGGTTATCCCGTCGGACCCCGCCGGCACGGGCTCCATGGGCCCGCGCACGGTTGTGCCACGTGGATTGACAGCGCTGACAGTTTGGCCGGAGCCTCTGCGCCGGACCGCTCCGTGGGCCGGGAGGGCAATGGCCGCGCGGAGCCGGGATAACGTCACCAGGGAGGAACAACCTTGAGCAGCAAGCTTGCTGGCGCGCGTGCGCCCGCCACCCGGATCGGTACGACCCTGGCCATGGCCGTCGCCGTGGCCCTGCTGGGCGGCTGCGGCAGGAGCGAGGCCGACACCTCGGCCCCCGCCGCGACCCCTGCCGCCGCCGATGGCAGCATCAATCCCGACAGCTGGCCGCAGGTCGAGTGGCCGCTCAAGGCCGACCCGGAGATCGAGAAGAAGATCGACGAGCTGCTGGCCAGCATGACCCTCGAGGAGAAGGTCGGCCAGGTCGTGCAGGGCGACATCGCCTCGCTGACCCCCGAGGACGTGCGCAAGTACCGCCTCGGCTCGGTCCTGGCCGGCGGCAGCTCCGATCCCGGTGGCAAGTACAACGCCAGGCCGGAAGAGTGGCTGAAGCTGGCCGACGCCTTCTGGGAGGCGTCGATGGACACCTCCGGCGGCGGCAAGGCGATCCCGGTGATCTGGGGCATCGACGCCATGCACGGCCAGAGCAACGTGGTCGGCGCGACCCTGTTCCCGCACAACGTCGGCCTGGGCGCCACCCGCAACATCGAACTGCAGCGGCGGATCGGCGAGATCACCGCGCAGGAGACCCGCACCACCGGCATGGAGTGGACCTTCGCCCCGACCGTGGCGGTGCCGCAGGACGTGCGCTGGGGCCGTGCCTACGAGGGTTATTCGGAGAATCCGCAGCTGGTGGCCGATTTCGCCCGGGCGATGGTCGAAGGTCTGCAGGGCAAGGCCGGCGCGCCGGACTTCCTCGACGACCGCCACGTGATGGTCTCGGTCAAGCATTTCCTCGGCGACGGCGGCACCAGCAACGGCCGCGACCAGGGCGACACCCTGGCCACCGAGCAGGAACTGCGCGAGATCCACGCCGCCGGCTACGTCACCGCGATCAATGCCGGTGCGCAGGCGGTGATGGCCTCGTTCAACAGCTACCACGGCACCAAGCTGCACGGCCACAAGCCGCTGCTGACCGACGTGCTCAAGGGCCGCTTCAACTTCAACGGCTTCGTGGTCGGCGACTGGAACGGCCACGGCCAGATCCCCGGCTGCAGCAACGACGACTGCCCCGCCACCTTCGCAGCCGGCCTGGACATGGCCATGGCCCCGGACAGCTGGAAGGGCATGTACGAGACCACCCTGGCCGCGGTGCGTGACGGCACGCTCGCGCAGGAGCGCCTGGACGATGCGGTGCGCCGCATCCTGCGGGTGAAGTTCCTGATGGGCCTGTTCGACAAGCCCAAGCCCTCCGAGCGCGCGCTGGGCGGCAAGTTCGAGCTGCTGGGGGCGCCGGAGCATCGCGAGGTCGCCCGCCAGGCGGTGCGCGAGTCGCTGGTGCTGCTGAAGAACCAGGGCGGCCTGCTGCCGCTGTCGCCGAAGCAGCGCGTGCTGGTCGCCGGCGACGGTGCCGACAACCTGGCCAAGCAGGCCGGCGGCTGGACCCTCACCTGGCAGGGCACCGGCACCACCCGCGCCGACTTCCCGAACGCCGATTCGATCTGGCAGGGCCTGGAGCGCGCGGTCAAGGCCGCCGGCGGCAACGCCGAGCTGGCGGTGGACGGCAAGTACAAGGCCAAGCCGGACGTGGCCGTGGTCGTGTTCGGCGAGGAGCCCTACGCCGAGTTCCAGGGCGACATCGCCAACCTGCTGTACAAGCCGGGCAACGACGCCGACCTGGAGCTGATCAAGCGCCTGAAGGCCGATGGGATCCCGGTGGTGGCGGTGTTCCTGACCGGCCGGCCGCTGTGGATGAACCGCGAGATCAACGCCGCCGACGCCTTCGTGGTCGCCTGGCTGCCGGGTTCGGAGGGCGCCGGCGTGGCCGACGTCCTGCTGCGCAAGGCCGATGGCAGCGTCGCCCACGACTTCAAGGGCAAGCTGAGCTTCTCCTGGCCGGCGCAGGCCACCGAGGGCAACGTGCGTTCGCCGGACTACAAGGCGCTGTTCCCGTTCGGCCACGGCCTGACCTACGCCGACAAGGGCGACCTGGACGCGCTGCCGGAAGACTCCGGCATCGACGGCCTGCATGCCGCCCCCGGCGTGTACTTCTCCAACGCCATGCTGGCCCCGGGCCTGGCGATGCGCGTGGAGAACGCGCAGAACCACACCGCCCAGATCACCACCGTACCAGCCCGCCTGCACGACGGCAGCATCGAGGTGACCGCGGTCGACCACCAGCGCCAGGAGGACTCGCGCCGCTTCGCCTGGTCGGGCACCACCCCGGCCACCGTTTCGGTCTATGCCGAGCCGGCGGTGGACCTGTCGCGCGAGACCAACGGCGACCTGCTGCTGGTGCTGACCGTGCGCCCGGATTCGATCCCGGCCAGCGGCAAGCTCGGCATCAGCGCCGGCCGCGGCCAGCCGGTGTCGCTGCGCGAATCGCTGGCGGCGCTGCCGGCCGGTGAGTGGACCACCGTGGGCGTGCCGCTGAAGTGCCTGGCCCACGCCGGCGCCGATGCCTCCGCGCTGGACGTGCTGCTGCGCCTGCATGGCGATGCCGAGGCGGCGCTGTCGGTGTCGCGCGTGGCCATCGGTGCGGTCAGCGAGGCCGAGCACATCGTCGACTGCCCGCGCGGCGAGTAAGGCCCGAAGGGCCGGCGGATCGCATCCGCCGGCCCTTTCTCCATCTCCAGCCGACGCATCGCAGGCTGGACGTTTCGCGCAAAACTTTGCTGCATCGCAGTGGCCGCCGTGCCCTGCGCATGGCCCGCAGCACGCAGCCACGCGCCCCGCGGCGGGCAATGCGGGCAGCCGCAGCAGCCCGGCGCCATCGCGTTTGACAGCGCTGGCCGGGGCATCGATAAGACAGCGCTGTCAGGCCTGGGGGACAACGTCGTGCGCGCTATCGGCGCGGCGACCACGGCGCGGGAACGCATCGCGCGAACCGCCGGCCTCCGTGGCCCACCAACTGCACGCGGCGACCCCAGGGTCGCCGGCCCGATTGATCGCGGAGGAACCCGAGTGAGACTTGCGACGCTGGACATCGCCATCGTGCTTGCCTACCTGGCAGGCATCTTCATCCTCGCGCAGGTGGTCTCGCGCGAGAAGGCCGGCCACCAGAAGTCGGCCAGCGACTACTTCCTGGCCAGCCGCTCGCTGCCGTGGTGGGCCATCGGCGCCTCGCTGATCGCGGCCAACATCTCGGCCGAGCAGATCATCGGCATGTCCGGATCCGGTTACGCCATCGGCCTGGCCATCGCCTCCTACGAGTGGATGGCGGCGGCCACGCTGCTGATCGTCGGCAAGTTCTTCCTGCCGATCTTCCTGCGCAACAAGATCTACACGATGCCGCAGTTCCTCGAGGAACGTTACGGCACCAGCATCCGCACGCTCATGGCCGTGTTCTGGCTGGGCCTGTACGTGTTCGTGAACATCACCTCGATCCTGTGGCTGGGCGCGATCGCGGTGAACCAGGTCACCGGCATGGACCAGATGACCGCGGTGGTGCTGATCGGTGTGTTCGCGCTGGTGTACCAGCTCTACGGCGGACTCAAGGCGGTGGCGCTGACCGACATCGTCCAGGTCACCCTGCTGGTGCTGGGCGGCCTGCTGGTCGCGGGCCTGACCCTGAGCAAGCTCGGCGACGGCGCGGGCATCGCCGCCGGCTTCAGCCGCCTGTGGGCCGAGCATCCCGGCCACTTCGAGATGATCCTCAGCAAGGACAACCCGTTCTACAAGGACCTGCCGGGCATCAGCGTGCTGGTCGGCGGCATGTGGATCATGAATGTCAGCTACTGGGGCTTCAACCAGTACATCATCCAGCGCGCGCTGGCCGCCAAGGACCTGAAGGAAGCGCAGAAGGGCGTGCTGTTCGCCGCGTTCCTGAAGCTGCTGATGCCGGTGATCGTGGTGGTGCCGGGCATCGCCGCGGTGATGCTGGCGCCCACGCTGGACCGGCCCGACCAGGCCTACCCGACGATGATGGGCCTGCTGCCCACCGGCATCCTCGGCCTGGTGTTCGCCGCGCTGGTGGCGGCGATCGTGGCCTCGCTGGCGTCCAAGATCAATTCGGTGGCGACCATCTTCACCCTGGACTTCTACGCCAAGATGCGTCCGGATTCGGAGCAGCCGAAGCTGGTGCGGGTGGGTCGCATCGTCGCCGCGCTGTCGGTGCTGGTCGGCATCCTCGCCGCCAGGCCACTGCTGGGCAGCTTCGACCAGGCCTTCCAGTACATCCAGGAATACACCGGCTTCTTCACCCCGGGCATCGTGGTGATCTTCATGCTCGGCCTGTTCTGGAAGCGCGCCAACCAGGCCGGTGCACTGGCCGCGGCGATCGGCTCGTTCGTGCTGTCGGTGGTGCTCAAGCTGGCCTGGCCAGGCCTGCCGTTCATCGACCGCGTCGGCCTGGTGTTCCTGCTCGCCCTGGCCCTGGCCGTGGTGGTCTCGCTGGCCACCGCGCCGCAGCGCGAGGGCAGCGACCTGATCCGCACCGACGACGTCAGCTATTCGACCACCGCCGGCTTCAACTTCGGCGCCCTCGGCGTGGTCGCCATCCTGGTGGCGCTGTACGCGATCTTCTGGTGAACGCCGGGCCGGCCAGCGACGACGGGATCCGCGCCCAGCGCACGGGGCATGCCCCGGCGCGGGCCCGGATCGAGGACGTGGCCACGGCGGCCGGCGTCTCGATGAAGACCGTCTCGCGCGTGCTCAACAACGAGCCGGGCGTGCGCGAGTCGACCCGGCAGCGCGTGCGCGAGGTGGTGGCGGCGCTCAACTACCGTCCCGATCCTTCCGCGCGCAGCCTGGCCGGCAACCGCTCCTACCTGGTCGCGCTGCTGTACGACAACCCGTCGCCGAACTACCTGATGGAAGTGGTGACCGGCGTGGTCGATGCCTGCGAGGCGCACCACTACGGCATGGTCATGCAGCCGGTGGCGTACCAGTCGCCGGGGTGCGTGGAAACCGTGGACAACCTGCTCTCCGGCTCGCGCCTGGACGGGCTGATCCTGACCCCGCCGCTGACCGACAGCGAGGCCCTGCTGGACCGGCTGGACGAGCGCGGCATCCCGTTCACCTGCATCTCGCCGTACAAGCGCGAGGGCCGCATCGGCGTGACCCTGGACGAGCACGACGCGGTCTGCGAGCTGGTCGCGCACCTGGTCGCGCTGGGGCATACCCGGATCGGACACGTGCGCGGGCATCCGGACCACGGGGCCAGCGAATGGCGGCTGGCCGGCTACCGTACCGCGCTGCGCCGTGCCGGCCTGCTCTACGACCCGGAGCTGGTGGTGCACGGCGAGTTCTCGTTCGACTCCGGCCTGGAGGCCGGGCGCCGCCTGCTGTCGCTGCAGCCGCGGCCGACCGCGATCTTCGCCGCCAACGACGACATGGCCGCCGGCGTGATGCGCGCGGCCAGCGAGATGGGCCTGCGGGTGCCGGCCGAGGTCTCGGTCTGCGGCTTCGACAACACGCCCATCTCCAAGCACATCTTCCCGCAGCTGACCACGGTGCAGCAGCCGACCCGGGACATGGCCCAGGTCGCGACCATGCAGCTGCTGGCATCGATCCGCGACCGCGGCGCCGGCAGCATGGTGCACATGCCCTACGCGCTGCAGCTGCGCGATTCCACCGGTCCGGCGCCGGCCGCCTGAGCAACCGGCCAGGCCTGCCGTGCCGCCCTCAGGCGGCGTCGGCGTGCAGCACCACCCGCAGCGGGTTGTCCCATTCGCGCAGCAGCTCGGCTTCGCGCGACTTGGCCGCGTGCAGGTGTGCTTCCTTGACGTGGCCGTAGCCGCGGATCTGGTCAGGGATGCTGGCGATCTGCGCGGCCAGGCCGACGTTGCCGGCGTCCAGCTTCTGCAGCAGGCGCTCGATGGTGGCGAAGTAGTCCTCGACCAGCTGGCGCTCCATGCGCCGCTCGGCGGTGCGGCCGAACGGATCGAACGCGGTGCCGCGCAGGAACTTCAGCCTGGCCAGCCAGCGGAACGCGGTGAACACCCACGGCCCGTACTCGCGCTTGACCAGGCGACCCTGCTCGTCCCTCTTCGCCAGCAGCGGCGGGGCGAGGTGGAAGTGCAGGCGGTAGTCGCCCTCGAACTGCTGCTGCAGGCGCCGCTGGAAGTGGCCGCCCGTGTACAGGCGCGCGACCTCGTACTCGTCCTTGTACGCCATCAGCTTGAACGCGTAGCGCGCCACCGCTTCGGTCAGCGCGGTCGAGCCGGGCACGCGCGCGCTCTCGGCGGCGCGGACCTTCTCCACCAGCTTCGTGTAGCGCTCGGCGTAGGCGCGGTCCTGGTAGGCGGTCAGGAACACGCGGCGGCGTTCGACCAGTTCCTCCAGGCTGCGCGACAGGCGCAGGTCGTCCAGCGGCAGCGGGGCGACGTTGCCGGTGGCGGTATCCAGCGGCGAGGCCTGGCCATTGCCCGCGGCATCGGCCGCCAGCGCCGGCAGCCCGCGCCATTCGCGTCCGCCGGTGGCCGGGCGCGGCGCGCTGGTGCTGCCCCATTCGCTGCCTTCCCAGTCGCCCGGCGGCAGCACCTGCAGGTCGTCGGCAAATTCCTCCGCCGCGGTGACCGGGTTGGCGACCAGGCCGGCGGCCTTGGCCACCGCCTCCGGATCCACGGCCGCCAGGCGGCCCCAGGCGAAGGCCTGCCTGTTCATCTCCACTGCGGCGCCGTTTAGCTCGATCGCGCGCATCAGCGCGCCCTCGGACAGCGGCACCAGGCCCAGCTGCCAGGCGTAGCCGAGCATGAACAGGTTGGTGGCGATGGCGTCGCCCAGCAGCGCGGTGGCCAGCTGGGTGGCGTCGATCAGGCGCGGCTCGCGCCCGCCCAGTGCCAGCTTCACCCCGGCGATGATCTCGGCGGCGGGGAAGTGCAGGTCCGGCTGGGTGGTGAAGGTGCCGGGCATCGCCTCGTAGGTGTTGAGCACCACTTCGGAGCGCTCGGGGCGGACCTTGGACAGCGCCCAGTAGTCGTTGACCACGACCATGTCGCAGCCCAGCACCAGGTCGGCCTCGCCGGCGGCGATGCGCACGGCATGGATGTCGCCCGGCGTGCGCGCAAGGCGGATGTGGGTGGTGACCGCGCCGCCCTTCTGCGCCAGGCCGGTCTGGTCGAGCACGGTGGCGCCCTTGCCTTCCAGGTGCCCGGCCATGCCCAGCAGGGCACCGATGGTCACCACGCCGGTGCCGCCGACGCCGGTGATCAGGATGTTCCAGGGACGCTCGAGATCAGTGCGCCGAGGGGGTGCCGGCAGGTTGTCGAGCAGGGATTCGGCCGCGGCACGCGGACCCTTGCGCGGCTTGCCGCCATGCACGGTGACGAAACTGGGGCAGAAGCCGTTGACGCAGCTGTAGTCCTTGTTGCAGTTGGACTGGTCGATCTGGCGCTTGCGCCCGAACTCGGTCTCCTGCGGCAGCACCGACACGCAGAAGCTCTTCTGCCCGCAGTCGCCGCAGCCCTCGCATACCAGGGTGTTGACCATCACCCGCTTCTGCGGGTCCTCGAGCTTGCCGCGCTTGCGGCGGCGACGCTTCTCGGTGGCACAGGTCTGGTCGTAGATCAGGATGGACACGCCCTTGACCTGGCGCAGGCGCTGCTGGACCGCGTCGAGTTCGGCGCGGTCGTGGAACTCCATGCCCGGCGGGAACAGTTCGCGCTTGTGCCAGCGCGAGATGTCGTCGCTGACCAGGACGATGGTGTCGATGCCCTCGGCACGCATCTGCCAGGCGATGTCCGGCACCGTCAGGGTGCCGTCCACCGGCTGGCCGCCGGTCATGGCCACCGCGTCGTTGTAGAGGATCTTGTAGGTGATGTTCACCTTCGCGGCGACGGCCTGGCGGATCGCCAGCGAGCCACTGTGGAAGTAGGTGCCGTCGCCGAGGTTCTGGAACACGTGCTCGGTTTCGGTGAACGGTGCCTGGCCCGCCCAGGTGACGCCCTCGCCACCCATATGGGTGAAGGTGTCGGTGGAGCGGTCCATCCAGGTGACCATGTAATGGCAGCCGATGCCCGCCAGCGCGCGCGAACCTTCCGGCACGCGGGTGCTGGTGTTGTGCGGGCAGCCGGAGCAGTAGTGCGGCACGCGTGGGAACTGCGCGCGCGGCAGTGCCATCTCCGCTTCCTTCTCCTCCATCCAGTGCAGGCGCTGTTCGATCGACTCCGTCGTGAAAAAGCGCTGGATGCGGCGGCCGATCACCCCGGCGATGGTGGCCGGGGTCAGCTCGCCGGTGGACGGCAGGATCCACTCCCCGGCCTCGTCGTACTTGCCGACGATGCTCGGGCGCCGGCCCCAGGCCTCCGGCCAGTTGTAGAACTGCTCCTTCATCTGCCGCTCGATGAAGGCCCGCTTTTCCTCCACCACGACGATGTCCTCCAACCCGCGGGCGAAGGCGGCGATGCCCTGCGGCTCCAGCGGCCAGGTCATGCCGACCTTGTACACGCGGATGCCGATGTCGCGGCACGCTTCCTCGTCCAGGCCCAGGTATTCCAGCGCCTGAAGCACGTCCAGGTAGCTCTTGCCGGTGGTGACGATGCCCAGCCGCGCGCGCGGCGAGTCCATCACGATGCGGTCGATGTTGTTCGCGCGGGCGAAGGCCTGCGCCGCGCGCACCGCGTAGCGGTGCAGGCGCATCTCCTGGTCCAGCGGCGGATCCGGCCAGCGGATGTTGAGCCCGCCCGGCGGCAGCTCGAAGTCCCCGGGCAGCACGATCTGGCGCGCGAACGGATCCACGTCCACCGACGCGGACGACTCCACCGTCTCGGCGATGGTCTTGAAGCCGATCCAGCGGCCCGTGTAGCGGCTCATCGCCCAGCCGACCAGGCCCAGGTCGAGGATGTCCTGCACGCCTGCCGGATTGAGTACCGGCATCATCGCGCTGACGAACTCATCCTCGCTGCCGTGCGGCAGGGTGGAACTGCGGCAGGCGTGGTCGTCGGCGGCCAGCGCCAGTACGCCACCGTACTTCGAGGTGCCGGCAGCATTGCCGTGCTTGAACACGTCGCCGCAGCGGTCGACACCGGGGCCCTTGCCGTACCACATGGCGTAGACGCCCTCGACCTTCGCGCCCGGGAACAGGTTGGTCTGCTGCGTGCCCCAGACCATGGTCGCGCCGAGGTCCTCGTTGAGGCCCGGCTGGAACCGCACCTTCGCTTCTTCCAGGTGCTTGCGCGCGCGCCACAGCTCCAGGTCGAAGCCGCCCAGCGGGCTGCCACGGTAGCCGCTGATGAAGCCCGCCGTGTTGAAGCCCGCCGCGGTATCGCGCAGCTGCTGCATCAGCGGCAGGCGCACCAGCGCCTGCACGCCGCTCAGGTAGATGCGGCCATCGCGGCGGGTGTAGCGGTGCTCCAGGGTGTAGTCGGCGTCGAAGCTGTCGAGCCCGGGCTGGTTGGCGGACGCGGGCGATGTCAATTCGGCGGTGCTGGTCATCACAGGCCTTGGAGCGTTGGCTGGCCGGGCACCCGGCGATAGCCCGACATCATAATCAAGCGCGCGGTTTGCGACAGCGCGCGCTGTCCCCTTCACCTCCATGCCGTTAGCATTGCGCCCCGGGAGGGCAATCGTCCCTGGGGAAATGCAAGTGAAGAAGCATGTACTGCTGGCTTGCCTGCTGCTCTGTCCGGCCGTGGCGCTGGCGCAGGCGCTGCCGGCACCGAAGGAGTTCTACTTCGCCGAGGATCCGCAGACCACGCGTGCGATCGTCGCCCTGCGTGGCGAGGACGACGCGGTGCTGGACCGCCTGGCGGCCAACATCAAGCGCAAGCCCAACGACGTCGAGTCGCGCGCGCAGCTTGCACGCATCGCGATGCGTTCCGGCCGCGCCGAGCTGGGCCAGGAACTGTACGAGGCCGCGTTGCGCAATGCGGCCGGCAAGCAGAACCTGCAGCGTGCGGTGGCCTGGAACTATGGCTGGGACCTTTATCGCGCCGGCCAGCCTGGGCAGGCGCTGAAGCACTGGTCCGGCCTGGTGGGCGGCTGGCCGGGCACGCCGGCATGGCAGCCACCGACCTACGCCCTGGCGCTGTGGACCGTGGGTCGCCGCGACGAGGCGGTGCAGTGGTATGCCGCGGCGGTGCGCACCGAACCGCGGCTGTGGAGCGATCCGGCCAACTATCCCGACCTGCTGCCGGACTGGACGGCGGAAGAGCGCGCGGTACTGGCGGAGGTCCACGCGGCCTGGCAGGCGAACCCGCCGGCCTGGCCCTGATCCACTGCAGCCGTGGGACAATGGCCGTGCATCGAGCACGGCCAACCGGCCCATGATCAGCAACGAACTCGACATCGAACCGTACCGCGCGCGCCTGCGTGCGCTGGGCCGGGTGCAGATCCCCAGCTTCCTGCAGGAGGATGCCGCGCAGCGGCTGCATGCCTGCCTGCGCGACGAGGTGCCATGGGAAACCGCCCAGCGCACCGACGCGCCGCCGCTGCCCGGCCTGCCGGCGGCCGCCACGCCGGGCAGCGCCGAGGATGCCGCGCTGCTGCAGGCGGTGAGCGAACGCGCCCGCGACGGCTTCGAGTTCTACTTCGACCGCTACCGAATGATCGACGCGCGCCGCGACGGCCAGGATCCACACCTGGTGCTGCACGCGGTGGTGGACTTCCTCAACAGCGAGCCGTTCCTGCAGTTCGCGCGGCACCTGGCCGGCGATCCGGCGATCCGCATGGTCAGTGCGATCGCGGTGCGCTACCGCAACGGCCACTTCCTGCGCGTGCACAACGACAAGGCCGCCAGCGAGGAGCGTTCCTGCGCCTATGTCATCAACCTGGCACGCGAATGGCAGCCTGACTGGGGCGGCCTGCTGCAGTTCCTCGACGCCGGCGAGCGCCGCGTGGTCGAAACCTTCACTCCCACATGGAATTCGCTGAGCCTGTTCCGCGTGCCGCAGCCGCACGTGGTCAGCCAGGTGGCGCCATGGGCGCGCGAACCGCGCCTGAGCATCACCGGCTGGTTCCGGCGCGGCTGAGAAACACCCGATGGCTTTCGATGCATTCGCACTGATCCTGGCCATGCTCGCCCTGGGCATGGCCATGGGCCGCACCCGCCTGCTTCCGGACAACGCCACGGAAGTGCTCAACCTGGTGGTGCTCTACGTCTGCCTGCCGGCGGCGGTGCTGCTTTACGTGCCGCGCCTGCACCTGGAGTGGTCGCTGCTGGGCGTGGGGCTGACGCCGTGGATCCTGATGGGCGCGACCTGGCTGGCGGTCACCGTGGCGGCGCGGCTGTGGAAGTTCCGCCGCGAGCAGTACGCGGTGCTGCTGCTGTGCGTGGGCCTGGGCAACACCAGCTTCCTCGGCTACCCGATGATGCGCGCGCTGCTGGGCGAGAGCGCGGTGCAGTACGCGGTGGTGTATGACCAGTTCGGCACCTTCGTGATGCTGTCCACCATCGGCCTGTACGTGTGCGCGCGCTACAGCGGGGACACGCCGCCGGGCCCGCGCGAGGTCGCGCTGCGGATCGCGCGCTTCCCGCCGATCTGGGCGCTGGCCCTGGGCCTGACCCTGATGCCGGCCGATCCGCCGCACTGGATCGGGGCCGGCCTGCAGCGGCTGGCCGATGCCATGCTGCCGCTGGTGATGCTGGCAGTGGGCCTGTCGATCCGGCTGCGCCTGCCGCGCGAGGAGCTGGGTCCGCTGCTCACCGGGCTGAGCCTCAAGCTGCTGGTGATGCCCGCCATCGCCCTGCCGCTGTCGCTGCTGTTCGGCATGCCGCCGCTGATGCTGCGCGCCAACGTGCTGGAGTCGGCGATGCCGACCATGGTCTCGGCGGCGGCCCTGGCGATGGCCCACGGCCTGGCCCCGCGGCTGTGCGCGGCCCTGGTCGGCTACGGCATCGTCGTCTGCCTGGCCACGCTGCCGGCCTGGGCCTGGCTGCTGGCGCGTTTCTACGGCTGAGGCGGCACCCGCCGGCGGGATCAGTCCGCCGGCACCGTGCGCGGCAGCGCCCACTCGCGCAGCGCCGCGACCTGCTCGGCCATCAGCACCGACAGCGGGCGGGTGTTGCGGATCTCCTCCATCAGCAGGGTCGTGTCCAGCGGCCCCTGGCTGGCGTGGGCCGCGTACAGGCCGGAGACGATGGCCTGCTCGATCTCGGCCCCGGAGAAGCCGTTGGCCGCCGCGGCCAGCGCCGGCAGGTTGAACTCGTCCGGCTGCAGCCCGCGCGTGGACAGGTGGATGCGCAGCAGCTCCACGCGGGTATCCGGGTTGGGCAGGTCGACGAAGAAGATCTCGTCGAAGCGGCCCTTGCGCAGCAGTTCGGCCGGCAGGTGCTGGACCTGGTTGGCGGTGGCGACCAGGAACACCGGCGCCTTGCGCTCGGACATCCAGGTCAACAGGTAACCCAGCACCCGGCGCGAGACGCCACCGTCGCTGTCGCCGCCATCGGCGGCCACGCCCTTCTCGATCTCGTCGACCCACAGCACGCACGGCGCCAGCTGGTCGGCCGAGGCCAGCGCCGAGCGCAGGTTCTGCTCGGTCTCGCCGTGGTACTTGGCGTACAGGGTGCCGAAGTCCAGGCGCAGCAGCGGCACCCCGAAGCCGGCGGCGATGGCCTTGGCCAGCAGCGACTTGCCGCAGCCCTGCACGCCCAGCAGCAGGATGCCGCGCGGCGGATCCAGCCCCGGCGGCGGGGAACCGGCGAAGGCTGCCTTGCGCAGCTGCACCCAGCGCTTGAGCCGGCGCGCGCCGGCGACCCCGTCCAGGGCCGCGGCGTCGTATTCGTAGTGCAGGTGGCCGCTGCGGTTGAGCAGCTCGAACTTCAGCTTCGCCAGCTGCGGCAGGTCCGATTCGGTCAGCGCGCCGTCGTCGTGGATCAGCTGGCGGGCGATGCGGCGGGCGTCGTGCAGGTCCAGGCCCTGCAGGTTGCGCACGATCCGCTTCACCGCCTCCGGGTCGGCCTCGGCGCGGCGGCCGTGCTCGCGCGCGTAGGCTTCCGCCTCCTCGCGCACCAGCTTCAGCAGCGCGGCCGCGTCCGGCAGGCGCGGGGTGAAGCGCACCGCCATCGCCTCCAGTTCCGGCGGCAGCTCCACCCTGGCGCCGACCAGCACCACCACGTGCGCCTCGCAGTGGCGACGCTGCAGGATGTCGCGCAGCAGGCGCTGGTGGCTGGCGTAGCCGAGGTAGGGATGGAAATCGAGCAGCAGGTAGATGCCTCGCTGGTCCGCCTCCTGGATCGCGCGCAGCACGTAGGAGGCGTCGGGCGGGCCGTCGGCCGGGTCCTCGCGGTCCAGGTCCAGCCGGCGCAGGCCCTCGGTGATGGTCCAGCGGTGCAGGGCACGCCAGACATGCATCAGCGACTGCCGGAACAGCTCCACCACCCGGTCCTCGTCGCGGGTCTCGATGACCACCAGCGGCGTGTTGGCGCGGATCAGGGCGGTGAGGTCCTGCAGCTGGCTCATGGGCACGTCCGTGTATGGGGGCGGTGAAAGATAGCAACCCGGCGGCCTTCCTACCGCCTCCACCAGCCCCGGTGTAACCTGCGGACAGCCCAATGGGAGCAGGCTGGCGCATGAAGACGATCCTGGTGGCCGGGTCCAAGGGCGGCGTGGGCAAGACCACGATCGCCACCCATCTGGCGGCGCACGCGGCGCTGCGCGGGCAGCGCACGGTACTGGCGGACGCCGATCCCCAGGGTTCGGCCACCCGCTGGGCCGAGCGCCGCTCGGTACTCGACAGTGCGGTCCTGCCGCTGGACGCCAGCTCGCGCCGCAACTGGCAGGCGCGCCTGCCGGCCGATGCCGACCTGCTGGTGATCGACGCCGCCGCCGGCGCCCAGGCCGCCGACCTGGCGCCGTTCCTCGACCGCGCCGACGCCGTGGTGGTGCCGCTGCAGCCGTCGGCGCTGGACATCGAGGCCACGGTCGGCTTCCTCAACACCCTGGCCAAGGTGGCCCGGGTGCACGACCGCAGCCTGCCGGTGGGCCTGGTGCTCAACCGCAGCAAGCCCTGGACCAACACCAGCCAGCAGGCGCTGCAGATGCTGGCCGGGTGGCCCTATCCCGTGGTCGCGCAGCTGCGCGACACCCAGGCCTACGTGGTCCTGGTCGGGCTGGGCCGCAGCCTGTTCGACTACCACTCCGCGCAGGTGCGCGACCACCAGGCCGACTGGGAACCCCTGCTGAAATGGCTGGGCCAGGCATGACGGCCCGCTTCCCAGGAGGAACCGCCAGTGCGTGAACTGATCCTGCTGCGCCACGCCCACGCCGAACCGGGTGCCCCCGGCCAGGCCGACATCGACCGCCCGCTGTCCGCGCACGGCCTGGCCGAGGCCGAGGCCGCAGGCCGCTGGCTGGCCGGAAAGGGCCTGCTCCCGGACCGGGTGCTGTGTTCGCCGGCGCGCCGCAACCGCGAGACCCTGGAGGCGGTGCTGGGCATCACCGGCTACGCCGAGCAGCGGCTGGAGGAGTCGATCTACGAGGCCACCCCCGGCACCCTGATCGGCCTGCTGGAGGACCACCGCGAGGTCGACCGGCTGATGGTGGTCGGGCACAACCCCGGGCTGGAGCGGCTGGTCGCGCTGCTGGACCAGGGCCGTTCCGACGACTACCGCGGCATGCCGCCTGCGGCGGTCGCGGTACTGTCGCTGCCGGCGGGCGAGTCGCTGGAACCGGGCGTCGCCCGCCTGACCGCGTTCTGGTGGCCCTGAACGGATGATCCCGCGAAGGTGGTCGTGGCCGGTCCTGGCCCTGTCTTCCGCGCTGGCATGCGCGGTGGCCATGGCCCAGCCCGCCCCGCCGCACCCGCCTTCGCTACCGCGGGCGGTGGCCGTGTACGAGCTGGATCCGGTCAACAGCCGCCTGCAGTTCGAGGTGCGGACCCGGGTCGGCCAGCGCCTGCGCGGCGAGTTTCCGCGCTACGAGGGCCTGGTCGACCTGTTGCCCGACGGCCGCCACCGGGTACGCTTGCGCGTTTCCACCGCCTCGGCCGAGATTCCCGGCAAGCCGCGCTACACCGGCTGGATGCGCGGCGACAGTTTCTTCGACACCTTGCGGCATCCCTGGATGGAATTCGTGTCCGAACCCTATCCGGCCGACGCCCTGGCCCGCGGCGGCCAGTTGCGTGGCCACCTGACCCTGCGCGGCGCGACCCGCGCCGAGACGCTCGACGTCGAGCCGGCGGCCTGTGCCCATCCGGGACGGGACTGCCCGATCGAGGTCCACGGCGACATCGTGCGCAGCCACTACGGCATGGACGACTGGCAGGTGGTGCTGTCCGAGCGCGTGCGCTTCTCCATGCAGGTGTGGCTGCGCGAGGCGGGTGCGCGGTGAGGCGGTGGATGCGCCTGCTGCTGGCCGCGGCGCTGGCGGTGTCGGCCAGCGCCTGCAGCACGTTGGGCCCGCAGCAGCGCGACCAGGCCGCCGCGCTGGCGGTGGCCGCGCGCGATGCCAGCCTGGACTGCGAACGCGCCGACCGCTGCGCCGAACCCTCGCCGCTGCGCGACCTGGCCGGGGAGGCCTTCGCCGAGACCGCCTCGGCGCCGGACGGCCAGCCGCGCCACCGCGCGCTGATCCTGGACGGCGGCGGCGACGCCCTGCTGGCGCGGATCAACCTGATGCGCAGCGCCACCCGCCGCATCGACCTGCAGACCTACATCTTCGACAAGGACGACAGCGCGCGCCTGGTGATCGACGAGCTGCTGGCCGCGGCCCGCCGCGGGGTCAAGGTGCGGGTGCTGATCGACCAGCTCTCGGCGATCGCCGACGTGGAGATCCTCGCCGCGCTGGCCGGCGCGCACGAGAACCTGCAACTGCGCATCTACAACCCCACCTTCGGCCTGGCCAAGCCCAACTACCTGCACTACGCCGCCAGCGTGGTCTGCTGTTTCCGCCGCTTCAACCAGCGCATGCACAACAAGCTGCTGGTGATCGACGACGCGGTCGGCATCTCCGGCGGGCGCAACTACCAGGACGACTATTACGACTGGGACGGCGAGTACAACTTCCGCGATCGCGACGTGCTGGTCGCCGGGCCGGTGGTGCGCGAGATGGAGCGCAACTTCGCCGCCTACTGGAACGACCGCCGCAGCGTGCCGGTCGAGCGCCTGGACGACGTGGCCAGGCTGCTGCTGGCCGCCGGGGTCCCGGAGCTGCCGCCGGCCCAGCCGGCGCGCCCGGACCGGGTCGGGCAGATGCGCGAGGCCGCTGCGGATGCGGCGCTGGTGGAGGAGCGGCTGGCGCGGCACGCGATGCCGGTGGGCCAGGTCCGCTACCTGGCCGACGTACCGCGCAAGCACCGCGAGGGCCCGGTGGAGGGCAAGGGCGCCGCCGGGCTGGCCGGGCTGCTGGCGCAGGCGCGCGAGGAAGTGCTGCTGCAGACCCCGTACCTGGTGCTGTCCGACAGCGCGGTGGAGATCTTCCGCGGCCTGCGCCAGCGGGCCGAACCGCCGCGGGTGGTGGCCTCGACCAACAGCCTGGCGGCCACCGACAACGCGATCGTCTACGCGCTCAGCTACAAGTACAAGCGCCGCAACGTGCGCGAGCTGGGTTTCGACCTGTTCGAGTACAAGCCGTTCCCGGAAGACCCGCCGGTCGACCCGGCGCTGGGCGCGTGGCAGCCGGGCGATCCGGAGACGCAGGATCCGGAGGTGGCCCGCAGCGAACTGCCCGGTGCCGGCTCCTCCGGTCCCCGGGCCAAGCGTGCCCGTCCGGAACCGGGCGACAACCGCCGCCGGGTACGCGACAAGCTGCGCACCGAGAGCCGTCCCTCGTTGCTGAGCACCAGCGCCCCGGCCAACCGCCCGCTGCCGGTGCGCGCCCAGGGCAAGCGTCCGCGCATGGGCCTGCATGCCAAGTCGCTGGTGATCGACCGCCGCATCGGGGTGGTCGGCACCCACAACTTCGACCCGCGCAGCGAGACCTACAACACCGAGGCGGTGGTGGTGATCGAGGACGAGGCCTTTGCCGCCGCGCTGGCCGCGAGCATCGAGCGCGACATCGCCCCGGGCAATTCCTGGACGGTGGCGCCGCGGGCGCGGCCGCCGGTGCTGTCCGGGCTCAACTACAGCATGGGCAAGGTGCTGGAGCGCTCGCCGGTGCTGGACCTGTGGCCGTGGCGCTACGCCACCAACTACGTGTTCCAGCCCGGCCCCGAGTGCCCGGCGCCGCTGCCGCGGCGCGACCCGCGCTTCCACCAGTGCTACGTGGCGGTGGGCGACTTCCCCGAGGTGAGCCTGGGCCCGCGCTCGATCCTGACCCGCATGCTGACCGCCTTCGGCGCCGGGCTGGTGCCGATCCTGTGAGCCGGCGGCGATAATCGCCGCCCGTTTCCCGCAGGAGCAGCGCCCATGGCCTTCCGTGGCCCGGTCGACCTGGACGAACTCAACCGCCTCAGCCGCGGCACCCTGATCGAGCACCTGGGCATCGTGTTCACCGCAGCCGGCGGGGACTGGCTGCAGGCGACCATGCCGGTCGAGGGTTTCACCCGCCAGCCGTACGGCCTGCTGCACGGCGGCGCCTCGGTGGTGCTGGCCGAGACCCTGGGCAGCAGCGCCGGCAACCTGTGCCTGGACACCACCCGGCAGCAGGCGGTTGGGCTGGAGATCAACGCCAACCACCTGCGCGCGGTGCGCGAAGGCGTGGTCACCGGCACCGCCAGGGCCGTGCACGTCGGCCGCAGCACCCAGGTCTGGGACATCCGCATCGAGGACGGCCGCGGCCGCGCCAGCTGCGTATCGCGCCTGACCCTTGCCGTGGTCCCGGTGGCCCCGCCCGCGGCCTGAGCCGCCGCGGCGGCACGGGCGATCCCCAAGCCGCCGCCCCTTCCGGTATCGTGCGCGTCCTATGGACCCAGCTTCCCCCCGGGCCGCCCGGCGCCGCTCCCGGCCCGGTTCCGGCATCGCCCGCCTGTTCCGCTACCTCTATCGCGTGCCGCTGCTGCTGCTGCACCTGCTGCTGCCGCTGCCGCTGACCCTGCTGTGCCAGATGCCGCCGCTGGCGCGCCTGCAATGGGGCAGCGAAACCCTGGCCGACCGCGCGGTGCGGGCCTGGTCGGGCGGGCTGATGTGGGTGTTCGGCTTCCGCCTGGCGCGGGTCGGCGAGCCGCTGCCGGGCGCGACCCTGTTCGTGGCCAACCACGTCAGCTGGGTCGACATCGAGATGCTGCACAGCCAGCGGATGATGGGCTTCGTCGCCAAGCGCGAGATCGCCAGCTGGCCGGTCGTGGGCTGGATGGCCACCCTGGGCCAGACCATCTACCACCAGCGCGGCAGCACCGATTCGCTGTCCGGGGTGATCGCGCTGATGGTCGAGCGCCTGCGCCAGGGCCGTGCGGTCGGCGTGTTCCCGGAAGGCCGCACCCGCGACGGCCGCGAGGTCGGTCCGTTCCATGCCCGCATCTTCCAGGCCGCGGTCGAGGCCAACGTGCCGGTGCAGCCGGTGGCGCTGCGCTACGGCGCCCGCGGCGAGGCCCAGACCGCGGTCGCGTTCGGCCCGCGCGAGAACTTCCTCACCAACTTCCTGCGCCTGCTGGGCGAGCCGGCGCGGCGCGCCGAGGTGCATTTCCTCGAGCCGGTGCAGCCGGGCGAGGTCGAGGGCCGCCGGCGCCTGGCCGAGCTGTCGCGCGAGCGCATCCTGGCGGTGATGGGACGCTAGTGGCGCGGCCTGGCGGGCACTCGCGCCAGTCCTGGCGCAGAATGGTGTCAGGCGCAACCGAATAACCCCTGCATGCTGACCGCCGCCGACTTCCAGCCCCCGCGCCTGCTGCGCAACCCGCACCTGCAGTCGGTGCTGGGTTCCAGCGCCCTGCGCCGCCACCGCGGCCAGCGCGCGCTGGCCGCCAGCGGCGCGCGCACCCGCGAGCTGATCCTGGACGGCGGCAACGGCGTGCGCCTGCAGGGCTGGCACAGCCAGGTCCCGGGCGTGCCCTCGCGCGGCATGGCCCTGCTGCTGCACGGCTGGGAGGGCAGCGCCGAGTCCGGCTACATGCGCCTGACCGCGGCACGCCTGCTGGACGCCGGCATCGAGGTGTTCCGCCTCAACTTCCGCGACCACGGCGACACCCACCACCTCAACGAGGACCTGTTCCACTCCAACCGCCTGGACGAGGTGGTGCACGCGGCCGCGGACATGGTCGCGCGGCTGCGGGTGCGCGACCTGGTGGTGGCCGGCTACTCGCTGGGCGGCAACCACGCCCTGCGCCTGGGCCTGCGCGCCGCGGTGGCCGGGCTGCCGCTGCGCCACATCGCCGCGGTCTGCCCGCTGGTGGACCCGGGCGCGGCCATGGACCACATGGAGCGCGGGCCGCAGTTCTACGACTGGTACTTCCGCCGCAAGTGGCGCAGCTCGCTGCTGCGCAAGCGCGAGCTGTTCCCGGACCGATTCGGCTACGACGACGCCACCCTGCGCCAGGACATGCGCGGGCTGATCGGCTGGCTGGCCCAGCGCCATGCCGGCTTCGGCTCGCTGCAGGACTACTTCGACAGCTACTCCATCGCCGGCCGCCGCCTGGCCGCGCTGGACGTCCCGGCCGACATCCTGATGTCGCGCGACGACCCGGTGATCCCGTTCGACGACTTCCAGCGCTGGCAGCTGCCGGCGCTGGCGCGGCTGGAGGTGGCGTCGTGGGGCGGGCACTGCGCCTTCGTGGAGAACCTGCACGGCGACGGCTTCGCCGAACGCTGGGTCGCCGAGCGCCTGTGCGCGGCGGTGCCGGCCGGATGAGCCGGGCGGGCTAGAATCGGGGTTTTCCCGGATCCAAGCCCCAATGCAGCAGAACATCCTCGCGTCCCTGGCCAACGGCGCCATCGAACAGGCGCTCGAACTCGCCCGCCAGTGGACCGCCGCCGAGCCGGACCTGGCCGCCGCCCACCGCACCCTGGCCCACGTGCTCGCGCGCAGCGGCGACATCGCCGCCGCCCTGGTGGCGCTGGATCTGGCCGCCGCCCTGGCCCCCGAGGACGCCGGCGTGCACCACGACCGCGCCCTGCTGCTGGTGCGCGAGGGCGACACCGCCGCCGCCCAGGCGGCGCTGGGCCAGACCCTGGGCCTGGATCCCAACCACCTGCCGGCCTACCTGGCGCAGGCGCGCCTGGCGATCGGCCTGGACCAGCTGGACGAGGCCACCCGCTTGCTGCGCACCGCCTCCCGGATCGATCCCGACCATCCGCAGCTGCTCGCGCTGGATGGCCTGCTGGCACTGCGCCTGGGCAACCACTCCCGCGCCCTGGTGCTGGCCACCAGCGCGGCCAAGGCGCTGCCGGACGACCCGCAGGTGCTGTCGGTGATGGGCTTCGCCCACGCCGCCCAGGGCCAGCTGGCGTTCGCCGAGCAGGCGTTCCGCCGGGTCGCCGGCCTGGTGCCCGATGCGCGTCCGCTGCAGCCGCTGCTGGCCCGCCTGGTCGCCGCCCAGGGCCGCGCCGACGAGGCCGCCGCGCTGATGGAACCGCTGCTGGACGAGGCCGCCGCGCCGACCCCGGCGCTGCTGCGGGTCGGTGGCATCTACGCCCTGCAGGGCGGCCGCCATGACCAGGCCCGGCAGTGGCTGGGCCGCGCCCTGGACGCGCGTCCGGGCGACACCGAAGCCCTGCGCGCACTGATGGCCCTGTGGGCCGGCACCAACGACCAGGAGGACGCGCGCGCCACCCTCGAGCGCCTGCTGCAGGTCGATCCCTCCCAGTCCATGGCCTGGGCCGCGCGCGTGGCGCTGGAGCAGCCGGCCACCGCCGCTGCCGCCGAGGTGCTGGCGCGCTGGCAGGAAGCGATGCCCGGCCACGTCCCGGCGCTGGAAGCGGCGTTCTTCAATGCCGACCGCAGCGGCGACCTGGAGGCCACCCGCGCCGCCGCCGCGCGCTTGCTGGAAGCCGTGCCGGAGCATCCGGCCGCGCTGCAGTTCGAGGTGGAGTCGCAGCTGGTGGAAGACCCTGACACTGCCCTGGCGCGTGCGCGCCAGATCCTGGAAGCGGCCCCCGAAGGCGCAGAGCGCGACGCCGCCGGCGCCTGGATCGGGCGCATGCTCGACCGCGTCGGCCGTACCGGCGAGGCGCTGGCGCAGTGGCAGTCGCTGCACGATGCCCACCGCGCCACCCGCGTGCCGCTGCCGGAGCTGGCGCCGGTGCCGGAAGCCTGGCCGGCATTGGCCGCGATCGGGCCTGATGCCTCCCGGCCGCTGCTGCTGTGGGGTGCGCCCGGCTCCGGCGTGGAGCGGGTGGTGGACACCCTCGCCGCCAGCGGCGCGCGCCTGCTGACCGACCGCTTCCGTCCCAACCCGCCGCAGGACCACCTGCAGAGCCTGGAGACCGGCCCGGCGCTGGCCGCGGGCCGGGTCGCCCCCGACCAGGTGGTGGCCAGCTGGCGCAAACTGCTGCCGGCGCGCGGCGTCGACCGTGGCCAGCCGATCGACTGGCTGCTGCACTGGGACAACGCCCTGCTGCTGGCGCTGCGCCCGCACCTGCCGGGCGGCTGCGTGATGGTGGCGCTGCGCGACCCGCGCGACATGCTGCTGGACTGGCTCTCCACCGGCGCGGTGCTGCCCCTGCAGCTGGCCTCGGCCGACGAGGCGGCGCGCTGGCTGGCCGCGGTGCTGGGCCAGATCGCCGACCTGCGCGACCAGGAGCTGTACCCGTACCTGCTGCTGCCGCTGGACGGCGTGGTCGACGACCCGGTCGCGCTGGCCACGGCCCTGGGCCAGGCGCTGGGCGCGAAGCTGCAGCCGGCCGCCCGCGTCCCGCGGCGCCTGCCGGCCGGGCGCTGGCGCGCCTATGCCGGCGACCTGGCCGGCGCGTTCGCCACGCTGACGCCGGTGGCGGTCCGCCTCGGCTACGCTGAGGCCTGACCACGACCTGATCACACCGGGAGGCAGCGCATGCGCATCTGGAGCGACAGTTTCCGGGCCGGCGGCCCGATCGCGGCCGAGTTCGCGCTCGGCTCGGTCGACGGCTTCGGCGGCAACCGCAATCCGCACCTGGCCTGGGACGGCGTGCCGGAGGGCACCCGTTCCCTGGTCCTGCTGTGCATCGACCCGGACGCGCCGACCGTGCCGGAGACGGTCGGCCGCGAGGACATGGAGATCCCGGTCGGGCAGCCGCGCACCGAGTTCGTGCACTGGGCCATGGTCGACATCGACCCCGGCCTGGCCGCGATCGGCGCCGGCAGCTGCAGCGAGGGCCTGGTCCGCGCCGGCAAGCGCCAGCCGCAGGGCCCGGCCGGCGCGCGCCAGGGCATCAACGACTACACCGGCTGGTTCGCCGGCGACGCGGAGATGGGTGGCGACTACCGCGGCTACGACGGTCCGTACCCGCCGTTCAACGATGCCCGCGTGCACCGCTATTTCTTCCGCCTGTTCGCCCTCGACCTGGCGCGGCTGGACGTGCCCGACCGCTTCACCGCCGCCGATGTGCTGCGCGCGATGCAGGGCCACGTGCTGGCCGAAGCCGCGGTGCATGGCACCTACACGCTGAACAACCGGCTGGGCTGAGCACGCCGTAACCACGGCCGTGGAGAAGATCGACCTCAAGCGCAGCCTGGGGCCGCTGTACCGGCCGGCTCCCGGCATCGTCGAACTGGACGTGCCCGCGTTCCCGTTCCTGATGGTCGACGGGCGGGCGACCCCGACCGCGCGCCCGCCTGGCGCGAGGCCGTGGAGGCGCTGTACGCGGTGTTGTACGCGCTGAAGTTCGCGCTCAGGCGCCAGCGCGCGCTGGACTACGTGGTGATGCCGCTGGAAGGGCTGTGGTGGGCGGACGACCTGTCCAGCTTCATCCGCGGCGACTGCACCGCCTGGCAGTGGACCGCGATGATCATGCAGCCGCCCGGGGTCGACGCGGCCCTGGCCGCCGAAGCGGTCGCCGGCGTGCGCGCGAAGAAGGACCTGCCGGCACTGGACCGGCTCCGGTTCGAACCGTTCGCCGAAGGGCGTTGCGCGCAGCTGCTGCACATGGGCCCGTACACGGCCGAGGGCCCGGCGATCGCGCGCCTGCATGCCTGGATCGGCGAGCGCTCGGCGCTGCGCGGGAAACACCACGAGATCTACCTCGGGGATCCGCGCCGGGCCGCACCGGAAAAGCTGAAGACCCTGCTGCGCCAGCCGATGGCGTGAGCCGCAGCGGAACCGCCGGCGGTTACTGCGCCGGCATCAACGCCAGCAGGCCGATGCCCAGCAGGATCCGGTAGACGGCGAAGCCGGTGAAGCGGTGGGCCTTGATGTAGCCCATCAGCCAGCGCACCACGGCGAAGCCGGTGACCGAGGCGGCGGCGAAGGCGATGGCCACGCCGGCCCAGTCCTCGTTGCCGAGGCCGCCTTCCATTGCCAGCTCCATGAAGGCATAGCCGCTGGCCGCGAACATGGTCGGGATGCCGACCAGGAACACGAACTCGGCCGCCGAGGAGCGGCGGCTGGTACCGGCCAGCATGGCCATGAAGATCGCCGCGGCCGAGCGCGAGGTGCCGGGGAACACGCCGGCCACCACCTGGGCCAGGCCGACCAGGATCGCCACCTTCCAGGTGATCGTGGCCACGTCCCCGCGCTTTTCGGCGTAGTGCTCGGCCACCAGCATCCACACGCCGCCCAGCACCAGCGCCCAGGCGATGGGGGTCACCGTTTCCGGCAGCTCCCAGCCGGCAAGGCGCACCGGCAGTCCCACGACCGCGGTGACCAGGAACGCGGCCGCCAGCTTGAACACGTAGTCGCGGTTGGCCGCGTCGCCCAGCCCGGTGGCCAGTTCCCACAGCCGGCGGCGGAACACCAGGGTCACGGCGAGGATCGCGCCGGCCTGGATGACGATGTTGAAGAAGTCCGAGCGTGCGCCCAGCCAGTGCTGGGCGATCAGCAGGTGGCCCGTGCTGGAGATGGGCAGGAACTCGGTGAGGCCTTCGAGGATGCCAAGCAGCAGGGCGGAGAGGAGGTCGGACACGTGGGCGATGGGGGTCGTGAGGCGGCTGCTGAGGATACGCGACCTCATGCTGCACTGAAACATCACCAAATTGGTGCATTAACCGCACCAAAAGAATGCACCGCTTTGGTGCCATGTCCCCGACTGCGGGACACAGCTCAGTCAAATCAACAACTTGTGATCGCTATCAAGGTTGGCACGGACCCTGCTACAGGGAGGGTACCCATCACCCCGAGGTTGCACAGCGATGTCCGTGGAAAACGTTGAGAAGCTGATCAAGGACAACAAGGTCGAGTTCGTCGACCTGCGATTCGTCGACATGCGTGGCATGCAGCAGCACGTCACGTTCCCGGCCAGCATCGTCGAGGACTCGCTGTTCGAGGACGGCAAGATGTTCGACGGCTCTTCGATCGCCGGCTGGAAGGGCATCAACGAGTCCGACATGCTGCTGATGCCCGACCCGGAAACCGCGGTGCTGGATCCGTTCACCGCCGACCCGACCCTGATCCTGACCTGCGACGTGCTCGACCCGGCGACCATGCAGGCCTACGCGCGCTGCCCGCGCGGCGTGGCCAAGCGCGCCGAGGCCTACCTCAAGTCTTCCGGCATCGCCGACCTGGCGTTCTTCGGCCCCGAGCCGGAGTTCTTCATCTTCGACGCGGTGCGCTACGCCAACGACATGGGCCACACCTTCTTCGAGATCGAGTCCGAGGAAGCGGCCTGGAACAGCGGCACCAAGTACGAGACCGGCAACACCGGCTACCGCCCGGGCGTGAAGGGCGGCTACTTCCCGGTAGCCCCGCACGACTCCCTGCACGACCTGCGCGCCGAGATGTGCAAGACCCTGGAAGAGGCCGGCATCGAGGTCGAGGTCCACCACCACGAGGTGGCCACCGCCGGCCAGTGCGAGATCGGCACCAAGTTCAACACGCTCGTGCGCAAGGCCGACGAGCTGCTGACCATGAAGTACATCATCAAGAACGTCGCCCACCGCAACGGCAAGACCGTCACCTTCATGCCCAAGCCGGTCGTCGGCGACAACGGCAGCGGCATGCACGTGCACCAGTCGCTGGGCAAGGACGGCAAGAACCTGTTCTCCGGCGACGGCTACGGCGGCCTGTCGCAGCTGGCGCTGTGGTACATCGGCGGCATCTTCAAGCACGCCCGCGCGATCAACGCCTTCGCCAACGCCGGCACCAACAGCTACAAGCGCCTGGTCCCGGGCTTCGAGGCGCCGGTGATGCTGGCCTACTCGGCCCGCAACCGCTCGGCCTCCTGCCGCATCCCGTGGGTGTCCAACCCGAAGGCCCGCCGCATCGAGATCCGCTTCCCCGATCCGCTGCAGTCCGGCTACCTGACCTTCACCGCGCTGATGATGGCCGGCCTGGACGGCATCCGTAACCAGATCGACCCGGGCGCGCCGAGCGACAAGGACCTGTACGACCTGCCGCCGGAGGAAGAGAAGAACATCCCGAAGGTCTGCTCCAGCCTGGACCAGGCCCTCGAAGCGCTCGACGCGGACCGCGAGTTCCTCAAGGCCGGCGGCGTCATGAGCGACGACTTCATCGACGGCTACATCGCGCTGAAGATGCAGGAAGTCACCAAGTTCCGCGCGGCCACGCACCCGCTGGAATACCAGCTGTACTACGGCAACTGATGGCAGCGGCGCGGGGGAAACCCCGCGCCGTTTCCGTCCATGCGTCAACCACCGCCGGGCAGGGGGCCTGGCGGTGCTGAAGGAGAGGGCAAAGAGCAACGAAGCAAGGGGATTCCCGGGCCTGCATGACCTCCCCCAAGAAGTCGGATGCAGCCTGCGAATCGGTGCGCCGCCGCCGTCATGGAGCGGCCATGTCGAAACGGTAGCGCCGGGCCATGCGTGGCCCGGCCTGCCGCCAGTTCCGAACGCCGGCCGCAATGGCCGGAAACTCCACCATCGGGATGCGAACATGAAACTGATCACCGCAATCATCCGGCCGTTCAAGCTTGACGAGGTGCGCGAAGCCCTCGCCCAGGCTGGCGTGTCCGGCATCACCGTGACCGAGGTCAAGGGCTTCGGTCGCCAGAAGGGGCACACCGAGCTGTACCGGGGCGCCGAGTACGTCGTCGACTTCCTGCCGAAGATCAAGATCGAGACGGTCGTGACCGACGACCGCCTGGAAGCGGTGCTGGAAGCCATCCAGCAGTCGGCGGGCACCGCCAAGATCGGCGACGGCAAGATCTTCGTCACCGCCGTCGAGCAGGTCATCCGCATCCGCACCGGCGAGATCGGCGCGGACGCGCTCTAACCCACCCCGGAGAACACCATGAAGACGAAATTCCTGGCCGGGTGGAAGACCCGGTTCTATACCGTGTGCCTGATGATGCTGGTTTCGGCCCTGGCGACCACCGCCTTCGCCGCGCAAGCGCAGGAAACCGCCGCACCGCCGCCGACCGCGGAGGTCTCGCCGATCGAGTCCGCCGCCGACGCCACCGCCGACGCTGCCACCGACGCCGCTGCCGCGGTCGGGGACGCGGTGGAGGAAGTCGCCGCCGCCGGGGAGGCGCCTGCCGAGGAAGAGGCCACCCTCAGCGCCGGCGACACCGCCTGGATGCTGACCTCGACCCTGCTGGTGCTGCTGATGATCGTGCCCGGCCTGGCCCTGTTCTACGGCGGCCTGGTGCGCAGCAAGAACGTGCTGTCGGTGCTCAGCCAGGTGCTGGTCGTGGCCTCGGTCGTGATCGTGCTGTGGGCGTTCTACGGCTACAGCGCGGTGTTCACCGAGGGCAACGCCTTCTTCGGCTCGTTCACCGAGAAGTCTTTCCTCAAGGGCATCACCATCGACAGCCTCAGCGGCAGCATTCCCGAGCTGCTGTTCGTCGCCTTCCAGTCGACCTTCGCCGCCATCACCACCGCCCTGATCGTCGGCGCCTTCGCCGAGCGCATCAAGTTCAAGGCCGTGCTGCTGTTCTCGGTGCTGTGGTTCACCTTCAGCTACCTGCCGATGGCGCACATCGTGTGGGGCGGCGGCTACCTGGGCGAGCTGGGCGCGATCGACTTCGCCGGCGGTACCGTGGTGCACATCAACGCCGGCGTGGCCGGCCTGATCGGCGCCTACTTCGTCGGCAGGCGCCTGGGCTTCGGCCAGACCGCGCTGAAGCCGCACAACGTGCCGTTCACCTTCATCGGCGCCTCGCTGCTGTGGATCGGCTGGTTCGGCTTCAACGCCGGCTCCGCCGCCGCCGCCGACGGCACCGCCGCGCTGGCCTTCATCAACACCATCCTCGCCACCTCGGCGGCGGTCGTGGGCTGGACCCTGGTCGAGGCCATCAGCAAGGGCAAGCCGTCCGCGCTGGGCGCCGCCTCGGGCGCGGTCGCCGGCCTGGTCGGCATCACCCCGGCCTGCGGCACCGTCGGTCCGCTGGGCGCGATCGTCATCGGCCTGGCCGCCGGCGCGATCTGCGTGTGGGGCGTCACCGGCCTGAAGAAGCTGCTGAAGGTCGACGACACCGCCGACGTGTTCGGCGTGCACGGCGTGGGCGGCATCGTCGGCGCGATCCTGACCGGCGTGTTCACTGCTCCGTCGCTGGGCGGCACCGGTGACGCCGACTTCGCCATCGGCGCCCAGGTCTGGATCCAGGTGGTCAGCATCGTGTTCACCATCGTCTGGTGCGCCGTGGTCACCATCGCCGCACTGCTGGTCGCCAGGCTGGCCTTCGGCCTGCGCGTGAGCGAAGAGGCCGAGCGTGTCGGCCTGGACATCAGCTCGCACGGCGAGTCGGCCTACGAGGCCTGAGCAGCACCCGCGCCGCGGCCTCCCGCCGCGGCGCGTCCTTCGCACCACCGCGGTGGCGCCGCACGGTGCCACCGCCCGATTCCCGCGCGCGGCCCGAGCCGGCAACGCGCCTGCAATGCGCCGAGGTGAACCGTGTTACGCCTTCCAGTCACCCACGCGCGCCGGCGGCAGTCCTTGCCACCGTCGCTGCGGGACGGTGCAATGGGGCATGAGCCCGGTCCTGCGCACGCTTCTGCTCCTTGTCTCCTGCCTCCTGCTTGGCGCATGCACGCATGCGCCGCAGCGCAACCCGCTGGCGGAGTGGTCACCTTCGCCCAACCACGACGCACGCCGGCCGCAGGTCATCGTGCTGCATGCGACCGAGCAGCGTTCGGTGGCGCAGAGCCTGGACACGCTGCGCACGCGCAACAGCGGTGGGCCGGTGAGCGCGCACTACCTGGTCGGCGCCGATGGCAGCCTGCACCAGCTGGTCGAGGACGGTCGCCGCGCCTGGCATGCCGGTGGCGGCAGCTGGGGCACGCTGGCCGAGCTGAACTCGGCGTCCATCGGCATCGAGCTGGACAATGACGGTGCCGCTCCTTTCCCGCCCGCACAGATCGACGCGCTGCTGCGCCTGCTCGGCGACCTCTGCGCGCGCCTGGGCATCCCGCCGCATGCGGTCATCGCCCACGCCGACCTGGCGCCGACCCGCAAGCGCGACCCCGGGCCGCTGTTCCCGTGGCGCCAGCTGGCCGAGGCCGGCTATGGGCTGTGGCCCGACCCCGCCGACGGGGAGCCGCCTGCCGGTTTCGACCCGTGGCTGGCGATGCAGGCCATCGGCTGGCCGCTGGGCGATCCGGCCGCGGCGGTCCGCGCCTACCGCCGCCACTACCGCGGCGACGAAGCCGACACCCTCGACGCCGAGGACCTGCGCATCCTGCACTCGCTGGCCATCCAGGCCCGCCGCAGGCGCTGAGCGGCGGCCGGCATCGCCGGCGGGCCCGGCTTGCACTAAATTGGTGCAATGCCCATGACCACCCCCGTGCCCACCCTCGAGCATCTCGCCACCCCGGTGATCTGGGCCGACGCCCAGGCCAGGATCGCCGGCGTGAACGCTGCCTTCCCGCGCTGGCTGGGGATCGGTCCCAGGCGCCTGGTCGGGCAGCCGCTGGCGGCGCTGGAGCAGGAGGGCGATGCCCTCGCGCGGTTCCTGGAGCAGGACGAGCGCGAGATCCTGCGCCTGCACCGGATCGCCCTGGGCCTGCCCGGCGAGGCGCCGCGCCTGGCCGACGGCTGGGTCACCCGGGTCGATGGTGGCTGGCTGCTGGAAGCCCATCCCTGCGACGACCAGTCCCTGCCCGACGCAGCCCACGCCCTGCCGGGAGCATTGCAGGCCGCGCTCAAGGGCCTGGCCCACGAGCTGCGCAATCCGCTGGCCGGGCTCAAGGGCGCGGCCCAGCTGCTGTCGCGGCGCGCCGCCGCGCGCCAGGACGATGCCGGCGAGCGCGAGCTGATCGAGCTGATCGGCTCGGAGATCGGGCGCCTGAGCACCCTGGTCGACCAGCTGCTGTCGCCGGCGCCGCAGCGCCCGCACGCGCCGCTCAACATCCATGCCGTGCTCGAGCGGGTACTGCGCCTGGCCGAGGCCGAGGGCGGCAAGCCGGTGCGCATGCAGCGCGACTACGACCCCTCCATCCCCGAGTTCCCCGGCGATGCCGACCGCCTCGCCCAGGCGGTGTGGAACCTGGTCAACAACGCCCTCCAGGCCGGGGCCACGACCATCATCCTGCGCACCCGCTTCGAGCACGGCCTCAGCATCCGCGAGCACATGCACGCGCGCGCACTGCGGGTGGAGATCGTGGACGACGGCCGCGGCGTGCCCGAGGAACTGGCCGAACACCTGTTCCTGCCGCTGGTGAGCGGCCGCGCCGAAGGCACCGGCCTGGGCCTGGCCCTGGCCCACCAGGTCGCACGCGAGCACCGTGGCTCGCTGACCTTCCGTTCCCGTCCGGGACATACCGTCTTCACCCTGCTATTGCCGCAGGCCGAGCCCGAAGGAGAAACCGCTGCATGAATGCCGACAGCCGCCGCGTCTGGGTGGTGGACGACGACCGATCGGTGCGCTTCGTGCTGGCAACCGCCCTGCGCGATGCGGGCTACGAGGTCGACGGCTTCGAGAACGCGGCCAGCGCGCTGAGCGCGCTGCGCGTGCGCGGCGCGCCGGACCTGCTGTTCACCGACGTGCGCATGCCCGGGGAGGACGGCCTCAAGCTGCTGGACCGGCTCAAGTCCGCGCATCCGCAGCTGCCGGTGATCGTGATGAGCGCCTATACGGACGTCGCCAGCACCGCTTCGGCGTTCCGCGGCGGCGCCCACGAGTTCCTGTCCAAGCCGTTCGACCTGGACGACGCGGTCGCGCTGGCCGCGCGCGCGCTGCCGGCCGGCGACACCCCGGCGCCGGCCCCGGTCCCGGTCGCCGCCACCGAGGAAGCCGCCACCCCGGAGTTGATCGGCGACACCCCCGCCATGCGCGCGCTGTTCCGCGCCATCGGCCGCCTGGCGCAGGCACCGCTTTCGGTGCTGATCACCGGCGAGACCGGCACCGGCAAGGAGCTGGTGGCCAGTGCCCTGCACCGCGAGTCGCCGCGTTCCGACGGTCCGTTCGTCGCGCTCAACACCGCCGCGATCCCGGCCGAGCTGCTGGAGAGCGAGCTGTTCGGGCACGAGGCCGGCGCCTTCACCGGTGCGCAGAAGCGTCATGTCGGCCGTTTCGAGCAGGCCAACGGCGGCACCCTGTTCCTGGACGAGATCGGCGACATGCCGGCCTCGCTGCAGACCCGCCTGCTGCGCGTGCTGGCCGAGGGCGAGTTCTTCCGCGTTGGTGGCCGCGAGCTGATCCGGGTCGACGTGCGGGTGATCGCCGCCACCCACCAGGACCTCGAATCGCTGGTCCAGCAGGGCCGCTTCCGCGCCGACCTGCTGCACCGGCTCAACGTGGTGCGGCTGCAGATCCCGGCCCTGCGCGAGCGCCGCGGCGACATCCCGTTGCTGGCCACCACCTTCCTGCACCGCGCCTCGCGCAAGCTCGGCGGCGGCGCCAAGCGCTTCGAGCCCGGCGCGCTGGCCGCGCTGCAGGCAATGGACTGGCCCGGCAACGTGCGCGAGCTGCAGAACCTCTGCTGGCGCCTGGCCGCGCTGGCGCCCGGCGAGACCATCACCCTGGAGGACCTGCAGGTGCTGCAGGCGCCGGTGGCCGCGCCGCCGGTCGCCCCGGCCAGCGCCGCGCAGTGGGACCTGCAGCTGCGGCAGTGGGCGCTGGACTGCCTGCGCGCCGGTGCGCGCGACCTGCATGCCGAGGCGCGCGAGCGCTTCGACCGCGCCCTGCTCAACGCCGCGCTGGAACACACCGGCGGTCGCCGGGTGGAAGCGGCGTCGCTGCTGGGCGTGGGCCGCAACACGGTGACCCGCAAGCTCGGACCGGGCCGCAGCCGGCGCTGAGCCGGCGCGGTTCATCCCGTCGATGCGCGCGGGCGGCTATCCTCGGCCGCCCCGATATACCGAGGAGCCGATGATGCGTATCGCCCGTGCCTGCCTTGCCACCTCCGGCCTGCTGCTGCTGGCCGCCTGCAGCACCACCGCGCCGGTCGCGACCACGCCGCCGCCGGCGGCCCAGCCCGCGGCGGTCAGCACCGCGCAGGAAGCCAGCGTGGCCCTGGCCTCCGCCTCCGGCAGCCGCGTCAGCGGCAAGCTGAGCCTGGTGCCGATGGCCGGCGGGGTGCACGTGCGCGGCGAAGTCGGCGGGCTCGCCCCCAACGGCCAGTTCGGCTTCCACGTCCACGAGAAGGGCGACTGCAGTGCCGCCGACGCCACCAGCGCCGGCAGCCATTTCAATCCGGCCGGCGCCCAGCATGGCCGCGCCGGCAGCGGCGCCCACCACGGCGGCGACATGGACAACCTCGCCAGTAATGCCGAGGGCGTGGCCGTGGTCGACCGCCACCTGCACGGCGTCACCCTGGGTGGCGGTGCCGCCAACGACATCGCCGGCCGCGCGGTGATCGTCCACGCCGATGCCGACGACTACCACAGCCAGCCCACCGGCAACGCCGGCGCGCGCGTGGCCTGCGGGGTGATCAAGGTGGTGCGCTGAGAGCGGCCTGGCCCTCTCCCGAAGGAGCAAAAGGGGAGCAGTGGGTCCACGGGTCCGCGCTCCCTGAGCGTGTTCGCATTGGCCTCAGGGGCCAGATGCGGAGCGGGGTCAAGGACAGGCTTGGTAGTGATGCGGGTCCAGGACCCGCTGCGCATCCAGCCGCGCCCGTAGTGGCGCGGCTACCGGTTGCGTGGCTGGCACCCGGACCTCACCCCTCTCCCCTTGGAGAGGGCGGCAATCATCACCCGGCCTGCGAAAGCAGCTCCCGCGCATCCTGCCGGCCATCGGCGTGGACGTAGAGCACCGGGATGCCGTGGGCTTCCAGTACCGCGGCCAGCTGGCGCTGGCGGGCAAGGAACATCTCGTAGACCTTCTGCAGGCGGTCGCACTCGCCTTCGCCGGGAGTGCCGCCGTGGTAGTGCGCGCACCAGCCGGCCGGGTCGAACAGGGCCATGCGCGCCTCGCCGCGTTCCAGGCGCAGCAGCGGCTCGGGACCCTGGTCCAGCCATTCCACCGTGGCCGGCGACAGCAGCGCCGCCTCGACCAGGTTCCACAGCGGGGTCAGGCCCTGGTTCTCGTACTGCATGGCCATCATCGCGGCCAGGTCGTGGGCGCTGAGGTAGCGGGCATGCTCGATCCGGGCCTGGAAACCGTCCTGGGCCAGCAGCGCGGTGTCCGCGCCGGCCATGCCCTGCGGCAGCAGCTGGTCCTCCAGCGCGCCGGACACGACCTCCAGCACCTGCGCGTCGCCGGCGAGGATGAAGGGCAGGATGCGCAGGCCGCCGCCGGTCAGGGCCGGGTCGGCCTGCAGGGGCAGCGGGATCTCACCCGC
This sequence comes from Pseudoxanthomonas suwonensis 11-1, assembly GCF_000185965.1. Lineage (NCBI taxonomy): Bacteria > Pseudomonadati > Pseudomonadota > Gammaproteobacteria > Lysobacterales > Lysobacteraceae > Pseudoxanthomonas > Pseudoxanthomonas suwonensis. Next base: position 114,008 of record NC_014924.1, read on the forward strand.
GGCATCGGCACCGAAGGCGACCACGCGCGGGCCCTCGTTGCCGCCGGGCGCGCGCTGGTGCAGTTCCTCCAGGCGGCGGTGCAGCGACCAGCCCGGGCGCAGCGCCTCGGCCGGATCGAAATGCGCAGCGGCGAGCACGAGGTCCAGCGAGGCGATGTCCGGCACCAGCCGGGCCAGGTCGCGGCCCACGGCAACGGCCAGCGCACCGGCCTCGTCCTGGGTGAGGGCGGCGCGGCCGGGAACCTGGCCGCCGGCCAGCTCGAGCGCGAACACGCCACGGAACACGGGATCAGCCACGCACGGCCTCCTGCTTGCGGCTGCCATTGCGGCACCGGTGGGCGCCATTCATCGCGAAGTCGGTCTGCATCGTTGGCCGCCTGACGGCTGGGGGATACACTTCGGCCATTATGCATTCGGTCGCGTATGCAGACCGTGTCCACGATGGAACCCACCCGAGGTCATCCCATGCCGTCCACCCGCCCCGTCGCCATCATCGGCGGCGTCCGCATCCCGTTCTGCCGCCAGAACACCGCCTATTCCGACGTGGGCAACCTTGGAATGTCGGTCCGTACCCTGGGGGCCCTGGTCGAGCGCTTCGGCCTGCACGGGCAGCAGCTGGGCGAAGTCGCGATGGGCGCCGTGATCAAGCATTCCTCGGACTGGAACCTGGGCCGCGAGGCGGCGCTATCCTCCGGCCTGTCGCCGCTGACCCCGGGCATCACCATGCAGCGCGCCTGCGGCACCAGCCTGGACACCATCATCACCGTGGCCAACAAGATCGCCGTCGGCCAGATCGAGTCGGGCATCGGTGGCGGCTCGGACACCACCTCCGACGTGCCGATCGTCTACGGCAAGAAGCTGCGCGCGCGCCTGCTGGCCGCCAACCGCGGCAAGACCTTCAAGGACAAGCTGGCCGCGTTCGCCGGTTTCCGCCCGTCCGAGCTCAAGCCGGAGTTCCCGGGCGTGGCCGAGCCGCGCACCGGCAAGAGCATGGGCGACCACTGCGAGGACATGGCCAAGCAGTGGAACATCTCGCGCGACTCGCAGGACGAGTGGGCCGTCTCGTCCCACAGGAAGCTGGCCGCGGCCTATGAGCGCGGCTTCTTCTCCGACCTGGTCGCCCCGTTCCGCGGCGTCGAGCGCGACAACATCCTGCGTCCGGACACCTCGCTGGAGAAGCTGGCCACGCTGAAGCCGGCGTTCGACAAGACCTCCGGCCGCGGCACCCTGACCGCCGCCAACTCCACCCCGCTGACCGACGGCGCCTCCGCGGTGCTGCTGGCCTCGGAGGGGTGGGCGCGCGCCCATGGCCACGAGCCGCTGGCCTACCTGCGCGACGCCCACGTGGCGGCGGTGGACTTCGTCCATGGCGAAGGCCTGCTGATGGCCCCGACCGTGGCCGTGGCCGAGATGCTCAAGCGCAACAACCTCACCCTGCAGGATTTCGACATCTACGAGATCCACGAGGCCTTCGCCGCCCAGGTGCTGTGCACCCTGCGCGCCTGGGAGAGCGAGGACTACTGCCGCACCCGCCTGGGCCTGGATGCGCCGCTGGGCAGGATCGACCCGGAGAAGATCAACCCGGTCGGCTCCTCGCTGGCCACCGGCCACCCGTTCGCCGCCACCGGCGCGCGCGTGATCGCCACCGCCGCCAAGCAGCTGGCCGAGCGCGGCGGCGGCCGTGCCCTGGTCTCGATCTGCACCGCCGGCGGCATGGGCGTGGTGGCGATCGTCGAGCGCTGAGCCAGCGGCACCAGGGTTCGACTGCAGAAGGCGGCCGGATGGCCGCCTTCTGCTTTCCAGGGCGCCGCACCAGCCTGCTATCGTCCGCCCAGGCACCCACGGAGGGGCGGCAATGAAGGCAGGCGCGGTGGCAGTGGCGGTCCTGGGCATGCTGGCGGTCACGCCGGCGGCCGGGGCGATGACGGTCTTCCCGATGGAGCACACCTGCCCGCTGGGCGGCGAACGCTTTACCCAGGACACGGTGATGTCGGGCACGGCGTTCGGGCATTACCTCGATGGCCGGGGCTTCGGACCGATCGCTTCGCCGTGGCCGCTGGTGGAATGCCCTGGCAATGGCTTCCCCATCTACAGGCACGACTTCAGCAAGGCCGAGCTCGGGCAGCTGGCGCCGCTCATCGCCAGCGACGCCTACCAGCGCATGCGCAAGGACGAAACCCAGTACTGGCGGCTGGGGTGGCTGCTCGAACGGCTGCAGGCACCACTGGAAGAACAGGCGGCCGTCCTGCGCCAGGCAACCTGGGAGGCCTCGCCGGAGCAGTATCCGCGCTATGTCGCGGCCGCGGCCGGCATCCATGCCCGGCTGTGCCCGGAGGACGCACCGCAGCAGGACCTGGAGTGGATCCACTGCCAGGCGATGCTGGGCGAATGGGAGCGGCGCGGAGGGCGCTTGGACGAGGCCCGCGACCGCTTCCAGCGGCTGCAGCCACTGTTGCCGGGCGAGGCTTCCGGCGCGGAGGAAGCCCGCCGGCGTACCCAGCTGGCAGCCGAGGTGGAGCAGCAGCTTGGCCTGGTCGAAGCCGGGAACACGCTGGCGGTGCTGGCCGTGGATGCCTTTGCGCCGGAGCGCCAGGGCGAAGCCCCGGCCGTCGCGGAAGGCCTGGCGCCCGGTGAGGCTGCGAGCGAGGAGGAGGCCTGGGCGGCGGTCGAGGCTGCACTCGCGGCGGCGTCCGCAGCCGCCGACGCGGCTGCGGACGCCACGGCTGAAGCCCCGCAGGCAGGGGAAGACGTGCCGGAAACGGCAGGACCTGGAAAGGCCGATCCGCGTTGACGCCGCACCCGCGGCGGTGGGCTACTCCACCAGCCGCGGCAGGCCGTTGGCGTCGCGCTCCTCGGGGGTGAAGTCCGGGGTCGGCTCGAGCATCCGCTCCGGCAGCGGCTGCACCGGCTCGCCGCGCGCGGCCAGCAGCGCATTGGCATAGGCCTGCGCCGCCAGCGCGTGGTCGCCGGATTCGGCCAGGCCATCGCCCAGCAGTTCCCAGGCATCGGCACCGGCGCCTTCCTCCAGCGCGCGGTGCAGGAAATCGCGCGCCTGCGGCCACTGCTCCTGGCCTCGTGCCAGCCGCGCCAGCGCGACCAGCAGGGCGGGACTGTGCGGATGCTGCTGCAGCCAGCGCTGGGCGCTGGCGCGGCGCGAGTCGACGTGGCCGACCGGCAGCCGCGCATAGAGGTCGACCAGTTCTTCGTCCCAGTGCACGTCCAGCGCCTGCTCGAGGTGGCGCATGGCCGCGTCGTGCCAGCCCAGGGCCGAGGCCCGGCGGGCATAGGCGCCGATCACCGCCGGCTCGGTGCGCAGCGGCTTGGGCATGGCTTCCCAGCGCTCGGCCAGCAGGTTGGCGTCGTCGGTCTCCTGCAGCGAGGCCGCGGCCAGCTCGATCTCCAGCGCGGCCAGCCCGTCCGGCGGCAGCGCGCCCTGCTGGCGCAGCGCGCCGAGCAGTCCATAGGCCTCGCCGGCGCGGTGCACCGCGGCCAGGGCGCGGGCGCGCAGCAGCAGGCCGCGCGGCGGCAGCGGCTGGGCCTCGGCCACGTCCAGGGCATTGATCGCATCGACCGGGCGGCCGTGCGCCAGCAGGCGTTCGGCCTTGAGCACCGCGTGCAGCACCGGGTCGCGGCTGCCCAGCTGCGCCAGCCACTGTTCGGCGGCAGCCTCGTCGCCGCGCGCATCGGCCGCGCGCACCGCGCCGGCCAGGGCCAGGGTGCCGGCCTCGGCATCATCGGCGGCGGTGCCGAGCAGGCGTTCGCCCTGGCTCCAGCGGCCGCCGTAGACCGCGCGCATGCCCTCGATCAGGCGGCCACGGCCCTGGCGCTTGCGGTACCGGCCCCATGCCCTGAACGGCAGGCGCAGCAGGTGCCAGAGGATGGCCAGCAACACCATCGCCGCCAGCAGCAGGGCGATCGCCACCGGCAGGCTGGCGCTGTAGTCGTAGCCACCGGTGCGCACGATCACCCGGCCCATCTGGGCCGGATCCTGCTGCGCCATCCACTGCGCGGCGAGCACGCCGAGCACCGCCGCCACCAGCAAAGCGACCAGCCATCGGTAAGGCTTCATTGCTACCTCCTTGCGTCGCGCGCGGCCCGCAGCTGCAACAGGCTGGCTTCCAGCACCGGCTCCTGCAGCTCCAACGGTTCACCGCGCAATGCCTGTAGTTGACCCTGAAGCTCGCGCAGGGCAGGTGAATCCGGCCACAACCGGCGGACCGAGGCCTGCACCCGCTGCAGTGCCGAACCCAGGGCCTCGCGGTCGCCACGCTCCAGCGCGGCGCGGGCCAGGCTCAGTTCCAGTTGCAACGTGGTTTCGGCGGCGAGGCGCTCGCTGCCGGTCAGCAGCGCGTGGCGCCCGGCCGGGCGCACCTGCACCAGCGGCGCCAGCGCGCGCTGCCACCACGGCGCCGGAGCGTTGTCGTCGCCACCCACGGGAGCTTCCATGGGCAGGGTGGCCAGGCGCGCGGCAACCCCGTCCAGGCGCGCGGCGGCGGCGGCGCGCGGGCCACGGCCGAGCCGTTCCAGCACGGCGCGCTCCTCGGCCAGGGTCTGGCGCAGGTTGAGCAGTTCCGGGTCCTGCAGGTCGTCGAGCACGCCCGCGGCCAGCGCGTAGGCGCGGCGCGCGCCGTCCAGGTCGCTGGCGATGCGCAGGCGCTGCGCGCCCATCACCAGCAGCAGTTCGACCTCGTCCAGGCGCGCGGTGCGGCTGCTGTCGCGGCTGCTGGCGGCCAGCCGGGCCACGTTGTCCTCGAGCAGGGCATTGCGCTGGCCGAGGCCGAGCACCTCGTCGCGCAGCACGCGGTTGGCGCTGGCGGCGTCGCGGATCAGGCGCGACTGGGTGGCCAGGTCGCCGCGCAGGTTGTCCATGCGGCCGATCAGGGCCTCGATCTGGCGGGCCTGGTCGGCATTGCGGTCCAGCAGCCGCTCCTGCTGCTGGCGCCAGGCATGCCAGGCCCAGGCCGCAACCAGCACCAGCGCGAGCAGGACCAGCAGCCACGCGACCAGGCGCGCGGATGGCCCTCGGGAAGGGGGAATTTCGTTCACGGCTGCTTCCTGTTGGACCGGCTGGGGGGCGCCGCGCGCACCGCGGCCATCCGGTCGGTGGCAAGGATCGCTTGGCGCCGATCCACCCGCAAGGACTCAGCCGGCAACCAGCTGTTGCGCCAGTGCCGCCAGCGCCCCCGGGCGAGGGCTGCCGGCCGACCCGACCCGGCGGAAGCCGCGTTCGCGCGCGAGCCCGGCCAGGCGCTCGCTCGCGGCGGCCACGCTGCAACCGGACAGGGCCGCGGTGGCATCGGCCGGCCAGGTATCGAGCACCAGTTCCAGCGCCTCGCCGCTGCTGAGGGCGATGCAGGCCGGCTGGCGCAGCGCGCGCAGCGCGGCGAGCGCCCGCGCCGCAGGCGGCAATGGTTCGCGGCGGTAGACATCGGCGCGAACCACGCGCGCGCCGCGGGCTTCCAGCGTGGGCGCGATCACGCCGCGGCCGCCCGGCGCGGTGACCAGGCCGACGCTTGCCGGTGCCGCCAGAGCGGGCAGGGCCAGCACGCCTTCGCTGTCCATCCGCTGCGGGGCCTGCACCCGGGCGACCCCGGCACGGCGCAGGGCCGCGGCGCCGCCACTGCCCACCGCCAGCCAGGCCTGGCCGGGACGCGGCCGCAGCGGACGCAGTCGCGCCGCCAGCTGCACCGCGGCCGGACTGGTGAACAGCACCGCCTCGCAGGCCAGCGCCTGGTCCAGGGTGGCCAGTGCCGCGTCGTCGCGCACCGGCCGCAGGGCCCAGGGCGACAGCGCCAGCAGGCGGCCGCCATGGCGCGCGGCCGCGCGGCGCATGCCGTCATGGCCGCCGGCGGGGCGCAGCGACACCAGGGTCCAGGCGGGCGGGGCGGGCGACGGCATCGCCGCATTATGGCCGGGCACGGCCGTGCACGGGCTTCCGCTACCCTGTGGCGATGACCGACAACGAGCTCAACGACCCCTTCCTCGCCACCGTGCGCTCCCAGCTGTGCGCGATCCCGCTGGCGCGGCAGATGCAGATCGAGATCGCCCATGCCGGCGATGGCCGCCTGCGGCTGCGCGCGCCGCTGGCACCGAACATCAATGACAAGGGCTCGGCCTTCGGCGGCAGCCTGGTCTCGCTGATGACCCTGGCCGGCTGGGGCCTGGCGACCTGGCAGCTGGCCCGGGCCGGCGTGCCCGCCGACGTCTACGTGGCCGACAGCAGCGTGCGCTACCTGGCCCCGCTGTACGACACCCTCGAGGCCGAAGCGTGGCTGGAGGAGGGGCAGTGGGAGGAGTTCGCCGCCACCTTCCGCCAGCGCGGCCGCGCGCGCTGCCGGATCGCCGCGCGCATCGTCCTGCCGGACGGCGGCGACGCCAGCGTGCTCAGCGGCCGCTACGTGGCCCTGTCCGGCGGCCGGTCCAGCGGGGCCAGCTGCTAGCATGCCGGCCAGTCCCCCCCGGAGCCCGACCATGCGCATGCCCGCGATCCTGCTGCTGGCGTTGGCCGCGCTGCTGGCGGTGCTGCCCGCCCATGCCCGCGGCAGCCGGGTCCAGGCGGCGAAGCTGGAGCAGGCACAGACCCTGTTCGCCTCGGCGGTGCGCTGGAGCGACTACGAGGCGGCGCTGCAGCAGGTCGATCCGGCCTGGCGGGAGGCCAATCCGGTCAGCGACCTGCAGCTGGAGCGCTACCGCCAGCTGCAGGTGACCAGCTACCGCGAGGGCGGCAGCGCGATGCTGGCCGACGGCACCGTGGTGCGCGACGTCGAGGTCGGGGCGATCAACCGCCATACCCAGGCCGAGCGTACCGTGCGCTGGCGCGAGCAGTGGCGCTGGGACCCGGAAGCCAAACGCTGGTGGCAGGCCAACGGCCTTCCGGACTTCTGGGACGGCCACTGAGGCCGCGCGCCGGCCCGGCCGTGGCCGTGTGCGACAATCGCCGCCCCGTCCCATCCGCATGAAGAACGCGCTCCGTGAACCTTGAGACCCTGATGGCCTTCGCCGGCCGCCACCCGATGCTGTCGCTGGCGCTGGCCGGTCTGACCGTGGCGATCATCTACACCGAGATCATGCGCCTGCTGCGCGGCTACAAGGCGATCAAGCCGGCCGAGCTGGCCCTGGTCGCCAACCAGCCCGGCGCCGTGGTGGTGGACATGTCGGCCATCGCCGACTTCGAGAAGGGCCACATCGCCGGCAGCCGCAACATCATCCCCAGCCAGTTCGACCCCGCCGGCAAGCTGCTGGCCGGCGCGAAGCAGTCGCCGGTGGTGCTGGTGTGCCGCAACGGCATGGCCTCGGCCACTGCCGCGCGCAAGCTGAAGAAGGCCGGCTTCGAGCAGGTCCACTGGCTGGACGGCGGCATCGCCGCCTGGCAGGCCGCCGGCCTGCCGCTGGTCAAGGGCCGCTGAGCCCACGGCTGCGCCGGGGCGGGGAGTTCCCGCGCCCGGCCCGCGTGCCATAATCCCGCGTTCCGTTCCCGGCCGGTTCAGCTGGCCACTACCAAGCGATTCCTGGAGTCCGAAATGTCCGACGAAACCACCAACGGCGCTGCCGCCACCGCCCCACAGGAAGCCGCTGGCCCGGCCTTCAGCGTCGAGAAGATCTACGTCAAGGACGTTTCCTTCGAGTCGCCCAACTCGCCGGCCATCTTCAACGAGCCCGGCCAGCCCGACCTGCAGCTCAACCTCAACCAGCGCGTGCAGCGCCTGAACGAGAGCGCCTTCGAGGTCTCCCTGCGCGTCACCCTGACCTGCAAGGTCGGCGAGAAGACCGCCTACGTGGCCGAGGTCGACCAGGCCGGCGTGTTCGGCATCGCCGGCCTGCCGCCGCAGGGCGTGGACGTGCTGCTGGGCACCCAGTGCCCGAACATCCTGTTCCCGTACGTGCGCCAGCTGGTCGGCGACCTGGTCCAGGCCGGCGGCTACCCGCCGTTCCTGCTGCAGCCGATCAACTTCGACGCGCTGTACGCCGAGACCCTGCGCCAGCGCCAGGCGTCGGCGCAGGCCGACGTGGCCACGGCCGAGCCGGCCGGCAACGCCTGATACGGCGGTTGACGGGCTTCCGATGACTGCCACACCCGGCAGCACCAGGCTGGCGGTCCTCGGGGCCGGTTCGTGGGGCACGGCCCTTGCGACGCTCAGCGCGCGCAACGGCATCGACACCACGCTGTGGGGTCGCGACGCGGCGGTCGTCGACGCGATCGACCAGCGCCACGAGAACCCGCGTTACCTCCCGGGCATCCCGTTGCCCGGGAACCTGCGTGCCACCACCGACCTGGCCGCCGCCGTCTCCGGCAGCGACTGGGTGCTGGTGGTGGTGCCTTCCCATGCCTTCACCGAGACCCTGCACGCGCTCAAGCCGCTGCTGCCGGCCGGCGTCGGCGTGGCCTGGGCGACCAAGGGCTTCGAGCCCGGCTCCGGCCGCTTCCTGCACGAGGTCGCGGCCGACGTGCTCGGATCCGGCGTGCCGCTGGCCGTGGTCACCGGTCCCTCGTTCGCCAAGGAAGTCACCCTGGGCCTGCCCACCGCAGTGACCGTGCATGGCGAGGACCCGGCGTTCACCCGCCAGGTCGCCGCCGCCCTGCACGGCCCGGCGTTCCGCGCCTACACCGGCGACGACATGGTCGGCGCCGAACTCGGCGGCGCGATGAAGAACGTGCTGGCCGTGGCCACCGGCGTGGCCGATGGCATGGAGCTGGGCCTCAACGCCCGCGCCGGCCTGATCACCCGCGGCCTCAACGAGATGCTGCGCCTGGCCGCGGCCATCGGCGCGCGCCCGGAAACCCTGATGGGCCTGGCCGGCCTCGGCGACCTGGTGCTGACCTGCACCGGCGACCTGTCGCGCAACCGCCGCCTGGGCCTGGCCCTGGGCCGTGGCAAGGAACTGCAGGAAGCGGTGCGCGAGATCGGCCAGGTGGTCGAGTCGGTGCAGACCGCCAACGAGGTCATGCGCCTGGCCGGGCGCCACGGCGTCGAACTGCCGATCTCCGCCGGCGTGCACGCCGTGCTGCACGGTGAACTGACCCCGCGCCAGGGCCTGGAACAGCTGCTCGCCCGCGAACAGAAGCCGGAATACCCGGAAACCCTGTTCCGCTGAGGCATGCCCGCGCCGGTCCGCGGCGCGGGTCCCGATGATGGATTGAATGACCGGTGTCGCCCTTGCGGGGCGACGCCCTGTCGTTCCGTGCCCCTTGGGCGCCCTGTCGCCGGCGCGCGAAGCCGATAAGCCTCCCCCAAGGGAGGGAAGCAACCCCTGGGGCGCGTCCCCACGACCGGGCGTCTGCCTGCGCGCACGCCAGTGGCACCCCACCGTGCCGCCTTAGCCCAGGAGAGGTGAGAGCAATCCGGCGGCGCGCCACCTCGTTCCAAAGGGAGAGGAAGGAACGGCCGCTGAGCACCCACCCTCATCAGCACATGAGCACATGCCATGCATGGGGCGGGATTTCGCGTGGACGCTGCGGCGCGGCGCTTCCTACATTCGTTGGCCCGGACGCATCCCATCCCCCAACGACGAGGTGAGGCAATGAAAGCTCTTGGAGCGCTGCTGTGGTCAGGCACCGCACTGCTGGCCACGGCGCTGTCGGCGACCGGCGCCCTGGCGGCCGAGCGCTTCCCGAAGGAAGGCATCTGGCGCGGCGAGTTCACCGTGGACGGCGACCCGATCCCGTTCAACTTCGAGGTCAAGGGCCGCGACGCGGCCAGTGCCAGCTTCGAGCTGATCAACGGCTCGCGCCGCGACCGCTTCGTGGTCGAGCGCGTGTCCGGCGACACCTTGTCGGTGCCGATGAACACCTACGATGCCGCGCTGGTATTCAGCGTGCGCGAGGACGGCACCCTCGCCGGCGAGTACCGCGACCTGGTCCCCAGCCGCAACGGCGCGCGCAACATCCCGTTCGTGGCCGAGCACGGCAAGGCCTGGCGCTTCGTCGAACCGGAACGCGCGAAGCCGGCCGAGGTCGACCTCGGCGGCAAGTGGGCGCTGCAGCAGTCCGACCAGGCGCGGCTGCGCGACGACAATCCCGACGAGCGCCAGAACCGCCGCAACCAGGTCGGCCTGTTCGAGCAGCAGGGCAACCGCCTGACCGGCGTGATCATGACCGCCGTCGGCGACTCGCGCGAGCTGGAAGGCGTGGTCCAGGGCAACCGCTTCTGGCTGTCGCACTTCAGCGGCCCAAGCCCGCGCCTGATCAAGGGCACGATCGACGAGGACGGCAACCTGCAGGGCGTGTCCGGCTCGGGCATCTACAACGTCGTGCGCTTCGAGGGCCGCAAGGACCCGGCGGCCGAGCTGCCCGATCCCTACCAGCTGACCTTCCTCAAGGACGGGCAGAAGCGCATCGACTTCAGCTTCCCCGACCTGCAGGGCCGGACCGTCTCGCTGCGCGACGACAAGTACAGGGGCAAGGTGGTGATCGTCGAGGTGATCGGCACCTGGTGCCCGAACTGCACCGACCAGACCTACTTCCTCTCGCCCTGGTTCAAGCAGAACAGGCACCGTGGGGTGGAAGCGGTGGCGGTGGCGTTCGAGCAGGAGGACAGCTTCGACTACTTCCAGAAGACCCTGGGCAAGTTCAGGCAGTACTTCGGCATCGAGTACGACATCGTGTTCGGCGGCATCGCCGACAAGAAGGTCGCCACCGAACGGCTGCAGGGCGTGAACTACATGGCCGCGTTCCCGACCACCTTCATCATCGACCGCAAGGGCGAGGTGCGCGAGATCTACACCGGCTACACCGGCACCGTGACCGGCGCGTACCACGAGCAGTACGTGGCGAAGTTCAACGCCCTGCTCGACGAGCTGCTGGCCGAGCCGGACCCGTATGCCGCCAGCGCCGACCAGGCCCCGGCCGGTACCGCCGCCACGGTCGCGGCCGCGTACTGACGGCGACCCGCCTGCCGCCTGCGCGGCGGCAGGCGCATGCAACGAGGAACCCATGATGTGGCATTGGAAACAGGCCGTCGCCGGCCTGCTGCTGGGCGCGCTCGCCCTGGCGACGCCGGCGCTGGCCCAGGAAGAGGTGGACCTGGACTGGCAGTGGCGGGCCGAACCGGTCGCCGGTGCACCCGGCGAAGTGGAGCTGGTGGCCACCGCGCCGATCCGCCAGGGCTGGATCGTCTACGCCTCCGGCTTCGATGCCGGCGACTTCGGCCCGCGCCCGGCGAAGCTGGTGGTCGAGGCCGGCGGCGAGCCGCTGCAGCCGCTGCGCTCCGAAGGCGCGCAGTCGCGCAGCGACCGCAACTTCGCCGGCGAGTACAGCTACACCTACTTCGCCGGGCAGGCGACCTTCCGCCAGCGCGTGCGCCTGGATGCGGGCGCGCGCCAGGTGCGCGGCACCCTGGCCGGCCAGAGCTGCCGCGAGGCCAGCGGCCTGTGCACCCTGTTCAACGCCCCGTTCGCCGTCGTCCCGTGATGCATGCCGCCGCCCCCTCGAACCGCCGCCGGCGTGCATCCACGCATGGATTGCGCCTGGCCCTGGGGCTCGGCCTGGCCGGCGTGGTGCTGGCGGCGATGCCCTGGCTGGCTTCGGGCGCCGCCGGCACCGCCGCCCCGGTGGATGCCGGCGGCGTGGCCGCGCTGCGGATCGCGCTGGGCGAGCGCCTGTTCTTCGAGCCGCTGCTGTCCTCCGACCGCAGCGTCAGCTGTGCGTCCTGCCACAAGCCCGAGTACGCCTTCGCCGACAACGTGCCGCTGAGCCGCGGCGTCGCCGGGCGACTGGGCCGGCGCAACACCCCCGCCGTGCTCAATACCGCCGCGCGCACCTCGATGTTCTGGGACGGCCGCGCCGAGACCCTGGAGGAGCAGGCGATCTTCCCGATCGAGAACCCGGTGGAGATGGACCTGCCTGTCGCGCAGGCGCTGGAGCGGCTCAACGCCGATCCCGGCTACCGCGAGGCCTTCCAGGCCGCCTACGGCGGACCGGCCACCGCGCGCAGCCTGGGCCGCGCCCTGGCCGCCTACCAGAAGACGCTGGAATCGGGCGATTCGCCCTACGACCGCTACGCGCGCGGCGACGACCTGGCGATCAGCGAGTCCGCGCGGCGCGGACGCATGCTGTTCATCGGCAAGGGCAAGTGCGCCGACTGCCATTCCGGCGAGGACTTCACCTCCGACCGTTTCCGCAACATCGGCCTGTTCAACGGCAGCGCGCTGTCCGACCGCGGCCGCGGCGAGGTCACCGGCAACCCGGCCGACGACGGCCAGTTCAAGGTGCCCTCGCTGCGCAACGTCGCGGTGACCGCGCCGTACATGCACAACGGCATGTTCGCCACCCTGCGCGAGGTGCTGGACTACTACAACGATCCGGACCGGATCGTGCCCGACGCGCACGGCCGCGATGCCACGATGCCCGGCTCGCTGGGCCTGGCCCCGCAGGACCTCGACGACCTCGAGGCCTTCCTGGTGGCGCTGACCGACGAGCGTTACGCGCCGCTGCTGGATGCACGTCGATGAGCGCGGCCGCCATTGCCCGGGCCATGCGTGTGCGCTGGCTGGTGGCCGTTGTATTGCTGGCCGGCACCGTGGTCCCGTCGCTGCGTGCGCAGGACATCGACCAGTCCTCGCTGCTGCCGGTGGAACAGGCCTTCGCGCTGGATGCGCGGCTGCAGTCGTCGTCCCTGCTGCGCCTGCACTGGCGGGTGGCCGACGACTACTACCTCTACCGCGAACGCATCCAGGTGCGCGCGCTGGACGATGCGCCGCAGCCGCGACTGCGGCTGCCGCCGGGCGTGGCCAAGGACGATCCGGACTTCGGGCCGGTCGAGGTCTACCGCGGCGATGCAAGCGTCGAGGTCGCGCTGGTGGACGCGGTGGCGCAGGCCACGCGCCTGCGCGTGGTGGTCCAGGGCTGCCACGAGGCCGAGCCGCTGGTGTGCTATCCACCGCATGTGACCGTGCTGCGGATCGATGGCGGCGTGGTACAGGTGGAAGGCGCAGCGGATGCGGATGCCACGGTCGCCACTGCCGCCACTGCCGCCACTGCCGCGGATGTCGCGGATGCCGGGGTGGCGGACGCGACGCAAACCGCGTCCGCCGGCCCCGCCGTCGCCACCAGCGGATCGACCGTGGCGGTGCTGCTGCTGTCGGCGGTGCTGGGCGGCCTGCTGCTCAACCTGATGCCCTGCGTGCTGCCGGTGCTGTCGCTGAAGGTGCTGTCGCTGGCCGGATCCGGCGGCTCGCCGCGGCATGCGCGCCAGCGCGCGCTGGCCTATACCGGAGGCGTGCTGCTGGCCTTCGCCGCGCTCGGCACCATCGTGCTGGCCCTGCGCGGTGCCGGCCTGGCGGTGGGCTGGGGCTTCCAGCTGCAGCAGCCGGTGGTGGTCGCGTTCCTGGCCTACGTGATGCTGGCGCTGGGCCTGTCGCTGTCCGGCGTGGTCCTGTTCGCCACGCGCCTGGGAGGTGCCGGCCACGCGCTGGCCAGCCGCGACGGGCTGGCGGGCGACTTCTTCACCGGCGTGCTTGCGGTGGTCGTGGCCAGTCCCTGCACCGCGCCGTTCATGGGCGTGGCCCTGGCGGCGGCCTTCGCCCTGCCGGCGCCGGCCGCGCTGGGCGTGTTCCTGGCGCTGGGCCTTGGCCTGGCACTGCCGTTCCTGGTGGTGGGCTTCGTGCCGGCACTGGCCTCGCGCCTGCCGCGTCCGGGCGCGTGGATGGAAACGCTCAAGCAGGCACTGGCCTTCCCGTTGTACGCCACCGCGGCCTGGCTGGCCTGGGTGCTGGCGCGCCAGCACGGCAGCGATGCCCTGGCCTGGCTGCTGGGCGGCCTGCTGCTGCTGGCCCTGGCGCTGTGGGCAAGCGAACGCCTGCGCCATGCCGGCAACGGCCTGCCGCGCCTGGTCGCGCTGGCCCTGGCCCTGGTCGCGGCCTGGCCGCTGTGGCGGATCCACCAGCTCCCGGAGCCTGGCGCGCCACCGCAGCAGCACGCCAGCGATGCCAGCCGGCCGTACTCGCCGGAAGCGCTGCAGCTGGCACGTGCGCAGGGCCGCACCGTGTTCGTGAACATGACCGCCGACTGGTGCGTGACCTGCAAGGCCAACGAGCGCCGGGTATTCGACCGCGCGCCGTTCCAGGCCGCGCTGGAACGCAACGACGCGCTCTACCTCAAGGGCGACTGGACCCGCATGGATCCGGCGATCACCGGCTTCCTGCGCGAGCACGGCGCGGTCGGCGTGCCGCTGTACGTGGTGTTCCGCCCCGGCGACCGCGCAGGCCAGGTGCTTTCCACCGTTCCCACCCAGGCCCAGGTTGAGGCCGCGCTGCAGGGAGATGCCTCATGACCCGTCCGACCTCCCGCGCCCCCCGCGCCCCCCGCGCCGCGGCCTGGCTGGCGTTGCTGCTGTGCGCCGCATCGGCCTGGGCCGCCACGCCCGCAGGCAGCGGCAGCGCCGCGCCACCCGCGCTGGAGCAGTACCGCGGCCGGCCGGTGCTGGTGAACTGGTGGGCCACGTGGTGCGGCCCGTGCATCCGCGAGATGCCCGAGCTCGACGAATTCGCGCGCAGCCAGTCGGGCGCCGGCGCGGTGCAGGTGGTCGGCATCGCCCTGGACGAGGCCGCCAACGTCGATGCGTACCTGGCCAGGCGGCCGGTGCGCTATCCGGTGCTGGTCGAGGCGGTCGAGTACGGCGAAAGCGGCAGCTCGGCCGGCTACGGCAACCGTCACGGCGTGCTGCCGTACTCGGTCCTGCTCGATGCGCGCGGCCGCGTGGTGCGCAGCAAGGCCGGTCCGCTCACCGCCGCCGAACTTGCGTCCTGGCAGGCGGCGCTGCCGCGCTGACCGTCCATTCCCGTTCCAACTTCCTTCCGGAGACCTGCAATGAAGACGCTGCGCCTGCTCGCTGCCCCGCTGCTGCTCGCCCTTGCCGCCGGTGCCACCGCCGCGCCGGTGACCTACACCATCGACCCCACCCACACCGACGTGCTGGTGAGCTGGGACTACCTGGGCTTTGCCAAGCCTTCGGCACGGCTGGAAGCCAGCGGCACCGTGGTCTACGACGCCGCCAGCCCGGGCACCTCGAAGGTCGACGTGGTGCTGCCGCTGGCCAGTTTCGACGGCCATGTCGACCGCCTCAACCAGCGCGTGCAGCGCGAGGACTACTTCGATGCCGGACGCTTCCCGGAGGCGCGCTTCACCAGCCGTTCGGTGCGCGTCGACGGCGACCGCCTGCGCGTGGCCGGCGACCTGACCCTGCGCGGCGTGACCAGGCCGGTCGAACTGGAAGCGGTGGTGACGCGCGCCGCCAACCATCCGGCGAAGAACACGCCGGCGCTGGGCGTGGCCGCCAGTACCCGCATCCGCCGCAGCGAGTTCGGCCTGGTGCAGCAGCTGCCCAATATCGGCGACGAGCTGGAGATCCGGATCCAGCTGGTGGCGCTGGCCGGCGGGGCGCAGTGAACCGGCGCACCCGCCGCGGCTGGGCCAGCGCCTGCCTGCTGGCGCTGGTGGCGCTGGCCGGCATGGCCCCCGCCTCCGGCGGGCCGGAGGCCGGTGCACCCGCCCCGGGCTTCGCCCTGCAGGACCAGTACGGACGCGTGCACCGGCTGGAGGATTACCGCGGTGGCTGGCTGGTCCTGTACTTCTATCCCAGGGCGTTCACCCCCGGCTGCACCGGCCAGGCCTGCGCCTTCCGCGACGACATCGTCGCCCTGCGCCGCGCCGGGGCGAAGGTGGTCGGGGTAAGCCTGGACGAGGTCGCGGCGCAGGCCGCGTTCGCCGCCGAGTACCAGGTGCCGTTCCCGCTGCTGTCCGACGCCGATGGCGAGACCGCACGCCGCTACGGCGTGCTGGAGCAGCGCGGCGACCGCAGCTTCAGCCGGCGCGAGACCTTCCTGGTCGATGCCGGCGGCACGGTGGTGCACCGCTACCGCGACGTGGATCCCGGGCGCAACGTCCAGCAGGTGCTGGAAGACATCCGCCGCGCCAGCGGCGGCTGAGCCGGGCCGGGCGCAGGTCCGGTACTGCCCGCGGGATCGTTCCAGCCGGTACCGCCATCTCCACGCGGTCCACGGAGCCGCCCTGCGGTCGCTGGTTGCAGGGCTCCGTGCCGGGGAAGGTGCCGGATCATTCCGTTGGACAAATTTTCATCAACGGAGAGCCCGGGAATGATTCCGTTGGACAAATTTTCACCATTGATGAGTGTCTGATTCCTTCCGTTGGACAAAATTTCACCAACGGAGAGCATCCGATTCCTTCCGATGGACAAAAATTCATCAACGGAAGGTTTCCGATTCATTCGGTTGGACAAATTTTCATCAACGGAAAGCCCCGGATTCATTCGGTTGGACAAAATTTGTCCATCGATGAGTATCCGGTTCCATTCCTGGGCAGGAACTGGCCGGTGGCAGGCCACCACCCGGCATCCATCCCAGCTTGGTAGCAGCGCCCGCCAGCCTGCGGCCCCGCTGGCCGCGATCGGTCTCAGCGCCGCCGCCGCAGCAGGGTGCCGGCCTCGCGCCAGTGCGGCACCGGCCAGGCCGGGGCTTCCTCGCCTTCCACCACCCGGCGCACGTCGCGCACGTCGGCACCGACCATCCTGGCGACCAGGTCGGCGGTGTAGTCGCGCAGCAGGCGGTCGCGGCGCAGCAGCAGCCAGGCGGTGCAGGTCGGCAGCAGGTGCCCGGCGTCCAGCACCACCAGGTCCTCGCCCTGGATCGATTCCAGCGCCATCTCGGCGACGACGCCGATGCCCAGGCCGCTGCGTACGTAGGTGGCGATCAGGTCGGCGTCGCGCGCGGTGACCGCGACCTCCGGCTCCAGGCCGGCAGCGCGGAACGCGCGCTGCAGCGAGGAGCCGGATTCGCGGCTGGATTCGTAGCTCACCAGCGGGTAGTGGACCAGGTCGTCGAGCTGCAGCGGCCGCCCCAGACGGGTCAGCCGGTGGCGCGCAGGCACCACCACCACGCGCTCCCAGTGGTAGAGCGGCAGGCACACGTCGCCCGGCGGCGGATCGCCGCTGCTGCTGACGATGGCCAGGTCCGCCTCGCCGCGGCCCAGGCGCGCGATCGATTCGGCATCGCCGCCCGGCGCCAGGTGCATGGCCACCTGCGGATAGCCGCGCTTGAGCGCGGCCAGCACCGGCGGCAGCACGTGGCGGGCCTGGGTGTGGGTGGTCGCGATATGCAGCTCGCCCGTCTCCCGGCGCAGGTTCTCGCTCAGCGCGCGGATGTTGGCCGCGTGCGCCAGCAGCGGGCGCGCATGTTCCAGCACCCGCTCGGCCGCCGGCGTCAGCGCGGTCAGGCTGCGCGCGCGGCGGGTGAACAGGAGGAAGCCCAGTTCCTCCTCCAGCTGCTTGATCTGCTTGGACAGGCCCGACTGGGTGGCGTGCACCTTGCGCGCGGCAAGGGTGATGTTGAGCCCGGCATCGACGATGGCGGCGAAATAGCGCAGCTGGGTGAGGGTCATTGCGGGCACGGCATCCGTGGGAGCGCCGTGGCCGAGTCTGTCATGGCACCGGCGGCGCGGGCCGCGGCGCGCCATGCGCGATCCTCATGAGCAAATAAGCGGCGCGCCTATGCGCTTTGCCGGCGCCGCGAAAAGAAGAAGCCCGGCGCTAGGCCGGGCTCCGGGGGTGCTGGCGTGGGGGAGGGGGAACACGCCAGCGCCGCATTGCAGGACGGGTCGGGGGAGAGAGAGACCACCCCGTCCTGCCGCGGACCTTGCAGTGGGTTACCAGGTGAAGCGCGGGCCCACGAACCACTGGGTGTCACCGTCGACGAACTTCACGTCGCCGCTGATGCCCCAGTTCTGGTTGAACTTGGCCAGCGCACCGACGCGGCCGTAGAACTCGCCGTCGTACTCGTCGCCGTCCTCGTAGCCGGCCATCGCGTAGCCCTCGAAGTTCGGGTGCAGCGAACCGCGCACGCCGACCTCGGCGCTCCAGCCGTCGTAGTCGAAGCCACGGCCGGCGTCGAACTTCTCGTAGGCGACCCGGGTGACCAGGTCCACGGCCGGGGCAACCTCGCGGTTGTAGCCGACGCCGAAGCGGTACTGGTCGAAGTCGATCGAGGTGTCGTCGATCTCCTGGTTGCTGTAGCCGCCGAACAGGTGGAAGTTCGGGGCGATCGCGACCGAGCCGTCCACGCCGAAACCATCGGCGTCGGCGCCATCGGTGTTGGTGGCGGAGTAGCCACCCTGGACATAGTTGTACGACACACCTTCGGCGGCGCTGGCGGCGAACGGCAGGGTGGCGACCAGGGCCAGGGCAAGCAGGGAATTCTTCTTCATGTACGGACTCTCTTGTCTCGTTGTTATGGGCCTATGAACAAAACGTTCCCGTTCATGGCAGGCGCATTATTCGCCCCGACCCGCAACATGGCCTGAATATAGAACTGACCAGTACATGAATTAGCGGCGCATGCGGGGAACTTTGTGGGCCCCGCCTGATGCACGGGAAAGAGGCTGGATGCGCGTTCGACACCCATGGAACCCGTACACCCGAGTGGGCCAGTGCCATGCACGCCCGGCACGCAGCAACGTGCATCCAAGTGAGGGATTGCAAGACGCGGGGCCCGGCGTGACCGCAGGCTCAGCTGCCGCCGGCAAACCCGTGCTGGCGCCAGGCCTCGAACACGAGCACGGCCACGGCGTTGGACAGGTTGAGGCTGCGGTTGCCCGGGCGCATCGGCAGGCGCAGGCGCTGGGCTTCGGGGATCGACCCGAGCACGTCCTCGGGCAGGCCGCGGGTCTCGCAGCCGAACAGGAAGGCGTCGCCATCGGCATAGGCCGGCTGGTCGTGGCGGACCTGGCCGCGGGTGCTGAGGGCGAAGAGGCGCTTGGGGGCGATGCGTTCCAGCGCGGTGGCGAGGTCGGGATGGACCTGCAGGCTGGCGTACTCGTGGTAGTCCAGTCCGGCGCGGCGGAGCTGGCGGTCCTCCAGGCTGAAGCCAAGCGGCTCGATCAGGTGGAGTCGGGCGCCGGTGTTGGCGCAGAGCCGGATCACGTTGCCCGTGTTGGGCGGGATCTCGGGCTGGTAGAGCAGGACGTCGAAAACGGGGGCTGGCATCCGCGGATTCTAGACGGGCCGGCGGACGGGGCGCTTGGCCGTGCTGGCCACGCCGCGTCCGCCGGTGTCTTCCGCGCCCCGCACTTACTTGCCCGAGGCGTAGGCGGAGACGTTGGCCGACGAGGCGGCCTGCTCGGTCATGTGGCCAACCTGGGCGGCAAGGGCGCCAGCCTGCTCGCGGGCGGCGATCGAGGCGCGCTCGGCCAGCTGCTCGGCGGTCGGCTGCACGTACACGGTGGCCAGGTCGACGATGCGGGCCTGGATGGCCTGCACGGCCAGGTACTCGGCCTTCTGCGCGGCGGTCGGGCGGACGGTCACGGCCGGCAGGTCGACGATGCGGGTGGCGGCCAGCTCGACCTGCAGGGCGGCATCCGGACGGACGGTGACGGCGGGCAGGTTGACGATGCGGTCGACGCGCGGGGTTTCGGCGGCAAAGGCAGACGCGGCGGCCAGCGAGAGGGCCAGGGAGGCGGCGAGGGTCTTGGCGTTCATGGCGTGCTCCGGTGTCGCTGATCAGTGGTGTGGTAGTAAGGTAGTACACCTAAGCAGGGCGTGCAATTGGAACCTGCGTTTTCCTTCTCTGTCTTCAGCCTTTGTTCAGCTTCTGCCGGGTGCTGCCTGGGTGCACCAAGGACAACGCAGGTCCCGTGCCAAGTTTTATTTCTTGAAAATCAGCAATTTGCGCGCGCGGGAAAGTGTCCGCAGCGCTGTCCGGACGTCCGCATGCGGGCGGACACGCGGGCCGGACAGCAGGAATGACGCCGCCATCCGCGGCACAAGGCAGCCCCGGGGGGCGTGCTGGTCGAGGTGGGAGTGCGCGAAATGCGTCCTGCGCCAGGGGCCAGGTGTACTGGTCCGCCCGTTTGGCCAGGGCATCGGGAGGCCAGGGATGTGCCTGCCCGGGTCGGCAGCCGTGAGGCGTGGCTCGGGCGGCCCGCTACCTACATATATGTAAGAGGCACCAGGCCACGCCGTGCGCGCGCCCGGTCCAACGCCCAGCCACCGGCCCCGTCTTCCCGGCACGGCGGAACGCCAATGGTGGTCTGGCAGGGGCGGCTTCCTGCGGGACGCCCGGTCCGGTGCGTACCAAACACCGGGACCAGGCAGTGCCCGGCCCCTACCAGGGCAACACCGCTCCATCCGGCCCCAGGAACAGCCCGCTGTCCGTCGGACCGAGCCGCTCCAGCACCTGCAGCAGGGCCGCGACCGCCTCCGCGGGCAGGACCGGGGCGCGCTCGCCGCCCATGTCGGTGCGGACCCAGCCCGGGTGCAGGGCGACCACGCGGATGCCGCGCGGCTGCAGGGCCTGGGACAGCATCACCGTGGCCATGTTCTGCGCGGCCTTGCCGATGGCGTAGCTGGGGGTGCGGAACTCGCGGCGCAGGGCGATCGAGCCGATCTCCGAGGACAGGTTGGCGACGATGCCGCCATCGGCCAGCAGCCCCGCCAGGGCCTGCACCAGCAGGAACGGGCCGATGGCATTGGTGCGCACGCTGGTTTCCAGGTCGGCCTCGGCCACCTGGCCGAAGCGCTCGCCACCGTGCAGCACGCCGGCGTTGTTCAGCAGCAGGTCCAGGCGCCGCTGCCCAAGCACCAGCGGCAGCTCGCGCAGCAGCTCGTCGCGGCTGCGGGCAACGGCCACGTCCAGCGGCAGTACATGGAGGCGCCCCGGGTGCTCGCCGGCCAGCGCATTGAGCGCGGTGGCGCGTCCGGGATGGCGCGCGGTGGCGACCACGCGGGCACCGCCGGCCAGCAGCTGGCGGGTGAACTCCAGGCCGAGGCCGCGGTTGGCCCCGGTGACCAGGCAGTGGCGCGGTTCCATGGATGTGCTCCGGCCAGGGGTGTCTTGTGGCCTAGTGTAATGGCGGTGGCCGGGGGCTAGGATCGGCGTCCAATACCGCACAGGGAGCTCCACCGATGAGGATCGCACGCACGCCGCTTGCCGCGGCCCTGGTTCTGGCCATGTCCACCTCCTTCGGGGTCGCCGCGCTGGCGCCGGCCGAAGCGGCCACGAACGCCGCGTCCAGCGCCACCGAGTCGCTGATCCCGTACGAGGAGTTCACCCTGCCCAACGGCCTGCGCGTGGTGGTCCACACCGACCGCAAGGCCCCGATCGTGGCGGTCAACATCTGGTACCACGTGGGCAGCAAGGACGAGCCGGCCGGGCGCAGCGGCTTCGCCCACCTGTTCGAGCACCTGATGTTCAACGGCTCGGAGAACCACCGCGGCGAGTACTTCGAGCCGTTCGAGCTGGTCGGCGCCACCGACATGAATGGCACCACCTGGCTGGACCGCACCAACTACTTCCAGAACGTGCCCACCACCGCGCTGGACCTGGCGTTGTGGATGGAGTCCGACCGCATGGGCCACCTGCTCGGCGCGATCGACCAGAAGGTGCTGGACGAGCAGCGCGGCGTGGTCCAGAACGAGAAGCGCCAGGGCGAGAACCAGCCCTACGGCCAAGCCGACGACCTGATCTACCGCGCGCTGTACCCGAAGGGCCACCCGTACCACCACAGCACGATCGGCTCGATGAACGACCTCAACGCGGCCTCGCTGGAGGACGTGAAGCAGTGGTTCCGCGCCTGGTACGGCCCGAACAACGCGGTGCTGGTGCTGGCCGGCGACATCGACGTGGCCACCGCGAAGGAGAAGGTCACCCGCTACTTCGGCGACATCCCGGCCGGCCCCACCCTGGACCGCACCCAGGCCGGCCCGGCCAAGCGCCAGACCACCCGCGAGACCATGGAGGACAAGGTCCCGCAGGCGCGCATCTACCGCGCCTGGAGCGTCGAGCGTTACGGCAAGCCGGACCTGGAGCGCCTGCAGCTGCTGGCCCAGGTGCTGGGCGGCAGCAAGAGCTCGCGCCTGGACCGCCGCCTGGTGTTCCAGGACAAGCTCGCCGACCGCGTCAGCGCCTACGTGCTGCCGTTCGAGCTGGCCTCGACCTTCTACGTCAGCGCCGACGTGCGCCAGGGCGTGGACCCGGCCCAGGTCGAGAAGGCGCTGGACGAGGAGATCGCGCGCCTGGTCGCCGAAGGCCCGACCGCCGAGGAGCTGCACCAGGCCCAGGCCATGGTGAAGGCCTCGGTGGTGCGCGGCGTCGAGCGCATCGGCGGTTTCGGCGGCAAGGCCGACGCCCTGGCCGAGTGCACGGTCTACACCGGCGACCCGGGCTGCTTCCGCCAGAGCCTGGAGGTCTTCGCCAGCGCCACCGTCGATGACGTGCGCAAGGCCGGCAGCACCTGGCTGGGCGAGGGCTCGCACACCCTGGTGGTGCTGCCGGGCGAGCGTGCCGCGCTGGAGGAGGAGCCGTCGCCGACGCCGGCCCCGTTCAACCTGCCCAGGCCGGACCGCAAGTACAAGACGGTCAAGACCAGCGTGGACCGCAGCAAGGGCGTGCCGATGCCCGAGAGCTTCCCGGACCTGAAGTTCCCGGCACTGGAGCGGGCTACCCTCGGCAACGGCACCCAGGTGATCCTGGCCCGCCGCGACGCGGTGCCGGTGGTGCAGATGAGCTACGAGTTCAAGGGCGGCTTCTTCGCCGACCATGGCCGCAAGCTCGGCACCTCCAGCTTCACCATGTCGATGCTGGACGAGGGCGCCGGCGAGCTGGACGCGCTGGGCTTCGCCAACCGGGTCGAGGCGCTGGGCGCCTCGGTCGGCGCCGGTGCCGCGCTGGACGGTGGCAACGCCTACCTGTCGGCGCTGAAGGAGAACCTGGACGAGTCGCTGGCGCTGTTCGCCGACATGATCCGCCGCCCGCGCTTCGAGCAGAAGGAGATCGACCGCGTCCGCGCCACCTGGCTGGCTGGCATCGCCCAGGAGAAGGCGCGCCCGAACGGTGCCGCCCAGCGCGTGCTGCCGCCGCTGCTGTACGGCAAGGGCCACCCCTACGCGATCCCGTTCAGCGGCACCGGCACCGAGGAGTCCATCGCCTCGCTGACCCGCGCCGACCTCCAGGCCTTCCACGCGCAGTGGGTGCGTCCGGACGGCGCCACCCTGATCGTGGTCGGCGACACCACCCTGGACGAGATCGTGCCGCTGCTGGAGCGCCACTTCGGTGACTGGAAGGCGTCCACCCCGGCGCCGGAGATCTCCGCCGACAACATCCCGCCGGTGGAGCGTCCGAAGAGCGCCGCGGTGTACCTGATCGACCAGCCCGGCGCGGTCCAGGCCACCATCCTGGCCGGCCAGGTCGTGCCCTCGACCAAGGACCCGTCCACCGTCGTGTTCGACTTCGCCAACTCGGTGCTGGGCGGCGAGTTCTCCTCGCGCCTGAACATGAACCTGCGCGAGGACAAGCACTGGGCCTACGGCGCCTACAGCTTCACCCAGGGCGCCCTGGGCCAGCGGCCGTGGATGGCCTTCGCCCCGGTGCAGATCGACAAGACCGCCGAGGCCCTGGCCGAGCTGGACCGCGAGGTGCGCGAGTACGTTGCCGGCCACAAGCCGCCGACCGAGGCCGAGGTGTCCAAGATCCAGGCCACCGAGATCCGCAGCCTGCCGGGCGCCTATGAGACCGGCCGTGCGGTGCTGGGCACGATCGGCGGCATCGTCCGCTACGACCGCCCGGACGACTGGGTGTTCCAGCGCAAGGCCATGATCGAGGGCCTGAGCGTGGACCAGGTGAAGCAGGCCGCGACCACGCTCGACCCGGACAAGCTGGTCTGGGTGGTGGTCGGCGACCTCAAGCAGGTCGAGCAGCCGGTGCGTTCGCTCGAGCTCGGCCCGGTCCAGGTGATCGACGCCGACGGCAACCCGGTCAAGCGCTGACCGTCCCGCGCCGGTGCCGTCCAGAGGGGCGGCACCGGCGGTTGCGGCACGTTACGCCTGGTTCTGGCACGCTTCGCACCAGTCTTCACATCCCGGAACACGTCCATGACCCGAGCCGCCCTCCCGATCCTGCTCCTCCTGCCGCTGGCCGCCTGCACCTGGGTGCCGATCCAGCCCGAGGCCAAGGCGGTGCGCGTGATCGCCGCGGGCGGGGCCCCGGCCGGCTGCGTCCGCCAGGGCGAGATCGAGGTCTCGGTCAAGAACAGCGTGGCCTTCTACGAGCGCAACCAGGTAAAGGTCCGCGACGAGCTGGAGACCCTGGCCCGCAACGAGGCGCCGGGCCTGGGCGCCAACGTGATCCAGCCGCTGGGCGAGCCGACCGCGGGCACCCAGCGCTTCGCCGGCTGGCAGTGCCGCTGAACGGCGCGGGTGCCGCGCCGTACGTAAAGGTGCGGTGAAGGCGGGCAACCGGTAGAATCTACGCCCCTTTCGCCTCACCGGCGTGGTCCAGCCATGCTTTTCAAGAACGTCTCCATCGCGGGGCTGGCGCATATCGATGCGCCGCATACCCTCACCTCGCAGGAAATCAACGACCGGCTGAAACCGACCCTGGACCGCCTCGGCATCCGGGTCGACGTGCTGGGCGACATCGCCGGCATCCATGCGCGACGCCTGTGGGATGACGGCATGCAGGCCTCCGACGTGGCCACCCTGGCCGCGCGCAAGGCGCTGGAAGACGCCGGCATCGGCGTGGAGAAGGTCGGCCTGCTGGTCAACACCTCCGTCAGCCGCGACTACCTGGAGCCGTCCACCGCCTCCATCGTGTCCGGCAACCTCGGCGTGTCCGACGAGTGCATGACCTTCGACGTCGCCAACGCCTGCCTGGCCTTCATCAACGGCATGGACATCGCCGCGCGCATGCTCGAGCGCGGCGAGATCGACTATGCCCTGGTGGTGGACGGCGAGACCGCGAACCTGGTCTACGAGAAGACCCTGGAGCGCATGAGCTCGCCGGACGTGACCGAGCAGGAGTTCCGCGACGAGATGGCGGCCCTGACCCTGGGCTGCGGCGCCGCGGCCATGGTCCTGGCCCGCCGCGAGCTGGTCCCGGACGCCCCGCGCTACAAGGGCGGCGTGACCCGTTCGGCCACCGAGTTCAACCAGCTGTGCCGCGGCAACCTGGACCGCATGGTCACCGACACCCGCCTGCTGCTGATCGAGGGCATCAAGCTGGCGACCAAGACCTTCGCCGCGGCCAAGATCGCGCTGGGCTGGGCGGTGGAGGAGCTGGACCAGTTCGTGATCCACCAGGTCAGCCGTCCGCACACCAAGGCCTTCATCAAGTCGCTGGGCGTGGACCCGAAGAAGGTCATGACCATCTTCGGCGAACACGGCAACATCGGCCCGGCTTCGGTCCCGATCGTGCTGAGCAAGCTCAAGGAGCTGGGGCGCCTGAAGAAGGGCGACCGGATCGCCCTGCTGGGCATCGGTTCGGGCCTGAACTGCTCGATGGCCGAGGTGGAGTGGTAAGCCACTCCTGCTCCGCATGATGCAAAAGGGCCGGCTATGCCGGCCCTTTGCTGTTCCGGGCCCTGGCATCGCCGCCGGGGCCGGCCTGGCGGCGCGGTCTCAGCCGGCGCCGCAGCACTTCTTGTGCTTCTTGCCGCTGCCGCAGGGGCAGGGATCGTTGCGGCCCGGGCCCTCCTCGCGGCGGATCGGGGTGCGCGGGGTCTGCGCGGCGATGTGCTGGTGGTTGAGGTCGGCCAGCATGCCCGGCAGGTCCATCACGATCTCCAGCCGCTCGCGGTAGGACAACTGGGCCGGTTCGGCCTCCGGGTTCTCCGGGTCGACCACCTCGCCCGAGGCCAGGCGCTCGAGCAGGTCGAAGATGTCCTCGATCCACTCGTGCTCGTCCAGCCACGCGTCCCAGCCTTCCTCGCGCAGGGCCACGCCCTCGAAGAAGCCCAGCGCCCAGTCGTGGCCGACGTCCAGCTCGTCCTCGCCCAGCGCCTCCTCGGCGTTCTCCGGGTCCTCGGGCAGCCACATCAGCGGCATCAGGTGGTCGGGGATCTCCTCGCCCTGGCGGGCGCGGGCGGCGCACATGTTCCAGTGGCCCTGCAGCAGGACCTGGATCTCCTCGGCCTCTTCGGGGCTGCCCCAGCTCGGGGCCTTGCCGCCCCAGACCACCGGCTGCCATTCCTCCGCGGCGACCGGCGAGGGCGCCACCACGAGGGCGGAGAGGAAGCCGTCCAGCGCCTCCAGGTTGAAGCCGCGGAACGGCACCGCGCGCTGCTCGAGCAGGCTGGAGAGCCGTTCGATCTGCGCGTCGTCGAGATAGGGCGGGGGCGTGGCCATGGCAGCAGTACTCGTCAGGGGCGTGCATGGTAGACCCGCCGGCGGCCGGGCGCAGCAACGCGGCCGACCCGGGCGGCGCGCTGGCCTACAATGCGCGGTTTCCGCGACAGCACCCGACCGTGTCCCAGTTCCCCGGCTACCCCGCCCAGCCCCGGCGTTTCGAAGTCCGTCCCGGCATCCACATGTCCTACCTGGACGAGGGCCCGCGCGACGGCGAGGTCGTGGTGATGCTGCACGGCAATCCGTCGTGGAGCTACTACTGGCGCACCCTGGTGGCGGGACTGTCGGACCGCTACCGCTGCATCGTCCCCGACCATGTCGGCATGGGCCTGTCGGACAAGCCGGACGACCGCCTCACCGCATCGCCGCGTTACGACTACACCCTGCAGTCGCGGGTGGACGACCTGGAGGCGCTGCTGCGCCACGCCGGGGTCGACGACGGCACGCCGGTGACCCTGGCCGTGCACGACTGGGGCGGCATGATCGGCTTCGGCTGGGCGCTGGGGCACGCCGCGCAGGTCAAGCGCCTGGTGGTGCTCAACACCGCTGCCTTCCCGATGCCGGCGGCCAAGCAGATGCCGTGGCAGATCGCGCTGGGCCGCGACTACTTCGTCGGCGAGGTGGTGATCCGCAGCTTCAACGCGTTCTCCTCCGGTGCCTCCTGGCTGGGCGTGGAGCGGAAGATGCCGGCCGAGGTGCGCCGCGCCTACGTGGCGCCGTACGACTCGTGGAAGAACCGCATCTCCACCATCCGCTTCATGCAGGACATCCCGCTGTCGCCGAAGGACAAGGCCTGGCCGCTGCTGGAAGCCGCCGGCAGGGCGCTGCCGTCGTTCGCCGACCGCCCGGCCTTCATCGGCTGGGGGCTGAAGGACTTCGTGTTCGACCACCACTTCCTCGAGCGCTTCCGCGCCGACCTGCCGCGCGCCCAGGTCCACGCCTTCGAGGACGCCGGCCACTACGTGCTGGAAGACAAGCACGAGGTCCTGGTGCCCCGGATCCGCGCGTTCCTCGACGCGAATCCGCTCTGACCTGTCCACCGGCCGTGTAGCCCGCCCAAGCGAAGCGCACCCCGGGCGGGTGCGCGGCTGGTCCATGCGATCCGCCGGAACCCGGATGCGGCCTGCGGCCTTGTCCGGGCTACGCAGCCTTACGCCGCCACCGGCGGAGCCGGGGGCGAGGACGGGCTGTTGCCGTTGTCGTCGGGCCGGTCGTCGTCGTTGCCGGCGGGGTCGCGCCAGCGCCAGTCGGCGGCGGTGAGCGGCGGCAGGCCGTGGGCGACGCGGGCGCGGTCGCACTGCGAGCTGGCCGCACCGAATTCCCAGGAGGCATCCACCTCGCGGCAGACCGAGGGCCGGTTGGGATGGATGCTGCAGCGCGAATACACGCCGATCTCCGCATCCAGCGCCGTGCAGCGGACCGGCGGGGCGTAGGTGCCCTGCATGCAGAGCCGGTGCGCATCGAGGCGCTCGGTCAGCGCGGCCGGGACCCCCCCTGCGGTGAACTCGTCCGATTCCATCCAGTGGAAGGCGACCCGGTACTGGGTGCAGCAGGCGCCGCAGGTTAGGCAGGGATGCATGGGAGGCCGGGCCTTGCGCGGCGGAGTGGCGGGAACGGGCGGCGATTCTGACGCAAGCCCGGGGCCTTGTGCAGTGCCCGGCCGATCCGGGCCCGGGCCAGGCCCGCGCCGCCCGGCTGCAACGCGGCAGTGGGGCCCGCGGGCGGGCGATCCGATCCCCGGCAATAGCCGGTGCTGGGCTATCCGGCCGGATGCCGGCCGCAGGGAAACAGGCATCCAGGACGACGTCCGCCCGCCGGCGGGACCCTCCCTGGACCATGCGCGATAATCCCCGCATGACTTCCAGCCCCTGCAACATCGCCGCGGCGCTGCCGCGGCTGGCCGCCGAGCGTCCCGACCAGCCCGCGATCCGCTGCCCCGGCAAGCGTGCCTCCGGCCGCGGCCTGGCCCGCTACGACGTGGTCCTCGACTACCGCACCCTCGACACCCGCAGCGACGCGATCGCCGCCGGCCTGGCCGCGCAGGGCATCGGCCGCGGCGTGCGCACGGTGGTGATGGTGCGGCCGTCGCCGGAGTTCTTCCTGGTGATGTTCGCCCTGTTCAAGGCCGGCGCGGTGCCGGTGCTGGTGGATCCGGGCATCGACCGGCGCGCGCTGAAGCAGTGCCTGGACGAGGCCCAGGCCGAGGCCTTCATCGGCATCCCGCTGGCGCACGTGGCCCGGCGCCTGCTCGGCTGGGCGGCTTCGGCGAAGAAGCTGGTGACGGTCGGCACCCGCATGGGCTGGGGCGGCACCACCCTGGCCGCGGTCGAGCGCGCCGGCCGCGGTGCCGGCCCGCAGCTGGCCGATACCGGCGGCGAGGAGGTCGCGGCGATCCTGTTCACCAGCGGCTCCACCGGCGTGCCCAAGGGCGTGGTCTACCGCCACCGCCACTTCGTCGCCCAGATCGCACTGATGCGCGAGGCCTTCGGCATCGAGGCCGGCGGCGTGGACCTGCCGACCTTCCCGCCGTTCGCCCTGTTCGATCCGGCCCTGGGCCTGACCTCGGTGATCCCGGACATGGACCCGACCCGCCCGGCCGAGGCCGACCCGCGCCGCCTGCACGATGCGATCGCGCGCTTCGGCGTGACCCAGCTGTTCGGCTCGCCGGCGCTGATGCGGGTACTGGCCGACCATGGCGCGCCGCTGCCGACCGTGCGCCGCGCCACCTCGGCCGGCGCGCCGGTGCCGCCGGAGGTGGTGGAGAAGATCCGTTCGCTGCTGCCGCCGGATGCGCAGTTCTGGACGCCCTACGGCGCCACCGAGTGCCTGCCGGTGGCGGTGATCGAGGGTCGCGAGCTGCAGTCCACCCGCGCCGCCACCGAGGCCGGCGCCGGCACCTGCGTGGGTCGCCCGGTGGCGCCGAACGAGGTGCGGATCATCGCCATCGACGATGCCCCGATCGCGTCCTGGGAGCAGGCGCGCGTGCTTGCCGCCGGCCAGGTCGGCGAGATCACCGTGGCCGGCCCGACCGCCACCGACAGCTACTTCAACCGCGATGCCGCCACCCGCGCGGCCAAGATCAGCGAGACGCTGCCCGACGGCAGCACCCGCGTGGTCCATCGCATGGGCGATACCGGCTACTTCGACGGCGAGGGGCGGTTGTGGTTCTGCGGGCGCAAGACCCAGCGCGTGGAAGCCGCCGATGGCCCGCTCTACACCGAGCAGGTCGAGCCGGTGTTCAACGTGCATCCGCGCGTGCGCCGCACCGCCCTGGTCGGCGTCGGCGCGCCCGGTGCGCAGGTGCCGGTGCTGTGCGTGGAGCTGGCGCGTGGCGTGCGCGCCACCGAGTTCGAGCGCATCGCCGAGGAACTGCGCCTGCTCGGCAGCCGCCTGCCGCATACCGCGCGCATCGGCCGCTTCCTGCGCCATCCCGCGTTCCCGGTCGACATCCGCCACAACGCCAAGATCGGGCGCGAGAAGCTCGCCGCGTGGGCCACCCGGCAGCTGGAGAAGCGTGCATGAAGGTGCTGGTGACCGGCGGCGCGGGTTTCCTCGGCCAGGCCCTGTGCCGCGCGCTGCTGGCGCGCGGATACGAGGTGCACAGCTTCCAGCGCAGCCATTCGCCGGCGCTGGAGGCGATGGGCGTGGTCCAGCACCGTGGCGACCTCGCCGACGCGGCCGCGGTCGCCAGGGCGGTGGCGGGCAAGGACGCGGTGCTGCACAACGCCGCCAAGGCCGGCGCCTGGGGCAGCTACGACAGCTACCACCAGGCCAACGTGGTCGGCACCCGCAACGTGATCGCCGCCTGCCGCGCGCACGGCGTGGGCAGGCTGGTGTACACCTCCACGCCCAGCGTGACCCATCGTGCGACCCATCCGGTCGAGGGCCTGGGTGCGCACGAGGTGCCCTACGGCGAGGACTTCCAGGCGCCCTACGCGGCGACCAAGGCGATCGCCGAACAGGAGGCACTGGCGGCCAATGGACCAGAGCTGGCCGTGGTCGCGCTGCGGCCGCGCCTGATCTGGGGCCCGGGCGATCCGCAGATCCTGCCGCGCCTGGTCGAGCGCGCGCATGCCGGGCGCCTGCGCCTGGTCGGCGATGGCAGCAACAGGGTCGACACCACCTACATCGACAACGCCGCCCAGGCGCACCTGGGTGCGCTGGACCACCTCGCGCCCGGCGCTGCCTGCGCGGGCAAGGCCTACTTCATTTCCAACGGCGAACCGCTGCCGATGCGCGAGGTGCTCAACCGCCTGCTGCAGGCCGCCGGCGCGCCGCCGGTGACGCGCAGCATCTCCTTCCGGACCGCCTACGGCATCGGTGCGGTGTGCGAGCGGCTGTGGCCCCTGCTGCGCCTGCGCAGCGAGCCGCCGATGACGCGTTTCCTCGCCGAGCAGCTGGCCACCGCGCACTGGTACAGCATGGAACCGGCGCGGCGCGACTTCGGCTACGTGCCCAAGGTGGGATTTGACGAGGGAATCATGAGGCTGAAGGACAGCTGGCAGAACACATCGTCCGTCACCTGATCACCACCGGCCCTTGTGCAGCATCCCCCTCGACCGCCGCCCCGGCGCCATAACGAGGATGCCCCCGATGCTCCACTACGCTGTCGTCTTTTTCGTCATCGCCGTCATCGCCGCGCTGCTGGGTTTCAGCGGCATCGCCGGTGCCGCCACCAACATCGCCTGGATCCTGTTCGTCGTGTTCCTGGTCTTGGGCGCCATCTCCCTGCTGCGCGGCAGGCGCGTCTAGTCCGAGCCGGCGCCCACCGGGCGCCGCCGGCAGGACCCATCGACAAGGGCGTGGCCACCGGCCGCGCCCTTGTCGTATCCGCCGCACCGCTGCCGGCCGGCCAGGGCCGGTGCGTGCACCCGGCGACCGCTAGAATGGCCACATGCCAAGCCCCCTCGATGCCCTCAAGCCGCTGGCCGGACGCGCCCTGGAAGCGGCGCTCAACCGTGCCGCGGCCCTCGACCCGGACACCCTCGCCGCGCTGTCGCAACTGCACGGCCGCAGCGTCTCCCTGACCCTGGAACGACCGCCGCTGGCGCTGGAGATCCGGGTGCACGACCAGTACCTGCAGGTCGGTCCGCCGCTGCGCGAGGCCGACCTGGCCGTGCGCGGCACCATCGGCGGCCTGCTCGGGCAGGTGCCGTTCCTGGCCGCCGCCGCGCGCGGGCGCCCCGCAGGCCGCCTGCACGTGTCCGGCGACGCGGACCTCGCGCGCCGCCTGCAGAAGCTGGCCACCGGATTCGAGCCGGACTGGCAGCAGCCCTTCGTCGAGGCCTTCGGCCCGGTACTGGGCGTGCAGCTGGCCAATGCCGCGGCCGCCGCCCTGCGCGGCGCGCGTGGCCTGGCCAGTGGCCTGGTGCGCTCCGGCGCCGAGTTCCTGGTCGAGGAATCGCGCGACGTGGTCGGCCGCGCCGAGCTGGCTGCGTTCAACGACGACGTCGATGCGGTGCGCGACGACGTCGAGCGCTTGGCCGCGCGCCTCGGCCGCCTGCGCGTGCCGGGGAGCGCGTCGTGAGGGGCGCGCTGCGCGCCTGGCGCATCGCCCGGGTGGTGCTGCGCTACCGCCTGGACGCGCTGCTCGATGGGACCCCGGCCGAGCGCTTCCTGCGCCTGGCGCGTCCGTTCGTGCCGCGCGCCAGCGCCGATGTCGCCGCGCAGCCGCCGGGCATGCGCCTGCGCCTGGCGCTGCAGGAGCTGGGACCGATCTTCGTCAAGTTCGGGCAGATCCTCTCCACCCGCCGCGACCTGCTGCCGCCGGACATCGCCGAGGAACTGGCGATGCTGCAGGACCAGGTCGCACCGTTCGACGGCCAGGCCGCGCAGGCGATCGTCGAGCAGGCGCTCGGCCGCCCGGTGGACGTGGCGTTCGCCCAGTTCGACACCCGCCCGCTGGCCTCGGCCTCGATCGCCCAGGTCCACGCCGCGCGCCTGCACGACGGCCGCGAGGTGGTGGTCAAGGTGCTGCGCCCGGGGATCGAGCGCCAGATCGAAGCCGACATCGCCCTGCTGCGCTCGCTCGCCGCGGTGGTCGACCGCGCCCATCCGAAGGCCGACCGCATCCGCCCGCAGGCGGTGGTGGCGGAGATCGAGACCACCCTGGCCGCCGAGCTGGACCTGCAGCGCGAGGGTGCCAACGCCAGCGTGATGCGCCGGTTCTGGAAGGATTCCCCGGACATGTACGTGCCGGAGGTGATCTGGACCCACACCGCGCAGCGGGCGCTGACCATGGAGCGGGTGCACGGCATCCCCTCCGACGACATCGCCGCGCTGGATGCCGCGGGCATCGACCGCAGGGTGCTGGCGGCCAAGGGCGTGCGGGTGTTCTACACCCAGGTGTTCCGCGACAACTTCTTCCACGCCGACGCCCACTCCGGAAACATCTGGGTCGATACCGACCCGGCGCGGCGCGGCGATCCGCGCTTCATCGCCCTGGATTTCGGCATCGTCGGCCAGCTGTCCTCGCGCGACCAGTACTACCTGGCCGAGAACTTCATGGCCATCTTCCAGCAGGACTACCGGCGCATCGCCGAGCTGCACGTGGAAGCGGGCTGGATGCCGGCGACGGTGCGGATCGAGGAGCTGGAGGCGGCGGCGCGCGCGGTGTGCGAGCCGTACTTCACCCGGCCGCTGAGCGAGGTCTCGCTGGCCGAGGTGCTGGCCAAGCTGTTCCGCACCGCGCAGCGCTACGAGTTGACCCTGCAGCCGCAGCTGATCCTGCTGCAGAAGACCCTGCTCAACATCGAGGGCGTGGGCCGGCAGCTCGACCCGCAGCTGGACATCTGGGAGGTCGCGCGGCCGGTGCTGGAGAAGATCCTGCGCGAGCGCTACAGCCCGCGCCGGCTGCTGCGCGAGTTCCGCCAGCGCGCCCCGGAGCTGATGACCCGCGCGCCGGAGATGCCGCGCCTGCTGCACACCTGGCTGGAGCAGCAGGTGCAGGGACGCCACCAGACCGGCATCCATGCACCGGAGCTGGCCGGGATCGAGCACACCCTGAAGGTGATGCAGCGGCGCTCGGTCGCCGCGATCCTCGGCGTCGGCCTGCTGCTGGTGGCGGCGGTGCTGTACGCGCTGGAGGCCGGCGGCCCGCGCCTGGCCGGGGTGCCGCTGTCGGCCTGGGTGGCCGGCATCGGCGGCCTGTGGGCGGTGCTGGCCGCCTTGCCGCGCCGCTGAAGGACGATCGCCGCGGCAGGCCGCGGCGATCGGTTGGCAGGGCCGGTCGCTCCGTACGGCGGGCCGGCCCGTCGGGCTCAGCCCTGCGGCGGTTGCGCCACGGCCGGCACCGCCGCCGCGGCCCTGGCCGCCGCGTCGAAGTCCCCGGACACGAACACGCTCAGGCGCGCCGGATCCAGGTGGCGGCGGATCGCCGCGTTGACCTGGTCCACCGTCAGCGCCCGGTACTGCGCCTCGCGCGCGGCGGTGAACTTCATCGTGCGGCCATGGAACAGCTGGTCCTGGAGGATGCCGGCCAGGTGGCCATCGCTGGCCCGGCCCTGTTCCAGTTCGGTCAGCAGGCCGGATACCGCGTCGCGCAGCTCTTCGGCGGTGATGCCGTCGGCCAGCAGCCGCGCCAGCTCCTCGCGCACCGCCACGTCGACCCGCTCCATGTTCTGCGGCGCGGCGATGGCCTGGATGACGAAGCTGCCGTCGTCGTCGGTGCCGTCGATGCTGTCGTCGGCGTTGACCTGGCTGCCCACGCCATAGCTGAGGCCTTCCTTCTGGCGGATGCGGTTGCCCAGGCGCGAGGTCATCGAGTCGCCGCCGAACACACGGTTGGCCACCGACAGCGCGAGATAGTCGTCGTCGCTGTAGCGCAGCGGGATGTTGTGCCGCGCCAGCAGCACCGCGTTGGGCTTGTCCGCGACCGGCAGCTTCGACACCAGCGGGTCGACGGCGTGGTAGCGGGTAGCGATCGGCGTGTACGGGCGCGGGCTGTCCCAGCCGGCGAACAGCTCCTGCAGCTGCTTCTCCAGCGCCTCGGCGTCGAAGTCGCCGACCACCGCGATCTCGCCGCGCGAGGTGCCGTAGAAGTCGCGATGGAACGCGACCAGGTCCTCGCGCTTCAACGCGCGCACGCGCTCCAGCGACTCGTCGATGGTGTCCACGTGCAGCGGATGCCCGGCCGGCCACGGATCGAAGTACAGCGCCATCGCCTGCGAGGCGATGCTGCCCGGATCCGTGCGCGCCGCCTCCAGGCTGGTGACCTGCTGCAGCCGCAGCTGCTCGAACTCGTCCTCCGGGAACGACGGCTCGCGCAGCAGCTGGGCCATCAGCGCCAGTGCCTCGGGCAGGTGCTCGCGGCGGCTGAGCAGGCTCAGGTTCGCGCCGGTCAGGCCGCCCTGTACGCCGCCCTTGGTCTGCAACGCCTCCAGCCGGCGGTCGATCTCGACCCGGCTGAGCTGGCGGGTACCGCGCATCAGCATCGCGCCGGCCATATCCGCGGCGGCGTCGCGCCCGGCCAGGCTTTCGGCGTCGCCGAAGCGGAAGCGGCCCACCACCGAGACCGTGCCGCCACGGGTGCGCTTGGGCAGCAGTGCGACCTTGAGGCCGTCGCCCAGGGTGATGCGGCGGGTGCGGGCCTCGATGTTGGCCGGGGTCGGCTCGAAGTGCTCGCCCGAGTCGACCGCGGCGCGCCCGGTGTATCCGGCGACCACGCTGGCGGCGGTCGGCGCCACGGGCACCTCGACCCGGTCGGGGGTGTCGGTTGCGATGAAGCGGCCGAGCGTGCGGTTGCCCGGACGCAGGTACTGCGTGGCAACCCGGTTGACGTCCGCGGTGGTGACGGCTGCCACCGCGTCGCGCTGGGTGAGCAGCAGGCGCCAGTCGCCGGCGGCGACCGACTCGGTCAGGCGCATGCCCACCGCATTGACGTCGGTGAAGTACAGGTCGTGGTTGTTGGCGATGCGCTGCTTGGCCTCGGCCACCTCCTCGTCGGTGACGGGATTGGTGGCAAGTGCCTCCAGCTGCGCCAGCAGCACCTCCTCCATCTTCGCCGCGTCGCCGCTTCGCGGCTGCAGCGCGATGGCGGTGAACAGGCCGGGCTGGGCGAGGGTTTCGCCCCAGGAACCGGCGGCGGCTGCGATCCGGGTTTCCACCAGCGCCCTGTGCAGGCGTCCGGCCGGGGTATGGCCGAGCACATCGGCCAGCACCGCCAGTGCCGCGCTGTCCGGATGGGTCGAGGCGGGTACGTGGTAGGCCGCGGCGACCACGCCGAGGTCGCCGGTGCGGCGCACGACCACGGTGCGCTCGCCGTCCTGCGCCGGCTCGATGGTGGGCACCCGCGGCAGCGCGGACTTCGGGTTGCGCAGCGCGCCGAAGCTGGACTGCACCTTCGCCAGCGTCGTGGCCGGATCGATGCGGCCGGCGATCACCAAGGTCGCGTTGTCCGGCCGGTACCAGGTCCGGTAGAAGTCCTGCAGCTGCCCGATGCCCATGCCTTCCACGTCCGAACGCGCGCCGACGGTGGAATTGCCGTAGTTGTGCCAGAGGAAGGCGGTCGAGCGCAGGCGCTCGAGCAGCACGTTGGCCGGATTGTTCTCGCGCGCCTCCAGTTCGTTGCGCACCACGGTCATCTCGCTGTCCAGGTCCGCCCTGGACACGTTCGAGTTGAGCATGCGGTCGGCTTCCATCCGCAGCACCCAGGACAGGGTGTCGTCGTTGGCGGGGAAGGCGGCGTAGTAGTTGGTGCGGTCCAGCGAGGTGGTGGCGTTGTAGCTGATGCCGCGGCGCTTCATCTCGCCGGGGATGTCCGCATGGGTCGGCGTGCCCTTGAACAGCAGGTGCTCCAGCAGGTGGGCCATGCCGGTCTGGCCATACTGCTCGTGCACCGAACCCACGCCATAGGTGAGGTTGACCGTTACCGTCGGCTTGGTGGAATCGGGGAACAGCAGCACGCGCATGCCGTTGCCGAGGGTGTATTCGCTGATGCCCTCGATGCTGGGTCCGGCGGTCACGCCCTTGGGCAGGGCCGGCGTGGCGGCAGGGGCCGCGGGTACCGGCAGCAGCAGGGCGAGGGCCAGCGCGAGCGCGGAAAAGGATCTTCCGGAAATCATCCTTGGTCTCCAGTCGTTGTCGATGTGGGCGGGAAGCCCGCGCCGGAGTGTGTCAGAACACCGGGGCGGCAGGAGTGCCGCTGGTCATGCGTGCAAGCGGATCTATACAGGCCGGGCGCCAGGCGTCGCGATGGAAGGCAACCGGCCGGCCGGCGATGCCACGCATCTTCCAGTCGTCCCCTCCCTGCAGGTCGTCTCCATGCAACCGCCGGAACGCGCCACGGCCGGCCGCCGTCGCCCGCTCCGGGCCGGGTGCGGCAAAACCCGCCGACCCGCGGATAATGCGCGGGTGAACGAACAACTCCCCGGATCCCTTCCCGTCCTCCACGCCGACCAATGGCTGGCCGTGGTCGACAAGCCCGCCGGCCTGATGGTCCACGACAGCGTGCTGGCGGCCGACGAGACCGACTTTGCCGCCGACCGGCTGCGCGCCCAGTTCGGCCGCCAGGTGTTCCTGGTCCACCGCCTGGACCGCGCCACCAGTGGCTGCCTGCTGCTGGCGTTCGACCGCGACACCGCCTCGGCGCTCGGCAAGGCGGTGATGGCCCAGCAGCTGGACAAGCGCTACCTGGCGGTGTGCCGCGGCTGGCCCGAGGAAGGGTTCACCATCGACCATCCGCTGGATGGCGGCCCCGGCAAGCCGCAGAAGAAGCCGGCGGTGACCCGCTTCCGGCGCCTGGCCTGCGGCGAGCTGGACGAGCCCTCGGCCGGATTCCCGACCTCGCGCTACGCACTGCTGGAATGCGCGCCGGTGACCGGGCGCTTCCGCCAGATCCGGCGCCACCTCAAGCACGCCTCGCACCACCTGATCGGCGACACCAGCCATGGCGACGGCCGCCACAACCGCGCCTTCCGCATGCGCGGCGTGCACCGGATGCTGCTGCACGCCTGGCAGCTGGGTTTTCCGCACCCGAAGGACGGGCAGGAGATGACGGTCGTGGCGCCGCCCTCCGGCGAGTTCCTCAAGGCCATGGCGCTGTTCGGCTGGAGCCTGGCGGACGGCGCCGCCGGCGGCGGCTGAGCACGCGCCGCGGGGCGTCGCCCGCTTACAATCCGCCCATGCCCGTCGACGTGCTCAGCATCAGTCCCGACCTGGCGATCCCGGAGTCGGAGATCGTCGAGCGGTTCGTGCGCGCCAGCGGCGCCGGCGGCCAGAACGTCAACAAGGTTTCCACCGCCGTCGAGCTGCGGTTCGACATCGCCGGTTCGCCGTCCCTGCCCGAGGACCTGCGCCAGCGGCTGCTGGCCCGGCGCGACCGGCGCCTGACCGACGACGGCGTGCTGGTGATCGATGCGCAGCGCTTCCGCACCCAGGAGCGCAACCGCCAGGACGCACGCGAGCGGCTGGCGGGTTTCATCGCCGCCGGCCTGGCGGTACCGAAGCGGCGCATCGCGACCCGCCCCACCCGTGCCTCGCAGAAGCGCCGGATCGAGGGCAAGCGCGAGCGCAGCGAGATCAAGCGCGGGCGTTCGCGCCGCGATTGGGAATGAGCATGTCCGAAGCAACTCCCCTGCTGCCGGTGATGCCGGCGCAGGTCCCGCAGGTTCCCGCCGCCGGCTTCAACCGCTTCACCCGCTGGCTCGGCCGCAGCGTGCTGCGCCTGGGCGGCTGGCGCGTGGTGGGCGAGATCCCCCCGGTTGGCCGGCTGGTGGTGATCGCCGCGCCGCACTCGTCCAACTGGGACGGGATCTGGGGCATGGCCGCCAAGCTGGCGCTGGGCGTGGACATCCGCGTGCTGGGCAAGGCCCAGCTGTTCTGGTGGCCGCTGTCGATCGTGCTGCGCCGCCTGGGCGTGATCCCGGTGGACCGCAGCAACCCGCACGGCATCGTCGAGCAGGCCATCGACCTGGTGCGCGGCAGCGAGCGCATGTGGTTCGTGGTCGCGCCGGAAGGCACGCGCAAGGCGGTCAAGGAATGGAAGCGCGGCTTCTGGAAGATCGCCCACGGCGCCCAGGTGCCGGTGCTGATGGCCTACTTCCACTACCCGGAGCGGATCATCGGCTTCGGCCCGCTGTTCCACACCACCGGCGACATGGAGGCCGACATGGCCGCCGTGCGCGCCTGGTACCGGCCGTGGATGGGCCGCAACCGCGGCACCACCTGAGGACTGCACATGGGCGTGGCGCTGGTCTGGTTCCGTGACGATCTCAGGCTGGACGACCACCCCGCCCTGCGCGCCGCGCTGGACCGCGGCCTGGTGCCAGTACCGGTGTACATCCACGCGCCGGACGAGGAGGGCGCCTGGGCACCCGGCGCGGCCTCGGACGCCTGGCGCCGGCGCTCGCTGGCAGCCCTGGCCGAGGCGCTGGCGCAGCGCGGCTCGCGCCTGCTGATGCTGCACGGCCCCAGCCTCGGCACGCTGCAGGCGTTGGCCGCGCTGACCGGTGCCGAGGCGGTGCTGTGGAACCGGCGCTACGAGCCGCACATCGAGGCCCGCGATACCCGGATCAAGCGGCAGCTGCGCCAGGCCGGGCTGCACGCGGAGAGCTTCAACGGCTCGCTGCTGTTCGAGCCGTGGGAGATCGAGACGAAGCAGGGCGACCCGTACCGGGTGTTCACCCCGTTCTGGAAGAACGCGCTGGCGCAGTGGCGGCTGCGGCCGCTGTGGGAGGCGTCGGCGCGGCTGCCCTCGCCGGACCAGGCCGGTGCCCCCGACGGCCGGCACCTGGACGCGATCGTCCCCGAGACCCGCCCGGACTGGGATGCCGGCTTCTGGGACGAGGCCACCCCCGGCGAGGCCGGTGCCCGCGCGCGGCTGCAGGCCTTCCTCGCCCACGGCCTGGAGGGCTACGCCCAGGCCCGCGACCGCATGGCAGTGGACGGCACCTCGCGGCTGTCGGCGCACCTGCACTTCGGCGAGGTCTCGGTGCAGCGGGTGGCGGCGGCGGTGCTGGCGGCCGAGGTGCCCGCGCCCGACCGCGAGCGCTTCCTGGCCGAGCTGGGCTGGCGCGAGTTCGCCCACCACGTGATGCACCACTACCCGCACGTGGTCGACCAGGACCTGGATCCGCGCATGGCCGACTTCCGCTGGGCGCGGCCGCTACGCACCACCCTGGACGCCTGGGAGCGCGGCCGCACCGGCGTGCCGATCATCGACGCCGGCATGCGCCAGCTGTGGCAGACCGGGTGGATGCACAATCGGGTGCGGATGATCGTCGCCAGCTGGGTGACCAAGCACCTGCGCCTGCACTGGCGCCATGGCGCGCGCTGGTTCTGGGACACGCTCGTGGACGCCGACCTGGCCAACAACACCCAGGGCTGGCAGTGGGCTGCCGGCACCGGCGCCGACGCGGCGCCGTACTTCCGGGTGTTCAACCCGGTCAGCCAGGCGATGAAGTTCGATCCGCAGGGCGAATACATCGCCCGCTGGCTGCCGGAGCTGGCGGCCCTGCCGCTGCCGGCCCGGTTCGCCCCCTGGGAGCATCCGGACCTGCTGCGGCGGCTGGCGCCGCGCTACCCGCGCCAGCCCCAGGTCGACCTGGCCCAGGGCCGGGCGGCGGCGCTGGAGGCCTTCGCGGCCCTGCGCGCCGGACGCGAAGGCTGAGGCGCGGGCGGCCGCGGTCGTGGCCGGACCGGCCCTGCGTCCGGGGGAGACGGCCGCCAGACCGGGGCGCAGCGCCCATGCAACGGACAAGGAAGCTGACCATGCAGTCGAGCCGCAACAGCCAGGGGTTCGCCAGCGAGTGGCTGATCGCCGCCGCCTGCTTCATCGCCGGCGTCGCCTGGACACCGCTGTTCCATGCCGGGGCCTTCGCCGCCGCCGGCCTGGCCATCGCCCGCCGCCACCGCCTGCTGGGCTATGCCACCGTGGCCTTCGGCATGGGCTTCTTCCTGCTGGTGTCCGGCTACCACGTGGGCAAGGACCTCGCCCATCGCGACCAGCAGGTCGCGGCCGCGAAGGAACGCTGAGCCCAGCGACTGCGCCTGCGTAGCAGGAGGCCGAGAAGCCCGCCGCAGCGGGCTGCCCGCGGCCGGGCTCAGGCCACCCCGCCTTCGCCGCCCGCGGCCGGATCATCCCGGGCGCCGCGGCTGGCGCCCATGCCCATACCCATGCCGGCTCCGCCGGCCATGGCACCGCCGGCTCCGCCGCCGCCACCGGGACGTCCGCCGGCGGGTTCGCGCTTGCCCCCGCCGCCGGCGGCCACGCGCAGCGGTCCCTGCGCCGGGATCACCAGTGAGGCCGGGATCGGCTCCAGGTCCAGCGCCTGGCGGATGAAGACCCGCAGCGAGGCCACCAGCGCCGCGGTTTCCACCGGTCGACCGGCCACCATGTCGCGCGCCGCGGCGGCCGCCAGTCCTACCTGCTCCTCCGTGCCCAGCAGGATCACGTCCGACAGGGCGGCCTCGACCGCATCGCGGATGCGGCGGCGACGCTCGGCGGCGGCGGAGGTGGGGTCGTCGGCTTCGCCGGCATCGCCCGGCTGCATCGAACGCAGGTCGCGCAGGTGGGCGGGGCTCACTACCAGTTCGCCGGTGAACGAGCCGCCCAGCGTCTTGTAGGCGGCGATCAGGGTCTTCAGGCGCTCGTTGATCTGGCGGTTCTCGCGCTCGCGACGCCGCTGCAGGGTCTGCATGAACACCAGGCGGATGCCGACCGCGACCAGCGACACCGCCACCAGGCTGCCCAGGGTCGTGAGCAGGGCGGACCATGAGCTGAGATCAAGCAGACTGCGCATGCACGCGAACCCCGGGCGGAAAGCCCAACCTTAGCGCCGGCCGCGCGCGCATGGTGCCCTTCAGCGTTCGGAATGGCCGCTCTGGTCGTACTCGCGCGGGGCCAGCAGGTCCGGGCGGATCAGGGCGATGAAGGCGCGCGCCTGTGGCGACAGCACCCGGCCCTTGCGCACGACCACGCCGTAGCTGCGCGACGGGAAGAACGCCGCCAGCGAACGCGAACCCAGGCGGGCGTCGTCGCCCTCGCCCAGGCAGATCGAGGGCACGATCGAGACTCCCAGGCCCATGGCCACGTACTGCTTGATCACGTCCCAGCCGCTGACCTCCAGCCCGACCGTGTACGGGATCCGGTTCTGCTGCAGCACCAGGTCGACCAGGCGCCAGGTGATCTGGCGCTGCGGCGGCAGGATCAGCGGGTATCCGGACAGGTCCGACAGCTCCAGCCGCGACTTGCGCAGCAGCGGATGCCCGGGCGGCGCCACCAGCCGCTGCTCGAAGCGGTGGGCGGCCTCGTAACTGAGGTCGGCCGGCACGTCGAGCATGGTCCCGACCACCAGGTCCACCTTGTCCTCGCGCAGCAGATCGGCGCCCTCGCCGGTGACCACGTTGCTGAGCACCAGGTGCACTTCCGGGTGCTGTTGGCGGAAGGCGGCGACGATCTTCGGCAGCAGGTAGAGGATGGTCGAGCTGTTGGCGGCGATCCGCAGCTCGCCGGCGTCCAGCCCGCGCACGCGCTCGCGGAAGGCGTTCTCCAGGCCGTCCAGCTGCTCGACCAGGGGCAGGGCCATCTCGTAGAGCAGTTCGCCCTCGCGGGTGGGCAGCAGGCGGCGTCCGCTGCGTTCCAGCAGGGGGGTGCCGAGGTCGCGTTCCAGCGCCTGGAGTTGCAGGGTGATGGCCGGCTGGGACACGAAAAGCGCTTCCGCGGCCCTCGAGACCGAGCCCAGACGGACCGTCTGGCAGAACGCCCGCAGCGGTTTGAGGCGGTCGGATTTGTAGGAAAAACGAGGACTTGCAGGCGGGCTCACGCGACCGTCACCAGCAATATAAGGCAGATTTATGGGATACATTGACAAAACTGCTTTGTCAAATATGTTGCGGGACAGCAGCGTGGACTCCCGACCGATGCAGGAGCACGTCATGTCCGCCGCCGCCGAAAGTGCCATTCCCGCCTCTCCCGCCCCGGGCCCGCGCCCGATCCCGGCCGTCGTCCCCAAGGGCGCCGCCGGGCTTTCGCTGACCGAGCGGGTCGCAGGCCAGGAACAGCTGCTTCCGGCGCCGCTGCTGGGCCTGCTGGTGACGCTGCACCGGGCGATCGAGCCGGAGCGCCGCGCCCTGCTCGCCGCTCGCCGCGAGCGCCAGGCGTTCTACGACGCCGGCGGCCTGCCTGACTTCCGCGACGACACCCGCGCCATCCGCGAGGGCGACTGGAAGGTCGCGCCGATCCCGCAGGCGCTGCAGGACCGCCGGGTGGAGATCACTGGCCCGGTCGACCCGAAGATGGTGATCAACGCGCTGAACTCCGGCGCGCACTGCTACATGGCCGACTTCGAGGATTCGACCGCACCGACCTGGCGCAACCTGCTGGCCGGCCAGGGCGCCCTGGCCGGCGCGGTGGAAGGCTCGCTGGCCTTCGAGGCCGGGAACGGCAAGCAGTACCGCCTGCGTCCGTACGAGGAGCGAGCCGTGCTGATCGTGCGTCCGCGCGGCTGGCACCTGGACGAGAAGCACGTGCGCGTGGACGGCGAGCCGATCGCCGGCGGCCTGTTCGACATGGCGGTGTTCGCGTACCACAACGCCCGCACCCTGATGGCCAACGACCGCGGGCCGTACTTCTACCTGCCCAAGCTGCAGTCGATGGAGGAAGCGGCGCTGTGGGAGACCGCGCTGTCCCACGTCGAGGCCTTCCTGGGCCTGCCGCACGGGCAGATGAAGGCCACCGTCCTGGTCGAGACCCTGCCGGCGGTGTTCGAGATGGACGAGATCCTGCACGCGCTGCGCGACCGGATCGTCGGCCTGAACTGCGGGCGCTGGGACTACATCTTCTCGTACCTGAAGACCTTCCGCGCCCATGCCGACAAGGTGTTGCCGGAGCGTGGCCAGGTGACCATGACCCAGCCGTTCCTGAAGGCGTATTCGGAACTGCTGATCCGCACCTGCCACCGCCGCGGCGCCCACGCCATGGGCGGCATGGCGGCGCAGATCCCCAATGCCTCCGACCCGGTGGCCAACGAGCAGGCGCTGGCCCGCGTGCGCGCCGACAAGCTGCGCGAGGTCACCGCCGGCCACGACGGCACCTGGGTCGCGCATCCGGCGCTGATCCCGGTGGCGCGCGAGATGTTCGACGCGCACATGCCGACCCCGAACCAGCACCACGTGCTGCGCGAGGACGTGCAGGTCAGCCGCGACGACCTGATCCGTCCGTGCGAGGGCACGATCACCCGCGAGGGCTTCGAGAACAACGTCGAGGTCTGCGTGCGCTACCTGGCCGCATGGCTGGACGGCAACGGCTGCGTCCCGATCCACGGGATGATGGAGGACGCGGCCACCGCCGAGATCGCCCGCGCCCAGCTGTGGCAATGGCTGCACCACTCCGATCCGCGCGGCCGCCACGCCGACGGCAGCCCGGTGCACCTGGCCGACGGCACGGTGGTCGACTTCGCCCTGTTCGAACG
Source organism: Pseudoxanthomonas suwonensis 11-1 (assembly GCF_000185965.1). Taxonomy (NCBI): domain Bacteria; kingdom Pseudomonadati; phylum Pseudomonadota; class Gammaproteobacteria; order Lysobacterales; family Lysobacteraceae; genus Pseudoxanthomonas; species Pseudoxanthomonas suwonensis. The sequence goes on from NC_014924.1 coordinate 157,536, forward strand.
CACCCTGGCCGCGCTGCCCGGGCGCCTGGGCGACACCGCCGGCCTGCCTGGCGGCAACCGCATCGCCGAGGCGACCGCGCTGCTGGACGAGCTGACCCGCGCCTGCCAGCTGGTCGAGTTCCTGACCCTGCCCGCCTACGCCCGCCTCGACTGACCGCCGTTCCGGCGCCAGCCGGAACCCACCCGCACAAGCCCGGTACCCACCGGGACCCGGCCTCCTTCCCCGACGCCCGAAAGGGCACCGGATCCGGCGCGTTCGCCCCGGATCCGCGGAAGAACCATCGCAACCGCCCGACACAGCCCACGGAGAACCACCATGAGCACGCTGAAGACCGCCGAGCAGATCCAGCACGAATGGAACACCGACCCGCGCTGGGCCGGCATCACCCGCAACTACACCGCCGAGGACGTGGTCCGCCTGCGCGGCACCATCCCGGTCGACCACTCCATTGCCCGCATCACCTCCGGCAAGCTGTGGAACTACCTGCAGGACCTGGACTTCGTCAACGCGCTGGGCGCGCTGACCGGCAACCAGGCCATGCAGCAGGTCAAGGCGGGGCTCAAGGCGATCTACCTGAGCGGCTGGCAGGTGGCGGCCGACGCCAACCTGGCCGGGCAGATGTATCCCGACCAGTCGCTGTACCCGGCCGATTCGGTGCCGGCCGTGGTCAAGCGCATCAACAACACCCTGTTGCGCGCCGACCAGCTGCACCACGCCGAGGGCAACGACAGCATCGACTTCCTGCAGCCGATCGTGGCCGATGCCGAGGCCGGCTTCGGCGGCGTGCTCAACGCGTTCGAGCTGATGAAGGCGATGATCGAGGCCGGCGCCGCGGGCGTGCACTTCGAGGACCAGCTGGCCTCGGTGAAGAAGTGCGGCCACATGGGCGGCAAGGTCCTGGTGCCGACCCGCGAGGCGGTGGAGAAGCTCAACGCCGCGCGCCTGGCCGCCGACGTCATGGGCGTACCAACCATCCTGATCGCGCGCACCGATGCCGAGGCCGCCGACCTGCTGACCTCGGACATCGACGACAACGACAAGCCGTTCTGCACCGGCGAGCGCACCGTCGAGGGCTTCTACCGGGTCAGGAACGGCCTGGAGCAGTCGATCAGCCGCGGCCTGGCCTACGCGCCTTACGCCGACCTGGTCTGGTGCGAGACCGGCAAGCCGGACCTGGAGTTCGCGCGCAGGTTCGCCGAGGCCATCCACGCCAGGTACCCGGGCAAGATGCTGGCCTACAACTGCTCGCCGAGCTTCAACTGGAAGAAGAACCTGGACGACGCCACGATCGCGAAGTTCCAGAAGGAGATCGCCAGCTACGGCTACAAGTTCCAGTTCATCACCCTGGCCGGCTTCCACGCCCTGAACTACTCGATGTTCAACCTGGCCCACGGCTATGCCCGCAACCAGATGAGCGCCTTCGTCGAGCTGCAGGAAGCGGAGTTCGCCGCCGCCGGCAAGGGCTTCACCGCGGTCAAGCACCAGCGCGAGGTCGGTACCGGCTATTTCGACGCGGTGACCCAGGCGATCCAGCAGGGCCAGTCCTCGACCACGGCGCTGAAGGGTTCGACCGAGGAAGAGCAGTTCCACGACCGCAGCGCCGCCTGACCAGGGGCCCACGGCGCCGGGTCACCGGCGCCGGTACGGCCGAGGAAACGTGACCGGATCGGCAGTCCCCGTGCTATCTTCGGCGATCCCCGCGGGGAGCGGTCGGATGGGGGACGACGGATGTCGCACGACGGCGGGGGCGCCAACGCCCTCCAAGAGAGGACCAGCCTGCAACCGGACGCCGCGGCGCTGCTCGCGTCGCGCGAGTACGCGCTGTTCGCCTCCCTGGGCCGGACCCGCGAGATCGCCGCCGGCCAGTCCCTGTTCCGCCGTGGCGACACCGGCCGGGTCATGTACCTGGTGGTCGAGGGCGAGATCGAGCTGGACTTCGGTTCGGACCTGGCGCTCAAGCGCCTGGGGCCGCGCGAGTTCTTCGGCGAACTTGGCCTGCTGATCGGCGAACACACCCGCAGCGCCGATGCCGCCGCCACCACCGACACCCGCCTGATCGAGCTGGGGCTGGAGGAGTTCCAGGCCCTGGTCGACGCCGACCCGGCCCTGGTCGCGCAGTTCCTGCGCCGCGCCATCGCCCGGGTGGTGCTGAACGAGCAGGGCCTGATCCGCCAGCTCCGGCGCCGCAACCAGGACCTGGAAACGGCCCTGGACAACCTCTACGCCACCACCCACCAGCTCAACCAGACCGAGGAGCTGGCCCGGGTCGACGAGCTCACCGGCCTCTACAACCGCCGCGGCCTGATCCAGCACCTGCAGGACTGCCGCCAGCGCGGCTTCAAGGGCGGCGTCGGCCTGCTGCTGGTGGACTGCGACAGCTTCAAGCGGGTCAACGACGCCCACGGCCACCTGGCCGGCGACCGCGTGCTGCAGAACATCGCCGGCATCCTGCGTTCGGTGTCCAGCCCGGAGGACGTGGCCTGCCGCCTGGGCGGCGACGAGTTCTGCCTGCTGGTCATGGCCGAGGGCCGTGACGACGTCCTGCGCTACGCCGAGTTCGTGCTGGAGACCACCCGCAACCTGCTGCGCCTGCAGCAGGCCGTGCCCACCATCTGCCCGGTCAGCATCGGCGCCTGCCTGGTGGACGTGCACAGCGACTGGAACCACTGGTACGCCCACGCCGATGCCGCCCTGTACCAGGCCAAGCGCGACGGCGGCAACCGCGTGCGTTGGGCCGACGGCGAGTTGCCCGTGCGCCTTTGAGGAGTCATCGAATGGAAGGTCCGACGTATCCCGGAAGCGACGCACCGCAACTGCGGACCATCCTGATGACCGACCTGTGCGACTCCACCGCCGTCGTGGAGCGCCTGGGTGACATTACCGCCGCCTCGTTGTTCCGCGAGCACGACCAGCTGGTCCTGCGCCTGCAGCAGCAGTGGCGCGGCCGCCTGATCGACCGTTCCGACGGCCTGCTGCTGGTGTTCGAACGCCCGGTGGACGGACTCGGCTTCGCCCTCGACTACCAGCGCAGCCTCGGCCCGCTGGGCCGCGCCCATGGCGTGCAGCTGCGGGCCCGCGCCGGCCTGCACGTGGGCGAGGTGGTGAGCTGGGCCAACGACGAGGAAGCGGTCCGCCACGGCGCCAAGCCGCTGGAGATCTCGGGCCTGGCCAAGCCGCTGGCGGCGCGCCTGATGGCGCTGGCCAATCCCGGCCAGATCCTGCTGTCGCACGTGGCCGAGACCCTGGCCCGGCGCGCCGCCTCCGAGCTGGGCCCGGGGCTCGGCCGCGCCCTGGTCTGGAAGAGCCACGGCCGCTGGCACTTCAAGGGCCTGCCGGAGCCGCTGGAGATCCACGAAGCCGGCGAGGAGGGCATTGCCGACATGGCGCCGCCGCGGCCGGCCGACGGCAAGGCCCGTCGCGACCTGCCCCTGTGGCGGCGTCCCGCCGCGGTGCTGGCCCAGTGCACGGCGGTGCTGGCCCTGGGCCTGGTGCTGTACCTGACCACCCGCACCGAGCCGGCCATCGCCTTCGCCGAACGCGGCTGGGTGGTGCTGGCCGACCTGGACAACAACACCGGGCAGGCGGTCCTCGACGACGCGGTAGGCCAGGCCCTGCGCCTGAGCCTGGGCCAGTCCCGCCACGTCAACGTGGTCTCGGACACCAAGGTCCGCGACACCCTGGCGCGGATGCGGCGCCCGGCCGACGCCGCGGTGGACCGCGCCCTGGCCGCGGAGATCGCGGTCCGCGACGGCGCCTGGGGCGTGGTCCTGCCGAGCGTGTCGGAGGTCGATGGCCGCGTGCATGTCGTGCTGGAGCTGATCGACCCTCAAAGCCGCGACGTGATCTACGTGGCCCGCGCCGAGGGCGCGGGCATGGAGTCGGTGCTGGCCTCGATCGATGCCGCCGCCACCGACCTGCGCGAGCGCCTGGGCGAAGCCAGGCCCGCGCTGCGACGCGACTCCCGGCCGCTGCCGCAGGTTGCGACGGCCAGTCTCGATGCGCTGCGCGCGTATGCCCTGGGCCAGGAGGCCTATGCCCAGGGAAGCTTCCTGCAGGCGGTCGCGTCCTACGAGCGCGCGGTCAGCCTGGACCCGGACTTCGCCCTCGCCCACATCGGCCTGGCCCGTGCCTACAACACCCTGGACCGCCTGCCCGAGGGCATGCCGCACCTGCGCCGCGCCCAGGCCCTGCGCGGGAGCCTGGGCGCGCGCGACCAGATGTACCTGGATGCGTGGGCCGTGCAGGTCGACGATCCCGGGCGCGCGGTGGATGCGTGGATGCTCATGGCGCGGACCTACCCGGACTTCTTCCCGGCCCAGGCCAACGTGGCCTATGCGCTGGAGGTGCAGAACCAGCACGAGGACGCGATCCCGTTCGCGACCCGGGCCGCGGTGCCGCAGAGCGAGTTCGGGCCGCTGTCGCTGGAGCTGCTCGGGCGCCTGCACCTGGCGCGGGGCGAGCGCGCGCCGGCGCGGGAAGCCCTGGAGGCGGCCGGCCGCCACGGCCTGCCGACGGCACAGGCCTGGCTGGCGGTGTGGCATGCGGTCGGCGACGACTTCGCCGCTGCCGAGTCCGTCTGGCCCGCGGACGGACAGCTGCGCCAGACCCTGTTCGACCGGGTCTCGATCTACCTCGACCAGCGCAAGTGGGAGGCCGCGCGCGCGGAGGCGGCGCGGGTCCAGCTGCGGGTTGGTCAGGCCGGTCCGCGCGCGCGCCAGGCGATGATGCCGGTGGCCGTGGCCGCCTGGGCCATGGGCGACCACGGCGCGGCCCTGGCCCAGGTCGAGGGCATGGTCGCGAGTGGACTGGCCGCGGTGGCCGAACCGGACAACGCCATGGACCAGCGCGACGACGCGGTACTGGTGCTGTATGCGGCCATCCTCGGCCAGCGCCTCGGCGACCAGCAGCCGGCGCGACGCGTGCTGCAGGCGCTGGAGAAGGAGCCAAGGCTGGCCGGCATGCAGCCGGTAAGTTCCCTGATGGCGGTGGTACGTGCCCGCCAGGCGCTGGCCTCGGGCGACGCCCACCAGGCGCTGGCGCTGCTGGACACCATCCGGGATGGAACCGAATCGATCCAGGCGCGGGTCGCGCGGATCGAGGCGAGCCTGGCCATCGGCGACGACAAGGCCGCCAGCGCCGGAACCACCTGGCTGGCAGGGCGTCGTGGCCTGGCCTATGCCGAATATGGATGCGCCTGGTGCCAGCAGGGGCTCAACGTGGTCGATGCGCGCCTGGCGGCGGCACACGCCGATGCGCTGCGGGACCCGGGCGCGGCCACCAAGGTGGTTTCCCGGCTGGCGTTGCCTCCGGCACGGGTGCTCGGAGGCGCCACGGGTTCCTAGTTGGTCGTGCCCCCGGTATCCAGCTGGATCGGCTGCATCGACAGGCCCGAGGTCAGCGAGGCGCGGATCTCGTCGCGGGCCGCGGCGATGGTTTCCTTCGGCGCCAGCTGTTGCACGGCCAGGCGCTGGCCCAGCTGGGCGAGCCCGGTCGCGTCGGCATGGTGTCCGACCTGTGCCAGCGCGGAGGCCGGATCGCTGGAAAACAGGTCGCGGAATGCGTCGTCGCTGGAGAGCAGGTCCAGCAGGCGGTCCACCACTCCAGCGGGCAGCGGCTGCGGCCCGCCGTTCGTCTCTTCCGACATTCTTCCTTCCCCCCTTTTTACCGCTTCGTCCGGAAGCGGCTTCGCGCCGCAGCTTACCGGAGCCCGAGTGCAAGGAAACAGCCGCGGATGCGAGTAAGACGTTGCAAGGTGCTCTACCTGGAGCCGCGCGAAGAGGTGGCGTTCGACCTGCAGGACCTGCTGGCCGGCGGCGACGGCGTCGCCCGCCAGCGTCGCTGGTTCGCGCTGGCGCCGCATAGCCGCGGCCAGGTGCCGGTGGATGCCGCGGCACGCGACGTGCTCGGCGGGCTCTCGCCCGAGCGTTGGGTGGAGGAGGAGATGCTGTCGCCGGCCCAGCGCGAGGCGCTGCCCGCGTTGGTCGAGGCCGGCCTGGTGGTGTGCGACGAACCGGCGCACGCGGCGATGCTGGCCCGCGACGAGGCACTGCGCGCGGCGCACTGGCATCCGCTGGCCGCGACCGCGCACGCACTGACGCGCTGGAACGGGGTCGACACCACCGAGGCGATGCGCAACACCGGCACGCAGACGGCACCGGAACTGCGCCAGGTGCTGGGACCGCCGCCGCCGGAGGCGATCGTGCCGCCCCGTGCCGGCGCGCCGCTGCCGTTGCCGGTCCCGGAAGCGACAGGCTTCGATGCGTTGCTGCGTCGGCGCGCCACCTGCCGTAACTTCGACCGCGGGCGTCCATTGCCGATGGAGGAACTGTCGCGGCTCCTGCATCGCGTCTTCGCCGCGCAGGGCACGGTGCGCGTTACCGGCGACACGGTGTTCCTGAAGAAGAACAGCCCCTCCGGCGGCGGCCTGCATCCGGTCGAGGCCTACCTGCTGGTGCAGCAGGTCGAAGGCCTGGACGCCGGCCTCTACCATTACGACCCGCTCGCGCACGCGCTGCGTCCACTGCCCGCGCCGCCCGGATCGCTGGACGGGTTCGCGCTGCAGGCGGTCGCCGGTCAGACATGGTTCGCGCAGGCCCACGTACTGGCGATCCTCGCGCCTCGCTACGCGCGCAATTTCTGGAAGTACCGCCAGCACGCCAAGGCCCACCGCGCCGTCGTGCTGGAAGCGGGCCACCTGTCGCAGACGCTTTACCTGGCAGCCACCGAAGCCGGTCTGGCGGCCTACGTGACCTGCGCGATCAACGAGGACTGCCTGGACGAGGCGCTGGGGCTGGACCCGGTCAACGAAGGCGTGCTCGCTGTCTGCGGTTTCGGCTGGCGCGGCCAGGTGATGGAAACCATGGAGCTGGATCCGTTGGGCGCTGCATGGCAGGTTCCACCGCCTCCGAACTGATGCACGTGTGGGGTTCCGCCGCCTGGACAGGAGGAGTCGGCAGTGGTGTTTGTGGCGGTGCCGGGTTCCGCTGGTGCGGTGCGAAGAACGCCGCTGATGGCGTCGGCGAGCCGGTCTGGCAGCGCCGTGATGTCGCGAGGTGCCGACATCGCGCGACAGGTGTGCCTGCCTGCTCAGTCGCGCAGCAGCAGCGGCGCGCGGTAGCCCAGTGCCTCGGCCAGGTGCGGCCGGCCGATCCCCTCGCTGCCGTCGAGGTCGGCGATGGTGCGCGCCACCCGCAGCACACGGTGCATGCTGCGCGCGGTCAGCTGCAGTCGCTCGGCGGCCTGCTCGAGCAGGGCCTGCTCGGCATCCGCCAGCCGGCAGCAGGCGGCAAGTCCGGTGGCATCGAGCCGCGCGTTGAGTCCGCTGCCGCGTGCCTCCTGCCGTGCCCGCGCCGCCTCCACCCGCGCACGTACTCCAACGCTGGATTCGGAAGGCGGCGCATCGGCGCGCAGCTGTGCCGGCGGCAGGCGGGCCATCGAAAGATGCAGGTCGATGCGATCCAGCAGCGGACCGGACAGCCGGCCCCAGTAACGCGCGACCATGTCCGGGGTGCAGCGGCAGCGCGCCGAAGGATCGCCCGCGAAGCCGCAGGGGCACGGGTTCAACGCAGCCACGAGCTGGAACCGCGCCGGGAACTCCGCGCTGCGTCCGGCCCGGGAGATCGTGATGCGCCCGGACTCCAGTGGCTCGCGCAGCACTTCCAGGGCCGCGCGGCTCCATTCGGGCAGCTCGTCGAGGAAAAGTACCCCGTTGTGCGCCAGCGAGATCTCGCCCGGCCGCGGCGGACTGCCGCCGCCGGCGAGGGCGACCGGGCTGGCGCCATGGTGCGGCGCGCGCAACGGGCGCTGGCGCCAGCGTGACGGGTCCAGGCCCTGGCCGCTGATCGAGTGCACTGCCGCGGTTTCCAGCGCCTCGGCCTCGCTGGCCTCCGGCAGCAGTCCGGGCAGGCAGGAGGCCAGCAGGGTCTTGCCGCAACCCGGGGGACCGCTCATCAGCAGATGGTGTCCACCGGCCGCGGCGATCTCCAGCGCCCGCCGCGCCTGCAGCTGGCCGCGCACCGCGGCCAGGTCGGGCGGCGCTGGCGCGGGGCGGAGGGTTTCGGCCGCGGCCTCGCCGGAAGCCTCGCCGACGCTGGGCAGGCGCGCCTGTCCGCCGAGCCCGGCGCAGGTCTCCAGCAGGGTGCGGGCGGCATAGGCCTCGGCCTCGCGCGCCAGTGCAGCCTCGGCCGCACTGGCAGCCGGGACCACCAGCCTGCGGCCGGCGCGCGCGGCGGCCAGGACCGCCGGCAGGATGCCGTCCACCGGCCGCAGCTCCCCGGTCAGGCCGAGCTCGCCAAGGAACTCGCAGCCGGCCAGCGCGTCGCGGTCGATCTGTCCGGACGCGGCGAGGATGCCCAGTGCGATCGGCAGGTCGAAGCGGCCGCCGTCCTTGGGCAGGTCGGCGGGCGCAAGGTTGATGGTGATGCGCCGCTGCGGGTACTCGAACTGCGCGCAGAGGATGGCGGCGCGTACCCGGTCACGGGATTCGCGTACCGCCGCGGCAGGCAGGCCGACGATCTGGGTGCAGGGCAGGCCGCCGGAGAGATGCACCTCGACCTGCACGGCCGGAGCGGCCACGCCCGCACGGGCGCGACTGTGCACCAGGGCCAGGCCCATGGCGGGTCAGTGGGTGGGCGCGGCCCCGCCGTCGCCGGCGGCCAGCCGGGCTTCCAGCTGGTCCACCGCGCGCTCCAGCTCGTGCAGCTTCTCGCGGGTGCGCAGCAGCACCGCGCGCTGGACGTCGAACTCCTCGCGGGTGACCAGGTCCAGGCGCGACAGGCCGGCCTGCAGGGCGGTGCGGAAGCTGGCCTGCAGCTCCTCGCGCGACTCGCGCAGGCCCGGCGGGACCAGGTCGCTGAGGCGGCGGGCCAGGTCGTCGATGTGGTTGAGGTCGATCATGGGGTGCTCCTCCGGCTGGATGCCTAGTGTGCGCCGGCGACGGGGGCACCGCAGTCGGTCGGTATTGCGCCCGCGGGTAGGAAAACCCCGAGCGGCGCACATTGGACCGGAGCCGGGCGGTCTTGGGCAAGCGTGCGGCGCGGTATCCTGTGCGCCCCGTATACGCAGCCGACCACCCCCGGAGGGCACCGCATGAAGATGATCATGGCCGTGATCAAGCCGTTCAAGCTGGACGACGTGCGCGAGGCGCTCGCCAGCCAGGGCATCGCGGGCATCACCGTCACCGAGGTCAAGGGCTTCGGCCGGCAGAAGGGCCATACCGAGCTCTACCGTGGCGCCGAGTACGTGGTCGACTTCCTGCCCAAGGTGAAGATCGAGGTCGCGGTCACCGACGACCGCGTGGACGCGGTGGTGGAAGCGATCGTCAAGGCCGCCGCCACCGGCAAGATCGGCGACGGCAAGGTGTTCGTGTACGACCTCGGCCAGGTCGTGCGCATCCGCACCGGCGAGCTGGACGCCGACGCGCTCTGAGGCGCGCCGGCACCGCGCCGGTTACTGGTGGTTACTGGCCGAAACTGGCCTTGAAGCCGCGGTAGAAGCGCTTCCAGCCGTCGCGCACCGAGGTCACCCAGCGCGGGTCGGCCAGCACCTGCGACACGAACCCGCCCGGCGCGCGGCCGGTCATGCGCTGCTCGATCTTCAGCGCGTTGGCCAGGTCGCTGCGGCGCAGTTCGCGCAGCACCGGCGCGTTGCGCAGCCAGCGCGGCACCCGCAGGGCCGAAGCGAAATCAAGCAGCACCACGCGGTCGCCGCTGACCATCACGTTGGCCGGGTGCAGGTCGTTGTGGGTGAAGCCGGCCGCGTGCAGGTGCGCGACCGCGGCACGCAGCTGGCGGAAAGTGTCCTCGCCGACGCTGCGCCTGGAGCCCAGCGGCTCGCCCGGCACGAACTCCATCGCCAGCGACAGCCCGCCGACGATGCCCAGCAGCATCGGCGCATGCGTCCAGCCACGCAGGCGGCGCAGGGCGCGCGCCTCGCGACGCACCAGCAGCCGTGCCAGCGGCGCCAGCAGGGTGCGGCGGTACCGGCTGTAGTCCTTGACCACCGCCGGCTGGCCCTCGACCAGGGTGCGGTAGACGTTCGGCTCGAGCAGCCGGGTGCCTTCCTTCAGGAGCACGGGGGCTTCGAACGGCCGGCCGGACACGCCGGCGGCATGGGCAATGGTGTGCATGCTGTTCTTCTTCTTGTTCCGCCCGCGGGGCAGATCGGGGGGTGGGGGAACCCGCGGGGGTGGCCATCCGGGCCAGCGCGTAATTTTAGAACTGGCGCGTGTGGTAATTCCGGATGTGAAGAAGAGGCTATGTTCCGTAAACAGAACGGGCGCTTAAGAAAAGAGGCGCCCGCCAACGCCAGCTGAATCCGCCTTCACGCGGGGCCGGGTCGGCAAGCGCCTGGTTCCTGGCGGCGGGCCAGCGGCCCGCCGGCATGCCCGGTTACTCGGCCAGGGCCTGGGCGACGAACGGCGGGGCGACCAGCACGCCCTGGTGCAGGTGCGCGGTGTAGTAGCGGGTCTCGAAGGCCTTGGCCTGGGCATCGCCCTCGCGGAAGTCGAAGCCCTGGCCCTTGCGCGCCAGGGTCACGCTCCACCAGCCGGTGGGGTAGCACGGCTGCGGGAACGGCAGGGTCTTGAAGGTCGAGAACCCGGCCTTGCCCATCTCCGCGCGCATGGCCTTGATCAGTTCCAGCTGCGCCAGCGGCGATTCGGACTGCTGGACCAGGATGCCGTCGTCCTTCAGGGCGCGGAAGCAGCTGGCGTAGAAGTCCTTGTTGAACAGGCCTTCGGCCGGGCCGACCGGGTCGGTCGAATCCACGATCACAACGTCCACGCTGCCGGCCGGGCAGTTGGCCATGTAGGCCACGCCATCGTCGAACAGCAGCTCGGCGCGCGGGTCGTCGTTGGAATCGCACAGCTCCGGGAAATGCTTCTCGGCCATGCGGGTGACCTGCTCGTCGATATCGCACTGGGTGGCGCTTTCCACGCCCGGGTGCTTGAGCACCTCGCGCAGGGTGCCGCAGTCGCCGCCGCCGATGATCACCACGCGCTTCGGCGCGGCGTGGGTGAACAGCACCGGGTGGCTGATCATCTCGTGGTACAGGAAGTTGTCGCGGCTGGTGAGCATCACCGCGCCGTCGATCAGCATCAGGTTGCCCCAATCCGTCGTCCGGTAGATCTCGATCTTCTGGAACGGGGACTGCACCTCGTCCAGCTTGGCCTCGACCCGGTAGCCGATGGCCGATCCGGTCGGCTCGAAACGCTCGATGTACCAGTTGTCCTGGGTGCTCATGGGCAGTCCTCGTGGAAAGCGGGGGGCGCCGCGGGCCGCGGCCTGGAAGGCGGGCGCCGCCGGGGCCGGCGGCGAAGGGCGCGCATTGTAACGGAGCGTGGCGGACGGCAGCGCTAGAATGCGCGTCCTTTTCCGCAGCCGAGTCCCCGCCGATGAGCGACTGGTCCGCCGACCACGCCCGCGCCACCTGGTCCATCCCGCACTGGTCGGGGGGCTATTTCGACGTGGCCGATGGCGCGATGCAGGTCCTGCCGCGCGGTGCTGGCGGCCCGGCGCTGCCGCTGCCCGGCCTGGTCGAGGCCGCGCGCGCCCAGGGCATGCAGCTGCCGCTGCTGCTGCGCTTCCCGGACATCCTCGGCGACCGCCTGGCCCAGCTGCAGTCGGCCTTCGCCCTGGCGATGGACGACGTCGGCTATGCCGGCGGCTACACCGCCGTGTACCCGATCAAGGTCAACCAGCACCGTGGCGTGGCCGGAACCCTGGCCGGCCACCATGGCGAGGGCTTCGGCCTGGAGGCCGGCAGCAAGCCGGAGCTGATGGCGGTGCTGGCGCTGTCGCGCCCGGGCGGCCTGGTCGTGTGCAACGGCTACAAGGACCGCGAGTACATCCGCCTGGCCCTGATCGGCCGCAAGCTCGGCCTGGAGACCTTCATCGTCATCGAGAAGCCCTCCGAGCTGCGCCTGGTGATGGAGGAGGCGCGGGCGCTGGGCGTGCAGCCGGGCCTGGGCGTGCGCATGCGCCTGGCCTCGCTTGGCGCCGGCAAGTGGCAGAACAGCGGCGGCGACAAGGCCAAGTTCGGCCTGTCCCCGCGCCAGCTGCTGGACCTGTGGAAGAACCTGCGCGACAGCGGCATGACCGACTGCCTGCAGCTGCTGCACTTCCACATGGGCTCGCAGATCTCCAACGTGCGCGACATCGCCAACGGCATGCGCGAGGCGGTGCGCTATTTCAGCGAGCTGTCGCGCCTCGGCGCGAAGATCCGCTACATGGACGTCGGCGGCGGCCTCGGCATCGACTACGAAGGCACCCGCTCGCGCAGCGAGTGCTCGATCAACTACGGCCTGCACCAGTACGCGGCCAACATCGTGCAGCCGCTGGCCGAGGCCTGCGCCGAACAGGGCCTGCCGGCGCCGCGCATCGTCACCGAGTGCGGCCGCGCGATGACCGCGCACCACGCCGTGCTGGTGGCCGACACCATCGAGGTCGAGCAGGCGCCGGAAGGCCGCGTGCCGGACGCGCACGACGACGAGCCGGCGGCGATCCGCCACCTGCGCGAACTGCACGCCGAGCTCGAGCGGCGCCCGCCGCTGGAGCTGTTCCACGAGGCCCAGCACTTCCACGCCGAAGGCCTGGCCGCGTACGCGCTGGGCCAGATCGACCTGCCGCAGCGGGCGCGCGTGGACGACCTGTTCTACGCCGTGGTCCACGGCGTGCGCGCGCGCCTGGACGGCAGCGAGCGCAGCCATCGCCCGGTGCTGGACGAGCTCAACGACCGCCTGGTCGACAAGTACTTCGTCAACTTCAGCGTGTTCGAGTCGATCCCGGACGTGTGGGCGATCGACCAGGTGTTCCCGATCGTGCCGATCGCGCGCCTGGACGAGGCGCCGGCACGCCGCGGCGTGATCGCCGACATGACCTGCGACTCCGACGGCACGGTGAAGACCTACGTCGAGAACGGCGGCCTGGACACCTCCCTGCCGCTGCACCCGGTGCGCCGCGGCGAGCACTACCGGGTCGGCTTCTTCCTGGTCGGCGCCTACCAGGAGATCCTGGGCGACATCCACAACCTGTTCGGCGACACCGATGCGGTGGAAGTACGGCTGACCGATGACGGCGGCTACGAACTGACCCAGCAGCGTCGCGGCGACACCACCGACGTGATGCTGGATTACGTCGGCTACCGCCTGGACGACCTGCGCGCGGCCTATGCCCAGCGCGTGCACGCCGCCGGCCTGCCGCAGGAGGAAGCGCTGGCCATGGCCGCCGCGCTGGAAGCCGGCCTCACCGGCTACACCTACCTGGCCGGGGACCCGCTGGAGTAAGCGGAAACCGCGCCGCGCGAACCGCGGCGCAGGGAGCTGGGGCCGCACCGGCGAAGGTGCGACAGCCGTATCAGCCGCGGTGGACCTGGAAGCCGGCGAAGCTCTGCGTCACCGGCATGATCTCCAGCCGGTTGATGTTGAGGTGCGGCGGCAGGCTGGCCACGTAGTAGATCTGCTCGGCGATGTCCTCGGCGCTCATCGGGTTGGCGTCCTTGTACAGCGCGTCCGAGGCGGCCTGGTTGCCGTGGGTGCGGACCACGGTGAACTCGGTCTCGGCCATGCCCGGCTCGATCGTGGTCACGCGCACGCCGGTGCCGTGCAGGTCGCTGCGCAGGTTCAGCGAGAACTGGCTGACGAAGGCCTTGGTGCCGCCGTAGACGTTGCCACCGGGGTACGGGTACACACCGGCGACCGAGCTGACGTTGATGATCACGCCGCGGCGCTCGACCAGGGTGGGCAGCAGGCGGTGGGTCAGGGTGACCAGGCCGGTGATGTTGGTGTCGATCATCACCTTCCAGTCGTCCAGCGAGGCGTGGTTGGCCGGGGCGGTGCCCAGGGCCAGGCCGGCGTTGTTGACCAGCACGTCGATCCCGGCGAATGGCTCCGGCAGGCTGGCGATCGCTTCGTCCATCGCGGCGCTGTCGCGCATGTCGAACACCAGCGGGTGGACCTTGTCGGCGCCCAGCATCTGCACCAGGGCATCCAGGCGGTCGGCACGGCGGCCGGTGGCGACCACCCTGCAGCCGGCGGCGACGAACCGGCGCGTGGCCGCCAGGCCGAAGCCGGAGGTGGCGCCGGTGATGAAGACGGTCCTGGACATCGTGGATTTCCTCCTGGGGGAAGCCTGCGGATTTTCGCACCATCACGTGACGGTGGCCCGCCGGATGCCGGGCCCCCGCCTGCGCCGCCCGGGATACGGCAGGAACAGCACCCTGATGCCAGGGGCCGCCGGCAGGCGCAGGGGTCGTGGAGCAATGGGCACGGGCCCCAGGGCTTGCCGGGCAAACCCGGGGTGCTACGCCCCGTGCGGAATCACTGCGCCTTGATCGCCACCGCCGGCAGGCCGCCGTTGGCGAGGGCCTGCTTGGCCTCGGCCAGCTCGCTGGCGCTGCCGTAGGGTCCCATGCGCACGCGATACACGGTGCGCCCGCCGGCTTCGCCGGATTCCACCCGCGCGCTGAGGCCGAGCATGGCGATCCGGGCCTTCACTTCCTCGGCGTCGTTCTGCGCGCCGAAGGCGCCGGCCTGGAGGATGTAGCGCGCATCGCTGGCCGAGGCCACGGCGGGAGCCTGGGCCGGAGCCGCCGCCGGTGCGCTGGCGGCCGGCGCCGGTTCCGCGGCCGGTGTACTGCTGGCCGGGGCCGGGGCCGGAGCCGGGGCTGCCGCGGCCGCGACCGGCGCGGCTTCCTGCACCGCCACCGGATCCGGCGCGCGGCCTTCCAGCGCCTCGCGGGCGCGGCGCGCTTCCTCGCGCTCGATCCGCGCCTGTTCCTCGCGCGCGCTGGCGGCCAGCTCGGCGTCGGACATGCGCACCTCGTTGCCCGGCAGCACGGTGTAGAAGTCGTACTGCGGGGCCGGAGGAGCCTGGCGCGCAGGCTCTGCCGGGATATCGGCGATCGCCTCGGTGTCGGCCAGCGGCGCCGGCTCGGCGTCCGGATCGGCACGCGGGCCGAAGCGGACGAAACCGTCGCCGTCCTTCTTCAGCAGGCCGGGCGCGCCCAGCACCACCACCGCGCCGATCGCCAGTCCGGCCACCAGCCACACCCACGCCGGCCGGCTGTTGCTGCCGTTGCGTCGCGCCTGGCTCTTGCCACGTCTTGCCGCCATCTTCTTTGCGTCTCCGTACTGCTGCCTGGTGGCTTACATGCGCTCCGGCGCGCTCACGCCGAGCAGGCCCAGGCCGTTGGCCAGCACCTGCTGCACGGCCTGGGCCAGGGCCAGGCGCGCGTCGCGCAGGGCGGGCTCCTCGACCAGCACCGGCGTGTTCGCGTACCAGGTGTGGAAAGCATAGGCCAGCTCGCGCAGGTACTGGGCCACCAGGTGGGGTTCCAGCGACTGTCCGGCCGCCTCGACCACTTCCGGGTAACGCGACAGTTCCACGACCAGCGTCAGCGAGCCGTCATCGTCCAGGCGGGCGAGGTTGGCCAGGCCGTTGGCCTGGTCGAACGCATAGCCCTTCTCGGCGCCCTGGCGGAACAGCGCGGCCACGCGAGCGTGGGCGTACTGCACGTAGAACACCGGGTTGTCGTTGCTCTGCTGGCGCGCCAGGTCGATGTCGAACACCAGCTGCGAATCGGGCTTGCGCGCGATCAGGAACCAGCGGGTGGCATCGCGGCCGGCTTCCTCGATCAGGTCGCGCAGGGTCAGGTAGGAGCCGGCGCGCTTGGACAGCTTCACTTCCTCGCCGCCGCGCATCACCGTGACCATCTGGTGCAGCACGTACTCGGGCCAGCCCTTGGGGATGCCCACGTCCAGCGCCTGCAGGCCGGCGCGCACGCGCGCCAGCGAGCCGTGGTGGTCGGCGCCCAGCTCGGTGATCGCGCGCTCGTAGCCGCGCTGCCACTTGCTCAGGTGGTAGGCCACGTCCGGCACGAAGTAGGTGTAGGTGCCGTCGGACTTGCGCATGACGCGGTCCTTGTCGTCACCGAAGTCGGTGCTGCGCAGCCACAGCGCGCCGCCTTCCTCGTAGGTGTGGCCCTTGGCGCCCAGCTCGCGCACGGTCTCCTCGACCTTGCCGTCGCGGTACAGCGAGCTCTCCAGGAAATAGATGTCGAACTCGACGCCGAACGCGGCCAGGTCCTGGTTCTGCTCGTTGCGCAGGTAGGCCACCGCGAAGCGGCGGATGGAGTCGATGTCCTCGACGTCGCCGCTGGCGGTGACCGCGTGGCCCTCGATCTCCACGGTGTCGCCGCGCAGGTAGGCGTCGGCCACGTCCTGGATGTAGTCGCCGTTGTAGGCCTCCGCCGGCCACTCGGCGTCGCCGGGCTTGAGCCCGCGCAGGCGCGCCTGGGTGGAGCGGGCCAGGTTCTCGATCTGGACGCCGGCGTCGTTGTAGTAGAACTCGCGCTTGACCTTCCAGCCGTTGGCGTCGAGCACGCGGGCGATGCAGTCGCCGATCGCGGCGGCGCGGCCGTGGCCCACGTGCAGCGGGCCGGTCGGGTTGGCCGAGACGTACTCCACGCCCGCGGTGCGGCCCTGGCCGGTGGTGTTGCGGCCGTACTCGCCGCCGTGGCGCAGCACCCCCGCGACCTCGCGCTGCCAGGCACCGGCGGCGAGGTGGAAGTTGATGAAGCCCGGCCCGGCGATCTCGGCCCTGGCGACGTCGTCGCTGGCCGGCATGGCTTCGACCAGCGCCTGGGCGACCGCACGCGGATTGGTGCGCGCGGCCTTGGCCAGCAGCATCGCGGCATTGGTGGCGAAGTCGCCGTGCTCGCGGGTCTTCGGGCGCTCGATCACGAAATCGGGCGTGGGGGCGTCCGCGGGCAGCTTGCCGGCGACGCGCAGGGCTTCGATACCCTGGTTGACCAGGGCCTTGAGAAGGATCTTCACGGGGGACCGTTTGTGCGGTTTGGTCGGCCATTTTACCCGGTCCGCCGCGGCCGGGCGGGCCGGACCCGGGGCGGGGCCGCGATCGCTTCAGGCGCCCTGGGCCAGGGCCACCAGCCGGGCCACGGTGTTCATGTTCCGCGCGGTGCCAGCGGAAGCGGCCGGGACCACCAGTTTCGAATCGGCCATGCCCGAACCGTAGGCGACGTAGATCTCGCGCAGGCCCAGGGCCAGGCGCTCGTCGCGCTGGTGGCGGACCGCGTCCAGCGCGCCGGCCGGCGGCGGCCCGTCGAGGAAGATCGCCACCGTGCGGTTGCCCGGTTCGCCGGGGAAGGGATTGGCAGCCAGCACCGCGGCCATTTCCGCCGGGCTGCGGACCAGCACACCGACCGGCTTGCCGGCGTAGCCCAGCAGGCGCCGCTCCAGCGCCGCCTTGACCTTGGCCGGGCTGGCATCGCTGTCGAACACCACGTTGCCGCTGGCCAGCACCGTGCGTACCCCGGTGAAGCCCTCGGCCTGGCACATGGCGACCAGTTCGGCCATCGGCAGCTTGCCGGTGCCGCCGACGTTGACCGCGCGCAGCAGGGCGATATGGCGGGCCATGGCGGCACCTCCGGGCCTGGGGCGTTCCACTCTACCGAGCTCTACCGGGCAATACCCGCGGCCGGGGGCGCAGGCCCGCGCCGCGGCGCTCACACCAGCCCGCGCGCGGCCATCGATACCGGCTCGCCGTCGCCGACCACGAAATGGTCCAGCAGGCGCACCTCGACCAGGGCCAGGGCCTGCTTCAGCCGGGCGGTCACGGCGCGGTCGGCGGCCGATGGATCCGGACTGCCTGAAGGATGGTTGTGGCCCACGATCACCGCGGCCGCGTTGTGGGCCAGGGCCCGACGCACGACCTCTCGCGGGTGGACCTCGGCGCCGTCGATGGTGCCGTTGAACAGCTCCTCGAAGGCCAGCGCACGGTGCCGGTTGTCCAGGAACAGGGCCGCGAACACCTCGTGCGGGCGCGGCCGCAGGCGGCGGGCGAAGTAGCGCCCGGCGGTGGCCGGGTCGGTCAGCGCCTCGCCGCGTTCCAGGGCGGCGGCCAGGTGGCGGTTGCCCAGTTCCAGTGCGGCGGCCAGGGCGCAGGCCCGTGCCGGACCCAGCCCCGGGAGCCTGGCCAGGGCATGCGCCGGCCGGTCCAGCAGGGCGCGCAACGGGCCATGGGCGGCCAGCAGCCCGCGCGCGGTTTCCACCGCGTCGCGGCCCTGCAGGCCGGAACCGAGGAAGATCGCCAGCAGTTCGGCGTCGGACAGGGCCGCGGCGCCGCGTGCCAGCAGCTTCTCGCGGGGACGTTCGGTGGCGGGCCATTCGCGGATGCGCATATGCCCTAGGGTGCCGGTCGCGGGCACGCCCGGGAATCAGGGAAAGGGGAGGCTTGGAGTAAGCTTGGTGCCCTTTCAAGGTCAGGAATTTCCCAAGTGACTGCTTCGGCCACCGCCGCCCTGGCGGGACAGCGGATCCTGTTGTGCGTGGGTGGCGGGATCGCCGCCTACAAGTCGCTGGAACTGGTGCGCCGCCTGCGCGACGCCGGTGCCGAGGTGCAGGTCGCGATGACCGCCGGCGCCCAGCAGTTCGTCACCCCGCTGAGCTTCCAGGCCCTGTCCGGGCATCCGGCCCGCACGTCGCTGTGGGATACCGCCGCCGAGCAGGCCATGGGCCACCTCGAACTGGCGCGCTGGGCCGACCGCGTGGTCGTGGCCCCGGCCACCGCCGACCTGCTCGCCCGCCTGGCCCACGGCATGGCCGACGACCTGGTCACCACCCTTTGCCTGGCCACCGAGGCGCCGCTGGCGGTCGCCCCGGCGATGAACCACCGCATGTGGAAGCACCCGGCCACCGTCGCCAACGTCGAGCTGTTGCGCTCGCGCGGCGTGCAGGTGGTCGGCCCGGACGACGGTCCGCTGGCCGAGGGCGAGTCCGGTCCCGGCCGCCTGGCCGAGCCCGATGCGATCGTCGCCGCGCTGGCCGGCAGTGCCGCCGCGGCCCCGGCCGCGCCCGCCACGCCGGGCCTGCTGCGGGGGCTCAAGGTGGTGGTTACCGCCGGCCCCACCTACGAGGACCTGGACCCCGTGCGCTACCTGGGCAACCGCAGCAGCGGCAAGATGGGCTTCGCCGTGGCCGCCAGCGCCGCGCGCGCCGGCGCCGAGGTGGTGCTGGTCGCCGGCCCGGTGCAGCTGCCGACCCCGGCCTGCGTGCAGCGGGTCGACGTGCGCTCGGCCGCGCAGATGCGCGAGGCGGTGTCCGCCGCGCTGCCGGCCGACATCTACATCGGCGCCGCCGCGGTGGCCGACTACACGCCGCGCGCGTTCTCGCCCAGCAAGATCAAGAAGACCGGCACCGGCGAGGTGTTGGCCCTGGACCTGGTACGCACCCCGGACATCCTGGCCGAGGTCGCCGCGCGCGAGGACGCCGGGCTCAAGCTGGTGGTCGGCTTCGCCGCCGAGACCGACAACGTCGCCGACTACGCGCGGCAGAAACTGGCCTCCAAGCGCCTGGACCTGATCGTGGCCAACCGCGTCGGCGTGCCCGGCGCCGGCTTCGAGAGCGATACCAACGCCATGACCGCGTTCTGGCCCGGTGGCGAGCGCGACTTCCCCTCCGCGCCCAAGCTCGAGCTGGCCGACGGCCTGGTCGCGCTGGTGGCCGAGAGGCTGCGCGCATGAGCGCCTCCCACGTGCTGGAGGTGAAGCTGCTGGACCCGCGCTTCGGCGACAGCTGGCCGCTGCCGGCCTATGCCACCGGCTCCAGCGCCGGCATGGACCTGCGCGCGGCGATCGAGACCCCGCTGGTGCTGCAGCCCGGCGACGCCGCGCTGGTCCCCAGCGGCCTGTCGATCCATATCGGCGACCCGGGCCTGTGCGCCCTGGTCCTGCCGCGTTCCGGGCTGGGCCACCGCCATGGCATCGTGCTGGGCAACGGCACCGGCCTGATCGACGCCGATTACCAGGGGCCGCTGCTGATCAGCACCTGGAACCGCGGTCGCGAGGCCTTCACCATCGAGCCGGGCGACCGCATCGCCCAGCTGGTGTTGGCACCAATCGTGCGTGCAGAACTGAAGGTGGTTGATACATTCGCGGCCAGCGCCCGGGGAGAGGGCGGCTTCGGCCATACCGGCGTCAAGTAGACAGGGGGCGGGGATGAAGGAAGAGGACGCGAATCGTCCGGCGAGGGCGCAGGCCCGCCGCGGCGCGCTCGTGCTTGCGGGCGTGCTGGTCCTGCTGGCGGCGTGGTTCGCCTGGAGCGGCGTGGCCCAGTGGCAGGCGGACCAGCGCCTGGCCGGGCTGGAGCGCGCCCGCGACCGGATGGTCAAGGACACCGCCGCCGCCGTTGCCGAACAGGCCAGGGCGCTGGGCAGGCAGCTGCAGCGCGAGGAGGTGGCCGCGGCGCTGCAGTCCGGCGATGCCGGGGCCGCGTCCGCCGCCCTGGCGGAGGGCTGGAAGCAGGCCGAGGCCGCGCAGGTGCTGCGCGGCGACCTGGCCGCCGCCCACGCCGATGCCGCCAACTTCGGCTATGCCCGCCTGGCCCTGCTGCAGCGTGCGCTGACCACTGGCTCGGCGACCGCCGCGGTGGTGCGGGACGGCAAGAAGGTGGCCCTCGGCGTGGCCGCCCCGGTCCAGCTGGGCGACGTCCAGGCGGTGGCCTACGTGCGCATGCCGCTGACGCTGCTGACCGTGCCGCTGGAAGCCGCGCCGGTCCCGGACGGCAGCTACCTGGCCCTGCGCCAGGGCAGCTACAACGTCGCCCAGCGCGGCGACGCCGGCCTGGCCAGCAGCGCCGACGTGCTGTCGCGCCCGATCGGCGACGAAGGCCTGCGCGCGGCCGCGGCCGTGCCCTATGCCGCCAGCGGACCGTTCGGCCTGGGCGCGATCCCGTGCCTGGCCGGTGCCGCGGTCCTGGGCCTGGGCGTGCTGGTGCTGCTGCTGGTGGGCATCGGCCGCATGCCGAGCCTGGGCCGTGCCCGCCCGCGCCGCGCCGAGGCCGGCGACGACGCCCCGACCTTCAGCCAGACCCTGGAGATGGAGGCGCAGAACGCGCCGCAGCCGGTGCGTACCACCGCCACCACCTCCGCGCCGCCGCCGGAGGACCTCGTGCTGGATCCGGGCATCTTCCGCGCCTACGACATCCGCGGGGTGGTCGGCCCGCAGCTCGACCCGAAGGTCGCCTCCTACATCGGCCAGGCGATCGGCACGGTGATGGCCGAGGAAGGCCTGGTCGACATCGTGGTCGGCCGTGACGGCCGCCTGTCCGGCCCGGAGCTGGTCGAGGGCCTGGTGGAGGGCCTGCGCAAGTCTGGCCGCAACGTGATCGACATCGGCATGGCGCCGACCCCGGTGGTGTACTTCGCCGCCTACCACCTGCGCGCCGGCAGCGGCGTGGCGGTGACCGGCAGCCACAACCCGCCGGACTACAACGGCTTCAAGATCGTGGTCGGCGGGCGCACCCTGTCCGGCGAGGCCATCGTCGACCTGTACGCGCGCATCCGCGACGGCCGCCTGCGCAGCGACCAGCCCGGCAGCTACACCACCCAGGACGTGGCCGAGGACTACATCCGCCGGATCGCCGACGACGTGCAGCTGGAGCGCCCGCTCAAGGTGGTGGCCGACGCCGGCAACGGCGTCGCCGGCGACATCGCGCCGCGCCTGCTGGAGGCCATCGGCGCCGAGGTGGTGCCGCTGTACTGCGAGGTCGACGGCAGCTTCCCCAACCACCACCCCGACCCGAGCGAGCCGCACAACCTCGAGGACCTCATCCAGACCGTGCGCCAGTTCGACGCCGACCTGGGCGTGGCCTTCGACGGCGACGGCGACCGCCTGGGCGTGGTCACCCGCGAGGGCCGCATCGTCTACGCCGACCGCCTGCTGATGCTGTACGCGGCCGACGTCCTGCAGCGCAACCCGGGCGCGATGGTCATCTACGACGTCAAGTGCACCGGGCGCCTGGCGGACTACATCCTGCGCCACGGCGGCAGCCCGCAGATGTGGAAGACCGGGCACTCGCTGATCAAGGCCAAGATGCGCGAGACCGAGGCCGAGCTGGCCGGCGAGATGAGCGGCCACTTCTTCTTCAAGGAACGCTGGTACGGCTTCGACGACGGCCTCTACGCCGCCGCGCGCCTGCTGGAGATCCTCGCCGGCCACTTCGAGTCGCCGTCGGAAGTGCTGGACGCGCTGCCGGACAGCGTCTCCACCCCGGAGATCAAGGTCCCGCTGGAGGACGGCGAGGACCCGCACGCGCTGGTGGAGGCGTTCACCGCCGCCGCCCAGGCCGAGGAATCGCCGTTCGCCGGCGCGCGCCTGACCACGATCGACGGCCTGCGCGCGGACTGGAACGACGGCTGGGGCCTGCTGCGCGCCTCCAACACCACGCCGGTGCTGGTGCTGCGCTTCGAGGCCGACGACGAGCAGGCACTTGCCCGCATCCGCACGTTGTTCCGTACCCAGCTGCAGCCGCTGCTGCCAGGCAAGACCCTGTCGTTCTGACGGGACCGCGCGCCGCCGCTGGCGGCGCGCGGACGAACGGCCTTACTGCGTGGCCGCCGCGTCGCGTCCGGCCGGCGTGCCCTTGAGCGCGCGGTAGCGCTCGAGGGTCGACTCGATCTCCTCGCCCAGCGCGGCGCGCTGGCGCTCGAAATTGCGCTGCAGCAGCTGGTGGTAGAGCAGCTGGGCGTGGCGCTGGCGGATGTCGGCGGCCAGCTTGTCCGGCACCTTCTGCCCGGACAGTTCGCGCTCGGCGGCCGTGCGCAGCAGGCTCACCAGGCCCTCGCGCAGGCTGGTGATGTTGTAGCGCGCGGTCTCGATGCTGTTGTCGACCAGGGTGACGCGCTCGGCGAACACCCGGCGCAGGTCGTCCTCGCTGTCGAAGGTCGACAGCAGGGCCTGCTCGGTCAGGCGGCGGCTCTCCTCGGCCATCGCCTCCAGGCGCTTGCGCGACTCTTCCTCGGCCTGGGCGGCACGTTCCTCGGGCGTCAGTTCGCCCTGGACCTCGGCGGTGCGCATGCCGCTGCGGGCGCTGATCTCCTCGCGCTTCCTGCCGGCCGCTTCCGAGGGCAGGGCATCGGCGCAGACGCGCTGCCCGTCCTGGTCCCAGCAATAGAGCTTCTTCGCGCCCTTTTCCGGCGGCTTGCCCTTCTGCGCCACCACCGTCGCCGGCAACAGCACGAGCGCCGCGGCGATCATCGCCAACGGCCTGGTGTAATGCGGCATCACGGCAGCCCCCTGCGCTGTCAGTCAGCCCGTCTGGTCACAGCCGTAACGGGCCCGGTAGGCCAGCAGCGGCGCGTGGTACGCCGCCAGTGTGTCGTTTCCGGCGGCGAATGCAAGCAGGTCCGACAGGCCGGCCACGGCCAGCACCGGCACCCCGGCCTCGGCCGCCACCGCCTGCGCCGCCGAACGGCGGTCGGAGTCGCCGGCGATCTCCTGGCGGTCCAGCGCGACCACGATCCCGGCCACGGTGCCGCCGGCGGCGGTGATGATGCCCAGCGCCTCGCGGATGGCGGTGCCGGCGGTGATCACGTCGTCCACCACCAGCACCTTGCGTCCGGCCAGCGGCGCGCCGATCAGGCTGCCACCCTCGCCGTGGGCCTTGGCTTCCTTGCGGTTGAACGCCAGCGGCAGGTCGCGGCCGCGGCGCGCGTACTCGCAGGCCAGCGCGGTGGCCAGCGGGATGCCCTTGTAGGCCGGGCCGAACAGCAGGTCGAATCCGACTCCCGAGGCGTCGATCGCGTCGGCGTAGCAGGACGCCAGCGCGGCCAGCGCGGCACCGCGGTCGAAGCGGCCGGCGTTGAAGAAGTAGGGCGATACCCGGCCGGACTTGAGGGTGAACTCGCCGAAGCGCAGGGCGTCGGCATCCAGGGCCAGCTGCAGGAAGCGGGTGCGGTGGTCGGACATCGGGATCGCAACAGGGGGGGACGTCGGCATAGGATACGGCCGCGGCGGCCCCCGGCGCGCGCAGGACGGTACAGCGGGGCAGCGCCACCGGGCGCGATTGGTTAGGCTGTCGGCCTGTTTTTCCGGCACGTCCCCCATGCGCATCATCAGCTTCAACGCCAACGGCATCCGCTCGGCCTCCAGCAAGGGTTTCTTCGACTGGCTGGGCCAGCAGGACGCCGACGTGGTCTGCCTGCAGGAGACCAAGTCGCAGGAACACCAGCTGGCCGATGCCTGCTTCCGCCCGGACGGCCACCACTGCTTCTACCGCGACGCCACCACCAAGAAGGGCTACAGCGGCGTGGCGATCTACGCCCGGCGCGAGCCGGACGAGGTGCGCACGGTGCTGGGCCGGCCGGACTTCGACGACGAGGGCCGCTACATCGAGGCGCGCTTCGGCAACCTCAGCGTGGTCTCCTTCTACATCCCCTCCGGCTCCTCCGGCGAGCTGCGCCAGGGCTACAAGTTCCAGATCATGGAGTGGCTGAAGCCGGTGCTCGACGAGTGGCTGGCCAGCGGCCGCGAGTACGTGCTGTGCGGCGACTGGAACATCGTCCGTTGCCGCAAGGACATCAGGAACTGGACCTCCAACCAGAAGAACTCCGGCTGCCTGCCGCCGGAGCGCGCCTGGCTCAACGGCATGATCGGCCCGGACGAGGGCAGCGATGGCACCCCGCCGCGGCCCGGCGGCTGGGTCGACGCCTACCGCGCGCTGCATCCGCAGGGCGAGGACTACACCTGGTGGAGCAACCGCGGCGCGGCGCGCGCCAACAACGTGGGCTGGCGGATCGACTACCAGTTCGTGACCCCGGGCCTGGGGTCGCGCCTGCGCGGCTGCTCGATCTACCGCGAGCAGCGCTTCTCCGACCACGCCCCGTTCACCGTCGATTACGAAGGCAGCCTGCCGTGAGTGCGCCCGCCGCCGGCGAGCCGCCGCGCTACAAGGGCTGGGCCGGCATCCGCCGCGCCTTCGGCACGCCTTCGGCGCTGACCCTGGCCCTGCTCGGCTTCGGCTGCGGCCTGCCGTTCCTGCCGATCGCCTCGATGACCCTGTCCACCCGCCTGCGCGACGGCGGCCTGGACCTGGGGAGCATCGGCCTGATCAGCCTCGCCAGCTTCTTCTACCTGCTGAAGTTCCTGTGGGCGCCGCTGATCGACCGCTACGTGTTCGCGCCGCTGGGGCTGCTCGGCCGGCGCCGCTCGTGGCTGCTGGCCGCGCAGCTGGGCGTGGCCGCCGGCCTGGCCGCGCTGGCCTTCACCCGGCCTGAGCTGGGCGTGGGCCCGCTGGTGGGCTGGGTGCTGTTCACCTCCTTCGCCGGCGCCACCCAGGATTCGGTGGTGGACGCCTACCGCATCGAGGTCGCGCCGGCGCAAGCCCAGGCCGCGCTGGCGGCGACCTACACCCTCGGCTACCGCATCGGCCTGATCCTCGGCGGCGCCGGTGCGCTGTACCTGGCCGAATTCGGTGGCTGGACCATGGCCTACCTGGCGATGGCCGCGCTGATGCTGGCCCCGGTGCTGGCGACCCTGCTGTCGCGCGAGCCGGATGCCCCGGAGTCGACCATCACCCGCCGGATCGATTTCCTCGGCGCGTTCTGGCAGCCCTTCTCCAGCTACTTCGCCAACAACGGCCTGGCCCTGGGCCTGGTGCTGCTGCTGTTCGTGGGCCTGTTCAAGTTCCCCGACCAGGTGATCGGGGTGATGGCGGGGCCGTTCTACCTGGACAGCGGCTACACCAAGGCCGACATCGCCACGGTGTCCAAGCTCTACGGCATCTGGGCCGGCATCGGCGGCGCCTTCCTCGGTGGCCTGTGCGTGGCTGCGTTCGGTTTCAGGAAGATGCTGTTCGTGGCGGCGCTGGGCGTGGCCCTGTCCAACCTGGCGTTCCTGCTGATGAGCCAGTACCCGTCGCAGATCTGGGCGTTCTACGCGGCGATCACCGCCGACAACGTGGCCCAGGGCTTCGCCGGCACGGTGCTGGTGGCGTTCATGTCCTCGCTGACCGACCGCAACTTCACCGCCACCCAGTTCGCGCTGCTGGTGTCGCTGGCCAACCTGCCGGGCAAGTTCGCCGGCGGCGTGTCCGGCTACGTGGTCGAGGCCACCTCGTACGCCACGTTCTTCGTGCTGTCGGCACTGACCGTGATCCCCACCCTGGCGCTGCTGGCCTGGCTGTGGCCGCGGATCCGCGAGGCGGCTGCCGCTCCACCGCGCTGAGACTACGTCCGTCGGCGCGTTGACCCGGGGTGGCGTGGGCCATGGCACTCTGTCGGCCGCACTTCCCGACCCTGCCGTCCATGCCCGACCTGGTGCTGCGCGACATCGACCCGATCCTGGCCGAACGCATCCAGCGTGTCGCCCTGGCGCGCGGCTGGGGCCTGCGCGAGACCGCGCTGCGGCTGATCGAGCAGGGCCTGTTCTCGGCCGAGGAGGAAGTCCGCAGCGGCTTCGAGAATCCCGAGGTGGAGGCGCTGGCCGAAGCCATCGCCGCGCTCAAGGAACTGCCGGCGGGCCGCGGCTTCTAGCCGCGGCACGTGGCCGGGGCGCCGGGTCGCGGCCGGTGCCTGCTCAGTGGCGGGTCGCCTCGCGGCGCACGCCGCCCCGGGCGTCCGGCAGTGCGGTGGCGGACTGGCCACGCGGATGCCGGGCCAGGGCCTTGCGGCGCTCGCGGACGCTCTGCGCGACATAGGTCAGCGCGGCGGCCATGGCCAGGCTGTAGCCAAGCAGCTCGGTGCATTCCTCGGCCGCGTTCTTGAACACGCGCACGTAGTTCCCGGCCAGCAGGCCGTGCCACAGGCTGGTCATGCCGAACAGGCGCGAATAGACCAGCAGCAGGACCAGGCCGATGGTCATCACCGCCGCCGACCGCGAGACCAGGAAGCGCGCGGTCGCGGCCAGGGTGGCCTCGCGCTGGCGCAGGGCATGACCCAGGCAGGCCGTGGCCACGGCGGCGACCAGGATCGACCACAGGCCGTGGAACAGCAGGTCCCAGACCGCGTCCAGTTCGCGGATCAGCATGCAGGCGAAAAACCCGGCGGCGAGCACGGCGAAGCCGCGCTCCTCCGCGCGGGCGCGGGCCAGGCGGACGAAGGCCAGCACGGTGGCAAGCAGGAAGCCGAGCTGGGTCAGTTCGACCAGCGACCATTCGCCCACGGCGTCGCCCAGCACGTGGATGTCCGCGTACAGGAGGGCGACCGGGGTGGCCATGACCAGTGCCAGCAGCAGGGAACGACCCAAGTGGGCCAGCAGGATGTGGCGTTGTTTTTCCATCGGGGGGAGGGCTCTCGGGCGCGGGGACTGCCGGCTGTGGCGGGGTCCCGGGGGGAGCGCAGGTCGGGACGGATTCTAGACCCGGCTGCCGGCCGGGAAGGCGCGGTCCGTGGAACATTGCGTCACCGCCCCGGGGCCCGGGCCCCGGCTCCAGCACGGCGCGCCAGCGCATGTGCACCACGGCGGTGGCAGGCTTGCCTGGACGGGTGACAGGGCCCAAGGCGCGAACGGAGCGATCCCGATGACCATGCGGATGCGGGCGGTGCAGGCCGACATCACCACCCTGGCGGTGGATGCAATCGTCAATGCCGCCAACCGCTCGCTGCTTGGCGGCGGTGGCGTGGACGGCGCGATCCACCGCGCCGCCGGCCCCGGGTTGCTGGAGGAATGCCGTGCGCTGGGCGGCTGCCCCACCGGCGAGGCCAGGATCACCGGCGGCCACCGCCTGCCGGCACGGCATGTGATCCACACCGTGGGCCCGGTCTGGCAGGGCGGCGACGCCGGTGAGCGGGCACTGCTGGCGGCGTGCTACCGCAACAGCCTGGTCCTGGCCGAGGCACACGCTTGCGCCACGCTCGCCTTTCCCTCGATCAGCACCGGCGTGTACGGCTATCCGCCGGACCTGGCGGCGCCGGTCGCGCTGGCCACCGCCGCGGCGTTTCCGGCCCAGGTGGTGCGCGAGGTGCTGTTCTGCTGCTACTCCGCACCCGACCTGGCGCGGTACCAGCGCCTGCTGGGCCGCGCCTGAGCGGCTCAGGGCAAGGGCAGTGGCTCGTCGAACACCGCCACGTGCGGCACCCCGTCGGCGCCGATCCATCCCCGGTACATGCCGCCGGTGTTGAACGGCAGGGCGATGCTGCCGTCCGCGCCAAGCACGATGGCGCCACCGTTGCCGCCGGCAGCGGGGATCTCGCGGTTGATCACCGCCTCGGCCGCCGTGGCCAGCGGCTGCCCGGCCAGGCGCACGCGCGCGCAGATCTCATGCGCGGCGGCGGCGCGGATGTAGAACTCGCCCCAGCCGGTACCCGACACCGCGCAGCGCGCATCGGCCCAGGTGCCGGCGCCGACCAGTGGGGCGTCGCCGACCCGGCCCCAGCGCTTGTTGGTCATGCCGCCGGTAGAGGTGCCGGCGGCCAGCTGGCCGGAGCTGTCCAGCGCGACCGCGCCAACGGTACCGAAGTAGGGATGCGCCGGGGCAGGACCCGCACTGGCCTGGCCACGCTCGCGCGCCAGCGCATCCTGCAGCTGCTGCCAGCGCTTCTCGGTGCGGAACCAGGACGGGTCGACCAGCTCGATGCCGCGCTCGCCGGCGAAGGTCTCGGCGCCTTCGCCGACCAGCATCACGTGCGGTGAGTCCTCCATCACCGTGCGCGCCAGGCGGATCGGGTTGCGCACCCGGCGCACGCCGGCGATGGCGCCGGCACGGCCGCTGGCGCCGTCCATGATCGCGGCGTCCAGCTCGTTGCGGCCCTCGTGGGTGAACACCGCGCCGCGGCCGGCGTTGAACTGCGGCGCATCCTCCAGCACCGCGATCGCGGCGGTCACCGCGTCCAGCGCCGAACCGCCCTCGCGCAGCACGGCATGGCCGGCCCGCAGCGCCGTGGCCAGGGCCTCCCGGGCGGCGGCCTCCTCGGCTGGAGGCAGGCTGGCGCGTTCGACCCCGGCGCCGCCATGCAGCACCAGCAACGGCCCTGCCGCCGGGGCGCCGTCATGCACCGGATCGGCCTGGTCCGCCGTCGCCCATGCCGGCACTGCCAGCGCGCAGGCCAGTGCCGCCAGCCATGCCTTGCTCCGCAGTCGCATCCGCATCCCCGTCTCCTCTCGGTTGGTGGCCGGGCCGCGCCTGCCGGCGCGTGCTCAGGCCGGATGTACCACGCCCAGCACGCGCGGCCCGCGCGCGCCGGTCACGGCCGGCAGGTTGCCCGGGCGTGCGGTCAGGGTCTCGCGCGCCAGCCAGGCGAAGGCCATGGCTTCCACGTAATCCGGGTCCAACCCATGCGCCGCGGTGGATTCCACCACCACGCCGGGCAGTCGCGCCGCCAGGCGCGCCATCAATTCCGGGTTGCGCACGCCACCGCCGCACACGATCACCCGCGCGGTGCCGGGCTGGTGCGCCAGCAGCGCCTCGGCCGCGGTCGCCGCGGTCAGTTCGAGCAGGGTGGCCTGGACGTCGGCCGGTGGCTCGTCGCCGCGCAGGCGGGCCTCGACCCAGTCCAGATGGAACTGCTCGCGCCCGGTGCTCTTGGGCGGCGGCTGGACGAACCAGGGCTCGTCGAGCAAGCGCTGCAGCAGCGCCTGGTCGACATTGCCGGAGGCGGCGAAGGCGCCATCGGCATCGAACGCGGCGCCGGTGTGGCGCTGGCACCAGGCATCCAGCAGGGCATTGGCCGGGCCGGTGTCGAAGCCGCGGACCGCGCCCCCGCGCGGCAGCAGGGTGTAGTTGCCGATGCCGCCGAGGTTGAGGACGGCGCGGTCCTCGGCAGCCGAGTGCAGCAGGGCGGCATGGAA
The DNA here is from genome assembly GCF_000185965.1 of Pseudoxanthomonas suwonensis 11-1. Taxonomy (NCBI): domain Bacteria; kingdom Pseudomonadati; phylum Pseudomonadota; class Gammaproteobacteria; order Lysobacterales; family Lysobacteraceae; genus Pseudoxanthomonas; species Pseudoxanthomonas suwonensis. The sequence goes on from NC_014924.1 coordinate 187,114, forward strand.
GGCGGGAACCAGCGGCGCGCCCTGGCCACCGGCGGCAACGTCGCGGCGGCGGAAGTCGCAGGCGGTGGCGATGCCGGTGCGCTCGGCGATCACCGCGCCGTCGCCGATCTGCAGGGTGAAGGGTACCGGCCCGTGCGGGCGGTGGCGGATGGTCTGGCCGTGCGAGCCGATCGCGGCGACCTGGGCAGGCGCGACCGCGGCCTGTTCCAGCAGCGCCAGTGCAGCGCCGGCGAAGGCCTCGCCGACCTGCACGTCCAGCCGGCCCAGCTCGTCCAGCGAGTCCGGCTCACCGCCCTGGCCGAGCGCGACCAGGCGCGCGCGCAGCGCCTCGTCCCAGGGATGGACGCGGGCGGCAACCAGGCGCAGGCCGGTGGTTCCGGGGTGGTCGGGCAGTTCGACCAGCGCCGCGTCGATGCCGTCGGCGCTGGTGCCTGAGATCAGGCCAAGGAAGAGTCGGGACATGCGCGCCATTGTAGGCGCGGGCGCGGCCTCAGCCGCGCTTGCCGGAGGGCGTGCCGGTGCTGGCGTAGAGCAGCTTTTCCATCGACTCGATGCGCGCCAGGGTCGGGGCGACCTGGGCACGGAACGCGGCCAGGGCAGGGCCCTTGAGCGGCTCCGGCGGCGGCATGGTCACCGACAGCGGGTTGCGGTGCTGGCCGTTGACCCGGAATTCGTAATGCAGGTGCGGGCCGGTGGCCAGGCCGGTGGAGCCGACGTAGCCGATCACCGTGCCCTGCGACACCGTCTGGCCCTGGCGGACCTTGCCGAAGCGCGACATGTGCGCGTACAGGGTGGTGTGGCCCTTGCCGTGGTCGAGGATCACCACGTTGCCGTAGCCGCGCTGCTGGCCGACGAACTGCACCCTGGCGTCGCCGGCGGCCATGATCGGGGTGCCGGTGCCGGCGGCGTAGTCCACGCCCTTGTGCATGCGCATCTTGCCCAGCACCGGGTGGCGGCGCGCGCCGAAGCTCGAGGACAGGCGTGCGTACGGGATCGGCATGCGGATGAAGCTCTTCTTCAGCGGCCGCCCTTCCGGGGTGTAGTAGCCGACCTTGCCGTCCTGCTCGAAGCGCAGGCCGGTATAGGTCTTGCCGCCGGTGGTGAAGCTCGCCGCCAGGATGCGGCCGCCGCCGATGCGCTCGCCCTCGCGCCAGACTTCCTCGACCACCGCGCTGAAGCGGTCGCCGCGCTGGACGTCCTTGAAGTCGATGTCGTACTTGAAGATCTCGTCGGTCATCACCGCGATCGAGGCCGGGCTCAGGCCGGCCTTGCGGCCCGCGGCGTAGAGCGAATGCTCGATCTCGGCGCTGGTCACCGCCACCCGGGTGGTGGTGGCGCGCTCGAGCACCTTTTCGTGGATCTTGCCGCCGGCCAGGGTCAGCTCGACCCGCTCGCTCGGGCTGCGGTCGAAGCGGAAGCCGTGCAGCTGGCCGTCGTCGTCGAGGGCGAAGGCCAGCTCGGCGCCGGCGCGCAGGCGGGTGAGCGGCTCGCGGTTGCCGGGCTGCTCGAGGATCTGGTGCATCACCTGGGTCGACACGCCCATCGACTCGAACAGAGCACCCAGGGTCTGGCCGCGCTGGATCTGGACCACTTCCCACTGGTGGCCGGGCTGGGCCGCGGTCGGCGCATGCACGGTCAGAGGGGGCAGGCTCAACGGCAGGGTGGCGTGCAGCTTCGGCTGCGGCTCCAGCTGCGCGGAGAAACCGGGGACGATGGTGGCGACCAGGGCGCCAAGGGTGGCGAAGAGGCTGGCATGGACCCAGTGGCGTCGGGTCCACTGGGTATTGAAGGCGGCCGGGAAGCGCTCCTTCAACTTGTGGCCGAGGGTCCGGTGATGGAGGATTCCGAGCCGGTCGTGGAACTGCTGCTTTCGCGCGCGGCCGTGGTCGGTCAGGGGCATGGACGGATTCCTTCACGGGACCCCGGAATGCGGCCCACCGCGGGCTACCTTAGACACATGAAATCCATGCGTCAAACCATTGAAGAACCTGAACTTTCCGGTGGCGCCCCTGTTAACTAGCACTTAACATGGCGTTCAAGTTTGTCAGTCCCACCCCCCGTCTTTTCCTGCTGGAGCAGCCTGTGTCCTCCGTCGAAGAATCCCTTGCCCTGATCGGCCGCGGCGCCGATGAGATCCTCAAGCGCGACGAGCTGGAGGCGCGGCTGAAGACGGGACGGCCGCTGCGGGTCAAGGCCGGTTTCGACCCCACCGCCCCGGACCTGCACCTGGGTCATACGGTGCTGCTGAACAAGATGCGCCAGTTCCAGGACCTGGGCCACCAGGTGATCTTCCTGATCGGCGACTTCACCGGGATGATCGGCGACCCCACCGGCAAGAGCGCCACCCGCAAGCCGCTGACCCGCGAGGACGTGCTGGCCAACGCCGAGACCTACGCCGAGCAGGTGTTCAAGGTCCTGGACCGCGAGCGCACCGAGGTCCGCTTCAACAGCGAGTGGTTCGGGCAGATGTCGGCCGCCGACATGATCCGGCTCGCCGGCCAGCACACCGTGGCACGCATGCTCGAGCGCGACGACTTCTCCAAGCGCTTCGCCGCGCAGCAGTCCATCGCCATCCACGAGTTCCTGTACCCGCTGGTCCAGGGCTACGACTCGGTGGCGCTGAAGGCCGACGTGGAGCTCGGTGGCACCGACCAGAAGTTCAACCTGCTGATGGGCCGCGGCCTGCAGGAACACTACGGCCAGGCCCCGCAGATCGTGCTGACCATGCCGCTGCTGGAAGGCCTGGACGGCGTCAACAAGATGAGCAAGTCGCTGGGCAACTACATCGGCATCGCCGAGCCTGCGATCGACATCGTCAACAAGACCATGAAGATCGGCGACGAGCTGATGTGGAAGTGGATCGAACTGCTCAGCTTCGAGATCTCCACGGCCGAGGCGAAGAAGTTGCGCGAGGAGGTGGCCGCAGGCCTCAACCCGCGCGACATCAAGCTGCGCCTGGCGCGCGAGCTGGCCACCCGCTTCCACGACGCCGCTGCGGCCGGGACCGCGATCGCCGGCTGGCATGCCGCGGTCACCGGCCAGGGCGATACCTCGCTGCTGCCGCTGCAGGACGTGGCGGTGCCGGCCGAGGGCCTGCGCCTCGCCGCGCTGCTGACCGCCGCCGGCATCACCCCGTCCAATTCCGAGGCCAACCGCAAGCTCAAGGAACGCGCGGTCAAGGTCGATGGCGAAGTGGTCGAGGATGCCTCGCAGGTGTTCGCCCCCGGCTTCGAGGGCGTGCTGCAGGTGGGCAAGCGCAACTTCGCGCGGGTGCGCCTGGTCGCCGGCTGACGCGCCCACCCACCAGGCAAGGAGCGGCAGGCATGGATGCAGGAACCGCCAACGAAGCGACCCCGGAACTGGAGGAAGGCGAGCTGTCGCTGGCTGGGGCGGCCACCAAGGACGTGTTGTTCCTGGTCTTCATGCAGGTGCCGGTCTGGCTCCTGGTGATGCTTCTGGTCGCCTGGCCCATGAAGGCCATGGGCACGCCACTGCCCGAGATCCCGGAGTTGATGCTGGTGATGCTGCTGACGGCAGTGATCGCCTGTCATTACCGCTGCAGGATCACCGCAACGGATATGGCCCTGGCCAACGCCGCCCTGCGCCGGCTGCCCACCTGGGGCTGGATCGTGCTTGGCGTGCTCGCCATGGAAGTCATGGACTTCGTGGTGCTCCGGGTCAGCGAATGGGCCGGGCAACCGCTTGTGGCCTCCAACCACGCGCCTATCGTCGAGGCGATGGGTGCTTCACCTTGGCTGGCATGGCTATCCGTCTGCGTCCTGGGTCCGGTAGCCGAGGAGCTGGCATTTCGCCGCCTGTTGTTCGGGCGCTTCCTCCGCGCCGGGCGGCCCTGGCTGGGCCTGGTGCTGACCAGCGTGATGTTCGCCTGCATGCACGAGGTCCCGGGGTTCTCCGAAGGGCCGTGGTGGGCGACCGGCCTGCTGTGGATCGCCTATTTGAACGCGGGCGCGGTTTTCGCCGGGCTGTACTGGCGGACCGGGACCTTGTGGGCTCCCATCCTTGCGCACATGGCTGGCAACGCCCTCGCCATGTGGTGACGGCTTTCAGTGGCGCGGCCGGACGCGATGCATCCGGCCGCACGCGCCACGCTCAGTCGCCCAGGGTCAGCAGCGATGCGTTGCCGCCGGCGGCGGTGGTGTTGACCGTCACCGTCTTCTCGGTGGCGAAGCGCAGCAGGTAGTGCGGGCCGCCGGCCTTGGGGCCGGTGCCGGACAGGCCCTGGCCGCCGAACGGCTGCACGCCGACCACCGCGCCGATCTGGTTGCGGTTGACGTAGACGTTGCCGACCTTCGCCCGCGACACGATGCGCTCGACGGTCTCGTCGATGCGCGAGTGGATGCCCAGGGTGAGGCCGTAGCCGGTGGCGTTGACCTGCTCGATCACCGCGTCCAGCTGCCCTGCCTTCCAGCGGACCAGGTGCAGCACCGGACCAAACACCTCGCGCTGCAGCTGCGCCAGCGACTGCAGCTCGTAGGCGCGCGGGGCGAAGAAGCTGCCGTGCGCCAGCGCGCCGTCCAGCGGCGCGGTGGCGATCGCGCGCGCCTCGCGGTCCATGCGCGCGGCGTGGGCCTTGAGCATCTCCAGCGCGTCGGCGTCGATCACCGGGCCGACGTCGGTGGACAGCAGGGCCGGGTCGCCGACCTGCAGCTCGGCCATGGCGCCGGCGAGCATGGTCGCCACCTTGTCGGCGATGTCCTCCTGCACGAACAGCACGCGCGCGGCCGAGCAGCGCTGGCCGGCGGAGGTGAACGCGCTGGCGATGGCGTCCTTGACCAGCTGTTCGGGCAGGGCCGAGGAGTCGGCGACCAGCGCGTTCTGGCCGCCGGTCTCGGCGATCAGCACGGCGATGCCGGCGTCCTCGCGCGCGGCCAGGGCGCGGTTGATCGCACGCGCGGTCTCGGTCGAACCGGTGAAGGCCACGCCGGCCACGCGTGCATCCGAGGTCAGCGCCGCGCCCACGGTGGCGCCGTCGCCGGGCACGAACTGCAGCACCGCTTCCGGGATGCCGGCCTCGTGCAGCAGCTTCACCGCGGCATGGCCGACCAGGCTGGTCTGTTCGGCGGGCTTGGCCACGACCGCGTTGCCGGCGGCCAGCGCCGCGGCCACCTGGCCGAGGAAGATCGCCAGCGGGAAGTTCCACGGGCTGATGCACACGAACACGCCGCGGCCCTGCAGCTGCAGCTGGTTGGATTCGCCGGTCGGCCCGGGCATCTGCTCCGGCGCGCCGAACCTTGCCCGCGCCTGGGCGGCGTAGTAGCGCAGGAAGTCGACCGCCTCGCGCACCTCGGCCACCGAATCGGGGATGGTCTTGCCGGCCTCGCGCACGCACATGGCCATGAACTGCGGCATGCGCTGCTCGAGCAGGTTCGCCGCATGCTCCAGGATCGCGGCACGGCTGGCGGCCGGGGTGCGGTCCCAGGTCGGCTGCGCGGCCACGGCACTGGCCAGGGCGCGGTCCACGATGGCCGCGTCGCCGGCCTGCCACTGGCCGACGACCTGGCGGCGGTCGGCCGGGTTGCGCACCAGGATCGGCTCGCCGGACGGCGCCGGCGAGCCCGGTACCAGCGGCGCGGCGCGCCATGGGCCGGTATGCGTGGCCATCTGCGCGGCCAGTTCCTTCAGCGTGTTGTCGTCGGCGAGGTTGAGACCCATGGAGTTGTCCCTGTCGAAACCCTGGTGGGTGTAGAGGTCGCGCGGCAGCGGGATGCGCGGGTGGGGGATGGAGTCGAAACCGGAGACCACGGCCACCGGGTCGCGCACCAGCTCGGCCACCGGCACGTCCTCGTCGGTGATGCGGTTGACGAAGCTGGAGTTGGCGCCGTTCTCGAGCAGGCGGCGGACCAGGTACGGCAGCAGGTCCTCGTGGCTGCCCACCGGCGCGTATACGCGGCAGGGCACGCCCAGGCGGTCGGCCGGCACCACCTCGGCGTAGAGGTCGTCGCCCATGCCGTGCAGCTTCTGGTGCTCGTACGGGCGGCCATCGGCGATGGCGCGGATCGCGGCGATGGTCTGCGCGTTGTGGGTGGCGAACATCGGGTAGATCGCGTCGCCGTGCTCGAACATGCGTCGCGCCGTGGCCAGGTAGGACACGTCGGTGTTCTGCTTGCGGGTGAACACCGGATAGCCCGGCAGGCCCTCGACCTGGGCGCGCTTGACCTCCGCGTCCCAGTACGCGCCCTTGACCAGGCGCACCGGGATGCGGCGGCCGACGCGGCGGGCCAGGGCGGCGAGGAAGTCGATCACGTACGGCGCGCGCTTCTGGTAGGCCTGCACCGCCAGGCCGTAGCCTTCCCAGCCCTCCAGCGAGGGATCGGAGAAGGTGGCCTCGATGATGTCCAGCGACAGCTCCAGGCGGTCGCTCTCCTCGGCGTCGACGGTGTAGCCGATGCCGTAGGAGCGGGCCAGCTGCGCAAGCTCGAGCACCGCCGGCGCCAGCTCGGCCATCACCCGCTCGCGCTTGGCGTGCTCGTAGCGCGGGAACAGCGCCGAGAGCTTGATCGAGATGCTGGGCGCGGCGAACACGTCGCTGCCCTTGAAGTCGCCGCTGCGGCCGATGGCGTGGATCGCGTCGCGGTAGGCCTGCAGGTAGCGCCGCGCGTCCTTCATGGTCAGCGCGCCCTCGCCGAGCATGTCGAACGAGTAGCGGTAGCTGGCGTTGCCGCCCTTCCTCGAGCGCGCCAGGGCCTCGCCGATGGTGCGGCCCATGACGAACTGGTGGCCCATGATCCGCATCGCCTGGCGCACGGCCAGGCGCACCACCGGCTCGCCGACGCGGCCGACCAGGCGCTTGAACGCACCGGGCACGTCGTGGCGGGTCATGTCGTTGAGGTTGACCAGGCGGCCGGTGAGCATCAGCCCCCAGGTCGAGGCGTTGACCAGCACCGATTCGCTCTGGCCCAGGTGCTTTTCCCAGTCGGCGTCGCCGAGCTTGTCGCGGATCAGCTTGTCGGCGGTCTCCTGGTCCGGGATGCGCAGCAGTGCCTCGGCCACGCACATCAGCAGCACGCCCTCCTCGCTGCCCAGGTCGTACTGGCGCATGAAGGCCTCGATCGCGCCCTGGTCGCCGGCGCGGGCACGCACCCGGCGCACCAGGTCGGCCGCCAGTGCGTCCACTTCGGCCTGCCGGGCCGGGTCCAGCCGGGCCTGGTCCAGCAGTTCGCGCACGTGGGTGGTCTCATCGCGCAGCCAGGCGTCGGTGATGGCGGCGCGCAGGGGCGAAACCGGGCCCGGCGGCGGGGCCGGTTGGCGGGCGGACAGGGCGGACATGAGCAGGCTCTGCAGGGGCGACGGAATGCCGCGTACTCGAGCGAATCTTCGCCGCCGGCGCTCGCGCTGGATTGATCGATTCCCCCGGCGCGCGCGCGGGGGCTGGCACAAACCGGGTCGAACGCCTAGCCTTCTGGCCTTTATCCAGGGAAGGAGAAGGGAATGGACGTCCATGTCAGTGGTGCCGGTGCGGTTGCGCAGGTCGCCGTAGATGATCCGGAACAGCTGCAGCAGGAGGCGTGCCGGCAGGTGCTGGAGGCCGTGCACGGCCACCTGCGCCAGCACCCCTGGGCGGACCCGGCGCCGCCGCAGGAGTGGACCTTCTGGCTGGAAAGCGACGGCACCCCCGTCGCCGGCGAGCACGAGGTCTACCGTCAGGCCTGCGCCTTCCCCGCCCTGCACGACCACGTCCACGCGCTGGTCCAGGCGACCGCCGGCGGGCCGCGGCGGCGCCCCTGGGCCGACGAGGAAACCCCCACCGGCTCGGCCGGCGCGGCGTACCTGGCCATGGCCGACCTGCGCTGGCTGCCCGCCTACCTGGAATACCTGGCCTCCTGCGACCTGGACCACGAGGTCCACCAGGCCGCGGAGATGGACGGAATCATCGCCAGCCATGGCTGGGGCCCGGCCACCGTGGGCCTGGCGGCCGCGCGCCTGTGGCGGCTGGGCGGCCAGCACGGCGACGAGCAGTTCGGCGGGTGGCTCGAGGAGGGGGGCCTGGAGGATTATCTGGACAGCCCCGACGGCGCCGCGGCGTTCCGGGCCGCGGTGGGTACCGAGTTCGAGCTCCCCGGCCCGCTGGACCCCGCGCCCGGCCAGGACCCGGCCCGGGCCCGCCGCCGCTTCGGGCAGCACGTGGACGATGGCCTGGAATACTTCGCCGAATACCTGGACGAGGACGACCTTGGCCGAATCAGGGGCGCGGCCATGGCGCGCTGGGACCGGCTGGCCGCGGCCGTCTGAACCGTTTCCCGCGGGGCCGGCGGCTCAGTCGGTCCGCAGCCGCCGGTACTCGCCCGGGGTCATCCCCACCATCGCCACGAACCTGCGGGTGAAAGCGCTCTGGTCGGAGAACCCGCAGGCCTGGGCGATCGCGGCGATGCTGCCGGGGCCTTGCAGGCGGTGCATCGCCGCCTGGATCCGGACCCGGGTCAGCAGCTGCAGCGGCGACAGCTGGAACACCTTCTGGAAGGTGCGCTCGAGCTTGGACTCGGAGAAGCCGGTGATGTGCAGCAGGTCCTGGACCCGGATGTTGTGGGCGTAGTGCCGGTTCATGTGCACCAGCGCCTCGCGCAGGGAGCGGTAGTCCGCCTCCAGGCCCTCGCGGCCGGCCAGGTCGCGGGAGATGCCCACCAGCCCGGCCACCTGCCCGTCCACCCGCAGCGGCCGCTTGCAGGTCAGGCACCAGCCCGGCTCCTGGTCGGAGAACAGATGCAGCTCCAGCAGGTTGTCGATCACCGCCCCTTCCAGGACCTGCTGGTCCTGCAGGCCATAGGTGGCGCCCAGGCCGCTCGGATACACCTCGCTGGCGCGCCTGCCGATGATCTCCCGGCGCGAGCGCAGCCCCAGGCGGCGCAGCATGGTGGCGTTGACGTGGGTGTAGCGGCCCTCGCGGTCCTTGATGAAGAACAGTACGTCCGGGATCGAGTCGAACAGTGCCTCGACCTCGGCGGCATCCACGGCGAGCGGGCTCGGCTTCACGGGGCAGGGGTCCGGGGATGGCGTGGAGGGCGGTGCCACATTCTAGATGGAGCGGCCGGCGTGGCCGCGGACGGGCGCGCCGGCGCGGCCACGGCCTCCCCTTTGCCATGGCGGGCGTGGCCGGGCCTTGTCCTCGATCAATGCGGGTTGCCGCTGCCCGTGGTTCACGCTTACCATCTTTCGGTTTTCCGCAGCTGCGAGCGGCGGTTGGCGACGTGATCGAGGTGGTGCCAGGCAGGCCAGGCGATGCCGGCGCGCAGTTGAGGCTGCGCCCGCCGCGGGCCCTGACGGCATCCCAGTTCAGGGCGCTGTTCGCCGCGCTGGCGGGGGCGATGTGGCTGGCGGCCGGCCTCGGCTGGCTTGCCGGCAATGCCTTCGCGCCGGTGTTCGCCCTGCTGCACAGCGCAGGGGTGGCGCTGGCGTTGCGGGTGCTGTGGAGCAACGGGGAACGCGGCGAGGAAATCGCCATCGGCCCGCAGGCGGTGGAAGTCCGCCGTGGCGCCGAGACGGTATTCAGCGCCCATCCGTACTGGGTGAGGCTGCAGGTGGCACCGGAAGATGGCATGGTCATGCTTTCTTCCGGCGGCCGGGACGTGGAAGTTGGAACCTTCCTCGGGCCCGGCGAACGCAGGCAGCTGGCAGGCTGCCTGAGGGAATTCCTGGCGGCCGCAAGCGGCCGCAACCGATGACGCAACCAGGGTCTAGGCAATGATGCAAGCGAAGGGATGGTGGAAGCGTTGGGTGGCCGCGGGCGCGCTGATGGCGGCTCCGTTGCTGGCCTGGGCCCAGTCGGCGGACCCGCAGCGGTGGCAGCTGAACATGGGGCGCGGCGTTACCGCTTCCTCGCAGCACGCCTATGACGCGCACATGGTCGCGCTGTGGGTTTGCGTGGCCATCGGCATCGTGGTGTTCGGCGCGATGGCGGTGGCGGTGGTCCGCTTCCGCAAGTCCAAGGGCGCGGTCGCCGCCCAGTTCAGCCACAACACCACGGCCGAGCTGGTCTGGACCGTGGTCCCGGTGCTGATCCTGATCGCCATGGCCTGGCCGGCCACGGCCAAGCTGATCGCCATGTACGACACCCGCGACTCCGAGATGACCGTCAAGGTCACCGGCTACCAGTGGATGTGGAAGTACGACTACCTGGGCGAGAACGTCAGCATCACCAGCCGCCTGGACCGCGAGCACGACCGCATCCGCCAGAGCGGCGAGCGTCCGGACCCGGAGAAGTACCCGCACTACCTGCTCGAGGTGGACAACCGCCTGGTGCTGCCCGTCGACACCAAGATCCGCTTCGTCATCACCGCCGACGACGTCATCCACTCCTGGTGGGTGCCGGCGCTGGGCTGGAAGCAGGACGCCATCCCCGGCCTGATCAACGAGGCCTGGACCGAGATCAAGACCCCGGGCATCTACCGCGGGCAGTGCGCCGAGCTGTGCGGCAAGGACCACGCGTTCATGCCGATCGTGGTCGAGGCCGTGTCCAAGGAGGAATTCGCGCGCTGGCTGGCCTCGAGGAAGCCCGCCGCGGCCGCGCCGGAAGCCCCCGCGGAGGACGCGGGCGAGGCCCCGGCCGACGCCGCCGCGCCGGCCGGGACGGAGCAGCCGGCCGACGAGGCCGAAGCCCCGGCCGAAGCGGCCACTGCCGCCTGATCACGCACGCCACGGCCGCTGCGGCGGCCGCCACGCAGAACGCATTCCAGAGGTAGCAACGCCATGGCCCATACCGCCGCCGAGCACCACGACGACCACCACGGCCACCACCAGGGGTTCGTCGAGCGCTGGTTCTTCTCGACCAACCACAAGGACATCGGCACGCTGTACCTGCTGTTCTCCTTCGTGATGTTCATCATCGGCGCGGCGATGAGCGTGATCATCCGCCTGGAGCTGATGCAGCCGGGCCTGCAGCACGTCAGCCCCGAGTTCTTCAACCAGATGACCACGGTCCACGCCCTGGTCATGATCTTCGGCGGCGTGATGCCGGCCTTCGTCGGGCTGGCCAACTGGATGGTGCCGCTGCAGATCGGCGCGCCCGACATGGCCCTGCCGCGCATGAACAACTGGTCGTTCTGGCTGCTGCCGGTGGCCTTCTTCATGCTGCTGGTGTCGCTGTTCCTGCCGGGCGGCGCCCCGGCCGGCGGCTGGACCCTGTACCCGCCGCTGTCGCTGCAGGGCGGCTACAACGTGGCCTTCACCATCTTCGCCATCCACGTGGCCGGCATCAGCTCGATCATGGGCGCGATCAACATCATCGCGACCATCCTCAACATGCGCGCCCCGGGCATCGACCTGCTGAAGATGCCGATCTTCTGCTGGACCTGGCTGATCACCGCGTTCCTGCTGATCGCGGTCATGCCGGTGCTGGCCGGCGCGGTGACCATGCTGCTGACCGACAAGTTCTTCGGCACCAGCTTCTTCAACGCCGCCGGCGGCGGCGACCCGGTGATGTACCAGCACATCTTCTGGTTCTTCGGCCATCCCGAGGTCTACATCATGATCCTGCCCGCCTTCGGCGTGGTCAGCGAGATCATCCCGACCTTCAGCCGCAAGCCGCTGTTCGGCTACCAGGCCATGGTGTACGCCACCGCCGCGATCGCCTTCCTGTCGTTCATCGTGTGGGCGCACCACATGTTCACGGTGGGCATGCCGCTGGGCGGCGAGATCTACTTCATGTTCGCCACCATGCTGATCTCGGTGCCGACCGGCGTGAAGGTCTTCAACTGGGTCTCCACCATGTGGAAGGGCTCGCTGACCTTCGAGGCGCCGATGCTGTGGTCGATCGCCTTCGTCCTGCTGTTCACCATCGGCGGTTTCTCGGGCCTGATGCTGGCCATCGTCCCGGCCGACTTCCAGTACCACGACACCTACTTCGTGGTGGCGCACTTCCACTACGTGCTGGTTACCGGCGCCGTGTTCGCCCTGATCGCCGCGGTGTACTACTGGTGGCCGAAGTTCACCGGCCGCATGTACAACGAGACCTGGGCCAAGTTCCACTTCTGGTGGTCGGTGGTGTTCGCCAACCTGCTGTTCTTCCCGCAGCACTTCCTGGGCCTGGCCGGCATGCCGCGCCGCATCCCGGACTACAACGTGGTGTTCGCGGACTGGAACCTGGTCAGCTCGATCGGCGCGTTCGGCATGTTCGTCACGCCGTTCCTGATGGGATTCATCCTGTGGCACTCGCTGCGCAACGGCGCCAAGGCCGACGCGCGTGCCTGGGAAGGCGCCCGCGGCCTGGAGTGGACCATCCCGTCGCCGGCCCCGCACCACACCTTCACCGTGCCGCCGGTCATCAAGGACGGCGACCTGGCCCACGGCGACATCACCCACTGACGCCGCGCGCAAGCGCAGCGGCACGGACCGCCCGCCCGGGCGGTCCGCAGCGACGGAATCCAGATGAGCCCGACTCCCGACCATCGCGATGAATCCGCCCGCCGCCGCAGCGGCGTGCTGCGCACCGCGTGGATCGTGGCCGGCGTGGCGCTGGCGATCTATGTCGTCTTCATCCTTTCGGGGGTGCTGAACGCATGAGCGCTCCGCAGGCCCGCGACGGAATGCGCAGCCGCGGCTGGCTGAAGCTCGCCGGCGTGTCGCTGGGTGCGTTCGTGTTCGCGTTCTCGCTGGTGCCGCTGTACCGGATCGCCTGCGAGAAGGTGTTCGGCATCCGCCTCGAGGGCGGTACCGGCCAGGCCCGCGGCGTAGTCGCCGGCGCCGGGGCGCGCAAGGACCGCGTCGTCACCGTGCAGTTCGACGGCGGCGTGAACTCCAAGCTGCCCTGGGCCTTCAGCCCGGAGCAGCTGACCATGCAGGTGGTTCCCGGCGAGCTCAACGAGGCGGTGTACTTCGCCCGCAACGAGAGCGACCGGGCGATCGTCGGCAGCGCCGTGCCCTCTGTGGCGCCGGCGCGGGCCTCGGGCTACTTCACCAAGACCGAGTGCTTCTGCTTCACCGCCCAGACTCTGCAGCCGGGCGAACAGCGCGATATGCCGGTGCGCTTCATCGTCGACCCGGACCTGCCGGCCGACGTGAAGACCATCACCCTCTCGTATACCTTCTTCAGGAACGAAGCCCTGACCGCGCAACTGGGCGCGGGCACGGCCTCCACCGCGCCGCACGCGGCGCCTTGACCCGAGCAACGGAATCCACGCCATGGCCCATTCCCCGACCGACGCCAACATCTACTTCGTGCCGGCCAAGAGCAAGGCGCCGATCTTCGCCTCGGTGTCGATGTTCGTGATGATGATCGGCGTGGCCACCTGGCTCAACGAGATCGCCTGGGGCAAGTACTCGTTCTTCATCGGCATGGCGATGATGATCGCCACCCTGTTCTACTGGTTCGGCGAGGTCATCCGCGAATCGCAGGGCGGCAACTACAACCGCCAGGTCGACGGCTCCTTCCGGATGGGGATGGTGTGGTTCATCTTCTCCGAGGTGATGTTCTTCGGCGCCTTCTTCGGCGCGCTGTTCTACACCCGCCAGTTCGCGCTGCCGTGGCTCGGCGGCGAAGGCGACGGCGTGATGACCAACGAGCTGCTGTGGCAGGGCTTCAGCGCGGCCTGGCCGAGCGCCGGCCCGGGCGGCGTCGGCGGCCAGTTCCAGACCATCCCGGCCTGGGGCCTGCCGCTGCTCAATACCCTGATCCTGCTGACCTCCGGCGCGACCCTGACCATCGCCCACCACGCGCTGAAGTCCGGCAAGCGCGGCCAGCTGCTGTTCTGGCTCGGCGCCACCATTGCCCTGGGCCTGGTGTTCCTCACCTTCCAGGCCGAGGAGTACATCCACGCCTACAAGGAGCTGAACCTGACCCTGGGTTCGGGCATCTACGGTTCCACCTTCTTCATGCTCACCGGCTTCCACGGCGCCCACGTGCTGCTGGGCACGATCATGCTGATCGTGATGTGGTTCCGCGCGTTCAAGGGCCACTTCACCCGCGACAAGCACTTCGGCTTCGAAGCCGCCGCCTGGTACTGGCACTTCGTCGACGTGGTCTGGCTGGGCCTGTTCCTCTTTGTTTACGTCTTGTGATTGGTGATTCGTGATTGGGGATTCGCAAAGGCGAAGACCCATGAAACAAGGGCGCCGTCAGGCGCCCTTGTTGTTTCGAATCACCAATCACCAATGACGAATCACGGGGTGGCGGCTCAGCCGCCAACCCCATGCGGCTGTATCACGCCGGTCCAGATGCCGATGATCACCAGCAGGATCAGGCCGATCGACAGGGCGATGCGGCGGGTCAGCGCGTTCACGGTGCGCTTGCTCTCGCCGCGGTCGACCATGAGGTAATAGAGCGCCGAGCCGAGGTTCCAGATGATGACCAGCAGGAACGCGACGACGATGAGGGTCTTCAGCGAGTCGTTCACGGGTTTGGGCTCGTGGCGGGCGGATGTGCGTGGGCCATTATCGCAGCCCGGCGCGGCCGCGGGCGTGGTGGCGGCGTGAGCCGGCGCATGCCGCTGTGGGCGGGCTGGGGCCTGGCCCTGGGCGTGGCGGCCGTGTGCGCCAGCCTCGGCAGCTGGCAGCTCAAGCGCATGCATGCCAAGCAGGACCTGCTCGAGGCCTCGGCACGGGTGCTGGACGAGCGCCGCGCCCGCCCGCTGGCACTGGCCGCCGACCCGGCGCGCGCCCGCGAATACGACTGGGCCGCCGGCCGCGGCCGCTTCGCGGACCTGCCGGCGGTGGTGCTGGACAACCAGAACCGCGCCTCGCAGCCGGGCATCCGCGCCTATCGCGTGTTCCTGCCCGAGGGCGAAGGCGCGGTGCCGCTGCTGGTGGAGCTGGGCTGGCTGCCGCTGCCGGGCGACCGCAGCATGCCGGCGATCCCGTTGCCGGCCGAAGGCGCCATGGCGGTCTCCGGCCTGCTGCTGCCGCCGCCCTCGCGCGGGCTGGCCGCGCCTGCGGTGCAGCGCGAGCCGGACGGCACCGCCCTGGTGGTGGCGCTGGACCCGGCCGTCGTGGCCGAGGCCCTGGGCCAGCCGGCGCTGGCGCCACGCGTGCTGCGCCTGGATCCGGCGCTTTCCGTCGGCTACGCCCGCGACTTGGAACTACTGCCCAACACCCTGCCGCCGGACCGGCACCTGGGCTATGCTGTGCAGTGGTTCGCACTGGCCGCGGCGGTGCTGGTGATCGCGCTGGTGCTGACCCTGCGCCGGCGACGCTGAGTCCCTGCGCCCGGCGAGGGCAGGGCATCGCCGGGCATGCGAAAATCGCGCACATGACCACTTCCGCTACCGACGCAAACCGCACCGCCCGTGGGCGGCTGGTCCTGATCGCGCTGTTCCTGCTGTTTTTCGGCTCGGCCTTCGGTGCCGGCCTGCTGCGCTTCAGCGGCTGGATGCCGGCCGGGCTGAAGAACAACGGCGAACTGCTCAACCCGCCGGTCGACCTGCGCCAGTCCAGCCTGCAGCTGGCCTCTGGCGAGGCCTATGCGTGGCAGCCGGAGACCCGCATCTGGCGCATCCTCGCGGTGCCATCGTCCGCCGGTTGTGCCACCGGCGCCTGCGACGAACTGCTGGCGCAGCTGGACAAGGTCTGGCGCCTGTTCGGCCACAACGCCGACCAGGTGCACGTGCTGTGGCTGGGCGAGGCGCCCGCCGCCGCCGCGCAGCTGCCGGAAGTGCGCGTGCTGCAGGAAGACGCCAGCCTGCGCGAAGCGCTGCCGCGCTCTGCCGATCCAGCCGGCGCGCCGGTGTACGTGGTCGATCCCAACGGCTTCGTGATCCTGCGTTATCCGCCGAACGCCGACCCGGCCGGGCTGCGGACCGACGTGGCGCGCCTGCTGAAACTGAAGTGAGGTTCTCTTGCCGATGAACGCGCTCGTCCGCCCGACGCTGGCACGCCATTTCCACCGCATCGCCTGGCTGGCGGTGGCGCTGACCGCCTGCGTGGTCGTGTTCGGCGCCTTCGTGCGCCTGTCCGACGCCGGCCTCAGCTGCCCCGACTGGCCGACCTGCTATGGACGTGCCACCTGGCCCTCTGCGGCGCAGGACGCGGCCGCGCACGCGGCCAGCGAGATCCGCCCGTTCGAGACCCACAAGGCCTGGCGCGAGCAGGTGCACCGCCATCTCGCCGCCAGCCTCGGCGTGATCGTGCTGCTGCTGGCGCTGCTGGCCGTGCGTCGCCGCCGCTTCGGCGTCTCGCTGGTGATCGGCGCATCGCTGCTGGTCGCGGCGGCGATCCCCGCCTACATGTATGGCCATATCGGGCTCGCGTTCGCGCTGGCAGGTGCCGGCGAGGCGGTGCTGCTCATCGCCGCGATGCGCTGGTCCAACATCGACCTGGCCCGCGCCGCGGTGCTGACCCTGGCGGTGATCGTGTTCCAGGCCCTGCTGGGCAAGTGGACCGTGACCATGCTGCTAAAGCCGGTCATCGTCATGGGCCACCTGCTGGGCGGCCTGACCACGTTCTCGCTGCTGGTGTGGATGGCCTGGCGCGCGACCAACCTGCCGATCCGCCTGGCCGACGCGCGCGTGCTGCGGCGCTGGCTGGTGGCCGGCATCGTCGTGCTGGGCGTGCAGATCGCCCTGGGCGGCTGGACCAGCGCCAACTACGCCGCGCTGGCTTGCGGCGGCGGCGGCTGGACCACGGCCGAGCACCACTACCTCGATTTCCCGCGCTGCGTGGGCCAGTGGTGGCCGCCGGCCGACTTCCGCGAAGGCTTCGTGCTGTGGCGCGGGATCGGCGTGGACTACGAAGGGGGCGTGCTCGACGGCGCCTCGCGCATCGCCATCCAGATGGCGCACCGGATGATGGCGGTGGTCGCGGCGCTGTACCTGCTGGTGCTGGCCGTGCGCCTGTACCGCCTGCCGGGCATGCGCGGCTGGTCGTCGCTGCTGGGCGTGCTGGTGCTGGTCCAGGTCAGTCTGGGCATCCTCAACGTGAAGCTTTCGCTGCCGCTGCACGTGGCGGTCGCGCACAACGCCGGCGCCGCCGCCCTGCTGTTCGTGCTGGTGACCCTGCTGGCGCGCCTGCGCGAGCCCGAGCGGGTCGCATGAGCAGGCCCATTCCCGTCTGGCGCGAGTACCTGGAGCTGACCAAGCCGCGCGTGGTCGCACTGCTGGTGTTCACCGCCCTGGTCGGCATGTTCCTGGCGGTGCCGGGACTGCCGCCGCTGCGCGAGTCGGTGCTGGGCCTGGTCGGCATCTGGCTGGCCTCGTCCTCGGCCGCGGCGATCAACCACCTGATCGACCAGCGCATCGACAAGGTGATGGCGCGAACCGCGCACCGTCCGCTGGCCACCGGCGCGCTGCGTCCAGTGCAGGTGCTGGTGTTCGCGCTGGCGCTGGGCGCGCTGTCGATGCTGGTGCTGGTGCTGTGGGTGAACACCGTCACCGCGGTGCTGACCTTCGCCTCGCTGATCGGCTACGCGGTGATCTACACCGGCTACCTCAAGCGCGCCACGCCGCAGAACATCGTGATCGGCGGCGTCGCCGGCGCCGCGCCGCCGCTGCTGGGCTGGGCCGCGGTCACCAACATGCAGGGGTCGTGGGACTGGCAGCATGCACTGCTACTGGTGCTGATCATCTTCGTCTGGACCCCGCCGCACTTCTGGGCGCTGGCGATCTTCCGCCGCGAGGACTATGCGCGCGCGCTGATCCCGATGCTGCCGGTCACCCATGGCGTGACCTATACCCGCTGGCAGATCCTGTTCTACACCGTGCTGCTGGTCGAGGTGACGGTGCTGCCGGTGCTGTTCGGCATGAGCGGCCTGTTCTACCTCGGCGGTGCCCTGGTGCTGGGCAGCGTGTTCCTCTGGTACGCCTGGCGCCTGCTCGATCCGCCGGACGAGTTCTACGCGATGCGGGTGTTCAACTACTCGATCGTGTACCTGATGGCGCTGTTTGCCTTCCTGCTGGTGGACCACTGGCTGCCGCTGTTACTGGGCTGAGCCTGCTAGCCCGGACTTCCGCGCCGAGCCAGCCGGACGTGCGCATCGCGCGCACGTCCGGCCGCTTACTGCCGGTTACTCAGCGACCCAGGCCAGCTGGCCGTCGCTGCCGCGCTCGATCCGGCCCAGGCCCGGGAACGGGAAGTGCACCGAGTACAGGCGCTCGCCGCTGTCGGCCGCGGCCTCCAGGGTCCTTGCGCGCTGCGCCGCGCCTGCCGCCGGATCGCGGTCGAAGCGGATCGTCCACTGCGGACGCTGCACCGAGATCACCGGGTGGTGCACCTGGTCGCCGACATAGAGCAGGGTCTCGCCTTCACCAGCGCTGATGCGGAACGCGACATGGCCGGGGGTGTGGCCCGGCGTGGGCAGCGATTGCACGCGTCCGGCGACCAGTTCCGCGTCCGGGGCGAAGGTGCTGACCTTCGGCGTGATCGCCGCGACCAGGCCGGCCATCGCCGCGCCTTCGCCGCTGGCCTGCGCCTGCAGGTCTTCCCATTCCGGCTGCGAGATGTGGATGGCGGCGTTGGGGAAGGCCAGCGCGCCGGCTGCGTCGACCAGGCCGCCGACATGGTCGCCATGCGCGTGGGAAATGAAGACGTCGGTGACCTGGGCCGGCTCGACGCCTGCGGCCTGTAGCGCGGCGCCCAGCTTGCCGGCGCTGTCGCCCATGTTGCCGCCGGCGCCGGTGTCGAACAGGTACACACGCTCGCCGTCGCGCACCAGCAGCGGCTGCACGCTCAGGTGCAGCTGGTCGGTTTCGAGTCCCGCGGCCGCGAGTACACCGGCGACCTCGTCCGGGGTGAGGCCGACGCCGAACACGTTGTTGTCGTTGGGCACGGACATTCCGCCATCGCGCAGCGCCGCGGCCTGCAGCGTGCCGATCTGGAAGGCGTGGACGTTGTCGCCGGCCGGCTCGGCGGCGGGCGTGGCTTCCGGTGCGGCGACCGGCGTGGTGGCGGCATCGGCCGCCTGCTCGTTGCGGCTGCAGGCGGCAAGCGCCGCGCCCAGTGCTACGACCAGTAGCGGCAGCGCCGCCTTGCGTACATGCGACATGGCTGACTCCTTGGGTGGACCGCCGGATTCTGGCGGTGGCGCAGGGGTGCGGCAAGCGATGGCCGCGTGTGCGGGTGGAACGCTGGAGTGCGGCGCCGGCTTGAATCCGCAGGTCCCTGCCACCACGCCTGTCCGTGGACGGCCATGGAGACAGGCGATGCAGTGGAAGGCAGGCGCTCTCCTGCTGCTGGCGGCGCTCGCGCCGGCACCAGCACTGGCGGCACGGGAAGCGGCAGGTGACAGCGACCTGCAACACGTGGTCGAACACGTGGCCGCATGCATGGGTGACCGGCGCATGGTGCTGCTGGGCGAGGCGCACGGTACCCGCGAGGTTCCGCTGCTGGTCGCCGGACTGGCCGAGCGTGGGAGCAGGAAGGGACCGCTGCTGCTGGCGTTGGAGATCCACGGCAGCGAGCATCGCCCGCTGGCCGACTATCTCGATGGCGATGGCAGCGAGGCCGCGCGCGAGCGCCTGCGCAAGCGCCCGTACTGGGCCAGGCCACGGGAACGGAACGACGGCCGTCGCAGCGAGGACATGCTCGACCTGGTCGAACGCATGCGCCAGCTGCGGGCACAGGGTCGCGACGTGGCGATCCTGCCCTTCGACGTGGGCGATGGGGACGGACGCGACAAGGCCATGGCCGACCATGTGCGCAAGGCCTGGGAGGCGCTGCCGCGCGGCCGGATGCTGGCGCTGGCGGGGAACGTGCACGCGATGCGCGGCAGGCCTGGTTACGCCCCGCCAGGGATGCAGGAGCCGATGGGTGCCTTCCTGCAGGACCTGGCGCCGGTGTCGATCGACATCACCGCCTCGACCGGCGCCTTCTGGGCCTGCCCTGCCGCCGGTTGCGGCCCGCAGCCTGTCACCTCCGGTGCGCCCGTAGGCATGCATGGCGGCGACGAGGCCTTCGACTGCCGTGTCGTGCTGCCGCGCTTCACCGTGGCGCGGCTGATCGGGCAGCCCTGATCCGCTGCCGGCCCCGCCTTCGACAGGCGGGACCGGTAGTCCGTGCGGCGGCCTATTCCCCGCGTGCCCGCGCGGCGGCGGCCAGTTCGCGTCGCCGCACCCAGAGGTTGATCATCTCCACGAACACCGAGAAGGCCATCGCCGCGTAGATGTAGCCCTTCGGGATGTGCTGGCCGAAGCCATCGGCGATCAGCACCAGGCCGATCATGATCAGGAAGCTCAGCGCCAGCACCTTGACCGTGGGGTGGCGCTCGACGAACTCGCCGATGGGGCCGGCGAAGCCGATCATGAACACGATCGAGATCAGGATCGCGGTGGCCATGACCCAGCGCTCGTCGACCATGCCGACGGCGGTGATGATCGAGTCCAGCGAGAACACGATGTCCAGCACCATGATCTGCAGGATCACGCCGCCGAAGGAGGTGGCGGCGCGGGCAAGGTTGGGCCCTTCCTCGGCCATGCCGGCGCCCTCGATCTTCTGGTGGATCTCATGGGTGGCCTTGGCGATCAGGAACAGGCCGCCGCCGATCAGGATCAGGTCGCGCCAGGAGAAGGCATGGCCGAACAGCTCGAACAGCGGCCTGGTCAGGCCGATGATCCAGGCGATGGTGAACAGCAGGCCCAGGCGGCTGACGGCCGCGGCCGCGATGCCAAGCTTGCGCGCCTTGTCGCGCTGCTCCGGCGGCAGGCGCCCGGCCAGGATCGAGATGAAGATGATGTTGTCGATACCCAGCACCAGTTCCAGCGCGGTGAGGGTGGCCAGGGCGATCCAGATTTCAGGGTTGAGCAGGGCGTCCATGTGGGTTCGCTTGGGTCAGGCAATCGGAGGCTGACGCGCCGCGGGTGCAGGCGGCGTCGGCGTGGATGGGAGGAGTCAACAGGCGTCGGGCGGGCGCCCCGCGGTTCGCGATCCCCGGGAATGCAGGCAGGGGATGGCCGCGGCTGCAGGGCGAGGGGCCATGCCAGGCGGGGCGGAGGTACTTTGGGAGTGCATCGGGGCGGGCTCCGGAAGGGTCCAGGGCCGCGGTGGAGTGGCATCGCTGGACGGATGCACCTTCGCCGCGGGACGGCGAAGGTCTTGCCCACAGGCCGATGGCCTGCCGCTGCGCCGGGGTCCGGGGACCCGTAATGACGACGCCAGCGTTTGGGGGCTACTCCCCTTCGAGGCGCGCATCCTAGCACGTCAGGCGCTGATGCCATGGCATGCCTGGCGCGGGCGTGGCCTCAGCCGCGCAGGCTGCTCAGGGCCTGCAGCAGCATGCGCAGCTCGTACTTGTCGGTCTCGTCCAGGCCCTGGCTGCGCTGCTTCTGCTGCAGTTCGTCGATGCGCTGCTGCAGGGTCTGCTTCTCCAGCTGGGCGGCCGCGTCCTGCAGCTCATGCGCCCAGCTGTTCTCGTCGCCCGGCAGCGACTGCGCGGCCAGCTTGCGCAGCGCCTCGCCCTGCTCGTGGTCGGCGAAGTGCTCCAGCAGCGCGCCGGTACTGATTTCCGGGCGCTGGTGGACGACGTCCAGCAGTTCCAGCAGCAGGGGCATGCCCGGCAGGCGCAGTTCGGCGAACGGATACGGCGGCTGCAGCTGCAGGCCCAGCGAGGGCTGCTGCAGGAGCAGGGCGATCATGCTGCGGACCAGGCTGCGCTTCTGCGCCGGTGCGCCCACCCGCCGCGACGGTGCACGCTGCGGTTCCGGCGCGGTGGCGGGGGCGGCTGCGCCCACGCCGGTCTGGCGCTGCAGCTCCTGGCGCATCAGGTCGGCGAAGGCGCCGTCCGGCAGCTGCGCCAGCAGCGGCCGCGCGCGTTCGGCCAGGCGGGCGCGGCCATCGAGCGTGTTGCGGTTGGTGTCGCGGCCCAGCTCGTCGAAGAAGAACTGCGACAGCGGCGTGGCCTGGGCCAGGCGCGCGTCGAAGCCGGTCGCGCCCTCCTTGCGCACGATGGTGTCCGGGTCCTCGCCGTCCGGCAGGAACAGGAAGAAGGCCTGGCGGCCATCCTTCATGCGCGGCAGCACCGATTCCACCGCGCGCCAGGCCGCACGCCGGCCGGCGGCGTCGCCGTCGAAACAGAAGTACACGTCCGGCGCATTGCGGAACAGCAGCTCGGCATGGTCGGCGGTGGTCGCCGTGCCCAGGGTCGCGACCCCCTGGGTCACGCCGAACTGGAACAGGGTGACCACGTCCATGTAGCCCTCGACCACCACCAGCCTCTCCAGCTTCTGGTTGGCCTGCTTCGCCTGCCACAGGCCGTACAGCTCGCGGCCCTTGTGGAACAGCGGGGTCTCCGGCGAGTTGAGGTACTTGGGACTCGCATCCTTGTCCAGCACGCGGCCGCCGAAGGCGATCACCCGCCCACGGCGGTCGTGGATCGGGAACATCACCCGGTCGCGGAACTTGTCGTAGACGTGGCCGCGCTCGTTGCGCGAGAGCATGCCGGTGCGCTCCAGCAGCTTGAGCCGGCGCTCGTCGGTGCCCAGCGTGTCCTTGAGCGTGGAATAGCCGTCCGGCGCGTAGCCGATGGCGAAGCGGGCGCGGGTGTCGGCATCCACGCCGCGGCTGTCGAGGTAGTCGCGCGCGCGCTGGCTCTCTGCCAGGTGGCGCTGGAACAGCCTGGCCGCCGCCTCCAGCGCCGCGTACTGGTCGCGCAGGTCGTTGTCCTGCGGGCCGGCGCGGGTGTCCTTCGGCAGCTCCATGCCGGCCCGTCGCGCCAGCTCCTCGACCGCGTCGAGGAACTCGAGGCGGTCGTAGTTCATCAGGAAGCTGATCGCGGTGCCGTGCGCGCCGCAGCCGAAGCAGTGGTAGAACTGCTTGGTCGGAGAGACGTAGAACGACGGCGTGCGCTCGTCGTGGAACGGGCAGGGCGCGGTGTATTCGCGGCCCTTGCGCTTGAGCGGAACGCGCGAGCCGACGATCTCGACGATGTCCGAGCGTGCAAGCAGGTCGTCGATGAATGCGTCGGGGAGGCGTGCCATCGCAATAGGATGCCATCCGCGCGAGCGCTTGGCCCCGCCGATGTTGCCCCCGGACGGCGGGAGGGGCGCTCCGGTCCCGCTGGATCAGTGGCGGCGGGGCTCCGCGACGGGATCCGCAGGCAACGGCGTGGCCGCCTCGGGGTGGGTGATCCCGGCCTTGCGCAGGCGTTGGCGCGCATGCATGCGCTCGTCGATCACCGCGGTGATCAGCGCGCCGGCGAAGAACACCAGGGCGGCGTAGTACATCCACAGCAGCAGCAGGACCAGCGCGCCCATCGAGCCATAGGCGCTGCCAGGCGCGGCCTGGGCCAGGTACAGGCCGATCAGGTAGCGGCCCAGGGCGAACAGCACCGAGGTGATCACGCCGCCCAGCAGGGCCTGGCGCCAGTCGACCCGGCGGTCCGGCAGGAAGTGGTAGAGGAAGGCGAAGGCCAGCGCGTACAGCACCAGGGTGGTCACGTAGCCGACCACCGGCAGCAGCGAGGGGATGCGCGCGAACACCAGCTGCAGCGCGGTGGTGGCGATCATCGACACGATCAGCAGGAAGCCCAGGGCCAGGACCACGCCCAGCGAGAACACGCGCTTGCGCAACCAGGCACCCAGCCCGCCGAGCTTTTCGCCGCCGGTGCGGAAGATCAGGTTGAGCGCGCCCTGCAGCTGCGCGAACACCACGGTGGCGCCGACGAACAGCAGGCCGGTGCTGGCCAGGCCGGCCAGCGAACCCACGTCGGGCTGGGAGTCGGCATTGCGGATGATGGTCTCGGCCACCACCGCGGCCTGTTCGCCGGCCAGGGCGCCGATCTGGTCGACCAGCGACTGCTGGGCCGGCGGGTACAGCGAGGCGGTCAGCCACAGCAGCAGCACCAGCAGCGGCGCCAGCGACAGCAGGGTGTAGAACGACAGCGAGGCGGCCTGGGTCATCAGGTCGGCCTCGACGAAGCGCTTCACCAGCGCGACCGGCAGGCTTTCCTGCAGGCGCTGCAGGTGGCGGCGCAGCTTGTTGGGGGAAGGACGGGTCATGCGGGCAAGGTCATGGTGGCGGTTCCAGCTTGTTTGCAGCGGTGTTGCCGGTGCGTGAGCGCTCAGCCGGTCCTGGAGTCCCGCGTGGCCTGCGCGGCCAGCGCCTGGAGCGCCTGGCCATCGACGCGCTGCACCGTCCACTCGTCCATCGGCCGCGCGCCGAGGCTGCGGTAGAAGGCGATGGCCGGCGCGTTCCAGTCCAGCACCGACCATTCGAAGCGGCCGTAGCCGCGCTCCACCGCCAGCGCGGCCAGATGGGTCATCAGCCGCCGACCGATGCCGCGGCCGCGGAAATCCGGGCGCACGTACAGGTCTTCCAGGTACAGGCTGGGCTTGCCGAGGAAGGTCGAGAACGTGACGAAGAACAGGGCCATGCCCGCGGGTTCCCCGTCGCATTCGGCGATCACCACCTCCGCCGCCGGGCGCGGGCCGAACAGGGCCGCCTGCATGTCCTCCGCGGTGGCCACGGCCTCATGGGCCAGGCGCTCGTACCCGGCCAGCTCGCGGATCAGGTCGAGGACCAGCGGGACATCGGAAGGCGTGGCCGGGCGCAGGGCGATCGTGCTCATGGGCATCGGGGCCAAGGAGAGTGGGTGGCGCCACACTCTAAGGCCCGCGGGCCGGATCCTGCAGGCCCCGCGTTTCAGCCGCCAGCGGATGGCATGGCGCCGAGCGCCCGACCCAGTGCCTGGAACGCCTGCTCGGCCTGCGCCAGCTCGCCGAAGTGCTCGGCGCAGGCCACGACCACGGTGGCGCCATCGCGGCCGCGTTCCGGATCGAGGATGCCGACATTGCAGGCGCGCTGCTGCTGGGTGCCGGTCTTCTGCGCGAAGTCCGCGCCGGGCGGGAGGCCGGCCTGGATGCGGCGGCTGCCGGTGGTGATCGCGCGCATATGCCCGAGCAGCAGCGCGGTGGAATCCGGCGACAGCAGTTCGCCGGCGGCCAGGCGTTCGAGCATGCGGCCGAACGCGGGCAGGGTCGCCGAGTTCAATCCGCGGGCGTAGTAGCCCTCGAACACCTGCTCGAAGCTGGTGTCGCCCAGCTCGGCGCGCGGCACGCCCAGCGCCGCCGCCAGGGCCTGCAGGCGTGGCTCGCCGGCCTCGGCCTGGCGCAGGGCCAGGATCTGGCGGCTGTCGAGTCCGGCCACTTTCGGGTGCAGCGCGCCGTAGGCGTCACGGCGCACCTGCTGGATGGTGGTGACCTGGCCGAAGCCTCCTGCTGTCCAGGCGGCGATGCGCGCGTTGAGGTGGTCCTCGCCGATGCGGCGGATGAGCATGTCGGTCGCGGTGCTGTCGCTGTCGCGCAGCGACTTCTCCAGCAGGGTGCCGATGCCGAAGCGCTCGCCGGGATCGTGCTGGAGCATGTCGCCGGAGCCATCGACGAAGTCGGAGGCCTTCAGCTGCATCTCTTCGTCCAGCGACAGTTCGCCGGCATCGACGGCTTCCAGCACGGCGATCGCGACCGGCACCTTGATGGTCGAGGACAGGTACCAGGCACGGCGGCCGCCCAGGTCGAGCCCACCCGCATCTGCAGGCGGACCGAGGCGGTGGACGTAGACGCCGAAGTCGCCGGGCATCGCGGCATCGATCGCCTCGACCTCGCGCTCCAGCGCGGCAACCCAGGCCGGTGCCTGGCGAGGGGCTTCGGCAGTGGCGGCGTCGGTGGCCGGCGGACTGCCGCGGTCGCAGCCGGCAAGCAGGGCCAGTGCGACCAGGGCGAGGGGCTGGAGGCGGCGGGAACTCAGGGCCATGCCGGCGGCGAGACCGTGGGCTGCGGCGGGGTGTCCACGAATACCCCCGACTCGGTGATGGCCGCGGCAATCCGGCGCAGCGCGCGCTCGCCGGCGGCGGTGCCGACGCCGCGCACGCAGGCGGCGATCACCACGCGCGACCCGCGCGGCCGCGCCGGAGGGTTGGCCGGCTGCATGGCTATGCCGGAGTCGCAGGTGCGATGGAACTGGGTGCCGGTCTTGTGGGCGAAGGCGATGCCCGCTGGCAGGCCGGCCCGCAGGCGGCGCTGTCCGGTCTGGACCCGCAGCATCACCTCCAGCAGCCAGCGGTTGGTGTCCCCGCCCAGCACTTCGCCGTTGGCCAGGCTGGCCAGCATGCGTCCGTAGTCGACCAGCGCGGCGCTGTTGGCGCCAGTGGCGTAGTAGGCCTCGAAGGCGGAGGCCAGGTCCGGCTGGCGCAGCTCCTCCAGCGGTACGCCCAGCAGCTGGGCCAGCTTGCGTACCCGCGCCGGACCGGCCGGCTGGCGCTTGAGCGCAAGCAGGTCCTGCGAGGCCAGCCGCGCGGCAGCGGGATGGAACTGGCCATAGGCCAGGCGGCGCACGTCGGCAAGGGTGGTGATGTGCAGGCCCGAATCGACCAGCTCGGCCGCGACATTGTTCACCGCCGGCAGGCCGACGGTGCGGATCAGCACGTCGGTGGCGGTGTTGTCGCTGTGCACGAGCATCTGCTCGAGCAGCCAGGACACCGCCAGCGCATCGCCGGGCCGGTGCCGGTTGGTCGCACCGTCGCCATCGACGAAATCGTCGGCGCGCAGCACCAGCTCCGTGTCCAGCGACAGCGCGCCGGAGTCGACCTCGCGCAGCACGGCGATCGCCACCGGCACCTTCACCCCGGAGGCGAGGTACCAGGGCTCGCTGGCGCGGTAGCCGTACGACTCGTTGCGCTCCATGTGCAGTACATGGACGCCGATGCCGCCCGCGCCCAGCGAGCGGTCGATGGCCTGCAGCCGCTGCTCCAGCGGCGCCGCCCACGCCGGCTCTCCAGCCACGCCGGCGGGAGCCGCCAGCGCCGTGCCCGCCACCAGGGCCAGCAGCAGCGCCAGCGCGGCGCGCAGGTCAGGCCGCACGCCCATCGCCGTCCTGCGCGCGGGCCTGGCGGATGCGCGTCCGCATCGCCTTCCACAACGCGATCCATGCCGCGGTCACCACGACCAGCCCGCCGGACAGCAGCAGGGCGTACTCGTAGGACACGGCCTGGTAGTAGCCGAGCACGCTGCGCAGCAGCAGGAAGATCACCGAGATATGGACGATGAAGGCCATCAGCGAGTCGCTGCCGACCACCGCCAGCGGCTTCAGCCAGCGTGCCAGCAGGTTGCCGCCGGTCACGCTCAGGCCCAGCAGTACCAGCGCGCCGCCGACGCTGAACAGCGAGAACAGCAGGCCGGGCGGATGCTTGCCGTGGTTGCGGCCGACCTCCACCAGCACCGGGCGCAGCGGTTCGCCGGCCAGGTGTGCGAAGGCCGCCAGCAGCAGCAAGCCGGCCACCGCGATCCCGCCCGCGAGCAGCAGCCGGGTGCGGGGATCCTGGTTCCAGCGCAGCAGCAGGCCACCGACCAGCAGGCCCAGCAGCACCAGCGGCAGGCGCGAGAGCTGGCCCCAGGTGTACAGCTCGTGGTCCTCGACCAGCACTGCCCTCAGCGGCTGGCTGTCGAAGTCCACATGGCCGGACACCCACCACCACAGTCCGCCGACCAGCAGCGGGCTGGCCCAGCGCAGTACTGCCGGGGTGCGCGCCCACAGAGGCAGCAGCCAGGGGATCCACAGCAGGGCGATGGCGTAGAACCCCAGGATCTCCACGAAGGAGGGGAAGGAGCGGTACAGGAGGGCGTCGACCACCGCCTCGCGGCCGCGGTCCCACAACTCGACCACGGTCAGCAGCTTGTACCAGAGCAGCACCAGCAGGCCGCGGCGGACCAGGTGGTTGCGGCGTTTCGGCCAGTCCGGGGCATCGGTCTTCGGCACGAAGGCCACGGCCAGGGCGATACCGAAGACCATGAAGAACAGCGAGGAGGAGAACTTGGTCAGGGCGTGGATCGGCACCTGGCCCCAGTCCGGGAAGTCGGCATAGGGCATCAGCCCGTTGGTGCCGTGGGACACGATCATCAGGCACACGGCCAGGCCGCGGGCCAGGTCGATCGAGCCGATACGGCCGCCTCCCGTCGCAGCCGGCCGCGCGACCGGGATGGAAGCTGGTGCGGCGGCGGGAGTGGCGAGGCTGTCAGCCGGCATGGGCGGGCCTGGCCAGGGCGCGGGCTGCGGCGGGGGTGCGTCGCTCACGGGAAGTGGCGGCCATGGGAGGCGTTCCGCTCGGGGGAACCGGCATTGCAGCAGCGGCGTCGTGAGCGCCCGGTCAGCGGGGCCTGGAAGAGGGCTGCGCCGGCCGCGGGGGCGGCCGGTGCAGGGGCCAGTGCGGGGGCACCGGCTGGGGGGAGGGTGGAACGGCCGGCTCAGCCGGCCAAGCGACGCTTCACCAGCGCGGAGACCTGGCCCATGTCGGCCTGGCCTGCCAGCTGCGGCTTGAGCACGCCCATCAGCTTGCCCATGTCGGCCGGGCCGGCGGCACCGGTCTGGGCGATGGCGGCGTTGATCGCGGCCAGGATCGCGGCCTCGTCCAGCTTGGCCGGCAGGTAGCGCTCGATCACCACGATCTCGGCGCGCTCGACGGCGGCCAGGTCTTCACGGCCGGCGCCTTCGTACTGGGACACCGAGTCGCGGCGCTGCTTGACCATCTTGTCGAGCACGGCCAGCACGGCGGCGTCATCCAGCTCGACGCGCTCGTCCACTTCCTTCTGCTTGATCGCGGCATTGACCAGCCGGATCACGCCAAGGGTGTCCTTGTCGCCGCCCTTCATGGCGGCCTTCATGTCTTCGGTCAGACGCTGCTTGAGGCTCATCACGCACCTATCGGATCAAAACCAGGGGCCACGGCGGCCTGCCCGCGGGTCGGGCGGCGTATCATGGCGAACGCAAAAAGCCGGCCACGCATCGCGGGCCGGCTTCGGTGCTCCGTCCACCATGCGCCCGCGCGCGGGCGCAATGGCGTCAGCGCTGGCTCAGTACAGGCGCTGGCGCTTGGTGACGTCGCGCGACATGCGACGCAGCTGGCGCTTCACCGCGGCAGCGGCCTTGCGCTTGCGCTCCTGGGTCGGCTTCTCGTAGTACTCGCGCTTGCGGGTTTCGGCCAGGACACCGGCCTTCTCGCAGGTGCGCTTGAAGCGACGCAGCGCAAACTCGAAGGGCTCGTTCTCGCGGACTTTGACGCTGGGCATGGAATCTCCGGGACACAAAATACCGGGTCGCGCCCGGTGAGCCGCGTATGATAGCCACCTCCCCCGGCGCTATGCAAGCCCATCCGTGATCCGCCACCGCGCGGACCGCCCCCCCCTCCCCGGAAGTCCCCCATGCGTGTCCTTGGCATCGAAACCTCCTGCGACGAAACCGGCGTGGCCGTGTACGACACGGCGCCCGGCGCGGGCCTGCTCGCCCATGCGGTCTACAGCCAGATCGCCCTCCATGCCGAGTACGGCGGGGTGGTGCCGGAGCTGGCCAGCCGCGACCACGTGCGCAAGCTGCTGCCGCTGGTGCGCCAGACCCTGGCCGAGGCCGGCCTGGCCCCGGGCGACCTGGACGGCGTGGCCTACACCGCCGGCCCCGGCCTGGTCGGCGCCCTGCTGGTCGGCGCCGGCACCGCGCGCGCCCTGGCCTGGTCCCTGGACGTGCCGGCGGTCGCGGTGCACCACATGGAGGGCCACCTGCTGGCCCCGCTGATGGAGGACAACCCGCCGGATCCGCCGTTCGTGGCCCTGCTGGTCTCCGGCGGCCACACCCAGCTGGTGGCGGTGGAGGCGATCGGCCAGTACCGCCTGCTTGGCGAGACCCTGGACGACGCCGCCGGCGAGGCCTTCGACAAGACCGCCAAGCTGATGGGGCTGCCGTACCCGGGTGGCCCGCAGCTGGCGGCGCTGGCCGAGCGCGGCACGCCCGGCGCGTTCCGCTTCGCCCGGCCGATGACCGACCGCCCCGGCCTGGATTTCAGCTTCAGCGGCCTCAAGACCCAGGTGCTGCTGGCCTGGCAGCAGTCCGACCAGGGCGAGCAGACCCGTGCCGACATCGCCCGCGGCTTCGAGGACGCGGTGGTGGACACCCTGGCGATCAAGTGCGAGCGCGCGCTGGACGCGGCAGGCAGCGACACCCTGGTGATCGCCGGCGGCGTCGGCGCCAACAAGCGCCTGCGCGCGAAGCTGCAGGAGATGTGTGCGCGGCGCGGCGGCCGCGCCTGCTTCCCGCGTCCGTCGCTGTGCACCGACAATGGCGCGATGATCGCCTTCGCCGGCGCGCTGCGCCTGGAAGCCGGGCAGCACGAGGACACATCGGTGCGCGTTACGCCGCGCTGGGACATGGCGACGCTGCCGCCGTTGGCGGCGGCGTCGCCGTGATTGGTGATTGGTAATTCGTGATTCGAAGAGCGCAAGGCGAAGCGGCCGGCCCTGGCGTCGCGGCGACGACTGTTACCATGCCCTACGAATCACGAATCACGAATCACGAATCACGAATCACGAATCACGAATCACCGCCCCATGGACAAAGTCTTCATCGAGGGCCTCGAGATCGAGGCGCTGATCGGCATCTACGACTGGGAACGGCGGATCCGCCAGACCCTGCGTTTCGACCTGGAGATGGCGTTCGACAACCGCGTGCCCGCGGCCAGCGACGACATCGCCCACACCCTGGACTACAAGGCGGTGAGCAAGCGCCTGGTCGAGTACGTGCAGCAGTCCGGATTCGGCCTGGTCGAGACCCTGGCCGAGCGCTGCGCGGCGCTGGTCATCGAGGAATTCGGCGTGCAATGGGTGCGCCTAAAGCTCAGCAAGCCAGGTGCAGTGCGCGGTGCACGGGCGGTGGGCGTGATCATCGAGCGCAATGCGCCGGCGAAGGAGTCGTAAGTGGATCTTGGAGTATCGAAAGCTGGTGACTGGACCAGCGTCATCGGCCTGCATGGCCTGAGGGAACTGCTGGCACCGTGGCCCTGGGCCTGGCCGGCACTGCTGCTTGTGCTGCTGGTCCTCGCCGCGGCCGTCGCCAACTTCGTCACCAAGCGGATCCTGCTGCGCGGCCTGCGCCGGCTGCTGGCGATGCTCGCAAACCAGGCCGGCAAGCCCGGCATCGCCGACATGCGGGTGATCCCGCGCCTGGCCAACGTGGTCCCGGCGATGGTGATCTCCTCCGGCATCGGCTGGATTCCCGGCCTGCCGCCGGCACTGGTGGCCTTCGTCCACGGCGCCTGCCAGGCCTGGGTGGTGCTGACCCTCGCGCTGGCGGTGTCGCATGCGCTGGATGCGGTCAACGAGCTGTACGAGCGCCGTCCCGACGCGCGCAACAAGCCGATCAAGGGCTACCTGCAGGTAGCCAAGATCGTGATCTTCGCCCTGGCCGGCCTGTCGATCGTCGCGACCCTCGCCGGGGTGAAGCTGCTGCACCTGCTGACCGGCCTGGGTGCGGCGACCGCGGTGCTGATGCTGGTGTTCCAGGACACCCTGCTGTCGCTGGTGGCCAGCGTGCAGATCAGCGGCGATGGCCGCGTGCGCATCGGTGACTGGATCGAGATGCCCAGCCAGAACGCCGATGGCGACGTGATCGACATCGCCCTGCACACGGTCACGGTGCAGAACTGGGACAAGACCGTCACCACGATCCCGACCAAGAAGCTGATCAGCGAGTCGTTCAAGAACTGGCGTGGCATGCAGGAGGCAGGGGGGCGCCGGATCAAGCGTTCGCTGTACCTGGACCAGTCCAGCGTGCGCTTCCTCGATCCGGAGGAACGCCAGCGCCTGGGCGGCTTCGTGCTGCTGCGCGAATACCTGGCGCAGAAGGAGCGCGAGCTGGCCGAGTGGAACGCCGGCCTCGGCGAGGACGGCCAGCTGCCGTTCAACGCGCGCCGCATCACCAACCTCGGCACCTTCCGCGCCTACGTCGAGCGCTACCTGCGCCGGCACCCGAACGTGCACCAGGACATGACCCTGCTGGTGCGCCAGCTGCAGCCGGGCGCCGACGGTATCCCGCTGGAGATCTACTGCTTCACCAACGACACCCGCTGGGCGGTGTACGAAGGCATCCAGTCGGACATCTTCGACCACCTGCTGGCGATCCTCCCGGAGTTCGGCCTGCGCGTGTTCCAGCAGCCGGGCGGCGCGGACTTCCGCGCGCTGGTGGACGAGCGTCGCCAGCCGCACGAGGCCGCGGCCAGCTGAGGACGGCAGCGCGCCAGGCGGGCGCGCTGCCTGGACCTTGTTCACGGCTTTCCGTGTTCCTCCGGGACCTGGGGAAACCCGGGTGCATCCGTCTGGATGGGACTTCCGGCCTCCGTTCCCAGGTACTTGACGCCCCCCGGGGACCGCGTGCATGTTGCAGTGCACAAGCCGGCGGTAGCGCCCGGCGCAAGGGTGGCGGGGTGCGATGGACTGGACGAGGTACCAGACGCCTTCGTATGACGAGCTGATCGGGCCGGATGGCCTGCCGCGCCCGGCGGCGCGTCCGCTCGTCGAGTACCTCTCCGGGATGTCCGGACCCGAGCTGGCCGAGCGGCAGCAGGCCGCCGATGTCGCCGCCCGGGTCATGGGCATCACCTTCACCGTCTACAGCGACGGCCGCAACGTCGACCGCACCCTGCCCTTCGACCTGATCCCGCGCATCATCGACAGCCGCGAGTGGCAGCGCACCGAGGCCGGGCTGCGCCAGCGCATGCAGGCGCTCAACCTGTTCATCGGCGACATCTACGGCGCGCAGAAGATCGTGCGCGACAAGGTGTTCCCGGCCGAGCTGCTGGCGCATTCGGTCAACTTTCGTCCGCAGTGCGTGGGCGTGCGCCCACCGCTGGACGTGTGGGCGCATATCTGCGGCTCGGACCTGGTGCGCGACGCCGACGGCACCCTCTACGCACTCGAGGACAACCTGCGCATCCCCTCGGGCGTGTCCTACATGCTCGAGAACCGGATGGTCGCCAAGCGCGTGTTCCCGGAGCTGTTCGAGACCAGCGCGATCCTGCCGGTGGACGACTACCCGGCCCAGCTCTACGACACCCTCGCCGCCCTGTCGCCGCGCCCCGGCGACAGCCCGGTAATCGCCCTGCTGACCCCGGGGGTGTTCAACAGCGCCTACTTCGAGCACGCCTACCTGGCCCAGGCCATGGGCATCGAGCTGGTCGAGGGCGGCGACCTGTTCGTCGCCGCCGACGACTGCACCTACATGCGCACGGTCTACGGCCCGCGCCGGGTGGACGTGGTCTACCGGCGGGTCGACGACCTGTTCATCGACCCGGAGGTGTTCCATCCCGACTCGATGCTGGGCGTACCCGGGCTGATCCGCAGCTGGCGCGCGGGCAAGGTCGCGCTGGCCAACGCGCCCGGCGCCGGGGTGGCCGACGACAAGGTCGTGTTCGCCTACGTGCCGAAGATGATCCGCTACTACCTGGACGAGGAGCCGATCCTGCCCAACGTGCCCAGCTACCTCTGCCACGACCCGGACGACCGCAGGTACGTTCTGGAACACCTGGACCAACTGGTGGTGAAGCCGGCCAACGAGTCCGGCGGCTACGGCATGCTGATCGGCCCGCGTGCGGGCAGGAAGGAGCGCGAGAAGTTCCGTGCGCTGATCGAGGCCGACCCGCGCAACTACATGGCCCAGCCCACGCTGTCGCTTTCCACCGCGCCCATCGTCGGGCCCGAGGGGCCGGTGCCGCGGCATATCGACCTGCGGCCCTTCATCCTCTCCCGCGAGGACACCTACGTGACCACCGGCGGCCTCACCCGCGTCGCGATGACCGAAGGCTCGCTGGTGGTGAATTCCTCCCAGGGCGGTGGCGCCAAGGACACCTGGGTGGTCGACCTGGAGGAGATGGCCTGATGCTCTCCCGCGTCGCCAGCCAGCTCTACTGGTTCAGCCGCTACCTCCGGCGTGCGGAGAACACCGCGCGCCTGGTCGGCGTCGGCAGCCTGCTGCAGCTGGACCTGCCGCGCTCGGTGAGGTTCACCTGGCGGCCGATGATCGCCACGGTCGGCGCCGAGGACCTGTTCCTGGGCATCCATCCGGAACCGGACGAGAGCCACGTGCTCGACTTCCTGCTGCTGGACGCGCGCAATCCGTCCTCGCTGCGCAGTTCGGTGGGCCAGGCGCGCGAGATCCTGCGCGGCATCCGCGACGCCCTGCCGCAGGAGGTGTGGGAGGCGGTCAACGACCTGCACCTGTACCTGGATGCCGACGGTCCGCGCGTGCTCACGCGCCGCTACCGGATGGAGTTCATCGGCCGCATCACCGATGGCTGCCTCAAGGTCTCCGGCCTGCTGCAGGCCAACGTCAGCCGCGACATCGGCTTCCAGTTCCTGCGCCTGGGCACGGCGCTGGAGCAGGCGGACATGACTACCCGGATCGTCGACGCCGGCGCCTCGGGCCTGGTGCGGCCGCGCCACGACGATGACCGCGAGGCCTACCGCAACATGCAGTGGATGGCGGTGCTGCGCGCCCTGGCCGCCTACCAGATGTACCGCCGCCACGTGCGCCAGCGGGTCACCGCGGCGCATGCGCTGCGCTTCCTGCTGCACGACACCGAGTTCCCGCGCAGCGTGCAGTTCTGCCTGGCGCGGCTGCACCGGATCGTGCCGGCGATGCCGCCGCGCCCGGCGGTGGACCGGGCGCTGGTCCGGGTCAGCGGGCTGGTGCGCCAGGCCGACACGACGCTGCTGGCCGCTGGCGACGCGGCCGGCTTCATGGACGAGGTGCAGGTCTACCTGGGCAGCCTGCACGAGGCCATCGCCGAGGCCTGGTTCGCCGGCTGAGCGCCTGCCGCCACGGCCGTCGCGACGCCGGGCGCGCATGCCCTCAGTGTAGAATCCACGCTACCGGAACCTGCAGACAACCATGACCTATTGCGTCGGCATCGAAGTGGACGAGGGCCTGGTATTCGCGGCTGACACCCGCACCAACGCCTCGCTCGACGACGTACGCGTGCACCGCAAGCTGCACGTGTTCGAGTACCCCGGCGACCGCGCCTTCGTGGTCATGAGCGCGGGCAACCTCGCCACCACCCAGCTGGCGATCTCGCGCCTGCGCCGCGATGCCGAGGATCCTGACGCCCGCAGCCTGCGCAGTTTCCGCCACCTGTTCGAGGTGGCCGAGTACGTGGGCGAGGTGCTGGTCGCCAGCCAGGTGCAGGCCGGCAACAGCGATCCGCATGGCGGCATCAACACCCAGGCCACCCTGATCCTCGGCGGCCAGATCGCCGGCGAGCGTCCGGGTCTTTACCTGGTCTATCCGCTGGGCAACTGCATCGCCGCCTCGCCTGAAACGCCGTACCTGCAGATCGGCGAATCCAAGTACGGCAAGCCGATCCTGGACCGCATCGTGCGCCCCGAGACCGCGCTGGAGGACGCCGCGCGCTGCGCGGTGCTGTCGCTGGACTCGACCATCCGCTCCA
Source organism: Pseudoxanthomonas suwonensis 11-1 (assembly GCF_000185965.1). Taxonomy (NCBI): domain Bacteria; kingdom Pseudomonadati; phylum Pseudomonadota; class Gammaproteobacteria; order Lysobacterales; family Lysobacteraceae; genus Pseudoxanthomonas; species Pseudoxanthomonas suwonensis. Next base: position 222,233 of record NC_014924.1, read on the forward strand.
ACCTGTCGGTAGGCCTGCCGGTGGACCTGGCCCTGATCCGGGCCGGCGACCTGCGCATCAGCCAGCAGGTGCGGCTGGAAGCGGACACCCCGCTTTACGCCGAGATCCACGACACCTGGTCGCGCAAGCTGGAGAATGCGGTGCGCACCCTGCCGCGCTTCCCGTGGGAACCGCAGGCGGCGGACACGGAGGAGGCATCGGCCCTGCCGCCGCTTCCGCCGCGCCGGGTGCCCGCGGTCAAGGACCCCGGCGACCAGTCCGCCCAGCAATAGCAAGCAAACCGATGGACACCCGCGAGGCCGCTGCCATGGACGGCGCCACCACCGTGCTGCTGAGCCTGGGCAGCAACGTCGAACCCGAACGCTACCTGCGTGCCGCCATCGCCGGGCTGCGCGAGCGCTTCGGCGAGCTCATGGTGTCGCCCGCGTACCGCACGCCCGCGGTCGGGTTCGAAGGCCCACCATTCCTCAACAACGCCGTCGGACTGCGCACCGACCTCGGCCTGGGTGAGCTCGAAGCCTGGCTGCATGCGCTGGAGGACCGGCATGGCCGCGTCCGCACCGGTCCGCGCCTGGCCGACCGCACCCTGGACGTGGACGTGGTGTTCCATGGCGACCTGGTGCTGCGCGAGGGCGACAGGCTGCGCATCCCGCGTCCGGAGCTGAAGCACGCCTTCGTGCTCAAGCCGCTGGCCGACATCGCCCCGGGCTTCATCGATCCGCTCAGCGGGCGCAGCCTGGCCGAGCTGTGGGCGGCACACCCGCAGCATGGCGACGACTTCGAGGTGGTGCCGCTCTGAGGCGCCTTCAGCGCGTGCGGCCGCCATCCACGTGCAGCACCTGGCCGGTGACGTAGCCGGCCTCGGCTGACAGCAGCCAGGCCACGGCGGCGGCGATGTCCTCCGGCGTCCCGGCCCGACCCAGCGCGGTATCGGCCAGGATCGCCTGCTGCGCGCTGCTGTCCTGCGCCTGCTCCGGCCACAGGATCGCGCCCGGTGCCACCGCGTTCACCCGCACCCGTGGTGCCAGCGCCTGGGCCAGTCCGCGGGTCAGTGAAACCAGCGCGGCCTTGGCAGCGGAGTACAGCGGGTGGTCGCGCAGCGGAGTGCCGGCGTAGAGGTCGGCCAGGTTGACGATGGCGCCACCGCTCTGCCGCAGGTGCGGTGCCGCGGCCTGGGCCAGGAAGAACGGCGCGCGCGCGTTGACCGCGAACAGCGCGTCCCACTGCGCCGGTCCGGCCTGCCCCAGCGGGGTCGGGAAGAAGCTGGAGGCGTTGTTCACCAGGCCGTCCAGGCGGCCATGGTGGTCGATGCATTGCCGCACCAGCTGCCCTGGCGCGGCCGGATCCTGCAGGTCGGCCTGCAGCACCAGCACGCTGCCGGGGCGCGCGGATTCGAGTGCCGCCGCCAGTGCCTCCATCTCCGCCAACGAGCCATGGCAGTGCAGGGCCAGGTCGTGGCCGGCGGCGTGCAGGCGCCGCGCGATGGCGGCGCCGATGCGGCGCGCGGCACCGGTGACCAGGACGACGGGGCGGGAATGGGGCATCGCGGATGCTCGCTCGGCTATGCTGGCCATTCTCCACGCCGTACCACAGCGATGCACCCCCACACCGACCTGCCGGAACCCGCGCCCGGCGCCCTCCACCACAGCGGGATCCTGGCCGACCACATCCGCGGGGAGATCCGCCATTCCGGTGGCGCGATCCCGATGTCGCGCTTCATGGAGCTGTGCCTGTATGCGCCCGGCCTGGGCTACTACAGCGCCGGGTCGACCAAGTTCGGCCCGGCCGGCGACTTCGTCACCGCCCCCGAGAGCGGGCGGCTGTTCGCGGCCACCGTGTCCGGGGTGCTGGCCGATGGCCTGCGCCAGCTGGGCGGGCACGCTCGCGTGCTGGAGGTCGGCGGCGGCAGCGGCGCCTTCGCCGAGGTCGCGCTCAAGCGCATGCTGGAACTGGACGCGCTGCCCGACCGCTACGCCATCCTCGAGCCGTCCGCGGACCTGCGCGAACGCCAGCGCGAGCACCTCGAGCGCACCCTGGTGCCGACCGTGTTCGAACTGGTCGAGTGGCTGGATCGTCCGTTCCAGGACGAGTGGGACGGCCTGCTGTTCGCCAACGAGGTGATCGACGCCCTGCCGACCCCGCGTTTCGTCCTGCGCGAGGGCAGGGTGTACGAGGAACATGTCGCCCTGGACGGAAACGACGGCTTCGTGCGCGTGGACCGCCCGGCCGATGCCCTGCTCGAGGCGGCGGTGCGCCATATCGAGGACTATCTCGAGCAGCCGTTCGCGGACGGCTACCGTTCCGAGCTGCTGCCGCAGCTGCCGTACTGGCTGCAGGCGGTTGGCGGCGGCCTGCGCAGCGGCGGCATGCTGTTCTTCGACTACGGCTACGCGCGCCGCGAGTACTACCAGCCGCAGCGCAGCGACGGCACCCTGCGCGCGTTCTACCGCCAGCGCATGCACGAGGACGTGCTGCGCTGGCCGGGCCTGCAGGACCTCACCGCCTCGGTCGACTTCACCGCCCTGGCCGAGGCCGGCACGGGTGCCGGCCTGGACCTGGCCGGCTACTGCAGCCAGGCCAGCTTCCTGCTCGGCAACGGCATCGACCAGCTGCTGGCCGAGGCCGAGTCGCGCACCGACGAAGCCGGCGCCCTGCGCCTGCGCCAGGAACTCAAGCGCCTGACACTGCCCGAGCAGATGGGCGAGCGCTTCCAGGCCATGGCCTTCACCCGCGACATCGACCTGGGCGCTGCCTTCCTGCTCGGCGACATGACGTGGCGCCTGTGAGTGCGGGTGCGTTGAAGCCGCTGCGGCGGCCGTACCTGTGGCTGGGCGCGTGGCTGCTGGCGGTGCTCGTGGTCTGCGTGGCCAGCCTGACTCCGCCGCCGCCGATGGAGCTGCCGCGCCATGGCGACAAGGTGGAGCACTTCCTCGCCTACGCGTTGCTGGCGGCATCGGCGGTGCAGGTATTCCGGCCCGGTCGCCTGCTGTGGATCGTCGGCATCGGCCTGGTGCTGATGGGCGTAGGACTGGAATTCGCCCAGGGCGCGCTGACCGAAACCCGCATGGCCGACCCGGCCGATGCAGTGGCCAACGCCACCGGCGTGCTTGCCGGCCTGCTCACGGCGCGCACCCGGATGCGTGACCTGCTGCTGCGCCGCGGAGGCTGACCGCGGCGGCGGAGGCATGAGGACACCGTCGCGGAGGCGGCGACGGTGTCCCTGGCGGTCGTTCCGTCCGCGCTCAGCGCAACTGCAGCGTCACCCGGTCGATCACCCACATCTGCGGCCGGGTGTCGCCGGTGAAGCGCAGGCACAGGTCCTGGCGTCCGCCGGGGCTTTCGGCCAGCGGAGCCTCCAGCTCGACGAAGCCGTCCTCGCCGGTCGTCGCCGGCAGCGGAACGCTGGCCACGCGCTGGCCGTTGCAGCCTCCGGCATGGATGTCGAGCTCGCCATGCGCCGATCGCGCCGGCTCGAAAGTGCGGTGCGGCTCGTCATGCGCCAGCTGGAAGTAGTAAGGGATGCGCCCGGCGCGTACCTTCACCGCGGCCACGCCGTCCAGCTCGGCCGCATTCCACTGCCAGCACGGATAGAAGATCGTGGTGTTGAAGATCGCGCGTTCGCCGTCCGCCGGGCCATCATCCTCCAGCCGCAGCAGCAGGCGGCCGGCATCCGGGCAGATGCCCAGCTGTTCGTCGCTGCGGGTGAGCAGGGAGGCGGCGTCCCAGGCGTAGTCGCGGGCCGGTGCCAGCGGCTGTCCGTCGGCGAACGCGGCCGCGCGCAGGCGCGCCGGAAGCGTCAGGGTGAGCGGCGCCTTGTAGGCCGGAGAGCTGGCGCTGGGTTCGCTGCCGTCGGTGGTGTAGTGCACGGCGTAGCCAAGCGGGTTGTCCAGTGCCACCTCGACCGTGCCGGCCTTGCGGTCGTCCACGGCCACCGCGTCCACCTGGAACGGGGTCAGCGCGTAACCGATCCCCCAGGCACGATAGCGCTCCAGCTGGGCCGGCAGGCGGCGCAGGAAGTCGTCGTAGTCCTTGCGCGCGGCAGGGGTCCAGCCGGTCTCGGCCATCGCCGCCAGGCGCGGGAACACGTGGTGTTCGAAGCGCTCCCAGGTGCGGGTGTGTTCGGTCCACAGGTTGGCCTGCAGGCCGAGGATGTGGTGGCGCCTGTCTTCCTCCAGTTCCGCCGGTACCGGTTCGAAGTCGTAGACCTGGCGCAGGGTGATCGTGGCCGGCCGGCCCGGGGGCTCGTATGGCGACTCGGTCTGCAGGTAGTCCAGGTAGAGGTCGCCGGAGGGCGACATCACCACGTCGTGGCCCTCGCGTGCGGCCTTGAGGCCACCCTCGGTGCCGCGCCAGGACATCACCGTGGCCTCCGGCGGCAGCGGGCCCTCGAGGATCTCGTCCCAGCCGACGAGGCGCTTGCCGTGCGCGGCGAGGAACTTCTCCAGCCGCGCCACGATGTGGCTCTGCATCTCCATCTCGGTCTTCGCCCCGACCTCGCGCATGCGTGCCTGCACCCGCGGCGAGGCTTCCCACTGGTCCTTGACCGCCTCGTCGCCGCCGATGTGGAAGTAGGTGCCGGGGAACAGGGGGACCAGCTCGCCGATCACGTCCTCGAGGAAGGCGATGGTGCTTTCCTCGGTGTTGAACAGGTTCGGGAACACGCCCCACTCGCTGGACGGCTGCAACGGCGTACTGGTCGACCCCAGTTCCGGATAGGCGGCGATGGCCGCCGTGGCGTGGCCGGGCTGGTTGATCTCCGGGACCACGGTGATGTGGCGCGCGGCGGCATAGGCCACGATCTCGCGCACCTGGTCCTGGGTGTAATAGCCGCAATACGGCCGCGGCTGGCCGCTCACCGGATCGATCCCGCCGTCGCCGGCGGGGATGCGGCAGCCGCCGACTTCGGTGAGCTTCGGGTACTTCCTGATCTCCACGCGCCAGCCCTGGTCGTCGGTCAGGTGCCAGTGCAGGACGTTGAGCTTGTGCAGGGCCATCGCGTCGATGACCTGCTTGACCTGGTCCACGCTCCAGAAGTGGCGCGCTGGGTCCATCATGAAGCCGCGCCAGGAAAAGCGCGGCGCATCCTCGATGCGCACCGCCGGAAGCCAGGCGCCGGCCGCATCGATGGTGGCCAGCTGCAGCAGGGTCATGGCGCCGTGGAACAGGCCGGTGGCATCCGCGGCCCTGACCGTGGCTCCAGCCGGGGTGACCTCGAGCAGGTAGGCCTCGCGGCCGGCGTCCGCGCGCGCCGGATCGAGCACGAAGCGGATCGCGCCCTGCGCCCCCTGCTTGTCGTCGCCGATGCGCAGCCGGATGCCACGGCCTCTCTCGAGCAGGGCGGCGAACTGGCCGGCGACCGCGCGCGCCGCCTCGTCTCCGGCGAGCACGGTGGTGCCGTTCCCCAGCGCGAGGCGGCCCTCGCCGGGCGTCATGCTGGCGGGCGCCGGCACCAGGGCCAGGCGGCTGTCATGCTTCGGCGCGGCGGCGGATGGCAGTGCGGCGGGTGGTGCCTGGCGGTCGCTACCGCAGGCGGCCAGCGCCGCGAGCAGGCCGGCCGCGGCGAGCAGCCGCGCATGGTGGAGCAGGGTCGATCGGTTCATGGTCACTCCGTGGTGGTCCGGATCGTGCGGCCGCGCGCGGACTGGGCCCGGATCGCTCCGGGCCCGCCTGTCGCATGGCCGGCACGCGCTGGCGTCGTGGCCGTCGTCAGAACTGCACGCGCAGGGTGGCCTGGTAGCGGCGTCCGGTGCGGTAGTCGCCGCGGACGAGCTTGTCGGTGTTGGCGATGCCTTCCACTTCCGCGTAGGTGTAGTAGTTGGAATCGAGCAGGTTCATGCCGTCCAGGCTGACGCTCAGCATGTCGTTGATCCGGTACGAGACGCTGCCGTCGAGCGAGTCGTAGTCGTCGGTGACCAGGTAGTTTCCGCGGTCGACCTGGGTGTAGTACTTCGAGCGCCAGGAATAGGTCAGGCGCGCGCTCCAGCGCTCGTTCTCGAAGAACGGGCTGACGTTGACCTGGTGTTCGGAGTTGTACGGCAGCGGATCGCCGCCGTCGGCCTCGGCGTCTGCCCAGGTGTAGTTGGCCAGCAGGCCGAAGCCGGCCGGCAGGGTGTGCTGGAACGCGGCGGAGAAGCCCTGCACGGTGGCGTCGCCGGCGTTGTTCGGCCGGGAGACGTTGTACACCGTGTCCGCGCCCTGGTTCTGGTTGAAGTGCGTCTCCTCCCGGGTGGTGACAAGGATGTAGTCGGAGACGGCCTTGCGGAACAGGGTGCCGGCCAGGATCGAGTTCTCGCTGAAGTACCACTCGGCCGAGAAGTCCAGGTTGGTGGACTGGTACGGATCCAGGTCCGGGTTGCCGCCGCCGCCAGTGAGGGTCTGGTCGCCCAGCCACAGGTAGCTGGACATGTCGCCGTAGTTCGGGCGCGAGATCACCTTGGCCGCGGAGAAGCGCAGCAGCAGGTCCTCGCGTGCCTCGTACGCCACGTTCAGGTTGGGCAGCAGGTTGTTGTACTTCTTGCGCACGCTGGTCGGCGCGTACCCGCTCGCCGGGCAGGGGCTGACGTTGACGGTGCAGGCCCAGCCCATGCTGTCCGACTCGGTCTGCACGTAGCGCATGCCGAAGTTGCCGCGCAGGCGGTCCCAGCTGTAGTCGGCCTGCACGTAGAACGCGTTGATGTCCTCGGTCACCGTCCAGGTGTTGGCGGCGAAGGAGGGGTCGTTGAAGGTGCTGGGCTCGGGCATGGTCTGCCACGGCGCCAGCCAGTCGCCGCTGAGGATCCAGTCGGCCAGGGCCCAGCCGTCGATGGTGAAGCGCTTGGAAAGGTCGCCGGTGCCCGGGAAGCCACTGAGGTAGTTGCCCGGCAGCGGGCGCGGGCGGAACTCGTCGGCGGTGGCGTTGCCGTAGCCGGCCACCGTGGCCAGGGCCACGCCGCCCATGCTCTGGGCGGTCTCGTGCTCGCGGCGCTTGGCGCCGAAGCGGACCTGGTAGATGGGCGAGTCAAGGCGGATGCCGAAGTCGACCTGGCCGTACCTCTCCTCGTCGCGGGTCGGCTTGAACACGATGTTGCCGCCCCAGCCGGGGTTCCAGGTCGCCGCGCTGGACGGGTCGCCGCCCCAGCCGCCGTCGATCTGGAACGCGGACGGATCCAGGAACGGGTTGCTGCCGTGGAAGCCGAGGCTGCGGTTGCCGCTGATGTCGTAGGTGTAGTCGGACCAGTTCAGGAACTCGCCGTAGACCTGGCGGCCGGTGCCGCCGGTGGCCTCGGAACTGCCGAGGTGGGCCGTGGCGAACCAGCGCTCGTCGTTCCAGGTCGCCTTGAGGTCGTAGGACTCGGTGTCGATGGTCGACTGGCGGTTGATCAGGTCGTACACCACCAGGGCGTTGTCGAAGGTCGCCCTGGTGATCACCCCGCCCTCGACGGCGAGGTCGGTCAGCTTCATCAGGCCGTTCCACGCATTGCCGTTGAAGGCGAACATGGAGTGGCTCATGTTGTCGAACTCGGCCTTGACGTCCAGCGCGTTGAACTCGATGTCCAGCTGCTCGACCGGCTTGAACTGCAGCGCCACCGAGATGGTGTCGCGGTCGCGCTGCTGCTCGAAGTAGTGCGCGCTGACCGAGTTCGGTCCGACCGCGTCGAGGTTGGCCAGCAGGGTGCTGGCGCAGGTGCCGGTGCAGCTGGCCGGCAGGGTGGGCTGGCTGCCATCGGGATTGGGCGCCTGCGACCAGTCCGCCGGCAGGTTGTAGATCGAGCCGCCGCCACCCTGGCCGTAGGCGTAGTCGCGGCCGGTCACGGTGCCGTAGGACTCGATGCCGTCGCGGCGGATGTTCTCCTGCGCGCGCTGGGCGGCGACGATCACGCCGAAGTTGCCGGCCTCGTTCTTCCAGCCCACCAGCAACGAGGCCTGCGGATCGCCGTCGCCGATGCGGTCGTTGTACAGGTAGCCGACCTGGCCGGAAAGCGTGGTCTTCTCCAGGTCCAGCGGCTTGCGGGTGACGATGTTGACGGTGCCGCCGATGGAGCCTTCGTCGATGTGCGCCTCCGGCGACTTGAACACCTCGACCCGGCCGACGATCTGCGGCGCCAGCAGCGAGTAGTTGAAGGTGCGGCCCGGCTGGTCGGTGATGAACCAGTCGGCCGAGGCCACGGTCTGGCCGTTGAGCAGGGTCCGGTTGAGCGCTGGATCGGTGCCGAGGATCGAGACCTTCTCGCCCTGCCCGAAGGCCTTGTCGATGGTCACGCCGGGGATGATGGTGATCGCCTCGGCGACGTTGGTCGCCGGGAACTTGCCCACGTCCTCGGCGGTGACCACGTCGACGATGGCGTCGGCGTCGCGCTTGGCATCGAGGGCCTGCTTGAGGCTGCCGCGGATGCCGACCACGGTGACCGTGTCCAGCTCGGTGGCGCCTGGTGCGGCGGGTGCGGTGGCTTCCTGTGCATGGGCCTGCATCGCCAGACCCATGCAGGCCACGATCGCGGCGGAAAGAACGGACTTGCGGTGCTTCATGATGTCTCTCCCATCATTGTTTGAGTTGCACCGGAGACCCCGCCTCCGGCGACGACTGCCTTCTGCTGACACGACCCGGACGACCGGGACAACCCAACCACGCACTGCTCCCGGCGCTGCTTCAGTCCAGTCGCGCCTCCTTCGACGAAATGGATCCCAGGTACCAGCTGGCGGCGCCGATGACGCCCAGCTGCCCGTGCTCGACGAGCTTCACCGAGACCCGCTCCAGCGCCTCGCGCATCGACCCCTTGTTGAGGAAGCGCGCACGGAAGCTGCTGCCGGCCAGGAAGCCGCGCATCTGCGGCAGGATCCCGCCGGCCAGGTAGACGCCCTGCACCCCGTACAGCAGGGCCATGTCGCCCACCGCGCTTCCGAGCAGGCCGCAGAACACTTCCAGCGCCTCGCGCGCGAGCGGGTCGTCGCCGTCGATCGCCGCGGTGGTGACGTCGCCCGGCCGCGCATGCACCGGCGCCGCACCACGCAGCGCGCACAGCGCCTGGTACAGGTGCAGCAGTCCCGGCCCGGACAGGGCGTGTTCGATCGGCACGTGGCTGCGCTGGCCCAGCATGTGCTGCAGCAGCTGCATCTCCAGTTCCGTTCCCACCGCCAGCGCCGCCTGGCCGGCCTCGGTGGCCAGCACCACGCCGCCCTTGTCGCGGGGAATCCATACCGCGGCGCCGAGGCCGGTGCCGGGGCCCAGCACCAGCAGCGGGCCGGGTGCGGCCTGCGCCGGTCCACCCAGCAGCTGCACCTCGCTGGAGCCGAGATGGCTGACCGCATTGGCCACCGCCTCGAAGTCGTTGATCACGTGCACCGCCTGCAGGCCAAGGCCGTCGCGCAGTTCCTTTGGCGAAAGCGGCCAGGGCAGGTTGTTGGTGATCACGGTGCCATCGGCCAGCGGATAGCCGGCGCTGGCGATCACGGCCACCGCGACCGGATGCCGGCCGAGGCTCGCGATGAACTCGCGCAGGATGTCGGCGAGGCTGGCGTAGTCCGAGCAACGGAACTTGCTGTAGGCCAGCACCTGCGGCGTGTCGCCTTCGCCGTCGACGGCAACCAGGCTCATGCGCACGTGGGTGCCGCCGACGTCGGCGGCGATGAACGGCGCGGTGCGGGTGAGGGTTGGTACGGTCACGCTGGATTCCCATGTGGTGGTCGGGCGACGGTCAGGGCGCCCATCGGACGGCCGCAGTCTTGGAGCATCGTGACAACGATGTCAACAGTTGCCCGGGATCGGCCGGGAGCGTTCATCCAGGGCCGCCCCCGGAACAGCGACTGCCCCGCGGAATTACTTCGTATTCAGCTAAAAGCCCGGCATTCCTGGCACCCGATGGATGCTGCGCGGCAGCACCGGGACTGCGCCGGCCGGGACGCGCCGCGGTTGACATGTGGCCAACATCCGCGGAAAGAATGTGACAACGTTGTTCCCACCAGCCGGGCCATGGCATGGCCTGGCCTGCGCGGGAACGGCATCCAGACCGGGGAGGTTTTCGATGTCCGCGACCACCGCCGCACCAGCAAGCGCCAGCCATGCCACCTCGATCGCGATCGTGGGCGGCCTGTTCTTCATCATCGGCTTCTTCACCTGGATCAACGGGCCACTGATCACCTTCGTCAAGCTGGCCTTCGACGTGAGCGAGATCGCCGCGTTCCTGGTGCTGATGGTGTTCTACCTGTCGTACTTCTTCCTGGCCCTGCCGGCCTCGTGGATCCTGCGCCGCACCGGGCTGAAGAAGGGCCTGGCGTTGAGCCTTGCGGTGATGGCGGCGGGCGCGGCACTGTTCGGCGAGTTCGCCACCCGCCGCTGGTTCGGCGGCGCGCTGGGCGGGCTGTTCGTGATCGGTGGAGGGCTCGCGCTGCTGCAGACCGCGGTCAACCCCTACATCTCGATCCTCGGCCCGATCGACACCGCCGCCCGGCGCATCGCGCTGATGGGGATCTGCAACAAGGTCGCCGGCATCCTCGCGCCGGTGCTGCTGGGATCGCTGGTGCTGCACGGCATCGGCGACCTGGCCGCGCAGGTCGAGGCCGCCGATCCGGCGCTGCGCGCGCGCCTGCTGGAGAGCTTCGCGGTACGCATCCACCTCCCGTACCTGGCGATGGCTGGAGTGCTGCTGCTGGTCGCTGTCGCGGTGCTGTTCTCGCCGCTGCCGGAGCTGCGCAGCGACCAGGCCAATGCCACGCCGGTGCGCGCGGGCAGCGATGGCCCCAGGAGCATCTTCGCCTTCCCGCACCTGTGGCTGGGCGTGGCCTGCCTGTTCGCCTATGTCGGCGTGGAGGTGCTGGCCGGCGACGCGATCGGCACCTACGGCCACGCGTTCCACCTGCCGCTGGACCAGACCAAGTTCTTCACCTCCTTCACCCTGGCGGCAATGCTGGTTGGCTACCTGGCCGGCCTGGTGCTGATCCCGCGGGTGTTCACCCAGGAGCGCTGGCTGAGCGTGTCGGCGGTGCTCGGCGTGCTGCTTTCGGTCGGGGCGCTGGCGACCCACGGCTACGTCTCGGTCGGTTTCGTGGCCGCCCTCGGCTTCGCCAACGCGATGATGTGGCCGGCGATCTTCCCGCTGGCGATCCGCGGCCTGGGCCGCTTCACCGAGACCGGTTCGGCGCTGCTGATCATGGGCATCGCCGGCGGCGCCGTCCTCCCGCAGGCGTTCGCGGTGCTCAAGCAGCACTTCGACTTCCAGTGGGTGTTCGCCGGCCTCAGCGTGCCCTGCTACCTCTACATCCTGTATTACGCCCTGCGCGGCCACCGCGCCGGGCTCCGCGCCGGACACTGATCGCGCATCATGGACGCCGCTTCCAGAGCAAACCCAGAAGGCATGCGCAGGCCCACCATCAAGGACGTCGCCGAGCGGGCGAAGGTGTCGCTCAAGACCGTGTCCCGTGTCATCAACAACGAGCCTTCGGTGATGCAGGCCACGCGCGCGCGGGTGCTGGCCGCCATCGCCGAACTGGACTACGAGCCGGACGCCACCGCACGCAACCTGCGCAGTGGGACCCCGTTCGTGATCGGGCTGGTGTACGACAACCCCAACCCGTACCACATCATCGCCGTGCAGAACGGCGTGCTGGCGGCCTGCAGGGAGACCGGCTTCGGCCTGCAGATCCATCCCTGCGATTCGACCTCGCCGCTGCTTGCCGAGGAACTGGCGGAGCTGGTGCAGCGCTCGCGCCTGGCCGGGCTGGTACTGACCGCGCCGATGTCCGAGCGCGCCGACTTGGTGGGGGCCCTGGTGGCACGTGGCATCCGCGTCGTGCGGATCATTGCCGCCACCGAGGACCCGGGCGACGGTCCCTGCGTCTACATCGACGACCGCGACGCCGCGTACGAGATAACCGAACACCTGGTCCAGCTCGGGCACCAGCGGATCGGCTTCCTCTGGGGCGGGCCACAGCACCGCTCCTCGGGCGAGCGCTACGCCGGTTACGAGGCCGCGCTGCAGGACTACGGCATCACCCTGGACAAGCACCTGGTGATCCCCGGCGACTACACCTTCGACGATGGCTTCCGCGGCGCCCGCCGCCTGCTGGCGCTGCGCGAGCCGCCCACGGCGATCTTCGGCTCCAACGACGAGATCGCCGCCGGCGTGCTTGCCGCGGCCAAGTCGGTGGGCCTCAACGTGCCCTACGACCTGTCGATCGCCGGGTTCGAGGACAGCCCCTTCTCGCGCCAGTCGTGGCCGGCGCTGACCACCGCCAAGCAGGCCACCGGGGACATCGCCCGGCATGCGGCGCGGCTACTGATCGGCAGCCTGCGCCAGGACGCCTACGAGGAGCATCCGCTGGGCCTGACCAACCGCGGTTTCGTGCCGCAGCTGGTGGTGCGCGGCTCCACCGGTCCGGCGCCGCTGCAACGGCCGCGCGCGCCTTCGCCTTCCTCCGACGAAGCATGACCATGGCCCTGCCCGCGCAAGACCAGACCCTTATGTTCAGCGAGGCCGCGCAGGCGGCCGAGGTGGTTGCCGCGCAGCTGCGCCGCAACCATGACGCCGTCGCCGCGCTGGCCGCGGAACTGCGCGCCGCGCCGCCGCCGTTCGTGGCCACCTGCGCGCGCGGCAGCTCCGACCACGCCGCCACCTACGCCAAGTACCTGGTCGAGACCCGGCTGGGCGTGGTGACCGCCTCGCTGTCACCTTCGGTGGGCTCGGTCTATGCAGCGCCGCTGCGGCTGCGCGGTGCGCTGTTCCTGGCGATCTCGCAGTCCGGGCGCAGCCCCGACCTGCTGCGCAATGCCGAGGCCGCCCGGGCCGCCGGCGCACGCGTGGTGGCGCTGGTCAACGTCGAGGATTCTCCGCTGGCCGAGCTCGCCGACGCGGTGCTGCCGCTGGGTGCCGGGCCGGAGCGCAGCGTGGCGGCGACCAAGAGCTACCTGGCCTCGCTTTCGGCCATCGCCCAGCTGGTGGCGCACTGGAGCGGGAACGCGGTGTTGCTGCGCGCGCTCGACGCGTTGCCGGACGCGATGGCCAACGCCTGGACGCAGGACTGGTCGCCGCTGGTCGACGGCCTGGCCGATGCACGCAACCTGTTCGTGCTCGGCCGCGGCCTGGGCCTGGCCGCCGCCCAGGAGGCGGCGCTCAAGTTCAAGGAAACCTGCGGCCTGCATGCCGAAGCCTACAGCTCGGCCGAGGTGCGGCACGGTCCGATGGCCCTGGTCGGCCCGGGCTTCCCGGTGCTGGCCTTCGCCCAGCCCGACGCCACCGGCGCCGACGCCGAGGCCGCGGCCGCGCAGTTCCACGGGCGCGGCGCCCAGGTCTGGCTGGCGTCGGCCGATGCGCCGCAGGGGGGCGCCGGCACGGTGTTGCCGCTGGCGGCCGCGCCGGATCCGGCGCTGGCGCCGCTGCTGGTGGTGCAGAGCTTCTATCGCGCGGCCAACGCGCTGGCATTGCGGCGCGGGCACAACCCGGACCTGCCGCCGCATCTCAACAAGGTCACGGAGACGGTGTGATGGCCAGCCAGGCCCTGGTGAACGGCCGCGTCCTGCTGGACGACGGCTTCCATGACGACGTGGCGGTGCTGCTGGATGGTAGCGGCCGCATCCAGGCGCTGGTGCCCGAGGGCCAGGCGCGGATCGAGGCCGGCAAGGTGCGGGACCTCGGCGGCGGCTGGCTGCTGCCCGGCTTCATCGACGTGCAGGTCAACGGCGGCGGCGGGGTGCTGTTCAACAACGACACCAGCCCCGGAGCGATCGACACCATCGGCCGAGCGCACCGCCGTTACGGGACGACCAGCTTCCTGCCGACCCTGATCAGCGACACCGCCGAGGTGATGGAGCGCGCCATCGCCGGCACCCGGGAGGCGATCGCCGCCGGCGTGCCCGGTGTGCTGGGCGTGCACCTGGAAGGCCCCTATCTGGCGCCAGCGCGCAAGGGCACGCACGATGCGGCGCGCTTCCGCGTGCCGGATGCGGCGGAAGTGGCGATGGCCACCTCGCTCGACAACGGCGTCACCCTGGTCACGCTTGCGCCCGAGCAGGTGCCGGCCGACACGATCCGGGCGATGGTCACGCGAGGCGCCATCGTCTGCGCCGGACACACCGCCGGCACCTACGAGCAGATCCGTGCCGGCCTGGAAGCCGGCGTGCGCGGCTTCACCCACCTCTACAACGCCATGTCGCCGCTGCAGGGACGCGAGCCCGGTGCGGTCGGTGCCGCGCTGGAAAGCCGCGAGGCGTACTGCGGGATCATCGTCGACGGCGTGCACGTGCATCCGGCCAGTCTGCGGGTGGCGCTGGCGGCCAAGCCGCGCGGCACCCTGTTCCTGGTCACCGATGCGATGCCGATGGTCGGCTCCGACGATCCCTCGTTCGAGCTTTACGGCGAGACCATCACCGCGGTGGACGGGGTGGTGCGCAATGCCGCCGGCGCGCTCGCAGGCTCTGCCCTGGACATGGCGACCGCGGTGCGCAACACGGTGCGGCTGCTGGGCCTGCCGCTGGAGGAGGCGGCACGCATGGCCTCCACCTATCCGGCGCGTTTCCTTGGCGTGGATTCGCGCCTGGGCCGGATCGCGCCGGGCTGGCAGGCCGACCTGGTGCTGCTGGACGAGGCGCTGCAGGTGCAGGCGACCTGGGTCGCCGGCGCGGCTTCGGACTCCTGAGTGCCGGCGGGTCGCCGCGCAACGGCTTCGCGGTGAGCGCCATGGCCGATGCGCGCTTCCGTCGCCTGGCCTCGGTCGACGCCCTGCGCGGCCTGACCGTGGCGGCGATGCTGCTGGTCAACAACCCTGGCGACTGGGGCCACGTGTATGCGCCGCTGCTGCACGCGGACTGGCATGGCTGCACGCCGGCCGACCTGGTGTTCCCGTTCTTCCTGGCCATCGTCGGCGTCTCCATCGCGCTGGGCGTGGTGCCGCGCATCGAGGCCGGCGCCGACCGTGCCGGGCTGATGCGCACGGTTGCGGTGCGTCCACTGCGCATCCTGGCCGTGGGCCTGCTGCTGCACCTGCTGGCCTGGTGGTGGCTGGACCAGCCGCATTACCGACCCTGGGGCGTGCTGCAGCGGATCGGACTGTGCTTCCTTGGTGCCGGCGCGGCGGCGTTGTACCTGCGTCCACGTGCGCAGTGGCTGCTGCTCGCCGGGTTGCTGGCGGGCTGGTGGATGCTGCTGCAGGCCGGCGGGACGCTGGAGCCCTACGCCAACATCGCCAGCCGCATCGACGACGCGCTGCTTGGCCCTTGGCTGTACCAGCACGACGCAGCCGGTCGCGGCCACGATCCGGAAGGCCTGCCCAGCACACTCGGCGCGCTGGCAACGACCCTCCTCGGCCTGCGTGCCGGCGACTGGCTACGCCATGACCAGTTGCGACGGCTGGCAGGTGCCGCGGTGCTGGCGCTGCTGCTGGGCCTGGCCTGCACGCCATGGATGCCCTGGAACAAGAACCTGTGGACGCCGTCCTACGTGCTGTGGAGCGGCGGCTGGGTGCTGCTGGCGCTGGCCGTGGCGCATGTGCTGGTGGACCTGCGCGGCTGGCCGGCGCTGGGCCGCGCGTTTGGGGTCAATGCGATCGCCGCCTACGCGGGGTCGACATTGATGGTCTACGCGCTGGCCGGCCTCGACTGGTGGGAGCCGGTCTACCGCGGTGCTTTCGCCGGATGGATGACGCCGCGTCTCGGCCCGTACCTGCCATCGCTGGCGTTCGCGCTGGCCTTCGTCGCCTGCTGGTGGGCGCTGGTGCTCTGGATGGACAGGCGCGGCTGGTACCTGAAGATCTGAGTTGCGAGGCTAGATAGGGCAACGCCCGGCGCGCGCCAGCAGCAGCCCGCGCTCGCGCGCATTGCCGGTCATCGTCGCGGCACGCTCGAATTCCGCGCGGGCCTCTTCCAGGCGGCCGAGGCGGAACAGCAGGTCGCCACGCACGCTGGGCAGCAAGTGGTAGCTGGCCAGCTTCGGTTCGTCCAGCAGCGCATCCACCAGTGGCAGGGCGGCCGCGGGACCTTGCGCCATCGATACCGCCACCGCGCGGTTGAGCTCCACCACCGGCGAACCGGTCAAACGCGCCAGCGCGTCGTACAGGCCGACGATGCGCGCCCAGTCGGTGTCCTCCGGCACCACGGCACGCGCGTGGCAGGCGGCGATGGCGGCCTGCAGCGCGTAGAAGCCGGACTCGCCGCCCAGCCGCCGCACCTGTTCCAGCGCATCCAGGCCACGACCGATCAGCAGCCGGTCCCAGCGCGAGCGGTCCTGCTCCATCAGCAGCACCGGCTCGCCATCCGGTCCGCTGCGCGCGTGCAGGCGCGAGGCCTGGATCTCCATCAGCGCGACCAGGCCATGCACTTCCGGCTCGTCGGGCATCAGCCCTGCCAGCACCCGGCCCAGGCGCAAGGCTTCCTCGCACAGGGCCGGACGCATCCAGTCGTCGCCGCTGCTGGCGGCATAGCCTTCGTTGAACACCAGGTAGACCACGCCCAGTACCGCGGACAGCCGCTCCGGCAACTCCTCGCGGCGCGGGATCTCGAACGGCACCTTCGCCTCGGCCAGGGTGCGCTTGGCACGCACGATGCGCTGCGCGATCGCGGTCTCGTTGGCAAGGAAGGCACGCGCGATCTCGCCGGTCTCCAAACCGCCCAGCAGGCGCAGGGTCAGGGCGACGCGCGATTCCTGCGGCAGGACCGGGTGGCAGGCGATGAACATCAGCCGCAGCACGTCGTCGCCCACCGTGTCGTCCAGCAGCTGCTCCTCGCGCGCGGACACGTCCTCCTGCAGCTGCTCCAGTTCCCAGGCCACCTGCACGTGCTTCTCCTCGCGCAGCCTGAGGTGGCGCAGGCGGTCGATGGCGCGGTTGCGCGCGGTGGTGGTGAGCCAGGCGCCGGGGTTGTCGGGCACGCCGTCCACCGGCCACTTCTCCAGCGCGGCGACCAGCGCGTCCTGGGCCAGTTCCTCGGCCAGGCCGACATCGCGCACGATCCGCGTCAGGGTGGCGATCACGCGCGCGGATTCCATCCGCCAGACGGCGTCGATGGTGCGGGCGATATCGACCTGGTGCGGGTGCGGGCTCATCGTCGTGATGACACCATCGGTCGTGGCGCGCGGCAAGCGTTGCGGCTCGCAGCGTTCCGGCGCCGTTGTGGAGGCCGGCACGGGAACCGATATGGGGAGCCACGGTCGGCCGCGTATGATCGCTCCGGGATTCCGCAGGAGCGTGCCGTGAGCCGACGTGATGCCTCATGCAGCTGTGGCCAGCTGCGCCTGTCCGTGCAGGGCGAGCCTCTGCGTGTCTCGGCCTGCCACTGCCGGGAATGCCAGCGGCGCTCCGGCAGCGTGTTCGCGGTGCAGGCGAGGTTCCCGATCGGGGCAGTCGCCACCCATGGCACCAGCCACGCGTTCGTGCGCACTGGAGACGAGGGCACCTCGTGCCGCTTCCACTTCTGCCCGCACTGTGGCGTCACCGTCTGGTTCGTGCCCGAGTCGATTCCCGGCGTGGTGAGCGTGCCGGTCGGCGTATTTGCCGACCCGGGTTTCCCGCCGCCGCAGGTGTCGGTATACGAGGTGCGCAGGCATCCATGGGTCGGGCTTCCGCACGGGATCGAGCGCATCGACTGAGCCTGGTCCGTGTCGGCGGCGTATCCTCGGCGCCGCGGGCCACCACCCGCATGACGGGAACGCACGATGGATGCTTTGCCAAGGTGGTTCAAGGTGGTCGCGGTGGCGGCGCTGTTGTGGAACCTGCTCGGCTGCCTGGCCCTGTGGATGGACCTGCGGCTGACGCCCGGGGACATCGCGGCCCTGCCCGAGGCGCAGCAGGCGTTGTACGCGGCGCGTCCTGGATGGGCGGTGGCCGCGACCGCGGTCGCGGTGGGTGCCGGTACGCTGGGCAGCCTCGGCCTGCTGCTGCGCAGGAAGTGGGCGATGCCGCTGCTGTTCCTGTCGCTGGCGGGCATCCTGGTCCAGGACGTCGCCCTGTTCCTGCTGGTCGATGGCGCCACCCTCGCCGGCATGGTCGCGGTGGTGATGCAGGCGCTGGTGCTGGCGGCGGGCATTGGCCTGGCATGGCTGGGCTGGCAGGGAGCGCAGCGAGGCTGGCTACGCTGACGGCCGGGTAACCGCGGCGGGCACGGGCGCTACCATTGGCCGCTCCTGGAGCGGCACGCAGGCCGGCTCCGGAGCGGATCGAGGAGGCAAGGTGGGCAATTTCCTGTGGGTGGGCCTGGGTGGCTTCATCGGCGCGGTGGCGCGCTACGCGGTCGCGGTCGCCATGGGCCCGGCGGCCACGCTGCGTTTTCCATGGCCGACCTTCACCGTCAACGTGCTTGGTTGCCTCGCCATCGGCCTGCTCGCCGGCTACTTCACCCGGGTGCCGGCGCCGGAACACCTGCGCCTGTTCCTGGTCACCGGCATCCTCGGCGGGTTCACCACCTTCTCCGCCTTCGGCGTGGAGTCGCTGGGGCTGCTGCGGCGTGGCGACCACGCGCTGGGCCTGGCCTACGCCGGTGGCAGCGTGCTCGTGGGCCTGCTCGCGGTATGGCTGGGCTTCCGTCTCGCCAGTGGCGGGCAGGGCTAGCTGGCGCCAGCGTCAGCTGCGATCGGCGAGGGTGCGCCGCAGCAGCTCCTCCTGCTCCCGCAGCTCCGGACTGAATGCCTCGCCGAAGTCGTCGGCCTCGAACACCGGGCGGATCTCGATCTCGCTGTCCTCCGGCATCGGGTTGGGGCAGCGCCGCACCCATTCGATCGCTTCCTCCATCGAGCGCACCTGCCAGAGCCAGAAGCCCGCCACCAGTTCGCGGGTCTCGGTGAACGGGCCGTCGGTCACCGTGCGCGCGCTGCCGGAGAAGCGCACGCGCACGCCCTTGGCGCTGGGATGCAGGCCTTCGCCGGCAAGCATCACCCCGGCCTTCACCAGCTCCTCGTTGTAGCGGCCCATGTCCTCCAGCAGCTTCGCCTCCGGCATCACGCCGGCCTCGGAACTGGGCGAAGCCTTGACCATCACCATCACGCGCATGTCCGTCTCCCGGGTCGTGGGTGACCGCGACTCCCATAGTCGCGGTCCTCGCCATGGCGACGGGCCAGCGCGTGTGGATTCGACAGTCCGCCTCAGTACTGGACGATGGGCTTGAAGCCGCCCCAGAACATGCGTCTGGCGTCGAACGGCAGGGTGGCCGGATCCATGTTCGCCAGGCGGGGATCCTCCATCACCGCCGCGTTGATGCGGTCCCGTTCCTCGCGCGAGGCGTAGCGGATCCAGGCGAACACCACCACCTCGTCGGGCTTGAGCTGGACCGCCTGCGGGAACGAGGTGACCTCGCCGGACTTGACGTCATCGGCAACGCACTCGACGTATTCCAGGGCGCCGTACTCGAGCCAGATCCTGCCGGCTGCTTCCGCGAGCGCGCGGTAGTCGTCGATCCTGTCCTTCGGTACCGGAAGCACGAAACCATCCACATAGGCCATTGCGGCTTTCTCCTCGGTTGGCCGGGGCGGTCGCCCCGTTCGAAGTGCGACGGATGGAGCAGCGCGGTTTCGACATCGCTCCCGGACCTGCGTGGACCGCGTAGCACGGGTATGCCAGCAGCGTCCTCCCGCTGGCACCGGGATGCCAGTGCCGTCGGCCTTCCGCTGCGAATCCCTGGTGCCCCAGGCCTACGCGGGTCGACGCAGGGTTCGTGCCGCGGAGATCGCCTGGACCCGTGCCCGGCGCAGCGCCTTGCCGATCTCGGTGCCGGTGAGGCCTTCGGCCAGGGCGAGGTCGCGCGCGTTCACCGCGGACGCGGCGGCATGCAGCCGGCACAGCTCCGGTCCCTGGGGATACTCGGCCTCCTCGCTGCCCAGGCGGCCGCGCTTGTCGGCCTCGCAGCACAGGGCTATGCGTGCGACCTGGCCGGGCTGGCGGAAGGCGTCGCAGCGTTCGAGCAGTTCGAGCACGGTCTGGTCGCGCAGTTCGGCCAGGCGGTGCACGTTGAGGTGCTCGCGGCATACCGCCTCGGCCAGCTTGCGGTGGGCGAGAGGCACGCGCAGGCGCTCGCACAGTCGTGCCAGCGGCTTGAGCCCGGCGCCCTCGTGGCCGATATGCCTCGGCAGCACGTGCGGCGGGGTCAGGGCCTTGCCCAGGTCGTGGGTGAGGGCGGCGAAGCCGACCAGGTCGTCGCCGGGCGCCAGCCGGGCGGCCATGTCGCTGACCATCTGCTGGTGGATGCCGGTGTCCACCTCGGGGTGGTACTCGGCCCGCTGCGGGACGCCGTACAGGGCGTCCACCTCGGGCAGCACCACGGCCAGGGCGCCGCACTCGCGCAGGGTGGCGAGGAAGGCCGAGGGGCGTGCCGAGGCCAGCGCCCTGCGCAGCTCCTGCCACACGCGCTCGGCAACCAGGGTCTCCAGCTCGCCGGCCTCTGCCATCTGCCGCATCAGCGCCATGGTTTCCGGGGCGACGCGGAAACCCAGCGGTGCGAACCGGGCCATGAACCGTGCCGCGCGCAGCACACGCAACGGATCCTCGGTGAAGGCGGGGCCCACATGGCGCAAGACGCGATCGCGGATGTCATCCATCCCGCCATGGGGATCGACCAGGGTGCCGTCGTCGCCGCGGGCGATCGCGTTGATGGTGAAGTCGCGGCGGAGCAGGTCCTCTTCCAGGGTCACCGAGGGGTCGGCATCGACCACGAAGCCGCGGTGGCCGCGGCCGCTCTTGCGCTCGGTGCGGGCGAGGGCGTGCTCCTCGCCGGTTTCCGGGTGCAGGAACACCGGGAAATCGCGGCCGACCGGACGGAAGCCGGCATCGAGCATCTGCTGCGCGGTGGCGCCGACCACGACCCAGTCGCGGTCGCCAGGCGGCAGGCCAAGCAGTTCATCGCGGACCGCGCCGCCAACCAGGTAGGTTTCCATGCGCGCATCGTATCGCGATGGGCTCCGGCGGTTGGCTCCGCCGGACGTCGCGGGAACAGGGCAACAGCAGCGACAGCAACAGCAGGAGCAACAGCAAAAGGCGGGGTATGCGGGCTCCGGAGGGAGCCGCGGCAGCGCAGGGGCATGGCGCATCGCGCGACTCCGCGTCCTGCTCCAACGCGCGACCGCGGCACGTCCATGTGCCGCTTGCGCCATGCCCCTGCGCTGCCACGGCTTCGCTTGCGTTGGGTGCGAGGCTCCGGTAATGCCCTTCTCCCTACAGGAAGGGACGGGCGAGGGTCGGGGGTTCAGCAATGCTCGCGCGCCGACCTCTCCCCAACCCTCTCCCGTGGGGAGAGAGGCTCAAGCAGGCGGTCCGGCCTTTCCCTGGATTCAGGCTGGCCTATCCGGACTGCGCGCTTGTCGCCGCCACAGAAGCCCCGGGCTCAACGCCGTCGAGGACGTCGTTCCACAGGGGTCTGGCGCAAGCAGGCCATGGATGGCCTGCGGTCGCGCGTTGGAGCCAGGGACGGCGGAGCCGCGCGATGCGCCTGCCCCCTGTGGGGCGGCGGCCCCGTCCGAAGCCAGCGCACCACGCTTGCCTCGCTTGCGCATGAAGCAGGCGCGCGGCCTGTCGCAGCTCCTGTGCTGGCTGTGGGCCCTAAGACGCCGGATCCGGGCAGGCGAAACCCTTGCGCTTGCCCTCGGTGCGGCCGAGCAGGCGCTCGCTGACCGGCAGGGCGTTGCCGTTGAGGCGCCAGTCGTAGATCACGCTGAAGGCCAGGACGCGGGCGATGTAGTCGCGGGTTTCCTTGTAGCTGACGGTCTCGATCCACAGGTCCGGATCGTGCGAGGGCCGCTGCGACAGCCAGCGCGCGGTCGGGGTCGGGCCGGCGTTGTAGGCGGCGATGGCCTGGTAGGTGGCGCCGTACTTGTCCTCCATCTCGCGCAGGTAGGCGCTGCCGAGGGCGATGTTGGTGGACGAGTCGTACAGGCTGTCGGCGCCGTCGTAGGGCAGGCCGGTACGGCGGGCGACGCCGGCGGCGGTGGTCGGCAGCAGCTGCATCAGGCCGCGGGCATTGGCCTGCGAGCGCGCCTTCGGGTTGAAGATGCTCTCGGCGCGGATCTCGGCGGCGATCCAGGCCGGATCCAGGCCGTTGCGCTTCGCGGCGGCGCGGATGTCGGCATCGTGGTGCAGCGGGAAGCGCAGCTCGTACATGCGCTGCTCCTCCGGGATGCGCCCCAGCGAGAACACCGCGCGGTCGAACCAGCCATGGTCCTGCGCCAGGGCGACGGCGATGCGCCGGCGGGCGTCGTCGAAGCGGCCCAGGGCCTCGTTCCATTCCCGCGTGGCCCAGCTGGCCTGGTTGATGCGGTACAGCGACAGCGCGCGCACCAGCGCCGGATCGCGCGCCACCTCGGCGCGCATGCCAGGTTGCTCGGCCGGCTTCCACGGGCACAGCGCGTAGGGCTGGGCCAGGCGGTCGGCGGCGAGGAAGCCGTGGAAGGTTGGGCTGCGCGCGGCCTGGGCCATCAGCGTGCGGGCCTCGGCGGCCTTGCCGGTCTTCTCCAGCATGCGTGCCTCGAACCACTGCCAGCGCGAATCGCCGCGCTGCCTGGCAGGCATCAGCCGCAGCGCGGCCAGCGCCCCGGACCAGTCGCCGCGGGCCATGGCCTCGCGTACCCGCCACTCGTGCAGGCGCTCGTCGTAGGCCGAGGCCGGCACCGCGGCCAGGCGCCGTGCCGAATCCGGCAGGTAGGAGGCCACGGTCCACAGCGCGACCTGGTACAGCACCTTGCCGCGCTCGGCCTCGCCCAGCTGCAGTGCCGGGCCCAGCTGCGCCAGCTGGCGCTCGGCCGCATCCGGATCGTTGCGCGCCAGCGCGGCAAGCCCGGCCGCGGCCACCTTGCGGCTGCGCGCGTCGCGCGGCCACTGCAGGGCTCGGCCGTGGGGCGCCTGCAGGAAGCCAACGTAGTCCTCGGCCAGCTTGCGCTCGGCCTCGGGCAGGCCGCGGGCGATGGCGCGCATCACCCCGGCCTGGCCGGCCTCGACCGCCAGGTCGAAGCGCTCCCAGCGCAGCGCGGTGTCCAGCCCGCCACGCTGCGACAGCGTGGTGAACACGGGGTCGCAGGCATCCGGCAGCGACTCGCCCTTGCGCCAGATCGCCTGCGCCTGGCTGTTCCAGTCCGGTCCGTGCCGGCCCAGCTCGTGCAGGGCGTTGAGGCGGGCGCAGCGCAGGCCCACGTCCTCGACCGGGCGCCAGTCGGCGAGCAGGTCGTTCCACTGCTTGCGCCGCGACAGCGAGGCCAGCCACAGCGGGCGCAGCGAGCTCGCCACCGCCTGGCCGTCGTAGCGCTGCAGGAAGGCGCGGACCTCGGCCCCATCCGCCTTGTCCAGGTCGCGGGCCAGGCGCGCGTACTCGATCCACGGCCAGCGCGGATCGGCGCGCAGCGCCGCGGTGGCGGCTACCGGCTCGCCGCGCTGGGCGGCGGCAATGGCAGCGGAGACCGCCGCATCCGTGGACGGATCGGGAACGGACTGGGCGTGCGCCTGGGTGCAGAACGCGGCCAGCGCCAACAGCAGCGGCGCCAGCCCGCGCGGTGCGCGGAGGCGGATGGACGGACGGTTCAAAGGGGGGATGGTGGGGGAGTGCAACATGCGCTCGAATATACGCAACGCGCCTGAATGGCCGTGACGAGGCGGCTGCGCGTTCGCGACCCGTCGTGCCACGGCCCGCGCACCCGCCGTGGAGCACGCCGTGTCGATCTGGATGTACCTGGGGTTCCCGTTGCTTGGCCTCGCCGCCGGCCTGCTTGCCGGCCTGCTCGGCATCGGCGGTGGCCTGGTGATCATTGCCGCGCTGGCGTGGATGCTGCCGCTGTTCGGGGTCCCGCAGGAAGCGGCGATGCACGCCGCCCTTGCCAGCTCGCTGGCCAGCATCGTCCTGACCGGCCTGTCCTCGGCGCGCTCGCATGCGAAGCGTGGCAGCGTGCTGTGGCCGACGGTGGCGTGGATGGTTCCGGGACTGCTGCTGGGCGGCTGGCTGGGCAGTGGCCTGGCGGTGGCGCTGGACGACACGGTGCTGCGCTGGGTGGTGGCGGTGTACTGCCTGGTGGCGGCGTGGCAGATCGGATTCGGCAGCACCCGCGCGCCGGCGGACGGCAGCGACGTGGCGCCGCCGCGCGGGTGGCCGATGACCGCGGCCGGTGGCGGCATCGGCGCGCTTTCCGCGGTGGTCGGCATCGGCGGCGGCAGCATGACCGTGCCGTTGCTGGTCTGGCGCGGCGTGCGCCCGGTACGCGCGGTCGGAACCTCCAGTGCCTGCGGCGTGGCGATCGCCATCGCCTCGGCGACCGGTTACGCGGTGCACGCGCCGCCGGGCGCGCTGCCCGAGCACGCCATCGGCTACGTTTACCTGCCGGCGGCGCTGGGCGTGGCCATGGCCTCGGTGCTGTCCGCGCCGCTGGGCACGCGCCTGGCCCATGCGATCAGCGGGCATGCGCTGCGGCGGGTGTTCGCGGTGTTCCTGCTGCTGGTGGGCGTGAGCGTGGCCCTGTCCGGCTGAGGCCGGCTCAGTCGTCGCAGCTGGCGGCGACGATCGCGGCGATGCGCTCGTAGTCGCGCTGCCGCCATTCCACGTTGTCCGGATGCGCCAGGCGCCAGCGGGTCTGCGCCTGGCGGGCGTGGTCGCGCCAGGCCTTGCAGGCATCGTCCGCGGCCACGGCCTCGCAGCGGTCCCGCACCACCTCGCAGGCCTGGCCGGCGCCGGCGGCCGGATCGCCGTCCAGGCCCACGGTGCGCAGCGGCAGGCAGCGCGGCGCGGGATCGCCGGATTCGGACAGGTAACGGTCGCCTTCACGGGTGCTGCAGCGGTAGAGCGCCGGTGGCGGCGGCAGCGCCGGCCTGCTGGCCGCCTCGGCCTGCGCACGCTCGCGGGCGAGGGCGTTGCTGTCGAGCAGGCCGGGCGTGCCGCCGGCAATGGCGGGCGCGGCGTCGCGTGCCGGCGCCTGGGGGGCGGGCTGCGCCCCGGCAGGCGTGCTGCCGAGGCCACCGACCACCTGCTCGCGCTGGGTGCTGCCGGCCGGGCAGGGCTGGTTCTGCACGGTCAGCTGCCCGGCTGCGTCGGTGCAGCGGTAGAGGACGACCGGCTGGGCCACCGCTGCGCCGGCGGTGGCCAGCGCCAGCAGCAGGCCGGCGCCGCGGAGGATGAGGCGTGCAGGCATGGCGTCAGGAGCAGTCGCGGGCGAGGCGGGCGTCGATGCCCGCCTGTTCGGCGTCCAGGGCTTCGCGTTCGCTGGGCATGGCGCCATGGTAGATGCGCAGGATCTCGTAGCGGCGGTCCGACAGGTGCCTGCAGACCTCCTCCTGCGGCAGGCGCTCGCAGGCGTCCTGCACCCAGGTGCCGGTCGGGACCAGCACCGGTCCGTGTGGCAGGCGATGGCCCGGCGCAGGACCCGGCCCAGGCGGCGGTGAGGGACGGGGCCCGCCTGCCTGCGGCGGACGCGGTCCCGGGCGCGGGCCCTGTGGCGGATGCGGACGCGCTGGCGCGTAGCCGGCCACCCACAGCGGGGCCCAGCGCGCGCTGCCCTGGTCGTCATCGCTCAGGTAACGCTCGCCGTCGGGCGTGGTGCAGGCGTACATCGGCTGCGGCGGCTCGACCCGGACCACGCGTACCTCGTGCGGCGGGGCCGTCGCGGGTGCGGCCGGCTCAGCCGTGCTCCGGACTTCGCGCACCGTTCCGGGCGCAGGATCCTGCGGCCGCTGCATCTGCCGCTGTTCCTGGCGCTGGCCGCCCGCGCACGGCGTGTTGCCCACGCTGACCGTGCCGTCGCTGGCGGTGCAGCGATAGATCGTGACCGGACCGGATGCCGACGCCTCGGGCAGGGCGGTGGCCAGCAGCAGCACGGCCAGGGCCCTGGCGAACGCATCCGGTCGGATATCGCGCGTCAGGCCCGGTCGCATGGGCTACCCGCGTAACACTGCGCCGTCGAGCGCGTTGCGGATCGGGGTGGGGCGTTCGAGACCGCCGGTTTCGCCACCGACGACGCCGTCGATGCCGGCCAGCAGCGCCGGATCCAGCTCTTCACGCGAATAGGCCGGCGGCTGCCCGGCGAGGTTGGCGCTGGTGGACACCACCGGGCCGCCGAAGGCCTCGCACAGTGCAACCACCACCGGATGCGCGCTGATGCGCACGGCCAGGCTGCGATGGCTGCCGGTGACCCAGGGCGGGGCCAGTGGCGTGGACGGGATGGCCCAGGTGTTGGGGCCGGGCCAGCTGGCGGCGACCTCGGTCATGCGACCGGCCGGCAGCTGGGCCAGGTCCAGCCACGGGCGCACCGCTTCCAGCCCGGCGGCGACCACGATCATCCCCTTCTCCACCGGACGCTGCTTGATCCGTAGCAGGCGCAGCACCGCTGCCTCGTTGCCCGGGTCGCAGCCCAGGCCCCAGACCGCTTCGGTGGGATAGGCGATGACGCCGCCGCGCCGCAGCAGGTCCGCGGCCGACGCGATGTGCAGGGTGTTCTCCATGCGCGGATGGTAGTACGTGGGTCGTGATCGGTGATTGACGGTTGGTGCCTGGCAATTACCAGGCATCCGTCCGTGCAGGCGTGATTACCAGACGCTCGTCCGCGCCAGCGTGACGGGAGGGCCGGAAATGGACAGGCCCGCGCGAGGCGGGCCTGTGCAAGGGGAGCGGAGGTTCAGAACGGCGGAGCGTCGTCGGCCGTTGCGCGTGCCGCGGCCTTCTTCGCGGGAGCCTTCTTGGCGGCGGCCTTCCTGGTCGCCTTCTTCGCGGCCTTCTTCGCAGGTGCCTTCTTGGCCAGGGCCTTCTTCGGCGCGGCTTCCTTGCTGGCGGCGGTCTTGGTCGCGGCCTTCCTGGCCACCGCCTTCTTCGCGCCGAAGCCACGACGCGCCGGCTTGCCGGTCTCGGCCAGCAGCTGCTGCACTTCCTCCAGGGTCAGCGTCGACGGCTCGCGGTCCTTGGGGATCTTGCCGTTGAGCTTGCCGTCGCTGATGTACGGGCCGAAGCGCCCGTTGAGCACCTGGATGTCGCTGCCCGGGAATTCCTTGATGATCCGGTTGCGCGCGATCTCCTCCTTCTCCTCGATCAGCTCCACGGCGCGCGCCAGGTCGATCTTGTACGGATCGTCCTCCTTCTTCAGCGAGGCGTAGGTGCTGCCGCGCTTGGCGAAGGGACCGAAGCGGCCGATGCCGACGCTGACCTGCTGGCCGTTGCTCTCGCCCAGGTTGCGCGGCATGTCGAACAGCTTCAGCGCGTCCTCCAGGGAGATGGAGTAGATGCTCTGGCCCGGCTGCAGGGAGGCGAACTTCGGCTTCTCCTCGTCGTCGACCGTGCCGATCTGCACCATCGGGCCGAAACGGCCGATCCGCGCGCTGACTTCCTTGCCGCTCTTCGGGTCGATGCCCAGCGAGCGCGAGCTGCCGGCGTCGGTGCGGTCCAACGACTCCTTCTTGTCCTCGACCAGCTCCTTGAACGGCGCCCAGAACCGCTCCATCAGCGGCACCCACTCCTCCTCGCCGCGCGACACCGCGTCCAGCTCGTCCTCGAGCCTGGCGGTGAAGTCGTAGTCCACGTAGCGGGTGAAGTGGCCGGACAGGAACTTGCTGACCGCGCGGCCGACGTCGGTGGGACGGAAGGCACGGCCTTCCATCTCCGCGTACTTGCGGAACAGCAGGGTCTGGATGATCGAGGCGTAGGTGGAGGGACGGCCGATGCCGTATTCCTCGAGTGCCTTGACCAGGGCCGCTTCGGTGAAGCGCGGCGGCGGCTGGGTGAAGTGCTGGTCGGCGTGGATGCGGTCCAGCGGCACGCGCTCGCCCGGCTTGAGCGGCGGCAGCTTGCGGCCCTCGTCCTCGTCCTCGGCGGTCTTCGTGTCCTTGCCTTCCTCGTACACGGCCAGGAAGCCGGGGAACACCACGGTGGTGCCGCTGGCGCGGAACACATGGTCGCTGCCGGCGGCCAGGTCGACCGAGACGGTGTTGAGCGTGGCCGGGACCATCTGGCTGGCCACGGCGCGCTTCCACACCAGTTCGTAGAGCCGGCGCTCATCGTCGGTGAGGAAGCGGGCGACCGAACCCGGCGTACGCAGCGCCGAGGTCGGACGGATCGCCTCGTGCGCTTCCTGGGCGTTCTTGGACTTGGTCTGGTAGGTGTTCGGCTTGTCCGGCACCGAGGCGGTGCCGTAGTCGCGGGCGATCACGTCGCGGATCTCGGCAACGGCCTCCTGCGACAGGTTCACCGAGTCGGTACGCATGTAGCTGATCAGGCCGACCGTGCCCTCCTCGCCCAGGGTCACGCCCTCGTACAGCTTCTGCGCCACCTGCATGGTCTTGCGGGTGGTGAAGCCGAGTTTGCGCGAGGCCTCCTGCTGCAGGGTCGAGGTGGTGAACGGCGGCGCCGGGCGGCGCTTGCGCTCCTTGCTGGCGACGTCGGTGACATGCAGCGCGCCGGCTGCGGCCTGCTGGATGCGCAGGCGCGCGGCCTCGGCCGACTCGCCGTCGGTGATGGTGAACTGCTCGAACTTCTGCCCGTCCAGCTTGACCAGCTTGGCCGAGAACGGCTGCGCCGCATGCGCCAGTTCGGCGCCGATGCTCCAGTACTCGCGCGCCTTGAACGCCTCGATCTCCTCCTCGCGCTCGACGATCATGCGCAGCGCCGGCGACTGCACGCGGCCGGCCGACAGGCCCGGCTGGACCTTGCGCCACAGCACCGGGGAGAGGTTGAAGCCGACCAGGTAGTCCAGCGCGCGGCGCGCCTGCTGGGCGTCCACCAGCTCGCCGGCGATGGTGCGCGGCTGGGTCATGGCTTCCTTGATCGCCCGCGGGGTGATCTCGGTGAACACCACCCGGCGCAGCGGCTTGCCGTCGAGCAGGCCACGCTCCTTCAGGATCTCGGCGATGTGCCAGCTGATCGCCTCGCCCTCGCGGTCCGGGTCGGTGGCCAGCCAGATGTCGTCGGCGGACCGGGCGGCCTTGGCGATCGCCTCGACGTGCTTCTCGTTCTTCTCGATCAGGTCGTAGCGCATGGCGAAGCCGCGCTCCGGATCGACCGCGCCTTCCTTCGGCACCAGGTCGCGGACGTGCCCGTAGGAGGCCAGGACGGTGAAGTCCTTGCCGAGGTACTTGTTGATCGTCTTGGCCTTGGCGGGCGACTCGACGATGAGGAGGTGCTTGGGCATGAGTGAACCAGAAGGGGGCGGCGGTCCATCCGGGACCGGAACGTGCGGGCGGACGCGTGAAGAACCCGTTCGCCATAGATGTCGACGCCCGGGGGTGGGACCCCCGGGCGTCGGCCTGTTTTCCTATTTATAGGTGAATCACGCCCCGGGCAGCCGTGTCAAGCCGGCCGGGAAGTGACGGGTCAGCCGGCCAGGGAGGCGATCATCCCGATCATGGCCACGAACATGACCAGGGCGCCGACCAGCAGCAGGCCGAACAGGACCAGGATCACGATGGTCAGGGTGCCCAGCTCGCGGCGCTGCCATTCCGGGTGTTCGGTGAAGGCCCACTTGTCCACCACCAGGGTGTCGCAGAGCATGTCGTGCAGGCCCTGCTTGCGCTCGGTGAAGGCGGCCATCAGGTAGCCGACGCACAGGATCAGGCCGCTGAGCATGGCGGCGAAATAGCGGCCGATGCCGCGCAGCAGGCTGATGCGGCTGCCGTCGGTGCGGACGACCTTGATGCCGATCGCCATCTTGCCCAGGGTGGCGCCGCCCCGCGAGGAGTGGAAGCCGGCGTAGTAGGCGGCGGTAACGGCGATGGAGACGATCTGGATCACCACCTGCAACGCCACCGCGGCGGCCGCGCCGGCGTCGCCGGACATGGTCAGCGGGACCGCGAACAGGGCCAGCACGAAGCCGATCAGGGCGCCGAAGATGCCCACGATGATCGAGTCGATCGCGTAGGCGGCCACGCGCTTCCAGAAGCCGGCCAGCACCACCTCGCCGGCGGCCTGGGCCGCGTAGTAGCCGGCCGGGCTGGCCGCGGCGGCAGGCGCGGCGTACGGGCTGTAGGCGGCTGCCGGCTCCGGCTCCACCGCCGGTTCGGCGACGGTCCAGGCGCTGGTGGCAGCCGGTTCGGCCGCGCTCCAGCTGCTGGCCGCCGGCGCGGCGGCGAGGGGCTCCGCCTCGACCGGGCTGGCGGCCGGGGTGGCAACCGGCTCGAGCTCGTACGCAGTGGCGACCGGGGCTTCCGGTTCGGCCGGGGCGATCGGCCCGGGCTCGAAGGCGCGCACGGGCTCAGCCGCCGGTTCGGGCTGGGGCTCGGGCTGCCACTCGAAGGTCCCGGCAGCAGCCGGCTCGACCGGCGCGACATACGCAGGTGCCGGTTCGGGCTCGGGCTCGGCTGCGACCGGGGCCGGCGCAATCACCGGGGCCGGCGGAGGCAGCGGCGCTTCCAGGCCGAGCTCGCCGCGGTGCGCGGCGAGCATCTCCCACTGGGGGAGACCATCGCGCCACACCAGGGTGGTGCCTTCCACCCGGCCTTCGCGATACAGGCGAGCCAGCTCGGGGGCCGCAACGGGGCCCTGCTGCTGGCGGTTGTGATCGGCGTAATACCACTGGGTCATGCTCGTGATCCTTCGCGTGCCGCGTCAGCCGCGGCATTCATGGGGCAGGTAACGGTCTTCCACCGCCGACGAACACAGCCAGGTGTCCACTGCGGCGTTGTATTCGAGCCAGATCGGCTGGTCGTCGATCGCGTCCACGCCCGGGGCGTGGATCGTGGCGGCCAGGCCGCACAGCGAGCTCTCCTCGAACTCGCCGAAGCGGATCGACGCCAGCTGGCCGCCGGCGTAGTTCTCGGCGGCGGCGAAGCCTTCGTCGTCGTTCGTGGGGCAGCGGCTGTGGGTCTCGATGAAGGCCACCACCTCCGGCTGGTGGACCCGCGCCTCGGCCAGGGCACCGGCCACCTTGGCCCGCATGGTGTAGTCGTTGTAGGCCGGCAGGGCGATGGCGGCGAGGATGCCGATGATCGACACCAGGACCAGGCCGCCGATGCCGATCAGCAGGGCGACCAGGCAGCCGTTGCGGCGCGCCGGCGGCGTGGCCTGCTGCACCATCGGCGCACGCGCCTGTCCCGGCACCGGAGGCGGCGAGGCGACCAGGCCCAGCTCGGCCTCGTGCGCCGACAGCGGCGTCCACTGCGCCAGGCCCTCGCGCCAGACCAGGGTCTGCGGACCGACCTTGCCGGAGCGCGCAAGCGCGGCCAGCCCCGCGGCGGGAAGCGGGCCGTGGCGCTGGCCATCGGCGGTTGCGTAATACCAGTCGCTCATCGCGTCACACGTTTCCAAGAAGTCCAATGAACATGAAGGCAGCAAGACCGATCACCACCACCAGCGCCGACCACGTCGCCCACATCCGCGCCATGCGCGAGGCGTGCAGGGCGCCGGCCAGGTCGCCCTCGGCGCGGCGGCGGTCCACCTTGCACGCGTAGACGATGGCGACCACGCCGAACGGCCAGCAGCAGAACAGGGTGGTGAGGATGGCCCAGACCAGGTGGGTCTCCACCGGCGGGACCGCCGGTGCGGCATACGCCGGCGGCGCCGCGGGCGCGGCCTGGGGTGCGGCGTAGGGTCCCGGAGCTGGAAGCGGCGGCGTGCTGCCGGGCAACCCGATCTCGGCCGCGACCTCGGCCAGGGGTTGCCACTCCGCCATTCCGTCACGCCACAGCAGGGTGTCCTGGCCGATCACGCGCCGCGCATGGAGCTCGCGCAGCTGCGATGCCGGCACCGGCCCCTGCCCCTGCCCCTGCCCGCCGGCAGTGGCGTAGTACCAGGAGTCCATTCTTTCCCCCCAAATCCTGCCATCACGTTACCTTAACCACCGGATACGCGGAAGCCGGCGCAAGGCCGGCTTCCGGGGTTGACGCTGGGCGGATGCGGGCTGGCTCAGTGCACCGGTTCGGGATCCTCGCCGAACATCTGGGTTTCCATCCACGCATAGGCGGCCTCGGCGCCGGGCTGGGTGAACAGCACCATCAGCACCACCCACTTGAGATCGTCCAGGTCCAGCTCGTCCTGGTCCAGGGCCATGGCGCGGTCCACCACCAGTTCGCGCTGGGCGGCGTCGAGCACCCCCTGCTGCTCGAGGAAGGCGAGGAAGCCGCGGCATTCGACGTCGAGCTTGTCCAGCTCAGGGCCGTGGAACACGCGCACGGGACCGTTGCAGCGCGGCTCGCTCGCACCGGGGCGCTGCTGGGCCAGGCCATCGAGCCAGTCGAAGGCCTTGGCAATCTCGGCGGGAGTGAAACCGGCCTCGATCAGGCCGGCCTGGAGCGGATCACGGTCGCGCAGCGTGTCCGCATCGTCGGCGATGTAGTGTTCGAAGAGGTAGAGCAGGACGTCCAGGATGCTTTCTTTCATTGCCCTCGGCCTGCGCCCTGGTCGGGGCGCGGTGGGTGGGGAACCAGGGCAGGACGGCGGTTGCCCGGTCAGGCGGCGCTGGCGCCGGCCGTGGACCTTCGCGCATAGCGGCCATGTTCGGCCACCACCCGCCCGTCCAGTTCCATGGCCAGCAGCATGGACGACAGGCTGGCAGGCGTCAATCCGGTCCGTTCAACCAGTACATCCATAGGGATTGGGTCGTGGCCGAGCGCCCGCCACAACCGCTGGTGGTCGGCCGATAGCGGTGGCGCGGTTTCCGTGCCGCCCGCTGAAGCCCCCTCCGGAGCGACATCCGGTTCCAGGGCCAGGGCCAGGCGCCCGGCCAGCCCGGCGATGCCTTCCAGCACCTCCAGCGGCTGCTCCACCAGCTGCGCGCCCTCGCGGATCAGGCGGTGGCAGCCACGCGCCTGCGGCTGGTGGATGGAGCCGGGCACGGCGAACACCTCGCGCCCGTATTCGGCCGCCAGCCGGGCGGTGATCAGGGCGCCGGAACGCAGCGCCGCCTCCACCACCAGGGTGCCCAGCGCCAGCCCGGCGATGATCCGGTTGCGGCCGGGAAAGTTCTGCGCCCGCGGCGGGGTGCCGGGCGGGTGCTCGCTGACCACCGCGCCCTGCGCGGCGACCCGCTCCATCAGCCGGGCGTGGTGGCGGGGGTAGGGCAGGTCCGGCCCGGTTCCCAGCACCGCGATCGTGGTCCCCCCGCTGTCCAGGGCCGCCTCGTGGGCGGCGCCGTCGATCCCGGCCGCCATGCCGCTGGCCACCACCAGGCCGGCACGGCAGAAAGCGCGGCTGAAGTCGCGGGCGTTGTCGCGGCCGCCGGCGCTGGCCGAACGGCTGCCGACCACGGCCAGGGCCGGGCGCCACAGCAGGTCCGGGTCGCCAGCCACGAACAGGCCCAGCGGCGCATCCGGGCATTGCCGCAGCAGGGGCGGGTAGCGCGGGTCGTCCCAGGCCAGCAGGTGGTGGCCGGCCTGGTCCAGCCAGGCCTCGCAGCGGACCAGCACGGCGCGCGGCACCGCGGCCATCCGCGCCGCAAGCTCGATGCCTGGAGGCAGCCCGGGCGATTCCAGCAGGCGTCGGCGCGACGCGCGCGGGCCGCCGGCCAGCAGCAGGCGCAGCAATGGTTCGCGGTTGCTGGCGGGGCGGAGCGGGAATTCGGCGAGGGTGACGGACATGCGTGCATCGTGGCCCGGAAACGGCGACGGCGCCCTCGGGCGCCGTCGCTTTGTCGCGTAGGATTTTTCCGCGGTTACTGCGCGTCGGGGTGGCGCGCGTTGTAGCCGACGCGGACCGGCTTCACGCCGTCCATGACCAGGGCGTAGCTGACCTTGTCGAAGGTGCGGAACACCATCGCGTGGGCCGCGTACTCCTCCGGCAGGCCCACGCCGCCGCCGCTGTAGCGGTCGTTGGTGCGCGAGGTCGCGCCGCCGGTGACGCGGTCGTTGACCCTGGTGCCATGGCGCCACAGCGAGACCACGGTGCCGTTGTCGATGCCGTCGCGGGCGCCGGCCGAGATGGCGATGACGTCGCGCGGACCACCGGCGGTGAACGAGTCGGCCACGGCCAGCACCCGCACCTCGGAAGGCAGGGCCTGCGGGGCGTGCGGGAAGAACTGCAGGTCGTACGGCTGCGGCTCGACCGGGATCAGGCGGTCGCCCGGACGCACTTCCTTGCCGTTGCCGTCCTCGAGGGCCAGGGTCGCCACGTCGACCGAGCCGCCCGGCAGGCGGGTGATGGTGCCGACGTTGACCTGGGCCAGCTCGAAGCCGAGGAACTCGTTGCGCTCGGACGGCGGGGTGAACTCCTTCCACAGGTTGCCGTCGCCACGGATGGTGTTGCCGGTGGCCTCGAGGTCCTGGTTCGGACGCGGCTGGGCGTAGCGCAGGGTCGGGCGGACCACGGCGTAGCGCTGGCCGATCTCGGCACCCGGCAGGTTGAGGACGTAGGCGGCCTGGCCGGCGCTGCCGCGCAGGCGGTTGTCCTCGAAGGCGACCACGTACGGCAGGTGCTCGAACGCGTCGGTCACCCGCAGGTTCTTCAGGAACGGTTCGATGTCCGACAGCGGGATGGCGCCGATCGGGGCCTCGTCGCGCGGACCCGGGTCGACCGCGACGCGGTCCAGGTAGGCCAGGCTCAGCACGTCACCCGGATAGATCAGGTGCGGGTTGGCCACCTGCGGGTTCGCCTGCCAGATCTCCGGCCAAAGCCACGGCTTCTGCAGGAAACGTCCCGCGATGTCCCACAATGTGTCGCCCTTGCGGACCACGTAGGTATCGGGATGGGTACCGGCGGGTTCGACCGCCAGCGCATAGGTAGCGACAGTCAGCATCGCGACGGCGAAGACCGTCCGAAGACGCGTGAGCATGGTTGAAATCCGCCTGATTCCCCAACAGGTCCGCCGACTATAGTCCAGAAACCCGGTCCCAGCGCAAGCATCCGCGGTAGAATTGCGGACGCTGGCCGGTCCCCCGACCGACCGAACCTGCTTGCCATTCCCCGGAGCGCCCGCCATGGCCCTGCTGCCCATCCTCGAATTCCCCGATCCGCGCCTGCGCACCAAGGCCGCACAGGTCGAGCCGGCGCAGGTCACCACGCCCGGGTTCCAGCGCCTGGTCGACGACATGTTCGAGACCATGTACGAGGCGCCGGGCATCGGCCTGGCCGCCACCCAGGTCGACCAGCACCTGCGCTTCATGGTCATCGACACCAGCGAGGACAAGTCCGCGCCGATGGTGTTCATCAACCCGGAGATCGTCCAGAGCCAGGGCGGCCGGGTCTACCAGGAAGGCTGCCTGTCGGTCCCCGGCATCTATGCCGACGTGACCCGCGCCGACACCATCGTCGTGCGCTTCCTCGACCGCGAGGGCAGGCAGCAGGAGCTGGCCGCCGATGGCCTGCTGGCCACCTGCATCCAGCACGAGATGGACCACCTGGAAGGCAAGCTGTTCGTGGACTACCTCTCGCCGCTCAAGCGCGAGATGGTGCGCAAGAAGCTGGCCAAGGCGCGCAGGCACGCCGCCTGAGCCCGGTGGCGCCCCTATCGCGGCGCCCCGCAACCCCCAGGGCCGCCGGCCGCGTGCCGGCCGGCCCCCGTACCGCCCACGGGCGGACGGGCCATCCGGAGATGATGACCCGATGAGGATCGTATTCGCAGGCACCCCGGACTTCGCGGTGCCTTCCCTGCGCGTCGCCGCGCAACGCGGCGAGGTGGTGGCCGTCTACACCCAGCCGGACCGGCCCGCCGGCCGCGGCCGCGGGCTGCAGGCCTCGCCGGTCAAGCTGGAGGCGGTCGGCCGCGGCATCCCGGTGTTCCAGCCGGAAAGCCTGCGCGACCCCGCTTCCCAGGAACAGCTGCGCGCGCTCAAGCCGGACCTGATGGTGGTGGTGGCCTATGGCCTGATCCTGCCCAAGGCCGTGCTCGCCATCCCGACCCACGGCTGCTGGAACGTGCACGCCTCGCTGCTGCCGCGCTGGCGCGGCGCCGCGCCGATCCAGCGCGCGATCCAGGCCGGCGACGCCGAAACCGGCGTCTGCCTGATGCAGATGGAAGCGGGCCTGGATACCGGCCCGGTGCTGCTGGAGCAGCGCACCGCGATCGGCGAGGCCGAGACCGGTGGCCAGCTGCACGACCGCCTGGCCGAGCTGGGTGCGCAGGTGCTGGGCGACGGCCTGGGCCTGTTGCGCGCCGGGATCCGCCCGGTGCCGCGTCCGCAGCCGGCCGAGGGCGTGGCCTACGCCCACAAGCTGGACAAGGCCGAGGCGCGGCTGGACTGGAACCGTCCTGCCGTCGAGCTGGCCCGGACCGTGCGCGCCTTCAACCCGTGGCCGGTGGCCGAGGCCCCGGTCGCCGGTGAACGCCTGCGCATCCATGGCGCCATCGCCGTGGACCAGGCCCATGGCGCCGCCCCCGGCACCCTGCTGGGCGCCAGCCGCGACGGCATCGACATCGCCTGCGGCGAAGGCGTGCTGCGCCTGCGCACCGTGCAGCGCGAGGGTGGCCGCGCGATCACCGCGGCCGACTGGCTGAACGCCCGTCGCGACCTGGTGGCTGGCTGACGGTGGCCGACGTCCGTCCGCCCTCGCGGCGTCCCCAGAACTCCCGCCCGGAGCGGCCGCTGGCCCCGGGCGTGGAGGTGCGCGTGCACGCCGCGCGCGTGCTCGACGCGGTGGTCAACCGCGGCCGCTCGCTGAAGTCCGAGCTGGCCCCGGTGCTGCCGCGCCTGGCCGATCCGCGCGACCGCGCCCTGCTCGAGGCGGTGGTGTTCGCCGCCCTGCGCGGCCGCCACCGCTACGAGGCCGCGCTGCGCGGCTGGATGGCCAAGCCGCCGGGCGCCGGCGACGGTTCCCTGGTGGCCCTGCTGCTGGCCGGCTGCGCCCAGCTCGACGCGCTGCAGCTGCCGGCGCACGCAGCACTGGATGCCACGGTCGAGGCCGCGCGCGCGCTGGGCCGTCCGCACCAGGCCGGCCTGGTCAACGCCCTGCTGCGCCGTGCCCAGCGCGAGGGTTTCCCGGCCGCCGATCCGGCGGCGGCCTGGCCGCGCTGGCTGCGCATGAAGCTCGAGGCGGCCTGGCCGGAGCACGCGGCGGCGGTGTTCGCGGCCAGCGCGCATGCCGCGCCGCTGTGGCTGCGGGTCAACCGCCGCCTGGTCGGGCGCGACGAATACCGCGCCCGGCTGGAGGAGGCCGGCATCTCCGCCTCGCTCGATCCGCGCCTGCCCGACGGCCTGCGCCTGGACGAGCCGGTGCCGGTCGCCGCCTTGCCGGGCTTCGACCAGGGCCTGGTCGCGGTCCAGGACGGTTCCGCGCAGCAGGCCGCCGACGCCCTGGCCCCGGAGCCGGGCGCGCGCGTGCTCGATGCCTGCGCGGCGCCGGGTGGCAAGGCTGCGCACCTGATCGAACGCGATCCGACCCTGGAGCTGCTGGCGCTGGACGTGGACCCGCGCCGCCTGGCCCGGGTCGAGGACACCCTGCGTCGCGGCGGCCTGCTCGGCGAGCGCGTCCAGCTGCGCCCGGTCGACGCCACCGCCCCGGCGCTGTGGTGGGATGGCTTCACCTTCGACGCGATCCTGCTGGACGCGCCGTGCTCGGCCACCGGCGTGGTCCGGCGCCAGCCGGACATCCTGCTGCACCGCCGGCCCGAGGACATCGGCTCGCTGGTGGCCGCGCAGGCACGCCTGCTGGATGCGGTGTGGCCGATGCTGCGGCCCGGCGGCATCCTGCTGTACGCGACCTGCTCGATCCTGCCGGAGGAGAACGCCGGCCAGGTCGAGGCCTTCCTTGCCCGTACCCCCGACGCGGTCGTGGTGCCGTTGCCGGAAGCCTTCGGCCATGCCGCAGGTCCCGGCCGCCAGCGCCTGACCGGCGAGGACGGCATGGACGGCTTCTTCTACGCACGCCTGCGGAAATCCGAGTGACCTGACGCCCGACGCCACCACGAGTACCCCGGCCATGCCGATGCAGGACCTGCGCAAGCGCGACTACTGGCTGTTCTGGACGATGGCCCTGCTGGTGCTCGGGGCGGGCCTGGGCCTGCGCGATCCGTGGCCGGCCGACGAACCACGCTTCGCCCTGGTGGCCAAGCAGATGGTGGAGAGCGGCAACTGGCTGTTCCCGCACCGCGGCACCGAGCTGTACTCGGACAAGCCGCCGATGCTGATGTGGCTGCAGGCGGCGTTCTACACGATCACCTCGGACTGGCGCGTGTCGTTCCTGCTGCCATCGCTGCTGGCGGGCCTGGGCACGCTGTGGTGCGTGCAGGACCTGGCCGGCCGCCTGTGGACCCGGCGCATCGGCCTCTACGCCTCGTGGGCGCTGTTGTTCGCGTTCCAGTTCACCTGGCAGGCGAAGAAGGCGCAGATCGACCCGCTGGTGACCTTCTTCATCACCCTGGCCAACTACGGCCTGCTGCGCCACCTGCTGCTGGGCCCGGCCTGGCGCTGGTGGATCCTGGGCTGGTTCTTCGCCGGCATCGGCACCATCACCAAGGGCGTGGGCGTGCTGGCGCTGCTGATGCTGCTGCCGGCGGCGTTCGCCTCGCTGCGCGGCTGGCCGGGCGTGCGCCTGCACCTGCGCGATGCGCGCTCCTGGCTCGGTCCGCTGGCCTTCCTGCTGGCCGTGTCGCTGTGGCTGGTACCGGTGGTCAGCGTGGCGCTGGCGCAGGACCTGCCCGAGTACCGCGCCTACCTGGACGACATCCTGTTCCGGCAGACCGCCGGGCGCTATTCGCGGTCCTGGGACCACCACCAGCCGTGGTGGTACCACCTCGGCGTGATGGCAAGCATGTGGATCCCGCCGGCCTTGGCCCTGCCGTGGGCGATCCCGGCGTGGCGGCGGCGCCTGCGCCGGCTCGATCCGCGCTACCTGCTGCCGCTGGCGTGGTGGGCGCTGATCGTCGTGTTCTTCTCCATCCCCGACGGCAAGCGCGACGTGTACGTGATGCCGGCGCTGCCGATGATGTGCCTGGTGCTGGCGCCGCTGCTGCCCGGCCTGCTGCGCAGGCGCGCGGCGCGGTGGCTGCTGCTGGGGCTCGCGGTGCTGGTGGCGGTGCTGTTCCTGTACGGCGGCGCCGCGCTGCTGTCCGGGCATGGTTCGCTGGACGAACGCCTGCGCGACCGGCGCGGACTGGATCCGCAGGCGATCATCGCCGGCGGCTGGATGCTGCTGGCGATCGGCGTGTGGTGCCTGGGCTGCGTGCTCGCGTTCCGCCGCCATGCACTGGCCGCGCTGTTCGGCGGCCTGGCCGGGTTGTGGGTCACCTTCGGCCTGGTCGGCTACGGCCTGCTCAACGACGCCAGTTCCGCGCGCGGGGTCATGACCGCGGCTGGCGCGCGGATCGGTCCGGACGCCGAGCTGGGCCTGGTCGCCTGGAAGGAACAGAACCTGCTGATGGCCGATCGCCCGGCCGCCACTTTCGGTTTCAAGCGGCCCTGGGACGAGCAGCTGCAGCTGGGCGTGGCCTGGCAGGCGCAGGCGCCGGGGCGCTGGCTGCTGGTACTGGAGGACGTGCTGGAGCAGTGCATCGACCGCGAGCGGATCGAGCTGGCCGGCATCTCCAACCGCCGCCGCTGGTACCTGGTGCCGGCGCAGGCGGTGACCGGCCCGTGCGTGGCCACCGAGGAGGAAAAGGCACGCGCGGCGGCCAACCAGGACGGCGAGGACGACGGATAGTGCGACCCGGCTCAGCCTTCGTTCCGCGTGCGCTCCCCAAGATGGCCCGCTCGGGGGTGAGCGGGCAGAGGGCAGGGTGCACGACGACGGCGACCGGAAGGGAATGCACACGCAACGCGCGCGGCAGCTTGCCGCCGCTGCGCTGTGGTGCCTGCCGGCGCTGGCGCTGACCGTTCCCAAGGGCCTGCTGCCGTTCGGCCTGCTGCTGCTGGTCTCCACCCTGATGGCTCCGGCCGCGGTGCTTGGCGCGCGCCGGATCGGCCTGCCGTTGGCCCTGGCCGGCGGCGTCGCCCTGCTGGCGATGGGCGTGGCCATGGTTTCCAGCCACTGGTCGGGCGGGGGAGGCATCGACAGCCGCGACCGCCTGCTGGTGCTGCCCTGGGCGATGGCCTGGGCCTGGGCGCTGCAGCCACCGTTGGCGGCCTTGTGGCGTGGCGCCATGGTCGGCCTGGCCTGTGCGGTGGTGGTGGCCTTCGTCCAGGTGGTGTCCGGCCTGGACCGCGCCTCCGCTTGGGTGAACGCGATCGTGTTCGCCGACGTCGTGCTGCTGCTGATGGTGCTGGCGGTGTTCTGCCGGCCACCGCGCAGCTGGCACTGGACGGTGTTCGGCCTGGCCTGCGGGGTGGTCGCGATCCTGTTCAGCGGCACCCGTGGTGCCTGGCCGGGCATGCTCCTGCTGCTGGGCGTGCTGGTGCTGGGCAGCGGCTGGAAGAGCTGGCGTTACCGCATGCTGCTGATGGGCACCGGCCTGGCCGGGATCATCGCCCTGGTCTTCGTGGTACCGGGCATCAGCGACCAGATGCGCCTGGCCGAGCTGCAGCAGGACATCGAGAAGATCGATGCCGGCGACCATGATTCCTCGGCCGGCGCGCGCCTGGAGCGGTTGCGCGTGGCCAGCGACGCCATCGCCGCACGGCCGTGGACGGGGGTCGGCTTCGCCCAGTTCGACCGTGCCATGGTCGAGCAGCTGCCGGCGTGCCAGGCGCCACGGCCGGCCGCGCGCTGCCATCTAGGCCATGCCCACAACGACCTGGCCGAATGGGCCGCGACCATGGGCATCCCCGGCGTGTCCGCGCTGCTGCTGCTGTACGGCGTGCCGCTGTTGATGTTCCTGCGGATGTGGCGACGTGCCGGTGCACCGCGGATGCGCGGCGTCGCCGCCGCCGGCGCGGTGCTGGTGTCGGTGTTCGTGCTGTGCGGCCTGACCCAGTCGATGTTCGCCCACCAGACCACCACCAGCGTCTATGCCGCACTGGTCGGCATCCTGCTGGGGCTGGGGCTTCGCGAGGCGGAAGCAGCGCGCAAGGATTGATCTCATATCACCAGCCGCTCGATGGCCCGGAGTGTTCCAGGCGGTGTCGGTTACGCGGTAGGCGGATAGTGACGCGTCGGTTGCCAATGCCGGGAGACCGACCCTCTCCCCAACCCCGCTGCCGGTAGGAGAGGGGCCTGCTTCCCGCCGGGCTGCTGCAGCCGCAGCCCACTTCCAACCCATGAAAAAGCGCCGGCCCCATGGAGGGGCCGGCGCCGGTGTCGCATCCGGTCCGCGGGCGGACCGGCACTGCCGCATCGGTCAGTTGATGTCGGCGTCCTTGGTCTCGCGCAGGAACAGGGTGCCGATCACCAGCGTCATGCACGCGACGATGATCGGATACCACAGGCCGTAGTACAGGTTGCCCGAGGCCGCCACCAGGGCGAACGAGATCGCCGGCAGGAAGCCGCCGAACCAGCCGTTGCCGATGTGGTACGGCAGCGACATGGAGGTGTAGCGGATGCGGGTCGGGAACAGTTCCACCAGGTAGGCGGCGATCGGGCCGTAGACCATCGTCACGTAGATGACCAGGATCCACAGCAGCAGGATGGTCATCGGGATGTTGATGTTCTCGGTCGAAGCCTTCTCCGGGTAGCCCGCGTCGTTCAGTGCGGCCTTCAGCGCACCACCGAACTCGCTGGCCTTGGCCTTCAGCTCGTCGCCGGAGAACTGGCCGGCGTCATACGAGGTCACCGGGCGCTCACCGATGTGCACTTCGGCCACCGAACCCTTCGGCGCGGCCTGGATGGTGTACGGGACGCCGGCGCGGGCCAGCGCGGCCGTGGCCACGTCGCAGGAGCTGGTGAACTTGCGCACGCCCGCCGGATCGAACTGGAACGAGCAGGTGTCCGGATCGGCGATCACGACGGCCGGCGAGCTCAGGCTGGCAGCCTCGGCGGCCGGGTTGGCGTAGTGGGTCAGGCCCTTGAAGATCGGGAAGTAGGTCACGGCGGCCAGCAGGCAGCCGGCCATGATGATCTTCTTGCGGCCGATGCGGTCGGACAGCCAGCCGAAGAACAGGAAGAACGGGGTGGCCAGGGCCAGCGCCGCGGCGATCAGCAGGTAGGCGGCGGTGGAGTCGACCTTCAGGATGCTCTGCAGGTAGAACAGGGCGTAGAACTGGCCGCAGTACCAGACCACCGCCTGGCCGGCGGTGGCGCCGAACAGGACCAGCAGCATCAGCTTCAGGTTGCCGCTCTTGACCGAATCGCGGAACGGCTGCTTGGAGCCCTTGCCCTCGGCCTTCATCTGCTGGAACAGCGGGGACTCGCTCAGCTGCAGGCGGATCCACACCGAAACGCCCAGCAGCACGATCGAAGCCAGGAACGGGATGCGCCAGCCCCAGGCCTCGAACGCCTCGGTGCCCAGGCCCAGGCGGCAACCCAGGATCACCAGCAGCGACAGGAACAGGCCCAGGGTCGCGGTGGTCTGGATGAAGCTGGTGTACAGGCCACGCTTGCCGACCGGGGCGTGCTCGGCCACGTAGGTCGCCGCGCCGCCGTACTCGCCGCCCATCGCCAGGCCCTGGGCCAGGCGCAGGATGATCAGGATGACCGGCGCGGCCATGCCGATCGACTCGTAGTTGGGCAGCACGCCGACCAGGAAGGTCGAGATGCCCATGATCAGGATGGTGACCAGGAACGTGTACTTGCGGCCGATGCGGTCGCCGAGGCTGCCGAAGAAGGCCGCGCCGAACGGACGCACGAAGAAGCCGGCGGCGAAGGCCAGCAGCGCGAAGATCATGCCCGTGGTCGGGTTGACGCCGCTGAAGAACTGCTTGGCGATGATGGCCGCCAGCGAACCGTAGAGGTAGAAGTCGTACCACTCGAACACCGTGCCCAGGCTCGACGCGAAGATGACCTTCTTGTGGCCTGCAGTGAGCTCGCCCTTGGAGGCGTGTGCTGCTGTGCTGCTCATATGGATCCCCTTCCTCAGAAGCTGTACTTGATGGAGGTGTGCAGACGCTTGAGGTCACCCTCGCGGTCATCCTCGAGAGAACGCTGGGCCCAGCTGATTTCCGCGCCCACGTCCAGCTTCGGGAACGGCGAGTAGATCAGGTTCGCGTGGACCGACTGGGTACGCTCGGTAACGGCCCATCCGGTGAGGGCGGTGTCGTTGTCGAACTGCGAGGTGGCATACATCAGGTTGGTGCGGACCTTCGGGCTGAACACGTGCCGCCAGGCCACGAAGCCGCCGTAGCCGTCCACCGCGTTCAGCGCGCCGGTGGCATCGGCGACCGTGTCGCTGCCGACGCCGAAGGCCAGGTAGCGGCCGATGCCGCTGCCGCCGTTGACCGCCCAGCGGATGTCGTCGGTGGCGCCGAGGTTGAACTTGCCCGAGACGCTCAGCGCGGCGCCGGTCTCGGTCTCGTCCAGCCACTTGAACTGGCGCACCAGGCCGGCGACGGTGAAGTGGCCCCAGTCGCCCTTGGTCAGCCAGCGCGCGGTGATGTCGGGGGCGATGTTGTCCCCGCTGTTGAAGCGCGCGCCGGAGCTCAGGTACGGGGTGACGGTGGTCTGCGGGTTCTCGACCGAGACCGACCACGGGCCGTTGGTGTAGCGCACCTGGGCCTGGCGCACGAACACGGTGCCGTCGGTCGGGCCGACGAAGTCCACCGCGTCGGGCAGGGCGGCCACGTCCATGAAGTTGGACCAGGTCTGGCCGGCCAGCCAGTTGTTCCAGCTGACGTAGGCGTGGCGCAGGGTGACGGCATAGGTGTTGGTCGCGGTCTCGTTGCCGGCCAGGGCGTTGCTGCCGCCGCCGAAGAAGTCGGCCTCGACGTAGCCCTTGAACTTGTTGCCATCGGCGGTGACGTGGTCGACGCCCAGGCCGAAGCGCGAGAACTGCGCGTGGAAGTCGGTGTACGGATCGCCGCCGTCGGCGCCGGGGCCGCCGACCGGGATGGTGCTCGGCACGTAGAACAACCGGCCCGACGAACCGTCGGCGATGCGGCCGTCGCTGGTCTCGGTGACCATCGCG
This sequence comes from Pseudoxanthomonas suwonensis 11-1, assembly GCF_000185965.1. Taxonomy (NCBI): domain Bacteria; kingdom Pseudomonadati; phylum Pseudomonadota; class Gammaproteobacteria; order Lysobacterales; family Lysobacteraceae; genus Pseudoxanthomonas; species Pseudoxanthomonas suwonensis. The sequence continues at coordinate 265,915 of NC_014924.1, forward strand.
TCCATCTTGATGAAGCCGGTGTACGAGAACGTGGTGCCCGGGTTGGCGGACGGGGTGATGGTGGTGGCCTGGATCGGCTGCTTGCCGGCGGGAACCGCCGGTGCCGCCGGCTGCGCGGCCTGCTGCTGGGTGGTGGCCGTTACCAGCGCCTGCACCTGGCGCTCGAGTTCGGCCACCCTCGCCTCGAGTTCCTTTTCGCGGTCGCTCTGCGCCATGGCGGCGCCAGGCACGGCCAGCGCGAGCAGCATTGCGGCTGCCAGCGGCCTGCGTACCAGTCTTGCGGGATGCATGCTCATTGCCCCTCTCTCCCTTGTGCTGCGAATGAGTGCTTTCGAAATGGCGGCCACCCGCCCCTCGCGGCTGGTCGCGACGGCACACTTCTCACGGCGCCATGCGAGCGCATATTCGCCATTAGTCGAAAATGCCACGGTATGGAGGGCCCGGGCCCGCCGTTGCTGGGCGCGGCCGCCAGGTGGGGTGGCCGGGCCAGGGACCTTTCGACCAAGGTAGTACCCGAACTGCTGCATTGCGTCACGAGCCTTGCGTCAAACTCGGGCCGTAGCCGCGCGCTTCCCGCGCATGGCGTCAGTCAAGGCATTCTGGAGGAGGGAAGCCATGTCCGACCTGTACCCCGTCAAGCCCGAGTTCGCCGCGAGCGCACGCATCGGCAAGGACGAATACCAGCGCCTCTACCGCGAATCGGTGGAGGACTCCGAGGGCTTCTGGGCCAAGGCGGCCGAGCGTCTGGACTGGTTCCGCAAGCCGACCGTCATCAAGGACGTCAGCTACGACCTGGACGACTTCCGCATCCGCTGGTTCGCCGACGGCGAGCTCAATGTCTCGGTCAACTGCCTGGACCGCCAGCTGGCCGAGCGCGGCGAAAAGGTCGCGATCCTGTTCGAGCCGGACAGCCCGGACGCGCCGGTGCAGAAGGTCACCTACCGCGAGTTGCACGAGCGCGTGTGCAGGCTGGGCAACGCGCTGCGCAACCTCGGCGTGGCCAAGGGCGACCGGGTCACCATCTACCTGCCGATGATCCCCGACGCGGTGGTGGCGATGCTCGCCTGCGCGCGCATCGGCGCGGTGCACTCGGTGGTGTTCGGCGGCTTCGCGCCCAATTCGATCGCCGACCGCGTGATCGACTGCGGCAGCAAGCTGATCATCACCGCCGACGAGGGCCTGCGCGGTTCCAGGAAGATCCCGCTGAAGGCAAACGTCGACGCCGCGCTCAAGCTGCCCGGCACCAACACCGTGGAAACCGTGCTGGTGGTGCGCCATACCGGCGGCGCGGTCGACATGCAGGCCCCGCGCGACCGCTGGTTCCACGACGTGGTCGATGGCCAGCCGGCGCAGTGCGAGCCGGAGCGCATGAACGCCGAGGATCCGCTGTTCATCCTCTATACCTCCGGTTCGACCGGCAAGCCCAAGGGCGTGCTGCACACCACCGGCGGCTACCTGCTGTACGCGTCCTACACCCACGAGGCGATCTTCGACCTGCGTGAGGACGACATCTACTGGTGCACCGCGGACGTGGGCTGGGTCACCGGCCACAGCTACATCGTCTACGGCCCGCTCGCCAACGGCGCCACCTCGCTGGTGTTCGAGGGGGTGCCCAACTACCCGAGCGTGTCTCGCTTCTGGGAAGTGATCGACAAGCACCAGGTCACCATCTTCTACACCGCCCCGACCGCGATCCGCGCGCTGATGCGCGAGGGCGAGGAGCCGGTGAAGAAGACCAGCCGCTCCAGCCTGCGCCTGCTCGGCAGCGTGGGCGAGCCGATCAACCCCGAGGCCTGGCGCTGGTACTACGACGTGGTCGGCGACGGGCGCTGCCCGGTGGTGGACACCTGGTGGCAGACCGAGACCGGCGGCATCCTGATCTCGCCGCTGCCCGGCGCCATCGACCTCAAGCCCGGCTCGGCGACCCTGCCGTTCTTCGGCGTGCGCCCGGCCCTGGTCGACGCCGACGGCAAGGTCCTGGAGGGCGCGGCCGAGGGCAACCTGGTGCTGCTGGATTCCTGGCCGGGGCAGATGCGCACGGTGTATGGCGACCACCAGCGCTTCATCGACACCTATTTCCGCACCTACCCGGGTACCTACTTCACCGGCGACGGCTGCCGCCGCGACGAGGACGGCTATTACTGGATCACCGGCCGCGTCGACGACGTGATCAACGTCTCCGGCCACCGCATCGGCACCGCCGAGGTGGAGAGCGCGCTGGTCGCCCATCCGAAGGTGGCCGAGGCCGCCGTGGTCGGCTTCCCGCACGACATCAAGGGCCAGGGCATCTACGCCTACGTCACCCTGAAGGCCGGCGAGCAGCCCACCGACGAGCTGCAGAAGGAGCTGGTGGCCTGGGTGCGCAAGGAGATCGGCCCGATCGCCACCCCCGACCACCTGCAGTGGGCGCCGGGCCTGCCCAAGACCCGCTCCGGCAAGATCATGCGCCGCATCCTGCGCAAGATCGCCGAGAACGCCCCGGACCAGCTGGGCGACACCTCGACCCTGGCCGACCCCTCCGTGGTCGAGTCCCTGGTCTCCGAGCGCAAGGTGAAGTGAGGCGGTGATTCGTGATTAGTTATTGGTGATTCGCAAGGGCAAGGCGCTCTTTCGGTCATCATTGGGGCGGCGGTCCTGCCGCCCCCTGCTTTTACGAATCACGAATCACGAATCCCCAATCACGGCCCTTATGACAATCCTGATCGCCGACGACCATCCGCTGTTCCGCGAGGCCCTGCGCGGGTCGATCCAGCGGATCCTGCCGGGCGCCGAACTGCACGAGGCCGACAGCGTCGATGCGCTCTATGGCCTGGTCGAGGCGCATCCGGACGCCGACCTGCTGCTGATGGACCTCAACATGCCCGGCGCGCACGGCTTCAGCGCGCTGGTGCACCTGCGTGCCCAGCACCCGCAGCTGCCGGTGGTGGTGGTCTCGGCCCGCGAGGAGCCGGGGGTGATGCGGCGGGCGCTGGACCATGGCGCGCTGGGCTTCATCCCCAAGTCGGCCGACTCGGAGACCATCGGCACCGCGGTCGGCACCGTGCTGGACGGCGAGCGCTGGGCCCCGGCGGCGGCGGCGGCCGCCCCGGCGGTCAGCCGCGACGAGCACGAGGTCGCCCAGCGCCTGCGCGAGCTGACCCCGCAGCAGTTCCGGGTCCTGCAGATGCTTGGCGAGGGTCGCCTGAACAAGCAGATCGCCTACGACCTGGGCGTATCCGAGGCGACCATCAAGGCCCACGTCACCGCGGTCCTGCGCAAGCTGGGGGTGGGCAACCGCACCCAGGCGGTGCTGATGGCCGGACGCCTGGCGGTGGATCCGGACGGGCTGGTCGTACCGCCCGAAGAACTGGACTGAGGTCACAGAACGCCGGCTAACCCTTCCTTCGCAAGGCAAACACGCGGCTGAACGGGAATACCCTTCGGCCGCGTCCAAGCCCTTTGTGCGGCGCACAATAATGCGACGCTTCCGGACTGGCCAAGCCAGGAACCGGAATGCGACAGAGGGAGAGACCCGTGTTGCAAGTCATCGAATCGATCGGCATCGCTGCCCCGAGCCGCCCTGCGCCCAGGCCGCCGCATGCGCTGGCCGCCGAGGCCTGGCTGCCGCAGGCGGCCCCGCTGCCGATGCCCCGCCAGTCCCTGCGCGAGGGTGGACTGTCCCCCGTGCGCCCGGCGACCTCGCCGGCGACCATCGGCTGGCGCCGCGCCGCCGTGATCGGAACCACCGCCCTGCTGACCGCCGTCGCCACCTTCGGCATGACCCAGGTGCTGCGGGTGGAGGGCCTGAGCCTGCTGGACATGTGCCTGCTGGGGCTGTTCGTGGCCCTGTTCGCCTGGATCGCGCTGTCCGCCGTCACCGCCTTCGCCGGCTTCTGCGTGCTGCTGACCAGGCGCCGCAACCCGCTGGGCCTGTCGGCCGAGGGCCCGCTGCCACGCCTGCAGACCCGCACCGCGCTGCTGATGCCGACCTACCACGAGGATCCGGCCCGGGTGCTGGCCGGCCTGCAGGCGGTGTACGAGTCGGTCGCCGCCACCGGCCAGCTCGAGTCCTTCGACTTCTTCGTCCTCAGCGACAGCCGCCGGCCCGAGGTAGTGGCGGAGGAGATCGCCCAGTTCCGCGCCCTGCGCGAGCGCCTGGGCGCCGAAGGCCGCCTGTTCTACCGCTGCCGTGCGGACAACTGCGGCCGCAAGGCCGGCAACATCGGGGAGTGGGTGCAGCGCTTCGGCGCCGCCTACCCGCAGTTCCTGATCCTGGACGCCGACTCGGTGATGAGCGGCCAGACCCTGGTCCGCCTCGCCGGCGCCATGGAGAAGCATCCGGGCGTGGGCCTGCTGCAGACCCTGCCGCGGGTGGTCAACGGCAACACCCTGTTCGCGCGCATGCAGCAGTTCGGCGGGCGCGTCTACGGCCCGGTGATCGGCCATGGCGTGGCCTGGTGGCACGGCTCGGAAAGCAACTACTGGGGCCACAACGCGATGGTCCGTACCGAGGCCTTCGCCGCCCACGCCGGCCTGCCCGAGCTGTCCGGCAGCGGCCCGTTCGGCGGCCACGTGTTGAGCCATGACTTCGTCGAGGCCGCGCTGATCCGCCGCGCCGGCTGGGCCGTGCACCTGGTGCCGGAGCTGGACGGCAGCTACGAGGAAGGCCCGCCGTCGCTGACCGACATGATGGTGCGCGACCGCCGCTGGTGCCAGGGCAACCTGCAGCACATGAAGGTGGTCGGCGCCTCGGGCCTGCACTGGGTCAGCCGCAGCCACATGATGGTCGGCATCGGCCACTACTTCACCGCGCCGATGTGGGCGATGCTGATGCTCATCGGCCTGGCGATCCCGCTGTACCACGCCGACCTGGCCTGGGACGGGTTCCAGCTGGCCGGTTTCTCGCCGGTGGAGTACTGGACCCGCCAGGATGCCGAGCGCGTGGCCTGGCTGTTCGCCGGCACCATGCTGGTGCTGTTCCTGCCCAAGATCCTCGGCTATGTGGCGATGCTTGGCGATCCGGCCGAGCGCCGTGGCTGCGGTGGCGCCGCCCGCGCCCTGGCCGGCGTCCTGATCGAGAGCGTGCTGGCGGCGCTGATGGCGCCGGTGGTGATGTTCCGCCAGTCGCGTGGCGTTGCCGAGGTGCTGGCCGGCCGCGACTCCGGCTGGGAAGCGCAGCAGCGCGACGACGGCAGCGTGCCGCTGTCGGCGCTGGTGCGCAGCTACGGCGGCATCACCCTGTTCGGCGTGTTCATGGGCCTGCTGTCCTGGGCGGTCTCGCCCGGCCTGGCGCTGTGGATGCTGCCGGTGGTGCTGGGCATGGTGCTGTCGATCCCGACCGTGTGGCTGACCTCCGCCCGCGGCCCGGGCCAGTGGCTGCGCCGCCACGGCATCCTCTGCATCCCCGAGGAACTGCAGCCGCCGCCGGTGCTGCGTCGCGCCGCCGAGCTGCGCGGCCGCGCCTGAGCCAGCCCCACGCCCGTCCCATGGCCGCCTGGTGAGCGCCCATGGCGAGGCATACTGTCGGGCTTGGCTTTCAGGGGGAACCCCATGCTGCTGCAGACCGTTGAACAGGAAACCGGCGCCAACCCGCAATGGACCGTGGTGTGGCTGCACGGCCTCGGCGCCGACGGCCATGACTTCGCCCCGATCGTGCCCGAGCTGGTGCGCCCGCACTGGCCGGCGCTGCGCTTCGTGTTCCCGCACGCGCCGGTGCGCCCGGTGACGATCAATGGCGGCACCCCGATGCGCGCCTGGTACGACATCGTCGGCATGGACTTCGCCACCCGCGCCGAAGCCGCGGGCGTGGAGGAGTCGATCGCCCAGGTCGAGGCCCTGATCGCACGCGAGGCCGAGCGCGGCATTCCTGCCTCGCGCCTGCTGCTGGCCGGCTTCTCCCAGGGCGGCGCGATCACCCTGGCCGCCGGCCTGCGCCGGCGGGAGCCGCTGGCCGGCCTCATCGCCCTGTCCACCTACCTGCCCGGCGGCGCCACGGCGGCTGCGGCGCGCGAGGTGAACTCGGTGGCCCAGCCGGTGTTCTTCGCCCACGGCCAGGACGACCCGGTGATCCCGGTCCAGCACGGCGTGGCCAGCGCCCGCGCGCTGGAACAGGCCGGCTTCGAGGTGGAATGGCACCACTACCCGATGGCCCACCAGGTCTGCGCCCAGGAGATCGCCGACCTCGGCGACTGGCTGGAGCGGCGTTTCCGCTGATCCGCTGGCGCCGTCCAGGCGCGCCCCGGAGCAGGCGGGTGACGCGCGGCCTCCGCGGCGGCTACCATGGCCGCGGGGAAAATCCGACATCTGCCTGATGCACAGCCTGAAGCTGGTGATCGCCGACGACGAGCCGCTGGCGCGCGAGCGCCTGCGCACGCTCCTTTCCGGCGACATGGGGGTGGAAGTGGTGGCCGAGGCCGGCGACGGCAGCGAGGTGCTGGACGCCTGCGCCATGCACCAGCCGCACGCCGTGCTGCTGGACATCGCCATGCCCGGCATGGATGGGCTGGAAGTCGCGCGGCGCCTGGCCGACAGCGATCCGGCCACCGCCGTGGTGTTCTGCACCGCCTACGACGGGCATGCGCTGTCGGCCTTCGAGGCCGCGGCGATCGACTACCTGGTCAAGCCGGTGCGGCCCGAACGCCTGGCCGTGGCCCTGGAGCGCGTCCGCACCTTCCTCGCCGGGCGTCCCGCGGTCGCCCCGCGGCGGACCCAGCTGTGCGCGCGCCTGCGCGGCAGCCTGCGGGTGATCCCGCTGGAGGAGGTGCGCTACCTGCAGGCCGAGGAGAAGTACGTGGTCGTGCACCACGCCCGCGGCCAGGACCTGATCGAGGAGTCGCTGAAGTCGCTGGAGGAGGAGTTCGGCGACCTGTTCGTGCGCATCCACCGCAACTGCCTGGTGGCCCGGCGCGAACTGGCCGAGCTCAAGCGCACCCCGGACGGCCACGTGCACGCGCTGCTGCGCAGCGGCGGCACCCCGCTCGAGGTCAGCCGGCGCTGCGTGCCGCAGCTGCGCCAGGCCCTGCAGCAACCCTGAACTCGCGCCGTAGGCGGCCAGCCCCAGGGGTGCCCGTGTTGCAAGCGGACCGCGCAAGGCGCGGCAGGCCGCCATCACCGATAATGCGCGCATGGACACCCTGCGCATCGCCACCCGAAAGAGCCCGCTCGCCCTGTGGCAGAGCGAACACGTCGCCGCCCGCCTGCGCGCCGCCCATCCCGGGCTGGAGGTGGTGCTGGTGCCGCTGAGCACCCGTGGCGACGAGGTGCTGGACCGCTCGCTGGCGGCGATCGGCGGCAAGGGCCTGTTCCTCAAGGAGCTGGAGATCGCGATGGAGCGGGGCGAGGCCGACTGCGCCGTGCATTCGCTCAAGGACGTGCCGATGGAGCTGGAGCCGGGCTTCGTGCTGCCGGCCGTGCTCGAGCGCGCCGATCCGGCCGACGCCTTCGTCAGCAACGACTTCGCCGACCTCGACGCGCTGCCGCAGGGCGCGGTGGTCGGCACCTCCTCGCTGCGCCGCCAGGCCCAGCTGCGCGCGCGCCGCCCGGACCTGCAGCTGCGCGACCTGCGCGGCAACGTGAACACCCGCCTGGCCAAGCTCGACGCCGGCGAGTACCACGCGATCATCCTCGCCTGCGCCGGACTGCAGCGCCTGGGCCTGGATGCGCGCATCCGCGCCCGCCTGGTGCCGCCGCAGTGGCTGCCGGCACCGGCGCAGGCGGTGGTCGCCTGCGAGTGCCGCGCCGGCGACGAACGCACCATCGGCCTGCTGTCGCTGCTGGAACACGCCCCGACCCGCGCCGTGATCGAGGCCGAGCGCGCGCTCAACCGCGGCCTGCACGGCAGCTGCCACGTGCCGGTGGCCGCCTACGCCGAACTGCATGACCGCACCCTCCGGCTGCAGGCGCTGGTGGGTTCGGCCGCCGACGGGCGTGCCGTGCGCGCCGAAGGGGAGGGTCCGGCGGCGGACCCGCAGACCCTGGGTTCGCGCCTGGCCGCGGAGCTGCTGGAGCGCGGCGCCGGCGAGTTCCTGTAAGCGCCGGCCGAGCGGTCCGGGCAGGCCGGTCGGCATGGACCCGCGGGGCGGCGAAGCCGCCGTCGCAGCGTTGACTGCAACAACGCATAATCGGCGCCTATGGACCGCTACGAACGCATCAACGCGCTGCACCGCATCCTCAAGGCGGCGCGCTATCCGGTGACCGTGCCCCGCCTGCAGGAGGAGCTTGGCTGCTCCCGGGCCACGGTCTACCGCGACCTGGCCTTCCTGCGCGACGCGCTGATGGCGCCGGTGGAGGGCGATGGCGAGGCGGGCTTCCGCTACGCCGCGGCCGAGAGCGACCGGTTCGAGCTGCCCGGGCTGTGGCTCAGCTCCGAGGAGCTGTACGCCCTGCTGGCCTCGCAGCAGCTGCTGCGGCGTACCGGCGCCGGCGTGCTGTCGAGCGTGCTGGCCCCGCTGCAGCAGCGCATCGAAGGCCTGCTGTCCGCCCAGGCCGGCACCAGCCGCTGGCCGGTCGAGCGGGTGCGGGTGATCCCGCACCGCGGCCGTCGCCTGGACGAGACCAGCTTCCGCGCCGTCGCCTCGGCCGTGCTGGAGCGGCGCAGGCTGGCGTTCGAGTACCGCGCCCGTTCCACCGACGAGACCACCCGCCGCAAGGTCTCGCCCCAGCGCATCACCCACTACCGCGACAACTGGTACCTGGACGCCTGGGACCACGAGCGCGAGGCCCTGCGCAGCTTCGCCGTCGACCGGATCATGCAGGCCCGGGTCCTGGAGGACGCCGCGCAGGACGTGGAGGACACGGTGCTGGACCAGCACTTCGCCTCCAGCTACGGCATCTTCTCCGGCGAGCCCAAGGGCTGGGCGACCATCGTCTTCAGCCCCAAGGTCGCGCGCTGGGTGGCCGACGAGCACTGGCATTCGCGCCAGCAGGGCCGCTTCCTGCCCGACGGCCGCTACGAGCTGAAGGTGCCCTACAGCGTGCCGCGCGAGCTGCTGATGGACGTGCTGCACTACGGCGCCGACGCCGAGATCGTCGAGCCGCAGATGCTGCGCGAGCAGGCCAAGAGCCTGCTGTCGCTGGCGCTGTCGCAGTACGACCGCTGAGGCTATTCCGCGTTCCCCCGGGAGGGGTCGGGGTGAGGATCGGCAACACGCCCCATGCGAGCGCTCGCGCGAGTGGGAAGTGGCGCTCCGGGCCCGTCTGCGTCGGCAATGACCCGCTCTGTAGCCTCCCCCACCGGACGGGGGGCATCCCGTGTATATCCGGCGCCCAAGCGACATCGCAGGCACCGCGACCCTCTCCCCAACCTCCGCTCAGCGCGTCCATGGGAGGCGGGCGTTCACCGCCATGCGTGCCGGTGGCGCGCAGGCATGTCGGCCCACCCGGCGGAGAAAGGGCTAAGCCATCCCTCCTCTCCCTTCGGGGAGAGGAGAGGGGCGAGGGTCGGTAGCCCGGCGCAGGCCGGCGCTCGCGGGACAGGTACATGGCCGCCCACACTGGAGGGGCGCATGCCGTGCATGTCCGGCGACCGGTGAGATTGTCGTCCGATCTTCCCCCGGGAGGGGGAGGGGCCAAGCCGCTCCCCTCCAGTCCGGGAGGGTGGCATCGCAGCCTGTGAGATGGACCCCCGGCAACCTGCGCCTCCCAACAAGGAGCTGCAGCCATGTCGAACTGGTCGCCCACCCCCGCCGCCGCGCCCCGCCACCTCCAATCCGCCGACGCGCCGGAATCGGGCCTGGAGAAGGCCCTGCGTTACTGGTTCGCCACCGGCCTGCTGGGCGTCTGCCTGGTGCCGGCGCTGCGCGGCTCCTCGGAATGGATCGGCTGGCTGCCGCTGTGGCTGGTGGGGATGCCGCTGGCGGCCTGGTGGGCGCTGCACCGCTTCCGCCTGCCGGCCGCCGCGCCGGCCCTGGCCCGGCGCCTGCGCCAGATGCGGCCGCGGGCCCAGGCGCGCCGCCGCGGCACCCGCCGCCTGGCCGGCTTCGGTCGCCGCGCAGTGGCCTGAGACGGCAGGGGGGACGGGGCGTGCAGGGCGACCGCCCCGGCCTGGCCGCCCGGTCGCCGCCCGGCCGGGCCAGCCTCGCGGACAGGCTGGACCCTCTCCGCACAGGGCCCGGCCCTGACCATCGGCAGGCGTGACCCTCCGGAGGCTGTGCTAGCTTCGCCGGCTCAGTTCAGTTTTCGGAGTAACCGATGTCGCGTCTTGCCCAGGCCTGCCTTGTCGCCGGCCTTGCCGCCGCCGGAGCGGCCCATGCCCAGGAGCCCACCATGGCCGACGACCCCTACCAGTGGCTCGAGGACGTCACCGGCGAACGCCAGCTGGCCTGGGTCCGCGCCCGGAACGCCAAGACCGACGCCGCCCTGGCTTCCACCCCGGAGTTCAAGGCCATGGAGGCCGGCATCCGCGAGGTGCTGGACTCGGACGCCAAGATCCCCGGCGTGCAGAAGATGGGGAATTACTACTACAACTTCTGGAAGGACCGTAACCACGAGCGCGGCGTCTGGCGCCGGACCACGCTGGAGGAATACCGCAAGCCGAACCCGGCGTGGGAGACCATCCTCGACCTCGACGCGCTGAACAAGGCCGAGGGCGAGAACTGGGTGTGGCACGGCGCCGACTGCCTGCGTCCGTCCTACGAGCGCTGCCTGGTCGCGCTGTCGCGCGGCGGCGCCGATGCCGACGTCACCCGCGAGTTCGACATGAACAGCCGCACCTGGATCAAGGACGGCTTCTTCCGTCCCGAGGCCAAGGGCGGCCTGGGCTGGATCGACCAGGACACGGTCTACGTCTACACCGACTTCGGCGACGGCTCGCTGACCGAGTCCGGCTACCCGCGCATCGCCAAGCGCTGGAAGCGCGGCACCCCGCTGGAATCGGCGGAGGTGGTGTACGAGGGCAGGGCCGATGACATGTACATCGCCGCCGTCCACGACGACACCCCCGGCTTCGAGCGCGACTTCGTCAGCCGCACCATCGCCTTCTACAACGACGAGCTGTACCTGGTCGGCAAGGACGGCAAGCTCGCCAGGATCGACGTGCCGAACTCGGCCAGCGCCGGGGTCAAGCGCGAGTGGCTGACGGTGGAGCTGCGCGAGCCGTGGACCGTGGGCGGCAGGACCTATGCGGCCGGCTCGCTGCTGGCGGCGGACTTCGACGGGTTCATGGCCGGCAAGCGCGAGTTCGAGGTCCTGTTCGAGCCGACCGAGCGCAGCTCGCTGGCCAGCGTCACCTGGACCCGTTCGCACCTGGTGCTCAATGTCCTCGAGGACGTGAAGAACCGCCTGCACGTGCTGACCCCGGGCAAGGACGGCTGGAAGCGCAGCGAGTTCGTGGGCGCGCCGGCGTTCGGCACCCTGGGCGTGTCGGCGGTGGACAGCGACGAGTCCGACGCGGTGTGGCTGACCGCCACCGACTACCTGACCCCGACCACGCTGTCCCTGGCCACCATCGGCCAGCAGCCGGAGCAGCTGAAGTCGATGCCGTCGTTCTTCGACAGCAGCACCCAGGTGATCGAGCAGCACTTCGCCACCAGCAAGGACGGCACCCGCGTGCCCTACTTCCTGGTGCGCCCGAAGGACCTGGCGCTGGACGGCAAGGCGCCGACCCTGCTGTACGGCTACGGCGGCTTCGAGGTCTCGCTGACCCCCGGCTATTCCGGTGGCCTCGGCCGCGCCTGGCTGTCGCGCGGCGGCGTGTACGTGGTGGCCAACATCCGCGGCGGCGGCGAGTACGGCCCGCGCTGGCACCAGGCCGCGCTCAAGGCCAACCGCCACAAGGCCTACGAGGACATGGCCGCGGTGGCGCAGGACCTGGTGGCGCGGAAGATCACCTCGCCCCAGCACCTGGGCGTGCAGGGCGGCAGCAATGGCGGCCTGCTCACCGGCAACATGCTGACCCAGTACCCGGAGCTGTTCGGCGCGGTGGTGGTGCAGGTCCCGCTGCTGGACATGAAGCGCTACAACAAGCTGCTGGCGGGCGCGTCGTGGATGGCCGAGTACGGCAACCCGGACACGGCCGACTGGGAGTTCATCCAGACCTTCTCGCCGTACCACCTGTTCGACCCGGCCAGGGAGTACCCGCCGGTGATCTTCCTCACATCCACCCGCGATGACCGCGTCCACCCGGGCCATGCGCGCAAGATGGCGGCGAAGATGATCGATGCCGGCAAGGACGTGACCTACTTCGAGAACATCGAGGGCGGCCACGGCGGCGCGGCCAACAACGCCCAGGCCGCGCACATGAGCGCGCTGGCCTACGCCTTCCTCTGGCAGCGCCTGAGCCAGCCGGCCAGGGCGAAGAAGTAGCCAGCAACCAAGCGCCCCCGGCCACGTCCGGGGGCGCTTCGCTTTGGAGCCCGGCGCCACGCGCCACGGCCGTTCCGCGTACCGTCACCCGCCCAGGGACCGCATCGATGAAAATGCCCCTCCTGCTCGCAATCTCCGCACTGATGACCATCAATCCCGCCGCCGCCAATCCGCCCGATGCCGAACGCAAGCCGTTCACGGTGACCACGCCGTTCGGCGCCAGCCGCCAGGACGACTACTACTGGATGCGCGACGACGAGCGCCAGGATCCTGCCGTGCTCGGCTACCTCGAGGCCGAGAACGCCTACGCCAACGAGCTGCTGGCGCCGCTGAAGCCGGTGCAGGAGAAGCTGTACGGGGAGATCGTCGCGCGCATCAAGCAGGACGACAGCTCGGTGCCGTTCCGCGACCACGGCTGGTGGTACTACTCGCGCTACGAGGCCGGCAAGGATTACCCGGTGTACGCACGGCGCAAGGACGGCCAGGGCGTGGACGCGATCTCGATCCAGGCCGCCAACGAGGCCGGCGACTTCGCCGCCGAGCAGGTGCTGCTGGACGTCAACGAACTGGCCGCCGGCAAGGACTACTTCAGCGTCGGCGACTACGAGGTCAGCCCGGACAACAGCCTGCTGGCCTGGGCCGAGGATGCCGTCGGCCGCCGCCAGTACACGATCCGCTTCCGCAACCTGGCCACCGGCGAGGTCTATCCGGACACCATCACCGGCGTCTCGCCCAACCTGGTGTGGGCCGACGACAACCGCACCCTGTTCTACGTCGAGAACGACCCGGAAACGCTGCTGACCGTGCGCGTGAAGAAGCACGTGCTGGGCACCCCGGCGGAGCAGGACCAGCTGGTGTACGAGGAGGAGGACGATTCCTTCTACATGGGCATCGGCCGCACCCGCGACGACAAGTACATCACCATCGGCCTGGACAGCACCGTCTCCTCCGAGGTCCGCTACGCCCCGGCCGCGGACCCGCGCGAGTTCCGGGTGCTGGCGCCGCGCCAGCGCGACGTGGAGTACGACGCCGACCACCACGGCGGCCGCTGGGTGATCCGCACCAACGCCGACGGCGCCACCAACTTCAAGCTGGTCACCGCGCCCAGCGACGCCACCTCGCGCAAGCAGTGGCAGGACTGGCTGCCGCACGACCCCGAGGTGTTCATCGAGGAGTACGAGCTGTTCGACGGCTTCACCGCGGTCGGCGAGCGCTCCGGCGGCCTGGAGCGGGTGCGCATCCTGCGCGCCGATGGCAGCCAGCAGTATGTGTCCGCCGACGAGCCGGCCTACTCGATGGGCCTGTCGGTCAACAGCGAGCCGGACACCCAGTGGCTGCGCTACGGCTACACCTCGCTGACCACGCCGGCGACCACCTACGAACTCAACGTCGCCACCGGCGAGCGCCGCCAGCTCAAGCAGCAGCCGGTACCCGGCTACGATCCGTCCCGGTACGCGACCGAGCGGGTGTGGGTGGAAGCGCGCGACGGCGTGCGCATCCCGGTCTCGCTGGTCTACCGCAAGGGCTTCAGGAAGAACGGCACCGCCGCGCTGTTCCAGTACGCCTACGGCAGCTACGGCATCTCCATGGACCCGGGCTTCAACGGTCCGGTGGTGAGCCTGCTGGACCGTGGCGTGGTCTACGCCATCGCCCATATCCGCGGCGGCCAGGAGATGGGCCGCACCTGGTACGAGCACGGCAAGCTGCTGGAGAAGCAGAACACCTTCAACGACTTCGTCGACGTCACCCGCGCCCTGGTGGCGCAGGGCTACGCCGCGCCGGGCCGGGTCGCGGCCATGGGTGGCAGCGCCGGCGGCCTGCTGATGGGCGCGGTCGCCAACCAGGCCCCGCAGGACTACAAGGTGATGGTCGCCCAGGTCCCGTTCGTGGACGTGGTCACCACCATGCTCGACCCGACCATCCCGCTGACCACCAACGAGTACGACGAGTGGGGCAATCCGGAGCAGCAGGAGTACTACGAGTACATGCTCAAGTATTCGCCGTACGACAACGTCGCCGCGCAGGCGTATCCGGCCATGTTCGTCGGCACCGGCCTGTGGGATTCGCAGGTGCAGTACTGGGAGCCGGCCAAGTGGGTGGCTAGGCTGCGCGACCTCAATACCGGAAGCGCGCCGGTCGTGTTCCGCACCAACATGGATGCCGGCCACGGCGGCAAGTCCGGGCGTTTCCGCCGCTTCCGCGAGCAGGCCGAGTACTACGCCTTCGTGCTCGACCAGCTGGGCGTGGCCGAGGAGCCCTGAGCGCCACGCGCTGAAGCGTGGGAGGGTTACCGCCCGTCCACGCTTCACGTGATGCCCGCCGGCCTATGATGCGGCCATGGGCAACCGCGACCGCTTCCGTTGGGCCTGGTGGCTGCTGGCCTATGCCAGCCTTGGCGTGGGCATCGTCGGCATCTTCCTGCCCGGCCTGCCGACCACGGTATTCATCCTGGTTGCCGCCTGGGCGGCGGCGCGTGGATCCAAGCGGCTGGAACGGCGCCTGCTGGAAGATCCGCGCTTCGGCCCTGTGATCCTGGCCTGGCGCCAGCATCGCGCGGTGCCGCGCCGGGCCAAGTGGGCGGCGACCTGGGCGATGCTCGCCTGCGCCGCGATCCTGCTCGGGGTGATGCTCGCCGTGCCTTCGCACCGCGGCTGGATGGTGGTCCTGCCGATCTGCTGCATGGCCGTGGTCGGCACCTGGCTGTGGCTGCGGCCCGAGCCGCCCGATCCGGCGTCCTGAACGCCGGCGCGCGAGCCGGCATCCACCGCCGCGTCGCTATACTCCGGGCATGGACACCATCCGACGTCATGCATTCCTCCTGGCCCTGGCCGCCCTGCCGCTGCTGGCCGCCTGCGGCAACAAGGGCCCGCTGGTGATGCCGCAGAAGCCGGTGCCGGTCGAGCAGCCCGCGCCCGGGGCGCCGCCGGCCAGCGCGCCGGTCGAAGGCGACGAACCCGCGCCGGCCGCAACGCCGGCCACTCCCGCCGATCCGCTGCCCGCGCAGGAGGATGGCGGCGACGCGGGCGATGTCGATGGCTGAGCGCCTGCGCTTCAGCAAGATGCATGGAGCCGGCAACGACTTCGTGGTGCTGGACCTGCGCGATGGCAGCCCGCCGCCGGACGCCGCGCTGGCCGCGCGCCTGGCCGACCGACACCGCGGCGTGGGCTGCGACCAGATCCTGACCATCGAGCCGCCGCGCAGCGCCGGCGCGGTGGCCGCCTACGGCATCTGGAACGCCGATGGCAGCCCGTCCGGACAGTGCGGGAACGGCGCGCGTTGCGTGGCTGCCTGGCTGGTCCGCGCCGGTGCCGCCCGCGGCGAAAGCTTCGTGATCGACAGTCCCGCCGGCATCCACCAGGTGCAGGCGTTGGGCGATGGCCGCTACGCGGTCGACATGGGCGCGCCGCGCTTCGCACCGGCGCAGGTGCCGCTGGCCGGCTTCGGGGCCGAGGCCGCGGAATACACCCTGGAGCTCGATGGCCGCCGCGTGGTGTTCGGCGCGGTGTCGATGGGCAATCCGCACGCGGTGATCGAGGTCGGGGACATCGACGCTGTCGACGTGGCCGGCACCGGCCGCGCGCTGCAGGCCTCGGCCGCGTTCCCGCAGTCGGTCAACGTCGGCTTCGCCCAGGTGCTGGCGCCTGGCCACATCCGCCTGCGCGTGTACGAGCGCGGGGTCGGCGAGACCCTGGCCTGCGGCAGCGGCGCCTGCGCCGCGGTGGCCTCGCTGGTGCGGCGTGGCCGCATCGCCCGCGAGGCGACGGTGTCGCTGCCCGGTGGCGACCTGCGCATCGGCTGGGCCGGCGAGGACGCGAGCATCATCATGGCCGGACCGGCCGCATTCGTATTCGAAGGGGAGTGGCAGGAATGAGCGAGACCCAGGAAAAACCCGGCGCGCACGAAGTGGCGGCCTGGCTGCGCCGGCATCCGGATTTCCTCAAGCAGTTCCCCGACCTGGCGCAGAGCCTGGTGGTGCCGCGCGAGGACGGGCGCACCGCCTCGCTGGCCAGCTACCAGCTGGAAGTGCTGCGCGAGAAGAACCGCGAGCTGTCGCGTCGCCTGTCCGACCTGTCGGCCAACGCCCAGGTCAACGAGCGGCTGGCAGTGCGCACCCACCAGCTGACCCTGTCGCTGATGCGCCAGGGCAACCGCGCCGGGACCCTGCGCGCGATGGCCGCCTCGCTGGCCGAGGACTTCGCCGGCGACCTGGTGCGGATCATCGCCTTCACCCCGGTCGAGGGCCTGGACGATGCCGGATGGCTGCGCGTGATCGCCGCCGATGCGCCGCAACTGGAGCCCTTCCGCGACGCCCTGGCCTCGGGCGAACCGCTGTGCGGCCGCCTGCATGGCGACAAGAACGCCGTGCTTTACGGCGAGGAGGCCACGCAGGTGCAGTCCAGCGCACTGCTTTCGCTGCCGGGCGTCGGCCTGGTCGCGGTGGGCAGCCATGATCCCAACCGCTTCTACCCGGGCATGGGCACGCTGTTCCTGCGCATGATGGGCGAGTCCCTGGCCACCGCCCTGCAGCGTTTCGAGGCCTGAGCCGGCCGCGCCGAGCGCACTGTCGGCGCATGCACGACCACCCGCCGCGACCATGAACGGCATCCAGGACTTCCTCGAACACCTGCGCGTGGAGCGGGCGATGTCGCCGCACACGCTCGACGCCTACCGGCGCGACCTGCAGGCGCTGCAGGACTGGGCGTTCGAGCGCGGCGAGGACGTGGTCCGGATGGACGGCGGCCGCCTGCGCGAGTTCGTGGCCAGCGAGCACCGCCGCGGGCTGTCACCGACCAGCCTGCAGCGGCGCCTTTCGGCCTGCCGCAGCTACTACGCCTGGCTGCTCAAGCATGGTGTGATCGAGGCCAGTCCCGCGATCGGCCTGCGCGCGCCACGCGCGCCACGCAAGCTGCCCCAGGTGCTGGACGTGGACGAGGCGGTGCAGCTGGTCGAGGTGGACACCAGCGCGCCGCTGGGCCTGCGCGACCGCGCCCTGCTGGAGCTGTTCTATTCCTCGGGCCTGCGCCTGAGCGAGCTGTGCGCCCTGCGCTGGCGCGACCTGCACCTGGACCAGGGCCTGGTCACGGTGCTGGGCAAGGGCAGCCGCCAGCGCAGCGTGCCGGTCGGCTCGCACGCGCGGCGCGCGCTGGAGGAGTGGCGCAGTTCCACCGGTGCCGGCAGCGACGACTTCGTGTTTCCAGGCCGTGGTGGTGGCCCGATCAGCCAGCGCGCGGTGCAGGTCCGCATGCGCCAGCTGGCCGCGCGCCAGGGCCTGTTCAAGCACGTGCACCCGCACATGCTGCGGCACAGCTTCGCCAGCCACGTGCTCGAATCCTCCGGCGACCTGCGCGGCGTGCAGGAGCTGCTCGGCCACGCCGACATCGCCACCACCCAGATCTACACCCACCTCGACTTCCAGCACCTGGCCAAGGTCTACGACGCGGCGCACCCGCGGGCGAAGCGGAAGAGCTGAAGCCGCCGACCGCCGCCGCCCTGCGCGCGCGCCGGACGTTTACCTCCGCCGCAGCAGCAGCCAGGCGGCCACGCCAAGGCCCACACCCAGAATCGCGGCCTTGGCCGGCGAGCGGCGTACGTCCTGGCAAAGCCCCTCGACCACGTTGACCCGGTCGGCGGCGATCAGCGCCAGCCAGTGCCCGATGTCATTCTCGCTGCGACGGAAGGCGGCGCGGCGGATCATGCCGCTGAGCCCCTTGGGCGGGAGGCGGGTGCCGAAGGTCCGCGAGTGCTCGGGACGCTCGACCGACTTCAGCACCTCCACCGTCATCGGCTGCCGGGGCGGCGGGTCGCTCCACGGCACGTCCAGCCGCGGCGGGGTGCGCTCCATCGGCACCGCCGGGCGGTTCTCGCGTTCCAGGTCCGAACCCCAGCCGGGGATATGGGCGTAGCTGCTGCGATCCATGGTCTGCTCCTGTGCGCGCCGGCTCATGCTTCCGCCCGCGCCGAAGGCGGGATCAGCACGGTCTTGATGCAGTTGTCGCGCTTGTTGACGAAGATGTCGTAGGCGTCGGCCACGTCTTCCAGCGGGATGCGATGGGTGATGATCTCGCGCGGCGAGATGTGGCCGGCACGGATGTGCTCGATCAGCCGCGGCAGGTGGCGCTTCACGCTGGCCTGGTTCATGCGCAGGGTCAGGCCCTTGTTCACCGCGTTGCCGATCGGAATCATGTTGAAGGTCGGCCCGTAGACGCCGACGATCGAGATGCGCCCGCCCTTGCGCGCGCTGTTGATCGCCCAGTGCAGCGCGATCGGCGAGCCGGCCTGCAGCATCAGGATCTTGCCGGTGATGCCGTGGAAGGCGCTGCCGGTGGCGTCGCAGCCGACCGCGTCGATGCACACGTCCGCGCCCAGCCAGTCGGTCATCTTCTTCAGGTGGGTGGCGACGTCGTCGATCTCGCGGAAGTTCACCGTCTCGGCGTGGGCGAACTTCCGCGCGAACTCCAGGCGGTAGTCCTCGCAGTCGACAACGATCACCCGGCCGGCGCCGAAGAACCAGGCGCTCTTGGCCGCGAACAGGCCGACCGGGCCGGCGCCGAACACGACCACGGTGTCGCCCTCGCGGATGCTGCCCATCTCCGCGGCCTGGTAGCCGGTGGGGAAGGCGTCGGTCAGCAGCACCGCGTCCTCGATGTGGATGTCGTCCGGGATCACGGTCGGGCCGACGTCGGCGAACGGCACCCGAACGTACTCGGCCTGGCCGCCGTCGTAGCCGCCGGCGGTATGGGTATAGCCGTAGAAGCCGCCCATCGCGCTGGCCTGCGAATTGACGTTGTGGCAGTTGCCGTACAGCTCCTTCTGGCAGAAGTAGCAGCTGCCGCAGAAGATGTTGAACGGCACAAGCACGCGGTCGGCAACCTTGAGGTTCTGCACCGAGGGGCCGACTTCCTCGACCACGCCGCAGAACTCGTGGCCGATGATCGAGCCCACCCGGGTATCGGGCACCAGTCCGTTGTAGATATGGATGTCCGAACCGCAGATGCAGCTGCGCGTGACCCGGATGATCGCGTCGTTGGGATGCTCGATCTCCGGCTCGGCGACATGTTCGATGCGCATCGTGCGGGGGCGGCGGTAGGTGGTGGCCAGCATGGAGTTCTCCGCTCGGGGACGTGCGCCGGCGGGGCCGGCTGGGGCACCTGACCTTGCGGCCCCGGCCGTGAACAGGGCGCCTCGCCAGCGTGGGGGAGGCGTGGAGGCCCGCTGCATGTCCTTGCAGGATCTGCACGCGGCCACCAACGTGGGCCGGTGGCGTCCATGCCTGCGAACGCGGCGATGCCCAGGCCACGCCGCCGGACGGGCGGGGCATGAGCCCGCGTGGCACCATGGCCCGAACTGCGGGGGAGCTGCATGGGACTGGACGAACTACGCGAGACGGCGCTGCGTCTGAACGCGCTCTACGGGCAGCTGGAGCGCAAGCGCTGGGGGCGGGAGTGGACCACTCAGGAGCTTGCACTGGGCTTCATGGGCGACGTGGGCGACCTGGCCAAGCTGGTGCAGGCCCATGCCGGCGTACGTGACATCGACGACGTGCAGGCCAGGCTCGGCCACGAGCTGTCGGACTGCCTGTGGTCGATCCTGGTGCTCGCCGACAAGTGCGGGGTCGACCTCGAGGCCGAGTTCCGCAGGAATACGGCCGGGCTGATCCAGTACGTGTCGGCGGAACTGGAGCAATGACGATGCAAGCGCAGTCCGGCAACCCGCGCCGTTCCGGGCCCTGGGCCAGCGCGGTCGCGCTCCTGGGCGGCCTGGCAGGACTGGTCTTCGGCAGGCTGGTGGGCAGCTGGCTGCCGGAATCGCCCCCATGGGTGGGGCCAGGCATCGTCGTCGGCTCGCTTGCGCTGCTGCTTGTCGGCACCTTCCTGCTCCCGCTGTTTCGACGGCACCGGGCTCCGCGGGGTCGTGCCCGTTAGCGGCCAGGCGAGGCCTTCCGGCCGCGGCTTGCGGCGAGGGCCGTGCGGGCTGGGCCGGACTGGACAGGGCCCGGCCTCCGCGGCACCCACGCCGGGTTGAACCGGCGGGAAGCAGCCCCCACTCAGGGAGCTATCGACCCCCGGAGCGCCGCATGGACCCCAGCCAGAACCCCAATGTGTTCCACGCCACCACCATCGTCTGCGTGCGTCGCGGCGACAAGGTGGCCATCGCCGGCGACGGCCAGGTCACGCTTGGCCACACGGTGATGAAGGGCAATGCACGCAAGGTGCGCCGGCTGGGCCGCGACGGCCAGGTGCTGGCGGGCTTCGCCGGTGCCGCCGCGGATGCCTTCACCCTGTTCGAGCTGTTCGAGGCCAAGCTGGAGAAGCATGGCCAGCTGACCCGCGCCGCGGTGGAGCTGGCCAAGGACTGGCGCACCGAGCGCCGCCTCGGAAAGCTCGAGGCCCTGCTGGCGGTGGCCGACAGGGAGACCTCGCTGGTCATCAGCGGCACCGGCGACGTGATCGAGCCGGAGGACGGCATCATCGCCATCGGTTCCGGCGGCAGCTACGCCCTCTCGGCGGCACGCGCCCTGCTGGCACATACGCAACTGGACGCCCGCACCATCGCCACCGAAGCGATCGGCATCGCCGGCGACATCTGCATCTACACGAACCGCAACGTCGTGGTCGAAGAGTTGTGACTGCCCGCGCCCGCCCTGGCGGCGGGCCGCTGATCGCCGGGCCGGCAACGGTCCGGCCGCCCCGAAGACTGGAATGCCCCCCATGACTGATACCTCTTCCTCGACCATGACCCCGCGCGAGATCGTGCAGGAGCTGGACCGCCATATCGTCGGCCAGCAGGCCGCCAAGCGCGCGGTTGCCATCGCGCTGCGCAACCGCTGGCGCCGCATGCAGCTCGATCCGGAGCTGCGCAACGAGGTGATGCCCAAGAACATCCTGATGATCGGCCCCACCGGCGTCGGCAAGACCGAGATCGCGCGGCGCCTGGCCACCCTGGCCAACGCGCCTTTCGTGAAGGTCGAGGCCACCCGCTTCACCGAGGTGGGCTATGTGGGCAAGGACGTGGAGCAGATCATCCGTGACCTGGCCGACACCGCGGTCAAGATGTACCGCGAGCAGGCCAAGGTGAAGGTGCGCCTGCAGGCCGAGGAGCGCGCCGAGGAGCGCATCCTGGATGCGCTGCTGCCGCGCCGCGCGGTCCCGGGCTTTGGAAACGGCACCGCCGAGGTGCAGGTTTCCGGTCCGGAGGATTCCACCCGCGCCAAGTTCCGCCGCATGCTGCGCGATGGCGAGCTGGACGACCGCGAGATCGAGCTGGAGCTGGCGGCCACCGGTGCCGGCGTGGACATCATGACCCCGCCGGGCATGGAGGAGATGGGCCAGCAGCTGCGGCAGATGTTCGCCAGCCTCGGCGGCGGCAAGACCCACAAGCGCAGCCTGGCGATCCGTGCGGCGCGTCCGCTGCTGGTCGAGGAGGAGGCCGCGCGCCTGGTCAACGAGGACGACGTGCGCGCGGCGGCCATCGAGGCCTGCGAACAGCACGGCATCGTCTTCATCGACGAGATCGACAAGGTCGCCAAGCGTGGCGAGAACGTGGGCGGCGGCGACGTCTCCCGCGAGGGCGTGCAGCGCGACCTGCTGCCCCTGGTCGAAGGTTCGAACGTGTCCACCAAGTACGGCACGGTCAAGACCGACCACATCCTGTTCATCGCCTCGGGCGCGTTCCACCTGGCCAAGCCTTCGGACCTCATCCCCGAATTGCAGGGCCGCTTCCCGATCCGGGTCGAACTTACCGCGCTGAGCAAGGAGGACTTCGTCCGCATCCTCACCGAGCCCAAGGCCGCGCTGACCCGCCAGTACGTGGAACTGCTGGCCACCGAAGGGGTCGGGCTGGAATTCACCACGGATGCGGTCGAGCGCCTGGCCGAAATCGCGGCCCAGGTGAACGAGCGCCAGGAGAACATCGGTGCCCGCCGCCTGCATACGGTGCTCGAGCGGTTGCTCGACACGCTCAGCTACGAGGCCCCGGATCGTGACGGCCAGTCGGTGACCATCGACCGCGCCTACGTCGACCAGCACCTGGGCGAGCTGGTGCAGGATCCGGACCTGAGCCGCTACATCCTCTGACCGGACCGGGATCTCCCGGCACGAAGAAAGGGCCGGCACCCTGGGTGGTGCCGGCCCTTCTGTTTCATCGCGTCAGCGGAAGGCAGCCTGGGCCTGGCCGCGGACCGCCACGCCGGTGCGCGATTTTGCGCGTGCCGTTTCCTTAGGCTTGCGCGCACGGGTCTTTCCGGGCGCCGCCGCGGTGGTCGCACGCCGGCCGGCACGCGAGGCGGCGGCATTGTTGCCGAGCGCCAGTTCGCTCATCACGTCGGACGATTCACGGTTCATCCGCTCGAGCTGCGCCTCGTAATGCTCCAGCGCACGGCTGAACAGCTGCTCCTTGCGCAGGGTGCGGGTGATCGACGCCGAATCCTTGGAGCGTCCCTGCGAGGTCGCGGCCACGCGCTGGCGCTGGGCCAGGTCGCGCTGGCGGTCACGCAG
Source organism: Pseudoxanthomonas suwonensis 11-1 (assembly GCF_000185965.1). NCBI lineage: Bacteria > Pseudomonadati > Pseudomonadota > Gammaproteobacteria > Lysobacterales > Lysobacteraceae > Pseudoxanthomonas > Pseudoxanthomonas suwonensis. The sequence continues at coordinate 288,688 of NC_014924.1, forward strand.
TTCGCGCGTGCGCCGGATCAGGGTCGCCAGCTGCTTTACTTCGTACGGGCCGCGCGTCTGCAGCAGCTGCTTCTCGCGTGCATTGAGCAGGGCGGACTGGGCGGGTGTCATCCTCATCTGAGGTCCTCCGTCTTCGTCGGGCTTGTCATCGATCATGCAGATGCATACGTGCACGCCGCGCGAGCAGGCGGTGGCTGGGCGTCGTGCTGGCGCCGTGGCGCGTGTCCGGCCGTGCCTGCGCATGACGGTCCCGGCGGATGATCCTGTGCATATTCGCCTATACCTGCATGCTCGTTGTGCTGTGGCCGGCGACGTGGATGGATCCGCGCGGCGGCATGGCCAGGAACCTGGCGGTGCTGCCGGCGTTGGCCATGTCGTGGGTGCTTTCGGAGCGGAGATGATGGAAACCTACCTGCTTGTGAAGTGGATCCACGTCCTGTCCTCGACCCTGCTGTTCGGCACCGGGCTGGGCATCGCGTTCTTCATGTGGATGGCCCACCTGCGCGGCGATGCCGCGCATATCGCCGCCACCGCGCGGACCGTGGTGATCGCCGATGCCTGCTTCACCGCGCCGGCGGTGGTGGTGCAGTTCCTGAGCGGCCTGTGGCTGGCGCGCTTCCTCGGAATGCCGCTGGACTATTCCTGGCTGCGCGTGGCGCTGTGGCTGTTCGTGCTGGTCGGCTGCTGCTGGCTGCCAGTGTTGTGGTTGCAGGTGCGTGCGCGCGACCTGGCCCGTGCCGCGGCCGCGCAGGGCATGCCGCTGCCGCGCCAGTACCGGGTGGTGATGGGCTGGTGGTTCGCGCTGGGCTGGCCGGCCTTCATCGGGGTGATGGCGATCTTCTGGCTGATGGTGGCCAAGCCCGACGGGCTCTGAGCCACGCCTCGCTCACCGCGACCAGGGCGGCAGGGCGAAGGCTTCGCCCTCGACGCAGGCCACCAGGCGTTCGCCTGGCTTCTGCATCGGCACCACCCCGGCGGTGAAGGCGGAGAACGCAGGCAGCACGGTCAGGCCATCGCGCAGCCAGAACGCAGGCCAACGCCGGCGCATGCCGGGCAGGGCGGCGAGCGGATGCAGGTGGCCGCACAGCACGTGCGCATCGCGCGCCGGACGTGGATCGTGGCGCAGCAGGAACGGCCCGTCGCGCTGCTCGATGCCCGCGTCCTCGACATCCAGCACCGAGGCATCGAAGGCACGGTCGTGGTTGCCGCGCAGCACGCGGATGCGCAGGCCGCGGTGTCCCTCGCGCCATGCGTGCCATGCCGCCAGCCAGTGCGCGCGCGGCGCGGGGCCGTGCAGCAGGTCGCCGAGGATCCACAGTACGTCGCTGGGATGAAGCGCCAGCAGTGCGTCGAGCCGCTGCAGGTCGTGCGCGGTGCCACCGCCGGGGATGGCCAGGCCGGCGCGGCGGAAGGCGTCGCCCTTGCCCAGGTGCAGGTCGGCGATCAGCAGCGCCCGCGCCTGGGGACGGTAGAGCGCGCGCGCGCCGAGCAGGTGCACGGGTTCGCCGGCCAGTTCCGTGCGCCACTCAGCGTCCATGGCGGCGCTCCAGCTGTTCGGCGGCGCGGCGCACGCGGGTGCGCCAGTCCTCGGTGCTGAGCTGGCCGCGCTGGCCTTCGGCCCAGAGCGGGAACGACAAAGGCGTCAGTCCGGGTGGGGTGGCAAGCACCAGCTCGCGCGAGCCCCGGTCGCGCAGCACCTGCTCCAGGCGGTCCAGCTCCAGCTCGCCCTCCAGCACCTCGCGCTCGGCCTGGGCCAGCAGCAGGTGGCCGGGATCGTGCCGGCTGAGCACGTCGAACAGCAGTCCTGAAGAAGCCTGCAGCTGGCGCAGGCTGCGCAGCTGGCGGCCGGGCAGGGACGGCATCAGCAGGCCGGACACGCGCGCGATCTCGCGGAAGCGGCGGCGCGCGAGTTCCCCCAGGTTGAGTGCTTCGCGCAGGTCTGCCTCCAGTCCGTCCGCCGAGAACATCGCCTGCAGCACGGACGCGTCCACCGGCACCGCCTGCGCCGGCGACAGCACCAGCCCGTAGTCGTTGGCCGAGAACGCGAAGCTGTTGCGCTGCAGGCGCCCCCAGCGCAGCGCGAACAGGGCGGCCAGGCCTTCGTTCACCTGGCGCCCGCCGAAGGGATAGACGAACAGGTGCAGGCGCTTGCGCAGCAGCACCTGCTCGGCCAGCAGGCGGCCGGGCGCGGGCAGTGCGGAAAGCTGGCGCTGCAGGGCCAGCAACGGCGCCAGCGCCTGCATCTCCGGCGAGCTGTCGGGCTCGCCCAGCAGCAGCTCGACCTCGTCGGCCAGCTGCGAGGACAGCGGCATGCGTCCCCCGCGCCAGGTCGGCACCGCGCCCTCGCCGCCGCGCACGGGGCGCACGTAGGCGGTCATGTCCTCCAGCCGCACCAGCTCCAGCAGGCGTCCGGCGAACTGGAAGCGGTCGCCGCGGCGCAGGCGACCAACGAATTGTTCCTCCACCGCACCGAGGCGGCCACCCCGCAGCATGCGCACGGTGACGCTGCCATCGCTGGTGATGGTGCCGATCGACAGGCGGTGCAGGGTGGCCACGCGCCGCTCCTCGACCACGTAGCGGCCGTCGTCCCTGCGGACCACCTTGTGGAAGTCCGGGTAGTGCGAAAGCGCGCGCCCGCCCTGGACGATGAAGTCGAGCACCGCCTGCCAGGTCGCCTCGTCCAGCCCGCCGAAGGCATGAGTGCCGCGTACCTCGTCCAGCAGTTCGTCCGGGTCGAAACCGCCTGCCAGCGCGCAGCTGACGCAGTGCTGGGCGAGCACGTCGAGCGAGCGCCGCGGAGGCGGACGCGACTCGACCCGGCCGCTGCGGATCGCATGGCGTGCTGCGGCGAACTCCGCCAGCTCGAGCGCGTGGGTGGGGATGCAGGTGACCTCGCCCGATTCGCCCGGCCGATGCCGCGCACGCCCGGCGCGCTGCAGCAGCCGCGCCACGCCCTTGGGGCTGCCCAGCTGCAGTACCTGGTCCACCGCGGGGAAGTCCACGCCCAGGTCCAGGCTGGAGGTGGCGACCACGCAACGCACGGTGCCTTCGCGCAGGCCCTGTTCGGCGGCGCTGCGCAGGGCCGGATCCAGCGAGCCATGGTGCAGGGCCAGCGTGGCCGGATCCTCGGGCCATACCGCCGACAGCGCCTGGTGCCACAGCTCGGCCTGGGCGCGGGTATTGGTGAACAGCAGGCTGCTGCGCACCGCCAGCAGCCGCTGCAGCACGCGCGACAGCTGGCCCAGGCCCAGGTGGCCAGCCCAGGGAAAGCGCTCCCTGCCCTCGGGACGCAGCGTCTCCACCGCCACGCTGCGCGCACGGGTACCACCGACCAGGGCCGCATCCGGACGATGTGGCAGCAGCACTTCGCGCGCCTGCTCGAGGTTGCCGAGCGTGGCCGAGAGGCCCCAGATGCGCAGGCCGGGCCGCAGCGCGCGCAACCGCGCAAGGTTGAGCTGCAGCAGCACGCCGCGCTTGTTGCCCAGCAGCTCGTGCCACTCGTCGACCACCACCAGGTCCAGCGCGCGCAGACGCTCGGGCGTATCGGGATACGACAGCAGCAGGGCAAGCGACTCCGGTGTGGTCACCAGCGCATCGAGCCCGCCCTCGCGCGCCAGGCGGCGGTCGCGCGCGGAGGCGTCGCCGGTGCGCTGGCCCACGCGCCAGTCCAGTCCCAGCGCCTCGGCCGGCTCGCGCAGGGCGCGGGTGGTGTCGGCGGCGAGCGCGCGCAGGGGCGTGATCCACAGCAGCCGCAGCGGATGCGCTTCGGCGGCGCGCACCCGGCGCTTCGTCTTCGGCGCGGCCTCGGCGCGCGCCAAGGCCTCGACCAGCGAAGCTCCGGCCACCGCGAGGGTCTTGCCGCTGCCGGTAGGCGTGTGCAGCAGGCCCGACTCCCCGGCAAGCGCGCGGCGCCAGACCTCGCGCTGGAAACGCAGTGGGGTCCACTCGCGCTGGGCGAACCAGGCGTCCAGCTGCTGGCGCGCGCGGCGCAGCGCAGCGGCCGCCAGTCGCGGTGGCGGCGCGGGCGTGGCCGGCTCCGCCTTCATCGCGCCAGCGCCTGCAGCGTGGCCAGCACGTCGGCCTCCGCGGCGGGCTTGTCGTGGCGCCAGCGCAGGATGCGCGGGAAGCGCACGGCGATCCCGGACTTGTGCCGGCTGCTGCGGTTGACCGCCTCGAAGCCCAGCTCGAACACCTGCACCGCTTCCACCGAGCGCACGGGGCCGAAGCGTTCCAGCGTGTGCGCGCGGATCCAGCGGTCGAGCTTCAGGATCTCCTTGTCGTCCAGGCCCGAGTAAGCCTTGGCCACCGGCACCAGCGCACCCTCGTGCCAAAGACCGAAGGTGTAGTCGGTGAACAGCGTGCTGCGGCGGCCGTGGCCGGCCTGGGCATAGATCAGTACCGCGTCGATGGTCAGCGGCTCGACCTTCCACTTCCACCAGTCGCCGCGCCGGCGACCCGACTGGTACACCGCGTCCGCACGCTTGAGCATCAGGCCTTCGACGCCGCGCTCGCGCGACTGGGTGCGCAATCCGGCGGCATGTTCCCAGCTGGCAGGCGCGACCTGGGGCGAAAGCACGATGCGCGGATCATCCAGCGTCGCCAGCACCTGTTCGAGCCGGGCGCGGCGTTCCAGCTGTGGCAGCGCGCGCAGGTCCTGGCCATCCAGTTCCAGCAGGTCGTAGGCCACGACACGCACCGGCGTATCGGCGAGGGTCTTCGGCCCGGGCTTGCGGCGCTGGATGCGGGTCTGCAGGGCGGTGAACGGCATTGGCGCGGCCTCGCCTTCGCGCCAGGCCAGCAGCTCGCCGTCGATCACGGTGCCGTCCGGCAGCGCGGTGGCGGCCAGCTCGATCTCGGGGAAGCGGCCGTCCAGCCGCTCCTCGCCGCGCGACCACAGTGCGACCTCGCCGTCGCGGCGCAGCAGCTGCACGCGGATGCCGTCCCACTTCCATTCCAGCAGCCAGTCCGCCACCGGGCCCAGGCTTTCCGGTTCGACTTCAAGCGGCGAGGCGAGGAAGAACGGGTAGGGCTGCTGGCGGTCGCCGGGACGTTCCTCCGGATCGAGCAGGTGCGCCATCCACCCGGCATCCGGCGTCCACGTGCCGAGCATGCGCTGGGCGATGCGGGCGATATCCACGCCCGACAGCTCAGCCAGCGCCTGCTGCACCAGCCGCTGCGACACGCCCACGCGCAGCGATCCGGTCAGCAGCTTGTTGAACGCCAGGCGTTCGTCGAAGCACAGGCTGCGCCAGGCTCCGGTGATTGCGGCGCGGCGTACTTCCGGCGCGGCGTTGGCCAGCGGCAGCAGGCGCTGCTCGATCCACCCGGCCAGCGGCACGTCCTCGCCAGGACCATCGGGATCGTCCAGCAGCAGGGTCACGGTCTCGGCCAGGTCGCCTACCTGCGAGTAACTGTCGTCGACCAGCCAGTCGGGCAGGCCGGAGACCTCGCCGACCCAGGCACGCAGTTCGCCGCTTGCGGCGATCTTGCGTCCGGCGCCGGAGATCTTGCCGCCGGACAGCAGGTGCAGGGCCCAGGCGGCGTCTGCCGGCGGCGCCTCGCGGAAGTACGCGACCAGGGCCGCACGCTTGTCGCCGGTGGCGGTGCTGCGGTCCAGCTCGCGGTACAGGGCGGCGAAGCGCCTCATGCGCCCGGCTCCGGTGCCGCGTCGGCGGGCGTGGCGTCCTGCAGGCTCTCGTCGCCATAGCCGGTGTGGAAGGACTCGGCGGCCACGCCCTGTTCGCACAGGTGCCGCACCAGCGCGTCGGTATTGCCATGGGTGGCGATGATCCGGCGCGCGCCGGTGTCGGCGATGGTGCGCAGCAGGTCCGGCCAGTCGGCGTGGTCGGAGACCACGAAGCCGCGATCCACGTTGCGCCGGCGGCGGTTGCCGCGGATCCGCATCCAGCCGGAGGCGAAGCCGTGCTGGGCGCGACGGAAGCGACGCAACCAGGCGCTGCCTGCCGCCGAGGGCGGGGCTATCACCAGGCGCCCGGCACAGTCCTCGTTGCGGGGCAGGTCGGAGACGCGCTCGGTGTCGAGCATGGCGATGCCGGCCTGGCGGTAGACCTGCACCCCGGCGTCGATCGCGCCGTGCAGCAGCGCCGGCATGTCGTCGAGCCCGCGAAGCTCGGCCAGCACCCGCTGCGCCTTGCCCAGCGCGTAGCAGTACAGGATCGCGACCTCGCCGCGTTCGGCGCACTGCCGCCGCCACCGCACGATGTCCGCGGCGACCTGGCGCGTGTCCGGCCAGCGGTACACCGGCAGGCCGAAGGTGGCCTCGGTGATGAAGGTGTCGCACCGGACCGGCTCGAACGGTGCGCAGGTGGGATCGGGCTGGCGCTTGTAGTCGCCCGAGGCGACCCAGACCTGGCCATCGGCCTCGATCCTGACCTGGGCCGAGCCCAGCACGTGACCGGCCGGATGCAGCGACACCCGCGCCCGGCCGATGCTGAAGGCCTCGCCGTAGCCGTGCGCATGCACCACCTGCTCGCCCAGGCGCCAGCGCAGGATCGGCAGCGACTCGCGGGTGCAGTGGTACTCGCCCATGCCGCCGCGGGCGTGGTCGCCGTGGCCATGGGTGATGACCGCACGCGGCACCGGCCGCCACGGATCGATATGGAAATCGCCGGGCGGGCAGTAAAGCCCTTCCGGGCGCAGGACGACCAGGTCGTCAGGGGACTCGGGCATGCCCCGAGTCTGTGGCGGCAGGCGTGCAGGCGGCGAGAACCACCCGCGCGCCGGCGCCGGTCAGCCGGTCAGTGCGCGTGGTCGCAGTCGCCGTCCTCGCCGATGTCCTCGTTCCAGACATGCGGGTTGGCGGCGATCCAGTCGCCGAGCATGCGGATGCATTCGTCGTCGTCGAGGTCGACGACCTCGACGCCCTGCTCGCGCAGCCAGTCGTGGCCGCCCTGGAAGTTGACCGCCTCGCCCATCACCACCGTGCCGATGCCGAACTGCCTGACCAGGCCGCTGCAGTACCAGCACGGGGACAGGGTGGTGACCATGATGGTGTCGCGGTAGGAGCGCTGGCGCCCGGCCTTGCGGAAGGCGTCGGTCTCGCCGTGCACGGAAGGATCGTTTTCCTGCACGCGGCGGTTGTGGCCGCGGCCGAGCAGGGTGCCGTCGGCGGCGAACAGGGCCGCGCCGATCGGGATGCCGCCCTCGGCCAGGCCCTGGCGGGCTTCTTCGACGGCGATGGCGAGCATGGCGCGGTGGTCGGGGGTCTGGCTCATGGGCGGTTCCTTCTGTGCGGGCCGGGGCGGGGGGCGTGGAAGCGTACGCCGGCGGCGCCACGATGGGCAGCCCGTGCCCGGGCCCGACGTCTCCGTGACCCCGGCCGGGGGCCGCCGGTGCCATAATTCCCGCCATGAGCGAATCCCCCTACGAACGCGGCACCACCCACTTCGGCTTCCGTGACGTCCCGGCGACGGAGAAGCAGAAGCTGGTGGGCCAGGTGTTCACCTCGGTCGCGCGCAAGTACGACCTGATGAACGACCTGATGAGCCTGGGCATCCACCGGGCGTGGAAGCGGTACTTCACCGCCACCTGCCAGGTGAAGCCGGGCGACCGGGTCCTGGACCTGGCCGGCGGTACCGGCGACATCGCCGCGCTGCTCAAGCCGCGCGTGGGCGCCAACGGCCACATCGTGCTGGGCGACATCAATGCCGGCATGCTCTCGGTCGGTCGCGACCGCCTGACCGACCGCGGCCTGGTCTCCGGCCTCGAGTACGTGCAGTGCAACGCCGAGAAGCTGCCGTTCCCGGACGACAGCTTCGACCTGGTGACCATGGCCTTCGGCCTGCGCAACGTGACCGACAAGGACGCGGCCCTGCGCGAGATCGCGCGCGTGCTGCGGGTCGGCGGCCAGGCCCGGGTGCTGGAGTTCTCGGAAGTGCGCGCGGAGTGGTTCAAGCCGATCTACGACTTCCACTCGTTCAAGGTCCTGCCGAAGCTGGGCAGCCTGTTCGCCGGCGATCCGGCCAGCTACCAGTACCTGGCCGAGAGCATCCGCAAGCATCCGCCGCAGGAAGAGCTGAAGGCGATGATGGAAGAAGCCGGGCTGTCGCGCTGCAGCTACGTGAACATGAGCGGCGGCATCGTCGCCGTGCATACCGGCTACAAGATCTGAGGGCGGGCCGCCAGGGGCGGCCTGCGGTCTGTGGTTTGACGGACTTGGCCTGCCTGCATTGCTGCGGGCGGGCAGGGCGCGGGTGTCGGCGCGACTGGATGGCCCGATGCCGGGGGCGCGCCCTGGCGCCGGCCCTCTCCCACGGTGGGGCGGGCCAGGCATGGCTTCCGGCGGATCGGGCGGCGTGGTGGGCCGGGTTACACTCGGTGTTTTCCGCTTGACCTTACGACATGCGCTTTCCCGCACTGCTGCTCACCCTTGCCATGACCGCCGCCGCCAGCGGCTGCTCCGGCGACAAGGCCGGTCCGGCCGACAACGCCAATCCCGAAGCCCGTCCCGCCAAGGCCGCCCAGGCCTCCGCGCGCCGCCACGACGAGAGCTCCTACTCCGAGCCGGAGAAGGTGCGCATCGCCGACCTGGCCCTGGACCTGGAGCTGGACTTCGATTCCCGCACGCTTTCCGGCACCGCCACCTACGCGCTGGAGTGGGCCGACGACAAGGCCAGCCAGCTGGTGCTGGACACCCGTGACCTCACCATCGACAAGGTCGAGGGCGAGGCCGACGGCGCCTGGTCGGAGCTGCAGTACTCGCTGGCCGATGCCGACCCGGTGTTCGGCAGCAGGCTGGTGATCGAGGCTCCCGGGCGCAACGCCAAGGTCCGCGTCACCTACGCCACCTCGCCCGAGGCTTCCGGCCTGCAGTGGCTGGAGCCGTCGATGACCGAGGGCAAGCAGCTGCCCTTCATGTTCAGCCAGTCGCAGGCGATCCACGCCCGCAGCTGGGTGCCGCTGCAGGACACCCCCGGCGTGCGCTTCACCTACAGCGCGCACGTGACCTCGCGTCCGGACGTGATGGTGCTGATGAGCGCCGACAACGACCCGGCCGCGGCGCGCGATGGCGACTACAGCTTCCAGATGCCGCAGCCGATCCCGTCCTACCTGCTTGCGATCGCCGCCGGCGACCTGGTGTTCAAGCCGATCTCCGCGCGCAGCGGCGTGTGGGCCGAGCCGTCCATGGTCGACCGTGCGGTCGCCGAGTTCGAGGACACCGAGCAGATGATCGCCACCACCGAGAAGCTCTACGGGGCCTATCGCTGGGAGCGCTACGACATGCTGGTGCTGCCGCCGTCGTTCCCGTTCGGCGGCATGGAGAACCCGCGCCTGAGCTTCATCACCCCGACCGTGATCGTGGGCGACAAGTCGCTGGTCTCGCTGATCGCCCACGAGCTGGCGCACAGCTGGTCCGGCAACCTGGTGACCAATGCCAGCTGGAAGGACATCTGGCTCAACGAGGGTTTCACCACCTACGTCCAGGGCCGCATCGTCGAAGCGCTGTACGGCGCCGAGCTGGCCGAGATGGAGCGCCAGATCGACCAGGCCGGGGTGAAGGCCGACATGCAGGCGATGAAGCCGGAGGACCAGCTGCTGGTGCTGCCGGCGCTGGACGCGCGTGACCCGGACGAGGCGCTGAGCGAAGTGGCCTACACCAAGGGCGCCTGGTTCCTGCAGTTCCTGGAGCAGCGCTTCGGCCGCGAGGTGTTCGATCCGTTCCTGCGCGGCTGGTTCGACGACCACGCCTTCCAGAGCACCGACAGCGACCAGTTCATCGCCTACCTGCACAAGAACCTGCTGCCGAAGAACCCGAACGCGGTGACCCGGGAAGAGCTGGACGCGTGGCTGAAGCAGCCGGGCATCCCGGCGTTCGCCACCGCGGCGCGCTCGCGCACCTTCTCCAACGTCGATACCGCGCGCATCGCCTGGCGCGGCAGCGCGCAGCTGCCCAACCCGCAGATCGCCAACGACTGGGGCACCCAGGCCTGGGTGCATTTCCTGGAAGGCATGGGCGAGACCCTGAAGCCCGAGCAGCTGGCGCAGCTGGACAAGGCCTACGGGTTCACCGGCACCGCCAACGGCGAGATCGCCATGCGCTGGTACCCGCTGGCGATCCGCAGCGGCTACCAGGAAGCGCTGCCGGCGGCCGGCGAGTTCATCCAGCGCGTCGGCCGGCGCAAGCTGATCCTGCCGGTCTACGTGGAACTGGTGAAGACCCCGGAAGGCCTGGCCTTCGCCCGCGAGGTGTTCGAGCGCGCGCGTCCGGGCTACCACCCGATCACCACCGCCTCGGTCGAGGCGATCCTGGCCCGCGCCGAGGGCGCGAAGCAGCAATGAGCAAGCGGGCGCGCCGGCACTCCCGGCGCGCCCGTGTCGTCCGACGAGGCAGCGCATGAAGCCGATCCGTACCCGAGCGTCCCTGGCCCTGCTGCTGGCGGCCACCACCCTTGCCGCGACCACGGCCTGCACCGACCGCGAGGCCGAACGCCAGGCGCAGCTGGCCGCCCAGGCCGAGGCCATGGAACGCAAGGCTGCCGAGCTGCAGAAGCAGTACGAATCGGCGGTGGCCAGTTCCAACTGGGAGCTGGCGCGGATCCATGGCGTGGCCCTGCTTGACCAGTACCCCGACAGCGAAGCGGCCGCGGCCATCGGCCCCGGCCTGGACGAGGTCAAGGCCAGGGCCGAGCAGGCCCGCGAGCAGCGCCGCCTGGCCCTGCTGTGGGACTACGGCCGCACCCCGGCCGGCAAGGGCGACCAGGTCACCGCGGCGATCCTCAGCAGCGAGCCGGTGGACACCGGCGGCGAGGCTCCGGTCCCGGTGCAGCTGGTGATCCGCGACCACCCGGACTGGAAGCGCAGCGCCTACCTGGTGCTGAAGGGCGGCGATTTCGACTGCTACGGCGGTTGCCGGCTGGCGGTGAAGTTCGACGACGAAAGCCTGAAGATGCCGGGCTGGCGGCCGAAGACCGACGAGGCCATCGCCATGTTCATCGAGGACTACCGCGGCCTGTGGAAGCGCATGCGCAAGGCGCAGCGGCTGGAGGTGACCTTCCCGGTCAAGGCCGGCGGCACCCGCACCGCGGTGTTCGAGGTCGGCGGCCTGGACGGCAGCCAGATGCCCGGCTGGGACTGACCGGCGGCCATGCTGGACATGGACTACGTGGTCGTGGGGGTGGTCAGCGCGCTGGCCATCGCCATGCACGTGGTGCTGTTCGTGCTGGTGCGGCGCTGGATGGACCGCGACCTCGCCCTGTTCCACGCTGGCGACGATCCCGTGCGCCGGCAGTGGATGCTCGGACAGCTGGAGAAGGCGCGACGCGACGGCGTGCCGCGCCGCGAGCTGCCGGCCTGGCTGGAACGGGCCGCGGCCAATGCCCCGGAACCGGTGGCCGCGGTGCTGCAGGGCGGATCGGCGGGCGAGCCGGAGTAGGGCGCCGGGCCCGAACGGAAAAGGCCAGGACGCGAGTCCTGGCCTTTCTGCTTCCGGTCTTCCTCCGGGAGAGGCGCCCTGTCCGGGCCTGCCTGGCACCCCAGATCCGGGGCCGAGCCCGGCGACGCGGCAAGGCCGCGCCGGGGATATCAGCCCAGGCTGTAGCCGAACTGCTGGCGGAAGTGCTCGTTGAACTCGGCGAAGTCGAAACGCTGGTTCTGGGTGCCCGGGTGTTCGACCTTGAGCGCGCCCATCAGGTTGCCCATGCGGCCGATGGTCAGCCAGTCGTAGCCCTTCTCGATGCCGAAGATCAGGCCGGCGCGGAAGGCGTCGCCACAGCCGGTCGGGTCGACCACGCGGCGCTCGTGCGCCGGCGGGACCTCGTAGGTCTTCTCCGGGGTGTGCACCAGGGCGCCGCGCGGGCCCTGGGTGGTGATGTAGGCCTGGACCTTCGAGACGATCTCGCGGTCGCTCCAGCCGGTGCGCTCCTGCAGCAGGTTGGACTCGTAGTCGTTGACCACCACGTAGTCGGCCGCCTCGATGAACTGGCGCAGCTCCTGGCCGTTGAACAGCGGCATGGCCTGGCCCGGGTCGAAGATGAACGGCACGCCCATCTCCTTGAATTCGGTGGCGTTCTGCAGCATGCCCTCGCGGCCGTCCGGACCGACCAGGCCCAGGGTGATGCCCGGGACGTCCTTCACGTGGTTCTCGTGCGAACGCATCATCGCGCCCGGATGGAAGGCGGTGATCTGGTTGTTGTCGTGGTCGGTGGTGATGAAGGCCTGCGGGGTGAACAGCTCCTCGATCACCTTCACCTGCGACAGGTCGATGCCCAGGGCCTCGAAGTGCTCGCGGTAGGGGCCGAAATCGCCGCCCACGGTGCCCATCGGCACCGGCTTGCCGCCCAGCAGGTGCAGGTTGTAGGCGATGTTGCCGGCGCAGCCGCCGAACTCGCGGCGCATCCGCGGCACCAGGAACGAGACGTTCAGGATGTGGACCTTGTCCGGCAGGATGTGGTTCTTGAACTGGTCCGGGAACACCATGATGGTGTCGTAGGCAAGGGAACCACAGATCAGGGTGGACATCGGTCTGGTACTCGGGCGCGGGCGCGCGTGACGGGGGCTGCGGCCTCGCGCCGCGGCGCAAAGGTTACCGGCTGCGTCCCCGCGCGGCCAGTCCGGAGCGGGACCTGTGGCGGCGCCGGCGACGCCGTGGGAGCGTCCAAACCCCCGGTTTACCGCGGAATTCCTTGCCGGGGACCGGCCCCGTTGCTAGGCTAGCCGACCTGTTTTTGCTGTCCAAAATTTCGCCATCGGCGCGCCTCCTGGCGCCGACCGCGCAAGCACCGGCACCTCGCCGGTTCCGCCACGCCCCGCCTCCTTTCCTACCCGGAAACCCCAGGACCGCCCCTCGATGTTCAAGAAGCTCCGCGGCATGTTCTCCAACGACCTGTCCATCGACCTGGGCACGGCCAATACCCTGATCTATGTCCGCGGGCAGGGCATCGTGCTGAACGAGCCTTCGGTGGTGGCGGTGCGCCAGGACCGCGCGATCGGCGGCACCCGCTCGGTGGCGGCGGTGGGCGCGGAGGCCAAGCAGATGCTGGGCCGCACCCCGGGCAACATCACCACCATCCGCCCGATGAAGGACGGCGTCATCGCCGACTTCACCTACACCGAGGCCATGCTCAAGCACTTCATCAAGAAGGTGCACAAGGCCCGGGTGCTGCGCCCGAGCCCGCGCGTGCTGGTGTGCGTGCCGGCCGGCTCGACCCAGGTCGAGCGCCGCGCGATCAAGGAATCGGCCGAGGAGGCCGGTGCGCGCGACGTCTACCTGATCGAAGAGCCGATGGCCGCGGCGATCGGCGCCGGCATGCCGGTGTCCGAGGCGCGCGGCTCGATGGTCATCGACATCGGCGGCGGCACCACCGAGGTGGCGGTGATCTCGCTCAACGGCATCGTGTACTCGGCCTCGGTGCGCATCGGCGGCGACCGCTTCGACGAGGCGATCACCAACTACGTGCGCCGCAACCACGGCATGCTGATCGGCGAAGTGACCGCCGAGCGGATCAAGATGGAGCTGGGCTGCGCCTACCCGCAGGCCGAGGCCAAGGAGATGGAGATCACCGGCCGCAACCTCGCCGAGGGCGTGCCGAAGATGATCAAGATCAACTCCAACGAGGTGCTCGAGGCCCTGCACGAGCCGCTGTCCGGCATCGTCTCGGCGGTCAAGCTGGCGCTGGAGCAGACCCCGCCGGAGCTGGGCGCCGACGTGGCCGAGCGCGGCATCGTGCTGACCGGCGGCGGCGCCCTGCTGGCCGACCTGGACAAGCTGATCTCCGAGGAAACCGGCCTGCACGTGCAGGTCGCCGACGACCCGCTGACCTGCGTGGCCCGCGGCGGTGGCCGCGCGCTGGAGCTGGTCGACATGCACGGCAACGAGTTCTTCGCGCCGGACTGACCTGGCCGCCCAGGCCGCCCGCGCCGCACCGCGTCCCGGGGCGGCGTTCGCCAGCGGCCACGAGCGCCGCCATACTCCCACCTCCGCCGCGCTGCCCCGACTGATCACCGTCCGTGTCGTCCTACGCCGGTTCTTCCCAAGCTGCGCGCCCCGGTGAACCCGGTCCCCTGCGGCTGCTGGCCTACCTCGCCCTGGCCGTGGCGCTGCTGGTCCTGGACCACCGTGGCGGCTGGCTGACGTGGATCCGCGGGCACGCCACCGTGCTGGTGCAGCCGCTGCGCAGCGTCGCCGGGCTGCCCGGGATGATCGGTGGCAGCATGCGCGAAGGCCTGGCCTCGCGCGCCAGCCTGGCCGAGGAGAACCGCCGCCTGCGCAACGAGCTGCTGCTGGCCAACGCGCGCCTGACCCGGCTGCGCAACGCCGCGGTCGACAACGCCCAGCTGCGTGAACTGCTCGGCGTGGTCGAGCGCCGCGGGCTGGACGTGCAGCTGGTGCCGGTGCTGGACATCGACCTCGCGCCCTCGCGCCAGCGCCTGGTGCTGCGTGCCGGCGGCAACCAGGGCGTGCAGCGCGGGCAGGCGGTGATCGACGCCGGCGGCCTGCTTGGCCAGGTGATCGAGACCACCCCCACCCAGTCCACCGTGCTGCTGTTGACCGACCCGGACCACGCGGTGCCGGTGATGGTCGCGCGCAACGGCGTGCGCCTGATCGTGTACGGGCGCGGCGACCGCCTGGAGCTGCGCGACATCCCGCTCAACCAGGACGTGCAGGTCGGCGACCAGCTGGTCACCTCGGGCCTGGGCGGGCGCTTCCCGCCGGGCTTCCCGGTCGCGACCATCTCCGCCCTGCATCCGGACGACAGCCAGGCCTTCCTGGTCGGCGAGCTGAAGCCCGCCGCCCAGCTGGACCGCGGCCGCGACGTGCTCCTGCTGCGCCCCGGCGCCGCCCCCGACCTCCCGCTTCCCCCCGTCCCCGGCGAGCCCGGGGATCCGGCCGCGCAAGGAGAGCCGGCTGGACCCGAGACCGTCCGCTCTTCCGAATCCCGAATCCCGAATAACGAATCACAGCCTCCGCAGGAGGCGACCCGATGAGCGCCCGCGACCGCCTGGGCGGCTGGGTGCTGCCACTGAGCCTGCTGCTGGCCCTGCTGCTGGGCCTGCTGCCGCTGCACGCGCAGCTGCAGCCGCTGCGCCCGTACTGGGTGGCGCTGGTGCTGGCCTACTGGGTGATCGAGACGCCCTCGCGCGCCGGCCTCGGCCTGGCCTTCGCCTGCGGCCTCATCGCCGACCTGGCCTACGGCAGCCTGCTCGGCGAGCAGGCGCTGCGGCTGGTGATCATGGCCTTCATCCTGCAGCGCTTCCGCGCGCGGCTGCGGTTCTTCCCGCTGTCGCAGCAGGCGCTGGCGATCGGCGCGCTGTTGCTCAACGACCGCATCGTCGACGCCGCGGTGAACCTGGCCCTCGGCCAGCCGCTGCTGCCGTGGGAATACTGGTGGGCGCCACTGCTGGGCATGGCCCTGTGGCCGCCGCTGTTCCTGCTGCTGGACGCCCTGCGCCTGGGTCGCCGGGACTGAGGTCCAGGGATGGCCAGCCGCCGCGCTTCCAAGAACCCGCACGCCGAGGCCGAGCAGTTCCGGCGCCGCGCCGCGCTCGGCTTCCTGGTCGCGGCCCTGGCCCTGGGCGGGCTGGCGGCCTGGTACTTCCGCCTGCAGGTGCTGCAGCACGACGACTTCGCCACCCGTTCGGAAGCCAACCGCATCCGCCCGCGCCCGGTGGTGCCGGCGCGGGGCATGATCTACGACCGCCAGGGCCGGCTGCTGGCCGAGAACGTGCCGGCGTTCCGCCTGGACGTGACCCCGGACAAGGCCGGCGATACCGAGAAGCTGCTGGCCGAGCTGGGCCAGCTGATCCCGCTGGACGAGGACGAGATCGAGCACTTCCGGCGCGAGCGCAAGGCCGGCCGCGGCTTCCGCCCGATCACCCTGAAGCTGCGCCTGAGCGACGAGGAGATGGCCGCCTTCGCGGTCAACCGCTGGCGCTTCCCCGGCGTGGAGATGGAGCCGTACCTGACCCGGCACTATCCCTATGGCGACCTGTTCGCGCACGTGATCGGCTACGTCGGCCGGATCGACGAGAAGGACCTGGAGACGCTGGGCGAGGGCGGCACCGCGCTGACCCACATCGGCAAGACCGGCATCGAGCGCTCCTACGAGGACCTGCTGCGCGGCAAGGTCGGCTACGAGCAGATCGAGACCAACGTCCAGGGCCGCGCGCTGCGCACGGTCGGCCGTGTGCCGGCGCGGCCGGGCTCGGACCTGCGGCTGTCGATCGATGCCGAACTGCAGCGCGCCGCGGTGGCCGCGTTCGGCGAGCTGGAGGGCACGGCGGTGGCGATGGATCCGCGCACCGGCGAGATCCTGGCCCTGGTGAGCCTGCCGTCCTACGACCCCAACCTGTTCGTCAACGGCATCTCGCACGCCGACTATCGCGCGCTGATGGACAACCCCTCGCGCCCGCAGTTCAACCGCGCGGTGCTCGGCGGCGTGGCCCCGGGCTCGACCCTCAAGCCGTTCCTGGCCCTGGCCGGCCTGGACAGCGGCGTGCGCCGCCCCGAGGACCGCACCCTGTCCACCGGCATGTTCTACCTGCCCGGCAACAGCCGCGGCTGGGGCGACTCGCACCGCGGCGGCCACGGCTGGACCGATGCGCGCAAGTCGATCGCCGATTCGGTCAACACGTACTACTACCAGCTGGCGCTGGACATGGGCATCGAGCGGATCCAGCAGTACCTGACCCGCTACGGCTTCGGCGAGCCGTCCGGCATCGACCTGGTGGGCGAGAGCACCGGCATCCTGCCCAGCCCGGCGTGGAAGCTGCGCCAGCGCAAGGAGCGCTGGTATCCGGGCGACACCGTGAACATCTCCATCGGCCAGGGCGACTGGAAGGTCACCCCGCTGCAGATGGTGCGCGCCACCGGCGCCCTCGCCGACGATGGCCACCTGCGCCGGCCGCACCTGGTCGAGGCGCGCCGCGACCGCTTCGACGCGCCGTGGTCGGCGCTGGAGCGCGGCGAACCGGGCCAGATCAGCGAGCGCCCGGACAACCTGCGGGTGGTGCGCGAGGGCATGGAGATGACCATCCACGGCCCCGGCGGCACCGCGCGCATGATGAGCGTCGGCGCGCCGTACCGGATGGCCGGCAAGACCGGTACCGCGCAGGTGGTCAGCCGCCGCGGCACCGGCGCGGTCGATCCGCGCAGCCTGCCCATGCACCTGCGCCACCGCGCGCTGTTCATCGGCTTCGCTCCGGCCGAGGACCCGCAGATCGCGGTGGCGGTGGCGGTGGAAGGCGGCGGTTACGGCGGCAGCACCGCCGCGCCGATCGCGCGCAAGATCTTCGACGCCTGGCTGCTGGGCAAGCTGCCGGACGGCGTGGAGCCGCTGGATGCAGCGCCGGCGCCTGCCAGCTGCGCGGGCGCAGGCGCAGCCGCTGAGGCAGGCTGCACGCCGGCGACCGATGGCGAACTGCCGCTGCCGCCGCCCCCGTCGCGGCGTACCCCGGCGCAGGCCGGCGACCGCAACCCCGCCGACAACAACTTCGGCAGCTGGCTCCGGCGCCAGCCGCAGCTGCAGCGCGCCGCCGCTCCCGCCGTGGATGCACCGGCTGCGCGCGCCCCTGCGCCGGCCACCGTACCGGCGGCAGCGCCGGCCGGCGACGATGGATCCGCCGCCGGGACCACCGAGCCGCCCGCGGCGCAGGAGAACGGCCGATGAGGGATTTCCTGCGCTGGCTGCTGGACATGGGCGGGCGCTTCGTGCGCACCCTGGACTGGCCGCTGTGCCTGGCCCTGGCCGGGCTGATGGCCTTCGGCCTGGCGGTGCTCTACAGCGCCGGTGGTCCCAGTGGCGGCGCGGCCCTGGTCAAGGCCCAGGGCGCGCGTTTCGCGGTGGGCGCGGTGGCGATGTGGGCACTGTCGCGGGTCTCGGTGATCCGCCTGCGCGCGTGGTCGCCAACGGTGTACTTCCTGTCCATGCTGCCGCTGCTGGCGGTGCTGCTGGTCGGCACCGGCAAGCACGGCCGGCACTGGCTGAACCTGGGCGTGTTCTACCTGCAGCCCTCGGAGCTGCTGAAGATCGCGCTGCCGATGATGGTCGCCTGGTACCTGCACTCGCGGCCGCTGCCGCCGCGGGTGCCGACGGTGCTGGCCACCGGCGCGCTGATCGCGCTGCCGACCGGCCTGATCCTGCTGCAGCCGGACTTCGGCACCGCCATGCTGATCGCCAGCAGTGGCGTGTTCGCCCTGCTGCTGGCCGGGCTGCCGTGGTGGTGGGTGGGCGTGGGCGTCGGCGGCGTCGCGGCGGTGGCTCCGGTGGCCTGGTTCTGGCTGCTGCGGCCATACCAGAAGGACCGCATCCTGACCTTCCTCGATCCCGAGCGCGATCCGCTGGGCGCGGGCTGGAACATCATCCAGTCCAAGATCGCGATCGGCTCCGGCGGCCTGACCGGCAAGGGCTGGGGCGAGGGCAGCCAGTCCCACCTCAACTTCATCCCCGAGCAGACCACCGACTTCGCCTTCTCGGTGCTGAGCGAGGAGTTCGGCTGGGTCGGCGTGGCCACGATGCTGGCCCTGTACCTGTTCGTGATCGGCCGCTGCCTGTGGATCGCCGCCCAGGCCCGCGACGGCTACTCGCGGCTGCTGGCCGGCTCGCTGGGCCTGGCCTTCTTCGTCTACGTGCTGGTCAACGGCGGCATGGTCTCCGGCCTGCTGCCGGTGGTCGGCGTGCCCATGCCGCTGCTGAGCTATGGCGGCACCTCGGCGGTGTCGCTGCTGGCCGGCCTGGGCCTGGTCATGGCGGTCCGCACCCACCGCCCGGTCCATGCCTTCCACTGACCGTCCCCGTCCGGCCCGGGATGTGAAAATCCCAATGGCTGCATGGGCTTGCGCACGCATGCTAACCTGCCTTCGATGATCAAGAAGCCCGCAACGCGCGGCCGTCTGCTGACCGGCCTCATCCTCGCCGGATTGCTGGGCTGCACGCCCCGCGCCGGTGTCGTCTCCAACCCGCCGGCCGCGGTGCCGAACGTCCCCGCGACCCCGGCCGAAGCCCGGCCCGAGACCGTGCAGGCGCCGCCGGTGGACCTGACCCCGGTGCCGTTCGAGGTGGCGCGCGCGCGCTTCATCGCCGATACCAGCGAGCGCTACGGCATTCCCGCCGCCGAGATCGAGGCCACCCTGGCCGGGGCCAGCTTCCTCGACAGCGTGGTCAACGCGATGTCGCGCCCGGCCGAGCGGGTCAAGCCGTGGCACGAGTACCGGCCGCTGTTCATCAGCCAGGCCCGGATCGACGGCGGCCGCCGCTTCCTCGGGCAGAACCGGGTCAAGCTGGCCAAGGTCGAGGCCGATACCGGCGTGCCCGCCGAGGTGATCGTCGCGATCATCGGCGTGGAGACCAGCTACGGCGGCAACACCGGCCGCTACTCGGTGCTGGATGCGCTCTACACCCTGGCCTTCCGCTATCCGCGTAGCGGCGACCCGGCCAAGCTCGAGCGCGAGGTGCGGCGCGAGCTGTTCTTCCGCGAGGAGCTGGCGCAGCTGTTCGCGCTGGCGCGCGAGGAGAACCTGGACATCACCACGCTCAAGGGCAGCTATGCCGGCGCCATGGGCATGGGCCAGTTCATGCCGTCGAGCTACCGCGACTTCGCGGTCGATGGCGACGGCGACGGCCGCCGCGACCTGTTCGGCAGCCTCGACGACGTGTTCGCCTCGGTCGCCAACTACTTCGTGAAGAAGGGCGGCTGGGTGCGCGGCGGCCTGGTCGCGGTGCCGGCCACGCTCGAGCCGGGCCGCGAGCCGTTCGACCCGAGCGAGTGGAAGCCGACCCACACCCTCGCCGACCTGGCCGCGCGCGGCTACCGGCCGCAGCTGCCGGTGCCGGACGGCGCCACCGCCACCCCCATCAGCCTGGAGGGCAGCAGCGGCCCGCAGTACTGGCTGGGTTTCCAGAACTACTACGCGATCACCCGCTACAACATCTCCAAGATGTACGCGATGGCGGTGTTCCAGCTGTCGGAGGCGATCGCCGGGCGGGAGATCCCGCCGGCATGACCGCGCGCCGGCCCTCGCAGGCAGTCCTGCGCATGGCCGCGGTCCTGGCCATGCTGGTGCTGGCCGCGTGCGGCAGCGCGCCGAAGAAGGCCAGTGCGCCGTCGCCTGCGAAGGGCGACAAGGTGGCGTCCCCGTCCGCTGCGGACGGCCGCTGCAGTGGCGTCTCGCCGTACGCGCCGGCGCAGGAGGATCCGTCCACCCGCGGCGACTACACCGCCGGCGGCCTGTACAAGCCGGGCGTGCCCGACCGCACCCCGGACTACGTGCCCGACGTGGACTGCATCCCCGAGCCGGTGGTGGTCGACCTGCCGCGCTCGCCGGTGGGCAACCGCTCGCCGTACACGGTGCTGGGCAAGCAGTACAAGGTCATGGACCGCCCGCACGGCTACGTCGAGCAGGGCATCGCCTCGTACTACGGCAGCAAGTTCCACGGCCGCCGCACCTCCAACCAGGAGGTGTACGACATGTACACCTTCAGCGCCGCGCACAAGACCCTGCCGCTGCCGAGCTTCGCCCGGGTCACCAACCTGGACAACGGCAAGTCGGTGGTGGTGCGGGTCAACGACCGCGGCCCGTTCCACGATGGCCGGGTGATCGACCTCAGCTACGCCGCCGCGGTGAAGCTGGGCATCGTCGCCCGCGGTACCGGCCGGGTCGAGGTACGCGCGCTGGTCCCGGGCGAGGACGACGGCACCCGTTACGCGGCAAGGCCCGCCGCTGTCCCCGCGCCGGCCCAGGTCGCCGCGGCGCCTGCGCAGACCGCGCCGGCGACCCCGGCCACCGCGCTGGACCAGCTGGTCCAGGCGCTGCCGGAAGAAGCGCCGCCGGTCGCGAACGAACCGCCCGCCGTTGCCAGTGCGCCCGCCGCCGCGCCTGTTGCTGCTTCAGTCCACGCCGCACCGTCGGTGATCTCGCCCTCGGCGCAGCTGCTGCAGGTCGCCAGCTTCTCCAGCGCCGACAATGCGCGCCGGGCGCTGGAACGGCTGCTGGCCGCCGGCATCAGCGAGGCGCGCATCGAGGACGCGACCAGCGGCGGACGCACGCTGTGGCGCCTGCGGGTGCCGGCCGCCGGCGACCCGGCGGAACTTGCGCTGCGCATCGCCGGTCTGGGTTTCGGTACCCCGCAGCCGGTCCGCGACTGAGCGCGGGCTTACAATCGTCCGCTTGATCCTTCCTTTCCGCCCGGCCCCAGGCCGGTTGCCGCAGGAGTTCCTGTTTCCATGAAGTTCCGTCCCACCGGTCCGCTGACCGTCCTCGCCGCGGCCGCCACCTTCGCCTTCGGCCTGGCCTTCGCCCAGGCCCCGGCACCCGCACCGCAGCCCGCCGGGGCCGCACCGGCCGCGCAGGCGGTCGCGATCCCGCCCGCCCCGCGTCCCTCCCAGGCCACCGCGTGGCTGGTGATGGACTACGCCACCGGCCAGGTCCTGGCCGGCGAGAACGTGGACGAGCAGGTCGAGCCGGCCAGCATCACCAAGGTGATGACCTCCTACGTGATCGCCGCGGAAATGGCCGCCGGCCGGGTCAAGCCCGACGACCAGGTGCTGATGAGCGAGCGCGCCTGGCGCGAGGGCGGCGCCCGCACCGACGGCAGCTTCAGCGGCTTCCCGGTCAACCAGACCGCACCGCTGGTGGAGATGGAAAAGGGCATGGCGGTGCAGTCGGGCAACGACGCCGCGATCGCGCTGGCCGAGCACGTCGCCGGCACCCAGGAGGCCTTCGCCGACCTGATGAACAGCTACGCGGCGAAGATCGGCATGAAGAACAGCCACTTCGTCAACGCGCACGGCCTGTCCGCCGAAGGGCACTACAGCACCGCGCGCGACCTGGCCCTGCTTGGCCGTGCCTTCGTGCGCGACTACCCGGAGCAGTACGGGTACAACAAGATCAAGGAATTCACGGTCAACGGCATCACCCAGCCGAACCGCAACCTGCTGCTGTGGCGCGATTCCTCGGTCGACGGCATCAAGACCGGCCACCACTCCAAGGCCGGCTACTGCCTGATGAGCTCGGCCCAGCGCGGCGACCAGCGCCTGGTCGCGGTGCTGATGGGCGGCGCCTCCGAGCGCCAGCGCGCCGACGACAGCCTGGCCCTGCTGAACTGGGGCTTCCGCTTCCACGAGACCCACCGCCTGTACGAGCCCGGCAAGCCGGTGGCCTCGCTGAAGGTGTGGAAGGGCAAGGCCGACCAGGTGCAGCTGGGCGTGGCCGAGCCGCTGCTGGTGAGCGTGGGTCGCGGCCGCTACGGCGACCTCAAGCCGGCGATGGAAGTGCCGCGCTCGCTGGTGGCGCCGATTGCCGCCGGCCAGCAGATCGGCACGGTCAAGGTGTCGCTGGATGGACAGGTCGTGGCCGAGGCGCCGCTGGTCGCCGCCAACGCGGTCGAGGAAGCCGGCTTCTTCAAGCGCCTGTGGGATGCCTTCTGGATGTGGTGGGAGTCGGAGTGAGCCCCGACCGCCCCGCATGATCCCTGGACAGCCGGCCCCGCGCCGGCTGTCTTCGTATCCGGGGTCCGAACCTGTGCGGCAGTTCTCCAACCGCGCGCGCCCGCTGGCTTATGCTTGGCCGCACGCGCCGCCTCCGGGCTGCGCGCCTGGGCGCGGAGCGCCGGTACCCACTGGGACGGACGGGGGGCACATGGGCAATTGGAATGCATGGGGCGCGTACGCCGCGTTCCTGGTAGCGGTAGCACTGACCGGTCCGGCAGCGGCCGGCTCGCGCGCACAGCCCGCGCAGCAGTCCCACGAGGTTTCCCATCCGGTGGCGCAGATCCCGGTCTGCCGGGTGCCGCTGGGTACCGTGTCGGTAACCGAACCGGCGGACGCGGAGAACTGGCGGAGGCGCCACCAGCTGCCGCCGCCGTCGCGGCTGGTCGGCGTGCTGGTGGCCCGTTCGCGCTGTTTCACCCTGCGCGACCACGGCGTCGGTCCCGGTTCGCAGGTCGCCGACGGGGCCGGCCAGCTTCCGCCGGCGGCGGCCGACTTCGTCCTGGAACCGGACCTGGCCCCGGGCGAGAGCCGGAGTGGACCTGCCGACGAGCCGACGCCCCCGGCACAGGCCGTGGAAGTGGTGCTGACCCTGGTCGACCAGCGCGGTACCGGCCGCGTTGCCGTGTCCGGCAGCGCCAGCCGCGACCAGCTGCGCGCCGGTGCCAGCGGCACCCTGTTCACCGCCGGCGGCCTGCGCTCGGCCGGCGTCGGCGGCTATGCCAGCACCGAGCACGGCCAGGTCGTCGCCTTCGCCTACCTGCAGGCCTATACCGACCTGGTGGTCCGCCTGGGTGGATGGTCCGAGGACTCGGCCGAGGCCGCCGCAGCCCGCGCGCTGCGGGTGGACCGGGCGGTGCGGGCCCTCGCCGGCGGGACAGCCGCGTCACCGGATCCGGCGCCTTCGCAGGAAGCCCGGAGCCGCCCTGCCGGCCGCGAGGGACCGGTCCGTGGCCGCAGGTCCAGGGGCGGCGGTGTTGCGCATTGAGTGGCGCACCCTCGGGGAGTGGGTGTCAGCAATTGTTCATGCTGATGAAGGTTTCGTTAGACTTTGATCTCCGCTGTCCACCCGGGCACGCCAGTCTTCCAGGGGATCATGAGTTACCAGCACTTTCCGACCCGCGCCCTCGCGCTTTGTGGCCTGCTGGCCGCCGCCTTCGCGCCGGAGGCCCATGCCGGCCTGTTCGGCGGCGGCTGTTCCGAGCCGATCGGCTCGGTGCGCATCTCCGAACCCGACGACGGCGCCGAGCTGTGGTCCGCCTACGGCCTGTCGGCCCCGACCCGCATGTTGCGGGTCATGGTCAACGACTCGCGCTGCTTCACCGTGGTCGACCGCGGCGCCGGCCTGGCCGCGATCCGCGAGGAACAGGAACTGGCGGCCGCCGGGCAACTGCGTGCCGGCCACAACGTCGGTGGCGGCCAGATCCGTTCGGCCGACTTCGTGCTGATCCCGGACATCGTCTCGCAGAACGCCAACGCCGGCGGCAGCAGCTTCGGCGTCGAGGGCGAGAAGCGCGGCTTCCTGGGCATGGGCGGCGGCAAGGCCGGCGTCTCCACCCGCCGCCAGAACGCGGAAGTGGTGCTGACCCTGGTCGACGCCCGCACCTCCGAGCAGGTCATCACCACCAGCGGCGAGGCCAAGATCTCGGACAAGGCCTGGGAGGCGGCGCTGCGCGCGCAGTCCAACGCCCATGGCGCCCGCGGCGGCATCCACTACAGCAGCTGGGAAAACACCGAGATCGGCAAGGTCATCAAGCAGGCGTACGAAGAAGCCTACGAGAAGATGGAGCCGGCCGTTCGCCGCCTGGCCAGGCAGCGTGGAGCCGGCGGTTCGCGGCAGTCGGCCCTGGCTTCCACCTTGGGCATGTTCAAGCCCGGATTGGGGGGCGGCGCGCCCGCGCCAGTGGCGACCGAAGGTGATGTGTCCGTGGCCAGGGCGACTTCGGCCGGCCAGGGGCTGCGCTCGCTGCTCCCGCGGCGCGCGCAGCAGGAACAGGCGGTGGCGGAGGTCGAAGAGGTCGAGGAGCAGGCGACCGCCTTGCAGCCGGCTCCCGCCCCGCAGGTCGTGGTCGAACCCGCCCCGGTCGCCGTTCCCGCTCAGGTTGCCGCGCCTGCCGGCGCTCCCCTGGACATGGATGCCGAGGGCGAGCTGCTCGCCAGCCAGACGCTGGCCCTGCGCCGTACCGCGCGCCTGCTGGCGCAGCCGGCGGCCGATGCCGAGGTGGTGGCCGAGCTGCGCACCGGCATGCTGCTGTTCCCGACCGGCAGCAAGCAGGGCGCGATGCTCGAGGTGGAGAACGAGGTCGGCCAGCGTGGCTGGGTGCCCTCGGCCGCGGTCGTCGTCGCCCAGTAAGCAGGAATCCGGCCGCCATCGCGGCGGTTGCACGGTCCGGCGCCCGGCGCGCCGGACCTGCCGGGTCAGAGCATCCGGCTGATGGTGAAGCTGCCGAACACCGGCCGCTCCTCCTGGCCCTCGAACTCGCGCGCGCCGTGGTAGCGCGCCAGGGCGAACTTCCAGCGGCCGCGGGTCAGGGCCATGCCGTAGCCGACCTCGCCCACCAGCGGACGCCTGTCCACGCTGTGGCTGTCGCGGAAGGTGTTGCCGTCCAGGGTGATGTCGCGGGCCACCGCGCGCACGTCGGTGGTGGCGAACATGTGCCAGGACCAGCCCGAGCGGCGCCCGCGCGAGGGCGCGGTGTTCTCGCCGGCCGGGCGCAGCGGGGTGCTGCCGAAGTCGTCCGGCAGGCGCCAGCCCCAGCGTGCCTCCAGGCCGGTGTTGAGGTAGGTGGCGCGGTTGCCGAGGGCGCCGCCCCAGTGCGCGATCGCGTCCCAGCCCCAGCCGCCGGCGTTGCGTCCGGCGTCGCCCCAGCGACGCATGCGCTCGTGGACCACGCCGACCAGCGGCTCGTTCTCCAGCTGGTTGTCCCAGCCGCGGAAGTCCTCGCCCTCGAACACGTGGTGGGCCGCATTCTGCACCTGCCTGCCCAGCGCCATCGGCCCGACCACCCCAAGTTGCAGCTGGGTGGTGCGCAGGTCGTCGCCGTTGCGCGCGTTGTAGCCGAACCGGGCCATCAGGATCGCCGCGTACGGACGGTCGTCCAGGATCAGGTCGGTGCGGGTGTAGTCGGTAGGCGTGTACAGGGCCTGGCCGATGCTGAAGACCATGTTCTGCTGCTCGAAGCCGCCGGGCTGCAGGCGCTCGAGGTAGCGGTTGAGCCAACGCGCCAGGCCCGGCAGGCAGGGGTCGTCGGTGTAGTCGGCCAGGTTCGGCGAGACCAGGGTGAGCATCGCGCCGTTGGTGTAGCCCTGGTCCTGCTTCTCGCCACCGAGCAGGTCGTTGTCGACGCGGAAGTTGACCGCCGGCGGGGTCTCGCTGAGGACGCTGCTGTCGCACTGCTGCGCGGCGGCGAGGGCGGGGGACAGCAGGAGCAGCGCGGCGGACAGGACGCGCGTCGATCGCATCCGTGCGGTGGCGGGCATCGGCGGGTTCCGGCGGAAAGGGGGAAGCCATATTGGACCGCGCGCGGGCGTACAGGGGGCGTGCATGGCCGCACCGCAGCGTTGCGCGGGGGTGGTGCTTGGGTTCGGGGGCCCAGGCCCCGATAATGCGTCGATGGAAATCAAGTCCGACAACCCCGAGCACGGCTTCCAGTTCCCCGGCACCTTCGAGCTCAGCGCCATGGGCGCGGCCGACAAGGGCCTGGAGACCGAGCTGCCGAAGCTGCTGGCCGCCGCCGGCGTGGAAGTCCTGGAAGAGAGCATCCAGTGGAAGCACTCCTCCAACGGCAGGTACGTGTCCGTGCGCATCGGCTTCCGCGCCGAGAGCCGCGGGCAGTACGAGCGCGCCCACCAGGCCCTGCGCGACCACCCGGAAGTGAAGTGGACCCTGTGAGCGCCTGCGAGGCCTCGGCCGCCCCGTCGCGCGCGCCGCGCCCGGCGCGGGTGTTCGACCTCGGCCGCCAGGCTTACGAGCCGGTGTGGCGGGCGATGCAGCGCTTCACCGATGCCCGTGGCGAGGACACGCCGGACGAGCTGTGGCTGGTCGAGCACGAGCCGGTGTTCACCCTGGGCCAGGCCGGCAAGCCGGAGCACGTGCTGGCGCCGGGCGACATCCCGGTGCTGCACGTGGACCGCGGCGGCCAGGTGACCTACCACGGCCCGGGCCAGATCGTGCTCTACCCGCTGCTGGACCTGCGCCGGATCGGCGTGGGCGTGCGCGAGTACGTGTGCCGGATCGAGCAGGCGATCATCGACACGCTCGACGAGTGGAACATCGGCGGCGAGCGCCTGGAAGGCGCGCCCGGCGTGTACGTGGGCGGGGCCAAGGTCGCGGCGCTGGGCATCCGCGTGCGCCGCGGATGCAGCTTCCATGGCCTGTCGTTCAACATCGGCATGGATCTGGAGCCCTTCCACCGGATCAATCCCTGCGGCTACCAGGGCCTGCGCGTGACCTCGGTGCAGGACCTCGGCGGCCCGTCCTCGATGGGCGCGGTCAAGCCGGTGCTGCTGGCGCAGGTCGCGCGCCAGTTCGGCCTGGAGCTCCAGCCGCAGGCCGGACTGCCCGAGCTGGTGGCGTGACGGCCGGGACGCTGGGTGGCCCCGCGCTTTGCGCGCGGCACGCCTGGCCGTGGCTGCCGCATTACTTTCCCCCCGCGTAGTGGCCGTGCGTGTCGCCTGGAAATGGAAGAAATGGGGAATTCATCCATTTTGCCCATTTCTGGCATAGAGTAGGCGGCAGTTCCTCGATGGAGTGACGTGATGGTCCGCCCGGTCAAGGCGCCCGCATCGCAGCGGCACAGGAAGAGCTCCCCCCCGCTGCCTGCCAGCGGGAAGAAGGCCGTGTCTTCCGCTGCGGTACGCAAGGCCGCGGCGGGATCGCTCCGGGGCCAGCTGGAAGCCGGCATGACGATCGACTTGCTCGATGTGGCGACCTCGACCGAGGTCAAGAGCGACTGGGCCGGAATGGTGCGCCGGATCGGCAAGGAGAACGCCCTGCTCATCCTCAACCACAAGCGCCCTGCTGCGGTCCTCGTTGATCCGGATCATTACGCCAGCCTGGTGGCGGCTGCTTCCTCCAGTGTTCGCAAGTCCACCGCAGAAGCCGCCCCCCTCCCGTTCGAAGCACCGGAAGGGCCCGATCCGGCGACCCAGCGGCAGCTGGCAATGGCACGCCTGCAGGCGGAGTTCGACCGTCGGCTGGCGGTGCTTGAGGACGGGCAGACCCTGAAGGCGGCTACCCGCCACCGTGCCCATCGCGGCCGGGTCCCGGTCGGCGAGTCGCTCTGATCCATGGCGGAGATCCTCTGCCTTGCCGGTATCAACGGCGCGGGCAAGAGCAGCCTGCTGGGCAACGGCATCCTGGGGGCAAGGGGGGCGACCTGGTTCAACCCCGACACCTACGCCCGCGAGCTCATGCGGGCCACCGGCATGTCGCAGGAAGAGGCCAACGGCGAGGCCTGGGCGGAGGGCAAGCGGCGCCTGGTCAAGGCCATTGCACGGGGCACCGACTACGCTTTCGAGACAACGCTCGGTGCCAACACGATCCCACGCCTGCTGCGGGAAGCCTGCAACACCCACCAGGTAAAGATCTGGTTCATCGGGTTGGCCAGTCCGGAGCTTCACATCGAGCGGGTAACGGCACGCGTCGCCAGGGGCGGCCATGACATCCCGGAAGACAGGATCCGTTCGCGCTACGTCTCCTCCGTGCAGAACCTGGTCGCGCTCATGCCCGGCCTGGAAGTGCTCCACGTCTACGACAACAGCCGCCCGGCCGGCAGGGATGGTGCCGACCTGCAGCTGGTGCTGGAAGTCGAGGGCGGGAAGGTGCTGTTCCCGGCGACGAAGGAGGAGCTCGCTGCTACGCCGCCGTGGGCACAGCCCGTGGTTGCCCGTGCCCTGGACCTGTTCCCACCGGCCTGAAGCCGTCCCGGGGGCGCCACACGTTGCCGGGGGCCCTTTCCGTTCCATCCACCAACTCCGGGCGTTCCGGCCCCGGCACCGCTGGCGCCGGGCGCGGCGCGCGGCGGGGGCCTACAATAGGGGCCATGAGTACGCCTGCCCCCCGCACCATCCCGCTCCAGGTCCTTCCCGAAACTGCGCCGGCCGCGCCGCTGGAGGCGGGGGCCAAGCAGCTGGGTGGCGACAAGATCGGCCGTTCGCCGGTGCAGTTCGCCGAGGCTCCCGTGCTGCGCAAGCCGTCGTGGATCCGGGTGCGGATCCCGTCGGGCAACGCGGTGCAGAACCTCAAGGCCAAGCTGCGCGAGAACCGCCTGGTCACGGTGTGCGAGGAGGCCAGCTGCCCGAACATCCACGAATGCTTCGGCCACGGCACGGCGACCTTCATGATCCTCGGCGAGGTCTGCACCCGCCGCTGCTCGTTCTGCGACGTGGCCCACGGCCGCCCGAAGCCGCCGGATCCGCAGGAGCCGGTGAACCTGGGCAACACCGTGGCCGACATGGGGCTGAAGTACGTGGTGGTGACCAGCGTCGACCGCGACGACCTGCGCGACGGCGGCGCCCAGCACTTCGTCGACTGCATCGCCGCCATCCGCGAGCGCGCCCCCGGCACCCGGATCGAGATCCTGACCCCGGACTTCCGCGGCAAGGGCCGCATGGAGCGCGCGCTGGGCATCCTGGCGCAGAACCCGCCGGACGTGTTCAACCACAACATCGAGACCGTGCCGGACCTGTACCGCAACGTGCGCCCGGGCGCGGACTACCAGTGGTCGCTGACCCTGCTGAAGGAGTTCAAGGCCCAGCACCCGGCGATCCCGACCAAGTCCGGCATCATGCTCGGCCTGGGCGAGACCATGGAGCAGGTGCAGGCCACCCTGCGCGACCTGCGCGCGCACGACGTGGACATGGTCACCATCGGCCAGTACCTGCAGCCGACCGCGCACCACCACCCGGTGCTGCGCTACTGGACGCCCGAGGAGTTCAAGGCGCTGGAGGAGTACGGTTACGGGCTGGGCTTCAGCCACGTCGCCTCCGGGCCGATGGTGCGTTCGTCCTACCATGCCGACCGCCAGGCGGCCGGCGCGGGGGTGGCGGCCTGAGGCCGCGCGCGGCCATCGCCAGCCACGGGCGCCGGGCCCGCCGCGCCCGTGGTGCCGCACTGTTCCTGTTCACTTTTCCCTACGCCGCGGCGGCTAGCCTGCGGTGGAACGTCATCCGTGCCCTGGCGCGCGGCCGGCAACTTCCAGCGCCGGCCGCGGTCCGAACATCCGTGACGCCCGACCCCCAACGGCCTTGCGTGGCCCGAGCTCCTGCATGAAATCCAGAATCACCGCTGTCCTGTTCGCCTTCCTGCTGGCCGTCCCCGCGGTCCTGCTCGCGCGCAACGAAGCCCCCGCTTCGGTCGGGCTGGCGCCCACCGCGGACCAGGCCACGACCTCCAAGCTGGTCTACGGCCTGCTTTCGGACAGCCGTTACGCCTACCGCCCGCGCCCGGCCGACGATGCGATGTCCGAGGACATCTTCCGTCGCTACCTGGAGGCGCTGGACGGCAGCAAGCAGTTCTTCACGGCCGACGACATCAAGCGCTTCGAGCCCTACCGCCTGCGCATGGACGACGCGGTGCGCGGCGGCGACCCGAGCCCGGCCTTCGCCATGTTCCAGGTCTACCGCGAGCGCGTGGTCGAGCGCGTGGCCTACGCCCAGAAGCTGCTGAAGGGCGAGTTCGACTTCAGCGGCGAGGAGCGCTGGGAGTACGACCGCGAGCACGCGCCGTGGGCCGCCGACGCCGCCGAGCTGGACCAGGTGTGGCGCAAGTCGGTGATGAACGACTGGCTGCGGCTGAAGCTCGCCGGCAAGGAGCCGGCCGAGATCCGCAAGACCCTGGAGAAGCGCTACGCCCAGCTGGCGCGCTCGGTCGACCAGCTCAAGGGCGAGGACGTGTTCTCGCTGTTCCTCAACGCCTACACCGCGTCGATCGACCCGCATACCGACTACCTCAACCCGCGCACGGCCGAGAACTTCAACCAGGCCATGTCGCTGTCGCTGGAGGGCATCGGCGCCCAGCTGCAGCGCCAGGAGGACGTGGTCGTGGTGCGCGAGATCATCCCGGGCGGCCCGGCCGCGATGGATGGCACGCTCAAGGCCGGCGACCGCATCGTCGGCGTGGGCCAGGGCAAGTCCGGCGCGATCGAGGACGTGGTCGGCTGGCGCATCGACGACGTGGTCGCCAAGATCCGCGGCGCCAAGGGCACCCAGGTGCGGCTGGAGTACATCCCGGCCGAGAACGGCATCGACGGCGAGCACCGCACCGTGACCCTGACCCGCGCGCGGGTGCAGCTGTCCGAACAGGCGGCCAAGAGCAAGCTGTACAACATCCCGGCGCAGGAAGGCCTGCCGGCGCGCAAGATCGGCGTGATCGAGCTGCCGACCTTCTACCAGGACTTCGAGGGCCGCCGCCGCAATGGCACCGACTACACCTCCGCCACCCGCGACGTCGCCGACCTGCTGGCGCGGTTCAAGGAGCAGAAGGTCGACGGCGTGGTCCTGGACCTGCGCAACAACGGCGGCGGTTCGCTGGACGAGGCGGTGCAGCTCACCGGCCTGTTCATCGACCGCGGCCCGGTGGTGCAGGTGCGCGAGTCCGGCGGCCGCGTCTCGGTCAACAGCGACAACAAGCCGGGCGTGGCCTGGGACGGCCCGCTGGCGGTGCTGGTCAACCGTGGTTCGGCCTCGGCCTCGGAGATCTTCGCCGGCGCCATGCAGGACTACGGCCGCGCCCTGATCATCGGCGAGACCACCTTCGGCAAGGGCACGGTGCAGAACCTGGTCGACCTGGACCGCTGGCCGACTTCCGAGGGCCCGCGCTTCGGCCACGTGAAGCTGACGATCGCCCAGTTCTTCCGCATCGAGGGCGGCAGCACCCAGCACAAGGGCGTGGTCCCGGACATCGCCTATCCGCTGAGCGTGGACGCCAACGAGTTCGGCGAGAGCACCTACGACAACGCCCTGCCGTGGACCCGCATCGCCGCCGTGCCGCACGACCGCTACGGCAACTTCCAGCCGCTGCTGCCGCAGCTGCAGGCGCTGCATGCGCGGCGCATCGCCGACGACCTCGAGTTCCAGTGGTGGAGCGAGGACGTGGCCCGCTACCGCGAGGAAAAAGCCAGGAAGTACCTCTCGCTCAACGAGGACGAACGCCGCACCGAGCGCGAGCGCCAGGAGAAGCAGCGCAAGGAGCGCCAGGCGATCCGCAAGGAGAAGGGCCTGGACCTGGATCCGCTGGCCGAGGATTTCGACGACGGCCTGACCGCCGCCGAGCGCGACGTGGTCAAGGACGCCGCGCGCGAGAAGGCCGCCGAGAAGCGCCCGGATCCGCTGCAGCGCGAGGCCGCGGCGATCCTCGCCAACGCCATCGGCCTGCTCGAGAAGGACACCCCGCTGACCGCGCAGGTACTGCCGCGCACGGCCTCTGCGGTGCGCTGGGCGCGCTGAGCGGCCCCGGCGATGCAATGAAGAACGGCGGCCCCAGGGCCGCCGTTTTTTTTCGCTCCTGGCGTGCGCGATGGGCGCTCCCGGATGCGCTCCGCTCATCCGCTACACATCACGAATCACCAATCACCAATCACCAATCACCAATCCCGAATCCCGAATCCCGAATCCCGAATCCCGAATCCCGAATCCCGAATCCCGAATCCCCTCAATCAGGCACCTCCAGCGCCAGCGTCTCCTTGACCTCTTCCATCACGATGTAGCTCTTGGACTCGCGCACGTGCGGCAGGGTGAGCAGGCTGCTGCCCAGCAGCTTGCGGTAGGAGGCCATCTCCGAGATGCGGGCCTTGATCAGGTAGTCGAAGTCGCCGGACATCAGGTGGCACTCCAGCACGTTGGGCAGCCTCAGCGCCGCGCGGCGGAACTCCTCGAAGATGTCGCCGGACTTGTAGGCCAGGCTGATCTGCACGAACACCAGCAGGCTGGCGCCGAGATGCTGCGGGTTGAGCCGCGCGTGGTAGCCGCTGATCACCCCGTCGCGCTCCAGCCGGCGCACGCGCTCGGTGCAGGGCGTGGTCGACAGGCCGACCCGCTCGCCCAGCTCGGTGAAGGAGATCCGGCCCTCCTGCTGGAGGATGCGGAGGATGTGGCGGTCGATCCGGTCCAGGCGGCGGGAGCGGTCGCTGCGCGTGGCATCGGTGCGTGCGGGCATGGAAACCTCCGTCGAAGGCGCCTGCCGCGGCATTAAGCCCTGCGCAGGCCAGTAAATTCAGGATAAAAACCCGGAATACCGGCGGTAGTATGCGCGCAATCCATGGCTCCGGCGCTCCGGGGCAGTGAAAGCTCCTGACGGAGGGGTGCGATGCAGCGGGTTCTCGTTCTTGGCAGTGGCGTGATCGGCGTGACCAGCGCGTGGTACCTGGCCCGCGCGGGCTTCGAGGTGACCGTGGTTGATCGCGAGCCGGGTCCGGCGCGCGCCACCAGCTTCGCCAACGCCGGCCAGGTTTCCCCCGGCTACGCCTCGCCGTGGGCGGCCCCCGGCGTGCCGCTGAAGGCACTCAAGTGGCTGTTCCAGGAACACGCACCGCTGGCGATCCGCCTGACCAGCGACCCTCAGCAGTACCGCTGGCTGTGGCAGATGCTGCGCAACTGCACCGCCGGCCGCTACGCGGTCAACAAGGAACGGATGGTGCGGCTGGCCGAGTACAGCCGCGACTGCATGGACGAGCTGGCCCGCGAGACCGGCCTGGCGTGGGAGGGCCGCAAGCTCGGCACCACCCAGCTGTTCCGCAGCCAGGCCCAGCTTGACGCCGCCGCGCGCGACATCGCGGTGCTGGAGCAGGCCGGCGTGCCCTACGAGGTGCTGGACCGTGCCGGCATCGCCCGGGTCGAACCGGCGCTGGCCGCGACCTCCGGCATCCTGGTCGGTGGCCTGCGCCTGCCCGGCGACCAGACTGGCGACTGCCAGCTCTTCAGCGAGCGCCTGGCGGCGATGGCCGCGGCGCAGGGCGTGGAGTTCCGCTACGGCGCCCGCATCGAGGCGATCGAGGCCGATGGCGAGCGCGTCACCGGCGTGCGCATCGACGGCCGCCTGGAAACCGCCGACCGCTACGTGCTGGCGCTGGGCAGCTGGTCGCCGCAGCTGCTGCGCCCGCTGGGCATCGACCTGCCGGTATATCCGCTCAAGGGCTACTCGCTGACCATCCCCATCACCGATCCGGCGATGGCCCCGAACTCGACCATCCTCGACGAGACCTACAAGATCGCGATCACCCGCTTCGACCAGCGCATCCGCGTCGGCGGCATGGCCGAGGTGGCCGGCTTCGACCTGGGCCTGGATCCGCGCCGGCGTGCGACCCTGGAGAAGGTGGTCAACGATCTCTACCCGCGTGGCGGCGACCTGTCGCAGGCCTCGTTCTGGACCGGCCTGCGACCGGCCACGCCCGACGGCACCCCGGTGGTGGGCGAGACCCGCTTGCGCAACCTGTTCCTCAACACCGGCCACGGCACCCTGGGCTGGACCATGGCCTGCGGCTCCGGCCGCTACCTGGCCGACGTGATCGCGCGCCAGCCCACCGGCATCCGCCGCGAGGGCCTGGACATCTCGCGTTACCGCCGTGGCGGCGCGCAGGACGACGGCAAGGGTCCGGTTCCGGCGACAATGACGCCCTGATCCGGCGCGCATCCGCACACCGCTTCTCCCGTCCTGCTGCCTCCTGCCTGCCATGCGTCCAGCCCGCGCCCTGATCGACCTCGCCGCCCTGCGTCACAACTACCGCCTGGCGCGCAGCCTCGGCGGCGGCCGCGCGCTGGCCGTGGTCAAGGCCGATGCCTACGGCCACGGCGCGGTGCGCTGCGCGGCGGCGCTGGAGCATGAAGCCGACGGTTTCGCCGTGGCCTGCATCGAGGAGGCGCTGGTCCTGCGCGGGGCCGGCATCCGCAAGCCGATCCTGCTGCTGGAAGGTTTCTTCGAGGCCTCCGAGCTGCCGCTGCTGCTGGAGCACGACCTGTGGACCGTGGTCCACGCGCCATGGCAGGTCGAGGCGCTGGAGCGCACGGTGCTGCCGGCGCCACTGACGGTGTGGCTGAAGCTGGATTCGGGCATGCACCGCGTCGGCATCGGCGCCGATGATTACGCCGAAGCCTGGCGCCGCCTCGAAGCGCTGCCGCACGTGCGCATGGCGGTGAAGATGAGCCATTTCGCCCGCGCCGACGAACTGGAATGCGCGCGCACCCGCGAGCAGCTCGACACCTTCGCCGCCGCCACCGCCGGGCTGCCGGGCGAGGTGAGCGTCTGCAACTCGCCGGCGCTGCTGGGCTGGCCGCAGGCACGCGGGCACTGGGCGCGGCCGGGGCTGATGCTCTACGGCGTCTCGCCGTTCGCCCAGGCGCACGACCTGGCCGCGCAGCTGCGGCCGGTGATGACCCTGGAATCGAAGGTGATCGCGGTGCGCGAGCTGCCGGCCGGCGAACCGGTGGGCTACGGCGCGCGCTTCGTCACCGAGGCCCCGACCCGGGTGGGCGTGGTGGCGATGGGCTATGCCGACGGTTATCCGCAGTTCGCGGTCAACGGCACCCCGGTGGCGATCGACGGCCGTCCCGGGCGCCTGGTGGGCCGCGTCTCGATGGACATGCTCACCATCGACCTCACCGACCATCCGCAGGCAGGCGTCGGCAGCACGGTCGAGCTGTGGGGCAACCAGGTTTCGGCGGCGCAGGTCGTGGCCAACAGCCAGACCAGCAGCTACCGCCTGCTGTGCGCGGTCAAGCGCGTGCCGCTGCATTACGCCGGCTGAGCACGCGTATCTGCCGCAGCGCCAGCGCCCGAGGCCAGCCCCGGCGTACTGCTAGTCTTGGCCTGGCAGCGCCACTGCGGCGCATTGGGGGACGAAGCATGCGCAATTCGATCAACGGCCTGGCCTGGGGTCTTGCCTCCGGCGTGCTCGTCGGCCTCGCTTCGGTGCATACGATTGGCTACACCGCAGCGTTCGCCATGCCGGCCGCCGCGCCGGTGCAGTTGTGGGATGCGCTGGTCGTGTTCGGCCTGGGTGCGGGCCTGGTTGCCTTCCTCGTCCACCTCGCCGCGCTGCGGCTGTCGCGCTCGGCACCGCTGCCACTGCTGTGCGGCTTCGCCTGCGGTGCCATCGGCTACATGGCGGCCAGCGGGCTGCTGGTGACCGGCGGTGCCGCGCTGGCGGCGTGGTTCATCGGCGCCCTGGCCGCATCGCTGGTCGCGGGCCAGCCGCGCAAGCCGGCAACGCCGGCGCCTGGAGCGGGCTGACCTGGCAAGCCTCGCCGGCCCTCCGCGCCGGCCGGGAATCCGTTAGATTCCCCGGCGTCCAAGGGGAGTTACGGCACCATGTCCATCCGCACTGCGCCGTCGCGCGCGGCCTCGCTGCTTGCCTGCCTGGTGCTGCCGCCGCGCGCGGTGCTGCTGATCATCGTCCTGCTCTCGCTGCACGCCGGCCTGGCGCAGGCGGAGACGGTGTACGTGCGCGCCGGGCGGATGCTGGACGTGGAATCCGGGCGGCTGCTGGAGGACCGCGCCATCCTGGTGGAGGACGGCCGCATCGCCCGGATCGAACCGGCCGCGGCGCTTCCGCCGCCGCCCGGTGCCAGGGTCCACGACCTTTCCGGCTACACCGTGCTGCCGGGGCTGATGGATGCGCACACCCACCTGGTCGGCGATGCCGGCAAGCACGGCTATGCCGGGCTGGGCGATTCCCTGCCCACCTCCACCCTGTACGGCGCAGCCAATGCCCGCGCGACCCTGCTGGCCGGCTTCACCACGGTGCGCGACCTCGGCGGCCCGGGCTTCGCCGACGTGGCCCTGCGCGATGCCATCGCCGCCGGCGTGGTCGATGGGCCGCGGATCATCGCCGCCGGCCCGGCGATCGGCATCACCGGCGGCCACTGCTCGGACGACAACCTGCTGCCGTTCGAACGCAAGTCGCAGGGCGAGGGCGTGGCTGACGGTCCTTGGGAAGTGCGGCGCCAGGTCCGGCGCAACATCAAATACGGCGTCGACCTGATCAAGACCTGTTCGACCGGCGGCGTGCTGTCCAAGGGCACCGAGGTCGGCGCACCGCAGTACACCGTGGAGGAGCTGCGCGCGCTGGTCGAGGAGGCGCACAGCCATGGTCGCAAGGTCGCCTCGCACGCGCACGGCGCCAGCGGCATCCGCAATGCGCTGGAAGCGGGCGTGGATTCGATCGAGCATGCCAGCTTCATCGACGACGCCGGCATCGCCCTGGCGAAGAAGAACGGCGCGGTGCTGGTGATGGACATCTACAACACCGAGTTCATCCTCGGCGAGGGCGAGAAGGCCGGCATCCTGCCCGGGTCGCTGGAGAAGGAGCGCCGCACCGGCGGCATCCAGCGCGAGAACTTCCGCCGCGCGCACCAGGCCGGCGTGGCCATCGCCTTCGGCACCGACGCCGGCGTGTACCCGCACGGCCAGAACGCGCGCCAGTTCTCGCGCATGGTGCGCTTCGGCATGACGCCGCTGCAGGCGATCCGCGCTGCCACGCTGGGCACCGCACGCCTGTTCGGGATAGAGGGCGAGGCCGGCGCGCTCAGGCCGGGCCTGCAGGCGGACCTGGTCGCGGTCGCGGGCGACCCGCTGCAGGACGTGTCGGTGCTGGAGGACGCGCGCTTCGTGATGAAGCAGGGCCGGGTGTACCGCGCCCCGGATTCCGCCGCGCCCTGAACCCCGGCAGCTGCGCCGCCCGCGATCCCAGCCGGCACCCCGCGTCTGGCGGATAATGGCCGGCCCCGCCGCTATCCGCCCCCGCGTGAGCATCGAAGACGAACCCCTGAAGGCGCTGCTGCTGCCGTTCGAGAACGGCGTCCTGTCCTGGCCGCAGGGTCGCGTGCTGTTCCTGCGCGCGCGCGACGGCTGGCCGCTGCGGCGCATGGAGCTCTCCGGCCTGCGCTGCGAACAGGGCTTCCGGCCGCTGGCCGATGCCCTGCAGCGTGCCGGGCTGGACGTGGTCCCGGAACTGGCCGACGACGAACCGGCCGCGGACCTGGTGCTGGTGCTGCCGCCGCGCCAGCGCGAGGAGGCGCGCGCCCTGCTGGCACGCGCCGTGGACCTGGCCGCGCCCGGCGCGCGCGTGGTGGCCGCCGCGGCCAACGACGAAGGCGCGCGCTCGCGCGAGAAGGACCTGCAGCAGCTGGCCGGGCTGGACGGCAACCTGGCCAAGTTCCACTGCCGCGTGTTCTGGACCCCGCCGTTGCAGGGACCGCGCGACGCCGCGCTGGCCGCGCAGTGGCGCGGCGGCGACGCGGTGCGGCTGCAGCCGGGCGGGCGCTTCCACAGCCGCCCGGGGGTCTTCGCCTGGGACCGCATCGACGTGGCGTCCGCGCTGCTGGCCGCGCACCTGCCGTCCGACCTGCGCGGGCGCGGTGCGGACCTCGGCGCCGGCTGGGGCTACCTCGCCACCGAGGTGCTCGACCGCGCCCCGGGCGTCACCGCCCTGGACCTGTACGAGGCCGAGTTCCGCGCGCTGGAACTGGCGCGCCGCAACCTGGACGGCGCGCGCATCGCCCCGGGTTTCCACTGGCACGACGTCACCGCCGGCCTGCCGCGCGACGGCTACGACTTCATCGTCAGCAACCCGCCGTTCCACGCCCACGACCGCGGCGACCGTCCGGAGCTGGGCCAGCGTTTCATCGAGGTCGCGGCGCAGGCGCTGCGGCCTGGTGGCCGCCTGCTGCTGGTGGCCAACCGCCACCTGCCGTACGAGGGCACCCTGGAGCAGGCGTTCGGCCAGCGCCGGGTGCTCGCCGAAGGCGGTGGTTTCAAGGTGATCGAGGCACTGAAGGGAGTATCGCGTTGAGCAAGTCGATGAAGCTGGTCAAGCACCTGGCCAACCTGGGCTATGGCAGCCGCAAGGAAGTGGCCTGGATGTTCCGTGAGGGCCGGGTCACCGACGCCGACGGCGAGGTGCTGTACCAGGACGATCCGCTGGACCACGACAACGTGCGCGTGGACGGCGAGCCACTGGATCCGCCGCAGGGCCTGCTGCTGATGCTGCACAAGCCGGCCGGCTACACCTGCTCGACCAAGGACAAGGGTCGCATCGTCTACGACCTGCTGCCGCCGCGCTTCCGCCTGCGCGACCCGGTGCTGTCCACCGTCGGCCGCCTGGACCGCGAGACCACCGGCCTGCTGCTGATGACCGACGACGGCCAGCTGCTGCACCGGATCGTCTCGCCGAAGTCGAAGCTGGCCAAGGTCTACGAGGCCGATCTCGCCGAGGACCTGCGCGGTGACGAGGCGCAGCTGTTCGCCAGCGGCACCCTGATGCTGGAGTCGGAGACCACGCCGCTGCTGCCGGCGCAGATGGAGGTGCTTGGCCCGCGCCGCGCGCGCGTGGTCCTGCACGAGGGCCGCTACCACCAGGTGCGGCGCATGTTCGCCGCGGTCGGCAACAACGTGGTGGCGCTGCACCGTCCGCGGATCGGTGGGCTGGCGCTGGGAGACCTGGCCGAGGGCCAGTGGCGCCAGCTGGGCCAGGACGACCTGGACGTGCTGTTCAACGGATCGCAGGCATGAGTGCAGGCGCGGCGATCGCGCCGCTGCCGTTCGCGCCGGTCGCGGTGCTGTTCGACATGGACGGCCTGATGCTGGACAGCGAGCGCGTCATCACCCGCTGCTACGCGCAGGCCGCCGCCGCACTGGGCCACGACCTGCCCGACGATTACTGGCTGCAGATGGTCGGCACCGGCGATGCCGCGTGCCGGGCGATGCTGGTCGAGCGCCTCGGCGCCGCCGCGGCCGCCGAGCTGCTGGAGCGCTCGGGCGACGCCTACGACGCGATGGTCGATGCCGGCATCCCGCACCGCCCGGGCATCACCGCGCTGCTGCAGTGGCTGCAGCGCAACGACGTGCCGCGCGCGGTCGCCACCTCCACACGCAACCCGCTGGCCACGCACAAGCTGCGCCAGGCCGGGCTTGCCCCGTACTTCCCGGTGATCTGCACCGCCTCGGACGTGGCCCAGCCCAAGCCGGCGCCCGACGTGTACCTGCTGGCTGCCAGTCGCCTCGGCGTGGAGCCGGCGCGCTGCCTGGTGCTGGAGGATTCGCCGACGGGCGTGCGCGCGGCGCTGGCCGCCGGCATGACGCCGATCCAGGTCCCGGACCTGGTGCAGCCGGACGTGGACACCCGTGCGCTGGGCCACCGCATCGCCGCCTCGCTGGAAGAGGTGTTGCCGCTGCTGCAGGCGGCGATGGCCGAGGCTCCGGCCGCAGGCTGATCCGCGCAGGACCGGACCCGTTCCACCTGGGACAATCGGTCCGCTGCCGGCGCGGGCGTGGCTGCCTACAATCGGGCCCATGCAGCGAGCGTCCCGCCTCCATCGCAACATGGCCCGCCTGGCCCTGCTGGCGGTGTTGCTGCTGGCGCTGGCGCCAGCAGTGGGGCGTGCGCTGGCGTCCGGTACGCCACAACTGCTGGCCGGGTGGTCCGAGCTGTGCACCAGCGAAGGCCTGCAGCGGCTGCCAAGCGAAGCGCGGAGTGCCGATGGCGTTCCGCTGCCGGCGGCCCATGGCGATGCCGACTGCCCCTATTGCCCGCTGGCCATGTCCCTGCTCGGGCCCGCTGCGCCGCCAGCGGCCCTGGCGCTGTCTCCCGTGGCGGCGGCGCCTGCACGCCGACATGCGCCCGGGCGCCGC
Organism: Pseudoxanthomonas suwonensis 11-1; assembly: GCF_000185965.1. NCBI lineage: Bacteria > Pseudomonadati > Pseudomonadota > Gammaproteobacteria > Lysobacterales > Lysobacteraceae > Pseudoxanthomonas > Pseudoxanthomonas suwonensis. The sequence continues at coordinate 328,751 of NC_014924.1, forward strand.
TTCCGGCGCCTTCACGGTCCCGGGAGCCGTGGCCCGCCCATCCTGCCCTGAAGTTGCGGACCGACGTTCGCGCGGCTGACGCCGCGCGCCGCCAACGTGCCTTGGAGCCAGTGATGCCGATTTCCGATTTGCCGCGTGTCGCGGCACGGCGGGCCGTATCCGTGCCTGCCGCCCTGTGCCTGTACCTGCTGCTGCCACCGGCCGGGGCGGCCGACGCGGCGGATGCCACCACCCTGGACGCGATCCGGGTCACCGCCCGCGCCAATCCGCTGCAGCGTGGCTCCGGCAGCGCCTCGCGCCTGGACCTGCCGGTGATCGGGACCCCCGCCGCGGTCACCACCATCGACCGCGACCTGCTCGACGCGCGCGGCGTGCGCACCACAGCCGAAGCCCTGGCCAGCGTACCCGGCCTCACCGTCGTGTCGCCGCCGGGACATGGCAACACCGTCACCTGGCGCGGCTTCTCCGGCAGCCAGGTCAGCCAGCTGTTCAACGGCATCGACGTGCAGTACGCCACCATCGCCGCGCGCCCGGTGGATGCCTGGCAGTACGAGCGGGTGGAGGCCATCGGCGGGCCGTCCAGCTTCCTGCATGGCGTGGGCGCGGTCGGCGGCGCGATCAACTACGTGACCCGGCTGGCCAGCCTGGACCATGACGCCGCGCGCTGGCAGGCCTCCCGGGGCTCCCACCGCGACGGCACCCTGGCAATCGGGGCCAACCTGCGCGATGCGGCGGCCCGCCAGGCGCTGGCCTTGGACCTGAGCCTGCGCCAGAACGAAGGATGGGTCGACGCGCAGCAGCGCGATGCACTGGCCGCGGCCGGATCGTGGCGCGTGCAGCTGCGACCCGGGCTGGAGCACACCCTCGCGTTGGAGTACCAGGACGAGGAGGTGGCGCGGCCGTACTGGGGAACGCCTGCCGTGGCCATCGACGGAAGCATGCGGGTACCCGCCGCACTGGCCGGCCGCAACTACAACGTGGCCGACGGGCGCTATGCCCAGGACGTGCGCTGGGCACGCTCGCTGCTGGAGTGGCGGCCGCGCGGGGGCAGCCGGCTGCGCCACACGCTCTACCACTACGACGCGCTGCGCGATTACCGAAACGTCGAGGGTTATCGCCTGGTGGAGGCCGGCGTGCAGCGCTCCGGTGCCCTGCTGCAGCGGCATGACCAGCAGGTCTGGGGCGACCGGGTGGAATGGCTGCACGAGGGCCGGATCGCCGGCCTGCCGACACGCTGGAGCCTGGGTGCGGAGGCCAGCTACAACCGGCAGACCCGCTTTCCGCTGTCGCTTCCAGGCGTGGTCGACACCGTGCCGGCGGATGCGGTGGCGCCCGGGCGTTTCCTCGACGTGCCGGGCGCGGAACTCGCGTACCGGCCGGACCGGACCAACCGCCTGCGCAGCCATTCGCTGTACGCCGAAAACCTCACCGTGCTGGGCGCCGGCTTCTCGCTGCTGACCGGCCTGCGCCACGAGCGCGTGGTGCTGGACGTGCTCAACCACCGCGTGGCCAGCGCGAGCAACCCGCGCCGCTTCGAGCGCAGCTACCGGCCCACCACCGGGCGCATCGCCCTGGACTGGGCAGTGGCGGCGAACGCACATCTCTACGCCCAGGCCAGCACCGCCGCCGACCCGCCCTCGGGCGTGCTGAGCACCGCCAGCTTCGGCGCGCTGCGCGACTTCGACCTCTCCACCGGCCGCCAGGGCGAGCTGGGTGCCAAGCTGCAGTCGGCCGATGGCCGCAGCCATGCCACCCTGGCCGCGTACCGGATCGTGCGCCGCAACCTCGCCATCGCCGATCCGGACAACCCGGGGCAGACGCTGCCGGTCGGCAGGCAGTCCTCGCGCGGGGTGGAGCTGGCGTTCGGCTGGCGTCCGCTGGATTCGCTTGCGCTCGACGGCAACCTGGCCTGGGTGGATGCGCGCCTGGACGAGTTCAACGAAAGCGTTGGCGGCACGGTGGTGTCGCGCGCGGGCAACCGCCCGGCCAACACGCCGGCGCGGGTGTGCAACCTGTGGCTGGAATGGCGGCCACTGCAGGACTGGACGCTCGGAGCGGAGCTGCGTGCGGTGTCCTCGCGCCAGGCCGACACAGCCAATACCCTGCGGGTGCCCGGCTACGCCACGCTGGGGGCGCATGTGGCCTGGCAGGCCGGGCCGCGTACCGCGGTGGTGCTGCGTGGCCGCAACCTGGGCGATCGCCGCTATACCGCCCATGCAGTGGGCGAACACATGGCCTGGCTGGGCGATCCGCGAAGCTGGGAACTGGTGGTCAGGCAGGCCTTCGACTGATGGCAGGCAAGGGAGTGTGGTGGATGGACCGGTTTGCACATCGTCGCGCGCACGCAGGCACCGCAGTAGTGATCGCGCTGGCGCTGGCCGCCTGTGGTGGCGATGCCAGCGAGCCCACGCCCGTGCCCGTGCCCGAAGTGGCGCTTGTCAACGTACAGCCCTGGGAACTGCCGGCGCCGCCGGGCGCCGCGCAGCCCGACCTGGCGCTGGCACCGGATGGGCGCCTGCTGCTGGCCTGGCTCGAGCCCACGGACGACGGCCATCGCCTGCGACTGGCAGCAGTCGCCGCGGATGGTGGCTGGGAAGAAACGCGCACCGTGGCCGAGGGCAGGGACTGGTTCGTGAACTGGGCCGACACCCCGCATGTGCAGGCGCTGGCCGATGGATCGCTATGGGCGCACTGGCTGCGCAATACCGGTCCTTCGCGCATGGACTACGGGATCGTGCTGGCGCGCTCCGGCGATGCCGGCCAAACCTGGAAGGAAACCGCTCCGGTGCATCCGGGCGGCACGCGCGGCGACCATGGTTTCGTCACCTTCTGGCAGCAGGATGAAGACCGGCTCGGCATGGCCTGGCTCGACAGCCGGCAGAAGGCCGCCGCAGGTGCCACCGGTCACGACAGCCATCACCACGGTGGCGGCGCGGCGATGATGCTGCGCGCCGCGATCCATGGACCGGATGGCGCGCAGCTGCGCGAGTGGCCGCTGGATGCTTCCACCTGCGACTGCTGCACCACCGATTCGGCGCTTACCGACAAGGGCGTGGTCGTGGTCTACCGCGGACGCAGCGAGGGCGAGATCCGCGACACCCGGATCGTCCGCCTGGAAGGCGATGCCTGGACCGCGCCGCGCGAGGTGCACCGCGATGGCTGGCACTTCGCCGGCTGCCCGGTGAATGGCCCGGCGGTGGCCGCGGAAGGCATGCGCGTGTGGGTGGCCTGGTACACCGAGGCCGATGGCTGGCCGGAAGTGCGCGCTGCGGTTTCGGAGGACGCAGGCGACAGCTTCGGCGCACCGGTCCCGCTGATCCGCGGACAGCCGGCCCTGGGCCGGGTGGCCCTGGCAACCGCCGGCGGACGCCTTTACGCGGCCTGGCTGGAAGAAGCCTCGCCGGAAACCCAGCGCCTGCGCCTGATGCGTTACTCGGCGGACTTGTCGCGCAGCGAGATGAGGGAGGTGGCGACATTCCCGGCCAGCGGCCGCGGCAGCGGCCTTCCGCGGTTGCAGGTCACCGACGGCGCGGCCTGGCTGGTGTGGACCGAGGTTGTCGACGGCAGGCCGGCGTTGCGCGGTGCGGTGGTGCGCTGAGCACGGGCTCAGTCGTACTGCATCCTGCGGGTCATGCCACCGTCGGCGATGAACTCCTGGCCGGTGACGAAGCCGGACAGCGACGGCGCCAGCAGGTAGACCGCCAGCGCGGCGATGTCCTCGGGCGTCCCGACCCGGCCGGCCGGATGTTGCGCGTGGTCGCGCTGCGACAGCTTCGGCCTGCGCCGGCTGGCCGGCGCGCGCCAGGCCTCGGTGGCGATCCAGCCGGGGCTGATGCAGTTGACCCGCACCTTCGGGCCTTCGCTCAGCGCCAGCGCATGGGTAAAGGCCAGCAGCCCGCCCTTGGCCGCGGCATAGGCCTCGCTGTGCGGCTCGGACTGGTGCGCACGGGTCGAGGCGATGTTGATGATCGCGCCGCCACCTTCGGATTCGCGGAGCGCCGGCAGGGCGTGGCGGCTGCACAGGAAAGCGCCGTGCAGGCTGGACAGGCGCCGGTTCCACTCCGCCAGGTCCAGCTGTTCCAGCGGCGGCACGTGCGGATCGGGCAGGCCGGCGTTGTTGACCAGGCCATCGATGCGGCCGAAGCGGTCCAGCGCCGCGGCCACGAAGGCGCCGGTGCTGCGTTCGCTGGCCACGTCCAGGCGGCGGAACACCGCCCGCGCCGGGACATCCCATTCGCGCAGGCAGGCGCGGCCGGCCTCGGCGTCGAGGTCGCCGATCACCACGCTGCCACCGGCACCAATCACCGCCTGGGCAATGCCACGGCCGATGCCCTGCGCGCCGCCGGTGACCAGGACCACGCGGTCCTGCAGCGGGACGGGGTTCCAGGGCTGGATCGGCGGGACGGTCGACATGGCGTGGTCCAGGGCGGGGTGGCCAGTGTGGCGCGGGCGGCGTGCACGCGGTGCAGGCGCCGCCTGCGATCCGGGTCAGGCCTCGCCGTCGTCGGCGAACAGCTTCTGCCAGCCCTCGTGGCCCAGCCTGCGCAGGGTGGCGTAGTTGCGCTCCACGATCACGTCCGCTTCCGGGTAGGCGTCCACCGCGCGGCTGACGCTGTCCTCCCGCAGCAGGTGCAGGATCGGGTAGGGCGCGCGGTTGGAGTAGTTCTCGATGTCGTCCGGGCGGCTGTCGGCGAACTGGTAATCAGGATGGAAGCTGGCCACCTGCAGCACGCCGTCCAGCTCCAGCGCTTCCACCAGCGCGTCGGCCTGGTCGAGGAAGTCGTTGAAGTCGAGGAAGTCGCGCAGCACCAGCGGATGCACCAGCAGGGTGGTGTCGACCTGCCCGGCCGGGGTGTCGCGCAGCAGCACCAGCTCCTCGCCGAGCTGCTCGACCAGCTGCTCCGGCGTGGTCGCGTCGCTGACCACGAAGCGCACCTGCTCCTTGACGTACACCGCCTTGGCGAACGGGCACAGGTTCAGGCCTATCACGGCCTTCTCCAGCCAGCGCCGGGTGTCGGCCAGGACCTTCGCTTCGTCCAGCGCGCCCTCGGCGGGATTGCCCGCGTCCAAGTCAGTCACGGAAGTTCTCGAACTGCAGCGGGATGCCGAAATCGCCCTTGCGCAGCAGGGCGATGGCCTCCTGCAGGTCGTCGCGCTTCTTGCCGTTGACCCGCAGCTTCTCGCCGTTGATCTGGCTGTCGACCTTGAGCTTGGCGTCCTTGAGCGCGGCCTGGATCTTCTTGGCCGTCTCGCGCTCGATGCCCTGCCTGACGGTGACCTTCTGCCGCGCGCCGGCCAGGTTGGTCTCGACGTCGCCGAATTCCAGGCAGCGGATGTCGATGCCGCGGGCAGTCAGGCGCTGCTTGAGGATGTCGGTCATCTGCTTGAGCTGGAAGTCGCTGGGCGCGGACTGGCTGATGATGTTGTCGTCCAGGGCGAACTTCGCGTCCACGCCCTTGAAGTCGAAGCGGGTGGTCAGTTCGCGGCTGGCCTGGTCGACTGCATTGGTCAGCTCGTGGGTGTCCACTTCGGACACGATGTCGAACGAAGGCATTGGGATACTCCTGGTGCGATGCGCACATTCTAGGCGGTGCCCGGGCCGGGAGCGCGCATGGGGCCGCGCATGCGCGGATAATGGGCGCATGCCTCCCCGTCCCCGCTCGAACCTGGCCGCCGCCGGCTGGATGGTCGCCGCCATCGCCTGCTTCTCGGTGATGGACACGGCGATGAAGCTGCTGTCCGCCCGCTACCCGCCGTTGGAGGTGACCCTGCTGCGCGGCGCGGCCTCGTTGCCGTTCGTATTGGCCTGGGTGATGGCCACCGCTGGCGTGCGCTCGATCCTGCCGGTGCGCTGGGGCCTGCACCTGCTGCGCGGCGTGCTGGGCATGGCGATGATCGGCTGCTTCGTGTTCGCCTTGAAGCGCATGCCGCTGTCCACCGCCTACACGATCTACTTCGTCGCGCCGCTGCTGGTGGCGGCGCTGTCGGTACCGGTGCTGGGCGAGCGCGTGGGGCCAAGGCGCTGGACCGCGATCGCCATCGGCCTGGTCGGCGTGGTCGTGGTGCTGCGGCCGGGCGTGGACGGGCTGGTGTCGTTCCCCGGGCTGATGGTGCTGCTGGCCGCCGCCGCCTATGCCGTGGCCGCGGTCAGCGTCAGCCTGCTGACCCGCACCGACACGCCCCAGTCGATGGTGGTGTGGTTCCTGGCGATCATGGCCATTGTCGCTGGCCTGGCGGCGATTCCCGGCTGGGTGCCACTGCAGCGCGGGGATGCGCTGCTGATCCTGGGCATGGGCCTGGCCGGTGCGCTCGGCCAGATCGCGCTGACCACCGCCTTCATGCGTGGCGACGCCTCGCTGATCGCGCCGCTGGAATACACCGGCCTGGTCTGGGTGATCGGCTGGGACTGGCTGTTCTGGCGCACCCTGCCGGACGGCGTCACCTGGATCGGCGCGGCCATCATCATGGGCAGCGGCCTGTACCTGCTGCGCCGCGAGCGCACGGTCGGGGCCTCGCGCAGCGCACCGCTGGACCATTCCTGAGCTGGCGCGGTACGCGGGGGAGCGGGACGCAGCGGCGCGCGGCTGGAACGCCGGCCCGCGCCGCCGGGGCAGGGCAGCTGCTAGGCTTGCCGGCCCGCGCGCCGATGCCTTCCAAGCCCACGTGATCCGGTTCCAGCAGGTCCACAAGTCCTACGCCGTGGGCGGCCGCCAGGTCGCCGCCCTGCATCCGCTCGACCTGGAGATCGAGGCCGGCGAGGTGTTCGGCATCATCGGCCACTCCGGCGCCGGCAAGTCCACCCTGATCCGCCTGATCAACCGCCTGGAGGCGCCCAGCGGCGGCCAGCTGTGGGTCGAGGGCCAGGACGTGGCGGCGCTGGACGGCGACGGCCTGCGCGCGCTGCGCCGCCGGGTCGGCATGATCTTCCAGCACTTCAACCTGCTGTCCTCGCGCACAGTGGCGCAGAACGTGGCCTTCCCGCTGGAACTGGCCGGCGAGCCACGCGCGCGCATCGACGCGCGGGTGGCGGAACTGCTGGAGCGGGTCGGCCTGGCCGACCAGGCAAACAAGTATCCAGCGCAACTTTCCGGCGGACAGAAGCAACGCGTCGGCATCGCCCGCGCCCTGGCCACCGGGCCGAAGATCCTGCTGTGCGACGAGGCCACCAGCGCGCTGGACCCGCAGACCACCGCATCGGTGCTGTCCCTGCTGGCCGGGATCAACCGCGAGCTCGGCCTGACCATCGTCCTGATCACCCACGAGATGGACGTGATCCGCCGCGTCTGCGACCGGGTTGCCGTGCTCGACGCCGGCCGCCTGGTCGAGAGCGGCCCGGTCACCGAAGTCTTCCTGCACCCGCGGCATCCGACCACCCGCCGCTTCGTGTCCGAGGCCGAGCACGTGGACGAGAACGGGCTGCACGCCGACTTCGCCGCGGTGCACGGCCGCATCCTGCGCCTGACCTTCCTCGGCGCCGACACCTATGCGCCGCTGCTGGGCCGGATCGCGCGCGAGGCGGGCGTGGACTACAACATCCTTTCCGGCCGCATCGACCGCATCCGCGACACGCCCTACGGCCAGCTGGTCGTGGCCCTGGTCGGCGGCGATGCCGACGTGGCGCAGCAGGCGTTCGAATCGGCCGGGGTCACCGTGGAGGTGCTGCGCGCATGAACATCTTCGCCATGATCGCCACCAGCGCGGGCTTCTTCCGCAACCTCGACGCCGGCAAGTGGGGCGAGATCGCCCAGGCCACCCTGGATACGCTTGCCATGCTCGGTGGCGCGCTGCCGCTGACCCTGCTGTTCGGCCTGCCGCTGGGCGTGCTGCTGTTCCTGGCCGGGCCGCGCCAGCTGCACGAGCGCCGTGGCTTCTACGCGGTGCTGTCGCTGGTGGTGAACATCCTGCGCTCGGTGCCCTTCATCATCCTGATGATCGCGATGATCCCGCTGACCCTGGCGGTGATGGGCACCTCGCTGGGCGTGCGCGGCGCGATCCTGCCGCTGGTGGTGGGCGCGGCGCCGTTCTACGCGCGCCTGGTGGAGACCGCGCTGCGCGAGGTCGACCGCGGCGTGATCGAGGCCACCCTGGCGATGGGCGCGACCACCTGGCAGCTGGTGTGGCGGGTGCTGCTGCCGGAGGCGCGCCCGGGCCTGGTCGCCGGCGCCACCGTCACCACCATCGCCCTGGTCGGCTTCACCGCCATGGGCGGTGCGATCGGCTCGGGCGGCCTGGGCGACCTGGCCTTCCGCGACGGTTACCAGCGTTCGCACACCGACGTGGCCCTGGTCACGGTGGTGCTGCTGCTGGTGCTGGTGCAGCTGGTGCAGATGCTGGGCGACCGCCTGGTAGCCCGCTACAGCCGCCGCTGAGCCTTATCCTCCATCCACGTCCTTCCCCACGGATTCCTTCCCATGCGCGCCATCCTCCTGCCCGTCCTCATCGCCGCCAGCACCGTGCTTGCCGGTTGCGGCGGCGGTTCCGGCTCCACTGGCAACGACACCCTCAGCGTGGCCGCGACCGCGGTGCCGCACGCCGAGATCCTGGAGGTGGCCAGGCCGATCCTGGAGAAGGAGGGCGTGCGCCTGCAGGTGCGCGTGTTCAACGACTACGTGCAGCCCAACGACCAGGTCGCGCAGAAGCACATCGACGTCAACTACTTCCAGACCGAGCCCTACCTGGACGCGTACAACAAGGGGCGCGGCACCAGCCTGGTGACGGTGACCGGCGTGCACATCGAACCGTTCGGCGCGTACTCGCGCCGCCACGCCTCGCTGGAGGCGCTGCCGGCCGGCGCCGACGTGGCCATCCCCAACGACCCGAGCAACAACTCGCGCGCGCTGATCCTGCTGCACACCGCCGGCGTGATCACCCTGGCGGACCCGAGCAACGCGCTGGCCACCCAGCGCGACATCACCGCAAATCCCAAGGGCCTGAAGTTCCGCGAGCTGGACTCGGCGATGCTGCCGCGGATCCTCGACCAGGTCGACCTCGCCCTGATCAACACCAACTACGCGCTGGACGCCGGCCTGGACCCGACCCGCGACGCACTGGCGATCGAGGGTAGCGACTCGCCCTACGTGAACTTCCTGGTCGCCCGTCCGGACAACAAGGGCGACCCGCGGGTGCAAGCCCTGGCAAGCGCGTTGACCAGCCCCGAGGTCAGGGAATTCATCGAGCGCAAGTACAAGGGCGCGGTGCTGCCGGCGTTCTGAGCCACGCCGTGCCGATCCTGCTCGCCCTCGCCGCGGTACTGGCGCTGTTCCTGGGCCTGCTGCCGGTGGCCCTGGCGCTGCGCATCCGCGGCGCGTTCAACACCCGCCGCCAGGCCTGGGTGCTGCCGCTGCGCCTGGCCTGGTGGTCCAGCCTGCTGTCGGCGGCGCTGTTCGCGCTGACGGTGCTGCTGGCCGGTTTCTTCTGGCCGAACGTCTGGACCTACGTGCCGCTGGCCGCGCTGGCCGGCGCCGTCCTGGGCCTGCTCGCCACCACCCGCGTGCGCTTCGTCGAGACCACCGAAGGCCTGTTCTACCGGACCAGTCCCGTGGTGTCGGTAGGCCTGATGGTGCTGGTCGTGGTGCGGCTGGTGGCCGGCGTGGTTCAGTGCTTCCGCGTGGCCTTCGGCGATGCCACCTGGCCGGAATCCGGCTGGCTGAGCCATGCGGGGATGATGGCCGTCGGCGGCCTGCTGCTGGGCTATGCCCTGGTCATGACCCGATACCTGTACGCACGTACCGCGGCGTACAGGCGCGACGGCGGCGTGCTGGGCCGCCGGTGAGCGGCCGCGTCGGTTAGCCTTCCCCGGTCCACCCGGGGAGTAAGGCGATGGTGTTGCAGTGGATCGGCAGGCGCCTGGCGCGTTTCCTGGCACGGCCACGTCCCGGCCACGCACGCGGTCCCACCAGCCGTCCGGAGCTTGTCGCGGCCACCCTGCGTCGTGGCGACGTGCTGCTGGTGGAAGGCACCAGCCGCTTCTCCACCGCGATCAAGTACCTCACCCAGTCGACCTGGTCGCATGCGGCGCTGTGCCTGGGCGTGCCCGAGGGCGGCGACCAGCCGTGGTTCGTGGACGTGGACGTCAACGATGGCGTGCGCACCGTGCCGCTGTCGGAGTTCGCCGGCCTGCACCTGCGCATCTGCCGACCGGTGGGGCTGGATGCCGCGGAGGTCGAAGCGGTCACCGGCTTCATGCTGGACCGGCTTGGCCATGGCTACGACCTCAAGAACATCCTCGACCTGGCGCGCTACCTCATCCGCCAGCCGCCGGTGCCGGACTCGTTCAAGCGCCGGATGCTGGCCCTCGGCAGCGGCGAGCCGACGCGGGCCATCTGTTCCACCCTGCTGGCCCAGGCCTTCGGTTCGATCGGCTATCCGATCCTGCCGGAGATCGAAGTGCTGGACGGGCAGGGCGCCAAAGGCCGGTTCATGCGCGAGGAGGTGCTGCATATCCGCCACCACAGCCTCTATACGCCGCGCGATTTCGACGTGTCCCCGTTCTTCCAGGTGGTCAAGCCGCGGCTCGAGGCCGGGTTCGACTTCCGCCGCGTGGTGTGGGCCTCGCAGCCCACGCACGACGCGACCGCCGCTGGGACCGCCGCCTGACATCGCTGCGCGGCGCCCGGATGCGGAAGACGGGCCCGTGGGCCCGTCCTCCGTACGACATTGGAGCGCGTGGATCAGAAGCGGGCGCCGATGCCCACGCCGACGGTCCACGGATCCAGCTTCAGTTCCTCGCCAGTGCCCTGGCCGGCAACGCGGACTTCCGGGCGCGAGTGCATGTAGCGCACGTCGGTACGCGCAAACCAGGTCTCGTTGATGTTCATGTCCAGGCCGACGGTGCCGATCGCACCCTTGGCGGTACCCAGGGTGGCCACGCCGCCCAGGCCGGCGACATCCTCGTTGCTGAAGTTGGACTCGTAGTAACCCAGGCCCACGAACGGACGGAAGACCTGGTCGGCCTGGCCGAAGTGGTACTGGCCGCTCAGCGCGATCGGCTGCTGCTCGACGGTGCCGAGCTTGCCCAGGTCGCGATCACGGACGCGGTGGTTGAACTTGTCGGCCGCGCCCCACAGCTCCACCGCGAAGTTCTCGGTGGCGTACCAGCTGGCGCTCAGGGTCGGGGCCGGGCCGCCGTCGACCTTCAGGTTCTGGCCCGGATCGGACGGCTCGATGTGGGCGATACCGCCGACCACGGCGAAACGCTTGTCCGCGGCGGTGCCGGTGGAGGTGCTGTCCTGGGCGAAGGCCGGGGCGGCGACGGCGAGGGCGGGGACGAGGGCGAGGGTAAGGATTCGAATGGACCGCATGGGGGAGTCTCCTCTTCGTTCTTGTGGTGCCCGTGGAGTGGGCGGGGCCGAACGTAGGAGCATGCGGATGAACGGATCCCTGCCACGGCAGGACGATCCGGCTTGGCGTTCAGCAAAAACCCCGCAGGCCGCGTGGTTGCTTGCATCCTCCCGCTGCGGCAATTCATCCGGCTCAGCGCGGCGTGCACGGTGCGTATCGCCCGCGTGCACGTGATGCGCCGGTGGAATCGCATCGACGATGCGGCTACGTATGGTCTCCGCTGAAACCTTGCCGGCGCAAAAAACGCCGTGGAAACACGCTTGTGGAGGTTGGCGGGTGGGGCGCGGACGGACACAATAGGGGTCTTTCCCCACGCACATAACGCCGGAGCCCTGGCATGGCCGAAATCAAGGAAGCGCGCGTCCCCGACATCGGGGATTACAGCGACGTCCCCGTCATCGAAGTCCTGGTCGCCGTTGGCGACACCGTGAGCCAGGACCAGGGCCTGGTCACGCTGGAATCGGACAAGGCGACGCTGGAAGTGCCTTCTCCCTACGCCGGCGTGGTCAAGGAGCTGAAGGTCAAGCTCGGCGACACCCTGTCCGAGGGCAGCGTGGTCGCCCTGATCGAGGTGGCCGATGCCGGCGCCGCCGCGTCCCCCGCTGCCGCGCCGAAGGCCGATGCCGCCCCGGCTGCGCCGCAGACCCCGGTCGCCTCGGTGAAGACCGCCGAGACCGGCGAGCGCATCGAGCCGGTGGCCGTGCCCGAGCAGCCCGACAAGCTCGCCCAGCGCGAGATCAGCCAGGCCCAGGTCGGCCAGCCGGCGCCGACCGGTGCCGCCCCGCGCACCCCGCCGGTGGAGTTCAACGCCGACAGCGTGCTGCCGGAGAAGGTGCCCTACGCCAGCCCGTCGGTGCGCCTGTTCGCGCGCGAGCTGGGCGTGGACCTGTTCCAGGTCACCGGCAGCGAGCGTGGCGGCCGGATCACGAAGGAGGACGTGCAGCGTTACGTCAAGGCCGCGCTTGCCGGCGGCGCTTCGCCCTCGGCTCCGGCCGGCGCCGCCACCGGTGGCAGCGGCCTCAACCTGCTGCCGTGGCCGAAGGTGGACTTCAGCAAGTTCGGCGAGGTCGAGACCAAGGCGTTGTCGCGGATCAAGAAGATCTCCGGCGCGAACCTGGCCCGCAACTGGGCGATGATCCCGCACGTCACCCAGTTCGACCAGGCCGACATCACCGAGCTGGAAGAGCTGCGCGTGCAGCTCAACAAGGAGCAGGAAAAGGCCAAGTCCGGCGTCAAGCTGACCATGCTGGCCTTCCTGCTCAAGGCCTCGGTGGCCGCGCTCAAGCAGTTCCCCGAGTTCAACGCCTCGCTGGACGAGTCCGGCGAGAACCTGACCCTGAAGAAGTACTTCCACATCGGCTTTGCCGCCGACACGCCCAACGGCCTGGTCGTGCCGGTGATCCGCGACGTGGACGAGAAGGGCGTGCTGCAGATCGCCCAGGAAATGGGCGAGCTGGCGAAGAAGGCCCGCGACGGCAAGCTGGGCCCGGCCGACATGACCGGTGGCTGCTTCTCGATCAGCTCGCTGGGCGGCATCGGCGGCACCGCCTTCACCCCGATCATCAATGCGCCGGAAGTGGCGATCCTGGGCGTGTCCAAGTCCAGCTTCCAGCCGGTGTGGGACGGCAAGCAGTTCCAGCCGCGCCTGGCCCTGCCGCTGTCGCTGAGCTACGACCACCGCGTGATCGACGGCGCCGCCGCCGCGCGCTTCACCAGCTACCTGGCCCAGGTCCTCGCGGACATGCGCCGCGTGCTGCTGTAACGGAGGGCACATGGCGAACACGATCGAAGTGAAGGTCCCCGACATCGGCGACTACAGCGATGTCCCGGTGATCGAGGTGCTGGTGGCCGTGGGTGACACGGTCAGCAAGGACCAGGGCCTGGTGACCCTGGAGTCGGACAAGGCCACCCTGGAAGTGCCGTCCTCGGCCGCCGGCGTGGTCAAGGAAGTGAAGGCCAAGGTCGGCGACAGGCTGTCCGAAGGCGCCGTGGTGGTGGTACTGGAAGCCGAAGGCGCCGCCGAGGCCCCGAAGGGGGCCCCTCCTGCGGCTCCCGCGGCTGCTCCGGCCCCGGCTGCCACGCCTGCGGCCCCGGCGCCGGCTCCCGCCGCTGCTGCTGCCAGCGCGGGCCCGGTCGAGGTCAAGGTTCCCGACATCGGCGACTACAGCAACGTGCCGGTGATCGAGGTGCTGGTCGCCGTGGGCGAGAAGGTGAAGAAGGACCAGGGCCTGGTCACGCTGGAATCGGACAAGGCGACGCTGGAAGTACCGTCCTCGGCCGATGGCGTGGTCAAGGAGATCCGGGTCAAGGTCGGCGACACCCTTTCCGAGGGCGACGTGGTGGTGGTGCTGGAAGGCGAAGCCGCCGCCGCTTCCGCCCCGGTCGCACCGGGCAGCAAGCCGCCGGTGGCACCGTCGCACCGTGCTCCCGCCGAGCCGGCCGCGCCCAAGCCGGCGCTGTCCACCGGCAAGACGGCGGACATCGAGTGCCGGATCGTGGTCCTGGGCGCCGGCCCGGGTGGCTACACCGCCGCCTTCCGCGCCGCCGACCTGGGCCTGGATACGGTGCTGATCGAGCGCTATGCCAGCCTCGGCGGCGTCTGCCTCAACGTCGGCTGCATCCCGTCCAAGGCGCTGCTGCATTCGGCCGCGATCATCGAGGAAGCCGCGCATGCCGACGAGTGCGGCATCGAGTTCACGGCGCCGAAGATCCACCTGGACAAGCTGCGCGCCTACAAGGAAAAGGTCGTCGGTCAGCTGACCAAGGGCCTGGCCGGCATGGCGAAGCAGCGCAAGGTGCGCACCGTCCAGGGCGTGGCGAAGTTCGTCTCGCCCAACGAGCTGGAGATCGCCGGCGACGACGGCAAGACCCAGCTGCTGCGCTTCGAGCAGTGCATCATCGCCGCCGGTTCGCAGGCGGTGAAGCTGCCGAACTTCCCGTGGGACGACCCGCGGATCATGGATTCGACCGACGCGCTGGAGCTGGCCGAGGTCCCCAAGAAGCTGCTGGTCGTCGGCGGCGGCATCATCGGCCTGGAAATGGCCACCGTGTACAGCGCCCTGGGCGCCAAGGTCACCGTGGTCGAGTTCATGGACCAGCTGATGCCGGGCGCCGACCGCGACCTGGTCAAGCCACTGGCCGATCGCCTGAAGAAGCAGGGCATCGAGGTGCACCTGAAGACCAAGGCATCCGGGGTGAAGGCCGACAAGAAGGGCATCACCGTGACCTTCGAGTCCGCCACCGAAGGCGAGAAGCCGGCGCTGGAATCGGGCACCTGGGACCGGGTGCTGGTCGCCGTCGGCCGCGCGCCGAACGGGAAGAAGATCGACGCGGAGAAGGCCGGCGTGCAGGTCAGCGACCGCGGCTTCATCCCGGTGGACCGGCAGATGCGCACCAACGTGCCGCACATCTTCGCCATCGGCGACATCGTCGGTAATCCTATGCTGGCCCACAAGGCGACGCACGAGGGCAAGCTGGCCGCGGAAGTGGCCGCCGGCGAGAAGAAGGAGTGGGTGGCGCGGGTGATCCCGTCGGTGGCCTACACCAGCCCGGAAGTGGCATGGGTCGGCGTCACCGAGGGCGAAGCGAAGGCCAAGGGCCTGAAGGTCGGCGTCGGCAAGTTCCCGTGGGCGGCCAGCGGCCGCGCCATCGGCATCGGCCGCACCGAAGGCTTCACCAAGCTCATCTTCGACGAACAGACCCATCGCATCATCGGCGCGGGCATCGTCGGCGTGCATGCCGGCGACCTGATCTCGGAGCTGGCGCTGGCGATCGAGATGGGCGCCGAGGCCGGCGACATCGGCGCGACCGTGCACCCGCACCCGACCCTGGGCGAGACGGTGGCGATGGCGGCGGAGGTGTACGAGGGCACGATCACCGACCTCTACATCCCGAAGAAGAAGTAACCGGCAGCAATGCCTGGAAACGGAAAACCCCGGCGCACGCCGGGGTTTTCCGTTGGGCCAGGATCGGCCGCGGTCAGAACGCCATGGTGACGCCGACCACCGGGCCCTTGAAGCGCTGGTCCCAGCCGACGATGCCGTCGCGCATGTCGTCGCCGGTCACCGTGCGCTTCACGTCCAGACGGTACCACTCGTAGCCGGCGAACAGGCCGAAGTTTTCGGTGAAGCGGTACTCGGCGATGGCGTTGGCGCGCGAGATGCTGCCGTCGTAGTCCTCGAAGTCGCCCCAGTCGGCATCCAGGTACTGCGCCTGCAGGTTCAGCAGCCAGCGCTCGCCCGGGCGCGCGGTCAGGCGCACGCCGACCACCGGGGCGTAGCCGTCCTCGCTGGTCTGCTCGGTCCAGCGGTTCTCGCCGGCTTCCGCCACCAGGGTGGCCTTGGCCTTGGCCCACTCGGCGCCGATCTGCAGGCCCAGGCTGAAGTTGTCGGTCTGCACCACGGAGTAGTCGTACAGCAGGCTGGCCAGCTGGAAGTCCAGCTCGGCCTCGGCGTAGCTGCCTTCCGGGATGGTGATGTCGTCGTAGGACAGGTCCTGGCCGAGGGTCTCGCGGCGCGACTTGTCGTAGTTGAAGTAGTCGAACACCAGGCGCTGGCGCTCGGACAGGCGGAACATGCCGTCGATGCGCGGCACGATCTCGTCGCTGCCGAAGTCGAAGCCCTGGGAGAAGCTGTACGGCTCGTCCATGTAGGTGGTCGAGGCCGACAGGGTGGTCTCGGCGGAGGCGCTCATGGCGCCAAGGCGCAGGGCGAGGCGGTCTTCGCGGGCATCCTGGGCGGCGGCGTGGCCGGCGCAGGCCAGCAGGGCGACGGCAAGCAGGGAGGAGGCGGGGCGCAATTGCATCGTTCGGTCGCGTATGGGGGTTTGGGGGCCGCAACTATGCGCAACCGCCCGGTCCACGGCCCGTGAGCCGGGCGCAGACGCAAGGTGAAGGCCGATGCGACCAAAGGAGGCCCCCTACGAAAGACGAAGGCCCCGCGCGGGGGCGGGGCCTTGGCGGCGACGGATCGACGAGGTTGTCCGCGGCTGCAGGTTTTAGGACTGCCCTGGGGGGCGGAAGTTCCCTCCGGAAGCATGACCTGCGTCGGTTGTCCCCCAAATTGTCCCGCTGCTATACTTTTGCGGCTCACCGGGCGCATCTGCATGCACCGCAGCCTGCTCCCGCTCCCCCTTACAGGTACCGTCGCGTGATCAATTCCGTTGCCGTGGGTCGGCGACAGGCCGGTCGCGCGATCGCCTGGCAGGCGGTGGCGACGCTGCTGACCGCACTGGCCTGCCTCTGGTGGGGCTGGAAGGCGGGCGCGGCGGCGCTGGTCGGCGGGGCTGCGGTCCTGCTGGGTGGCTGGATCGCGGCCCGTATCGGGCTGGGGGGTGGCGTCGACGGAGCGGTTCCGGCGATGGCGCGCCTGCTGGCAGGGATGCTGGCGAAGTGGTTCGTCCTGGTCGCCCTGATGGTGATCGGGGTGATCGCGCTGCGACTGCCTCCGCTGCCGATGCTGGCAGCCACGGCGGTCGCGCTCGTGGCCCAGGTCGTGGCCATGGTGCGCAATCCCTGAACGGCTCAGGCCGTTCCGGGGCAGTTATACCGCAACACACAACTCCAGGTCGTTAGCACAGGAAGATCGGACCTATGGCGGGCGAGGCGGAACTTACCCCTACCAGCTACATCCAGCACCACCTGAAGAACCTGACCACGCCGGTCGGTGACGGCGGTGGCTTCTGGACGATTCACGTCGACACGCTGGTGACCTCGGTCCTGATGGGCCTGTTCATGGTCTTCATGTTCTGGCTGGCCACGCGCAAGGCCACCCCGGGCGTGCCCGGCAAGTGGCAGGCCTTCGTCGAGATCTGCCTGGAGTTCGTGGACCGCCAGGCCCGCGACACCTACCACGGGACCAGCAAGCTGGTGACGCCGATCGCGATCACCCTGTTCTTCTGGATCCTGCTGATGAACCTGCTGAAGATGGTTCCGGCGGACTTCATCGCCAAGCCGCTGGAGCTGGCGGGCGTCCATTACTGGAAGCCGGTGCCGACCGCGGACGTGAACGCCACGCTGGGCATGTCGATCAGCGTGTTCTTCCTGATGCTGTTCTTCGCGCTGCGATCCAAGGGCCTGGGTGGCTTCACCCATGAGTTCCTGACCGCGCCGTTCGGCAAGTGGATGATGCCGTTCAACCTGATCCTCAACATCGTCGAGTGGCTGAGCAAGCCGATCTCGCTGGCGATGCGACTGTTCGGCAACATGTTCGGCGGCGAGATCGTGTTCCTGCTGATCTGGGTGCTCGGCGGCGCCAGCCTCATCGGCATGCTCGGCGGCGCGGTCTTCGGCCTCGGCTGGATGATCTTCCACCTGCTGGTGATCCCGCTGCAGGCGTTCATCTTCATGATGCTGTCGATCGTCTACCTGAGCCTGTCCGAAGACAGCCACTGATTTCCCCCATTCGCTCCACCGTTTCGTTCCCACCGTTTCACCAACTCAGCTATCCGTTCCGGAGAAAACCATGGAAACCGCACTGACCGCCCTCGCTTCCGTCCAGGCTTCGACCGTTCTGGCCATCGGCATCATGATCGGCCTGGCCGCGCTGGGCGCCGGCCTGGGCCTGGCCATCATGGCCGGCAAGTTCCTGGAGTCGGCCGCCCGCCAGCCGGAACTGATCCCGGTCCTGCAGGTGCGCATGTTCATCACCGCCGGCCTGATCGACGCCGCGTTCATCATCTCGGTCGCCGTGGGCCTGCTGTTCGCCTTCGCCAGCCCGTTCCTGGTCGGCGGCCTGGCCCCGTAACTGTCGGATCGAACGATTCGACGGGTCTGCCGCCGGTCCGCTTCGCTGGAACCGGCGGCAGCATGTAGGCAGCCTCGCGGCGCACGCGTCGCAGGCTCCCTGAGCACAGGCAGAGCGTACCAATGAACCTCAATCTGACTCTTTTCGCCCAGGCGCTGGCCTTTGCAGGCCTGATCTGGCTGATCGCCACCAAGATCTGGCCGCCGCTGCTGAAGGCCCTCGAGGAGCGCCAGCAGAAGATCGCCGAGGGCCTGGCGGCTGCCGACCGCAGCCAGAAGGACCTCGCGCAGGCGCAGGACAAGGTCAACGAGCTGCTGAAGGAAGCCCGCGCCAAGGCCAACGAGATCATCGACCAGGCCCACGCGCGCGCCAACCAGATCGTCGACGCGGCCCGCGAGGAAGCCGTGGTCGAGGCCACCCGCCAGAAGGCGCTGGCCCAGGCCGAGATCGAGGCTTCGGCCAACCGTGCCCGCGAGGAGCTGCGCAAGCAGGTCTCCCTGCTGGCCGTGAGCGGCGCCGAGAAGCTGCTGCAGCGCGAGATCGACGCCAACGCGCACAAGGCGCTGCTGGACGAACTGGCTGCCGAGATCTGACATGAGCCAGGCGCTGACCCTCGCACGTCCCTACGCCCGCGCCGCCTTCGGCGCGGCCCGCGACGAAGGCCGCCTGGATGCCTGGTCGCAGGCCCTGGCGTTCTCCGCGCAGGTCGCGGCCGACCCGCGCGTGGCCTCGCTGCTGCTCAACCCGGAACTGGGCGACGAGGCGGCGATCGCGCTGCTGGCGCCGCAGGACGCGGGCGAAAGCTTCCGCTGCTTCCTGTCGATCCTGGCCGAGGCCGGCCGCCTGCCGCTGCTGGCCGAGATCGCGGGCCTGTTCGAGCAGCTGCGCGCCGATGAACAGCGCGTGGTGCGCGCCCGGGTCACCTCCGCCGCCGAGCTCTCGGCCGCCGAGCTGGAGAAGATCCGCGACGCCCTGCGCCGCCGCTTCGGCCGCGAGGTCGAGCTGCAGCAGGCGGTGGACGCCAGCCTGATCGGCGGCGCGGTGATCGACGCCGGCGACGTGGTCATCGACGGCTCGCTCAAGGGCAAGCTGGCGCGCCTGCAGACCGCCCTGGCGGACTGACGGACGCAGCACCCAGACAGTTCACTTTTCAGGTCGCAACCCGGCACGGCGCGCGACTCCAAGGAAACCAACATGGCTACCACGCTCAACCCCTCCGAAATCAGCGACCTGATCAAGTCCCGCATCGAGCAGGTCAAGCTCTCGGCCGAGGCCCGCAACGAGGGCACCGTGACCTCGGTGTCCGACGGCATCGTGCGCATCTTCGGCCTGGCCGACGTGATGCAGGGCGAAATGATCGAGCTGCCGGGCAACACCTACGCGCTGGCCCTGAACCTGGAGCGCGACTCGGTCGGCGCCGTGGTCCTGGGTGACTACGAGCACCTGCGCGAGGGCGACGTGGCCAAGACCACCGGCCGCATCCTCGAGGTGCCGGTCGGTCCGGAGCTGCTGGGCCGCGTGGTCAATGCGCTGGGCGAGCCGATCGACGGCAAGGGCCCGATCAACGCCAAGCTGACCGCCCCGGTGGAGCGCGTCGCCCCGGGCGTGATCTGGCGCAAGTCGGTCGACCAGCCGGTGCAGACCGGCTACAAGTCGGTCGACGCGATGATCCCGATCGGCCGCGGCCAGCGCGAGCTGATCATCGGCGACCGCCAGACCGGCAAGACCGCCATGGCGATCGACGCGGTGATCAACCAGAAGGGCACCGGCATCAAGTGCGTGTACGTGGCGATCGGCCAGAAGGCCTCGACCGTCGCCAACATCGTGCGCAAGCTCGAGGAGAACGGCGCGCTGGCCCACACCGTGGTCGTCGCCGCCACCGCCTCCGAGTCGGCCGCCATGCAGTACATCTCGGCCTACTCCGGCTGCACCATGGGCGAGTACTTCATGGACCGCGGCCAGGACGCGCTGATCGTGTACGACGACCTGTCCAAGCAGGCCGTCGCCTACCGCCAGATCTCGCTGCTGCTGAAGCGTCCGCCGGGCCGCGAAGCCTACCCGGGCGACGTGTTCTACCTGCACTCCCGCCTGCTCGAGCGCGCCGCCCGCGTGTCCGAGGAGTACGTCGAGAAGTTCACCAACGGCGAGGTCAAGGGCCAGACCGGTTCGCTGACCGCGCTGCCGATCATCGAGACCCAGGCCGGCGACGTGTCCGCGTTCGTCCCGACCAACGTGATCTCGATCACCGACGGCCAGATCTTCCTGGAAACCGACCTGTTCAACGCCGGCATCCGCCCGGCCGTGAACGCCGGTATCTCGGTGTCGCGCGTCGGTGGCGCCGCCCAGACCAAGATCATCAAGAAGCTGTCCGGCGGCATCCGCATCTCGCTGGCGCAGTACCGCGAGCTGGCTGCGTTCGCGCAGTTCGCCTCGGACCTGGACGAAGCGACCCGCAAGCAGCTGGAGCGCGGCCAGCGCGTCACCGAGCTGATGAAGCAGAAGCAGTACCTGCCGATGTCCATCGCCAACCAGGCGCTGTCGATCTACGCCGTCAACGAGGGTTACCTGGACGACGTGCCGGTCGCCAAGATCGGCGCCTTCGAGGAAGGCCTGCACGCGCACTTCGCCAACACCGCCGGCGAGCTGGTCGCGAAGATCAACAGCACCGGCGCCTGGAACGACGAGATCGAGGCGGCGTTCAAGAAGGGCATCGAAGAGTTCAAGGCCACGGGCTCCTACTGAGCCCGGGGATTTGGGATTCGAGATTCGGGATTCGTAGGAAAACAGGGTTCGTGACGGGACACGGGATGCGCCTTCGGCCAATCCCCATTCCCGGATCCCGGATCCCGGCGAGCGGAGCGAGCTAATGGCAGGCGGCAGGGAAATCAAAACCAAGATCAAGAGCGTGCAGAACACCCGCAAGGTGACCCGCGCGCTGGAAATGGTCTCGGCCTCCAAGATCCGCAAGGCGCAGGACCGGATGCGTACCTCGCGTCCGTACGCGCAGGCGATGCGGCAGGTGATCGGCCACCTGGCCCAGGCCAACACCGACTACCAGCATCCGTTCCTGGTCGAGCGCGAGCAGGTCAAGCGGGTCGGCTACATCGTGGTCTCCTCCGACCGTGGCCTGGCCGGCGGCCTGAACAACAACTTGTTCCGCAAGCTGCTTGGCGAGATCCGCCAGCACAACGAGCAGGGCGTCGAGGTCGACATGGTCACCATCGGCCAGAAGGCGCAGGCCTTCTTCCGCCGGATCAAGGTGAACATGGTCGGCAGCGTCACCCACCTGGGCGACGTGCCGCACCTGGACGACCTGATCGGCGTGATCAAGGTGATGCTGGACGCGTACACCGAAGGCAAGGTCGACCGCGTGTACGTGGTCTACAACCACTTCGTGAACACGATGAGCCAGAAGGCCACGTTCGACCAGCTGCTGCCGCTGCCGGCGGCGCAGACCGACGTGCCGGCCCACGACTGGGACTACATCTACGAGCCGGATGCGGGCACGGTGCTGGAGCACGTGATCACCCGCTACATCGAGTCCCTGGTCTACCAGGCGGTGCTCGAGAACGTCGCCTCGGAGCACGCGGCGCGCATGGTGGCGATGAAGGCCGCCAGCGACAACGCGACCAAGCTGATCGGCACGCTGAACCTGGTCTACAACAAGGCCCGCCAGGCGGCGATCACCCAGGAAATCTCCGAGATCGTCGGCGGCGCGGCGGCGGTCTGATCCACATCCATCGGGAGCCCGGCGCAGCCGCGCGGGGCCCTGAAGAAAAACCTTCGGCGACCCGGTCGCGAGAAATTTCAAGAGTCTGAGGAAATCACCATGAGTCAGGGCAAGATCGTTCAGATCATCGGCGCGGTCGTCGACGTCGAGTTCCCGCGCGCTGAAGTGCCGAAGGTGTACGACGCGCTGAAGGTCGATGGCACCGCCATCACCCTGGAAGTGCAGCAGCAGCTGGGCGACGGCATCGTGCGCACCATCGCGCTCGGCTCGACCGACGGCCTGAAGCGCAACCTGGTCGCGACCAACACCGGCCGTGCGATCTCGGTCCCGGTCGGCGCCGGCACCCTGGGCCGCATCATGGACGTGCTGGGCAACGCCATCGACGAGGCCGGCCCGGTGCAGGCTTCCGACCACTGGGAAATCCACCGCGCTGCCCCGTCCTACGAGGACCAGTCCTCGGCCACCGAGCTGCTGGAGACCGGCATCAAGGTCATCGACCTGATGTGCCCGTTCGCCAAGGGCGGCAAGGTCGGCCTGTTCGGCGGCGCCGGCGTCGGCAAGACCGTCAACATGATGGAGCTGATCAACAACATCGCCAAGGCGCACTCGGGCCTGTCCGTGTTCGCCGGCGTGGGCGAGCGTACCCGCGAGGGCAACGACTTCTACCACGAGATGAAGGACTCCAACGTCCTCGACAAGGTGGCGATGGTCTACGGCCAGATGAACGAGCCGCCGGGCAACCGCCTGCGCGTGGCCCTGACCGGCCTGACCATGGCCGAGTACTTCCGCGACGAGAAGGACGAGTCGGGCAAGGGCAAGGACGTCCTGCTGTTCGTGGACAACATCTACCGCTACACCCTGGCCGGTACCGAAGTGTCGGCGCTGCTGGGCCGCATGCCGTCGGCGGTGGGCTACCAGCCGACCCTGGCCGAGGAAATGGGCGTCCTGCAGGAGCGCATCACCTCGACCAAGAGTGGTTCGATCACCTCGATCCAGGCCGTGTACGTGCCCGCGGACGACCTGACCGACCCGTCGCCGGCGACCACCTTCGCCCACCTCGACGCCACCGTCGTGCTGTCGCGCAACATCGCCGCCCTGGGTATCTACCCGGCCGTCGACCCGCTGGATTCGACCAGCCGCCAGCTGGACCCGAACGTCATCGGCCACGAGCACTACGACACCGCCCGTCGCGTCCAGGCCACGCTCCAGAAGTACAAGGAGCTGAAGGACATCATCGCGATCCTGGGCATGGACGAGCTGTCGGAAGAGGACAAGCTGGCCGTGTCGCGCGCCCGCAAGATCGAGCGCTTCTTCAGCCAGCCGTTCCACGTGGCGGAAGTGTTCACCGGCTCGCCGGGCAAGTACGTCTCGCTGAAGGACACCATCCGCGGCTTCAAGGGCATCTGCGACGGCGAGTACGACCACCTGCCGGAGCAGGCCTTCTACATGGTCGGCACCATCGAGGAAGCCGTCGAGAAGGCCAAGAAGATCGCCTGAGTGCGATCTTCCCTGGACACTGAGCACAGCGAGGCAGCATGAGCACCATCCGTTGCGACATCGTCAGCGCCGAGCAGGAGATCTTCCGCGGCGAGGCCACCCTGGTCGTGGCCACCGGCGAGCTGGGCGAGCTGGGCATCGCGCCTCGGCACGCGCCGCTGATCACCCGCCTCAAGCCGGGCAAGGTGGTGGTGACGCTGCCTGACGGTTCGTCGCTGGACTTCGCCATCTCCGGCGGCATCCTCGAGGTGCAGCCGCAGGTGGTGACGGTGCTGGCCGACACCGCGATCCGCGCCGAGGACATCGACGAGGCGTCGGTGCGCAAGGCGAAGGAAGAGGCCGAGCGTGCGCTGGCCGGCCGCAGCGAGGCGATGGACGTGGCCGAGGCGCAGCAGCGCCTGGCCGAGGTCACCGCCCAGCTGCAGGCCCTCGAGCGCCTGCGCCGCAACCTCAAGCACTGACGATCCCTCACCCGGCTGCGGCCGGGCAGGGTTACGCGAACGCCGGCCCCTGGGCCGGCGTTTTGCGTTTGGGGCGTCGGGCGGGCGGGTGCGCCGCCGGTTGGAGATACGCCGATACACGGCGGGGATGCGTGCCGGTTGCCCAGCGCAGTCCGTCCACGGCGCTTGCAGGTGGCTGGGGCAGTAGTGAAAGCGGCAACGGCAACGGCAACGGCAACAGCAACGGCAACAGCAACGGCAACAGCAACAGCAACAGCAACAGCAACAGCATGTGCGTGGGTGGCTCCGGAAGGAGCCGCGGCAGCGCGTGGGCATGGCGCATCGCGCGGCTCCGCCATCCATGGCTCCAACGCGCGACCGCAGCACATCCATGTGCTGCTTGCACCATGCCCCCGCGCCGCCAGGGCTTCGCGAGCGTTGGGAGTGGCCTCGCCTTCCTGCCCGCTCTCCCATCCGGGCGCGGTGCGGGGGGCAGGGGTGAGGGCTTGCGACTGCGCGCGGTGAGGTGTTGCCGATATCCGGGAGACTGTTGCAACTGCAACCGGGAGTGCGGCCTTGACTGGCTCCGGAAGGAACCGCGGCAGCACGGGGGCATGTCGCATCGCGCGGCTCCGCCGTCCACGGCTCCAACGCGCGGACGCAGCACATCCTTGTGCTGCTTGCGCCATGCCCCCGTGCTACTACCGCGGCTTCGCGAGCGTTGGGAGCGGCCTCGCCTTCCTGTTTCCCTCTCCCTCCCGGGTGAGGCGCGGGCCTGCGCGCCACTGGCGCGATACCGACGAACGTCCGCGCGTCGTGCGCGGAGTGCGGCAGGGTGGGGGCTGCGACTGGCGGTGACGTCGTCCCGATACCCCGGCCCGTTGCAACTGCAGCCGGGCGTGGGGGCCAGGCCGGCTCCGGAAGGAGCCGCGCAGCGCGGGGCATGGCACGTCGCGCGACTCCGCCATCCGTGGCTCCAACGTGCGACCGCGTGCATCCATGGCCTCACCTGCGCCATGCCCGGCGCTACCACGGCTCCGCGACATTGGGCGGCTTCGCTCTCGGCCCGGTTCCCCTCCCCGGGCGCGGAGTGGCCTCGTAGCCCGGATAAGCGAAGCGCATCCGGGGATCGGGCATGGCAGGTGACCACGCACTGCCTGCGTGCCGCCGCGGATGCAGCCTTCGGCCTTGTCCGGGCCAGGTTCGCCGCACCGCGATAAACTCGCCCGGTACCCGCACTACTGCCACGACCATGACCTTTACTCCGCAGGAAGCCCTGCAGCGCACGATCGAACACCGCGAGATCTTCCACGACGAGATGGTCGACCTCATGCGCCAGATCATGGGCGGCGAGGTCTCGGCGGTGATGGCCGCGGCCATCCTCACCGGCCTGCGGGTGAAGAAGGAGACGGTGGGGGAGATCGCCGGTGCGGCGACGGTGATGCGCGAGTTCTCGCGCAAGGTCGAGGTCGCCGACCGCGGCCACCTGGTCGATATCGTCGGCACCGGTGGCGACGGTTCGCGCACCTTCAACATCTCCACCTGCTCGATGTTCGTGGCCGCCGCCGCGGGCGCGCGCGTGGCCAAGCATGGCGGGCGCAGCGTGTCCTCCAGCTCCGGCGCGGCCGACGTACTCGAGGCGCTGGGTGCCGCGATCGAGCTGCAGCCCGGGCAGGTGGCCGAATCCATCGCCCGTGCCGGCATCGGCTTCATGTACGCGCCGATCCACCACCCGGCGATGAAGGCGGTCGCGCCGGTGCGCCGCGAGATGGGCGTGCGCACGATCTTCAACATCCTCGGCCCGCTGACCAACCCGGCCGGCGCACCGAACATCCTGATGGGCGTGTTCCACCCGGACCTGGTCGGCATCCAGGCGCGCGTGCTGCAGGAGCTTGGCGCAGAGCGCGCGCTGGTGGTGTGGGGCCGCGACGGCATGGACGAGATCTCGCTGGGCGCGGCCACCCTGGTCGGCGAACTGCGCGACGGCAAGGTGCGCGAGTACGAGATCCATCCGGAGGACTTCGGCATCGCCATGTCCGCCAGCCGCAACCTCAAGGTCGAGGACGCGGCGCAGTCGCGCGGGATGCTGCTGGGCGTGCTGGATGGTGCGCCGGGTCCGGCGCGTGACATCGTCCTGCTCAATGCCGCCGCGGCGCTGTATGTCTCGGGCGTCGCGACCGATATTGCAGACGGCATCGGTCGCGCGCGCCAGGCGATCGATTCCGGCGCCGCGCGTGCGGCCCTGGACCGCTATGTGGAAACCAGCCGTGCCCTTGCCGCGGAGGCGGCCCCGGCGTAAGCGGCGGCGGCTTCGCCACGCTGCGGCACCGCCGTAGCACATGGTGGTGTCCGCCCGGCAACGCAGCGAGGCCGATCCGGAGGAATACGCCACCGCTACCGGGCGCATGCGGGAACTGGCACCGCGGCAGCCCGTGTTCCCGGGCGTGGAACTGGTGCGCGGCGCCGATGGTTTCGGAATCAACGTTTCGTGCCGGGAACGCGCGGCCGCGATCGCGGCCTGGCGCGCGCACGCCGGGCACGCAGGGATCCGCCGCCACGGCCTTGCCCGCTGGTATACGAACGCTACGAGCTCGCGTGCGCAGGGTCGACGCGCCGCCGGCTACCGCGCCGATGCAGCGCCCGCCGGCTGGTCCACGCCGGCCTGCGCCCGGCTCATGCGAGAATGCCCATCCCGGCCCTGGCCGGGGTGCCGCGCCATACAGGGACCCCATGAGCGACATCCTGCAGACCATCCTGGCCCGCAAGGCCGAAGAGATCGCCGAGCGCCGCACGCGCCTGCCGCTGGCCGAAGTGGTGGCGCGGGCGCGCGATGCCGGCCCCGTCCGTGGCTTCGCCGCCGCGCTGCAGGCCGCCATCGCCCAGGGCGATCCGGCGGTGATCGCCGAGGTCAAGAAGGCCAGCCCGTCCAAGGGCGTGATCCGCCCCGATTTCCGTCCCGGGGAGATCGCGGTCAGCTACGAGTTCGGCGGCGCCTCCTGCCTGTCGGTGCTGACCGACGTGGACTTCTTCCAGGGCGCGGACGAGTACCTGCAGCAGGCGCGCGCCGCCTGCACCCTGCCGGTGCTGCGCAAGGACTTCACCATCGATCCCTACCAGGTGCACGAGGCGCGCATGCTCGGCGCCGACTGCATCCTGCTGATCGTCGCCGCGCTGGACGATGGCCAGCTGGCCGAGCTTTCCGGCACCGCGCTGGAACTGGGCATGGACGTGCTGGTCGAGGTCCACGACATCGACGAGCTGGAACGCGCGATCCAGGTGCCGGTGCCGCTGGTGGGCATCAACAACCGCAACCTGCGCACCTTCGAGGTGTCGCTGGACGTGACCCTGCAGATGAAGGACGCGGTGCCGCGCGACCGCCTGCTGGTCACCGAGAGCGGCATCCTCGCGCCGCCGGACGTGGCGCTGATGCGCCAGGCCGGCGTGCATGCCTTCCTCGTCGGCGAGGCCTTCATGCGCGCCGAGGAGCCGGGCGAGGCCCTGCGCCAGCTGTTCTTCGACGCATGAGCACCTGGCCCGAACCCAGGGCGAACGCGCCGCTGGTGGTGTTCGACTTCGACCACACCCTGTACGACGGCGACTCCGGCAGCCACCTGTTCGCCTGGATGATCCGCCGCAACCCGCTGCGGGTGCTGGCCGCACTGCTGGCCACGCCGGTCCTGGGGCCGATGGTGGCGTTCCTGCCGACCCGGCGCTGGGGCATCTCGGGCTACGTGTGGATAGGCAGCTTCGGCATGCACCGGGTGCGCGAGTTCGACAAGGTGATCGACCGCTACGTGGCCACCCACCGCGAGGAGATCGCCGCGCGCCTGCTGCCGACCGCGCTGGAGGTGTTCGCCAACCATCGCAGCCGTGGCGACCGCGTGGTCGTGGCCACCGGGGCGCCGCCGGAACTGGCACGCGCGATCCTGGGTTTCGTCGCCCATGCCGACGTGCCGGTGGTCGGCACCGAGGTCGGCCCGCGCCTGGGCGGGGTCAAGGCGACCCGTCACTGCCACAACCAGGAAAAGGTGCGGATGCTGCGCGAGCGCGGCTATGCCGACATCGAGATGGCCTACAGCGACAGCACCGCCGACCTGCCGCTGCTGCAGGCCGCGCGCCAGCCGGTGGTGGTCAACCCCAAGCGCGGGCGCGAAGCGTACTTCCGCCAGGTGCTGCCGGCGGGAACGCCGATCCTCAACTGGGGCTGCAAGGACCGTGGCGGCGACGCGCCGCAGGCCTGAGCCTGCGGCTGTACCGTTCAGTTCAGCGGGTGCCGTAGACCACGACGGTCTTGCCGCGCGCATGCAGCAGGCCATCGGCCTGCAGCTTCTTGAGCACGCGCCCGGCCATCTCGCGCGAGCAGCCCACCAGGCGCGCCAGTTCCTGGCGTGACACGCGCAGCTGGGTGCCCTGCGGATGGGTCATCGCGTCCGGCTCGCGCGCCAGGTCGTGCAGGGTGCGCACGATGCGGTCGGTGACGTCCAGGAACGCCAGGCGGCTGGCCTTGCGGCTGGTGGTCAGCAGGCGCCGCGACAGCTGCACGCCGATCGAGTAGAGCAGGCGCGGAGCGTCGGCGGCCAGCGAGCCCAGCATCAGCTGCTGCAGGCGCTCGTAGCTGATCTCGGCCAGTTCGCAGGCGGCGCGGGTGCGCAGGATGACCTCGCGGCTGTCGCTCTCGATGAACAGGCCCATCTCGCCGACGAATTCGCCGGGACCGAAGTAGCCCAGCACCAGCTCACGCCCGTCCTCTTCCTCGGCGATGATGCTGACCGAGCCGCTGACCACGTAATAGAGGGTTCCAGCCGGGTCGCCAGGCCTGAACACGTCGGTGCGATTGGGGTAACGGCGGCGCTGGCAATGGACGAGGAATCGGTCGATGACTGCCTGGTCCAGCGAGAGCGGGCTGCTGGCAAAACGCACGGGAGACACGGCGGCAGGATTCCTGGCGTTCATGAATTGGGGGGTGGTAGGCGTAGCGAAGGGTACCCCCGTGTCGCCCGGGGGGCAAACGGTGGTTTACGGGGCGTACCCCCCTTCACCGCCTTTGCCTCATAATGCCGCGTTTCCCACCCCCAGAGGCATGACCGCCGTGGTCAAACCGCTGCCGCGCCTGAGGCTGCAAGGCTTCAACAACCTGACCAAAGCGCTGAGCTTCAACATCTACGACGTCTGTTACGCGGTCTCCGAAGACGAGCGCCAGCGCTACATCGAGTACATCGATGAAGCGTACAACGCCGACCGCCTGACCCAGATCCTGACCGACGTGGCGCGGATCATCGGCGCGAACATCCTCAACGTGGCCCGCCAGGACTACGACCCGCAGGGTGCGTCCGTCACCATCCTCATCTCCGAGGAACCGGTGATCGACAAGAAGCAGGCCGGCAAGGAGGTCATCTCCGACGCGGTGGTCGCGCACATGGACAAGAGCCACATTACCGTCCATACCTACCCGGAAACGCATCCGCAGAACGGCATCGCGACCTTCCGCGCGGACATCGACGTGGCCACCTGCGGCGTGATCTCGCCGCTGAAGGCGCTGAACTACCTGATCGAGAGCTTCGAGTCCGACATCGTGGTGATGGATTACCGCGTGCGCGGCTTCACCCGCGACGTGAAGGGCAAGAAGCACTACATCGACCACAAGATCAACTCGATCCAGGACTTCCTGGCCAAGAACATCCGTTCGCGCTACGAGATGATCGACGTGAACGTGTACCAGGAGAACATCTTCCACACGAAGATGCACCTGAAGGAGTTCGACCTCGACACCTACCTGTTCGAGGAGAAGGCCCGCAACCTCTCGTTCAAGGAGCGCATGCGCATCGAGGCGCTGCTCAAGCGCGAGATCGAGGAACTGTTCCACGGCCGCAACCTGGTCGAGTAACCGCGCGGTTACTCGCGGTTACACGCGGTTGCAGCGGTGCCGGGCACACTGGCCTGGCATGGAAAACAAGGCGGGACGACCCGCCCGCGGCAGGCGCCGCGAACGCGGGACCGACGGCGGTCCGGAACCTGGTTCCGGGCCGCTTTTGCATTGCGGCCCGGGCGAATCGCAAGGAGATCGAGATGTCCTGGATCCTGCTCGTACTGGCTGGCCTGCTGGAAGTGGTGTGGGCCGTCGGCCTGAAGTACTCGCACGGCTTCACCCGGCTCACGCCCAGCCTGGTCACCGTGGTGGCGATGCTCGGCAGCTTCTGGCTGCTGGCCACCGCGTTGAAGACGATCCCGTTGGGCACCGGCTACGCGGTGTGGGTCGGCATCGGCGCGGTCGGCACCGCCCTGCTGGGCATGCTGGTGTTCAAGGAGCCCGCGACCACCGCGCGGCTGCTGTGCATAGGCCTGATCGTGGCGGGTATCGCCGGCCTGAAGCTCACCAGCACCTGACCGCCTCGCGCGGAGCGAGTCGGGGCGTTGGCACGGGAAGCACGTGGACACGCGCCAGTGGCCTTCCCACCTTGGCGTTCCTCGCCACTTCCATCCGCCGCATCGGCGGACGCGCTGCGCTTGTCCGGGCTACGGACCTGTCCGCCCGCCCCATCGTCCCGGACTCCCGAAGACGCCCGGGCCCGCTTGCCAATCACGAATCACGAATTCCGAATCACCAATCCCGAATCCCGAATCCCGAATCCCGAATCGTCAGAGCCGGTAAGCCACCAGCTTCATGAACTTCGAGGCCAGGGCCATCGCCTGCGGGATCGGCTGCGGCAGGATGCGGGCGCCGGCGGCCTCGGCGTGGTCGGCGTGGCGGGCCTCGTCCTCCTTCATCACCCGGATGATCTCGCGGCTGCGCTGGTCGTCCGCGGGCAGGGTATCGAGGTGCTCGTCCAGGTGGGCCTCGACCTGGCGCTCGGTCTCGACCACGAAGCCCAGGTTCCAGCCGTCGCCGCGCAGGCCGGCGAGGGTGCCGATGGCGTAGCTGCCGGCGTACCACAGCGGGTTGAACAGGCTGGGACGGCTGTCCAGCTCGCGCAGGCGCTGGGCACACCAGGCCAGGTGGTCGGTCTCCTCCTGGGCCGCCTCCAGCAGGTGCTGGCGGGTGGCCGGGTCGCGCGCAACCGCGGCCTGGCCGAAGTACAGGCCCTGGGCGCAGACCTCGCCGACGTGGTTGATCCGCATCAGGCCGGCGGCGTGGCGGCGCTCGGCCTTGGGCAGGACCGGGTCCTCGGCGCGGGCGGGGCAGGGGCGGGACGCCGGCGGGTCGCCCAGGGTGGTCTCCAGGGCGCGCTGGACCTCGACCAGGACGTGGTCTACGGACGACAGGTGGCGGGCGGCGGACAGCATGGGCGTGGCTCCTCGTGGTACGGGGATTGTCGGCCGGGGCGGCGATGCCGCCAAGTGAAGCCGGGCAGGCTGGACCCGCTCCATGGGGCAACTTGCGCCGGACCCTCCGGATGGGCTACCATTCCGCCTCTTTGCTGCACCTTTCACAACGCGAGGCAAAGTTCCGTCCGGGCAATCCGGGTCCGGAATCCGCCCGACCAACCTTCGAGTCCCCATGAAGACCTTCATCGCCAAGTCCGAGACCGTCCAGCGCGACTGGTATCTCGTCGACGCCTCCGGCAAGACCCTGGGCCGCCTGGCCGCCGAGCTTGCCCACCGCCTCCGCGGCAAGCACAAGCCCGTCTACACCCCTCACGTTGATACCGGCGACTACCTGGTCGTGGTCAACGCCGAGAAGATTGCCGTGACCGGCAACAAGCTGCAGGACAAGATGTACCACCGTTTCACCGGCTACATCGGCAACCTGAAGAGCGAGACCCTGGCCCAGGCGCTGGAGCGCCACCCGGAGCGCGTGATCGAGATCGCGGTGAAGGGCATGCTGCCCAAGGGCCCGCTGGGCCGTGCGATGTACCGCAAGCTCAAGGTCTATTCCGGTTCCGAACACCCGCACGCGGCGCAGCAGCCGAAGCCGCTGGACATCTAAGGCACAACGATGGCTACCACTCAGAACTACGGCACTGGCCGTCGCAAGTCCTCCACCGCCCGCGTGTTCCTGCGCAAGGGCAGTGGCAACATCACCGTCAACGGCCGTCCGCTGGACGAGTTCTTCGGCCGCGAGACCGCGCGCATGATCGTGCGCCAGCCGCTCGAGCTGACCCAGTCGGTCGACAAGTTCGACGTCGTCGTCACCGCCACCGGCGGCGGCACCACCGGCCAGGCCGGTGCGATCCGCCTGGGCATCGCCCGCGCGCTGGTCGAGTACGACGAGTCGCTGAAGTCCGACCTGCGCAAGGCCGGCTTCATGACCCGCGACGCCCGCGAGGTCGAGCGCAAGAAGGTCGGCCTGCACAAGGCCCGCCGCGCCACGCAGTTCTCCAAGCGCTGATGCGCTGGATGGTCCATCCCTTCCGGGGGATGGACCCGGAAGAGGTGGCGACCCCGCCCGGTCGCCACTTCCTTCAGCCACCGGTATGGAAATTCCGGTGGAGGCAGGTATAATTCCCGACCTGCCAGCTACAGCCCCGTCGCCAAGCGGTAAGGCACCTGACTCTGACTCAGGCATTCGGAGGTTCGAATCCTTCCGGGGCTGCCATACAAAAAGAAAAAGCCCGGCCCTCAAGCCGGGCTTTTTCGTGCCGATCTCCCGGTGGACCACCGGAATCCCCAATGCCCTCCGACAGCCCCGGAACCGTAGGTAGCAGCCTCGCGCGCTTCGTCAGGCATACCTCGCTGATGCGGGGCCTGGGCTTCTTCGCCGCCGCCTTCGGCATCGCCTCCTCGCTGGTCGACCGGGGCGTCTCCGACTGGCTGCTGCTGGTGGTCGGCATCAATGCGGTGGCGTGGCCGCTGCTGGCCTGGCAGCTCAGCGAGACCTCGACCCAGCCGCTGCGCACCACCTACCGCCTGCTGCTGGTCGATACCGCCATCGCCGGATTCTGGTCCGCGGTCACCGGCTTCGACCTGCTGCCCAGCGCCATGCTGATGGCGATGATGATGATGGACCGGCTGATCGCCGGCGGCTGGCGCCTGGCCCTGCGCGCGCTGGCGGCGATGCTGGCCGCGGCCCTGGTCGGCTGGAGCCTCGCCGGCTTCCCGTTCCATCCGCAGACCACGTTCCGCACCATGCTCTGGTGCATGCCGTTCTTCGTGCTTTATCCGCTGGCGATCGGCGCGGTGGCCTGGCACCTGACCGAGCGCGTGCGCGCGCGCAAGCGCGAGCTGGAGCAGGACTCGCGCGTCGACCCGCAGACCGGCCTGGCCTCCCGCCGGCAGTGGCAGGCCCAGGTGATCGCCGAGGTGCGCCGCTATCGCCGCCACGGCACCGTGGCCTCGCTGCTGATGCTCGACATCGACCACTTCAAGCGGATCAACGACGCCGAGGGCCACCTGGCCGGCGACGAAGTCATCCGCAAGGTCGCCAACTGCGTGCTGCAGGGCCTGCGCGGCGGCGATTCGGCCGGGCGCTTCGGCGGCGACGAATTCGGCGTGCTGCTGCCCGGCACCGCCCGCGAGGCCGCGCTGGACCTGGCCCGGCGCCTGGGCCAGGCGGTGCGCGACTGCGTGTTCGGCGCCGGCCAGCCGGTCACCCTGAGCATCGGCGTGGCCGAGATCGGCCCCGGCCTGGACGGTTTCGAGAGCTGGACCGGGGCGGCGGACGCGGCCCTGTACCGGGCCAAGATGGCCGGACGCGACTGCGTCCGCGAGTAGGGCCTGCGGCGGCTCAGCCGCCTGCCGGACGGCAGCCCAGCGCGGCCAGCGGCCCATGCAGGGCCGGGACCTGCATCAGCCACGGCGCGGCCATGGTCAGCAGGCCCGCGCACAGCACCAGCAGGGCCAGCGAGGTGCGCAGCGCCGGGCGCTGCAGCCACCGGCCCATGCGCGCGCCGGTCCAGGTCAGCGGCAGCATCACCGGCAAGGTGCCGAGGCCGAACGCGGCCATGACCTGCGCGCCGCCGGCGGCACTGGCCTGCAGCCAGGCCACGGTCAGCAGGCCCAGGCTCAGGCCGCAGGGCATCCAGCCCCACAGCGTGCCCAGTGCCAGCCGCTTCCAGCTGCGGTCGGCAGGGATCAGGCGGCGGCGCAGCGGCTGCAGCCAGCGCCAGGCCTGGATCCCGGGCCTGGCCAGCAGGTCGAAGCGGCCGCCGCGGTCGAGCAGGCGCAGGGCGACCAGCACCAGGGCCATGCCCGCGGCCATGCGCAGGCCCACGCCCAGGGCCTCGATCCGCAACATCCGCAGCACGCCGCCGCCGAGCCCGCCGACCACGGCGCCGGCCAGCACGTAGCCGAGGATGCGCCCGGCATTGGCCTGCCAGGCCACCGTGCGCGCCGGGCCGGCGGCCATGGCATGGAAACCGGTGGCGATGCCGCCGCACATCACCGCGCAGTGCAGGCCGCCGAGCAGGCCGGCGGTGAGCGCCGCCAGCAGGGTGGGCAGGTCGACCGCGAGAGTCATGGCGATGGAATCATGGCGGCGGCGGGCCGCCCTCGCGAGGCTGCGTGCGCGGCGGGGCCGGGCGGTCGTCGTCCTCGAGGATGTCGAGGGCCGGCGTGTCTAGGTCGTCGAACTGGCCACGCTTGACCGCCCACACGAAGGCGGCGATGGCCACGCCCAGCAGCACCAGGCTGATCGGGATCAGCAGCAGCAGGATCCTCATGCGCGTGCCTCGCCGGACATTGGGGAACCGGCATTGTCGCCGCTGGCCGGCAGCGGTGCCTGCCGCGCCAGGCGCAAGGCGTTGAGGGTCACCAGCAGCGAGGACAGGGCCATGCCCAGGGCGGCGATCCAGGGCGTAACCAGGCCCGCCGCCGCCAGCGGGATCGCCAGCACGTTGTAGGCCGCCGCCCAGGCCAGGTTCTGGCGGACGATGGCGCGGGTGCGACGAGCCACCGCGACCGCCGCGGGAATGCGCAGCAGGCCCTCGCCGGTGGTCACCAGGTCGGCGGCGCGGTGCGCCAGCGAGGCACCCTGGCCCATGGCGATGGATACGTCGGCGCCGGCCAGCACCGGAGCGTCGTTGAGGCCGTCGCCGATCATGGCCACGATCCGGCCATCGGCCTGCAGGCGGCGGACCAGGGCCAGCTTGTCCTCGGGCGACTGCCGCGCATGGCGCTGGTCCAGGCCGAGGCCAACAGCCAGCCGCGCGACCGCGGCCTCGCCGTCGCCGCTGGCCAGGTGCAGGCGCAGGCCCTGCGCACGCAGCGCGGCCAGCGCCTGCGCCGCATCCGGGCGCGCGCGCTCTTCCAGCACGAAGCGTGCGGCGGCGACAACGCCGTCGCCCAGCCACAGGGCGCCGTCATCCTCGCGGCCGGCGGCGAAGTCGGCGCGACCCAGATGCCAGCTGCGCCCGCCGACCACGCCCTGCACGCCGCGTCCGGGCACGGCCTCCACGGAGCCGGCGACCAGGGATGAAGCGGCGGCAGCGAACGCGGCGGCAAGCGGGTGGCCGGTGTCGCGTTCCAGCGCCGCGGCGATGGCGAGCACCTCGTCGCGCTCCAGGCCGGCGGCCAGCACCTCGACCGAAGCCAGCACGGGCCGGCCGTCGCTGAGGGTGCCGGTCTTGTCGAACACCATGTCGGTGGCGCGGGCGAGGGTGTCGACCGCGTCCGGGCGCATCGCCAGCAGGCCGGTGCGCGCCAGCGCGCCGTGCGCGGCGGCCAGCGCGGTGGGCACGGCCAGCGACAGCGCGCAGGGGCAGCTGATCACCAGCAGGGCCAGGGTGACCTCGAGCGCGCGTCCGGGCTGCCAGTGCCACCAGCCGGCGAACACCAGCGCCGCCACCGGCAGCAGGGTCATCACGAAGCGGCTGCCGACGCGGTCGGCGAGGCGCGCCAGGGCGGGACGATGGGCCTGCGCCTGTTCCACCAGCCGCGCCAGCTGCGAAAGCCGGGTAGCGGTGCCGGTGCAGGTGACCCGCAGCCGCGCCGGGCGCTCGCGGCACACGGTGCCGGCGTAGACGGTGTCGCCGGGCACGTGGCGTACCGGTGCGGACTCGCCGGTCAGCAGCGCCTCCTCGAACCAGGCCTCGTCCCCCAGCAGCACGCCATCGGCGGGGACCGCCTCGCCTGCGGCCACGCAGGCCACGTCGCCCGGTGCCAGCAGCGACAGCGGCACGGTCTCGCGGCGCCCATCGCCAAGCTCGCGGGTGGCGAAGGCCGGGCGCGCGCGCGCCAGCGCATCGACCTGGGCCGAGGCCACGCTGCGTGCGCGCTGCTCGAGCATGCGCGCGGCGAGCAGCAGGAACACGAACATCACCGCCGCGTCGTACCAGACATGCGGGCCGCCGCGGATGGTCTCGACCAGGCTGGCGAAGTAGGCCAGCAGGGTCGAGCTGGCGATCAGGAAATCCATCCCCAGGCGGCGTTCGCGCAGTTCGCGGGCGGCGCCGGCCAGGAACGGCCAGCCGGAATAGAACACCACCGGCGCGCACAGCAGGAAGGTCAGCCAGCGGAAGAAGTCGCGGGTAGCCTCCGGCATGGTGCTGTCGAAGTCCAGGTACAGCGCCTCGGCCATCATCATGGCCTGGAACATGCCGAGCCCGGCGATGCCCAGGCGCAGCAGCCAGCGCCGGCGTTCGCGCGTGCGTTCCCGCTCCAGCGCCTCGCTGCCGGCCAGGTAGGGCCGGTAGCCGAGCATGGCCAGGCGCCGCAGCGGCACCGACAAAGCAGTACGCGAAGGGTCCCAGGTGATGCGGATGCGACCGGTCACGGCATTGGCGCTGCAGTCGACCACGCCCGGCTCGCGCGCAAGCGCGCGGTCGATCAGCCAGGCGCAGGCGGCGCAGCGCATGCCGTCGGTGAGCAGGGTGATCTCGCGGCCGCCCTCGATCGCGCGGCTGTGTTCGGCCTGGACGTCGGCGCGGTCCCACACCGCCAGGTCGGGCAGTTCCTCGCCGACCTTGCCGGCGGCGGCGCTGCGCAGGCGGTAATAGCCGTCCAGGTCGGCCTGGGCGATCCATTCGGCCGCCGCGGCACAGCCCTGGCAGCAGAAGGAACGCGCCTGGCCGTCGAGTTCGACCACGCGGGCGTTGGCCGGCAGGGCCTCGCCGCAGTGGTGGCAGTGGCCCGCCGCGAATGCGGTGGCCGGCATGGCCAGGGCGGCCGCCATCGCGCTCAGCCTTCGCCGCCGCCCAGCGCCGGCGCCAACCGCGTGGCGTGCTGTTCCCTGGGCAGGCGGCCCTGCAGGCGCCAGCTGCCATCGGCCGGTCGCAGGTGCGCGACCCAGTCGTGGCGGGCGTCCACGCCCTGTGCGGCGCGCCAGCCGGGGCCGTGCGGCTGCAGTTCGAGCTGCAGGTCCTCGGCCTGGCGGGTCGGGTGTTCCAGGCGCAGCTGCAGCGGCGCCTTCGCATCGAACCTGCCGGTCGCAGGCAGCACCTCGACGATGCCGTCCTCCACCCGCAGCACCGCGCTCAGGCCGAGCTTCCTGGCCTGCGCGTCGGGGCCGAGGTCGGCGGTCTGGATCTGCGAGACGCGGCGCACCGGATCGCTGACCACGTCGGCGCCGCCGGAGCGCACCGCGGTCACCACCAGGCCCACGCCGGCGACGATCGACAGCAGCGGCAGGCCGACGACCAGCCACATCACCGGGTTGCGCCAGGGCGAGGGATGCTTGTTGGCGTTGGAGTCGTTCATTGCACCGGTCCGAAGAAACTGCTGTCGATGATGCGCTTTTCGCTGCCGTCCGCGCTCTCGACCACGAACCGGAGGTCATGGCGGCCGGCAGGCAGGTCTTCGCCGGCGACCACGCTGACCGCCACCGGCACCACCTGCTCCGGTCCGGCGGTGACTTCGCCCGCGCCGGACAGCTGCAGCGGTGCCGTGCTTTCCAGGGTGATGCGGTAGCGCTGCTCCTGCTGGCTCTTGTTGACCACCTTGAGCGTGTAGTCGTTGGCGATGCTGCCGTCGCCGGACTGGCGGTACAGCGCGTTGCGGTCGCGCAGCACTTCCACGATCAGCTCGCTGCGGTTGCCCACGCCCCAGGCCCAGGCCGCGCACAGTCCCAGCAGCACCAGGCCGTAGATGAAGATGCGCGGGCGCAGCACGCGGCTGGGCTTGCCGTCGATGCCGTTCTGGGTGGCATAGCGGATCAGCCCGCGCGGGTAGCCCATCTTGCCCATGACCTCGTCGCAGGCGTCGATGCAGGCGCCGCAGGCGATGCACTCGTACTGCAGGCCGTTGCGGATGTCGATGCCGGTCGGACAGACCTGCACGCAGATCGTGCAGTCGATGCAGTCGCCCAGTTCCTCGGGCGCGAACTTCGGCAGCGGTGCCGGCTTCTCGCCGGCTCCGGCCAGGGTGATCGTGCCGCGCGCCTGGGCGCGGTTGTCGGCTGCGGTCGGATGCGCGCTCGCGCGGAACACGTAGTCGTACGCGGTGCGCGGGTCGAGCAGGCCGCGGGCGCGCTCGAGCACGCTGCCGAGGCCACGCTTGCGCGGACCGCGTGGCTCGCCGCGCATCGGGTCGTAGGCGATCAGCAGGGTGTTGCGGTCGAACATCGCGCTCTGGAAGCGCGCGTACGGGCACATGTACTTGCACACCTGCTCGCGCAGGAAGCCGGCGTTGCCCCAGGTGGCCAGGGCGTAGAAGAACACCCAGAAGGCCTCCCAGCCGCCCAGTTCGAACGGCACCAGGCGCGAGCCGAGGTCCTTGATCGGGGTGAAGAAGCCGACGAAGGTGAAGCCGGTCCACAGCGCGAACGCCAGCCACAGGAAGTGCTTGGCGCCCTTGCGCAGGATCTTCTCGCGGTTCCACGGACCGGCGTCCAGCTTCATGCGCTTGCCGCGGTCGCCCTCGGTCCAGCGCTCCATCCACAGGAACACTTCCGTCCACACCGTCTGCGGGCAGGCGTAGCCGCACCACAGGCGGCCGGCCAGGGCGGTGAAGAAGAACAGGGCAAACGCGGCGATGATCAGCAGCACCGCCAGGAACAGGAAATCCTGCGGCCAGAACGCCAGGCCGAACACGTAGAACTTGCGCGCCGGCAGGTCGAACAGCACCGCCTGGCGGCCGTCCCACTGCAGCCACGGGAACACGTAGAACATGCCCAGCAGCCACACCACCGCGGCCACGCGCAGGCGGTTGAAGCGGCCGGAAACGTCGCGCGGGTAGACCTTGCGCTCGCTGACGTAGAAGGAGTTGCCCTGGTCGTCGACCACGTCCAGGGGGATGCGCTTGCTCACGGCGTCCACCGTGCGCCAGCGACGCGGAGATTGGGGGAAGGGATGCGGTTATGGGCGTTCATGGCGTCTGCTTCGCCGGCAGTGCGGCGTGGCGTGCGGGGAATTCCACCGCGTATCCCAGTATCCGCATCCAGCGCGCGCGCGATAGCGACAGATTGTCCCAGGGCCGCGCGCCGGAGCACGCTTATTCAGGCGGAAGCGCGCGGTTGAAGCGGCTGGAGGGACGCAGCAGGATCCAGGTGAAAAAACTGGACGAGGCGGTCGCGAGCCAGAAAACGAAGAACCCCAGCGTGTAGCCGAGCTCGCGTGTCATCGGCAGGCCGGGGAAGGTCATGTCGCGCAGGACCAGCGGGTCGACGAAGGCGAAGAACACCATCGTCGACACGCCGGCCGCGAAGAAGCTGGGCCAGGCTATGGCCCCCACCCGCTGTGCCAGCGGGCGGGGAGGGTGGTCAAGGCGTGGCTCGCTGAAGTCGGTCACTGTTGTGCCGTCGGTTCCCCGGACTGGGCCCGATTATGCGACAGCGACCAGACGTAGGCACCAGCCAGGCGGGCACGCGTCTCGCCGAGCAGTTCCCGGTGCGCCGGCATGCTGCCGTGGCGGCCTTCCGTGATGGTCTTGCGCAGGCTCTCGCGGCTGCTGCCGTACAACCAGTAGTTGTCGGTCAGGTCCGGGGCGCCCAGGTCCTGGTTGCCCTTGCCGTCGATGCCGTGGCAGGCCACGCACACGCCCTCGTAGAGCTTCTTGCCCTGGGCGGCCATGAAGTTGTTCTGCATGGCGGCCGGATCGGACAGGGTGCGCACGTAGGCGATGGTGTAGTCCACCGCTTCCGGGCCACCCATGCCGGTCAGCACGGTGCCCCACTCCGGCATGATGCCCTCGCGGCCATCGAGGATCGTGGTGAGGACCTGCTCCGGCTGCCCGCCCCAGTGCCAGATGTCGTCGGTCAGGTTCGGGTAGCCGACCGCGCCCTGGCCCGAGGAACCGTGGCAGGTGGCGCAGGTGTTGCTGAAGATCGAGCGGCCCAGGGCCACCGCCTTCGGGTCCTTCGCCAGCTCGTCGATGGACCTGCCCGCATACGGCTTGAAGGTCTGCTCGAGGCGCGCGTCCTGCACCGCCTTCTCCTCGGCGTGCTCCTTCTGCGAGGTCCAGCCGCTGTAGCCGGGGATGCTGCCCAGGCCACCGAACCAGATGATGTAGCCGATGGCGAACACGATGGTCAGGTAGAACAGGTTGATCCACCAGCGCGGCAGCGGCTTGTTGTACTCGGTGATGTCGCCATCCCAGGTATGCAGCGTGTCCTCGGGCTTCGGATCGCCCGGGCGCCGGCGCGAGGTCCACCACAGCAACCACACGTAGCCGACGATGTTCAGCGCGACCAGGGCGATGACGTACCACGTCCATCCCATGCTCATGCGCGGTTCCCCCTGATGTTGCCCTTGTGCGAGTCCTCTTCCAGCGGCAGGTTCGCCGCCTCCTCGAACTCGGTCCTGCGTGCCGGGCTCCAGGCCCAGATCCAGCCGCCGATGAACAGCACCAGCAGCAGCGCGGTGACGATTCCGGAAATCACGGCTGGCCTCCCTTCGGTGCGTGGCGTCCAAGTCCCTGCAGGTAGGCGACCACCGCCTCGAGCTCGGTCTTGCCCTCGAGCTCGGCCGGGGCCTGCTCGATCTGCTCGTCGGTGTAGGGGTCGCCCAGCGCCTTGAGCGCGCGCATGCGGCCGGCCACGGATGCGCCGTCGACCTTGGCCTCGGCCAGCCACGGGAACGCCGGCATGTTCGACTCCGGCACCACGTCGCGCGGGTTGATCAGGTGCACGCGGTGCCAGTCGTCGGAGTAGCGGCCGCCGACGCGGGCCAGGTCCGGGCCGGTGCGCTTGGAGCCCCACTGGAACGGACGGTCGTAGACCGACTCGCCGGCCAGCGAGTAGTGGCCGTAGCGCTCGGATTCGAAGCGCAGGGTGCGGACCATCTGCGAGTGGCAGTTGTAGCAGCCTTCGCGGACGTAGACGTCGCGGCCGGCCAGCTCGAGCGCCGGGTAGGGCTCGACGCCTTCCAGCGGCTCGATCGCCTCGGCCTGGAACATCAGCGGCACGATCTCGGCGAGGCCGCCGAAGGAGACGGCCACCGCGATCAGGGCGGCCATCAGGCCGACGTTCTTCTCGACTTTTGCGTGCGGGTTCTGGTTGTCGCTCATGGTTGTCCTTCCTCCTCAGGCGCGCGCATCGGAGGCCGCGACGGGCAGCACCGGCTGGGGAGCGATCGCCGGGGCGGAGCGCCAGGTGCGCAGCACGTTCCAGGCCATCACGCACATGCCGGACAGCACCAGCAGGCCGCCGCCCAGGCGGATCAGGTAGTAGGGGTAGGTCGCGTGCAGCGCCTCGACGAAGCTGTAGGTCAGCGTGCCGTCGGGGTTGGTGGCGCGCCACATCAGGCCCTGCATGACGCCGGCGATCCACATCGAGGCGATGTACAGGACCACGCCGCCGGTGTGCAGCCAGAAGTGCAGGTCGATGGCCTTGACCGAGTACATCTGCTCGCGGCCCAGCATCTTCGGCATCAGCGCGTAGATCGAGCCGATCGAGATCATCGCGACCCAGCCCAGGGCGCCGGCGTGCACGTGGCCGACGGTCCAGTCGGTGTAGTGCGACAGCGAGTTCACCGTCTTGATCGACATCATCGGCCCCTCGAAGGTGGCGATCATGTAGAACGAGATGGCGACGATCAGGAACTTCAGGATCGGGTCGGTGCGCAGCTTGTACCAGACGCCGGAGAGGGTCATGACGCCGTTGATCGCGCCACCCCAGGACGGGGCCAGCAGGATCAGCGAGAACACCATGCCCAGCGACTGCGCCCAGTCGGGCAGCGCGGTGTACTGCAGGTGGTGCGGGCCGGCCCACATGTACACGGCGATCAGCGCCCAGAAGTGCACGATCGACAGGCGGTAGGAGTAGACCGGGCGGCCGGCCTGCTTGGGAACGTAGTAGTACATCATTCCCAGGAAGCCGGCGGTCAGGAAGAAGCCCACCGCGTTGTGGCCGTACCACCACTGCACCATCGCGTCGACCGCGCCGCTGTACACCGGGTAGGAGTGCAGGGCGCTGGTGGGGATGGCGATGTTGTTGACGATGTGCAGCAGGGCCACGGCGATGATGAAGCTGGCGTAGAACCAGTTCGCCACGTAGATGTGCTTGACCCGGCGGATGGCAATCGTGCCGATGAAAAGCACCGCGTAGGCCACCCAGACCACGGCGACCAGGATGTCGATCGGCCAGATCAGCTCGGCGTATTCCTTGCCCTGGGTCAGGCCCAGCGGCAGGCTCACGGCCGCCAGCACGATCACCAGCTGCCAGCCCCAGAACACGAAGGCCGCCAGCTTGTCGGAGATCAGGCGCACGTGGCAGGTGCGCTGGACCACGTGCAGGCTGGTGGCCATCAGCGCGCAGCCGCCGAAGGCGAAGATGACCGCGTTGGTGTGCAGCGGACGCAGGCGCCCGTAGCTCAGCCACGGCAGGTCGAAGTTGAGGACCGGCCAGTACAGCTGGGCGGCGATCAGTACGCCCACGGCCATGCCCACGATGCCCCAGACCACGGTCATGACCGCGAACTGGCGCACTACCTTGTCGTTATATGTCCCCTGGACGGTTGACACGTTCCAATCCTCCTATGGATGGCGGGCATCATCGGCAGCAAGCGCAAGCGGGGCATTGATCAGGATCAAGGCGCCAAACCGCGTTAACGGATTATTCCTTGAAATAGGGGAACTGCGTCCCGGTCCAGTGCCCCCCGGAAGCGCCCACGGGCGCACCGCTGTATCGTTTAGCCCTGAGACGTACGAGCCCTTGCGGATGAGCATCTACGCGCTGGAAGCCGTTTTCGCCCCGAAGTCGGTGGCCGTGGTCGGGGCCAGCCCGCGGCCCGGATCGGTCGGCCGCACCGTGGTCCACAACCTGCGCCAGGCTGGTTTCGCCGGCGCGGTCGGCCTGGTCAACCCCAAGTATCGGCAGATCGAGGGCGTGCCGGCCGTCGCTTCGCTGCGGGACCTGCCGTTCGCCCCGGAGCTGGTGGTGGTCACCACCCCGGCCGCAACCGTCCCCGGGGTGATCGCGCAGGCGGTAGCGGTGGGCGCGAGGGCGGCGGTGGTGGTCTCCGCCGGCCTGGGACAGGGGCCGGGCTCGCTGCTGGAGCACCTGCGCAGCGAGGCCCGTCCGCACGGCCTGCGCATCGTCG
Organism: Pseudoxanthomonas suwonensis 11-1; assembly: GCF_000185965.1. NCBI lineage: Bacteria > Pseudomonadati > Pseudomonadota > Gammaproteobacteria > Lysobacterales > Lysobacteraceae > Pseudoxanthomonas > Pseudoxanthomonas suwonensis. Next base: position 371,847 of record NC_014924.1, read on the forward strand.
GTCCCAACTGCCTGGGGGTGATGGCCCCGCACGTGGGCCTCAATGCCAGCTTCGCCGCGCGCAGCCCGCTGCCGGGCGACCTGGCCCTGGTCTCGCAGTCCGGCGCGATCGCCGCCGGCCTGGTCGAGTGGGGCGCGGCGCGTTCGATCGGCTTCTCCGCCGTGGTCTCGCTGGGGGACGCCCTGGACGTGGATTTCGGCGACCTGCTGGACTGGTTCGCCCAGGACCCGAAGACCCGCGCCATCCTGCTGTACATCGAATCCATCCGCGACGCGCGCAAGTTCATGTCCGCCGCGCGTGCCGCGGCCCGCTCCAAGCCGGTCGTGGTGATCAAGTCCGGCCGCCACGAGCAGGGCGCGCGTGCCGCCGCCACCCATACCGGTGCCCTGGCCGGCTCCGACGCGGTGTACGACGCCGCCTTTCGCCGTGCCGGCCTGCTCCGCGTGCACGCGCTGGACGAGCTGTTCGCCGCGGCCGAGACCCTGGGCCACCTGCGCCAGGCCCCGGGCCGGCGGCTGGCCATCCTCACCAACGGCGGCGGCATCGGCGTGCTGGCGGTGGACCGCCTGGTCGACCTCGGCGGCACCCTGGCTACCCTGGACCCGGCCACCGTGCGCGCGCTGGACAAGGTGCTGCCGCCGACCTGGTCGCGGTCCAACCCGGTGGACATCGTCGGCGACGCCGACGCGGCCCGCTACACCGCCGCGCTGGAGGCGCTGCTGCAGGACCCGGGCAACGACGCGGTGCTGGTGATGAACGTGCCCACCGCGCTGTCGTCCTCGGTCGAGGCCGCCGCCGCCGTGTCCAGGGTGCTGCAGCGGCGGCCGCGCCCGGGCACCGGCAAGCCGGTGCTGGGCGTGTGGCTGGGCGGAGGCCAGGAGGCACTGTCGCGGCTGGATGCGGCCGGGATCCCCACCTATGCCACCGAGGCCGACGCGGTGCGTGGTTTCACCTACCTGGTGCGCCACCGCGAGGCGCAGCAGGCGCTGATGGAGACCCCGCCCAGCCTGCCCGAGGACTTCGTGGTCGATACCGCGGGCGCGCAGGCGATCGTGGCCCGCGCCCTGGAACAGGGCCGCGGCTGGCTGGATCCGCTGGAAGTGGTCGCCCTGCTGGAGGCCTACGGCATCCCGGTGACCCCGGCCTGGCTGGCCGCCGACGCCGGGGTCGCGGCCGAGGCCGCGCGCCCGCTGCTGGAAGCGGGAAAGCTGGTCGCGCTGAAGATCCTGTCGCCGGACATCATCCACAAGTCCGACGTGGATGGCGTGCGCCTGAACCTGTCCAGCGAGGCCGCGGTGCGCGAGGCCGCCGCCTCGATCCTGGCCCGTGCCCGCGAGCTGCGGCCGAAGGCGCGGATCGAGGGCGTGACCGTGCACCCGATGGTGGCGCGTTCCAAGGCGCGCGAGCTGATCGCCGGCCTCGCCCACGACCCGACCTTCGGCCCGGTGGTGGTGTTCGGCCGCGGCGGCACCGCGGTCGAGGTGATCGACGACAAGGCCCTGGCCCTGCCGCCGCTGGACCTGCGCCTGGCCCACGACCTGATCTCGCGCACCCGCGTCAGCCGCATCCTCAAGGCCTACCGCGACGTGCCGGCGGCCGACGAGCGCGCGGTGGCGCTGGTGCTGGTCAAGCTGGCGCAGCTGGCGGCCGACGTGCCGCAGATCCGCGAGCTGGACATCAACCCGCTGCTGGCCGACCGCGAGGGCGTGATCGCGGTGGACGCGCGCGTGGCGATCGCGCCACACCCGGGGCCGGCGCAGAAGGGGCCGTGGCATTCGAGCTTCGTGATCCGGCCGTACCCGAAGGAATGGGAGCGCATGGTCGAGCTGGCCCAGGACCGGCGCATGTTCGTGCGCCCGGTGCGGCCGGAGGACGAGCAGATGTTCCTGGAGTTCTTCTCCCGGGTCAGCGACGAGGACCTGCGCCTGCGCTTCTTCTCCGCGGTGCGCCACTTCAGCCACGAATTCATCGCCCGCCTGACCCAGCTCGACTACGCCCGCTCCATCGCCCTGGTGGCGATCGACCCGGACAACGGCGGGATGCTCGGCGCGGTGCGCCTGCTGGCCGACGCCAACTACGAGCGCGGCGAGTACGGGATCATGGTCCGCTCCGACCTCAAGGGCCTGGGCATCGGCTGGCAACTGATGCGGATCATGATCGAGTGGGCCGGCAGCATCGGCCTGAAGGCGGTCGACGGCCAGGTGCTGCGCGAGAACGTGACCATGCTCGCCATGTGCCAGCAGCTGGGCTTCAAGGTCACGCCCGACCGCGAAGACCCGACGGTGATGGACGTGACCCTGGACGTGGCCACGACCAACGCCGCCGGCGGCTGAGGCCGTATCGCGCGGCGTTCACGCCGGCTGCCTATCGTTCCTGCAGGACGAAGGAGGTGGCAGGTGGACGAGGTCGATGTACTGGTGGTGGGCGGTGGCCCGGCGGGCCTGACCGCCGCCACCTACCTGGGGCGGCTGCACCGCCGTTGCCTGGTGGTCGATGCCGGCGACAGCCGCGCGCGCTGGATTCCCGAGAGCAACAACTGCCCGGGCTTCCCGCAGGGCATCGCCGGCACCGAGCTGCTGGAGCGGCTGCGCGCGCAGGCCGAATCCTTCGGCGCGGTGTTCGAGCATGGCCTGGTGTCCTCGCTCGAGTGCGACGGAGACGGCGTGTTCGTCGCCGGCGCGCCCGACGGCCGCCGCTGGCGCGCGCGTGCGGTGATCCTCGCCACCGGCCTCAGCGACCGCCTGCCGGAGCTGGCCGACGTGGAGGAGGCCGTGGCCAGCGGCGCGCTGCGCCTGTGCCCCGTATGCGACGCCTACGAGGCCAGCGACAAGGCCATCGGCATCTACGGGCCGTGGGAGACGATCCTCGACCACGTGCCATTCCTGCGCGGCTACAGCCCGCGCCTGACCCTGCTGCCCACCGACGTGGTGCCGGCGACACTGCCGCCCGGCCTCGACGTGGAGGTGCTGCCGGCCGGCGGCCGCCTGGCGTTCGTCGATGGCCGCTGCGGTTACGTCGTCGACGGCCACTGCCACACTTTCGACACGGTCTATCCGTTCCTTGGCTGCGAAACCAGCGCGCACCTGGCCAGGCAGGCAGGCGTGGAACTGTCCGACACCGGCGAGATCCCGGTGGACGCGCGCCAGCTCACCTCGGTGCCGGGACTCTATGCGGCCGGCGACGTGGTCAGCGGACTCAACCAGATCTCGGTGGCGGTGGGCCAGGCGGCGATCGCCGCACTGGGCGTGCACAACCGCCTGCCGCCGCGGCCGCGCGAACTGCAGCAGCCACTGGACGCCAACGAACCCGCGGCGCAGGGCGCCGCCTGAGCCGGCCCACCGGGGGGAGGTGCGGCGGGGCCGGCTGGCGACAGGGCGTCAGGCCTGCGGAACCCGCACGTGGCCTTCCATCAGCACCCGCGCGCTGCGGCTCATCACCGCGCGGGTCACGGTCCACTGGCCATCGACCTGGGCGACCGAGGCGCCAACGCGCAGCGTCCCGGAGGGATGGCCGAAACGCACCACGTCGCGCGAACCGCCACCGGCGGCGCGATCTACGAGGGTGCCGGGCACAGCGGCCGCGGTGGCGATCGCGACCGAGGCCGTGCCCATCATCGCGTGGTGCAGCTTGCCCATCGACATCGCGCGCACGTTGAGGTCGATGTCGCCGGCGGCGATCTGCCTGCCACTGCTGGAAAGGTAATCGCGCGGTGGCGCCACGAAGGCGACCTTGGGCGTGTGCTGGCGCCTGGCAGCCTCTTCCGGCGAAGAGATCAGGCCCATGCGCAGGGCGCCGGCGACGCGGATCGCCTCCAGCTTCTGCAGGATCGCCGGATCGCCGTTGATCGCCGGCTGCAGCTCGGCGCCGGTGAAACCGATGGCCTGCGCATCCACGAACACGGTGGGGATGCCGGCGGTGATCAGGGTCGCCTCCAGCGTGCCCACGCCGGGCACCTCGAGGCTGTCGACCAGGTTTCCGGTTGGGAACATGCTGCCGCCGTCCTCGCCTTCCTCGGCCGGGTCGAGGAACTCGACCACCACCTCGGCGGCGGGGAAGGTCACGCCGTCCAGCTCGAAATCGCCGGTCTCCTGCACCTGGCCGCCGCTGACCGGCACGCGCACGACGATGGTCTTGCCGATGTTGGCCTGCCACACCCGCACTTCGACCGCGCCTTCGTCGGGGATGCGCGCCGGGTCGATGAAGCCGTTGGCCACCGCGAACGGGCCGACCGCGGTGCTGAGGTTGCCGCAGTTGCCGCTCCAGTCGACGAAGTCCTCCTCGATCGCCACCTGGCCGTAGAGGTAGTCCACGTCATGCCCCGGGCGCGTGGCCGGGCCGATGATCACGCACTTGCTGGTGCTGGAGGTGGCGCCGCCCATGCCGTCGGTGTGCTTGCCGTAGGGATCGGGCGAACCGATCACCCGCTGCAGCAGGCGGTCGCGCGCCGGACCCGGTACCTGGGCCTCGGCAGGCAGGTCCTGCAGGCGGAAGAACACGCCCTTGGAGGTGCCACCGCGCATGTAGGTGGCGGGGATACGGAGCTGGGGCTTGTGGCTCATGGGCTTGGCAAGGGCAAGTAAGGGTGGAGGACGCGGCTCAGGGCCCGTCCGGGATTTCGGGTTCGACCAGCTTCGCCAGCATGTCCAGCGAATCGCGCCATCCCAGGTGGCACATGTCCACCGGGATGGCCGCGGGAATGCCTTCCTGCACGATCGTCAGGTCGGTACCGGCGATGCTGGGCTTCAACGACACGGTCACGTGCATCTCGCCGGGCAGGTCGGGGTTGTCGAAGGTGTCGGTGTGCCGGAGCAGCTCGTTCTCGACCAGCTCGACGAAGCGTACGCGGAACGATTCGCTGTTGCCGGTGGAGAAGTTGGTGAAGGCCATGCGGTAGCCCACGCCCGCTTCGAACTCGAGCATGCGCGCGGTGAAGCCATACGGCGGCATCCAGCGCACCAGCGCGTTCGGATCGGTGAAAGCGCGGAACACCCTGGCCGGCGGTGCGGCCAGGATGCGGTGCAGGCGGACGGTGCCGGTGGCGTTGGTGTCGGTCATGGTCTTGGTTCCTTTCGGGATGGGTTACATCCCTTCGACGAACCGGTCAGGCCGCTTTCGACGCCTCCAGGAAATCCTGGGCGAAGCGCTGCAGCACGCCGCCGGCCTCGTAGATCGACACTTCCTCGGCCGTTTCCAGGCGGCAGGTCACCGGCACGTTGAGGTCGGTGCCGTCGCGGCGGTGGATGACCAGGGTCAGCTCCGCGCGCGGGCCACGGGTGCCGACCACGTCGAAGGTCTCGCTGCCGTCGATGCCCAGGGTGAGGCGGGTGGTGCCCGGCTTGAACTCCAGCGGCAGCACGCCCATGCCGATCAGGTTGGTGCGGTGGATGCGTTCGAAACCCTCGGCCACGATCGCCTCCACGCCGGCCAGGCGCACGCCCTTGGCCGCCCAGTCGCGCGAGCTGCCCTGGCCGTAGTCGGCGCCGGCGATGATCACCAGCGGCTGGCGGCGTTCCATGTAGGCCTCGATCACCTCCCACATGCGCATCACCTTGCCTTCCGGCTCCAGCCGCGCCAGCGAACCCTGGCGCACGCTGCCGTCCTCGTTGCGCACCATCTCGTTGAGCAGCTTGGGGTTGGCGAAGGTCGCGCGCTGGGCGGTGAGGTGGTCGCCGCGGTGGGTGGCGTAGGAATTGAAGTCCTCTTCCGGCAAGCCCATCTTCGCCAGGTATTCGCCGGCGGCGCTGGTCGGCAGGATCGCGTTGGACGGCGACAGGTGGTCGGTGGTGATGTTGTCGCCCAGCACGGCCAGCGGGCGCATGCCGCGCAGCGTGCGCTCGCCGGCCAGCGCGCCTTCCCAGTACGGCGGGCGGCGGATGTAGGTGCTCATCGGGCGCCAGTCGTACAGCGGCTTCACCGGTTCGCCATGCTCGACGCGCACGTCGAACATCGGCCCGTAGACCTTGCGGAACTGCTCGGGCTTGACGCTGGCGCGGACGATCGCGTCGATCTCCTCGTCCGAGGGCCAGATGTCCTTGAGCGTGACCGGGTTGCCCTGCGGGTCCAGGCCCAGCACGTCCTTCTCGATGTCGAAGCGCACGGTGCCGGCGATGGCGTAGGCGATCACCAGCGGCGGCGAGGCCAGGAAGGCCTGCTTGGCGTACGGGTGGATGCGGCCGTCGAAGTTGCGGTTGCCGCTGAGCACGGCGGTGGCGTACAGGTCGCGGTCGATGATTTCCTGCTGGATCTTCGGGTCCAGCGCGCCGGACATGCCGTTGCAGGTGGTGCAGGCGAAGGCGACGATGCCGAAGCCCAGCTTCTCCAGGTCCGGCAGCAGGCCGGATTCCTCCAGGTAGAGCTGCACGGCCTTCGAACCGGGCGCCAGCGAGGTCTTCACCCACGGCTTGCGGGCGAGGCCGCGCGCGTTGGCATTGCGCGCCAGCAGCGCGGCGGCGATCACGTTGCGCGGGTTGGAGGTGTTGGTGCAGCTGGTGATGGCGGCGATGACCACCGCGCCATCCGGCAGCAGGCCGCGGGCCTCTTCCTCGCGCGCGGACTGCAGCTTGGCCTCGTCGGCGATGCCGCGCTCGGCCAGTGCGGTGGTCGGCAGGCGCCGGTGCGGGTTGGACGGGCCGGCCATGTTGCGCACCACCGAGGACAGGTCGAACTCCAGCACGCGCTCGTACTGCGCCTGCTGCAGGTCGTCGGCCCACAGCCCGGCGGTCTTCGCGTAGTTCTCCACCAGTTGCACCTGCTGCTCCTCGCGCCCGGTCAGGCGCAGGTAGTCCAGGGTTTGCTGGTCCATGTAGAACAGCGCGGCGGTGGCGCCGTACTCCGGGCACATGTTGGAGATGGTGGCGCGGTCGCCGATGGTCAGCGCCGCGGCGCCCTCGCCGAAGAACTCCAGGTAGTGGCCGACCACGCGCTCCCTGCGCAGGAACTCCGTCAGGGCCAGGACCACGTCGGTGGCGGTGATGCCCGGCTGCGGGCGGCCGCTGAGGCGCACGCCGGTGATGTCGGGCAGGCGCATCCACGAGGCGCGGCCCAGCATCACGTTCTCGGCCTCGAGGCCGCCGACGCCGACGGCGATCACGCCCAGCGCGTCCACGTGCGGGGTGTGCGAGTCGGTGCCCACGCAGGTGTCGGGGAAGGCGACGCCGTCGCGCACGTAAACAACCGGCGACATCTTCTCCAGGTTGATCTGGTGCATGATCCCGTTGCCCGGCGGGATCACCTCCACGTTGCGGAACGCGTGCCGGGTCCACTCGATGAAGTCGAAGCGGTCGGCGTTGCGGCGGTCCTCGATCGCGCGGTTCTTCTCGAACGCCTGCGGGTCGTAGCCGCCGCATTCCACCGCCAGCGAGTGGTCGACGATCAGCTGCACCGGCACCACCGGGTTCACCTGCGCCGGGTCGCCGCCCTTGTCGGCGATCGCGTCGCGCAGGCCGGCCAGGTCGACCAGCGCGGTCTGGCCGAGGATGTCGTGGCAGACCACGCGTACCGGGAACCACGGGAAGTCCAGGTCGCGGCGGCGCTCGACCAGCTGGCGCAGGAAGTCGTCCAGCTGGGCCGGATCGGCGCAGCGCACCAGGTTCTCGGCATGCACGCGCGAGGTGTAGGGCAGGGTCGCCCAGGCGCCGGGCTGCAGGGCCTCGACCGCCTCGCGGGCGTCGTACCAGTGCAGGGGGGTACCGGGGAGGGGCTTGCGGTGCTTGGTATTCATGGCGGGCAGGTGCGCTGGGGTTGCGCCGGCCTGCCTGCGGCCGGTGCTTCCGCACTGGCCTGCCGGGCATGCCGGGCATGGATAGGAGGCCCGATCTTACCCCTGCCCATGCGCCCGACCTGCCGGCGGACGCTGTTTTCCGGGCGTTTGGCGCCTGAATGCGGCGCTTGTGTTGATGCCCGAAATCAATAGGTCGCAGTCAATCTATCAACCACTGCAGCCGCCGCAGCAGACCGAGGGCAGGATCTGGATGGCTTCGGCTGGGACGGGCACGCCGGCGGCGGCCAGGACGGTGCGGACTTCGGCGGGTGCGGCGCAGGTGGCCACGCGCAGGTGGCCGCTCGAGGGGTCGAGGTCGACCAGCGCGGCCGGATCGCTTTCCAGCAAGGCGCGCTCGATCCCTGCCAGGTCGATCCGGGCTGGATCGACGCGGATATCGAGTTCCATGGGGATTCTCCAGGAGCCAGCCTTCCGTGCCGCGGGCGCGGCACGGAAGGCGTGGTGGCTTACTTGGTGACGACCAGCTTGCCCTTCATCATGGCCGAGTGGCCCGGGAAGCTGCAGAAGAAGCTGTAGTCACCGCCGGCGGCGAGGGCCTTGCCCGGGAAGGTGATCCTGGTCTTCTGGCCGCCGCCGACCAGGTCGGTGTGGGCGATCACGCGGGCGTCGCCCTTCGGCACATAGGCATTGGCGGCGCCGGCCTTGATGCCGTCGCGGGCCAGGCCGGCGACGTCGGCGGTCTTGGAGACGACGGCGTTGTGGCCCATCGCGGTCACCGGCAGCTTGCCGGTGTGCTCGACCTCGAGGGTGATGGTCGGGCAGCTGGCGGAGACGGTGGCCTCCTTCAGGTCGAACTTCATCGCGTCGTCGCCCTTGAGCGAGACGGTGCAGTTGCCGGCGGCGTGGGCCATGCCGGCGGCGCCCATCAGGGCCAGGGCAGCGAGGATGCGGGTACGGTTCTTCATGGTGTTGCTCCGTGGTGACGAGGGTGGATCGGGGGATCAGTCCGCGGCCAGGGTGGCGCGGACCTGTTGCAGGAATGCGGGATCGGGAGCGATGCCGGTGACCTCCGAACGTGCGACCTCGCGGCCTTCCGCGTCCAGCAGTACCAGCACGCTGGTGTGGTTGATGCTGCCGTCCTCGCGGAAGCGGTAGCGGACGCCCAGCACGCTGGCCAGCGCACGCACGGCGTCGCCCTCAGGGCGAAGGTAGCGCCACTCCGGGGGCGTGCGGTGGTCGGCGGCGACCGCGGCCAGTGCTTCCGGGGTATCGCGCGCGGGATCGAGGGTGATGATGGCCACTCCCAGGCGCGCGCCGTCGGCACCCAGCTGCTTCTGCAGCGCCTTGGCGTTCTCCAGGATCAGCGGGCACATCAGGTGGCAGTTGCCGTAGAACATCGACACCAGGCGCGGCTGCCCGCGCAGCTCAGGCCACTGCAGGGCCTGGCCGTGCTGGTCGGTAAGTGCCGCCTGCACCTGGTAGAGCGAGTCGCCGGGCAGGGATTCGACGACCTGCGATCCGGGCCCCGCCAGGGCGGCGAGCGCGACCGGTAGCGGGCCGCACACGGAAAGCGCCAAGGCCAGGCCCAGGGCGGTGCGCAGCGGGTTGATGCGGTGTTTCATGGCTGGCTCCTCGCGCAGCGGAAGCCCAGGTTGCCGAGGGTGGCACCGGGCGTAAGGGCCGACAGCAGGACGAAGCGCTTGACCACGCCGTAGTCGGCCGGATCGTTGAAGGCCATGGCCGAGGCGCCGCAGTACTGCAGGGCATCGCCGTCGTCCTGGCCGCGGCGGTCGCCGTCACCCAGCAGCGAGCCTGCGTCGCCGGTCCATTCCCAGTACGCGCCGTGCATGCCGCGCAGGCCGTGCACGTTGGCAGGGGCGTCGGCGGCGGCATCGGGCGCGTGCGGGGTGCCGTCGTTGGCCTGGCGCAGGCGCCATTGGCGGTCGTGGCGGGCATCGGTGCGGGTGGCGTCGGCCGCCGCGGCGTATTCCCACTCGATGAAGTCGGGCAGGCGTCCGCCGGCGTCGCGGCAGAACGCGTCGGCGGCGTACCAGTTCACGTGCACGACCGGCGCGTCCGGATCGAGCTTCGCGCCGGCCGCGTCCGCGCTTTCCCAGTGGCCCAGGTAGCCGGGGCTGGAGAAGAGCGCGGGAATGCGGTCGCGACGCCACTGCGGCTGGCGCGCCAGGAAGGCGGCGAACTGGGCGTTGCTGACCGGCCGTTCCATCAGCTGGAACGACGCCACCGGCAGTACCGGGCGGTCGTCCTCGAAGCGCACCGCGGAGCGGAACATGCCGCCGGGGACGGCCCGCCACGCCGGCGCCGACCCATCGGCGGCCGCGTCCCTGGCGCCGGCCGCGGGCAATGCCGGGGCCAGCGCCAGCAGGGCGGCGATCGCGATGGGAAGGTGCGTGTGGCGGGCCATGGCGGCGGTTTCCGTCCGTTACTTGTGGTCGTGGCCCTGGGGCTCGCCCTCGGGGTACTCGATGTCGTGCTGCTGGCCGCTGTAGATGGCGTGGTCCTCCTCGCCGTCGACCTTGAGGATGCCGAGCGTGCCCTTGTGGAAGGCACGGAACAGGCTGTGGTCGACCAGCACGAAGTTGCCGGGCACGTCGGCCTTGAACTCGACGATGGCCGAACCACCGGCCGGGATCAGCGTGGTCTGCACGTTCTCCTGGTACTTGCTGCCGCCCTCGAAGTAGACCTTGTCGAAGATCTCGCCGATGACGTGGAAGCTGGAGGTCAGGTTGGGGCCGCCATTGCCGACGTACATGCGGATCTTCTCGCCGGCCGTGGCCTGCAGCGCGTTGTCGCCCGTGAGCGATCCGACCGAGCCGTTGAACACCACGTAGGTCGGCGTCTCGTCGATGCCCTTCTCCAGGCTGAAGGCCTGCAGGCCCTTCTCGCCCGTCGCGCCCTCGGTGTAGAAATCGCCCTGCATCACGTAGAACTCCTTGTCCACCGGCTCCATGCCTTCCTCCGGTTCGACCAGGATCAGGCCGTACATGCCGTTGGCCACGTGCATCGCCACCGGGGCCATCGCGCAGTGGTAGACGTACAGGCCCGGGCTGAGCGCCTTGAACGTGAACTGCGTTTCGCGGCCGGGCAGGGTGAACGTCGCCTCGGCGCCACCGCCCTGGCCGGTGACGGCATGCAGGTCGATGTTGTGGGAGAAGTGCGAGCTGTGGTGGTTCTTCAGCCGGAACTCCACCGTGTCGCCTTCGCGCACGCGGATGAAGCTGCCGGGGACCGAACCGCCGAAAGTCCAGAAGTTGTAGGTGACCCCGTCGTCGAGCTGCATCTCCTTCTCGACCATCTCCAGGTCGACGACGACCTTGGCCGGGGACTTGCGCGTGATCGAGGCGGGTACCAGCGGCGGCGCGGTCAGCTGCGCCTGCACCACCGGCAGCGGCGCATCGGATGGCTTGGCCCTGGCGGCAAGGGCGGGCGCGGAGGCCAGGGCGATCACCGCGGCGAGAGCGCCGACGGCCAGGGGATGACTGATCTTCATGTTCTGCTCTTCTCGTCTTGTCGGTCTGCGGGACGAACAGTGCGCGTACGGAGCCGCACGGACCTTGATCTGCATCAATCCGCGCCCGTCGGAAGGCACCACCTCGCTGCGGCTTGACCCAGGTCAAGCCGCAGCGGGGAAGGGGCTTGCAGGGCGGCGCGATTGACCACCATCAAGGCCGGCCGGCGTGCCAGGGGGAAGACTTGGGCCACCCGAAGGCAACGCGCACGAGGCGCAGCCATGATCCGCAATCCCCTTGCCCATGCCCTTGCCGCCGCGTTGTACGTGGCCGCTCCCGCCGCGCTGGCCGCGGACGGGCATCTCCATCTGGAAACAGCTCCGACCGACCTGGACGGCGTGGTCGTGCTGGGGGTGGCCCCGGTGGCCGCCGTGACCTTCACCACCGACCCGAAGCTGCCGCGCCAGCCGGTACCGGCCAGCGACGGCGCCGACTACCTCAGGACCATCCCCGGCTTCTCCACCCTGCGCAGCGGCGGCACCAACGGCGACCCGGTGCTGCGCGGCATGTTCGGCTCGCGCATCGCCCTGCTGACGAACGACGGCGTGCTCAGCGGTGCCTGTCCGTCGCGGATGGACAATGCCATGTCCTACATCGCGCCGGAGAGCTACGACCGCCTGACCGTGGTCAAGGGCCCGCAGACCGTGCTGTGGGGCGGCGGCGCATCGGCCGGCACGGTGCGTTTCGAGCGCGAGATCCCGTACTTCGACCGGCCCGGCGTGCGCGCGCAGGGCAGCCTGCTGGCAGGCAGCAACGGCCGCAACGACCAGGTGCTGGACGCAAGCGCCGGCACCCCGCGGGGCTACCTGCGTGCGTCCGCCAACCGCTCCGAGGCGGACGACTACCGCGCCGGCGACGGCCGCCGCGTGCCCTCGGCCTGGGACAAGTGGAACGCCGACGCCGCCATCGGCTGGACCCCGGATGCCGACACCGTGCTGGAGCTTTCGGCCGGCACCGGCGATGCCGAGGCGCGTTACGCCGGGCGCGGCATGGACGGCTCGCGGTTCCGCCGCGACAACCTCGGCCTGCGCTTCGAGAAGAAGCACATGGGTGGCGTGCTCGATGCGGTGGTGGCCAGCCTCTACCGCAACGAGGTCGACCACGTGATGGACAACTACACGCTGCGCGACCCGGATCCCTCCTCCAGCATGCCCATGCCGATGGCCAGCAACGTCGGCGATACCAGCCAGGGCGGGCGCGTGGCCCTGACCTTCCAGCACGACAGCTGGGAGCTGACCGCCGGCGTGGATGGCAGGCAGGGCGAACACCGCCGGCGCAGCGCGATGGGCCGCGATGCCTGGCGCCAACAACCCTGGACCCATGATGCGGACACCGGCACCCTCGGCGTGTTCGCCGAGTCGCACTGGCATATCGACGAGGTGCATCACCTGATGTCGGGCCTGCGCGTGGACCGCGCCCGCGCCGAGGACCGCCGTGCCACGGTCGGCAGCGGCATGAACGCCATGCCCAACCCGACCGCCGGCCAGCGCCGCGAGGAGACCCTCGCCGGCGGCTTCGTCCGCTACGAGCACGACATGGCCGGACGCTTCGGCTGGTACGCAGGCCTGGGCCACGCCGAACGCATGCCCGACTACTGGGAGCTGTTCTCGCCCACGATGGGGCCGCAGGGCGCAGCCAACGCCTTCGCCGGCGTGCAGCCGGAGCGCACCACCCAGCTCGATGCCGGCCTGCAGTTCCGCTCCGGTGGCGTGGAGGCGTGGGCATCGGTCTACGCCGGCCGGGTCGACGACTACATCGTGTTCGACTACCTGCCCGGCGGCATGATGGGCAGCAGCACCCGCGCCCGGAACCTCGATGCCGACATCGCCGGCGCCGAGCTGGGCGCCGACTGGAAGCCGCGCTCCGGGCTGAAGTTTGGCGGCGCCCTGGCCTATGCCTGGGGCCGCACCGACGAGGGTGCGCTGCCGCAGATGCCGCCGCTGGAAGCGCGTCTCTCGGCCAGCGGCGAGCACGGCGACTGGTCCTGGGGTGCGTTGCTGCGGGTGGTGGCGGCCCAGCACCGCACCAGTACTTCGCAGGGCAACGTGGTCGGGCGCGACCTGGGATCGAGTCCGGGCTTCGCGGTCTTCTCGGTCAACGGCGGCTATCGCCTCGGCGATCACGTGCGCCTGGCCGCAGGCATAGACAACCTGTTCGACCGCGATTACCGCGAGCATCTCAACGCGGCCGGCAACAGCGGCTTCGGCTATCCGGCCGAGCCCGAGCGCATCGCCGAGCCCGGTCGCACCGCCTGGCTCAAGCTCAACTTCGAGTACTGAGCGCCACGGTGCCCCGCGGCATCAGCCACCGCGGGCGTGCCTCCAGCTGGCTGCCAGGGTGCAGGCGGCCGCAGTCCAGGTTGCCGCCATCACCAGCCCGGCCGCATGCCCCAGCGGCGGCCAGGCCATCGCCGCCAGCAGCAGGCCGGACGCCGCCAGGTGTAGGCCGAGGGCGCGGTACATCGCCGCAGCGGGTACCAGCTGGCCGACGCCGGGAATGCGCTGCCCGCGTGGCGTGCGCTGCCGCAGCTCGATCCATGCCAGGAAGCTGGCGACCTGCAGCAGCATGCCCAGCAGCGTCGCCGGCAGGCCGATGCCCAGCACCAGCACGCCGACTGCGAGTGCCGGCCTGATCCCGCCGGGGAGTGGCAGCAGGGCGGCGGCCGCGGCCGCAAGCAGCGCCAGCGCGGCGAAGCACCAGGCCAGGCGCAGTGGGCGGTTGCGCACGTGCGGCGAGCGCCATTGCAGGACCAGCACGCCGGTCGCGAACAGCGCGACCGGAAGCAGCGCCAGTCCGGGCGATGCCCGCAGCCACTGCCGCGCCCCAGCCAGGCCTGCGGCCAGGCAGGCCACCAGCAACAACATCCATGCCCGCAACAGCCACGGTGGTGGCGTGCGCGTGCCCTGCAGCATCGGCAGGGTGACCGCGCCGACCGCGGCCAGCAGGCCCACACACCATCCGGCCAGGCCGGTCATGGCGTGCAGGTCCGTCCACGACGCGGTGCGCGGATGCAGCCAGCCGGTACGTGCGGCGAGCAACAGGCCACCCAGCAGCACCGTCGCCGGGAGCGCGGCCACGGCCAGGCCGATGCCTTCGCGCAATACGCGTGCGCCGCTTCCGCGCCGGAGCGCGAGCATCACCGCCGCCGCCGACAGGACTGCGCACGCGCCCAGCAGCAACGTGGCGGCCAGCGCCAGCAGGCGTGCGGCCGGCCACGGCATGAACGCCGGCAACAGGCAGCCGATCCCGAGGTTGAACGCTGCATGCATTGGCACATACACGCGCGGCCAGGGCAGGGGGCTGCCTGCCGCCACCGGCAGGAACTGCAGCAGGCTGCCGAGCATGGCGTTGCCGAGCAGGCCCAGCGCCAGCATGTGCACCATCACCAGGGCATGCGGCGACCAGCGCGATGCCAGCACCAGCCCCCCGTGCCATGCCAGCCACAGCCCCGACAGCACGCCCCAGGCGACCGCGGTGGCGAGGAAACGCAGCGGCAGCGCCGGCGCGGGCGCCGCGCTGAAAGCCAGGCCGCTCATGCCTGCGCCGGCTGCGCGTGGCGGATCCGCAACGCCGTCCCGCCGCCCTGCAGGTCGCGCAGCCGCCAGCGGAAGCCGTCGGCCTCGAGCATCGACAGCAGCGGCAGGGGGCGCATGGGTGTCAGCGCGAACAGGCGGCCGCCAGGTGGCAGCGTCGCCAGCGCGGCGAGGATGCATTCCATCGGTTGCGGCGGTGGCAGGCCGCGCAGGTCCAGGCGCCGTTGCATCAGGCCGGGTCCGTGGGCGACTCCGCGGGACAGGCCAGCTCGATCCCGGCGGCGTCCAGCATCTCCTGCAGGCCGACGGTGGCGCCCTCCCAGCCGGGCGGCAGTCCTGCCGGGCCCATCACAGCACCCCGGCCAGGTACAGCGCACCCGCTGGATGGTGGGCGCGGGCGATGCAGTAGGCCTGCAGGAAGCACAGCACCGCCGCCGACAGCAGCGCGACGCGCGTCCCGGTCCCGCGCTGCGGGCGGAAGGCGAGGATGCCCAGCACCACGTAGCTGGCGACGAAGCCCAGCTTCACCAGCAGCCAGCCATTGGCATAGACCTCGCGCGGCAGGATGGTGAGCAGCATCATCGCCGCCGTCAGCAGCACCGTGTCGATCCCATAGCTGAGGTAGCGCACCGGCGCGAACCGGGGCCACGCCAGCCCGGCGAGCAGGGACAGGCCGCGCAGGGCGAAGAAGCTGCCGCTGAGCATCACGGCACTGACGTGGACGAGCTTGATCTGCGGGTAGAACTCGATCATGGGAGTGGCTCAGCCGGGACGTCCGTCGCGGCGCGGGGTGAGGTAGATGTGGCCGATGCGCGCCACCCAGGGCGACAGCGCCAGCAGCCAGCCGATCGCGGCCAGCGCCTGCCACATGCCCGGATCGGGAAGCACGTCGGCGAGGATGCGCAGGGTGGCGACGAGCTGGATGGCGACGAAGGCGAACCAGGCGATGCCATGCATCCGCAGCGGCCGCCCGGAATGGCCCTGGGTCACGCGGGTGACCATGGCCACCAGCAGGCTGCCGAAGAAGCCGATGAACAGCGCGTGCATCGGCGCGCGGCCAAGGATGAAACCGCCATCCAGCGCATAGGTGACGCTCTGCACCAGGTACAGGCCGAAGGTCACCGGCAGCCACGCGGTGCCGACGAACAGCACCGCCAGCAGGCCCGGCATGCGTCCGCGCGGCCACCAGCGCCACACGGCATGGCCGGTCAGCACCAGCAGTGGCGCATCGGCCAGCCACAGCCAGGCATAGGCGTGCAGCAGTTCCAGCGCCAGGTGCGCCAGCGCCAGCGGCCACACCGCCGCCAGCCAGGCCATCGGCCGCCACGGGCGATAGCCCGGGACCGCGTTGCCGGCGAAGAAGGGGAACATCCGGTGGGCCACCGTGAGGTATACCGGCAGCAACAGGCCGAAGCCACCGAGCTTGATGCTGGCGAAGGCCCACAGCGGCGACGCGCCGAGGACGAAGGCCAGGAACATCGCCAGCCCCAGCCAGCCGAGCACCAGCGCGGCGAAGCAGGAGCGCGCATGCCAGGTTCGCCCGCGCTCGTCCGCCAGCAGCCGCCCCAGCAGCACCAGTGCGGTGGTCCAGCCGGCAAGCGCCATCCACAGGCCCACGGTCAGGCCGGCGGCCCAGCCGGAGGCGCCCAACAGGATCGCCAGCTGCCCGCCCATCAGGTTCGCGCCCACCGGCAGGTAGTGCCGGCGTTGCAGGTCGGGCAGGCCCATCCAGCGCGGGAACACGGTCAGCAGGAAGCCGAACACGAAGCTCGGCAGGACCAGGTACTGCATCAGGAAGGCGTGCAGCCAGCCGGCCGGGATCGCCAGCTCCGGCATGCTCCAGCCGCCCCAGCGCGCCGAAACCAGCCACAGCGCCCACCACAGCATCGCCAGCAGCACGTTGGCGGCGCCGATGAAGAACATCAGCCGGTGTGGCGCCTGCGCCAGCCAGGCGGGTGACGGACGCGGCCGGCCGGGGCGGGGCAGGGGAGCGGTCTCGATATGCATGGCCGCAGTCTGGTCCCGGCCAGGCAAGGGCGCCTTGACCCAGGTCAGGCCGGAGGCCCGCCGCGGGCTTGACCGGGGTCAAGGCGGCCAATGCCGCCGCTGCACACCATGGCCACACCTGGAACCAGCAATGAGGCAGCCGTGAGCCATGCACCATCCCCGTCCGACCCGGCCGCAGCCCTGTCCCGCCTGTCCGCGATCAGCGCCGCGCTGCGGCCGCATGATCCGGGCGCACAGGTGGCGCTGGATCCGGACCACGGAAGCGTACAGGTGCTGACCGTGCTCGACCCGGTCGAGGTCGAGCGGATCCTTGCCGCCGCGGGGATCGCCGCCGGGAAGGCGCAGGCCCGTGGCGACGGCTGCGGCTGTGGTTGTTCCTGCGGCGGCTGAGACCCGGAACCGGCGCCGGTCCGCCGCTTGGCCGGGGTTCATGGGGCCGGGTGCTACCATGCGCCCGAGCCTGCGGCTCCCATCCTCGCGCGTTCCGCGCGGCCCCAGCGGCCCCCCGATTCGCTCCCTTCCACACCTGAATGGCCCGTCCGCGCGGCCTGCACAGGGAGCAACACATGCCCGGTTACGAAACCCGACAGGAACATGTCGCCATTGGCGGCCACGACTACTGCCTGCGCGTGCTGGCCGACCGCCAGCAGTTCTGGGATCCGGACGGGCACGGCGAACGCCTGGGCATCTCCTCGGCGCAATGGGCGCTGTTCGGCCAGCTGTGGCCGGCCGGCCAGCTGCTGGCCCGGGCGATGGAAGACTTCGACATCGGCGCCAAGCGCATCCTCGAACTGGGCTGCGGCATCGGCCTGGCCAGCCTGGTCCTGCAGCGTCGCGGCGCGGACGTGGTGGCCTCGGACATGCATCCGCTGGCGGAGGTGTTCCTCGCCTACAACGCCGCGCTCAACGGCCTGCCGGCACTGCACTACCGCCACCTGCAGTGGGACGAGCCGCTGCCGGAGCTGGGCCGCTTCGACCTGATCATCGCCAGCGACGTGCTTTACGAGAGCGAGCATGCGGCGCTGCTGGGCGGCGTGGTCGACCGCCATGCGCACCCGAACGCCGAGGTGCTGGTGGCCGATCCCGGCCGCGGCAACGCCAGCCATCTCAACCGGCAGCTGGCGGCGCGTGGTTTCGGACTCGACGAGCGCCGCTGCACGCTCGATGGCGACGAGGTCAGGCGGCATCGCGGCCGCCTGCTGCACTACACGCGCGGCCTGCCCGGCGGCCAGGCATGAGCCGCGCCGGCGCCCGCCACGGCAGGTGCACGGCCGAGTGCAACCACTGCGACGCGGTGTGCTGCCGGCTGACGGTGGTGCTGGACGCGACCGACCACGTCCCCGAGCACCTGACCGAGCTGCTCCCGGGCGGCGTGCGGGTGATGGCGCATGGCGCCGACGGCTGGTGCATCGCGCTCGATGCGGAGCACCGCAACTGCGGGATCTACGAGGACCGGCCGGATACCTGCCGGCGCTTCGTGATGAACGGGCCGTACTGCCGTTCGGTGCGCAGCGAGCACCAGGCGCACCTGGCGGGCAAGCCGGCGATACCGCTGCTGCTGCGCTGACCTGCTCGCACTCTCCCAACGGGAGATGGGACGGCCACCGGCGTCTGCCTGCACGCCGTCATCCTCGACACACCTGCCCTTTCTCCAAGCCCCGTAGGGGAGGAACTCAAGCGCGCGAGGCCCGGATATAGCGAGCGACTCCGGCCGTTGTCGTGGCCCGGTCTTTGCCGTTGCCTTTGCCGTTGATTCTGCTGTTGCTCTCCCCTCCCGTTGGAGCGAACCGAGCATCGCAGCGGCGATGGGGGCTTCAGAGGCCCGCATGTCTGAGCGAAGCGAGTTTGCGGGCCGTCCCCCATCGACGCGAGAAGCGCAGGGGACCGGCCGGCGCAGCCGGCCGGTTCGCGACCGGGCCTGCTTTCTTCTTGGTTACTTCTTCTTTGCAGGAGCAAAGAAGAAGTAACTCGCCGTAGCCGCGCAGCGGCGGGCGAAACAGATTTTGACTTTGGCTTCCGCCTTGGCCTTTTGATTTGGCTATGACTTGCGCTTGGCTTTGGCTCCTGCCTTGAAGGACCTTGGTCCCTTCGTTGTTGTTTGGGAGCCAACTAGGAACAAGAAAGCAGGCTCCTGCGGAGCCCGGGAGCAAAAGCTTTCGCCAGCCGCTTCGCGGCTTGGGCGAGTCACTTTTCTTTGCTTGTGCAAAGAAGAGCTTCACAGCAGCCGAATGGCTGATCAAAGTAACCAAAAGAAAGCACAGCCCGAACCGCTCGCCCGCCCGGCTTCGCCGGTCGGTAACCTGCGCTTCTCGCACCGGCGGGGGACGGCCCGCAAACTCGCTTCGCTCAGACATGCGGGCCTCTACGCCCCCGCCGGCACTCCGATGCTCGGCTCGCTATAACGGGCGGGAAGGAGCAACAGCAAAGGCAGAAGCAAAGGCAACAGCCGAGGCACAGCCACACCTGATGCGGACGCAAGGCACTGCGATGACAAAAAAAGACGGGCCGCGAATGCGGCCCGTCCTGTGTCCAGATTCCTGGAGCTATCAGCGGCGCGGCACGATCGCCGCCGCGGCGACGGTGGTGGCCGACGAGACCGGGGCACCACGCTTCGGTGCCACCCACAGCCGGAACACGAACCAGGCCAGCGACACCGCGCCGACGCTGAACAGCGTGTCGGCCGGGACGCGCATCCATACCAGCAGGTCGACGATCGGCTGCTGCATGAACTCCGCCGAGCGCGCGAACCAGTAGCCGTGCTCGATCGCCGCGTCCAGCTGCAGGATGCCCAGCGGCAGCAGGGTGAACAGCGACATGCCGGCCAGGCCGATGTTGAGCGACCAGAAGCTGGTCTTCAGCAGGCGCTCGCTCCACTGCAGGTCGGGCTTGAGCCCGCGCAGGCAGAACAGCATCAGGCCGATGCCGAGCATGCCGTACACGCCGAACATCGCGGTGTGGCCGTGGTTGGCGGTCAGGTTCAGGCCCTGCATGTAGTACAGCGGCAGGGGCGGGTTGATCAGGAAGCCGAACAGGCCGGCGCCCACCAGGTTCCAGAACGACACCGCCAGGAAGAACATGATCGGCCACTTGTAGCGGGCCATCCACGGCGTGGCCTTGCCCAGCCTGTAGTTGTGCCAGGCCTCGAAGCCCACGTAGGCCAACGGCACCACTTCCAGCGCCGAGAAGCTGGCGCCCAGGCCGATGACGGCGGTCGGGGTGCCGGTGAAGTACAGGTGGTGCAGGGTGCCGAGCACGCCGCCGGCCATGAAGATGATGGTGGCGAACAGCACCGCGACGGTGGCCGAACGCACCTGCAGCAGGCCCAGGCGGGTGAACAGGAAGGCGATCACCGCCACCGCGAAGACCTCGAAGAAGCCTTCCACCCACAGGTGCACCACCCACCAGCGCCAGTACTCGACCATCGACAGGTGGCTGTGCTCGCCCCACATCAGACCGGCCGAATAGAACACGCCGATCGCGACCACCGACAGGAACAGCAGGCCCACGATCGAGCGCGACTCGGCGCCCTTGCGCATCGCCGGCCACAGGGCGCGACCGACCAGGGTGAGCCACAGCAGCAGGCCGACGAACAGGAACCACTGCCAGAACCGGCCCAGGTCGACGTATTCCCAGCCCTGGTGGCCGAACCAGAAGTTGTGGGCCAGGCCCAGCTTCTGCATCACCGCCATCCACTGCCCGGCGAAGGAGCCGACCACGATCACCAGCAGGCAGGTCCACAGCAGGTTGACGCCCAGGCGCTGGAACTTCGGCTCGTACCCGGAGATGGCCGGGGCGATGTACAGGCCCATGCCGAGCCATGCGGTGGCGATCCACAGCACCGCCAGCTGGGTGTGCCAGGTGCGGGTCAGCGAGTAGGGCAGGATCTCGGACAGGGCGAAACCGTAGGCCTCCTGGCCTTCGACCTGGTAGTGCGCGGTGGTCGCGCCCAGCAGGATCTGCACCAGGAACAGCGCGATCACCACCCAGAAGTACTTGGCGGTGGCGCGCATCGACGGCGTGACCTTGATCAGCGCCAGCGGGTCGCTCTTCGGCAGGACCGGCTGCATCTCCTCGCCATGGCTGGTGGCATAGTGCCAGCCCAGCAGGCCGACGCCGGCGATCAGGAACAGCACACTGAACACCGTCCAGATCAGCAGGTTGGACGGCGGGGTGTTGCCGACCAGCTCGTCATGCGGCCAGTTGGCCGTATAGCTGATCTCCGAACCGGGACGCTCGGTCACCGAGGCCCAGGCCGCCCACCAGTAGAACGCGGCGAGCTGGCGGCGGTGTTCGGCCCCGGGCACCGTGTCGTTGCGCATGGCGTAGGCCTCGCGCAGCTCAGCCGTGGCCGGGTCGTTGGAGAACAGGCTCTCGTAATGCGCGGACACCTTCGCCATCGCCGCGGCGCGCTCGGCGTGGAGGGTGATGGTCGCGGTGCCGGCGTCCCAGGTGTTGGGGCGCAGCAGCGCCTGCACGCGCTTGGCGTAGGCGGCCTGGGTCGGTTCGTCCAGCTGCCTGTACGAATCAACGCCATGCTCGCGCGCGGCCCAGGCATCGAGGATGGCCTCGGCCTCGCGGTGCAGCCAGTCCGCGCCCCAGTCCGGGGCCACGTAGCCGCCGTGGCCCCAGATCGAGCCCAGTTGCTGGCCGCCGATCGACTGCCAGACCTGGCGTCCGGTCTCGATGTCGGCGCGGGTGTAGACGACGGTGCCGTCGGTGGTGACCACCTGTTCCGGCATCGGTGGTGCCTGGCGGTGGATCTCGCTGCCAACCCACAGCAGGGCGGCGAACGAGGCAAAGAGCAGGACCGCCAGGCCTGCCCAGAGCTTGCGTGTTGAATCCATGATGCGGCCTCTCCGGCATGGGGACGCTCGCATCTTCGGCAGCGGGGCCGTGGCCGGCCCTGACGCAGGTCAAGCCACGTGCAATGGCGCCTGCCGGAGCGTGACTACTCGCGCAGGACGGCCAGTGCCAGCGCCTCGAGGCGCTCCATGTCCAGCACTTCCACGTCGCGCAGCTTGATGTGCAGCACGCCTTCCTGCTCGAAGCGGCGCAGCACGCGGCTGACGGTTTCCGGGGCCAGGCGCAGGTAGTTGGCGATGTCGGTGCGCGACATGGTCAGCTGGAAGCGGCGCGGCGAGAAGCCGCGCGCGGCCAGCCGCCGCGACAGCCCGATCAGGAATGCGGCCATGCGCTCGTCGGCGGTGTTGTCGCGGGCGAACAGCGAGGCCACGCCGATGTCGCGGCTCATCAGCCGGAACAGGTGCTGCTGCAGGTTGGGCAGGCGCTGCGCCAGCAGCGCGATCTTGGGGAACGAGAACCGGCACAGCATCACCGTGTCCAGCGCCACCGCATTGCAGGGATAGCGGTCGTCGTGGATCGCGTTGAGGCCGATCACCTCGCCCGGCAGGTGGAAGCCCAGCACCTGCTCGTGGCCGTTGCGGTCGACCTGGTAGGTCTTGACCGTGCCCGCGCGCACCGCGGCGATGGCGCCGAAGGGATCGCCCTCTCGGAACACGTGCTCGCCCGGGTGCAGCGGGCCGACGTGCTCGACCAGCACGTGCAGGTCCATCAGCGCGGCCTTGTCCATGCCCTCGGACATGCAGGCCTGCGAGAACGCGCAGGTGGAGCAGAAGGTCAGCGCGTCGCCGTCGTCGGCCATGACGGCCGGACCGGTGCGCGGGAAGACTACCCCGGGTGTATTCATGCACGCCACTCCAGCGCCGTCACACGGTGCGCGAGTACCGGGGCGCGGCGGAATCGTTGGCGGGGGCAAGGTAGCGGTCGAAGCACATGGCGATGATACGCAGGAGCAGGCGCCCGCGCTGGGTGGCCTGCAGGCCGTGCCCGCCAAGTTCGACCAGGCCATCGGCCTGCAGCGGTTGCAGCCGCTCCAGGGCCTCGGCGAAATAGTCGCGGAAATCGATCACGTGGCGGCGGCCCAGGGCGTCGTAGTCCAGCCGGCCGTGGCACATCAGCTGCTGGATCACGTCGGCGCGGATCACGTCGTCCTCGTCCATGCGCATGCCGCGCCAGACCGGCAGCCGGCCTTCGTCGATCGCCTGCTCCCAGCCGCCGATGTCGCGCGGGTTCTGGCTGAAGCTGGCGCCGATGTGGCTGATCGCGCTGACGCCCAGGCCGACCAGGTCGCTCTCGGCATGGGTGGTGTAGCCCATGAAGTTGCGGTGCAGGCCGCCATCGCGCTGGGCGCGCGCGAGTTCATCGGTCGGCAGGGCGAAGTGGTCCATGCCGATGTATTCGTAGCCGGCCTGGCCCAGCTTCTCGATCGCCAGGCGCAACAGGTCCAGCTTCTGTTCGGCCGAGGGCAGGTCCTCGGCGTGGATGCGCTGCTGCGGGCGGAACAGGTTGGGCAGGTGGGCATAGCCGTAGATCGCGAGCCGGTCCGGGCGCACCTGCAGGGTGGTGTCCAGGGTGCGCTCGAAGCCCTCCAGGGTCTGCTTGGGCAGGCCGTAGATCAGGTCCACGTTGACCGAGCGGAAGCCGTGCGTGCGGCAGGCCTCGATGATGCCGAGGGTCTGCTCCACGCCCTGCACGCGGTTGACTGCCTGCTGCACCACCGGGTCGAAGTCCTGCACCCCGAGGCTGGCGCGGTTGAAGCCGGCCGCAGCCAGCTCGCCGACCTCGGCCGGGGTGATGAAGCGCGGATCCAGCTCGATCGAGCAGTCCATGCGCGCGCCCGGCGCGAAATGGAAATGCCGGCGCAGCACGTCCATCACCTCGGCGATCTGCGCCGGCTCGAGGAAGTTGGGCGTGCCGCCGCCGAAATGCACCTGCTCGACATCGCGGTCGCGGTCGAACAGCTCGGCGACCATGCCGATCTCGCGGTACAGCCGGGTCAGGTAGGCCGCGCCGCGCGCCTTGTCGCGGGTGATGATCCGGTTGCAGCCGCAGTAGAAGCACGGGCTGGTGCAGAACGGCACGTGCAGGTACAGCGAGATCGGGCGCGGGATCGGGTCGCCGTTGCTGGCGGCCGCCACCGCGCGCAGCTCCGCTTCGCCGAAGCCCGCGCTGAACTGCGGCGCGGTCGGATAGGAGGTGTAGCGCGGCCCCGGCACGTCGTAGCGCTGGAGCAGCTCCGGGTCGAACAGGGAGGACAGGCTGGCCATGGACGCAGGCTAGGCCTGCCCGGGGGCCCTGTCCTTGATGCAAGTCAAAGCCGGCCCCTCCGGTGCACCAGCTTCAGCAACGTGAGGACAGGTCCCGTTCCGCGGCGCCCGCCGGCAGGCTTTCAGCGCCGCTCGCGGTCGAGGTCGCCGGGCACCGCGAAGCCTGCGCGCTGCAGCGCCCCGAGCAACTTGCCGGCCTCGCCTGTGCTGGAGCGGGCCATGTCGGCGATGACGTCGCGGGCGCAGCTGGCCTCGGCCCGGTGCAGCGAAGCCTGGTCGATCGGTTCCGGAAGGCGCGCCACCAGCAGGGTTTCCAGTTCGGCGAGGTAGGCCCGCAGGCGGGTCCTGTCCTCCGCCGAGGCCGCGTCGGTGGCGGCGTCGCGGGCATTGAACAGGGCGATCACCGCGGGATGGCTGGCCGGGTGGCGCGGCCCCGCCAGCAGGCGCCAGCCAAGGACGACGATGGCGACCAGCAGGCAGCCGGCTACCGCGAGCCGGGCGGGACCGACGGGGGATTGGCCGGGCAGCAGCACCGCGGCGGCGGCGATGGCCAGGACAAGGATGGCGATGGCCGGCACGGTGCGGCCTTGGCCCACGTGGCGCGGCTTCGCGGGAGTGTTGGTGGAGTGGCTCATGGGGTGTTGCCTGGTGGGGCGAGGGGCGGGCGGCAGCGGCGTGCCCGGGATGGCGTGTGGCTGGCCCACTACGGGGGTGATACCGGGCGGCCTTCCCCGGTAACGGCCACGCCTGCCCGCGGTTTGAGCCCCGGACGCCGTCTTCGATCCCGATCAGTGACCGCGGCCGCGCTTTGGGGCCCGGCGCGAGCCGCGCGCGCAGCCAGGCCAACCGCGGCCGGGCGTAGCCGCCCTGCCGGCCCGGGCGATCCGGTTCCCACAGGGCCGATGTTGCATGGCAACATCGGGCTACTCCCCGCCCTCCGGGTCCCGATGCCGCGCGTCCTCCTGGTCAACGACACGGACAAGCCGATCGCCGAGCTGCGGCAGGCGCTGGCCGATGCCGGCTGCGAGGTGCTGTCGCACGTCTCCACCGCGGGCCTGCTGCGCGCGGTGCAGGAGCAGCAGCCGGACGTGGTGATCCTGGACGTGGAATCGCCCTCGCGCGACACCCTTGAACAGCTGGCCATCGTCGACCGGCAGGCGCCGCGCCCGGTGGTGATGTTCTCGGCCGACGGCGACGAGCGCCTGATCCGCGAGGCGCTGGGCGCTGGCGTGGCCGCCTACGTGGTCGACGGGCTGGCGCCGGGACGGCTGGCGCCGATCCTGCGCGTGGCCATGGCCCGCTTCGAGCAGCAGGCGCACCAGCGCCAGCGGGTGGACGAGCTCGAACAGCGGCTGCAGGACCGCAAGGACATCGAACGCGCCAAGGGCCTGCTGATGGACCGCCGCGGCATGGCCGAGGCCGAGGCCTACGCCGCGCTGCGCCAGCAGGCGATGAAACAGGGCCTCAAGCTCGCGGACGTGGCGCGCCGCATCCTGGCCATGGCCGACCTGCTGGGCTGATCGCATGACCGATACCCGCGCCACCGCCACCTCCCTCCGCCCGCTCGACCTGGGCTTCATGCCGCTGCTGGACGCCGCGCCGCTGCTGGCCGCCTCGCACCTGGGCCTGGACCGGCGCCACGGCCTGCAGCTGCGCCTGCACCGGCAGCCGTCGTGGGCCACGCTGCGCGACCGCCTGCTCACCGGCGAGCTGGACGCGGCCCAGGCGATGTCGGCGATGGTGCTGGGCGTGCAGGCGGGGATCGGCGGTCCGCAGGCGGACCTGGCCATCCTGCTGGGCCTCAACCGCAACGGCCAGGCGATCGCACTGGCGTCGGCGCTGGCCGACGGCCTCGCCCAGGGATGCCCGTTGCCGGAGTTGCTGCGCGCGCTGCCACGGCGGCCGGTGTTCGCCCAGACCTTCCCCACCGGCACCCATGCGCTGTGGCTGTACTACTGGCTGGCCGCGCAGGGCGTGGATCCGCTGCGCGACATCGAGGCGGTGACCCTGCCGCCGTCGCGCATGCCGCAGGCGCTGGCGGCCGGCGAGCTGGATGGCTTCTGCGCCGGCGAGCCCTGGGGCGCGGAGGCCGAGAACCTGGGCGCGGGCCGGCGCGTGGTTGCCAGCGGGCAGCTGTGGCCCGGGCATCCGGAAAAGGTGCTGGCGACGCGCCGCAGCTTCGCCGCGCTGGAACCGGAGGTGTCGGTCGCCCTCACCGCGGCGGTGCTGGAAGCCTGCCGCTGGCTGGACGCTGATCCAGACCATCGTCGCCAGGCCGCGCAGTGGCTGGCGGCGGACGACGCGATCGACGTGCCCGCGCAGCGCCTGCTCGCCGGCCTGCTGCCGGTCGGCGAGCCCGGCCAGCTGTTGCAGTTCCATGCCGGTGGCCAGGCCAACTTCCCGTGGATCTCCGACGGCCGCTGGATCCTCGGCCAGTTCCGCCGCTGGGGCTGGCTGCCGCCGGTGGATGGCGACGACGCCTGGCTGGCGGATGTATTCCGCACCGGCAGCTACCGCGAGGCTGCGGCGATGCTGGGCGTGCCGGTGCCGGACGAGCACTCGCGCCCGGGCGCACCCACGCCGTCCTGAGCGCCACATGCACGCGCACGGTGCGCGACGGCACCGCGGAGGTGCATGAGGCCGTCCAGTGGCGTCCGCCGGCTGTTCGACCCGGCGTCCAGGCAATCCCGCGAAACCAAGGCACAGCAAGGCTTCGCGTGACTTGTGCTGCACCGCGGCGGAAGTTGGCACGCTGATTGCGTAGTCCCTGGTGCGGGCGCAACGACGTGCACGCATCAAAACCTGCAAGCCCGGCCAACGGCGGCCGGCACCAAGACAACGGCGTCTTCCGGCCACCCGGCCGGGAGGCGCTTTTTTGTTTTCCAGCTCCGCGGTGCCCCCACCGCTGCCAGGAGAGACCCGGATGGACCGTTCGTTCTGGAAAGCCGGACACACGCCGACCCTGCTGTCGGCCTTCCTCTACTTCGACCTCAGCTTCATGGTCTGGTACCTGCTGGGCCCGATGCAGGTGCAGATCGCGCAGGCGCTGCAACTGGACACCCAGCAGCGCGCGCTGATGGTGGCCGTGCCGATCCTGTGCGGTGCCGTGCTGCGCCTGTTCCTCGGCCTGCTGGCCGACCGCATCGGCGCCAAGACCACCGGCGTGCTGGCGCAGATCGTGGTGATCGCCGCGCTGGCCGTGGCCTGGCGGCTGGGCGTGCACAGCTTCGGCCAGGTGCTGCTGCTGGGCGTGATGCTGGGCGTGGCCGGCGCCTCGTTCGCGGTGGCGCTGCCGCTGGCCTCGCGCTGGTATCCGCCGCAGCACCAGGGCACGGCGATGGGCATCGCCGGTGCCGGCAACTCCGGCACCGTGTTCGCCGCGTTGCTGGCGCCCGCACTTGCGGTGGCCTACGGCTTCCAGAACGTGTTCGGCCTGGCCTGCATCCCGCTGCTGCTGGTGCTGGCGGTTTTCTGGACCTTTGCGCGCGAGGCGCCGGTGGTGGTGGCGCGCAAGGGACTGGGCGACTACGCACGGGTGCTGGTTGGCAACCGCGACTCGTGGTGGTTCATGTTCTTCTACGCGATCACCTTCGGCGGCTTCTCCGGCTTCGCCAGCGCGCTGCCGGGCTATTTCCACGACCAGTTCGCGTTCGAACCGAAGGTCGCCGGCTGGGCCACCGCCGCCTGCGTGCTGGCCGGCTCGGTGATGCGGCCGCTCGGCGGCGTGATCGCCGACCGCATCGGCGGCACCCGTTCGCTGCAGGCGGTGTACGCCGCGGTGACGGTGCTGGTGGCCGCCGCGGCCTTGCAGGTGGGCGGCCCGGTGGTGACCGTGGCCCTGTTCGTGCTGACCCTGCTGTGCCTGGGGGCAGGCAATGGCGCGGTGTTCCAGCTGGTGCCGCAGCGCTTCGGCGCCGAGATCGGATTGATGACCGGGCTGATCGGCATGGCCGGCGGCGTGGGCGGCTTCCTGCTGGCGGCCGGGCTGGGCGTGGTCAAGCAGCAGGCCGGCAGCTACGGCCCGGGCCTGTGGCTGTTCGCCGGCATCGCCCTGGCGGCCTCGCTGTGCCTGGTCGGGGTGAAGCAGCGCTGGCGCGTCGGCTGGGCACGCCTCGGCGACGCCCGCGTGTAGCGGTTCCTTCAGTTCCTTCCTCCCCCACAGCAGGCAGACCGCCATGGGCTACGTGAGCCCCTCCGAACTGGCCGCGAAGATGGTCGACGCAGGCCAGGCCAAGATCCTGATGTCCACCCGCGACACCGTCATCCGCGCCTACATGGCCGGCGCGATCCTCGCCCTGGCGGCCGCGTTCGCGGTGACCGTCACCGTGCAGACCGGGCAGCCGCTGCTGGGCGCGCTGCTGTTCCCGGTCGGCTTCTGCATCCTCTACCTGCTCGGCTTCGACCTGCTGACCGGGGTGTTCACCCTGTGCCCGCTGGCGGTGATCGACCGCCGCCCCGGCTGCACCTGGCGCGGGGTGCTGCGCAACTGGGGCCTGGTGTTCGCGGGCAACTTCGCCGGCGCGCTGACGGTGGCGGTGTTCATGTCGATCATCGTCACCTTCGGCTTCAGCACCGCGCCGGATGCCATCGGCCAGAAGCTGGGGCATATCGGCGAGGCGCGCACCCTGGGCTATGCCGCCCACGGCGCGGCCGGGATGCTGACCCTGTTCGTGCGCGGCGTGCTGTGCAACTGGATGGTCTCCACCGGCGTGGTCGGGGCGATGGTGTCCTCCCACGTGTCCGGCAAGGTCATCGCCATGTGGATGCCGATCATGGTGTTCTTCTACATGGGCTTCGAGCACTCCATCGTCAACATGTTCCTGTTCCCGAGCGGACTGATGCTCGGCGGGCAGTTCTCCTTCGGCGACTACCTGGTCTGGAACGAGATCCCGACCGTGGTCGGCAACCTGGTCGGTGGCCTGACCTTCGTCGGCCTGACGATCTACGCCACCCACGCCCGCACCGCCGCCGGCGCCGCCCGTGTCCCGCCTGCGCCGGCCCCGTCGCCGGGCGCGGCTGCCGGGAGCGCCTGAGTGCAGCCGGCCATGGCCAACCCGACGATCACACCGCATGACGCCTTCGTTGCCATGGATGGCGACGCCTCCCTGCACGCGGCAACGGTGCGGATCGTGGTCGATCCGCTGACCGGCCCGGAGATCGCGGCACTGCTGCAGGAGCACCTGGACGAGATGTACCGGCTGTCACCGCCGGAAAGCGTGCATGCGCTGGACCTCGATCGCCTGCGTGCGCCGGACATCACCTTCTGGAGCGCATGGGATGGCGACGGCCTGCTTGGCTGTGGCGCGCTGCGCGAGCTGGATCCGGCCCACGGCGAGGTCAAGTCGATGCGCACCGCGGCGCGCGCGCGTCGCCGCGGCGTGGCGGCGGCGCTGCTGTCGCGGGTGGTCGAAGAGGCGCGCCGTCGCGGCTACCGGCGGCTCAGCCTGGAGACCGGCAGCCAGCCCGCCTATGTGCCGGCACGCGCGCTGTACGCGCGTGCCGGCTTCCGTCCCTGCGCTCCGTTCGCGGATTACGTCGAGGACCCCTGTTCCACGTCCATGACCCTGGCCCTGCAGGGGCCAAGCGAGGAAACACGATGAAGAAGCCCAGGCTGGTGGTGGTGGGCAACGGCATGGCCGGCATCCGCACGCTCGAGGAGCTGCTGAAGCTGGTGCCCGGGATGTACGACATCACGGTGTTCGGCGCCGAGCCGCATCCCAACTACAACCGCATCCTGCTGTCGCCGGTGCTGGCCGGCGAGCAGGACTTCGACGACATCGTGCTCAACCCGCTGTCCTGGTACGCGGACAACGGCATCACCCTGCACCTGGGCAAGGAGGTCACCCGGATCGACCGCGTGCACCGCAAGGTGGTCGCCGCCGACGGCACCGAAGCCGAGTACGACCGCCTGCTGCTGGCCACCGGCTCGGTGCCCTTCATCCTGCCGATCCCCGGCAAGGACCTGAAGGGCGTCATCGGCTACCGCGACATCCACGACACCCGCACCATGATCGAGACCGCGAAGGTGAAGCGGAACGCGGTGGTGATCGGCGGTGGGCTGCTCGGGCTGGAGGCGGCCAACGGCCTCAGGCAGCGCGGCATGGAGGTGACCGTGGTGCACCTGGCCGGCTGGCTGCTGGAGCGCCAGCTCGACCCGGTGGCTGGTGCGCTGCTGGAGAAGTCGCTGCGCGAGCGCGGGCTGGACTTCAGGCTCAACACCTCGACCACGGAGATCGTCGGCAACGAGGCTGGCGAAGTGGCCGCGGTGCGCTTCTCCGACGGCGGGGAGGTCGCCGCCGACCTGGTGGTCATGGCCGCCGGCATCCGTCCCAACACCGCCCTGGCCCAGGCCGCCGGCATCCACTGCAACCGCGGCATCGTGGTCAACGACACCCTGCAGACCTACGACCCGCGGGTGTACGCGGTGGGCGAATGCGCGGCGCACCGCGGCATCGCCTACGGCCTGGTCGCGCCGCTGTTCGAGCAGGCGAAGATCTGCGCCAACCACCTGGCGACCTTCGGCATTGGCATCTACAAGGGCTCGGCGGTGTCGACCAAGCTCAAGGTCACCGGCATCGACCTGTTCTCCGCCGGCGACTTCATGGGCGGGGAGGGCACCGAGGAGATCGTGCTGTCGGATCCGGCCGCCGGCCTGTACCGCAAGCTGGTGATCCGCGACGACCGCCTGGTCGGTGCCTGCCTGTACGGCGACACCGCCGACGGCGCCTGGTACTTCAAGCAGATCAAGGACGGCACCGCGATCGGCGGGCGCCGCGACACCCTGGCCTTCGGCGAGACCGCGATGGGCGAGGCCGGCACCGCCGGCCAGGACCGCGCCGCGACCATGGCCGACACCGATGAGGTCTGCGGCTGCAACGGCGTGTGCAAGGGCACCATCGTCAAGGCGGTGCGCGAGCAGGGCCTGTTCACCGTGGACGAGGTGAAGAAGCACACCAAGGCCGCCAGTTCCTGCGGCTCGTGCACCGGCCTGGTCGAGCAGATCCTGATGAACTGCCTGGGTTCCAACTTCCAGGAGACGCCCAAGACCAAGGCGGTGTGCGGCTGCACCAGCCTCACCCATGGCGAGGTGCGCCAGGCGATCCGCGAGCACCACCTGGTCAGCCACGCCCAGGCCTACGCCTTCATGGAATGGCGCACGCCCAACGGCTGCGCCACCTGCCGGCCGGCGATCAACTACTACATGCTCTCGACCTGGCCGCGCGAGGCCGTGGACGACCCGCAGAGCCGCTTCATCAACGAGCGCGCCCACGCCAACATCCAGAAGGACGGCACCTTCTCGGTGGTGCCGCAGATGAAGGGCGGCGTCACCAATCCCTCCGAGCTGCGCCGTATCGCCGACGTCGCCGACAGGTACGCCATCCCCATGGTCAAGGTCACCGGTGGCCAGCGCATCGACCTGCTGGGCGTGCGCAAGGAGGACCTGGTCGATGTCTGGCGCGACCTGGGGATGAAGTCCGGCCACGCCTACGGCAAGTCGATCCGCACGGTGAAGACCTGCGTGGGCAGCGAGTTCTGCCGCTTCGGCACCCAGAACAGCACGCAGATGGGCATCGACCTGGAAACCATGCTGGCCAACATGTGGAGCCCGCACAAGGTCAAGCTCGCCGTGTCCGGCTGCCCGCGCAACTGCGCCGAAAGCGGGATCAAGGACGTGGGCATCATCGCGGTGGATTCGGGATGGGAGATCCACGTCGGCGGCAACGGCGGGATCCGAACCGAGGTCGCGCAGTTCCTGTGCAAGGTGCGCACGGCCGAGGAAGTGAAGGAATACACCGGCGCCTTCCTGCAGCTGTACCGCGAAGAGGCGTACTACCTGGACCGCACCGTGCACTACATCCAGCGCGTGGGCCTGGAATACGTCAAGCGCAAGGTGGTCGAAGACGCCGAAAGCCGGCGCGCGCTGTACGAGCGCCTGCTCTATGCGCTGGAAGGCCTGCCGGATCCGTGGCAGGCGCAGATCGCCGGCGAGCGTCCGCGCGAGTACACGCCGCTGAAGCTGGAGGCGCCGGAGCGGCGCATCCCTGCGACCCTGGAGGACTGACATGCCCACGAATGCCAACTGGATGCGGGTGTGCACGCTCGGGGAGATCCCGCTGCTGGGATCGCGCGTGCTGGACTGCGGGCAGGGGGAGGCCATCGCCCTGTTCCGTCCCGAGGCGGGCAAGGTGTTCGCCCTGGCCGACCGCTGCCCGCATCGCGGCGGTCCGCTGTCGCAGGGCATCGTCGCCGGGGAAACGGTGACCTGCCCGCTGCACGGCTGGAACATCCGCCTCGACGACGGCCAGGCCTGCGCCCCGGACGTGGGCTGCGCCCGCACCTATCCCGTGCAGCTGCGCGGCGATGAGGTGTGGCTGGCGCTGCCACTGGAACCGGCCACGCCGGTGGGCGCAGCGGAGGCGGTGGCCTGATGGATGGCGCCGTCCGCACCGCGCAGGCGCCGCCGGCGGTGGAGCGGCGCACCACCCGCAGCACCTGCTGCTACTGCGGCGTGGGCTGCGGCGTGCTGGTGCACAGCCGGCACGATGCCGCCGGCGAACGCATCACGGGCGTGGAAGGCGATCCCCTGCATCCGGCCAACCTGGGCCGCCTGTGCAGCAAGGGTCGCACCCTGGCCGAGACCGCGCGCAGCCTGCACGGCCGCGCCCTGGTGCCGGAGCTGCGCCACCGCCGCCAGGATCCGCGCCCGCCGGTGGACTGGGCTGTGGCGCTGGACAGCGTGGCCGACCGCCTGGCCAACATCGTCGAGCGGCATGGTCCGGACGCGGTGGCGTTCTACCTGTCCGGGCAGCTGCTGACCGAGGACTACTACGTCTTCAACAAGCTGGCCAAGGGCCTGCTGCGCACCAACAACATCGATACCAACTCGCGGCTGTGCATGTCCGCCGCGGTGACCGGCTACAAGCTGGCCTTCGGCGCCGACGGCCCGCCCACCTGCTACGAGGACCTGGAACACGCGAAGACCGTGCTGTTCGCCGGCAGCAATGCCGCCTGGGCGCATCCGGTGCTGTTCCGGCGGCTGGAGGAGGCGCGGGCGAAGGATCCGGACGTGCGCTGGATCGTGGTCGATCCACGCCGCACCGATACCGCGGCCATGGCCGACCTGCACCTGCAGATCCAGCCCGGCACTGACGTGGCCCTGTTCAACGGCATGCTCCACCACCTGGTGTGGGAGGGGCTGCTCGACCAGGCCTTCATCGACCGCCACACCACCGGTTTCAGCGAACTCAAGCGCCTGCTGCGCGACTACAGCCCGCGCATGGCGGCGGAGATCTGCGGCGTGCCGGTCGAGGACCTGGTCACCGCGGCCGAGTGGTTCGGACGCAGCGCGGCGTCGCTGTCGCTGTACTGCATGGGCCTGAACCAGTCGGTGCACGGCACCGACAAGAACCTCGCCCTGATCCACCTGCACCTGGCCACCCGCCAGCTGGGCCGCCCGGGGGCGGGGCCGTTCTCGCTCACCGGCCAGCCCAATGCCATGGGCGGGCGCGAGGTCGGCGGCATGGCGACCATGCTGGCCGCGCACCGCGAGATCACCGATCCGGCGCACCGCGCCGAGGTCGAGGCCCTGTGGCAGCTGCCGCAGGGCAGCCTGCCGCCACAGCCGGGACTGGCGGCGGTGGAGTTGTTCGAGGCGGTGCGCGCCGGCCGGATCAAGGCCATCTGGATCGCATGCACCAATCCCGCGCATTCGATGCCCGACCTCGGCCCGGTACGCGAGGCGCTGCAGCGCGCCGAGCTGGTGATCGTGCAGGAGGCCTTCGCCAATACCGATACCGTGCCCTATGCCGACGTGCTGCTGCCGGCCGCCACCTGGGGCGAGAAGGAGGGCACGGTCACCAATTCCGAGCGCCGCATCTCGCGCGTGCGCGCGGCGGTGGCGCCGCCGGGGCAGGCGCGTCCGGACTGGTGGATCGCGCGCGAAGTGGCGCTGCGGCTGGAAGCGCGTTTGGCCGCACCGGGCGCCGCGCCGCTGTTCGCGGCCGACACGCCTGCGGCGATCTTCGCCGAGCACCGCGCGCTGACCGTGGGCCGCGACCTGGATATCGGCGGGCTGGATTACGCCGTGCTGGAGCAACGCGGTCCGCAGCAGTGGCCGTTCCGGGCCGGTGCGGAGCAGGGTGACGCGCGTCGCTATGCCGACGGCGTGTTCGCCACCGCCGATGGCCGCGCACGCTTCCATGTCACCCCGTACCGGCCAGTCGCCGAGCCGACGTCGGCGCGTTTCCCGCTGCGCCTGCTGACCGGGCGCCTGCGCGACCAGTGGCATGGCATGTCGCGCACCGGGCGGGTTCCGGCGCTGTACACGCATAGCCCCGAGCCTGCGCTGCGCATGCACCCCGAGGATGCGGCACGGCGCGGCCTCAAGGCCGGCGAGCTGGTGCGCGTGTCCAGCAAGCGCGGCGGCCTGGTATTGCCGCTGGAGCTGTCCGACGAGGTCGGCTCCGGCACCGTGTTCGCGGCCATGCACTGGAGCGGCCAGCACCTGGCCAGCGGCGGCATCAACGAGCTCAGCCAGCCGGCGGTCGACACGCGCTCGCGCCAGCCCGAGCTCAAGCACGCCGCGGTGCGGGTGGAGAGGGCGGACTTCAGCTGGCACCTGCTGGCCGCGCGCCGTGGCGAGGTGCTGGCGATGCACGCGGCCGTGCAGCCGTTGCTTGCGGCCTGCGGCTACGCCTCGGTCACGCTGCAGCCGGACGTGGATCCGGAGGCGGTCGAAGGCAGCGGCTGGGTGGTGCTGCGCGCTGCGGCCTCCGGGGCGATGCCAGCCGACTGGCAGGCCGCGCTGGAGAACGCGCTGGGCCTGGCCGCCTCCGCCGACACCCTCGAGTACCGCGACGCCCGCCGCGGCCAGCTCAAGCGCGTGGCCTGGCGCAGCGTCGCCAGCGGCAGCCATATCGACGGCCTGCTGTGGAGCGACGTCCGTCGCGGGGGCGAAGCCCTGCTGCGCACCGCGCTGGCCGGCGATCCCTGGCAGGGCTCGCGCCTGGCCGCCTTCGCCGCGCTGCCCGAGGTCGCACGTGACCCGGTGGTCTGCGTCTGCCGCCAGGTCAGCGAATCGGCGATCCAGGCCGAAGTGCGCGCCGGCGCCGACCTGCCCGCGCTCAAGCAGCGCCTGGGCTGCGGCACGGTCTGCGGCTCCTGTGTTCCACAGCTCACCCGCTTCGTCCGCCAGGCCGCCAGCGCCTGACCCCCGAACTACTGGAGAACCGCCTTGGCCCGCGACCCCCGTCACCCTGCCGATCTCCGCCGCCCGCCCGCCGAGGTGGTGCTGCTGTCCGCCGGGCCCGGCGACCTGGAACTGCTGACCCTCAAGGCGGTGCGTGCCCTGCAGGAGGCCGAGGTGCTGCTGCTGGACGAACTGGTCGATCCGGGCATCGTCGAACTGGCGCCGCATGCGCGGGTGGTGCGCGTGGGCAAGCGTGGCGGATGCCGCTCCACGCCGCAGGCCTTCATCTGCCGGCTGATGCGGCGCTACGCGCTGCAGGGCCTGCGCGTGGTGCGGGTGAAGGGCGGCGAGGCGCTGATGTTCGGCCGTGCGGGCGAGGAGATCGCGTTCCTGCGCGAGGCCGGCGTGCCGGTACGCATCATCAACGGTGTCAGCGCCGCCTTCGCCGCCGCCGCATCGCTGGGCGTCTCCCTGACCCACCGTGAACACTGCCACGGCGTCACCTTCGTCACCGCGCACACGGCCGACCACGGCGAGCCAGACTGGGATGCATTGGCGCGCGGCGGTACCACCTTGGCTATCTACATGGGCATGGGCCGGCTCGCCGGCATCGCGCGTGCGCTGCTGGCCCATCTTCCGGCCGGGACGCCCGCGGCGGTGGTGCAGGGCGCCTCGCGTGAGGACGAACGCCTGGTCGTGGACACGCTTGGGGGCCTGGCCGAGATGCAGGCCACCCATCGCGGCGCGCCGGGCGTCATCCTGGTCGGCGCGGCCCTGGGCGAGGCCATTGGCGTGGCCACGGAGGCTGCGTCGTGCATGGAGCGGATGGTCGCGTCCTGAGGCAGATGGGCGCGACCGCGTACGCGGTCACGGATGCGCGGAGTGGCGCCATGCTTCCCGCACTGCGGCAAGCCCCGTCCCAGCCGATCGTGCTAGCCTCCGTCGCGTACTGCACTGGACCAGCCTGGGAAGGTAGGAACGTGGAGCAGGTGCCGGGCCCGAAGATGGAGGTGACCCGCAGGCAGGAGCGCATCGCGTTCCTGCTGGTGACAGCGGTGGTGTTCCCGCTGCTCGCGATCCTGGTCGTTGCCGGCTACGGCTTCATGGTCTGGATGTGGCAACTCCTGTTCGTGGGCCCGCCGACAGGGCCATGACCATGTCCAGCGGCACACTCACGCGGCGGGCATTGCTGTTCGGCAGCGTGGATGATCGCGGCCCGCGCCCACCCTGGTCGGTAATCGGCGAGGATTTCGGCACGCGTTGCACCGGTTGCGACGCCTGCATCCACGCCTGCCCGGAACGCGTTCTTCGGCGGGCCGCCGATGGCCTGCCGCGTTTCGATCCGTCCGCCGGCAGCGGCGAGTGCACGTTCTGCGGGGCGTGTGCCGCGGCCTGCACCACTGGCGCGCTGGACAGCGGGCAGGCGCGGCCCTGGAGCCTGCGTGCGAAGGTCGGGGAGGGCTGCCTGCCCGCCAGTGGCGTCGTCTGCGCCAGCTGCCGCGAGGTTTGCCCCGAGCTGGCGATCCGGGTGCCCCCCGGAGGCCGCGGCGCGGCCTGGATCGACGCCGCGCGTTGCACCGGTTGCGGTGCCTGCGTCGGCGTCTGCCCGGCCGGGGTGGTCGCGCTGTCCGAAGCCGAGGAAGCCTGCGCATGAACGACGAGCGGCACGCCGAGGTGCATATCGCGTCCTTCGTGCTGCAGCACCGTGCCGACGCGCTGGACGTCGTACGCGCCGCGCTGGCCGCCGAACCGGAACTCGAGCTGGCCATCGCCGGTGACACCCGCAGCGTGGTGCTTTGCGAGACCGCCGACCGGTTCCGGGTGATGGACCTGATCGACGCTCTGCGCGAGGTGCCCGGCGTGCTCAACGTCCTGCTGGTCCACCACCACGCCGAGCCACCCGAAGCGCTCGACGAACCCGTTTCCCCGGCCGTTGCCAGTGGAGCATCCGCATGAGCACGACGCGTCGCGATTTCATCCGCACCAGTGCCATCGCCACCGCGGCGGCGGCCGCGGGCCTGTCCCTGCCCGGATCCGGCACCAACGTGGTCACCGAGGGCGACCAGGTCAAGCTCAAGTGGGACAAGGCACCCTGCCGCTACTGCGGCACCGGCTGCGGGGTCAACGTCGCGGTGCGCGATGGCCGCGTGGTCGCCACCCACGGCGACGTGCATGCCGAGGTCAACCGCGGCATCAACTGCGTCAAGGGTTACTTCCTGTCCAAGGTGCTGTACGGTGCCGACCGCCTGACCATGCCGCTGCTGCGCAAGAAGAACGGCGCCTACGCCAAGGACGGCGAGTTCACCGCGGTGTCCTGGGACGAGGCCTTCGACGTGATGGCCGAGCAGTTCAAGCGCGTGCTCAGGACCAGGGGCGGCGAGGGCATCGGCATGTTCGGCTCGGGGCAGTGGACCATCTGGGAGGGCTATGCCGCGACCAAGCTGATGCGCGGCGGCTTCCGCAGCAACCACCTGGATCCCAACGCGCGCCACTGCATGGCCTCGGCCGCCTACGGCTTCATGCGCACCTTCGGCATGGACGAGCCGATGGGCTGCTACGACGACATCGAGGCGGCCGACGCGTTCGTCCTGTGGGGCTCGAACATGGCCGAGATGCACCCGATCCTGTGGACCCGGGTCACCGACCGCCGCCTGTCCCACCCGCACGTGAAGGTGGCGGTGCTGTCCACCTTCGAGCACCGCAGCTTCGAGCTGGCCGACATCCCGGTGGTGTTCAAGCCGCAGACCGACCTGGTGATCCTCAACTACATCGCCAACCACATCATCCGCACCGGGCGGGTGGACCGGCAGTTCGTGGAGAAACACGCCACCTTCAAGCGCGGCGCGACCGACATCGGCTACGGCCTGCGCCCGGAGCATCCGCTGGAGGCGGCCGCCAGCGGCGCGGCCGATCCCGGTGCCGGCGAGCCGTGCAGCTTCGACGACTTCGCCCGCCTGGTTGCGCCCTATACGTTGCAGCGCGCGGTGGAGATGACCGGGGTCGAGGCCGGATGGCTTGAGCAGCTGGCCGAGCTCTACGCCGATCCCAAGGTCCGGGTGATGTCGTTCTGGACCATGGGCTTCAACCAGCACACCCGCGGGGTGTGGGCCAACAACATGGTCTACAACATCCACCTGCTGACCGGGAAGATCTCCACGCCCGGCAACAGCCCCTTCTCGCTGACCGGGCAGCCCTCGGCCTGCGGCACCGCGCGCGAGGTCGGCACCTTCAGCCACCGCCTTCCGGCGGACATGATGGTCGCCAATCCCGAGCACCGCCGGCATGCCGAGGAGATCTGGAAGCTCCCGCAGGGCCTGCTCAATCCCAAGCCCGGCTACCACGCGGTGGAGCAGAACCGCGCGCTGAAGGACGGCCTGCTCAACGCGTACTGGGTGCAGGTCAACAACAACATGCAGGCCGGCGCCAACCTGCTGCAGGAAACCTGGCCTGGCTACCGCAACCCGGACAACTTCATCGTCGTCTCCGACGCCTATCCCACGGTGACCGCGCAGGCCGCCGACCTGATCCTGCCGGCGGCGATGTGGGTGGAGAAGGAGGGCGCCTACGGCAATGCCGAGCGGCGCACGCAGTTCTGGCACCAGCTGGTGCAGGCCCCGGGCGAGGCGCGTTCGGACCTGTGGCAGCTGATGGAGTTCTCGAAGCGCTTCACCACCGACGAATGCTGGCCGAAGGAGATCCTCGAGGCCAACCCCGCGTACCGCGGCAAGACCCTGTTCGAGGTGCTTTACGCCAACGGCAAGGTGGATGCCTTCCCGCTTTCGGACATCGAGGAGGGCTATGCCAACGTCGAGTCGCAACACTTCGGCTTCTACGTGCAGAAGGGCCTGTTCGAGGAATACGCCGAGTTCGGCCGCGGCCATGGCCACGACCTGGCGCCGTTCGACGACTACCACCGGGCGCGCGGGCTGCGCTGGCCGGTGGTGGCCGGCAAGGAAACCCGCTGGCGCTACCGCGAGGGCACCGACCCCTACGTGAAGCCCGGAACCGGGTTCCAGTTCTACGGCAACAAGGACGGCAAGGCGGTGATCTGGGCGCTGCCCTACGAGCCGCCGGCCGAGTCGCCGGACACCGAGTACGACCTGTGGCTGGTCACCGGGCGGGTGCTGGAGCACTGGCATTCCGGCTCGATGACCATGCGCGTCCCCGAGCTGTACCGCGCGTTCCCGGCGGCGGTGTGCTTCATGAACCCGGACGACGCGCGGGCGCGCGGGCTCAAGCGCGGCGACGAGATCCGGGTGCAGTCGCGCCGCGGGGAGATGCGTACCCGGGTGGAGACCCGCGGCCGCAACCGCATGCCACGCGGGGTGGTGTTCGTGCCCTGGTTCGATGCCGGCCAGCTGATCAACAAGGTCACCCTGGACGCGACCGATCCGATTTCCAAGCAGACCGACTACAAGAAGTGCGCGGTAAGGGTCCTCCCCGCCTAGGAGACGCACCATGGACAAGCGCAAGCTGTTGCTGGCCATCCCCCTGGCGCTGCTGCTGGGAGCGTTGCTGTTCTTCCTGGGCTGGCTGCTGGGCCGCGGGCTGGCGGCTGCGGACAAGGATCGCGTGCCGGCGCCGCAGGCGAGCAGCGCGCCGGTGGACGCGCGCGCGGTGTTCATCCCCGGCAACGGCCAGATCGATGCCATCCGCCGCGGCGTGCCGGTGGACCAGGAGGGCCACCCGCCGCCCATGGCGCGGGTGGAGAACACCGACATCAAGCGCGTGCGCGCCTACCCGATGCAGCCGCCGACCATCCCGCATGCGGTGGACGGCTACCAGGTGGACCGCAACAGCAACCGCTGCATGCTGTGCCACGCCCGGGCGAATGCCGCCACTTTCCAGGCGCCCCCGGTCAGCGTCACCCATTACATGGACCGCGACGACCAGTTCCTGGCCGCGATCTCGCCCCGTCGTTACTTCTGCATGCAATGCCACGTGGTCCAGACCGATGCGCCCACTTTGGTGGCCAGCGGCTTCCGCGACATCGACAGCCTGCTGGCCGAGCCCGCGGAAGCCGCGCCGGCGGAGGTGCATTGAATGTTCCGCCGCATCCGCCGCCAGGTGTCGCTGCTGTGGCTGACCCTGCGCTCGCCGAGCCGCTACTACAGCCTCGGCTTCCTGACCGTCGCCGGGTTCATCGCCGGGGTGCTGTTCTGGGGCGGCTTCAATACCGCCCTTGAGGCGACCAATACCGAGAAGTTCTGCACCAGCTGCCACGAGATGCGCGACAACGTATTCGAGGAGCTGAAGGCCACGATCCACTACACCAACCGATCCGGGGTGCGCGCCACCTGCCCGGACTGCCACGTGCCGCACAACTGGACCGACAAGATCGCGCGCAAGATGCAGGCCTCCAAGGAGGTCTGGGGCAAGATCTTCGGCACCATCAACACCCGCGAGAAATTCCTCGACGAGCGCCTGGTGCTGGCCACCCACGAGTGGGCGCGGCTGAAGGCCAACGACTCGCTGGAGTGCCGCAACTGCCACGACTTCGATTCCATGGACCTGACCCGCCAGGGCGCGCGGGCCGCCCAGGTCCACAAGCTGTGGCTGGGTACGGGCGAGAAGACCTGCATCGACTGCCACAAGGGCATCGCCCATCGCCTGCCGGACATGGCCGGCGTGCCGCAGGGCTGAGCACCTGCACATCGGATTGGATCCGTTGCATGCGCCGGCGCATGGAGCGTTGTTCGATCGTGCGCTCATGAACGGGTTACGCAATGTCATGAGCGGATTCGCAAAACCCACCCTGTTAATGGCTGGAACTCACAACTCATTTATCGGGTCGAACTGTAGATTCCTCTCGTAGCTCGCGCATATCCCCCACGATCTGCGTTGACCTCCTACCAGGACCTCCGCTGCTCCCTTCCAGGGTGCGGCGCGGGACACGTCAGCCCCGATAAAACGAGCCCCCCAGCGATGCCATCCACCGTCCCCGCCCCAGTCGGTGCAGTCGCACTCCGGGAACAGAAGCCGCTACGGCTTCCCCCGCGTGATCCACGGGGACGCTTCATCCGCCGCCAGTCGGCGTCGGTGCTGCCGCAGGCCCACCATCACAGCATCCCGGTGTTGTTCGTCGTCTCCGAGATGGCCGACTTCATCAAGGCCGGTGGCCTGGGCGACGTCGCTTCGTCGCTGCCGCGCGCGCTGCGCCCGGCGTGCGACGTGCGGGTGCTGATCCCGGGCTATCCCGAAGTCCTGCAGCGGATCCGCTGCATGAACGTGGTTGGCCGGGTCAAGGCCCATGCCGGCCTGCCGGAATGCCGCATCGGCATGACCCACCAGAAGGCCTATTGCGCCGAGAGGTTGGAGTTCGACCGGGTGACGGTACTTGCACCTTGAGCAGGGTCACAGCCGCTGCTCATCGTACGGTCGTGAGCGCGGACTTGCGGGTATGCGAACTTTTTGCCTTCCTGCAGGCCGCACGCCGCCTGGACGACACATCGACCCTGAACACGGGCCGCGTGCCGCCGACTACGCCGCGTGGCTGCGGCGTAAGGGTTATTTCGAACTTGATGACGCGGCATTTGCGCTCTTGCACGAGGCTTGCTGGGGCCACAGTGACGGCCTTGTTGAAGCTGCGCCTACGATCCAGGTCTGCTGGGATTCGGATCGCCTGGATCTCAGCCGCGTCGGGATCAGCTATCTCTGCGCCGATGAGCGTAGGAAGCCCGAGCGGATCGCCGCTGCGATGGCTTGGTCCGGTGAATGGCGAGAGGCCTGAGCAAGTCCAAGAGTGTCAGGGGCGTTTCGATACTAGCAGCGAACTTTCGGCCGCAAGACTTGTGCACGGGACCGGGCACGAACCGGGCACGAACCGGGCACGAACCGGGCACGAACCGGGCACGAACCGGGCACGAACCGGGCACAGGCTGTTTCCGGGTCGTCCACGGTCGGACCTCGATCAGCCTGAAAAAGTGGCCTCGGCTTTTTCGTGCCCGGGAGTCTAGGCACAAAAAAGCCCGCATCAATGGCGGGCCTTTCTTCATCTAACGCGTTGTTCTTGATAGAAATTCTGGTGGCTATGGGTGGACTCGAACCACCGACCCCAGCATTATGAGTGCTGTGCTCTAACCGGCTGAGCTACATAGCCAGAATTCCAAAATTGTACGCCGTGACCCTCACATTATGAGTGCTGTGCTCTAACCGGCTGAGCTACGTAGCCGAAACCACGGATCTTCCGCGCCCCTGACGGTGCGCCTGATGACGTTGCCGGCCGGGGAACTGCGAATTCTTCATGTTCCTGGCCGCGCTGTCAATCGGCGCTTGTCGCCCCGCCGGGGGCGTGGCATTGTCGGGCCAGTCGAATTTTACGGAGTCCGCATCGTGATCGATCCGGACGGATACAGGCCGAACGTCGGCATCGTGCTCATGCGCGCCGACGGACAGGTGTTCTGGGCGCGCCGGGTGCGCCGGGACGGCTGGCAGTTCCCGCAGGGCGGGATGCGCAGCGACGAAACCCCGGTGGAGGCGATGTACCGGGAGCTCTACGAGGAGACCGGCCTGG
Organism: Pseudoxanthomonas suwonensis 11-1; assembly: GCF_000185965.1. Taxonomy (NCBI): domain Bacteria; kingdom Pseudomonadati; phylum Pseudomonadota; class Gammaproteobacteria; order Lysobacterales; family Lysobacteraceae; genus Pseudoxanthomonas; species Pseudoxanthomonas suwonensis. The sequence goes on from NC_014924.1 coordinate 414,465, forward strand.
CCCCCGAACATGTCGAGCTGCTGGGGGCCACCCCCGGCTGGCTGCGCTACCGGCTGCCCGGGCGGGCGATCCGCCGCGGCGGCCCCGGCCCGGTGTGCATCGGCCAGAAGCAGGTCTGGTTCCTGCTGCGCCTGGTCGGCGACGAGTCCCTGGTGCGCTTCGATACCACCGACAGCCCCGAGTTCGACCACTGGCGCTGGGTGGACTTCTGGTACCCGGTCGAGCACGTGGTGACCTTCAAGCGCGGCGTCTATGCCCGTGCCCTGCGCCACCTGGCGCCGCTGGCCACCAGCAGTGGCGCCACCCTGCGGCAGATGCCGGGCGCGGCCCAGCAGGCGTGGATGCCGGGCAACAGCGCCGGGCATGACCGCCCGCGCCGGCGTCCCCGGCACCAGGCGGGCGGTCGTTCATCCGCCTGAATCGGAGGCTGGCGTCTGGCGCTGGATGCAATTGACAACGGTTCTCATTCCGTGTGGAATGACGCCGGGTTCAGTCATATGAGAACGCCGTGTACGTCTGCATCTGCAATGGGGTGACCGACAGCCAGGTCCGCGAGGCGGTCGAGGCCGGCTGCGGCAGCGTCGCCGAACTGACCATGCGTACCGGCTGTGGCGCCACCTGCGGTACCTGCCTGCCGCTTGCCGCCGACCTGGTCGCCGAATACCAGGCGCGCGCGCTGCCCCTGCCCCTGCTGCAGGCGGCCTGACCTTCCCGGCCGCGCAGGCCGGGGAATGAACACGATTCGCGTTACCTCGCCGCGGCCGCCGGCGCGCTAGAGTGCGCGCATCCCCACGGCAGAGGAGCGCCGGTCCATGAAAGGCGACGCGAAGGTCATCCAGTACCTCAACAAGGCCCTGTACAACGAGCTGACCGCGATCAACCAGTACTTCCTGCACGCCAAGATGCTGAAGAACTGGGGGCTCAAGGAGCTGGCCGAGCACGAGTACAAGGAATCGATCGACGAGATGCACCACGCGGACTGGCTGTCCGAGCGCATCCTGTTCCTCGAGGGACTGCCGAACTTCCAGGCGCTGGGCAAGCTGCGCATCGGCGAAGGCCCGCGCGAAGTGCTGGAGTGCGACCTGGCGCTGGAGCTGGAAGGCATCCCGCTGCTGCGCGAGGCGATCGCCTACTCCGACTCGGTCGGCGACTACGTCAGCCGCCAGCTGTTCACCAAGATCCTCGACAACGAGGAAGAGCACGTGGACTGGCTGGAAACCCAGCTCGACCTGATCGCCCGCATCGGCGAGCAGAACTACCTGCTCAGCAAGCTCGAGGACTGACCGGCCCCGACCGAGGCCAGCCACGCCTGCAGCGCGCTCCGCGCGCGGGCGAACTCGGCGATCAGCAGGGCGGTGGTCACCGCCGGACGCTCCAGGGTGCCGCTGCGCGCGCCGTTCTCGATCCGGCGCGCCACCGCCGACAGCGCCAGCGCACCGATGTTGGCGCTGGAGGACTTCAGCGCATGCGCGGCCTCGCCCATCGCGTCCAGGTCTGGCGCGATGGAGGCCTGCTCGAGCTGCCGCACCAGGCGCGGCGCATCCTCCAGGAACAGGCTGACGATCGCCGCGGCATCGTCGCCGGCGATCTGGCGCAGCTCGTCCAGCATCTCGATATCCAGCACCACGGCCGGGGCCTCGGGTTCCGGCGGCGGAGCGTGCTGCGCCATGGGAGCCGTTGCGGCCGTCGCGTGCGGCAGCGGTGGGGCGGCGACCTGCGGGGTGGGCTGGGACGGCACCGCAGCCGGAGCCGGGGCCGCCACAGGTAACGGGGCCGCCGGGATTGCAGGGGCGGGCTGGGTGGCAGGCGCGCGCGGCGCGGCCGGCGCGGCCCCGGCGTGGGCCGGGATGGCGGACACGGCTGCCGGCGGGATAGCGGCGGTCGCAGGCGGGTGCGGTGGCACCGCAGCAGCATGCGGGGCAGGCACGGGCGCAGCCGCCGCGACCGCTGCCGCCGGTGCAGGAGGCGCGGCGGGGGTGGCAGCGCGGGCCTGCGCCGCGGCGGCTGCGGCGGCTGCCTGCTGCAGCCAGCGCTGCAGGCAGGCTTCCAGCTGCTCGCGCGCCACGGGCTTGGACAGGTAGTCGTCCATGCCGGCGTCCAGGCAGCGCTGGCGGTCGCCAGCCATGACATTGGCGGTCATCGCCACGATCGGCAGGCGGCGTCCGCCTCGGCTGGCCTCGTGCTCGCGCCAGCGGCGGGTGGCGGTGTAACCGTCCAGCACCGGCATCTGGCAGTCCATGAACACCATGTCGTACTCGCCCGCCGACAGGCGCTGCAGGGCCAGCTCGCCATTGGTGGCGGTGTCGCAGGTGTAGCCGAGGACCGACAGCAGCTTCTGCGCCACCAGCAGGTTGACCGGGTTGTCCTCGACCAGCAGCAGGCGCGGCGCGCGGCCGCCGGTCAGCGGCGTGCCCGCACGCGGCGCGGCGCCCGGCGTCGCCGGCGCAGTCGGAGCGGGTGGGGCCACAGGGGCAGCCGGAACGGCGGGAGCGACCGGGGCAGCGCTGGCAGCCGGAGCGGCGGGAGCGGCGGCGCGCGGCAGGGGCTCGGCGGTGCCGGCGATGGCAGGACCGGTGCTGGCGGGGAACGTGGTCGGCATGGCCTGTGCAGTCGTCGATGGCGTGGCCGGGACGGCCGGGGCAGGAATGGCCGGCGCGGCGAGGGGCCCGGCAGGGGCGGAGGCCACGCTGGCCGGATCCGGATCGGCAGCCGCGGGAGCTTCGGCGGGCGTGCCTTCGCCCTGCAGCGCGGCGCGCAGCTCGGCGTCCGGGGCCAGCCGCGGCAGCACGCCGGCGCTCTGGCGCAGTTCCGCGGCCACCTCGTCCTCGCTGTACAGCCACAGCAGGCGGATGCCGCTGTAGGACGGGGTGCGGGTCAGGGCGCGGTGCAGGGCACGGGCGGTATGGCGCAGGCCGTCGTGGTCGGCCAGCACCATCGACCAGGCGCCACGCGGCTGCCGGGGCAGGGTGTCGCCGCGCAGGCGCTCCAGCGCCTCCTGCGGAGTCTCCACCGCGTCCACGGCGAAGCCCCAGGACGGCAGCAGCAGGGCCATGCGCTGGCGCAGGCGCTGGTCGGGGCTGACCACCAGCACGCGCTGCATCTCGCCGCCGGCCAGGGGATCGCGCTGCAGGTCGCCGACGACCTTCAGCAGCGGGATCTCGAACCAGAAGGTGGAGCCGCGCCCCGGCTCGGATTCCACGCCGATGCGCCCGCCCATCAGGTCGACGATGCGCTTGCAGATCGCCAGGCCCAGGCCGGTGCCGCCGTACAGGCGCGTGGTCGAGGCGTCGGCCTGGCTGAAGGCGCGGAACAGGCGCGCCTGGCTGTCGGCGTCGATGCCGATACCGGTGTCCCGCACCTCGAAGCGCAGCAGGTGCTGGACCGGGGTCTCGCCCAGCCGGCGCACCACGAGGGTGATGCCGCCACGCTCGGTGAACTTGACCGCGTTGCCGACCAGGTTGCCCAGCACCTGGCGCAGGCGCACCGGGTCGCCACGCACCGGCAGGCGCACGTTGGGATCGAGGTCCAGCTCCAGGCGCAGGCCCTTGTCCTCGGCCGGGCGCCGCATCAGCTGCAGCATCGCGTCCAGCGGCTCGCGCAGGTTGAAGGTGGTGATCTCCAGCTCGAGGCGGTTCGCCTCCAGCTTGGAGTAGTCGAGGATGTCGTCGACGATCCGCAGCAGCTGCAGCGAGGACTCGTGCGCTGTGTGCAGCATGTCGCGCTGGTCCGGGGCCAGGGTGCCGTGGCCTATCAGGTCCAGCATCGGGATGATGCCGTTGAGCGGGGTGCGGATCTCGTGGCTCATGGTGGCCAGGAACTCGCCCTTGGCCAGGGCCGCGGCCTCGGCGGCCTGCTTGGCCTGCATCAGCTGCTGCTCGAGCTTGTCGTGGCGCTGCAGGTCGCGCTGCAGCTGGTTGCGCTCGTGTTCGGCGGTGGCCGCGCGCGCCAGCGCGGCATCGAGCAGGTGCGCCGTGCGGCGGCCCGCGCCCAGCGCCGCCAGTGCCGCCCCAAGGCCCAGCAGGACCAGGCCGCCGGCCACGGCGATCCAGGGGCCTTCGATCCCCGCCAGCCCCAGGCCCAGGGCCGGCAACGCCGCCGCCATCGCACCTGCGGCGGTTGCCGGCCACGGGTTGCGGGGGGCGGGCGCCATCGCTACAGCACCGCGTTCTGGAAGTCGAAGTCCAGCTCGCTGCCGACCGAGCTGACCAGGTTGCCCTGCACGAAGTCGATGCCGGCCATCCACATCGCCGCCGCGGCCTGCGGGTCCTCGATCTGCTGGCCGATCACCAGCAGGCCGAGGCCATGGGCCTTGTCGATCACCTCGCGCAGCTGGTCGCGCAGCTTCTGGTCGTTGTGCGCGGCGGCGAAGCGGCCGGCCATGCGCATGTAGCCCAGCTGCAGCTGGCCCAGCAGCACCTCGGCCTCGGGCCCGGGCTCGTACTGGCCGAGGCAGAACTGCACGCCGACCTGCATCATCCGCTGGCAGAAGCTGGCCAGGGCCACGCTGTGGACCAGGGCATCGGCCAGGCGCAGGTCGATGATCACCGCGCCACCGTCGATGCCGCGCGCGCTGATCGCCTGCAGCAGCCAGTCGGCATAGGCCTCGCGCACCAGCGTGCGCGGCGACTGCGAGACGAACAGCTGCAGCGGGCTGCCGTCGCGGGCGCGCCGCGCGACCAGGTCCAGCGCGTGTTCCATGACCTGCTGGTCGAGGTCGGTGATGCGCCCGCTGGCTTCCGCCGCCGGGACCACCTGGCCGGCCGACAGCACCGTGCCGTCGGCCTGGCGCAGGCGCATCAGCACCTGGTAACGGGCCTGGTCGCTGCCGGCGACGGCGACCACCGGCTGGTAGGCCAGCTCGATCTCGCCTTCCAGCAGGGCCATCTGTTCCTGTTCTTCCTGGGCGCTGGGCGGCACGTAGCCGGCCACGCCCTCCGGCAGCAGGCGCGCCTGCAGCGCGGCGCGCTCGGTGGCCTCCAGTGCCGCGGTGGCGCTGTCGAAGCCGCCGGGCAGGGCCGCGTGGCCAACCGCGCTGCGCAGCTGCAGCGGTTCGCCCTCGCGCACCTGGAAGGTCTCGGTGGCCAGGCGCGCGCGTACTTCCGCCGCGATTCCCTGCAGCTGCTCCGGGGTCGTATCGCGGACCAGGGCCAGGAAGCTGTTGTCGTTGAGCCGGGCCAGCGGCGCCGGCGCGGCGATCACCGCCAGGCGGCGGCCGGCCTCGGCCATCAGGCGCTCGAAGGCGGCATAGCCGAAGCGCTCGCGCAGGCTCAGGGCGCCGGAGATCTCGACGAAGAACAGGCCGCCGTCGGTGCCGGCCTGGAGCATCTCGTCGACCTGCTGCAGCAGCCAGCTGCGGGTGGCCAGGCCGGTTTCCGGGTGGCTGCGCAGGGTCGGCACCGCCACCGTCGGCGCGGCGGCATTGGCCAGCTCGCGCTGGGCGCGGCTGCGCTGGATGCGGTTGGAGAGCGCGGCGATCAGGTGGCGCGGCCGCACCGGCTTGACCAGGCAGTCGTCGGCGCCGGCCTCCAGCACCTCGAACTGGCGGTCGGTGTCCGGCTCGCCGGTCAGGAACACGATCGGCAGCAGCTGGCAGCCCGGCTGCTGGCGCACCAGGGTGGTCAGGCGCTTGCCGTCCACGCCTGGCAGGTGCAGGTCCATCAGGATCAGGTCCGGCTCGAACCGGGTGATGGCCTCGATCAGGCCTTCCGGCTGCATCAGCACCTCGGCCTGCATGCCGGCCCCGTGCAGCACGCTCTGCGCGAACAGGGCCTGCGGGCGGTCGTCCTCGACCACCAGGATGCGGTAGGGCTCTTCGTCGGTGGGGTTGAGCACCGGTGCCGGGGTCGGCTCCGGTCCGGTCCAGGTGGCGCCCGGGGCGGCGGCGGCACCCGGTGCGGACGGCGGGCGCGCGGCAGGAGCCAGCGCCTCGGCCTCGGCCGGGGTCTCCACGGCATCGCGGGTCCAGCGACGCCAGTAATGCGGTGGCGGCGTTTCGGCGCGTATGCGCTGGCGCGCGGCCGGATCCTCCGGCACGGGCGCTGGGTCTCGTGCGGCCATCAATGGCTCCCCAATTGGGCCTGCATTATGTGACCAATCCCTCTATCGGGTACAACCCTGCACGCGGTCATCCCGCGGTCATCCCGCGGCCATCAGGCGGCGCACGCCGCGCGCCATCAGCCGCCAGATCCACCACACCAGCAACGCGCCCAGCACGCTGATCCCGACCACGATCGCCAGTGCCAGCCACGGGTGCGCAAGCGCCAGGGCCAGTCCGCCGACGACGATGGTGTCCTCGGTCGCCGAGGCCGCCCAGTTGCTGACCGGTTCAGGCGATGTGTTCAGGAGTGCGCGGGTGCCCGACTTGAGCGCGTGGCTGGCCAGAGCGACGCCCGCGCCCGCAGCCAGCGCGCCGGCGCCGAGCTCGCCGTCCGGGGACAGCGCGGCGGCGGCCAGGAACGCACCGGCCGGGATCCGGGCCAGGGTCTGCAGCAGGTCCCATACCGAATCCACGCCCGGAATCTTGTCGGCGAAGAATTCGGCCAGCGCCAGTGCGCCGGAGGTGCCCAGCACCCACCACGACTGGGTGGCTTCCAGCGCCGGCGGCAGGTCGACCCAGCCGAGCAGGCCGGCCAGGCCCACGCCGAATACGGTCAGGTAGGCGCGGATACCGGCCATCCAGGCCAGCAGCAGGCCGATCACGAAGACGTGGGCGTCGGTCATTGCGGTTTCCGGGGGGCGGACGGCGGCGGCCGGGGGATCGGGGGCGGCTGACGAAGCCGTTGCCCCTCCTATGGTTACACTCCCCAACCATCGCCCGCAGTATAGGCAGAAACGATCCAGGCCCTCGATGACCGAACCATCGCCCCGCTTCCGTGTCGTTCCCAGCCGTCGCATCCCCGACCGGACCTTCAGGATCCTGCTGGCCGTGGCCTGGCTTGCGAGCCTGGTGGTCGTGGCCCTGGTTTCGACCCGCCTGGCCGCACCGGGGCTGGCGAACGTGCGCGACGGTGCACGCACCGCCCAGCGCGACGCCGAGCAGCGCCAGCGCCAGCTGGAGGAACTGGGCCAGCGGGTGATCACCCTGGAGCGCTCGGACCAGATCAGCCGCGCCGCCAATATCGAGCTGCAGGCCTCGCTGGCCGAACGCGACGAGGAGATCGCCGGCCTGCGCGCCGATGTTGCCTTCTACGAGCGGCTGGTCGGCTCGACCAGCCAGCGCAAGGGCCTGAGCGTGCACTCCATCGAGTTCGCCCCGGAGGAGGCCGGGACCTGGCGCTACCGCGCGGTGCTGACCCAGAACCTCAACCGCGGCGCGATCAGCCAGGGGCAGATGCGTTTCACCGTCGAGGGCGTGCGCGGCGGCAAGCTGGCCAGCATCGGCTGGGACGAGCTGGTGCAGCGCAAGGATGCCGGCGGACAGGCGTATTCCTTCCGCTACTTCCAGGAACTGGACGGCAGCGTGATGCTGCCCAAGGATTTCACGCCGCAACGTGTGCGAGTCTTGCTGCGGGGCAACGGCGGGGACGCCGAGCAGACATTCGACTGGAAGACCGCCGGCAGCGGGGGAGGCAGGTGAGCATGTTCAGCAGCAAGAAGAAGTCCGGCCAGCGCAATGGCTACACCATCGACACCCTGATCGGCCCGGACGTGGTGATCCGCGGCGACCTGGTGTTCAGCGGTGGCCTGTACGTCGAGGGCCGGATCGAAGGCACCGTGCAGGCGGCCGAGGGGAAGCCGGCGAGCCTGGTGCTGGCCGAGGGCGGCACCATCGAGGGCCAGATCCGCGTCCCGGTGGTGGTGATCAACGGCAAGGTCAGCGGCGACGTGCACGCCAGCGAGCGGGTCGAACTGGCCCAGCAGGCGCGCGTGGAAGGCGACGTCCACTACGCCGTGGTCGAGATGAACGCCGGTGCCCAGCTGACCGGGCGCCTGGTCCATGCCCAGCCGCAGGCGCAGCGCGCGTTGCCGGCACCGGACCCGGAGCGCGGCCAGGAACAGGGCAAGGAGCGCGGCAAGGACAGGGAAAAGGGCGCGGCCAAGGCTGAACTGGCCGCCGCCGAGGCTTGAACGGGGCGCCCGGCGCCCCCATGCTGGCCGCATGATTCCGCTTCCTACCGTTCCCAGCTACCAGCAGCTGGACCAGCCGCTGCGCTTCAGCAGCGCCGCCGCGGCCAAGGTCCGCGAGCTCATCTCCGAAGAGGGCAACGCGGACCTGAAGCTGCGGGTGTACATCCAGGGTGGCGGCTGCTCCGGTTTCCAGTACGGCTTCGAGTTCGACGAGAACCAGGCCGAGGACGACATGGCGGTCGCCACCGACGGTGTCACCCTGCTGGTCGATCCGCTGAGCCTGCAGTACCTGATGGGCGCCGAGGTCGACTACAGCGAAGGCCTCAGCGGCGCCCAGTTCGTGATCCGCAACCCCAACGCCAAGACGACCTGCGGCTGCGGCAGCAGCTTCAGCGTCTGAACCCCGCCGGGGACGCGCCGGTGGCCACGCCTGTCGCTGCCGCCATGCTCTCCGGGTACGCCTTCGGCGACGCCGGGCTGGACCGTTCCGACGCGCTGCGTGGTGATGCCGACGCGCTCGCAGGGCTTTGGCCAGGCGCGCGCGTGCTGCTGCTGGATGGCGACGGCCGGGCCGCCGCCGATGCCGAAGGCCAGCCCCTGCTGCTGGCCGGTGCCCAGCTCGGCGACCACTTCGACGACGCCATCTTCCTGGGCATCGACCCGTGCGGGCAGGCGCACTTCGCCCTGCAGGCAACGGCCGGCATCGAGGTGCCGCGCTGGATCGACCTGCGCCGCGCCGCGGTGGCCTGGCCGGCGACCGTGGGCGGGGCCTTCGCCTATGCGCGGGGGATGCTGCACTGGCGTACCCGCAGCCGGCATTGCGGCGTTTGCGGCGAACGCCTCGGGTTCCAGCGTGGCGGCTTCGTCGGCCACTGCCCTGGCTGCGCCACCGACCACTATCCGCGCGTCGACCCGGCGGTGATCGTCGCCGTCGGCGACGGCGAGCGCCTGCTGCTGGGCCGCCAGGCCAGCTGGATCGCGGGCCGCTGGTCGGTGCTGGCCGGCTTCGTCGAGCCCGGCGAGACGCCGGAGCAGGCGGTGGTGCGCGAGGTCCACGAGGAAACCGGGGTGCGGGTGCGCAGCTGCCAGTACCTGGCATCCCAGCCCTGGCCGTTCCCCGGCTCGCTGATGCTTGGCTACATCGCCGAAGGCGAGCCCGACCTGCCGCGCACCGACGGCGAGCTGGAGGATGCGCGCTGGTTCAGCCGCGAGGAAGTCGGCCAGGCCCTGGCCCGGGGCGAGGACGCCAGTAGCGGGCCGATCATGCCGTCGTCGCTGTCCATTGCCCGCGCCCTGGTCGAGCACTGGTATGCCGGAGCCGGCGGCGCCGGCTAGTATCCGCGCACGGAGGCTCCATGTTCACGACCCTGGTCGCGGTGATCATCGCCCTGGTGCTTGGCCACGTGGCGCCGGCGGTGCTGGCACCGCTGCGCAGCTACACCTGGTATTCGCACCTGCAGGACTGGCTGGCCACCCAGCTGGCGGACGGCGGTCCGTGGCGCACCCGTTGGGGCATCGCGCTGGTGGTGCTGCCGCCGGTGCTGCTGGTCCTGCTGTTGCAGCTGGCGCTAGGCCGGGTGCTGTACGGCTTCCCCGGCCTGCTGTTCGCGATCGTGGTGCTGGTCCTCACCTGGGGACCGCGCGACCTGGACGTGGACGTGGAGGCGGTGCTGGATGCGGACGACCCGCAGCAGCGTCGCGCCCGGCTCGACCAGCTCGCGTCCGAGCCCGGCCAGGTGGTGGGCGAAGGCCCGGCCCTGCCGGCGGTGATCGCCCGCACCGCGCTGCGGCGCTGGTTCGCGGTGCTGCTGTGGTTCCTGCTGCTCGGCCCGGCCGGCGCGGTGCTGTACCGCCTGCTGGAACGTTCCGCCTTCGGTATTCACCTGGACCCGCTGCCGGAAGAAAACGCCGCCGGCGCGCGCTGGCTGCTGCGCTGGATGGAATGGCCCGCGGCACAGCTGATGACCCTGGCCATGGCCCTGGCCGGCAACTTCGACCTGGTCAGCCGCGCCTGGCGCCATGCGGGCGGGACGCGCTGGAACCCGGAAAGCCGCTTCCTCGAGGCCGCCGCGCGTGCCGCGGTGGTCGGCGAACTGGCCGAGGAGGCCGAGGAGGACCTGGCGGCAGGACGCCTGCCCGCCCGCGGCGAGCTGGCCGAACTGCGCGACGCGATGAACCTGGTCTGGCGGATGCTGCTGCTGTGGCTCGCCCTGCTGGCCCTGCTGGTGATCGCCGGCTGGGTGGGCTAGCGGCGCCACGCAGGAAGGGAGGCACCATTGCCGGTGGGCGCGTCGCCACGCGCCTGCAAAACTGCGGACCAGGCGACCGTGTTTCAGCCCGGCGCGAGCAGGGTGAAGGGGAACCATGGCAGGTTGCGCGCGACCCAGTAACCCGGCAGCAGCACCAGCCACAGCTTCGGCTCCAGCACCCAGCGCATCAGCGGCGCCAGCACGCGCGGCTGCCAGCCGCCGGACCAGGCCAGCATCAGCGGCACCACGCCGATCAGGGAAACGCCCAGCGGATTCATCGCGAAGGCGCGGACGAGGTCGCCATGGGCCAGCGCATGCATCGCCCGGGTCAGCCCGCAGCCGATGCAGAACCAGCCGGTGAAGGCGCGGAACATGCACGGCGGGAACGGGTTGCCGGCCACGTTTGGATCATATGTGCGCAGCAACCAGAATCCGGCGCCGGCCGCCAGGGCGGCCGACGCCAGCGTCGCGATCCACAGCGGTCGCGACAGGGCCATCGATCAGCCCTGCATCTGCTGCATGGCCTGCATGTACTGCTCCATGCCGCCGGTAGTCATGAACCAGATGTTGATCAGCAGGCCGATGATGGCCAGCGCGGTGGCGACCCAGCACCAGGTCTTGGCAGTGGCCGAAGCACGGCGCGCGCCTTCCAGGTCGCCGCGGTTGAGCGCGGAATTGACCTTGCTGGAGAACACGATCGCGACGATGCCCAGCAGGCCCAGCGGGCAGCACAGGCAGGTGGCGAGGATGGTGGAGACGATCGACCAGGCCAGGTAGTTCGGCACCGGGCCGTGCAGGGGCTCGGCGTTCTGGGCGGGCGGCGGTGGGACGTAGCTCATCGTGGTGCTCCAGCAGGGAATGAAAGCCGTGACGCCGGCTTATGCGCTGGCATGGCCGCCGGTCCTGCGCAGCCTGCCGGGAAAGGAAACTCGGGACCGGCGTGGCCGGGAAAAGGATACGCGCCGGGGCGAAGGGCCGGCCGCGATGCATGGAGGCATGCCGGCTGCGTTACTGGCGTGGCCGACGCTTCCCGGTTGCAGGGAACGCGCGCGCCACGTCCGATGGCTTCCGGCATCGCATCCATGCTGGTGTGTGCTTCCCCTGGCAACCGCCCAAGCCTAACCGACCGGCAGCAAGCCGGCAAAGACATGCTCAGGCACTGCCGGGCAGGACCCAGGCCGTCGCCAGGCTCAGGCCGCGTCGCCGCGCAGTTCGCGTACGCGGGCTTCCAGTGCTTCCGCGCTCACCGCCCCATGCAGTGGCGCCCCGGCCACAACCTCCACCCGTGCGCGCAGGCGCCGTGGCACGCGCATGCGGCCCAGACGCGAGTCGCGCCGGCTCCACATGCTGGCCCACAGCCCGCGCAGCGCCATCGGCACCACCGGGACCGGGCGCCCGGCGGCGGCGGTGCGTGCCAGGATCCGTTCCACGCCGGACTTGAAGGTGGCGATCCCGCCGTCCTTCGTCAGCGCTCCCTCGGGGAAGATGCAGACCAGTTCGCCCTCGGCCAGCGCAGCGTCGATGGCGTCGAACGCGCGCTGCATGCGCGCGGGATCCTCGCGCGCGCCGGCAATGGGGATCGCGCGGGCGGTGCGGAAGATCCAGCTCATCACCGGGATGTCGAAGATCCGGTAGTACATGACGAAGCGCACCGGGCGCGGGATGCTCGCGGCCAGGACCAGCGCATCCATGTAGCTGACGTGGTTGCACACGATCACCGCCGCGCCCTCGTCCGGCACGTGCGCCTCCACGCCGCGCACGCGCAGCCGGTACAGCACCCGCACCAGCACCCAGCTGAGGAAGCGCATCAGGAACTCGGGCACCAGGGCGAAGATCCACGCCGCCACCAGCACGTTGGCGATGGCCAGGGCCAGGAACAGCGTCGGGCTGCTCCAGCCCAGCATGCCCGCGCCAAGGCCGACCAGCGCCGCCAGCACGATGAAGCCGGAGTTCTGGATGTTCAGCGCCGCGAACACCCGCGACATCTGCGAGGAAGGCGTGCGGCTCTGGATCAGTGCGAACAGCGGCACCACGAAGAAGCCGGTGAAGACGCCGATGCCCAGCAGGTCGACGACGATGCGCAGGCTGCCGGGCTGGGCCAGGAAGCCGGCCACGTCCAGCCCGGTGACGGGCGCCGCGCCGGGGCGGGCGAAGTACAGGTCCAGCAGGAACGCGCTCATGCCGGCCGCGCCCAGCGGCACCAGGCCGATCTCCACGGTGCGCGCCGAAAGCTTCTCGCACAGCAGCGAGCCGGTCCCGGTGCCGATCGAGAACAGCGCCAGGGCGCAGATGTAGAGCGAGGCCGAGCCGGACGCGCCGCCCAGGTGGAGCTCGGCATAGCCCGGCAGCTGCGAGGTGATGATGGTGCCGAAGAACCAGAACCAGGACACGCCGAGGATGGCGTTGCGCACCGCCGGCTGGGCGCGCGCCATGCGCAGCACCGCCAGCGACTCCGGCAGCGGGTTCCAGCCGATCTTCAGGTCCGGGGCGCCGGCGTCCACCCGCGGGATCATCCGCGCGACCAGGTTGCCGGCGATGGCCAGGGCCACGATCGCCGCGGCCGCCGCCTCCGGGCCGTGCGCGCCGGCGACCTGGAAGATCAGGCCGCCGGTGATCATGCCGCCGAGGATCGATATCGAGGTGCCCATCTCGACCAGCCCGTTCCCGCCGGTCAGCTCCTCGGGCTTGAGGATGGCCGGCAGCACCGAGTACTTCACCGGTCCGAACAGGGTCGACTGCAGGCCGGTGCAGAACAGCGCCACCAGCAGCAGCGGCATCGACTGCAGCAGGAAACCCACCGCCGCCAGCGACATGATCACGATCTCCATCGTGGTGGTGACCACGATCAGGCGCTGCTTCTCCAGCTTCTCGGCCACCTGCCCGGCGATGGCCGAGAACAGGAAGTAGGGCACGATGAAGATCGCCGGGGCGATGACCGCGTAGGTCGAGCGCTCCTCCGCGCTGACGCCGAGGAAGAACAGCAGGCCGATGATGGCCTGGCGGTAGACGTTGTCGTTGAAGGCGCCGAGCGCCTGCACGATGAAATAGGGCAGGAAACGGCGCTGGGTCAGCAGCGCGAACTGGCTGTGGGCGGCCATGCGGCTCTCCGCGGGACTGGCGCGGAGCCTAGCAGAGCGCACCGCGCGGTGGATGCCGCCGGTCCCGCAACCGGGGGCCGGGAACGATCCGTTGCGTGGGTCCCTGCGCCATGCCGGCGTTGCGGGCTTACAGTGGCCCGGATCCCTGCACGACGGAGTCCGACGTGGACGCCAATGCCCTGATGCCGGCCGCCTTCCTCGGCCACGGCAGCCCGATGAACGCGCTGGAGCGCAACCGCTACACCGATGCGTGGCGCGCCTTCGGCGCGGACTCGCCGCGGCCGCGCGCGATCCTGGCCGTGTCCGCGCACTGGTACGTCAACGCCACCGCGGTCACCGCGATGCCCCGGCCGCGCACCATCCACGACTTCTACGGCTTCCCCCAGGCGTTGTTCGACGTGCAGTACCCGGCGCCGGGCCTGCCGGAGCTGGTGGAGGAGGTGGCCGATGCGGTGTCGCCGGACCAGGTCGGTGCCGACCTGGATGGCTGGGGCCTGGACCACGGCACCTGGTCGGTGCTGGTGCACGCCTTCCCGAAGGCCGACGTGCCGGTGGTGCAGCTGTCGATCGACGCGCGCAGGCCGCCGGAGTGGCACCTGGCCCTCGGCGCGAAGCTGGCCGCGCTGCGTTCGCGCGGGGTCATGGTGATCGGCAGCGGCAACGTGGTGCACAACCTGCGCGCGATCGACTGGCACCAGCCCGACGGCGCCTTCGACTGGAACCGCCGCTTCGAGGAGGCCGCGCACGGGCTGATGCTGGAGCGGCCGCATGACGTGCCCTCGCTGGTCGCGCATCCGGATTACCGCCTGGCCGTGCCCAGCCCAGACCACTTCCTGCCGCTGCTGTACATCGCCGGCCTGGCCGCGGCGGCCGGGCATCCGGCGCGGCCGCTGGTCGAGGGCTACGCGTACGGCTCGCTGTCGATGACCTCGTACGGCCTGGACAGCCACGGGCCTGCCGCCGGCGGCGGTCCCGGCGCGGCGCCGATCGAGACCTCGCTGCCGCCGGAACAGGCCAACGTCTAGCGCGGCGGCTACCATCGGGCGTCCCCCGCTGGAGCCGCGCGCATGAAGCCCCTGGTCCTGTCCTGCCTGCTGGCCGCCCAGCTCGGTGCTGCCCTGCCCGCCGCCGCGGCCGACGCCTCCGTCGCCACGACCGCGGCGCGGGCGCAGTACCCGGCGATGGTGGAGTGGCGGCGTGACTTCCATCGCCATCCGGAACTGGGCGGATACGAGACCCGCACCGCTGCCGCCATCGCCCGCGAGCTGCGCGCGCTGGGACTGGAGCCGCGTACCGGCATCGCCCGCACCGGCGTGGCCGCGGTCCTGCGCGGTGGCCGACCCGGTCCGCGCATCGCCCTGCGCGCGGACATGGATGCGCTGCCGGTCGAGGAAGCCACCGGGCTGCCATTCGCGTCCACCGTGCGCTCGACCTATCGGGGCCAGCCGGTGGGCGTGATGCATGCCTGTGGCCACGACCTGCACGTGGCGATCCTGCTGGGCGTGGCCCGCGCCCTGGCCGAACGCCGCCAGGAACTGGCGGGCGAGGTGATGTTCGTGTTCCAGCCTTCGGAGGAAGGTCCGGACGAACCGGGCGCGCCATTCGGCGCGCGGCTGATGCTGGACGAGGGCGTGTGGAAGGACTACCGCCCGGAGGCGGTGTTCGGCCTGCACGTGTGGTCCGGGCTGCAGGTGGGCCAGGTCGGCTTCCGCAGCGGCCCGCTGCTGGCCAGCGCCGACGAGTGGGCCCTGACCGTGCGCGGGCGCCAGACCCATGGCTCGCGGCCCTGGGACGGCGTCGATCCGATCACCGTCGGTGCGCAGATCCTGCTGGGAACGCAAAGCATGATCGCGCGCCAGGTGAACATCGCCAGCACGCCGGTGGTGCTGACCGCCGGCCAGTTCAACGCCGGCGTGCGCTTCAACATCATCCCCGACGAGGCGAAGCTGGTCGGCACCCTGCGCACCTTCGATCCGCGCGTGCGCGAGGACGTGGTCGCGCGCTTCGAACGCATCGCCCGGGACTATGCGCACGCCGCCGGCGCCACGGCGGAGCTCGAAGTGGTGAACAACGCACCGGCCACGATCAACGACCCGCAGCTGGCGCGGCGCGTGCTGGCCTCGCTGCAGGCCGCGGCCGGCGCGGACAATGTCGTCGAGATGCCGCTGCAGACCATCGCCGAGGACTTCTCGCAGTTCGCCAACGAGGTGCCGGGTGCGTTCTTCCTGGTCGGCACCACGCCGGCCGGGCAGGAGCCGGCGCAGGCGCCGATCAATCACTCGCCGCACTACGCACCCGACGAGGCGGCGCTGGAGCATGGCGCGAAGGCGATGCTGCAGGTGGTGCTGGACTACCTGGACGGCACGTCCGGCTGAGCCTTCAGCGGACCCGTGGCTGCGCGGCGAACCACGGCCGCAGCCGGCGCAGCGCCTCTTCCACGTGCACCGTGGCCGGGGCGAAGCTGAAGCGGATGAAGTGGTGGCCATCGACCGGGTCGAAGTCCACGCCCGGGGCCAGGGCAACGCCCGTGTCCTCGAGGATGCGCCGGCACAGCCCGAGGCTGTCGTCGGTCAGGTGGGCCACGTCGGCCCAGACGTAGAACGCGCCGTCGGGCGGGGCGATGCGCTCCAGGCCCAGGCCGGGCAGGGCGTCCAGCAGCAGCTGGCGGTTGCGCGCGTAGGTGGCGCGATGGCCTTCCAGCTCATCCACGCAATCCATCGCCACCAGCGCAGCCTGCTGGCTCGGCGAGGGCGGGGTCAGGAACAGGTTGCCGGCGTAGGCGCGCGCGGTGTCCACGTGCGAGGGCGGCACCAGCAGCCAGCCCAGGCGCCAGTCCACCATCGAGTAGTACTTGGAATAGCTGTTCACCACCATCGCATCCGGCGCGTACTGCAGGATCGAGTGCGCCGGCTGCGTGTAGTGCAGGCCGTGGTAGATCTCGTCGGAGAGCAGGACGATGCCGCGCGCGCGGCACACGTCCGCGATGGCGCGCAGCTCTTCGGGTTCGATGATGGTGCCGGTGGGATTGGCCGGGCTGGCGAGGATGACGCCGGCCGGCGCCGGATCCAGCGCCGCGATCGCCGCGGCGGTCAGCTGGTAGCGGCTTTCCGGGCCGCAGCCGATCTCCAGCGGCTGCAGGCGCGCGGCGATGGCGGTGTTGCGGTAGGCGATGTAACCGGGACGGGCGAAGGCGATGCGGTCGCCGGCTTCGAAGCGCGAGAGCATCGCCAGCAGCAGTGCCGGCGAGGCGCCGCAGGTGAGGATGACCTGCGCCGGATCCACGTCCACGCCGTAGGCGTCGCGGTAGTGGCGGGCGATGCGCGCCCGCAGCGGCACGCTTTCCCAGTAGCCCGGCGGCGGCTGGTCGAGGCCTTCGCGCACCGCCGCCAGCGCCGCGGCCGGTGCCGGCGTGGACGGCTGGCCGAACTCCATGTGCACGACCGGGCGACCTCCAGCCTCCAGCGCACGCGCCAGCTGGCTGATGGCGATCGCGCGGAACGGTTCTACGCGACCGCCCATGGCCTCAGTTGCCCTGCTCGCGGGCGATCGCGCGCCAGCCGATGTCGCGGCGGCAGAACGCGTGGGCCCAGGAGATCGCGTCCACGCCGGTGTAGGCGCGGCGCTGGGCGTCGGCCACGCTGTCGCCCAGCGCGGTCACGCACAGCACGCGGCCGCCGGCGCTGGTGACGTTGCCGTCGTCATCCAGTGCGGTGCCGGCATGGAACACCTTGACGTCGGCGGGCACCGCGTCGAGACCGCTGATGACTTCGCCGGTCACCGGCGAGTCCGGGTACGGACGCGCGGCGATCACCACGCCCAGCGAGGGCCGCGGATCCCACTGCGCCTGGACCTCGTGCAGGCGGCCGTCGATCGCCGCCTCGACCAGGTCCAGCAGGTCCGACTGCAGGCGCAGCATCACCGGCTGTGTCTCCGGGTCGCCGAAGCGCACGTTGAACTCGATTACCTTCGGCGCGCCGGAGGCATCGATCATCAGCCCGGCGTAGAGGAAGCCGGTGAACGGGGTGCCGTCGGCGGCCATGCCGGCCACGGTCGGCTCCACCACCTCGCGCATGATCCGCGCGTGCACCTCCGGGGTGACCACCGGCGCCGGCGAGTACGCGCCCATGCCGCCGGTGTTGGGGCCGGTATCGCCATCGCCCACGCGCTTGTGGTCCTGCGAGGTGGCCATCGGCAGCGCGGTCTTCCCGTCCACCATCGAGATGAAGCTGGCTTCCTCGCCCTCGAGGAACTCCTCGATCACCACGCGCGCGCCGGCATCGCCGAAGGCGTTGCCCGAGAGCATGTCGCGTACCGCGGCCTCGGCTTCCTCCAGGGTCATGGCCACGATCACGCCCTTGCCGGCGGCCAGGCCGTCGGCCTTGACCACGATCGGCGCGCCCTTCTCGCGGATGTAGGCGAGGGCCGCGTCGACCTGGGTGTGCACTGCGTAGAACGCGGTCGGGATGCCGTGGCGGGCGAGGAAATCCTTGGCGAAGGCCTTGCTGCCTTCCAGCTGCGCGGCCGCGGCGGTGGGGCCGAAGATGCGCAGGCCGGCCCCGCGGAAGCGGTCGACCACGCCGGCCACCAGCGGCACCTCGGGACCGACCACGGTCACTGCCACGCCCTCGTCGCGGGCAAGCTGGAGCAGGCCATCGAGGTCGGTGACCTTGACCGCGGCGTTGCGGCACTTCGCCTCGGTGGCCGTGCCGGCATTGCCGGGGGCGACGATCACTTCGCTGACGCGCGCCGACTGCGCGAGCTTCCATGCCAGCGCGTGCTCGCGCCCGCCGGAACCGATGACCAGGACCTTGCTCATGAGGGAAGGGAATCGCGGGAAAGGGAACGCGATTCTAGCGTGCCCGCCGCGCCTGGCCCTGCGGGCGCGGTGCTTTCCCGCGCAACCGCTGCCGCGCTGTCAGGCTTCGCCCTGGAGGCCGAAGGCCGGATGCAGCACGACTTCGCCGGCCGAAGCCGCATCGGTGAAGCGCAGGGCCTGGAACGCGCCCTCGGGCGCGCCCGGGAGGGTCAGCGCTGGCTCGGCCATGAAACCGAAGCGGCCGTAGTAGGCCGGGTCGCCCAGCACCACGCAGCCGTTGGCCTCGCGTGCCTGCAGTTCGGCCAGGCCGGCGCGCACCAGGGCGGCGCGGACGCCGTGGCCCTGGTCGGCCGGATCCACCGCCAGCGGACCGAGCACGTACCAGCCGTCGCCATCGCGCGAGGGCCGTGCCGGCGAGAACGCGATGTGCCCGGCGACGCGGCCGTCGATATCGGCGACCAGTGACACCGCCAGGGCGTTGTCCGCGCGCAGGGTGTCGACGATCCGGGTCTCGAGCTTCCCCTCGCCGGGATACTTGGCGAACGCCTTGCGCAGCACGGTACAGATGGCGTCGATGTCCTCGGGGCCTTCCTCGCGGATCCACATTGGCGCGTTCTCCTTTGCGTGTGGTCGGCCCGCGCTGCGGGGCGGCTGTCGGGGGCCACCCTACGGGCGCGGCGGCGAATGCCGGGTGATGCCGGCCGTGCCACGAACGGAAACGGCCGCGCCTGCAAGGGCGCGGCCGTCCGCTACCAGCCAGCCGGGTCGCGCGGGGCGATCAGTGGCGGAAGTGACGCACGCCGGTGAACACCATGGCGATGCCGTGCTCGTCGGCCGCGGCGATCACCTCGGCGTCGCGCATCGAGCCGCCCGGCTGGATCACCGCCTTGATGCCCGCGGCCGCGGCGGCATCGATGCCGTCGCGGAACGGGAAGAAGGCGTCGGAGGCCATCACCGAGCCCTCGACCACCAGGTCGGCATCGGCCGCCTTGATCCCGGCGATGCGCGCCGAGTACACCCGGCTCATCTGCCCGGCGCCCACGCCGATCGTGCGGTTGTCCTTGGCGTAGACGATCGCGTTGGACTTCACGAACTTGGCCACCTTCCACGCGAACAGCAGGTCGATGAACTGGGCTTCGGTCGGGGCCAGCTTCGTCACCACCTTCAGCTCGTCGCGGGTCACGACCCGGTCGTCGGCGGTCTGCATCAGCAGGCCCGAGCCCACGCGCTTGAGGTCGATGAAGCCCGGCGACGGCGGTGCCATCGGGATCCGCAGCACGCGCACGTTGGCCTTCTTCGTCGCGTACTCCAGCGCGCCGGCGTCGTACTCCGGCGCCAGCAGCACCTCGACGAACTGGCGGTCGAGGATGGTCTTGGCCGTGGCCGCGTCCAGCGGACGGTTGAAGGCGAGGATGCCGCCGAAGGCGCTGGTCGGGTCGGTGGCGTAGGCCAGCTCGTAGGCCTCGCCCACGTTCGCCGCCACGGCCACGCCGCAGGGGTTGGCGTGCTTGACGATCACGCAGGCCGGCGCCTCGAACTGGCGCACGCACTCCCAGGCCGCATCGGCGTCGGCGATGTTGTTGTAGCTCAGCTCCTTGCCCTGCAGCTGCTCGAACGTCGCCAGCGAGCCCGGCGCCGGATGCAGGTCGCGGTAGAACGCGGCCTGCTGGTGCGGATTCTCGCCGTAGCGCAGGTCCATGACCTTGACGAAGCTGCCGTTGGCCTGGGCCGAGAAGGCGGTGCGGACCGGCACCTCGGTGCTGGTGTCGGTCACCGCGGAGAGGTAGTTGCTGATCGCCGCGTCGTACTGGGCCACGCGGTTGAACGCGGCCACCGACAGGGCGAAGCGCTTGGCCGCCGACAGCTTGCCGTCGTTGGCTTCAAGCTCGGCCAGCAGGTCGGCGTACTGGTCCGGCGAGGTCGCCACCGCGACGCGGGCGAAGTTCTTGGCGGCCGAACGCAGCATCGCCGGACCGCCGATGTCGATGTTCTCCACCGCATCGGCCAGGCTGCAGTCGGCCTTCGCGGTCACCGACTCGAACGGATACAGGTTCAGCACCAGCAGGTCGATCGCGCCGATGCCGTGCTGGGCCATGACCTCGTCGTCGATGCCGGCGCGGCCGAGCAGGCCGCCGTGCACCAGCGGATGCAGGGTCTTGACCCGGCCATCCATCATCTCGGGGAAGCCGGTGACCTCGGACACGTCCTTGACCGGCAGGCCGGCCTCGCGGATGGCCTTGGCGGTGCCGCCGGTGGACAGCAGCTCGATGTTGCGCGCGGCCAGGGCGCGGGCCAGGTCGATCAGGCCAGTCTTGTCGGAAACGGACAGCAGTGCCCGGCGCACGGGCAGGAAGTCGGCGGTCATGGGTGGCGGCAGGGTGCGGGGAAAGAGGCGGAATTATAGCCGCCGGCCCCCGTCGGGCCGCCCGGGCGGACTCAGACCAGCCCGTAGTCCTTGAGCTTCTTGCGCAGGGTGGCGCGGTGGATGCCCAGCAGGGCCGCGGCGCGGCTCTGGTTTCCGTCGCAATGGTTCAACACCTCGACGAACAGCGGGATCTCCATTTCGCGCAGGACGATCTCGTAGACATCGTTGGCTTCGACCCCGTCCAGGTCGCGCAGGTAGCGCCTGACCGACTGCGCCACGTGCTCGCGAAGAGGCGGGCGGGAGGCGGGGCGGCCGGCGTCGGCGCGGGAAGGGGCGTTCTGCTGCACGTGGGATTCCGTGAGGCGATGCGCGTGCATCAAGCGGGTTGGGGAGTCTAGCGCGGCCATCCGGCCGCTGCCATTGGCCATCAGTGGAACCTGAAGGCGAACGCCACCGTACCCGGTGCCGGTTCCTGCACCACGAAGGTGACCTGGGCGCTCTGTCCTGGTGCAAGCAGGCCTTCGGGTGGCTCGCCGAGGTACTGCGCTGGCGTGAACACGCCGCTGCCGGTGGTGCGGCCGTCGGCATCGGACAGCGACAGCTGCAGGGTCGGCCAGGCCTGGGCCCAGCGCGCATCGTTGCGGAAGGTGGCATCGACCCGCAGGGTGCCGGCAGCCTGGCCGGGGCGCACGCTGCGCTCGACCATGGTGAATGCGGATGGCTCGTGCCAGGCAGGCAGCGAGCAGCGCAGCAGCGCGCAGGCCTGCAGCACGAGCGGACGCCATTGCGGATCGGCGGCCAGCCGCGCGCGATCTGCCAGCAGCACCTGCAGTCCCAGCAGCAGCGCCAGTGCGGCCAGCAGCGGCCATTGCCAGTGGCGGCGCAGCGCGGCGGTGGCAGCCAGCGGCGCACGTACGGTTGGGGCGGGCGCGGGGCTCGCGGGCGTGGGGACGGATGCAGCGGTGGCAGGCGCGACGGTTGATGCAGGGGCCGCGGAAGCCTCGGCTACGGATGCAGGAGCGGGCGCAGGCGCTTCGGTTGCGGCCTCACCGGACCGTGCTGCACCGGTGTCTTCGTTCCCGGGCGCATCGGCGGCCGGCGCGTCGAGCAGGGTGGCCAGCGGCGGTGCCGCGGGAGCATCTGCCTGTCCAGGCGCGGCAGCCCCGGCGGATGCCGCGGCCGCAGCGCCATCCGCATGCAGCGGCTTGCCACAGCGCGGGCAGGTTTCCGGCCGCGGTTGTGCCGGCAGGTGGGTGACCAGGAAGTCGCAGTGCGGGCAGGCGGTGAACATGCCCGCTATTCAACCATGCGTCCGGCGCCGTGCGGGCGCCGCGCGTCGCCTCAGCGGCGCACGCCGTCGATCCGCACCCAGTCGCCGTCGATGCTGGCCTTGAGGTCGTCGAACCAGGCCGCGTAGCGCTCCAGCAGTTCGCCTTCCTGGCCCTGGAGGATGCCGGACAGGGCGATGCGGCCGCCCTGCGCCACGCGCGCGGCCAGCACCTCGGCCAATGCGTCCAGTGCGGACGCGAGGATGTTGGCCACCACCACCGGATAGGTCGCCTCCGGCTCGTCTTCGGGGAGGTACACGGCCAGGCGGCCGTCGACCTCGTTGCGCAGCGCGTTGTCCAGCGAGGCCTGGACCGCCTGCGGATCGTTGTCCACGCCCACGGCCTGGTCGGCGCCCAGCTTCAGCGCGGCCAGGGCGAGGATGCCGGAGCCGCAGCCGAAGTCGAGCACGCGCGCGCCCTGCAGCATGCCGTCGCCGGCCAGCCCGTCCAGCCAGCGCAGGCACAGCGCGGTGGTCGGGTGGGTGCCGGAACCGAAGGCCAGGCCCGGGTCCAGCCGCACCACCGCCGCGTCGGGCGTGGCGGCCTCGGCCGGAAGCTCGTGGTTCCAGGGCACGATCCAGGTGCGCTCGCCGAAGCGCATCGGCTGGAACTGGTCCAGCCACACGCGTTCCCAGTCCTGGTCCTCGACCGTGCGGAACCCGGCCGTGCTCCAGTCCAGCTCCGGATCGAACGCCTCCAGCGCCGCCAGCAGGGCCAGCGCGTCGGCATCGGCGTCGAACAGCGCGGTCAGCACCAGCGACTTCCACACCGGGGTCTGGCCCACGCCCGGCTCGAGGATGGCGCGCTCGTTGGGGGTATCGGCGTCGGCGTCCAGCAGGGTCACCGACAGCGCACCCACGTCCTCCAGCGCGCGCTCGTAGCGCGGCTGCTCGGCCTCGGTGCTGCGCAGGCTCAGTTCAAGGTAGGGCATGTGGGTTCGGCGGGGTGCGTAAGGGGGATGCGATTGTCTCACGCCGGCGCGGCCGCAAAAGGAAAGGGCCGGCAATGCCGGCCCCAGGTGTCCCTGCCCGGCGCAGCGCCGGGTGTCCGGACAGCCCGCGCGGCAATGCCGCGCAGGCCAGTGTTTCTCACCCCAGCGCGATCGACTGGTTCTTGCGCTCGGCCAGGCGCTTCTCCAGGTAGTGGATGTTCTGGCCACCGGCCTGGAAGCCCTTGTCGCGCATGATCCGCTGCTGCAGCGGGATGTTGGTCTTGATGCCATCGACCACCATCTCGCTCAGCGCCACGCGCATGCGGCAGATCGCGGTCTCTCGGTCCGGGCCGTGCACGATCAGCTTGCCGATCATCGAGTCGTAGTTCGGCGGCACGCGGTAACCCTCGTAGATGTGGGTGTCCACGCGCACGCCCGGGCCGCCCGGGGCATGGAAGTGCTGGATCAGGCCGGGGCTGGGGAAGAAGGTTTCCGGGTCCTCGGCGTTGATGCGGCACTCGATCGCATGGCCGTTGAGCACCACGTCCTCCTGGCGGATGCGCAGCTTGTGGCCGGCGGCGATGCGCAGCTGCTCGGCCACCAGGTCGATGCCGGTGACCATCTCGGTGACCGGATGCTCCACCTGGATGCGGGTGTTCATCTCGATGAAGTAGAAGCGGCCGTTCTCGTACAGGAACTCGAACGTGCCGGCGCCGCGGTAGCCGATGCGGATGCAGGCCTCGGTGCAGACCTTGCCGATCTCGGCGCGCTGCTCGGCGGTGATGCCCGGCGCCGGCGCTTCCTCGACCACCTTCTGGTGGCGGCGCTGCATCGAGCAGTCGCGCTCGCCCAGGTGGATGGCGTTGCCCTGGCCGTCGGCCAGCACCTGGATCTCCACGTGGCGCGGATTCTCCAGGTACTTCTCCATGTAGACCTCGCCGTTGCCGAAGGCGGCCTTGGCCTCGGTCTTGGTGGTCTCGATGGCGGCCTTCAGCGCGGCCTCGGCGTGGACCACGCGCATGCCGCGGCCACCGCCGCCGCCGGCGGCCTTGATGATCACCGGGTAGCCGATCTCGCGGGCGATCCTGGCGTTGGTGACGATGTCGTCGCCCAGCGGGCCGCCGGAGCCGGGCACGCAGGGCACGCCCGCGGCCTTCATCGCGCGGATCGCCTCCACCTTGTCGCCCATCAGGCGGATGGTGTCCGCCTTGGGCCCGATGAAGATGAAGCCGGACTGCTCCACGCGCTCGGCGAAGTCGGCGTTCTCGGACAGGAAGCCGTAGCCGGGGTGGATGGCCTGGGCATCGGTCACCTCGGCGGCGGCGATGATCGAGGCCATGTTGAGGTAGCTGTCGGTGGACGGCGCCGGACCGATGCAGACCGACTCGTCGGCCATGGCGACGTGCTTGAGGTTGCGGTCGACCGTGGAGTGCACGGCGACGGTGCGGATGCCCAGCGCATGGCAGGCGCGCAGGATCCGCAACGCGATCTCGCCGCGATTTGCGATTACGACTTTATCAAGCATGGGATTGGGCCCGTGATTCGTGATTTGTCATTGGTAATTCGTAGGAGCCCGGCTCGTCGCGCACCGCTGCAGCCCCGTCGATCGACCTGATCAGCGCGTTGAGGCGCGCGAAGGTGCGGTCGAGCAGTTGCAGGAGGTCCTGGTCCGGGGCGGCGAGGCCGACCCGGGGAGCCAGCGCCAGCTGCGTATCCAGTTCGGACAGCGAGCCGCGCGCGATCAGCAGGAAACGTACGAGTTCAGGGGCATAGCGACGGGCGGCGCCTTCGGCGATGTTCGATGGCACGCTCACGGCGGCCCGGCGCATCTGCGCCGTCAGGCCGTACCGTTCCTCGGCGGGAAAGCCGGCCGAGTACGCGTACACCAGGGCGGCAAGTTCCATCGCATCACGCCATACATCCAGGCGCTGGTGCGGCCGCTCCTTCGAATCACCAATCACGAATCACCAATCCCGTCGTGATCGGCTATCAGCCGATCACGAACAACGGCTGGTCGAACTCGATCGGCTGGCCGCTCTCGCACAGGATCGCGACCACGGTGCCGGAGGTGTCGGCCTCGATCGGGTTGAACATCTTCATCGCCTCGATGATGCCCAGGGTGTCGCCGGCCTTGACCTGCTGGCCGACGGTCACGAAGGCCGGCTTGTCCGGGCCGGGGGCGGCGTAATAGGTGCCGACCATCGGTGCGCGCACCACGTGGCCCGGGGGCAGGTCGCTGCCCGGCTTCGGCGTGCCGCCGGTGGCGGCCTCGACCGGCGAGCTCATCGGCATCGGCGCGGCGGCCGGGGCCGCGGCGGGCGAGCGCACTTCCAGCGCGGCGGCCGGGGCGGCCACGGCGACGCCCTGCGGGATGCGCGACAGGCGCACGCTTTCCTCGCCTTCCTTGATCTCGATTTCGGCGAGGTTGGATTCTTCCAGCAGGTCGATGAGCTTCTTGATCTTGCGCAGGTCCATGGTGGCCTCTGTGTGGGGCGTCCGCGGCGCGGACGCGTTGCAACGGGAAACGCGGGGATCAGGCCGGCAGCCGCGCCAGCGCCGCATCCAGGGCGTAGCGGTAGCTGTCGGCGCCGAACCCGCAGACCACGCCGACCGCCTTGTCGCTGAAGTAGCTGTGCTGGCGGAAAGGCTCGCGGGCGTGGGGGTTGGAGAGGTGGATCTCGATGAACGGGATCGCCACCGCCGCCAGGGCGTCGCGCAGGGCGACCGAGGTGTGGGTGAAGGCGGCGGGGTTGACCAGGATGAAGGCCGTGCCGTCCTGGCGTGCGGCCTGGACCCGGTCCACCAGCGCATGCTCGGCATTGGACTGGAACGACTCGAGCTCATGGCCGGCCGCCGTGGCGCGCTGCGCCAGGTCGGCATCGATGTCCGCCAGCGTGGTGCGACCGTAGACCTCCGGCTCGCGGGTTCCGAGCAGGTTGAGGTTGGGGCCGTGCAGGACCAGCAGTTTGGCCATGGTTTCGAGCGGAACCGGGAAGGGCGGCAGTCTGGAGGATGCTGCCTTTACTGTCCAGTTCGACGAAGATGAAGGCGTTTCAATCGATCGTTTGAAAGTGATGCGGGTACAGCTTCGCGCTGGTGACCCACGCATCGATGGCACCGGCCTTGAACGGGCCCAGGTGCTGGCCGGCGATCCGCCCCCGCGTATCAATCACGACGGTATACGGAAGCAGGCCGCGGGTGTTGCCCAGGACCACGCTGGCGTCGGCGGGGCCGGGGGTGTCGAGCAGGATCGGATAGGTCACCGGGACGTGGCTGAGGAAGGCGCGTACCGAGTCGGCATCATCCAGGGCCAGGCCGACCACCTGCACGCCGTCCTCGCCCTGGCTCTGCGCGAAGCGCTGCAGCTCGGGCATCTCCTCGATGCAGGGCTGGCACCAGCTGGCCCAGACGTTCACCAGCAGCGGGCGACCTGGCGCGATCGAGGCCAGTTCGACGATGTTGCCGTCCAGGTCGGGCAGGCGGATCGGTTCCACCTGCTTTTCCAGCAGGGCTCCGAGGGGTTGGGGGCCGGAAGAGGCCGGGGAGGCGGTCGCCGGCAGCCCGTCGACCACTTCGCCGGTTTCGTCCGCGAAACCGGCCGTGGACCCGGCGCGCCCGGCCTCGTACCAGGCACGCGCACCCAGCCCCAGCGCCGCAGCGCAGGCGGCCGCCAGCACCATGCGCAAGGTGGGACTCATCGTGCCGCCGCCCGCAGCAGGGCGTCCTCGACGATGGCCGGGGTCAGTACCGGGGGCAGCACCGCCGGCGGAGCGCCCGGCCCGTAGACCACGTACAGCGGCACGCCCACGGCGTTGTGCTTCTCGAGGAAGGCGCTGATCGCCGGATCGGTATTGGTCCAGTCACCACGCATGTACACCGCGCCGGTGCGGCCCAGCAGTTCGCGGAAGTCGTCGCGGTCGAGCACGTTGCGTTCGTTGGCCTTGCAGGTGACGCACCAGTCGGCGGTCATGTTGACGAACACGACCCGGTCCTCGGCGCGCAACCGGTCAAGCTCGGCCGCTGCGTAGGCCACGGCATCGTTGTGGGCGGCGCGCGCGCTGGCGGCCGGCAGGCGGGTCACGCCCCAGGCGGGGAGCAGGGCGACCACGGCTAGCAGCAGGGCGGCGAGCGCGGCCGGGCGACGGCCGCCCCAACGGGTTCGCTCGAACCACCACAGCGCCAATGCCAGCACCGCGGCACCGGCCAGGACCAGGGCGACCGCATCCACGCCGCGCTGGCGGCCGAGGACCCACAGCAGCCACACCGCGGTCAGGTACATCGGATAGGCCAGCACCTGCTTGACCGTCTCCATCCACGCCCCGGGTTTGGGCAGGCGCCGCGCCAGCCCGGGCACGAAGCCGATCAGCAGGAACGGCAGGGCCAGGCCCAGGCCGAGCACCAGGAACACCAGCATGCCGGCCGCAGCCGGGGCGGCGAAGGCATAGGCCAGCGCCGGGCCCATGAACGGCGCGATGCAGGGGCTGGCGACCACGCAGGCGAGCACGCCGGTGAGGAAGTCGCCGGCCGGGCCGGTTCGGCCGGCGGCGAGGCTGCCGCCGATGCCGGCGCCAAGCGTGTACACGCCCGACAGGCTCAGGCCGACCGCGAACATCAGGTAGGCGAGTGCGGCGACGAACCATGGCTGCTGCAGCTGGAAACCCCAGCCGGCCGCCTGGCCGGCCGCGCGCAGGGCCACCACCAGGGCGCCAACCGCGGCGAAGGCCACCAGCACGCCGGCGGTGTACCAGAGGGCGTGGCCCCGGGCGCGCTCGCGGCTCTCGCCACTCTGGGCCAGGCCCAGGGCCTTGAGCGACAGCACCGGCAGCACGCAGGGCATCAGGTTCAGCACCAGGCCGCCAACCAAGGCCAGCAGCAGGGCGCCGACCAGGGTCTGCCTGGCCTTGCCGGCCGCGGCTGGCGGCGGGGTGCGGTCGGCGTTGCCGGCCGACGCATCCGGGGAAGGTCCGGCCGGCGCCTGGATGTCTTCCTCGGCCGGGTCGGTCGTTCCGGCCACGGTATCGTCCGCCGGCGCGGACGTCGTGGCCGGCGCGTCGGGCGCGGCCGGCAGCGCGGCCACGTCGCCGGCCGGCAGGTCGACCGGGATGCGCCGGGTCATCGGCGGGTAGCAGATGCCGCCGTCCTGGCAGCCCTGGAATGTGACCACCAGGGTCGGGCGAGCCGCCTGCGGGCGGTTGCGCAGCACCGGCACCGGCACCACCGTCGGCTCGAAATAGACCGTGACCTCGCCGAAGTGCTCGTCGCGGTGGGCGGTGCCGGCCGGCCACTGCGGGCGCCCGGTCGACAGGCCGGGTGCGTCCTCCAGCGCGAAGCGGGTCATGTCGCGGTAGATGTAGTAGCCGTCCGCCGGCTGCAGGCGCACCCGCAGGCGGTTGCCGCCGTCGGCCACCGCGTCCACCGCGAAGGCCTGGGCTTCCGGCAGCGCCACGGCATTGCCGAGCGCGGCCGCCAGCCGGTTGCCGCGGCCGCTGCTGCCCTGCAGGCCGGGCAGGCCGCTGGCCGCGCTGGCGCCGCCGGGCAGGCGTACCTGGAGCTTGCGGGTCTGCGGCGGATAGCAGATGCCGATGTCGGCACAGCCCTGGTAGCGCACCTGGAGCTCGGCCACCTGCCCGGCACCGGTGGGCTGGCCGTCGAGGATCGCCAGCAGGGCGCCGCGATAGGTCTCGACCGGGCCGAAGAACTCGTCCACGTGGCGCTCGCCGGCCGGCAGGCGCAGGTTGCCGCCGACGAAGTCGCCGCTGGCGGCGACCGAGGTGCGGTGGCGGTACAGGTAATAGCCGTCGGCGATCTTCCAGTGCACCTCGATCCGCCCCGGCTCGGGGGCGACCGCGGTGAGCGCGAAGGCCTGGTCGACCGGCAACAGGTCCGATTCGTCCACGGCCGCCCGTGCGGCGGCGGCCGGCAGCAGCCACGCCAGCAGCATGAGGAGCAGTCCGGCCACGTGCCGGGCCGGGTTGGGGTGGTGCAGGGCCATGCGTGCGTCTTCCGGGAAGTCAGTCACGGGTGGCTTCGACCACCCATCCGAGGTAGGCGGGCAACCCGCCAGCGGCCTTGACCGCCAGGACCTCGGGGAGTTCATAGGGGTGCAGGGCCTGCAGCCGCTCGACCAGCCGCGGCAGGCGGTCGGCCGGGGCCTTGGCCATCAGCAGGACCTCGTCGGCCTGTTCCACCGCGCCCTGCCAGCGGTACACCGAGCGCATGCCGGGCAGGACGCTGGCGCAGGCCGCCAGCCGCTCCTCCACCACGGCGGTGGCCAGGCGGGAGGCGGTTGCCGGATCCGGGCAGCTGCAGAAGACCAGGTGGATGTCCATGGTCGGCAAGTGTAGCCGGGCCCCCCGCGGCGGGGCCCGGCGCCCGGCCCGGGTCGAAAAAGCCGGCCACCCCCCCTTGAAAGCGTCCCCGGGGTGCCCCATCTGCCGTGCATGCTCCCGGCCTGCCGGGGGTTTTCCTGCCGTCGCGGGCGCTGGCACTCGCCAGGGTCGAGTGCTAGACTCGCCGCCCTTTTTCCAACCCAGTCAATCACTTGTGAGGGATTGAAATGAGCAATATCAAGCCGCTGTACGACCGCGTCGTGATCAAGCGCACCGAAGAGGAGAAGGTTTCCGCCGGTGGCATCGTGATCCCGGATTCGGCTACCGAGAAGCCGATCAAGGGTCAGGTCATCGCCGTGGGCGAGGGCAAGGTGCTCGACAACGGCAGCGTCCGCACCCCGAAGGTGAAGGTCGGCGACCAGGTCCTGTTCGGCAAGTACGCCGGCACCGAGGTCAAGCTCGACGGCACCGAGTACCTGGTGGTGAAGGAAGACGACATCTTCGCGGTCCTGGGCTGAGCCCACCGCGCTTCCCGCGTCCAGATCCACACAACGCATAACGAACCACGGAGTTTTTCAAAATGGCTGCGAAGGAAATCCGTTTCGGTGAAGACGCCCGCTCGCGCATGGTGCGCGGCGTGAACATCCTCGCCAACGCCGTCAAGGCGACCCTGGGCCCGAAGGGCCGCAACGTCGTGCTCGAGAAGAGCTTTGGCGCCCCGACGATCACCAAGGACGGCGTGTCCGTCGCCAAGGAGATCGAGCTGGCCGACAAGTTCGAGAACATGGGCGCGCAGATGGTCAAGGAAGTCGCTTCCAAGACCTCCGACAACGCCGGTGACGGCACCACCACCGCGACCGTGCTGGCCCAGGCCTTCATCCGCGAGGGCTCCAAGGCCGTGGCCGCGGGCATGAACCCGATGGACCTCAAGCGCGGCATCGACCAGGCCGTCAAGGCCGCCGTCGAGGAGCTGAAGAAGCTGTCCAAGCCGACCGCCGACGACAAGGCGATCGCCCAGGTCGGCACCATCTCGGCCAACAGCGACGAGTCCATCGGCAACATCATCGCCGAGGCGATGAAGAAGGTCGGCAAGGAAGGCGTCATCACCGTCGAGGAGGGCTCGGGCCTGGAGAACGAGCTGGACGTGGTCGAGGGCATGCAGTTCGACCGCGGCTACCTGTCGCCGTACTTCATCAACAACCAGCAGTCGCAGACCGCCGACCTGGATGACCCCTTCATCCTGCTGCACGACAAGAAGATCTCCAACGTGCGTGACCTGCTGCCCGTCCTCGAGGGCGTGGCCAAGGCCGGCAAGCCGCTGCTGATCGTCGCCGAGGAAGTCGAGGGCGAGGCCCTGGCGACCCTGGTGGTCAACACCATCCGCGGCATCGTCAAGGTCGTGGCGGTCAAGGCCCCGGGCTTCGGCGACCGTCGCAAGGCGATGCTGGAAGACATGGCCGTCCTGACCGGCGGCACCGTGATCTCCGAGGAAGTGGGCCTGCAGCTGGAGAAGGCCACCATCAAGGACCTGGGCCGCGCCAAGAAGGTGCAGGTCTCCAAGGAGAACACCACCATCATCGACGGCGCCGGCGACACCTCCGCCATCGAGGCCCGCATCAAGCAGATCAAGGCGCAGATCGAGGAGACCTCCTCGGACTACGACCGCGAGAAGCTGCAGGAGCGCGTTGCCAAGCTGGCCGGCGGCGTGGCCGTGATCAAGGTCGGTGCCTCGACCGAGATCGAGATGAAGGAGAAGAAGGCCCGCGTCGAGGACGCGCTGCACGCCACCCGCGCTGCGGTCGAGGAAGGCGTGGTCCCGGGCGGCGGCGTCGCCCTGATCCGTGCCAAGGCCGCGATCGAAGGCCTGAAGGGTGCCAACGAGGACCAGAACCACGGCATCCAGATCGCCCTGCGCGCCATGGAAGCCCCGCTGCGCGAGATCGTCGCCAACGCCGGCGAGGAGCCCTCGGTGGTCGTCAACCAGGTCAAGGCCGGCACCGGTAACTTCGGTTACAACGCCGCCAACGGCCAGTACGGCGACATGGTCGAGTTCGGCATCCTGGATCCGACCAAGGTGACCCGCACCGCGCTGCAGAACGCCTCGTCCATCGCCGGCCTGATGATCACCACCGAAGCCATGGTGGCCGAGCTGCCGAAGAAGGAAGAGCCGGCGATGCCGGGCGCCGGTGGCATGGGCGGCATGGGCGGCATGGATTTCTGATCCGCCCGCACACCGCGACACCGCAGTAACGGAAAACCCCGCCGGAAGGCGGGGTTTTCCTTTATGGGGCCGATGGTGGCCTCCTGCGATGGCGGCCCCGGGTTGATGCCCCGCCCCGCCCCGCGGCCGGGTCCCGGGGGCGCGGGGGAGGCTTGGCCTCAGAGGTCGAGGCCGAAGCCGACGCCTGCCGAGCGCTCGCTGCCGCTGAAGGCGCCGCCCAGGGAGAACGAGGCACGGCCGACGCGCTTGCCGTAGCCCACCGAGAGGCCGCGTTCGCCTCCCTGGAAGCCCGCTCCCACGGCGATGCGACCACGGCCGCCCTGGCTGCCCGCGGCGTTGATCGCCATGTTCAACATCGCCGTGCTCATCGCTCCCATGCGGTCGATGCGGCGGTCCTGCTGGCGCACGCGGCGGTCGAGTCCGTCGAAGCGGTCTTCCAGCGCGCCGAGGCGGTCGTTGATCCCGCCGACATCGAAGCCGGCCAGTTGCTGGATGGCGATATCGGTGTAGGCGTTGGCGGCGGTCAGGGTGGCTGTGTCACCCGCTTCCAGGTCGTCGCGCACCGCCTCTTCGCGTTCGTCCGTGTAACCGGTCGCGGTGGCCAGCGTGGCCTCGTCGCCGACCTCGGCGACGTCGGTGGCGATCGCCTGCACCTCGGCTTCGGTCAGGCCATCGCCACCGCCGGGGCCTGCCGGCCCCTGCGGACCCTGCGGCCCCTCCGGCCCCTGCGGTCCGACCAGCGACGCGAGCCACTCGCTCTCCGTCCCGGTGTAGCCATTGCTCACCGCGACCTCGTAGGCGCTCAGCCCCTGCGGGCCGGGCGTGCCGCCCGGAGGCAGCGCCTCGATCGCGTCGATGCGGCCATCGAGGCCGGTCAGGACGCCGTCGATCGCGGCAAAGGCGTCGCCGACGTTGCCGTGGTTGCCGCCCTGGATCACGTAGACCGGCGGCGTCCAGGCGCCGTTGGCGTAGGCCGCGCCGCCGCCGAAGTACGCCGCCACGGTGCTGCCCATGTCCGACAGCTGCGACACGTTGACCGCGTCGGTGGCGGCGGTGCCGGCCGCCACGTGCACCAGGCGGCGCTCGTTGTCGGCATCGCCGAAGGAAACGGTATCCGCTTCGCTGGCCACCGAGTGCGCGCCGATCGCGACCGCATTGGTCGCCTCGGCCGCGACCAGCGTGTTGTTGCCGATCGCGATGCTGGCGGTTGAAGTCGCGCCGGTTGCACCTTCCGCCAGCACCGAGACGTCCCTGCCGATGGCGATGGCCTCGTAGCCGGTTGCTTCCGCGCCGACGCCGATGGCGAGGCTCTGGTAGCCGGCGGCCGTCGAGCCGTAGCCCAGCGCGTGGCTGCGGGTGCCGCTGGCGACATTCAGGTAGCCGAACGCGCTGCTGCGCTCGCCCCCGGTGGTGTTGTCCGTGCCGAACGCGTTGCTGCCCGATCCGGTTGCTTCGTTGAACTGACCGAACGCGTTGCTGCTGCCGCCACTGGCGGCGTTCCTGTAGCCGATGGCGGTCGCGTTGTTGGCCGTGACCTCGTTCATGTAACCGAAAGCGCTGGCCGAGTTGTTGCTTGCCATGTTCCGGTAACCCACCGCGGAGGCTGATCCGCCGGCGGCCTGGTTGTTGGTTCCGAAGGCCACGCTGCCGCCGCCGCTGGCGGTGTTGTAGTAGCCGAACGCGTTGGCATTGGCGCCGCTGGCGGTGTTCTGCCAGCCGAATGCGTTGGCATAGGAACCACTGCTCGTGTTGGAGATGCCGAAGGCGGCGCCGCTCTCGGCCGTGTTGGCCGTGCCGACGGCAGTGCTGTTCTGGGCGACCGCGGTGTTGCGGTGCCCGATCGCCGACGACTGCACGCCGCTGGCGCTGTTGCGGTCGCCGACCGCGGTGCTGTTCGAGCCGCTCGCGGTGTTGGCATTGCCGACGGCGGTGCTGCGCTCGCCGCGGGCGATATTGCCATTGCCCACGGCGGTACTTTCCTCGGCGCTGGCATTGTTGCCTTCGCCATAGGCGCTGGCGTCGACGACGCAGGTCGTGTTGGCGTCGCCATGCTCGTTGCCTTCGGTGCGGTTGGTGGTGTCGCTGCTCTGCTCCCAGGCGCCGGAGGTCGTGTTGAAGGTCCAGCAGCCCGGCCCGGCGGGATCGGCCTGGACGGTCGGGGCGACGGCCAGGCCGATGGCGAGCATCAGCGGCGCGACGTGGTGCGGCGTGCGGAATTGCGCGGTCATGCGGTGGATCTCCTTGTTGGACGGTCGTTGTTCACCGGGTGCTGCGGGGGTCGCGACGGCACGGTCCGGGATCGGGTCGTGGGTGCCGGCCGACGGCGTTCGCCGAGGGACGGCTGAAAGCAGGGGGGCGCCAGGTGGCGGGTCGCCATGCCCGCCCTCCAGCCACGAGATCCGGGGGCGGCGACTGACAGGCCCTTGGCGGAAGGGCGATGGCGGGCGCGACTGGCGCTGCCCCGGGTCGACGGCGGGCCTGCGCATGCGGCCGGTGCCCGGCCCGCCGGGCAATCGCGAGTTGCGCGGTGGCGCCGTGCGCAGGCGGCCGCGCGCGTCGCCTGCGTCAGTTGCCCAGCAGCCCCCGCAGCAGCCCGCGTGCGGCCTCCTTCGCGGCGGGCCGGGCTGCATCGCGGGGGGTGGTGCCGGCCATGCCGGGCATGAGCATCGCAGTCGACTTGCTGCGCACGCGCACGTTCCAGGCTGGGGTCCAGTCGCGCGCGGCGTCGGCCGGGCGCGGCTGGGCGATGCTGCGCTGGCTGCCGTAGGCGATCATCTGCACCACCGGCGCGGCGTCGACCCCGGCGAATACTTCGGTCGGGATCCGGCAACTGCGCGCGTCGGCACCGAGCACGGTGCGCTTGCCGGCCCACTGCGCCAGCAGCGGTTCGGGCAGGTAGTCCATCAGCTCGGGGCCGGCGTAGCCGTCCTCGGAGCTGCTCCACATCACGATGGTGTCGCCCTGCGAGGCCATGGCATGGATGAAGTAGCCGCGCGCGCCGTCGACCGGCGTCCACTCGAGGGTCATGCCGTCGCCGGGGCTGCCGGAGCTGGCGAGTTCGAGGTTCGGCAGGAAGTCGTCGGCCTGGCCAAGCGCGAACTGCATCGCATCCGGCAGGCCCTCGCCGTCGAGCTGATGGCTGCCGACCAGCGAGGCCTTGTCGGACACCCCGCGGCGCGCGCCGGGGTTGGGCCACAGCACGTGCTGCGGGCCGATGTCGGGGCCCTGCGCCGGCACCCGGCGCGGCGCCATCGCGCGCCCGCCCTGCACCGGCTTGCCGTTGCGGACGGTCATCGAGTACTCGACAGGCTGGCGGCCGCGGGCCTGCTCGCCGCAACCCCAGAAGTAGCGGACCCGGTAGCTGCTGCCGTCGGCCAGGCCGAGCGCACCACTGCCGTCGACGGTGCCGTCGGCCTGGTCCTGGCTGCGCTCGCGTGGCAGCAGCTCGATGCTCTTGCCCAGCCGCAGTCCCTTGGGAATGGCCTGGGTGGCCGGCTGCCCCGGCGCGGCGCGGTTGTGCAGCGCGACGTCCATGTAGCGGCCGGGCATGCCCGGGTGCCGGGTCATGCCGTAGCTGGCGTGCTGGCCGCCCATGGCGCCGGCCAGGCGGCCCATCGCGCCCATGCCGGGCATGCCCGGCATGGCGTGGGTGGCGACGTCGATGTAGAGCTCGGCCTGCGCGGCCTGCGCGGGAGCGGCCGCGGCGCCGGCGGACAGCGCAAGCGCCAGCGTCGATGCCGCGAGGAAAGGAGAAGCTTGCATAGGAGGTGCCCTTGCTGGATGAGCGGACCGGACGGCGGCCCTGCCGGCCCGGTGCATCCGGACCTGACATCCACGAGAAAGGAGCGCGGCAACTGACAGTGGGGGCGCGATCGCCTTTGGTCTCCTCCTCCTGCGCGCGCCGCCGCGCCCCTGTCTCCTGCAGGCGCGGCAAGCCGGGCCCGCAGTGGCGGGCACCGGTGCCGGCCTGTGCCCCGGTGCGTGCGCAGCCGCGCCCGCCACGGGCGACGCAATGCCCAGCGCGGGGTATGGCGCAAGGTGGCGATGCCGACGTCTTCCATCGAGGCCGCGGCGCCGGGCCGGTTCATGACCGACCACCCGGAGGTGGCGGTGACGAACGCCCGGCCTGCCGCGGTGCTGCCGCCATGGATCTGCCAGTCGCGGATGAAGCCATCGCCGTGGTTGTGCAGGTGGAGGGTGGGCGCGCCGGCCAGGTCGGCCGAGGGCGCCGCCGCCGCGGGCCGCCGGCACGGACGGGATGGATGCGTGCGCCGCCGGCTCAGTCGCCGACCGTGGCCAGTTCCATGTAGCGCGTGTACAGCGGCCGCAGGGCGGCCATCCGTGCCTGCACCGTTTCGCGTTCGTCCGCCGACAGTGGCGCGTATGGATCGCGCGCCAGCACCTCGAGCGCGTGGTCGCGCTTGTGCCGCTCCAGGCGCGACAGGCGGGCTTGGCCCTCCGTGCCGGCATAGCGCGCATGGAGCATGTCCTCGTACAGCAGCTTCTGCAGTGCATCGCGCACGCGGCGGTAATCGGCGGGCGCGAGCCCGGCCGCGGCGGCCACCTGCCGGCCCTGGGCATCGTGCGCGGAGAGCGAGACGAAGTGGTTGCCGCTGGCGCGCATCAGGGCGATCTCCTCGTCCATGCCGCGTACGTAGGCGTCGATCACCGCGTCGCTCAGCGCAGGGCGCGGAGCATCGGCCGACGGGGCCTGGCGGACGGGCGCGGCGGCCGTCGCCGGTGCGGTAGCGTCCGTGCAGCGCTGCTGGATCGACTGCGCCCGGTGCCGGGCGATGGCCGCCTGTGTGGCGAAACGTGATCGCAGGCCGGCGGCCTCGACCCCGTTGACCCAGCCGTCGAGGGCCAGGCTGATGGCGGCGGCCGTGTCGCAAGGGGCGGACGTGGCCTGCCGCGATGCTTCATCCAGGCGGCCCCATGACGCCTCCATCGCCTCGGCCAGCGGCGCGCCGGCCGGTCCGGCCATGGCGGGCGCCGAAGGCGTGGCATCGCAGCCGGCGAGCGCGGCGGGCAGCACGAGCAGGAGGCCGACGCGCTGCAGAACCGGGCCTGGAGGGAGGATGGACATCGGCACTGCCTCGGCGGAACGGGACGGGGGCCGGGCCAGTCCGCAAGGCCGGGCACGTCATCCACGCGAACCGTGGCCGCGGACTGACAGGGGGTGCCGGCGGAATGTCCGGTACCGGCACTCAGCGCAGCGTGGCGGCCAGTTCGTGCATCCGCAGGGTGCCCGGATGCGACTCGCCATAGATCTCCAGGTGCGCCCGGAGCGCGTCTTCGACCGCGGCCTTCGCGTGCGCCGGACGGTGCCTGGCGTACAGTTCGGCGCGCGCGGCCATCACCCGCGGCCACTCGACGCCGTTGTCGACGCCGGCGGCACGCGCATCGGCGATGGCCTGCTCGAACAGGGTTTCGGCCTCGTCCACCCGGCCGAGCGCCGCCAGCGCCACGGCGCGCACCTCGTCGGTGGACGCCAGCCGGCGGGGATCCTTGTGCTCCGCGTCGTGGTAGATCGCGCTGGCCTGCCCGGCGAGCACGAGCGCCTCGGCGGCGCGGCCCTGCCGCAGCCGCAGGCGCGCCATCTGCACCAGGCCGATGGCGACGTAGGGGTGGTCCGGGCCCAGCATTTCGCGGCGCATGCGCAGGCCCTGGTCCAGCAGCGCCTCGGCCTCGTCGTGGCGCCCGGACTGGCGGTACAGGTTGCCGAGGTTGGCGACGGCGATCGCGTAGCGCGGATCGTCCCTCCCGAAGACCTCGCCTGCCAGCTCCATGGCGCGGATCATGTGCGGTTCGGCCTCGGCATCGCGTTCGGCATTGTCGAGCGCCAGTGCCAGGTTGTTGTAGGCGGCGGCGAGGGAGGAGCCCTGGGAACGCGAGGCTTCCCGGATCGCGATCGACTCGGTGATCGCCTCGACGGCTTCGTCGAACCGCGCCAGGTGGGTCAGGATGATGCCGTGCAGGTCCAGCAGCGAGGCGCGCGCGGGATGGTCCGGAAGGTACACCCTGCGAGCCAGCGCCAGTGCTTCCGACGACCGCTCCAGCGCCGCTTCCAGGTCCCCCCGCCCGAGGGCCGCGCCCGCCAGGCTGGCGTGCACCGGGAGCCGTTCGGTTGGCGCGAGCTTGTCCAGGCTTTGCAAGGCAAGCGCTTCTTCGAGCAGAGCCTCCTCGCGTTGCTCGTGTCCCTGCACGGAGAGGGCCGCAGCCAGCGCGCGCAGGTAGAAGAACATCGCCTCTGGCGGCAGCGCCGGCTCGCTGCGCGCGCGCGCCAGCGCAGCCTCGGCATAGGCGACCGCTTCGGGGACCTTGCCCACGTCGGTCAGCGCGCGGCTGCGGTGCATCACCAGCTGGCCGTGCCGGTCCCCGGGGACCTGGCCGAGTCCCTCGAGGGCGCGCTCGACGGCATCGAATTCGGCCAATGCCTCCAGATGGCGGTCGGCCGCCGCGTCCAGCAGGCCCTTGCCCAACCTGGCGTGGATGACCAGCACCGGATCCCCGGTTTCCCCGGCCAGGGCGATGCCCTCGGCCAGCAGCGGTTCGGCGGCGTCCAGTTCCTGGATCCTCCGGTACAGGTCGCCGAGCAGGACCAGCATCTCCGCGCGCAGCGCCGGCGTGTCGCCGAAGGCGCCGCTCATCCGGTGCGCGCCCTGGTCGAGCAGGTCGCGCGCGGTGAGCGGGCCGTCGATGGAGGCATTGGGGTCGTTGGCCTCGAACAGCTGCACCATGAAATCGCGCGCGGCGGTCGCGCGCCGTTCCTGGATGCGGGCGATTTCGGCTTCGCGGCGCGCCTGGCCTGCCTGCCACAGGGTCGCGCCGACGCCGCCGGCCAGGCTCGCCGCCAGCAGCACGCCCGCGGCTACCGCGCCCTTGTTGCGCAGGATGAACTTGCGCAGGCGGTAGCCGGCGCCGGGGGGCTGCGCCAGCACCGGGCGGCCGTCGAGCCAGCGGCGCAGGTCGTCGGCCAGCGCGTCGGCGGTGGCGTAGCGCTGCTCGGGCTCCTCGGCCAGGGCCTTGAGCAGCACGCGATCGAGGTCGCTCTTCAGCGGCACGTAGTGGCGGTGGTAGGCGTCGGAGGCCGCGCGCACCAGCAGCGAGGGGCGGGTGGTCTCGCCACCGGCGGCCGCGGCCTGCGGGGTGCGGCCGGTGAGCAGGCGGTGCAGCAGGGCGCCCAGGCCGTAGACGTCCATCGCGGTGCCGGGCGGATCGCCGCGCAGCTGCTCGGGGGCGGCGTAGCCGGGGGTGAGTGCGCGCCACACCGTCTGCGTGCGCTCGCCGCCGCCGTCGGCGAACTGCGCGATGCCGAAATCGAGCAGGCGCACGTGGCCACCGGCCTCGACCAGCACGTTGGACGGCTTGAGGTCGCGGTGGATCACCAGGTTGCGGTGGGCGTAGGCGACCGCATCGCAGACCTGCAGGCACAGCTGCACGATGGCGCGCGCGTCCGGCGCCTGCGACTGGCACCAGTGGTCGATGCGCTGGCCGTCCACCAGCGGCATCGCCAGCCAGCAGGTGCCGTCGTCGGCCACGCCGGAGTCGACCAGCGCGGTGATGTGCGGATGGTTGAGCCGGGCCAGGATCCCGGCCTCGCGCCGGAAGCGCCCGGCGCCGTCGCTGCCGAGGGTGCCCAGGGTCAGGATCTTCAGCGCCGCGTGCTGGCGGGCGATGCCCTGGTCGCGCCGGGCGCGGTACACGATGGCCATGCCGCCCCGGCCGATCTCCTCCTCCAGCGACCAGTCGCCGAGCCGGCGTCCGGCCAGGGCGTCCGTCGCCGGGGGCCGTGGCGCCTCCGCGGCGCGGTGCGCGGCGACCAGTTGCCCGAGCCGGCGCCTGACCGGGTCCGGCGCGTCCACGGCCGCCAGCCATGCCTCGCGCGCGTCTTCGTCCAGGTCCAGCCACTGGTCGAACAGCGCGTCGGCGGCCTGCCAGTGCGCCAGCTGCTCACGGTCCATGGGCGGCCTCGTCCTCCAGCATCACCTGCAGGAACGCACGCGCACGTTCCCATTCGCGATAGACCGTGCGCTCGGACACTGCCAGCAGCGCGGCGATCTCGGCGAACTCCAGCCCGGCCAGGCAGCGCAGCTCCACCACCCGGCGTCGCTGCGGGCTGATCGCCTCCAGCGCGTCCAGGCCGGCGTCCAGCGCCAGCAGGTCGGTGAGGGCCGGGCCGCCGGCGGGCAGGTGGTCGTCCAGGTGGACCGCGACCTGGCCACCGCCGCGCTTGGCGGTGCCGCGTGCCCGTGCGTGCTCGACCAGGATCCAGCGCATGGCCCGCGCCGCGGCCGCGAAGAAATGCTCGCGATCGCGCAGCGACAGCGGTGTTCCCTGGGTGATGCGCAGGTACAGTTCGTGCACCAGCACCGTCGGGGTGATGGTGGCCTCGTTGCCGCGCATCCGCGAATTGGCCAGCCGGACCAGTTGCGGGTACAGCGCTTCGAACACCGCCGAGAAGCGCCCCGGCTGGCCGTCGCGGGCCAGTGCAAGCAATCGGGTGATGTCAGGGTCTGTCACGCGGGCGTTCCCCGGTTGCCCAGTCATTGGAGCCGGCCATCGCAGGCCTGCATGCGCCCCGGCCGGCCCGGGCCGAGTATGCCCGTGATCGCCCGGCCATGCCCCGGCGCGGATGCGGCACCGGTCACAGTCGCGTCCACCGCCGCCACGCGGGTTGCCGCTGTAACGGTTGCGCGGCCCGGAAACGGCTGTTATCAATGGCCCCGTGAACATCCCGCGCGCTTCCTACTACTTCTGGTACTGCTTTCCGAGCCCACAGGCGGAGGAAGGGGTACGCGCGTCCTGAAGTTCAACCGGACACACCCCGAAAGCCGCCAGCGAACCTGGCGGCTTTTTTGTTGCCGCCACGCTGGGCAGGCCCCACGCAACCAGAGATGGAAACACCATGCCCCCGCACACCGACGACCTCCGCATCCGCAGCCTCGAGCCACTGACTTCCCCGGCCGAGCTGCTGGCCCAGATTCCCTGCGACGACCGGGCCTCGCAGACCGTGGCCGACGCGCGCCATGCGCTGGGCGCGATCCTGCACGGCCGCGACGACCGCCTCGCGGTGGTGATCGGTCCGTGCTCGATCCACGACCCGGAGGCGGCGATGGAATACGCACGCCGCCTGCGCCCGCTGCGCGACAGCCTCGGCGACGCGCTGGAGATCGTGATGCGCGTGTACTTCGAGAAGCCGCGCACCACCGTCGGCTGGAAGGGCCTGATCAACGACCCCGACCTGGACGGCAGCTTCCGCATCAACAAGGGCCTGCGCATCGCCCGCGGCCTGCTGCGCGACATCAACCACCTCGGCCTGCCGGCCGGCTGCGAATACCTGGACACGATCTCGCCGCAGTTCGTCGCCGACCTGGTCGCCTGGGGCGCGATCGGCGCGCGCACGACCGAGAGCCAGGTCCACCGCGAGATGGCCTCCGGCCTGTCCTGCCCGGTCGGCTTCAAGAATGGCACCGACGGCAACGTGCGCATCGCCGCCGACGCGGTGATGGCGGCGGCGCATCCACACCATTTCCTGGCCGTGACCAAGGACGGCCGCTCGGCGATCGCCGCCACCGCCGGCAACCCGGACTGCCACGTGATCCTGCGCGGAGGCAAGGCGCCGAACTTCGACGCGGCCAGCGTGCAGTCCGCCAGCGAGGTGCTGGAGCGTTCGGGCCTGGCGCCGCGGATCATGATCGACGCCAGCCACGCCAACAGCGGCAAGAACCCGGACAACCAGCCGGCCGTGGTCGAGGACATCGCCGCGCAGCTGGAAGGCGGCGAGCGGCGGATCATCGGCGTCATGGTGGAAAGCCACCTGGTCGGTGGCCGCCAGGACCCGGTGGACGGGCGCGCGCTGGTCTATGGCCAGAGCATCACCGACGGCTGCCTCGGCTGGGAGGCATCGGTCGCGGTACTGGAGCGGCTGGCCGAGGCGGTGCGCCGTCGTCGCGCGCTGCCGGTGGAGCGCAACGAGGCGGCCTGAGGTCCTGCCGCCGATGCCGGGGTGTCGAGTGTCGGTCCTGCCGCCGCCCTGGGGCGGCAGGGGGCGATGCCACTGCAAGCAATTCTGCGCATCTCGTTCAGGTTCGTGGGCCAAATCCGCCGGTTTGCACGAACTGCTGAGTCCCGCCGGAACTGGTCGATGAACCATTCCGGGTAGCGTGATAGCGGTATCACCCCGGGGAATAGCCGTATTCAGCCAACCCATTGATATATCGGCGTTCGTGAACCCGGCGGTGCTGTTTTGCAGTGCAGCGTGCAATGCCTTCGGGGGCTCTTCACGATGGCCGCGCATCCCGACGTGGGGGAGGGAGCAGGCCCGCTGGCAGTACGCTGCAAGCGGGCTTTTTTATGCCCGGCATCCGGCCGGAGCCCGCTTTGGCGCATGCCACAATCCGTGGCGATGACCGATCCCACGCCTTCTCCGAATACCGCGGCCGGACTGCGCGAACGCCTCGCCGACCGGGCCCTCTCCCTGCTGCGCGCCGCCTCGCCGCGGCATGCGGAACTGCTGCAGCAGGCCGATCTGGCCGGACGCGTCGCACGCGTCGGGCTTGCCAGCGACTTCGCGATCGAGACCCTGCGCCGCCAGCCGGCGCTGCTGGAGCACCTGGCAGCCGACGATCCGGCGCCGCTGCCGCTTCCCGTGCTCGATCCGCTGCAGCCATCCGAATGGGCCGGCGTGCTGCGCCGTTACCGCGCCGCCGCCTCGACCCGGCTGGTCTGGCGCGACATCCTCGGGCTGGATGATGTCGATGCGACCCTCGCTGGCAGCACCGAGCTGGCCGAGCAGTGCCTGGCCATCGCGCTGGAGGCGCTGGAGCGCGAGTTCGCCGAGCGCCATGGCGTGGTCCGCGATCCGGCCGGCAACCCGCAGCGGCTGGTGGTGTTCGGCCTGGGCAAGCTGGGCGGCGGCGAGCTGAACTTCAGTTCCGACATCGACCTGGTCTACGCCTACGCCCACGACGGCGACTCCGACGGCCGCCGTTCGCTGGCGGCCGAGGAGTACTTCGCGCGCCTGGGCCAACGCCTGGCCAAGCTGCTGGACGAGGTCACCGCCGACGGCTTCTGCCATCGCGTCGACCTGCGCCTGCGCCCGTTCGGCAATGCCGGGCGGGTAGCGTGGTCGTTCGCGGCGATGGACCAGTACT
The DNA here is from genome assembly GCF_000185965.1 of Pseudoxanthomonas suwonensis 11-1. Lineage (NCBI taxonomy): Bacteria > Pseudomonadati > Pseudomonadota > Gammaproteobacteria > Lysobacterales > Lysobacteraceae > Pseudoxanthomonas > Pseudoxanthomonas suwonensis. The sequence continues at coordinate 457,025 of NC_014924.1, forward strand.
TCCAGCGCGAGGGCCGCGACTGGGAACGCTACGCCTGGCTCAAGGCGCGCACCGTCGCCGGCGACATCGCCGCCGGCGAGGCCTGGCTGGAGACCCTGCGTCCGTTCGTCTACCGCCGCTACCTGGACTTCACCGCGCTCGATGGCTTGCGCGCGATGAAGGCCGCGATCGTGGCCGAGATGCAGCGCCGCGACATGGCCGATGACCTCAAGCGCGGCCGCGGTGGCATCCGCGAGATCGAGTTCCTGGTGCAGTCGCTGCAGCTGATCCGTGGCGGCCGCGAGCCGGCGCTGCGCGGACGGCGGCTGCTGCTCGCGCTGCAGGCGCTGGTCGAGGGCGGCCAGATCGCGCCGGAGGACGGCGCCGCCCTGGCCGAGGCCTACCGCTTCCTGCGCCGGCTCGAGAACCGGGTGCAGATGCTGGCCGATGCCCAGGTGCATTCGCTGCCGGAGGATGAGGAAGGGCGCGAGCGCATCGCCGTGGCCCTGGGCTACGAAGGCTGGGCGCCACTGGCCGCCACACTGGCCACCTGCCGCGCCCGGGTATCGGCCGAATTCGATGCGCTGCTGGTCCCGCGTCGCGGCCAGTCCGCGCCGGATGCGCTGGAAGGCTACTGGCGGCTGCTGCCGCAGGCCGGCGAGGCCACGGTGCTGGCCGATGCAGGCTTCAACGATGCCGGCGGCGCGGATGCCGCCGTGCGCGATTTCGCCCGCAGCAATGGCGTGCGCGCGCTGTCGGATGCGGCACGCGGTCGCCTGGACCGGGTGGTGCCGGCGCTGCTGGGCGCGGCCGCGCGTTCGGCACAGCCGGATGCCGCGCTCAGGCGCCTGCTCGGCCTGCTGCAGTCGATCCTGCGCCGCGCCAGCTACCTGGCCCTGCTGGACGAACAGCCCAGCGCGCTGGGGCGGCTGGTCGACGTGCTTGCGCGCAGCGCGCTGCTGGCCGAGCGCATTGCCGCCTATCCGCTGCTACTGGACGAACTGCTTGACGTGCGCGTGGCCGGGCCCATCCCGGATGCGGCGGAAATGCATCAGGCCTGCGCCGCCGCGGTGGACAGCGGCGACGGCGATCCCGAGGCCGCGCTGCGTGCGCTCAACGAGGTGCGGCTGGCGCTGAGCTTCCGCATCGCCCTGGCCGCGCTGGACCATCGCCAGCCGGCGGTCGACAGCGTGCGCCAGCTGGCCTGGCTGGCCGACGCGGTGGTGGCGCAGGTGCTGGCCATGGCCGAGGGCGAGGTCGTCGGTGCGCACGGTCGCATCGAGGGAGGCCGCTTCGCCGTGGTCGGCTACGGCAGTTTGGGTGGCTGCGAGCTGGGCTTCGGCTCCGACCTGGACCTGGTGTTCCTGTACGACGCCGATGGCGAGGCCGTGTCCGACGGCCGCCGCCCGCTGGAGGCCGGCCGCTGGTATGCGCGCCTGGCGCAGAAGGTGGTGGGCCTGCTCGGCGCGGTGACCAGCGCCGGTCGCCTGTACGAGACCGACATGCGGCTGCGCCCGGACGGCGGCAAGAGCCTGCTGGTGTCCTCGCTGGCGAGCTATTCCGAGTACCAGCTGCACCGCGCCTGGACCTGGGAACACCAGGCCCTGGTGCGCGCGCGCATGGTCGCCGGCGATGCCAGCCTGGGCGCGGACTTCGGGCAGGTGCGCCGCGAGACCCTCGCCAGGCCACGCGATGCGGCCGCGCTGGCGGCCGATGTGGCCAGCATGCGTCGGCGCATGCGTGCGGAGCTGGACCGCAGCGACGCCGCGCGCTTCGACCTCAAGCAGGGCGCTGGCGGCCTGGTCGACCTGGAGTTCCTGGTGCAGTACCTGGTGCTGCGCGAGGCGGCCGGCTGCGCCGCGCTGCTGGAACCGCGCGATACGCCGCGGCTGCTGGCCACGCTGGCCAGCGAGGGAGTGCTCGACACGGACATGGTCGAATCGCTGCGCCAGGCGCACTCGGCCCTGGTCGAGGCCGGCCTGGGCTGCACCCTGGACCGGCGCCCGCGCCTGGTCGCCAGCGACGAGGCGCTCGATGCGCAGCGCGCACGGGTCACGGCGGCAGTGGCCGCGCAGGGCCTGGTGTTCGATCCGGAAGCCTAGAGATCCAGGCGCCGCCGCACCTCGGCGGCGACCCTGGCGGTCTCGCGCAGCGGCGTGGCCGCGAACGGTTCGAAGCCGGCGTCCAGTGGGCGCACCCGGCCGCGCTCGAGCAGCGCGCCCAGGAAAACCGCGCTACGGCCGCGTGCCAGTCCGGGCGCGACCACATGCACCGGCACGCGGGTGGCGCAGGCCTCGGAAAGCATGTTCACCGAGTCCGGGGTGCAGACGATGCGGTCGGCGCAGGCCAGCAGGCCCGGATAGGGATTGGCGCCGCCGCCGTCCCAGGCCATGCCCGGTATCCCGCGCAGGGCCGCATGCAGCGGCGCCGAGACCTCCGCCGGGGTGCGCCGCGAGACCGTGGCCAGCAGGCTGCCGCCCTCCCCGCGTACCTGCGCGCGCAACGCTTCCAGGGTCACGTCCAGCATGTCCAGCGTCCACGGTGCCTGGCGGGTGGGGCCGCCCAGCAGCAGGGCGGTGCGCGGTTGGGGTAGCGAGAACAGGGCACGGAACTGCTGCCGTGCCCGTTCCAGCCAGGCGTCGTCCACCGGATTGAGGCTACCCAGCAGGGTCAGCACGTTGCCGCCACGCAGGCGGTCGTGCTCGGGCACCACGACCAGGTCCCAGTGGCGGCTGTCGATGCGCGGATCGAGGATCTGCACCGCGCGCGCGCCGCGTTCGCGGGCCAGGCGGCCGGCCAGCGCGCCCTGGCGGCCGCAGCCGATGGCCAGCGCCGGCGGCGGGCCGCGGACCAGTTCCCGGGCCAGTCCCGGGCCGAAGGCGTGGCGCGCGCCCGGCAGCCGGCGGGGCGCCAGCCAGCGCCAGGGCGCGCGCGGTTCCAGCTCGGGCAGGCGTGGCGAGTCCAGGCCCAGCGCACCGGCCAGCGCTTCGGCCTGGCGCAGGTTGCCAGCGTTCCCGTCAGTGAGCAGCCAGGCCAGTTGGGGCGCGTTCCGTTCCATAAGCGACACCAATTCGTTCCGGACCGGGTTTGGCAAAGCGCTGGTGCAACACTCTACACTGCGGCCACCCGCGGCCGGATGCCGCCAAGACAGTGCCAGACATGAGCCAACCGTTGAACGATGCCGCCCTCGACCAGCTGTTCCGCAGTGCCCGTACCTACAACGCCTTCTCCGGCGAGATCAGCGACGACACCCTGCGCCAGCTCTACGACCTGCTGAAGCTCGGCCCGACCGCGGCCAACACCACGCCGGCGCGGTTCGTCTTCGTACGCTCGCCCGAAGCCAAGGCCAAGCTGGGGCCGGCGCTGTCCGAGGGCAACTTCGCCAAGACCATGTCGGCGCCGGTGACGGTGATCATCGGCCGCGACCTCGACTTCCACGAGAAGCTGCCGTACCTGTTCCCGCACGTGGACGCGAAGTCCTGGTTCGAGGGCCCGCGCGAAGGCCGCGAACAGCCCTCGCTGCTGAACATGTCGCTGCAGGCCGCCTACCTGATCCTGGCCGCGCGCTCGCTGGGCCTGGATACCGGCCCGATGAGCGGCTTCGACCATGCCAAGGTGGACGAGCTGTTCTTCGCTGGCACCACTATCAGGTCCGAAATCCTGGTCAACCTCGGCCACGGCGATCCTGCCAGCCTGTACCCGCGTTCCCCGCGACTGTCCTTCGACGAAGCCGCGCGCATCGTCTGAGGCGTCGACCCTCGCAGTCGTAACGGCAAACCCCAAGGAGCTACACCATGCGCAAGATCCTGCTGGCCGCCGCCCTGGCCACCTTCGCCGGCGCCTCGTTCGCCGCCCCGGTCACCTACAACCTCGACCCGACCCACACCAACGTGCTGGCCCAGTGGAGCCACTTCGGCTTCTCGCATCCGTTCGCCAACTTCGGCGACGTCGAGGGCACCCTGGTCTACGACGCCGACAACGTCGCCGCTTCCAGCGTCGAGGTGACCCTGCCGCTGTCCGGCCTGGAGGCCTTCAGCAGCAAGTTCAACGACCACCTGCGCAGCGCCGACTTCTTCGACGCGGCCAAGTACCCGACCGCGAAGTTCAAGAGCACCAAGGTCGAGGACGCGGGTGAGGGCAAGCTCAAGGTCACTGGCGACCTGACCATCAAGGACAAGACCCATCCGGTGGTCCTGGACGTGACCCTCAACAAGGCCGCCGACCACCCGATGCTCAAGGCCCCGGCGATCGGCTTCGACGCCACCACCACCATCCTGCGCAGCGACTTCGGCGTGGGCGCCTACGCCCCCAACGTCGGCGACGAGGTGACCCTGCGCATCACCACCGAGGGCACCGCGGCCAAGGCCAAGTGATCCCGTCGCGGCGCCGGCCCCTCCGGCCGGCGCCGCGCACGCCCCGCGGCGCATCGCGCTGGTAGAATCGCTGGGCTTTCCGCAGAGTCCCGAACCCACGCCATGAACACCACCGCCGCCGCGCCCGCCAATGCCGAGAAGCGCTACACCGTGCACCGCGCGGACCTGCCGCTGAGCTGCCCGACGCCGGAAATGGCGCTGTGGAACTCGCATCCGCGCGTGTACCTGCCGATCCAGGACGATCCGGACGGCCACGCCCAGTGCCCGTACTGCTCGGCCATCTACCAGCTGGTCGACTGATCCCCGCCGCGCGCCGGCCCCGTCGTCGATGCGCCGCCTGACCGTCGTCCAGCTGCTGCCGGCACTGGAATCCGGCGGCGTCGAGCGTTCCACCCTGGAGATCGCCGCGGCCCTGGTCGCCGCCGGCCATCGCGCCATCGTCGTCTCCGCCGGCGGCCGCCTGGTGCCGGCGCTTGAAGCCTGCGGCGCCGAACACGTCACCCTGGCCATCGGCCGCAAGTCGCTGGCGGCGCTGCGCCGTGTCCCGGCCCTGCGCCGGCTGTTCCGCGACAGCGGCGCGGATATCGTCCACGCCCGTTCGCGCCTGCCGGCCTGGCTGGGGCGGATGGCCCTGGCGGGCCTGCCCGTTACGCGACGTCCACGCTGGGTCACCACCGTGCACGGGCTCAACTCGCCCGGCCGCTACAGCGCGGTGATGGCCAGCGGCGAGCGCGTGGTCTGCGTTTCGCGCACGGTGCGCGAGTACGTGCTGCGGCATTACCCGGCTACCGATCCGTCGCGGTTGCGGGTGATCGAGCGCGGGATCGATCCGGCCCAGTTCCCGCCGCGCCCGCATCCAGATCCGGCAGCGCGCGCCGAAGCCGCCGCCGGATATCCAACGCTGGCCGACGCCGCGCCGCTGCTGTTGCTGCCCGGGCGTGGCACCCGCCTGAAGGGCCATGCCGACGCCCTGCACCTGCTGGCCGCGCTGCGCTCCGCCGGCCACCCACGGGCGAAGCTGTGGCTGCCGGGTGCGCGCGAGGCCGGGCGCGAGGCCTATATCGCCGAGCTGGAGGCACTGGCCGCGCAGCTGGGCGTGGCCGACGCGGCGCTGTTCACCCCGCCCACCGCGCGCATTGCCAGCGCCTACGCCGCCAGCGACCTGGTGCTGCAGCTGTCGCGCAAGCCCGAGGCCTTCGGCCGCACCGTGCTCGAGGCGCTGTCCTGTGGTCGCCCGGTGCTGGGCTGGGCCCACGGCGGCGTGGGCGAACTGCTGCAGCAGCTGCAGCCGGCCGGCGCGGTGCCGCCGTTCGATGCCGATGCCCTGGCCACGACGGCCGCGCGCCAGCTGCGTGATCCGCCGGCGCCGGTCGCCATCCCGTACACGCTGCAGGCCATGCAGCAGGCAACCCTGGACCTGTATGCCGAACTGGCCGGCTGAGCACGCCGCGACCAGCGGTCGCGCGTTCGCCTGGACGCCGGCCTGGCTGGTGCTCGCGGTGGCGCTGTGGCCGCTGCCCGGGCCGGCCGAGGCGGTGCTGTCACTGGGCGCGCTGGCGGTTGCGGGGCAGCTGGGCTGGCTGGCGGCGCGCGGGCGGACGCTGCCGCTGGATCGCCGGGCCTTCGTGCTGGCCGGCCTGCTGTTCGCCGCCTACTGGCTCCCGGAGCTGCTGTCCGCCCCGGATGCGCTGGACCGTGGCCGGGCCTGGAAGGAGGTGGTGGCCGACCTGCGCTACCTGCCGCTGCTGTGGGGTGTCGCCATCGCGGTGCGCGAACCGCGCGGGCGCGGCTGGCTGCTGGGCGGGATCGCCCTGGTCGCGCTCGCGTGGACCATGGATGCGCTGCTGCAGGCCATGGCCGGAAGCAGTCCGCTGTTCGCCGCCCTCGATGCGTTGAAGGGCTGGTCAGGCGGTGGCCCCCTGTGCCCGCCCGACGAGGTACTGGCACCGGACCGCATCAACGGCATCTTCGGTGCCTGCAATCCCAAGCTGGGCCTGGTGCTGGCCAGCCTGTCGCCATTCGCACTGGCGTGGGCTGCCACGCGCGGCCGGGCCTGGGCCTGGTGTGTGGCCGCAGCGGTGCTGGGCGTGGCCATCCTGCTGGGCGGCGCTCGCGCGGCCTGGCTGACGTTCGGACTGGTCGCGCTGGTCTCGGGCTGGCGCGTGCTGGGCGCGAGGCGGCTGGCCGGTTTCGCGCTGGCCGGCGTGCTGGCGCTGGTGGCCTTGTACGTGGTCTCGCCGCAGCTGCAGCAGCGGGTGGAGCGCACCGCGCTTGCCCTGCAGGCCGATGCCGGCGGCGTCGATGGCGCGCTGTCCGGGCGCGGCCGGATCTGGCAGGGCGCGTTGTGCATGGCGCGGGAGCATCCGCTCAACGGCGTCGGCGTGCGCGGCTTCCGCCAGGCCTGGCCTGGTTGCGATCCGGCGGCCGCGGACGCGCCGGCCTGGGGCGAGGGCGATGCCCTGCATGCGCACCAGCTGCTGCTGGAACTGCTCAGCGAGACCGGCGTGCTTGGCCTGCTGGCCTGGCTGGCCGGGGCCTGGGTGGCCTGGCGCGCGTGGCGACGTGCAAGCCCGGCGGCGCGCCGGCAGGCGGGCCCGGCAGGGCTGGCCCTGGTGGCGACCACCTTCCCGCTCAACACCCACCTGGCCTTCTACTCGACCTTCTGGGGCGGGGTGCTGATGCTGCTGGCCGGGCTCTACGTGGGCCTGCTGCACGCACGGCGCGCCCGAGGCCTGAGGCCGGCTCAGGTTCCCGGGGCCGGCGGCGTGGGCAGCCCGCGGCCGCGGTCGTAGTAGTTGCTGCGGCCCTGCGGCTGGCGCTTGAAGCGGCGATGGATCCACAGGTACTGGGCCGGCGCCTCGCGCACCATGGCCTCGATCGCGGCGTTGACCCGGGCGGTATCGGCGACCGCGTCCTCGCTGGGGAAATCGGGAAGCGGCGGCGCCACGCGCAGGATGTAGCGCCCACCCTCGCGGCGGTGGAAGAACGGCACCACCGCGCAGCCGGTGACCCGCGCCAGCTGGTGGGTGGCGGTGATGGTCGAGGCCGGCATGCCGAAGAACGGCGCGAATACCGAATCCTTGCCGCGCATGTCCTGGTCCGGCGCGTACCACAGCATGCCGCCGCGCTTGAGGTGGCGCACCGCGCCGCGCAGGTCGCTGTTGGCGAACATCGCGGTGGCGTAGCGCAGGCGACCGCGCTTGACCGCCCACTCCATCACCGGGTTGCGGTGGCGGCGGTACATGCCGGCCAGCGGCACCTGCCCGCACAGCAGGCGTCCGCACATCTCCAGGGTCATGAAATGGCCGGAGACCAGCAGCACGCCGCGGCCCTGGGCCTGCAGTTCGTGCAGGTGTTCCAGGCCCTCGATCGTGGCATTGCGCTCGATCGGCGCCAGCGAACCCCACCAGGCGCGCGCGAACTCGAACAGGCCGACGCCCAGCGCGTCGAAGCTCTCGCGGGCCAGGCGCGCGCGCCACTCCGGCGTCTGCTGCGGGAAGCACAGGGCGAGGTTGACCTCGGCGGCGCGGCGGCGGGTGCTGCCCAGGTGCCAGGCCAGCCAGCCGATGCCGCGGCCGATCGCGCGCTGCCACAGCCAGGGCAGGCGGGCGGCGGTGACCATCAGCGCAAGGCCCAGCCACATCGGCCAGTTGCGCGGGGCGAAGGAGGGGCGGGGAGGTGGCGTGTCTGCGGCGCTCATGCGTGGATTCTAAGCCTTCGCCCACGGCTGGCCGTCGTCGCCTCGGCTATCCTGCGCCCATGTCGACTCCGTTTCCGCCCAAGGAACCGGGCGAACGCCTGGTGCGCTGGCTGTACTCGCTGGCGCTTTACCTGCTCTCGCCCTTCACGCTCTACCACCTGGTCTCGCGCGGCTTCCGCGTGCGCGAGTACTTCCGGCGCTGGGACGAGCGCTACGGTGCCTACAGCACCGAACAGGGCCGGCCCTGCGTGTGGCTGCACGCGGTCTCGGTGGGCGAGGTCAACGCCGCCGCGCCGCTGGTCAACGCCCTGCTGCGGCAGAACAAGGGCACCCGCTGGGTGATCACCACGATCACCCCCACCGGCTCGCAGCGGGTGCGCTCGCTGTGGGGCGGACGCGTGGACCACGTCTACCTGCCCTACGACCTGCCCGGCAGCGTCGACCGTTTCCTGCAGCATTTCCGCCCGACCGTGGCGCTGATCATGGAAACCGAGCTGTGGCCGAACATGCTGTTCGGCTGCCGCGACCACCGCATCCCGGTGTACATCATCAACGCGCGGCTGTCCGCGCGCTCGCTGCGCGGCTACCGCCTGCTGCGGCCGCTGCTGGGCCGCGCCCTGCGCACCGTGCGCTGCGTGGCCGCGCAGTCGGTGACCGATGGCCGCCGCTTCCAGGTGCTGGGCGCCGAGCCCGCGCAGATCCAGGTGCTGGGCAACCTCAAGTACGACATCGAGGTGCCCGACGGGCTGGAGGTGCTGCGCAGCGCGTTCGAGGACGCGCTGGGGCGCAAGCGCCCGGTGTGGATCGCCGCCAGCACCCACGAGGGCGAGGAGGAGGCGGTGCTGGCCCTGCACCGGCGCCTGCAGGCGCGCTGGCCGGACTTGCTGCTGGTGTGGGCGCCGCGCCATCCCGAGCGGTTCCCGCGGGCGCAGGCGGCGGCCGTCGCCGCGGGCTGGAAGGTCGGCACCCGCAGCCGCGATGGCTGGCCCGGCGCCGACGACCAGGTGTTCCTGGTCGATACCCTGGGCGAGCTGATGGCGTTCTACGCCTGCGCCGACGTGGCCTTCGTCGGTGGCAGCCTGCAGCCGATCGGCGGCCACAACCTGCTGGAGCCGGCGGCGGTGGGCACGGCGGTGGTCACCGGTCCGCACCTGCACAACTTCGTCGACATCTCCAGGCGCCTGGACGAGGCCGGTGCCCTGCGCGTGGGCCAGGACCTGGACGGAGTCGGCGACGCTTTGGAGACACTGCTGGCCGATCCGCAGGCGCGCGAGGAGATGGTCGCCGCCGGGCTCGCCCTGGTCGACCAGGGCCGCGGTGCGCTGCGCCGGACCCTGGAGCTGATCGCCCCGGACCTGCCGGAACCCGACCCGGTCGAGGAGTGAGAGGGCCCCGAGCCATCCGCAAACGCTGCAAAGAAAAAGGCCGCCCACCGGGCGGCCTTTTCCGTGTCGCGGGATGCGTGGCGCTTACTGGCGCAGCACCGACGGATCCTGCAGCTGGGCCTCGGCGTCGACGCTCAGCAGGGCGTTGACCTGGCGCAGCGAGTCCACGTCCAGCTCGCCGGTTGCCTGCGACAGCAGCAGGCGGTTGAGCAGGAAGTTGTACTTGGAGCGGGCGTACTCGACCTGGGCCTGGAACAGCGTGCGCTGGTTCTGCACCACGTCCAGCACGGTGCGGGTACCGACTTCCAGGCCGACCTGCGAGGCCTCCAGCGCGCTCTGCGCCGAGACCACGGCCAGGCGGCGGGCCTCGACCTCGCTCACGCCGGCGACCAGGGCCTGGTAGAGGTTGCGGGTGTTGCGGTCCAGGGCGCGGCGCTGCTGCTCGAACTGGTCCTGGGCGATATCGCGCTGGGCCACGGCCTGGCGCACGCGCGACTGCGTCGCGCCGCCGGAGAAGATCGGCACCGACAGGGTCAGGCCGATGCTGCTGCCGGTGCTCTGGCCGGTACCGCCGCCGTCCTCGGAGGCGATGGAATCACCCCAGGTGGCGCCCTTGCTCCAGCCGCCGCTCAGCGAAAGGGTCGGCAGGTGGCCGGCGCGGGCGGTCTCGACGCCCTGGTTGGCGGCCTGGGCGCGCAGCTCGGACGAGCGCAGGTTCGGGTTGTTCTGGATCGCCGCGGCGACCCAGGCATCGGCGTCGCTGCGCATGCTCGGCAGTTCCGGACGGAAGTCGGCCGGGAGGGCGCGCAGGTCGCGCACCGGCTGGCCGGTCAGCTCGGCCAGGGCCTGGTAGGCGTCCTGCAGGGCGTTGCGGGCGAGGATGGTGTTGGCGCGGGCGGCGTCGTACTGGGCGCGGGCCTCGTGCACGTCGGTGATCGGGGCCAGGCCCACTTCCAGGCGCTTGTCGGCGTAGTCGAACTGGCGCTTGCCGGCGGCCTCGTTGGTCTCGGCGGCGGCCAGCGACTCGATCGCCACCAGCACGTCGAAGTAGGCGGCGGCGGTGCGCACCATCAGGTCGTCGCTGGCGGCGGCCAGGTCCTGGTCGGCGGCGGCGCTCAGCGAACGCTCGGCGCGCAGGCTGGAGAACTGGCCCCAGTTGAACAGGGTCTGGCTGGCGTTGAGGCCGTAGTTGCGGCTGGTACTCTCGAAGCTGCGCGGGCTGCCTTCCGGCTCGGTGCGCCGGCGGGTCAGGCTGGCGCTGCCGCTGACCTGCGGCAGCAGCGCGGCACGGGCCTGGACGCTGCCTTCCTTGGTGATGAGCGTGTTCGATTCGGCGATGGCCAGCGTGGTGTCGCCGTTGCGCGCCATCTCGTAGGTCTGGAGCAGGTCGGCGGCACCGGCGGTGGCGGGGGCCAGGGCGGCCGCCAGGGCCAGGGCGAGGGAACGGCGGATCATCAGCGGCTTCCTTATCTTCATGTTGGGCCCGGATCCATGTCCGGGCCGTCGTGGGGATATCGGGATCGGACCGCTGCCCCGCGGGGCAAAACGGTCAGAAACTGAACTGCGGTGCCGGCTCGGCACCACGCAGGTACTCGAGCTCGGTCTCAAACAACGATTCGATGGCCGGCGCGTTGACATCGCCGGTGTGGCGCACCAGCACGGCTTCCATCACCGGGGCGCGGCCGCGGACCACGAACAGGCGGCCGCCGGGGCGCAACCATTCCATGAAGCGGGTCGGGAGGACGTCGACGGCGGCCGTCACGCACACCACGTCGAAGGTGCGGGTGGGGGTGTACTCCATGGCGTCGGCGGCCAGCACGCGGACGTTGGTGCCCAGGCCGGTACGCTCCAGGCGCTCGCGCGCGGCGTCGGCCAGTTCCGGCACCACCTCGATGCTGACGACCTCGCGGGCCAGCGCCGCCAGGCAGGCGGTGGTATAGCCGCTGCCGGTGCCGATTTCCAGCACGCTGTCGCCGCCCTGCAGTTCCAGCGCCTGCAGCATGCGGCCTTCGACCACCGGCTTCATCATGCGTGCGCCGTGGCCCAGCGGCAGTTCCAGGTCGGCGTAGGCGAGGGCGCGCTGCGCCTCGGGCACGAAGGCCTCGCGCGGCAACCGGCCGATCACCTCGAGCACGGCGGCGTCCAGGACGTCCCAGGGACGGACCTGCTGTTCCACCATCAGTTCGCGGGCACGGGCGTAATCGATCGTCATGGCTGCTGTCACTAGGCGCGGGAGGCCGGGCATTCTACTACCGCTGAGGGCCGGGCCGGCGGCAGGAAGCATCGCCGCGGCGGCGGCCGGCGCTCAGTGCCGGAAGTCACCGCGACCAGCGGCAGGCCGGGAAAGCGTTCAGGCGCCATAGGCCCGCAGGAAGAAGTCCACGGTGGCCTCCAGGTGGCGCTGCAGCTCCTCCGGGCGGGGCGTCTCGCACAGGCCGCAGGCCATCATCGGGTGCAGCTCGCCCTTGAGCAGGCTGAAGAACTGCGAGGCCGCCAGCGGGACGTCGCCGATCCGCAGCAGGCCCTCGTCGGTGCGCGCCTGCAGGAACTGGGCGAAAACCTCCTGGACCCGGCGCGGACCGGCGTTCCAGAACAGGGTGCGCAGGGCTTCCTCGCCGGTGCCCGCGGTCATCATGCGGTGGATGCGGATCGCCTCCTCGCTGCTGATCAGGGCGAAGAAGGCATGGCCGATGGCCAGCAGCTGGTCGCGCAGCGGGCCCTCGGGCGGGCTCAGCAGCAGCTCGTCCGGCAGCACTTCGCGGCACTTGGCGGCGATGGCCTCGGAGAACAAAGTCTCCTTGTCGCCGAAGTGGCTGTAGACCGTGAGCTTGGACACCCCGGCAGCGGCGGCGATCTGGTCCATGCTCACGCCCTGGTAGCCGAGCTCCAGGAACATGCGCTTGGCCGCGTCGAGGATCGCGGCGCGCTTGGCGAGGTCCTTCGGACGTCCGGGGCCGGGGTTGCGGGCGGGCGCCGGGGCGCTGGCTGGCACGGTCTGGCGGGTCATGCAGGCAATACTAGACTGTTTGGTTTTCTATTTATACCATACCGGCCGGTTCACTATTTTCCACGTACGGGATGGAGCGCCAAATGCAGGGACGGATCAGGTGTGGAGTACTGGCGGCCCTGGCGGCCATCGCCCTCGTGGGCTGCGGCAACGGCGAGGACCAGGCGCCCGCCGCGCGCCCGGTCTGGGTGGTCCAGCCGCAGGCGGCGGGCGGGGCTGCGGGCCTGGCCTTCCCCGGCGAGGTGCGTGCCCGCGAGGAAAGTCCCCTGTCGTTCCGCATCGGCGGCGAACTGGTGGCGCGACGGGTCGATGCCGGCGCGCGCGTGGCCGAGGGCCAGGTGCTGGCCGAGCTCGACCCGGGCGACCAGGCCCTGCAGGCCCAGGCCGCGCAGGCGCAGCTGGCCGCGGCCGAGGCCGAGCGGGTGCGCGCCAAGGGCGACCTGGACCGCTACGCGAAGCTGGTCGAGCAGCAGCTGGTCAGCCGTTCCGCCTACGAGGGCCAGGCTGCCGCCTACAAGGCCGCCGCCGGCCAGGCCGATGCCGCCCGCGCGCAGTGGGAAGTGACCCGCAACCAGTCCGGCTACACAACCCTGCGCGCGCCGCATGCCGGGGTGATCGCCAGCCGCCAGGCCGAGGTCGGCCAGGTGGTGGGCGCCGGGCAGACCATCTTCGTGCTGGCCGCCGACGGCGGTCGCGAAATCGCGATCGACCTGCCGGAGGACCGCGTCGGCCAGTTCAAGGTCGGCGATGCCGCCGAGGTCGAGCTGTGGAGCCGCCCCGGCCAGCGCCTGCCGGCGCGCATCCGCGAGCTGGCGCCGGCGGCCGATCCGCAGACCCGCAGCTACGCCGCGCGCGTGGCGCTGGACGAGGCGGTGGCAGGCGACGTGGTGCTCGGCCAGAGCGCTCGCGTGTTCCTTGGCCGCGGGAATGCCGGGGCCGGCCTGCAGGTGCCGCTGTCGGCGCTGCAGCAGGCCGAAGATGGCAAGCCGGTGGTGTGGGTGGTGCGCGAGGGCAGGGCGGTACGCGTGCCGGTCGAGCACGGCACCCTGGGTAGCGAATACGTGGACGTGCGCGGCGACCTGCGCGCCGGTGACTGGGTGGTTGCCGCCGGCGGCCACCTGCTGCGCGAGGACGAGGAGGTTGTCGCTGTCGACCGCGACAACCGGCCGGTGGCCGCCGCTGCCGCCCAGCCGAAGGCGGAGTGAGCCATGCGCCGCTTCAACGTATCCGAGTGGGCGCTGCACAACCGCGGGCTGGTGCTGTACGCGATGATCGCGCTGGCGGTCATCGGCACCTGGTCCTACCTGCGGCTGGGCCAGAGCGAGGACCCGCCGTTCACCTTCAAGGCCATGGTGGTGCAGACCCTGTGGCCGGGTGCGACCGCCGAGGAAGTCTCGCAGCAGGTCACCGAGCGCATCGAGAAGGCGGTGATGAACACCGGCAAGTACGAGTTCGTGCGCAGCTACTCGCGCCCGGGCGAGTCGCAGGTGATCTTCATGGCGCGCGACTCGATGCGCTCGAAGGACGTGCCGGACCTGTTCTACCAGGTGCGCAAGAAGGTCGGCGACATCCGTGCGACCCTGCCCGAGGGCGTGATCGGCCCGTTCTTCAACGACGAGTTCGGCGACACCTTCGGCAACATCTACGCCCTGACCGGCGAGGGCTTCGACTACGCCATCCTCAAGGACTACGCCGACCGCATCCAGCTGGAACTGCAGCGGGTGGCCGACGTGGGCAAGGTCGAGCTGATCGGCCTGCAGGACGAGAAGGTCTGGATCGAGATCGACAACGCGCGCCTGGCCACGCTGGGCATCCCGCTGCAGGCCGTGCAGCAGGCGCTGGAAGGGCAGAACGCGGTGGTGCCGGCGGGCTTCTACGAGACCCCGACCGAACGCGTGCAGCTGCGCGTGGATGGCCCGTTCCGCACGCTGGACGAGATCCGTGCGTTCCCGGTGCGCGCCAACGGCCGCACCATCCGCCTGCAGGACGTGGCCACGGTGACCCGCGGCTTCGCCGATCCGGCGGCACCGCGGATGCGCTTCATGGGCCAGGACGCGATCGGCATTGCCGTCGCCATGCGCGACGGCGGCCATATCCTGCGCCTGGGCGAGGAGCTGGAAGCGGAGTTCGCGCGCCTGCAGGAGCAGCTGCCGGCAGGCATGGAGCTGCGCAAGGTGTCCGACCAGCCCGAGGCGGTGCGCGACTCGGTCGGCGAGTTCGTGCGCGTGCTGGGCGAGGCGGTGACCATCGTGCTGCTGGTCAGCTTCTTCTCGCTGGGTTTCCGTACCGGCCTGGTGGTGGCGGTTTCGATCCCGCTGGTGCTGGCGATGACCTTCGCGGTGATGAACTACTTCGGCATCGGCCTGCACAAGATCTCGCTGGGCGCGCTGGTGCTGGCGCTGGGTCTGATGGTGGACGATGCGATCATCGCGGTGGAGATGATGGCCATCAAGATGGAGCAGGGCTTCGACCGCCTGCGCGCGGCCAGCTTCGCCTGGGAGTCCACCGCGTTCCCGATGCTGACCGGCACCCTGATCACCGCCGCCGGCTTCCTGCCCATCGCCACCGCCGCCTCCAGCACCGGCGAGTACACCCGCTCGCTGTTCCAGGTGGTGACAATCGCCCTGCTGGTGTCGTGGATCGCCGCGGTGCTGTTCATCCCGTACCTGGGCGACAAGATGCTGCCGGACCTGGCGCATCCGCAGCCGCCCAGGCCGGGCAGCTTCGCCGCACGCCGGCGCGCCTTCCGCGAGCGGCTGGCCGACCGCTGGCCGCAGTACGCCGGGCTGCTGGCACCGGCGCCGCTCGACGGCCACCACCATGATCCGTACCAGCGCCCGTTCTACCAGCGTTTCCGGCGCCTGCTGGACGCCTGCCTGCGCCGGCGCTGGCTGGTGATCGGCGCGACCGTCGGCCTGTTCGTGCTGTCGCTGCTGATGTTCCGCTTCGTGCCGCAGCAGTTCTTCCCGGACTCGACCCGACCGGAGCTGATGGTCGACATCGAGCTGGCCGAGGGCGTGTCGCTGCGCTCCACCGAAGCGCAGGCGAAGAAGCTGGAGGCGCTGCTGCAGCAGCGCGAGGGCATCCGCAACTACGTGGCCTACGTCGGCACCGGTTCGCCGCGCTTCTACCTGCCGCTGGACCAGCAGCTGCCGGCGACCAACTTCAGCCAGTTCGTGGTGCTGGCCGAGGACATCCAGTCGCGCGAGGAACTGCGCAACTGGCTGCTGCGCGAGGTGGCACCGCAGTTCCCCGAGCTGCAGATGCGCGTGACCCGCCTGGAGAACGGCCCGCCCGTCGGCTACCCGGTGCAGTTCCGCGTTTCCGGCGAGCACATCGACCAGGTGCGCGCGATCGCGCGCAAGGTCGCGGAGAAGGTGCGCGCCAACCCGCACACCACCAACGTCAACCTGGACTGGGACGAGCCGAGCAAGGTGGTGCGCCTGGAAATCGACCAGGACCGCGCCCGCGCGCTGGGCGTCAACAGCGCCCAGCTGGCGCAGTTCCTCAGCGCGCAGCTGTCCGGCTACACCGCCAGCACCTTCCGCGAGGGCAACGAGCTGGTCGGGATCATGCTGCGCGGTGGCGCCGGCGACCGCGAGCAGCTGGAACTGCTGGGCAGCCTGGCCATCCCCACCGGCGACGGCGGCAGCGTGGCGCTGTCGCAGGTCGCGCGCCTGCGGCAGACCTTCGAGGAGGGGATCATCTGGCACCGCGACCGGCTGCCGACGATCACCGTGCGCGCGGACATCGGCGACGAGCTGCTGCCGGCGGCGGTCACCGCGCAGATCGATCCGACCCTGGAGGAGATCCGCGCCTCGATGCCGGCCGGCTACCTGCTGCAGGTGGGCGGTTCGGTGGAGGACTCGGCGCGCGGCCAGAACTCGATCAAGGCCGGCATGCCGCTGTTCCTGTTCGTGGTCACCACGCTGCTGATGCTGCAGCTGCGCAGCTTCTCGCGCACGCTGATGGTGCTGGTGACCGCGCCCCTGGGCTTGATCGGCGCTACCTGGTTCCTGCTGCTGTTCCGGATGCCGTTCGGCTTCGTGGCGCTGCTCGGCACGATCGCGCTGGCCGGCATGGTGATGCGCAACTCGGTGATCCTGGTCGACCAGATCGAGCAGGACATCGCCGCCGGCCACGACCGCTGGCACGCGATCGTCGACGCCACGGTGCGCCGCTTCCGCCCGATCGTGCTGACCGCACTCACCGCGGTGCTGGCGATGATCCCGCTGTCGCGCAGCGCGTTCTACGGCTCGATGGCGGTGGCGATCATGGGCGGCCTGATCGTGGCCACTGCGCTGACCCTGCTGTTCCTGCCGGCGCTGTACGCGGCCTGGTTCCGGGTCAAGCCGGAAGAAGCAACGGCCTGACGGTCTGGCGGTGTGGCTGAAGCGATGCCGCCGCTTCGGCTACGCCCCGGGCACACCCGCACGAAGCCCCACTCCCCTCGGAAGAGGGGAACCCGGGTGCGCTTCGCTTACCCGTCGGCCAGCGCCATCGTCCCGGCCAATCACCAATCACGAATCACGAATCACGAATCACGAATCCCCGCGCAACAACGCCACGAACGCCTGCGCCGCCCGCGACAGCGTGCGCCCGCCATGCACCACGTATCCGAGCTGTCGCGACAGCTGCGCGCCCTGGACCGGCAGCACTTGCACCTGGGTGTCGAGCATGGTCTGCGGCAGCGCGCTCCAGGCCAGGCCGACCGAGACCAGCATCTTGATGGTCTCCATGTAGTTGGTGGTCAGGCGCAGCTGCAGCGACAGTCCGCGACGGGCGAAGGTCTGCGCGATGATGCGGTGGGTGAAGGTGCCCGGGTCCGGCAGCACCGCCGGATGCGCGGCGATATCGGCCAGCGTCACCTTCGCCATCCGCGCCAGCGGATGGTCCGGCGCCACCACGAAGCGCAGCGGGTCGTCCCATACCGGCGTCGCCACCAGCGGCGGCTCGGTGGGGCCGAGCGTGGTCACCGCCAGCTCCGCATCGCCGCCCAGCACCTGGGCGTAGGCCTGCTCCGAATCCATGAAGCGGATATCCAGCGCCACCCGCGGGTGCAGCGCGGTGAAGCGGCGCAGCAGCGCCGGCAGCCGGTGCAGGCCGATGTGGTGGCTGGTGGCCAGGCTCAGGCGGCCGCCGATGTCGTGGCCGAGGTCCTGCAGGGCACGCCGCGCCGCGTCCGCCTCGGCGAGCATCTGCCGCGCACGTGGCAGCAGCAGGCGCCCGGCCTCGGTCAGCACCACCTGGCGGCCCAGCCGGTCGAACAGGCGCACGTCCAGGTCCTGTTCCAGCTGGGCGATGCGCTTGCTTACCGCCGGCTGGGTCAGGTGCAGCTGTTCGGCGGCCGCGGAGAAGCCGCCGCGGTCGGCGACGGCGACGAATGCCGACAGGCTGGCCCAGTCCATCGCGGCTCCGGATTGGATTCCTGGAAGGAATCTACCGGATGAAAAATATGCATTTGAGTTATCGATGGCAAGGCGGCAGGATTCCCCTTCAGCCCGGCGGGCAGTCCATGCCCGCCACCGCCAGAGGAACAGAGGGATGGCCGGCAAGACCCTGTACGACAAGCTGTGGGAAATGCACGAGGTGACCCGTCGCGACGACGGCTCCTCGCTGATCTACATCGACCGCCACATCCTGCACGAGGTGACCTCGCCGCAGGCGTTCGAGGGACTCCGGCTCGCCGGCCGCAAGCCGTGGCGCGTGGACGCCAACATCGCCACGCCCGACCACAACGTGCCGACCACCCGCGCCGAGCGCGCCGGCGGCCTGCAGGCCATCGCCGACCCGGTGTCG
This sequence comes from Pseudoxanthomonas suwonensis 11-1, assembly GCF_000185965.1. Taxonomy (NCBI): domain Bacteria; kingdom Pseudomonadati; phylum Pseudomonadota; class Gammaproteobacteria; order Lysobacterales; family Lysobacteraceae; genus Pseudoxanthomonas; species Pseudoxanthomonas suwonensis. The sequence continues at coordinate 475,268 of NC_014924.1, forward strand.
CGGCTGCAGGTGCAGACCCTGGACGAGAACTGCGAGGACTTCGGCATCCTCGAGTTCCGGATGGACGACACCCGCCAGGGCATCGTCCACGTGGTCGGCCCCGAGCAGGGCGCTACCCTGCCGGGCATGACCGTGGTCTGCGGCGACTCGCACACCTCCACGCATGGTGCCTTCGGCGCGCTGGCGCACGGCATCGGCACCTCCGAGGTCGAACACGTGCTGGCCACCCAGTGCCTGGTGGCCAAGAAGATGAAGAACATGCAGGTCCGGGTCGAAGGAAAGCTCGGCGCGGGCGTCACCGCCAAGGACATCGTGCTGGCGGTGATCGGCAGGATCGGCACCGCCGGCGGCAACGGCCACGCGCTGGAGTTTGCCGGCAGCGCTATCCGCGACCTGTCGATCGAGGGCCGCATGACCATCTGCAACATGGCCATCGAGGCCGGCGCGCGGGTGGGCATGGTGGCGGTGGACGAGAAGACCATCGAATACGTGAAGGGCCGCCCGTTCGCGCCCAAGGGCGAACAGTGGGACGCGGCCGTGGCGTTGTGGCGCAGCCTGGTCTCCGATCCGGACGCGCATTTCGACACCGTGGTCGAGCTGCGCGCCGAGGACATCAGGCCGCAGGTCAGCTGGGGCACCTCGCCGGAGATGGTGGTGGCCGTCGACGCCGCGGTGCCGGATCCGGCGCGCGAGGACGATCCGGTGAAGAAGGACTCGATCGTGCGCGCGCTCAAGTACATGGGCCTGCAGCCCAACCAGCCGATCACCTCGATCCGCCTGGACCGCGTGTTCATCGGCTCCTGCACCAATTCGCGCATCGAGGACCTGCGCGCCGCCGCCGCGGTGGCGCGCGGGCGCAAGGTGGCGCCGACGGTCAAGCAGGCGCTGGTGGTGCCCGGCTCGGGCCTGGTCAAGGCCCAGGCCGAGGCCGAAGGACTGGACAAGGTGTTCATCGAGGCCGGCTTCGAGTGGCGCGAGCCGGGCTGCTCCATGTGCCTGGCGATGAATCCCGACAAGCTGGGCGCCGGCGAGCATTGCGCCTCCACGTCCAACCGCAACTTCGAGGGCCGCCAGGGCGCCGGTGGCCGCACCCACCTGGTGAGCCCGGCGATGGCGGCCGCCGCCGCGGTGGCCGGCCGTTTCGTCGACGTGCGCGAACTGGTCCAGGCCTGAGGAGACCACCGAGATGAAAGCTTTCACCACGCACACCGGCCTGGTCGCCCCGCTGGACCGCGCCAATGTCGATACCGACCAGATCATCCCCAAGCAGTTCCTGAAGTCGATCAAGCGCACCGGCTTCGGCCCGAACCTGTTCGACGAGTGGCGCTACCTGGACGTGGGCCAGCCCGGCGAGGACAGCAGCAGGCGCCCGGTCAACCCGGACTTCGTGCTGAACTTCCCACGCTACCAGGGCGCCAGCGTGCTGCTGGCACGCGAGAACTTCGGCTGCGGCTCCTCGCGCGAGCACGCGCCGTGGGCGCTGGACGAGTACGGTTTCCGCGCCATCATCGCGCCGAGCTTCGCCGACATCTTCTTCAACAACAGCTTCAAGAACGGCCTGCTGCCGATCGTGCTGGAGGACAAGGAAGTGGACGCCCTGTTCGCCCAGTGCGAGGCGACCGAGGGCTACACCCTGACCGTGGACCTGGCTGCGCAGACCGTCACCCGCCCGGACGGCGTGCAGTACGGCTTCGAGATCGACGCCTTCCGCAAGCACTGCCTGCTCAACGGCCTGGACGACATCGGCCTGACCCTGCAGGAGAAGGACGCGATCACCGCCTTCGAGGCCCGCCACCGCGCCGCCCAGCCGTGGCTGTTCAACGCCGGCGCCTGAGCGGACGCAGCTGGTGACCCAGGAAGAGGCCACCTTCGGGTGGCCTTTTCGTGACCATCAATGGTGGGAGCCCGGGCGGGGCGAGGGGCGTCGCAGGGCCCGCTTGCCGCGATGTCTCCGCGCCCGGCGTGGTGCCTGTGCTTTGCGGCCCGGACCTGGAACCATGCAGGCGATCTGCCCGCAACCCAGGTCCGTGACCATGAAAGCCGTGGCCCTCCTTCGACGCCTTTGGGCCCGGCTTCCAGTCGCCCGGCCATGTCGTTGGCCGGCTGCGGGGCTGGAGATACAGACGGAAACCCCGCGCGAAGGCGGCGTTTCCGTTGCAGCGATCGCGCGCCGGACTCAGTACACGCCCTGCGCCAGCATCGCGTCGGCGACCTTTACGAAGCCGCTGATGTTGGCACCGTCGACGTAGTTGACCGTGCCGTCCTTGCGCTTGCCGTGGCGCACGCAATTGGCGTGGATGTCCTTCATGATCACGTGCAGGCGCTCGTCGACCTCGGCGTGGGTCCAGGACAGGCGCGCGGAGTTCTGGCTCATCTCCAGGCCGGAGGTGGCCACGCCGCCCGCGTTGGAGGCCTTGCCCGGGGCGTACAGGGTGCCGGCTTCCAGGAACACGTCCACCGCTTCCAGGGTCGAGGGCATGTTGGCGCCTTCGGCCACGCAGACCACGCCGTTCTTCACCAGGCTGCGTGCGTCCTCGCCGTCCAGCTCGTTCTGGGTGGCGCAGGGCAGGGCGATCTCGGCCGGGATGTGCCAGGGCCGCTTGCCGGGCAGGTAGTCGTAGCGCGGATCGTCCGCCAGTTCGGCGAGGCGGCCGCGGCGTTCGTTCTTGTGGGCGGCGATCGCCTCGATGGCCTCCATGTCGAAGCCGTCGCGGCAGTAGAGCGTGCCGCCCGAATCGCTGAAGGTCAGGACCCGGCCGCCGAGGTCGGTGGCCTTGATCGCGGCGTACTGGGCCACGTTGCCCGAGCCGGAGACGAGCACGCGCGCGCCGTGGGTCTGGCGATGGTTGTAGTGCAGCATCTGCTCGACGAAGTACACCGTGCCGTACCCGGTGGCTTCCGGGCGCATCAGGCTGCCGCCGTAGGCGATGCCCTTGCCGGTGAACACGCAGCCGGCCTGGTTGGAGAGCTTCTTCATCATGCCGGCCATGTAGCCGACCTCGCGCGCGCCCACGCCGATGTCGCCGGCCGGCACGTCGGTGTCCGGGCCCAGGTGCCGGTACAGCTCCAGCATCAGCGCCTGGCAGAAGCGCATCACCTCGCCGTCGCTCTTGCCCTTGGGATCGAAGTCCGAGCCGCCCTTGCCGCCGCCCATGGGCAGGGTGGTCAGCGCGTTCTTGAAGGTCTGCTCGAAGGCGAGGAACTTCAGGATCGAGAGGTTCACCGACGGGTGGAAGCGCATGCCGCCCTTGAACGGGCCGATCGCCGAGCTGTGCTGGACGCGGAAGGCGCGGTTGACCTGGACCTGGCCGCGGTCATCCACCCAGGCGACGCGGAACTGGACCACGCGCTCGGGTTCGACCAGGCGCTCCATCAGGCCGTCGCGGGCATAGCGCGGATGGCGCTCGAGGAAAGGCCACAGGCTGGCCGTCACTTCCTTGACCGCCTGCAGGAACTCCGGCTGGTCGGGGTCGCGACGTTGGACCCGCTCGAGGAACTCTTCCCTGGAACCTGGCATTGCCTTCACTCCTGCCCTTGGCGTCGTGGAATGGTGTCGCCTCTCAGCCGAGGCGTTCGATGACCGCCTGCGCGGCCTGCGTGGTGCCGACCGCCTGGCCGGGCGCGGCGAGGTCGGCGGTGAAAACGCGGTCGTCCAGCGCCGACGACACCGCCGCTTCCAGCGCCGCGGCTTCCGCTTCCAGCCCCAGCGAGTGGCGCAGCAGCATGGCGGCGCTGAGGATGGTCGCGTAGGGATTGGCGATGCCCTTGCCGGCGATGTCCGGAGCCGAGCCGTGGATCGGCTCATAGATCCCGGTCTTTCCCTCGCCCAGCGAGGCCGAGGCCAGCAGCCCCAGCGAGCCGGCCAGCATCGAAGCCTCGTCGGTGAGGATGTCGCCGAACATGTTCTCGGTGACGATCACGTCGTAGGCGCGCGGCTTGGACAGCAGGTGCATGGCCATGGAATCGACCAGCTGGTGTTCCACGGTCACGTCCGGGAATTCCTCGCGCATGATCCGCGCGGTGACGTCGCGCCACAGGCGAGAGGTCTCCAGCACGTTGGCCTTGTCCACCGAGGTGAGGTGGCCGCGGCGGCTGCGCGCCAGGGCGGCGGCGCTGCGCACCACGCGCTCGATCTCGGCCACCGTGTAGCGGCACAGGTCGCTGGCGTCGGTGGCGCTGCGGGTCTTGTCGCCGAAGTAGATGCCGCCGGTCAGCTCGCGCACGACCACGATGTCCACGCCTTCCAGCAGCTCGGACTTGATCGGCGAGGCGCCCAGGGCGGCGGAGTGCGGACGCACCGGGCGCAGGTTGGCGAACAGGCCAAGCGCCTTGCGGATCGCCAGCAGGCCCTGCTCCGGGCGCACCCTGGCATTGGGGTCGGACCACTTGGGGCCACCGACGGCACCGAGCAGGATCGCGTCGGCGTTCTTCGCCGCCTCCAGCGTGGACGCCGGAAGCGGCTCGCCATGGCGGTCGATGGCGATGCCGCCGATGTCGTGCTCCTGGAAGGAGAAGACGTGGCCATGGCGGGCGGCGATGGCTTCCAGCACCGGCAAGGTGGCGGAGACGATCTCCGGGCCGATGCCGTCACCGGGCAGTACGACGATGTTCGCGTGCATGGGGGTGTCTCGTGACTGGGGGATGCGCGCCGGGGCGCGGGCTTATTCGGCGGCCTCGGCCGGTTCGGCTTGCCTGGTCGCAGGCGGCACGGCGGCCGCGCGCAGCAGGGCCGCGGCTTCGGCTTCCGCCTCGGCCACGGTTTCCGGGCGCGGCGGCAGCGGCGTATCCGCGTGGCGGCGGGCCAGTGCGCGGCTGACGGCCGCATCGAAGGTCAGGGTGGCAGCCGGGTTGCTCTCGGCGATGGGCATGGAACATTCCTTGGCGACCGGCACGGGGAGCGCCGGTCGTGGGTCGATCGAAAGGAAACCGGCCGCCGGCTCCCCACCGGCGGCCGGCCAGTTCTGCAATCGGTCAGGCGGTGGCCAGCTGCTCGCTGTTCCCCGTGGCGCGACGCTGGCGCAGCAGCCGGTTGGCCACGTCCAGCCAGGCCAGGGCGCTGGCCTCGATGATGTCGCGGCTGGTGCCGGTGCCTTCGTACTCGTCCTCGCCATGGCGCACGCTGAGGCTGGCCTCGCCGCGCGCATCGGTACCGAGGCCGACGCTGTGCACCTGGTAGCTCTCCAGGCTCAGCTGCACGCCGGTGGCGGCCGACAGCGCCGCGAACAGCGCGTCGACCGGGCCGTCGCCCTTGGCGGTCTCGGCCACGCGGCGGCCATCCGGGTCGGACAGCTCGACCGTGGCGCTGGCGCCCTGGCCGACGTCGCTGACGGTCATCGAGGCCAGGCGGTAGCCCTCGCCGTCGCCGGTGTCCTGCATCAGGTGCTGCAGGTCGGCGTCGGTGACCACGCGCTGCTGCTCGCACAGCGCCTTGAAGTCGGCGAAGACCATGTCCAGCTCGGCCTCCTCCAGGTAGTAGCCCAGCGCACGCAGGCGCTGCTCGACCGCGGCGCGGCCGCTGTGGCGGCCCAGCACCATCTGGGTGTCGGGCCAGCCCACGTCTTGCGGACGCATGATTTCGTAGGTGCCGCGGTGGCGCAGCATGCCGTGCTGGTGGATGCCGGACTCGTGGGCGAAGGCATTGCTGCCGACCACCGCCTTGTTGCGCTGGACCGGCATGCCGATCAGGCGCTGCAGCAGCTGCGAGGTGGGGACCAGGCGACGCGTGTCGATGCCGGTGTCGGCCTCGAAGAACGCGTTGCGCACCTTCAGCGCCATCACGATCTCCTCCAGCGCGCAGTTGCCGGCGCGCTCGCCGATGCCGTTGATGGTGCACTCGACCTGGCGTGCGCCACCTTCGATGGCGGCCAGGGTATTGGCCACGGCCAGGCCCAGGTCGTTGTGGCAGTGGGCGCTGAAGATGACCTTGTCGGCACCCGGTACCTGCGCGATCAGGCGCTGGAAGATGCCGCGGATCTCCTCCGGGGTGGTGAAGCCGACCGTGTCCGGGATGTTGATCGTGGTGGCGCCGGCGGCAATCGCCACGCCCACGATCTCGTGCAGGAAGTCTTCCTCGGTACGGGTGCCGTCCTCGGTGGAGAACTCGATGTCGTCAATGTGCTGCTTCGCGTAGCGGATGCTCTGGACCACGCGCTCCAGCACCTGCCCGCGGCTCATGCGCAGCTTGTGCTCGCGGTGCAGCGGGCTGGTGGACAGGAACACGTGCAGGCGCGGCTTCGCGGCCGCCTCCAGCGAGCGCAGCGAGATGTCGATGTCGGCCTGCAGGCAGCGCGACAGCACGGCCAGGGTCGGCTCGCGGATCTCGCGGGCGATCAGGGCCATGGCCTCGCGGTCGGACTGGGAGCTGGCCGGGAAGCCGGTCTCGATCACGTCCACGCCCAGGTCGGCCAGGGCGCGGGCCATGACCAGCTTCTGCGGCGGGGTCATGCTGCAGCCGGGCGACTGCTCGCCATCGCGCAGGGTGGTATCGAACACCCGGATGCGGGCCGGGGAGACCTGGGTTTGGGCTTGGGACTGTTGCGCGTTCACCAGGTGAACTCCTCTTCGCTGACGGGCTGCGGCGCGTTCGGCGCCTTTGTGACGGGAATGGTTGCAGGGGACAGGTTAGCTGCTGGACGGCGCTTTGCCACGGGTGGGTCTTTGCGCGGCGCAGCATCCCCCTTGGCGGCAGCTGCGGGCTCGGGGCCGCGGTTGCGCCGGCGCGGTTTGCGCGGCGGTCGCGGGCGGACCTCGGACAGCAGCTGGGCCAGGGTGGCGGCATCGATATTGCCGCCGGAGACCACGGCGCACTTGCGCCGCCCGGCCACGCGGCGGCCTGCGGCCAGGGCCAGGGCGCCGGCGCCCTCGGCGATCAGGTTCTCTTCCAGGGCCAGGCGCACCAGGGTCTCGCGCAGCTCGGCCTCGCGCACGATGACCACGTCGTCCAGCAGGCGGGCGCACAGCTGGCGGGTCAGGAAGCCGGGCACCTTCACCCGCACGCCGTCGGCCAGGGACTTCACCGGGTCGATCTGGCGGACGTCGCCGCGGATGGCGCGGGCCATCGAATCCACGCCCTCGACCTGGGCGCCGACCACGCGCACGCCCTGGGACTTCAGCGCCAGCGCCACGCCCGAGGCCAGGCCGCCGCCGCCGATCGGGACGATCACCACGTCCGGGGCGTGCGGCGCGATCTCGATCCCGATCGTGCCCTGGCCGGCAATTACGTCCGGGTCGTCGAACGCGGACAGGAAACGGTAGCCGTACTGCTCGGCCAGCTGGCGGGCGAAGGCGAAGGCCTCGTCGTAGCTGTCGCCGTGCTGGCGCACGGTGGCGCCCCAGTGGGTGACGCCGGCGATCTTGGTCTCCGGTGCGCCGTGCGGCATCACCGTGATCGCCTGCACGCCCAGGCGGTAGGCGGCCCAGGCCACGCCCTGGGCATGGTTGCCGGCCGAGGCGCAGATCACCGGGCGTTCGTCGCCGCGCTCGCGCGCGGCCAGCATCGCGTTGAGCGCGCCGCGGACCTTGTAGGAGCCGGTGCGCTGCAGGTTCTCCAGCTTGAGCATCACGCCGAAGCGTTCGGCCTGGTGCATCGGCGTCACCGGCAGGAACCGGCGCAGCCGCGACTGCGCGGCCAGCACGTCGGCAACGCCGACGTCGCCGACGTCAGGTTCCCCGGTGCTGGCGCGGCCGGTCTCAGGCATCGCCGCGGTGCTCCGTGCGATCCGGGAGAAGGCACCTCCGCACCGTTGCCTCCGCACGGGCGGCAACGGTGGTGGTGAAGGGCAGCGGCATGCTCACGGTGCCGCCCCATCGGCCGCGCCGGGCAGCGGGCCATCCACGGGCACGACCTCGACCGACTCGCAGTCGTACACCTTCTGCAGCTGGCGGCGCAGGGTCTCGGCCGGGCGGCCGCCATCGACCAGCAGCTGCAGCCTCCAGCGCCCGTCGCTGGCGGGCGAACCCTGGATCGCGCGCGGGGCGAAGCCGCGGCGCTCGGTCATGCCGATCACGCGCACCAGCGCGCCCTCCACGGGCTTCAGCACCAGGTCAAGCCGGTAGTGCATGAGCTGACTCTGCCTTCTGTTCGTTGGGATTGGCTTCCAGCATGTGGCTGTTGGCCGTGTTCGGCGGCACCAGCGGCCAGACGTTGGCCCTTGCGTCGATCTTCACGTGCAGCAGGCCGGGGCCCGGCGAGGAGAGCAGGGCGGACAGCGCATCCTCGACCTGCGATCGCTGCTCGATCCGGGTCGCCGGGATGCCGCAGACCTGTGCCAGCGCGGCGAAGTCCGGGTTGTCGGACAGGTCGATCTCGCTGTAGCGCTTGTCGAAGAACAGCTCCTGCCACTGGCGGACCATGCCCAGGGCGCTGTTGTCCAGCAGGATGATCTTCACCGGCAGCTTGCAGCGGGCGATGGTCACCAGCTCCTGCACGTTCATCATGAAGCCGCCGTCGCCGTTGACCAGCACCACCGGCCGGTCCGGGAACGCGAACTGCGCGCCCATCGCCGCCGGCAGGCCGAAGCCCATCGTGCCCAGGGCGCCGGAGGTCAGGTGGTTGCGCGGATGCGAGAAGCGGCAGTGCTGCGCCACCCACATCTGGTGCTGGCCGACATCGGCGGTGACGATCGCGTCGGGGCTCAGCTCGCTGACCCGCTTCAGCAGGGCCGGGGCGTAGATGTCCTGGCCGGGGGCGTCGTAGCGCGCGGCGTGCTTCTCGCGCAGGGTGTCGCAGCGCTTGCGCCATTCGGTGGCGGTGCTGCGCGCCGCGGCCAGGGCGCGCAGGCCCGCGGCCAGGTCGCCCGGCAGGGCGATGTCGGCGTTGCGCAGCTTGGAGATCTCGTAGGCGTCGGCATCCAGATGGACGACCCGGGCGAACGGCGCGAACTCGGCCAGCTTGCCGGTGGCGCGGTCGTCGAAGCGCGCGCCGACCACGACCAGCAGGTCCGATTCCTGCACGGCGATATTGGCGGCGCGGGTGCCATGCATGCCAAGCATGCCCAGGTACTGCGGATGACTGCCCGGCAGCGAGCCCAGGCCGCGCAGGGTCAGCACGGTCGGGATGCCGGTGGCCTCCACGAACTGGCGGAACTCCGCCACCGCGTCGCAGATGCCGATGCCGCCACCGCCGTAGACCACGGGCTTCTCGGCCGCGGCGATCGCGGCGATGGCCTCGGCCAGGGCGGCATCCGGCGGCGCCGGCGCCGGCTCCACCGCCGCCGGCACGTGCACCGGCAGGTGCGTGGCCGGACCGACCTGGACGTCCTTGGGCAGGTCGACCAGGACCGGGCCGGGCCGGCCCTCGCGGGCGATGCGGAAGGCCTCGGCCATCACGTGCGGCAGGTCGTCGACGCTGCGCACCAGGAAGCTGTGCTTGACGATGGGCATGGTCATGCCGAACACATCCAGTTCCTGGAACGCGTCGGTCCCCAGCAGCGTGGTCGGGACCTGGCCGGTGATGCAGACCATCGGCACCGAGTCCAGCATCGCGTCGGCGATGCCGGTCACCAGGTTCGATGCGCCGGGACCGGAGGTCGCCACGCACACGCCGACCCTTCCGGAGGCGCGTGCATAGCCGTTGGCCGCCAGTGCCGCTCCCTGCTCATGGCGCACCAGGATGTGGCGCAGCCCCGAATCCACCAGGGCGTCGTAGAACGGCATGATCGCGCCGCCCGGATAGCCGAAGATGGTGTCCACCCCCTCGGCTTCCAGCGCATGCGCGACCCAGGCTGCGCCATTGCGCAGCCCGGCCGCCGTCGCTGTGGGGGTGTTGGCGTTCATGCGGCGGCGGTCTTCTTGGCTTGTTCTTCGCTGGCCGGCCCGGCGTTGCCCTGCAGCCACACCATCTTGGCGCGCAGTTCCTTGCCGACCTTCTCGATCGGGTGGTCCTTGTCGGCCTGCTGGAACTTCCTGTAGTTCGGCAGGCCCGCGTCGTACTCGGCCTGCCAGTTGCGCACGAAGGTGCCGTTCTGGATGTCGGTCAGCACGTCCTTCATGCGCGCCTTGACCGAGGCGTCGATCACGCGCGGGCCGGAGACGAAGTCGCCGTACTGCGCGGTCTCGGAGATGAACTCCAGCATGCGGGTGATGCCGCCTTCGTAGAACAGGTCGACGATCAGCTTCAGCTCGTGCAGGACCTCGTAGTAGGCGATCTCCGGCTGGTAGCCGGCCTCGACCAGGGTCTCGAAGCCGGCCTGGACCAGCGAGGAGGCGCCGCCGCACAGCACGGCCTGCTCGCCGAACAGGTCGGTCTCGGTCTCTTCCTTGAAGGTGGTCTTGATGATGTTGGCGCGGGCACCGCCCAGGCCACCGGCGTAGGCCAGGGCGAACTCCTCGGCCTTGCCCGACTTGTCCTGGTACACCGCGTAGATGCAAGGCACGCCGCGGCCGATCTCGTACTCGCGGCGGACCAGCGCGCCCGGGCCCTTGGGCGCGACCAGCACCACGTCCAGGTCCTCGCGCGGGGAGATCATGCCGAAGTGCACGTTGAGGCCGTGGGCGAACAGCAGCACCGCGCCCTGCTTGAGGTTGTCGCGCAGGACGTCCTCGTAGAGCTTCTTCTGGACCATGTCCGGGGTCAGCACGGCGACCAGGTCGGCATCCTTCACCGCCTCGGCCGGGCTCTTGACCACGAAGCCGTCCGCCTTGGCCTTGGCCTCGGTCGGGCCGCCCGGGCGCAGGCCCACGGTCACGTCGAAGCCGGAGTCGCGCAGGTTCAGCGCGTGCGCGCGGCCCTGGCTGCCGTAGCCGACGATCGCGATCTTGGTGGAGGTGCTGCTGGTCATGGCGTGGTCCTGTGCGTTTGCGTGAATGGGAGAAGCGAAGCCTGCGAATTTGCCGGATCGAGATCGTTTCTGCTGATAACTTTCCGGTCGGAACCTTATGGATGCCGGAAACAAAAAACCCCGCGCCTTCCGGTGCGGGGTTCTGAGTGTCTGGCGTCTGTTTGCTGCTTACACGCCGGCTCGTCCCGCACCTGTTGGCGAGGTAATAAGGACGACGAGAAGGAGCGAGCCCGCGCTGAAGGCGGGGGCGTCCTGGATCTCGGCGGCGGTCGTGTGGCGATGCAGCATGGGTCGCAGGAAAGCACGCCATTTCCCGGCTTGTCAAGCGCCCGCGGCGGTGCTTCTACTGTTGCAACCGCAACCGTGGAAACGCATCACAATCGGGACGTCTCCCGCGCGCCCGATCCGCATGCGGCCCACTTCGCCGCGCATGCGCGCCCGCCTTTCGCCAGCTCCTGCAGAACAATGCCCGACTACCGCTCACGCACCTCGACCCACGGCCGCAACATGGCCGGCGCCCGCGCCCTGTGGCGCGCCACCGGCATGAAGGACGGCGACTTCCAGAAGCCGATCGTCGCCATCGCCAACTCGTTCACCCAGTTCGTGCCCGGCCATGTCCACCTCAAGGACCTCGGCCAGCTGGTGGCGCGCGAGATCGAGCGCGTCGGCGGCGTGGCCAAGGAGTTCAACACCATCGCGGTGGACGACGGCATCGCCATGGGCCACGACGGCATGCTGTATTCGCTGCCAAGCCGCGAGCTGATCGCCGACGCGGTGGAGTACATGGTCAACGCGCACTGCGCCGATGCGCTGGTGTGCATCTCCAACTGCGACAAGATCACCCCGGGCATGCTGATGGCCGCGCTGCGGCTCAACATCCCCACCGTGTTCGTGTCCGGCGGGCCGATGGAAGCGGGCAAGACCCGCCTTGCCGACCACAAGCTGGACCTGATCGACGCGATGGTGATGGCGGCCGATCCCAACGCCTCGGACGAGCAGGTCGCCGCGGTCGAACGCAGTGCCTGCCCGACCTGCGGCTCGTGCTCGGGCATGTTCACCGCCAACTCGATGAACTGCCTGACCGAGGCCCTGGGCCTTTCGCTGCCGGGCAACGGCACCGTGGTGGCCACCCATGCCGACCGCGAGGCGCTGTTCAAGAAGGCGGGCGTGACCGCGGTGGAGCTGTGCCATCGCTGGTACGGCGCCGGTGACGAGCGCGCGCTGCCGCGCGGCATCGCCACCTTCGAGGCGTTCGAGAACGCGATGGCGCTGGACATCGCCATGGGCGGTTCGACCAACACCATCCTGCACCTGCTGGCAGCGGCGCAGGAGGGCGAAGTGCCGTTCACCCTGCACGACATCGACCGGCTCTCGCGCAAGGTGCCGCAGCTGTGCAAGGTCGCGCCGAACACGCAGAAGTACCACATCGAGGACGTGCACCGCGCCGGCGGCATCATGTCCATCCTTGGCGAGCTGGCGCGTGGCGGGCTGGTGCATACCAACGTGCCGACCGTGCATGCGCCCAGCCTGGGCGAGGCGATCGAGCGCTGGGACGTGACCCGCAGCGCCGACGAATCCGTGCACACCTTCTTCCGCGCGGGTCCTGCCGGCATCCCGACCCAGGTCGCCTTCAGCCAGGACACGCGCTGGCCGTCGCTCGACACCGACCGCGCCGAGGGCTGCATCCGCGACATGGACCACGCCTTCTCGAAGGAGGGCGGCCTCGCCGTGCTCCACGGCAACATCGCCCTCGACGGCTGCGTGGTGAAGACCGCCGGCGTGGACGAATCGATCCTGGTGTTCGAGGGCCCGGCGCGGGTCTACGAGAGCCAGGATGCGGCGGTGAAGGGCATCCTCGGCGACGAGGTGCAGGCGGGCGAGGTGGTGGTGATCCGCTACGAAGGCCCGAAGGGCGGTCCCGGCATGCAGGAGATGCTGTACCCGACCAGCTACCTGAAGTCGAAGGGGCTGGGGAAGAAGTGCGCGCTGCTGACCGATGGCCGTTTCTCCGGCGGCACCTCGGGCCTGTCGATCGGCCATGCCTCGCCCGAGGCGGCGGCTGGTGGCGCCATCGGCCTGGTGCGCAACGGCGACCGCATCCGCATCGACATCCCCGCACGCGCCATCGACCTGCTGGTGGACGAGGCGGAGCTGGCTAGGCGCCGCAGCGAACAGGACGCGAAGGGCTGGCGCCCGGCGGAACCACGTCCGCGCAAGGTCAGCACCGCGTTGAAGGCCTATGCGCTGCTGGCGACAAGCGCCGACAAGGGCGCGGTGCGCGACCGCGAACTGCTGGAAGGCTGAGCCGCTGGATCCGTGCGCCCGGCCCGGGCGCACGGCAGGCAGGATCGACTATCGTGCGGCTTTCCCTGCCGGCGAGCCTGCCATGCCCGCACTCCGATCCTCCCTCGTCGCCCTGGGCCTGCTGCTGGCAACGGGGGCGCCCGCCGCCGATCGCGTCACCGGCCATGCCTTCGCCACCCGTTCGGAGGTGATCGCGCCGCATGCCATGGCCGCGACCTCGCATCCGCTGGCCACCCAGATCGCGCTGGATGTCATGAGGCAGGGCGGTTCGGCGGTGGATGCGGCGATTGCCGCCAACGCCGCGCTGGGCCTGATGGAGCCGACCGGCAACGGCATCGGCGGCGACCTGTTCGCCATCGTGTGGGATCCCAAGACGCAGAAGCTGTACGGTTACAACGGCTCCGGCCGCTCGCCGAAGTCGCTGACCCTGGCCGAGTTCCGCCGCCGCGGCCTGACCGATATCCCTGCACAGGGTCCGCTGCCGGTATCGGTACCAGGCGCGGTCGATGGCTGGTTCGCGCTGCACGGCCGCTTCGGCAGGCTGCCCATGGCGGACAACCTGGCGCCGGCGATCCGCTACGCCCGCGACGGTCATCCGGTGCACGAGGTGATCGCCTACTACTGGGAGCGCTCGGTGCCGCGGCTGTCGCAGTTCCCGGGCTTCACCGAGCAGTTCACCATCGACGGCCGCGCGCCGCGCAAGGGCGAGCTGTGGAAGAACCCGAACCTCGCCGCCACCCTGGAGAAGATCGCCGAAGGCGGCCGCGACGCGTTCTACAAGGGCGACATCGCCCGCACCATCGATGCCTACTTCAAGGCCAACGGCGGCTTCCTGTCCTACGCGGACCTGGCCGCGCACCAGGGCGAGTGGGTCGAGCCGGTGTCGACGAACTACCGCGGCTACGACGTGTGGGAGCTGCCGCCAAACAGCCAGGGCATCGCCGCGCTGCAGATGCTCAACATCCTCGAGGGTTACGACTTCTCGGAGATCGCCTTCGGCTCGCCTGAACACCTGCACCTGTTCGTGGAGGCCAAGAAGCTGGCCTTCGCCGATCGCGCGCGCTTCTACGCCGACACGTCGTTCCAGTCGGCACCAGTGGCGAAGCTGGTGTCCAAAGAGTACGCCGCGCAACGTCGCGAGCTGATCTCGATGGACAAGGCGCTGCGCGAGGTGCAGCCGGCCACGCCGAAGCAGCTGGAGGAGGGCGACACCATCTACATGACCGTGGCCGACGGCGACGGGATGATGGTCTCGCTGATCCAGTCCAACTACCGCGGCATGGGCAGCGGCATGGCGCCGCCCGGTCTGGGCTTCATCCTGCAGGACCGTGGCGAGATGTTCGTGCTGGCCGGCTGCGAGCGCAAACCCGCGCATCCCAACTGCTACGCCCCGGGCAAGCGTCCGTTCCAGACCATCATCCCGGCCTTCATCACCAGGGACGGCAAGCCCTGGGTGAGCTTCGGGGTGATGGGCGGGGCGATGCAGCCCCAGGGCCACGTGCAGATCGTGATGAACCTGGTGGACTTCGGCATGAACCTGCAGGAGGCCGGCGACGCACCGCGCATCCAGCACGAGGGTTCGACCGAGCCGACCGGCGCTGCCACGGCGATGAGCGACGGTGGCGAGGTCAACCTGGAGACCGGGTTCTCCTGGGAGACCGTGCGCGCGCTGATGCGCAAGGGCCATCGCGTGACCTTCGCCGATGGTCCCTACGGTGGCTACCAGGCCATCGCCCGCGATCCGGCGACCGGCGTCTACTACGGCGCCTCCGAGAGCCGCAAGGACGGACAGGCCGCCGGCTACTGAGGCAGCCGCGATCGCGCAGGGCAGGGGCGACCGCCGGTTTGTGCGGCCGCAGCGTGCCCGCGCCGTCGCCCTGGGTTCTAATGCCGCGTCCCTGCCACGGAGCATTCCCGCATGAGCGAGTTATCGTTATCTCAGCGCCCCGGCCGCCCATTCGGGATGTTTGCAACGATGGTGGCGATGCTCCTGGCAATGCTGTCCGCCGCGCCGGCATTGGCCGCGCAATCCGGGTTCGTCCGGGTCGAGGGCACCCGCTTCCTGCTCGACGGCAAGCCCTACCGGTTCGCCGGTGCGAACTTCTGGTACGGCGCCTACCTGGGCGCGGAGGACGGGGTCGGCGACCGTGCGCGCCTGCGCGCGGAACTGGACCAGCTCAAGGCTGCCGGTATCGACAACCTGCGCGTGCTCGCCATGAGCGAGGCCAGCGGTTTCAAGCGCGGCGTACGCCCTGCCTTCATGACCGCGCCCGGCGAGTACGACCAGCGCCTGCTCGAAGGCCTGGACGTGCTGCTGGACGAGATGCGCCAGCGCGACATGAAGGCGGTGCTTTACCTCAACAACTTCTGGCAGTGGTCCGGCGGCATGTCGCAGTACGTGTCCTGGTTCACCGGCGAGCCGGTGTTCGATCCGGACGAGACCGGCGACTGGAACGGGTTCATGCAGAACTCGGCGCGCTTCTACGCCATGCCCGAGGCGCAGGCCGCGTACCGCGACGCCATCCGCACCGTCATCACCCGCCGCAACAGCGTCAACGGCATCGCCTACGTCGACGATCCGACGGTGATGTCCTGGCAGCTGGCCAACGAACCGCGCCCGGGCAGCGACGCCGGTGGCGCGCCCAACTTCCAGGCGTACCGCGCCTGGCTGCACGACACCGCCGGCTTCATCCGCCAGCTGGCGCCCAGGCAGCTGGTCAGCAGCGGCAGCGAGGGCAACAAGGGTTCGCTGTCGGACGACGACTACTACCTGATCGCCCATGCCTCGCCGAACATCGACTACCTGACCTTCCACCTGTGGCCGTCGAACTGGAGCTGGATCGACCACGACGATCCGGCGGCGCGGCTGGAGCCCGGGCTGGAGACCTCGCTGGAGTACATCGACCGCCACGTTGAAATGGCGCGGAAGCTCGGCAAGCCGATCGTGCTGTCGGAGTTCGGCCTCAACCGCGACAAGGGTTCCTACGACCCGGCCTCCGGCGTCACCGCGCGCGACCGCTTCTACAAGGCGATCTTCGACCGGGTGCTGGAGCACGCGCGCGCCGGCGCGCCGATCGCCGGTTCCAACTTCTGGGCCTGGGGCGGTCGCGGCCGCACCTCGAACCCGGACTGGATGTGGAAGGAGGGCGACCCCTTCACCGGCGACCCGCCGCAGGAGGCGCAGGGCCTGTTCTCGCTGTTCGACAGCGACGCCTCGACCCTGCGCATCGTCTCCGGGCACGCCCGCGCCATACGCGAGCTCCCGTAACGGTACGGCCGGACCCCGTCGCGGGCTTTATTTCCCCTCCGGGCTTCAGTCCTTCCTCCCGACGGCCGATATGCCAAAACGGGAGAGGAGGGAATGCACATGTCGACCATGGAGTCGGCGACGCAGTCGCTGGACAGCACGCAGGCAACCACCGCTGCGCTGCCCGATGCACCGGTCGCGCTGCTGCGGCTGGACCGCGGGGGCCGCGTCGTGGCCGCAAACCGCAGCGCCCATGACCTGTTGGGCCTGGACGAGATCGGGCTGCCGGTCGCGGCCGCCGGGCCGCTGTGGGGGCTGAAGGCTTCCGACCTGGACGAGGCCGGCGGCACCTGGGTGGCCCCGGGTGACGATCCGGCCCGCCGCGTGCATTACCAGGCCGACGGCGAGGGCTGGATCGTCTCGCTGCCGCATGCCGAGACCGCCACCCTGATGCGCGAGGCCGCGCTGCTGGCCGGCACCGCCGGGGCGACCGTCACCCATCCGCTGCTGCTCCCGCTGGCCCGGCGCCTGGCCGGCAGCAATGCGCCGCTGGAGCTGCTGTCCCACGTCAACGACACCCTGGCCCGCTGCGACCTGGCCCTGGAGCTGCCGCCGGCCCACGCCGAGAGCGAATGCGGACGCCGCCTGGCCGCCGGCTTCGGCAACCTGGCCGAGGCCGTGCGCCAGGCCGTGGCCCTTTCCGTGCAGCTGGCCGCCGACGTACCCAAGGTGGTCGGCGAGAACGACGAGCTGGCCAACCAGACCCGTGCCCAGGCCGACGCCCTGGAGCAGGTGCTGGCCGCGACCAGCCGCCTGCGCAAGGACCTGGACGACGTGCGCGGTGAACTCGAGCAGGTACGCGCCGCCGCCGTGCGCGCCGATGCCGACGCCCGCCGCGGCGGCGAGGCCGCGCGTGCCCTGGCCGCGGCCATGGAGCAGGTCGAGAGCCGCGCCGCCCGCGCCGGCGAGGTCATCGAGGTGATCGACTCGGTCGCCTTCCAGACCAACATCCTGTCGATCAACGCCGGCATCGAGGCCGCCCACGCCGGCGAGGCCGGTCGTGGCTTCGCCGTGGTCGCCGCCGAGATCCGGCGCCTGGCCGAACGCGCCGCCAGCGCCGCGCGCGACGTTCGCGCCATCGTCGGCGGCACGGTGGAGGCGCTCGGGGAGAGCGCCGAATCGGCCCGCCATACCGGCGAGGTGCTGGCCGGCATCGGCCAGTCGCTGGAAGGTGCCGGTGCGGCGATGGAATCGGTGGCGATGCGCATCACCTCGCAGGGCGAGGAAGTGCTGGCGATCGACCGCGCGGTGGAACAGGTCGTCGGCCTGGGCCACAGCAACCTGCAGCACGCCGCCCACGTGGCCGAGCTGAGCGAGGCGCTGGGCCAGGGCGTATCCACCCTGCACGACTGCGTCGGCCTGTTCCGCCTGCCGCCGGACCCGATGCGGGAGCCGCGCCATGCGCGCGTTCGCGAGCTGGCGGAGGCCGGCGCGCGCCGCATCGGCATGGCCCTGGCTGCCGCGGTGGCCGATGGCCGGATCAGCGCCGAGTCCCTGTTCTCGCGCGAGTACAGGCAGATCCCCGGGATCGATCCGCCGAAGTACCGCACCCCGTTCGACTCGCTGTGCGACCGGGTGCTGCCGCCGCTGCAGGAGCCGGTGGCCAACGCCGAGCCGTGGATCGTCTTCGCGATCAGCGCCAACCCGGACGGCTACGTGCCCACCCACAACCAGCGCTACTGCCAGCCGATGACCGGCGACCGCGCGAAGGACCTGGTCGGCAACCGCACCAAGCGCATCTTCGGCGACCGCGTCGGCCGCAGCGTCGGCGCGCACACCGATCCGTACCGGCTGCAGGTCTACCGCCGCGACACCGGGCAGATCATGTTCGACCTGTCGGTGCCGGTGTACGTGGATGGCCGCCACTGGGGCGGGTTCCGCATCGGCTACTCGCTCGAGTAGGGCGGTGGCGGCGGGCCGCGCGTGCCGTGCGGCCCGTAGACCCAGTGCTCCAGCGCGTGCCGCAGCGCCTGCGCGCGTCGCCGGCGCACCTTCCGTGCATGCGAGAGCGTGCGCTGCATGGCCAGGATTACCAGCACCAGCAGCAGCGCGAACGGCAGGGCCGAGATCGTCACCAGGCCCTGCAGCGCGTCCAGGCCGCCTGCCAGCAGCAGGGCCGCGGCCACCACCGCGATGGCCACGCCCCAGGCCAGCCGCCGCAGCGGCGGCGGGTCACCGGCCTTGTCGCTGGACATGCTGGCCAGCACCAGCACCGCCGAATCGGCCGAGGTGACGAAGAACACCACCAGCAGCGCCACCGCCACCGCGCTCAGCACGGTGCTGCCGGGCAGGTGCTGGAACAGGGCGAACAGCACGTTCTCGTACCCGCTTTCCAGCACCGGCTGCAGGTCGGCCACGAAGAGCTGCTGCCACAGCGCCATGCCACCGAACACCGCGAACCAGGCGAAGCCCAGGAGGCTGGGCGCCAGCACCGTGCCGACCACGAACTCGCGGATGGTGCGGCCGTAGGACACGCGCGCGATGAAGGTGCCCACGAACGGCGCCCACGAGATCCACCAGGCCCAGTAGAAGATCGTCCACTCGCTCACCCAGGCGCTGCCGGAGAACGGCGACATGCGCAGGCTCATGCCGACCAGGTTGTCCAGGTAGCCGCCCAGGGCATTGGTGAACACGTCGAACAGGAACGCGGTCGGCCCCAGGGCCAGCACCGCCAGCAGCAACAGGCCCGCCAGGGCGAGGTTGGCGCTGGACAGCCACTTGATGCCGCGCTCCACCCCGCTGAGGCTGGAGAGCATGTACAGCACGAAGGCCATGCCGATCACCGCCAGCTGCATCCCGGTACCGGTGGGCGTGCCGAACACCGTGCGCAGGCCGGCGACGATCTGCAGCGCGCCGAAGCCCAGGGTGGTGGCCACGCCGATCGCGGTGGCCACCACCGCGGCGATGTCCACGCAGCGTCCGGCCCAGCCGCGGTGGTGGCGGCCCAGCACCGGCTGCAGGAGATCGCTGAGCTGGCCGCGGCCACGCCGGTTGTACTGGAACCAGGCCATCGCCAGGCCGACCAGGGCATAGATCGCCCACGGGTGCAGGCCCCAGTGGAAGAACGAATAGCGCATGGCCGCGCGCGCGGCCGGCATGCTCGCCGGTTCCAGCGCCTCGGGCGGATTGAAGTAGTGCGACAGCGGCTCTGCCGCGCCCCAGAAAACCAGGCCGATGCCCATGCCGGCGGCGAACAGCATCGCCAGCCAGCTGGCCACCGAGAACTGCGGTTCGGCGTCCTCGCCGCCGATGCGCAGCTGGCCGAGGCTGCCGAACGCCAGGTAGAGCATGAACAGCAGGGTGGCGAACACCACCAGCAGGTAGAGCCAGCCGGTGTTGGCCAGCATCCCGCCGAGCAACCCGTCGACCATCGCGGCGAACCGCTCCGGCGCCAGGCCCGCCGCGGCCGCCAGCAGCACGATCAGCAGGAAGGAGATGCGGAAGACCATGCCGGCTCCGGCTGCCAGGAGGCGCGGCAGTCTAGCAAAGGCCGCGTGGGCGGGCCGTCGCGGGCGCGACCGGCAGCGGCGCGCGACCTGTGGTCTAATCGCCGGCGAAGCGGGGGTACCGCGGCGCCGTCCAGGCGCGCGGTTGAGACAGTCCCTTGGAACCTGATCCGGCTGATACCGGCGTAGGGAAGCTTCGCAGGACGGGATCCGTCCGTCCTGTGTCCGCCCGCTTCGGGCGGCGGTGCCGCGCATGCGTGCTCCGCCATCCGGCCCGCATCCCCTGGTGCGGTTCTCCACAGAACGGACGGACACAACGCATGAATGCCATTCCCGCCTCGCTGCTGCAGCAGACCGAACAGCTTTCCGGCTCGGTCACCCGCCCGATCCCGGGCTCGCGCAAGATCCACGTCGAAGGCTCGCGCCCGGACATCCGCGTCCCGATGCGCGAGATCGCTTTGACCCGCACCCCCACCGTGTTCGGCGGCGAGGACAACCCGCCGGTCACCGTCTACGACACCTCCGGCCCGTATACCGATCCGGAAGCCAGCATCGACCTGGCCAGTGGCCTGCCGGCACTGCGCGCGCAGTGGATCGCCGAGCGCGGCGACACCGAGCAGTTGCCCGGCCTGACCTCGGAATTCGGCCGCGCCCGCGAGCACGACCCGAAGCTGGCGCCGGTGCGCTTCCCCGGCCGGATCCTGCCGCGCCGGGCCAAGGCCGGCGCCAACGTCACCCAGATGCACTACGCGCGGCGCGGGATCATCACCCCGGAGATGGAATTCGTCGCCATCCGCGAGAACCAGCGGCTGGAGGCGGTGCGCGACGCCGGCCTGCTGGCACAGCATCCGGGCCAGAGCTTCGGCGCCAGCATCCCCAGGGTGATCACCCCGGAGTTCGTGCGCGACGAGATCGCACGCGGCCGCGCCATCCTGCCCAACAACATCAACCACCCGGAAAGCGAGCCGATGATCATCGGCCGCAACTTCCTCACCAAGATCAACGCCAACATCGGCAACTCAGCGGTGTCCTCGGGTATTGCCGAGGAGGTGGAGAAGCTGGTGTGGGCGATCCGCTGGGGCGGCGACACGGTGATGGACCTGTCCACCGGCAAGCACATCCACGAGACCCGCGAGTGGATCATCCGCAACTCGCCGGTGCCGATCGGGACGGTGCCGATCTACCAGGCGCTGGAGAAGGTCGATGGCCGCGCCGAGGAACTGACCTGGGAGATCTTCCGCGACACCCTGGTCGAACAGGCCGAACAGGGCGTGGACTACTTCACCATCCACGCCGGCGTGCTGCTGCGCTACGTGCCGCTGACCGCAAAGCGCGTCACCGGCATCGTGTCGCGTGGCGGCTCGATCCTGGCCAAGTGGTGCCTGGCCCACCACAGGGAGAATTTCCTCTACACCCATTTCGAGGAAATCTGCGAGATCATGAAGGCCTACGACGTGGCCTTCTCGCTGGGCGACGGCCTGCGCCCGGGTTGCATCGCCGACGCCAACGACGCGGCCCAGTTCGGCGAGCTGGAGACGTTGGGCGAGCTGACGAAGATCGCGTGGAAGCATGACGTCCAGACCATGATCGAAGGCCCCGGCCACGTGCCGATGCAGCTGATCAAGGAGAACATGGACAAGCAGCTGCGCGAGTGCGGCGAGGCGCCGTTCTACACGCTCGGCCCGCTGACCACCGACATCGCGCCGGGCTACGACCACATCACCAGCGCGATCGGCGCGGCGATGATCGGCTGGTACGGCACGGCGATGCTCTGCTACGTGACGCCGAAGGAGCACCTCGGCCTGCCCAACCGCCAGGACGTGCGCGACGGCATCATGGCCTACAGGATCGCCGCCCATGCGGCCGACCTGGCCAAGGGGCACCCCGGGGCACAGGTCCGCGACAACGCCCTGAGCAAGGCGCGCTTCGAGTTCCGCTGGGAGGACCAGTTCCACCTCGGCCTGGATCCCGAGAAGGCCAGGGAGTTCCACGACGAGACCCTGCCCAAGGATGCGCACAAGCTGGCGCACTTCTGCTCGATGTGCGGCCCGCACTTCTGCTCGATGAAGATCACCCAGGACGTGCGCGACTACGCCGCCGAGCATGGGGTGGACGAGCAGGCCGCGCTGGAGGCGGGCATGGCCGAGAAGTCCGCGCAGTTCCGCGAGCAGGGCGCGGAGGTCTACCGCGCCGGCTAGCCAGGAAGGCACCCGGCCGCGGCCACGCCGGGTCGCGGCCGGGCGCAACGGCACCACTGGCGCCGGAGCAGGCCAGGCTGGAGTGGATCGGTGCCGGCCTGCGCCCAGTGTCGGCGCGGGCGGGCCGCGTGCGCTTGTCCCTGCTGGCGCGGTGGATTGCCCGGGATTGCGTTTCCGGCTCGGCCCGTAACCCAGGCATCCGGTTTCCGGGCCCGCCCATCCGCCATGTTCACGCGCCGGCGCGGATGATCCGCGCCAGATCCTCCGTCCCGGAGGTACAGGAGAGCACCATGGTCCGCCTGATCCGCAGTCCACGACTCGCCTGGGGCCTGGCGGCCCTGTTCGCGCTGCTGCTGTCGGCCTGTTCCACCGGCCCGCGCATCAGCAGCGAGGGCGATCCTTCCGCCGACTTCAGCCAGTACCGCAGCTTCGCCTTCTACTCGCCGCTGGCGATCGAAGGGCAGGGATACTCGACTCCCACCAGCAACCGCATCCGCCAGGCGGCCCGTGCGCAGCTGGAGGCGCGCAGCTACGTCTACGACGAGCAGGCGCCGGACCTGTGGGTGAACCTCAACGCCTACCTGCAGGAACGCACCGACGTCACCACCACCCCGGAGGTCGACTACGGCATCTACTACAGCTACCGCGCCCGCGCCTACGTGGCCGTGCCGTACTGGCGCGACCGCACCGACGTGCGCCGCTACACCGAGGGCACGCTCAACGTGGACCTGGTCGATGCGCGCCAGAACCGGCTGGTGTGGACCGGCGTGGCCGTCGGGCGCGCCAGCCGCAGCGCTTCGCCGACCGAGCGCGGCGCCAAGATCGACGCGGCCATGGCCGACATCTTCGCCCAGTACCCGCACCGCGCCGGCGCCCGCTGACGGCGGTATCCTCGCCGGGCATGCTTCCGCAACCGGCCATCCGCTGGCTCGCCGCCGTACGCCGGCACCCTTCCGCCGTGCTGCTGGCGGTGCAGCTGCTGGGCATCCTGCTGTATCCGGCGATGGACCAGGCCCCGGGTGGGCGCGCACTTTTCGGCGCGTTCGGGGTCGTGGTCCTGCTGCTGGCGGTGTGGGTGGTCAAGCGCAGCCCGGCACTGGCCTGGATCGCCTGGTGCCTGGCGCTGCCGGCGGTATCGCTGTCGCTGGCCTCGTCCCTGGTGGATCCGGCGCTGGGACGCGTCATGCTCGGGGTGGGACAGGGCATCGAAAGCCTGCTCTACCTCTATGCGGCCTTCGCCCTGTGCGCGTACATGCTGGAGGACCACAAGGTCACCCGCGACGAGCTGTTCGCCGCCGGCGCCACCTTCACCCTGCTGGCCTGGGCGTTCGCCTTCGCCTTCTCGGCGTGCCAGATCGCCCTTCCAGGCAGCTTCGTGTCCACCTCCCCCGGGCTGCAGCGCAGCTGGATGGAGCTGCTGTACCTGGGCTTCAGCCTGCTGTCGGGCGTGGGCCTGAGCGACGTGGTGCCGGTGCTGCCGCTGGCACGCGCGCTGGTGATGCTGGGCCAGTTCGCCGGGGTCATGTACCTGGCCCTGGTGGTCTCGCGCCTGATCGGCCTGGCCATCCTCCGCAGGCAGCAACCGCCGCCGGCCTGAACACGCGGCTTTGTCGGTGGCGGCGCGGTTTGCCACACTGCGCGTCCATGCAAGCAGGCACGCCCCGATGAAATTGCAGGTTCCCTTCCTCCAGTTGCCGGTCCTGTTCGACGCGCAGGCCATGGCCGAGGAGGTGGCGGCGGTCGATCCGCGCTGGTGGCGCGGACGTACCCAGCGCGACGACGGCAACAGCGCGCTGACCCTCATCACTACCGGCGGCGATCCGGACAGCGATGCGCTGGACGGCCAGATGCGGTCGACCCCGCCCTGCAGCAGTGTCCCTACCTGATGCAGGTGCTGGAGTCGCTGGGCGCGACCTGGGGCAGGGCGCGGCTGATGCGCCTCAACGGCCAGGCCGAGGTGCGCGCGCACGTGGACATCAACTACTACTGGCGCGAACGCATGCGCGTGCACGTGCCGATCGTGACCACGCCCTCGGTGCGCTTCCCGTGCGGCGAGGGCGAGGTCAACATGGCCGCCGGCGAGTGCTGGATCTTCGATACCTGGCGCCGGCACCGGGTGCTGAACCAGGGCAATGACACCCGCATCCACCTGGTCGCCGACACCGTCGGCGGCGAGCGGTTCTGGGACCTGCTGGCGCAGGCACGTCCGCCGGGCATGCGCGGTCCGGAATGGCAGCCGCGGCTGATCAGCCCGCGCGCCGATGGCGCCGCGCCGCAGCTGGACCTGGAGAACTTCAACGCGCCGGCGGTGATGTCGCCCTGGGAGCTGCGCGAGCACATCGTGTTCCTGCTGGGCGAGGCGGTGCCGGATCCGCGCATGGGCCCGATCCAGCAGGCGCTGCTGCGCTTCGCCCGGCGCTGGCACGCGCTGTGGGCCGCTTGCGGCGACCGCGGCGAAGGCCTGCCGCGCTACCAGCGCCTGCTGGCCGGGATCCGCGCCGAGCTGGACGCGCTGGGTGCAGGGCAGATCGGACTGAAGAACGAGCTTGGCTTCCTGCAGGCGCTGGGTGCGCACGTGCTGGACATGGCCGTGGCGCAGCCCGCGGGCGCAGGTGGCGCGGCGCAGACCGACCGCCACGGCGACCAGGGCGTGCATGCCGGCGGCGCGGCGGTGCCCGAGCGGCCGGCACCGGCACCGGTGTCGCGTCCGGGCCAGGCGCAGCCGGCGACGGAAGCGGACGAACTGTTCGAGCGCCCGCTGTTCATCGTCAGCCCGCCTCGCTCGGGCTCGACCCTGCTGTTCGAGACCCTGGCCGCCGCGCCCGGGCTGTACTCGCCCGGCGACGAGAGCCATGCGCTGATCGAAGGCGTGCCGGGGCTGTCGCCGGCGGCGCACGACTGGGATTCCAACCGCCTGCTGGCGGAGCACGCCGGCGCGCCGGTCGGCGCGGCGCTGCGCGAGCGCTTCTTCCGCCAGCTGCGCGACCGCGACGGCCAGCCGCCTGGGGCCGGCCCGGTGCGGATGCTGGAGAAGACGCCGAAGAACGCGCTGCGCATCCCGTTCCTGCGCACGGTGTTCCCGCAGGCGCGCTTCGTGTTCCTGTACCGCGAGCCGCGCCAGGTGCTGGCCAGCATGATCGACGGCTGGCGCTCGGGGCAGTTCCAGACCTATCCGCGCCTGCCCGGCTGGGATGGCCCGGCGTGGTCGTTCCTGCTGACCCCGGGCTGGCGCCAGCTGGCGGGGCGACCACTGGAAGAAGTGGTGGCGGCGCAGTGGGCGGCGACCATGCAGGTCCTGCTCGACGACCTGGCGGCGCTGCCGGCCGGGGAGTGGATCGGGATCGAGCACGGCCGCTTCCTGGCCGATCCGCAGGGCGAGGTGCGTCGGATCTGCGACTGGGCCGGCCTGGCCTGGGACCGCACCCTGGGCCGCGAACTGCCGCTGTCGCGCTACACCCTGACCCCGCCCGACCCGGAGAAGTGGCGGCGCCACGAGCCGGCCATCGAGGCCACGCGCGCGCTCTGGGAGCCCCAGGCGGCACGCGCCGGGGCACTCCTGGGCTGAGGGATCGGGAGGGCCGGCCCCATATGCGGGGCCGGCGGTCGCGCCGGGGTCAGGCCAGCGCGGCGGCGTCGAGCATCAGGTCGGCGTGGCCGCGCCACTCTTCCAGGTGGCCAAGTACGTTGCAGCGCTGCAGGTACTCGTGGTCCGGCTCCTCGCCGGAGGCCAGGGCCATGGCCACGTGGGTGGCGCCGGTGACCCAGAAGCTGCGGCTGGCCGAACGCGAGGGGCGGCGGTGGAACGCGACCGCCTCGATGATCGGCATCGGCAGGCCCCACAGGCCCAGCAGGTAGGCGCCGGCGTCGGTATGGCCCGGGCGGGTGTCGCCGGCTTCCGCCGGCTGGCGCTCGTCACGCACGCCCGGCAGCAGCAGGCCGATGTCGGCGAGCAGGGCGGCGGTGGCGCCGAGTTCGGCGCTGGATTCGGGCAGCATGCGCTTGGCCAGGCGCGAGGCGACCAGGGCGCGCTGCTGCAGGGCGTTGCGGTCCACGCCGGCCGGGGCCGGCAGGGCGAACACTTCGGAGGCCAGCACCAGGTCGCGCAGGGTGGAGATGCCCAGGCGGGTCACGGCCGCGCGCAGGTCGGTCACGGTGCGGCCGGTGGAGAAGAAGGCCGAGTTGCACAGCTGCAGCACCTTGGCCGCGATCGCCGGGTCGGCGGCGACCAGGGCGGAGATGTCCGCGGCGCTGGCGTCCTCGTCGTTCTCCAGGGCCTGCATCAGGCGCAGGTACAGCTGCGGCGGCGACGGCAGCTGCTCGACCTTGCCGATGGCGTCGCGCAGCTGCGGGTTGTCGACCACGTCGCGCAGCTCCTCGAGGCTGCCGATGGATTCCAGCAGCAGTTCGGGGGCCAGCGGAGCGGGCAGGAAGCGGTGGGCCAGGCCGATGATGCGGGCCGGCGGGGTCCCGGCATTGCCGATCACGGCCATGCGCGAGGTGGAGGGACGCAGGGTGCGGACCTGGCCCAGCAGGGTCGCCGCCGGCATGTCCGGCAGGGTCGGCGGTACCAGGACTACATCGACATCGGTCGCGGCCACATGCGCCATCGCGGCGCCGCCATCCGCACAACGGTGGACATCCCAGTCCTCCCCCATGTCGCCGACCAGTTCCACCAGGTCGGCAGGAAACACGACGTCGTCACCGACGAACAGGATGCGCACTCGTTCCTCCACGAATTCACCAGCAAGGGGCGGGGCACCGGGGTGCCCGCGCCACCTGCACGGTATCGGATATCCGGACAGGAATCTTCAGCGTTTGCCGGCACCCCATGCACGGCCGTGCACGGAAGTGTGCCGCATTTGGCGGTCCGGGGGCGCCGGCATCGCGCCGGCGCGGGAGGATGCGGCCATGGCGGCCGCATCCGCGTCGCTCAGGCCTTGGCCTGGCAGCGCTCGATCGACTCGACGAGGATCTTCTTGGCCTCGGCGGCGTCGCCCCAGCCGTCGACCTTGACCCACTTGCCCTTCTCCAGGTCCTTGTAGTGCTCGAAGAAGTGGCCGATGCGCTCCAGCCAGTGGCTGGACACCTGGTTGATGTCCTCGACGTGGGCGTAGCCGGCGAACACCTTGGACACCGGCACGGCCAGGATCTTCTCGTCGGAACCGGCCTCGTCGCTCATCTTCAGCACGCCGACCGGGCGGCAGCGCACGACCGAACCCGGGACCAGCGGCAGCGGCAGCACCACCAGCACGTCGGCCGGGTCGCCGTCGCCGCACAGGGTGTCCGGCACGTAGCCGTAGTTGCAGGGGTAGCGCATCGGGGTGGAGAGGATGCGGTCGACGAAGATGGCGCCGCTTTCCTTGTCCACTTCGTACTTGACCGGCTCGGAGTCCTTCGGGATCTCGATGACGACGTTGATTTCCTCGGGCGGGTTGCGTCCGGAATTGACCTGGTCGAGGCCCATCAGTGACTCCATTCCATCGGTTGGTTGAAGCCGGCCATTTTACGCGCTGCTGTATTGCATTGCACAACGAGTAATGGCAGGCGGGGAGCGGGCCGGGGCGGAGGCGGTCGTTCCGGGTAGAGCGCCCTGTCGGTCCAGCGGCGCCTGGCCGGCCGGCTGCCGCTGCGAAAAGGGCCCGGATGGGCGGAAAGCCTTCCGGGGCGGGGCTTCCGCCTTGGCCGCCGGCAGCGCGTCCTGTCCGGGAGCGGGCCGCGCCGTGCCCTGGATCACGTATCGGCACTTTGCGCACAGCCCGCGCCGGCGTGCAATTAGCCGAAAAGCCGATCCGGGGGATGCCCGGCCGGGCCGGGCAGGCCGGTGGGGGCGGCTAAAATCGGGCGTTTCTCCCCCGACGTTGGACCCCGCATCATGAACGAGCGCATTGCCCACGCCGGCCTGGCCTCCAGGCTGGTGTCGGCTGAGCAGGCCGCTGCCCTGATCCAGCCCGGCATGGCCGTGGGCATGAGTGGCTTCACCGGTGCCGGCTATCCCAAGGCCGTGCCCAAGGCACTGGCCTCGCGGATCGAGGCCGCCCGCGAGCGCGGCGAGCAGTTCGCCATCCGCATCCTGACCGGCGCCTCCACCGCGCCCGAGCTGGACGGCGTGCTGGCGCGTGCCGGCGGCATCGAGTTCCGCCTGCCATACCAGTCCGATCCGGAGCTGCGCGGGCGCATCAACGGCGGCCAGATCGAGTACATGGACATCCACCTGGGACACGTCGCCCAGCATGCGCTGTTCGGCTTCCTCGGCCGCATCGACCTGGCCATCGTCGAGGTCACCGCGATCCTGCCCGACGGCCGCCTGGTGCCCTCCACCTCGGTGGGCAACAACAAGACCTGGCTGGACCTGGCCGACAAGGTGATCATCGAGGTCAACCATCGCCAGCCGCGTGCGATGGAAGGCATGCACGACGTCTACTACGGCACGGCCAAGCCGCCGCACCGCAAGCCGATCCCGCTGGCCCACCCGGGCGACCGCATCGGCGAGCCCTACCTGAAGGTGGACCTGGACAAGGTGGTGGCGGTGGTCGAGAGCGACGCGCCGGACCGCATCGGCCGCTTCGCCCCGATCGACGAGGTGTCCCGTTCCATCGCCGGCCACCTGGTCGAGTTCTTCCGCCACGAGATCAGGGCCGGACGCCTGGGCGAGCAGCTGCTGCCGCTGCAGTCGGGCGTGGGCAACATCGCCAACGCGGTGCTGGCCGGCCTGCACGAGGGCGGGTTCCGCGGACTCACCGCGTTCACCGAGGTGATCCAGGACGGCATGCTCGACCTGATCGGCAACGGCACGATCGACATGGCCTCGGCCACCTCGTTCTCGCTCAGCCCCGAGGGCGTGGAGGAGTTCGCGCGCAACATCGACCTGTACCGCGAGAAGATCGTGC
Source organism: Pseudoxanthomonas suwonensis 11-1 (assembly GCF_000185965.1). NCBI lineage: Bacteria > Pseudomonadati > Pseudomonadota > Gammaproteobacteria > Lysobacterales > Lysobacteraceae > Pseudoxanthomonas > Pseudoxanthomonas suwonensis. The sequence goes on from NC_014924.1 coordinate 504,188, forward strand.
TGCGGCCGCAGGAGATCTCCAACCACGCCGAGCTGGTGCGCCGCCTTGGCGTGATCGGCATGAACGGCATGGTCGAGGCCGACCTCTACGGCAACGTGAACTCCACCCACGTTTGCGGCACCAGCATCATCAACGGCATCGGCGGCTCCGGCGACTTCGCCCGCAACGGCTTCATGTCCTGCTTCCTGAGCCCGAGCACGGCCAAGAACGGGGCGATCTCGGCCTTCGTGCCAATGGTCAGCCACGTCGACCACACCGAGCACGACGTGGCAGTGCTGGTCAGCGAGCAGGGCCTGGCCGACCTGCGCGGGCTTTCGCCCAAGCAGCGCGCGCGGGCGATCATCAACAACTGCGCGCACCCGGACTACCGGCCGATGCTGCAGGACTACTACGACCGCGCCCTGCGCGACAGCAAGGGCCGGCATACCCCGCACCTGCTGGCCGAGGCGCTGTCCTGGCACCAGCGGTTCCTGGAGACGGGGACGATGAAGGCCTGAGCGGCCTTCGTTCCGGGGTAACGAGAAGGGCGGCCAGGAGGCCGCCCTTCTTCTTCCAGCGCTTCAGCCGAATCAGCCCAGCGACTCCAGCCACTCGTCGTCCGAACCTTCGTTGACGCCTTCGAACAGCGGGGTCGAGAAGTAGCGCTCGCCGGTATCCGGCAGCATGGCCAGCAAGACCGAGCCCTCCGGCGCATCGGCGGCGACCTTCAGCGCGGCGGCCACGGTGGCGCCGGCGGAGATGCCAACGAAGATGCCTTCCTCGGCGGCCAGGCGGCGGGCGGTGGCGATCGCGTCCTCGTCGCTCACGCCGAGGATGCTGTCGGCCACGTCGCGGTTGAGCACCGCCGGCACGAAGTCCGGGGTCCAGCCCTGGACCTTGTGCGGCTTCCACTCGTTGCCGGCCAGCAGCGAGGCGTTGGCCGGCTCGGCGGCGGTGATCTTCACCTCCGGGCGGGCCACGCGCAGGACCTCGCCCACGCCGGTCAGGGTGCCGCCGGTGCCCCAGCCGCTGACGAAGTGGTCGAGGCGGCGGCCGGCGAAGTCGCGCAGGATCTCGGCGGCGGTGGTCTGGCGGTGGTAGGCCGGGTTGGCCGGGTTCTCGAACTGGCGGGCCAGGAACCAGCCGTGCTTCTTCGCCAGCTCCTCGGCCTTGCGCACCATGCCGGTGCCGCGCTCGGCCGCCGGGGTCAGGATCACCTTGCCGCCGTAGGCGCGGATCAGCTTGCGGCGCTCGATCGAGAAGGTCTCGACCATGGTCGCCACGAACTTGTAGCCGCGCGCCGCGGCCACCGCCGCCAACGCCACGCCGGTGTTGCCGGAAGTGGCCTCGACGATGGTGTCTCCGGGCTTGAGCAGGCCCTTGGCCTCGGCGTCGAGCACGATCGCCAGGGCCAGGCGGTCCTTGACCGAACCGGCCGGGTTGAAGGCCTCGACCTTGGCGTAGAGCTCCACGCCCTGGGGCGCGATGCGGTTGAGGCGGACGACCGGAGTGCGGCCGATGGTGTCCAGGATGCTGTCGTAGATGGCCATGGAGGCTTCCGTTGTCGTTGGGATGGGGGTGTGGGGATCAGGCGGCGCGGGCCAGTGCCGCGGGCGCGCCCAGCGGTGGGGCGCCGTACCAGTGCAGCTGGCCGGCCAGCGCGGCGACCTCGCCGAGTATCAGCAACGCCGGTGAACCCACCGCATGCGCCCGTGCGATCTGCGCGAGCCCGGCCAGGGTGCCGCTGACCACCCGCTGCTCCGGGCGCGAGCCGTTCTCGACCAGGGCGAACGGGGTGGACGGGGCCCGGCCTGCGGCCAGCAGGCGCTGCTGCAGCTGTTCCAGCGCGGCCACGCCCATGTACACGGCCAGGGTCTGGCGCTCCTGCGCCAGCGATTCCCAGTCCACGGCGTCGACCGAGTCGCGGCAGTGCGCGGTGACCAGGCGCAGCGACTGGGCGTGGTCGCGATGGGTGAGGGGAATGCCGGAGTAGGCGGCGCAGGCCGCTGCGGCGGTGATGCCCGGCACCACCTGGAACGGGATGCCATGGCTGCGCAGGAACTCCAGCTCCTCGCCGCCGCGGCCGAACACGAACGGGTCGCCGCCCTTGAGCCGGACCACGCGCTGGCCGCCGCGGGCATGGCGCAGCATCAGGGCGTGGATGTCCTCCTGCGGCATGCTGTGGTTGCCTGCCGACTTGCCGACCTCGACCAGCAGCGCCTGCGGGTTGGCCAGGGCCAGCACGCCGGGGCCGACCAGGCGGTCGTACAGCACCACCTCGGCCGCCTCCAGCGCGCGCAGCGCATGCAGGGTCAGCAGGCCCGGATCGCCCGGGCCGGCGCCGACCAGGGTGACGCTGCCCGGGGCCAGGGCCAGGTTCGAGCCGGAAGCGGGGGCGGCGGCGCTGGTCGGCAGGCTCACGGCGGAGGCCTCGCAGGATGGGAAGCCGACCGTACGCCGGCCTCATAACAGGCGGAAATAACTTGGGGCCCAATGCTCATGCTTTCGGGTTATAAGAGCGTGAGCCGGATTGCCCTACAGTCCGTTGAGACCCGCCACGCCACCGCCGGACCCCGCGCCATGACGCTCACCCAGCTGCGCTATCTGGTTGCCATCGCCGACGCCGGGCTGAACATCACCCTGGCCGCCGCGCGCGTGCACGCCACCCAGCCGGGCCTGTCCAAGCAGCTCAAGCAGCTGGAGGACGAGCTGGGTTTCCTGCTGTTCGTGCGCAAGGGCCGCAGCCTGGAGGCGATCACGCCCGCCGGCGCCGAGGTGCTGGAGCGCGCGCGGGTGATCCTGGCCGAGACCGCCAACATCCGCGCCTACGCCGCCAACCAGCGCCGTGACAACCAGGGCCAGCTGACCATCATCACCACGCACACCCAGTCGCGCTTCGTGCTGCCGCCGGCGATCGCGCGGATCAAGCGGGATTTCCCCCAGGTGAGCGTGCACCTGCAGCAGGCCGCCGAGGGCGTGGCCCTGGACCTGCTCAGCCAGGGCGATGCCGACATGGCCGTGGTCAGCACCGCAGGCGGCGAGCCGCAGGGCGGCGTGGCGGTGCCGCTGTACCGCTGGCGCCGGCTGGCGCTGGTACCGCGCGGCCATCCGCTGGACCGCGCGGGGCGCGCGCCGGACATCAACGAGCTCTCGCAGCATCCGCTGATCAGCTACGAGTCCTCGGTGCGCCCGGAATCCTCGCTGCAGCGTGCGTTCCATTCGGTGGGGCTGGAGCCCAACCTGGCCCTGACCGCGCTGGATGCCGACCTGATCAAGACCTACGTGCGCGCCGGCCTGGGCGTGGGCCTGCTGGCGGAGATGGCGGTCAGCCTGGGCGACACCGACCTGCGCGGCTGGCCGGCGCCGCCTGAAATCAGCGAGTGCATCGCCTGGGCGGTGCTGCCGCGCGAGCGCGTGCTGCGCGACTACGCGCTGGAGCTGGTCCACGTGCTGGCCCCGCAGATCGACAAGCGCGACCTGCGCCGGGTGCTGGACGGCAACCAGGATCCCGACTGGCCGGTGCCGCCGACCTGGGAATCCCTGACCCAGACGATCACAAGCTGAGCCGCGCCCTCAGGGCAATGGCGTCTGGTGATGCAGGGCCAGCAGCCACTGGTCCTGGTGGCGCACGTAGGTGGAACTGCACAGCGCGGCGTACGCGCCACCCGGCGCGCCACGCGAGGCGTGGGCGCGGTAGGCCAGTACCACCACCCCGGTGCCGTCGTCGGCAAGCACCTGGTCGTCGAAGCGGACCGTTTCCCAGCGCGGGACCCCGCGGATCGAGGCGAGGGTGCCCGCGCGATCGAGCACGCCGACCGGTGGCGGCAGCACCATGAGCGCCCCGGGTGCCAGGTGCTGCGCATGGAACGCGGCGTCGCCCAGCCAGAACTGCTGTTCCATGCGCCACAGCGGATGCGGAGACAGGCTGGCCATCAGGACTTCCCGTCGTCGCGGTTATCGCCGGCTTCCGCGTCGTCACCCGGTCTGCTGCGCCTGCCCGAAGTCGCCAGCGACAGGGCGATGCCCAGGGCGATGCCGGTAGCGAGGGAAATGCCTTTCCCGCCGTGCTCGCGTGCCATGTCGCCTCCGCCGGGTATCCAGGTCGCCGGCAGTCTGCGCCGGCAACGGTGGACGCCGTGTGGCGCCCGGCTGGCGGTGCTCGCAGGTTTTTTCGGGGCGGTTACCCGCGGCCCGTCGCGACCCTCCGGTAAACTGGCCGCCCCACCGCCAGCAGAAGCCGCATGAACACCATCATGGTCCCCGTCTCGGTCGGGGAGCTCGTCGACAAGATCACGATCCTGGAGATCAAGGCCGAGCGCATCGACGATGCGGGCAAGCGCGCCAACGTCGTGCGCGAGCTGGAGGGCCTGCTGCCGCTGTGGGAGAAGACCGGCGCCGGCTCGCCGGAGCTGGACGCGCTGAAGCTGAAGCTGCGCGACGTCAACGAGCGCATGTGGGACGTGCAGGACGCGCTGCGCGCGAAGGAAGCCGCGCAGGACTTCGGTCCGGAATTCGTCGGACTGGCGCGCGCGGTCGCCGCCCACAACGGCGAGCGCGTCGGCTACAAGAACGACATCAACCGGCTGGCCGGCTCGCAGTTCATCGAGGAAAAGCAGTACCGCTGAGCGGTGCCCCTCGCCTCATGGGGCAAAGAGGGAGCGTTTGCATCTCACCGGTTCGCGCTCCCCTGCGCGCCCTCGCGCTGGCGCGGGGGGCTGAGGTGCCAACCGGATCGGCGCGCAGCTGTGCAGCCGCCCGATCCTCTCCCCCGACCCTCTTCCGCAGGGAGAGGAGCTACTCCATTGCTCAGATATCCTCGTGGATCCCGCACTCGCGCTTGAGGCCGAAGAAGCGGGTTTCCTCGTCCTTCATGCCGGGCTCCCAGCGCTTGGTGGTGTGGAAGTCGCCAATCGAGACATAGCCTTCGTGCCACAGCGGGTGGTAGGGCAGGTCGTGCTTCTTCAGGTACTGCCACACGTCGCGGTCGCTCCAGTCCGCGATCGGGCTGACCTTCAGGCGGTTGCCGCGCATCTGCAGGATCGGGGTATTGGCGCGGCTGGCCGACTGGCTGCGGCGCAGGCCGGTGAACCAGGTGCCGGCGCCGAGGTCGTCCAGGGCACGGCGCATCGGCTCGACCTTGCGCAGCTGGTTGTAGTTGTCCAGGCCTTCTACGCCCTGTTCCCACAAGCGGCCGTGGCGGGCTTCCATCCACGCGCGGCTGACCAGCGGGCGGTAGACCTTGAGGTTGAGCTGCAGGCGCTCGGTCAGCTCGTCGGCGAAGCGGTAGGTTTCCGGGAACAGGTAGCCGGTATCGACCAGGATCACCGGGATGTCCGGCTTCTGCACGGTGAGCATGTGCAGGGCCACCGCTGCCTGGGCGCCGAAGCTGGAGGACAGCACGTGCGTGCCCGGACCGTGCTCGAGCGCCCAGACCACGCGCGCCTCGGCATCCATCGCCTCGAGCCGGGGGTTGAGCGCATCAAGGTCCAGCGCTGCGTGGGCGTCGCTGTTGGCGGCTTCGTGGGAGGTGGCGGCGTTGAGGCTCATGGGGACGCTCCGGTCCGGATACGACGGGGTCAGGCAAGAGGTCAGGCGGGTACGGCTTCGGCCTCGGCCGGTCCGACCTGGACATGGGTGGGATACGGGGGCAGGGCGACCAGACCGGCGCGGTGCAGGAAGTCGCCGAAGCGCTCCTCCGGCTGGCGCTCGGCCGCGTAGCGGGCCAGCAGCGGCTCCAGCTCCTCGAGGATCTGCGCCTCGGTGATGTTCTCGCGGTAGAGCGTGTTGAGCCGCTGGCCGCGATGGTCGGCGCCAAGCATCAGGTTGTAGCGGCCCGGGGCCTTGCCGACCAGGGCGATCTCGCCCAGGTAGGGACGCGAGCAGCCGTTCGGGCAGCCGGAGATGCGTAGCAGGATCGGCGCCTCGGCCAGGCCATGCTTCTCCAGGATCGGCTGCAGCTTGCCGGCGAAACCGGGCAGGTAGCGCTCGGCCTCGGCCATGGCCAGGGCGCAGGTGGGCAGGGCGACGCAGGCCATCGCGGTGCGCTGCAGCGCGGTCGGGGCGCGGTTCTCCAGGTCCAGCCCATGGTCGCGTACCAGTGTGTCGATGCGCTTGCGCTCGCCGGCCGGCACGTTGGCGATGACCAGGTTCTGGTTGGACGTCAGGCGGAACTCCCCGCGATGGACGTTGGCGATCTCGCGCAGCCCGGTCAGGTGCGGCGCACCGGGGCGGTCAGCGATGCGGCCGGACGGGATCGACAAGGTCAGGTGCCAGCGCCCGTCCTCGCCCTCGATCCAGCCGAAGCGGTCGCCGTTGTGCTCGAAGTGGAACGGGCGCGCCGGCTGCAGGCGGAAGCCGGCCAGCGCCTCCATGCGTGCGACGATGGCCTCCAGGCCGTTGTCGTCGATGGTGTACTTGAAGCGCGCGTGCTTGCGCTCGACCCGGTCGCCGAGGTCGCGCTGCACCACCACCGCGGCGCGGGCGATGTCGATCACCTGCTCCGGGGCGACGAAGCCGATCACGTTGCCCAGGCGCGGATAGGTCTTCGGGTCGCCGTGGCTCGCGCCCATGCCGCCGCCGATGGCGACGTTGAAGCCGGCCAGGCCGCCGGCGCCGTCATCGATGGCGATCAGGCCGAAGTCGTTGGCGAACACGTCCACGTCGTTCACCGGCGGCACGGCGATGGCCATCTTGAACTTGCGCGGCAGGTAGGTGGTGCCGTACACCGGGTCCTCTTCCTGCCCGCTGTCGGCCAGCTTCTCCTGGTCCAGCCAGATCTCGTAGTAGGCGCGGGTCTTCGGCAGGAACTCCAGCGACAGCTTCTGCGCCCACTCGTGCACCTGGGCGTGCAGGCCCGACAGCAGCGGATTGCTGCAGCCGAGCACGTTGCGGTTGACGTCGCCGCAGGCGGAGATGGTGTCCATCGCCGCGGCGTTGATCGCCTGCATGGTTGCCTTCAGCTCGCGCTTGACCACGCCGTGGAACTGGAAGGTCTGGCGGGTGGTGATGCGCAGCGAATGGTTGGCGAAGCGGGTGGCGATGGCGTCCATCCTGAGCCACTGCTCGGGGGTGAACACCCCGCCCGGTGCACGGATCCGGATCATGAACTGGTGCGCCGGCTCCAGCTTCTGCCGGCGGCGTTCGTCGCGGATGTCGCGGTCGTCCTGCTGGTAGGTGCCGTGGAACTTGACCAGGCGCTGGTCCTCGAAGGACAGCGAACCGGTGACCGGATCGGCCAGTCCCTCCAGCAGCGTGCCCCGCAGGCCGCGGCTGTTGATCTTGATGTCTTCGACGGAGGGATGGCTCATTGGTCGGGATTCGGGATTCGGGATTCGGGATTGGGGATTGGGGATTGGGGGACGTGCTTCCGTTGGACCGGACCGGGTCAGTAGACGTCGCGGGCGTAGCGCCCTTCGGCCTGCAGCGTGGTGAGGTATTCGGCAGCCGCCTCGCGATCGCCGCCGTTGTGCGCGGCCACGATGTCCAGCAGCGCCGCGTGCACGTCCTTGCCCATGGCGATCGCGCCGCAGACGTAGAAGTGCGCGCCTTCCTGCAGCCAGGCGTAGACCTCGGCGCCGCGCTCGCGCAGCCGGTCCTGGACGTAGACCTTGCGCGGCTGGTCGCGGGAGAAGGCCAGGTCGAGGCGGTGCAGTTCCTTGCGCTGCAGGGCCTCCTGCCACTCGACCTGGTAAAGGAAGCCGGTGTTGAAGTGCTGGGTGCCGAAGAACAGCCAGTTGCGGCCGCCGGCGCCGGTTTCGGCGCGCTCCTGGACGAAGCCGCGGAACGGGGCCACGCCGGTGCCCGGGCCGACCATGATGATGTCGCGGCTGGCGTCGGCCGGAACGCGGAAGCGCTCGTTGGGCTCGATGTAGACCGGTACCTGGGCGCCTTCCTCCAGCGCGGCCAGGAACGCGCTGGCGGCGCCCAGGTGCGGCTGGCCGTGGGCCTGGTAGCGCAGCACGTCCACCGTCAGGTGCGCTTCCTCGCCCACGCGCTTGCGGCTGGAGGCGATCGAGTACAGGCGCTGCGCCTGCGGCCGCAGCGCGGCCAGCAGGGCCTGGTGGTCCCAATCCGCCGGCCAGCGACGCAGCACGTCCACCAGCTGGTGGTCCGCAAGCAACGCCGCCAGGCCGGCAGGCTGGGTCGGGTCGAGCAGCTGCTGCAGCGACGCGGCGCCGGAGCGCTCGGCGTGCGCGGCCAGGAACGGTCGCGAAAGACGGGTCAGTTCGCGCCGGGTGGCCAGCCACTCGTGCAGGGGTAGAGTCTCCTCTCCGATGGTGACGGCCGCGTTACCGTCGAGGCGGCTGGCCTCGAGCACCGACGCCACCAGGGATTCGGGGTTGCGATGGCGGATGCCCAGGGCATCGCCCGGCTCGTAGGCCAGGCCCGAGCCTTCCAGCGACAGCTCGACATGGCGGACGTCCTTCTCCACCGGGGCGTACTTCTGGAAGCCGGTACCACGGAACTCGCGGCCGGTGATCTGCTGGTTGGCCAGCACCTCGGCCGGGAACGGGCGCTCGTGCGACCAGCTGGCGGCCGGGCGCAGCGGGGTGACCGTGGCCAGGTGGCCGCCGGTGGCCGGGGCCGACGCGCGCAGCAGCTCGCCGGCCTTGGCCAGCGCCGCCTCGCGCCAGGGCGCGGCGACGGTGTCGATGTCCAGGTCGGCCTGGCCCAGGTCGTGGATGCGCTGCGCGCCCAGTTCGGCCAGGCGCGCGTCCAGCTTGCGGGCGATGCCGCAGAAGTCGGCGTAGCTGGTATCGCCCAGGCCCAGCACTGCGTACTTCAGTTCGGGCAGCTTCGGCGCGCGCTTGCCGGAAAGGAATTCGGTGAAACCAATCGCGTCGTCCGGCGGATCGCCCTCGCCCTGGGTGCTGATGACGATATAGAGCAGGCGCTCGCCGGCCAGCTCGCGGGTCGGGTAGCTGTCGGTGCGGACCAGGCGCACCGACAGGCCCGCGGCCTCGGCGGCCTGGGCCAGCTTCTCCGCCTCGCGGCGGGCATTGCCGGTCTGGCTGCCGTAGAGCACGGTCAGGCGCTGGCCGGCCTGCGCCGCCGCACCCGGGCCGCCACCCGCCAGCACGGCCAGCTGCGGCGCGCCCTGGCCCTGGGCCAGGCCGGCGGCGTAGCCGGACACCCACCACAGCGAGGGCGCATCCAGCCCATCGACCAGGCGCGCGAGCAGGACCTTGCGGTCCTCGTCCAGCGGGCCGGGGGAAAAGGCGGGGGACGCAGCGGTCATCGCAAGGGCCTTGGGGTTCGACGTCGCAACTCGACGGAGGACCGATGGTAGGAACCCTCTTCCTGTATCTGAAACGGCCTGTGGTTATTGGCTTATGCTTCCCGCTTATTTCAAGCGCCGGGCTGCGCGTGCGGATACTGCGCCTCCACCGTGTCCCGCCCTGCACGCCGTGCGGGGTGGTATGGCACGCGTCGCCGCCGGCGGCCTGCCCGGACCGCCCACTTCCCAGCTGCCGATGAGCCTCTCCCACCGCCTGTCCCATCTCGACCGCCTTGAGGCGGAGAGCATCCATATCCTGCGCGAGGTGGCGGCCGAGTTCCGCAACCCGGTGCTGCTGTATTCGGTGGGCAAGGACAGCTCGGTGCTGCTGCACCTGCTGCTGAAGGCCTTCGCGCCGGCGCCACCGCCGATCCCGCTGCTGCACGTGGATACGCGCTGGAAGTTCCGCGAGATGATCGCCTTCCGCGACCGGCGCGCGGCCGAGACCGGGGTCGAGCTGCGGGTGCACATCAATCCCGACGGCGTCGCCCAGGGCATCGGCCCGGTCAGCCACGGCGCCACCGTGCATACCGACGTGATGAAGACCCAGGGCCTCAAGCAGGCGCTGGACAAGTGGAAGTTCGACGCCGCCATCGGCGGTGCGCGCCGCGACGAGGAGAAATCGCGCGCCAAGGAGCGGGTATTGTCCTTCCGCAACGAGCACCACCGCTGGGACCCCAAGCGCCAGCGCCCGGAGCTGTGGAACCTGTACAACGCCCGCATCCGCACCGGCGAGAGCGTGCGCGCGTTCCCGCTGTCCAACTGGACCGAGCTGGACGTGTGGCTCTACATCTACCGCGAGAAGATCCCGGTGGTGCCGCTGTACCTGGCCGCCGAGCGCCCGGTGGTGGAGCGCGACGGCGCCCTGATCATGGTCGACGACGAGCGCCTGCCGCTGCGGCCGGGCGAGGTGCCGCAGCTGCGCAAGGTCCGCTTTCGCACCCTCGGCTGCTATCCGCTGACCGGCGCGATCGAATCGGAGGCCGACAGCCTGGAGGCGATCATCGCCGAGATGCTGGTTGCCACCACCTCCGAGCGCCAGGGCCGGGTCATCGACCACGACCCGACCGCGTCGATGGAGAAGAAGAAGCTCGAGGGGTATTTCTGATGGGCAGCAGTGATTCGTCATTCGTGATTGGTGATTCGAAGGGGCAGGCCACCGCCGTTGCTTCTTCCAATCACGAATCACCGATCACCAATGACGGTGCGGATAGCGCCGTAAGCGCCTACCTGCGCCAGCACGAAAGCAAGCCGCTGCTGCGCTTCATCACCTGCGGCAGCGTGGACGACGGCAAGAGCACCCTGATCGGGCGCCTGCTGTACGAGAGCAAGCGCCTGTTCGACGACCAGCTGGCGGCATTGGAGGCCGACAGCCGCCGCCACGGCACCCAGGGCGAGCGCATCGACTACGCGCTGCTGCTCGATGGCCTGGCCGCCGAGCGCGAGCAGGGCATCACCATCGACGTGGCCTACCGCTACTTCGATACCGAGAAGCGCAAGTTCATCGTCGCCGACTGCCCGGGCCACGAGCAGTACACCCGCAACATGGCCACCGGCGCCTCCACCGCCGACCTGGCCGTGGTGCTGGTGGACGCGCGCAAGGGCCTGCTGGCGCAGACCCGCCGCCACAGTTATATCGTTTCCTCGCTGCTGGGCATCCGCCACGTGGTGCTGGCGGTGAACAAGATGGACCTGGTCGGTTACGACCGCGCCGTGTTCGAGCAGATCGCCACTGGCTACCGCGCGCTGGCCGCGCAGCTGGGCATCCCCGACGTGCAGGTGATCCCGCTGTCGGCGCTGGAGGGCGACAACCTGCTGCAGCGCTCGCCGAACACGCCGTGGTACGACGGCCCGGCGCTGCTCCAGCACCTGGAGTCGGTCGAGGTCGAGGACGGCCAGGCCCGCACCGGGCTGCGCCTGCCGGTGCAGTGGGTCAACCGGCCCAACCAGGATTTCCGCGGCTTCGCCGGCACGATCGCCGCCGGCGTGGCGCGTCCCGGCGACCCGGTGGTGGTGCTGCCCTCGGCGCGACGCTCCACCATCGCCCAGGTGCTTGGCCCGGACGGCCCGCTGGAACGCGCGGGCGCCGGCCAGGCGGTGACCCTGACCCTGGCCGACGAGATCGACGTCAGCCGCGGCGACCTGATCGCCGCCGCCGGCGATCCGCCCGCGGTGGCCGACCAGTTCGCCGCCCACGTGCTGTGGATGAGCGATGCGCCGCTGCTGCCCGGCCGCCCGTACTGGCTGAAGATCGGCACCCGCACCGTTGCCGCCAGCGTCAGCGAGATCAAGCACCGGGTCGACGTGAACACCCAGGAGCACCTGGCCGCCAAGCGCCTGGAGCTCAACGAGGTCGGCTACTGCAACCTCAGCCTGGAGGAGCCGATCCCGTTCGCGTCCTACGCCGAGAACCGCACCCTTGGCGGATTCATCCTGATCGACCGCCAGAACAACGACACCGTCGCCGCCGGCACCCTGGACTTCGCCCTGCGCCGCGCCGACAACGTGCACTGGCAGCACCTGGACGTGGACAAGGCCGCGCGTGCGCGGATCAAGGGCCAGGTGCCGAAGGTGCTGTGGTTCACCGGCCTGTCCGGCGCCGGCAAGTCCACCGTGGCCAACCTGGTGGACAAGCGCCTGCACGCGCTGGGCTACCACACCTTCGTCCTGGACGGCGACAACGTCCGCCACGGCCTCAACCGCGACCTCGGCTTCACCGACGAGGACCGGGTGGAGAACATCCGCCGCGTGGCCGAGGTGGCGAAGCTGATGACCGATGCCGGCCTGATCGTGCTGGTCAGCTTCATCTCCCCGTTCCGCGCCGAGCGGCGGATGGCGCGCGAGCGCTTCGCCCCGGGCGAGTTCGTCGAGGTGTTCGTCGACGTGCCGCTGGAGGTGGCCGAGGCGCGCGACGTGAAGGGCCTGTACCGCAAGGCCCGCGCCGGCCTGATCCCGAACTTCACCGGCATCGACTCCCCCTACGAGGCGCCGGAGCAGCCGGAGGTGCACCTGGCCGCCGACCGCGACGACCCGGAGGCCATGGTCGCCCAGGTGCTGGCCGCGCTGGACCTCTGAGCAGGCCGCAAGTTCCCGGGACCACCGTCAACCAAAGCCACATACAGTCGTTCACGCGCGCTGGCTAAACTCCCCGGTTTGCGCATGAATCCAGCGAGGCGGTCGATGGCGGTACGAGTTCCGGCGGTAGTGCTGTGCGGATTGCTGGCACTTGCCGGCTGCGATCGCCAGGAGCCCGCCGCCCGCGCGGCTGCCGCTGCGATCCCGGTGACCACCACCGTGGTCCAGCCGCGACCGTGGAGCGACACCGTGCAGGGCCTGGGCACGGTCCGCGCCCGCGAGTCGGTGACCCTGACCGCCAAGGTCAGCGAGATCGTCGAGCAGGTGCATTTCGACAGCGGCCAGAAGGTCGCCGCCGGGCAGCCGCTGGTGACCCTGCGGGTGGACGCGCAGCGCGCCGCCCTGCTCGAGGCCCAGGCCGCGGCCGACGAGGCCGAGCAGCAGTTCCGCCGGCTGCAGAGCCTGGCCGGGCAGCAGCTGGTCTCGCGCGCCAGCCTCGATACCCAGCGCGCCACCCGCGACGCCGCGGTGGCGCGGGTGCGGCAGATGCAGTCGGACATCGGCGACCGCCAGGTGCGTGCGCCGTTCGCCGGCGTGCTCGGCATCCGCCAGGTCAGCCCGGGCGCGCTGCTGACCCCGAACGCGGTCATCGCCACCCTGGACGACATCTCAAAGGTTTACGTGGACTTCCAGGTCCCGGAGTCGGCGCTGTCGCGGGTCGCGACCGGCGCCACGGTCAGCGCCAGCGGCGCGGCCTGGCCGGGGAGGGAATTCGAAGGCCAGGTGCAGGCGGTGGATGCGCGGATCGACCCGCAGACCCGCGCGGTGACCGTGCGCGCCGCGTTCGACAACCCGGAGGGGATGCTGCGTCCCGGCATGCTGCTGGACGTTCGCCTGTTCCAGCCGCCGCGCCAGGCGCTGGTAGTGCCGGAACTGGCGGTGGTCCAGGCGGGCCGCGACTCCTTCGTGTACCGGGTCGATGGCGAGGGCATGGTGGCGCAGGTGCCGGTGCGTACCGGGCTGCGCCGCGAGGGCCTGGCCGAGATCACCGAAGGCCTGGCCGCGGGCGACCGCATCGTGGTCGAGGGCACCGGCAAGCTGCGTCCGGGCGTGAAGGTCGCCGACGCGGCCAAGGCGCCGGCGCCGGAACAGACGGAGGAAGCGGGGACGGGCGACACGGGCACCGGTGCTGCGCCCGCTGGCGAACCCGGCGCCGCCGGCAACGGCGACCGGGGCTGAGCCGATGAAGCTCTCCGACCTGTCGATCCGGCGCCCCGTGTTCGCGGTGGTGGTCAGCCTGCTGCTGGTGGTGCTGGGCGCGATGTCGTTCATGCGCCTGACCCTGCGCGAGCTGCCCAACATCGATCCGCCGATCGTCTCGGTGGAGGTGCGTTATCCGGGCGCCTCGGCCGCCGTGGTCGAGACCCGGGTCACCCAGATCCTCGAGGACGGCCTGGCCGGCATCGAGGGCATCCGCACCATCCAGTCGCAGAGCCGCAACGGCCGCGCCGACGTCACCATCGAGTTCAACCTCACCCGCGACATCGAGGCCGCGGCCAACGACGTGCGCGACCGCGTCAGCCGGGTGATGGACCGCCTGCCCGACGAGGCCGATCCGCCGGAGATCGCCAAGGTCGAGGCCGACGCAGACGTCATCATCTGGCTCAACATGCGCTCCACCGTGATGGACACGATGGAGCTGACCGACTACGCCGACCGCTACGTGGTCGACCGGCTGTCGGCGCTCGACGGCGTGGCCCGGGTGCAGCTGGGCGGTGGCCAGCGCTACGCGATGCGCATCTGGCTGGACCGCGACGCCATGGCCGCGCGCGGGATCACCGCCGGGGACGTGGAATCGGCCCTGCGCGCGGAGAACGTGGAGCTGCCGGCCGGGCGCATCGAGTCGGCCACCCGCGACTTCACCCTGCGCGTGGAGCGCGGCTACCGTGCGCCGGAACAGTTCGCCAACCTGCCCCTGCGCAAGGGCGCGGACGGTTACGTGGTCCGCCTGGGCGACGTGGCCCGGGTCGAGCTGGGCCCGGAGGAGCGCCGCTCCTACCTGCGCAGCAACGGCGTGCCCAACGTCGGCCTGGGCATCGTCCGCACCTCCACCGCCAACGCCCTGGACGTGGCCCGCGCCGCGCGCGCCGAGGCCGAGGTGATCCAGAAGACCCTGCCGGAAGGCACCGACATCTTCGTCGCCTACGACAGCACCATCTTCATCGAGGCCTCGGTCGAGCGCGTGTACTGGACCCTGGCCGAGGCCATGGTCCTGGTGTTCGGCGTGATCTGGCTGTTCCTGGGCAGCCTGCGCGCGGCGCTGATCCCGGCGGTGACCGTGCCGGTATGCCTGGTGGCCGCGTTCATCGCGCTCTATGCGTTCGGGTTCTCGATCAACCTGCTGACCCTGCTGGCCCTGGTGCTGTGCATCGGCCTGGTGGTTGACGACGCCATCGTGGTGCTGGAGAACGTGCAGCGCCGCGCCGACCTGGGCGAGCCGCCGCTGGTGGCCGCGCGCCGCGGCACCGCGCAGGTGGCGTTCGCGGTGATCGCCACCACCGCGGTGCTGGTGGCGGTGTTCCTGCCGGTGGGCTTCATGGAGGGCAATACCGGCCGCCTGTTCCGCGAACTGTCGGTGGCGCTGGCGGCGGCGGTGGCGATCTCGGCCTTCGTGGCCCTGACCCTGACCCCGATGATGACCTCCAAGCTGGTGCGCCCGCATTCGGCCCCGCGCGGTCTCAATGCCTGGATCCAGCGCTCGCTCACCCGCATCAGCGACGGCTACGGCCGCCAGGTCACGCGCATGGTCGGGCTGCCGGGGCGGCGGCTGCTGGGCCTGCTGCTGCTGGCGATGGCGCTGTGCGCGGCGGCGGTGGCCGTGCTCGGCCTGCGCGTGCCCAGCGAGCTGGCCCCGGCCGAGGACCGCGGCCGTTTCTTCGTGATGGTCGACGCGCCCGAGGGTGCCGGTTTCGACTACACCGTGGGCCAGATGCGGCAGGTCGAGGACATCATCCTGCGCCAAGTGGGCGGGGACCAGCCGGTGCAGCGTGCGAACTCGCGCGTGCCGCGCGGTTTCGGCGGCAGCGAGGAGATGCATACCGGCCACGTGGTGGTGTTCATGCAGGACTGGCGCGAGCGCAAGGCCAGCACCGACGAGGTGGTGGCCGGGCTGCGCCGCGAGCTGTCGGTGCTGCCGGGCGTGCAGGCGCGCGCCAACGTGCCGGGCGGCCTGGTCAACACCCGCGGCCAGCGCTACCAGCTGGTGCTGGGTGGTCCGGACTACGCGGAACTGGCGCAGTGGCGCGACCGCATCCTTGAGCGGATGGAGTCCAACCCCGGCATCCAGGACCCCGACTCGGACTACAAGGAGACCCGGCCGCAGATGCGGGTGGAGATCGACCGCCAGCGCGCGGCCGACCTCGGGGTGGCGGTGCAGGAGATCGGCCGCACCCTGGAGACCATGATGGGCTCGCGCCAGGTCACCACCTACGTGGACAACGGCGAGGAGTACGACGTCATGCTCCAGGCCGACCGCGAGAAGCGCATGGATCCATCCGACCTGGAGCGCACCTGGGTGCGGGCCAACAGCGGCGAACTGGTGCCGTTGGCCAACCTGGTCACCCTGCGCGAGGTCGCCGAGCCGGGCAGCCTCAACCGCTTCAACCGCCTGCGCGCGATCACCATCAGCGCCGGCCTGGCGCCGGGCTACAGCATGGGCGAGGCGCTGGAGTGGACCCGCCAGGTCGCTTCCGAGGAGCTGCCGGACTACGCCCAGGTCGACTGGAAGGGCGAGTCGCGCGAGTACCAGGAGGCCGGCGGCGCGGTGCTGCTGACCTTCGCCATGGCCCTGCTGGTGGTCTACCTGGTGCTGGCGGCGCAGTTCGAGAGCTTCCTGCATCCACTGGTGATCATGCTCACCGTGCCGCTGGCGGTGCTGGGCGCGCTGATCGGCCTGTGGGTCACCGGCGGCACGCTCAACCTCTTCAGCCAGATCGGCATCGTCATGCTGATCGGCCTGGCGGCCAAGAACGGCATCCTGATCGTGGAGTTCGCCAACCAGCTGCGCGACGAGGGCCGCGACGTGGCCGCCGCGATCGGCGAGGCGGCGAGGGTGCGCCTGCGCCCGATCCTGATGACCTCGGTGGCCACCGTGGTCGGCGCGGTGCCGCTGGTGGTTGCCGGCGGGCCGGGCTCGGCCAGCCGTGCCACGATCGGCATCGTGATCATCTTCGGCGTGTCGTTCTCGACCCTGCTGTCGCTGTACGTGGTGCCCGCGTTCTACGCCCTGCTGGCGCCGTTCACCCGCTCGCCCGAGGCCCTGGCCCAGGAGCTGGCGCGGCTGGAGGCGGAAACCCCTTCGGTGGGCGGCCATGGCTGAGCCGGCGCGCACGCCGCTGCGCGTCGAGGGCGCGGGCTTCGTCGTGCGTCCCTGGCGCATCGATGACCTGGACGCGCTGCTGGAGCACGCCGACGACGCCCAGGTGGTGCGCGGCCTCAGCGACCGCTTCCCGCACCCGTACAGACGGGCCGACGGCGAGGCCTTCCTTTCCGGCCGGGTGGTGGACCTGTCCACCGCCTGGGCGATCGAGCTGGAGGGGCGCGCCTGCGGCGGCATCGGCCTGCTGCCGCAACAGGGCGAGCGCGAGCACGTGGCGCGGCTGGGCTACTGGCTCGGTCGGCGCCACTGGGGCCGTGGCCATATGAGCCGGCTCGTCGGCGCGTTCCTCGACGCGGCCGTGCCTGCTTTCGGCCTGCAACGGGTCGAGGCCTTCGTCCTCGACGGCAACACGGCTTCCGTGCGGGTGCTGGCGAAGAACGGGTTCCAGCCCGAGGGCACGACCCGCGCCGCGGTATGCAAGGACGGCCGCTTCCACGACCTGCACTGGTTCGCCCGGCTGTGGGGCGAGGCGGCATCCGGCCACTGACTGGCCACGGCTACCGCGCCGGCCGCCGTCCGGGCACCATGGGCAGGACCCGGGGAGGACGGCAATGGCAGGCAACGCAGGCGGCGCGCGACTGGAGAACCTGGACGCGCTGAGGGGCTTCGCCCTGTTCGGGCTGTTCATGGTGCACATGCCGGAACTGTTCGAGCTCTACTGGCTGGCGCCGGTGACCGATCCATTCCAGCTCGCCGTGCACGACGCGGTGTGGCTGCTGCTGGCCGGCAAGGCCTTCGCCCTGATGGCGCTGTGCTTCGGCACCAGCTTCTTCATCCTGATGCAGGGCGGCGAACGGCGCGGCCAGGACTTCAGCGCCCGCTTCGTCTGGCGACTGGCGCTGCTGGGTGCGCTGGGCCTGCTGCACGGCCTGTGGTACCGCGGCGACATCCTCGAGGTGCTGGCGGTGATGGGCCTGTTCCTGCTGCCGTTCCACCGCGTCCGCTCCAACCGGGTGCTGCTGTCGGTGGCCGTGGTCCTGCTGCTGCAGCCGCTGATGCTGGTGCAGGCGGTGGCCGGACTGGCCGGGACGGAGTGGGCCAACCGCCCGCCGGCGTACTGGGACATCCGCATCAACCCGCTGTACCTGTCCGGCAGCCTGTGGGACACGATCCGGATCAACGTGGTGGAAGGCCACGGCCAGAAGTGGTCCTTCATGTTCGGCTCCGGGCGCCTGAGCCAGATCCTCGGTCTGTCCCTGGTGGGCATGGTGCTGGGCCGGACCGGCTTCTTCGCCCGGCCGGAGGCGTTCGCACGCATGCGCATCGGCGGGCTGCTGCTGTCGCTGGCGGCCGCGGTGGCGCTGCACTACCTGCGCGACCCGCTGGCCGGGCTGGTGCCGGCCGGCGCAGGCATGACCATGCCGCGCGACCGGGTCTGGACCATGCTCGGCAGCCTGTTCGACCTGGCGATGATGGCGGTGCTGCTGTTCGGCTTCCTCGCCCTGTACCACGGCCCTGGGCGCCGGCTGCTGGGCCTGCTGGCCCCGGCGGGACGGATGACGCTGAGCCTCTACGTCGCCCAGTCGCTGGTGTTCGTGCCGGTGTTCTACGGCTACGGGCTGGGCCTGCACGCCAGCATGACCCAGCTGCAGGCGGTGGCCTGGGGCCTGGTCGCCTTCGCCGCGCAGCTGGCATTGGCCCATCTCTGGTTCCGGCACTTCCTGTACGGGCCGCTGGAATGGCTGTGGCGCGCGGCTACCTGGCTGGATCCGCGCCTGCCGTTCCGTCGCAGGCACGCGACCACGCCGGCCTGAGCCAGGGTCCACGCGACGCGCATGTGCGGGAAGGCACTGCGCGTGGCGGCGGTATGCGGTTATCTTTCCCCACACCCTGCGGTATGCGCCGCGCATCCCCATTCCGTTCCCGACGGCCGGAGACCCAACCCCGTGGAAGCTTTTCTTGCCTGGATTAACGGCATCATCTGGAGCAATGCGCTGATCGCGCTGTGCCTGGGTGCCGGCCTGTGGTTCACCTTCCGCACCCGCGTGATGCAGGTGCGTGGATTCGCCGAGATGTGCCGGCTGACCGTCACCGGGCAGAAGTCCGATGCCGGCGTGTCCTCGTTCCAGGCCCTGGCCATCTCCATGGCCGGGCGGATGGGCATCGGCAACATCGCCGGCGTGGCCACCGCGATCGCCTACGGCGGCCCGGGCGCGGTGTTC
The DNA here is from genome assembly GCF_000185965.1 of Pseudoxanthomonas suwonensis 11-1. Lineage (NCBI taxonomy): Bacteria > Pseudomonadati > Pseudomonadota > Gammaproteobacteria > Lysobacterales > Lysobacteraceae > Pseudoxanthomonas > Pseudoxanthomonas suwonensis. Next base: position 523,119 of record NC_014924.1, read on the forward strand.
TGGATGTGGGTGATGGGCTTCCTTGGCGCCTCGACCTCCTACGTCGAATCCACCCTGGCCCAGATCTACAAGGAGAAGGACGCCGAGGGCCGCTACCGCGGCGGCCCGGCCTACTACATCGAAAAGGCGATGGGCCTGAAGTGGTACGCGGTGCTGTTCGCCGTGGCCACGGTCGTCGCCACCGGCCTGCTGCTGCCGGGCGTGCAGGCCAATGCGATCGCCGACAGCGCCAGCAGCGTGCTGTGCAACGGCACGGCCGACACCTGCGCGGCCCTGGGCGGCAGCGGCATGCTCAAGCTGTGGATCGGCCTGGCCGTGGCCTTCCTGCTGGGGCTGATCATCTTCGGCGGCATCAAGCGCATCGCCACTTTCGCCGAGGTCGTGGTGCCGTTCATGGCGCTGGCCTTCATCCTGATGGCGGTCATCGTGATGATCGTCAACGCGGACAAGGTGCCGGCGATGTTCGCCGACATCTTCTCCAGCGCCTTCGGTGGCCACGCGGCGTTCGGCGCGATCCTCGGCCAGGCCATCGCCTGGGGCGTCAAGCGGGGCGTCTACGCCAACGAGGCAGGCCAGGGCACCGGCCCGCACGCGGCCGCGGCGGCCGAGGTCTCGCACCCGGCCAAGCAGGGTTACGTGCAGGCCTTCGCCATCTACTTCGACACCATGCTGGTGTGCACCTCCACCGCCTTCCTGCTGCTGTCCACCGGCATGTACAACACCTTCCGCGTGGTGGTGGAGGACGGCAAGGAGACGCTGCAGGCCATCGTCACCGGCGTGCCGGGCGTGCAGCCCTCGGAAGGCGCGCAGTTCACCCAGGCGGCGGTCGAATCGGTGCTGCCCGGCTGGGGCGCGGGCTTCGTGGCGCTGGCGCTGTTCTTCTTCGCCTTCACCACGATCATGGCCTATTACTACATGGCCGAGACCAACCTCACCTACCTGGCCGGCGTGCGCAAGACCCATCCGCTGGCGACCCTGCTGCTGCGCCTGGGCATCATCGGCATGGTGGTGTTCGGCGCGTACCACAACGCCGCCATGGCCTGGACCCTGGGCGACATCGGCGTCGGCCTGATGGCCTGGCTCAACATCATCGCCATCCTGATCCTGCAGAAGCCCGCGCTGCAGGCCCTGCGCGACTACGAACGGCAGAAGAAGCTGGGTGCTGATCCGGTGTTCGATCCGGACGCGCTGGGCATCCGCAACGCCGGGTTCTGGTCCGGTAAGAAGTGATGGGCAGTCCGTGGGACCGCGGCCCGCGGCCGCCGCGCAAGGGGCCGCCGCGTGATCGCGGCGCAAGCGGCCCTGGCGAACGCGTCCCGTCCGAACGCGCGCCGGCCGGCGAGCGGCCACGGCGCCCCTCGGCGGAAGCGCCAGCCTCCCCCGGCGCGCCACCGCGCCCGGCGCGCCGCGAGGAAGTGCGGCTGTACGGACTGAACGCGGTGCAGGCGGTGTTCGAGCGCCGCCCGCAGGCAATCCGCAAGCTCTACCTGCTGCAGGCCCGCGTGCACGCGCTGCGCCCGCTGCTGGCCTGGTGCGTACAGAACCGGGTCGGCTACCGCGTGGTCGAGAACGAGGACCTGGACCGGCTGGCGGCCAGCTCGCACCACGAGGGCGTGGTCGCCGACGTGCTGCGCAGCGATCCGCTGCCGCTGGAGGACTGGCTGGCCTCGCTGGCGCCGGGCGCGCCTGCGCTGGCGCTGTGGCTGGATGGCGTCGGCAACCCGCACAACTTCGGCGCGATCCTGCGTTCGGCCGCGCACTTCGGCGCGGCGGTACTGCTGCCGGAGCGTTCCACCCTGGCACTGTCCGGCGCCGCCGCGCGCGTGGCCGAGGGTGGTGCCGAAGGCGTGGCCCTGGTGCGCCTGCCCGGCAACGACGCGGCGCTGGCGCGCCTGCATGCGGCGGGCTTCGCCTCGGCCGCCACCGTGGTGCGCGATGGCGAGGACCTGTTCGCGATGCAGCCGCAGCCGCGGCTGGTCTACGTGATGGGGGCCGAAGGCGAGGGCATGGACGCCGGCCTGGCCGGCGCCTGCCAGCACCGGGTCTCGATTGCGGGCACCGGCGCGGTGGAAAGCCTCAACGTCGCCGCGGCCACCGCCGTGTTCCTGGCGCACTGGGCCGCCGCGCGCCGCTGACCGCGCGGCGCGCGCCTCAATCCCGCGTGGCGATGCGCAGCGGCGTGGCCTGCAGGTGCAGTACCGCGCCGCCGCCAGCCGCCAGTTCCAGGCGGATGCGGCGATGGCCGGCATCGACGCGCCGTTGCTCGCGGACCACGTCGGTCGCCTTGTTGCCGTCGCGCCACACGGTTGCGCTGTAGTCCGCCGCCGGCAGGAAGCCCAGGTCCAGCTCCAGGGTGCGCGCCTGGTCGGTCATCGCGCCGATGTACCAGTCGCGTCCCACCCGGCGTGCGGTGACGATGTGGCTGCCGATCGCGCCGTCCAGCACCCGGGTCTCGTCCCAGCTGGTGGGCACCAGGCGGATGAAGTCCGCGCCGGGCGCGTCGACGTAGACGTCCGGACTGTCGGCCACCATCTGCAGCGGACTGTCGTAGACCACGTACATCGCCAGCTGGTGGGCGCGCGTGCCCATCACCTCCGGTCCCTTGAACCTCACCTGGAACGCCTCCGGCGTGGTGTTGCGGAAGCCGCCGGGGGTGTAGTCCATCGGCCCCAGCAGCATGCGGGTGAACGGCAGGGTGACGTTGTGCGCCGGGGTGATGCGGCGGCTCCACTTGTTGTACTCCGCGCCGAGCACGCCTTCCTGGGTGATGTACTGCGGCCAGGTGCGCTGCAGGCCGGTGGGGCGGTAGGCGCCGTGCAGGTTGAGCATCAGCCGGTGGCGGGCGGAGGCGCGCATCATCTCGTGGAAGAAGGCGACCATCTGCTGGTCGTCGCGTTCCATGAAGTCGACCTTGACGCCCTTGACCCCGAGCTGCGCGTAACGCTCGAACACCTCGTCCAGGCGCGGCTCGAGCGAGCGCCAGTGCGCCCACAGCCAGATGCCTACGCCGCGATCGCCGGCGTAGGCGATGAGGTCCTCCAGGTCCAGCCCGGGAATCGCGCGGGTGATGTCCGCATCCGGGTTGTAGTGGCCGTTGCCGGTGCTGCCGACGTACCAGCCGTCGTCGACCAGCATGTACTCCAGGCCCAGCGCCGCGGCGTGGTCGATATAGCGGCGGATGGTCGCGGTGTTCATGCCCGGCTCCGGCACGTCCGGCGCCAGCCCGCCGGACCACCAGTCCCAGGCCGACTTGCCGGGGCGGATCCACGAGGTGTCGCTGATCGGCGTGGGTGGGTTGAGCCGCTCGACGATGTCCGACTCGACCAGCGCGCCGGGGCTGTCGCCCAGCATCACCACCCGCCACGGCGTGGGATGTCCCCTGGCGTCGACTTCGGTGCGCAGCAGGCGCACGGCCACGCCCTGTTCGTCCAGGCGCGGCGACAGCCTGGCCTCCACGCCCAGGCGGCCATCGCCGCGGCCGCTGAGGTACAGCGCGGCGTAGCGGCTGAGGTCGGCCTCGGCGATGGCGAAGGTGGTCGTGCCTTGGCCGGTGGCGCAGACCAGCGGCAGGTCGAGCAGGTGGTGCGGACGGATGCGCGAGGCATCGACCGGATCGAACTCGCCCTCGTGGCTGGTGCCGAAACGGCCGAGGTTGAGCGCGTGGCAGGCATAGTCGCGCGGGAACAGGAAGCCGGTCAGGTCCTCGTTGACCACCAGGTCGCCGCGCGCGGGGCGCGGCAGGCGGTAGCGCAGGGCGATGCCATCGTCGTAGGCGCGCAGCACCACGCCGAGCACGTGGCCGTCCGCACCGGCCAGGTCGATCTCCAGCTCGCGGTAGTGGTCGCGGCCTTCGCGCGACTTGCCTGCGACCCGTTCGTAGCGCTGGTCCGCCCCGGCGCTGCGGCTGGCGACCACGCGCAGCGGCTTGCCGACCCGCATTTCGCCGGCCAGGCGCACGCCAAGCGGCGAGGGCGCGATCACCGTCCGGCCGTCGCGCGCCACCGTCCAGGTGGGCGTGCCTTCGTCATCGAGTGCGAAGCCGACGCGGTTGCGGCCGTCGGGCGACTGCAGCTGCAGCGGCGTGGCAGCGCCTGCGTGTGCGGCATGCAGGCCCAGCAGCAGGACGAGGGCGGTACTCAGCTTGCCTGGCATCGGGTGCTCCCTTCCCGGAGGAGAAGGGAGGGTACCCGCTCGGCGCGGCTGGCGTCCGGCATGGCTGCTTGACGATCCGGCATACCTGCGCACGATGCGCGCAGGTATGGCTTTGCCGTGCGTGGATGCGCCTCCGCCAGGCGCGGAAGGCGGTCGCTCAGTTGCCGGGCTTGGGCATCGGACCGGGCCTGCTGCCGAAGTCGCCTTCGGCCTCGGCGGCCAGCCAGGCGAACACCGCCCACGTGGCCACGTTCTGCTTCAACGCCTCCGGATCGACCTTGTCCAGGGTGTCGTCGGCGGTGTGGTGCAGGTTGAAGTAGTCGGTGCCGTCCTGCGCCAGCCAGGCCCAGGCCGCGCCCTTTGCCGACAGCGGGATGATGTCCGGGCCGGGACTCCCCTCGCCGGGCGCGTGCACGATGCCCAGCGGCGCCAGCGCCTCGGCAATCTGGCGGGTGGCCGCCTGGGCGTGCTCCGGGCCGCTGGTGTTGAAGGCGTAGATGCGGCCGGCGCCGAAGTCGCTCTCGGCCGACAGCTGGTGCAATGCGATCTCGCCGGCATGCTTCTCCGCGTAGGCGCGGCCGCCGAGCAGGCCCTGCTCCTCGTTGGCGTAGGCCACGACGCGGATGCTGCGCGCCGGACGCTTCGGCATCTGCCCGACCAGGCGCGCGGCGGCCATGGTGATGCCGATGCCGGAGGCATCGTCGATCGCGCCGGTGCCCAGGTCCCAGGAATCCAGGTGCGCGCCCAGCAGCACGACTTCCTTCGGCCTGCTGCGGCCGGTGATCTCGCCGATCACGTTCTGCGAGGTGTATTCGCCGTCCCAGCCGCAATCCAGCGCCATCCGCACCTTGACCGGGCCGCGCGCGGCCAGGCGTGCGAGCTGGTCGGCATCGGGGATGCTCAGCGCAGCCGAAGGTACCGGGGTGAGGCCCTCGTCGAAACGGGTGATGCCGGTATGCGGCACGCGGTGGTTGTCGGTGCCGGCCGAGCGCATCAGGAAGCCGATCGCGCCCTTGCGGATGGCCAGCGACGGGCCACGCGAGCGGATCGCGCTGCCCGGGCCGTAGCCGCTGCCGTCGCGCGACGCTGGCATCTGGTAGTCGACGAAGGCGATGCGGCCGGCCAGCGAGCCTTCCGGCGCCGCCTCCAGCGCGGCCAGGTCGGGGAAGCGCACGATCTCCGCCTCGACCGTGCCGCCGGGGCTGCCGCCGAGCGCGGTGAGCGCCAGTGGTTGGGCGTTGTTGCCCACCACCGCGGCGCTCTCGCTGCGGCGTTCCCACTTCGGGAAGGTGACCGGCTCGGTCCACACCTTGTCGAAGCCCAGCTCCCGGAACTTGGCCACCGCCCAGGCCACGGCGCGGGCGTCGGCCTCGCTGCCGGCGATGCGCGGGCCAATCTCCGTGGTCAGGGATTCGGTGACCTGCCACGCGGTGTCGTCGGCCAGCGCGCGCTCGCGCAGCGAGGCCGCCTGTTCCAGGGCGCGATCGGGAATACGGGTCTCGGCCGCGGCGGCGGCCAGCGGGACGAGCAGGGCGGCGGCAAGCAGGGCAAGGCGCATGCGGCTATGGCTCCGGGGTATGAGACCCCGAGCCTAGCAGCGCCTGCGATGCCGCTCCCGTGCGCATGGTCACGGGAGCGGCGGGATCGATCAGCGCGGCTGCTGCTGCAGCGAGTCGCGGATCTGGCGCAGCAGGAGCACTTCCTCGCTCGGCTCCGGCGGCGCGGCCTGGGCTTCCTCTTCCTGCTTGCGGCGGCGGGCCAGGCGGTTGAGGCCCTTGACCAGCATGAAGATGGCGAACGCCACGATCAGGAACTGGATCACGGTGTTGAGGAACTCGCCGTAGCCGATGACCACGGCCGGGATCTCGCTGCCGTCGGCGGCCACGCGCGCGGGCGACAGGGTCCAGGCAAGGTCGGAGAAGTCGACATTGCCGATCAGCCAGCCCAGCGGAGGCATGATGATCTTGTCCACCAGTGCGCTGACGATCTTGCCGAACGCGCCGCCGATCACCACGCCCACGGCGAGGTCGATCACGTTGCCGCGCATGGCGAATTCCTTGAACTCGCTGATCATGCCCATCTTGAATCCTCCAGTTGTTCCAGTTGTTTCAGTTGTTCCAGGTGCACGCGGCACGTGCGCGGAAGCGTAACCCCCGCGGGCCGCGCGCGGTGATCAGCCGGCGACGTGGCCGTGCAGGGTGGCGATGCCTTCGAGGCTGGCGACGAAGCGGTCGCCCGGCTGCAGCGCGGCCACGCCGGCCGGGGTGCCCATGAACACCAGGTCGCCCGCACGCAGCGCGTACAGCTTCGAAAGCTCGTGCAGGATCTCCGCCACGTCCCAGATCAGGTCCGACAGCGGCGCGCGCTGGCGCACCTGGCCGTTGACCTGCAGCTCGAGCACGCGGCCGTCGAGGCTGCCGGCCTCGGCGACCGGGACCAGCCCGGCGACCGGCGCGGAATGGTCGAAGCCCTTGGCGATGTCCCAGGGCAGGCCCTTGGCCTTGGCCGCGGCCTGCAGGTCGCGCCGGGTCAGGTCCAGGCCGACGCTGTAGCCGTATACCAGGGCCTTCGCGTCCTCGACCGCCAGTACGCCGGCCGGCGCGTCGCGGCCGATCGCCACCACCAGCTCGACCTCGTGGTGCAGGTCGGAGGTGGCCGGCGGGTAGGGCACGGCTTCGCCGGTGACGATGGCATCGGCCGGCTTCATGAAGAACACGGGAGTGCCGCGCTCGGCTTTCGAGGCGGGGGCGGTGGCGCCCATCTCGCGGGCGTGGTCGGCGAAGTTGCGGCCGACGCAATAGATGCGGTGGACCGGGAAGGTGCCGCCGCCGCGCACGGCCAGTCGCGGCACGGCCGGTGCGGGGATCACGTCGTGGTTGTCGGCGACCATGCTGCGGCCCGTATGCATGAGGGCCGCACAGTCTAGCGGCGCAGGCGCACCGCGGTCAGCGGGGCAGGGCCTGGCGGCGCAGCACCCGGTACTCGGCGTCCATCACCGTGCCGCGGGCGGACGCCCGCTGGGCGCGACCGCGCATCAGCTTCCACGCCAGGCCCACGGTCAGCATCGCCGCGCCCACGAACACGCTGAAGAACACCAGCAGCGCCAGCAGGCCGAGGCCGACCAGGCCCAGGGCCACGCGCAGCAGCGGGTGCCGCGGCTTGCGGGGCTGGAACAGGTCGCGCAGGCGTGCGCTGTCGAAGCGGAAGGAGCGTTGGTGCATTTCGGTGCCGTGCCAGAATGGCGGGTGGCCGGCAGTATCGGTGTGATATCCGCGCGAGGTGTGATGAATCCGTTAAACCATGAACCGCTGCTCAGTCTTGATTCGCTCGCGGATGGCGCGCTGGGCGAGGCCCAGGCCGTGATCGACGGCGAGCCCGAGTCGCTGGTCCTGCACCGCGCCGGCGACACCGTGCGCGCCTGGCTCAACGTCTGTCCACACGCCGGCCGGCGACTGGACTGGGCCCCCGGGCAGTTCCTCAAGAGCCGGGAAGGCCAGCTGGTGTGCGCCGCGCATGGCGCATCGTTCGAACTGGAAGGCGGCAGCTGCGTGGCCGGCCCGTGCCGCGGCGACACCCTGCGCGCCGTTGCGGTGGAAGTGCGCGACGGCCAGGTCTGGCTGGCCTGAGCACGGCCGCGGGCCTCAGCGGCCCCAGAACATCAGGTTGACCATGGTCACCGCGATCAGCGCGTACAGCAGCGACAGCGGTCCGCCCACGCGCCAGAGCTGGCGCGAGCTGTAGCCGGCCGGGCCGGTGATCATCGAGATCACCGGGTTGGACGCGGTCATGAAGTTGTTGGATGCCGACAGCGCGGTGACCAGGGCGAACGCGGTCGGGTCGCCGCCCACCGCCAGCGCCAGGTTGATCGCGATCGGCACCATCACGATGGTCGCGCCGACGTGGCTGATCACCAGCGAGAAGCCTGTGGTCAGCAGCGCCACCACGATCTGCAGCACCCAGGGCGGAGTGCCCTCCGGCAGGCGGTCCAGGGTGTTGCCCGCCACCCACGCCGCCGCGCCGCTGCTGTCCATCGCCCAGCCCAGCGGGATCAGGCAGGCGGTGAGGAACACGGTCTTCCAGTTGATGGCCGCGTAGGCCTCGTCCATCTTCAGCACGCCGGCCAGCAGCATGCCGGCCACGCCGGTCATCAGGATCAGCGACACCGGCAGCCGCGCGAACAGGGCCACGGCGATCGTGAAGGCGAAGATCGCCATGGCGATCTTGAACTTGTGCGGACGCTGCTCGCCCTTGGGGTAGTCGGTGACCACGGCGAAGTCGCGGCTGCGCGCGGCCTGGGCCAGGTCCTGCCAGATGCTGTGGAACACCAGCATGTCGCCGGCGCGCAGCGCCACCGAGCGCACGTCCTCGCGGATCACCTGCTTGTCGCGGTTGATCGCCAGCAGGCTGATGCCCAGGCGCTGGCGCAGGCGCATCTCGCGCGCGCTCTTGCCGATGAAGGTCGAGGTGGGCGGCACCACCGCCTCGGAAATGCCGGCACGGGCCGGGTTGAACAGGTCGCCGAGGGCGCGCAGGCGCGAGGACATGCGCAGGAAATGGTTCTGGGCGAAGTCGGCCACTTCCTCGCGGCGGCCCATCACGCCCAGCACGCTGCCGACCCAGATGCGCATGTCCGCCGGCGGCGCCAGGCGGGTGTCGTTGCCGGTCTTGAGCGCGAGCAGCATCGGCGCGTCGCGCAGGGTCTCGGCCTCGCCCAGGGTCATGCCGACCAGCGGGCTCTCGGCGGTGACGGTCAGCTCGTAGACGTCGCCGTCCAGGCCATAGGTGCGGGCGAAATAGCCCTCGGTGCTGGCCGGGGTCGCGTTCTCGCCCCCGCTGTCGCCGTCGGCCAGCTTGCGGTTGCCGTGGAAGCGGAAGTACAGCAGCGAGGCCACCAGCAGGGCCAGGCCCACCGGTGCCGGCGCGAACATCGGCAGCGGCTCCAGGGTGGCCATGCCCGAGGGCAGGTTGTTGTTGGCCGAGACCAGCAGGTCGTTGAGCAGGATCAGCGGCGAGTTGCCGACCATGGTCAGCGCCGCGCCGGTGACGATCGCCGCGGCGATCGGCAGCAGCAGCCGCGACAGCGCCAGGCCGCTGCGGGTGGACAGGCGCGAGGCCACCGGCAGGTACAGCGCCATCACCGACGGGTTCTGCATGAACGAGGAATTGAGGCCGGCGATGGCGGTGGTCATCAGCAGCAGCCGCTGCTCGACGCCTTGTCCGCGCCGCAGCAGCCAGCCGGCCAGGCGGTTGAGCGCGCCGGTACGGTCCAGGCCCGCGCCCAGGATCATGGTGGCCATGATGCTGATGACAGCGTTGCCGGAGAAGCCGCTGAAGATCTCCTCCGGCGCCACCAGGCCGGTGACGCCCAGCACCACCAGCACCACCAGCGCGACCAGGTCGGCGCGGATGCGCTCGAACAGGAACATCGCCATGGTGAAGGCCACCAGGCCCAGCACCAGGCGCATGTCGTTGGTCAGGGTCAGGCCGTATTCCATGGCGCCCCGTTCCTCAGCGTCCGCCCGTGGCGGGACGGCGGCCGTGGCCGCATGCTGGATGCACGACGGCGGCCACGGACGGGGTCATCGCTGCGACGGCTCCGGCAGCGGTGCGTCGACGCGGTCGTACAGCAGGTCCCACACCCCATGGCCCAGCTTCAGGCCGCGGCGCTCGAAGTGGGTTTCCGGACGCCACTCCGGGCGCTGCACGTGGCCGCGCGGGCCGGCGCGGTTGGCCAGGCCGGCGGTTTCCTCGAGCACGTCCCACATGTGCTCGGCGTACGGCTCCCAGTCGGTGGCCAGGTGCAGGCGGCCGCCGATGCGCAGCTTGCGCACCAGCAGGGCGGCGAACTCCGGCTGCACCAGGCGGCGCTTGTTGTGGCGCTTCTTGTGCCAGGGATCGGGGAAGTAGATCCGGATCTCGTCCAGGACGCCGTCGGCGACCTCGTTGCGCAGCACTTCCACCGCGTCGTGGTGGTAGAGGCGCACGTGGTCGCTGCCATCGGCGGCCAGCGCGTTGAGCAGGCGGCCCACGCCGGGGGCGTGGACTTCCAGGCCGATGTAGTTGCGCGACGGATCCTGTTGCGCGGCGAAGCGCAGCGCTTCGCCATTGCCGAAGCCGATCTCCAGCACCAGCGGCGCGGTGCGGCCGAAGGCGGCGGCGTAGTCGCGGACCTGGCCGCTGTAGTCCAGGCCGAAGCGCGGCCAGGCCTCGTCGAACGCGCGCTGCTGGGCCGGGGTGAACCGGCCCTGGCGCAGGACGAAGCTGCGGATCTCGCGCCGGCCTTCGCTGGCGGTGTAGGGCTTGGGCGGGGCCTTGGCACCCTCGCTGGTGAACGGGTCCGTCATCGTCAGCCGATCAGTCCGTCCACCGGGGAGGAAGCGCTGGCGTAGCGCTTGCGCGGGATGCGGCCGGCACGGAACGCGTCGCGCCCGGCCTCCACTGCCTTGCGCATGGCGCTGGCCATCAGCACCGGATCCTTGGCGCCGGCGATGGCGGTGTTCATCAGCACGCCGTCGCAGCCCAGCTCCATGGCGATGGCCGCGTCGGACGCGGTGCCCACGCCGGCGTCGACGATGATCGGCACCTTGGCGTTGTCGATGATCTCCAGCAGGGTGTAGCGGTTCTGGATGCCCAGGCCCGAACCAATGGGCGCCGCCAGCGGCATCACCGCGCAGCAGCCGATCTGCTCCAGCTGGCGGGCCAGGATCGGGTCGTCGGAGGTGTAGACCATCACGTCGAAACCGTCGGCCACCAGCAGCTCGGCGGCCTTGAGGGTCTGGACCACGTCCGGGTACAGGGTGCGCTGGTCGCCCAGCACCTCGAGCTTGACCAGGTTGTGGCCGTCCAGCAGCTCGCGCGCGAGCCTGCAGGTGCGCACCGCGTCCTCGGCGGTGTAGCAGCCGGCGGTGTTGGGCAGGATGGTGTAGCGCTCCGGCGGCAGCACGTCGAGCAGGTTGGGCTCGCCCGGGTTCTGGCCGATGTTGGTGCGGCGGATGGCGACGGTGACGATCTGGGCACCGGCGGCCTCGGTGGCACGACGGGTCTCGTCGAGATCCTTGAACTTGCCGGTGCCGGTCAGCAGGCGCGAATGGAAGGTCCGGCCGGCGATGACCAGCGGATCGGAAGCAGGGACGTTATTCATCGGCCGATTATGGCCCGCGGCGCGTGCAGGCGGAACCGGCGCGATGCCCGGCGCTCAGCCGCCGCCCAGGGCGTGGACCACCTCGACCCGGTCGCCGTTGGCCAGCGGGTGGGTGGGATGGCTGCCGCGCGGCACGATTTCGCCGTTGACCTCGACCGCGACCCGGCGCCCGGCCAGGCCCTCGGCGTCCAGCAGGGAGGCGATGGTGGTTCCGGCCGCGACGGTGCGCGGCTCTCCATTGAGCACGATTTCCATGGCCGTGATTGTGGCATTCCGCCGCGCCTGCCGCACCGCAGCGTGGAGCCGGCGCGCGCATGGCCGATCATTGCGGGGATCGTTACCGTTTCAACCAACCATCCCGCCGCTCGCCACGACCGGCACCAAGGAGTTCCGCATGTCCACCCGTCCCCTGCGCAAGCTGCTGCCGCTGGCTCTCGCCCTGGCCGTCGCCCCGGCCGCCGCCGGCGAGTACAGCCGCACCGTGTTCTTCGGCGACAGCCTGACCGACTCGGGCCACTTCCGCAGCCAGATCCCCGCATCGGCGCGGCCGTTCACCGGCAAGTTCACCACCAACCCGGCGCTGGTCTGGTCCGAGTACCTGGCCCGCTACTACGGCACCGACGCGACCACCGCGGTCGAGGGCGGCGACAACTACGCCCAGGGCGGCTCGCGCGCCGCGGTGCCCAATGGCCCGGCCGACAGCACCCTGACCCAGGTCAACGCCTACCTCGCCGCCAGCGGCGGCCGTGCCGACGCTGACGCCCTGTACACCGTGTGGACCGGCGCCAACGACCTGTTCGCGATCGCTTCCGGCGCCCCGGTCGAGTCGACCATCGCCACTGCGATCGGCGGCACCGTGCAGGCGGTGGGCGCGCTGGACGCGGCCGGCGCCCGCTACATCCTGGTGCCGAGCCTGCCCGACATGGGCATGACCCCCGACGCGATCGCCGCCGGCCCCATCGGCCAGGCCACGCTGACCGCGCTGGCCACCAACTACAACCAGGCCCTGTACGGCGCCCTGGGCCAGGCCGGCTACAAGGTGATCCCGCTGGATACCTTCAGCCTGCTGCGCGAGATCGCCGCCAGTCCGTCCACCTACGGCTTCACCAACGTCACCGGCACCGCCTGCCAGCCGCCGGGCGCCAGCTCGCTGACCTGCACCCCGGCCTCCTACGTGTCGCCGGATGCCGGCCAGACCTACCTGTTCGCCGATGGCGTGCATCCGTCCGGCGCCGCCCACGAGATGCTGGGCCAGTACGCGCTGTCGGTGCTGGAAGGCCCGCGCCTGGCCGCGGTCATCCCGTATTCGGCCACGGTCACCGGCCGCAGCCGCGCCGACCAGGTCGCTACCCACGTCCGCGGCCAGGCCCCGGCCGGCACCCGCTGGTGGGGCGGCCTGCGCGCCGACCACCAGCGCTACGGCCATGGCGAGCTGTACGACGGCATCGCCCCGGCCGCGCTGTTCGGCATGGACTGGTCCAACGGCAACGGCCTGGTCGCCGGCGGCTTCGCCGCCTACGGCCGCATGGATGCCGACTTCGGCGGCGACCGCGGCGGCTTCACCCAGGCCGACACCACCCTCGGCGCCTTCGCCGGCTGGTACGGCGAGCGCGCCTGGGTCAACGGCCAGGTCAGCTACACCCGCCTGGACGTGGACGTGGACCGCGAGGTCCGCATCGGCCCGGCGGTGCGCCGCCACTCCGGCTCGGCCGACGGCGACGCGACCGCGGTCGGCCTGTCGAGCGGCTACCAGTTCGGCAACGGCGCGCTGCGCCACGGCCCGGTGGCCTCGCTGCTGTGGCAGCAGGTCGAGCTGGACGGCTGGACCGAGGGCAACGCCTCCTCCAGCGCGCTGATCCTGCCGGACCAGTCGCGCGACTCGCTGGTCGGCAGCCTGGGCTGGCAGCTCAGCTATGACGCCGGCGGCTTCGCCCCGTACGCGCGCGCCACCTGGGACCGCGAGTTCGAGGACGAGGCCGGGCAGGCCACCGCGCGCCTGCAGAGCCTGCCGGGCATGTCCTACGCGGTGCCCGGCCTGGGCATGGACGACAGCTACGGCACCGTCGTCCTGGGTGCACGCTTCGACCTGTTCGGGCTCAAGGCCGACCTCGGTGCGCGCAGCACCTTCGAGCGCAGCGGCGGCAGCGATGCCGGCCTGTTCCTGGGCCTCGGCGGCAGCTTCTGAGGCCCGTGCGCGGCGGGCACGGGCGTTGCGCCGGTGCCCGCCTGCCGCATAGACTTCGGCCCGTGCGGGTGTAGTTCAATGGTAGAACTGCAGCTTCCCAAGCTGCTAACGTGGGTTCGATTCCCATCACCCGCTCCAACTTCCCGGGACGCCGCGATGACCGCGGCGTCTTGCGTTTCCGGGCGACGCACAAGGGCCGCGCGCGATGAAACTGGCGATCCTTTCCCGCAACGGTTCGCTGTATTCGACCCGGCGCCTGGTCGAGGCCGCGCGTACCCGCGGCCACACCGTCCGGGTGCTCGATCCGTTGCGCTGCTACATGCGCATCGCCCCCGGCGGCTTCGCCATGCGCTACAAGGGCAGGCCGGTGTCCGGCTACGACGCGGTGATCCCGCGCATCGGCACCTCGGTCACCCGCTATGCCACGGCAGTGCTGCGCCAGTTCGAGCTGATGGGCAGCTGGACCCCCAATCCCTCCGACGCGATCCTGCGTTCGCGCGACAAGCTGCGAGCGCACCAGCTGCTGGCGGCGCAGGGCATCGACCTGCCGACCACCGTGTTCGGCGACAGCCCCGACGACACCGACGACCTGCTCTCGCTGCTCGGTCCGCCGCCGCACGTGGTCAAGCTCAACGAGGGCACCCAGGGCGCCGGCGTGGTCCTGACCGAGAAGGCCTCGGCCTCGCGCGCCACGGTCGAGGCGCTGCGCGGGCTGTACGCCAACTTCCTGGTGCAGGAGTTCGTGGCCGAGGCCTTGGGCGCCGACCTGCGCTGCTTCGTGGTCGGCGACCGGGTGGTGGCGGCGATGCGCCGCCAGGCCGCCGAAGGCGAGTTCCGCTCCAACCTGCACCGCGGCGGCCAGGCCAGCCCGGCCGAGGCCAGCGCCCGGGAACAGGAGGTGGCGGTGCGTTCGGCCCAGGCCCTCGGCCTGGAGGTCGCCGGCGTGGACCTGATCGCCTCCGGACGTGGCCCGCTGGTGCTGGAGGTCAACTCGACCCCGGGGCTGGAAGGCATCGAGAGCGCGAGCGGGGTGGACGTGGCCGGCGCCATCATCGAGCACATGGCGACCCGGGTTCGGTCGCGGAATCAATGAGTTACGCGAGTCCCGGCGGTTTTAACAGCGGTTTAATCGGGCCCGCCGTAGTCTCGCCCGGACCGCAGCTCCACACGCCATCGGCCGGGTCCTCGTCCGGCAGTGGCCAGGGAATACGGTAATCGGGGCACTTCTTTGGCCCAGGCGGTCCTCCAGCCTGGGCTTTTTTGTGTCGGCGTTCGCGTCGACCATGTTTGCTCCGTCACGCGGCCGTCGGCAGAATCCGGACGACCGCGGCCGTCACGGCGCACCGCCAGCCAGAGGTAACTCGTGAAGAAAGCCTTTCTGTTCCCGCTCCTGGGCTTGGCCCTGGCGGCGGACCCGCTGGTCGACGTCAACCGCCCGTTCGAGGAGCAGCGCAGCACCATCCTCGCCCAACTCAACGACGGCACTACCTACTCGGAGATCAGCGCCGACGACCGCCGCCGCGTGGTCAGTTCGCTCAATCGCATCTCCGGGCTGCTCGACAACCGCGAGGCTTCGGAACTGCCGGAGGCGACGCGGGTCGAAGTCTTCAACGAACAGGAGCTGGTGAACGCGCTGCTGGCCGGCGCCCGCGAGGACAGCCGCCTGGTTTGCAAGCGCGAGAAGAAGACCGGTTCCAACCGCCCGACCAACAACTGCATGACCGTGGCCGAACGCCGCCGCGCGCAGGAGGAGTCGCAGGCCGAGATGCAGAAGCTGCTCCGCCGCCCCATATCCCCCTAAGCTGGAGTTCCAAGTGCGCATCCTCGTCATCGAAGACAACAGCGACATCGCCGCAAACCTCGGCGACTACCTCGAGGACCGTGGCCATACGGTCGATTTCGCCGCCGATGGCGTGACCGGCCTGCACCTGGCCGTGGTCCACGACTTCGATGCCATCGTGCTGGACCTGAACCTGCCGGGCATGGACGGCATCGAGGTCTGCCGCAAGCTGCGCAACGAAGCGCGCAAGCAGACCCCGGTGCTGATGCTCACCGCCCGCGACAGCCTGGAGAACAAGCTCGCCGGCTTCGACTCCGGCGCCGACGACTACCTGATCAAGCCGTTCGCGCTGCAGGAGGTCGAGGTCCGGCTCAATGCCCTGGCCCGCCGTGGCAAGGGCGTGCAGACCCGGGTCCTCAACACCGGCGACCTCGAATACAACCTGGACACCCTGGAGGTGCGGCGCGAGGGCCGGCTGCTGCAGCTCAACCCGACCGCGCTGAAGATCCTGCAGGCGCTGATGGAGGCCTCGCCGGCGGTGGTCACCCGCCAGGAACTGGAAACGCGGGTGTGGGGCGAGGAACTGCCCGATTCGGATTCCCTGCGGGTGCACATCCACGGGCTGAGGGCGGTGGTGGACAAGCCGTTCGCCACCCCCTACATCCAGACGCGACATGGCATCGGTTACCGCATCGCAGCCCCCGAAGGTGGCAACTGACCCCACGCCGGCGGAAAGCCCCCAGGGCCGCCGCCGGCCGCGTCGCTTCCGGCGGCGCCTGCGCACCCGCATCATCCTCTCGTTCCTGCTGCTGGGCACCGGCCTGACGGCACTGTTCGCGTTCCTCACCGACTACGCGCGCCAGCGCGTGGAGAGCCAGCTGGTCGAGGACGTGATGAACCGCAACATCAACGAGTACGCGCGCAGGTTCTACGTCGACCCGACCCGCAACCCGGACCTGCCGGTGCAGCAGATGTACGGGCGGGTGGTGAAGCGCGAGGACTTCGAACAGCTGCGCCAGGACGAACCGGACTGGTACGAGCTGCCCGACGGGATCCACAACATCGTCGGCAGCGACGAGGATGGCGAGCCGTTCGCCTACAAGCTGGCGGTGCGCAAGACCCCGGACGAGTGGTTCTTCCTCGCCTACGACATGACCCAGGCGCTGCGCGGCGAAGCCCAGCTCAAGCGCGCGCTGTTCGCCTCGCTGCTGCTGTTCAGCGGGCTTTCGCTGCTGATCGGCTGGTGGTCGGCATCGCGGGTCATGCGCCCGGTGACCGAGCTGGCCGCACGCCTGCGCGCCTACCGCGGCAGCAGCCAGCCGAAGCGGCTGGCCGGGCATTTCCCGGAGGACGAGGTCGGCCAGCTGGCCGAGGCGCTGGACGACTACGCCACGCGCCTGACCGAGGTCGTGCAGCGCGACCGCGAGTTCAACGCCGACGTCAGCCACGAACTGCGCACCCCGCTGGCGGTGATCAAGGGCGCGGTCGAGCTGCTGCTCTCGCGCCAGGACCTGGACGAGCGCACCCGTGCGCGCCTGCTGCGCATCCAGCGTGCCGAGCAGCAGTGCAGCGACCTGATCGGCTCGCTGCTGCTGCTGTCGCGCAACGAGCGCGGCCAGGGCCGCAGCGACGTGGCCGTGGTCGCCGAGCAGCTGCTGGAATCGCACCGCGCCCAGCTCGGCGGCAAGTCCCTGGAGCTGCACCTGCAGGGCGAGGAGGGCGGGCTGGTGGTCGAGGCCCCGGAGGCCGCGCTGTCGGTGGCGCTGGGCAACCTGATCGGCAACGCGGTCAAGTACACGCCGTCCGGCGAGGTGGTGGTGAAGCTGGGCGACGACGCGGTCCAGGTGATCGATACCGGCCCGGGCCTCAGCCCCGAGGATGCGCACGGCCTGTTCCGTCGCGGCTACCGCGGCACCCATGCAGGGCATTCGCAGGGCGCGGGCATCGGCCTGTCCATCGTCAGCCGCCTGTGCGAGCTGTACGGCTGGGAGGTCAGCGTGCGTCCGCGCGAGGACGGCCAGACCGGCGTGGTCGCGACCCTGGCCTTCGGCGGGGGTGGCCGGCGCTGAGCGCCGCGCCGGCTAGAACCTCAGCCAGAGGCAGCCGTAGCGGCGTTCCATCCCGAACACGGTACGCGCCGGAGTAGCCGAGCCGGGCAGGGTCTGCTCGACCCGCAGCCCGACCGTGCGTGGCGGCGGTGGGGCCTCAGGCGCCAGCGAGGCCACGGTCACCGCTTCCTCCTGGGCCAGTAACGGTCCATCGTCTGGCGTCCCGGCTCCGGCACTGCTGTCCGCCGGCGCCACGCGGATCCAGTCGGGCAGCCAGCGCGAGGCCTCGGGCTGCGGGGGCTCGCCGGTTTCGGCCAGCAGCGGCTCGGGCACCGGTTCGACCGCCGGCACGGGCGGTGCCGGCGCGACCTCGGCCAGTACCGGGGCGATGTCGACCAGCGGGCGCGCGGCCAGCTGCTCCAGCCGCCCCAGCACCTTGCTGGCCGAAGTGCCGGAAACGCCGCTCCAGTCGTACATGCTGGCCAGGCGGTTGCTGTCGCGGGCGATCAGGGCCCGGCCGAGCTCGCTGGCCAGCTGGGTTGGCGTGCGCGGGCAGCCACCCGGTGACGGTCCGCGTGGGGACGCGACCGCGCCGGTGATGTTCATCGGCGCGGCGCTGTAGGCCTGCGCTCCTTCCGGCACCCGTTCCACCGCGCCCAGGTCGCTGCAGCGCTGATCGGTGAACACGCTGCGCCCGGCCGCGTCGGTGCAGCGGCGCACGCCCTGCGCCGAGGCCGGCGCCGGATCGCACAGCGGCAACAGGGCCAGGGCAATGCAGGGCAGGAGCAGGGTTCGCCGGGACATGCGGCGAGCCTATCCGGGGTGCCCGTGTACGGGAAGCGACGGCCGTTCAGGCCAGCCGCTGCAGCACCGCTTCGGTCGGCCGGGCCAGGTTGAGCGTGTAGAAATGCAGCCCTGGCGCGCCGCCGGCGACCAGCTGCCGGCACAGGTCGGCGACCACGTCGGCGCCGAACTCGCGCACCGCCACGGCGTCGTCGCCGAAGGCCTGCATCCTCTTGGTGATCCAGCGCGGGATCTCCGCGCCGCAGGCCTCGGAGAAGCGCCGCAGCTGGGTGAAGTTGGAGATCGGCATGATGCCCGGGACGATCGGCACCTCCACGCCCAGCCGGCGCGCGTCGTCGACGAAGCGGAAGTAGGCGTCGGCGTTGTAGAAGTACTGGGTGATCGCGGCATCGGCGCCGGCATCGACCTTGGCCTTGAAGTGGCGCAGGTCGGCCAGCGCGTCCTCGGCCTGGGGATGGGTTTCCGGATAGGCCGCCACCTCGATGCGGAAGCGGTCGCCATGCTCGGCGCGGATCAGCTCGACCAGTTCGGCGGCATAGCGCAGGTCGCCGGGATGGCCCATGCCCGAAGGCAGGTCGCCGCGCAGGGCGACGATCCGGCGGCAGCCGATCGCGCGGTAAAGCTTGAGCAGCTCGCGGATCTCCTCGCGGTTGCCGCCCACGCAGGACAGGTGCGGCGCTGCGTCGAAGCCGTGGTGCTGGTTGAGGTGGCGGACCGTCTCGGCGGTGTAGCTGAGGGTGGAGCCACCGGCGCCGAAGGTGCAGGACACGTACTCGGGCGAGCGCGTCGCCAGTCGCGCGGCGGCGCGGTCCAGCTGCGCGCGCTGTTCGTCGGTCTTGGGTGGATAGAACTCGAAACTGATCGGCGTCATCGCGGCATTTCCGTGGGGCACCGCAATCATATCTCTTTATCGCGATGGATGGGTAGAGCCGTGATTGGTGATTGGGGAGCCACGGCGGGCCCCGGCGCATGCACCCGCTTTTTCGAATCACCAATCACCAATCACGAATGACGAATCACCAATCACGGCCCAAAATGAGCCATGCGCATCGTCATGACCCCCTTCGCCCGTACCCGCCTGTTCCCGCGCCAGCCGCGTGGCAACACCATCCGTGACTGCACTGCCGAGGAATTCGAGCGCTACCTCAACGCGCACGCGCCGCTGAAGGTGATCGACGGCTACGCGCCGTTCTGCAAGCTGCACGTGCACCGCAACTGGACCAGCACCCGCTGCCTGACGGTGCCGGTCACCGACGGGAACCGGCACCTGCTGCGCTCGGCCTACGAGGCCCGCAGCCGCGAGGAGCTGCCGGTGCTGGTGCGCTGGTTCGAGGGGGTGGAACCGCCGGTGGCCAACTACCTGGTGCCGATCCTGTACAGCGCCGAACAGCTGGCGAAGGAAGGCAGCCCGATCGAGGGCGACTGGGGCATCGTCGGCTGCCTCTATACCCAGGAGCCGGAGGAGATCCCGATGGCGCCGATCACCATGATGCGCAACGCCCTGGGGGTGGAGGAGGGCGGCTCCGGTGTTCCGCTGGACCGCGAGGCCTACCGCCGCGCCGTGGAGTTCTGGGAGAACAACGCCAACTGGCGGCCCTGACCGGGTGCAGGGGGGCCGGTCTCCAATCCGGGCTCAGGATTGGCCGCGCGCGGCCGATCTAACGGTGCCAGCCCTGCGGACTGGTGGCCCGGGCGTGCCCCGGACCGGCGTGACCACTCCCACGGCCGACCCAGCGCAATGAGCATCTTCCCGATCATCCTGATGACTGTCCTCGCCGTGTGGGCCCTGTGCGCCACCGTGCTGGCGGTCGTCTCCGCCCGGCGCCTGCGGCGCGAGCAGGAGGCGCACGGGGTGGCCCAGGACCGGATGGACCGCTACCGCGCCGCGCTGCGCCGGAGCGAGGAGAAGGCCAGCGCCGTGGCCCTGCAGTTCGAGGCCCTGCAGCGCGAGTACGTCGCCCTGCGCCGCTCCCAGGAGGAGAGCGAGGCCGAGCCATCGGAGCGGCCGGTGCCGACGGTGATGATCGACTGCCTGGACATCTCCGGGGAGATCGGCACCCTGTTCGAGCACGTGGCCCGGGTGGCCACCGCGATCCGCGACTACAGCGCCTATACCCGCGGCCACTACGGCCCCGAGCACAGCAAGGCGCGCTACGACCTGCTGTGGCTGTCCGACTGCCTGCACACCTTAGACCGCGTCGGCAAGGCGCTGGCCGCCGGCAGCCAGCGCTCGCTGGCGTCGGCCTGCCAGGAGCTGCTGCAGATGTACGACGCCTACCTCACCGACGGTTCCGGCTACGACAGCCGCGACACCTTCCGCCGCCTGTCCGAGCGGGTACCGCTGCGCGCGGTGTCCGACGCGATCCGCTCGATCGCGATGAAAACCGCCGTGCCGCCGGCCTCCACCTCCGAGATGCCTGCGCCGGCCACCATTCCGCCGGTGTCCGCGCCCGTGACCGGACCGCCGCCGACCACCGGGCAGCGTTCCATGCCCGGCTCGGCACTCGCGCAGCAGGCCTGAGGCTTCGCGGCGCTGGAACCAGAACGGGCGCCTCGCGGCGCCCGTTCCTTGTCGCAGCCTTGTCCGGGGACGCGGCTCAGTAGCGGTAGTGCTCCGGCTTGAACGGGCCGTCGACCGGCACGCCCAGGTAGTCGGCCTGGCCCTGGGTCAGCTTAGTCAGCTTCACGCCGATCTTCTCCAGATGCAGGCGCGCGACTTCCTCGTCCAGCTTCTTCGGCAGGCGGTAGACCACCTTCTCGTACTTGCCCTTGTTCTCCCACAGGTCGATCTGGGCCAGGGTCTGGTTGGAGAACGAGTTGGACATCACGAAGCTCGGGTGGCCGGTGGCGCAGCCCAGGTTCACCAGGCGGCCTTCGGCCAGCAGGAAGATGCTGTTGCCCGAGGGGAAGGTGAACTTGTCCACCTGCGGCTTGATGTTGGTCTTCGCCGCGCCGGAAGCGTACAGCGCATCGACCTGGATCTCGTTGTCGAAGTGGCCGATGTTGCAGACGATGGCCTGGTCCTTCATCGCCTGCATGTGCTCGAGGGTGATGATGTCGCGGTTGCCGGTGGTGGTGACGTAGATGTCGGCCTGGCCGAGGGTGTCCTCGACGGTGGCGACCTCGAAGCCTTCCATCGCCGCCTGCAGCGCGCAGATCGGATCGATCTCGGTGACGATCACGCGGGCGCCATAGGCGCGCAGCGAGTGCGCCGAACCCTTGCCCACGTCGCCATAGCCGCAGACCACGGCGACCTTGCCGGCCAGCATCACGTCCATCGCGCGCTTGAGGCCGTCGGCCAGCGACTCGCGGCAGCCGTACAGGTTGTCGAACTTGCTCTTGGTGACCGAGTCGTTGACGTTGATCGCCGGCACCAGCAGCTTGCCGGCCTCGGCCAGCTGGTACAGGCGGTGCACGCCGGTGGTGGTCTCCTCGGAGACGCCCTTCCAGTCGGCGACCACGCGGGTCCAGTAGCCCGGGCGCTCGACGGCGACGCGCTTGAGCAGGTCCTTGATCACCTGCTCCTCGTGCGAGCCGGAGGGCGAATTCACCCAGCTTTCGTCGCCCTGCTCGAGCTCATAGCCCTTGTGGATCAGCAGGGTGACGTCGCCGCCGTCGTCCACCACCAGCTCCGGGCCGGTCAGGGTGCCGTCGGGCAGGGTGAAGGTCAGCGCGTCGAGGGTGCAGTCCCAGTACTCCTCCAGGGTCTCGCCCTTCCAGGCGAAGACCGGGGTGCCGGTGGCGGCGATCGCGGCGGCGGCGTGGTCCTGGGTGGAGAAGATGTTGCACGAGGCCCAGCGCACGTCGGCGCCGATGTCCTTGAGGGTCTCGATCAGCACCGCGGTCTGGATGGTCATGTGCAGCGAGCCGGTCACGCGCACGCCCTTGAGCGGCTGCGCGGCGGCGTACTTGCGGCGGATCGACATCAGGCCCGGCATCTCGTGCTCGGCGATGTCGATCTCCTTGCGGCCCCAGTCGGCCAGGGAGATGTCGGCGACCTTGTACGGCGCGGTGGCGGGGGAGGTCTGTGCTACGGCGTTCATTGCAATGCTCCGGAGGAGGGGGGAATCCCCAGTGGTCCGGGCGCCGTTGTCGCGGTGAAGCGCGTCGAGCCTGGCCAGGATCCCGGCCCGCAGGGCGGGCGGTGGCGGAGTGTCCGCGCATTCCATGGTCGCAGCGCCCCTCGACGGCGCCGGCGCATTATATCGGGCCGTCCGGATCGGGGGATGAACCGGCCACGCGGCCGCCGAGAGGCCGGACCGGGACTTGTGTCATTGGCGCCAGGCGCGCGCAGCTGCTATCAGGGAAGGCTGCCTCACCTGGGGAACCCCCGATGTCCTTACGCTCCACCGCCAGCCATGCCTGGCTCCCGCGCCTCGGCCGCCGTGCCGGCCGCTCCCTGCTATTCGCCGCGACCCTGCTGGTGCCGTCGCTGGCGCTTGCCCAGGCGCAGCCCGCCGGCGAATCCGGCTACCGCACCCCGGTGGCCGAACTGCAGGCCATCGTCGACGCGCCGCGCGCGCCGCAGCTGACCCTGGGGCCGAAGCGCGACATCGCCGCGATGGTCCAGGTGCCCGACCTGCCGGGCATCGACGTGGTCGCGCAGCCTGAGCTCAAGCTCGGTGGCCTGCGCATCCATCCGCAGGTGCATGCGCGCAGCGTGTTCTCCCTCGGCTCCGACCTGTGGCTGGTCGACGTGGCCAGCGGTGCCGAGCGCCGCATCGCCGGCCTGCCGCAGCCGTTGGGCCTGGCCGGACTGGCCTGGTCGCCCGACCAGCGCTGGCTGGCCTTCAACCGCCTGGACCGCGCCAGCGGCGCCAACGAGCTGTGGCTGGTCGATACCGCCGTGGCGAAGGCCAGGCGCGTGGCCAGCGGCCTGAACACCATCGGCGGGCGCGGCTATGCCTGGCTGCCGGGCAGCCGTGGCCTGCTGGTGCACCTGCGCAGCCCCAAGGCGCGCCCGCTGCCGCCGGCCGACGGCGTGCCGACCGGCCCGGCGATCCAGGAGACCCAGGCCGGTGCCGGCGTGCGTTCGGTCCGCACCTACCAGGACCTGCTGCGCAACGAGGCCGACGCCCAGACCCTGGAGCACTACCTCCTGTCGCAGCTGGCGAGGGTTGATGTCGCTGGCAAGGTCACGCCGCTCGGCGCGCCGGGCCTGTACACCTCCGCCTCGGCCTCGCCGGATGGCCAGTACCTGCTGGTGCGCCGCGTCGAGCGCCCGTTCTCCTACCTGGTCCCGGTGGGCAGCTTCCCGCAGGTGGTCGAGGTGCTTGATGCCCGCGACGGCAAGCCGGTGCATACCGTTGCCCGCCTGCCGCTGGTGGAAGGCCTGCCGACTGGAAACGATGCCGTGCGTACCGGCGTGCGTTCGGTGCACTGGCGTGCCGACGCCCCGGCGACCCTGGCCTGGGTCGAGGCCCAGGACGGTGGCGACCCCGCGCGCGAGGCCGCGGTGCGCGACACCGTGTTCGTGCAGCCGGCGCCGTTCGACGCCGCGCCGGTGAAGCTGGCCGACCTGGCCATGCGCCTGGCCGACATCACCTGGGGCCGTGGCGACCTGGCCGTGCTCGACGAGTACTGGTGGAAGACCCGCCAGCTGCGCACCTGGCGCCTGTTCCCGGACCAGCCGGGCAGGGCGCCGGAGCTGATGTTCGAGCGTTCCTTCGAGGACCGCTACGCCGACCCCGGCCAGCCCTCGACCCTGACCGATCCGGACAGCGGCCACCAGCGCCTGCGCACCAGCGCCGACGGCGGCAGCCTGTTCCTGCTCGGCGACGGCGCCTCGCCCGAGGGCGACCGTCCGTTCGTGGACCGCTACGAACTGGCCACCGGCAAGCGCGAGCGACTCTTCCACTCGCAGGCTCCGTACTACGAGGCCCCGTACGCGGTGCTGGACGACACCGGCACGCGCCTGCTGCTGACCCGCGAATCGCCGCGTGAACCGGCCAACTACTACGTGCGCGACGCCTCCGCCGCCGAGCCGCTGCGCGCGCTGACTGCGTTCCCGCATCCGACCCCGCAGCTGCGCGACATCAGCAAGGAGCAGATCCGCTACCGCCGTGCCGATGGCGTGGAGCTGACCGGCACCCTGTACCTGCCGGCCGGTTACGACGCCCGGCGCGACGGTCCGCTGCCGGTGCTGATGTGGGCCTATCCGCAGGAGTTCAAGTCCGCGCAGGCCGCCAGCCAGGTCACCGATTCGCCGTACCGCTTCAACCGGGTCAGCTATTGGGGCCCGCTGCCGTTCCTGGCGCGCGGCTTCGCGGTGCTGGACGATCCGTCCATGCCGATCGTCGGCGAGGGCGATGCCGAGCCGAACGACACCTACGTCGAGCAGCTGACCGCCAGCGCCCGGGCGGCGATCGACGAGCTGGCCCGCCGCGGCGTGGGTGATCCGTCGCGGGTCGCGGTCGGTGGCCATTCCTACGGCGCGTTCATGACCGCCAACCTGCTCGCGCATACCCGCCTGTTCAAGGCCGGCATCGCCCGTAGCGGCGCCTACAACCGCAGCCTGACCCCGTTCGGCTTCCAGTCCGAGGAGCGCAACTACTGGCAGGCGCAGGAGACCTACCAGGCGATGTCGCCGTTCGACCACGCCGACCGGATCAAGGATCCGCTGCTGCTGATCCACGGCGAGCAGGACAACAACTCCGGCACCTTCCCGATCCAGAGCGAGCGCATGTTCGCCGCGATCAAGGGCCTGGGCGGAACCGCGCGCCTGGTGATGCTGCCGAACGAGTCGCACGGCTACCGCGCCCGCGAGTCGATCCTGCACATGCTGGCCGAGAGCGACGACTGGCTGCAGAAGTACGTGCGCCAGCCGCAGCCGCAGCCGGAGGCGGCCGGCGGGCGTTGAGCGTGAAGAAGCGGCCGGCCAGGCGCCGGCCGCTTTGTTTCCGATACTGCTGAAACTTTTGCGGCATCGCACAACACCCGGCTAAGCTGCCGGGTCGCTGGTCAAAGCAGAGCCGTGCGCGTGTCGATGAACGCTCCCCGCAACCTCGAGTTCGCTCCACCGGATCTTCCCCTGCGCGATGACGTGCGCCGCCTCGGCGCGCTGGTCGGCGACATGCTCGCCGAGCAGGAGTCGCCCGCGTTCCTCGAGGAGGTGGAGCAGGTCCGCACCACCGCGATCGCGCGGCGCCAGAATGGCAGCGACATCCAGTCGCTGGCGCAGCTGCTGGACGGACTGGAGCCGGCGCATGCGCAGGCGCTGGTGCGTGCGTTCAGCACCTACTTCCAGGTGGTGAACATCGCCGAGCGCGTGCACCGCATCCGTCGCCGCCGCGACTACCAGCGCACCGGTGGCGACACCCCGCAGCCGGACAGCCTGCACGATGCCCTGCGCCGGCTGCGCAAGGCCGGCGTCGAGCCGACCGAGCTGCTCGAGTGGCTGGAGCGGGTCGATATCGAGCCGGTGTTCACCGCGCATCCGACCGAGGCGGTGCGCCGCGCGCTGCTGGAGAAGGAACAGATCATGGTCGCCGCCCTGGTCGACGACCTCGACGGCACCCGCACCCCGGGCGAACGCGCCGCCGACCTGGCGCGCTTCCGCATGGCCCTGACCTCGACCTGGCAGACCGCCGACTCCTCCCCGGTGCGCCCGACCGTGGACGACGAGCGCGAGCATGTCGGCTTCTACCTGACCGAAGTGCTGTACCGGATCATGCCGGCGTTCTACGAGACGCTGGAGCATGCGCTGGGCGAGAGCTTCGGCATCGCCAGCGAACTGCCGCGCCTGCTGCGCTTCGGCACCTGGGTCGGCGGCGACATGGACGGCAATCCCAACGTCGACGCCACCACCATCCGCAACACGCTCGACGCGCAGCGCCGCGCGATCCTCGGCAAGTACGCGGCCGAGCTGCAGCAGCTGGCCAGCGTGCTGACCCAGAGCACCGGCGTGGCCGGGGTCGACGAGGCGGTGTTCGAGCGGCTGGAGCAGTACCGCGCGCTGCTGCCGCAGGCCGCGGCCAGCAGCCGCCCACGGCATGCCGACATGCCGTACCGCCTGCTGCTGGAACTGATGCGCGCGCGCCTGCTGGCGACGCTCGAGGACCAGGCGGTCGGCTACGGCTCGCCGGACGAGTTCGCCCAGGACCTGGACCTGGTCCGCAAGAGCCTGGAGCACAACCGCGGCGTGCACGCCGGCTGGTTCTCGGTGCGGCGCCTGGTGTGGCGCCTGCGCACGTTCGGCTTCCACCTGGCGCGGCTGGACGTGCGCCAGGAGTCCACCGTGCATGCGCGCGCGATCGCCGCGGCGCTGGGCGACGAGCAGTGGGAAGGCCGCGATCCGGTCGAGCAGGCCGGCATCCTCGCCGGCCACGCCGGCGAGGGCGAGCCGCTGCCGCAGGCCGGCGACGAAGGCAACAAGCGCCTGGACGCCGTGTTCCAGGCCCTCGGCGATGCCCGCCGCCGCCACGGTGCCGATGCGCTGGGTGCGTACATCATCAGCATGGCGCGCAGCCGCGCCGACGTGCTCGCGGTGCTGGCCCTGGCCCGCCGCGGTGGACTGGTCGACGAGGCCGGGCGCGTGCCGCTGGACATCGCACCGCTGTTCGAGACCGTGGACGACCTGCACCACGGCCCGGATACCCTGCGCGACCTGTTCGCCGATCCGGTCTACCGCGAACACCTGCAGGCGCGTGGCAACGTGCAGATGGTGATGCTCGGCTATTCGGACAGCGGCAAGGACGGTGGCATCGCCGCCTCGCGCTGGAGCCTGCAGCGCGCCCAGGTCGAGCTGCTGCAGGTGGCCGAGGAGCACGGCATCCGCCTGACCTTCTTCCACGGCCGCGGTGGTTCGCTCAGCCGCGGCGGCAGCAAGACCACCCGCGCCGTCGATGCATCGCCGCGCGGCAGCGTCGACGGCCGCCTGCGCGTGACCGAGCAGGGCGAGGCGATCCACCGCAAGTTCGGCATCCGCGCCCTGGCCCTGCGTTCGCTGGAGCAGACCACCGGCGCGGTGCTGGTCTCCAGCATCCGCCCACGTCCGCCGGAGCCGCGCGAGGCGCGCTGGCGCGAGGTGATGGATACGGTGGCCGAGGCCAGCAGCGTGGCCTACCGGGCCCTGGTCGGTGCGCCGCGCTTCATGGACTACTTCCGCAGCGCGACCCCGATCGACGTGATCGAGCGCATGACCCTCGGCTCGCGGCCCTCGCGCCGGCTGGGCCAGGACGCTGCGCTGTCCAACCTGCGCGCGATCCCATGGGTGTTCGCCTGGAGCCAGGCGCGCGCGGTGATCCCGGGCTGGTATGGCGTCGGCAGCGGCCTGCAGGCCGCCGCCGAGCAGCACGGCGAAGAGGTGCTGCGGGAGATGGCGGCGGACTGGCCGTTCTTCCGCACCTTCCTCGACGACCTGGCCATGGTCCTGGCCAAGGGCGACATGGGCATCGCCGAGATGTTCTCGCGCCTGTCCGGCGACGAACTGCACGGCGAGTTCTTCCCGCGGATCAGCGACGAGCACGCGCATACCCGGCAGTGGCTGCTGCGCCTCAACGGCCACGAGTTCCTGCTCCAGCACGACCAGCGGCTGGCCCTGTCGATCCGCCTGCGCAACCCGTACGTGGACCCGATCAGCGTGCTCCAGGCCGACCTGCTGCGGCGCTGGCGCGCCAGCGGCCGCGAGGACGACGACCTGCTGCGCGCGCTGGTGGCGAGCGTCAACGGCGTTTCCCAGGGCGTGCAGAACACCGGCTGAGGCCAGGGCGCCCGGCAGCGTCCGGGTGGCCCCTTGAAAGCCTGGTCGCCGGCCCTATCTGCCCGCTGCGGCGGCGTCCACGGCCGGCCGCGGAGACACCCTCCCATCGTCCACCCGTGGGTTTTCCGGGCCGGTCGACGATGCTGGCCGTGAGTCCCTTTGCGTTGCCCGCGTCCTCCCGGGTCGCGGGCGTGGCCCGTGGCTTGCCGCCGGCGACCGCAACGAGGAGGAGCACGAATGAACGCCACAACGTCGATCACCTGCCACCATGCCCGCGGGCGCTCGGCCCGCGGCCGGGACATCCGGCGCTGCTGAGGGTGCCGGCATGCGCATCGCCCATATCGC
The DNA here is from genome assembly GCF_000185965.1 of Pseudoxanthomonas suwonensis 11-1. Taxonomy (NCBI): domain Bacteria; kingdom Pseudomonadati; phylum Pseudomonadota; class Gammaproteobacteria; order Lysobacterales; family Lysobacteraceae; genus Pseudoxanthomonas; species Pseudoxanthomonas suwonensis. The sequence continues at coordinate 551,274 of NC_014924.1, forward strand.
CCCCCTGTACGAAGCCGTGCCGCCGCGCCTGTATGGCGGCACCGAACGCATCGTCGCCTACCTGGCCGACGCCCAGGTAGACCTCGGCCACGAGGTGACGGTGTTCGCCAGCGGCGACAGCCGCACCCGCGCACGCCTGGTGCCGGCGCGCGGGCAGGCCCTGCGCCTGGATCCGCAGCCGCTGAAGTCCGACGTCGCCGCGCACCTGGCCATGCTGCACGAGGTGCGGCGCCGCGCCGGCGAGTTCGACGTGCTGCATTTCCACGTCGACCTGCTGCACTTCCCGATGTTCGAGGAGCTGGCCGGGCGCACCCTGACCACCCTGCACGGACGCCTGGACCTGGCCGGCCTGGCCGAGGCCTACCGGCTGTGGCCGCGCTACCCGCTGGTGTCGATCTCGGCCCAGCAGCGCCAGCCGCTGCGCTTCGCCAACTGGATCGGCACCGTGCACCACGGCCTGCCCGCCGACCTGCTGCAGCCGCCGGAGTCGCCGCGTGGCGACTACCTCGCGTTCCTGGGACGGATCTCCCCGGAGAAGCGCCCGGATCGCGCCATCGACATCGCCGTTCGCGCCGGGGTGCCGCTGCGCATGGCCGCCAAGGTCGACGCCGCCGACGCGGTGTACTTCCATGACTGCATCGAGCCGATGCTGGACGCGTCGGGCGTGGAGTTCATCGGCGAGATCGACGATGCACGCAAGCCGGGCTTCCTCGGCCACGCCGCCGCGCTGCTGTTCCCGATCGACTGGCCCGAGCCGTTTGGCCTGGTGATGATCGAGGCCATGGCCTGTGGCACGCCGGTGATCGCCTGGGACAACGGTTCGGTGCGCGAGGTGGTGGAGGATGGCGTGACCGGCTTCATCGTCGGGTCGATGGACGAGGCGGTGGCGGCGGTCGAGCGCTTGCCGGAACTGGACCGCGCGACGATCCGCCGGGTGTTCGAACGCCGCTTCTCGTCCACGGTGATGGCCCGCGGCTACCTCGACCTGTACCGCCGCCTGGTGGCGCCGGAGGCAGGCGCGGCCAACGATGGCGACGCGTTCCAGCGCAGGGCCTGAGCCATGCGCATGGCACGCACGCTTCCGGCCAGCCGCCAGCGCGGCTACTCGCTCAAGGACGGCGACAGCTTCCTGGTGAGCGATGCCTCCGGCGACATCCACGGCGACGAGGTGGCCGACGGCCTGTTCCACGAGGGCACCCGGATCCTGTCGCGGCTGCGGCTGGGCATCGACGGCGAGCCGCTGACGCTGCTGGGCGCGGCCACCGCGCACGACCGGGTGGTATTCACCGCGCACCTGACCAACCGCCCGCTGCCGCCGATCGGCGACAGCGTGGCGGCGGGCAAGGGCGTGATCCACGTCGAGCGCTCGCGCTTCCTGTGGCAGGGTCGCCTGCACGAGCGCATCGCCTGCTCCAACTACGACCGGGTGCAGGTGTCGTTGCCGCTGACGATCGAGTTCGGCGCCGATTTCCTCGACATGTTCGAGGTGCGCGGCATGCAGCGTGCGCACCGCGGCAGCTATCCGCAGGTACTCGCGCAGGCCGATCGCGTGGTCCTGCGCTACGCGGGGCTTGATGGCGTGGAGCGGCGCACGGTGATCGCCTTCTCGCAGGCACCGACGGCACTCGACGGTGGGATGGCCCGGTTCGACCTGGAGCTGGGTCCGCGCGAGCACGTCACCCTGTACCTGGAAGCGGGGGCGGAGGTCGGGCAGCCCGAAGCCACCCGCCATCGCCGGTCCATGGCCCAGGCGCGGCGGGCGCTGCACGGGCGCCGGCGCCCCGGTGCACGCCTGCGCGGCGGCGGCCTGCTGTTCGATGCCTGGGTGGAGCGTTCGCGCACCGATATCGCCCTGCTGGCCAGCGACCTGCCGACCGGTCGCTACCCGTACGCCGGCATCCCCTGGTTCTCCACGCCGTTCGGACGCGACGCGATCATCACCGCGCTGCAGATGCTGTGGCTGGATCCGGGGCTGGCGCGCGGCGTGCTTGCCTACCTGGCCGAGCGCCAGGCCGCGGAGGATTCCAGCTTCCGCGATTCGGCGCCCGGCAAGATCATGCACGAGACCCGCAAGGGCGAGATGGCGGCGCTGGGCGAGATCCCGTTCGGCCTCTACTACGGCGGCGTCGATACCACCCCGCTGTTCCTGGTGCTGGCCGGGCGCTACTTCCGCCGCACCGGCGACCGCGCCTTCATCGACCAGCTGTGGCCGGCGCTGCAGCGTGCGGCCGGCTGGATCGAGCGCAGCTGCGATGCCGACCCGGACGGCCTGCTGGCATACGCGCGCGGGGAGGCCAGCGGCCTGTCCAACCAGGGCTGGAAGGACAGCGGCGACTCGGTGTTCCATGCGGATGGCAGCCTGCCGGAAGGCCCGATCGCCCTGGTCGAAGTGCAGGGCTACGCCTGGGAAGCGCTGCGGACGATGGCGTCGCTGGCGCGCGAGCGCGGCGACATGATCGCCGCCGCCGGATGGGCGGCGCGGGCGGATCGCCTGCGCGCCACCGTGGAGGCACGCTTCTGGGACGAGGACCTGGACTTCTACGCGCTGGCCCGCGATGGCGCCGGGCGCATGTGCCGGGTGCTGGCCTCCAATCCGGGCCACCTGCTGTACGTCGGCCTGCCGGCGCCCGAACGCGCGCAGAGGGTGGTCGCGCAGCTGGCTTCGCCGCGCTTCGACAACGGTTGGGGCGTGCGCACCCTGGCCAGCGACCAGCCGCGCTACAACCCGATGTCCTACCACAACGGATCGGTATGGCCGCACGACGTGGCCCTGTGCGCGGCAGGCATGGCCCGCTATGGTGCACGCCGCCAGGCCGCGCGGCTGCTGGGCGAGGTGTTCGAGGCGGCGACCCATTTCGACATGCGCCTGCCCGAGCTGTTCTGCGGTTTCCCGCGCAGCGCGGGCGAACCACCGATCGCCTATCCGGTGGCGTGCACGCCGCAGGCCTGGGCGGCCGGTTCGGTGTTCATGCTGCTGCAGGCCTGCCTGGGCCTGGAGATCGATGCACCGGCGCGGGAGGTGGTGATCACGCATCCTCAGTTGCCGCCGGGCGTGGACGGCTTGCGGGTGGAATCCCTGGATGTCGGCGATACCCGCATGGACCTGGCCTTCCAGCGCATCGGCGGACGCGTGGTGGCCGCGCGTGCGTTCGGGTCAGAAGGCGTACGGGTAACGGTACGAATGTGAGTCCGCCCCGCCGCAGCCCTACTGGAAACCGTAGCGCACCACGTGGAAGAAAACGGGGGCGGCGAACACCACCGAGTCGAGGCGGTCGAGCACGCCGCCATGGCCCTCGATCATCTCGCCCCAGTCCTTGGCGCCAAGGCTGCGCTTGACCGCCGACAGCGCCAGCCCACCGAGGAAGCCGCACAGCACGATCAGCGCCGAAAGCCCCGCCGACTGCAGCGGCGAGAACGGCGTCGCCCACCACAGCGCCGCGCCGACCGCGGTCGCCGCCAGGCCGCCACCGACCAGGCCCTCCACGGTCTTGGATGGGCTGACCTGCGGCGCCAGCAGGGTGCGTCCGAACAGCTTGCCGAATACGTACTGCAGCACGTCCGACAGCTGCACCACCAGCAGCAGGTAGAACAGCAGCAGCAGGTTCTGGCCTTCGTAACCGGGGATCTTCAGCAGCATCAGCGCGGGGGCGTGGCTGAGGCAGTACACCGTCAGCATCAGGCCCCATTGCACCTTGGTGGTGCGCTCGAGGAAGCCGGTGGTGTCGCCCTGCAGCGCGGCCACTGCCGGCAACAGCAGGAAGCCGTACACCGGGATGCACATGACGAACAGGCCGTACCACTCGATCCCGATCAGGAAGTACTGCAGCGGGATGGCGATGTAGAAGCACAGGCACAGCGACAGGTGGTCGCCGCGCCGGGTCGGGGTGAGGGTGAGGAACTCGCGCAGGGCCAGGAACGAAAGCAGGCCGTACAGCACCAGGGTGGCGATCTTGCCGGCGAGGAAGCACACCAGCAGCACCGCGGCCATCACCCACCAGGCGCGGATGCGGGCGTTGAGGTTCTCCACCACCGGTCCCGGACGGCTGCGCGCCAGCAGCGTGCCGATGAGCGTGGCCAGCACCAGCAGTCCGATCACGCCGCCGATCAGCCACCAGAAGCGCTGCGGCGCCAGGGCCAGGGCGCTGCGCAGGAAGCCGTTGAGGTCGAGGGTATCCATGGCGGTCGTGTGTCCCTACCAGGTGGTCGCCGGTGCCAGCGCGCGCACCGCTTCGCGCGCGCGTTCCAGGTAGCCGGCCTTGTCCTCGCCCGGCAGCAGCGGCAGCGGCGCGCCGAAGCGCACGGTGCAGATCAGCGGCACCGGCAGCAGGCTGCCCTTGGGCATGCTGCGGCGGGCGTTGTCGAGGTACACGGCCACCGGTTCCACCTGGGGGTATTGCGCGGCCAGGTGGTAGAGGCCGGCGCGGAAGGGCAGCAGTTCAAGCTCCGCATTGCGCGTGCCTTCGGGGAACAGGATCAGCGAGTCGCCGCGCTCAAGCGCCTCGCGCAGCGGCGCCAGCGGATCGGCGCCGGGCTGCTCGCGGTTGCGGTCGATCAGCACCGCATTGAGTCCGCGGCCGGCGACCAGGCGGCGCAGCGCGCCCTTGCCCCAGTAGTCGCGCGCGGCCACGGGGCGGGTCTGCCGGCGCAGCGCGGGTGGCAGGGCCGACCACAGCGCCACCGTGTCCAGGTGGCTGGCGTGGTTGGCGAAGTAGATGCGCTGCCGCGGTTCGGGAGCGCAGCCGATCCAGCGCGGATACGCACCGACCAGCGCCTTGCTGGCGGCGACGAGGAGGGCGTCGATCACGGGGCGCGTCCGCGCAGCGCTATGGCGATCGCACGCGTGCGGGTGATGCAGGTGGCCAGCGAGCCCAGCGCGATCACCATCGCCGCCACCTCGAGCATCCGCGCGGCAAACGGCCACCATGGCGATGGCGCCGCAAGCACGCAGCCCGCGGTCATGGCGAACATCCGCTGCTGCTTGGCCATCGGCCCGCGGAAGTCGTGGCCCAGGCCAAGGCCGGCGCCGGTCTGGCGGATGTAGGCGGTGAGCGCCGCCAGCAGGGCACCGCACCAGCCCAGCCAGGGCTGGCCGGCCGCGTAGCCGAGGGCGACGATCAGTAGCGAGTCGGCAACGCGGTCGGGAAACTCGTTGTACAGGGCGCCGGTCGCTGTCTGCTTGCCGCCCTCGATAGCGACCATGCCATCGAACAGGTTGCACAGCAGGCGCAGCTGGATGCCCAGTGCGGCGAGCAGCGGGCCAGCGGGGGCAGGCAACAGCAGCAGGGCGGCCGCGCCGGCGGCGGCGAACAGCACGCTGGCCACCGAGATCTGGTTGGGGGTGATGGAGGAGCGGGCGAGGGCGGCAGCGATGGCCCGCGCCCAGCCGGTGTTCCTTGAGGCCAGTGGCCTGCGATCGTCGTCCTGACTCATGCGTCGATCCTAGCGCAGGGGAATGGTTGCAGCAGCCGCCGGTCGTCGGCGGAGCAGGCGGCAGGTGGCCGGTGCCTCCGGCGAGGAGGCAAAAGAAAGGCCGCCCGGAGGCGGCCTTTCGATACGGCTTGCAGCGAGGCTTACTTGAGCTTCGCGTCGGCGCGCAGCGCCTCGGCGCGGTCCGTCTTCTCCCAGGAGAAGGCGGTGGCGACCTGCTTCTTGCCGGCACCGTCGGTGTAGCTCAGCTCGAACGGCTTGCGGCCGAAGTGGCCGTAGGCGGCGGTGGCCTGGTAGACCGGGTGCACCAGGTCCAGCATCTTGATGATGCCGTACGGGCGCAGGTCGAAGTGCTTGCGGATCAGCTTCTCGATCTGCGCGTCCGGGATGCGGCCGGTGCCGAAGGTGGTCACCGAGATCGAAGTCGGCTCGGCCACGCCGATGGCGTAGGAGACCTGCACCTCGCACCTGTCGGCCAGGCCGGCGGCGACCACGTTCTTGGCCACGTAGCGGGCGGCGTAGGCGGCCGAACGGTCGACCTTGGAGGGATCCTTGCCCGAGAACGCGCCACCGCCGTGGCGGGCCATGCCGCCGTAGCTGTCGACGATGATCTTGCGGCCGGTCAGGCCGCAGTCGCCCACCGGGCCGCCGATCACGAAGATGCCGGTTGGGTTGATGTGGACCTTCTTCTTCGGCAGCGACTCCAGCCACTTCTTCGGCAGCACCGGCTTGAGGATGTGCTCGTACACGCCCTCGACCAGGTCCTTCTGCTTCACGCCCGGGTCGTGCTGGGTGGACAGCACCACGGCGTCCAGGCCAACGACCTTGTTGCCGTCATAGCGCAGGGTGACCTGGCTCTTGGCGTCCGGGCGCAGCCACGGCAGCTGGGAGTTGCGCTTCTTGCGGATCCTGGCCTGCTGCTCGACCAGGCGGTGCGAGTAATAGATCGGCGCCGGCATGAACTCCGGCGCCTCGTTGCAGGCGTAGCCGAACATCAGGCCCTGGTCGCCAGCGCCCTGTTCCTCCGGCTTCTTGCGGTCCACGCCGGCGGCGATGTCCGGGGACTGCTTGCCGAGCATGTTGATGATGGCGCAGGTGTGGCCGTCGAAGCCGACGTCGGAGTTGTTGTAGCCGATGTCGTTGATGACCTTGCGGGCCAGGCCTTCGATGTCCACCCAGGCGCTGGTGGTCACTTCGCCGGCGACGATGGCGGCGCCGGTCTTCACCAGGGTCTCGCAAGCCACGCGGGCGCGCTTGTCCTGCGCCAGGATGGCGTCGAGGACCGCATCGGAGATCTGGTCGGCGATCTTGTCCGGATGGCCCTCGGAGACCGATTCGGAGGTGAAGAGATAGCTGGACATCGGGCTATATCCCTGTATTCGGATGAAAAGATGGCCGCGCATGATACACGCGTGGGGCCCGCGGTGCATTCTGCTCCGCACGGGGTTGGGAACCGTTAAAGGAAACGGGCGGCCCGCGCCTCGGCGTGAAGGCCGGCTGCTAGCATCCGGGCATGGATTCACTGACCCAGATCGTCCTCGGTGGCGCGCTTGCCGCCGCCATCGCCCCCGCCCGCCACCGCCGCGCCGCCCTGCTGGCCGGCGCCGGACTGGGCACCCTTCCGGACCTGGACTCCCTGCCGATCAGGCTGGCTACCGCCGACCCGGTGCTGCTGATGACCGTGCACCGCAGCTTCAGCCACTCCCTGTTCGTGCTGCCGCTGGTCGGCTGGCTGCTGTGGTGGCTGTTCCTGCGTCATGGCCGCGGGCGGGTGGCGGAGTCGCCGCGGCGCTGGTTCTGGGCGATCCAGCTGGCCCTGGTCACGCATCCGCTGCTGGACGCGTTCACCGTCTACGGCACCCAGCTGTGGTGGCCGCTGCCGGTGGCGCCGACGATGTGGTCCAGCGTTTTCATCATCGATCCGCTGTACACGGTCTGGTTGCTCGCCGCCTGCGTGGTGGCCTGGTTCGCCCGGGCACGCCCGCTTGCCCAGCGCGCCCTGCTGGCGGGGCTGGTGCTGAGCAGCGCCTACCTGGGCTGGTCGCTGGTGGCCAAGGCCATGGTCGACCGCCAGGCCGAACGCACCCTGGCGGCGATGGGCCTGGGCGATGCGCCGCGGTTCTCGGTGCCGATGCCGTTCAACACCCTGCTGTGGCGGGTGGTGGCGATGACGCCCGGCGGCTTCGTCGAAGGCGAGTACTCGCTGGTGGCCGACACCGGCGCGATCGCGTTCCGTGGCTACCCGTCCAACACCCAGGCACTGGGCGAGGCCGCCGGTATCCCGGCGGTGCAGCGCCTGGCCTGGTTCAACCACGGCTTCATGAAGGCGCGCGAGCGCGATGGCCGGCTCGAACTCTCCGACCTGCGCATGGGCTCGGAGCCGGACTACACCTTCGTGTTCGCGGTGGCCGAGCGCGATGCGGAGGGCCGCTGGCAGCCGATCCCGCCACGACAGCTGCGCCTGCCCTGGGAAGCGCGCCGGCGGCTGGGGCCGATGTGGCGGCGGATCTGGGAAGCCCCGCCGACCGGCCCCGCCCCGCCCGGTGACTGAGCGCGACGGCGTCCATCGGCGCGCGACCGCACGTACGCGTCAGCCTTCCAGTCGCACCCTTTCGCGCACCGGTGGGCCCACGCGCGTGGCGCTGGCATACCCCTGCTGCAACTGCAGCGCGGCAGCGACATCGCCACGCTGCAGCCGCTCGTATGCGGCGTCGCCCATCGCATCGCGCAACTGCCGCTCGATGCGGTCGTAGACGATGCGGTACTCGGCATACGGCGTGCGTGCGCCGGCGATCATGCGGATGTGGCGTCCGCTGACGCCGGTCTCCTGCGACAGCGCGTCGACGGAGGTGTTCGCGGCGAAGGCGGTGGGAAGGGCGGCCATTGCGACCGCGAAGAGCGCGATGCGTGCAGACATGACAGCCTCCGGGGCTGGGCCCGAAAGGGAAGCCGCGGGCGGACCCGCGTACCGGAGCGGGGGCTCCGGTGGCCGCAGCGTCGCGCCGGCAACGGCGTGGCCACAGTGCCGGATTGCACCCTGCCATTGGTACCGTTCAAGCGATGGACGGTTAAATGAAGCAACCAGTCCGCAACGATCGGGAACTCAGGCGACTTCCGCCAGCACGAAGGGCATGCCCGCTTCCAGTGCGTCGAAGTATCCGCGGGTCAGCGCAAGCTGCTCGGCGGCGGTCTGGGCGCGGTTGACCACCGCGCGGAAGGCGGCGTTCTCGGCGCGGTCCTTCGCGTACCAGCCCAGGTGCTTGCGCGCGATGCGCACGCCCTGTTCCTCGCCGTAGAACGCGTGCAGGGCCTGCAGGTGGCCGAGCAGGATGTCGCGCACCTCGGCCACGGACGGCTCGGGCAGTTCCTCGCCGGTGCCCAGGTAATGCGCGATCTGGCGGAAGATCCAGGGCCGGCCCTGGGCGGCGCGGCCGACCATCACCGCGTCGGCGCCGGTGTGGCGCAGCACGAAGGCGGCCTTGGCCGGCGAATCGATGTCGCCGTTGGCCAGCACCGGGATGCGCAGCCGCGACTTCACCTCGGCGATGGTGTCGTACTCGGCCTGCCCGGTGTAGTGCTGGTTGCGGGTGCGGCCGTGGATGGCCAGCGCGGCGATCCCGGATTCCTCGGCGATGCGGGCGATGGTGGGCGCATTGCGCACCTCGGCGCACCAGCCGGTGCGGATCTTGAGCGTGACCGGGACGTCCACCGCCGCGACCACCGCCTCGAGGATCCGCGCCACCAGCGCCTCGTCGCGCATCAGCGCCGAGCCGGCCCAGGCGTTGCACACCTTCTTGGCCGGGCAGCCCATGTTGATGTCGATGATCTGCGCGCCGTTGGCGACGTTGTAGCGCGCCGCCCCGGCCAGCTGCTCCGGCTCGGTGCCGGCGATCTGCACGCTGACCGGATCCGGCTCGCCGGCATGGTCCATGCGCTGCAGCGACTTGCGGGTGTTCCAGAAGCGCGGGTCGGAGATGGTCATCTCAGACACCGCCAGGCCGGCGCCCAGCTGCTTGCACAGCAGCCGGAACGGCTTGTCGGTGACGCCGGCCATCGGCGCCAGCACCACCTTCGGTTCGATCGGGTAAGGACCGATCCGCATCGCCGTCGTCGCCTCAGCCCGGGAAGCGGGCCAGTACCTCGTCGTGGCGCGGCATCGAGGCGGCCGCGCCGGCGCGCTCGGTCGACAGCGCGGCGAAACGGTTGGCATAGCGCACGTGGGTCGCGAACGGCTGCCCTGGCGCGCGCGCCAGCGAGGCGGCAAGCGCACCGTTGAAGGCATCGCCGGCGCCGGTGGTGTCGCTGGCGGTCACGCTCTCGGCGCCGATGCGGTAGTAGGGCTGGCCGTCGCCGCGCGGCTCTTCCTCGGCATGCGAGACGAACACGCCTACCGAGCCCATGGTCACCACCACGGTGCCGTGCGGCAGGAGCTTGCGGCACAGCGCGTGCAGGCGCGCGCCGTCCAGCGCGGCGACCGCGTCCGGTTCGATCCGCTCGCCGACGTGGCGCGACAGCTGGGCGGCGAACTCGGTCTCGTTCGGGGTCAGCACGTCGGCCAGGCGCAGCAGGCCCATGCTGGTCGGCGCATTGGCCGGCGCCGGGTTGAGCAGGGTGGTGGTGCCGGCCTCGCGCGCCATCTGCAGCGCGGCCTCGATCGCCTCCACCGGCGACTCCAGCTGGGCGAGCAGCACGCCGGCCTCGCCGGCCAACGCCCGGTCGGCGGTGACGTGGCCGGCGCTGAGCACGCCGTTGGCGCCGGCGCCGATCACGATGCTGTTGCGGCCACGGGCGTCGACATAGATGCCGGCGGTGCCGGTGGGCTCGCTGCTGGCTTCCGCGCGCAGGTCGATGCCGTCGGATTCCGCCAGTTCGCGGGCGAGTGCGCCACCGGGGTCGTCGCCGAGTGCGCAGATGAAGGTGGTGGGCGCGCCGGCGCGGGCGCAAGCCACGGCCTGGTTGAAACCCTTGCCGCCGGGACCGGTCATGTACTGGCCGGCGATGGTGGCGCCAGTGGCGGGGAGTTCATTGCAACGCCAGACATGGTCGACGTTGAAGGAGCCGACGACGATGACCGGATTCATGGGGCCTCTGCTGCGTCTGGACTACGGGGGAAGCCGCAAGGCCGGACGCGGGGGCATCCGGCCTGCGGCCGTGGATCAGCCGAAATGCGACAGTACACCGGCGATGGTGGCGGTCATGAAGGTGGCGATCGAGCCACCCAGCACCGCGCGCAGGCCGAAGCGGGCCAGGTCCTGGCGACGCTCCGGGGCCAGGCCGCCGATGCCGCCGATCTGGATCGCGATCGAGCTGAAGTTGGCGAAGCCGCACAGCGCGTAGGTCGCGATCAGCGCGCCTTCCTTGCTCAGGAACTGGCCGGGGACCTGGCCGTTCACGATCTGCGACAGCTCGGTGTAGGCCACGAACTCGTTGATCACGATCTTCTGGCCGATCAGCGACCCGACCGTGGTGGCGTCGGCCCACGGGGTGCCGATCACCCACGCGATCGGGGCCAGCACGTAACCCAGGATGGTCGACAGGCTGGTTGGCTTGCCGATCATGCCGGCGATGCCGGTGACCTCGCCCAGCCAGGTCAGCGGGGCGTTGACCAGGGCGATCAGGGCGATGAAGGCCAGCAGCATCGCACCGATGTTCAGCGCCAGGCGCAGGCCGTCGCCGGCGCCGGCGGCCGCCGCGTCGATGACGTTGGCGGTGTTCTTCTCCACTTCCATCTTCACCGTGCCGCGGGTCAGCGGCTCGGAGGTTTCCGGGATCAGGATCTTGGCGATCACCAGGGTGGCCGGCGCGGCCATGATGCTCGCCGCCAGCAGGTGCTTGGCATAGAACACCTGCTGCTCCGGGTCGCCGCCGCCAAGCATGCCCACGTAGGCGGCGAGCACGCCGCCGGCGATGTGGGCCATGCCGCCGATCATCATGGTCAGCAGCTCGGAGTTGGTCATCTTCGGGATGTACGGGCGCACGGTCAGCGGCGCCTCGGTCTGCCCGATGAACACGCTGGCGCAGACGCTGGTGGTCTCGGCGCCGGACACGCGCATCACCTTGGTGATCGCCCAGGCCATCGCCCGCACCACCGCCTGCATCACGCCCAGGTGGTAGAGCACGCCCATCAGCGCGGAGAAGAAGATGATGGTCGGCAGCACCTGGAAGGCGAAGATGAAGCCCACCGTCGAGGTGTCCATCAGGCTGCCGAAGATGAAGTTGGAGCCCTCGCCGACGAAGCCCAGCACGCGCACGAAGCCGTGGCTCAGCCAGTCGAACACTTCGCGTCCGCCCGGGACCAGCAGCACCAGGGCGGCGAAGGCGATCTGCAGGAACAGGCCGGTCGCGACCAGCTTCCAGTCCACCGCCCGGCGATTGTTGGAGAACAGCCAGACGATGCCGATCAGCACGGCCAGTCCGAACAGGCCGAAGCCGATCCGCCCGATTGCCTCGATCATTGAGGGGTTCCGCGAATGTTAAGGATGCGCGAAAGCGTAGCAGGTCGGCACCCTGCGCGTGTGTATGGGGGCGCGGAAAGCCCGCCAGCAAAGGCGTCGCGCGATGGTATGCGACGCGCCGGGCGGGTCCACTGCGGCAACGCCCATGCCCGCCGGCCTACACTGCGGGCACCCCCGATCCACAGGAGTGATCCCATGCAATACCGCCGCCTCGGCGCCTCCGGGCTGCAGCTGTCCGCGCTTTCGTTCGGCGCCTGGATGACCTTCGGCCGCCAGGTCGGGCGGGGCCAGGCCCGCGAGCTGGTGGCCGCGGCCTGGGACCACGGCATCAACTTCTTCGACAACGCCGAGGTTTACGCCAACGGCGAGGCCGAGCGGGTGATGGGCGACGTGATCGCCGACCTGCGACTGCCGCGCGACGGCTTTTGCGTGTCGAGCAAGGTGTTCTTCGGCTCGGCGGAGTCGCCGCGCCCGACCCAGCGCGGCCTGTCGCGCAAGCACGTGGTCGATGCCTGCCATGCCGCGCTCAAGCGCCTGCGCGTCGATTACCTCGACCTTTATTACTGCCACCGCCCGGATCCGGACACGCCGGTGGAGGAGACGGTCGCGGCGATGGACATGCTCGTGCGCCAGGGCAAGATCCTGTACTGGGGCACCTCCGAGTGGCCGGAAGCGCTGATCCGCGAGGCCGCGCGCATCGCCCGCAGCCAGCACATGGCCGCGCCGGTGGTCGAGCAGCCGCAGTACAACCTGCTGCACCGCGAGCGGGTGGAGCTGGAGTACGCGCCGCTGTATTCGGAACTGGGCATGGGCACTACCACCTGGTCGCCGCTGGCCTCGGGCCTGCTCACCGGCAAGTACGCCGGTGGCATCGGCGGGGAAGGACGGCTGGCGCAGGCCGATGCCGGCTGGCTGCAGCCGCTGGTGCTGGGCGAGCCGCAGGAGCGGCGGCTGGAGCGGGCCCAGGCCTTCGTCGAGGCGGCACGCCAGCTGGGCGAGGCCCCGGCCCCGCTGGCCATCGCCTGGTGCCTCCGGAACCGGCATGTCAGCAGCGTGATCCTGGGCGCCAGCAAGGTCGAGCAGCTGCTGCAGAACCTGGAAGCGCTGGAGCTGGCTGGCCGCTACGACGAGCAGGTCTGGCAGCGGCTGGAAGTCGTCACCACCGGCTGACCGGAATGCGTTGACACGCAAATGCGAATTATTATCATCGGCGGGTAGGCCTTCCCCCAGCCCCCGCCGGAGTCCGCAATGAATGTCCATCGCCTGAGCCTGCCGTCCCCTTCCGCACGCAGCACCCCGGCCGCCTCCGCGGCCCCGGTCGAGGTGCAGGCCCTCAGCAGCGACGAGCTGCTGCGCGGGCAGCGCGAGATCCTGATCCGCCACGGCGACCGCGTGTACCGCCTGCGCCACACCAGCAACGACAAGCTGATCCTCACCAAGTAACGCGAGCGGGACGCAGGAGATCCTGCCCCGGCTAAGCGACGCTGCTGGCGTTCGGCGGGCAGTGCCCTGCCGCCGTCCTGGCCACGGACGGCCCGTCGTCGATGCGGGAAGGACGCCGGCGGCGATGGGCGTACCACCGCATGGCACCAGTTGCATCGTCCAGCCGCTTCCGCACCGCCGCCGTGCGTTGCATCCAGCAGCGGGCCGCGGCCGGTCAGCGCTCCGGGCCGGGACCGGCATGCGCATCGCGTCCGGACGACCCCGCGTCCGGGCACCGCACTAAAAAGGACCCCGCCATCGGCGGGGTGCCAGGAGTCCGCAGGATCTGCGGTGTCGCACGCCATCTGCGGACGCGTCGTCAAACCAGCGTCGGATACCCCGGCACCGGTGGGGGCACTTCGGCGGTCGGCTGCGGCGGAGGTGGTGGGGCAGGCGGCGCAGGCGGCTGCATCTCCGCACCGGATGGCGGCGCCGGTGGCGCGGGAGGTGCCGGCACGAAGTCCAGTGAACGCATGCGCTCGGGCACGGTGACCTGCACCTGGCGCGCGCTGCGGTCGCGCAGCACCGTGAGCCGCGCCTGCTGGCCCGGCTCCTTCTTCGTCATCTGGCGCATGGCCTCGGCCGGGGTGGCCACCGCCTGGCCTTCGACCTGCTGGATCACGTCGCCGGACTGCAGTCCGGGCAGCGCGCCCCGGGACAGCACCAGCACGCCGCGCTCGGCGCCGAAATAGCGGCCGAGCTGCGCATCCAGCGCGACCAGGTGCAGCCCGTTCCAGCGCAGCGCCTCGCTCAGCAGCGGTGCCTTGCAGTCGTCCCCGCCACAGGCGCCGGGCAGCGACAGCTGCAACACCTCGCTGCGCAGCTGCGGCGCGAGGTCGCGCGCCTGGCCGACGCCGCCTGCCGTTGAGTCACCGCCGAGCCGATGGGCAAACACATGTACCCGCATCGGCTCGGGCGCCACCTCCACCGTCTGCTCGCGACCATCGCGCTGGTAGGTCACCTTGACCTTGCTGCCGGATTCCAGCCGCGACAGCGCCTCGCGCGCGGCCTCGACCCGCGCCTCGCCGTTGGCGCCGGCAATCGCCTCGCCACGGATCCGCAGCAGGCGGTCGCCGCTGCGCAGCCCGGCCTTCTCCGCGCCGCTGCCGGGGGTGACGCCGACGATGCGCACGCCGGCCTGCGGGTCGACGCCGAGGAGCACGCCCAGGCGCGCGCGCGCGGCACCGTCGGCCAGCTGCGCGGCGGCCGCCATGTCGTGGCCGGCCTTGGTGCGCGACAGCTCGGCGACCCGGCGCGCGGCATCGGCCAGCTCCGCACGCGCGCGGGCCAGTTCGGAGCGGGCCTTTGCCATCTCGGCCTCGGCCTGCACGTCTCCGGCCTGTTTCGTCGCGGCGGTGGCGGGCAGCGTGAGCAGGCAGGCGCAGGCCAGCAGCCAGGGCGTGGCGCGTCGATGTTGGTATGCGCGTTTCATCCTGTTGTTCTCCAGTGGATCGCGTGGGTGCCCGGGCTCAATAGACCTGGACCAGGGCGTAGCGGGGATTGGCATCGGCGAACAGCGCATCCCAGCGCTGGTCGCTGGCAACACCGGCAAGGTCGCGCAACGCGGCCACGCGCTGCCGCCAGAGGTCGCTGCGGACCACCGGGTCGAGCGTGCCTTCCGCCAATGCCGCATCGATATCGCCAACCTGTGCCTGCAGTGACAGGGTCAGCACCAGCTGCGCGCCGTCGACCGGTTCGTTGCGTGCCAGCTCGGCCACAAGTGCCTCCAGCCGGGCCGATTCGGCCTGCAGCCTGGCAAGGCCCGGGTCGACGGCCGGAGTGCTTGCGCGGGTGTGCCCGGCAACAGCCGGAGGCTCGTCCCGGGCGGCGGGCGAGGATCGGGGGTGTGCGGCGGACGTTGTCGCCGGGGCGTTGGTGGCGATGGCATCGGTCGCCACCGGCGCGTCGCGCCCGTCGGACGAAGGCAGCACGGTCGGCGGGTCCGCGTGGTTGCCCGCCGCCACTTCCGCCGGCGTCCCATCCGGCGTGCCCTGGCGTACCAGCAACAGCAGCGGAAGCGCGGCAAGCAGCGCGGTGCATGCAGCGATCGCCCAGGGCAGGATCCGGTGCGTGCGGCGCGGCGCCGGAGCCAGCCGCGGCGCGATCCGCTGCCAGGCATCCACCGGCGGAGCCTCCAGCGGCAGCGCGGAGAATGCGTCGCTCCAGCTTCGCGGATCGGGGTGTCGCTCAGTCATCTCTATGCTCCTGGACCTGCAGCAGCGCACGCAGGCGGCGGGTGCCGCGCGCCAGCTGGGATTTGGAGAAACTCGGCGTGCGCTGCATCAGCGCGGCGATCTCCTCATGGGTGTGGCCCTCGGCGTGGTACAGCCACAGCACGCTGCGGGTCGCGTCGGGCAGTGCGGCCAGCGCGCGCTGCAGCGTGGCCGCATCCGCGGCGGCGGGCGGAGGGGCCGCGGTGTCCTCCACGTCGTGGCCATCCAGCGGCAGCACCTGGTCCAGGCGCTTGCCCCGGCGCAGCCGCAGCAGCGCTTCGTTGACCGCGATCTGGCGCAGCCAGCCCCAGAACGGTCCGCTCGCCCGGTACTCGCCGATGCCGCGCAGCACCTTCAGCATGGTGTCCTGCAGCACTTCGCTGGCCTCCTCGCGGTCGCCGCACAGGCGCATGGCCAGGGTGAACACGGGTCGCTCGAACCAGCGGTAGATCTGCTCGAACGCCGCCTGGTCGCCACGCCGCGCACGCGCCAGCAGTCCATCGGGTACCGCGATGGCGAAGGACGAGCGCGGGGCGCCGGGATCCCCGCGGCCGTCGGCGGCAGGCACGGCGACGTGCAGCGCCGCGACGCCATCGGGCGCCGGGGGCGGGGGTATGTCAGGCAGCAGGCCGTGGCTCATCAGTCACATGGATGCCGGAGGTGGCGAAAGCGTCGCAGTCGTTCCGGCCCCGGCGGGATGGCCGCGGGCCGGCCTCCGGTTTCCCGGTCGCGCCCGTGCCTATACTGGGACCGGACAAACACCGGCCGGGATGGCCACAGGAGCATGGGGATGTTCTCTTCGGGTTTCCTTGCGGCAGTGCTGGCGGTCGCCGGCATCATCGTCCTGTTCAAGACCGTGCGCATGGTGCCGCAGGGTTTCGAGTGGACGGTCGAGCGTTTCGGCAAGTACACCCACACCCTCGATCCCGGCCTGCATTTCCTGGTCCCGATCGTCTACGGCATCGGCCGCAAGGTGAACATGATGGAGCAGGTGCTGGACGTGCCCAGCCAGGACGTCATCACCAAGGACAACGCGGTGGTCCGCGTGGACGGCGTCGTGTTCTTCCAGGTGCTGGACGCGGCCAAGGCCGCCTACGAGGTGTCCAACCTTGAAGTGGCGATGATCGCCCTGGTCCAGACCAACATCCGTACCGTGATCGGCTCGATGGACCTGGACGAGTCGCTGAGCCAGCGCGAGGCGATCAACGCCCAGCTGCTGGGAGTGGTCGACCACGCCACCAATCCGTGGGGCGTCAAGGTCACCCGCATCGAGATCCGCGACATCCAGCCGCCGCGCGACCTGGTCGATGCCATGGCCCGGCAGATGAAGGCCGAGCGCGAGAAGCGCGCGCAGATCCTCGAGGCCGAGGGTTCGCGCCAGTCCGAGATCCTGCGCGCCGAAGGCGAGAAGCAGGCCGCGGTGCTGGAGGCCGAGGGCCGCAAGGAAGCCGCGTTCCGCGACGCCGAGGCGCGCGAGCGCCTGGCCGAAGCGGAAGCCAAGGCCACCACGATGGTGTCCGAGGCGATCGCCAAGGGCGACGTCCAGGCAATCAACTACTTCGTCGCACAGAAGTACGTGGAGGCGTTCGCGAAGCTGGCCACCGCGCCGAACCAGAAGTTCGTGCTGATGCCGATGGAGGCCAGCGGCATCCTCGGCTCGCTGGGTGGCGTGGCCGAACTGGCGCGCGAGGCGCTGGCCGGGCAGCAGGCCAACGCTGCGCGCCGCAACGCCCCGCCGCCGCGTCCGGGAGCCTGAGCCATGCGCTGGGACGTAACCACCTGGGCGGTGGCGGCACTGGTCCTGATCGCGGCCGAGACCCTGGCGCCGGGTGCCTTCCTGCTGTGGATGGGCTTCGCCGCCGCGGCGATGCTGCTGCTGGTGCTGTTCCTGCCCGGCATCCCGCTGCTGGCCCAGGTCGCGCTGTTCGTTGTGCTGAGCTTCGTCTCGATCCAGGTCTACCGGCGCTGGTTCCGCAACCGCGGGCGGCAGAGCGACCGGCCGCTGCTCAACCGCCGCGCCGAGCAGAACATCGGCCTGGTGGTGCCGCTGGACCAGGCGATCGTCGGCGGCCGTGGCCGGATCAGGATTGGCGATGCGTTCTGGACCGTGGAAGGCCCCGACCTGCCTGCCGGCACGCCGGTGCGCGTGGTGGCAGCCGACGGCATGACCCTCAAGGTCCAGGAAGCCTGAGGTACAGGGCGCAGGACGATGGCCGGCTGCTGTGGCGGATGCGGGGTCGAGGCGGCCCGCCTGCAGGCGGGGCAGCGCCGGGTCCTGCGCATCGTGCTGTGGGTCAATGCCGCCAGCTTCCTGCTGATGGTTGGCGCCGCGCTCTACTCGCGTTCCAGCGCGCTGCTGTCCGGCGCGCTGGACAACCTCGGCGATGCACTTACCTACGCGCTGAGCCTGGCGGTGGTCGCCTCGTCGCTGCGGGCCAAGGCCTGGGTGGCGATGTTCAAGGCGGCACTGATCCTGGGCGCGGCGCTGGCGGTGGGCGGGGCGATCGCCTGGCGCCTGCTGGTCGATCCGGCCGTGCCGCTGTTCGGCACCATGGGCTGGGCCGGCGCGCTGAACCTGGCGGCCAACCTGTATTGCCTGTGGCTGCTGCGGCCCTGGCGCCATGGCGACGTCAACCTGGCCTCGGCCTACGAGTGCGCGCGCAACGACATCGCCGACGGCCTGGCCGTGCTGCTGGCCGGCGCCCTGGTGTGGCTGACCGGTCGTGGCTGGCCGGACCTGGTGGTGGCCGGCCTGCTGCTGGTGGTGTTCCTCGCCTCGGCCTGGCGGGTGGCGCGCAATGCGGTGGCGGCGCTGCGCGCTGCCTGACCTTGGACACGGTCCGCGCCGGGGCCGCTGGGCGATAATGGCGCTTTCCCTGTTCGAGAGCGCCATGACCCTCAAGACCGTACTCAACGACAGCCACCGCGCCCTCGGCGCGAAGATGGTCGACTTCGGCGGCTGGGACATGCCGATCCATTACGGCTCCCAGATCGACGAACACCACCTGGTGCGGCAGGCGGCCGGCATGTTCGACGTCAGCCACATGACCGTGGTCGACCTGCACGGCGTGCAGGTGCGCCAGTTCCTGCGCCGGCTGCTGGCAAACTCGGTCGACAAGCTCAAGACCAGGGGCAAGGCGCTGTACTCGTGCATGCTCGACGGGCAGGGCGGGGTGATCGACGACCTGATCGCCTACTACCTGGGCGACGACTACTTCCGCCTGGTGGTCAACGCCGCCACCCGCGAGAAGGACCTGGCGTGGATCCGCCAGCAGGCCCAGGCCTTCGGCGTCGAGGTCCGCGAGCGCGCCGAGCTGGCGATCATCGCCGTTCAGGGCCCGCAGGCGCGCGACAAGGTGGTCGGCCTGCTGGCCGAGGCCGACCGCGAGCGCGCCGCTGGCCTGGCACGGTTCGCCGCGATCGATGTCGCCTCGGCCGGCGGCATCCCGCTGTTCCTGGCGCGTACCGGCTACACCGGCGAGGACGGCTTCGAGGTGGTGCTGCCGCAGGACCAGGCGGTGGCGTTCTGGAACGCGCTGCTGGAGGCGGGTGTCAAGCCGGCCGGCCTCGGCGCGCGCGACACCCTGCGCCTGGAAGCGGGCATGAACCTCTACGGCCAGGACATGGACGAGTCGACCACGCCCTGGGAATCGGGCCTTGGCTGGACGGTCTCGCTGGACGAGGGCCGCGACTTCATCGGCCGCGCCGCGCTGGAGGCGCAGAAGGCCGCGGGCGTGCCGCGCCAGCTGGTCGGCCTGGTGATGGACGAGCGCGGCGTGCTGCGCCACGGCCAGAAGGTTCTGGCCGCCGGCGGCGAGGGCGAGATCCTGTCCGGTACGTTCTCCCCGACCCTGGGCAAGGCGATCGCGCTGGCGCGCATCCCGGCCGGCGAGCCGGGCCAGGTGCGGGTCGACATCCGCGGGCGCGAGGTGCCGGTGCGGGTGGTGAAGTTCCCGTTCGTCCGCGAGGGCCAGGCCCAGCCGGGCGTGCTCGCCTGAGCCTGCAGGTGCAACGACGGTTTACCTTGGAAGGTGCGCTACTTAGACTAGCCGCCGTTCCCATACCCCCAGCGCGAGCGGAGTTTCCACATGAGCGAGATCCCCGGCGACCTCAAGTTCCTCAAGTCCCACGAGTGGGTCCGTGCCGAAGGCAACGGCCGCGTCACCGTGGGTATCTCCGACCACGCACAGTCGCTGCTGGGCGACCTGGTGTACGTGGAACTGCCGAACGTCGGCGACAGCGTCGAGGCGGGCAACGCCGTGGCGGTGGTCGAGTCGGTCAAGGCGGCCTCGGACGTCTACAGCCCGGTGACCGGCAAGGTCGCCGAGGTCAACACCGCCCTGGCCGACAAGCCGGAGACGATCAACGAGGATGCCTACGGCGAAGGCTGGCTGTTCGTGGTCGAAGGCGTGGACAACGAGCAGCTCGCCGAGCTGCTCTCGCCGGACGACTACGCCGAAGTGATCGAGGGCGAGGACGACTGACCGTCCATCGCCGGCCACCGGCTTCGACCGACGCCCGCCACCTCGGCGGGCGTCGTCGTTTCCGGCTCCTGGAATTCCCTGGGGCACGTTCGTCGTCGCCTCCGCGATGCGTCGTCTCACTCCGCCGGCGTGCCGACGAAGGCACGCGTGCCGCCTCCAGCGCCTGCGCAGTTCTGCGCAAATCGGCTTGTGCGACGCGAAAAGGATCGGTTGCGGCGAAAAAAAATCGCACCGGTCCAAGCGCGCCGGTACGCCCTCCACCGGCACCACGCGGCCTGCGCCCGCGGCACGCCCGGACAAGGTGCGTCGATAGCACTGCAAGAAAAACCACTTGTTTTCCGCATCCGTTTGCAATGCATCGCAAGGGCGCGCGATGCGCGCCGTCGAATGCCGCGTCGTGCGCCGCGCCGCGCCGGTGAGCATGGCGTGCAGGCCCGGCGAAGAAACGCGCGCGCGGGTGTTGACAGTAAAAAAAACCGTGATTAGGTTTCGCCCAGCAGACGCTGCCTGCCGAAGCGAGTGAGTCGAATCAACACCACAACGCGAAGCAAAACCCGGGCATCCGCCACGACGTTCAAGCCGGTGGACAGGACGCTCTTCCCCCGAGCAAAAGCAGCGACCCCCCAGATTCCCGCCCGCGCCATCGCATCGCGCGGGCGAAACCGTATCCGCATCGACGTGCCTGGCGCGCCGACGGACTACCCGCTGCACGCGCGGCGGGCTTTCGCGACTGGGCGTTAACCCAACCGCAAATCACTGACGAGGAGCTACACCATGGCTGTGAAGAAAGCTGCGAAGAAGAAACCCGCCGCCAAGAAGGCGGTGAAGAAGGTCGCCAAGAAGGCCACCGCCAAGAAGACCGCCGCCAAGAAGCCGGCTGCGAAGAAGGTCGCCAAGAAGGCCACCGCGAAGAAGGCGGTGAAGAAGGTCGCCAAGAAGGCCACCGCGAAGAAGACCACCAAGAAGGCTGCTCCGAAGAAGGCCGCCAAGAAGGTCGCCAAGAAGTCGACCGCGAAGAAGGCCACCAAGAAGGCTGCTCCGAAGAAGGCCGCCAAGAAGGTTGCCAAGAAGGTTGCCAAGAAGGCCACCAAGAAGACCGCTGCCAAGAAGCCGGCTGCGAAGAAGGTCGCCAAGAAGGCCACCAAGAAGGCTGCCCCGAAGAAGGCTGCCAAGAAGGCTGCTCCGAAGAAGGCTGCTCCGAAGAAGGCCGCCAAGAAGAAGCAGGCCCCGGTTGCCCTGCCGGCGACCCCGGCTCCGCTGATCTGATCAGCTTCCGATTACCGTAGTACCCCATGACTCCCTCCCCGGTAGCCCAGCGGGGAGGGAGTTTTTTCTTCCGCGTTCTTCGCGGGCAGGTGGCAGGGCGGCGCGCGACGGCGTCCGGGATCGCATCACGAACCCACCGGCCCGGGCGCCCGGCTTCGACGCCATCATGGTGCCGCCCACCGCGCGGCACGCGTGACCCACGCAGGAAGGGCCCTTGCGGACCCTTGCGTCAGTCTGTCTTCCCGATGCTCGTAGCCGGGTAGGCGAAGCGCACCCGGGGAGCTGGTGCCAGGTGCGATCAGCGCGGCGAGGCGGCGGCGCGGCGTGCCGAGGTACCGCGTGCGGGAGTGGCCGGCGCCTCCTGGCGTTCGACCATCAGGTTGTCCGAACCGAAGTCGACGTCCACGTCCAGCCAGCGCTGCGCAGGCAGGCCCAGGGCCTGGTCGATGATGGTCGGCAGCATGCCGGACGGCAGCGAGCTCTCGCTGTTCCAGAGGATGGCCACGCCCAGGTCGCGGCCGGGCAGGATCGCGGTGAGGCCGCGGTAGCCCTGCACCGCGCCGGCATGGAACACCACTTCCTCGCCGGCGTAGTCGAACACCCGCCAGCCCAGGGCGTAGGCGGCGGAGTTGACCCGCTCGCGGCGCCAGCCCGAACGCATCTCGCCGGGGGTTGGCACCACCGGTGCGTGCAGGGTCGCCAGCAGCGGCGCCGGCAGCACGTCCGGGC
This sequence comes from Pseudoxanthomonas suwonensis 11-1, assembly GCF_000185965.1. Classification (NCBI taxonomy): domain Bacteria; kingdom Pseudomonadati; phylum Pseudomonadota; class Gammaproteobacteria; order Lysobacterales; family Lysobacteraceae; genus Pseudoxanthomonas; species Pseudoxanthomonas suwonensis. The sequence continues at coordinate 573,330 of NC_014924.1, forward strand.
GATGACCGGTGTGCGCCAGCAGCCACTGCGCCATGTCGCTGGCGCTGGCGTTTACGCCGGCGGCCGGCGGCAGGCGGTAGTAGGTCGGCTTGGGCTTGATTGCCACCCAGCCGTTGCGGCTGCGCACGTGCGGGCGCGCCCAGCGGCTGCTGGACTCGATGCCCGTCAGGCCCAGGCTTGCATCGCTCATGCCCAGCGGCTCGAAGATCCGGCGCTGGACTTCCTGCTCGTAGAACTTGCCGGTGGCGGCGAACACCACGTCGCCGACCAGGCTGAAGGCCACGTTCTGGTAGGCGTAGCACTGGCCCGGCGCGCACTGCATCGGCGCGTCGGCCAGCTTCTGCGCCACCGTGTAGTACTCGGCGTTGGCCTCGATGTCGCGGTCGTAGGCGTTGTGCGCGCGCAGCCCGACGCTGTGGCTGAGCAGGTCGGAGACGGTGACCTTGCGGGTGTAGGCCTCGTCGGCCAGGCGGAAGCCCGGTACGTAGTCGGCGACCCTGCTGTCCCAGCGCAGGCTGCCGTCGTTGACCAGCAGGCCGGCCATGGTGCCGGCGAAGGCCTTGGACAGCGAGGCGAGGCGGAACACGGTGTGGCCGTCGACCGGTTCGGGACGGGCGACGTCGGTGACGCCGTATCCTCGCGCACTGAGCACGCGACCGCCCTGTACGATGGTCATCGCCATGCCGGGAACGCGCTGGCCCTGCACGAGCTGTTCGGCCATGGCCTCGAACAGGGCCACGTCGAAACCCGCGGCCGGCGGCTCCACGGCGCGTGTGGCGGTGTCGCGGTAGGGCAGCGGTTGGGTGGGCGGGGGCGGCGTGGCCGAAAGGGTCGGCGTGCGGGCGGTGGACGGGATGGCCAGCCCAAGCATCAACGCCAGGGAGGCGAGCCTGAGGGCCCGGGGTGCCAGTGCGCGGCCCGCCTTGGCGGACCGGTGATTGCGCCCGTCTCTCATTGCTTCCCACCTGTGATTTACTGCTGTAACCGATTCTAGCGCCGGTTTTCCGGAATGCACAAACAAGGAGAAGATGAATGGGCAGTTTGTTGATCCTGTTGGTAATTCTGGGCCTCGTGGTGGTCCTGGCCGGCTGGGCGATCGGGATCTACAACGGCCTGGTCACCGCCCGCAACGCGTGGAAGAACGCCTTCGCCCAGATCGACGTGCAGCTGCAGCGCCGGTTCGACCTGATCCCCAACTTGGTGGAGACCGCCAAGGCCTACATGGGCCATGAGCGGCAGACCCTGGAAGCGGTGATCGCCGCGCGCTCGGCTGCGCAGGCGGGCCTGGCCGCGGCCAAGGCCAATCCCGGCGATCCGGCGGCGATGGCCGAACTGGCGGCCAGCCAGGGCCAGCTCAACGGCGTGCTGGGCCGGCTGATGGCGGTGGCCGAGGCCTATCCGGACCTGAAGGCCAACCAGAACATGATGCAGCTGTCCGAGGAACTGACCTCGACCGAGAACCGGGTCGCCTTCGCGCGCCAGGCCTACAACGACGCGGTGATGGCCTACAACAACCGGCGCGAGGTGTTCCCCTCCAGCGTGGTGGCCGGTGCGTTCAACTTCGCTCCCGCCGCGCTGCTGGAACCGCCGGCTGAAAAGGCCGCGCAGGTGCGCGAGGCCCCGCGCGTCCAGTTCTGATCCCCGTTCCCGGCGGCCACGCCCACGCGTCGTGAGCGACGCGGCGGGCGGGGCATGCCGGGCGTCGACCAGGTATCCGTGCCGATGAACTTCTTCGAACAACAGGAGCAGGCCCGCCGCGGCTCGTTCCGGCTGGTGCTGCTGTTCGCCGTGGCGGTGGCGTGCATCGTGCTGGCGGTGGACGCGGTGGTGCTGCTGTTCACCGGCAGCATCGGTGGCGCGGTCGCTGCGACGGTACTGACCCTCGCGGTGATCGGCCTCGGCTCGCTCTACCGTGTGGCCTCGCTGCGTGGTGGTGGCGCCGCGATCGCCGCGCAGATGGGTGGCACCTGGGTGCCGGAGGACACCCGCGATCCACTGCTGCGCCGCCTGCGCAACGTGGTCGAGGAAGTGGCCATCGCCTCGGGCGTGCCGGTGCCCAAGCTGTTCGTGATGGAGGACGAGGCGGGCATCAACGCCTTCGCCGCCGGCTACAGCCCGTCGGATGCCGCCATCGCCGTGACCCGTGGCGCGCTGGAGCGGCTCAACCGCGACGAGCTGCAGGGCGTGATCGCGCACGAGTTCAGCCATGTGCTCAACGGCGACATGCGCCTGAACATCCGCCTGGTCGGCGTGCTGTTCGGGATCATGATGCTGGCCCTGATCGGCCAGCGCATCCTCGTGTACGGGCGCCTGGGCCGCAGCCGCGACGGCGCGCCGCTGCTGGTCGCGGCGCTGGTGGCGGTGGTGGTCGGCAGCATCGGCGTGTTCTTCGGGCGCCTGATCAAGGCCGGCGTCAGCCGCCAGCGCGAATACCTGGCCGATGCCTCGGCGGTGCAGTTCACCCGCCAGACCCAGGGCCTGGCCGGCGCGCTGAAGAAGATCGGAGGCCTGCACGAGGGCTCCCGACTTGCCAACCGCGCCGAGGCCGAGGAGATCGGGCACATGCTGTTCGGCGAGGGCATGGCGCTGTCGTCGTGGATGGCGACCCATCCGCCGCTGGTCGAGCGCATCCGCCGCCTCGAGCCTTCGTTCGACCCGCGCCAGCTGCAGCAGCTGGAAGCGCGCTGGCGCGTGGCGCCGCCCGATGGCCTGGCCGAGGACGCGGCGCTGGGCCTGGCCGCGCGCGACGCCAGGCCCGGCGGCCCGCCGCCCCTGCCTTCGCGCGGTGCGCGGATGGCTGTCGTGCCTGCGGCGGTATCCGGCCAGGTCGCCGCGCCTGCCGAGGACGATTACCGCCAGGCCCATGACCTGGTGGAAAGCCTGGATCCCGGGCTGCGCGAACTGGCGCGTCAGCGCGACCTGGCCATGCCGCTGCTGCTGGGCATGGTGCTGGACGCCGATCCTTCGATTGCCGACCGCCAGCTGCAGGAGATCTCCGCACGCTGTGGCGCCCCCGTGGCCGCACGCGCCCGCCAGCTGCGCCAGGAGCAGCTGCAGTCGCTGCATCCGGCGCTGCGACTGCCGCTGGCGGCGCTCGCGTTCCCGGTGCTGCGCCAGCGCCCACGCCCGGAGCTGGACGCCTTCCTCGACGCGATCGATGCGGTGGTCCACGCCGATGGCCGGGTGTCGGTATTCGAGTACTGCCTGTCGCGGCTGCTGCAGGTGCAGGTGCGCGAAGCACTGGATCCGTCGCGGTACACGCGCTTCGGCCACAACAAGGCGCCGAGCGTGCGTCGCGAGTTCTCGGTGCTGCTGGCGGTCCTGGCCCAGGCCGGACATCCCGGCGACCACCAGGCCGCGCAGCGCGCCTACCTGGCCGGCCTGCAGCGGGTACTCCAGCGCGACCATATGCCGTACGCACCACCTGCGCAGGGCGTGCAGGCGCTGGACGAGGTCTGGGAGCCGCTGGATGCGTTGGCGCCGCCGGCCAAGCAGGTGCTGGTCGAGGCCCTGGTCGACGCGGTCTCGCACGACGGCCAGGTCAGCGTGGCCGAAGCCGAGCTGCTGCGCACCGTGTGTGGCGTGCTGCACTGCCCGCTGCCGGCACTGCTGAGTCGCTGACCAGAAAACCGGGGTCAGAGTGCGATTTCCGCGCCTGGTCCAGGGCCCCGTGATGGTCGTGCGTGCAGCGCGCACGCCAGGCCGTCAGGCGGCGCGGCCGCGCAGCAGGTCGGCGGTGCGCTCGGCGATCATGATCACCGGCGCATTGGTGTTGCCTCCGGGCAGCTCCGGCATCACCGAGGCATCGACCACGCGCAGGCCGTCGATGCCGCGCACCCGCAGCTGCGGGTCGACCACGGCTGCCGCGTCCTTGCCCATGCGGCAGGTGCCGGCTGGGTGGTAGATGGTCTCGGCCTTGCCGCGCACGAACTGTTCCAGCTCCGCGTCCGGCAGGTCGGTGCGCGACGGATGGATCGGTTCGCCCAGGTAGCGGGCGAAGGCCGGCTGCGACAGCAGCTGCCGCGACAGCCGTGCGCACTCGACCATCACCGCCAGGTCGAAGCCTTCCGGATCGGACAGGTAGTTGGCGTGGATCCGCACCGGGCTGCGCGGGTCGGCGTCGCGCAGGGCAATCCGGCCGCGGCTGCGCGGACGCAGGAAGCAGGCGTGCACGGTCAGGCCGTCGCCGGGCAGGCGGTTGCGGCCATGGTCGTCGAGCATGGCCGGGACGAAATGGAACTGCACGTCCGGGCGGTCATCGCTGGCCAGGCTCGAGCGCACGAAGCCGCCAGCCTCGGCGATGTTGCTGGTGCCGGCGCCACGGCGGCCGCGCAGGAAGTAGTCGAACGCGATCTTCAGCTCGCTGGCGCGATCGTAACTCAGGCCGGGCGGGCAGTGGTGCAGGGTGCAGATGTCGAGGTGGTCCTGCAGGTTGGCGCCGACGCCGGGCAGGTCGGCGACCACCGGTATGCCGTGTGCGCGCAGCTCGTCGGCCGGGCCGATGCCGGACAGCATCAGCACCTGCGGCGAGTTCACCGCGCCGGCGCTGAGCAGGATCTCGCCGGCCTCGGCGCGATGGGCGCGCCGGCCGGTGTGGTACTCGACCGCCCGGGCGCGGCCGCCTTCGACCACGATCCGCATCACCATCGCGCCGGTGACGATCTCCAGGTTCGGACGCGACCGGGCTGGCGCCAGGTAGGCAGCCGCGGCCGAGCAGCGCGCGCCGTCGCGCTGGGTGACCTGGTAGAAGCCGAATCCTTCCTGTGACGGCCCATTGAAGTCGTCATTGCGTGGCCAGCCGGCCTGCACGCCGGATTCGACGAAGGCTTCCGCCAGTGGATTGCGATGGCGAAGGTCGGATACGCACAGCGGACCGTCGGCACCGTGCAACGCGCCGGCGCCACGGGTGTTGCCCTCGGCACGGCGGAAGTACGGCAGCACGGTCTCCCAGTCCCAGCCTTCGGCACCGGCCGCGGCCCAGGCGTCGTAGTCCCCGGGCACGCCGCGGGTGTAGCACATGGCATTGATCGAGCTGCAGCCGCCCAGCACCTTGCCGCGCGGCCACCACAGCCGGCGCCCGAGCAGCTGCGGCTCCGGCTCGGTGGTGTAGTCCCAGTTGATGTCGCGCTGGTTGACCAGGCGGCCGAGGCCGGCGGGCATGTGGATCAACGGATGCCAGTCGCGCGGCCCGGCTTCCAGCAGCAGCACCCGGCAGGCGGGGTCCTCGCTGAGGCGCGCGGCCAGCACGCAGCCGGCCGAGCCGGCACCGATGATCACGTAGTCGTACATGCGTTCCCCTGTCGCGCCGGTCGGCGTGCATGAATGCTGGCGGGGGTGTCGCTGGGACGCAAGCGTGATCCTGTTCCCCGACCGCGTGGGGCGAAGGGAGCGCCTGCAGGGCGGAGGCACGAGGAAGCACGGGCGCGTCGATGGGCTCCTGGCCGCGCTGCATCTGGTCCCTGCCCGAGCGAGTGGTGGGCAACGTGCCCTCGCCACGATGGCCGGGGTCCCGGCCCTCTCCCAGATCCCTCTATCCGCGGGAGAGGTGCTGGAAGGCGCGACCGCTGGCGACAGGGGCCGGGTTCGATAAACTGCGCGCCTTCCGGCCGTCCCCCGGCCAGCAGCGGGCCCCACGACGCATGACCCCGAGCACCGACGATCCGAACCGCCGCCGCGGCCTGCGGCAGGCGCTGGACCAGCTCGGGGTGGATTCGCCGGCCCTGTGGTGGTCGCTGCTCTATTTCTTCTGCCTGCTCACCGGCTACTACGTGCTGCGCCCGGTCCGCGAGGCGATGGCGGCTTCCAGCGACATCGAGGCGATCTTCCCGCACGGGATGATCGCGTTCTTCGCCGACCGCGGCGTGTCGCTGGGCGAGTTCGCGCTGCAGGTGATCTTCACCTCGGTGTTCCTGATCATGCTGGTGCTGCAGCCGGTGTACGGCTGGCTGGTCAGCCGCTTCCCGCGGCGGGTGTTCCTGCCGGTGATATATGGCTTCTTCATCCTGACCCTGCTGCTGTTCTATGCGATGTTCGACAGCGGCATGCCCGGGCGCGGGCTGGCCTTCATCCTCTGGATCACGGTGTTCAACCTGTTCGCGGTGGCCGTGTTCTGGAGCTTCATGGCCGACGTGTTCGACAACGTCCAGGCGCGCGCCTGCTACGGCTACATCGGCGCGGCCGGCACCGTCGGCGCCTTCCTCGGTCCGCTGCTGACCAAGGCCCTGGTGACCCGGCTCGGGGTGGCCAACATGATGCTGGTTTCGGCGGTCATGCTGGTGCTGTGCGTGGTCTGCCTGTTGCGCCTGCGGCACTATGCCGTGCGCCGCGAGCGCGCGCGCAAGCTGGCCAGCGGCGAGCAGCCGATGGGCGGCGAGGTCCTGGCCGGACTGAAGCTGATCGCGCGCGAGCCGCTGCTGCGCTGGCTGGCGCTGATGGTGGTGATGGGCGTGGGCGTGGGCACCCTGCTGTACAACGAGCAGAACGCGATCGCCCGCACCGCGTTCAGCAATGCCGAGCAGCGCGCGAATTTCTTCGCCACCCTGGACCTGGCGGTCAACACCCTGACCCTGGTGGTGCAGCTGCTGCTGACCCGGAAGATCCTGTCGCGCTTCGGCATCGCCCCGGCGCTGCTGATCCCGGGCTGCGCCATCATCCTCGGCTTCTCGATCCTCGCCGCCTCGCCGCTGCCGATCATGGTCGCGATCGTCCAGGTGGTGACCCGGGCCAGCGAGTTCTCCCTGGCCAAGCCGGCGCGCGAGACGATCTACACCCGGGTGGGGCGCGAATGGCGCTACAAGGCCGGCGCGGCGATCGACACGGTCATCTACCGCGGCGGCGACCTGACCTTCGTCTGGCTGCACAAGCTGCTGTCGGCGTTCGGCTCCAACGTGGTGTTCGGCGCCGGCCTGCTGGTGGCCGGCACGATGACCTTTGGCGCGTGGCGGCTGCTGCGCGAGGAGCGCAAGCTGCCTCCCGAGCGGGCGGGGTGACATCCGGCGTCGTAGGCCAAGGTAAGCCGAGGCCGCATCCGGGAGGCGCGCGGAGACGACGCAATCTGGGATGACGCGCCTCCCCGGTTCTCTCCGGATGGAAAGGCGGACCTGGCGGCGCTTCGCTTGTCCGGACTACAGGGTTACCGCGGCGGACGCGGCGAGACCCACATGCTGATCCGGGCGCGGAACACGGCCTCGCCGGCGGCGTTGCTGGCCTCGACCAGTACCGGCAGGGCGTAGCCCTCGGTCGCTTCGACCAGCGGCGCCTCCGGCGTGGCCACGGCGCGGATCGTGCCCATCGCCTTCTGCAGGTACGCGACCTCCATGCCGCGCGGGATCCAGCGCATCGAAGGCGGCAGGCTGGCGTCGGTCATCAGGCCGGCGACCAGCTCGGCCAGGTTGCACATGGCGATCGCGTGCACCGTGCCGATGTGGTTGCTGACCTTGCGGCGGTGGCGGATCGTGCCCTCGCAGCGGCCGGGCTGCAGCATGGTGATGCGCGGGGCGATGCTGGCGAAGTAGGGCGCCTTGAAGCAGACCGCGCGCGAGAACAGCCATTGGCCGGCGGGCCAGCGCTGCATGCGGCGGTACAGGCGCAGCAGGGTCGTATCTGTCATTGCCATTCCTCCATTTTCCGATGGCGCAAACGAAGACGGCGGGCCGAAGCCCGCCGTCCGCGTTTCTACGGTCAGGCCGCGGGGCGGCTGCCGTACTTGTCGTAGTAGCTGGCGGCGCGCAGTTCGTGCACGTCGAAATCATCCACGGTGATGGTGTCCATGGTGATCTCGCGCAGCTCCTCCAGCAGCTTGCGCTCGTCGGCGGTCAGCACGCCCTCGGCCACGGCCTCGTCCAGCTGGGCCTTGAAGTCCAGCGCCTCGATGCCCTTGGTCTTGAGCGCCTTGAGGAACTTGCGCTCCACCGGCTCGGCGGCCACGGCCTTGGCCAGGTAGCTGTCGATGCGGCCGCCCGGGTTGTTCCCGCACGGGGTCAGGAACACGCCCTGGCCCAGGCGGTCACGCGCCTCGTTCGGGGCCATCAGCAGCGAGGCCACGCGGTGGTTCAGGCGGTCGCCGGGGGCCTCGGCACGACGGCCCAGCGGGAACACCAGTGCCCACAGCAGCCAGCCCACCGGGCGGATCGGGAAGTTGCGCAGCGCGTCGGACAGCGCGTTCTCGATCACGTGGAAGCTGTTGTACATGCTCCACGCCAGCAGCGGCTTGTCCGCTTCCGGGGTGCCTTCGTCGTGATAGCGCTTGAGCACGGCGCCGGCCATGTACAGGTGGCTCAGCACGTCGCCCAGGCGGCCGGACAGCGATTCCTTGAACTTCAGCTTGCCGCCCAGCAGCATCATCGACACGTCGGTCATCAGCGCCAGGTTGGCCGAGTAGCGGTCGAGCTTGCGGAAGAACGGACGGGTGTAGTCGTTGCCCGGGACGCTGCCGAACTTCGAGCCGGTCAGGCCCAGCCAGAACGAACGCACGGCGTTGGAGAAGCCGAAGCGGACGTGGCCGGCCAGGCTCTCGTCGAAGCTGGCGACGGCGGCCTTGCGGTCCTGCTCCTGCGCGGCCTTCATTTCCTTCATGACCCACGGATGGCACAGGATCGCGCCCTGGCCGAAGATCAGCAGGCTGCGGGTCATGATGTTGGCGCCTTCGACCGTGATGCTGATCGGGGCGGCCTGCCAGTTGCGGCCGGCGAAGTTGCGCGGGCCCAGGATGATGCCCTTGCCGCCGATCACGTCCATGGTGTCGGAGATGACCTCGCGGCCCATGCTGGTGCAGTGGTACTTGGCGATCGCCGAAGGCACCGACGGCACGTCGCCGCGGTCGACGGCGGCAGCGGTGGCCTGCGACAGCGCGCTGACGGTGTAGGCCTTGCCACCGATGCGGGCCAGGGCCTCTTCCACGCCCTCGAAGCGGCCGACCGACAGGCCGAACTGCTTGCGGATGCGCGCATAGGCGCCGGTCACGCGGGCACCGAACTTGGCACCGCCCGAAGCGGTGGACGGCAGGGTGATCGAGCGGCCCACGGCCAGGCACTCGTTGAGCATGTTCCAGCCCTTGCCGGCCTTCTCGGCGCCACCGATCAGCTGGGTCAGCGGGATGAACACGTCCTTGCCGCGGATCGGGCCGTTCTGGAACGGCGAGTTCAGCGGGAAGTGGCGGCGGCCGATCTCCACGCCGTCGGTGTCACGCGGCAGCAGCGCCAGGGTGATGCCGATGTCCTTGGTGTCGCCGACCAGGCCGTCCGGGTCGTACATGCGGAAGGCCAGGCCGATCAGGGTCGCGACCGGGGCCAGGGTGATGTAGCGCTTGTCGAAGGTCAGGCGCACGCCCAGCACTTCCTCGCCCTTCCACATGCCCTTGCAGACGATGCCGTAGTCGGGGATGGAGGTGGCGTCGGAGCCGGCGAACGGGCCGGTCAGGCCGAAGCAGGGCACTTCCTGGCCGACCGCCAGGCGCGGCAGGTAGTAGTCCTTCTGCTCCTTGGTGCCGTAGTGGTTGAGCAGCTCGCCCGGGCCCAGCGAGTTGGGCACGCCGACGGTGGAGCTGACCACCGAGGAGATCGAGGCGATCTTCTGGATCACCTTGTGGTGGGCCAGGGCGGAGAAGCCCAGGCCGCCGTACTCCTTCGGGATGATCATGCCGAAGAACCTGTTCTTCTTGATGAACTCCCACATCTCCGGCGGCAGGTCGGCGTGGACGTGGGTGAGCTCCCAGTCGTTGATCATCCTGCACAGCTCTTCCACCGGGCCGTCCAGGAAGGCCTGTTCCTCGGCGGTCAGCTGCGGCTTCGGGTAGTCGAGGAGCTTCTGCCAGTCCGGGTCGCCGGTGAACAGCTCGCCCTCGAAGCCGACCGAACCGGTCTCCAGGGCGATGCGCTCGGTCTGCGACAGCGGCGGCAGGATCCTGCGGAACACGTTGAGCAGCGGGCTGACGACCAGCGGCTTGCGGATGAACGGCAGCAGCAGCGGCACCGCGACGGCCGCGGTGATGATCGCCATCACCAGGGTGGTGGTCTGGTGCGCGCCCAGCCACCAGCAGGCGGCCAGGGCGATGGCCTGCAGCGCGGTCCAGGTGACAAGGCGCATGCGGTGGTAGGCAGCAAACCCGCTTATCAGCAGGAAAGCCAGGATTGGCGCGGCAATGCTCATGGTAAAGCTCCGTTGACGGACGCTGGATCGGTGGGCGCGGCACAACGGCCGGTGTTCCCCATGCCGTCCAGTTCGCCCAGGTAGTCCAGCAGGGTGGCGGTAAAACGGTCGTTGTCGTCGCCGGCCAGCATATGCGTGGCATCGGCGATGCGGACATGGCGCGCATGCGGCGCCAGCCCGAGGAATTCGTTGACGGTATCGGCGGACACCAGGTCGCTGCGTCCGCCGCTGAGAAGCAGCAGCGGGCAGCGTACCGCACGGGCGGCATCGGCGAGGTCGTCCTGGTGGCGCTCGCCGTCGCGGGCCAGCTCGTCCAGCAGGCGGCGGTCCCAGTGCCAGTGCCAGCGGCCGTCGTCGTGCTGGCGCAGCACCTCGCGCAGCGCGGCCTCGCTCTTGCGTGCGCGGCCCGGCATGTAGGCGCCGATCGCGTCGGCGGCCTCGTCCAGCGAGGCGAAGCCCTGCGGGAAGGCGCTGATGAAGGCGAGGATGCGCTGCATCCCGGCCGGCTCCCAGCGCGGGGTGATATCGACCAGGATCATGGCGCGGAACAGGCCAGGCCAGCGCGCCTCCGCGCACAGGCCGAACAGCCCGCCCATCGAGGCGGCGACCAGCACCGGCGGCCGTGGCAGCTCGCCGGCGACCACGATCAGGTCGTCGATGAACTGCTGGGCGGTATAGACAAGATCGGCCGGGTTGCGGTCCGAACCACCATGGCCACGGGCGTCGTATGCCAGGGCGCGATGGCCGTGCCGGGCCACCGCGGTCGCGCTGCCGGTCCAGGCGCGGCGGGTCTGGCCGAAGCCGTGCGCGAACAGCACCGTCGCCGGTGCTTCGCAGTCGCCATGGCAGGTCGCGGCCAGCTGCAGGCCGGCGCCGGACAGGCGCAGCTCATGGCTGCTGGCAGCAGTGGGCGGGGTAGGAACCATACCGAATGGTATGGATGCGTTTCGCGCAAAGTCAATACGAATGCGTATGGCGCTGCAGCATGCACCGTATGGTGGCGCTAACAGTTTTGCAACTATTTGTCGGGGCTCGGTTTCCCAGGAAACGGCATACTGCAACGGACTTCGCCGTATGGTTAAATCGGCGCATGGATACGACCACTGCGCCCGCTCCCCCGTCCGCCGCGCCTGCCCGCGGTGCCCGCCTCAGTGCAGCCGACTGGGCCCAGGCCGCCCTCGACGTCATCGCCGAACAGGGCGTGTCCGCCGTCGCGGTGGAGCCGCTGGCGCGCCGCCTTGGCGTGACCAAGGGCAGCTTCTACTGGCACTTCCCCTCGCGTGACGCGCTGCTGCAGGCCGCGCTGGAGCGCTGGGAGGAGGTCGAACAGGAACAGGTGTTCGGCAGCCTCGAGGACGTGCCCGATCCGCGCGAGCGCCTGCGCCAGCTGTTCCAGCTGGTCGGCCACGAAACCAAGCCGCATGCGATCTACAGCGAGCTGCTGCGCGCGCTGGAGCACCCGGCGGTCGGTCCGGTGATCCAGCGCGTCTCGCAGCGTCGCCAGGATTACCTCACCGCGTCGTTCCGCCAGGCCGGGCTCGGCCGCACCGAGGCGATCAACCGCGCCCGCCTGACCTACGCCGCCTATGTCGGCTTCCTGCAGCTGCGCCCGCAGCAGCCGAAGATGACCCACGAGGAATTCGAGGAATACCTCGAGCATGTGATCAACACGCTCATCCCCAACTGAGCGGACGCATCACGACGAAGGGCCCGCGCGAGCGGGCCCTTCGCTTTCCAGCCGGGTGGTGGAATCAGCCGGCGAACGCGGCGCGGGTGAGGTTCTCCGGCGCGTCGCCGGTGCACAGCACGTCGTCCTCGATGCGGATGCCGCCATAGGGACGGAAGAAATCCACCCGCGCCCAGTCGATGCTGTCGCCGTGGCCGTTCCTGCGCACCTCGTCCAGCAGCATGTCGATGAAGTAGATGCCCGGCTCGATGGTGACCACCATGCCCGGCTCCAGCACCCGGGTCATGCGCAGGAAGGGATGGCCGGCGGGACGGTCGATGCTGCCGCCGCGGTCGCTGGCGGCGAAGCCGGCGACGTCGTGCACCTGCAGGCCGATCGGGTGGCCCAGGCCATGCGGGAAGAACGCGGCGGAAACGCCGGTGGCCAGCGCCGCCTCCGGCGAGACCTTCAACACGCCGAACTCGCGCAGGATGCCCATCAGCGCCAGGTGCGCGTCCACGTGCAGCTGGCGGTAGTCGGTGCCGGCGCGCACGCTGGCGCACATCGCCTGCTGCGCGGCGTCGACCGCGTCGACCAGGGCCTGGAACTCGCCGGTGCGGTCGGCGGCGTAGGTGCGGGTGATGTCGGCGGCGTAGCCGCAGTGGCTGGCGCCGGCGTCGATCAGGAAGCTCAGCGACGGGTCCGGCGCTGAGCGGCCCAGCTCGGTGTAGTGCAGTACCGCGCCGTTGCGGTTGAGCGCGACGATGTTCTGGTACGGGACCTCGGTCGCGTCCTGCTGCGCGGCCAGGCAGTACGCCATGTGGATGCCGAACTCGCTCTCGCCGGCGCGGAACGCGCGCTCGGCGGCGCGGTGGGCGTGCACCGCGCGGCGCTGGGCCTGGCGCATCAGCGCGACCTCGTACGCGGTCTTGTACGAGCGCTGGTAATGCAGGTAGTCCAGCGCGGCCTGCGGGTTGTCCGGGGTGTAGTCGCCCAGTGCGCTGTTGGCCTCGCCGATGATCGCGCTGCGCGCGGCCGGCGGCAGCAGCGGCAAGGCCTCTTCCGCGCTGCGGATCACGTGGATGTCGAAATGCTCCACCCACCAGCCGGACGGGCTTTCCGGCACCACGTGCCAGTAGTCGAGCGGCTGCAGGAACACCAGCTTCGGGCGCTGGCCCGGCGTGTACACCACCCAGCTGTCGGTGACCGTGGTCAGCGGCAGCCAGTGCTTGAAGTGTGGATTGACCGCGAACGCGTAGTCGCGGTCGTCGAAGGCCTGGTAGTGGCGGCGGCCGCTCGGGACCAGCAGGTGGTCGCGGCCGCAACGGGCCAGGGCCTCGTCGGCGCGGGCCTTGAGCGTGGCCAGGTGCTGGGGATACAGGGCGGCGATGTCGACGGTGTTCATCCGGGGAGACGTGGCGGCGGGGAGCGCCCATTCTGCCCCAGTGCGCGTCAGCGCGGCCTGCATGCGCGGCTCAGGCGCCGGCTTCGACCCAGGCGCGCACGCGCGCGCGATGCACTTCGGAGATGGCCAGGAAGCGGAACCCGCACCAGTTCTGCCCGGGGCTGTTGGCTGGCGCCGACCACAGCAGGTGCACGCCCACGTCGATCGGCTCGGCGCCATCGAGGACGAAGCGCAGCTGGTACAGCGCGTCCTCCAGCAACGGCACGCCGGCGATCAGCAGCAGGCCGCCCTCGGAGAGGTTGCCGAGATGGCCGATGACCTCGCCGGTCATCACGTCCTCGACCGGCACGCTGAAGGCGACCTGGCGCCGCGGTACGCGGCGGTGATCCGGGATCATGCGCCTGCCTCCAGCGGTGACGGATCCGCGCGCCCGGCCAGGCCGCGCAGCACGCGCAGGGTGGCGTGCCAGGCGCGGTCGACCAGGCGGCTGCGTTCCTCGGTGACGACCCGCGCCTGGCCGGCGGCCATCATCCGCGCCAGCGCGTCCAGCGAATGCTCGGCCACCTTCTGGCCACGGGTGTTCACGAACAGGGTGTGGTCGGTCACGGGGCTGTACCAGGACAGGCGCTGCCGGCGCAGCTCGCCCTGCTGGTTGATGACGAACTCGAACCAGGTGCCGAACGGCAGGGTGCGCGCCTGCTGGTAGCAGGTTTCCTCGGCCGCGGTGCGCGGTGGCAGCTGCTCCCTGGGCCGGGCCGCGTCCTCGCCCAGGCGCGCGCGCGCCTTGAGCCGCGCGGTGAGTTCGGTGCGCGAGGTGACCTCGTCGTCGGCGCTGCGCGACAGGCGCCGCGCGATCGCGCCGGCCTCGTCCTCGTGGTAGCCGACCTGGCGCAGTGCGCCCTCGATCTGGGTGCCGAGCTCCGGATCGGGTGCGGCTTCCGGGTCGCAGGTGACCTCGACGATCCGTGCGGTGGCCGCGGTGCGCTCCTGCCACTGCGGCGAATCCTCGCCATGGCGCGCGGCGGTCAGGGTGAGAACGTCGGCCCAGGCCTGGTTGACCAGCGCCTGCACGAACTGCGGCAGCTTGCGTCCGGCCAGGCAGGCCTGGATCGCGGCATCGGCCTGCTGCTTGGCGGTGGCCAGGCGATCGCGCCCGCGCGCGGCTTCGACCTGGCGGCGCTCGCCAACCTCGGCCTTGCGCTGCAGCGTGCGCTGCTGCTCCTGGATCTCCTGGTTGGCCAGCTCGAAGACGGTCGGGTTGCCGTCGTAGGCCTCGACCACCCGCTGCACGACCTGGTCCAGGCGCTGCACCAGCTGCGGGTCGGCGTCGTCGTCCCCGAGCCAGGCGGCGCCGGACTCGGCCACCGTGTTGAGCAGTTCGCGCGCCGGGTGGCGCTCGGCGACGAAGAAGCCCTGGTCTTCCAGCGCGGCACGCGCCAGCGGCACCTGCAGGCGTTCGAGCAGGTCCTGCGCAGGCGCGTCGGGCCGCACCTGGTTGTCGATCTCGCGATAGAGGATGGACAGCAGGTCGAACGCGTCCTCGTGTTCCGGCGGCAGCGCGGCACCGGGGCCGTGTTCCTGGCGGAGGCGGGCAAGGGTGGCCTCGCGCACGTCGTCCATGGTCCGCCGGCGCTGGCCGCGGGCGCGCGACAGCGGCAGCGACTGCAGGCTGCCAAGGACCTGGTTGACCACCGGCGCCGGCAGCACCACCGGCGGTACGGTCGGCGCAGTGGGGGCAGCCGCGGGCCGGGTGGCCTCGCGGTGCGCGGCCAGCAGCTGGCGCATGGCGACGAAGGCGGCCTCGACCTCCTTGCCGCTGGCGTCGTCGCCGGCGGCCGCGCCCGCCGTGCCGGCCTGCTGGGTCGCGGACATGCCGGGTCGGGGGCCGTCCCCAGGGTGCGCGCCACTGGCCGCACCGGCCGCGCCCATCGGACCTGCGCCGGCCGATACCTCTCCTGGCAGGCCTCCCGGTGCGCCGAGCGGCCCCGTGGCGGGCCCCGCGGTGGGCGGCAGGCCTGCAAGTGCACGACCCCATGCCATGCCGCGGCCCTGGCCATGCCAGCCGGTGGCGGGTGCCTGGCGCGCGGACGGCTGCTGCGCCGGCGGCGTGCGCCGCTGCTGGGCGGCGACGCGCGGGGCGCGGTAAGGCGCGTAGACCAGGCCCGGCAGCACGCCGGCCTGGTCGAGCACGGCATTGAGCCGCTGGGCGAACTCGCCGTGGCGGTCCATCACGTGCTGTTCGAACTGGCGGTACAGCAGCAGCTGCGCATCCAGCGGCAGCGCCAGCGACTCGCCAGCCGCGCGCAGGCACTGCGCCAGCGCATGCGGGCCCAGCGGCAGCTGTTCCAGGTCGAAGGCCGGGCGCGCCGCCAGTACCGCGAAGCGCTGGGCCAGCAGCAGCAGTTCGTTGCCGCCACGCTGCACCTGGCGGCGGGCAATCTCGCGCAGGACGATGGCGCGATCCAGGTCGTTGTCCTCGACCAGGGTCAGGGCCGGCGCAGGCGCGGGCTCCTCGGTTTCCGGCGTCGCGGCCGCGGGCTGCGCGCGCAGGCCGGCCAGCGAGTTCTCCAGTTCGCCGAGGAAACGGGGCAGGAAGGCGGCGCGCTGGTGGCGCAGCTGGCGCATCGCGTCCAGGCGCTCGGCCTGGGCGGTGCTGCTGCGCGCGGACTCGGCCTCTTCGAAGAGCTGGGTCTCCAGCGCTTCCAGGGTGGATGCCAGCCATGGCCCAAGCTGGTCCGCGGCCAGCGCATGCACGCGGCCGAGGATCGCACGGACCCGCGCCGGCAGGGCGGCATGGGCCAGGACCGCGCCTGGCGGATCGCCGGGCCTTGGACGGTTGGTGGCTGCCATTCTGTGACCGCGTTCCCCCTCGGGGCGGTATTTAACACGTTTCCATGCGGGAGGGCACGGTAGACCAAAGGCGGCCCCCTCCCGGCCCGAACGGTTCCCGGCTAGAGGAACAGCGAAATCACGTCGTTGGCGAAGCGCCGGCCGAGGGCGGTCGGTGCCACCCGGACATCGTCGACCTGCAGCCAGCCATTGGCGCGCGCCTGCTCCAGCGCCGCGGCGATGCGCGCGCGCGGCAGGCCGGTGCGCACCTCGAAATCGGCCAGGGCGAAGCCTTCGTGCAGGCGCAGGGCGTTGAGCATGTACTCGAACGGCCGCTGTGCAGGGGCGATGCGGTCGTTGCCGCCGATCGCCTGGTCGGTACCGGCGGCGGCCATCCAGGTCGCCGGATGCTTGTGCTTCCAGCGACGCAGGATCGCCTGTTCGGCGCCCAGGGTGATCTTGCCGTGGGCGCCGGCACCGATGCCGAGGTAGTCGCCGTAGCGCCAGTAGTTGAGGTTGTGCGCGCACTGCCGTCCGGGGCGGGCGTAGGCGCTGGTCTCGTAGTGGCCGTAGCCGGCGCCGGCGAGCAGGGCCTGGCAATGCTCCTGGATGTCCCAGGCCAGGTCGTCGTCCGGAATGCCCTGCGGCGGCCGGGCGTAGAACACGGTGTTGGGTTCCAGCGTGAGCTGGTAGTGGCTGATGTGCGCCGGCTGCAAGGCGAAGGCGCGTTCCAGGTCGCGCTCGGCCATGGCCAGGTCCTGGCCGGGCAGGGCGTACATCAGGTCCAGGTTGAGGTTGTCGAAGCCGGCGTCCTGGGCCAGCTTCACCGCGGCCTCGGCCTCGCGGCTGTCGTGGATCCGTCCCAGCCGTTGCAGGCAGCCGTCGTCGAAGCTCTGGATGCCGAAGCTGATCCGGTTCACGCCGGCGGCGCGGTAGCCCTCGAAGCGGTCGTGCTCGGCGGTACCGGGGTTGGCCTCGAGGGTGATCTCGGCATCGGGCGCGAAGCGCAGTCGCGCCGAGGCCGCGGAGAGGATGGCCTCGATCGCCGCGGCCGGGAACAGGCTGGGGGTGCCGCCGCCGAAGAACACGCTGTGCACGGTGCGGCCCCAGACCAGCGGCAGGTCGTGTTCGAGGTCGCGCACCAGCGCGGCGACGTAGTCGTCGAACGGCAGCTCGCCCCTGGCGCCATGCGAGTTGAAGTCGCAGTACGGGCATTTGCGCACGCACCAGGGCAGGTGCACGTACAGCGAAAGCGGCGGCGGGATCAGGTCGGGCATGACGGCATGGCTGGCGCGGCTGCGCTCAGCCCAGCACTTCGGGCAGGCGTGCGCGCAGCCGCTCCAGCGCCTTGCCGCGGTGGCTGATGAGGTTCTTCAGTTCCATCGGCATTTCCGCCGCGGTCTGGCCGTGTTCCGGATCCAGGAACACCGGGTCGTAGCCGTGGCCGCCTGCGCCGCGGCGCTCATGGATGATGCGGCCGCGCCACTGGCCTTCGACCAGCAGCGGCTGCGGGTCTTCGGCATGGCGCAGCACCACCAGCACGCACTGGAAGTGGGCGCCGCGACGGTCGTCATCCACGCCTTCCAGCTCGGTAAGCAGCTTGTCGATATTGCGCTGCGGATCGGCCGGCTCGCCGGCGTAGCGCGCCGAGTACAGGCCGGGCGCGCCGCCGAGGGCGTCCACGCACAGGCCGGAGTCGTCGGCCAGCGCCGGCAGGCCGGTGACACGGCTGGCGTGTCGCGCCTTGATCAGCGCGTTCTCGATGAAGGTCAGTCCGGTTTCCTCGGCGTCCTCGACGCCCAGGTCGGACTGCGCGACCAGCTCGATGCCGCTGCCGGCCAGCAGGTGGCGCAGCTCGTCGAGCTTGCCGCGGTTGGAGGAGGCCAGGACCAGCTTCATCGGGGCAACCTCAGCCGGCCAGCGCCTGGCGCTGCAGCTCCAGCAGCTGGCCGATGCCGGTTTCGGCCAGGGCCAGCAGCGCGTCCAGCTCGTCGCGGCGGAAGGCATGGCCCTCGGCCGTGCCCTGCAGTTCGATGAAGCCGCCGCCGTCGTTCATGACCACGTTCATGTCGGTGTCGCAGTCGCTGTCCTCGGCGTAGTCCAGGTCCAGCACCGGCACGCCCCTGTACACGCCGACCGAGACCGCGGCCACCGCGCCGAACACCGGATCGCGCTTGATCTCGCCGCGGCCCTGCAGCCAGCGCACGGCATCGACCAGGGCCACGTAGGCACCGGTGATGGCGGCGGTGCGGGTGCCGCCGTCGGCCTGCAGCACGTCGCAGTCCAAGGTGATGGTGCGCTCGCCCAGGGCGCCGCGGTCGATGCAGGCGCGCAGGGTGCGGCCGATCAGGCGCTGGATCTCCAGGGTGCGTCCGCCCTGCTTGCCACGCGCGGCCTCGCGGTCGGAGCGGGTATGGGTGGAGCGCGGCAGCATGCCGTACTCGGCGGTCACCCAGCCCTCGCCCTTGCCGCGCAGGAAGGCCGGCACCTTGTTGTCGATGCTGGCGGTGCACAGCACCCGGGTATCCCCGAAGCTGACGAGCACGGAGCCTTCGGCGTGGCGGGTGAAGCCGCGCTCGATGCGCACGGGGCGCAGCTGGTCGGGGGCGCGGCCACTGGGGCGGACGACGGTCATGGAGTGGTTTCCGGTAGGCGGTCCCGGCGGTTCGCGGCAGGGCCGGCGAAGGCGGCAGGGTGCCGCGGCGGGCCGGCTAGATTAACATTCGCTCCCTGTCACAGACGGATTCCCACATGATCCGCAGCATGACCGCCTTCGCCAGCGGCGAACGCGGCACTCCCTGGGGCGCGCTTTCCTGCGAACTGCGCTCGGTCAACCACCGCTTCCTCGAGACCGGCCTGCGCCTTGCCGAAGAGCTGCGCACGCTGGAGCCGCTGCTGCGCGAACGCGTCGCCGCGCGGGTGCAGCGCGGCAAGCTGGACCTGGTGATGCGCCTGCGCGCGCCCGAGGCCGCGTCCAGCCTCACGGTCAACGAGGCCCTGCTCGGCCAGCTCGGCGAGCTGGCCCGGCGCCTGGACGCGCAGTTCCCCAGCCTGCAGGTGCAGTTCACCGACCTGTTGCAGCTGCCCGGCGTGCTGCAGACCCCGGTCGCCGACGGCGAGGCGCTGCAGGCGCAGGCGCTGGAGCTGCTGGACCAGGTGCTGGACGAGTTCATCGCCGCGCGCGAGCGTGAAGGCGCGTCGCTGGCCGGTGCGATCCGCGAGCGGGTGGACGCGGTCGAGCGGATCGCCGGCGAGGTGCGCGTACTGGTGCCGGACATCCGCGAAGGCCAGCGCGCCAAGCTGGCCGCGCGCCTGGCCGACCTGCCGCACCCGGTCGATCCGGGCCGCGCCGAGCAGGAACTGGTGCTGTGGCTGCAGAAGCTGGACGTGGACGAGGAGCTGGACCGGCTCACCAGCCACATCACCGAGATCCGCCGCATCCTGGCGCAGAAGGGCCAGGCCGTGGGCCGCCGGCTCGATTTCCTGCTGCAGGAGTTCAACCGCGAGGCCAATACCCTGGGGTCCAAGTCGGTCGATGCGCGGACCTCGGCGGCCGCGGTGGAGCTGAAGGTGCTGATCGACCAGATCCGCGAGCAGGTCCAGAACATTGAGTAAGCGCCGGGATTGGGGATTCGTGGAAAAGCCGGGATTGGTGATTCGTGATTAGTGATTCGAAAAGGCAACGGCTGAAGCGGGATTGCTGTGGGAGGGTGGTGCTGTGACCAATCACGAATCACCAATCACCAATCACGCCCCGATGAGGGGCACCCTTTTCATCGTGGCGGCGCCGTCGGGGGCGGGGAAGTCGAGCATCGTCAACGCGGTGCTCTCGCGCGACACGTCGATCCGCCTGTCGGTCTCGTTCACCTCGCGCGGGCCGCGTCCGGGGGAGCGGCATGCCGAGCACTACCACTTCGTCTCCGCGGAGGAGTTCCAGCGGATGATCGCGGCCGGCGACTTCTTCGAGTACGCCCGCGTGCACGGCGACTGGAAGGGCACGGCGCGGCAGTCGGTGGAGCCGCAACTGGCCGCCGGCCACGACGTGCTGCTGGAGATCGACTGGCAGGGCGCGGCCCAGGTGCGGGCCAAGGTGCCGGACGCGGTGAGCGTGTTCATCCTGCCGCCGTCGCGCGAGGCGCTGGAGCAGCGCATGCGCAAGCGCGGCCAGGACAGCGACGAGGTCATCGCCCAGCGCATGGCCGCCGCGCGCGAGGAGATGTCGCACTACGGTGAGTTCGACTACGTCATCGTCAACGAGGTGTTCGAGACCGCGGTGGACGAGATGTGCGCGATCTTCGTCGCCAGCCGCCTGCGCCGCGGCCAGCAGCAGCAGCGCCATGCCGGCCTGATCCGCGGCCTGCTGGACCAGCACGGCTGAGCCGGCGGGCCCGCCGGCTGAACGCAAGTCACTGAGCACAAAGGAAGAAGCCCCGCCGGCCCTTGCCCCGGCGGGCACCTGGCGGGTACACTCCCGCTCCATTTCCCCTGACTTGAGCGGCGACCGCAGTCGCCTGGAAACCCTATGGCCCGTATCACCGTCGAAGATTGCCTGGAAGTGGTCGATAACCGCTTCGAACTGGTCATGATGGCCGCCAAGCGCGCCCGCCAGCTGGCCAATGGCGTTCCGGCCACCATCGAGAACGAGGACGGCGACGACAAGCCGACCGTGCTGGCGCTGCGCGAGATCGCCGCCCGTACCGTCGACAACGCCCTGATCGACGAGGTCGAGAAGGCCGAGCGCGAGCGCGCCGAGCGCGAGGCGCTGGAGTGGGCCGCCGCCGAGGTCGTGGCCGACGACGACCTGTCCAAGGGCGACGACTGATCCAGTCCGCCTGAGCGCTGTACCCGACGGCCCGCCTCGTGCGGGCCGTTTGCGTTTCCGGGCGCGCGCCAGCTGCGTGCCGTTCATGCGCGGGCGGACTGGCCGCCGGGGCTGCACGCTATAGTCCGACGCCGCCGCGCCGGCCCCAGCCCACCAGACCGCAGCCGCCATGCCCGTCCTTGTTATCGGCGCCACCAGCCAGATCGGCCACTTCATGCTGCCGCGCCTCGTGGCCGCCGGCCAGGAAGTGCTCGCGCTCAGCCGCCAGGCGCAGGCGCGGCGCCAGGTCGCCGGCGTGCGCTGGCTGCAGGGGCAGCTGCCGGATGCCGTGCCCGGGCTGCCGCCGCTCGACGCGGTGGTGAGCTTCGGGCCGCTGGATGGCCTGGGGCAGTGGCTGTCCGGGCTGCAGGCTGCACCCGCGCCGCGGGTGGTCGCCACCAGTTCCATGAGCCTGGCCTCCAAGCGTGATTCGCAGGTTCCCGCGGAACGCGAGCTGCTCGCGCGCCTGGCCAATGGCGAGGCCGGGATCGCGGCGCAATGCCAGCGCCTGGGCATGAGCTGGACCCTGCTGCGCCCGAGCCTGATTTACGGCGCCGGCCTGGACCAGAGCCTGACCCCGATCGCGCGCCGCGCCGCGCGCACCCGCCTGTTCCCGCTGCCTGCGGGGCGTGGCCTGCGCCAGCCGGTGCATGCCGATGACATCGCCCAGGCGGTGATGGCCTGCCTGCAGTCCGACGTCGCTGTCGGCCGCACCCTGTGCATGGGCGGCGGCGAGCGCCTGCCGGCGGCGGAGATGTTCGCCCGGGTGCGCGACAGCCTGCCGTTCGCGACCGTGCCGGTGCACCTTGGCCGGCCGCTGATGCGCCTGGTGGCGGCGCTGCTGCCGGCCACCCGCGGCCCGGTGTCGCGGCTGGATGCCGACCTGGTCGTCGACAACAGCGAATTCACCGAGGCGCTGGGCATCACCCCGCGCCCGTTCCGGGTCGATGCCTCGATGTGGGGCCTGGGCGGGGAGGGCTGAGCGTGCGCGTATCGGTAGCGCTGTGCACGTACAACGGCGAGCGCTTCCTCGACGCGCAGCTGGACAGCCTGCTTGCCCAGTCGCGCCTGCCCGACGAGATCGTGGCCTGCGACGACGCCTCCAGCGATGGCACCTGGGAGCGGCTGCAGGCGTTCGCCGCGCGCGCCAGGGCCCGCGGGATCGAGGTGCGGCTGCAGCGCAATGCCGCCAACCTCGGCTACGTGCCCAATTTCGGCCAGGCCCTGCAGGCGGCCGGCGGCGAGCTGTTGTTTCCCTGCGACCAGGACGATGCCTGGCATCCACGGCGTATCGAGCTGTGCGTGCAGGCCTTCGCACGCGATGCCGGTCTCCTGCTGCTGCATACCGACGCGCGCCTGGTCGATGCCGCGGGCGAGCCGCTCGGACGGCGCCTGTTCGAGGTACTGGGGGTGACCGCCGGCGAGCTGGGCGCGATGCATGCCGGCCGCGCGGTCGAGGTGCTGCTCAGGCGCAACATCGTCACCGGCGCGACCATGGCCCTGCGCCGCGGCCTGCTGGCGCAGGCGTTGCCGGTCGCCGAAGGCTGGGTCCACGACGAATGGCTGGCGGCGGTTGCCGCCCTGGTCGGCCGGGTGGACACGCTGGAGGAGGCCACCATCGATTACCGGCAGCACGGTGGCAACCAGCTCGGCGCGCGGGAGCGCAGCCTGGGTGAACGCGCCCATGCTGGCGCGCGGCGGGCCTACCGCGAGGCGATGGCGGCGAAGATGCGCGCGCTGGCCCGGCGGGTCGAGACCGGCGGTTTGCAGCCGCCTGCCGAAGCGCGCGCACTGTTGCGCGAGCGCCTGCGCCATGACCGCGTGCGCACCAGCCTGCCGCGGGCGCGCTGGCAGCGCATCGTGCCGGTGCTCGGCGAACTGCGCGCCGGCGGCTATGCGCGCTTCGGCACCGGCCTGCGCGGTGCGCTGCTGGACCTGGCCGGTCCGGCGGGAGGTCGCGATGACGGCTGAATCCGCCGCGCTGCGCCGCCAGGACGTGTACGCGGTGGTCGTCACCTACCGGCCGGAACTGCCGTTGCTGGAAGAGGCGATCGACGCGGTGCTGCCGCAGGTCGGGCGCCTGCTGGTATTCGACAATGCCACGGCGGATCCGCAGTACACGGCGTGGTTGGGACAAGCCGAAGCGCGCGGGCGGTTCGAGGTGCTGCGCTCGCCGGCCAACGTCGGTCTTGGCGCGGCGATCAACCAGGCCTGGCAGCGTGCGCGTGCCGGCGGCTTCCGCCACCTGCTGCTGCTGGACCAGGACAGCGTGGCCGACCCGGCCATGGTCGCCACCCTGCACGACGCGCTGGCGCGGCTGCGCCGCGAGCGCCCTGTCGCCGCCGTCGGGCCGGCATTCCATGACGCGCGCGATGGCAGCGCGGCGCCGTTCGTGCGCATCGGCTTCCCGCTCAACCGCAAGCTGCACGGGGCGCCGGGGCAGTGCATCGAGTGCGACTTCCTGATCACCTCCGGTTCGCTGCTGCCACTGGACGTGCTGGAGCGGATCGGCGGCATGGACGCCGGGCTGTTCATCGACAACGTCGACCTGGAATGGTCGTTCCGCGCGCGCAGTCGCGGCCATGCGCTGTACGGCGTATGCGATGCCGGCATGTGCCATCGCATCGGCGACCGCCTGCGCCCGGTGCCGGGGCTGCGCAATCCGGTGCAGATCCATGGCCCGGTGCGGCTGTACTACATGATGCGCAACCGCGTGCTGCTGTACCGGCGTGCGCATGTACCGCGCACCTGGGTGGCGCAGGACGTGCCGCGGCTGCTGCTGAAGCTGGCGGGCATGGGCCTGTTCGTGAGCCCGCGCCTGGCCAACCTGCGTGCCATGCTGCGCGGGATCGCCCATGGCATCGCCGGCCGCGATGGCCCGATGCCCGGTTGAACGTGGCCCAAAGGCGTGAGGGGCGCGTGCATCCCGGCCCTGGATGGGCGCTGCTAGACTCCGGCCATTCCCACGCCCGTACCCCACGTGCCACGCCGCAGACACGATGACAACGACAGCCAGGAGAAGGGCGCCAGCCCGGCCTGGCGCCGCCACCTGCTGACCGCGGTGCTCGCGGCCGTCGCCCTGGCGGCCGGCTTCCTGGTCCCGTACGTGGTCCACCTCAACAGCCAGGTGACCGAGCGCTTCGGCGCGCTGCAGTGGCAGATCCCGACCCGCGTCTACGCGCGCCCGCTGCAGCTGCACCCGGGCATGCCGCTGGACGAGCGCACCCTGCGCACAGAGCTCGACGCCGCCGGCTACCAGGAGGACGGCGAGGGCCGGCGCCAGGGCAGCTACCATGTCGAGGGCGCGCGCTTCACCATCTCCAGCCGTGGCTACACCGACATCGACGGCCAGGTGCCGGCGCGGCGGATCGAGGTCGGGCTGTCCGGCGGCAAGGTCACGCGCCTGCACGACGCCGGCACCGGCAAGGCGATCAAGGCCGCGCGCCTGGATCCGGCGCGCATCGCCACCCTCTACGGCCAGCGCCAGGAAGAGCGGCGGCTGGTGCGGATCGAGGAGGTCCCCGAGCTGCTGACCACCGGCCTGCAGGCCGTGGAAGACCGCGACTTCGCCCGCCACCACGGCATCGACGTCTCCGGCACGCTGCGCGCGATCCTGGTCAACATCCGCGCCGGCGAGAAGAAGCAGGGCGCCTCCACCCTGACCCAGCAGCTGGCACGCAGCGGCCTGCTCGGGATCGGCAAGGAGCAGACCTGGACCCGCAAGATCAACGAGGGCCTGTACGCGCTGATCCTCGAGGCACGCTACGACAAGCGCACGATCCTGGAGACCTACCTCAACCAGGTCTACCTGGGCCAGCGCGGCGGCCAGGCCATCCACGGCGTGGCATCGGGCGCGGAGTTCTGGTTCGGCCGCGACCTGGACGACCTCACCGTCGAGCAGACCGCGCTGCTGATCGGCCTGGTGAAGGGTCCCTCGTACTACGACCCGCGCAAGCATCCGGAGCGCGCGCTGGAACGGCGCAACGTCGCACTGTCGATGATGCATGCCACCGGCCTGATCGGGGACGCCGAGTACGAGCGCGCGCGCAAGGCACCGCTGGGCATCACCAGCCGACCTGGCGTGGCCGCCGCCAACCGCTTCCCGGGCTACATCGACCTGGTGCGCCGCCAGCTGGGCAGCGACTACCCGGAAACCAGCCTGCAGGGCGCCGGCCTGACCGTGCTCACCGGCATGTCGCCTTCCGCCCAGGCCTATGCCGAGGGCGCGGTCACCCGCACCCTGGAATCGCTGCAGACCGGCAAGCGCCCGCCGCTGGAGGCCGCGGTGGTGGTCACCGACGTGCACGGCGGCGACGTGCTGGCGGTGGTCGGTGGCCGCGACGCGGCCAACCACGGTTTCAACCGCGCGGTCGAGGCGCAGCGCCCGGTGGGCTCGCTGCTCAAGCCCTTCGTGTACCTGCTGGCGCTGGCCCAGCCGCAGCGCTTCTCGCTGGCCAGCTTCGTCGAGGACACCCCGGTCACGGTCGAGCTCAGCCGCGGCAGGCGCTGGTCGCCGGGCAACTCGGACAACCGCAGCCACGGCACGGTGCGCCTGATCGATGCGCTGGCCATGTCCTACAACCAGGCCACGGTGCGGGTGGGCATGCAGGTCGGTCCCGACCGCCTGGCCCAGCTGCTGAAGGTGCTGTCGGGAATCGAGGCCGGGCCCAACCCCTCGCTGATCCTCGGCTCCACCGACCAGAGCCCGTACGCGATGGCGCAGCTGTACCAGTTCCTCGCCTCCGGCGGGGAGGTGCAGCCGCTGCGCGCGGTGCGCGGCGTGCTCGACCCGCAGGGCAAGCTGCTCAAGCGCTACGACACCGCCCCGGCGCCGGCCCAGGAGGGCGATTCGATCGCCGCCAAGCTGGTCACCCTGGGCCTGCAGGAAGTGGTCAACGAAGGCACCGCGCGCCAGCTGCACCGCGACGGCCTGGGCCGGCTCGCCCCGGCCGGCAAGACCGGCACCAGCAACGACGGCCGCGACAGCTGGTTCGCCGGCTACACCGGCGACCACCTGGCGGTGGTGTGGGTGGGCAACGACCAGAACCAGCAGACCGGCCTGTACGGTGCCACCGGCGCGATGCGGGTGTGGTCGGGGCTGTTCTCGCGCCTGCCCAGCTCGCCGCTGAAGGTCGACGGCAAGGGGCTGGACTGGAAGTGGGTCCAGGCCGAGGGTTCGTACGTCACCGATGCCGACTGCCCGGGTGCCCGCCGTTTCCCGTTCGTGGCCAGCGCGGTGCCGGACTACGCGCCGTGCGCGCCGGCCTACCTGCCCGACCCGGTGGACGAGGCCGGGGACCAGGCCGGGGCCGGGGAGCAGCAGCCCGGGTTCTGGCGCCGCCTGTTCGGTGGCGGGCGCCGCTCCGCCGAGCCTGCGCCGCCCGCGCCGCCCGCCCAGCCGGCGGGCCCGCAGCCGACTGGTCCATAATGGCGGCATGAACGCCTCCCCCCGTTTCCTGGCCGCGCCGCTGGCGTGCCTGCTTCTGGCTGCCTGCAATACCGTCACCGCGCCCCCGGCTCTCGTGGTGCCGGAGGTCGGCCCGGCCGAGCGCCTGGCCGCGGTGCAGGCGGCTGCCGGGATCGACGACACCGAACTCAACGTGCAGCCACTGCGCGATCCGCAGGTCGAGGACCTGCGCGAGCGCGCCACCGCGGCGCTGGCCGCCGGCCAGGCCGAGGCCGCCGCGGATGCCCTCAACCAGGCCCTGCTGATCGTCCCGGACGACCCGGCGCTGCTCCAGGACCGGGCCGAGGTCGCCCTGCTGCAGGCCCAGTACGACCGCGCCGAGACCCTGGCGCGCCGCGCCTACGACCTCGGCTCGCGGGTCGGGCCGCTGTGCCGCCGCCACTGGGCCACCATCGAGCAGTCGCGGCTGGCGCGCGGGCAGGCGGACGACGCCGCCTCGGCCAGGGCCCAGCTCGCCACCTGCACCGTCCCGGGCCTGCAGCGGTTCTGATGGCGCAGGCCGTGGCGGTCCCGCCGCCGGCCGTGCCGCATCCGCGCACCCGTATCCCGCCATGTCACTCCTAGCCCAGGCCAGCCGCGAGGCGCTCAGCGACGGAGGCGCGCTCGCATCGCGCCTGGACGGCTTCGTCGCGCGCCCGGCGCAGCAGCGCCTGACCGCCGCGGTCGCCGAGGCGATCGAGCAGCGCGAGGTGCTGCTGGCCGAGGCCGGCACCGGCACCGGCAAGACCTACGCCTACCTGGTGCCGGCGCTGCTGTCGGGGCTGAAGACCATCGTCAGCACCGGCACCCGCGCGCTGCAGGACCAGCTCTACCACCGCGACCTGCCGCGGGTACGCGACGCCCTGGGCAAGGGCATCCGCAGCGCCCTGCTCAAGGGCCGCGCCAACTACCTGTGCCGCTACCGGCTGGAACAGGCCAGGGGCGACGGCCGCTTCGCCAGCCCGGAGCAGGCCAGCCAGTTCCAGCGCATCGTCGCCTGGGCCGGGCGCACCCGCGCCGGCGACATGGCCGAGATGGAATCGCTGGCGGACGACTCGCCGCTGCTGCCGCTGGTCACCTCCACGGTCGACAACTGCCTCGGCACCGACTGCCCGTTCTGGGAGGAATGCTTCGTGGTCCAGGCGCGCCAGCGCGCCCAGGCCGCGGACATCGTGGTGGTCAACCACCACCTGCTGCTGGCCGACCTGGCGCTCAAGCAGGAAGGCTTCGGCGAGATCCTGCCCGGTGCCCAGGCCTTCGTGATCGACGAGGCGCACCAGCTGCCCGAACTGGCGGCCAGCTTCTTCGGCGAAGGCTTCGGCATGCGCCAGATCCAGGAGCTGGCCCGCGACTGCCTGGCCGAGTGCAAGCAGACCACCGGCGCCACCGCCGTGGTCCAGGGCCCGGTCCGTAGCGTCGAGCAGGCCCTGCGCGAACTGCGCGCGGCGATGGAAGCGCTGCCGCCGCGCGGCACCCGCTACCGCGCCCTGACCCTGCCGGCGGTGGCCGACGGCTTCGACGTGGTGGCCGATGCGCTGTCCGCGCTGGAGCAGACGATGGAACCGCTGGCCCAGACCTCGCCCGGATTCGAGGCCTGCGTGGCACGCGCCCGCGACCTGGTCGAGCGGCTGGAGCGCTGGCGCGACGGCGATGCCGCCTCCGATGCCTTCGCCGAACCGGCCGAGCAGGAATCGCTGGTCGAGGCGATGGCGGGCGAAGGCGAGGGCGCCAATGCCGAAGCCCTGGCCGCGGCGGCCGCGCGTGGCGGCGAGGTCTACTGGTACGAACTGAGCGCGCGCGGCTTCCGCTGCCAGCGCACGCCGCTGGACGTGTCCGCGCCGCTGCGCCAGCACCGCGAGCGTTCGCAGGCGGCGTGGATCTTCACCTCGGCCACCCTGGCGGTGGGCGGAGGCTTCACCCATGTTGGCCGCAAGCTGGGCCTGTTCGACCCGGAAACCCTGCTCGAACCCAGTCCGTTCGACTGGCAGCGCCAGGCCCTGTGCTACCTGCCGCGCAACCTGCCCGAGCCCAACAGCCGTGATTTCACCCGGGCCATGATCGATGCGGTGCGCCCGGTGCTGGAGGCTTCCGGTGGCCGCGCGTTCCTGCTGTTCGCCTCGCATCGCGCGCTGCGCGAGGCCGCCGCCGCGCTGGAAGGCGGGCCGTGGCCGCTGTTCGTGCAGGGCCAGTCGCCCAAGGCCGAGCTGCTGCGCCGCTTCCGCGAATCCGGCAATGGCGTGCTGCTGGGCTCGGCCACCTTCCG
Organism: Pseudoxanthomonas suwonensis 11-1; assembly: GCF_000185965.1. NCBI lineage: Bacteria > Pseudomonadati > Pseudomonadota > Gammaproteobacteria > Lysobacterales > Lysobacteraceae > Pseudoxanthomonas > Pseudoxanthomonas suwonensis. The sequence goes on from NC_014924.1 coordinate 601,946, forward strand.
CGAAGGCGTGGACGTGGCCGGTGATGCGCTGAGCGTGGTGGTGATCGACAAGCTGCCGTTCGCCGCGCCGGACGACCCGGTGTTCGAGGCGCGGCTGGAAGCGGTGCGCCGCCGCGGCGGCAACCCGTTCCGCGACGAGCAGCTGCCGCAGGCGGTGATCGCGCTCAAGCAGGGCGTGGGCCGGCTGATCCGCACCGAATCCGACCGCGGCGTGCTGGTGCTGTGCGATCCGCGCATCACCAACAAGCCCTACGGCCGGGTGTTCATGCAGTCGCTGCCGCGCTTCGCCCTGACCCGCCGGATCGAGGACGTGCAGGCGTTCTTCGCCACGTCCGACGCCGTCACCGCCGGCTGAGCCGCGGCGTTACCCTGCATCGCGCCATTCCCGCATCCACGTTCCCCACGAAGACCGCACCGATGAAACTGCTCGCTTTCGAAACCGCCACCGAGGCCCTGTCGGTCGCGCTTTACCTGGACGGGCAGGTCCACGAACGGTTCGAGCTGGCGCCGCGCCGCCACGCCGAGCTTTCGCTGCCGTGGGCGCAAGGGCTGCTGCAGCAGGCGGGCATCGCGCGCTCGCAGCTGGATGCGATCGCCGTGGGCCGTGGCCCCGGTGCGTTCACCGGCGTGCGCCTGGCCATCGCCCTGGCCCAGGGCATCGCGCTGGGACTGGACCGGCCCCTGGTGCCGGTCTCGACCCTGGAGGTGCTGGCCGCCGGTGCGCCGGCCGATGGCCCCGACCGGATCCTGGCCGCGATCGATGCGCGCATGGGCGAGGTGTACGTCGGTGCGTACCAGCGCATTGGCGGGCGCCTGGTCGCGCTGGACCGCGAGCAGGTGCTGGCGCCGGATGCGGTGCAGCTGCCGGCCGCCGACGGCCCCTGGCAGGGCGTGGGTACCGGCTTCGCCGCCGCCGACGGCCTGCTGGCTCAGCGCCTGTCCGCGGGCATGGACGCGATCGACGCCAGCGCGCTGCCGCGTGCCGGCGTGCTGGCACGACTGGCCGCGGCGGCGTTCGAGGCCGGCGAAGCGGTGCCGGCCGAGCGGGTCGAACCGGCCTACCTGCGCGACAACGTCGCCCTGACCCTGGTCGAGCAGCAGGCGCTGCGCGCCCGCAAGTAGGCCTGCCGGGCCACGATCGGACGCGTCCACGGGCCTGCATGCCGTGGGCCGCGGGGGCGGCCATGCGGGGGGATGTGGCAAAATCCCCGTTCCGTTGGCCCGATACCGCCTGATGACGCCCCAGTTCCGGGCCCGGCCCCCCGGCCGGCTTACATCGCCGCCGCGCCGGCACGCCCCCGCAGGGAGCCGCCGTGGCTGACGTCACCGGCCACCTTCCGCGCGGTCCGCGCCGGGTGCTGAGCGCCGCGCAGTGGTCCCTGCAGGGTCTGGCCGCCGCCTGGCGCCACGAGTCCTCGTTCCGGCTGGAGGTCTACCTGTTCGTGGTCCTGGCGCCGGTGGCGCTGTGGCTGGGACAGGACGGCGTGGAGCGTGCGCTGCTGGTCGGCTCGATGCTGCTGGTGCTGGCGGCCGAGCTGCTGAACTCGGCGATCGAGGCCGTGATCGAGCGCTACGGCCCCGAGCCCCACGTGCTGGCGGGACGGGCCAAGGACATGGGCTCGGCCGCGGTCTTCGTGCTGATGATGAACGTGCTGGCGTGCTGGGCCCTGGTCCTGGGCCCGCGCCTGCTTTGAACCCGTTACGACTGGAAATCCCCCGATGAGCTTCGAATTCCTGGCCGACCCGAACGTCTGGCTGACCCTGGTAACCCTCAGCGCACTGGAGATCGTGCTGGGCATCGACAACCTGGTGTTCATCTCGATCGCGGTCGGCCGGCTGCCGGCGGAGAAGCGCGCCTTCGCCCGCAAGTTCGGCATCGCGGTGGCCTGCATCACCCGCATCTGCCTGCTGGTCTCGCTGGCCTTCCTGGCGCGCATGCACACCGAGCTGTTCCATATCGGCGGCATGGGCATCTCGGTGCGCGACCTGATCCTGATCGTCGGCGGCGCCTTCCTGCTGGTGAAGGGCGTCATGGAAATCCGCGAGCTGATCAGCGGCGGCCACGACGACGACCCGCGCACCACCAAGGCCTCGCAGGTGTTCTGGGTGGTGATCGCCCAGATCGCGGTGATCGACATCGTGTTCTCGCTGGACTCGGTGATCACCGCGGTGGGCATCGCCGACCATATCCCGGTGATGGTGGTGGCGGTGCTGGTGGCGGTGGCGATCATGCTGCTGGCGGCCAACCCGCTGGGCAACTTCATCGACGCCAACCCGACCATCAAGATGCTGGCGCTGGCCTTCATCCTGCTGATCGGCGCGGTGCTGGTGCTGGATGGCTTCGACGTGCACGTGCCCAAGCCGTACATCTACTTCGCCATGGCGTTCTCGGTGATGGTCGAGGTCCTGAACCTGCTGATGCGCCGCGTGGCGCGCGCCAAGCAGGTCCCGGGCGCGGGCGAGTTCTGAGCCGGCGGCGCGTCCCCGCCCGGCGGACGCGCCTTCCCTGTAATACAGTCCGAACCTGTTCCCAGCGCGTGGCCACATGATCGTCCTGCACCAGATCGACCCCATCGCCCTGAGCCTCGGCCCGCTGAAGATCCACTGGTACGGGCTGATGTACCTGCTGGCCTTCGCCAGCGCCTGGTGGCTGGGCCAGCGCCGGATCCGCGCCGGCCGCCTGCCCGGCGTGGACGCCAACGGCTACTCGGACCTGCTGTTCTACGGGATGCTGGGAGTGGTCCTGGGCGGGCGCCTGGGCTACGTGCTGTTCTACGCGCTGGGCGACGCCCTGGCCGACCCGCTGATGGTGGTGCGGGTGTGGGACGGCGGCATGAGCTTCCACGGCGGCCTGATCGGCGTACTCGTCGCCTGCTGGCTGTGGTCGCGCCGCCAGGGCCTGCACTTCTTCGACACCATGGATTTCGTCGCCCCGGTGGTGCCGCTGGGGCTGGGGTTCGGCCGCATCGGCAACTACATCGGCGGCGAGCTCTGGGGCAAGTACACCGGCGGCAACTGGGGCGTGGTGTTCCCGAGCGGCCTGCCGGCGCAGTACCAGGGCCTGGAGCCGGCCACGCTGCAGGCGCTGTTCGATGCCGGCATGCTCGACGGGTTCGCGCGCCATCCCTCGCAGCTGTACCAGGCCTTCCTCGAGGGCCTGGTGATGTTCTGCGCGTTGTGGTGGTTCTCCAGCCGGCCGCGCCCGCGCTACGCGGTGGCGGGCATGTTCGCCCTGCTGTACGGCTGCTTCCGCTTTCTGGTCGAGTTCGTGCGCATGCCCGACGCCCAGATCGGCTACCTGGCTTTCGGCTGGCTGACCATGGGCCAGGTGCTGAGCCTGCCGCTGGTGCTGCTGGGCCTGTTCCTGCTGTGGCGTTCGCACGGTGCACCGGTGCTGCAGCCGGTGATCCCCGCTGATGGAGGCAAGGCGTGAAGCAATACCTCGAGCTGCTGGCCCATGTCCTGGGACATGGCACCGACAAGCCCGACCGCACCGGCACCGGCACCCGCAGCGTGTTCGGCTGGCAGATGCGCTTCGACCTGCGCCAGGGCTTCCCCCTGGTCACCACCAAGAAGCTGCACCTGCGCTCGATCATCCACGAGCTGCTGTGGTTCCTGAAGGGCGAGACCAACATCGCCTATCTCAAGGAGAACAAGGTCAGCATCTGGGACGAATGGGCCGACGGGCAGGGCGAGCTGGGCCCGGTCTACGGCAAGCAGTGGCGCCGCTGGACCGGCAGCGACGGCAGCGAGATCGACCAGATCCGCTGGGTGGTGGAGGAGATCAAGCGCAACCCGGACTCGCGCCGGCTGCTGGTCAGCGCCTGGAACGTGGCCGACCTGCCGAAGATGGCGCTGATGCCCTGCCACACCCTGTTCCAGTTCTACGTGGCCGATGGCCGCCTGAGCTGCCAGCTGTACCAGCGCAGCGGCGACATCTTCCTCGGCGTGCCGTTCAACATCGCCAGCTACGCGCTGCTGACCCACATGGTGGCGCAGGCCACCGGGCTTGGGGTGGGCGATTTCGTCCACACCCTGGGCGACGCCCACCTGTACTCGAACCACTTCGAGCAGGCGCGCGAGCAGCTGTCGCGCGAGCCGCGGGCGCTGCCGAAGCTGCAGCTCAATCCCGAGGTGCGCGACCTGTTCGACTTCCGCTACGAGGACATCGCCATCGAGGGCTACGACCCTGCGCCGGCGATCAAGGCCCCGGTGGCGGTCTGAGATGCGGGTCGCCCTGGTGGTGGCGATGGACCGCAACCGCGCCATCGGGCGCGGCAACGAGCTGCCATGGCGGCTGCCGGACGACCTCAGGCGCTTCAAGGCCCTGACCCTGGGCACCCCGGTGCTGATGGGCCGGCGCACCGCCGAATCGCTGGGCCGCGCGCTGCCGGGCCGGACCAACCTGGTCCTGACCCGCAGCGGCGCGGTGCCGTTCGAGGGCATGCAGGCGGTGGCCTCGCTGGAGCAGGCGCTGGAACTGGCGCGCGCGCAGGGCGTCACCACCCTCAGCGTGATCGGCGGCGGCGAGATCTACGCGCTGGCCCTTCCACTGGCCACCGACCTGCACCTGACCCTGGTCGATACCGAGGTGGCGGACGCGGACACCTTCTTCCCGGGATGGGATGCGGGGCAATGGGAGGAGGTCGCGCGCGAGCCGCATCCGGCCGACGCGCGCCACGCCCACGCCTTCGAGTTCGTCGACTACCGCCGCCGCTGAGCGGCGCGCCTCAGTCCTTGCGCAGGTGCGGCGGGATGCCGGACACGTCGCGCCCGGGGACCTGCTGCACGCACAGCCCGTCGCCGTCCAGGCGCAGCGCGGTGAGCTTGCCGCCCCAGACCGCGCCGGTATCGATCGCGTAGACGTTGCGGGCGATGGTCAGGCCGACGGTGGACCAGTGCCCGAACACGATGTTGAGGTCGCGCTGGGCATGGCCCGGGGCCTCGAACCACGGGTACAGGCCGGGGGCCTGGGTGCCGGGCGGGCCCTTCTCGTCGATGGCGATGCGCCCGCGCGGGGTGCAGTAGCGGGCACGGGTGAACCAGTTGATGATCGCGCGCCAGCGGTCCTGGCCGCGCAGGCCGGGCGACCAGTTGGGCTTGTCGCCGTACATGTTGCGCAGCAGGCCGCGGTAGCCGTCCCCGCGCAGCTGGCGCTGGACCTCGTTGGCCAGCTGCTCGGCGACCTCGGTGGTCCACTGCGGGGCCAGGCCGGCATGCACCATCAGCCAGCCCAGTTCGCGGTCCACGTGCACCAGCTTCTGCCGGCGCAGCCAGCCCAGCAGCTCGTCGGCGTCCTCGGCCAGCACCACCCGCTGCAGGTCCGGGTTGACCTTGCGCTTCTCGGCCAGTGGGCGCTCGCCGATGGCCAGCAGCGACAGGTCGTGGTTGCCCAGCACCACCTCGCTGTGTTCGCGCAGCGAATGCACCAGGCGCAGGGTCTCCAGCGACTGGCCGCCGCGGTTCACCAGGTCGCCGCAGAACCAGAGGCGGTCGCTGGCCGGGTCGAACCGGATCTTCTCCAGCAGTCGCTGGGTGGCGTCGTAGCAACCCTGCAGGTCGCCGATGGCCCAGGTGGTCATCGCATCGGCCTCAGTGCAGGGTCCGTGGGGTGGTCAGCAGGAACGGGGCGATCGGCGCATCGAAGCGGGTGCCATCGGCGGCCACCATGTCGTAGCTGCCCTGCATCGAGCCGTCCCCGGTCTCCAGCACCACGCCGGAGGTGTATTCGAAGTCCTCGCCCGGTTCCAGCCATGGCTGCTCGCCGACCACGCCTTCGCCGTGCACTTCCTCGGTCCGGCCGTGGCCATCGGTGATGACCCAGTGGCGCGCGAGCAGCTGCGCTGCAACGCTGCCGCGGTTGCGGATCCGGATGGTGTAGGCGAACACGTAGCGGTCGGCCTCGGGTTCGGACTGGTCTTCCAGGAACCGCGGGTCGACTTCGACCTCGATCGCGTATGGCGTGGAGCAGGAGCGGGACATGGCGACAGTGTAAGCGAACGCCGCGTGAGGCCGGGGCAAGAATGACGCAGGCGGCGGTGCGTCGCCGCATCCGCCGGCATGGTGCGGCGCCGCGTTTGCTCAGGCGTTGGCCAGGCGCACGAAGCCGGCGACGTCGACCTGTTCGGCACGGTCGTCGGCGCTGACGCCGGCGGCCTCGAACTGCTCCGGCGAGCACACGTCACGCAGCGCGTTGCGCAGGGTCTTGCGGCGCTGGCCGAAGGCGGCGCGCACCACGTGGGCGAAGCGGTCGCGGTCGGCGATGTGGATCGTGGCCGGGTCGCGCGGCACCAGCCGCACCACCGCCGAATCGACCTTGGGCGCGGGGCGGAACGCGCCCGGCGGCACCACGAACAGCGGCTGCACCTGGCAGTAGGCCTGCAGCATCACGCTCAGGCGGCCGTAGACCTTGCTGCCAGGGCCGGCGCCCATGCGGTCGACCACTTCCTTCTGCAGCATGAAGACCATGTCCGTGATCGCCGCGGCGTGGTCCAGGGCATGGAACAGGATCGGCGAGGAGATGTTGTAGGGCAGGTTGCCCGCCAGCTTGATCTTCCCGCCGGCGGCCAGCGCGGCCAGGTCCACCTGCAGCACGTCGCGGTGGATGATCTCAAGTTGCCCGACCGGGGCCGCCATCTCCGCCAGCGGGCCGACCAGGTCGCGGTCGAACTCGATCACGGTCAGCGCGCCGTGGCGGCGCAGCAGGGGCAGGGTCAGCGCGCCCTGGCCGGGGCCGATCTCCACCACCCGGTCACCGGGGCGCGGATCGATGGCCTGGACGATGCGCTCGATGTAGCTGGCGTCGTGCAGGAAGTTCTGGCCCAGCGATTTCTTGGGCGTGTGGCTCGTGGTCATGCGCCATTATCACCGCTGGCGGGGCGGCGGCCCAGCATGGGCCGGGGTGAAAGGCGACGCGGGGCCGGCTTACTCCATGCCCAGCTTCTTGAGCTTGTAGCGCAGGGCGCGGAAGGTGATGCCCAGCTGCGCCGCGGCGCGGGTCTTGTTCCAGCGGTTGTCTTCCAGCGCCTTCTGGATCGCGGCGCGCTCCAGCTGCTCGATGTACGAGGGCAGGGCGCCACCGGAAGCCTCGGCTGCGGCTGCCGGCAGCGGGGCCTGGGCCGGGATGGCCTCGGCCGTCGCCGCGGCAGGGCTGGCCGTGCGTACCGGGGCCTGCGGCAGGTGCAGGTCGACCACGTCGATATGGTCGCCCTCGGCCAGCGCCAGGGCGCGCTCGAGCACGTTCTCCAGCTCGCGCACGTTGCCCGGGAACGGATATCGCGCCAGCGCCGCCAGTGCGTCCTCGCCCAGCTGGGGCGTGGGCCGGCCCTGGGCCGCGGACAGCCGGGCCAGGATCGCCGCGGCCAGCTGCGGCAGGTCGCCGGCGCGCTCGCGCAGCGGCGGAACCCGCAGTTCGATCACGTTGATGCGGTAGTAGAGGTCGTGGCGGAAGCGGCCCTCGCCCACCAGGTCGGCCAGCGCCTTGTGGGTGGCCGAGAGGATGCGCACGTCCACCGGCACCTCGCTGGCCGCGCCGACCGGGCGCACCGACTTCTCCTGGATCGCGCGCAGCAGCTTGACCTGCATCGACAGCGGCAGCTCGGCGACCTCGTCCAGGAACAGGGTGCCGCCGCTGGCGGCCTGGAACAGGCCGGGCTTGTCGGCGTGGGCGCCGGTGAAGCTGCCCTTCTTGTGGCCGAAGAACTCGCTTTCCATCAGCTCGGCCGGGATCGCGCCGCAGTTGACCGGCACGAACGGGCCGGACGCGCGGGCGCCCTGCTCGTGGATGGTGCGGGCCACCAGCTCCTTGCCCACGCCGGACTCGCCGAGGATGTACACCGGCGCCTGGCTGCGGGCGACCTTGGCGATGGTGCCGCGCAGGGCCTGCATGGCCGGGGAGTCGCCGATCAGGCGGCCCTGTTCGGGCTGCGCCGGTTTGGCCGGGCGCTCGGCGTTGTTCAGTTCCAGCGCGTGGCGGACCAGGCCGCGCAGCACGTTGAGGTCCACCGGCTTGCTGACGAAGTCGAACGCGCCGGCTTTCAGCGCCTCCACCGCCAGGTCCATGTTGCCGAAGGCGGTGATCATCGCCACCGGGGTGTGCGGGTGGTTGCGCGCGATCTCCACCACCAGCTCGATGCCGTTGCCGTCGGGCAGGCGCATGTCGGTGAAGCAGAGGTCGTAGCGGTGGGATCCCAGCAGCTCGCGCGCCTCGGCCAGGTTGGCGGCGGTATCCACGCGCAGGCCCATGCGCCCGAGGGTCAGCACCAGCAGTTCGCGGATATCACGTTCGTCGTCGACGATCAGGGCGCTGCGGGCTTGATTCATGGCGTGGAACGATAGCCGACTCTTTCAGGCGTGACCAAGTGCGTGACCGGGATCACAGGGGAAGCATGCCGCCCGGGCCGGGCAGGGTGATGCGGAAGCAGGCCCCGCCGCCGGGCACCGGCACGTAGCGCAGGGTGGCCTGGTTGGCCCGCGCCAGCTCGCCGGCGATGTACAGGCCCAGGCCGGTGCCGTGCTCGGAGGTGGTGAAGAACGGCCGGAACAGCTGCGCCACCGTGCCCTCGGGGATGCCCGGGCCGCGGTCCATCACCTCGACCACGGCGTTGCGGTCCTGGGTCGAGACCCGCACCTTCACCCGCGCCGGCTCGTCGGGCATGCGTCCGTAGCGCAGGGCGTTCTGGACCAGGGCGGTGAGGATCTGCTGCAGGTGGGCCGGGTCGACCAGGGCCGGTACCGCGCGCGCCGGCAGGCCGGCCTCGAGGGTGTCGGTCTCGATCGGCATGGTCGCCCGGTAGTCCTCGACGAAGCGCTGGACGAAGCCGGTGAGGTCCACGTGCTCGGGCTTGGCGCGCTCGCGCCGGGCCATGCCCAGCACGTTCTCGACGATGCCGTTGGTGCGCATGCACTGCTGGTGGATGATCTGCAGCAGGCGCCGGTCGGCGTCGTCCATCCCGCGCGATTCCTGCAGCAGCTGCACGGCGTAGCTGATCGCCGCCAGCGGGTTGCGGATCTCGTGGGCGAGGCTGGCCGAGAACCGGCCCATGGCTGCCAGGGTCAGCGACTCGGCCCGGCGCGAGACCACGGTGGCATCGTCCAGGAACACCAGGGACAGGTCGCTGTCGGCCAGCAGGCGGGCGAAGCGCGGCTGCACCTCGGCCTGGTCCGGGCGCAGCTGCAGCGGGCTGCCGTCGGTCCCGGCTCCCTCGCGCCAGCGCTGCAGGCGCCGCGCCAGCTCCGGCGCGGCGGTGGCCAGGCGGCCGTCGTGCGGGTCCGGGGCGGCATCGCCCAGCAGCAGCATCGCCGCCTCGTTGGCCAGGGTGATGCGGGTATCGCCGTCGACCACCAGCACGCCGGTGCGCATGCGGCGGATGATCAGCTCGTTGATCTCCACCAGGTTGGCGACCTGGGCGCCGCGGCTGTCGGCCAGCTGCTGGCTGGTGCGCGCGCGCTGGCCGATCTGGTGGCCCAGCCAGGCCAGGGCCAGGTAGCTGGCCACGAACATGGTCAGCTCGGCCAGCGAGCGCGGCTGGCCGCCGCTGCCCAGCAGGGTCCATATGTATTCGCCGACCAGGGCCAGCGAGGCCAGCACCGCCACTGCCAGGCCGTAGCGCAGGCGCAGCAGCATGGCCGCGGCGACCACGTTGAACAGCAGCATCATCGCGATGCCGGCGCCGACCCCGGGCAGGGCGTGGGTGGCCAGGGTCGCGGCGACGATGTCGGTGAGCGCGCCGGCCAGCACCACCAGGCTCAGCGGGCGCTGGCTGCGGCCCAGGGCAAGCAGGACGAAGGCGGCGGCCAGGTAGGCGGCGGCCAGGAAGCCGGCCAGGGCCAGGTTGGCCGGGCCGGCCAGCTCGCGCAGCGGGCTCAGGGCCAGGGCGGCGATCAGCGCCGCCTCCAGCACCCGGTACAGGCCGAAGGCCTGCAGTTCCCGGCGCGGCAGGTATTCGATCCGGTCGATCAGAGAGGGTTGCGTCAAGCGGGGCTCCCGGGCCGGCGCGGTGCCCAAAGTATAGGAATCCGGGACGGCTGGGGCGGGGCGGTATGCCCTGTTTTGCACGGTAGCCCCCCGTCGGCGACAATATCGCCCCCGCCAGGCGCGCCCGCGGGCCGTTCCCGGCCCTCGCCCGCCTGCCCCCGGCGGCCGTTCCCCACCCATTGGTGAAGCATGAATTTCCACGAATACCAGGCAAAACAGCTGCTTGCCGAGTACGGCATCCCGGTCCCGGCCGGCAAGGTCGCCGCCACCCCGGACGAGGCGGTTGCCGCCGCCCAGTCGCTGGGCCAGGGCCCCTGGATGGTCAAGGCGCAGATCCACGCGGGCGGCCGCGGCAAGGCCGGCGGCGTCAAGTTCTGCAAGACCGTCGATGACGTGAAGGCCGCTGCCGCCAAGATGCTCGGCACCAGGATGGCCACCTACCAGACCGCCGGCGTCGAGCTGCCGATCAACCTGGTGCTGGTGACCACCGCCGGCGAGATCGTCAAGGAGCTGTACCTGTCGGTCCTGGTCGACCGTGGTACCCGCACCATCAGCTACATCGCCTCGAGCGAGGGCGGCGTGGAGATCGAGCAGGTCGCCGCCGAGACTCCCGAGAAGATCCACACCCTCAACGTCGACTTCGTCGAGGGCGTGCAGCCGTACCACGGCCGCAACATCGGCTTCCAGATGGGCCTGACCGCCAAGCAGGCCGGCCAGTTCGCCAACATCATGGTGAACCTGTACCGCCTGTTCAACGAGAAGGACCTGTCGCTGGTCGAGCTGAACCCGCTGGCGATCCTGGACGACGGCAACCTGTACGCGCTGGACGGCAAGTTCAACAGCGACGACAACGCCAACTTCCGCCACAAGGAACTGGTCGCCCTGCGTGACAAGTCGCAGGAAGACGAGACCGAGGTGACCGCCTCGGAGCTGGACATCAACTACGTGACCATGGACGGCAACATCGGCTGCATGGTCAACGGCGCCGGCCTGGCCATGGCCACCATGGACGTGATCAAGCTCAACGGCGGCGAGCCGGCGAACTTCCTCGACGTCGGCGGCGGCGCGAACAAGCAGCGCGTGATCGAGGCCTTCAAGCTGATCCTGTCCTCGGACAAGGTCGAGGGCATCTTCGTCAACATCTTCGGCGGCATCGTCCGCTGCGACATGATCGCCGAGGGCATCATCGCCGCGGTCAAGGAAGTGGGCGTCAAGGTCCCGGTCGTGGTGCGCCTGGAAGGCACCAACGTGGAAGAAGGCAAGCAGCTGCTGCGCGACAGCGGCATGGCCATCATCCCGGCCGACAACATCAACGACGGCGCCAAGAAGGTCGTCGAGGCCGTCAAGGCCGCCGCCTGATTCCTTCGGGTTTCGGGACGGCCAGGGCCCTCCCAGCCCCCTTGAGTCAAGGGGGCGACGCCGCCGCGAGGCGGTGTGGGGGTTCTGGGAGCAACGCCCCGGGCATGGCCGCGCAGCGGGCATGCCACGTCTCCGAAGCCTGAAAAACAACAGTATTCCGAGGACTTGAACGCATGAGCGTTTTGATCAACAAGAACACGAAGGTGATCGTGCAGGGCTTCACCGGCCAGCAGGGCACCTTCCACGCCACCCAGATGATCGAGTACGGCACCCAGGTCGTCGGCGGCGTCACCCCGGGCAAGGGCGGCACCACCCACCTCGAGCTGCCGGTGTTCAACACCGTCGCCGAAGCCGTGCAGAGCACCGGCGCCGACGCCTCGGTCATCTACGTCCCGCCGCCGTTCGCGGCCGACGCGATCCTGGAAGCCGCTGCCGCCGGCATCAAGGTCATCGTCTGCATCACCGAGGGCATCCCGGTGCTGGACATGCTGCGCGTCAAGAACGTGCTGACCCGCACCTATCCGGAGACCGTGCTGGTCGGCCCGAACTGCCCCGGCATCATCACCCCGGGCGAGTGCAAGATCGGCATCATGCCGGGCCACATCCACAAGCCGGGCAAGATCGGCATCGTGTCGCGCTCGGGCACCCTGACCTATGAAGCGGTCAAGCAGACCACCGAGGTGGGCCTGGGCCAGTCGACCTGTATTGGTATTGGCGGCGACCCGATCAACGGCCTGAACTTCGTCGACTGCCTCAAGCTGTTCAACGAGGACCCGCAGACCGAAGGCATCATCATGGTCGGCGAGATCGGCGGCGACGCCGAGGAAGCCGGCGCCGAGTACATCGCCAAGCACGTCAAGAAGCCGGTCGTCGGCTTCATCGCCGGCGCCTCGGCCCCGGCCGGCAAGCGCATGGGCCACGCCGGTGCGATTGCTTCGGGCGGCAAGGGCACCGCGGAAGGCAAGTTCGCCGCGATGGAAGCCGCTGGCGTCAAGACCGTCCGTTCGCCGGGCGACCTGGGCGCGGCCATCGCCGAGCTGGTCAAGTAAGCCAACCGTCCCCGACGGTTACAAGCGAAGGCCGCCGCAGGGCGGCCTTCGTCTTTTCCGGCGCCGCGAACCAGGCAGCCGCGCATGCAGGATGCCCACGCCGCGCCGGTATCATGGGGCCATTCCCACACCGGCCTGGCCCCATGAAGGATTCCCTGCGCATCGCGCTGGCCCAGTTCGATTTCCCGGTCGGCGCCGTCGAGGCAAATGCCGGGCGGATCGCGGAGATGATCGCCGAGGCCCGCGACGAGTACGGCGCGGATATCGTGCTGTTCCCCGAGCTGGCCATCAGTGGCTACCCGCCGGAGGACCTGCTGATGCGGCCCTCGTTCCTGGCCCGCTGCCAGCAGGCGCTGGAGCAGGTCGCGGCCGGCGTGCATGGCATCACCGCGGTGGTGGGCTGGCCGGAATCGGCCGGCAGCGTGCTGTACAACGCCGCCAGCGTGCTGCGCGACGGCCGCATCGAGGCCACCTACCGCAAGCGCGAGCTGCCCAACTACGCGGTGTTCGACGAGCGCCGCTACTTCGAGGCCGATCCCGATGGCGAGCCCTGCGTGTTCGAGGTCGGCGGCGTACCGGTGGGCGTGGTGGTGTGCGAGGACCTGTGGTTCCCCGAGCCGATGGCGGACACGGTGAAGGCCGGGGCGCAACTGGTGCTTGTGCCCAACGCCTCGCCGTTCGAGCGCGGCAAGCACGCCCAGCGCGACGCCCTGCTGGCCGAGCGCACCCGCGAAACCGGCGCGGCCGTGGCCTACCTCAACGTGGTCGGCGGCCAGGATTCGCTGGTGTTCGACGGCGCCTCGGTGGTGGCCGACGGCAACGGCACCGTGCATCCGGCCGCGGCCGCCTTCACCGACCAGTGGCTGGTGGTGGATTACGACACCGCCGGCCGCAGCTTCACTCCCGTGCAGTGGATGGACGACGGCGACGAGAGCATGGACGCGCTGGCCTGGCGCGCCGTGGTCCGCGGCATCCGCGACTACTGCGGCAAGAACGGCTTCAGGCGCGCCTGGCTGGGCCTGTCCGGCGGCATCGACTCGGCCTTGGTGCTGGCCCTGGCGGCCGAGGCCCTTGGCCCGGAGAACGTGGTCGCGGTGCGCCTGCCCTCGCGCTATACCGCCGGCCTGTCCAACGACCTGGCCGCCGAGCAGTGCGCGGCGCTGGGCGTGCGCCTGGAGACGATCCCGATCGAACCGGCCTTCACCGGCTTCCTGCAGTCGCTGGAGCAGGTGTTCGCCGGCCAGGAGGCCGACACCACCGAGGAGAACCTGCAGTCGCGCAGCCGCGGCGCGATCCTGATGGCCCTGTCCAACAAGTTCGGCGGGCTGCTGCTGACCACCGGCAACAAGAGCGAGTACGCGGTCGGCTACGCCACCATCTACGGCGACATGTGCGGCGGCTACGCCCCGCTCAAGGACCTGTACAAGACCGAGGTGTTCGGCCTGGCCAAGTGGCGCAACACGGTCGGCGGCGCGCCGGTGATCCCGCCGGCGGTGATCAGCCGCCCGCCCTCGGCCGAGCTGCGTGCCGACCAGCTGGACCAGGATTCGCTGCCGCCGTACGACGTGCTCGACGGCATCCTCTACCGCTTCGTCGACCAGGAGCAGTCGCGCGGGGAGATCGTGGCCGCCGGCTACGCCGCCGAGGTGGTGGACCGGGTGCTGCGCCTGGTACGCACCAGCGAGTGGAAGCGGCAGCAGGCCGCGCCGGGGCCGAAGGTCTCGCGGCGCGCATTCGGGCGCGAGCGGCGCTACCCGATCAGCAACGGCTTCGGCGGCTGAGGCTGCCGCCGGCCACCGGGCCAGGAAGGGCAGGCAAACAAAAAGGGCGCATCCGTGGGTGCGCCCTTTCTTCGTCCAGGTCCCGCTGGCTCAGCGGCGCTCGGCGTCGCGCTCGCCGGTGGTCGGCGAACGCTCGCCGGCGAACGGGTTGAGCTTGCGGATCGCCCACGGGTACTTCGGCCAGTCGCCGCTGAGGTACGGGTGCTGCGGGTCGTTCAGGCGCAGCACGCGGATCGCGTCCTCGGACAGCTGCTTCTGGCCCAGGTTGTCGTAGGACTCGGCCAGGGCGGCGATGGCGTCGTACTGGTAGTCGCTCTGCGGGTAGGTCTCGAGGATGTACTTGGCGCGGCTGACGGCCGACAGCCAGGCGCCGCGGCGCATGTAGTACAGCGCGATGTCCATCTCGTGGCGGGCGAACACGTTGCGCAGCACGACCATGCGCTGGCGCGCGTCGGGGGCGTAGCGGCTGTTCGGGTAGCGCTGGGCGACGGTGTTGAAGTCCTCGTAGGCCTGCTGCGGCGAGGACAGGTCGCGGCGGCTGGGATCCAGCGACCACACGCGCTGCATGAACACCGCGTCGCGGTTGGAGTTGGACAGGCCGCGCAGGTAGTAGAAGTAGGCGATGTTGCGGTGGGTCGGGTAGGTGCGGATGAAGCGGTCGATGGTCGACACCGCCTCGTCGTGGCGGCCCGCCTTGTACTGGGCGTAGGCCGTCTCCATCAGCGCCTGCTCGGTATACGGGCCGTACGGGTACTGGGCCACCAGGCGGCGGAACACCGTCTCCGCGCCGGTCCAGTTGCCGCGTTCCATGTAGCCATGGCCCTTCTCGTACAGTTCGGCGACCGGCCTGCCCTCGTCGGCATCCTTCTTCTTCTTGTCGCGGCCGCAGCCGGTGGCGAACAGGGCCACGAGCACGAGCAGGGCCACCAGGCGCAGGGCGGAGGGGAGGCTGGAACGGGGGCTGAGGGCCATCGGGGAGGGCATGCCGGCGGAAATCGGAAAGGCCGATGATAGCCTAGTGGCCTGTCCGGCGACTGACTTCGCCTGTCCGGACCCCATCCCGAAAGCCCCCCCGATGTCCCAGACCCCAGACGCCCCCCGCCAGGCCACCGTCCCCGACGAGGCCGCCGGCCGCCGTTTCGATGCCGTACTGGCCGAGCTGTTCCCCGAATATTCCCGTTCCCGCCTGGCCGCCTGGATCAAGTCCGGCGACGCCCTGCTGGACGGCCAGCCGGCGCGCCCGCGCGACGCGGTGAAGGGCGGCGAGACCGTCAGCCTGGCCGAGGTGTCCGAAATCCAGACCGAGGCGGTGGCCGAGGACATCCCGCTGGACGTGCTGTACCAGGACGAGCACCTGTTCGTGCTGGACAAGCCGGCCGGGCTGGTGGTCCATCCCGGCGCCGGCAACCCGGCCGGCACCCTGGTCAACGCCCTGCTGCACCGTGACCCCGGCCTGGCCGCGCTGCCGCGCGCCGGCATCGTCCATCGCCTGGACAAGGACACCAGCGGCGTGATGGTCGTGGCCCGCACCCTGCAGGCGCATACCGGCCTGGTCGCCCAGCTGGCCGCGCGCGAGGTCCGCCGCCAGTACGTGGCGGTGGTGGTCGGCGCACTGGTCTCCGGTGGCACCGCCAACGCCCCGATCGACCGCCACCCGCGCGACCGCCTGCGCATGGCCGTGCGCGAGGATGGCCGCGACGCGGTCACCCACTACCGCCTGCGCGAGCGCTTCCGCGCCCATACCGCGCTGGAATGCCGGCTGGAGACCGGGCGTACCCACCAGATCCGCGTGCACATGCAGCACCTGCGCCACCCGATCGTCGGCGATCCACTGTACGGCGGCCCGCTGAAGCTGCCGCGCGGCGCCACCGAGGACCTGGTCGCCAGCCTGCGCGGCTTCGGCCGCCAGGCCCTGCACGCAGAGGTACTCGAGTTCCAGCACCCGGTCACCGGCGCGCAGGTGCGGGTCGAAGCGCCGCTGCCGAAGGACATGCTCGAGCTGCTGCGGGTGCTGCGCGAGGACACCCGGCACTGGGAGGAGAGCCAGCGGCGCTGAGCCGCCGGTTCGACCGGGAATACCCCTGGAGGGCGGGATGGCGGAAGAAACAGGCGTGGTGGCGGCTGGCGCGGTCCTGGCCGCGGACTGGCCGGCGCCCCCGGGCGTGCATGCCTTCACCACCCTGCGCCATGGCGCAGGCGTGTCGCTGCCCCCGTTCGACAGCTTCAACCTGGGCGCGCGCAGCGGCGACGATCCGGCCGCGGTCGCGGCCAACCGCGAGCAGCTGCGCCAGCGCCTGCGGCTGCCTTCGCATCCCTACTGGCTGCGCCAGGTGCACGGCACCGGCGTATTGCGGCTGGACGCGCCACTGGGCGACGCGGTGCCCGCCGATGACGAGCCGGAGGCCGATGCCGCCGCGACCTGCGTGCCCGGCGTGGTGGTGGCGATCCTGACCGCCGACTGCCTGCCGGTGGTGTTCGCCGCCGGGGACGGCAGCGAGGTCGCTGGCGCCCACGCCGGCTGGCGCGGACTGGCCAGTGGCGTGCTGGAAGCGACGGTGGCCGCGATGCGCACCCCGCCCCGGGCGCTGCGCGCCTGGCTGGGCCCGGCGGCCGGGCCGCAGGCCTACGAGATCGGCAGCGAGGTGCACGATGCCTTCGTCGGCCAGGATCCCGCGGCCGCGGCGGCCTTCATGCCCACCCGGCCCGGGCACTGGAAGGTCGACCTCTACGCCCTGGCGCGCCTGCGCCTGCAGGCGGCCGGCCTGCCCGCCGCGGCGATCCACGGCGGCGGGCTGTGCACGATCAGCGATCCGGCCCGCTTCTACTCGCACCGGCGCGACCAGCGCACCGGGCGCCTGGCCACGCTGGTGTACATCCAGCCCCGATGAAAGACGCCGCGATCAGCGGAAGTTGTAGACCAGGTTGACCGTGGTCAGGGTGTCGGTGCGACGGGTCGACGCGTCCTCGACCTCGGTGTTGTGGCGCGCCTGCAGGCCGGCCTTGAGCGCGAAGCGCTCGTTCATCGCCACCGATACGCCAAGGTCGTTCTGGGCGAAGGTGTTGTCCTTGCCCGATTCGACCAGCAGGGTGTTGAACAGCTCGGTGTTGTCGGTGAGCTGGTGGCGCAGGTCGAGCAGGCCGCGGCCGATCAGGCTGCTCTGCACCTCGCCGTCGAGCGAGGTCCGGGCGCGGCGGTAGCCGGGGCCGATCTCGCCGGTGAACTTGGTGCGGTCGTTGTCGATGAAGCGGCTGCCGAAGCCGATCGCGACGGTGCCCTGGTAGTCGTACGAGGAGAAATCGTCGTGCTCGTAGCGGCCGTTGGCCGAGACGTGGTGGCGCGGGCTGAAGCGGTAGGCGCTGGAACCGGAGACGTCGTAGCGGTTGGCGCTGGTCTCGTAGCGGCGCTCCTCGATGCCGTCGCCGTCGGTGTCGCTCTCGACCTCGGCGCGCGAGCGCAGGGCCGACAGGCTGAAGCCGTTCTTCCAGTGCTCCTCCTCGCGCGAGAAACGCAGGCGCGTGTTGAGGCTTTCCGAGCGCGAGTTGCCGCGAGCCATGGCCAGGCCCAGCTCGCCGGTGCCGGTCCAGCCTTCCGGCGTCCTGGCCAGCTCCTGGGCCGGTGCGGCGAGGGGCAGGAGGGCGGCGGACAGGAGCAGGGCGGGGGCGTGGCGCATGGGGACGGACCTCGTGGCAGAAGGAAGGCCACGCGCGGGACACGGCAATGCCGCGCCTGCGCGCGAACCCCCAATGATGCCAACCCAAGCTGACGCCAGCCTGTCAGCCGTTCTCCAGCGTTTCCAGGTACTGCTTGCGCCAGGCGTGGATGTCGTGCTTCCGCAGGTGGTCCATCATCGCGTTCCAGCGCTCCTTGCGCCGTGCCAGCGGCATCGTCGCGGCGGTGGCGATCGCGTCGGCCACGCCGTCCAGGTCGTGTGGATTGACCAGCAGCGCCTCCTTCATTTCCTGCGCGGCGCCGGCCAGCAGCGACAGCACCAGCACGCCGGGATTCTCCGGGTCCTGCGAGGCGACGTATTCCTTGGCGACCAGGTTCATGCCGTCGCGCAATGGCGTGACCAGGCCCACGCGCGCGGTGCGGTAGAAGCCGGTCAGGGTGGAATGCGGGAAGTTGCGGTTGACGTAGCGCAGCGGCGTCCAGTTGGGCGCGGCGTGGCCGCCGTTGATGTGCCCGGCGATCTGCTCCAGCTGGCTGCGCAGGATGCGGTACTCGCTGACGTCCGCGCGCGACAGCGGCGCGATCTGCAGGTAGGTCAGGGTGCCCTTCTGGTCCGGATGGCGTTCGAGGTAGCGCTCGAAGCCATGGAAACGCTCGGGCAGGCCCTTGGAATAGTCCAGCCGGTCCACGCCGATGGCCAGCAGCCGGTCTTCCAGGCTGGTGCGCAGGCTGCGCACCGTCGGCTTGCTAGCCGCGGCCGCAGCCTGGCGCGCGATCTCCGGGGTGTCGATGCTGATCGGGAAGGCGCCGGTGCGGAACTGGCGTCCGCCGGGTGCCTCGAGGATGCCCGGAGCGACGATCCTGCCGCCGCCGTACAGGCGCACGTAGGAGTGGAAGCGGTCGTTGTCGCGCTGCGTCTGGAAGCCGAGCAGGTCGTAGGCGTACAGTGGCGAGAACAGGCGCTGGTGGTCGGGCACGGCCATCATCAGGTCGGCCGAGGGCACCGGCACGTGCAGGTAGAAGCCGATCCGGCAGCCGACCCCGCGCTCGCGCAGCAGCGCGCCCAGCGGGATCAGGTGGTAGTCGTGCACCCAGACCGTGTCGTCGTCGCGTAGCATCGGCGCCAGGCGGTCGGCGAACATGGCGTTGACCCGGCGGTAGCCTTCGCGGGTGCCACGGTCGTAGTCGACCAGGTCCAGGCGGAAGTGCAGCAGCGGCCACAGCGCGCGGTTGGCGAAGCCGTTGTAGTAGGCGTCCAGGTCGGCGCGGTTGAGGTCCATGGTCACGTAGCGGATGCCGTCGGCCTCCTGCTCGTGGATCTCGCCGCTGTTGCCGCGGACGGTCTTGCCGCTCCAGCCGAACCACATGCCGCCACGCTCGGACAGTGCCGCCTGCAGGGCCACCGCCAGGCCGCCGGCGCGGTTCTCGCCGGGGACGGCGACGCGGTTGGATACGACGACCAGACGACTCATGAGGCCTCCTGCCAGGAACGTGACAGCCGCATCGCGGCGATGATCAGGCCCACGTGCGAGTAGGTCTGCGGGAAGTTGCCCCAGCCCTCGCCGTCCTCGAAGGCCATGTCCTCCGAGAGCAGGCCGAGGTGGTTGCGATGCGACAGCACCCGCTCGAACAGCTCGCGTGCCTCGTCCATGCGCCCGATCGCCGCCAGCGCGTCGATGTACCAGAAGGTGCAGATGGTGAAGCTGGTCTCGGGCGCGCCGAAGTCGTCCGGGGCGACGTAGCGGAACACGCCGTCTCCATGGCGCAGCTCGCGGCCGATGGCCTCCACGGTGGCCACGTAGCGCGGGTCGTGCGCATCGACGAAGCCGATGTCTGCCAGCAGCAGCAGCGAGGCATCGAGGTAGTCGCTCTGGAACGAGGCGCTGAAGTGGTTGGCGTCCGGGCGCCACGCGCGGTCCAGGGTGACCTTGCGGATGGTGTTGGCGCGCAGCCGCCAGTAGTCGACCCGCTCCTGCAGGCCGAGCTGCGTGGCGATCTTGGCCAGGCGGTCGCAGGCGGCCCAGCACATGGCCGCGGTGTAGGTGTGCACCTCGGCGCGGCCGCGGAACTCCCACAGCCCGGCATCGGGCACGTCGTACAGGGCGAACGCGCGCTCGCCCAGCGGCTCCAGGCGAGCGAAGGTGTCCTCGTCGCCCGGGTCGGCCAGGCGCTGGTCGAAGAACAGCTGGGTCGAGGCCAGGACCACGCTGCCATAGACGTCGTGCTGCTTCTGGATCCAGGCCAGGTTGCCGCGCCGCACCGGGCCCATGCCACGGTAGCCGGCCAGCGAAGGCACCTCGACCTCGTCCAGCCGGTCCTCGAAGCCGATGCCGTACAGCGGCTGCAGGCTGCCGTCGTGGCTGGCGAGGTTGAAGATGTAGCGCAGGAACTCCTCCATGGTGCGGGTCGCGCCCAGGCGGTTGAGCGAGCGCACCACGAAGGCCGCGTCGCGCAGCCAGCAGTAGCGGTAGTCCCAGTTGCGCGCGCTGCCTGGCGCCTCCGGGACGGAGGTGGTCATGGCCGCGATGATCGCGCCGCTGTCCTCGTACTGGCACAGCTTGAGGGTGATCGCGCTGCGGATCACCGCCTCCTGCCATTCCAGCGGGATGGACAGGTAGCGCACCCACTCGAACCAGTACTCGCGGGTGCGGGTCAGGGCCTCGTCCACGTAGCCGGTGAGCGAGCGGCCCATGGGTTCGTCCGGGCCGAGCACCAGGTGCATGCGGTGGCTCAGCACGAACGGCAGGCCGTCGCGCACGAAGCGGATCGGCACGTCGGTGCTCAGGCGCAGGGTGAAGTGCGGCAGCAGCCAGCGCATGTGGTTGCTGCCCCAGGTCGACTCGGGCACGCGCGCGCCCCAGTCGGCAAGCGGGCGCAGCCGCACGCGGATGCGCGGGTTGCCGGTCAGTGGCGTGATCCGGCGGATGATCGACACCGGGCGGTAGAGGCGCCCGTTCTGGCGCCAGCGCGGGGCGAAGTCGACGATCTCCAGCGATCCGCCGCGGCTGTCATGGAGGGTAGTGCGCAGGATCGCGGTGTTGTTGTCGTAGCGCTGCTCGGAGCGCTCGAAGTCCTCCAGCTCGATCGAGAAATCGCCACCCTCCTGCTCGCAGGGCGAGAGCAGGGCGCAGAACGCTGGATCGCCATCGAAGGCCGGCAGGCAGCTCCATACCACCCGCGCGCGCTTGTCGACCAGCGCCCCGAAGCTGCCGTTGCCGATCACGCCAAGCTCGAGGTTGGCCTCGTGTACGTTGATATCCATTCCAGGTCCCGTGGTTCTGCGGCGGCTGGGCTACCGCGGGTTGACCTCCCTTTGTGCCGCATTGGCGATGAGCCAGGCGTGCACGTCGCGGGTGCCGGGCAGGGCGTAGTTGGCCACGCTCGGTTCCCGCTCCCCGACCAGCACGCTCCAGCCGCCCGCGCGGTTGGCCGCGGCGAAGCCGTATTCGTCGGTCAGGTCGTCGCCGATGAACACCGGTACCCGCCCGCGGAACGCGGGCTGGGCCATCATCCGTTCCACCGCCTGGCCCTTGTCGCTGCTGGCCGGCACGAACTCGACGACATGGTCGCCCGGCTGCAGGCGGTAGCCGGGCAGGCGTTCGATGTAGCCACGCGCGAAGCTCGCCACCTCCGCGCCAAATTCCGGCGCGGCGCGCCAGTGCAGGGCCAGGCTGACGCCCTTGTCCTCCACCAGTACGCCCGGCCGCGCCGCGGCCAGCTGCACCGCCTCGCGGTGCAGGTCATGCAGCAGGGCGGAAGTGTCCTTCGGGATATCGGCCGCGGCTTCGGCGCCGTGGCGGAATTCGTGTCCATGCAGGCCGGCCGCGGGCAGGCGCAGCGGCGCGAACAGCGCATCGAGCTGGACCAGCGGGCGCCCGCTCACCAGCGCGACCGCGCCATGCAGGCGCCGACCGAGCTGGCCGATCGCCTCGCGCACGTCGGGCAGCAGGTGGACCGCGGCGGGGTCCTCCTGGAACTCCACCAGCGTACCGTCGACGTCGAGGAAGAGGGCACAGTCGTCGCCGAGCGGCGGCGGTGATGGACGGGATTTCGTCTCGTCGACCATGCCCCCATTGTGCACGATGGGGCCGTGAGGGACAGGTCGGCACCATGCGCGGCCTGTCCTTCCATGGTCGCGGGCCCGTCAGAACGCGTAGCGCACGCGCCCGTACAGGTAGCGGCCGTTGCTGCCCAGCGGCGACAGCACGTCGTAGGGCAGGTTGCCGAAATAGTGGATGTCCTCGTTCGAGCGGTCCGGGTACTCGTCGGTGAGGTTGGTCCCGCCCACGGCCACGCTCCAGCGCGGGTTGAGCGCGTAGCCGACCTCGGCATCGAGCTGCCATTCGGCACCGTAGCGCTGCTCCGGTTCGAAGCCGCCGCCGAAGTTGAACACGCGCTTGGCGCTGCCATGGCGCTGCAGCCGGGCAAGCAGGTCCCAGCGGCTGCCGGACCAGCCGGCGCTGAGCAGGGCACGGGTGCGTGGCGCGGCATCGGTGAGCGTATTGCTCTCCTCGACCCCGAACAGCACGTAGCCCGGATCCAGCGCCGCCAGCTGCGGCGGCGTGGCGACGATGTCCTCCAGCTCGGTCTTCGCATGGCTCCAGGCGGCGGTCAGCAGCAGGCGGCCGCCGGCCAGCTCGTCGCGCCAGTTGCCGACCAGCTCGGCGCCGCGGGTGCGGGTGTCGGCGGCGTTGACGAAGAACTGCGCGCTCTCCAGCGGGGCCACGTCGAAGTTCGCGTCGACGAACGCGTGCAGCGCATCGCCGGTGATGGACTCGGACAGGGCGATGCGGTCGTCGATGCTGATCTGGAACAGGTCCAGCGAGAGATCAAAGCGCTCGCCAATGCGCGCGGTCAGGCCCAGGCCGAGGTTGAGCGACTCCTCCGGATCCAGGTCGCGTGCACCAAGCGCGCGGGCGATCGGGTTGTTCACCGACAGCAGGCGGCCCTGCACGATCTGGCCGGCGGCGTTGTAACCGGTGCTGGTGGACTCGAACCCCACCTGTGCCAGCGAGGGCGCGCGGAAGTTGCTGGAGACCGCGCCGCGCACGGCCAGGTCCGGGGTGAAGGCCCAGCGCGCGGCGAGCTTGCCGGTGAACTGGCCGCCGAAGTCCTGGTAGTGCTCGTAGCGCGCGCTGAGGTCGGTGCTGAAGGCCTCGCCGAAGCTGGAGGACAGGGCGGCGTAGGCGCTGGCCACGTCGCGGGACAGGTCGGCCTCGTCCTGCGGAGTCAGGCCGCCGCCGGCCTGGGCGCCAGCCGGCCGGCCGGCATACGGGCCGACCGCGTGGCTGGCCGGGTCGCCGGCGCCGGTCTGGTAGCGCTCGGCCCGGAATTCGGCGCCCAGCGCCAGCACGTGGTCCGAACCGGCGCTGGCGAAGCCGCGGCTGAAGTCGAGGTTGGCCAGGGTCTGGGCGAAACGGTAGTCGCCGGTGCGGAAGTCCGTGGGGCTGGCCGGGCCCAGCGAGGCATTGAGTGAGTCGCGCAGGCGGAAGGTGAAGTCGTTGGCGCCGTGGTCGATGCTGGCGTCGTAGTCCCAGCCGCCGACCTGGCCGCGCACGCCCGCGACCAGGGCCACGTCCAGGTTCTCGCCCACCGACACCGGGCGGTAGCCGTCCGGATAGACCTCGGGCCAGTTGGCCTCGCCTTCCGGGTAGCGGTAGTAGTTGGCGCCCTCGGTATCGCGCTGGTGCCAGGTGCCGAAGCCGTACAGGGTGGCGCCGCCGGCCAGCGGCAGCTCGGCGTTGAACCAGCCGTCCAGCTGCTTCGACTCGCCATCGCCGAGGTGGTAGTTGCGGCGGCCCTGCACCGCGAGGTTGGCCGGGGTCTGGTCCCAGGGCGGGACCTGGTCGAAGCCGGCGCGGTTGGTCGCGTTGCGTTCCTGGTAGCCGGCGCCGACGCGCAGGAAGCCGCCGTCGCCCAGCGCGGTGCCGACATGGCCGTTGGCATGCGCGGTCTGGCCGTCGGTGAGGGTGCGCCCGATCGGCTCCAGCTCGGTGTGGTGCAGCCCGTAGCCGGCCTCCAGCGCGCCGCCCTCGGCGCCGCCGGCGAGGATGATGTTGACCACGCCGGCCACCGCATCCGATCCGTACTGCGCGCCAGCGCCGTCGCGCAGCACCTCGATCCGTGCCACCGCGCCGACCGGGATCGCGTTGAAGTCCACCGGCGTGGTACCGCGACCGATCTTGGAGCCGGTGGTCACCAGCGCACTGGTGTGGCGGCGGCGGCCATTGACCAGCACCAGCACCTGGTCGGGCGAGAGCCCGCGTAGCTGGGCGGCGCGCACATGATCCGCGCCGCCGGAGTTGGACTGGCGCGGAAAGTTGAACGAGGGCAGCAGCGCCTGCAGGGCGCTGCCCAGCTCGCCAGCCGGGCCGGCGGCACGGCGCAGGTCCTCGGCGGTGAGCACATCCACCGGCGAGGTCGACTCCAGCGCGGTGCGGTCGCTGGCGCGGGTGCCGGTGACGATCACCTGGTCCAGGGTGGTGGTGGCCGGTTCGAAGGCCTGGGCGGCGGCGACCGCGGGCAGGGCGGCGGCCAGGGCGAGGGCAAGGCGGGAGCGGGCAGGGGCGGTCATCTGGCTGGCCTCGAAGTAAGTCTTTATATCCATCTCGATAGAGCGATAGGATAGGGCCCCGTTTTCACGCTGGCGCAGGCGCCGTCGGAATCAGCACATGACGCCCGGTTATTTCCGTCGCAGCATGGGCCCCGACCACGCTTCGCCGCGCCCTGGTCCGGAGCCCGCCATGCATCGCCGCCTTTCCTGCCTCGCGCTGCTGCTCGCCATGGCCCTGTCGGCCTGCGCCAGCGGCCCGCATCCGGCGGCCGCCACCACCGCCAGCCTGCAGGGCGACGAACTGCGCCCGGCGGCGGCCAGCGGCTGGCTCCGCAGCGAGCTGTATTTCGGCGTCGGCCGCGAGGACGCGCCTTCCGACCGGCCCCAGGCCGACGCCATCGACGAGGCCGCCTGGCGCCGCTTCCTCGACCGCGAGGTCACCCCGCGCTTCCCCGACGGCCTGACCGTGCTCGACGGCTACGGCCAGTGGCTGTTCCGCGGCGAGCCCGGGCCGCACCGCCTGCGCAGCAAGGTGCTGGTGATCCTGCACGAGGACACGCCGCAGCGCCGCGCCGACATCGAGGCCATCCGCCTGGCCTGGAAGCAGGCCACCGGCCACCAGTCCGTCCTGTGGGCGCGCCAGCCCGCCGAGGTTTCCTTCTGAGCCGGCGCCCGCCGGCCAGCCCGATGCACGACCGTCCCGCCTCCACCCCACGAGGAGCAACCCGATGAACCCGTCGTACGTCCCGCAGGCCCGGCGCTCGCGCCTTGCCGTCGCCGTCGCCCTGCTGCTCGCCGTGCCGGCGCTGCAGGCCCAGGAAGCCGCCACCCTCGACGCGGTCGAGGTCACCGCCCAGCGCAAGGTCGAGAACATCCAGGACGTGCCGGTGTCGATCACCAGCGTCGATGCGGAGAAGCTCGAACTGTACGGCTCCGGCGGCGCCGACATCCGCTTCCTCTCCGCGCGCGTGCCCAGCCTCAACATCGAGTCCTCCTACGGCCGCGCCTTCCCGCGCTTCTACATCCGCGGCCTGGGCAATACCGACTTCGACCTCAACGCCTCGCAGCCGGTCTCGCTGGTGTACGACGAGGTGGTGCAGGAAAGCCCGCTGCTGAAGGGCTTCCCGCTGTTCGACCTGGAGCGGGTGGAAGTGCTGCGCGGCCCGCAGGGCACCCTGTTCGGGCGCAATACCCCGGCCGGCGTGGTCAAGTTCGAGTCGGCCAAGCCGTCGCAGGAATTCGGCGGCTACGCGAAGCTGGGCTACGGCAGCGACGACATGGTCAACTTCGAGGGCGCGGTCGGCGGTGCGCTCGGTCCGCGCTGGTCGGCGCGGCTTTCGGCCCTGTACCAGCGCCGCGACGATTCGGTGGACAACACCCTCGCCGGCGCGCCCAACGAAAGCTTCGAGGGCTACGACGAATCCGCGGTGCGGTTGCAGTTCCTGTACGAGGGCGATGCCTTCGAGGCGCTGCTCAACCTGCACCGGCGCGACCTCAACGGCACCGCGCGCCTGTTCCGCGGCAACATCATCCAGCCGGGCAGCAACAACCTGGTGCCGGGCTTCGACCGCGACGAGGTCTCGCTGGACGGCGTGAACTTCTCCGACCTGGAGACCTGGGGCGCCAGCGCGCGCCTGCGCTGGGACTTCGACGGACTGGTGCTGCATTCGATCACCGGCTACGAGACCGCCGAATCACTCAACCGCGGCGACATCGACGGCGGCTACGGCGCGGTGTTCCTGCCGGATTCCGGCCCGGGCGTGATCCCGTTCGCCTCCGAGTCGGCCGACGGCCTGCCGGACCACGAGCAGGTCACCCAGGAGTTCCGCCTGGAGTCGGACAACGACGGCCCGTTCAACTGGCAGGCCGGCCTGTTCTGGTACCGCGAGGACATCACCATCCACGGCTTCAACTACGACTCGCTGGCGCCGGGCAACCCGCAGGCCGGCTTCGCCGTGCAGCAGCAGGAGAACAAGGCCTGGGCAGTGTTCGCCTCGGGCGAATACCAGGCCACCGAGCGGCTGAAGCTGCGCGCCGGCCTGCGTTACACCCAGGACGAGAAGAAGTTCTCGGCCAGCGTCATCGAGGCGGCGCCGTTCGGTGCGCCGGTGGGCGGCCCGTACCGGGTGGACACCGATGCCAACGACGTCAGCTGGGACGCCAGCGCGGTGTACGCGCTCAACGACGACGTGAACCTGTACGCGCGCGTGGCCAAGGGCTTCCGCGCACCGTCCATCCAGGGCCGGCTGCTGTTCGCCGATCCGGGCGCGCCCAACGGCGGCGTGACCACTGCCGATTCGGAGGAGGTGATCTCGTGGGAGGCCGGCATCAAGGCCGACCTGTGGGACCGCCGCGCGCGCCTGGGCTTCAACCTGTTCCGCTACACCGTCGACGACCAGCAGATCATCGCCGTGGGCGGCGGCAGCAACATCGCCACCCTGCTCAACGCCGACCGCACCGTGGGCCAGGGTTTCGAGCTGGACCTGGAGGCCTACCTGGCCGACCAGCTGCTGGTCACCCTCGGTTCCAGCTACAACGACACCGAGATCCAGGACAGCAGCCTGGCGGTGGCGCCCTGCGCCGCGTGCACCGTGACCGATCCGCTGGATGGTTCCGGTCGCGCGCTGATCGACGGCAACCCGCTGCCGCAGGCGCCGGAGTGGGTGCACAACCTGACCGCGCGCTACGGCGTGCCGCTGTCCAGCGGCGAGCTGTACTTCTACACCGACTGGGCCTACCGCAGCGAAGTGAACTTCTTCCTGTACGAGTCGCTGGAGTTCCGCGGCAAGTCCTCGCTGGAAGGCGGATTGCGCGTGGGCTACGCCTGGCAGCAGGGCGACCGCGAGGTGGCGCTGTTCGGCCGCAACATCACCGACCAGGTGCGCGTGGTCGGCGCGATCGACTTCAACAACCTCACCGGCTTCCTCAACGAGCCGCGGACCTGGGGCGTGGAGTTCCGCACCCGGTTCTGATCCAGGGGACGGCGGCGCGCCGCCGTCCCGGCTTCGCCAACCCGCGGGCCGGACCCGGTGCCGGCCCGTTTCCTGTCACCCGGACCCAAGGCCACCGATGTCGACCGCTCCCGCCATTCCACGCCGCCTGCCCTGGATCGTCGCCGGCGACCTCAACGGCTTCTTCGGCCTGGTGGTGGACAACCTCTCCATCCTCGGCTTCATCGCCGCTGCGCTGGTGGGGATCTTCCAGTTCCCGGCGGATATCGTGTTCGGACGCATGTTCCCCGGCACCGCCCTGGGCGTGCTGGTCGGCAATCTCGTCTACACCGTGATGGCGCGGCGCCTGGCCCTGCGCAGCGGGCGCGACGACGTCACCGCGATGCCGCTGGGCCTGGATGCGCCGACCAGCATCGGCATGGCCCTGCTGGTGCTGGGTCCCGCGTATGCCGGGTTCACGGCGCAGGGCATGGCGCCGGACGCGGCGGCGCTGGCGACCTGGCAGCTGGGCATGGCCTCGCTGGTAGTGATGGGCCTGCTCAAGCTGGTGCTGTCCTTCGCCGGCGACTGGGTCACGCGGGTGCTGCCGCGCGCGGCGCTGCTCGGCTCCATTGGAGGTGCCGCGCTGGCGCTGCTGGGTTTCCTGCCGCTGATCGAGACCCTGCGCAATCCGGTGGTCGGCATCGCCACCCTGGGCCTGCTGCTGTACGTGCTGGTCGGCAAGGGCCGGCTGCCATGGCGGGTTCCCGGCGTGTTCGCCGCGTTCGTGGTCGGTACCGCGCTGTACTACGGGCTCGGCCTGGCTGGCCTCGGCCTGCCGGGATTCCAGCTGCCGGAGCTGCAGCCGCTGGCCTTCGTGCTGCCGCTGCCCAGCGCGGGCTTCATCACCGGCCTGCAGTACACCGTGCCCTACCTGCCGCTGCTGCTGCCGTTCGGCCTGCTGATGGTCGTCGGCGGGATCAACGTGGCCGAGAGCGCACGCGCCGCCGGAGACGACTACCGTACCCGCGACGTGCTGCTGGCCGAGGCCATCTCCACCCTGGTCGCCGGGTTCTGCGGCGGCGTGGCCCAGACCACGCCCTATATCGGCCAGCCCGCCTACAAGCACATGGGCGCGCGCCACGGTTACACCCTGCTGGCGGGGCTGTTCATCGGCCTCGGCGGCATCCTCGGCTTCGTGTCGATGCTGGTGCAGTGGCTGCCGGTGGCGGTGCTGGCACCGATCATCGTATACGTCGGCCTGGACATCACCGTGCAGGCCTTCCACGAAAGCCCGCGCCGGCACGCGCCGGCGGTGGCGCTGGCGTTCCTGCCGGCGATCGCCTACCTGCTGGTGATCAAGCTGGGCAATCCGGCGTGGATCCCGGCCGATACCTTCGCCGCACTGTACGAGGCTGGCGGTGGCCACGGCCTGGCCGACCTCGCCACCATCGTGACCCTGGGCAACGGCTTCATCATCACCGCGATGCTGTGGAGCGCGGCACTGGTGGCGCTGGTGGATCAGCGTCCACACCACGCCTCGGCGGTGCTGCTGCTGGCGGCGCTGCTGACCCTGGTGGGCGTGATCCATTCGGTGGATCCGCGTGGCGGCATCTACCTGCCGTGGTCGCTGGAAGGCGTGCGCGCCACCATCGCCTGGCAGTTCGCCGCCGCCTACGCGGTGCTCGCGCTGCTGCTGGGACTGCTGTCGCTGCAGCGCGCGCACGACAAGCCGGGAAGCGCAACGCCTGACTGAACCCTCGCGGGGAACCCCCGCGCCCCGCCGGGGTCACAGCTGCATGCCAGAAGCAGAAGGAGACGACATGCAGCATCCAGATACGCGCCCCGCCCGCTGGCCCTGGCTGCTGGTCGCCGTGGCGGTGGCCGCGGTCGGCTGGTGGCTGTTGCGACCGGCGCCGGAGCCGGCGGCGGACATGGCGCAGATGCCATCGGCCATGGACGATGACGCGATCCCGCCGCCGCCGATGCTGCCGGGCGAGGCCGAAGCGCCTGGCATCCAGCATCCGGTGGAGCCGCCGGCGGAAGCCGCCGACGCGGCGATCCCGGCGCTGGCCGACAGCGATGCCGGGGTGCTGCAGGAACTGGAGGCGCTGGCCGGCGATCCCTCGCTGCTGGGCGTGCTGGTCCGCGAACACGTGGTCCAGCGCCTGGTGGTGATGGTCGACAACCTCACCGAGCCGCGGGTCACCGCCCAGGTGCTGGCGCTGCGCCAGCTACCGGGCAATTACGCGGTGGTGGAGGGCGAGGGCGCCACGGTCGCCGACACCGCGGCCAGCAGCGCGCGCTACGCACCGTACGTGGCCGCGTTCACCGGCGCCGATGCCGGGCGCGTGGCCAGCGTCTACCGGCGCTTCTATCCGCTGTTCCAGGAGGCCTATGTCGAGCTGGGCTATCCGGATGGCTACTTCAACGATCGCCTGGTGCAGGTGATCGACCACCTGCTGCAGGCCCCGGCGCCCCGCGAGGGCGCAGAGCTGGTGCGCGACGAGCGCGGACGCTGGCGTTACACCGATCCGTCGCTGGAATCGGCCTCGGTCGGGCACAAGGCGCTGATGCGCCTGTCCGGCGAGCAGCAGGCCGCGGTCAAGGAGCAGCTGCGCGAGCTGCGCCGGGCATTGGCCCGGCCCTGAGGTCCACGTGCGGGCGCCGCAGGGGTATCCTGCGCGCCCGCATGTGCCCGTAGTCCACCGATGACCGGCTCCCCGAGCCCGCTCCACCTGTCCACGGCCGCCGAGCCCACCCTGTTCCAGCAGCTGCTGGGCGCGCCGTTCTTCAACCTGCCGCCCAGCCTGCGTGGCCTGCACTCGATCCGCGGCCTGGACACCTGGGCCGGCGAGGTCGCGATCGAGCGTGGTGCAGGCCTGCTGGCACGGATCTGCGCGCGCCTGGTGGGGATGCCGCCGGCGATGTCGCAGGCGCCGCTGCGGATCCAGTTCAGCGCCGATACGAAGTCCGAGACCTGGAGCCGCCAGTTCGGCAGCCACCGCATGGCCACCCGCCTGCGCTGCCGCAAGGGCCTGCTGGTGGAGCGGCTGGGTCCGCTGCAGTTCCGCTTCGCGGTGCACGCCGCCAACGGCTCGATCTACTGGAACGTGGCCAGGGTCCGCCTGCTGGGCCTGCTGCCGCTGCCGGCGACACTGTTCGGCGGGGTGCACTGCCGCGAATGGGAACAGGACGGGCGCTACCACTTCGACGTCCAGGCCGCGCTGCCGCTGGCCGGGCCGGTGATCGGCTACCACGGCTGGCTGGAGCCGGCCGGCCCAAACGCCGGCTGAGCGGCCTCAGGCGCCGGCGTCCATCGCGGCGGCGTCCAGCAGGAAGGCCAGCTTGCGTTCGCGCGGCAGGCGCTTGATCTTCCACTCGGCACGCGAGGCGCTGGCCCGGTCGGGGAAGGGCCGGCTGCCGAGCAGGCGCAGGGGCGGATTGGCCCGGGTATAGCGCGCGCCCTTGCCGGCCAGGTGGGCCTGGTAGCGCGCCTCCACGTCGGGGCTGATGCCGGCGTACCAGGCGCCGTTGCGGCATTCGATCAGGTACAGGAACCAGGGGCGGGCCGGGGCGGGCATGGCCGGCATTATCCCAACGCAGGGCTGCCATGCGTATCGCCCGGCCTTGAAACCGCGCCGGCGGACCGCATCTGGTGGACATCGCCGGCACGGCCGGCCCCCTCTTCGAGGACTACCCCATGCGGATGGACAAGCTCACCTCGCGTTTCCAGCAGGCGCTGGCCGACGCGCAGTCGCTGGCCGTTGGCCGCGACCACAACATGCTGGAACCGGTGCACGTGCTGGTCGCCCTGGTCGACCAGGCCGGCGGCAGCACCCGGCCCCTGCTTTCCCAGGCCGGCGTCAACGTGCCGGTGCTGCGCGAGCGGCTGGGCGAGGCTCTGGAGAAGCTGCCCAAGGTCTCCGGCCAGGCCGGCAACCTGTCGGTCGGCAACGACCTCGGCCGCCTGCTCAACCTGACCGACAAGCTCGCCCAGCAGAGCGGCGACCAGTTCATCGCCAGCGAGTGGTTCGTGCTGGCCGCCCTGGAAGACACCGGCGCCGTGGGCCAGGCGCTCAGGGCCGCCGGCGCCGACAAGGCGCGCCTGCAGGCCGCCATCGAGAAGATCCGCGGAGGGGAGACCGTGCAGTCCGAGAACGCCGAGGACCAGCGCCAGGCGCTGGAGAAGTACACCATCGACCTCACCGCGCGCGCCGAGTCCGGCAAGCTGGACCCGGTGATCGGCCGCGACGAGGAGATCCGCCGCACGATCCAGGTCCTGCAGCGCCGCACCAAGAACAACCCGGTGCTGATCGGCGAGCCGGGCGTGGGCAAGACCGCGATCGTCGAAGGCCTGGCCCAGCGCATCGTCAAGGGCGAGGTGCCCGAGCAGCTCAAGGGCAAGCGCGTGCTGAGCCTGGACATGGGCGCGCTGATCGCCGGTGCCAAGTTCCGTGGCGAATTCGAGGAGCGGCTGAAGGCCGTGCTCAACGACCTGGCCAAGAACGAGGGCCAGATCATCCTGTTCATCGACGAGCTGCATACCATGGTCGGCGCCGGCAAGGCCGAGGGCGCCATGGACGCGGGCAACATGCTCAAGCCGGCGCTGGCGCGCGGCGAGCTGCACTGCATCGGCGCCACCACCCTGGACGAGTACCGCCAGTACGTGGAGAAGGACGCCGCGCTGGAGCGCCGCTTCCAGAAGGTGTTCGTCGGCGAGCCCAGCGTCGAGGACACCATCGCCATCCTGCGCGGCCTCAAGGAGCGCTACGCGGTGCACCACGGCGTGGAGATCACCGACCCGGCGATCGTCGCCGCGGCCACCCTGTCCAACCGCTACATCGCCGACCGCCAGCTGCCGGACAAGGCCATCGACCTGATGGACGAGGCCGCCTCGCGCATCCGCATGGAGATCGACTCCAAGCCGGAGGAGCTGGACCGGCTCGAGCGCCGCCTGGTCCAGCTCAAGATCCAGCGCGAGATGCTGAAGAAGGAGAAGGACGACGCTTCGAAGCAGCGGCTGGCCGACCTCGAGGCCGACATCGAGAAGCTCGAGCGCGAGTTCTCCGACCTCAACGAGGTGTGGAAGTCGGAGAAGGCCGCGCTGCAGGGCGCGACCAGGGTCAAGGAGCAGCTGGAGCAGGCGCGGATCGAACTGGAAGCCGCGCAGCGCGCCCAGGACTACGCGCGCATGAGCGAGATCCAGTATGGCCGCATCCCGGCGCTGGAAAAGCAGCTGGCCGCCGCCGCCGAGGCCGAGAAGAAGGACTTCAAGCTGGTCCAGGACAAGGTCACCGAGGAGGAGATCGCCGAGGTGGTCAGCCGCTGGACCGGCATCCCGGTCAGCAAGATGCTCGAGGGCGAGCGCGACAAGCTGCTGCGCATGGAGCAGCAGCTGCACAGGCGTGTGGTCGGCCAGGACGAGGCGATCCGCGCAGTCTCCGACGCGGTGCGCCGCTCGCGTGCCGGCCTGTCCGATCCGAACCGCCCGATCGGCTCGTTCCTGTTCCTGGGCCCGACCGGCGTGGGCAAGACCGAGCTGTGCAAGGGCCTGGCCGAATTCCTGTTCGACAGCGCCGAGGCCATGGTCCGCATCGACATGAGCGAGTTCATGGAGAAGCACTCGGTGGCCCGCCTGATCGGCGCGCCTCCGGGCTACGTCGGCTACGAGGAGGGCGGCTACCTGACCGAGGCCGTGCGTCGCCGGCCGTACTCGCTGATCCTGCTGGACGAGGTGGAGAAGGCGCATCCGGATGTATTCAACATCCTGCTGCAGGTGCTGGACGACGGCCGCCTGACCGACGGCCAGGGCCGCACGGTGGACTTCCGCAACACCGTCATCGTGATGACCTCCAACCTGGGCTCGCACCAGATCCAGGAGCTGTCCGGCGACGGTTCGCCCGAGGCCTACGTGCAGATGAAGGCGGCGGTGATGGGCGTGGTGCAGGCGCATTTCCGCCCGGAATTCATCAACCGCCTGGACGAGATCGTCGTGTTCCATCCGCTGGACAAGGCGCAGATCACGTCCATCGCCCGGATCCAGCTGCACGGCCTGGAGAAGCGCCTGCACGAGCGCGGCCTCAAGCTGGACCTGTCGGACGCGGCCCTGGAGCTGCTGGGCAACGTCGGCTTCGACCCGGTGTACGGCGCCCGCCCGCTCAAGCGCGCGATCCAGGCCCAGGTCGAGAACCCGCTGGCGCAGAAGATCCTGTCCGGCGAGTTCGCCAGCGGCGACACCATCAAGGTCGACGCCGAGGGCAGCCACCTGGTGTTCGCACGGACGTGAACTGGTGATTCTTGATTTGTGATTCGCGATTCGCGATTCGTGATTGGTGATTCGTGATTGGTGATTCGTGATTGGTGATTCGTGATTGGGTGGCGGCGGCCTGGGGTCGCCGCCTGTCTTTCGCGGAATGAGCACATTCCGCGTGGCGATGGTTGGCGCTGAAACCGTGCGCTCCGTCGCGCCTTTGCTCGGCTATCTTCGGTGCTTCCGTCCAACGCAACGCGAGCGCCATCGATGAGTGCACCGAACTGGAAGCCCGAGACCCTTGCCGTCCATGCCGGCTACAGCCCGGACCCGACCACCCGCGCGGTGGCCGTGCCGATCTACCAGACGGTGGCCTACGCCTTCGACAACACCCAGCACGGCGCGGACCTGTTCGACCTCAAGGTCCCGGGCAATATCTACACCCGGATCATGAATCCGACCCAGGACGTGCTCGAGCAGCGCCTGGCCGCGCTCGAGGGCGGCATCGCCGCGCTTGCCCTGGCCTCGGGCCAGGCCGCGATCACCTACGCGATCCAGACCATCGCCGAGGCCGGCGACAACATCGTCTCCTCCAGCGCGCTGTACGGCGGCACCTACAACCTGTTCGCCCACACCCTGCCGCAGTTCGGCATCGAGGCGCGGCTGGCCGACTACCGCGACCCGGACGCGTTCGCCAGGCTGATCGACGAACGCACCAAGGCGGTGTTCGTCGAGTCGATCGGCAACCCGCGCGGCAACATCACCGACATCGAAGCGGTGGCCAAGGTCGCCCACGAGCACGGCGTGCCGCTGATCGTCGACAACACCGTGGCCACGCCCTACCTGCTGCGGCCGTTCGACCACGGTGCCGACATCGTGGTGCATTCGCTGACCAAGTACCTGGGCGGCCACGGCAACAGCGTCGGTGGCGCGATCGTCGATTCCGGCCGCTTCCCCTGGGCCGAGCACAAGGCGCGCTTCCGCCGCCTCAACGAGCCGGACGTCAGCTACCACGGCGTGGTCTATACCGAGGCCCTGGGCCCGGCGGCCTACATCGGCCGCGCGCGGGTGGTGCCGCTGCGCAATACCGGCGCGGCGATCTCGCCGTTCAACTCCTTCCTGATCCTGCAGGGCATCGAGACCCTGGCCCTGCGCATGGAGCGGATCAACCAGAACACCCTGGCCGTGGCCCGCTACCTGCAGCAGCACCCGAAGGTGGCCTGGGTGAACTACGCCGGCCTGGACGACCATCCTGAGCATGCGCTGGTGCGCAGGTACCTGCCGAAGGGCGCTTCCGGCCTGCTGACCTTCGGCCTGCCCGGCGGGCGCGAGGCCGGCGCGCGCTTCCTCGATGCGCTGCAGCTGTTCACCCGCCTGGTGAACATCGGCGACGCCAAGTCGCTGGCCACCCATCCGGCATCGACCACCCACCGCCAGCTGTCGCCGGAGGAGCTGGAGAAGGCAGGGGTCAGCGAGGACACCGTGCGCCTGTGCGTGGGCATCGAGCATATCGACGACCTGGTCGCCGACCTCGGGCAGGCGCTGGCCGCGGCCTGATGCGAAACGGCCACCGGGCGGATGCCGCGGTGGCCGTGGATCAGCAGCAGGAACCAGGACTGGATGCGTGCCGCCGGCTCAGACCGGCGGCACCGTCATTTCCGGGCGGCCGGCATAGCGGTAGGCCGGGGTGGACATGACCATCTCGGCCAGCGAGTAGGCCAGTTCGCGCTCGGCCATGACCGCGCCGTCGGCGCCGTGCTGCAGCAGGTGCTTGACCTCGGCGTCGCTGTGCGCGCGTGCCAGCACCGGCAGGGCAGGGTTGAGGGCGCGCAGCTTGGCGATCGCCTCGCCGGCCTCCAGCGGCTGCGGGATGGCGAGGATGGCGATGCTCGCCGACTCCGGATGCGCCTCGGCCAGGACCTTGTCCGAGGCCGCATGGCCGCGGATGCCGGGGATGCCCAGGGCATGGGCACGGTCCACGTGCAGGCTGTTGTCGTCGATGATGACCACCGGCACGCCGCGGTCGCGCAGCACGTTGGCCAGCTCGCTGCCGACCCGGCCGTAGCCGATCACGATGGCGTGGTTGCCGGCCTGCAGCGGCGGGCCCGGCTGCACTTCCGGTTCCGGCTGCACCTGGACCTCCTCGCGATGGCGCGCTTCCCAGCGGTCCAGCAGCATGAAGATCATCGGGTTGAGCATGATCGAGATCAGCGCGCCGGCCAGCACCAGCGCCTGGCCGGTGGGCGGCAGGATCTGCAGGGCGACGCCGAGACCGGCGATGATGAAGGCGAACTCGCCGATCTGCGCCAGCGAGGCGGAGATGGTCAGCGCGGTGGCCTTGGGATGGCCGAAGGCGCGGACGATGAAGAACGCCGCCGCCGACTTGCCGAACATGATGATCGCGGCGGTGGCCAGCACCTGCCACGGGTGCTCGAGCAGGATCGCCGGGTTGAACAGCATGCCCACCGAGACGAAGAACAGCACCGCGAACGCGTCGCGCAGCGGCAGCGAGTCGTTGGCCGCCTTGTGGCTGAGCTCGGACTCGTTGAGCATCATGCCGGCGAAGAACGCACCCAGGGCGAAGGACACGCCGAACAGGGCCGCGGCGCCGAACGCCACGCCCAGGGCGATGGCCAGCACCGACAGGGTGAACAGCTCGCGCGAACCGGTACCGGCGATGCGCTCCAGCACCCACGGGATCACCCGGCGCCCGACCAGCAGCATCACCGCCACGAACAGGCCCAGCTGGACGAAGGTCCAGCCGATCGAGGCCATCACGCTGCCGAAGCTGTGGCTCTCGCCGCCGGCCTGCGGGCCGAACAGGCCGGCGATCACCGGCATCATGACCAGGGCCAGGACGCAGGCCATGTCCTCGACGATCAGCCACCCCACCGCGATCTTGCCGCGCACGGTCTCCAGCAGGCGCCGTTCCTCCATGGCCCGCAGCAGGACCACGGTGGAGGCGGTGGCCAGGGAGAAGCCGAACACGATGCCATGCAGGTGCGACCAGCCCATCAGCCAGGCCACGCCCCAGCCGAGCAGGGTCGCCACCGCGATCTGCGCCACCGCGCCGGGAATGGCGATCCACTTCACCTCCAGCAGGTCCTGCATGGAGAAGTGCAGGCCGACGCCGAACATCAGCAGCATCACGCCGATCTCGGCCAGCTGGTTGGCGATCTCCTGGTCGGCGACGAAGCCCGGCGTGAACGGGCCGACGCAGATACCGGCGATCAGGTAGCCGACAAGCGGGGAGAGGCGCAGGCGGTTGGCCAAGGCGCCGAGGACGAAAGCCAAGGCCAGGCCAACCGCGACGATGTCGATCAGGCTGGTGTCGTGATGCATCAGGGGAGGTCGTGTGCGGGAATCCGCCCGGCCCCCGAGTTTCGCTGATGCCGGTGTCCCGCGTAAATAAAACGTTGGCACGAATCGTGCCGCGTGCTCGTCCGGTCCTGGCCGCCGAAGTGGACCAGGCTTCGTGGGACAGGGAAAGCCGGGCTGGAATCACCCGGGTGCCGCGGCGGCGCGGCCCCCGCGGCCAGTCGGGCCCAAAAGGAAAGGCCCCGGCAATGCCGGGGCCTCCATGGGGAGCGGACCGCGCCCGCTTACCAGGCGTAGCCCACCCGGCCGTACACGTAGCGGCCGTTGAAGCCGAACGGCGAGTACAGGCTGTACGGGATCATGCCGGAGGTGGAGTTCACGAAGATCGTCTCCTCTGGGTACTCGTCCAGCACGTTGTCCGCGCCCAGGGTGAGGGTCCAGCCGGTGGCCGGGC
Source organism: Pseudoxanthomonas suwonensis 11-1 (assembly GCF_000185965.1). Lineage (NCBI taxonomy): Bacteria > Pseudomonadati > Pseudomonadota > Gammaproteobacteria > Lysobacterales > Lysobacteraceae > Pseudoxanthomonas > Pseudoxanthomonas suwonensis. The sequence goes on from NC_014924.1 coordinate 639,289, forward strand.
GGAAGCTCACCGCGGTGTCCAGGGTCCACCTGGCGCTGTAGGTCTGGTCCTGCGCCGCGATGCTGGCGTGCCGGCTGGTGAACTCGCCGTAGCGGGTGGCGTTGGCGCTGAAGTCCCACTGCGCCAGCTTCCACAGCGCGCCCAGGGCGAACTTGTCGCGCGGGGTGCCTTCCTCGATGCGGCCGCGCTCGTCGCGGCCGATGCGCTCCAGGTTGGCGCCCAGGCTGGCCAGGGCCGGCGGGTTGGGCGCGATCCGGGTGACCTCGGTCTTGTTGTGGTTGTAGCTGGCGGTCAGGTCCAGGCTGGAGGCGGCCAGCGGCACCGACCAGGTGCCGACCACGTCCACGCCGCGGGTGCGGGTGTCGATGGCGTTGTTGAAGTAGCGCGCCGCGGTCACCCCGTTGATGCCCAGGCTGGCCAGCAGGTCCTGCGCGGCCTGGTTGCCGACCAGGTTGAGGTTGGAGGACAGGACGATGCGGTCGTCGATGTCGATCTGGTAGGCGTCGACGGTGACGTACACGCGCTCGGCAGGCTGCAACACCAGGCCGACGCTGTAGGACAGCGAGGTCTCGGCCGTCAGCGGCTCGGCGCCCAGGGCCTGGGCCACTGCTCCGCTGGCCGGGAAGGTGCCGGTCTCGGTGACGACGCTGTTGTTGATGTTGGTGGTGACCGCCTGGTAGTTCTGCTGGGCCAGGGCCGGGGCGCGGAAGCCGCTGGCCACGGTGGCGCGCAGGGCGACCGCGTCGCTGAAGGCGTATCGCGCCGACAGCTTGCCCGAGGTCTCGCTGCCGAAGTCCGAATAGTCCTCGTAGCGGCCGGCGATGCCCGCGGAGAAACGGTCGGTCAGGTCCGCCTCCAGGCCGGCATACACCGCATGGCTGTCGCGCTGGTAGCTGCCGGCGTTGCGCGGGGTGAAGCCGCCGAAGCCCTGTGCGCCGCTGCCGAAGTACGAGTCCGGCTCGCCGGCGCTCTGGCGCCACTCCTCCTCGCGGTACTCGGCGCCCAGCGACAGGGTCGCCGGGTAGGCCAGGCCCAGGTCCAGCGCCTTGGAGAAATCGGCGTTGAACACGTCCTGCGAGTACTCGAGGCGGCCGGCATGGAAGCTGCGCGGGCTGTCCACGCCCAGGGCGTAGTTGATGGTGTTGCGGGTGTGGAAGTCGAGGTCGTTGTTGCCGTAGCTGTAGCTCAGGTCCCAGGTCCAGCCATTGTCGCTGCTGCCCTTGTAACCCAGCACCGCGCTCCGGTCTTTCGCGTCCTGGTTGATCTCCGGCACATATCCTTCCGGGTAGACCTGGGCCAGCAGGTTGCCCTGGCCGCTGTGGTTGCGCGAGCGGTAGAAGGCGAACGAGGTGATGTCGCGGTCGCTGGCGATGGCGGTCAGGTAGACCTGCGAGCGCTCGCCGACGTTGAACGCGGCATTGGCCGAGACCGCGAACTGGTCGACCTCGGCTTCGCCGAAGCGGAACCCGCGCTCGCCCACGCCGGGGAAGTTGCCGGTGTGCGGCGCGGTGCCCTGGTAGGGGCCGGAGCGGTTGGTCGGGTCCTGGTGCCCGACCTGGGCGGCCAGGTGTACGGTGCCGCCGTCGCGGCGCAGGCCCAGGCCGGCATCGCCGGACAGCTGCCACTGGGTGCCGTCGCCCTCGGAGTACTCGCCGCCGGCGGCGACCAGGCTGCCGCCTTCGCCGGCGCCCTTGAGCACGATGTTGACTACGCCGGCGATCGCGTCCGAGCCGTACTGGGCCGAGGCCCCGTCACGCAGCACCTCCACCCGCTCGATCGCCGCCACCGGGATGGCGTTGAGGTCCACCGCCGAGGAGCCACGGCCGATGGTGCCGTTGACGTTGACCAGGGCCGAGACGTGGCGGCGCTTGCCGTTGACCAGCACCAGCACCTGGTCCGGCGACAGGCCGCGCAGCTGCGCCGGGCGCACGCCGCTGGTGCCGTCGGCCATGGCCGGGCGCGGGAAGTTCAGCGAGGGCAGGGCACGGGCCAGGGCGGTGGCCAGCTCGGTGGTGCCGGTGGCCGACAGCGCCTCGGGGGTGATGATGTCGATCGGCGACTGCGACTCGGCCACGGTGCGGTCGGCGATGCGGGTGCCGGTGACGATCAGGGTGTCCAGCACGGTGGGGCTGCGGCTGGCGGCTTCGCCGGCCTCCTGGGCTTGGGCCGCGGGAGCGGCGGCAAGCAGGGCGGTGGTCACGGCGGCGGCGAGAAGGTGGGGCTTCAGGGCCATGGGGGGCTTACTCCTTGCTGCTTGGTACGGAAGACCTGGTGGGCTGCTGGGGGTCCGTCGCTCATGCTGGACCGGTGTGTTGTCAAGTATTCGTTAACGTAGAATGGGCTGTCGCAGGATGCCTCCGCATCTGCTGATTCCCTTTGGTTCTAAGCCCCCTTCCTTATGATTTCCCTGCGCAACTTCGCCCTGCGCCGCGGCGAACGCCTGCTGCTGTCCAATGTCGACCTGGCCCTGCACGCCGGATACCGGGTGGGCGTGGTCGGCCGCAACGGCACCGGCAAGTCCAGCCTGTTCGCCGCCATCAAGGGTGAGCTGGAGGCCGACAAGGGCGACGTCGACCTGCCCGGCAAGGTGCGGATCGCCTCGGTCGCGCAGGAAACGCCTTCGCTGCCGGATCCGGCGCTGGAGTTCGTGCTCGGCGGCGACGCGGTGATCGCCGCGGTGCTGCGCGAGGAGGCCGAGGCCAATGCGCGCGAGGACTGGGAGGCGGTGGCCAACGCCCACCAGAAGCTGGCCGAGCTCAACGGCTACGACGCCGAGGCCCGCGCCGGCAAGCTGCTGCACGGCCTGGGCTTCCCGGCCGACACCCACCAGCGCCCGGTGTCCTCGTTCTCCGGCGGCTGGCGCGTGCGCCTGAACCTGGCCCGCGCGCTGATGATGCCCTCGGACCTGCTGCTGCTGGACGAGCCGACCAACCACCTGGACCTGGACGCGGTCTACTGGCTGGAACAGTGGTTGCTGAAGTATCCGGGCACCCTGCTGCTGATCTCGCACGACCGCGAGTTCCTGGACAACGTCGCCACCCACACCCTGCACCTGCATGGCGGCAACGCCAGGCTGTACGTGGGCGGCTACACCGACTTCGAGCGCCAGCGCGCCGAGCAGCTGCGCCAGCAGCAGATCGCGCACGAGAAGGAGCAGGCCGAGCGCGCCCACCTGCAGAGCTTCATCGACCGCTTCAAGGCCAAGGCCTCCAAGGCGCGCCAGGCGCAGAGCCGGATGAAGCGCCTGGCCAAGCTGGCCGGTACCGAGGCGGTGCGCTCGGAGCGCGAGTTCACCATCCAGTTCGCCCCGCCGAACCGGCTGCCGCATTCGCTGATCCGGATCCAGGACGCGCAGTGCGGCTATGCCGCCGAACCGGGCAGCGGCAAGCCGCCGGCGGTGATCCTGCACGACGTCGGCTTCGGCCTGGAGGCGGGCGACCGCATCGGCCTGCTCGGCCCCAACGGCGCCGGCAAGACCACCCTGGTGCGCACCCTGGTCGGCGAGCTGCCGCCGCTGGTGGGCGAGCGCAATGCGCACCCGGACCTGCGCATCGGCTACTTCGCCCAGCACACGGTCGAATCGCTGCACGAGGGCCAGTCGCCGATCGACCACTTCCGCGATATCTCGCCGGACAGCCCGACCCAGGCCTTCCGCGATTTCCTCGGCAAGTGGAACTTCCCCGGCGACCGCGCCTTCGAGCCGGTGGACGGCTTCTCCGGCGGCGAGCGCGCGCGCCTGGCCCTGGCCCTGATCGCCTGGCAGCAGCCCAACGTGCTGCTGCTGGACGAGCCGACCAACCACCTGGACCTGGAGATGCGCGAGGCCCTGGCCGAGGCGCTGGCGGACTTCGACGGCGCGATCGTGATGGTCAGCCACGACCGCCACCTGATCGGCCTGGTCTGCGACACCTTCTGGCGCGTGGCCGACGGCGTGGTCGAGCCGTTCGCCGGCGACCTCGACGACTACGCCGCCTGGCTGCGCACCCGCCCGGTGGCGCAGGGCACCCGCGCGCGCCTGGAGCAGGCCGCCGCCGAGGCCCCGGCACCCACGCCGGCGCCCGCCGCGCCGGCACCGGCGAAGAAGCCGGCCAACCCGGTCAAGCTGGCCGCTGCCGAGAAGAAGGTCGCCGAGCTGGAAGCGCAGCTGGCCGGGCTCGATGCCCAGCTGGCCGACCCGGCGGTCATGGCCGACGCCGCCCGCCTGGCCGACCTGGCCCGCGACCGCGAAGCCCTGGCCGCGCGCCTGGAACAGGCCGAGCAGGCCTGGCTGGAAATGCTGGATTGAGGGGCGGGATGCGCCGGTGCGCGCCTCCTGTTTCCCGCGCTACACCCCGGTCCGTCCCTGCTCCGCCAGCCACAGCCGGAATCGCCGTGCCGGTTCGCGCTCGGTGCGCGAGCGCAGGCGGGTGAGCCAGTAGCGTCCCAGCTCCACGGTCGTGGCGAACGGCTGCAGCAGCCGGTCATCGGCGAGCTCGCGCTCGAACATGCGCAGCGGCAGCAGGGCCACGCCGGCACCGGCCGATGCGGCGGCCGCCAGCGCCAGCGAGGAATCGAACACCGGCCCGCGTGCTTCCACGCCACTGGCCCCGGCCGCGGCCAGCCAGCGCGGCCACTCGTCGGCGCGGTAGGAGCGCAGCAGGGGGACCGTGGCCAGGTTGGCCGGTTCGCGCAGGCGCGCGGCCACTTCCGGCGCGCACAGCGGTGCGAACCGGGTATCCAGCACCGCGGTGGATTCGTGGCCCTGCCAGTCGCCGTCGCCGAAGCGGATCGCCAGGTCCAGGCCCTCGCTGGCCAGGTCGATGCGGTTGTTGTGGGTCTGCACCCGCACTTCGATATCCGGGTGCGCCTGCTCGAACGCCGGCAGTCGTGGCAGCAGCCAGCCGGCGGCGAAGGTCGCCACCGCGGCCACGGTCAGCACCTGGCGGTCCTCGGCGCCGAGGAAGCGCTGCATGCCTTCGGCGATGCGGTCGAACGCGTCCTGCAGCACCGGATAGAGCGCCGCGCCCTCCTCGGTCAACGCCACGCCGCGCGGCAGGCGGTGGAACAGGGCAACGCCCAGGCGCTGCTCCAGCGTGCGGATCTGGTGGCTCAGCGCAGCCTGGCTCACGCACAGCTCCAGCGCGGCGCGGGTGAGGTTCTGGTGGCGGGCGGCGGCCTCGAACGCGCGCAGCGCGTTGAGCGGAAGCGGTGGACGGGGCATCGCGTGCGGGCAGGCGGCGGAGTGCCGAGGCTACCGCAGGGCGGGTAGGGCGATGTTCGTGGGCCCGGGCCGCCGCTTTCGCGGCGCATTTCCCGGATGCGCTGCGCTTATCCGGGCTACAGGCGCAACGCGTAGCCCGGATAAGGCCGAAGGCCGCATCCGGGGTCCCGCCATGCCCCCCAAGGCCCTGTCCTGCAACCCAGCGGAAACCGTGCGGCGCGTGGCGACTTGCCAGACGTCCGTCCATGGCAAGTCGCATTGCGTCGGCGCGGTGCGGTTCGCTTGCCCGGCTACAGGGCTACGGATGCCACAAACACAGCTAATGGCTGCTCCCGAAATCCTGCGATGGTGGCGCGTCGGAAGCGCTGCGGATAATCGGCTGCCATACCCGAGGAGGATCGATCCATGCCTGACCGCCGCCGTTTCCTGCAGTCCGCCGGCCTGGCCGCCGCGTCCATGCTCGTGGTGCCGGCCATCACGCGCGCTGCAGTTCCTGCGGCCGGCGGCGACGCTGTGCGCGCGCGCATCGCCGCGGCGGCGGACTTCGCCACCCTGGAGGCGGCCGCGCAGGGGCGGCTGGGCGTGGCCGTGCTCGATGCGGGCAGCGGCCGCCATCTCGGCGGCCATCGTCCGGAAGAGCGCTTCCCGATGTGCAGCACCTTCAAGGCGATGCTGTCGGCGGCGGTGCTGGCCCAGGCCGACCGCGGCGCGCTGTCGCTGGACGAGCGGCTGCCGGTGGGCGAGGCCGACATCGTTTCGCATTCGCCGGTCACGCGCCGCCACGTCGGCAAGGACGTGACCGTGCGCGACCTGTGCCGCGCGACCATGACCACCAGCGACAACGGCGCCGCGAACCTGCTGCTGGGCCGGATCGGTGGAACCGCCGGGCTCACTGCGTTCCTGCGCGGGATCGGCGACAGGGTCACCCGCAGTGACCGCATGGAGCCGGAGATGAACGCGTTCGCGCCCGGCGACCCGCGCGACACCACCAGCCCGCGGGCGATGGCCGGAAGCCTGGCCCGCTGCGTGCTGGGCGACGTGTTGTCCCCGGCCTCGCGCATGCAGCTCGCCGACTGGCTGGTCGACAACGGCACCGGCGACGACTGCCTGCGCGCCGGCATCGGCCCGGGCTGGCGGGTTGGCGACAAGACCGGCGGCGATGGCGCCGGCACCCGCAACGACATCGCCGTCGCCTGGCCGCTGGGCCAGGGCTCGCCCTGGGTGGTGACCGCCTACCTGCAGGGCGCGAAGGTCGATAGCCCGTCCCGCGACGCGGTGCTGGCGCGGGCCGGCGCGCTGGCGGCGCAGCTGGTGGCCGGTCGCTGAAGTACCGCGCACGGACGCGCCTGCCTGCGGCAACGACGGTTTGCGCCCGTCGTTGCGACCGTCGAGCCCGCGGATGGGGTCGCCGTACCGTCGCGCCGGCATCCGGAGAGCTCGCGAGGGCTCCAGCACTCCATTGATGGGGTTCCGGGACGGGTCGGTGGGGGACCGGCCCCCAACAATGGCTTGCGACCCATCCACGGCATGTGCGGCTGCATGGTCGGTTGCCCTGTCCAGACGCGGTGGGGACGCCAGCCGGGCAGGCGCGGGAGAGGCATCGCACGCGTGGCGGCCACGGCTTGCCACCTCGACCGCTGCACGCCGGAACCTGCCTGGCCAGCCTCCGGACCCGGCATCGCGAGCCGCACGCCGGGCTTGAATCCTGGATACGTGCCACCATATCGCCTGCGGTTTTTCCCACTTCTCGTGTGCGCCATGCCCATCTACGCCTTCCAGTGCGACGCCTGCGGCCATGCCTTCGACCGCCTGCAGAAGCTGTCCGATGCCGATCCGGATACCTGCCCCTCGTGCAATGCTCCCGGCAGGATCCGTCGCCAGGTGACCGCGCCCTCGTTCCGGCTGGCCGGTGGCGGCTGGTACGAGACCGACTTCAAGAAGGACGGCGACAAGAAGCGCAACCTCGCCGATGGCGGTGGTTCCAAGTCGTCCGATTCCTCGTCCGCCAGCTCCAGCCCGGCCACGGCGGCCACCAGCTGATGGCCCGCCGCGCGGTGTTCCCGGCCCTGTTGCCACTGTTCCTGCTGGCGGCCTGCGGGCCCGGCACGCCGTCCTCCGACCCGGCCGCGGGCATGCACGAGGTGCCGCGCAGCGATGCCGCTGCACCGGCTCCGGCCGAAGCCGCCCCGGCCGACGCCTTCCTCGCCGCGCTGGCCAGCCACTGCGGCCAGGCCTTCGCCGGCAGGGTCGTGGTCGACCAGCCCGCGGCGCCGGCCGGGCAGCCGGACGCGTTCGCCGGCAAGGCGCTGGTGATGCACGTGCGCGGCTGCGAACAGCCCGATCGCGAGTTGCGGGTGCCGTTCCATGTCGGCGACGACCATTCGCGTACCTGGGTGCTGACCCGCACCGCCGAAGGGCTGCGCCTGAAGCACGACCACCGCCACGAGGACGGCAGCCCGGACGCGGTGACCATGTACGGCGGCGACACCCGCGAGGCCGGCACCGCTATCCGCCAGGAGTTCCCGGTCGACGCTGGGTCCGTGGCCATGTTCGAGGGCGCCGGCCTGCAGGCCTCGGTGCGCAACACCTGGGCGATGGAGATCGAGCCTGGCCAGCGTTTCCGCTACGAACTCTCGCGTCCCGACGGTCGCCTGTTCCAGGTCGACTTCGACCTCACCACGCCGGTGGAGCTGCCGCCGGCCCCGTGGGGCGCAGAGGTGCCCTGACGCAGCCCGCGGGGGCGCAAGCCCTATGCGCGCTGGGCCGTGCCTGTTTCCCCTCCTCGTGGGACGAGGGCGAGCGTTTGCGGACCACTGGTCCGCGCTCGTCCTATGCGCGGCGCCATCCGCGATACCCGGTTCTGCTCCCTCTCCGCACGGGAGAGGGGAGAGGGGAGGGGGAGAGGGTCGGGACCCGGCCAAGGGTTGCAGGCGCTTGCCGCAGCCGGGTCGCATCTGGTCCTTCCCCTCGGAATCTTGACCCCGGAATCGCCTGGCCCGGACAGGGCCGCAGGCCGCATCCGGGACATCCACCATCCAGGTGCCAGGCCCGTATCCGGAACACCCCGCAGGCGCAATCAGCGTCACCGTGCTTCCCGACCCCGGCTGTGCTTCGCCTGGCCGGCTACGGATCCGCTTCTCCCCACCATGCGCCCTTGGTCTGGCTCGCGCCGGCCGCGCCCGCCGGGCATGATCGGGGACAGACAACGGGGAGAGGGAAGCATGCAGATCACGCCGACGCCGGTGACCGCAGCCGTGGCCGGGATTGTCTCGGCCCTGGTGATGACCGCCGTATGGCCACGCCTGGGCGACGACAGCCTGTACTGGGTGCTGGCCTTCGTGCTGGTGATCGCGCTGCCGCTGCACGTATTCGTGGTCGGCTTCGGCAATGCCCGGCCTGCAGGCAATGCCGACCCGGCCCTGATCCGTCGCGTCGCGATCTGGCTGGTGGCCGCGGTGGCCACGCTGGGGATCGGGCAGCTTTTTCCGGGTTGAAAGCCGGGATTGGTTGATTGGTGATTGGTGATTGGTGATTCGGGATTCGGGATTCGGGATTACCGGACATTCGTCCGTTGAAAGCCGGGATTACCGGACATCCGTTCGTTGAAAGCCGGGATTGGCGGACATTCGTCCGCTGAAAGCCTTTCCTGCACACCGCGAGGCGCAACACGGCCCGCGTAGCCCGGACAAGGCGGCAGGCCGCATCCGGGGATCACGTCGAGGTAGGCGTCGCGCCTGGCTTGTGGATCATCCCGGATGCGCTTCGCTTATCCGGGCTACGGGATCGATGCACTGGACCAGTGATCGCATGCGCCCGCCTTCGCCCCATGGGGAGAGGGGCGAAGGCGCACGCCGCTCGGGACGACGGACTGACGGCACGGCAGTCGCCATCCCGAACCAGCCCCTTACGAATCACCAATCACCAATCCCCAATCACGGGCGCGCGCTTAGCGCGCGCCGAACCGCGCCCTGCATCCGCCATCGACCCAGATGCTGTTGCCGTTCCAGCCCCAGTTGCGGTTCTCGTCGCAGCGGGTGCTGGAGATCTGCTGGATCACGACCGGGCGGCCCTGGCGGCGGTCCCAGTCGCAGGTGCGGCGGCGCTTGTCGTCGCTGGCGCAGGTGATGCTGTAGTTGCTGTTCTGGCCCCACTGGCCCGGGCGGCCGGGTGCCGGGCCGCTGGCCTGGGCGAACTCGCCGCGGCAGCCGTCGTCCACCCACAGGGTGTTGCCACGCTGGCCCCAGGTGCGGCCCTCGATGCAGGCGGCCTTGGACAGCTGCTTCACCAGCACGGCGCGGCCGCTGAAGGCGCAGGCCTTCTCGCGGTTGTCGTTGCTCTCGCAGCGCACGACCTGGCCGGTGTTGCCGGTGACCGGGCCACGACCCTCGGCGAAGCGGCCGCGGCAGCCGTCGTCGACCCACATGGTGCCGTTGCCGCCGCCGAAGTTGCGGCCCTCGACGCAGCGGGTGCCGGAGATGTTCTCGACCAGCACCGGGCGGCCGCGGAACGGGGTGCGGCACTCGCGCCGGCGGCGGTCGTTGCTGGAGCAGACCAGCGTCGCGCCGCTCCAGCTGGAGCCGTTCCAGCGGCGGTTGCCCTGGCCCCGCAGCGAGCCGGAGATGTCCTTGCGCACCTGGTCCATGCCCCAGCCGCGCTGGACCTGGGCCAGGTAGTAGTCGAGCTGGTCGTCGGGGATGACCCGGCCACGCGATTGCGCGGCGTATTCGCGGTCGATCCGGTCGACCTGCTGGGCGGTGGGCAGGCGGCGCAGGTCGTCGCCGGGGGCGGCAACCGCGGGCGCGGTGGCGGCCAGCGCCAGGCACAGCACGAGGACGGCGGTAAGGATCCGGGTCATTGCCAACTCTCCATGTAGCCGCCGATGGGGAAGGCGGACGGGCGGAATATATCCGTTCGCCTGCTTAACCATTCCCGACCTGCGCTCAGCCGCGGGGTGCGGCGGCCACGTTGCGCGCGCGCACCACCGCCACGCGATCGACCTCCAGCTCCTCGGTGTAGTCCAGCCAGGCGCGGATCACCAGCTGGTCCACCGACGAATCCAGCCACACCGGCAGCCTGATCTGCTGGCCCGGGCTGTCCGGATCGACCTGGACCCATTCCCTGGCGCGGACCACGGTGCCGTCGTCGGATACCGCCTCCAGCCAGAACGAATGCGAGGGCAGGTTCCGCGCCTGCATGCGCAGCTGGTACTGGCCCGGCTGCATCTTGCGGTTCTCGCGCGCCACGGTGAACGCACGGCGCGGACGCGGGCGGGCATCGGCGGCCTCCTGCAGCGGCGCATCGACCTGGATGCCGCGCAGCAGGTCTTCCTCCGCGTACAGGGTGCGGGCGTTGTTGCGGTCCACCACCAGCGCGCACCACTCGCCCCCGGAAGGCTCGTCGAGGAAGGCGGTGCAGCGGTCGACGTAGGCGAGGATGTTGTCGGGATCGCGCTGGGCGAACTGGCGCGGCGCATCCTCCAGCACGATCGAGGCGATGTCCCAGCCCTGGTCGTACTCCAGCATCACTGGCGGGCGGATGCGCTGCACCCCGGCGACCACGCGGTCGTCCTCGATGCGCAGGGTGCGGGTCTCGCGCCCGGTCCACAGCTGGCGGGCGAAGCCCAGGTAGAGCGGGTAGCGGTCCGGCGCCTCGCGCGCGGCGAGGCTGGCGGCCGGGCGCGCGTCCCCGGCCAGCAGCGAGCGGCCGAAGCCGAGCTCGTGCAGCTCCGGGTCCAGCAGCTGCAGGAGGGTGGCGCCGGTGTCCAGGGTGCTGCCGCGGGTGGCGACCTGGCGCGGCTCCTGGCCGCTGCCCAGGAACAGCAGCAGGTTCTCGCGGGTCATGCCGGCCAGCACGTCGCCGAGGTCGTTGGGCATGGCCAGATGGTCGGAGGCGATCACCACCAGGGTGTCCTCGCCATGGGGGCTCTGGCGGATGCGCTCGACCAGCTGGCCGATCAGGCGGTCGCTGCAGGCAATCGCGCGCAGCAGGCCGACGTCGCCATGCGGGCTGTCGTAACGCACGTCGCGGCAGGCCTGCGGCAGGTGGCCGGCCGGATGGTGGGTGTCCATGGTCAGCGCGGTGAGCATGAACGGCGTGCCGGCCCGCGACAGGCGCAGGAAGTCCTCGTACACGCTGTCCAGCAGCACGTCGTCGTGCACGCCCCAGGCGGAGAAGTGCTTCTTCGCGGTGCCGCGCTCGCGGAACCAGGCCTGGTCCTTGACCGTCCCGAAGCCATGGCTGGCCAGGAACCGGTCCTTGGCGGCGAAGGCCGAATCGGCGCCGCCGCTGAAGTGCAGGCCGTAACCCTGCTGGGCCAGGTAGTCGGTGAGGCAGTGCGCGCCGGGCAGGAACTGCTCCATCCGGCCCATGCTGTTCTCGTCGCCGCGGGCGGCGGTCAGGGGCACCCCGCACAGCGAGGCGACCAGGCCGGCGATGGTCCAGCCGGTGCCGGGCGGCGACGCGACCTGGCGGAAGTCCAGGGCCTCGCCCGCCAGGCGGGTGAGGTTGGGCATCAGCCCGGGGAACACCGATTCGTCGAAGTAGGTGCGCTCCAGGCTCTCGGCATAGATCCAGACGATGTTGCGGCGCTCGCGCAGCGGCCGGTCCGGGACCACGTACTCGGCGGCGACCCGGCTCGCGTCGACCGGGCGGGTGTGCTGGTACAGGCGCCAGCCGTCATGGGCCAGCGGGCTGGCCACCACCGCCACCACGATCGCGGCGAGGAAGCCGGGGAACACCGCCGGCCGCGGGCGCAGCGGTGGCGGTTGGCGGCGCAGGCGCCGGGCCAGGAACAGCGGAACCAGCAGCGAAAGCGCCAGCAGCACGAGCGTGGCCGCCAGCAGGCCGCTGAAGTCGGCCACGCCGGCGCCCTCGATGCCGCTGTAAAGGTGGTAGAGCGTGGCCGCGTCCAGGCCGTCGCCGCTGAGGCGGTCGACCATCCACCACAGGCTCAGCAGAGCCAGGACGCAACCCAGCAGGGCGGCCTTGGTGCGCGCCCGGTGCGGGGAGGCCAGCAGCAGCGCGAGGGCGGCCGCCAGCGCCAGGACCAGGACGGCCCCCGTCATCCGCCCTGGCCCTTCGGGGCGGGCGTGGCCGTAACCGGCGTGTCATGCGGGGATGGCAGGCTCATGCGGGCACCTCTGGCTCGTGGCTCGACCCGGACCCTGCCCGCACATTCCTGAACAGGATGTTTCCCGGGCAACTTGTGGCCCCCGGGAAGAGCCCCGGCGGAGGCGTCCCGCGGGGAGGGGGCGAGAGGGTAAAATTGCTCCTTTCCGCCCGGTTGCCGGGCGGTTGCCCCACTTGCGGAGCCTGCATGCGTACCCATTTCTGCGGCCTGGTCGACGAATCGCTGATCGGCCAGACCATCACCCTCGCCGGCTGGACCGACGTCGCCCGCAACCTCGGCGGCGTCTGCTTCATCGACCTGCGCGACCACGAAGGCATCGTCCAGGTCACGGTCGAGCCCGACAACGCCGAGGTCTTCCCGGTCGCCGCCTCGCTCGGCTACGAGGACGTGATCCAGGTCGAGGGCGTGGTCCGCGCCCGCCACGCGGTCAACGACAAGATCCGCTCCGGAAAGGTCGAGGTGATCGCCACCCGCATCACCATCCTCAACAAGGCCGCGCCGCTGCCGTTCCACGCGCACGAGAACCCGACCGAGGAAACCCGCCTGCGCTACCGCTACCTGGACTTGCGCCGTCCGGAGATGCAGCGCATGCAGCGCACCCGGATCAAGCTGGTGCAGGCCCTGCGCCGGCACCTGGACGCGGCCGGCTTCCAGGACATCGAGACCCCGATCCTGACCAAGGCCACCCCGGAAGGCGCGCGCGACTTCCTGGTCCCGGCGCGCATGCACCCGGGCGAGTTCTACGCCCTGCCGCAGAGCCCGCAGCTGTTCAAGCAGATCCTGATGGTGGCCGGCTTCGACCGCTACTACCAGATCGCGCGCTGCTTCCGCGACGAGGCCCTGCGCGCCGACCGCCAGCTGGAATTCACCCAGCTGGACATGGAGTTCGCCTTCGTCCGCGAGCGCGACGTACAGGACTTCGTCGAGGACATGATCCGCGCCATCTTCAAGGAGGTCGTGGGCGTGGAGCTGGAGGCGCAGTTCCCGCGCATGACCTGGGCCGAGGCCATGCGCCGCTATGGATCGGATAAGCCGGACCTGCGCATCGACCTGGAGCTGGTGGACGTGGCCGAGCTGGTCAAGGACAGCCAGTTCGCGGTGTTTACCGGCCCGGCCAATGACCCGGACGGCCGCGTGGCCGCGCTGCGCATCCCCGGTGGCGCCAGCCTGTCGCGCAAGCAGATCGACGAATACGCCGCCCACGCCGCCAAGTTCGGCGCCAAGGGCCTGGCCTACATCAAGATCGACGAGGCCGGCGCGATCTCCTCGCCGATCCAGAAGTTCTTCAGCGAGGACGCCTTCGCCGCGCTGCTGAAGCACGTGGGCGCCGGCAACGGCGACATCGTGTTCTTCGGCGCCGGTGGCTACAACAAGGTCTCCGACTTCATGGGCGCGCTGCGCCTGAAGGCCGGCAAGGACTTCGGCCTGGTCGCCGAAGGCTGGCGTCCGCTGTGGGTCACCGACTTCCCGATGTTCGAGTGGGACGAGGAGGAGCAGCGCTACGTGGCCCTGCACCACCCGTTCACCGCCCCGGCGGTGGACGACATCGCCGAGCTGCGCGCGCACGCCAAGACCGCGGTGTCGCGCGGCTACGACATGGTGCTCAACGGCAACGAGATCGGCGGCGGTTCGATCCGTATCCACCGCCCCGACATGCAGAGCGCGGTGTTCGAGCTGCTGGGCATCGGCGCCGAGGAGGCCGAGGCGAAGTTCGGCTTCCTGCTTGACGCGCTCAAGTACGGCGCCCCGCCGCACGGCGGCATCGCCTTCGGCATCGACCGCATCGCCGCGCTGATGGCCGGCACCGAGTCGATCCGCGACGTGATCCCGTTCCCGAAGACCACCTCGGCGCAATGCCTGATGACCGGCGCGCCCTCGCCGATCCCGGCCGCACAGCTGGCCGAAGTGCACGTAACCGTCCGCGAAGCCTCGCTGCACAAGCAGTGAGGCCTTGCCGGCATTCCGTTGACGGAGTGCCGGCCCCCGCGACCTCACCCACAACCACTGCGGCTGTCGCCGCGCCCCCCTGACCCAAGGGGGACTCGTCTACCGGAGAGTTGGTCGATGACCGAGTTTGCTTTTTCGCTTGAGTGGGAACGCCTGGGCAACGAGGGCTCCGATCCGGCGCTGGTGACCGAGCGCGCCCGCGTGTTCGGAGGCTGGCTGGTCCGCGTCGGCACCTCGCCGGCGTCCATGGCCGTGACCTTCGTGCCCGACGGCGAAGGCCGCTGGGATGGAGAGGACTTCGGCGAGGACGACTACGAGTACGACGAGGACGAAGAAGAGGAAGAGGACGACGAGGACCTCGACGACGAAGAGGACGAAGAGGACGAGGAAGGCGCCGACGACGGGGAAGGCGAGGACGAGTGAGCCTGGCCATCCGGCGCGCGACGGTGGATGACGCGGCGACCCTGTCGTCGCTGTGCGCGCGCACCTTCACCGAGACCTTCGGCCACCTCTATCCGCCGGAGGACCTCGAGGCCTTCCTGGGCGAGGCCTACACGCCGGAACGCCAGGCCACGATCCTCGGCCATCCCGACTACGCGGTGTGGCTGCTGGAGGAGGACGGCGTCGCGGTCGGCCATGCCGCGGCCGGTCCCTGCGGACTGCCGCATCCGGAAGTGAAGCCCGGCGACGGCGAGCTGAAGCGGCTGTACGTGCTGGCCTCGCACCAGGGCTGCGGCTGGGGCTCGCGGGTCTTCGCCGAGGCCGAACGCTGGCTGCTGCGCGACGGCCCGCGCACCCTGTGGATCGGGGTCTGGTCGGGCAACCATGGCGCCCAGCGCTTCTACGCCCGCCACGGCTACGAACAGGTCGGCACCTACGAGTTCCCGGTAGGCCGGGTCCGCGACCTGGAATACATCCTGCGCCGCGAAGCGGCCTGAGCCGGTCCGGCGCCCGCCCGTCCAGCTGGCGTTGCGGCGGCCGCGCTACGCTGGCCGCCAGGTGCAAGGGAGGCGGCGATGGTCGATCGGCTGGCGGTACTGCTCGAACGTTTCCCGGTCAGCGCGCGCGTGTTCAACGCCGGCGCGCTGTGCGGCACCAACCTGGTCGGGGACCGCGACACCGGCCAGCTGCACCTGGTACGGCGCGGTCCGCTGGAGGTTTCCCACGGCGGGCCGCCGTTGCGGATCGAGCAGCCAAGCCTGCTGCTGTTTCCGCGGCCCACGCCGCACCGCTTCGACAGCGACCCGCTGCGTGGCGCCGACATGGCCTGCGCCGACCTGCATTTCGAGGGTGGGGCGCAGAACCCGCTGGCCGCGGCGCTGCCGGTCTTCGCCTGCGTGCCGCTGGCCGAACTGGGGGCATCGGCCACGGTGCTGGAGCTGCTGTTCGAGGAGGCCTTCGAACGGCGCTGCGGCCGCCAGGCCATGGTCGACCGCCTGTTCGAGGTGGTGATGATCCAGCTGCTGCGCCACCTGATGGAGCAGGGCGAGGTCCGCAGCGGCCTGCTGGCCGGGCTGTCACACCAGCGCCTGCGCCATGCGCTGGTGGCGATGCACGAATCCCCCGCGCGGGAATGGACCCTGGAGGAGCTGGCGGACGTGGCCGGCATGTCGCGCAGCGTGTTCGCCGGCACCTTCCGCGAGGTGGTCGGGTTGACCCCGGGCCAGTACCTGCAGGGCTGGCGCGTGCGCCTGGCGCAGCAGGCCTTGCGCCGCGGGCGACCGCTGAAGGTGGTCGCGTCCGAGGTCGGCTACGGCAGCGAGGCGGCGCTGTCGCGTGCGTTCAAGGCGCATGCGGGCGTGTCGCCGCGCGCCTGGAAGCGGCAGCACCAGGAGGCCCCGGCCTGATGGCGGACACGGAAGCCGTGCCCTGCACGCGCGTGCTGCTGGTGCACGGGCTGTGGAACCAGCCATGGTGGCTGCTGCCCCTGGCGTGGCGCCTGCGCCGATTGGGCTTCCAGGTGGAGCGCTTCGGCTATCCCAGCATCGTCGGCGGTCCGGAGCCGGCGATCGAGGCGCTGGTCGCGCGCCTGCGTGGTGGTCTCCCGTGCCACCTGGTCGGGCACAGCCTTGGCGGCCTGGTCGCGGTCGAGGCCCTGCGCCGTTCGCCGGACCTGCCAGTGCGGCGGGTTGTCTGCCTGGGATCGCCGCTGTGTGGCAGTGCGACCGCGCAATACCTCGCCGCCCAGCGCCCCCTCGCCTGGGTACTCGGCAGGAGCGCGCCGCTGCTGCTGTGCGGCTGCCGGCCGTGGGAGGGCAGGGCCGAGCTGGGGGTGATCGCCGGGGACCTGCCGCGTGGTATCAGCCGGCTGCTGGCGGCGGTGGGCCTGGAGTCCGACGGCACCGTGGCCCTGTCCGAGACCCACCTGCCCGGCGCCAGGGACTACTGCCGGGTGCGCGCCAGCCATACCGGCCTGGTCCTGTCGGCGGAAGCGGCGCGCCAGGTGGCCGCGTTCCTGCGCCACGGCGCGTTCGCGCGGGAGGGCCAGGGCGAAGACGGCGCGGGCGGGGGCGGTGCGCGGCTATAATCCGTCGCTTCGCAACGCAGTACGAACGGTACGCCCATGGGTCGCGGTCCCTCGATCGAAGCGCGCAAGAACGCCACCGATGCCAAGCGTGGCAAGATTTTCACCAAGCTGATCCGCGAGATCGGCGTGGCCGCCCGCGCCGGCGGCGGTGATCCGGCCAACAACCCGCGCCTGCGCGCGGCGGTGGACAAGTCGCTGGCCTCGAACATGTCCAAGGACGTGATCGAGCGCGCGATCAAGAAGGCCACCGGCGAGCTGGAAGGCGTCGAGTACGAGGAAGTGCGTTACGAGGGTTACGCCCCCGGCGGCGTCGCAGTGATCGTCGACTGCCTGACCGACAACCGCGTGCGTACCGTGGCCGACGTGCGCCACGCCTTCTCCAAGTGCGGCGGCAACATGGGCACCGAGGGCTCGGTGTCCTTCATGTTCAAGCGCCTGGGCGTGCTCAGCTACGAGGCTGGGGCCGACGAGGAGAAGATCACCGAGGCGGCGATCGAGGGCGGTGCCGACGATGTCGTCGTGTACCCGGAGGACGGCGCGATCGACGTGGTCACCGCTCCGGAGAACTTCGACGCGGTGAAGCAGGCGCTGGAGGCGGCCGGCCTGGCCCCGGGCTATGCCGAGATCACCTTCCGCGCCGACAACGACATCGCCGTGTCCGGCGAGACCGCGCAGCAGGTGCAGAAGCTGCTGCACATGCTCGAGGACCTGGACGACGTGCAGAACGTCTATTCGAACGCCGACCTGGGCGACGCCGGCTGAACATGCGTCCGGCCCGGGGCGAACAGGCGGCGGGCCGGAACGCACGCGGGGCGTGCGCATGAACGCCGCGCGCGTGCCGCTGCCCGCCGTGCGCATCCTCGGGATCGACCCGGGTTCGCAGCGTACCGGCGTGGGCATCATCGACGTGGAGGCCGGCGGCCGCGTGCGCCACGTGCACCACCAGCCGCTGGTGCTGCTGGGCGAAGGCGACTTCGCCGCGCGCCTGAAGCGGCTGCTGCACGGGTTGACCGGGCTGATCGAGGAGTACCAGCCGCAGGAAGTGGCGATCGAGCAGGTGTTCGTGGGCCGCAGCGCGGATTCGGCGCTCAAGCTGGGCCAGGCCCGCGGCGCGGCGATCAGCGCGGTGGTGCTGCGCGACCTGCCGGTGTCCGAGTACGCCGCGCGCGAGGTGAAGCTGGCCGTGGTCGGCACCGGCGCCGCGGACAAGGCCCAGGTCCAGCACATGGTCGCGGCCATGCTCGGCCTGCCCGGCAAGCTCCAGGCCGACGCCGCCGACGCGCTGGCCATCGCCCTGACCCATGCGCACGTGCGGGCCACCGCCCAAAGGCTCGGCGTCAGCACCAGGCTGGCCTGGAGGAAATAGAGCCGTGATTGGTGATTCGTCATTACCGGACGTGCGTCCGTTGAAAGCCGTGATTCGTGGAAAGCGCGGGCACCTTCCGGCCGTGCCGGCGCTTTCGCCTTTGCTTTCTCGAATCACCAATCACCAATCCCGAATCACGCTCCGTAGGAGCCCCCAATGATTGGAAGACTGCGCGGAACCCTGGTGCTGAAGCAGCCGCCGTGGCTGGTGGTCGACGTCAACGGCGTCGGTTACGAGCTGGAGGCGCCGATGAGCACCTTCTATGACCTGCCGGAGCTGGGACGCGAGGTCTCGCTGTTCACCCATTACGCGCAGAAGGAGGACAGCGTCTCGCTGTACGGCTTCCTGCGCGAGAGCGAGCGGCGGCTGTTCCGCGACGTGCAGAAGGTCAGCGGCATCGGCGCGAAGATCGCGCTGGCGGTGCTGTCCGGGGTGAGCGTGGACGAGTTCGCGCGCCTGGTGCAGGCCGGCGACGTCACCGCGCTGACCCGGATCCCGGGCATCGGCAAGAAGACCGCCGAGCGCATGGTGGTGGAGCTGCGCGACCGCGCCGCCGACCTCGCCGGCGGCGGCGCAGTGGCCGGGATGACCGCGGCGCCGGGCGATCCCATGGCCGACGCCGCCACCGCCCTGCAGCAGCTCGGCTACAAGCCGGCCGATGCGCAGCGCATGGCCCGCGACGCCGCCGCCCCCGGCGACGAGGCCGCGGCCATCATCCGCAAGGCCCTGCAGTCCGCCCTGCGCTGAGCGCGCGCTCGCGCCCCGCTCACGCCCCCACGCGCTAAGGTTCGCCCGCCATGTCCGCAGCGTCATCGCCGAACCCTCCCGCCGGCCACGGGCATGCCGCCCATGGTCCCGGAGGCTCGCACCTGGCCCTGGTGCTGGGCGCCATCGGCGTCGTGTTCGGCGACATCGGCACCAGCCCGCTGTACACGCTCAAGGAAGCGTTCTCGCCGCACTACGGCCTGACCAGCGACCACGACACCGTGCTGGGCGTGCTGTCGCTGGCCTTCTGGTCGCTGATGGTGGTGGTCACCCTGAAGTACGTGACCATCATCATGCGCGCCGACAACGACGGCGAGGGCGGCATCATGGCGCTGATGGCCCTGGCCCAGCGCACCCTGCGCAACGGTTCCCGCTCGGCGTACGTGGTCGGCATCCTCGGCATCTTCGGCGCCTCGCTGTTCTTCGGCGACGGCGTGATCACCCCGGCCATCTCCGTGCTCGGCGCGATGGAGGGCCTGGAGGTGGCCGCACCGGGGCTGCACAACTTCATCGTGCCGCTGACCATCGTGGTACTGGTGGTGCTGTTCGCCGGCCAGCGTTTCGGCACCGCCAAGGTCGGCAAGGTGTTCGGCCCGGTGACCATGCTGTGGTTCGTGGCCATCGCCGCGATCGGCGCCTGGAACATCATCAAGGCGCCGGAGGTACTCAAGGCCTTCAACCCGTGGTGGGCGGCGGCGTTCTTCGCCGACCATGGCTGGCACGGGGTGTTCATCCTCGGCGCCGTGGTGCTGGCGGTGACCGGCGGCGAGGCGCTTTACGCGGACATGGGCCACTTCGGCGCGCGCCCGATCCGCCACGGCTGGTACTTCTTCGTGCTGCCCTGCCTGGTGCTCAACTACCTGGGCCAGGGCGCGCTGGTGCTGGAGCATCCGGAGCTGGTGCGCAACCCGTTCTACGAATCGGTGCCGGCCTGGGCGCTGTACCCGATGATCGTGCTGGCGACCATGGCCGCGGTGATCGCCTCGCAGGCGGTGATCACCGGCGCGTTCTCGATCGGCCGCCAGGCCATGCAGCTGGGCTACATCCCGCGCATGCGCATCAAGCACACCTCCAGCGAGGCCATCGGCCAGATCTACGTGCCGGGCATCAACTGGATGCTGATGGTGATGGTGATCGGCCTGGTGCTGGTGTTCCGCAGCTCCTCCAACCTGGCCGTGGCCTACGGCATCTCGGTCTCGGCCACGATGCTGATCGACACCCTGCTGCTGGCGCTGGTGGCGCGCGCGCTGTGGCCGAACGGCCGGCGCTGGATCCTGGCGCTGTGCATCCCGTTCTTCTTCATCGACGTGGCCTTCGTGGTCGCCAACGGCGCCAAGCTGCTGCAGGGCGCGTGGTTCCCGGTGGTGCTGGGCATCGTCCTGTTCACCCTGATGCGCACCTGGAGCCGCGGCCGCGCGCTGCTGCGCGAGGAGATCCGCAAGGACGGCATCCGCGTGGACACCTTCCTGCCGGGCCTGATGCTGGCGCCGCCGGTGCGGGTGCCGGGCACGGCGATCTTCCTCACCGCCGATCCCGGCCTGGTGCCGCATGCGCTGCTGCACAACCTCAAGCACAACAAGGTGCTGCACGAGCGCAACGTGTTCCTGACCGTGGAAACCCTGCCGGTGCCGTACGCGCCGGTGGAGCGGCGGATCCGGGTCGATGCGATCGGCGACGACTTCCACCGCGTGGTGGTGCGCTTCGGCTTCATGGAAACCCCGGACGTGCCGCTGGCGCTGATGCGCGCCTGCGACCGCGAGGGCCTGTCCATGGACCCGATGGACACCACCTACTTCGCCAGCCGCGAGAACGTGGTCGCCGGCGCCCGCCGCGGCATGCCGACCTGGCGCGACAAGCTGTTCGCGGTCATGCACCGCAACGCCGCGCCGGCGTCCGGCTTCTTCCGCATCCCGGGCAACCGCCTGGTCGAGCTGGGCGCGCAGGTCGAGATCTGAGCCCGGGCGCCGCCCCGGGCCGCCAGGAGTCTCGGCACGCGCGACCGGCAACGGCCATAATCGCCGCATGAGCGAACACCGCAGCATCCTCGGCGCCGGCGCCACCCGCGAGGACGAGGCCCTCGAGGCCTCGATCCGGCCGCAACGCCTGGACGAATACCTCGGCCAGCAGCCCGTGCGCGAGCAGCTGGGCATCTACATCGAGGCCGCCCGCGCCCGCGGCGAGGCGCTGGACCACGTGCTGATCTTCGGCCCGCCGGGCCTGGGCAAGACCACGCTGAGCCACGTCATCGCCAACGAGCTGGGGGTGAACCTGCGGGTGACCTCCGGCCCGGTGATCGAGAAGGCCGGCGACCTGGCCGCGCTGCTGACCAACCTGCAGCCGCACGACGTGCTGTTCATCGACGAGATCCACCGCATGTCGCCGGTGGTCGAGGAAGTGCTCTATCCGGCGATGGAGGACTTCCAGATCGACATCATGATCGGCGAGGGCCCGGCCGCGCGCTCGATCAAGCTGGACCTGCCGCCGTTCACCCTGATCGGCGCCACCACCCGCGCCGGCCTGCTGACCGCGCCGCTGCGCGACCGCTTCGGCATCGTCCAGCGCCTGGAGTTCTACACGCCGGAGGAGCTGACGAAGATCGTGCGGCGCTCGGCGCGGATCCTGGGCATCGACTGCGAGGCCGACGGCGCCGGCGAGATCGCGCGCCGCGCGCGCGGCACCCCGCGTATCGCCAACCGCCTGCTGCGCCGGGTGCGCGACTACGCCCAGGTCCGGGCCGGTGGACGCATCGACATGGACGTGGCGCAGGCGGCGATGGCCATGCTCAAGGTCGACCCGGAAGGTTTCGACGAACTCGACCGGCGCCTGCTCAACACCATCATCGGCCACTTCGACGGCGGCCCGGTGGGCGTGGAATCGCTGGCCGCCTCGCTGTCGGAGGAGCGCGGCACGCTCGAGGACGTGATCGAGCCCTACCTGATCCAGCAGGGCTTCCTGGTCCGCACCGCGCGCGGACGCATGGCCACGTCCAAGGCCTACCGCCACCTTGGGCTGGCGGTGCCTACCCGGGAGACCGGCGAGCTGTTCTGACGCCGCGGCCCAATCCCTGTAGCCCGGACAAGGACGTAGATCGCATCCGGGGACATGCACCGGCCATCACGGCATTCCGGTAACGCGCTGCATCCTCGTTCCCGGGTGCGCTTCGCCTACCCGGGCGACGACTGGATCCAACCCTCGCCCCGTGCTCCGCTCCGTGTCTCACCCCGAAGGTGGGCGGGGTAGTTAGCGCTGCATCCTCTGCGCCGCCATCCGCGCGCAGGTGGTGACCGCGGCTTCCAGGCTGGAGGGATCGGCCAGGCCCTTGCCGGCCAGGTCCAGGGCGGTGCCGTGGTCGACCGCCACGCGCGGGTAGGGCAGGCCCAGGGTCAGGTTCACCGCGCGCTCGAAGCCGCTGTACTTGAGCACCGGCAGGCCCTGGTCGTGGTACATGGCCAGCACCGCGTCGAAGCCGCGCAGCCTGCCGGGCAGGAAGGCGGTATCGGCCGGCAGCGGGCCGACCAGGTGCATGCCTTCGGCGCGCAGCGCCTCCAGCACCGGGATCACCACGTCCAGTTCCTCGCGGCCGAGGTGGCCGTCCTCGCCGGCGTGCGGGTTGAGGCCCAGCACCGCGACCACCGGATCGGCGATGCCGAAGTCCTCGCGCATCGCGCTGTGCAGGATGCCCAGCACCTGGCGCAGCAGCGGCGCGTCGATCGCGTCGGCGACCTTGCGCAGCGGCAGGTGGGTGGTCGCCAGCGCCACCCGGACGATGTCGTTGGCCAGCATCATCACCACCTCGCGCCCGGCATGGCCGGCGAGCAGTTCGGTGGTGCCGGTGTAGGCGATGCCGCCCTCGTTGATGGTCGACTTCTGCACCGGGCCGGTGACCATGCCCTGGTACACGCCGCGCACGCAGCCTTCGGCGGCGCCGAGCAGGGCGTCGACCACGGCGCGGGCGTTGCGCGGGTCCGGCCGGCCAAACTGCACGGCGACGGCATTGCGGACCGGATGCAGCGGCAGGTCGCCCGGCTGGCGGGCGACGGCATCGGCGGGCAGGAGGTTCAGCGGCAGGCCCAGCGCCGCGGCGGCGGCGGCCAGGACCTCAGGGTCGGCGAGGGCGACCAGGCTGCAGTCGGTGCGCGGGGCCTGGGCCACGCGCACGCAGAGTTCGGGACCGATCCCGGCCGGTTCGCCGGGAACCAGCGCCAGCCGCGGGAGCGCCATGGCTCAGTTGGCGACGGGCTCGGCGCGGTCGCCGACGCGGAACACCACGTAGGCCTCGCCCCGCATTTCCTGCAGGTAGCGCTCGTATTCCTCTTCGAGCTTGCGGCGGCCGATGGTGTCGCGGATCTGGGCGCGGCGGTTGTCGTCGGTGACATCGGTCTCGCGACGGGCGACGCGCTCGATGATGTGCCAGCCGGCGTCGGTGCGGAACGGCTGCGAGACCTGGCCGTCCTCCAGCGCGGTCACCTGGCCGCCGAATTCCGGGCCGTAGGCATCGGCCGGGAACCAGCCCAGGTCGCCGCCCTGGCCGCGGGTGCTGTTGTCCTCGGAGGCCTCGCGCGCGACTTCCTGGAAGTCGGCGCCGCCGGCGATGCGCGCGCGCAGGGTGTCGATCTTGGCGCGGGCGGTCGCGGCGTCCTGGCGGTCGTTGACGCGGACCAGGATGTGGCGGACGTGGTACTCGGTGACGGTCTGTGCCGGGGCCTGGGCGCTGTCGCGCACCTCGGTCAGGCGCAGCAGCTGGAAGCCGCTGGGGCCGCGCACCGGGCCGAAGATCTCGCCCGGCTGCAGCTGCAGGATCTGCTGGGCGAACGCCGACGGGATCTCGTCCAGCGAACGCCAGCCCAGGTCGCCGCCTTCCAGCGCGTTGGGGCTGTCGGAGTAGCGCACCGCGGCGGCGGCGAAGTCCATCTCGCCCTTGTTGATGACGTTGAGGATGCCCTCGACCTTGCGCTGGCCGGTGGTGATCTGCTCGGCGGTGGCGCCGTCGGGCAGCGCGACCAGGATGTGCGCCAGGCGGTACTGGCGGCTGCCGGTGGCCTCGCGGGCGAGGGCGGCGTCGATCTCGCCCTCGCTGACGTTGATGCGCTGGATGAAGCCCTGGCGCAGGCGCTGGACGGTGATCTCCTCGTTCAGCGAACGCCTGAACTCCTCGAACGACAGGCCGTCGGAAGCCAGGCGCTGGCGCAGCCCGTCCAGGGTCAGGCCGTTCTGCTGGGCGATCATGGCGACGGCCTGGTTGACCTCCTGCTCGCTGACGCGGATGCCCTGCTGGCGCGCACGCGCGACCTGCAGGCGGGTCAGGACCAGGCGCTCGAGCACCTGGCGCTCGAGCACCGGGCGCGGCGGCAGCTGGCTCTCGCGGCCGGCGTACTGGGCCATGACGTTGCGCAGGGCCAGGTCCAGCTCGCTCTGCAGGATCACGTCCTCTTCCACGATCGCGGCGATGCGTTCGACCGGCTGCAGCTGCTGCTGGGCCTGGGCCACGCCGGCGACGGGAAGGGACAGCAGGGCGGAGGCCGCCAGGAAAATCGCGGAAAGGCGTCGGCTCATGGACTCACGGGATGAGGTTCGGATCGTAGTCGTCCGGATCGGGCGTGGTGTTGCTCGGCGGGACCAGGTACAGGTCGTCGCGGTGATACCCGAGAATAGCACGGCGCAGGCTTCGCTCCGTGTCCTGGCCGGCCGAACCCAGGCCCTTGAGCACGAACTCCACCTGCAGCGCGTTGTCGAGGTCGCCCTCGCGGTTGCGCACGTAGCGGCGGGCCATGGCGCGCACGGCCAGGCAGCAGCTGTCCCACTGCACGCCGGCGATCGCCTCCAGCAGCTTGTCGTCGCTGATCGAGTGGTAGTAGCGGCCGACCAGGCTCCAGGTCGGGTTGATCGGGTACAGGAACGAGAAGTCGGCCTGCTCCAGCAGGTCGCGGCGGTAGCGGTAGGTCAGGTTGACCACGCCGTCGTCCGGCCACAGGTAGCGGGCGCGGATGCTGGCCAGGTCCTCGCGGCGGAACTTGGGGTCCCACTGGTACGAGGCGCCGAGGTTCCAGCGGTCGTTGATCATGTAGTTGGCGTCGGCCACCCAGGCCGACTTGCCCTGCGCCACCGGGGTCTCGCCCGGGGCCAGCACGCGCGAGTCCTCGAAGTAGCGGATCTGGCCGAGGCTGGCCGAGAGCTTCTCGCGGCCGTCTTCCTGGCGGATCAGGCGGGTGCTGAGGGCGATGGTCAGCTGGTTGGCGTCGGTCTGGCGGTCGGCGCCGGAATAGCGGTTGTCGCGGAACAGCTGGCCCCAGCTGAAGGTGAACGGCCGGGTGTCGAACAGCGGCAGGCCGTCCTGGTCGCGGTAGGGCGCGTACAGGTAGAACAGGCGCGGCTCGAGGGTGTGCAGGAAGCGCTCGCCGTCCCAGCTGGTCTCGCGGTCGAAGTACATGCCGGCGTCGACGCTGGCCACCGGCAGGCTGCGGGTGGGGTTGCGCTCGCCGTCCTGCTGGTCGGCCAGGTCCTGGTCCAGCTGGTAGCCGGTGAAGCGCCAGGCCAGGGTCGGGGTGGCGTACCAGGCCGGCCCGCCCAGGCGCGCGGAGATGTACGGCTTCAGGTCCAGGCGGCTGCCGCCGGGACGCTCGGCATGCTCGAAGCGCACCGCCTCCGCATAGATGCCGGCGTCCAGCCAGCGGCCCAGCGGTTGCTGCCAGTTGGCATACAGCCGCGGCAGGCGGCCGTACGGCAGGTGCCCGTCGTTGAGGGTGTAGTCGGTCAGCTGGTAGTACTCGGCCATCGCGCCGGCGCTCCAGTGCTGGCCGCTGCCGTACACGCCGGCGGTGCTCTGCAGGTAGGACGCGGACACCCCGGCCAGGCGGTTGGAGAAGTCCTCGACGAAGCGGTCGTCGCTGACCCAGCCCAGGCTGGCGCGTGCCTGCCAGTGGCGGTCGATGTTGTGGTAGCCGCGGAACTCGAAGCGCCCGCGGTCGCGGTCGCGCAGGTCGTCGTTGGGCATGTAGCCGCCCTCGAGGATGCCGCGGCCGCCCTCGTAGAGGTAGCGGAACTCGGTGTCCAGCATCAGCCCGCGCTTGGTCATGATGCGCGGGGTCAGGGTGGCGTCGTAGTTCGGTGCCAGGTTGAGGTAGATCGGCTGGCGGTAGTCGAAGCCGTTGCGCCCGGAGGTACTCACCGAGGGGTAGAGCAGGCCGGTGCGGCGGCGGTCGTCCACCGGGAACTTGATCCACGGCACGTACAGCACCGGGAAGCGGCCCATGCGCAGCACCGCGTTGCGGGCCACGCCGAAGCCCTCGTCGTTGTCCACGTCGATCCGCTGCGCGCGCAGCTCCCACGCCCGCTGGTCGGGGTCGCAGGTGCTGTAGGTCGAGTGGTACATCTGCCCGACCGGGCCGCGCATGGAGATCGAGTCGGCGCCGCCGTTGCCGCGGCGGTCGACCAGCTGGTAGCGGATGTTGGTGATGACGTGGCTGTCGTCGTCCTGGCTGCCCTCGGCGCGGTCGGCGACGATGCGGATGCCGGAGTCCTGGTAGCGCACGTTGCCCTCGGCCACGTAGCGCCCGCTCTCGGTGTCGAAGCGCAGCTGGTCGGTGCCGAGGAACTGGTCGCCGCGGACCAGGGCGACGTTGCCCTGGTACTGCGGGGTGGTCTCGGTGCCGCTGAGCTCGTCGCCCTCGATGTCGGTGGGCTGCTCGTTGCGCGACTGGGCCAGTTCGGGATCGGCCGGCGGCGCCTCGCGGAACGCGGGCAGGACCTCCTGCGCAGGGCACAGGTCCCAGTTCAGCGGCTTCTCGTCGGCCAGGGCGGGCAGGGCGAAGGCAATGCCCACGGACAGCGGCAGCAGGCGCAGGGGAGTTCGCAGGCGGTGATGCACGGGGGAGGGGGCGTCCGGGCCGGAAATCGGCGGTAGCTTGCCGGATGGGGGTGCATGGGGGCAATGAAAGGCCGCACGGCGGCCGGCCCGGGTTCAGCCGCCGAGTGCCTTCACGTGGGCCACGCAGCACTCGGCGAGGGCATCCAGGTTGTAGCCACCCTCCAGCATCGACACCACCCGGCCCTGGCCGTGGCGCAGGGCGATCGCCAGCAGTTCGCTGGTCAGCCAGGCGAAATCCCCGGCCTCCAGCATCAGGTCGGCCAGCGGATCGGACAGGTGGGCGTCGAAGCCGGCCGAGATCATCAGCAGCTGCGGGCGGAAGTCGTCCAGCATCGGCAACAGCTGGTCGGCCCAGGTGTTGCGGAAGCGGAAACCGCCGCTGCCGGGCGGCAGCAGCACGTTGTGCAGGTTGCCGACCCCGCGCTCGCGGTTGTGGCCGGTGTGCGGGTACAGCCCGGACTGGTGGGTGCTGAAGTACGCCACCGCCGGATCCTCGCGGAAGATCGCCTGGGTGCCGTTGCCGTGGTGGACGTCGAAATCGACGATGGCGATGCGCTCGATGCCGTGCTGGTCGCGCGCGTAGGCGGCGGCCACGGCGATGTTGTTGACCAGGCAGAAGCCCATCGCCGTGTCGGCGGTGGCGTGGTGGCCGGGCGGGCGCACCGCGCAGAACGCGATCCGGTCGGGGCCGGCCACCACCGCGTCGACCGCGGCCAGGCCGGCACCGGCGGCATGCACCGCCGCGCGCGCCGAGCCGGGCGAGATCACGGTTTCCGCGTCGATATGCTGGATCCCGCAGGTCACCGGCGCCAGCACCTGGTCGACCATTTCCGCGGTATGCACCCGGCACAGGTCGCCGCGCCGCGCCGGCGGCGCCTCGCGCCAGTCCAGGGCGGGACAATGGTGCTGCAGGGCGTCGATCACCACCTGCAGGCGCGCCGGTTGCTCCGGATGGTCCGGACCGGTGTCATGGGCCAGGCAGGCGGGATGGGTCCAGGCGAGCATGGGCCCACGCTACCGTGGCCGCAGCGAAGGCGCCATAGAACCTCGGGAGGGGGTCAGGCGGCGGGGTGGCGCCGGTCGTTGCGCCACAGCACCTCGCCCTCGCCGGCGGCGCGGGCCAGCACCCGGGCCAGCACGAACAGCAGGTCGGACAGGCGGTTGAGGTAATGCACCGCCTCGCCGCGGACGGTTTCGGCGCGCGACAGGGCCACGGCCTCGCGCTCGGCGCGGCGGACGATGGTGCGGGCCAGGTGGCAGCGCGCCGCGGCCTCGCCACCGGCCGGGAGGATGAAGTCCTTCAGCGGCGGCAGGGCTTCGTTGTAGCGGTCCAGCGCCTGCTCCAGCGCGGCCACGTCGGCTGCGGTGATGGCCGCATGGCCAGGGATGCACAGCTCGCCGCCAAGGTCGAACATCTGGTGCTGGACCATGGTCAGCAGCTGGCGGATGTCATCGGGCACGCCCGGCGCGGCCAGGACCACGCCGATGGCGGAGTTGGCCTCGTCCACGGTGCCGTAGGCGGTCACCCGCAGCGAGTCCTTGCCGGTGCGGCTGCCGTCGCCCAGGCCGGTCGAACCGTCGTCGCCGGTGCGGGTGTAGATCTTCGACAGCCGGTTGCCCATGGCTCAGCGGGCGGCCTGGGTACGGTCCAGGCGCAGCGCCGGGGCGACGCGCTCGGCCGTTACCTGCAGGGTGGTGGCGATGGCGGTGTAGGCGGCGGCGGTGCCCATGTAGCCCGGCAGCCAGTCGAGGAAGTTCTTCCACCAGCCGGCGACGGTCGGCTCGGCGACCACGCCGCTGTACCAGTAGAAGGTGCCCTGGGCGATGAACTGGCAGGCGACCACGGCGACCAGGAAGGCGCCGAGCAGGCGGCCGGCCTGGGCGGCACTGGCGCCGGTGTAGCGGCCGCGCAGCCAGCTGCCGCCGGCCCACAGCAGGCCGTAGGCGGGGACCAGGCCCCAGTAGGCGGCCGAGACGCAGTAGTGGTCCCAGAACGAGGCGGCCTGGCGCGAGATCACCATCCAGTCGATGCCCATGGCCAGCGCCATCAGCAGCGGGAACACCCAGCGGCCCCAGCCGCGCAGGGCGAAGCCGGCGACGAAGAACACGGCCCAGCTGGCGTCCGGCGGCGAGAAGTGGTCGAACACGTGGGCGCGCGAGGCGGCCATCAGCAGGGCCAGGACGGACAGGACGAAGAGGCGTTGGCTGGTGGCGGTCATTGCGCGGGGCCTGGTGGATAACGTGGCCGGCATTCTAGCGGAGCGGGCGGGCCCGCGTTGGCGGCACGTCGGAACGAGGCGCCGCGCCGTGCGGCGGCACGGCGCGCACGCGCCGCCGCGTATCATGTGCCGATGATCCGAACGCATGATGTCGTGATCGTCGGCGGCGGCCTGGTGGGCGCCAGCCTGGCGATCGCCCTGGACGGGCTGGCGCTGGACGTGGCCCTGGTCGAGGCCACGCCTGCCGGCGAGCTGCCGGCCGTGTTCGACCAGCGCAACCTGAGCCTGGCCCAGGCTTCGGTCAACGCGCTGCAGGCGCTGGGCGTGCTGTCCAGCCTGCAGGCGCCGACCGGCCCGATCCGCCGCATCCACGTCAGCCGCGCCGGCGATTTCGGCCGGGTGCAGCTGGAGGCGGCCGACTACGGGCGGGAAGCATTCGGGCAGGTGGTGGTGGCGCGCGACTTCGGCCAGGCACTGGAAACGCGGCTTTCGCGCGTGCAGGGCCTGGTGCGATACCGGCCGGCGCGTTTCGCCGGACTGGAGGAGGGCGACGAGGGCCATCGCGGCCTGCGCCTGGAAACCGCGGACGGCCCGCTGTCCCTGCGTACCCGCCTGCTGGTCGCCGCCGACGGCACCGGCAGCGCCGTGCGCAATGCGCTGGGCATTGGCGTGCGCCGCCATGACTACGGCCAGACCCTGTTCGTGGCGCGCGTGCGCGGCGAGCGCCCGGCCGATGGCACCGCCTGGGAACGCTTCACCGACAGCGGCCCGACCGCGCTGCTGCCGCGCGGCGACCGTGCCTTCGGCGTGGTCCATGGCGTGCCCAGCCACGAGGCCGCGGCGGTGGCCGCGCTGGACGAGGCCGGCTGGCTGGCGCGGATCCAGTCCGCGTTCGGCTGGCGCGCCGGGCGCTTCCTCGCCTCGGGCGAGCGCAGCGCCTACCCGATGGCCCAGGTCGTGGCCGAGGGTCTGGTCGCGCCGCGCGCGGTGCTGCTGGGCAACGCCGCCCAGACCATCCATCCGGTCGGCGCCCAGGGTTTCAACCTCGGCCTGCGCGACGCCCTGACCCTGGCCGAGCTGCTGCGTGCCGCGCCTGGCGGCGATCCCGGCGCCGAGACGCTGCTGGCCCGCCACGTCGAACGTCGCCGCGAGGACCGCGAGCGCACCCTGGCCTTCTCCGATGGCCTGGCCAGGATCACCGGCAATCCCTCGCCGCTGCTGCGGCCGCTGCGCAGCCTTGGCCTGGTCGCCGCCGACCGCGCCGCCTGGCTGCAGGCCTGGCTGGTGGGCGGGGCCATGGGCTTCCGCGGCGACGTGCCGGAGCTGTGCCGATGACGGGCTACGTGAAAAGCCGCGTGCGCATGGATGTCGTCATCGCCGGTGGCGGCGTGGTCGGCGCGGCTTGCGCGCTGGCGCTGTCGCGCGCAGGCCTGGAAGTCGCGCTGGTCGAACCGCGGCCGGCGCCGCGCTGGTCCCGGGAACAGCCGGACCTGCGCGTCTACGCGCTGGCGCCGGACAATGCCACGCTGCTGCAGCACCTGGGCGTATGGCCGCAGGTACTGGCCGCGCGCGCCCAGCCTTACCGGTGCATGCGCGTATGGGACGCGGCCGGTGGCGACGAACTCATGTTCGATACCGCCTCGATGGGCCGCCCGGAACTGGGCTGGATCGTCGAGAACGACCTGCTCGCCGACCGCCTGTGGGCGGCGCTCGCGACCGCCGGCGTGCGCTGCCTCACCCCGGCGCGGGTCGAGGCGATGGAACAGGACGAAGCCGGCGTACGCCTGCGCCTGGACGACGGCAGCCGGCTGGAATCGCGCCTGGCGGTGGCGGCCGACGGCGCCGGTTCGGCATTGCGCCGGCTCGCCGGCCTGGAGGTCGATGCCCGCGACTACGGCCAGCGCGGCGTGGTCGCCTATATAAGGACGGAACAGCCGCACCGGGCCACGGCCTGGCAGCGCTTCCTGCCCACGGGGCCGCTGGCGCTGCTGCCGTTCACCGATGGCCTGGTGTCGATCGTGTGGAGCCTGCCGGATGCCGAGGCCGTGCGCGTGCTGGAGCTGGACGAAGGACGGTTCGCGATCGAGCTGCGCGATGCCTCGGCAGGTCGCCTGGGCAGGGTGCAGCTGGCCTCGAAGCGTGCCGCCTTCCCGCTGCGCCGCCAGCTGGTGCGCAGGCAGGTGGCCGGGCGCGTGCTGGTGCTGGGCGATGCGGCACACGTGGTGCATCCGCTCGCCGGCCAGGGCGTGAACCTGGGGCTGCGCGACGTGGCCGCGCTGCAGGAGGAGGTCGTCGGCGCGTTGCGCCGCGGCGCCGACTGGGCCGCGCCGCACCGCCTGCAGCGCTGGGAACGGCGTCGGCTCAGCGACAACACCGTTTCCGCGCGCGCGTTCGAAACCATCAACACCGTGTTCTCGAACGCGCACCCGGTACCCACGCTGCTGCGCGGCCATCTGCTTGGACTGGCCGGCCGCCTGCCGCCGCTCAAGCGCGCGCTGTGGCGGCACGCGGCCGGGATCTGATCAGCGGATCCAGCCGGACAGTTCCTCGCGGTCCAGGCGGCCATCGCTGTTGCCGTCGACCGCGCGGAACTCGCCCTCCAGGGTCGGGTTGGCCGCGGCCTCGCGACGGTCGATGAAGCCATCGCCGTTGGCGTCCATGGCCTCGAAATCGATGCGGTACTCGCCGACCACGCTGTCCGGCTCGAACGAGCGGACCACGATGCGTTCGTCGTGGCCGCCCTGCAGGACGGCCATGCCGCTCTGGCGCTGCATGGGCGCGGCAACCGGTTCCGGCGCCGGCGGCGGCAGGGGCAGGGTCGAGGCTTGGGCGAGCGCGCTGCCGCTGGCGACGGCCAGCAGCAGCGCGGTGGTGAGTGCGTGGATGCGGCTCATGCGTGGCTCCTGTTCCGGGTTGCGGGCGCCAGAAACTAGGAGCCCCGGGGTGAAGCGAGGGTTAACCGCGGGCCGGGCTCACAGCACGATGCGGCGCCCGCCCTCGCGCGCCGAGGCGTACACCGCATCGACCACGCGCATGTCGCGCAGGCCTTCCTCGCCGGGCACGCGCGGCGGCCGCTTCTCGAGGATGGCCAGGGCGTCGTTGTCCATCTGCAGCGCCTGCTGGTGCGGGAGGACGCCTTCGTCCTCGATGAGCTTGCCGTCGCTGGTGCGGCCCTTGATGTTGTCGTAGGTCTGGAACGGCGACAGCTCGTACCAGCCACGCTCGCAATCGGCGCGCAGGGTGTTCATGTCCCTGCCGAAGCTGGTCGAACACTCGGCGACCAGGCCATCGGCGAACTCGAGGGTGAAGTGCGTGGTCTCGTCCACGCCCTCGAACAGCTGCGGACGGTGGACCTCGCTGCGCGCGGTCACCGCCACCGGTTCCTGCCCGGTGATGTAGCGAGCGCCCTGCAGCGCATACACGCCCATGTCGTACATCGCGCCGCCGCCGTTCTGCGGCAACAGGCGCCACGGCTTGTTGGCCGGGTCGACGTCATCGTAGGCATGGAAGCCGGCGTCGGCGCTGACCTTGAGCATGCGCCCGTAGGGTTTGTCCTTCGCCATCGCGCGCAGCTGCATGGTGCTGGGCTGGTGCTGCATGCGGTAGCCGATCGCCAGCTGCACGTTGGCGGCTCGGCAGGCATCGATCATCTCCTGCGCCTCGGCCGCGTTCATCGCCATCGGCTTCTCGCACCACACGTGCTTGCCGGCGGCAGCCGCGCGCAGGGCCAGCGGCTTGTGCAGGTCGTTCGGGGTGACGATGTAGACCGCCTGGATCTCCGGGTTGTCGGCGATGCGGTCGAAGTCGTCGTAGCTGTAGACGTTGCGGTCGGCGATGCCGTACTTGGCCTGCCACTCCGGGATCTTCGCGGGCGTGCCGGTGACGATGCCGGCGAGGTGGCAGTTGCGGGTCAGCTGCAGGCCGGGGGCGAGCAGGTGGCCGGCGTAGTAGCCCAGGCCGACCAGGGCCACGCCGATCGAATCCGGACGTCGTGCGCTGGCTGCGTCGCCGCGCTTGCTGGCGGTGGCGCCGGCACGTCCCCCGGCAGCGGCGGGCAGGGCGGCACCGATGCCGGCGCCGGCCATGGCGGCCAGCAGGTGGCGGCGGGTCAGTCCGGTGTCGAGCATGGAGCCTCCTATATATGTGTGTGCGGCGCGCGGAGCCGCGTCGGCGGCGGACGGCACACGATGCCACAGCATGCCCGCCAGCTGTAACGCCGCCGTACGCCGGCGTGCCTGGATGGTGCGCCGGCCATGCCATCCTTCGCGCGCGATCCGAAACGGGACCGCCGTTGCATTCCCATCCCAGCCGGTGCGACCGGCCGTGGCCATACTGCAACACCGGAGGAGGACGCCCCCATGCAGCAGCTCGAACTCAAAGACCCGGCGGCCTTCGCCTCCGAATTCCTGCGCCAGACGCAGCTGCAGGGCTTCGGCGCGCTCAGCAAGCGCGACCTGGAATTGCTGGTGTTCGTGCTGCTGGAACGCGACGGCGCGATCGACCGCAATGCCAGCAACCACGCCGCCGCCGCGCAGTTGCGGGTGACCCCGGCAAAGCTGCGCGCGCTGCGCCGCGACGGCTACGCGCGCTGGCGGCAGCTGGTGGCCGAACCTGCGGACGAGGCGCTGCGCCGCATCCTGGGCTACGTCCTGACCGAGGCCAACCTGCGTTCGGGCAGCCGCCATGTCAGCGAGCGGAGCCGCAACGATGGCTTCCTCGCGGTGCGCATCGAACATCCCGATGACCGCCAGCAGTTCGAACAGGCGATCCTCGATGCCGGTGGACTGCCGGTATACGAGCGCAACCGCGAGGTGGTGGCGGTGCGTTTCGACACCCTGGTCGCGCTGGCCGAGCGCAGCGGCTTCCTGCAGCCGGATACCGCTGCGGTGGTCGATGCCCTGCGTGCGCTCGCCCCCGCCTCCCAGGAGCTGGCCGAGCTGCTGCGCAAGGACGTGGCCAGCCTGCGCTGGAGCGACGTGCGCAACGCGGTCAACAGCCTCGGCGCGAAGGCGGTGGCGGGTAGCGCGGAGAACGCGTTGCGCGGCCTGTTGAAGCTGGTGTTTCCCTTCCTGCCCTGATGCCCGGCCATTGCCGGGGCAAGCAGCGTTGAACGTGCAAGCAACGCTTGCGGAGAAACGTGCTGCGCCGCGACAAAAATGTCTGCCGCTGACGTCCTCCCCGGGGTGGGACGGACGTCGCGGATCACATCCAGCGAAAACACGCCATACGCGGATGCATGGATTCGTACCGTCGCCCTGCGTCCTTCGCAATGTCTTGATTGTCCTGCGCTTTCGAAATCCGGCCGCGCATTAAGGTTTCGTCGCCCCACGGATGGCGCAAAAACATGACTCGCGGTGTCATCCCGCGATTGTTTTTATCGCGTGAATGTTTTGATCGAAACCGTAAAAAAAGTGTTGCGCTGCACTGTGGACACCCCAGAAAACAGCTGTTATCCATTCGCCCCGCGTTAACTGGTACCGCTAACTGTTGTACCCGAGTGCAGTTCCGGCCAGCGCGTGGGGCGACTGCCACCATCCATTGCCGGGGAGGCTTTCGAACCGGCGGACCCTGGATAGAGCTCCGGGATTGGCATCCACAAGCCGATGCCACAAAGGAAGGAACCAACATGCGATCCAGAAGAGAGAGAGGGGAGGTTTAACAGGATGTACACGTGTCTCCGATGTCCAGCGCTGTCTATCGGCGTGACCACGACCGGCTTCCGGTCGGGCAAGCGCCAGCCCACGCCGACAGCTGACAACTTCCAGTGCTGAGGACTTACCTATGAACCACAAGATGAAGAAGAAGTTCCGCTCGCGGGCGATGTTCACCATCGTCGGCGGCATGATCGTCATCAATCCCGCGTTCGCCCAGGACTCCCAGGAAGCGACCCAGCTGGACACGGTGCAGGTCACCGGTCTGCGCAGCTCGCTCGACCAGGCCATGAACATCAAGCGCGACACGCCCGGCGTGGTCGACGCGATCAGCGCCGAGGACATCGGCAAGTTCCCGGACACCAACCTGGCCGAGTCCCTGCAGCGCATCACCGGTATCTCGATCGAGCGCCGTGACGGCGAAGGCGCGCAGGTCACCGCGCGTGGCTTCGGCCCGGGCTACAACCTGGTCACCCTCAACGGTCGCCAGATCCCCGGCGCCGACGGCTTCGGCGGCGGCGGCCTGGAGGTCGGCGGCGTCGGCTCCGGTACCCGCGGCTTCAACTTCGCCCAGCTCGCCTCCGAGGCGGTCAACGGCGTGACCGTGTACAAGACCGGCCGTGCCTCGCAGCCGTCCGGCGGCATCGGCGCCACGGTCGACATCCTGACCGCGCGTCCGTTCAACAACCGCGGCGGCGAAGTGGTCGCCAGCGCCGGCGTCAAGGCCGTCTCCGACGACTCGCAGACCATCGGCAGCGACATCACTCCCGAGATCTCGGGCATCTTCAGCTACGCCAACCCGGACAAGACCTGGGGCTTCAGCGTCAACGCCAGCTACCAGGAGCGCCACGGTGGTTCGGCCCAGGCCACCCAGAACGGCTGGAACGTGGCCCGCTGGACCGGTACGGACAGCAAGTTCCGTTCGGATGCGGTGATCGAGAACGCGCCCGAGATCGGCCAGCTGTATTCCATGCCGAACGACGTGCGCTACGCGTACCAGAACTTCGAGCGCGAGCGCACCAACGCCCAGGCGGTGCTGCAGTTCGCCCCGAGCGACGCCCTGACCTTCACCCTCGACTACACCTATTCGGTCAACGAGATCGCGCAGGACCGTGGCGAGCAGACCATGTGGCTGCAGAACAACCTGACCCACGTCACCTTCGATGGTGACAAGAAGGTTGCGACCCCGGTCTACATCCGCGACCTGGCCGGCGGCGGCAAGGACTTCGGCTTCGAGCAGCAGCGCGACGAGCAGAAGTTCAACCTCGACTCGCTCGGCCTGAACGTGAAGTGGGACGTCAACGACCGGCTGACCCTGAACTTCGACGTCCACAACACCAAGGTCAACAGCCGTCCGAACGACCCGGTCACCGGCGGCAGCTCGACCGCGTTCAGCTTCGGTGCCTTCGCGCCGAACCCGGCAGTCAACAACTGGACCCAGGAGTACGAGTTCAACAACGGTCTGCCGCTGATGTGGCGCACCCTGTACCCGACCACCGCCGACGCCCTCGCCGGCACCAACGGCGTGGTCAACTCGGACTTCTCGCCGGAGACCTTCGGCAGCCAGATCATGCGCATCTGGTCGACCCGCCAGGACAGCGAGGTCAAGGCCGGCCGCATCGACGGTGAGTTCGCCTTCGACAACGGCCGCTTCCTGTTCGGCGTCGATTCCAGCGACAGCAAGATGCGCCGCCTGAACGTCGACGGCCATGCCCACCTGATGACCCTGGGCGACTGGAACTCGACCGACCGCGGCCAGATCGCCGACATCGCCAACCACCTGCGCCAGTTCAGCATCACCAAGCTGTTCGAGGACTTCAACACCCGCGGCGCCGACTCCAACGTGTGGATCGGCAACGCCACCGAGCTGGCGCAGTGGGCCGAGGGCCTGTGTGCCTCGGGCAACGCCCCGGCCGCGTGGGACGCGCAGAACCGCTGCGACGAGATCTCGTCGCGCGTGTACGGCGCGCTGGATGCCGACAACCTGGTCCAGGAAAAGACCAAGTCGGTCTACATCCAGTGGGAGCAGGACGGCATGCTCGGCGACTTCCCGACCTACATGGTCGCGGGCGTCCGCTACGAGAAGACCGACGTGAAGTCGACCTCGGTTATCCAGGTCCCGGGTGCCATGGCGTGGCTGTCGAACAACGACTTCCAGATCCGCAACTCGGATGAGGCGATGCCGTTCAGCGAGACGGCCAGCTACAGCTACGTGCTGCCGAACCTCGACTTCAGCATCGACTTCACCTCCGACCTGAAGGGCCGCGCCTCGTTCAGCAAGACCATCGCCCGCGCCCCGTACGGCAACCTGTACGCCGGTCCGGGCGCTGGCATCCCCAGCGGTTCGACCCTGTACGGCGAGCAGTTCCGCGCCACCGGCAACGCCCAGACCCCGAGCCTGCTGCCGCTCGAGTCGGACAACATCGACATCGGCCTGGAGTGGTACTTCGCTCCGTCCAGCTTCGTCGGCGTGACCTACTGGAACAAGCGCGTCAAGAACTTCATCGGCAACACCGTGGTGCGCGAGAACCTGTACGGCCTGGCCGACCCGACCACTGGCCCGGATGCGCAGGCCGCCAATGCGTTCCTGGCCAGCGCCCAGTGCACCGCCCAGGTCACCGCCGCGGGCAACGATCCGTCCGAGGGCTGCAAGCAGGACTACACCACCCTGTTCGCCGCCACCGCGCTG
Organism: Pseudoxanthomonas suwonensis 11-1; assembly: GCF_000185965.1. Classification (NCBI taxonomy): domain Bacteria; kingdom Pseudomonadati; phylum Pseudomonadota; class Gammaproteobacteria; order Lysobacterales; family Lysobacteraceae; genus Pseudoxanthomonas; species Pseudoxanthomonas suwonensis. The sequence continues at coordinate 676,646 of NC_014924.1, forward strand.
ATCCGCTACGCCGCCCAGACCGGCGGCCTGGCCGCGTACGACGGCTCCAACCAGCAGTCGCTGGACCTGGAGGCGCTGTACGACATCATCGGCGACACCAGCCGCGGTGACCCGCTGTACCAGTTCGACGTCAACCGCCCGGTCAACCAGCGTGCCGCCACGCTGCACGGCTGGGAGCTCGGTGGCCAGTACTTCTTCGGTGACACCGGCTTCGGCGTCCTGGCGAACTACACCATCGTGAAGGGCGACGTGGGCGTGGACCGCGCCGCCGATCCGGACACCGACGTGTTCGCCCTGACCGGCCTGTCCGACACCGCCAACCTGGTGCTGATGTACGAGAAGTTCGGGTGGTCGGCGCGCCTGGCCTGGAACTGGCGCGACGAGTACCTGCTGGCCGCCAACCAGAACGGCAACAACCGCAACCCGTACTTCGTCGAGGAGTACGACCAGATCGACCTGAGCGTGAGCTACAAGCTGACCGACAACCTGTCGCTGTCGGCCGAGGCGATCAACCTCACCGGAGAGGATGTCCGCTGGCACGCGCGTTCCAGCCGCCAGTTCGTCCGCGTCGTCGACCAGTCCCCGCGCTACATGGTGGGCCTGCGTTACACGTTCTGATCCATGCGGATGTAGTCGTTTCACGTGCAAGAACGGGGACCGTCGCTTCGGCGACGGTCCCTTTTTTTGGGGGCCATCGGGGCACGCCTGATTCCGCTTGCGGGCGGTGCGCGGTTGCCGATATGGTCCATCGGGGAAGCGTCGCTTCCGGGGAAAGGGACCCCCTGCGGTCCGACGAAACAACTGGAGCCGAGATGGCCCGTTACGAACTGCTGAACAACCTCTCGCACGGACACCTGCGCGTGTCCTCGCGTTTCGGCGACGACTACGGCGACGGCGTCGGCATGGTCGAGGCGTTCCCGACCGAGTTCGCCGAGATGCAGCGCGAGTACCCGATCTTCCTGCGCAAGGACCCGGACGGGTCCTGGCACGCGGTGGCGCTGCTGGGCTTCGGCCCGAGCGAGAACCTGTACGTGCGCGATGGCGCCTGGCATGCCAACTACCTGCCGGCGGTGATCGCGCGCGGCCCCTTCCTGATCGGCTTCCAGGAGCAGATGGTCGATGGCCAGCTGCGCAACGAGCCGGTCATCCACGTGGACCTGGACCACCCGCGCCTGCGCGATGGCCATGGCCACCCGGTGTTCGCCCCGCAGGGCGGCAACAGCCCGTACCTGGAGAAGGTGCTGCGCGTGCTGCGCGGCATCCATGCCGGCGTCGAGGGCGCGCGCCGCATGTATCCCGACCTGGACCGCCTCGGGCTGATCCAGCCGGTGGCGCTGGACGTCAAGTTCGACGACGCGCACCAGGTCAACCTCACCGGCCTCTACAGCATCGACCGCGACCGCCTGGCGGCGCTGGATTCCGACCAGGTGTACTCGCTGCACACGGCAGGCTGGCTGGAGGGCATCTACCTGCTGCTGTCCTCGCTGCACAACGTGCCGCGGCTGATCGCCGAGAAGCAGCGGCGCCTGCACGAAGAGGCCGAGGGGAAGGCGGCCTGAGCATGTTCGACCGGCTTGCAAAGGTGCGCGTGTTCGAGGGCTGCACGCCCGACACGCTGCCGCTGGAACAGCTGCTCGCCGAAGCCACGCCCACGGTGCTGCCCGGCCTTGCCCGCGACTGGAGCCTGGTCCAGGCCGGCCTGGAGTCGCCGCAGTCGGCGCGCGACCTGTTGCGCAGCCACTACAACGGCCGTCCGCTGCAGTACAACTGGGGCGAACCGTCCACCGCCGGGCGGCCGTTCTACAACGCCGACTTCACCGCGCTCAACTGCGAGGTGCGGCGCGGCAACCTGGACCAGGTGCTGGACGAGCTGGCCGCGTGCGAGCACGATCCGGCGCCGCCGACCTACTACGTGGCGTCGCTGCTGGTCGACTACTGCCTGCCGGGCCTGCGCGGGCAGAACGACCTGGGCCTGGAGCGCCATGGCGTGTCCGCGCCGCCGAGCATCTGGATCGGCAACCGGGTGACCGCGTCCTGCCATTACGACGCGCCCAACAACATCGCCTGCTGCGCGGTGGGCCGTCGCCGCTTCACCCTGTTCCCGCCGGAGCAGGTGCACAACCTCTATCCCGGCCCGCTGCAGCCCACGCCCGGCGGGCAGGCGGTCAGCGTGGTCGATTTCAACGCCCCGGACCTGGAGCGCTACCCGCGCTTCGCCGAGGCGCTGGAAGTGGGCCAGACCGTGGTCCTGGAGCCGGGCGACGCGATCTTCATCCCCAGCATGTGGTGGCACCACGTGCAGGGCCTGGATCCGTTCACCGTGCTGGTCAACTACTGGTGGAGCAGCATGCCGGCCTGGGTCCCCACGCCGATGCACGCGCTCAGCCTCGCGATGTGGTCGATCCGCGACCGCCCGGAGCAGGAGAAGCGCGCCTGGCGCGAGCTGTTCGAGTACTACGTGTTCGGCCCGGCCGCACGCGCCGGCGAGCACCTGCCCGAACAGGCGCGCGGCGAGCTGGCACCATTCGATGAAGCCGCCGCGCGCCGGATGCGCGCGGCCCTGATAGCCAAACTCAACCGCTGACCGCGCCGGCCCGCGGATCCGGCGCCCCGGGCGCGCGCATCCGCAGGCAACCGGCGCGGCGGCCTTCGCAACGGAGGGGAGTGTTTTGGACAAGAACCGGATCCGCAAGGTGGTGATCGCTGGTGGTGGCACCGCCGGCTGGGTGACCGCGTGCGCGCTGACCCACCAGTTCCGCGACCTGCTGGACATCACCCTGGTCGAGTCCGAGGAGATCGGAACCGTGGGCGTGGGCGAGTCCACGATCCCGACCATCCGCACCTTCCATCGCCTGCTGCAGATCGACGAGCGCGAGTTCATGAAGGCGGTGGCCGGCAGCTTCAAGCTCGCCATCTCCTTCGAGAACTGGAAACGGCCGGGCGAGCGCTACTTCCACCCGTTCGGCACCACCGGCGTCAACACCTGGTCCTGCGACTTCCACCAGTTCTGGCTGGAGAGCCGCGCCCGCGGCGTGCAGTCGGAACTGGGCGACTACTGCCTGGAGACCGCGGCGGCACGCCTGGACCGTTTCGCCCTGTTTGATGCCAGCGAAGCCACCCAGCAGTGGTCGATGCGCTGGACCAAGCAGGCGACCAAGCTCGAGCGCTCGGACGTCAGCTACGCCTACCACTTCGATGCCGCGCTGTACGCCGTGTTCATGCGCAACAAGTGCGAGGGCCGCGGCCTCAAGCGCATCGAGGGCAAGATCGCCCAGGTGCGCCAGGATCCGGACAGCGGCTTCGTGCAGTCGCTGGTGCTGGAGGACGGGCAGGTGGTCGAGGGCGACCTGTTCATCGACTGCACCGGGTTCCGCGGCCTGCTGATCGAGCAGACCCTGAAGACCGGCTACGAGGACTGGAACAACTGGCTGCCCTGCAACCGCGCCGTGGCCATGCAGGTGGAGACCAGCACCCCGCCGGTGCCGTACACCCGCGCGATCGCGCACGAGGCCGGCTGGCGCTGGCACATCGCCCTGCAGCACCGCGTCGGCTGCGGCTGGGTGTTCTCCAGCGACCACATGTCCGACGACGAGGCCGCCGCCAAGCTGCGCGCCTGCTATCCGGACGACAACCTGGTGCGCGAACCGTGGATCGTCCCGTTCCGCACCGGCCGCCGCAAGCAGGCCTGGAACAAGAACGTGGTCGCGCTCGGCCTCGCCAGCAGCTTCATCGAGCCGCTGGAATCGACCTCCATCCACCTGACCCTCAGCGCGGTGACGCGCCTGGTGCAGATGTTCCCGTTCGAGGGCATCAGCCAGGCCGTGGCCGACCGCTACAACAAGGTCAGCCGCGACGAGCTGGAGCACATCCGCAACTTCATCATCCTGCACTACCACCTCAACCAGCGCGACGAGCCGATGTGGAAGCAGTGCCGCGAGATGGAGCTGCCGCCGGAGCTGGCCCAGCGCATCCAGGTGTTCCGCGACACCGCCTACGCCTGGCAGGGCGAGGACGAGCTGTTCCGCCTGGATTCCTGGACCCACTGCATGCTGGGGCAGGGCGTGGTGCCGGCCAACCACCATCCGCTCACCCGCGGCCTCAGCGATGCCGACATGCGCACCCTGCTGGAAGGCGTGCGCCGGCCGATCGACCGGGTGGTGGCGCAGATGCCGCAGCACCAGGAGTTCCTCAACCGCTACTGCCCGGCCGATCCGTCGGTGTGGCAGATGCGGCGCCGCTCGACGGTGGGCTGAGCCACGGCATGATCATCGACCTGCACCCGCAGCTGCGCGTCCAGCGCCTTTCCATCGGGCAGGAAGGCGCGCCGCTGCTGGTGGTCGACCAGCTGGTGGCCGATCCGGAGCGGCTGGTGCGCAAGGCCGCGCGCATGGATTTCCAGCCGCACGGCGCGTTCTTCCCCGGCATCCGCGCGCCCGGGCCGGTCTCCTACCAGGTGTTCCTGGAACAGCTGGCGACGCCGCTGATGGAGTTCTTCGGGATCGGACCGGGGCGGTTGCGCGCGACCTCGTACTACTCGCTGATCACCCGTCCGCCGGAACAGCTGATGTTCCTGCAGCGCATCCCGCACATCGACGCCGCCTCGCACCAGGGCCTGGCCGCGGTCCATTACCTGTTCCGCGGCAGCTGGGGCGGAACCGCGTTCTACCGCCACCGCGCCACCGGCTACGAGTACGTGGACGAGGGACGCAACCTGGCCTACTACCAGCAGCTCGAGCGCGAGGCGCAGGGGCCCGACGCGCCCGGCCCGGGTTACATCGGCGAGGACACGCCGATGTTCGAGCGCATCAGCCAGGTCGAGGGCGTGTTCAACCGCCTGGTGATGTACCGGCGCAACTCGCTGCACTCGGCCACCATCAGCAACCATGACGTGCCGCCGCCGGATCCGCTCACCGGCCGCCTCTCGCTCAACACCTTCATCGACGTCCTGCCGTAACGGGCAGGAAAGACATGGGTTCCTGCCGCGGCCGCGATGCATGCATCGCGGCCGTTTCCATCTGGTGCACCGGCCCCCGTTCCGGGGCATCGGCGTGACCGGTGTCCCGCGGGAAACGCGTGGTGCAGCGCACAAAAATGTCCGGCGCTGTCGCAGGACGACTCCAGGCACGCCTGTCTGGCATACGCCGGCGTCCTGAAAATCCGTATTGCACGGCATTGGTTGCTGCGTACACATGCGTATTCTGCAATCCACTGATTGCCATAACGTTTGGGCAAGGCCGCTCCCGGCGTGCAACTGATACTGACGATCGCTCCCGGGCGCGGACTAGCTGCTTCCTCGCCCGAATTTCCAAGCGACTCGATCGTCTCGATAGAAACATTCAAAAAGCGCTGTTTTTTGCTTGAAGAAGCGAAAAGGCAGCTGCTATCCATTCGCCCCGCGTTGGCCGGGGCCATCGGTGTTCCGAACTGGTTCGAGGGTCCCTGACAGCGCAGGCGGCGCACGAGAAAAACGCGTGCGCTGTTCCTGTCTGCCCCAGGGATCGTCCGTGCCCGGCATGGGCTGCTGCATGGAGCGAAGGCCTCCAAAGGCGCCGTCCGGAAAGCCCTGGGCGTAGGGAAACACCCATTCGAAAGTCCGGAGAGAGATGGAGGTTTTACAGGATGTACATGCTTTCCATGTCCAGCGCTGTCTTTGGGCGTGACCGCGGCCGCAGGCGGCCCGCACGCGCCAGCGATGCCCGCCGGTACCCGACAACCCCCCAGTGCTGAGGACCCCCTGATGAGCCACAAGCTGAAGAAGAAGTTCCGCTCGCGGGCGATGTTCACCATCGTCGGCGGCATGATCGTCATCAATCCCGCGTTCGCGCAGGATTCGCAGCAAGCCACCCAGCTGGACACCGTGCAGGTCACCGGCCTGCGCAGTTCGCTGGACCAGGCGATGAACATCAAGCGCGATTCGGCGGGCATCGTCGACGCGGTCAGCGCCGAGGACATCGGCAAGTTCCCGGATACCAACCTCGCCGAGTCCCTGCAACGCATCACCGGCATCTCGATCGAGCGCCGCGACGGCGAGGGCGCCCAGGTCACCGCCCGCGGCTTCGGACCGCAGTTCAACCTGGTCACCCTCAACGGCCGCCAGGTGCCGGGTGCCGACGCCTTCGGCGCGCCGGGCCAGGTCGCGGTGGGCGGCGTGAACGGCGGCACCCGCGCGTTCAACTTCGCCCAGCTGGCCTCCGAGGCGGTGGGCGGCCTGGAGGTCTACAAGACCGGCCAGGCGCATGTCCCGTCAGGCGGCATCGGCGCGACCATCAACATCCTCACCGCGCGCCCGTTCAACAACCGCGGCGGCGACGTGGTGGCCAGCGCTGGCGTGAAGGGCGTCTACGACAAGTCGCAGCCGTTCGACACCGACATCCAGCCGGAAGTCTCCGGCATCTTCAGCTACGCCAACACCGACAAGACCTGGGGCGTCAGCATCAGCGCCAGCCAGCAGAAGCGCCGTGGCGGCTCGGTCCAGGCCACCGAGAACGCCTGGAACGTGCAGGAGTGGACCGGCTCGCTGCCGGGCAACCCGGCCGTGGTCAACGCGCCGGACGCGGGCGAGCTGTACGCGTGGCCGAACGACATCCGCTACGCCTTCTCCGACTTCGAGCGCGAGCGCGTCAATGCCCAGGCCGTGCTGCAGTTCGCCCCCAGCGACGCCCTGACCTTCACCCTCGACTACACCCACTCGACCAACGAGATCACCGAGAAGCGCGGCGAGATGGGCATGTGGCTGCAGAACGACGCCTATACCAACGTCGAGTTCGACCGCAGCGGCGCCGTCGCGACCCCGATCTACATCCGCGAGATCTCCACCGCAGGCTCCTCGCCGTTCAAGGACTTCGGCATGGAGCAGCAGCGCAACGCGCAGAAGTACAAGTTCGACCAGATCGGCCTGAACGTCGACTGGCAGGTCAACGACAGCTTCCGCCTGTCGTTCGACGCCCACAACTCCAAGACCGAGAGCAACCCGAACGACCCGCTGACCGGCGGCGGCGCGCTCTACGTCAGCATCGCCGGCACCAACAACTGCGTCGGCACCGGTGCGCCGAACTGCGGCGGCCACTACGTGCAGGAACTGCGCTTCAACAACGGCCTGCCGGTCGGCGCGCGCACCTGGTACCCGACCCTGGCCGACGCCCAGGCCGGCACCAACGGCGTGGTCAACCCGCCGTGGGAGGAAGGCCAGGTCGGTTCGCAGGTCCTGCGCATCAATGCCCAGCGCCAGGAATCGGAGATCAAGCAGGGCCGCATCGACGGCGAGTGGGTGTTCGACGACGGCCGCTTCAGCTTCGGCGTGGACACCAACACCGTCACCCTGCGCCAGCAGAACAACTCCGAGAGCTACAACGCGCTGGGCAACTGGAGCGTGGACAACGTCGCCAGCGATACCCAGGCCGGGCTGATCGACCTGCTGACCCCGTACGACGTGGTCGGCATGTTCAACGACTTCAGCGCCACCGGCGCCTTCCGCAGTGGCTTCCGCGGCGACGCCGGCCAGCTGGCGGAGTGGGCCCGCTCGGTCTATGGCACCAACATCGGCGTCAACCCGATCCTCAACACCAACAGCACGGTGGAGGAGAAGACCCACGCGGCGTACTTCCAGGTGGACCTCGGCGGCGAGCTGGCCGGCCGCCCGGTGAACACCCGCCTGGGCCTGCGCTACGAGACCACCGACGTGTCGGCGGTCAACGTCGTGGCCAACCGCGCGGCGATCAACTGGCAGTCCAACAACGACTTCCAGATCCTGGACGGCGCCCCGGGCGACGTCACCGTGTACCGGGACGACAACAGCTACAGCTACCTGCTGCCGAACCTGGATTTCTCGATCGACTTCACCGACACCCTCAAGGGTCGTGCCTCGTTCAGCCGCACCATCGCCCGCGCGCCGTTCACCAGCCTGGCCGCCGGCCCCGGCAACGTGAACACCCCGACCGGTTCGATCCTGCTCAACGAATCCAGCCGTGCCTCGGCCGATACGCAGAACACCAAGCTGAAGCCGCTGGAGTCGAACAACATCGACCTGGCGCTGGAGTGGTACTTCGCCGACGCCAGCTACCTGAGCGCGACCTACTGGAACAAGCAGGTCAACAACTTCCTCGGCACCTCCGTCGAGCGCGGGACCATGTACGACCTGACCGACCCGACCTCCGGTCCGGACGCGCAGGCGGCCCTGGCGTTCCTCGACAGCTCGGCGTGCGTGGCCCAGGTGCAGGCGGCCGGCGGCAACCCGAACAGCGCGTGCGCGGGCAACGACACCAACCTGTTCACCGCCCTGGCCATGCTTCGCAACGCCGCCGCGACCGGCGGCCTGGCCGCGTACAACGGCAGCCAGGCGCTGGCGATGGAGAGCCTGTACGACATCGAGGGCCTGCCGACCGACCCGCTGTACGTGTTCAACATCAGCCGTCCGGTCAACCAGAACACGGCCAAGCTCAACGGCTGGGAACTGGCGGGCCAGTACTTCTTCGGCGACAGCGGCTTCGGCGTGTACGCCAACTACACCATCGTCAACGGCGACGTCGGCTTCGACAACGGCTCCATCGCCGAGCAGTTCGCGCTGCTGGGCCTGAGCGACACCGCCAACGTGATGCTGATGTACGAGAAGTACGGCTGGTCGGCCCGCCTGGCGTGGAACTGGCGCGACGAGTACCTGATCCTCAGCAACGAGAATGGCAGCTCGCACAACCCGTACTACGTCGAGGAGTACGACCAGATCGACCTGAGCGTGACCTACCAGCTCAACGACAACTGGGCCTTCAGCGTGGAGGCGATCAACCTGACCGGCGAGGACGTGCGCTGGCACGGCCGCACCGGCAGCCAGATCGTCAGGCTGGTGGACCAGGAGCCGCGCTACATGGTCGGCGTGCGCTACAAGTTCTGACCATCGCCGGCCACCTTCGTGGTGGCGGGCAGGGATCGTCGCTTCCGGCGGCGGTCCCGCTTCACCGGCCGGCCCGCGGGTGGAAACGCCCGCGTGCCGGACGCCGGAAGGGACCGGGAGAAGGGATGGCGCGCTACGAGCGTCTGAACGACTGGACCCACCGCGACCTGCGGATCGCTCGCGGGCATGGCCCGCAGTCCGGCGATGCGGTAGGCGAGGTGCCGGCGTTCCCGACCGAGTTCGCCGAGCTGCTGCAGGAGTACCCGATCCCTGCTCCAGCGCAATGCCGAAGGCTCCGGCTGGGACGCGTTCGCCCTGCTGGGTTTCGACCGGGACGAGAACCTGTTCCTGCAGGACGGCCGCTGGGAGGCGGCATGCCTGCCGGGCTACGTCGCCAAGGGGCCGTTCCTGATCGGCTTCCAGGGGCGGATCGGGTACGGGCGGGAAGTGCTGGAGCCGGTGATCCACGTCGGCATGGACCATCCGCGGGTGCGCGCGGCGGACGGCGTGCCGGTGTTCCTGCCGCAGGGCGGGCAGGCGCCGTACCTCGAACACGTGATCCAGGTGCTGCGTGGCGACGGCGTGCAGCCCGCCGGCCTCATGTACGCCGAGTTCGAACGGCTCGGGCTGATCCAGCCAGTGGAGTTCGAATTGAAGTCCGGGCCGACCATGTCAGGCCGCCTGACCGGCTTCCACGCGATCGACCGCGAGCGCCTGGCCGCGTTGCCAGGCGCGGACCTGGTGGCCCTGCACCGCAGCGGCTGGCTCGAAGGCGCGTACCTGATGCTGGCCTCGCTGCACAATATCAACCGCCTGGTAACGCGCAAGCGCGCGCGGCTGGCGCTGGGCAACTGAGCTGGCCCGACAGCTGTCGGTGACAGCCGGCGCCCAAGGGGGCCATCGACGCGGGCGTGATGCCCTGGAGGCGGATACGCCGCTGCAGCTCAGGCCAGTGCGTAGCGCAGCGCGAACAGCATGGCCACCAGCCACACCGCCGGATGCACCTCGCGCCAGCGGCCGGTGCCGGCCTTCAGCACCGCATAGGCGATGAAGCCGAAGGCCAGGCCATTGGCGATGGAGTAGGTGAAGGGCATGGCCAGCGCGCACAGCGCGGCCGGCACCGCCTCGGTCAGCTCGCTCCACTCTATCTCCACCAGCTCGCGCAGCATCAGCCCGGCAACGAACAGCAGCGCCGGCGCGGTGGCGTAGGGCGGCACCATCGCCGCCAGCGGGGAGAAAAGCAATGCGGCCAGGAACAGGGCGGCCACCACCAGGGCGGTGAGGCCGGTGCGGCCTCCGGCCTGCACGCCGGACGCGCTCTCGGCGTACGCGGTGGTCGAGCTGGTACCCAGCAGGGAGCCGGCCAGGATCGCGGTGCTGTCGGCAAGCAGGGCGCGGCCGAAGCGCTTGTTGCCATCGGCCAGCTTCAGCAGGCCTGCGCGGCTGGTCACCCCGTACAGGGTGCCGGTGGCGTCGAACACCTCCACCAGCACGAACACCAGCACCACCTGCAGCAGCACCGACCAGCCAGCGCCGTCCTCCCAGTGCAGCAGGCCGGGCAGGTCGAGCTTGAGGAAGGTCGGCTCCAGGCTGGGTGGCAGCGACACCAGCCCGTTCCACTGCACCAGGCCCATCGCCCAGGCGGTGGCGGTGACGGCGAGGATGCCGATCAGGATCGCGCCGCGTACCCGGCGCGCCTCGAGGATGGCGATCAGCAGGAAGCCGCCCAGCGCCAGCAGCGGTTCCGGCTCGGTCATCGGACCCAGCCGCACCAGGGTGTCGGCATCGCCTATCACGACGCTGGATTTCTGCAGGGCGATGATCGCCAGGAACAGGCCGATACCGGCCACGATCGCGCTGCGCAGCGACACCGGGATGCCGTCCACCAGCCAGCGGCGCACGCCGGTCACGGTCAGCAGCAGGAACACGATGCCCGACAGCAGCACCGCCGCCAGCGCCTGTTCCCAAGGCAGGCCCGCGGCGCCGACCACGGTGAAGGCGAAGAACGCATTGAGCCCCATGCCCGGGGCCATGCCGACCGGGAAGTTGGCCGCCAGCGCCATCACCGCCGAGCCCAGCGCAGCTGCCAGGCAGGTGGCCACGAATACCGCGCCCGGGTCCATGCCGGTGGTCGCCAGGATCGCCGGGTTCACGAAGACGATGTAGGACATCGTCAGGAAGGTGGTCAGGCCGGCCAGCGCCTCGGTGCGCGTGCTGGTGCCGTGTTCGTGGAGCTTGAACAGGCGTTCGGGCAGGGACATGGGGGGGCGGCCTGGAAACGGTGGATAGGGCCGCGTGGCGCGGCCGCCCGAAGCTTACCCCACGCTCCGGGCGCATCCCGTGTGGGTACGGCCGCCCCGGCGCGTATCATGCGGCCACTGTTTGCCGGGGATGGCGGATGTCGGATACCCAGTGCATGGAATGCGGGCATGCCGGCGAGCCGGGCCACATGTTCTGTCCTGCCTGCGGCCGGCAGGCGAGGGCGCCGCGGATCGACTGGCACTACCTGGCCGAGCAGGTCCGGCACGGGATCCTGAACCTCGAGCGCGGCTTCCTGTACTCGCTGTGCAACCTGCTGCTGCGCCCGGGCAGGCTGATCCGCGACTACATCGACGGCCAGCGGGCGCGCCAGGTGAAGCCGCTGACGCTGCTGCTGGTCACCGCCGCGGCCGTCGTGCTGGTTGGACGCCTGGTCGCCGATGGCGATGTCATCGGCTCGACCATTTCCGCAGGCGCGGGGCTTGCCGGCAATCCGGAGCTGGCCGGGTCGCCCGCCGCGCAGGAGGCCACCCGGACGCTGGAGTCGTGGGTCAACCGCAATTTCGCCCTGGTGACCCTGCTGCTGCTGCCGCTGGAGGCGGCGGGCCTGCGGCTCGCCTTCCGCGGTGTCGGCGGCCTCAACTATCCGGAATGGCTGGTGGTGACCGCCTTCCTCTCGGCGCAGGGCTTCGTGTTCATGGCGGCGGGGCTGCTGCTGCAGCGCTGGATCCCGGGCGCGACCGCGTGGGCGGTATACGCAGCGATGGCCTGCCTGCTGTTCTCGCTGGCACAGTTCTTCGCCGGCTATCCGTGGTGGAAGACCGTGCTGCGCGGCCTCCTCGGCCTGCTCCTGTACGCGGTCGTGCAGTCGCTGGCGACGGCAGCGGCATTGGCCCTGTACGACGCGGTGCGCTGAGCACGACGACAGCCCGGAAAAGGAAAGCCCGCCGGGTGGCGGGCTTCCTGTGCGGCTCTTACTTCAGGGCCTTGAAGCGCAGACGCTTGGGGCCGGCCTCGTCGCCCATACGGCGCTTCTTGTCTTCCTCGTACTCGCGGTAGTTGCCCTGGAAGAACTCCACGTGCGAGTCGCCCTCGAAAGCGAGGATGTGGGTGGCGATGCGGTCCAGGAACCAGCGGTCATGCGAGATCACGAACGCATTGCCCGGGAATTCCAGCAGCGCGTCTTCCAGCGCACGCAGGGTCTCGATGTCCAGGTCGTTGGACGGTTCGTCCAGCAGCAGCACGTTGCCGCCCTGCAGCAGGGTCTTGGCCATGTGCAGGCGGCCGCGCTCGCCGCCGGACAGCGAGCCCACGCGCTTCTGCTGGTCCTGGCCCTTGAAGTTGAAGCGGCCGATATAGGCGCGCGACTGGATCTCCACGCCGTTGATGTTGAGGATGTCCAGGCCGCCGGACACTTCCTCGAACACGGTCTTGTCGCCTTCCAGCTTGTCGCGGCTCTGGTCGACGTAGGCCAGGTTCACGGTCGGGCCGATCACGATCTGGCCCGAATCGGGCGTCTCGTGGCCGGTGATCATCTTGAACAGGGTCGACTTGCCGGCGCCGTTGGGGCCGATGATGCCGACGATCGCGCCCGCCGGCACGATGAAGCTGAGGTCGTCGATCAGCAGGCGGTCGCCGAACTTCTTGGAGACGTTCTTGAACTCGATCACCGAGTTGCCCAGGCGCTCGCCCGGCGGGATGAAGATCTCGTTGGTCTCGTTGCGGCGCTGGTACTCGACCGACTGCAGCTCGTCCAGGCGGGCCAGGCGGGCCTTGCCCTTGGAACGGCCGCCCTTGGCGTTCTGGCGGGCCCACTCCAGTTCCTTGGCGATCGCCTTCTGGCGCGCCTTCTCCTGGTTCTCTTCCTGCTTGAGTCGCTCTTCCTTCTGCTGCAGCCACTCGGTGTAGTTGCCCTTCCACGGGATGCCGCGGCCGCGGTCCAGCTCGAGGATCCACTCGGCGGCGTTGTCGAGGAAGTAGCGGTCATGGGTCACCGCCACCACGGTGCCGGTGTAGCGGGCCAGGAACTGCTCCAGCCACTCGACCGACTCGGCGTCCAGGTGGTTGGTCGGCTCGTCCAGCAGCAGCATGTCCGGCTTCTGCAGCAGCAGGCGGCACAGCGCGACGCGGCGCTTCTCGCCGCCGGACAGGTTGCCGATCTTCGCGTCCCACGGCGGCAGGCGCAGCGCGTCGGCGGCCACGTCCAGCTGCTGCTCGAGGGTGTGCGCATCGCCGCTGGCGAGGATCGCCTCCAGCCGCTCCTGCTCCTTGGCCAGGGCGTCGAAGTCGGCGCCGTCCTCGGCATAGGCCGCGTAGACCTTGTCGAGCGCGGCCTGGGCCTGCAGCACTTCGCCCACGCCTTCCTCGACCGCTTCGCGCACGGTCATCTCCGGATCCAGCTGCGGCTCCTGCGGCAGGTAGCCGACCTTGATGCCGGGCTGCGGGCGGGCCTCGCCCTCGAAGTCGGTGTCCACGCCGGCCATGATCTTCAGCACGGTGGACTTGCCGGCGCCGTTGAGGCCCAGCAGGCCGATCTTGGCGCCCGGGAAGAAGCTCAGCGAGATGTCCTTGATGATCTGCCGCTTGGGCGGGACCACCTTGCTGACCCGGTTCATGGTGTAGATGTACTGCGAGGACATGGTCTCTCCGTGCGCGATCCGCCTGCCCGGCGGGCAGGCGGCGAGGGAATCTGGGGAATCGCCAATTATAGCCGCGCTGGCTGGCGGCCCGCTGACCCGCCCGCGTGGCTGGCTGGATCCTGAACACCGGAAAGCAGGGGGAGTGCTGGAACCGGTTTCGCAAGGGCATCCATTCAGGCGACTTCGGCAAGATGGGGCCGTCACAACCAGCGGGAGCCGCCCCAATGAAGCGCACTCAACTGATCGCCCTGACCGTCGCCGCCCTGCTGGGCCTCGGTGCCGCGGTGCCCCCCGCCGAAGCCGCCGGTGCCGGCGACCGCCATGGCTGGAACCGTGGCCACGACCGCGGGCACGATCGCGGCCATGACCGCCGCGACCATCGCGGCCCGGCCAGGAAGCACCATGACCGTCGCGACGACCGCGCCTATTACGGTCCCGGCCATGGTTACCACCCGCGCCCGGTCGTGGTCCACCACCGTCCGGCCCCGCCGCCGCGCCACGTCTGGGCCCGCGGCCAGCGCTTCCATGACCACTACCATGGTCCGGTCTACGTGGTGAGCGACTACCCGCGCTACCACCTGCGCCGTCCGCCGCACGGCCACCACTGGGTGCGCGACGACCGCGGCAACATGCTCCTGGTGGCCATCGCCACCGGCGTCATCGCCGACCTGATCCTGCACCACTGAGCCAGGCCCGTCCGGGCCCAGGCGACCCCCGGCCGGCCACCTTCGGGTGGCCGGCTGCGTTTCCGGACCTGGCGGGCGACCCCGGCGCCTGTCGGGGCGGGCGCCGGGGCGGCGGGGGGCTTACAATTGGCGGGCCTTTCCCCCTTCCTGCCTGCTGGAGCCGCCGATGTACTCGCGTGATGCCCGTATTGCGTCCTACGACCCCGAACTGGCCCAGGCCATCGCAGACGAGGCCCGCCGCCAGGAGGACCACGTCGAGCTGATCGCCAGCGAGAACTACGCCAGCCCGCTGGTGATGGAGGCGCAGGGCAGCCAGCTGACCAACAAGTACGCCGAGGGCTACCCGCACAAGCGTTACTACGGCGGCTGCGAGTACGTCGACGTGGCCGAGCAGCTGGCCATCGACCGGGTCAAGCAGCTGTTCGACGCCGACTACGCCAACGTGCAGCCGCACAGCGGCTCGCAGGCCAACCAGGCGGTGTACTTCGCCCTGCTGCAGGCCGGCGACACCATCCTCGGCATGTCGCTGGCCCACGGCGGCCACCTGACCCACGGTGCCAAGGTCAACGCCTCCGGCAAGCTGTTCAACGCCATCCAGTACGGCGTCAACGACCAGGGCCTGATCGACTACGACGAGGTCGAGCGCCTGGCCGTGGAGCACAAGCCGAAGATGGTCGTGGCCGGCTTCTCCGCCTACTCGCAGGTGATCGACTGGGCGCGCTTCCGCGCCATCGCCGACAAGGTCGGCGCCTACCTGTTCGTGGACATGGCCCACGTCGCCGGCCTGGTCGCCGCCGGCGTGTACCCGAACCCGCTGCCGCACGCGCACGTGGTGACTTCCACCACCCACAAGACCCTGCGCGGTCCGCGTGGCGGCATCATCCTGGCCGGCGCCGAGGGTGCGGGCGAGAAGTTCGAGGAGATCAGCAAGAAGCTGCAGTCGATCGTGTTCCCGGGCATCCAGGGCGGTCCGCTGATGCACGTGATCGCGGCCAAGGCCGTGGCCTTCAAGGAAGCCCTGGAGCCGGGGTTCAAGGCCTACCAGCAGCAGGTGGTGAAGAACGCGCAGGCCATGGCCGACACCCTCATCGCGCGCGGCTACAAGATCGTTTCCGGTGGCACCCGGAACCACCTGATGCTGGTGGACATGATCGGCAAGGACGTGTCCGGCAAGGATGCGGAGGCCGCGCTGGGCAAGGCCCACATCACCGTCAACAAGAACTCGGTGCCCAACGACCCGCGTTCGCCGTTCGTGACCTCCGGCCTGCGCCTGGGTACCCCGGCGGTGACCACCCGCGGCTACACCGAGCAGGACTGCGTGGACCTGGCCAACTGGATCGCCGACGTGCTCGACGCGCCGAACGACGACAGCGTGATCGAGGCCGTCAAGGCGAAGGTCACCGAGCAGTGCCGCAAGTACCCGGTCTACGGTTGAGCACGCACCGGTCCCGGGCCGTCGCCCGGGGCCTGGCGCTGGTCCTGGCGGTGGCGGGCGTCCCCGCCTTCGCCAGCGACGCGCCAGTGCGCTCGTCCGCCCTGGACTACACCGATCCGGCCGCGCGCCACCATCCGGTCACCTGCAAGGAAGGCGACCGCGAGCGCGAGCCCGGGCGCAGCCTTGGAGACGTGTTCGGCGAGCAGTGGCCCGAGCAGCCACTGCCACTGCCCGGCGGCGAGACCCGCAAGGCCCATGTGCGGGCCGTGCAGTTCAGCCGGGACATCGTGCGCGGCGCCCCCGCGCAGCGCGGCCTGGTGGTCGTGGCGGTGCTGGTCGACCCGGCCGGCAAGCCGCTGGCGGCGCGTCCCATCTGCGCCACCACCGATGGTTACGACAGCAAGGCCCGGCGCCTTGCCCTGCGCAGCTTCTACGAGCCGGCGCTGGTCAACGGGCAGGCGGTGACCAGCGTGGCCATGCTCATCGTTCCGTTCGCGGGCGGCGCCCGCTGAGGAAAACCCAATGCATTGCCCCTTCTGCCAGCACAACGACACCCGCGTGATCGACTCGCGCGTGTCCGAGGACGGCGCCACCATCCGTCGGCGCCGCGAATGCGAGGCCTGCGGCGAACGCTTCTCCACCCTCGAGACCGTGGAACTGAAGTTGCCGTCGATCATCAAGGGCGACGGCCGGCGCGAGCAGTTCGACGCCAAGAAGCTGCGCCAGGGCTTCGACCGCGCGCTGCAGAAGCGCCCGGTGGCCGAGGAGCAGGTCGAGGCCGCGGTGCGCGCGGTGGTCCACGCCGTGCGCATGAGCGGCGAGCGCGAGCTTCCGTCTCGGCGCGTCGGCGAGTTCGTGATGGACGAGCTGCGCAAGCTCGACCACGTGGCCTACGTGCGCTTCGCCTCGGTCTACCGCAGCTTCCAGGACGTGGACGATTTCCGCGAGGAGATCGAGAAGCTCCAGCGCAGCCTGCCGTCCAGCGAGCAGCTGCCGCTGCTGGACGCCGCCGACGCGGCCGCGGCCGCGCACGGGCGCGTGGCCGAGCGGTCGAAGAAGCGCTGAGCCGCCGGGTGCGCATCGACTGGCTCAGCGCGCATCCTCGGCATGCCGCCGCGCTGGCCGAAGCCCATGTGCAGGCCTTCGGCGCGCTGCTGCCTGGCTGGACCGCGGAGCAGGCGCTGGCCGAACTGCGCGCGCACGACCGCCCGGCGACGGTTCCCTCCACCCTGGTGGCGCTCGACGGGGATGGCGAGTGGCTGGGTTCGGTAAGCCTGCTGGCCGAGGACCATCCGGACATCCCGCAATACTCGCCCTGGCTGGCCAGCCTGTACGTGCGCCCGGAGGCGCGCGGCAACGGCACCGGCCGCGCCCTGGTGGCGCGCGCGGTGGCCGAGGCGGCCGCGCTGGGGATCGGGACCCTCTACCTGTACTGCACGCCCGCCGTTGCCGGCTGGTACCTCGGCCTCGGCTGGCGCCAGCACGAGGTGCTGCACCTGGGGCCGCTGGTGGTGCACGTGCTCGCGATCGACTGCCGGGAACACGCATGACCACGACCTTCGACGCCTTCGACCACGCATGCATGGCGCGCGCGCTGCAGCTGGCCGCGCGCGGGCTCTACACCGCGCGGCCCAATCCGGTGGTCGGCTGCGTGGTCGCGAAGGACGGCGCGGTCGTCGGCGAAGGCTGGCATCCGCGCGCCGGCGAGCCGCACGCCGAGGTCTTCGCCCTGCGCGAAGCCGGCGAACGCGCGCGCGGCGCCACCGCCTACGTGACCCTGGAGCCCTGCGCCCACCATGGCCGCACGCCACCGTGCGCCGAGGCGCTGGTGCAGGCCGGCGTGGCGCGGGTGGTGGCGGCCATGCGCGATCCGTTCCCGCGGGTCGACGGCGCCGGCTTCGCGCGGCTGCAGGCGGCCGGCATCGCGGTCGCCGCCGGCCTGATGGAGGGGCAGGCACGGGATCTCAACCGCGGTTTCCTGTCGCGCTTCACCCGCGGCCGGCCCTGGCTGCGGGTCAAGCTTGCCGCCAGCCTCGACGGCCGCACAGCGATGGCCAGCGGCGAGTCCAAGTGGATCACGGGCGAGGCCGCGCGCGCCGACGTGCAGCGCTGGCGCGCACGCAGCGGGGCGATCCTGACCGGCGCCGACACCGTGCTGGCCGACGACCCGGCCCTGACCGTGCGCCTGGGCGACGCCACCCCGTTCCAGCCACCGCTGCGGGTGGTGCTCGACAGCCGCCTGCGCAGCCTGGCCATGCCCAGGGTGCGCGACGGCTCGGCGCCCACGCTTTACCTGCATGGCCCGGACGCGGTGCCGCCGCCGGGCCTGGATGCGGAGTTCGCCGTCGTGCCGACGCGCGATGGCCACCTGGACCTGGAGTCCGCGCTGCGGCTTCTGGCAGGACGTGACATCAACGAGGTCCAGGTCGAGGCCGGCCCGGCCCTGTGTGGGGCGTTGCTGCACGCCGGCCTGGTCGACGAGCTGCTGCTGTACCAGGCGCCGCTGGTCCTGGGCGACACCGCGCGTCCGCTGTTCGCCGGGCTGGGGATCGAGGCCATGGCCCAGCGCCTGCGGCTGGAGCTGGTCGAGGCGGCGATGGTCGGGGACGACCGCCGCCTGCTGCTGCGCCCGGCCCAGGCCTGAACCGCCGGGACGCTGCGTCCCGGCGCCGCGCCGGGGTCTTCGGGGCAGGGTGGTAGAATCCGCCCGCCGGTCCAGGCCGGCACCCAAACCAGAACCAAACGTCTTCAGGGCGGGGTGGAATTCCCCACCGGCGGTAGGCGCCGTTCCCGGCAACGGGGCAGGCGTGAGCCCGCGAGCGCCTCCGGCCATCCGGAGGGTCAGCAGATCCGGTCAGATGCCGGAGCCGACGGTCGTGGCGCGCTGGTCGCGCCCTAGAGTCCGGATGAGAGAAGACGCCGCGCCCGGCCGCAAGGCCTGGGCGTGCGTGCTTTTGCCCCTGGACGTTTTTCGCCATCGAACGCGGGAGACGCTCCATGCTGCAACCGACCACCATCCTCCATGCCGCGCGGACGCGCGCGTGCCGCGGGAGGACGTGCTGATGTTCACCGGGATCATCGAAGGCGTCGGCCGCCTGGCCGCGCGCGAGCCGCGCGGCGGCGACGTGCGCTTCAGCTTCGCCACTGGCACCCTGCCGTGGCTGGACAGCGGCGCGGACGAGATTCGCCTGGGCGAGAGCATCGCGGTCAATGGCGTGTGCCTGACCGTGATCGCGTTCAATGCGCAGGGCTTCCAGGCCGACGCCTCCACCGAGACCCTGGCCCTGACCACCCTGGGCGAGCTACCGGTGGGCGCGGCACTGAACCTGGAGCGGGCCATGCGCCCCACCGACCGCCTCGGCGGCCACATGGTCAGCGGCCATGTCGACGGCATCGGCCGGGTGCTGTCGGTGCACGAGGATGCGCGCGCGCAGCGCTGGCGCTTCGCCGCCCCGCAGCAGCTGCTGAAGTACATCGCGAAGAAGGGCTCGATCTGCGTCGATGGCGTCAGCCTGACCGTCAACGAGGTCGACGGCGAAGGCTTCGAGGTCGCGCTGATCCCGCATACGGTGGCCCATACCCGCTTCGCGGAGACGAAGGTCGGCGAGGCGGTGAACCTGGAGATCGACCTGGTCGCGCGCTACGTCGAACGCCTGCTGGGCGAGCGCGGAGGCCAGGCATGAACTTCGCCCCGGTTCCCGAGCTGCTGGAGGAGATCCGTGCCGGGCGCATGGTGGTCATCGTCGACGACGAGGACCGCGAGAACGAAGGCGACCTGATCATGGCCGCCGAGCTGGTGCGTCCGGCCGACATCAACTTCATGGTCACCCACGCCCGTGGCCTGGTGTGCCTGTCGCTGACCCGCGAGCGCTGCACCCAGCTGGGCCTGGTGCCGATGGTCCAGCGCAACACCGCGCAGTTCCATACCAACTTCACCGTCAGCATCGAGGCGGCCGAGGGCGTGACCACCGGCATCTCCGCCTACGACCGCGCCCACACCATCCGCACCGCGGTGCGCCCGGATGCCAGGCCTACGGACCTGAGCCAGCCAGGCCACGTGTTCCCGCTGATCGCCCAGCCCGGTGGCGTGCTGACCCGCGCCGGCCACACCGAGGCGGCCAGCGACCTGCCGATGCTGGCGGGCCTGGAACCGGCCGGCGTGCTGGTCGAGGTGATGAATGCCGACGGCACCATGGCCCGGCGCCCGCAGCTGGAGGAGTTCGCCCGCGCGCACGGGCTGAAGATCGGCTCGATCGCCGACCTGATCGCCTGGCGCCTGGCCAACGAGCACACGGTGGAGCGGGTGGACGAGCGCGAGGTCCAGACCGAGTTCGGTCCGTTCCGGCTGGTCACCTACCGCGACCGCATCGCCCACGAGCTGCACTTCGCCCTGGTCCGCGGCACCCCTGACCGCGATACCCCGACCCTGGTCCGGGTCCAGGTCGAGAACCCGCTGGCCGACCTGCTGCACTGGCGCCGCGACGACTTCGGCGTGGCCGGTACCGATGCGCTGCGCGCGATCGCCGCCGAAGGGCAGGGCGTGATGGTGGTGCTGTCGGCCCCGCGCGATCCGGAGGCCCTGCTGGCTCGCCTGCGCGCCGAGCCGGAGGCCCGCCGCGATCCCAGGGACGTGGGCCAGTGGCGGCGCAACGGCGCCGGCGCCCAGATCCTGGCCGATCTCGGCCTGGGCCGGCTGCGGGTGCTGGGCACCCCGCGCCGGCAGATTGGCCTGGCCGGCTATGGCCTGGAAGTGGTCGAGTACCTGTCGCCCTGAGGCGGCGGATACCCGGCATCCGGCCCCGGACCCCGGCGTCCGGTAAACTGTGCGGCCCCTGAGGATCCCCGAACCCATGACCCTGTACGAAGGCGACCTGCGCGTGCCTGCCGGCGCCCGCTTCGCGATCCTGGCCAGCCGCTGGAACGCGCGCATCACCGACGCCCTGGTGGCCGGTGCGCGCCGCAGCCTGGCCGACAACGGCGTCCCCGAGGACGCGGTGGACGTGGTCCGCCTGCCTGGCGCCTGGGAGCTGCCGATGGCCGCGCGCAAGCTGGCCGGGGCCGGCAGCCACGCCGCGGTCATCGCCCTGGGCTGCGTGGTCCGCGGCGATACCCGCCACTACGAGCACGTCGCCGACCTGTGCGCCGAAGGCCTGATGCGCGTGGCGCTGGATACCGGCGTGCCGGTGCTCAACGGCGTGCTGGCGGTGGAGCGTTTCGAGGATGCCGAGGCCCGCGCCGGCGGCAGCCACGGCAACAAGGGTGAGGAAGCGGCGATGGCCGCGCTGGAAATGGTCAACCTGCTGGAGCGCCTGCCATGAACCGTCCGTTCCGTTCCCGCACCGGCGTCGATCCGGTCCTGCGCGCCCGCGCGCGCCGTCGCGCCCTGCAGGCGATCTACGCCTGGCAGATTTCCGGTGGCAACGCCCAGCAGGTGATCGCCCAGTTCGCCCACGAGCAGGCGCACGAGATCGCCGACCTGACCTACTTCGAGGACCTGGTCACCGGCGTGCTCTCGCACCGTGCCAGCCTCGACGAGGCCCTGGCCCCGCACCTGGACCGCGCCGTCGAGGAAGTGGACGCGATCGAGCGCGCGGTGCTGCGCCTGGCCGCCTACGAGCTGCTGCACCGGGTGGATGTGCCGTACCGGGTGGTCATCAACGAGGCGATCGAGATCGCCAAGCGCTTCGGTTCCGAGCACGGCCACACCTACGTCAACGGCGTTCTGGACCGTGCCAGCGCGCAGTGGCGCCAGGCCGAGGTCCAGGCCTCGCGCAACGGCCGCTGATCCAGCAGTAATGCTCGCCGCCGGCGACCTGCCGACCGGCGCGCCCAGCCTCCCGCACGCCGGAGCCGCCATGGCCGAGTTCGACCTGATCGGGCTGATCCGCGAGCGCGCCACGACGCGCGACGACGTGCTGCTGGGCATCGGCGACGACGCCGCACTGCTGCAACCGCCACCGGGCCAGGCCCTGGTGGTGACTGCCGACACCCTCAACGGGGGCGTGCATTTCCCCGCCGACACCCGGCCGGCCGACATCGGCTGGAAGGCGCTGGCGGTGAACCTGTCCGACCTGGCCTCGATGGGGGCGAAGCCGGCGTGGTGCACGCTCTCGCTCTCGCTGCCGCGTGCAGACGCTGCGTGGGTCGAGGCCTTTATCGACGGCTTCCTCGAACTGGCCGGCCGCCACGGCATCGCCCTGGTCGGCGGCGACACCACCCGCGGGCCACTGTCGATCGGCGTGACCGCGATGGGCCTGGTCGAACACGGCGCTGCACTGCGCCGCGATCGCGCGCGGGTGGGCGACGATATCTGGGTCACCGGCACGCCTGGCGATGCCGCCGGCGCACTGGTGCTGGGCGGGCATATGCCTGGTCCGCAGCCAGCAGGCGAAGCGTCTGCCGCTGCACGCGCAATACTCGAGGCCCGTCTGGCGAGGCCCACCCCGCGGGTGGAGGCCGGCCGCGCGCTGCTGGGCCTGGCGCATGCCTGCGTCGATGTCTCCGATGGGCTGCTGGCCGACCTGGGCCATGTCTGCGCCCGCAGCGGCGTCGGCGCCGAGGTGTGGCTGGAAGCGCTGCCCGCATCGGCTGCGCTGCGCGAGGTCTTCGCCGATGCCGCGCACGTGCTGCAGGCCGCGGGTGGCGACGACTACGAGCTTTGCTTCACCGCGCCACCGAACCTGCGCGAACAGGTCCAGCTTGCGCTGGAGCACGTGGGCGTCGATGGCACCCGTATCGGCCGCATCGTCGCGGGCCGGGGCGTGCGCGCGCTGGATGCGCAGGGCCAGCCGTGGCAGCCGCCACGCGCGGGCTACGAACACTTCGGCTGAGCCGACTCAGCCGCGTCCTGCCACCGCGGCGGCCATGCGCCGCACGGCTTCCTCCAGCAGCGGGCGCGGCATGGCGAAGTTGAGCCGCACATGGCCTTCGCCACCCTGGCCGCACTCGGCGCCATCGGTCAGCGCCACCTGCGCGTGGCGGCGGAAGAACTGCGCCGGCGGCACCTCCAGTTCCAGCGGGCGGCAGTCCAGCCAGGCCAGGTAGGTGCCCTGCGGCGCGATATAGCCGACCTGCGGCAGCAGTTCGGCCAGCAGCCGGCCCAACAGGTCGCGGTTGCCGCGCAGGTAGTCCAGCACCGCCAGCCGCCAGGGATCGCCCTCGCGCCAGGCCGTGGTATGCGCGACCACGCCCAGGGTGGCGGTGCTGTTGCCGGCGAAGTGGCCGATGCGCCGCCACGTTTCCAGGTCGGCCGGATGGGTGAACACCAGCTGCGCGCACTTCATCCCGGCCAGGTTCCAGGCCTTGGACGCGGAGATCGCGGTGATCGCCTGGCGTGCGGCTTCCCCGCCGAGCGAGGCATAGGGAACGTGTCGTGCGCCGGGGTACACCAGCGGTGCATGAATCTCGTCGGCGAACACGCGCACGTCGTGGCGCGCGGCGATCGCGGCGATGCGCTCCAGTTCCTTGCGCGAGTAAACCTTCCCGATCGGATTGTGCGGATTGCACAGCAGCAGCATGCGTGCGCCGCCGGCCAGCGCGGCCTCCAGTGCATCCTCGTCCAGCGTCCACTCGTCCCGGCCGCGGTGCATGGGCACCGGCACCACCGGGTTGCCGAGCAGTTCCAGCAGCGGCACGAACGGCATGTAGCACGGCATCGGCAGCGCCACCGGCGCGCCGGCGGGCAGGTAGTGGCGCAGCACGATCTCCAGCGCGGCGATCACGTCCGGCACCGCGCGCACCTGCGAGGCGTCGATCTCCCAGGCGTGGTGTGCGCGCTGCCACTGCGCGCAGGCTTCGGCCAGCGTGCGCACCGGCGCGGCGGAGAGATAGCCGAGCTGGCCGGCATCCACCGCGGCGTGCAGCGCCTGGCGGATCGGCGCGGCCACGCCGAAGTCCATCTCCGCCACGAAGGCGCCGATGCAGTCGGGGAAGGCGCGCCACTTCAGGCCGCCGGCCTGGCGCAACTGCTCGAGGGTGATGCGGTCGAACTGGCTGGTATCCACGCGCGTGCTCCGTGCCGGCGGACGATGGTCGGTGGCGCCTCAGCCCCGCGGGGGCGGCAGCACCTTGCCTGGATTGAGGATGCCATCCGGATCCAGCGCCGCCTTCACCGCGCGCATCGCCGCCAGGGTGGCCGCGTCGAAGGCGCGATCCATCCAGTCGCGCTTGGCCGCGCCGATGCCGTGCTCGCCCGACAGCGTGCCGCCCAGGGCGATCACTTCGGCGAACAGTCCCTCCAGCGCGGCATGCGCGCGCGCGTCCTCGGCCGGATCGTCGGGGTGGTACATGATGTTGACGTGCAGGTTGCCGTTGCCGGCATGGCCGAAGGCCACGATCGGAAGCGCATGCTTGGCCGACAGCGCCTCCACCGCGGCGACCAGGTCGGGGATGCGCGACACCGGCACCACCACGTCCTCGTTGATCTTGCCGGGCGCGATGCTGCGCAGCGCCGGCGAGAGCGCACGCCGCGCCGCCCACAGGCGATCGCGCGCGGCGCCGTCCATGGCCACGTCCAGGTCGAGCATGCCGTCGCCTTCGGCCGCATCGGCCAGCGCCTGCAATGCAATCGGCAGGGTGTCCTCGTCGCCGTCGGCCTCGACCAGCAGCATCGCGCCGGCGTCGGGCACGTCCGTGCCGTTGCGGCGGAGCAGGGAGATCGCGCTGCGGTCCATGAATTCGAGCATCGCCGGCACCTGCGGCTGGCGCATCAGCCGCGAAACCGCCGCCGCGGCGCTGGCCGTGTCGCGGTAGAACACGCGCAGCCCGGCCTGCGCCTTCGGCCGCGGCAGCAGGCGCAGGGTGGCCTCGACGATCAGCGCCAGCGTGCCCTCGCTGCCGACGACCAGATGGGTGAGGTCGTAGCCGGTGGCGTCCTTGGTCCAGGGGCCACCGCAGCGAATCACATCGCCCGTGCCGGTCACCGCCACCAGGCCGAGCACGTTGTCGCGGGTGGTGCCGTACTTCACCGCGCGCGGGCCGCCGGCATTGCAGGCGAGGTTGCCGCCGATGGTGCAGCGGTCCGCGCTGGAGGGATCAGGCGCCCAGAACAGGCCCAGCGGCTGCAGCGCCTGCTGCAGGTCGCCGTTGAGCACGCCTGGCTGGACCACGGCGCAGCGGTCGTCGGGGCGGATGTCGAGGATCCGGTCCATGCGCGCGAACGAGACCACCACGCCGCCAGCGAAAGGCACCGCGCCGGCGGCGGTGCCGGTGCCGGCGCCGCGCGCGACCACGGCCACGTGGTGCGCGCGGCAGGCGCGCACTATGGCGGCGACCTGGCCGCTGTCGGCGGGGATGGCCACGGCATCGGGCATGGCCCGGCGCCGCGAATCGTCCTGGCCATGGGCCCGGCGTGCGGCCTCGTCGGTGCGCCAACCCTCCGGACCGAGCAGGGCGGAGAGTTCGGCGTCGAGCGCGGCGGGCAGGGTGGCGGTCATCCCGGGATTGTAGGCCGCGCGCCGGCGGGCTCAGGCATCGTCCGCGCGGAACGCATCCTTGAGCCAGTGGATCGAAGGCGCGGCTGGATCGCCGCTGGCCTCGGCCACGTCGAAGCGGCACGGACAGCGGGCGAGTCGCGGATTGCCGGAGAGGTAGAGCTGCGCCGCGCGCACGAGGCGCCGGCGCTTGCCGCCGTCGACCGAGGCGAAGCCGCCACCGAATGCGGCACCGGCGCGGTAGCGGACCTCGACGAAGACCAGGGTGTCGCCATCGCGCATCACCAGGTCCAGCTCGCCGCCGCGGTAGCCGACGTTGCGCGCCAGCGTGTGCAGGCCTGCACGTTCAAGGTGCGCCTGCACCGCGTCCTCGACCAGCGCGCCGCGGGCGCGGCGGTCGATCGGTCCCGGGCCCGTCCCTGGGCGCCGCATGGGCCGTGCCTAGTTGCCCAGCGGGATGGGCTGGCCACCGCTGAAGGTGGCCCAGGCCGGCTGCCGGACCACGTTGCCGAAGCCGTCCAGGCGCAGGTCGCCGGTGGCACCGCGCAGCTGGCCGTCGGCGCGGGTGGCCAGGTGCTCGAGGTAGGCGCTGATGCGCCAGGCGTCGTAACCGAAGGCGAACAGGCGCGCAGCCGGGCCGCGCGCGGTCGGCAGCATCTCGGCGGCGCGGCCGGCCGTCGGTAGGCCACTGGTGCCGCGGGTCGGCCAGGCCTCGGTCGGGAACACGATGCCGTCCAGCGCGGCGTCCTCCTCGGCCTTGCCGGTGCCGGAGGCCAGCTGCGAGGTGCCGACCCGGGTGCGCGAAGCGAAGCCGGCCAGCGCCAGCTGCGGCGCCAAGGTGCGCGCCTGCGGGCCGCGCAGGGCCAGGAACACGCTGTCGGCGCCGGCGGCCGAGGCCTCGACCAGGGCGGCGGTGAGGTCGCGCGGCTGTTCGCCGACCGACAAGGTGGCGGCGACCTGGCCGCCACGGTCGGCCAGGCGGCTGCGGAAGGCCTCCACCGCGCGCAGCGCGTTCTCGTCGGTGCCGGCCAGGACCAGCACGTTGCGGCGCTCGCGCGCCAGCAGGTAGTCGGCGGCGGCAAGGCCGTCGTCCTCCGGGGCCAGCGAGAACATGGCATGGCCCGGCGGCGGTGCGCCGGTGCCGGCGCCGCTGTTCAGGGCGAGGCTGGGCACGCCGAGGTCCTGGCTGCGGAACAGCGCGGTGACCTCGTCGCGGCCGAGCGGGCCGACCACGAAGTCGCTGCCTTCGGACACGGCGCGGGCGTACGCGGCCTGCGCACCCGCGGGGGTGCCGGTGGTGTCGTAGAACACGATCTCCGGACGCCGGCGGTTCTCGCCGTAGTAGCCGGCCAGCAGGCCGTCGCGCACCGGCGCGGCGGCGGTGGCCAGCTGGCCGGACAGCGGCAGCAGCACCGCGAGGCGGTTCGGCGGTCGGTAGCCGTCGGCGGCCGCCGGCGGGCGCGAATCGAAGTTCCAGCCTTCGCCGCGGTTGAGCGCGCGCGGCAGCGGCAGGCCACGCTGGACCAGGGCGCGCGCGGCGAAGTTGTAGAGCGGGTCGCCTTCCGGCAGCGAGGCGGCGTAGGCGCCGAGGCTGGCGTTGTCGAGCGAGGCCAGCAGGCGGTCGATCTGGCGGCGGTTGTCCTGGCGGACGTCGCCCGCCAGCCCGGCTTCGGCACGGGCGCGCGCGGCGGCGGCTGCGCGGACATCGCCGGCCGCCTCCTGGGCGACGGCCGAAGCCAGGTGCCAGCGCGACTGCAGCGCCGGCGACAGCGTGGTGGCGTCACTGCCGGCGAGGGCCGTGGCAGCCTCGGCGGGGCGGCCGTCCTGCACCGCCAGCTCGGCGTTGAGCAGGGCCAGGCGGAGCTTGCTGGCGCCGCCGACCCGGCGCGCGTCCACCTGCGACAGCAGGCTGCGGGCACGGGCCTCGTCGCCGGCCTCGCGCCAGGCGAAGGCGGCATCGGCCAGCAGCGCGGCGCGGCGGGCGCCGGTCGCGGCCTGGGCCTGGGCTTCGAGCTGGCCGGCGGCCTCGCGTGGCTGCCCGCCTTCCAGCTGGGCGATGGCCGCGGCGTACTCCGGCGCGGACGTCGTGGTGGGCGCGGTGGCGCAACCTGCGGCCAGCAGCACGGCCAGGCCCGGGGCCAGCAGGCGCAGGCGGAGGGACGGGGACTTCAGCGGCGCGGGATTCGGCATATCAGTCCGTGTTGCCGGGGGGCGGGTCGGAAAGGGCTTAGGATTCTACCTTTCCGCCGCTTCCCGGACCCGTGATGCCCGCCGCTACCCTGCATGTCGTCGCCACGCCCATCGGCAACCTCGGCGACCTTTCGCCGCGGGGGCAGCAGGTGCTGCGCGAGGTGGCGGCGATCTGCGCCGAGGACACCCGCCGCAGCGGCCAGCTGCTGTCGCACTTCGGCATCTCCACCCCGCTGGTCGCGCTGCACGAGCACAACGAGCAGCAGATGGCCGAGCGCCTGGTCGGGCGCCTGCTTGGCGGTGAGTCGCTGGCCCTGGTCAGCGATGCCGGCACGCCCTTGGTCAGCGACCCGGGCTACCGCCTGGTCCGCGCGGCGCGGGCGGCCGGGGTGAAGGTCAGCCCGGTGCCGGGTCCGTCGGCCCTGATCGCCGCCCTGAGCGTGGCCGGCCTGCCCAGCGACCGCTTCGCCTTCGAGGGATTCCTGCCGGCCAAGGCCAGCGCCCGTCGCGAGCGTCTGGCCGCGCTGGCGGGCGAGCCGCGCACCCTGGTGTTCTACGAGTCCTCGCACCGCATCGAGGAGTCCCTGGCCGACCTGCGCCAGGCCTTCGGCGAGGAGCGCCCGGCGGTGCTGGCGCGCGAGCTGACCAAGCTGTTCGAGACCGTGCTCGATGGCACCCTCGCCGAGCTGCACCGGCGCGTCCAGGACGACGCCGACCAGCGCAAGGGCGAGTTCGTGCTGGTGGTCCAGGGCGTGGGCGAGGACGCCGACGCCAAGCTGGCCGAGGGCCGCCGCGTCCACGCCATCCTCGCCAGGCAGCTGCCGCCCTCCGCCGCGGCCAGGCTGGCTGCCGAGATCACCGGCGCCCCGCGCAAGGCGCTGTACGGCGGCGGGCCGGAGGACTGACCAGGCGGCTCCCGTTTCCCGCCGGGAGAGGGGCTGGGGGTGAGGGCTGGGCTCCCGGCTCCGCCTGTACACCGATCCTCGTCCCGACCCTGGCTTTGCGCCCCGGCGAGCGCGAACCGGTCGTCCGCAACGCTCCCCGAGCGCCATGCAGAGAAGGCCCGGTGACACATCTCTATCAGGGGCCCTCACGAGCGATCGATCCGGCCGCCACAGGCCCCTGGCAAGGGGGCCGCCGCGGCAACGGCGGGGGATTGGAGGTGAAGATTCGCGGGGTCCGCGCTCTGCTTCAGCAAAACATGGGGTATTCGTACGGCGAAGCCGTAGAATAGCCCCGCGGAGTTGGCCAGACAGTCGCGTCATCACTCGCTTGCGAGGCGATGCCGAGGAAAGTCCGGGCTCCACAGGGCACGGTGCCAGGTAACGCCTGGGCGGCGCGAGCCGACGGAAAGTGCAACAGAGAGCAGACCGCCGATGGCCCGGCGCCCGCGAGGGTAAAGGGATCAGGCAAGGGTGAAACGGTGCGGTAAGAGCGCACCGCGAGCCTGGCAACAGGCCGGCACGGCAAACCCCACCGGGAGCAAGACCAAATAGGGAGACGATGCCGTGGCCCGCGGTGTCTCCGGGTAGGTTGCTTGAGCGTCGCGGTGACGCGGCGCCTAGAGGAATGACTGTCCACGACAGAACCCGGCTTATCGGCCGGCTCCGCACCCCATCCAGCAGCCCCCGCCCCGGCGGGGGCTGCTTTCGTTGGGCCGCCGGGCGGGGCCGGGTCGCAGATCGGGCAGCGCCGACTTGGCCCCGCTGGGCGGATGGAGTGCCGCTTGCGCGCCAAGTGGGGAGACCAGCCCTGCTGCGCCGCGCAATACGCGGTCCACCGCACGGATCCGTACGTCCGGCCGGCCCGATTGCTACACACGGGTTTAACACCCGCCCGGACGGGCCGAATCTCAAAATTTGAGACTAAACAGCGACTTGTGGAAAACCCTTGAACTTCTCTGTGAACATCTTCGCAAACCATTGACGCTACAGGCGATTTTTCGCTCTACGGGTTGTTGACAACCCTGTTGGTGGTGCTAAGGTGGGCACCAGTGGGAAACCCGGGTGTTTGGTGGTTTTCCGTGGTGAAGAACCTCCCCAGCAGCGGGTAGCACAGCGTGTTCCAGGGCGAGACCGCCATCACAGTGGACGACAAGGGACGGGTGGCCATTCCCACGGCCTACCGTGAACTCGTCGCGCGCGAATGCGGCAACCGCCTGGTCATCACCTACAACCCGTTCGAAGCCGGCTCGCTCTATCTCTATCCGTACGCGGAGTGGGAGCGGGTGCGCGACTCGGTCAACAAGCTGCCCAGCACCCGCATGGCCCACCGCCAGCTGCAGCTGAAGCTGGTCGGCGCCGCCACCCCGGTGGAGCTGGACGGCAACGGCCGCATCTCGGTCCCCGCCAGCCACCGCAGCGCGGTCGGCATCGAGAAGAAGGCGGTGCTGCTGGGCATGGGCGACAAGTTCGAACTCTGGAGCGAGCAGGCGCACCACGCCCAGATCCGCCGGACCCTGTCCGACGAGGACCTGAGCGAGCACATGCTCGACCTGAGGTTGTGATGGCGGGGGACCGGATGCGGACTGCGCAGCCCGGCCACCCCGCGGACCCGTCGACGCCGGCGGCGCACCTGCCGGTGCTGTTCGCCGAGGTCCTGGATGGTTTGCGCGTGGTGCCCGAGGGGCGCTACCTGGACGGCACGTTCGGCCGCGGCGGGCATGCGCGCGGCGTGCTGGAACGACTCGGCCCCGGAGGCCGCCTGCTGCTGATGGACAAGGATCCCGAAGCGATCGCGGTGGCCGAGGCCGGTTTCGGCAGCGACCCGCGCGTCTCGATCCGCCGCGGCAGCTTCACCGGCATGGCCCACTGGGACGAGGCACGCGACCTCGACGGCATCCTGCTCGACCTGGGCGTGTCCTCGCCGCAGCTGGACGTGGCCGAGCGCGGCTTCTCCTTCGGCAAGGACGGCCCGCTGGACATGCGCATGGACCCGGACTCGGGCGAGAGCGCGGCGCAGTGGCTGGCCCGCGCCGACGAGCGCGAGATCGCCGACGTGCTGTGGATCTACGGCGAAGAGAAGCAGAGCCGGCGCATCGCCCGGGCGATCGTCGCCGCCCGCGCCCAGGAGCCGCTCACCCGCACCGCGCAGCTGGCCAACCTGATCGGCAGCGTGGTCCCGCGCGGCAAGGACCGCAGCAACCCGGCGACCCGCAGCTTCCAGGCCATCCGCATCCACATCAACCGCGAGCTGGCCGACCTCGAGGCCGGGCTGGACGCGGCACTGGCCGCGCTGCGTCCGGGCGGTCGCCTGGCGGTGATCAGCTTCCACTCGCTGGAAGACCGCATGGTCAAGCAGTTCATCGCCCGCCATTCCAAGGCGCCGCCGGCCAACCGCCGGCTGCCGGAGGCGAGCGTGTTCGTGCCGGTGCTGGCCGCCCTGGGTGGCGCGATCCGCGCCGGCGAGGAAGAGCTGCAGGTGAACGTGCGTGCGCGCAGCGCGGTGCTGCGCGTGGCCGAGAAGCTGGACGGGCAGGGGGGGCGCGTCGCATGACCCGCTTCCTGGTCGCCATCGTGCTGCTGGCCACGGTCGCCACAGGCATCGCCGTGGTGTACGAGCGCTACCGCCACCGCCAGCTGTTCGTCGAGCTGACCCGCCTGGAGCGGCAGCGCGACGAGCTCAACATCGAATTCGGCCGGCTCCAGCTCGAACAGGCCACCTGGGCCCAGGCCAACCGCATCGACCAGGTCGCGCGCGAGCGCCTGGGCATGAAGTTCCCCGAGGCCGACGACATCGTGGTGGTGCGCCAATGAGCGAGCGCCGCCCGGTCCGCAACCGCAACCGCGCGCCCTTCAACCTGCGTGGCAGGATGATGCTGGTCGGCGTCGCCCTGGGCCTGTGCTCGGTGGCACTGGTCGGCCGCGCGGGGTGGGTGCAGCTGGTGGACGCGGAGTTCTACCAGCGCCAGGGCGAGGCGCGCTTCGTGCGCGAGATCCCGATCCCGACCTCGCGCGGCATGATCACCGACCGCAACGGCGAGCCGCTGGCGGTCTCGACCCCGGTCGAGTCGATCTGGGCCAACCCGCAGGAGCTGCTGCGCTATCCGGACCGCCTGCCGGAACTGGCCAAGGCGCTGGACGTGCCGCTGGACCAGCTCAGCACCCGGCTGTCGCAGCGGGCGGACAAGGAGTTCGTCTACCTCAAGCGCCGCATCAACCCCGACCAGGCCAAGGCGATCCTGGCGCACAACGTGCCGGGCGTGTTCTCGCAGCGCGAGTTCCGCCGCTTCTACCCGCAGGGCGAGGCGATGGCGCACGTGCTCGGGTTCACCAACATCGACGACCGCGGCCAGGAAGGCCTGGAGCTGGCGTTCGACGAGTGGCTGCGCGGCAAGCCCGGCGCCAAGCGCGTGATCCGCGACCGCCACGGCCGCATCGTCGAGAACATCGACCTGGTGCGTCCGGCCGAGCCGGGCAAGGACCTGGTGCTGAGCATCGACCGCCGCATCCAGTTCCTGGCCTACCGCGAGCTGCGCGCCGCGCTGGAGAAGAACAACGCCGCCAGCGGTTCGGCGGTGGTGCTGGACGTGCCGACCGGCGAAGTGCTGGCGATGGTCAACCTGCCCAGCTACAACCCCAATGCGGTCAGCGGCGGCAACCCGGACAGCCGCCGCAACCGCGTGGTCACCGACCTGATCGAGCCAGGCTCGACCATGAAGCCGATCACCGTCGCCGCGGCGCTGAGCGCGGGCAAGGTGCGGCCGACCACCAGGTTCGACACCAGCCCGGGCTACATGGGCCTGGGCCGCTTCACCATCCGCGACCACCGCAACTACGGCGTGCTGGACGTCACCGGCATCATCACCAAGAGCTCGAACCTGGGCGCGGTGATGCTGGCCCAGGGGATGGACGACCAGTACTTCTACGACTTCGTCCGCGGCTTCGGCTACGGCAGCCCGCCGCGCAGCGGCTTCCCGGGCGAGGCCGCCGGCGTGCTGCGTCCGCCGGCGCGCTGGGACGGCCTGACCAAGGCGACCATGTCCTACGGCTACGGCCTGTCGGCCACGCCGCTGCAGATCGCGCAGGCGTACGCGGCGCTGGGCAACCACGGCCGGCTGACCACCCCGACCTTCGTCAAGGGCCAGATCAACGAGTCGCGCCAGGTCGTGGCCCCGGAGATCGCCGACGAGGTGCTGCGCATGATGCAGACCGTGACCGAGCCGGGCGGCACCGCTACCCAGGCCGCGATCCTCGGCTACCACGTCGCGGGCAAGACCGGCACCGCGCGCCAGGCTTCGGCCGGCGGCTACGCGCGACGCTACACCACCACCTTCGCCGGCCTGGTGCCCGCGTCCAACCCGCGCTTCGCCACCGTGGTGGTGATCAACGACCCGCAGGCCGGCTCGTACTACGCCGGCCTGGTGTCCGGCCCGGTGTTCCGCGCGGTGATGGAAGACGCGCTGCGGGTGATGGACGTGCCGCCGGACGACATCGAGACCTGGCTGGCCGCCCAGGCCAAGGGCGAGGCCAAGCGCCAGGCGGCAGTGCCGCCGCTGCCGGAAGCGATCGACGATCCGGGCGCCGAGGATCCGACCCTGCCGCCGGCGATGGCCGGCGCGGGAGGCCTGCCATGAGCCGCTCGATGCCGCTTTCCCGCCTGCTGCCCGACGTCGCGCTGCCGCGCGACATCGCCGTTTCCGGGCTGGTGATGGATTCCCGCGAGGTGAAGCCGGGCGATGCCTTCGTGGCCATCGCCGGGTTCGGCACCCATGGCCTGGCCTTCGCCGAGCAGGCGCGCCAGGCCGGCGCCGTGGCGATCCTGTTCGAACCGCCGGCCCCGGCCGAGTACCCGGCGCCGGCGGACGCCATCGCCGTGCCCGGGTTGCGTTCGCGCCTGGGCGCGATGGCCGACCTGTTCCACGGCCATCCCTCGCACGCGATGACGATGGTTGGCGTCACCGGCACCAACGGCAAGACCTCGACCGTGCAGCTGCTGGCCCAGGCCTGGCACCTGCGCGGACTGCGCGGCGGCAGCATCGGCACGCTCGGCGCCGGCCTGCACGGCGAGGTGCGCCCGACCGGTTTCACCACCCCGCTGGTGCTGAGCATGCATGCGCTGCTGGGCGGGCTGCGCGACGCCGGCGCCGAGGCGGTGGCGATGGAAGTCAGCTCGCACGCCCTGGACCAGGGCCGGGTCGACGGCGTGCACTACGACGTGGCGGTGTTCACCAACCTCACCCGCGACCACCTCGACTACCACGGCGACATGGCCAGCTACGGCGAGGCCAAGGCCAGGCTGTTCCTGCGCGAGGGGCTCCGCTCCGCGGTGCTGAACCTGGATGACGAATTCGGCCGCGTACTGGCCGGGCGCCTGGCGGAAGGCGTGCGCCTGGTCGGGGTCAGCTCGCGCGGCCAGGAAGGCGCCGCCCTGCAGGCGCGCGGGCTGCAGTTCGACGCGCGCGGCATCGCCTTCGAGCTGTCCGATGGGGTCGAATCCCATCCGGTGCGCTCGCCGCTGCTGGGCCGTTTCAATGTCGACAACCTGCTGGCGGTGGGCGGCGTGCTGCATGCGCTGGGCGACAGCGTGGCCTGCGTGGCCGCGATCCTGTCGCGCCTGCAGCCGGTGGCCGGGCGCATGAACCGCCTCGGCGGCGACGGCGAGCGCCCGCTGGTGGTGGTCGACTACGCCCATACCCCGGACGCGCTGGAGCAGGCGCTGGCCAGCCTGCGCGCCCATGCCGGCGCGCGCCTGACCTGCGTGTTCGGCTGCGGCGGCGAGCGCGACCGCGGCAAGCGCCCGATGATGGCGCGCATCGCCGAGCAGCATGCCGACCGGGTCGTGGTCACCGACGACAACCCGCGTGGCGAGGATGGCGATGCCATCGTCGCCGGGATCATGGCCGGCTTCGCCGCGCCCGAAGCGGTGCAGGTGGAGCGCGACCGTGCGCTGGCCATCGCCCGCGCCATCGCCCGCTCCGGCGCGCAGGACGTGGTCCTGGTCGCCGGCAAGGGCCACGAGCCTTACCAGGAGATCGCCGGCGTGCGGCATCCCTTCGACGACACCGAGGTGGCACGTGCCGCCCTGGATGCGTGGACCGCGACGGAGGTGCAGGCATGAAGCGCACCCCGCTGTCGCTGCTCGCGCACTGGGCTGGCGGCGAGCTGCACGGCCCGGACGTGGCGGTGGACGCCATCGCCCATGACACCCGCGCGCTGTCCGCGGGCAGCCTGTACCTGGCCCTGCGCGGCGAGCGTTTCGACGGCCACGACTTCGCCGCCGACGCGCTGGCGCGCGGCGCGGTCGCGCTGCTGGTCGAGCGCCTGCTGGACGTGGACGCACCGCAGCTGCTGGTGGAGGACAGCGAACTCGCCCTGGCGCGCATCGCCGCCGGCATGCAGCGCGGCCGCGACGCGAAGGTGGTGGCGATCACCGGCAGCAACGGCAAGACCAGCGTGAAGGCCCTGGTGCTGTCGGTCCTGCAGCAGGCCGGCCAGGCCTATGCCAACCCGGGCAACCGCAACAACGAGATCGGCCTGCCGCTGGCGGTGATCGACGCCCCCGAGGACGCGGACTTCGCGATCTACGAGATGGGCGCCGGCAAGCCGGGCGACATCGCCTACCTGACCGACATCGCCCGTCCGGACGTGTCGCTGGTCAACAACATCGCCGCCGCCCACCTGGAGCGGATGGGCGACCTGCTCGGCGTGGCCACCACCAAGGGCGCGATCTACGCCGCGCTGCCGGCCGGTGGCACCGCCGTGGTCAATGCCGACGACGCCTTCGGTGCGTGGTTCGAGCAGGAGGTGGTGCGCCCCGCCGGGACCGGCCGCCAGCTGCTGCGCTTCGGCCTGGATGCCAGCGCCGAGGTCACCGCGCGCGACGTGCAGGCCGGTGCCGAAGGCAGCCGTTTCGTGCTGGTCACGCCACAGGGCGAGGCCGCGATCGAGCTGGCGCTGCCGGGCCGCCACAACGTGCGCAACGCGCTGGCCGCCGCCGCGATCGGCCTGGCCTGCGGCGTGTCGCTGGCGGCCATCGCCGCGGGCCTGGGCCAGGCGCGCCCGGTCGCCGGACGCCAGGTCGCGCACGGCCTGCCGGGCGGGGTGGTGCTGGTGGACGACAGCTACAACGCCAATCCCGGTTCGGTGGCCGCGGCGATCGATGCCCTGGCCGCCAGCGGCGACGAGGCCTGGCTGGTGCTGGGCGACATGCGCGAACTGGGCCCGGAGGCCGCGACCCTGCACGCCGACGCCGGCCTGCGCGCGCGCCAGGCCGGGCTCGCGCGGCTGTACGCGCTGGGCGAACTGAGCGCGCATGCCGCGCGCGCCTTCGGCGACGAAGGCCGCCATTTCGACAGCCACCAGGCGCTCGCGGCGGCCCTCGCCGCGGACCTGGCGGCACGCGCGCCGGCGGATGCGGCCGGCGCGGAAGGACGGCGCCTGCGGGTGCTGGTGAAAGGGTCGCGTGGCAGCGCGATGGACCGGATCGTGAACGCGCTGCTGGCGCAGGGAGACGCTACGCATGCTGCTTGAACTGGCGCGCTGGCTGCAGGGACTGGAGAACTTCTTCGGGCTGTTCGCCTATCTGACTTTCCGCGGCATCCTCGCCGCGCTGACGGCGCTGTTCCTGTCGCTGTGGCTGGGCCCGGCGGTGATCCGCCGCCTCGGCCAGCTCAAGGGCGGCCAGCCGATCCGCAAGGACGGCCCGCAGTCGCACTTCTCCAAGGCCGGCACCCCGACCATGGGCGGCGCCCTGATCCTGATCACGGTGATGCTGTCGGTCCTGCTGTGGGGCGACCTGCGCAACAAGTACGTGTGGACCGTGCTGCTGGTGATGCTGTGCTTCGGCGCGATCGGCTGGTACGACGACTGGATCAAGATCGTCAAGCGCGATCCCAACGGCCTGAAGTCGCGCTGGAAGTACCTGCTGCAGTCGATCTTCGGCCTGGCCGCCGGCCTGTACCTGTACCTGTACCTGTACGCCGACGTGCCGGCGGCCACGACCTTCTACGTGCCGCTGTTCAAGTCGATCGCGCTGCCGCTGGTCGGCATCTCGTTCGTGGCCATCGCCTACTTCTGGATCGTCGGCTTCTCCAACGCGGTGAACCTGACCGACGGCCTGGACGGGCTGGCGATCATGCCCACCGTGCTGGTGGCCGTGGCCCTGGGCGTGTTCGCCTACGCCTCCGGCCACGCCGTGTTCGCCAACTACCTGCAGATCCCGCAGGTGCCGGGCGCGGGCGAGCTGGTGATCATCTGCGCGGCCATCGCCGGCGCGGGCCTGGGCTTCCTGTGGTTCAACACCTACCCGGCGATGGTGTTCATGGGCGACATCGGCGCGCTGGCGCTGGGCGCCGTGCTCGGGACCATCGCGGTGATTGTGCGCCAGGAACTGGTGCTGGTGGTGATGGGCGGCATCTTCGTCATCGAGACCCTGTCGGTGATGATCCAGGTCGCCAGCTTCAAGCTCACCGGCAAGCGCGTGTTCCGGATGGCGCCCATCCACCACCACTTCGAGCTCAAGGGCTGGCCGGAGCCGCGCGTGATCGTGCGCTTCTGGATCATCTCGGTGGTGCTGGTCCTGGTCGGCCTGGCGACGCTGAAGGTGCGCTGATGAACGACCTGT
The DNA here is from genome assembly GCF_000185965.1 of Pseudoxanthomonas suwonensis 11-1. Lineage (NCBI taxonomy): Bacteria > Pseudomonadati > Pseudomonadota > Gammaproteobacteria > Lysobacterales > Lysobacteraceae > Pseudoxanthomonas > Pseudoxanthomonas suwonensis. The sequence goes on from NC_014924.1 coordinate 713,734, forward strand.
CCCGCCAGGCGACCCGGCTGGAGGCCATCGGAGGCCGCTACGACCCGTGGCTGTGCTGCGCCGCCCTGGCGCTGGGCGCGCTGGGCGTGGTGATGGTCGCCTCGGCCTCGATCGCCATCGCCGAGAACCTGGGCGCGGGACCGTTCCACTACCTGGTCAGGCACGTCATGTTCATCGCCATCGGCGCGGTGCTGGCGGTGCTGGCCATGCGCACCGAGCTGAAGCTGGTGGAGAAGTACAACCAGCAGCTGCTGCTGTGCTGCTTCGTCCTGCTGCTGCTGCCGTGGCTGCCGGGCCTGGGCGTGAGCGTCAATGGCGCGCGCCGCTGGATCAACCTGGGGATCTCGCGCTTCCAGGTGGTCGAGGCGGTCAAGGTCATCTACATCGTGTGGCTGGCCAGCTACCTGGTCCGCTTCCGCGACGAGGTCAACGCCACCTGGCCGGCGATGCTCAAGCCGCTGGGCGTGGCGGTGCTGCTGGTCGGCATGCTGCTGGCGCAGCCGGACTTCGGTTCGGCCACCCTGCTGCTGGGCATCACCGCCGGCATGCTGGTGCTGGGCGGGGTGAACCTGCCGCGCATGTCGCTGCCGATCGTGCTGGGCCTGCCACTGCTGGTGGTGATCGCGGTCATCGAGCCGTACCGCATGCGCCGCATCACCTCGTTCATGGATCCGTGGCAGGACCAGCTCGGCGCCGGCTACCAGCTGTCCAACGCGCTGATGGCGGTGGGTCGCGGCGAGTGGTTCGGCGTGGGCCTGGGTGCCTCGGTGCAGAAGCTCAACTACCTGCCCGAGGCGCACACCGATTTCATCTTCTCGGTGATCGCCGAGGAGCTGGGCTTCATCGGCGTGTGCGGGGTGATCGGCCTGTACATGCTGCTGGTCGGCCGCGCGCTGTACATCGGCATGAAGTGCGTGGAGATGCGCCGCCACTTCGCCGGCTACATCGCCTTCGGCGTGGCCCTGTGGCTGGGCATGCAGAGCTTCGTCTCGATCGGCGTGAACCTGGGCCTGCTGCCGACCAAGGGCCTGACCCTGCCGCTGATCTCCTCCGGCGGCTCCAGCGTGATGATGACCTGCGCGGCGATCGGCCTGCTGCTGCGGGTGTCCTACGAGCTGGAGCGCGCCGAGCGCCAGGTCGCGCGCCTGCGTCCGGATGCCGTGGCGCCGGTCGCGGAGCCGGACGAGCCCGCGTCGGCCCCGGCGGCGCCGCGTCCGGCCCCGGTGCGCAACGTGGTGGCCAAGACCCCGGCCAAGTCCCCCGGCCGCGGCACCTCGCGCGTCGAGCCGACCTTCGGAGGCTTCGCATGAGCCGCGCCGCACGCGACGCCAACCAGGTGCGCCCGGTGATGCTGATGGCCGGCGGCACCGGCGGCCACATCTTCCCGGCGCTTGCCGTGGCCCACGAGCTGCGCGCCATGGGCGTGCCGGTGGTGTGGCTGGGCGCTGCCGGCGCCATGGAAACCCGGCTGGTGCCGCAGCACGGGATCGAGATCGACACCCTGCCGGTGGCCGGCGTGCGCGGGAAGGGCGGTGCCACCCTGCTGGCCGCGCCACTGCGCCTGCTGCGAGCGGTGCGTGCCGCCAGCGCGGTGCTGCGCCGGCGCCGTCCGCGCGCGGTGATCGGCTTTGGCGGCTTCGCCTCCGGCCCCGGCGGCCTGGCCGCGCGCCTGGCCGGCGTGCCGCTGCTGGTGCACGAGCAGAACCGCGCGCCGGGCATGACCAACCGCGTGCTGGCGCGCATCTCCCGGCGCACCCTGTCCGGCTTCCCCGGCGCCTTCGCGCGCGAGGAAGTGGTCGGCAATCCGGTGCGCGAGGTGATCGCCGCGCTGCCGCCGCCGCAGCAGCGCCTGGCTGGTCGCAGCGGTCCGCTGCGCCTGCTGGTGCTGGGCGGCAGCCAGGGCGCGCGCGCGCTGAACCAGGCGGTGCCGGCTGCGCTCGCCGCGCTCGGCGGCGCGGACATCGAAGTGCGCCACCAGTGCGGCGAGCGCCTGCGCGAGGAGGCCCATGCCTCCTACGCCGCGGCCGGAGTGCAGGCCAGCGTCGAGGCATTCATCACCGACATGGCCGTGGCCTATGCGTGGGCCGACCTGGTGGTGTGCCGTTCCGGCGCCTCGACCCTGGCCGAGCTGTGCGCCGCCGGCATCGGCAGCGTGCTGGTGCCGTTCGCCGCCGCGGTCGACGACCACCAGACCCGCAACGCCGAGTACCTGGTCGAGCACGGCGCCGCGCTGCTGTTCCAGCAGGGCGAGGGGCTGGCCGCGAAGCTGGAGCAGGCGCTGCGCGAACTGGCCGCCGATCCGTCGCGGCGCATGGCGATGGCCGTGGCCGCGCGTGGCCTGGCGCGCCCGGATGCCGCCCGCCACATCGCCCGGATCGTCCTCGACGAAGCCCTTCCTTCCCCCGATTCCCCTGGAGTTTCCCCATGATCCGCCGCCTCCACGACACCGACAACCTGGTGCGTGCGTTCCCGCGCGTGCACTTCGTCGGCATCGGCGGCACCGGCATGAGCGGCATCGCCGAAGTGATGCTGACGCTGGGCTACGAAGTGTCCGGCTCGGACGCCGCCGACAACGCCGCCACCCGTCGCCTGGCCAGCCTGGGCGCGCGCATCGTGCGCGGCCACTCCGCCGCCAACGTGCTGGGCACCGACTGCGTGGTCGTGTCCTCCGCGATCCGCGACGACAACCCCGAGCTGATGGAAGCACGCAGCCAGCGCATCCCGGTGGTGCCGCGCGCGGCCATGCTGGCCGAGCTGATGCGTTTCCGCCGCGGTATTGCGGTTGCCGGTACCCATGGCAAGACCACGACCACCTCGCTGACCGCCGCGGTGCTGAGCGAGGGCGGGCTGGACCCGACCTTCGTGATCGGTGGCCAGCTGCTGGCCGCCGGCGCCAACGCCAAGCTCGGCGGTGGCCAATGGCTGGTGGCCGAGGCCGACGAGAGCGATGGCAGCTTCCTGCGCCTGAACCCGTTGATGGCGGTGATCACCAACATCGATGCCGACCACCTGGAGAACTACGGCGGCGATTTCGCCCGCCTGCGTTCGGCCTTCGCCGAGCTGCTGCAGCGCCTGCCGTTCTACGGCCTGGCGGTGCTGTGCATCGACGACCCGGAAGTCGCGAGCCTGGCCGCGGAGACCCCGCGCCACGTGATGACCTACGGCACCGCCGAGAACGCCGACGTGCGTGCCGAGGACATCGTCCAGGAAGGGCCGCGCATGCGCTTCACCCTGCGCCTGCCGGAAGGCGCCAGCGTGCCGGTGACCCTGGCCTTGCCTGGCCGGCACAACGTGCTCAACGCACTGGCCGCGGCCGCGGTGGGCTGGCAGCTGGGCGTGGCTCCGCAAGCGATCGCCGCCGCGCTGGAGAAGTTCGCCGGCATCGGCCGCCGCTTCAATGACCTGGGCGAAGTGACCACCGCCACCGGCGCGAAGGTGCGCGTGGTCGACGACTACGGCCACCATCCCCGCGAGCTGGCCGCGGTGTTCGCCGCCGCCCGCGGCGGCTGGCCGGACAAGCGCCTGGTGGTGGCATTCCAGCCGCACCGCTACAGCCGTACCCGCGACCAGTTCGACGCCTTCGCCGCGGTTCTTTCCGAGGCCGACGCCCTGGTGCTGAGCGAGGTCTACCCGGCCGGCGAGGCGCCGATCCCCGGCGCCGACTCGCGCGCCCTGGCCCGCGCCATCCGCGCGCGCGGCCGCAGCGAGCCGGTGGTGGTGGGGCAGGTGGCCGAACTGCGCTCGGTGCTGCCGGACGTGCTCCAGGACGGCGACCTGCTGCTGATGATGGGTGCCGGGGACATCGGCTACGTCGCCCACAAGCTGGCGGCGGAAGGCTTCATCGGCAAGGAGGCGCAGGCATGAGCGCGACCCCGGTCCCGGCCCTGCGCTTCGACGACCCGGCCGTGTTCGGGCGCGTCGCCGTGCTCATGGGCGGCACCAGCTCCGAGCGCGAGGTCTCGCTGGATTCGGGCCGCAACGTGCTGGAGGCGCTGCGCGCCCGCGGCATCGACGCGCAGCCGGTCGACGGTATCCCCGCGCTGGTCGAGGCGCTGGCGCAGGAGAAGTTCGACCGCGTGTTCAACATCCTGCACGGCGGCGACGGCGAGAACGGCGTGGTCCAGGGCCTGCTGCAGGCCCTCGGCGTCCCGTACACCGGCGCCGGCGTGCTCGGTTCGGCCCTGACCCTCGACAAGATCCGCACCAAGCAGGTGTGGCTGTCGCTGAACCTGCCGACCCCGCGCTACGTGCGCCTTGACCGTGGTGCCGACGCCGCGGCCGTGCGCGCCGCCGCGCGCAGCCTGGGCCTGCCGGTGATCGTCAAGCCGTCCTGCGAAGGCTCCAGCGTGGGCGTGTCGCGGGTGATGGACGAGGACGGCCTGGACGAGGCGATCGCCCTGGCCGCGCGCTATCCGGGCGAGATGCTGATGGAGCAGATGGTGGTCGGCGACGAGCTGACCGTCGGCGTCCTCGGCGACATCGCGCTGCCGTCGATCCGCATCGTGCCCAGGGGCGAGTGGTACGACTACAACGCCAAGTACATCGCCGAGGACACCCAGTACCTGTGCCCGGGCCTGGAAGGCGAGGACGAGCTGCGCGTGCGCGAGCTGGCCCTGGCCGCGTTCCGCGCCGCCGGCTGCAGCGGCTGGGGCCGGATCGACGTGATGCGTTCGCGCGCCACCGGCGCCCCGTACCTGCTGGAAGTGAACACTGCCCCGGGCATGACCAGCCACTCGCTGGTGCCCAAGGCCGCCGCCCAGCTTGGCATCGGTTTCGAGGAACTGTGCTGGCGGATCCTGGAGCAGACGGTATGAAAGGGCCGGGATTCGTGATCCGGGATTGGGGATTCGTGGAAGCGGCGTCGCGCCGTGCTGGCCGTCTGTCGGCCCGGCTTCGCGTGGCTGTTGCTTCTTCGAATCCCCAATCCCCAATCCCGAATCCCGCGGAAGACCGGAGGTCTTCCGCATGAACACCCTGCTGCGCATCTCGGCCTGGCTGCTGGCACTGGCGCTCGTCGCCCTGCCGGTGGTCGCCGTGCTCAATGGCTGGGTCGGCGCCGAGCGCTGGCCGCTGTCGCGCCTGCGCGTGACCGGCCAGTTCGAGCGGGTCGAGGCGGCGCAGCTGCGCGCGGCGGTGGCGCCGTATGCGCGCGCGGGCTATTTCGCGGTGAAGCTGGACGAGGCACAGCGCGCGGTCGAGCGCCTGCCGTGGGTGGAAAGCGCGCACGTCGGCAAGCAGTGGCCGGACGTGCTGGAAGTGAGCGTGGTCGAACACCGCCCGTTCGCGCACTGGGGCGAGGACCGCATGCTTTCCGAGCGCGGCCTGCTGTTCCCGCGCCCGGCCGACCTCGCCGGCGCGCGCCTGCCGCACCTGGATGGCCCGGACGCGCGCAGCGCCGACGTGGTCGAGCTGTACAACGAGTGCCAGGCGCTGTTCGCGCCGCTGGGCTACCACGTCACCTACATGGCCGTGGACGCGCGCGGCAGCTGGTCGCTGGCCCTGGACAACGGTACCGAGGTGCTCGTGGGCCGCGACGATGCGCGCGCCCGCCTGCAGCGCTTCGTGCGGGTGCTGCCGCAGCTGCTGGCCGCCCAGGCGCGGCCGCTGGACCGCGCCGACCTCCGCTACACCAACGGCTTCACCCTCGCTTGGGGGCAGCCGCGCACCTCTTCCAATCCTCCTGCGCTTCCGCGGCCACTGGCCGCGCGGACGCGGGCAGCACAGGCGAGCAGTACATGAACCGCAAAGGCGACAAGTCCCTCATCGTCGGCCTCGACATCGGCACCTCCAAGGTGGTGGCGCTGGTGGGCGAGTATTCGCCCGGCAACCCGATCGAGGTGATCGGCATCGGCTCGCACGAGTCGCGCGGCCTCAAGCGCGGCGTGGTGGTGGACATCGAGTCCACGGTGCAGTCGATCCAGCGGGCGGTCGAGGAGGCCGAGCTGATGGCCGGCTGCGAGATCCGCTCGGTGTACGCCTCGATCTCCGGCAACCACGTCCAGTGCAAGAACTCGCCGGGCATCGTCCCGATCCGCGAGGGCGAGGTCACCTGGCAGGACCTGGACCGGGTGCTGGACGCGGCCAAGGCGGTGGCGATCCCGGCCGACCAGCGCATCCTGCATGCGATCCCGCGCGAGTACGTGCTGGACGATTCGCAGGAAGGCATCCGCAACCCGGTCGGCATGACTGGCGTGCGCTTGGAGGTGCACGCGCATCTGGTGACCTGTGCGCAGTCGGCGGCGCAGAACATCAGCAAGTGCGTGCAGCGCTGCGGCCTGCAGGTGGACGACCTGATCCTGTCCTCGCTGGGCTCCTCGGTGGCGGTGCTGACCGCCGACGAGCGCGAGCTGGGCGTGGTCCTGGTCGACATGGGCGCCGGCACCACCGACATCGCGGTGTTCGTGCAGGGCGCGATCTGCCACACGGCTTCGCTGCCGATCGCCGGCGACCACGTCACCAACGACATCGCGCACATGCTGCGCACGCCGACCCCGGAAGCCGAGCAGATCAAGGTGCGCTACGGCTGCGCGCTGGCCCAGCTGGCCACCGCCGAGGAAAGCATCCAGGTGCCGTCGGTCGGCGACCGTCCGCCGCGGCGCATGCCGCGCGCCTCGCTGGCGCAGGCGGTGCAGGGCCGTTACGAGGAGATCTTCGAGATGGTCCAGGCCGAGCTGCGCCGCTCCGGCTTCGAGGAGCTGGTGCGTGCGGGCATGGTCCTGACCGGCGGCGCTTCGAAGATGGAAGGCGTCATCGAGCTGGCCGAGGAAATGCTGCAGATGCCGGTGCGCATCGGCATTCCGCAGCATGTCTCCGGCCTGGGCGAGGTGGTGGGCAACCCGGTGCACGCCACCGGCGTGGGCCTCCTGCTGATGGGCAGCCAGATCGAGCACCCGCGGCGGCCGTCGCTGCCCAGCGGCCGCGCCGGCAGCTTCCTGAAGAAGCTGCGCAACTGGTATCGCGGAGAGTTTTAAAGACCGGGATTCGGGATTGGTGATTCGTGATTCGTAGAAGCGCGGGTCGCCAGTTCAGGACGGAATCACGGCCAGATGGGTTGGAAGCAGGACGGAAAGAGCGGAAGGAAGCGGAAGGGAAGGAAGGCGAAGCAAGTGGCAGTAACGCACCCGGCGGGTCCGCAGGAAAACGGACGAGCCGGGCAGACAAAACAAAGAAGAGAACCCCGGAGAGGTGGTGGTGCTTCGTCGAATCACGAATGACGAATGACGAATCACCAGCAACCGATCACGGCTCCACCAGAGGACAACGGACATGGCATGCTTTGAACTGATCGAAAAGATGGCTCCCAACGCGGTGATCAAGGTCATCGGCGTGGGCGGCGGCGGCGGCAACGCGGTCGCGCACATGGTCAACAGCAGCGTTGACGGCGTTGAATTCATCATCGCCAACACCGACTCGCAGGCGATCAAGAACTGTGGCGCCAAGCTGCAGCTGCAGCTCGGCGGCAACGTCACCAAGGGCCTGGGCGCCGGCGCCAACCCGGAAGTGGGCCGCCAGGCCGCGCTCGAGGACCGCGAGCAGATCATCGCCGCGCTGGAAGGCGCGGACATGGTGTTCATCACCGCCGGCATGGGCGGTGGCACCGGCACCGGCGCCGCGCCGGTCGTGGCCCAGCTGGCCAAGGAAATGGGCATCCTGACCGTGGCCGTGGTCACCAAGCCGTTCCCGTTCGAGGGTCGCCGCCGCATGCAGGTCGCGCTCAAGGGCATCGAGGAGCTGAGCCAGCACTGCGACTCGCTGATCACCATCCCGAATGAAAAGCTGATCACCGTGCTCGGCCGCAACGCCACCATGGTGCAGGCCTTCCGCGCCGCCAACGACGTTCTGCAGGGCGCGGTGCAGGGCATCGCCGACCTGATCGTGCGCCCGGGCCTGATCAACGTCGACTTCGCCGACGTCCGCACCGTCATGTCCGAGATGGGCCTGGCGATGATGGGCACCGGCTCGGCCCGCGGCGACGACCGCGCCCAGGCCGCCGCCGAGGCCGCCATCCAGAACCCGCTGCTGGACGACGTCAACCTGGCCGGTGCCAACGGCATCCTGGTCAACATCACCGCCGGCCCGGACTTCACCATGGCCGAGTTCGACGAGATCGGCCGCTCGATCGAGGCCTTCGCATCCGAGGACGCGACCGTGGTGGTCGGCACCGTGCTGGATCCGGACATGCAGGACGAGGTCCGCGTGACCGTGGTCGCCACCGGCCTGAACCGCGCCGTGGCCCGCCAGCCGGTCCGCGACCGCGAGTTCGGCGGCCGCGACATGGGCATGCGCCAGGAAGCGCAGCGTCCGATGCGCGTGGTCCGTGACGGCACCACCGGCCTGCCGATCGACGACGGCTTCAACGCCGACCCGGTCGCCAACGCGGTAAACGTGCTGGGCCTGCGTCGTTCCGGTGCCGCCACCGGCGCCGCCTCGACCAGCGCCCCGGCTGCCGCCGCACCGGCCGCCGAGCTGCCGAGCGACTACCTGGACATCCCGGCGTTCCTGCGCCGCCAGGCCGACTGACGCAGCACCCCCGCGGGCGGAACGCCATGTCCGCCAGCGGGGCATGGCCTGGTGTCGCCATCCCTGTCGACGCCGGGTGCCGTATGTCCTCCTGCTGCCGGGCCGCAAGGCCCGGCAGGTTTTGCGCCACAGGCGCCCGGGAGGCTGCAGGAAACAGTGCCCGAACCCCCGCCGCCATTGCGCTGCAGGCGTTTTTGCTGGGGAAGGGTTCATGTGCCTGCGTGTTATTCTCGTCGCGGCAAGCGACAACCACCTCTTCGTCGCATCCTCCACAGTCCATGACCCGGCAGCGCACCCTCAAGACCACGATCCGCGCCACAGGCGTCGGCCTGCATAGCGGCAACAAGGTCTACATGACCCTGCGCCCGGCACCGGCCGACCACGGCATCGTGTTCCGCCGCACCGACCTGGACCCGGTGGTGGAAGTGCCTGCCGCGGCAGCGCTGGTCACCGAGACCACGCTCTGCACCGGCCTGACCTGCGGCGAAGCCAAGATCCAGACCGTCGAGCACCTGATGTCGGCCGCCGCCGGCCTGGGCATCGACAACATGATCGTGGAGCTGTCCTCGGCCGAGCTGCCGATCATGGACGGTTCCTCGGGTCCGTTCGTGTTCCTGCTGCAGTCCGCCGGCATCGAGGAGCAGGACGCGCCCAAGCACTTCATCCGGATCCTGCGCGAGATCGAGGTCCGCGACGGCGACAAGATCGCCCGCTTCAGCCCGTTTGACGGTTTCCGCCTGGATTTCACCATCCAGTTCGACCACCCGATGATCCCGGCCAAGCAGTCGCACCACCGGCTGGAGTTCTCCACCGCGGCGTACATCAAGGAAATCTCCCGCGCGCGCACGTTCGGCTTCATGCGCGACCTGGAGTACATGCGCGACCTCAACCTTGGACTCGGCGGCTCGATGGACAACGCCATCGTGCTGGACGAGTTCCGCGTGCTGAACGAGGACGGCCTGCGCTACGCCGATGAGTTCGTCCGCCACAAGATCCTCGATGCGATCGGCGACCTGTACCTGGTCGGCGGCCCGGTCCTGGGCGCCTACGAGGGCTACAAGTCCGGCCATGCGCTCAACAACAAGCTCGCCCGGGCCCTGCTGGCCGATGCCAGCGCCTGGGAAAAGGTGAGCTTCGAGGAAGCTGGCGCCCCGGCACCGCTGGCCTACGGCACCGCCGCACTGGCCTGAGCGCGCCCGCGCCGCCTCGCGGCCGGACTGTCATGGTTTTCCTGGATCCCTTGTGCCACAAGGGATTCCGCGTGCCTGCGCGCGGCCGCAGTTGCATCCCTGACGCCGTGTTCCTGCCGGCGGACAGCGATTTTTGCACCAATCCGGTGCATTTCACCCAGCCTCCCAAACCGTGAACCCGGCTTGGAAATCTTTTCTTCACTAACGGGATGTTAACGAATCACTAACGACGTGAGCGAAATGTGAGGCTAGGATGCCCCTCACCTGCTGACTGGTTGCGTTAACAACGTTATCGACGGCGGGGGGCGGTTCCCGGGAGGGGAGTACTTCCGGAGCCGTCGGGATTCCCCGGATGGGGATCCCGCAAGGATGCCAGTGCGTCGCTCACGGCTTTGAGGGCGGTCGCTGAAACCGGGGGGGACGTTGCCGGCGCCGAGGGCGCATGCAATGGCACGGTGGTCGTTTTGAGGATGACTGCGGTGGGGTTCAGGCCGACGGATCGGGCCGCATCGAGGAGTTCGGCTTCTGCCAGGCGCAAGCGCGCCCGCCAGACCGGCGAATCGGTGACAAAAACGAGTTGTCCGCCGGATACGTTGGCCAGCCTGCAGTGGGCTGCCGCACCGGGGGGCAGCAGGGGACGCAACTGCTGGTCCAGCGCATCGAGCCAGAGGGCACGACGCAGGGGAGCGCCAGTTTCACCCGCCAACGCGGCTTCGGCCGCTGGACGCGGAATGGTTGCCCTGCGGGCGTTGGGCTTCAAATCAGGCATACCTAAAGCATGAGCTACAAACTGATCGTAAGGAACCCGCTTTCGGGCCGACAGGCCGGGCTGTGGGGCCGCATCCAGGCCTGGGGCGTACAGCGCCCGGCCGCGCTGGCTGGCGTTCTGCTCGCCGCCGGTGGACTTGCCGGCTTCGGTGCCGGCGCCGGCATGGGCCTGGCCAACGCCTCCCAGACCGGTTCGGAACTGGCGCGCCACCAGCAGGAGCTGGAGCAGGTCCGTCGCCAGTCGCAGCAGGAAATCAACGCCCTGGCCGCGCGCCTGGGTGAACTCCAGGCCCAGGCCAACCGCCTCAACGCCCTCGGCGAGCGCCTCACCGAGGCCGGCCAGCTCGAGGACGGCGAGTTCGACTTCCAGGGATCGCCTGGCCAGGGTGGTGCGGAAGTCGCGCGTGACATGCCGAAGGAAGAGCTGGTCCAGGGCCTCGACGAGATCGAGCGCCAGTTTGCCGCCTCCGGACGTCAGCTCTCGGTGATGGAATCGCTGCTGTTCGACATGCAGCTGGAAGCCAACGCGGTGCCGTCGCGCTCGCCGGTGCGGCGTGCGTACATCACCTCCAGCTTCGGCCGTCGCGCCGATCCGTTCGGCCGCGGTGGCCAGTTCCACAAGGGCATCGACTTCAACGCCAACGTCGGCGACCCGGTGATGGCCGTGGCCGACGGCGTGGTCAGCTTCGCCGACAACCGCAGCGGTTACGGCAAGACCATCGAGATCGACCATGGCAACGGCTACGTCACCCGCTACGCGCACAACTCGCGCCTGGTGGTGAAGAGCGGCGACCTGGTCCGTGCCGGACAGGAAGTGGCCAAGGCCGGTTCCACCGGACGCTCGACCGGTGCCCACGTGCACTTCGAGGTCTGGGAGAACGGCGCCGTGGTCAACCCGCGCAAGTTCCTGGGCGACAACCGCGCCCCGGTCGCGCGCCGCAGCCGCGGCTGATCGACCCGAGGCCCTCGCCTGAGGCCCGCCCCGTCCAGGGGCGGGCCTTTTCGTTTGCGAAGGCAAGGTGATGGCCAACCGCCGGTCGGACGGGGTGTTGAGTTCGGCCGACGGCGTCCCAAGCTACAATGACCAATTGCCGTGGGCGGAGCGGATGCTCCTGCCCCGGGGCGCCGGGTTGGCGTCCACGGCGTTCCATTCCAACCGGCCTTTTCGATGATCAACAAACTGCTCACCCGTGTCTTCGGCAGCCGCAACGAACGGCTCCTGCGCCAGCTGGACCGCATCGTCGCCAGGATCAACGCCCTGGAACCGGAGATGCAGAAGCTCTCCGACGAAGAGCTGAAGGCCAGGACGCCGGAGTTCCAGAAGCGGATCGCCGACGGTGAGTCGCTGGACAAGATCCTGCCGGAGGCCTTCGCGGTCTGCCGCGAGGCCAGCAACCGCGTGCTGGGCATGCGCCACTACGACGTGCAGCTGATCGGCGGCATGGTCCTGCACATGGGCAAGATCGCCGAGATGCGCACCGGCGAGGGCAAGACCCTGGTCGGCACCCTGCCGGTGTACCTCAACGCCCTGGAAGGCAAGGGCGTGCACGTGATCACCGTCAACGACTACCTGGCCCGCCGCGACGCGGCCTGGATGGGCAGGCTCTACAACTGGCTGGGCCTGAGCGTGGGCGTGGTCTACCCGGGCATGCCGCACGCCGACAAGAAGGAGGCCTACGCGGCCGACATCACCTACGGCACCAACAACGAGTTCGGCTTCGACTACCTGCGCGACAACATGGCGCTGTCGAAGTCCGACCGCTTCCAGCGCGGCCTGCACTACGCGATCGTCGACGAGGTCGATTCGATCCTGATCGACGAGGCGCGCACTCCGCTGATCATCTCCGGCCCGGCCGACGAGTCGCCGGAGCTGTACATCCGGGTCAACCGGATCGTGCCGCAGCTCAAGCGCCAGGAAGTCGAGGACGGCATCGGCGACTACTGGGTCGACGAGAAGGGCAAGCAGGTGCACCTGTCCGAGGCGGGCATGGAGCACGCCGAAGAACTGCTGCGCCGCGCCGGCATCCTCGGCGAGGACGAGAGCCTGTACGGCGCCAACAACCTGTCGGTCGTGCACCACCTCAATGCCGCCCTGCGTGCGCACGCGCTGTTCCAGCGCGACGTGGACTACATCGTCCGCGACGGCGAGGTGGTGATCGTCGACGAGTTCACCGGCCGCACCCTGGCTGGCCGCCGCTGGTCCGACGGCCTGCACCAGGCGGTCGAGGCGAAGGAAGGTGTGCCGGTCCAGCGCGAGAACCAGACCCTGGCCAGCATCACCTTCCAGAACCTGTTCCGCATGTACAGGAAGCTGTCCGGCATGACCGGTACGGCTGACACCGAGGCCTACGAGTTCCAGAGCATCTACGGCCTGGAAGTGGTGGTGATCCCGACCCACCGGCCGATCCAGCGCGTGGACCATCCGGACCAGGTGTTCCTCAACCGCGAGGGCAAGTTCCGCGCGGTGCTGGCCGACATCCAGGACTGCCACAAGCGCGGCCAGCCGGTGCTGGTGGGCACGACCTCGATCGAGACCTCGGAGATGCTGTCCAACTTCCTGCGCGAGTCGGGAGTTGCGCACGAGGTGCTCAACGCCAAGCAGCACGAGCGCGAGGCGCAGATCGTCGCCCACGCCGGTCGTCCGGGTGCGGTGACCATCGCCACCAACATGGCCGGCCGCGGTACCGACATCGTGCTGGGCGGCTCGCTGGAGTCCGAGCTGCAGGAACTGGGCGAGGAAGCCGGCGACGCCGAGAAGGAGCGGGTGCGTGCCGCGTGGCGCGAGCGCCACGAGGCGGTCAAGGCCGCCGGGGGCCTGCACATCATCGGCACCGAGCGGCACGAGAGCCGCCGCATCGACAACCAGCTGCGTGGCCGTTCCGGCCGCCAGGGCGACCCGGGCTCGTCCCGCTTCTACCTGTCGCTGGAAGACAACCTCATGCGCATCTTCGCCTCCGACTGGGTGCAGAAGGCGATGCGCATGATGGGCATGAAGGAAGACGACGTCATCGAGGACCGGCTGGTTACCCGCCAGATCGAGAAGGCGCAGCGCAAGGTCGAGGCCCACAACTTCGACATCCGCAAGAACCTGCTGGACTTCGACGACGTCAACAACGACCAGCGCAAGGTGATCTACGCCCAGCGCGACGAGCTGCTGGAAGCCGAGTCGGTCAAGGAGAACATCGACGGCATCCTCGGCGACGTGGTCAACGAACTGGTCACCCGCTTCGTCCCGCCGGAGTCGGTGGACGAGCAGTGGGACCTGCCGGGCCTGGAGGTCGCGCTGGAATCCGAGCTGGGCCTGCGCCTGGACCTGCAGGGCCTGTCCAAGGCCAGCGAGGAGCTGGATGCCGAGGGCATCGAGCGCCACGTGCAGGAGGCGGCGGTCGCCCTGTTCGAGGAGAAGGAGAAGCAGCTCGGCGGGGAGACCATGCGCGCGCTGGAGAAGCACATCATGCTGACCGTGCTCGACCAGAGCTGGAAGGAACACCTGGCGCGCATGGACTACCTGCGCCAGGGCATCCACCTGCGCGGCTATGCGCAGAAGCAGCCGAAGCAGGAGTACAAGAAGGAAGCCTTCGAGCTGTTCTCGGAGATGCTGGACAACGTCAAGCGCCAGGTGATCAGCCTGCTGGCGCGGGTCCGCATCCGCAGCGAGGAGGAGGTCGCCGCGCTGGAAGCCCAGGAGCGTGCCCAGGCCGAGGCCAAGCTGCGCGCGGCGCAGTTCCAGCACGCCGACAACGGCGGGTACGGCACCGAGGACGAGGTCGCCGGCATCATCGGCGCCCAGGCTCCGGCCGGCCCGGCGCCCAGCATCGTGCGCGAGGAGCCGAAGGTCGGCCGCAACGATCCCTGCCCCTGCGGCAGCGGCAAGAAGTACAAGCACTGCCACGGCCAGCTCGGCTGAGCCCAGGCAGGCATCCGGCCCCGGCGCCGGTCGAGGACGCCCCCGCAAGGGGGCGTTCGCGTTTCCGGGCTCCCGAAAGCCAGGGGTGCGGCCGGCGCTTTCAGGCGATACCAGTGGCGCCCATGCCCGGTTAAGCTTCCTCCATGGAAGCACCGTTGCGATCGATCCACGTCGTGGCCGGCGTCATCACCGACGTCCGCGGCCGCATCCTGCTCACCCAGCGCGGCAAGGACAGCGACCTGGCGGGGCTCTGGGAATTCCCCGGCGGCAAGCGCGAGCCGGGCGAGAGCTCGCAGGCCGCGCTGGCGCGCGAGCTGGAGGAGGAACTGGGAATCGAGGTCGAGGTCGGCGACCGCCTGGTCGAGGTGCCCCAGCACTACCCGAGCAAGCGGCTGCGGCTGGAGGTGTTCCGGATCGCGCGCTGGAAGGGCTCGCCGCGAGGCCGCGAAGGCCAGGCCATGACCTGGGTCGAACCTGACCGCCTGCTGCGCTACTCGATGCCCTCGGCGGACCTGCCGGTGGTCGGCGTGCTGCGCCAGCCGGGGCTCTACCTGGTCACGCCGGCACCCGGCACGGACCTGCAGGCCTGGCTGGGCGCGCTGGACGCGGCGCTGGAGTCCGGCGTCAGCCGGGTCCAGCTGCGTGCGCCTGGAATGGAGGGCGCGCGCTGGCGCGAGCTGGCCGGCCTTGTCCTGCCGCGCTGCCGCGACGCCGGGGCCGAGCTGCTGCTCAACCGCGACATCGCCCTGGCCCGCGAGCTCGGAACCGGCGTGCACCTGGGCAGCGAGCAGCTCGGCGCGCTCGCGGAGCGGCCGCTATCACCCGGGCTGCCGGTGGGCGCGTCCTGCCACACCCTGGACGAGCTGAAGGCCGCCGAGGCCTTGGGCTGCGATTTCGCCGTGCTCGGCCCGGTGCAGGCCACGGCCACCCATCCCGGGGCCGCGCCGCTGGGATGGGAAGGGTTCGCCGAGCTGCGCCAGCACGTGGGCCTGCCGATCTACGCGATCGGCGGCCTGGGTCCCGAAGACGTGGACGCCGCACGCCTCCAGGGCGCGCAGGGCATCGCCGCGATCCGGGGACTGTGGAGCCGGGTCGCCGCCTGAGGGCCGGGCAGGGCAGTGCGCTGCGGCGCTGGGCCGGGGACGATCTAGCCCGGGCGGTGGGCCGCGGCCAGCGCGATGTAGTCGGCGTGCAGCTGCGCCACCATCGCGTCCAGGTGCGAAGGATCGCCGTCGTTGGCCACCACGTCGTCGGCGATCGCCAGGCGTTCCGCGCGCGAGGCCTGGGCCTCGATCATCCGCCGGGCCAGCTGGTCGTCCGTACCATCGCGGCGGACCAGGCGGGCGTGCTGGATGGCTTCGGGAGCATCGACCACCAGGATCCGGTCCAGCCAGGGATAGCCCGCGCGCCCGCCCGCCTCGGCCAGCAGCGGAACCGCCGCGATCGCATAGGGGCCCGGGGCCTCGCGGCACTGGCGTTCCAGCGAGGCGCGGATGGCCGGATGGGTGATCGCCTCCAGAGCCTGGCGCGCTGCGGGGTCGGCGAAGATACGCTCGCGCAGCTGGCGCCGGTCGAGCTGCCCGTCGGCCTGCAGGACCCCGGCCCCGAACTCGCGCACGATCGCTGCCAGGGCCGGCTGGCCGGGGGCCACCACTTCGCGTGCGACCACGTCGGCATCGGCCACGTGCACGCCCAGCGCCTCGAAGCGCCGGGTCAGCTCGCTCTTGCCGGAGGCCACGCCGCCGGTCAGGCCGATGATCAGGTTGCTCATGCGGACATGGGGATGCGGGGACGTGGTGGCGGCAGGGGGGGGGGTAGCTTCCCGATCCCCCGCGGGGCCGGGCTCAGCCGAGCCCGGCGTAGCTCCTGTAGGCGCCGAGCAGCGAGTCGCCCCAGAAGAAGAAGATCCAGCCGGCGATCGCCAGGTACGGGCCGAACGGGATCGGCGTCGCGCGGTCGCGGCCCTTGTAGGCCAGCCACACGCTGCCGATGACCGCGCCGACCACCGAGGACAGCAGGATGATCGGCAGGATGCCCTTCAGGCCGCACCAGGCGCCCAGCGCCGCCAGCAGCTTGAAGTCGCCATGGCCCATGCCTTCCTTGCCGGTGAGCTGCTTGAACAGCCACCACACGCTCCACAGCGAGACGTAGCCGGCCACCGCGCCGAGCAGGGCCGGCTTGGCCGGCATGTACAGATTGTCGAGGCTGGCGATCAGGCCCAGCCACATCAGTGGCAAGGTGAGCTGGTCGGGCAGCAGCCGGGTGCGCAGGTCGATCCCGGACAGCGCTACCAGGTACCAGGTCAGCAGCATCGCGCCGAAGCCCTGCCAGCCGAAGCCGAAGCGCCAGGCGCAGGCCACGGTGAGCAGGCCGGTCAGCAGTTCAACCAGCGGGTACTGGATCGAGATGCGCTGGCCGCTGTAGCGGGATCGGCCGCGCAGCATCAGCCAGCTCAGGACCGGGATGTTCTCCCACCACTTGAGCCGGTCACCGGTGACCGGGTCGTGCGACGGCTCCACGACCACGCCCGGCGGGGGCGGGTCGTAGATCTCGGGCTCGCCGAGCACCTCGCGCGCGTCGCGCTTCCATTCCCACTCCAGCCGACGCGGCAGGCGCAGGATCACCACGTTTAGGAAGCTGCCGACCGCCAGCCCCACGCCGGCAATGAGCGGATAACCCAGGAGGGGCTGTTGGTCCAGGAACGCCATGTTGCGGATTGTGCCTTAAACGACCGATGCCAGTTTGAAGATCGGGAGGTACATGCCGATCACCATGCCGCCCACCAGGACGCCCAGGATCACCATGATCAGAGGCTCGATCAGGCTGCTCAGCGCATCGACCGCGTTGTTGACTTCCTGCTCGTAGTACTCGGCAACCTTCTGCAGCATGGTGTCCAGCGCACCGGCTTCCTCGCCGATGGCCGCCATCTGGATGACCATGTGCGGGAACAGGTTGGTCTGCTTCATTGCCAGGTTCATCGGGTAGCCCACCGCGACATCGTCGCGGATGCGCAGCACGGCCTTCTCGTAGACCGAGTTGCCGGTCGCGCCGGCCACCGACTCGAGCGCTTCCACCAGCGGGACGCCGGCGCGGAAGGTCACCGCTGTGGTACGGGCGAAGCGGGCGATGGCGCTGTTGTCGATGATCTGGCCGAGCACCGGCACCTTGAGGATCACCCTGTCCAGGAAGTGCTGGAACGGGGGCGAGCGCTTGTAGAAGAAGATGAAGCCGAAGATCGAGCCTGCGCCGGCGAACAGCATGATCCACCAGTAGGAGACCATGAAGTTCGATGCGGCCACGATCATCTTGGTGAAGGCCGGCAGGTCTGCACCGAAGCCCTGGAATACTTCCTCGAACTGGGGGATGACGAAGATCAGCAGGATCGCGCTGACGATGATCGCCACGGCGATGGTCATCGCGGGGTAGAACAGCGCCTTCTTGATCTTGCCCTTGAGGGATTCGATGTTTTCCTTGTAGGTGGCGATCGTGTCCAGCACCGTTTCCAGCACGCCGGCGCTCTCGCCGGCGCGGACCAGGTTGCGGTACAGCTCGTCGAACTGGACAGGGTGCCTGCTGATCGCCTCGTACAGCGACGAACCACCCTCGATGTCGGTGCGGATCGTGTCGATCATGTTGCGCATGCGCGGGTTCTTGTGGCCGCCGGCGATGATCTCCAGCGCGCCCACGATCGGCACGCCGGACTTCATCATCGTCGCCATCTGGCGGCTGAAGAACGCGATGTCCTTGGGTGTTACCGCCGAGCCGGCCTGGCCGAAAAGCGGCTTGGGCTTGGGCTTGACCACGGTGGGCGTGATGCCCTGGCGGCGCAGCTCGGCCCGGAGAAGGTTGGCGTTCTTGGCCGACTGCTCGCCCTTCATCTTTACGCCACGCTTGTCGGTTCCCTCCCAGACAAACGGCGCGAACTCACTGGTGCCCCGCTTTACGGGCACGGGCTTCCTGACGGCATTGCGGGTGGCGGACATGCGGTTCTCCCCAGCCGGCATCCCCACGCCGGCATATGGGTCGCATGGTATCCGGTAATGCCCGCTTCGGCATCTCGCCAACAAGGGGGTGGGGCTGGGTGCCCGGGAAGGGTGGCTTTCCGGTACCGGTTTGGGGTGGCGGTGACGCGATACGTCAGTTTTTGCCCTCCATGTGCCGTCGCAGGTATGTGCCGTGGATCACGCTGGGCGGTATGTCCCCGCGAATCAAGATTGCTACCATGTGCCTGCAGGGGGGGCGTGGGGAAGTTGGCACGCAACCTGCGACAGACGGGCAACGCGGGAAACCGCGCACCCGTGTTCCGGCAAGGGGCAAGGGTTCCTGAGGGAAGCGAGTCCCTTTCCAAACAACCGCTCTAGGGGAATGAAAATGAAGAAGCAGCAGGGCTTTACCCTGATCGAACTGATGATCGTCGTCGCGATCATCGCCATCCTGGCCGCCATCGCGCTGCCGGCGTATCAGGACTACACCATCCGTTCGCAGGTTTCCGAAGGCGCCACCCTGATGGCCGGTGCCAAGGCCGGCGTGACCGAGTTCTGGTCCGACAAGGGCCGTTTCCCGGACAGCAACGGTTCGGCTGGCGTTCCGCAGGCCGGCTCGATCACCGGTACCTACGTGACCCAGGTTGAAGTTGGCGATGACGGCGTCATCACCGCCACCTACGGCAACAACGTCAACCAGAAGATCTCCGGCCAGGAGTGCTCGATCACCCCGCGCGACGGCGGTGGCAGCGTGGTCTGGGCCGGCACCTGCGACTTCCCGGAGAAGTGGCGTCCGTCGGCGTTCCGCTGATAAGCGATCCCTCGATCGCCTAGAAGAAGCCCGGGATTTCCCGGGCTTCTTTTTTTGCAGCAGCGTCCCCTATGCTTTGGGACGTCGCCCACCGCGGCAAAGACACACCGGGGCACCATTGAGAATCCTCCGACATCCGCCCGGCCCGCAGGCCGTTGCGGGCTGCATCCTCCTGCTGGTGGGCCTGCTGGCCTGGTTCCTCTACGGGCAGGCGCGTGGTCTGACGTGGCAGTTTGATGACCTGATCAACCTGCGTGGCCTTACAAGGGCCAGTACGCAGGATGGCCTGGTCGGATTCGTTTTCGGCGGCATCGCCGGACCTGGTGGGCGGCCCCTCGCCCTTGCGAGCTTCCTCGCCGATTACGCGTACTGGCCTGGGGATCCCTGGGCCCTCGTCCGCCACACGCTGGTGTGGCACATGATGACCGGAGCCCTGGTCTTCATGTTCTTCCTGGCCGTGCTTCGCCAGCATGAGCGGCTGCAGGAACGGGCGATGACGCTCGCCGCCGCCGCTGCCGCGGTCTGGCTGCTGATGCCCATTCATGCCAGCGGCATCCTCATGCCGGTCCAGCGCATGACGGTGATGTCCGGCTTCTTCGTCATGGCGACGCTGGTGGCCTACGTCCACCTGCGCGTGCGCCTGGCCGGGCGCGGGACCGTGGTGCCGATCCTCATCCTGGGGCTGGTCTGCGGCACCGGGATGGCGCTGGCCTACCTCACCAAGGAAAACGGCCTGCTGCTGCTCGCCTTCGTGCCGCTGGTGGAATGGCTGCTGCTCCCGAACCTGGCAGCGCCCGGACCCTGGCGGCTCTGGCGCTGGGGCATGCGTATTTCCTTCCTGGCTGTTCCCGCGGCGCTGGCATGGCGGCTGTGGGACACCTGGAGCCGGATGCAGGTCCGCTACACCTACGACCGTGAGTTCAGCCTGGCCGAACGTCTCGCCAGCGAAGCAGTGATCCTGTGGGAATACCTGCGGCACATCTTCATCCCGCGGGCCGCCCTGCTGGGTCCGTTCCATGACGGCCATGCGATCTGGAACTGGAAGTCGGTGCTGCCGTGGCTGGCAGTGCTTGCCTTCGTCATCCTGCTGGTCGCGACCTGGCGCATGGCCCGACGCGGCAGTGCTGCCTGGCGCTGGGCCTTCTTCGCGCTCGCGTTCTACCTTGCTGCACATATGATGGAGTCCACGGTCATCCCGCTGGAACTCTATTTCGAACACCGCAACTACGTCGCGGCGCTGGGCATTGCCGGGCTGGTGGTAGTAGCGGTCGACACAGCCTTGCGAAACGCCTCCTCCAAGGCCGTCGTGGCGGTCGTGGTCCTGGTCATGGGGGCCTACCACGTCATCATGCTCCAGCAGACCACCTCTCTATGGGGCAACCGGTTGCTTGCCGGGGAGATGTGGTACCAGGCGCACCCATCTTCCGGGCGCGCCGCCCAGCATCTCTCCTGGCTTTACCGCCAGTACGACTTCGATGACGCATCGATCGCCGTGCTCGATCGCTTCTCCAGCGCCCACACCGGACGCATCGATATCGGCATGCAGGCACTGGACTCTTCCTGCAGGACCGGGACGGGGGCTGCCCTCGGCGAGCGCCTCGAGCGGCTGATCGTAGAAGTGCCGGAGCTTCGCAATCCGGCGGGCGTCGCGGGGACGATCGGGCGGCTTGGAGGCGCGATCCGCGCCGGCAAATGCCAGGGCATCGAGCTGGAGCGCTACAAGGCGCTGCTCCTTGCACTGATGGAGAACCCGCGCATCCAGCACATGCCTCGGGTCAGGCACCATGTCGACCACGAACTGGCCGCGATAGCGCTGGTCCAGGGCGATAACGAAGCGCGCCTGGGCTATCTGCGGCAAGCCTTCGATGATTATCCGAGCCTGTCCGGTGCGCAGGTCGTCGCGAGGTTGCTGTTCGCCCAGGGGCGCAATGATGAGGCCATCGCCTGGATCGAGCATGCGCTGGCGAGATCGCCCGACGGGCTGTCGCGTCGCGCGTGGGGCGTGACCCTGGGGAGCCTGCGCGAGGCGATCGTCGAGGTGGAGCGGCTCCGCAGCTCATGGAAGCTGCCAGGGGGTGACGACCAGCCAGGGGGCGTTGACGCCGATGATCATGCTCGATGACCTTCGCAAGGTCTGGACGCTGTTCACACCGGACAGCCGGCGACGTGCTGTCGGGCTATTGGTCCTGGTGGTCCTGATGGCACTGGTGGAGGCGGCAGGCGTGCTGTCGATCCTTCCATTCCTGAGCGTGCTGGGGGATCCAGGGGTGGTGCAGCGGAACCCACTGATCGCCGCGGCCTATCGCGAGTTTGGATTCCAGGGCGCGCGCCAGTTCACGGTTGCGCTCGGCATCTTCTCTGTCGTATTCGTCCTTGCATCTTCCGCGCTCAAGGTGACGACCCAGCACGTCCTCAACCGTTTCGTTCACCTGCAGCGGCATTCCATCAGCATGCGCCTGCTGGCGACCTATTTGCAGCAACCCTATGCCTTCTTCCTTGCGCGCAATTCATCGGATCTTTCGAAAGCAATCCTGTCCGAAACCGACCAGATCCTTTCCAACCTGATCCAGCCTCTGGCGCAGATGGTCGCGCAGCTGGTCGTGGTGATGGCAATGGTCACGCTGATCCTTTGTTATGACCCGCTGATGGCGCTGGTCTTGCTGGGTACCGTCGGCGCCCTGTATGCCGTCATCTACTCACTCGTGCGGAAGCGACTGGGACGCATCGGTGCAGAGCGTATCGCTGCCAACCGGGAGCGTTACCAGGCCTGCAATGAGGCGCTGGGTGGCATCAAGGACGTCAAGGTGACCAACTCGGCTGGCGCTTACATGTCGCGCTTCCGGCACGCATCACGGACCTTCTCGCGACACCTTGCGTCCAACGACACGCTGAGCCAGGCGCCGCTTTACCTGGTTGAGGCTGTGGGGTATTCGTGCCTCATCCTCGTGGCGCTGCTACTGCTGGCACGGGCGGAGAATGTCGGTGAGGTTCTGCCTGCGCTTGGCCTGTATGGTATAGCCGCCTATCGCATGCTGCCGGCTGCGCAGATCATCTACCGAGGCTTCGCCAAGTTGCGGTTCTCTTCTGCGGCTCTGGAGATGCTCTCCGCAGACCTGGGGCTGGAGATGCCTCTCCTTCCCTGCGTCTTGAATCCCGTCGAAATGGTGGAGCCACGCCACGAGATCCGCCTGGTGGGAATCACGTTCGCCTATCCGTCTGCTCCCGAGAAAAAGGTGATCGAGGGGTTCGATTTGGTCATTCCGGCGTGCTCGACCGTTGGTATCTGCGGGCGCAGTGGTGCTGGCAAGAGCACCTTGATGGACATCCTTCTCGGCCTGCTTCGCCCCTCGGAAGGGCGGCTCATGGTCGATGACGTCATCATCGATGATGCATCTGTGCCGGCGTGGCAGCGCTCAATTGGGTATGTCCCCCAGCACATCTTCCTGGCAGACGCCAGCGTGGCGGCCAACATTGCCTTCGGCGTCCCCAAGGCCGAAATCGACATGGTGGCAGTGGAGAAGGCGGCTCGTGCAGCACAGATACACGAGTTCGTGGCAGGCGAGCTTGCGCAGGGCTACGCTACATATGTCGGAGAGCGGGGAGTGCGTCTTTCCGGTGGGCAGCGTCAAAGACTCGGAATTGCCAGGGCGCTTTACCGGGATCCGCCTATCCTGCTGTTCGATGAAGCGACAAGCGCGCTGGATGCCGACACCGAGCGGGCACTCAACGAGTCAATCAGGGCCCTGAAGGGCAAGAGGACCATGGTGGTCATTGCACACAAGGAAAGCTCGCTTGCAATGTGCGACCGGGTGATCGAGGTTGGCCGGACCAGAACGTCGGGAAATGATGCAGTTGGGGGAGCGCAGGCATGAGGATCTTCGGCAAGGGCGCCCAAGGGGCGGAGCCCCGGATAGAGCGCAGCAGCGTCGAGCGCTTCTTCGAGGAGCGGGCTGGCAAGCTTTCGCAGGTCGGTGCACTCAAGGCGGTTCTTTACCAGGACAAGCATCCAGATCTCGCCGAACGGCGGGACGCGGCAGAAAAGGCCCGCATCCGCCCGCTTCTCCGGCTGGCTGGGCACGAGCGGGTGCTGGACGTCGGCAGCGGGACAGGCCGTTGGACCGACGAGCTTGCAAGCTCGGTGGCGTACTACCACGGCATCGATTTCAGTGCCGGACTGGTCGAGTATGCACGCCAGCGACACCCGCCCGGGCCTCGGGTTGGTTTCACTGTTGCGTCCGCGGATGACTACTCGCTTGAGTCGCTGGGCGTTGGCGAGCCCTTTGACGTCATCCTCTGCTGCGGGGTGATGATTTATCTCAACGACGACGAAGTGGATCGCGCGCTTCGCTGCATGGCGGAGGTATGCGCGCCGCAGGCAAGGATAGTGTTGCGCGAGCCCGTGGGTATCGCGGACAGGTTGACCATCAGCGAGCACTACTCGGACGAGATGGAGCAGACCTACAACGCCATCTATCGCACCGAGGAGGAGCTGATCCGTCGCATCGGCCATGAACTAGGCACCAGGGGCTTCCATGTCAGTGATGCCGGCGACGTCTACGAGGCTGCGCTGAACAATCGGGCGGAAACCATCCAGCGCTGGTTCGTCATGGAGCGTCCATGAGCCGTACCGCCTATTGCTTCGACCTGGACGGTACCCTCACGTCGACCGAAATCCTGCCTTCGATCGCGGCGGAACTGGGCTTGTCCGAGGAAATTGCGACGTTGACCCGCATCACCATGGAGGGGTGGATCACCTTTGCCGAATCCCTCCGTCTGCGCGTGGCCATACTCGGGCAGGTCCCGCTGGATGTCGTCAGATCCATCGTGGATGACATCGATCTGGATCCGGCCCTTGAGGCTTTTATTCGCGCCCGCCCGGACGAGTGCTTCGTGGTCACGGGCAACCTCGACTTGTGGGTCGGGCATCTCGTCGGTCGGCTTGGATGCCAAGGAGTGACTTCCCGCGCCAAGACCCGCAACGGCGTCGTGGTTCTTGAGCGGGTGCTGGACAAGGGTGATGCCGTGAAGGGGCTGCGCACTGCAGGATTTGATCGCATCATCTCGGTCGGAGATGGTTCGAATGATGTACCTATGTTCAAGGAATCCGATATCGCAATCGCGTTCGGGGGCGTGCACAGCCCGACGCAGGCCGCCATCTCGGAGGCTGAATTTGTTGTCCATGACGCGGAGGCGCTGTGCAGCCTGTTGAGTACGCTGTAATCGCATCGGCTGGCCTTGGATCCCGGCTCGGCCATGGTTTGCCCAAGTCCATGCTGGAGATTAACGGTCGCACCGTCCTCTCGCGCTTGATCGAGAGCCTCCGGCCGCACGTCAAGGGAGTCCGTGTAGTGGTGGGGTACCGCGAGGACCTGGTGATCGGTCTTTGTGCGTCCCTTCACCGGGACGTGGTGATCGTGCGCAACCCGGAGTTCCGGACGACCAACACGGTCCAGAGCATGGCCATGGGAGCGAGGGGGCTTTCAGGCAAGGTGCTCTTCCTGGACGGCGACCTGATCGTCGAGCCTGGGTCCTTGAGCCACTTCATCGCCAAGGCGGCGGATGTGCCGAGCCTGGTCGCGGTGGCGCCGAGTCGTAGCGAGAATCCAGTCAATGTCGTCGTGGACGGACCTGAATCGCGGATGCTGGTCACCAGATTTACCCGGGATGCTGGTCACCCCTACGAGTGGGCCAACGTGGTGGCTGGACCCGCCGACATGATGGATGGTGCCGAAGGTTACGTTTTCCAGCGGCTTGAGGAGCATCTCCCGCTTGATGCAGCGTTGCTGGACCTCAGGGAGGTCGATACTCCTGCCGATCTCGAACTGGCCAAGGCCTTTGCCCTCCAGGTCGATGAGCAAGGCGCGTTGCGTGCACGAGCCTGAGTAGGCGCCATGCAATTTCCCGACGAACGCAACGCGGACGCAAGCCCGCTGCGCAGGGTGCAGCTGATCGAACTCCGGCTCCTGAAAATGGTTGACTGGATATGCCGGACCCACGGGCTGCGCTACTGGCTCGACGGCGGCACGCTGCTCGGGGCCATCCGGCACGGTGGCTTCATCCCGTGGGACGACGATGTCGATATCGGGATGCCAAGGAGGGACTACCTGCGTTTCCTCGAAGTTGCGCCTGTCCTGCTGCCGGACGACGCCTTCGTCGAGACAGGCGCGGCAGGCAGTGGGAGGCACTACAACATTCCCTGCAGGGTGCGGGACCGGCACAGCCGCATCATGGATACACAGAGCGAAGACAATGCCGGGCAAGGGATCTTCATCGACATCATCCCCTTCGATCACTTTCACGAAGGGGGACTGATGGCGCTCACGGAGCGCATGGCCAAGTTGGCCTATCGGGAGCTGCTCAAGATCCACCAGCCGACGCGTTCGGCTGGGAGGATCCACAGATTCTCCAGCCGCCTGCTCTCCACGCCCATCCCCGGAGTGACGCCGGAACTGCCAATCCGCCTCTTCAGTCGGTTCTGCAAAGCCGCCTTCGTGGGGCGCACGCACAATTCCGGTGGCTGCCTCGGATACGGGTTCGACGTGCGCTGGACGAGGATCTTCCGTGAGATGGACATTCTCCCACTGCGCATGGCGTCATTCGAAGGGGTGGAGTTCATGGTCCCCGCGAATGCCCATGCTGTCCTTGAGCTGTTCTACGGTTCCGACTACATGCAGCCGCCTCCGCCATCGGAGCGAGGTGCTAGGCACTTCGGCACGGTTGTGATCGACACGCGCCTTGGGGAGCGGCCGGAGATGGTCGGCTGGGAAGCGGCTGGTCAGTTATGAAGGTGATCCAGAGGCGCGCCCTCTCCAATGCACTGCTGCTCTTGGGTAGCGTGGCCTGGTCGCTGCTGCGTCCGGTGGCGTGGCTGGTTCGACGCCGTGAAGACCTGGTCGCTTTTTACGGGCGGGACGGCGGGCGATTCCTGGATAACTGCAAACACCTGTTCTGCGGGGGCTCCGCCGAGACGCTGCCGGGAATCAGGACGGTATACATCGCGCACAGCGACGAACTCGTGGAGTTGATCGCAGGGTACGGTCGCGAAGCGGTCCGCAAGGGTACCTTGGCGGAGCTCCTACTCTGGTTGCGCGCCGGGACGATCGTGGTGGACAGCGTGGACTGGACCGATGGCTTCCGGTTCGCGGCATCGCAGGGTGCCCGGATCGTGCAGCTCTGGCACGGAATTCCGCTGAAGCACGTACAGTTGGCCCGTGTCCGCGGTCGTGCGCGCCGACGGTTCGGCTTGGAGTGGGCATATCAGCTGTACCTGAGGGCGTCGGGACGCCTGCGCCCGGTCAGCTGGCTGCTTAGTACTTCACCGTTCGTTACGGAGCATGCATTCAGTCGCTCGTTCCTGTACGAAGCCGTATCTCACGCAGGATATCCGCGTAATGATGCCTTTTTCGACGGCAGCCCCCTGCGCATGCTAAACGTCGATCAGAGGGCCGCGTCGCTCGTAGCGGCCCAGCGCCAACGCGGTGGGAGCGTTGGCGTGTACGCGCCGACCTTCCGGGACTCGCTGGCCGACCCTTTTGCGAAAGGGGAACTGGATCTCGAAGGGCTATCCGCCGCCGCCATGGCAGTCGGCACGCTGCTGCTGGTAAAGCTGCACCCGTGGATGCACGGTCACCTCAGGTCCACGGACCACCATGGCCTAGTGTTCGTCGCGCCCGATTCGGATATCTATCCGCTCCTGTGCCATGCCGACTTTCTCGTAACCGACTACTCGTCGATCTTCTTCGACTACCTGATGCTGGACCGTCCGGTGATCTTTTTCCCGTATGACCTTGACAGGTATCTTCGTCAGGAACGAGACATGTACTTCGAGTACGGGGAATTCACCCCCGGAGAGAAGGTGTTTGACCTGGATGGCTTGGAGGCCGCGATGCGGAAGGCAATCATGGATCCATCATATGGAGCAGGCGAGCGCGACCGGATCCGGCGCACGGTCTTCAGCCATGCCAGCGGATCTGCTGCGGAACGGCTCTACCGGGAACTATTCCCGCGGGCCTCGAATTCCAGCGATGTTGGGACCGGACAATGAGTCTGGCCGTGGATAGCAGCCGCGGTTCAATGATCGTCGTGACCTTCGGCACCTTCGACGTGCTGCACCTTGGTCACCTGCGCATCCTCGAGCGCGCTGCTGAGCTGGGCGACCGCCTGGTGGTTGGCGTCTCGTCGGATGCGCTGAACATCTCCAAGAAGGGGCGGGCACCAGTGTTCCCGGAGCACGAGCGGATGCGCCTGGTCGGGGCATTGCGCTGCGTCAGCGAGGTGTTCCTTGAGGAGTCGCTGGAACTCAAGCGCAACTACCTGCTGCGTTACCGGGCCGACGTGCTGGCCATGGGCGACGACTGGCGTGGCCGCTTCGACGAATTCTCGGATATCTGCAGGGTGGTCTACTTCGAGCGGACGCCGGCGATCTCCACCACCGCATTGATCGAGAAGATCCGGCTCTAGCCGGACCGCTCCATGTACCCGGCCAGCCGCCCGGAGCAGCGCCGGGCGGCCGAGCCGTCCGCGATCCGGCCGTAGACGCGGGCGCGGATATCGGTGTGGCTTGCCCTGTACGCCTGCCAGTAGCCTTCTTCGTCGTCCAGGGCCGTGCCCAGCGCTTCCAGTAGCGCGGGGAGGCTGGGGATGACGGGGCCGAAGCGATATTCGGGGCCCAGAGAGAATCCCTTGCGGAACGGGGGAGGCACGTCGAGGAACAGCGTGGGCCGATCAAGTAGCAGGTAATCGAAGGCGATCGACGACCAGTCGCAGACCAGTACGTCGCTGGCCAGCAGGATGCCTTCCGTATCCGGGTAGCGCGATCCGGGGAGTTGGATCATGCCCGGGAGCCGGATCGTCGTGCCATCGCCGCTGTTGAGGTGGCTGCGGACCAGGAGCGTCGCATCGCGCTGTCGCACGAATGCGGCGAGCTGCGAGAGGAACTCGGCTTCCGTGTGGCCGAACGGATAGATGCTGCGTCCCTTCTGGTCCTGGGCCCAGGTGGGCGCGAACAGGACGACCCGGGACGAGTCGCTGATGCCGAGCTCCTCGCGCAGGCGCGTGCCGGAGCCATCGTCCGTGACCAGCCGGTCGGTGCGGGGATAGCCGGTGGCCACGACCTTGGCCGGTTCGAAGCCGAACTGGTCCACGTACAGTTGCCGGCACAGTCCAGAGGCCACCCAGGTTTCGTCGTAGCGGTGCTGCACGCGGAAGTCGTCGGCGTCGAATCCCTTGAACGGGATGCCATGCCACACGTCGAAGAAGCCCAGCCTTGCGCGTCGGTAAGCGGGTTGCAGGAGTTCAAGGGAATGCAGGCCATGGTCGCTGACCACGGCCCCGGCGGTGGCGAGCAGTCGGGCGCAGGCTGGGCTGCAGGCATGGCAGCTGTCGAAACCCTGTGCCTGCAGCTGCCGGCGGTAGTCGCCATCCATGGTCAGGAACACGGCGCGCGGTGAACCGCGGCGACGCAACTCCTCGTGAAGTGCGAAGAGGTTGCCGTTCAGCTTGTGGCCGTAGAGCACCACCACATCTTCGGCGCGCCGCCTGCGCAGGTGGCGCAGCAACAGCCCCAGGATCGCCTGTGCGAGGAAGCCGACCAGCAGCAGCCAGTGCAGGGGGCGTTTCCTGTCGATCTTCATGCCCGCGCCGGCTCCCGTGTGTCGAGCAGGTCGAGGAGCTGGCGGTCGAAGCGTTCCCAGGAGAAGGAGGTCGCGAACACCTTCGCCGAGGCGCGCAGTGGAGTCGGGTCGCCCGCCAGCAGCGTGCATACCTCGCGGGCGAATCCTTGATAGTCCTCCTCGGCGACCAGCACGCCACTGGTGCCGGGCTTCACCGCGTCGGGCACGCCGCCGGCTGCGAAGGCCACGGTCGGCAAGCCGTGCGCGGCTGCCTCGATCGCGACCATGCCGAAGCCTTCCACATCGCCCGGGATCGAACGTACCGGGAACACATGCAGGTCGCAGCCCGCGTAGGCTTGTGAAAGCGTGGCATCGTCGCAGGGGCCGAGGATCGCCACGTGCGCTCCCATGCCTGCGCGTGTGATCGCCGCGTCCAGCCGGGCACGGGGATCGGTGGTCGAACGGTTCAGGGCGTCCTGGGCGTTGTCGCCGACCAGAACGAGCCGGGCGCCGGGATGTGCTGCCACGATCGCCGGCAGGCAGCGTTCGATGAACTCAACGATGCCCTTGCGCTCGGTAAGCCGTCCGACGCTCAGCAGCAGCGGGCCTTCCCCGAGCGCGAAGCGCCGGCGGAAGTCTCCACCGCCGGGTACGTCCCCAGGCAGGCGCGTGCCTGGGTGCACTACCGCGATATTGCCACCGGCCACGGCGAGTCCGCGCGCGATGCTGGCGGTATTGGCGCTATTGGCGATCGCAAGCCCGAGCCGGCGCAGGAACGGCATCCACAGCATCCGGTAGACCGGGTGCCGGGTGACCAGGTCCAGGCCGTGGACATAGGCCATGCTTCGCGCGCCGCTGCGGCGCCCGGCCAGGTACGCCAACGGCGCGGTCAATCCGCTGCCGGCCAGGACCAGCTCCGCCGGTTCGGACGAGGCAGACCATGCCGCTGCCGCCGCGCGCGGCAGGAAGCCCGCGGCACCCTGCGCGGGAATCTCGCGTACGCGGATGCCGGGTGGCAGGTGCCCGCTGCAGCCGCGTGGCCCGATCACCAGCAGGTCGAAGCGGCGGGACAGGGCGATGGCGACATGCCAGTTGAGCCGCTCCATGCCGCCGCGCAGCGGCGGCAGGTTGCGCGTGACCAGGATGGCCCGCGGCCTGGCCGCGGTCGGCGTCTCGCCAGTCACGGGTCGTCGTGCCGCGCAGCCAGGTAAGTCAGGTTGGTGATCTGCTCGGAGATGAGCCCGATCAGGAAGATGATGACCGATGCGCTGAACAGCAGCAGGCTCATGTTGGTGAACCGGTGCGCGGTGAAGTACGTGTAGCCGTAATAGCTCATGCCGGTCAGGAAGAAGGCCACGGCGACCGGGGCGAACAGCTTGAGCGGCGAGTACAGCGTGGCGATCTTGAAGATGATCAGCAGGAAGCGCACACCGTCGCGTAGTGGGCGGATGTGGCTGGTGCCGATGCGCTTGGCCACCGGGATGGGTTCGTACGCCACCGGATAGGCACTGCGGAAGAAGGCCATGGTGCTGGTCGTCGGATAGGAGAACCCGTTTGGCAGAAGGTGCAGGAACTCCCGGAACTTCGATGCCCGTACGGCCCTGAAGCCGGAGGTCAGGTCCTTGACCTCGAAGTTCGTCATCCTGCTGGCGAGCCAGTTGTAGAACGTGTTCGCCATTCCACGGCTCACGCCGGCCTGGCCGGACCAGTCGCGCGCGCCGACCACCATGTCGTAGCCCTCGGCCATGCGCTCGAGCAGCCGCGGGATCGAGGCCGGGTCATGCTGGCCGTCGGCATCCATGAAGATCAGGATCTCGCCGGTCGCGTGGCGCGCGCCGCGCTTGATCGCCGCGCCGTTGCCCATCGAATACGGAGCGCCGAGGACGATGGCGCCGTGCGCCCGCGAGACCTCGGCGGTGGCATCCGTGGAGCCATCGTCGACGACGATGAGTTCTGCCCCGGGCATGAGTTCCCGCAACGCGGGGAGGGTCTTGCGAAGGCCCTCCGCCTCGTTCTTCGCAGGCAGGATGATGCTGATGGTGGACAAGTCGGCTCCCCAAGCCTATGTGCAGCCGGATATTAGCCGAATGTCCCGATCGGAATTCGGAACCCGGCCATCAGTTCCGCGCGTGCGCCCCTCATCTGACGACCTTGCGCGGCATCCCGGTGCGGGCGTCGACCAGCATGGTGGCTTCCTCTCCACGGGCCATGATCGGCACCGCGCGGAGCCCGGCCGTGTCGCCCGGCCCGGCGACGGTCCTTGCCAGCATCAGCGGCGCGACCTCCTCGTACGGTTGGAACCAGGCCGGCATGACGTGCTGGTCGCGGCCGGTCTCCAGGAAGATCTGGAGGAGTTCGCTCCGGGCCTGGGGTGAGGCTGGCGGCATGACCCCCACGAGGGCCGGGCCGGTCAAGGAGAGGCGGCGCCACTCCGGCCGGGCACCCTGTTCCAGGTCCTGGGGGGCGATCTCGTGGGCGAAGACCAGGTTCAGGCGTACGTCGCTGGCGACCAGGAAGACCGGTCGCGATACCCAGAGGGTATGTAGTCCATACGCCAGGAACGCCAACTGCACGGTCGAGATCACGGCCAGGTCCAGGCGCAGGCCCGGCTTGCCATGGCGGTAGATGGCGAGGGTCAGCAGCGGCCCGGCAGTCACGTCAATGAACAGCATGATCGCCATCAGCCGGTCCAGTCCGGAGATCCGCCAAAGCCCGTGCGGGTACCACAGCAGCAGGGCCGCTATGGCGATGGACGAGATGACGAGGATGCTCAGCAGGAGGTGGAGGGCGGCGGCTTTCCAGCGGCTCATCGGGGAATCCGGACCAGAAGATCGCCGGGGATCATGCAAAGCAGCCCCCGCGGCCTGCAAGCCCGGTTGGCCGGGGCTGGCCGAAGCGGCCTTTTTCGTCCCCATGCGCCCCCCGTTGCGTTATCTTTCCCCCCGTTCCAGGGGAAGCCGCACATGAACGTCGCCACCACCGCCAACCTTGTCGGTATCACCGGCATTGCCCGCCGTCTCGTCCAGGACGGCGCCATGGACGAGGGTGCGGCCCGGACGGCCATGGCCCAGGCGGCCGAGGCCAAGGTGCCGCTGGCCCAGTTCATCGCCGACAAGAAGCTGGTCAGCCCGGCCCAGCTGGCGGCCGCCAACTCGGTCGAGTTCGGCATCCCGCTGCTGGATGTGACCGCGTTCGACGCCTCCCAGAACGCGATGAAGCTGGTCAGCGAGGAGCTGCTGCAGAAGCACCGCCTGCTGCCCCTGTTCAAGCGCGGCAGCAAGCTGTTCGTGGGCGTCAGCAGCCCCACCCAGACTGGCGCCCTGGCCGAAATCCAGTTCCACACCAACCTGGCCGTCGAGCCGATCCTGGTGGACGAGGAACAGATCCGCCGCACCTTCGAGCAGTGGCAGAACGCCAATGCCCAGCTCGAGGGCGGCCTTGACGAGGACGACGAGGGCCTGGAGGGGCTGGAAGTCAGTGCGGGCGACGAGGACGGGGCTGGTGACTCCGGCGTCGACGCCAAGGGCGACGACACGCCGGTGGTCAAGTTCGTCAACAAGGTGCTGGTGGACGCGATCCGCCGTGGCGCCTCGGACATCCACTTCGAGCCCTACGAGACCGACTACCGCGTGCGCCTGCGCATCGACGGCCTGCTCAAGACCGTGGCCCGGGCGCCGGTGAAGCTCAACCAGCGCATCGCCGCGCGCCTGAAGGTCATGGCGCAGCTGGACATCGCCGAGAAGCGCGTGCCGCAGGACGGCCGCATCAAGCTCAACCTGTCCAAGACCAAGCAGATCGACTTCCGCGTCAGCACCCTGCCGACCCTGTTCGGCGAGAAGGTGGTGCTGCGTATCCTCGACGGCAGCGCGGCCAAGCTGGGCATCGACAAGCTCGGCTACGAGCCGGACCAGCAGAAGCTGTTCCTGGACGCGATCCACAAGCCCTACGGCATGGTCCTGGTCACCGGCCCGACCGGCTCCGGCAAGACGGTGTCGCTGTACACCGCGCTGGGCATCCTCAACGACGAGACCCGCAACATCTCCACCGCCGAGGACCCGGTCGAAATCCGGCTGCCCGGCGTGAACCAGGTGCAGCAGAACAACAAGCGCGGCATGACCTTCGCCGCGGCCCTGCGCAGCTTCCTGCGCCAGGACCCGGACGTGATCATGGTCGGCGAAATCCGCGACCTGGAAACGGCCGAGATCGCGATCAAGGCCGCGCAGACCGGCCACATGGTGCTGTCGACCCTGCACACCAACGACGCGCCGCAGACAATCGCGCGCCTGATGAACATGGGCATCGCGCCCTACAACATCACCTCGTCGGTGACCCTGGTCATCGCCCAGCGCCTGGCACGCCGCCTGTGCACCAAGTGCAAGCGCGCGGTCGACCTGCCGCGCAACGCGCTGCTGGCCGAAGGCTTCACCGAGGAAGAGATCGATGCCGGGTTCACCGTGTACGAGCCGGTCGGCTGCGACGAGTGCACCGAGGGCTACAAGGGCCGTACCGGCATCTACCAGGTCATGCCGATGAGCGAGGAGATCCAGGCCATCGTGCTGTCCGGCGGCAATGCCATGCAGATCGCCGAGGTCGCCGAGAAGGCCGGCATCGCCGACCTGCGCAAGTCGGCGCTGAAGAAGGTCCGCGAAGGCATCACCAGCCTGGCCGAGATCAACCGCGTCACCAAGGACTGAGCGGTGGTCCTAACGTGTCGCCGGCGTGGCCGGCGGTGCATGCTTCTGCCCGGGCCCCTCAGGGAAGCGCCCGCTGGGGGCGGACTCCCTCCGGCACGCTCCTGATGACCTATCTGGGCAAGCAGCTAAGCAAGAGGGCGTGGCCTTTATCCTGCGTGACCCCACCGCCCACCGCCCACCGCCCACCGCCCCACGGGCCCACGGGCCCACGGGCCTGCCTGCAGTCCTTCCGCCGCCCTCCACCGTACTTTTCGGCGATCACTGCCGCGAAGGCAGCCTGGGGACCCCGCTCCGCTTCCCTTGTGACGGCCGTCACTGCTCGGGGGCGCGCGAGCCGGAACTAGGTGTTTTTCCTACGAAAAGTGCCGGAATTCTCCTCTGTTTCCCGGCGCATGGACGCGGCACGCTGGGTCCATGGACACGCCCATCTTCCCGCCCGAGTCCAACGAGCCGCACCAGGCGGCGGATGCCCCCGCCGAGGCCGCGGGCCAGGTCTTCCGCGTCTCCGTCGTCACCCGCGGGCGCTATGCCTGCTTCGCCGACTTCCATGTGGCCTGGACCGCGGTGCGCGCCTTCCGCGATCCGCTGGCACTGGGCGACAGCCGCCTGCTGGCCTGGGTGCTGCTGCCGGATCGGGTCTACTGGCTGATCGAGCCGGGCGAGCGCATGCCGCTGGAGAAGGTGGTCGCCCGGATGAAGTCCTGCAGCGCCGTCCAGGTCAACAAGACCCTGTTCCGCGCCGGGCCTTTGTGGGAACCGGGCTTCGTCGCCTCCGCGCTGGCCCCGGACGAGGAGCCGCGCGCGGCGGCAAGAAGGATGCTGGTCGCCCCCATCCAGGCCGGGCTGGCCACGCAACTGGTCGACTACCCCCTCTGGGATTGCGTCTGGGTCTAGGCCCGGGCGTACCGGGGCCAGGGAAGGCTTCGGGGGAAGGCGGTGGGGCGGGTCGCGGGCCATGGATTGGCCAGCGGCCCGCCCCGGCCACCAGGCGGGGAGCTAGGGAACTGGACGGCCGGGGCGGGGTGCCCCAGGCTCCGGCCGGAGCCCGCACCAGCCTCCCAGGTACAGGGAGGCTTCGGCCGCGCCGCGGTGTCGTCGGGCGCCTCGACCAGTACCAAGGAGGAGGTGGAGCTGCGCGACGGCGACGCGACCCGCTACCTGGGCAGGGGTGGATTGGGTAAGTGCGTGCGCCCTCATCCGCCCGGACGACCGCACAGCTGAAATCCGCGGCGCGCGCCGCGCCTGGGCGGTCCGGCCCGCTGGTCGATTGGGTCAACCCGGAGCTTGTCGTGACCCGCCGTCCCGGGTGACTCCAGCGGGCGACAGTCCGCGGGCCGCACCGGCACGCACGCCCCTCTCCCACCATTCCCTCTGGAAACGCCCGCGTCATGGCCGGGGAGGGCAGTCGCGTGCTCGTCCGGTGCCGGCAGCCGCCCTTCCGCCTTGGCAGTTTGCCGATGAGACCAGCCGGCACGCAGACAGCTGCCGGCCCCAGCGTGGCCAGCAATGGACGGCAATGGCCAGCAAATGGACGGCCACAAGCCATCGCCTATCGGCGATCGGTTCCGGTGGCTAGCAAGTGCCTTGGGGAAGTGCGCCCCGCCCTTCCGGACCAGCGGGCTGGCCCTCCGGCACCGGAAGGCTCATGCTTGACGGCTTGTACGCTGCCTGCACTTGCCGATGTTCAGGATTCCGATACGCGTGTACTGGGAAGATACCGACGCTGGCGGCGTGGTCTACCACGCACGCTACGTGGCCTTCCTGGAACGCGCGCGCAGCGACGCACTGCGCGCGATGGGCCGGGGCCAGCACGCCCTGCAGACGGCCGGGCTGGTATTCGCGGTCCACTCGATGCGGATGGACTTCCTGCGCCCCGCGCGCCTGGATGACCTGCTCGAGGTGACCGCGGAAGTGGCCCGGCTTGGCCGCGCCAGCGTGGTCTTCTCGCAGCGCATCCTGCGCGGCGGGGAGGTCCTGCTGGAGGCCGAGGTCAAGGTGGCGTCGCTGCGGGCGGGCGATTTCCGGCCCTGCCCGATGGACCCGGCGCTTTATGAGGAACTCCGGACGCTGCGGGCCGGTCCCACGGGGTGACCGTGCCACGCGGCGCGGCGGCCACGACCCGCGCACCACGCAACAAGACAATGCCATTGAGGAACGAAGGATGATCGGATCGAGCCTGGCTCTGCTGGCCACCGTGGTCGAAGCGCTGCCGCCGGATGCGGCAGCCGCGGCTACCGAGGCGGCGAGCACCGTCGCCCATGGCGGCATCAACTACCTGGACCTGATGCTGCGGGCCAGCCTGCCGGTCAAGCTGATCGTCCTGCTGCTGCTGGCCGGCTCGCTGATCAGCTGGGTGATCATTTTCCGCAAGCTCGGCAGCTTCAAGCGCGCCGACCAGGAGGCGGACGAGTTCGAGAACCGGTTCTGGTCCGGCGCCGACCTCGGCAAGCTCTACGCCGCGGCGACCGACCGCAACCGCGTGGTCGGCGGCCTGGAGGCGATCTTCGAGGCAGGCTTCCGCGAGTTCACCCGCCTGCGCGACAAACGCCGGCATGACGGTCGCGCCCAGCTCGAAGGCGCCCAGCGCGCCATGCGCGTGGCCTTTTCGCGCGAGGTCGGGCAGCTGGAGCGCAACCTCGAGCTGCTGGCGAACATCGGCTCGACCGCCCCGTACGTGGGCCTGGTCGGCACGGTGTTCGGCATCATGGTGACCATGCACGACATGGTCAGCCAGGGCCAGCAGGTCGGCATCGCCTCGGTGGCGCCAGGCATCTCCGAGGCCCTGTTCGCCACCGCGATCGGCCTGTTCGTGGCGATTCCGGCGGTGTGGGCCTACAACCGCTACACCAGCCGCGTCGACCGCCTGTCGCAGCGCTACGAAAGCTTCGCCGACGAGTTCAGCTCGATCCTGCAGCGCCAGACCGGCGCCGACGAATGAGCCGCCCGCAGGCCTGGAGCACGCCATGAGCACCCTCGCACGCCACAAGCGCCGCAAGCTCAAGTCCGAAATCAACGTCGTCCCCTACATCGACGTGATGCTGGTGCTGCTGATCATCTTCATGGTCACCGCACCGCTGCTGAGCCTGAGCGTGGACGTGGACCTGCCCAAGGCCAACGCCCGCTCGGTGGACAGCAAGAAGGACCCGGTTATCGTCACGGTCGATGCCGAGGGCCGCTATTTCCTGACGCTGGAAGGCGGCAAGGCCGAGCCGATCGATGCCACCGAGCTGAGCGCGCGGCTGGCGGCCTTCGTAGCCCAGAACAAGGACCTGCCGGTGTTCGTGGCCGCCCCCGGCGGCGTGGAATACCAGAAGGTCATGGACACCATGGTCCTGGTCCAGCAGGCCGGCGTGCCACGCGTCAGCCTCATGAGCCAGCCGGGCGGACGCTGAGGCCGGTACCCAGGTGAGCATGCACGCCGACGGTTACTACCACCGACCCGACGACCGCGACAGCGGCCTGACCGGCCCGCTGCTGCTGGCCCTGGTCCTGCACGTACTGGTCGCGGCCATGTTCTGGCTGGCCTGGTGGTGGTCGCCGCAGCGCCATGTCGAACCGGCGGCCGGGTCCCCGGCGATCGAGGCTTCGCTGGTAATGAGCGCGTCCGACATCGCCGCCGCCCAGCGCCGCGCCGAGGAAGCGCCCAAGCCCGAGCCGCTGCCCGAGCCTGTCGCCGAGACCGCCCCCGAGGAAACCGTCCCGCCGCCGCAGCCGCTGCCCGAGCCGCGCCCGCAGGACGCCGCGGTCGCCCCGCAGCAGAAGGCCCAGGACTTCATCCCGCAGCCGGACACGGTCGACCAGGACGAGGCCCGCCGCGATGCCATCGCCAGGGAAAAGGCCGAAAAGGAACAGGAAGAGCGCCGCCGCCAGCAGCAGGTCGACCTGACCGAGCAGCAGCGGCAGAAGGAGGCGGAGAACCAGCGCCGGCTGGCGGCCCAGGCCGAGGAGGCCGAGCGCCAGAAGAAGCTGGCCGAGCTGCGCCGCCAGCGCGAGCAGGCTGCCCGCCAGGCCGAGCTGGCCGAGCAGAAGCTGCGCCAGCTGCAGCAGGCCCAGCAGCGACCGGCCACTCCGGCCCCCAGCCAGGGTTCGCCGGGGCAGGGTGGCACCAGCGAGGACCTGACTGCCAAGTACGCGGCGGCCATCCAGCAGGCGGTGGTCAACCAGTGGCTGCGTCCGGAGACGGTCCCGCTGGGCCAGCGCTGCCGGGTGCAGATCCGCCAGCTGCCGGGCGGCGAGGTGATCGAGGTCAAGGTCCAGCCGGGTTGCCCCTATGACGAGGCCGGCCAGCGCTCGCTGGAAGCGGCGGTCCTGCGCGCCCAGCCGCTGCCCTACCGCGGCTTCGAGAGCGTCTTCCAGCGCACCCTGACCCTCAACTTCGAGGCCCGCGACCGCTGATCCCCCGGCCTGGCGGGAACTTTCCCCGGCCGCCGCTGGTCCTTGCGGCCGGCCCGGACCCCGTCCCACTGTCCGCTGCCGCTCGTCGGACGAAACCCCGTCCTGGGCGGCTGGCCGTTGGTGTCAACGGGTGTTCACGTGGTTTTCGTTCATGATTGCGAATATGTTCACGCCGTCGCTGGTATCCCTACCGATCCCCCGCATGCCCAAGTCCCTGCCCATGAAAGCATCGTTGCGCTGGTTCTTCCTGCTCGCCTGTCTCCTGATCCCCGGTCTGGCGGCGGCCCAGCAGCAGGGCCTGGAGATCGACATCATCGGCGGCAACGCCTCGGCCCTGCCGATCGCGGTCGTACCCATGCCCTACGAGGGCGGCGGCGGCGCCCCGCAGACCGACGTGGCCAAGGTGGTGCGCGACGACCTGGCCCGTTCCGGCCAGTTCCGCACCCTGCCGGAAGCGCAGATGGTCGAGCGGCCCACCCGCGGCGGCGAGATCAACTACCCGACCTGGCGCCAGCTGCGCCAGGACTACCTGGTGGTCGGCCGCGTCCTGGATGCCGGCGAAGGCGGCTACCGGGTCGAGTACGAACTGTTCGACGTGGGCCGCGGCGAGCGCCTGCTGGGGCTGGCCATGACCGCCCGCGCCAGCGCCATGCGCGACGTGGCCCACCAGATCGCCGATGCCATCTACGAGAAGATCCTGGGCGTGCGCGGCGCGTTCTGGACCCGCATCGCCTACGTCACCGCCAACGGCAGCGGCTCCGGCATGCGCTACGCGCTGGTGGTGGCCGATTCGGACGGCTGGAACCCGCAGGTAGTGGTGCGCTCGGCCGAGCCGCTGCTGTCCCCGGCCTGGAGCCCGG
Source organism: Pseudoxanthomonas suwonensis 11-1 (assembly GCF_000185965.1). NCBI lineage: Bacteria > Pseudomonadati > Pseudomonadota > Gammaproteobacteria > Lysobacterales > Lysobacteraceae > Pseudoxanthomonas > Pseudoxanthomonas suwonensis. The sequence goes on from NC_014924.1 coordinate 752,473, forward strand.
ACGGCCGCAAGCTGGCCTACGTGAGCTTCGAACGCGGCAATTCCTCGATCTACATCCAGGACATCGCCACCGGTGCCCGCGAGCTGGTTTCCAGCTTCCGCGGCATCAACAGCGCCCCGTCCTTCTCGCCTGACGGCCGCCGCCTGGCCCTGTCGCTGTCGCGCAGCGGCAACCCCGAGATCTACGTGATGGACCTGGGCAGCAAGCAGCTGACCCAGCTGACCAACCACTTCGGCATCGACACCGAGCCGACCTGGAGCGCGGACGGCTCGACCATCTACTTCACCTCCGACCGCGGCGGCCGCCCGCAGATCTACCAGGTCCCGTCCAGCGGCGGCGCCGCCTCGCGCGTGACCTTCCAGGGCAACTACAACGCCACCGCCACCGTCTCCCATGACGGCAAGAAGATCGCGATGGCCCAGGGCTCCGGCAACACCTACCGGATCGCCATGATGGACACCAGCCTGGGGTCCCCGCGCTGGAGCACCATTTCGACCGGTTCGCTGGACGAGTCTCCGAGTTTCGCCCCCAACGGCAGCATGCTGATCTACGCCGCGCGCGAGGGGGGAAGGGGAGTGCTGTACGCAGTTTCGGCCGATGCCCGGGTGCGCCAGCGCCTGGTCCTGGCTGATGGCGACGTGCGCGAACCCGCATGGTCGCCGTACCGCAGCGCGCGTTAAAAATCGGTTGTAAGATTCGCCCGTTGCACGTTTCTCAAACACCACCACCTGTGCATCACAAGGAAATGATCATGAACAGTTCCACCCGCGTTCTGCTGGTTTCCCTCCTGTCGGTCGCCGTCCTGGCTGGCTGCTCGAAGAAGGTCAAGGAGCAGCCCGCCGCCGAGACCCCGGCCCCGACCACCCCGACCGCCCCGGTCGCCAGCGACGGCCGCTACGGTCCGGAAGACCTGGACACCGACGCCTGCCTGCGCCAGCGCACCGTGTACTTCGACTTCGACCAGGACGCCCTGAAGCCGGAGTTCCAGGCCATCGTCGGCTGCCACGCCAAGTACCTGCGCGACCGTCCGTCCGCCCGCATCACCCTGCAGGGCAACGCCGACGAGCGCGGCTCGCGCGCCTACAACCAGGCCCTGGGCGAGCGCCGCGGCAATGCCGTCAACTCGGCCCTGCAGGCTGCCGGTGGTTCGGCCAGCCAGCTGGAAGTCGTGAGCTACGGCGAAGAGCGTCCGGTCTGCACCGAGTCGACCGAGAGCTGCTGGGCGCAGAACCGTCGCGTGGAAATCGTCTACAGCGCCCGCTAAGTAGATGCTGCACCTTCGTGCCATCGGCATGATGCTGGTCGTGGCGGCCCTCGTGGCCGCCACGCCCGCGCATGCGCAGAAGATGAGCCTGGCCGACCGCGTCGCGCGGCTCGAGGCCCAGGCCAACAACACCCAGCAGACCCAGGACCTGCTCAACCAGCTGTCGCTGCTGCGCAGCGAGGTGCAGGAGCTGCGTTCGGCGCTGGAACAGCTGCAGTACGAGCACCAGCAGCTGCAGCAGCGCAACCGCGACCAGTACCTGGACCTGGACGGCCGTCTCAACCGGCTGGAGGGCGGCGAACTGCCCGCGCCACCGGCCGCCACCGGCGCTGCCGCGCCGGCCCCCGCCGCTCCGGCGGCGCCGAAGGTCGCCGATGCGGCACCGCGGGTCCACGGTGATCCGGGTTCGCTGGCGCTGGGCGCCGACGAGCTCGCCGCCTACGATGCCGCGTTCAAGACCCTCAAGGCCGCCGACTACGCCGCGTCCGCCGAGGCGTTCCAGGGCTTCCTGGATGCCTACCCGGCCGGTGTCTACGCCCCCAACGCGCTGTACTGGCTGGGCGAAAGCTACTACGCCACCGGCAACTACGCCCTGGCCGCGCAGCAGTTCCGCGCGCTGATGGAGCGTTACCCGACCCATGACAAGACCCCGGGCGCGCTGCTGAAGCTGGGCCTGTCCCAGCTGGGCGAGGGCGAAGTCCGCCAGGCCCTGTCCACCCTCGCCCAGGTGGGTTCGCAGTACCCCGGCACCGATGCGGCCCGCATCGCCGCCGACCGCCTGCGTTCGATCGAGATCGGCCAGCTGCGCTGAGCCGCCGCGGGCATTGCCCGCCAGTGTTTCCCTGCCGCTGCGCCCCTCGTGGGCGCGCGTCGTTTCTGGAGGCCGCAGCGGCTGTCGGGGGCGACCCGGCGGCCCATCTCCTGCGTCGCCGGGCCAGCCCACCAGGTCGCTGGCCTCCGGGACCTACAATACGAGCCCATGAATACCCAGCTTCCGCAGGACCGCCTGCGGATCACCGAGATCTTCCTTTCCCTGCAGGGCGAGGCCAATGCCGCCGGCTGGCCGACCGTGTTCGTGCGGCTCACCGGCTGCCCGCTGCGCTGCCAGTACTGCGACACCGCCTATGCCTTCCATGGCGGGCAGTGGTGGGAGATCGACGCCATCCTCGCCGAGGTCGCGCGCCATGGCGTGCGCCATGTCTGCGTGACCGGCGGCGAGCCGCTGGCGCAGAAACGCTGCCTGGACCTGCTGCGGCGCCTGTGCGACGCCGGCCATGACGTCTCCCTGGAGACCTCCGGCGCGCTGGACATCGCCGGCGTGGATCCGCGCGTGTCGCGGGTGGTGGACCTCAAGACCCCGGGCTCGGCCGAGATGGCGCGCAACCGGCTGGAGAACATCCCGCTGCTGACCGCGCGCGACCAGGTCAAGTTCGTGCTGTGCGGCCGCGCCGACTACGAGTGGGCGCGCGACATGGTCGCCGAGCACGGCCTGTCCGCGCGCTGCGACGTGCTGTTCTCGCCGTCCAAGGGCCAGCTGGAGGCGCGTGACCTTGCCGACTGGATCGTCGCCGACCGCCTGCCGGTGCGCTTCCAGATGCAGCTGCACAAGATCCTCTGGAACGACGAGCCGGGTCGCTGAACCCGGCTGCGGCCCTACAATGGGCCACCCCACAGCAAGCAATCCCCATGAAGAAAGCCGTCGCCCTCGTATCCGGTGGCATGGATTCGGCCGTCGTCCTGGCCATCGCCCGCGAGCAGGGCTTCGCCGTGCACGCGCTCAGCGTACGCTACGGCCAGCGCCACACCTCCGAGCTGGATGCCGCCGCGCGCGTGGCCAGCGCCCTGGGCGCGGCCGCGCACAAGACCGTGGCCATCGACCTGCGCAGCATCGGCGGCTCGGCCCTGACCGACGACATCGAGGTGCCGGAGGCCGGCGGCGAGGGCATCCCGGTCACCTACGTGCCCGCGCGCAACACCATCATGCTGTCCGCCGCCCTCGGCTGGGCCGAGGTGCTGGGCGCCGCCGACATCTTCTGCGGCGTCAACGCGGTGGACTATTCCGGCTATCCAGACTGCCGTCCCGAGTTCATCGAGGCCTTCGAGCGCCTGGCCAACCTCGCCACCAAGGCCGGTGTCGAGGGTGCGGGCATCCGCGTGCACGCGCCGCTGCTGCACATGGGCAAGGACGAGATCGTGCGCGAGGGCCTGCGCCTGGGCGTGGACTTCGCCCAGACCGTGTCCTGCTACCGCGCCGACGACCAGGGCCTGGCCTGCGGCCACTGCGATGCCTGCCAGCTGCGCGCCGCCGGTTTCGCCACCGCGGGCGTGGCCGATCCCACCCGCTACATCACCGGCGCCTGAGCCGTGCCGGACGCCCTGACGCCATCGGCGTCGCGGCGGTTCGACCGCGCCAGCCGCAGGCGCCGCCCGATCGGGTAAAATGCGCGACCCGGCCCCGGCCGGACCCGTGGGCCGTTAGCTCAGTCGGTAGAGCATCGGACTTTTAATCCGCTGGTCGATGGTTCGAATCCATCACGGCCCACCAATATAATCAATGGCTTGCGCTGTTTCGTGCCGAGCCGAAAGCCCGCTCCGTAATTTGCTCCGTAAGTCTAAGGGCGATATGACCCCCGACCTTTGCGCTGCATACGCAGCTTTCGGGTAGGATCGGCCGGGGAATTCCAAGGTCCGAGCGCAGATGAACTTGAAGCCCGCCAAGACGGCGGCCTCGCTAGTCGTCATAGGTCCGGTCAATCCGGCTATGTTCCACCCGGAGTGGTTCAAGGCTAATGACCTGATTAGGGCGGCTGAAGCCGACGAGGCCGAGATCAAGATCGTCTCGGCCGAGATCACCATCTTCAAGGCCGAGTGGTTGGAGGTGGACGTTCGCCAAAACCGCATCCAGCTGCGCACCACCCAAGAACCGTATTACCCCATCGTGCGTGACCTCATGGCTGGCTGCCTTGCTGCGCTACCGCGCGTGCCGTTTGATCAGATCGGCTTCAACTGGGAAAACGTCTATCAGATGCCCTCGGCGGAGACATACCACGCCCTGGGGCATCGACTGGCTCCTAAGGGCGAGTGGGGCGATTCGCTGGTAAATCCGGGGCTTGTAAGCCTTACGATCAGGTCCGAGCGTGGAGACGGCAGAGACGGCTTCCGGAACTTCACCGTCAAGCCCAACCTCAAGAGCAACGTGGATTACGAAGTCATCTTGACCGTCAATGACCATGTGAGCTTCATTGACGAAAAGCCACAGACATCTGAATTGGTGCGGGAGTGCATCTTGGAATATTGGGATCGCTCGCGAGCAGACTTTGACGCTGTAGCTAACGACGTGATGAGGCAGTCCTGATGGAACAGGCATTGGAAACGCGCGATCTACCCTATGGTGGCGTGCTTGCTGATGGGACCATCGCTCCGATTGACTCCATGGCAAAACTGCTTTCCCATGGGGGAGATCTGCTTGACACGAGCGGTCTAGCTGATAGTTGGGCGGGCATCGTCCAGATGAAAGCCTCCACCCAGGCCCATCGTGGGAACCAAGAAGTCAATCGTGCGTTGCAAGCATCCTCGCAACTTCTAGCTTCGCGGCGCGTCGACGTGGTGAGCGGCGTCGATGTGCAGTTTTGGGAGGGCATCGTACTTGACGTAGAGGATGACGAAATTACGGTCCGATTGACCGACAAGACAAGCGGTCAACCCGATTGCGAGGCAAGTTTGTCGCTTTCGGAGGTGGACGAAGAGGACAGGGATCTTGTCCGCGAGGGCGCGGTTTTCTACTGGCATGTGGGATACGAGATGCGACCTTCGGGCCGGAAGCGATCGAGCATGATCCGGTTTCGGCGCATGCCCGCATGGACGAAGACGGATCTTAAGAGGGTGGAGAATCGCGCAGATGAGTTGTTCAAGCGTCTCTCGTCTGCCCAGGTTTGACGCTCCGCTTGCTTCGCAGTTGGAAGTTGTCTTAATCGGACCTCGATATGGCGAGGCGATCTGTGTCCACCTCGGGAGCAATCGATGGCTGATGGTCGATTCCTGTCTCTATGAGGGCAGTGTCGCTCCGCTGCACTACCTCAACCAAATAGGGGTAGACGCGAGCGCGATCGAAATGATCGTGGCCACCCATTGGCACGACGACCATGTTCGCGGCCTGAGTGAAGTTGCCGATGCGGCATCGGATGCTGTGTGTGTCGTGCCACTTGCACTCAACTCTAAAGAATTCATAACGCTTGCGTCCGCCTACAGCGGCAGAGACGCGTTGGCCAAGGGTGTATCTGAGCTTTATAGGGTTCTGTATCAAACGGACGTAGCCCGGCTCCGATTCGCGGCCGCAAGTCAGTTGTTGCTCAGCACTACCACAGAAGCCGGGCCGGTCAATGTCTGGGCCCTCAGTCCATCGAGCGAGGAGTGCCGTCGAGCGCTAGTTGCTGTGGGCTCGATGTTGCCGCGCGAAGGTGCCCCCATCGGCCATCCGCCAGCCCGCAGGCCAAATCACTTGGCAATGGCGCTGCTTATAACTGTGGGCGACACGGCCCTGATCCTCGGAGCCGATCTGGAAGAAGTCGGCGACCCGCTGGTCGGTTGGCGGAAGGTCCTAACCGAACCGGTTGCTCAGAATATCGCTGCCACCTTGTTCAAGGTGCCGCATCATGGGTCCGACACGGCTTACTACGCTCCGGTCTGGCAGAGCATTCTTACTGCTAACCCGGTTGCCATTGTGACTCCCTTTGAACGCGGCAAGTCGAAGCTGCCAACGGCAGACGGGATTGCGCAGTTGAAGGGGCACACGCCGCACCTGTTTGTGACTTCCCCGCGGGTTCTCACTCGGCCACCGCGCTTGTCGTCAATTGTCAGCGACGATGTCGCGGCGCGCACAAAAGACGGGCTGCGGACGGTTGCGCGTCGTCCGGGCATTGTTCGCTGCCGGCGGCATCCTGGCGATCGGTCAGGTGCTTGGGAAGTTGGTTTGTACGACGGCGCTGCTCAGCTCTAGCCGCATCGGCCTGCTGGTCTGACGACGAGGACGCTCATGTCGTAGACCTTCATCATCGCGTCGCTGACACCGAGCGCGTCCTGGCGGTCGGCGCGATTGCCAGCCGTGTCGGTGCCGCCCTTGTGCTTGAGGTCGTGAAGGCTGAAGCGCTCTTCCGCGCTGATGACGCCGGCATCCATGGCCAGCTGCACGAAGCGCTGCCACGCGCTGTCCAGGCTCGTCTTCAGCAGCGGCGCGCCGTGGTCGGCGATGAAGACCACGCGCTGCTCCGGACGCATGGGGAACGGCTTCGACGTTCGACGCCGGCGCGCCGGCTGGCCAGCGCCGCATCCCACGCAGCTTTGCTGCCGGGCCCGCCACGGTCCGCCGCTTCTTCTTGGGGCCGTCGACGCCGGTGACGGTCCCAAACACGTACCACCGACCGCGGCCCGTGGCGTCCCAGTAGATCCCGCGAGGGATCTTCGCCTGGTCGATGTGGGCCGTGATGGCCGGGTTGTGTTTGCGGTTGCGAGGGGCCATCAGACGATGTCGGTCTGGTAGCTGCCGTTGGCGGCTGGAGCTTGGAGGCCGAAGGCTGCGTCTAGGGCTGCGGCGGTGGTCCAGATGCCGCCCCCGCCGCTTGCCTACCTGGCAGAGCTCCTGGCGGTCGGTGAACTGGAGGACTCGTCCGATCATGCTGCAAATGCTCTCCCTGTGCCGGCCCTAGATCGGGCGCTAACCGGGCCCTTCGCGCGTGGTTGGCAGCACGGCGTCGAGGTTTGCCTCTGCCAAGGCGCGAAGCGGCGGGGGCTCATGCTGCCAGCCTCCGAATGGCCCGAGAGCCGTCAACGCTGTGTGCTTCCAATCCAGCCGCGCTCCTTCCGTCATTGGCTGGCCCGCAAGGCATCTCGGTGCAGGCGCGGCGACAAGCCGGCTCGTAGCTCCGCCATAGAGGCATAGGAATTACGTGGCAGAATCCGACGGAAGATTCTAAGGGGGGCGATGCGGCGATCGGTAAGGTTACGGCCTTCTTGACGCGCCCATTTGTGTTGGGGGTGGCCTGTGTGGCGACAGGCCCTGGTGCTGCCGTTTGCCTGCTTGGGATCCCTAAGCTCTGGTCGCCGGAGGCTGCTGGCTGGGCTGCTGCCACGGGAAGTTTCACGGCTGCCGCTGTCGCCCTTCATGTTGGTCTGAAACCCCTTACGGACGCGGTGGCCAGAAGGCGAAAGATCGCCGATAACATGCTCAACGTGGCTGCGGCCTCTGTAACTGATCAGTTCCTTCAAATCGACACCGCGCGTCGTATGCTGCATGCGCGCCCGCTTAATCGAGTGAGTTTCGACACCGCTATCGAGCTGTTTCGGGAGCTCGACGCGGCCCAACTCGAACAGCTCGTTCCGTATTTTGACGTGCTCTCCGAATCGGTCGCCGATGAGGCCACCTACTGCATCGTGAAGGTCCGGCGCGTGCGGACGGTCTTGGATGTCATCAAGGCACGGGATCAAGCGACTAATTACGACGCGGCGGCGGACGCAACGATTCCAGTGCTGGAGACGACACTCCAAGCTTACGGCAAGTTCAGGACGGCAGTCGCAGGACATTTTGGTGGGCCCGCACCTGAGGACCTCGGTGAAGAAGCCCAACGGCGAGCAATTGCTTATCGACGTGCCGCGGACCAGAGATTCATTGCTGAGACTTTCACTGGTCCCGGCGATGACACGGGTAGTGATGCATCACGCCGCACTCTTTAAGCTGAGAGTGGACCTTCCTCTCGGCCACGCCGCGCCGGCGCGAGTCGGTGGTGGGGCGCTCGATATCCGGGCCGAACGAGGGCAAGACCCTTGTCCGCAAGGAGAGCTGGACCGAGGAGCGCTACCAGGTGGTGGTGACCCACGCCTGCAGCGAGTGCGGCGACGTGCGCCGGGAGCAGTCGATCCGCACGGTCGAGGCCAACAAGACCAGCGACGACATCTACCGGCGCTGAGTCCGCGCGACCGCCCGCGGTCCACGTTTGCAGACGCGGACGCAGGCTTGCCGCGGCATGGATGCGCTCCATGTCGTGCGGGAACCGGTCACGCCAGGCGGCAGTGGCGTCTGCAATGCCAGGAGGATCTCAGTCGCCGTCGCGATAGATGCGCGACAGCCGCGCACCATCGTGGGAAACGAAGCGGCCGCTGTCGCCAGTCAGCGCGAAGCGGATGGCGGCCATCAGCGCAGTCGGGGGTTCGCAACGCCAGTCTCGCGCCTTGCGGTAGGCCTTCCTGAAATCGTGGATGCGTTGCTGCAAGCTGGCCCGGCCATGGGCCCGGTGTCGCGGATCTTCCGTCGCCATTGCACACTCCTCTGGCCAGGCAGGGCCGTGACCATCGGTCAACGTTGATCCTCCCGCCGCGAACATACCGCGTCCCCGGCGCGCTAACCACCGCGGGGATGAACGGGGCGCTGCCCCGTTCGCGGTCCGAGATTGATGCGGGTCACGGACGGTCCCATAGTCAGGCGTACGGTCCCCGTCGCCATCCCTGCGACACCACCGCGCCAGGCTGCCCTGGCTGTCTCCCCCGGCCATCGCCGTCCATGAGCCCGCCCGACTTCCATCCCGCCATTGCCCGCTGGTTCGATGCCGCCTTTCCGGGTCCCACGGAGGCGCAGGTCGCCGCGTGGCCGGCAATCATGGCCGGGCGCAGCACCCTGGTGGCCGCGCCCACCGGCTCGGGCAAGACCCTGACCGCGTTCCTCGCGGCGATCGATGCCCTGGTGCGCGAGTCGCAGCAACAGGGCGGCCTGCCCGACGAGACCCGGGTGCTGTACGTCTCGCCGCTGAAGGCGCTGTCAAACGACATCGCCCTTAACCTGGAGGCGCCGCTGGCCGGGATTGGCGCGGCGCTGCGCGAGCTGGGCCTGCCCGAGGCCGGGATCCGCACCGCGGTGCGCACCGGCGACACCCCGCAGTCCGAACGCGCGCGCCTGCGCCGCAAGCCGCCGCATATCCTGGTGACCACGCCGGAATCGCTGTACGTGCTGCTGTGCTCCGAATCCGGGCGGGCGATGCTGGGCACGGTGCGCAGCGTGATCGTCGACGAGATCCACGCCCTGGCCGGGAACAAGCGCGGCAGCCACCTGGCGCTTTCGCTGGAGCGGCTGCAGGCGCTGTGCGCACGGCCGCTGGTGCGGATCGGCCTGTCGGCCACGCAGAAACCGGTGGAGGAGGTGGCGCGCTTCCTGGTCGGCGCCGGCAACGTGTATCCCGGTCGTGGGCAACTGCCCACCACGGGGGGCGACTGGCAGCGCGGCGGGGCGGTGCATGGCGGCACGGCCACCCGCGACGTACCCGACTGCGCGATCGTCGACATCGGCTACACCCGCCAGCGCGACCTGGCGCTGGAAGTGCCGCCCACGCCGCTGTCGGCGGTGATGTCCAACGACCAGTGGGAGCAGGTCTACCTGCGCGTGGCCGGACTGGTGCGCGAGCACCGCACGACGCTGGTGTTCGTGAACACCCGGCGCATGGCCGAGCGCGCCGCGTTCCACCTCGGGCGCCTGCTCGGGCACGACGCGGTGGCCACCCACCACGGCAGCCTGTCGAAGGAGCTGCGGCTGGATGCCGAGCAGAAGCTCAAGCGCGGCCAGCTGCAGGTGCTGGTCGCCACCGCTTCGCTGGAACTGGGCCTGGATATCGGCGACGTCGACCTGGTCTGCCAGTTCGGTTCGCCGCGCTCGATCGCCGCCTTCCTGCAGCGCGCCGGGCGTTCCGGCCACCACGTCGGCGGCGTGCCGCGCGCGCGCCTGTTCCCCACCACCCGCGAGGACCTGGTCGAGTGCGCCGCACTGCTGGACTGCGTGCGCCGCGGCGAGCTGGACGCGCTCAGGGTGCCGGAGGCGCCGCTGGACGTGCTGGCGCAGCAGATCGTGGCCGAGGTCGCCGCGCGGGAGTGGGACGAGGGCGAGCTGTTCGAATGCCTGCGCCGGGCGTGGCCGTATGCCGCCCTCGAACGCGGACGCTACGACGAGGTGGTGGCGATGCTGGCCGGCGGCTTCAGCGACCGCCGCGGCGCGCGTGCCGGCTGGGTGCACCGCGACGCCGTGCACCACCGCCTGCGCGGGCGCGAGGGTGCGCGCCGGGTCGCGACCATGTCCGGCGGGACCATTCCCGAGACCGGCGACTACTCGGTGGTACTGGAACCGCAGTCCAGCTTCGTCGGCACGGTCAACGAGGATTTCGCGGTCGAGAGCATGGCTGGCGATGTTTTCCAGCTGGGCAACACCAGCTACCGCATCCTGCGGGTCGAACCGGGCAAGCTGCGCGTGGAGGATGCGCAGGGCCAGCCGCCCAGCATTCCGTTCTGGCTGGGCGAGGCGCCCGGGCGCAGCGACGAGCTGTCGCTGGGCGTGTCGCGGCTGCGTGCGGAAGTCGCGGCATGGCTGGCAGGCACGGAGGACGGAGCGGAACACCCGGTGACGCTGGCGCCCGGACGCATCGCCGCCGCGCAACGCTGGCTGCGCGACGAGGTCGGGTTGGACGAGGCAGCGGCGCGCCAGCTGGTGGACTACCTCGGCGCCAGCCTGGTGGCGCTCGGCGCCATGCCGACCCAGGAGACCCTCGTGCTGGAGCGGTTCTTCGACGAGACCGGTTCCACCCACCTCGTCGTACACAGTCCCTGGGGCAGCCGGCTCAACCGCGCCTGGGGCCTGGCCCTGCGCAAGCGCTTCTGCCGCCAGTTCAACTTCGAGCTGCAGGCGGCGGCGACCGAGGACGCCATCGTCCTGTCGCTGTCGACCAGCCACAGTTTCCCGCTGGCCGAGGTCGCCAGGTACCTGCATTCCTCGTCGGCGGCCGACGTGCTGGTGCAGGCGCTGCTGGACGCGCCGCTGTTCGCGGTGCGCTGGCGCTGGAACGCCGGCACGGCGCTGGCCCTGCCGCGCTTCTCCGGCGGCAAGCGGGTGCCGCCGCAGCTGCAGCGGATGAAGTCCGAGGACCTGCTGGCCACGGTGTTCCCCGACCAGGTCGCCTGCCTGGAGAACATCGTCGGCGAGCGCGAGGTGCCGGACCATCCACTGGTCGCGCAGACCCTGCACGACTGCCTGCACGAGGCCATGGACCTGGACGGTTGGCTGGAGGTGTTGCGTGGGCTCGAATCCGGGCGCATCGCGGTGGTCGCGCGCGACCTGGCCGCGCCGTCGCCGATCGCGGCCGAGGCGATCAATGCGCGGCCCTATGCCTTCCTCGACGACGCCCCGCTGGAGGAGCGTCGCACCCAGGCGGTGCAGTCGCGGCGCTATGCCGACCCGGAGTCGGCCTCGGACCTTGGCCGGCTCGATGCCGAGGCCATCGAACAGGTGCGCGTCGACGCATGGCCACGTGCCCATGCCGCCGACGGCATGCACGAGGTGCTGACCGGGCTGGGCTTCCTGACCGAGGACGAAGCACGGCGCGAAGCGCACTGGCCGGCGCTGCTGCGCGTGCTGGCGGACGAAGGGCGCGCCACCTCCGTCGAGGCAAAAGGCCAGCAGTGGTGGGTCGCGGTCGAGCGCCTGCCGCAGCTGCTGGCGCTGCATCCGCAGGCGAACCAGGAGCCGGTACCCAGGGTGCCGGAAGAGTTCGCGCGGGTGCCGTGGAGTACGGAGGATGCGCGGGTCGCGCTGCTGCGCTCGCGGCTGACGGCGCTGGGGCCAGTCACCGTGACCGCGCTGGCCGCCAGCCTGGCGTTGCCGCCCTCTGCCATCGAGCAAGCGCTGCTGGCGCTGCAGACCCAGGGTTATGCGATGCAGGGTCGCTTCACGCCCGGCGCGCGCGAGCAGGAGTGGTGCGAGCGTTACCTGCTGGCGCGCATCCATCGGCTCACGCTCAAGCGCCTGCGCCGCGAGATCGAGCCGGTGGCGCCACGCGATTTCATGCGCTTCCTGTTCGAGTGGCAGCGCGTCGCCCCGGAAGCGCGGGTGAGCGGACCGGAAGCGCTGGCCGACGTGCTGGCGCAGTTGGAAGGCTACGAGGCGCCGGCGCCAGCCTGGGAGGCGGAGATCCTGCCGGCGCGCGTGCGTGACTACGCCAGCACCTGGCTGGACGACCAGTGCACCGCCGGGCGCACGCTGTGGACCCGGCTGCGCGCGGCCGGTAGCGAGGCCGAGGGCAACCGCGCCGGCGCTTCGCTGCGCAACACCCCGGTGCTGTTGCTGCCGCGGCGGCATGTGCAGCACTGGGCGGCGCTGGCGCCGCCGCTGGATGCTGGACTGCCCGGGGTTTCCTCGCGTGCGCGCAAGGTGGCCGGATACCTGGCCGAGCACGGTGCCTCGTTCTTCGACGAACTGCTGGAGGCCACCCGCCTGTTGGGTACCGAGCTGGAGGACGCGCTGGCCGAGCTGGTGGCACGGGGAGTGGCGCATTGCGACAGCTTCGCCGGCCTGCGCGCGCTGCTGGTGCCGCCGTCCAAACGCCCTTCGCCGGGTCGCGGCCGCCGTCGCGGCTCGCTGCACACCATCGAGGATGCGGGACGCTGGGCGCTGGTGCGCAGGCCTGCGCCAGTGGAGGAGGACGGCGCTGCGACGCGCCGGCGCCCGGATGCGGAAGCCGTGGAGCACGTCGCCCGCGTGCTGCTGCGCCGCTACGGCGTGGTCGGCTGGCGCATCCTCGAACGCGAGGCGGCCTGGCTGCCGCCGTGGCGCGAACTGCTGCGCGTCTACCATCGCCTGGAGGCGCGGGGCGAGGTGCGTGGCGGGCGCTTCATCGAGGGCCTGAGCGGCGAACAGTTCGCATTGCCGGAAGCGATCGCGCCGCTGCGCAAGGTGCGCAACCGGCCCTTGGACGGGCAACTGGTCGAGGTCAGTGCGCTGGATCCGCTAAACCTCTCCGGCACCCTGCTGGCGGGGGAAAAAGTGCCGCGCATCGGTGGCGCGCGACTGCTTTGTCGCGATGGCGTGCCGGTGGCCGCGCGCGTTGCCGGCGAGGTGCGACTCCTCACCACGCTGGAACCGGCAGTCGAGGAGGAAGTGCGCAGGCGCCTGTCCGGCGAGCCCGAATCCGGGCTGGAGGCGCTGCTGGCGAGGATCCAGGCCGGCCTGCCGCAGCCTGCGCGCTGAGCCCGCGCAGGCGGGTACCCCTCAGCCGTACTCGCGGATCACGTCCAGCACGTCCTGGCCATAGCGCGCCAGCTTGCCCCCACCGACGCCGCCGACCCGCGCCAGCTCGCTGATCGTGGCCGGGCGCAGCTGGGCGATGTCGCGCAGGGTGCGGTCGTGGAAGATCACGTAGGCCGGCACGTTCTGCTCGCGCGCCAGGCCAGCGCGCCAGGCGCGCAGCGCGTCGAACAGCGGACGGTCATGCGAATCGACGTGCAGGGTGCTCTGGCTGGGACGGTCGCCGCCGCTGGAGCGGCCCGGACGGCGCGCAGGTTCCTCGCGCATCAGCACCTGGCGCTCGCCCTTGAGCACCGGCCGCGCGGCCGCGCCGAGGCGCAGGCCGCCATGGCCTTCGGCATCGACTTCCAGCAGGCCGGCGACCACCAGCTGGCGGAACACGCTGCGCCAGGTGTTGGTGTCCAGGTCGGTGCCGATGCCGTAGGTGGACAGCTCGTGGTGGCGGAACTGGCGCACCTTCTCGGTATCGGCGCCGCGCAGCACCTCGATCAGGTGCGAGGCGCCGAAGCGCTGGCCGGTGCGGTACACGCAGCTGAGCGCCTTGCGTGCCGCCTCGGTGGCGTCCCAGGTGCGCACCGGCTGCAGGCAGTTGTCGCAGTTGCCGCAGCCTTCGCGTCCATCGGGAGATTCGTAGGCTTCGCCGAACGCGGCCAGCAGGGCCTGGCGCCGGCACATGGCCGATTCGCAGTAGCCCAGCAGCTGGTCCAGCTTGCGCCGCTCCAGGGCCTTGCGCTCCCCGCTGGCCTCGCCCTGCTCGATCATCTGCCGCAGCAGGACGACGTCGCCCAGGCCGTAGCCCATCCAGGCCTCGGCCGGTTCGCCGTCGCGGCCGGCGCGGCCGGTCTCCTGGTAATAGCCCTCGATCGACTTGGGCAGGTCGAGGTGGGCGACGAAGCGCACGTCCGGCTTGTCGATGCCCATGCCGAAGGCGATGGTCGCGCACATCACGATGCCGTCCTCGCGCAGGAAGCGGCGCTGGTTTTGCGCGCGCACGTCCGAGGGCAGGCCGGCGTGGTAGGGCAGGGCGGCGATGCCCTGTCCGGCGAGGAACTCCGCGGTCTCCTCGACCTTGCGTCGGGACAGGCAGTAGACGATGCCCGACTCGCCGCGATGCCCGCCCAGGAAGTCCAGCAGCTGCCGGCGCGGGTTGTCCTTGTGCGCCACCGCGTAGCGGATGTTGGGGCGGTCGAACGAGCTGAGGAAGCAGCGTGCGCTTTCCAGCGCCAGCCGCTCGGCGATCTCGCGCCGGGTCGGCGGATCGGCGGTGGCGGTCAGTGCCAGGCGGGGCACGTCCGGCCAGCGCTCGTGCAGCACCGTCAGTTCGCGGTACTCGGGGCGGAAATCGTGGCCCCACTGCGAGACGCAGTGCGCCTCGTCGATCGCGAACAGGGCGATGCGGCTGCGTTCCAGCAGCGACAGGAAGCGGCCGGTCAGCAGCCGCTCGGGGGCGACGTAGAGCAGGTCGAGCGTGCCGTCGAGCAGCTCGCGCTCGACCTGGCGGGCCTGTTCGGCGTCCAGGGTGGAGTTGAGGCAGGCCGCGCGCACGCCAAGCTGCAGCAGCGCCTCGACCTGGTCCTGCATCAGCGCGATCAGCGGCGAGACCACGATGCCGGTGCCCTCGCGCAGCAGCGCCGGCACCTGGTAGCACAGCGACTTGCCGCCGCCGGTGGGCATCAGCACCAGGGCGTCGTTGCCCGCGGCGACGTGCTCGATGATGTCCTGCTGCTGGCCGCGGAAGGCGTCGTAGCCGAACACCTGGCGCAGCACGGACAACGCATCGCGCGCCACGGGCGCACTGCCGGCGCGCGACGGCGTGGCGTTCAAGGATTCCTGCATGGTCCAAGGATACCGGCGCCCGTGGGCACCGGCATGAACAATATCGATTGCACCGCGCTCAATCCTTCAGTGCGGCCAGCTTCTGCGCCAGCTTCTTGGGCGAGACGCCACCGCGCGAACCCAGCTCCTGGGCGAACAGCAGCACCCGCAGCTCCTCCACGTCCCAGCGCAGCGACTGCCAGCCCGGCCGGGAGGCCACGCCACGCGCGGTGGCGCCAGCCAGGGCGTCGGTGAACGGTTTCAGCTCCAGCATCCGGGCCTGGTCGCGGGCCGGATCGCGCATGGCGCGTTCGGCACGCAGGCTCATGCCCCTGAGCCAGCGCGGGAACTGCGCCAGCGCCTCGGCCGGGGTGTGGCGCAGGAAGCCCGGGTGCACCAGGCGCTCCAGCTGGGCGCGCAGGTCGTCCAGGTTGGCGCCGGCCCAGCCCATCAGCGGAGCTTCCAGCTGCGGCTTGAGCGTGGCCACCGCGGCGAGGATCTGCTCGGCCAGCTGCAGGCGCTGCATGGCCTCGGCGAACAGCTGGCGACCGGCGGCCTCGGCCCGCTTCTGGAATGCGGCCCTGTCGCGGATTCCGTCCAGCCCGTCGGCCAGCACCGCATTGAGTGCGGCCTCGACCAGGTCGGCGCGCAGCTGTTCCTTCTCCTGCGCCTTGTCCTGCGGCGAGCCGCCGAACTGCTCGATCGCCGCGTACAGCAGGCCGAGCTTGGGCGACACCGGCAGCTGCTTGCGCGCCTGCCGGGCCTTGTCGGCCAGGGCGATGCGCAGCAGCCGATCGACCCCGCGCGGGTGCGCGGCCTCGGCCTGGCCGCGGTCGGCGAACACCCGCAGCACCGCGTGCGTGCCTTCGTCCACCAACGCCGGGAAGCCGGGCACGCCGGCGTCGCCGGTGACCTGCAGCGGCAGCGGCTCCTCGGGGAACTCGCGCAGCTCGCGGGTGCTGGTGGCCAGGGTGTTGGCGGCGCGGGCGGCGAAGGCGCGCGCTGCACGCTCGCCGAAGCGCGCGCGCAGGTCGTCCAGGTCGCGCGACTCGGCCAGCACCTTGCCGCCGCGGTCCGGCAGTTCGCGCAGGCGCAGGTTCATGCGCAGGTGCGGCTCCAGCGCCGCCTCGTCGAAGTCCAGCGCCGCCACCGGGCTGCCGGTGGTCCTGCTGAGGAAACGCGCCAGCTCGCCGGCGATGGAATCGGCCGTGGCCTGCGCGAATGCCTCGGCGAAAGCCCGGCCGAAGTCCGGCGCCGGCACGTAGTTGCGGCGCATGGCCTTGGGCAGGGTGCGGATCAGGCCGGCGGCCTTGTCGGCGACGAAGCCCGGCGCCAGCCAGGACAGCCGCGCCGGGTCCAGCGCGTTGAGCAGCGGCAGCGGCACCTCCAGGGTGACGCCGTCGTCGGCCGCGCCCGGCTCGAACCTGTAGTGCAGCGGCAGGCGCGCGTCGCCCAGCGCGAAGTACTTCGGATACAGGTCGCCCTGCTGGCCCTCGCCCGGCAGCAGGTCGGCCAGCGACCAGCGCAGGGCCCGCTTCTTCTCCTGCTCCAGCTTGCGGTACCAGGCATCCAGGCCGGTGGCCGAGTGGATCTCGGCCGGGACGCGGTCCAGGTACCAGCGCGCCTGCCAGTCCTCGTCGGCGACCAGGCCGGCGCGGCGCAGCTTGGCTTCCTCCTCGCGCGCCTGTTCGAGGGTCTTGAGGTTGGCGGCGACGAACGAGGCTTTCGTGTCGATCTCGCCGGGAATCAGCGCCTGGCGCACGAACAGGTCGTGGGCGCCGGCCGGGTCGATGCGGCCGTAGTGCACCGGGCGCTTGGGTGCCAGCACCAGGCCGAACAGGCTGATCTGCTCGGAGGCCAGCACGTTGCCCTGCGCGCGCGACCAACGCGGGTCGAAGTGCTTGCGTGCCAGCAGGTGCGGCAGCTCGGCGATTGCCCAATCCGGCTCGATCGTCGCGGCAGTCAGGCCCCAGACCTTCTGCGTGTCCAGCAGGGTCGCGACCAGCACCCACGGCGGCGGCTTCTTCGCCAGCGGTGAGGCCGGGAACAGCTGGAAGCGGCGCTGGCGCGGCGCCTGGAAGTCGCCCTTCTCGGTGCGATGGCCCAGCTGGGTCGGCAGGCCGGCGATCAGGGCGCGGTGCAGCGACTGGTAGGCGGCCGCGCGTTCCCTGGCCGGGACTGCAAAACCGGGGTCAGAGTCGGTTTTCCCCGGCTTCCTGCCGCCGCCCTGCTTGTCCTGTTGGAAAACCGACTCTGACCCCGGTTTTGCGGTCTGCTCCGTCTTGCCCTCGCGCGCCAGGCGCGCGGCGCGGTGCAGCTCGCCGCGGGTGGGGCGGCTGCCCTCGCGGGCTTCGGTTGCCGCCGGTGCACCGGCCAGCAGCGGCAGCAGGGAGCGTTCCGGCTCCTCCTCACGCCAGCCCAGCTCGTTGCACAGCAGCTTGAGCTGGCGGTGCAGCTCACGCCATTCGCGCATGCGCAGGAAGCCAAGGAAGCGCTTGCCGCACCAGTCGCGCAGCTTCGACTGGGTCAGCTCGCCATGGGCGTCGTCGTAGGCCTGCCACAGGCGCAGGATGCCGACGAACTCCGAGCGCTGGTCGGCGAACTGCGCATGCGCGTTGTCGGCGGCCTCGCGCGCTTCCGGCGGGCGCTCGCGTGGATCCTGCACGCCGAGGAAGGCGGCGATCGGCAGCATCGCGCGCAGGCAGCCATGCGCCTGCGCCGCCACCAGCATGCGCGAGAGCTTCACGTCCACCGGCAGGCGCGCCATCTGCCGGCCGATCGCGGTCAGGCGGCGCTGGCCGCTGCCGGAATCCTCGACCGCGCCCAGCTCGAGCAGCTGCTGCCAGCCGTCGGCGATGGCGCGCTCGTCCGGCGGTTCCAGGAACGGGAAGTCCTCGATCCGGCCCAGGCCCAGGTGGAGCATGCGCAGGATCACGCCGGCCAGGCTGGAGCGGCGGATCTCCGGATCGGTGAACTCCGGCCGCGAGAGGAAATCGGCTTCCGAGTACAGGCGGTAGCACACGCCCTCGGACACGCGTCCGCAGCGGCCCTTGCGCTGGTTTGCGCTGGCCTGGCTGACCGGCTCCACGTGCAGGCGGTCGATCTTCGAGCGCGGGCTGTAGCGCTTGATCCGCGCGTCGCCCGGGTCGATGACGTAGCGGATGCGCGGCACCGTCAGCGAGGTTTCGGCGACGTTGGTGGCAAGCACGATGCGCCGCTGCGGGCCGGGGTTGAACACCCGGTCCTGGTCCTTGGCCGAGAGCCGCGCGTACAGCGGCAGCACTTCGGTCGAGCGGTACTGGCGCTTCTCCAGGGCGCGGTGCAGGTCGCGGATCTCGCGTTCGCCGGGCAGGAACACCAGCACGTCGCCGCGCGGGTCCCCGGCGGTGATCTCGTCCACCGCGGCGGTGATTGCCGACAACGGATCAGCCTCGCGCTCCGGGCGCGGACGCCGCGCAGCGGAGCCCCGGCCGGGCTGCGGCGGCGCCTGGGACTCCTCGCCCGGAGCCTCCGGCGGCCGGTAGCGCACTTCCACCGGATAGGTGCGGCCGGCGACCTCGACCACCGGCGCGTCGTCGAAGTGGCGCGCGAAGCGGGCGGTATCGATCGTCGCCGAGGTGACGATCAGCTTCAGGTCCGGGCGCTTGCGCAGCAGCTGCTTGAGGTAGCCCAGCAGGAAGTCGATGTTGAGGCTGCGCTCGTGGGCCTCGTCGACGATGATCGTGTCGTAGGCCGACAGCCAACGGTCGGAGGCGATCTCCGCCAGCAGGATGCCGTCGGTCATGAACTTGATCCGGGTGTCCGCGCCGACGTTGTCGGTGAAGCGCACCTGGTAGCCGACCAGCCCGCCCAGCGGGGTCTTCAACTCCTCGGCCACGCGCGCGGCCACTGCGCGGGCGGCGATCCGGCGCGGCTGGGTACAGCCAATGCTGCCGGCCACGCCGCGCCCGGCGGCCAAGCACAGCTTGGGCAGCTGGGTGGTCTTGCCGGAGCCCGTCTCGCCCGCCACCACCACCACCTGGTGGGTGCGCACCAGTTCGACGATGCGTTCGGCCTCCGCGGTGATCGGCAGCGCCGGATCCAGGGTGATCGGCGGCAGGCCTTCGGCCCGCGCCCGACAGGCGGCAACCGAGGCGGCCAGGGCCTGCTCGAAGCGCGCGCGCAGTTCCGCGTCGGCCGGCTTGCCTCGCCAGCGCGACCACATGCCGTGCAGGCGACCGCGGTCGCGGCTCAGGGCGCCGGATATCGCAACCCGACCATCGTCGAGGGCCTTGCGCAGGTCGTCGGGTATCGATTCCATCTATCGGGCCGTGTGAAACTTTGCATAACGCGTGCGGAGTTAGTGTCTATTCTGACAGTCCCCACCACTTCCGTGGACCCAAGCCCCCAAGGAGCGACCCATGGCAAAGGCCAAGCCCGCCACGAAAAAGACCTCTTCCACCACCAAGGCGCGCAAGACCAGCGCGATCGACCCGGTGGCGTCCTCCTCGCGCATCGAGATCGGCATCGACGCCAGCGACCGCAAGGAGATCGCCGAGGGCCTGGCGCGCTTCCTCGCAGATGCCTTCACCCTGTACCTGAAGACCCACAACTTCCACTGGAACGTGACCGGTCCGATGTTCAACTCGCTCCACGTGATGTTCGAGGAGCAGTACACCGAGCAGTGGAACGCCCTCGACGACGTCGCCGAGCGCACTCGCGCGCTGGGCTTCAACGCGCCGGGCTCCTACGCTGAATTCATCGCCCTGACCTCGATCCGCGAGGAAGAGGGCGCCAATGGCGTGCCGGACTGGAAGGGCATGGTCCAGCAGCTGGTGGAGGGCAACGAGGCCGTGTGCCGCACCGCGCGCAGCGTGCTCAAGACCGCCGACGATGCTGGCGACGACCCGACCGTGGACCTGCTGACCCAGCGCCTGCAGACCCACGAAAAGTACGCCTGGATGCTGCGCTCGCTGCTCGAGTGACCGGCGCTTTCCCGGCAGGAACGACACGGCCGCCCCTGGGCGGCCGTGTCCGTTCTGGGCGGCAGGCCCGCCAGCCTCAGCGGATGCGGCGCACCTTGGCCGGGGTGTTGTAGCCCTCCACGCGCAGGAACCAGGCGTTCATCAGGCCGGGCTTGATGGTCACCGCCGGGTCCTGCCTGCGCACGCCGTCCAGCCTGGCCGGCTCGATCTGCTCCCAGACCTGGCCATTGGCGAGGGTGTACTGGCGGCCCTTGGCGAAGCCGCGGAACTCGCCGACCAGGGTGCTGGTGATCGGCTCGGAGGAGCCGAAATCGAAGAAGCCACGGCTTTCCTCGCGCACCTCGCGACGACCCTCCTCGCGGGCCTGCTCGCGGATGCGTTCCAGCTCGGCCGCATCGACCACGGCAGGGGCTGCCGGGGCGCTGGCAGGTGCGGTTGGTGCCGGCGTCGCGACCGGCGCCGGGGCAGGCGCGGCAGCGGCGGCAGGCGCGGGCGGAACTGGAGCCTGGGCCACGGGCACCTGCGGCGCTTCCGCCGGCACCATGCCCGTGTCGCGCCGCTGCAGCCAGGCCTCGAGCGCGGCCAGCTCGGCCGGGCTCAGCTTGTCCAGGCCGGCAGCACGGAATTCGGCGGCGCTCATCTGCTGTCGCAGCGACCCGCTGGCCGCCTCCTCCGCGCCGGCCACGCCGGCCGCCAGCAGCAGGGCCAGCGACAGGCCGAGCAGGGCCGGCGCGCGTGCCGGCCGCGGAACACGATGACGCAGCTGCATGGCTTGTTCCTCCGGTGTATTGCTCGCTAGTGTAGTCACAACCCCACGCGCCGGAACGGCCTTGTCGCGCCCCCCCATCGACGGACTGGAAGCCCTGCTGCGGGACCCCGCTGCGTCCCGCCTGCCGGCTGCCCTGCGCGATGCGCTGGCGGAGGCGTGGGCTGCCGAGGGCACCGGCCGCCAGGCCTTGCTGCCGTGGCCGGTGATCGCCGACACCTTGCGCAACCTGGTCAGCCTCGACGCCGACGAGACCGCGCTGGCCGCGGCCCTGCTGTACGACCTGCCTGGCCTGCGCGCCGTCGCCGGGCCGAAGGTATGCGCGCAATGGCCGGCAGTGGCGGTCCTGCTCGACGGCCAGGACGCGGCCGACCAGGTCTGGGCGCTGCATGCCGGGCGCGAGGCCGGGCGCAACGGCGAGGGCCTGCGCCGGCTGCTGCTGTCCATCATCCAGGACCTGCGGGTTGTGCCGGTGCTGCTGTCCCGGCAGCTGGCGAGGATGCGTGCGGCCGGTGGCCTGCCCGGGGAGGAGCGTCGCGCGCTGGCGCAGCTGACCCGCGACATCCATGCACCGCTGGCCAACCGCCTGGGCATCTGGCAGCTGAAGTGGGAACTGGAGGACCTGGCGTTCCGCTTCCTCGATCCGGACACCTACCGCCGCATCGCCCACGAGCTGGACGAGAGCCGCGCCGACCGCGAGCGCTACATCGAGTCGGTCAAGGCGCAGCTGGGGCAGGCGCTGGCCGGACACGGATTCACCGCGGAGATCAGCGGACGGCCGAAGCACATCTACAGCATCTGGCGGAAGATGCAGAAGAAGCAGCTGCCGCTGGACAAGCTCTACGACCTGCGCGCGGTGCGGGTGATGGTGGCCGACGTGGCCGCCTGCTATGCCGCCCTGGGCGTGGTGCACTCGCTGTGGGCGCCGGTGCCCGGCGAGTTCGACGACTACATCGCCCGGCCCAAGCCCAACGGCTACGCCTCGCTGCACACCGCCGTGGTCGGCCCGGAAGGGCGCACGCTGGAAGTGCAGATCCGTACCCGCGAGATGCACGAGCAGGCCGAACTGGGCGTGGCCGCGCACTGGCGCTACAAGGAAACCGGCGGCAGCGCCGCGGGCAAGGGCGCTGGGCGCGCGTTCGAGCGCAAGATCGCGTGGATGCGGCAGCTGCTGGAGCAGGCCGCGGAGAGCCGCGACGAGGGCCTGGCCGCGGCGCTGGATGCCGAGCTGGTCGAGGAGCGGGTCTACGCGCTCACCCCGAAGGGAGAGGTGATCGACCTGCCGCGCGGCTCCACCCCGCTGGATTTCGCCTACCACGTGCACACCATGGTCGGGCACCGCTACCGCGGGGCCAAGGTCAACGGCCGCATCGTGCCGCTCGGCTATCGCCTGCGCAGCGGCGACAAGGTCGAGATCCTCACCGGCAAGGAGCCCGATCCCAAGCGCGACTGGCTGCTGCCGGCCAATGGCTTCCTCGCCAGCGGGCGCTCGCGCGACAAGGTGCGGGCCTGGTTCCACAAGCTGGACCGCTCGCGCAATGTCCAGGCAGGCCGCGAGATGCTGGAGCGCGAACTCAAGCGCCTGGGCCTGCACACCGCCGACCTGGGGCCGATAGCGAGGAAGTTCCATGCCGAGAGCGTGGACGACTTGTACATCCAGGTCGCCCTGGGCGACGTGGGGCCGCACCAGGTCGGCCGCGCCCTGCACGAGCTGGAGCGCGCGGCCGAGGCCGCCGCGACCCCGGCCCTGCCGCCGCGCCCGCCCAGCCGCCAGGCGCGCGGCAAGCCGCGCCCCGGCTTCACCGTCCAGGGCGTGGGCAACCTGCTGGTGCAGCTGGCGCGCTGCTGCCAGCCGGTGCCAGGCGAGCCGATCGCCGGCTACCTGACCCGCACCCGTGGCGTCACCGTGCACCGGGCCGAATGCGCCTCCTTCGCCCGCCTGGCCGCGGCCCAGCCGCAGAGGGTGCTGCCGGTGGAGTGGGGTTCCGCCGGCAGCGGCTACGAGGTGGACGTGGCGGTCAGCGGCGTGGACCGCAAGTGGCTGCTGAAGGACGTCACCACCCTGATCGCCCAGGAGGACGCCCACGTGGCCGACATCCGCAGCGACCTGCGCGCCGATGGCCGCCTGCAGCTGCGCCTGCGCCTGAGGGTGGACGATTACGGCCAGCTCTCGACCCTGCTCGGCAAGCTCGATGCCCTGCCGGGGGTGGAGCGCGCCTGGAGGCTTGGTTGAGGCGGGGAACCCTGCGTGGCGCATGGGTTCGCGTATCCTGCGAGGTTTGCCGCCGGCAGTCCGCTGGCATAGGCTTTCGCGCATGAACCCCGGCACTTCAGTACAGGCAGTTGCAAGCGAGCCGCCGTCCAGCGGCGAGCCGGCGCCGGACTACGTCCTTGAACTCGAGCGGGCGGCCGCCTACCTGCCGCGCGAGCAGCTGCCGCTGCTGCGGGACGCCTGGCGCGTCGGCGCCGCGGCCCACGCCGGCCAGACCCGCAAGTCCGGCGAGCCCTACATCACCCACCCGGTAGCGGTGGCCACGGTCCTGGCCGAGCTCGGCCTGGACGCGGAGACCCTGGTCGCGGCGATCCTGCACGACACCATCGAGGACACGCCGCTGACCCGCGAGGAGCTGGCGGCGCAGTTCGGCGAGGACGTGGCCGAGCTGGTCGACGGCGTCACCAAGCTGGACAAGCTGAAGTTCCGCGACCGCCAGGAAGCGGCGGCCGAGAGCTTCCGCAAGATGCTGCTGGCCATGTCGCGCGACCTGCGCGTGATCATGATCAAGCTGGCCGACCGCCTGCACAACATGCGCACGCTGGGTGCGCAGGGCAGCGAGGCGCGGGTGCGCATCGCCCGCGAGACCCTGGAGATCTACGCCCCGATCGCGCAGCGCCTGGGCATGAGCCTGGTCAAGTCCGAGCTGCAGAACCTGGGCTTCCGCGCCCTGCATCCGTGGCGCCACGCGATCATCGAGAAGCACATCCGCAGCCAGCCGGTGGTGCGCCGCGAGTCGATGGCCCAGGTCGAGGTCAAGCTGTCGCAGGGCCTGGCCCGTGAGGGGCTGGAGCACCGGCTGGTGAGCCGGATCAAGACCCCGTGGAGCATCTACAACAAGATGCAGGGCGAGGGTAAGAGCTTCGACCAGGTGATGGACGTGTTCGGCTTCCGCGTGGTGGTGCGCTCGGTGGCCGACTGCTACCACGCCCTCGGCGCGGTCCATGCCCAGTTCAAGCCGCTGGACGGGCGCTTCCGCGACTTCATCGCCATTCCCAAGGCCAACGGCTACCAGTCGCTGCACACGGTGCTGTTCGGACCCTACGGCTCGCCGATCGAGGTCCAGATCCGCACCGAGGAGATGGACCTGATCGCCGAGCGCGGCATCGCCGCGCACTGGACCTACAAGCACGGCGGCGACAGCCCCAACAGCGCGCAGAGCCGGGCGCATGCCTGGATCGTGGAGCTTATCGAGTCGCAGCGCGCCGCCGGCTCGTCGCTGGAATTCCTCGAGAACGTCAAGGTCGACCTGTTCCCGGACGAGGTCTACCTGTTCACGCCCAAGGGCCGGATCCTGGCCCTGCCGCGCAATTCCACCGCGCTGGACTTCGCCTACGCGGTGCATACCGACGTCGGCAACCAGGCCGTGGCCGCGCGCGTGGACCGCAAGCTGGTGCCGCTGAAGACCAAGCTTTCCAGCGGCCAGACGGTGGAGGTGATCACGGCCAAGTCGGCCGCGCCCAAGCCGCAGTGGCTGGAATTCGTGGTCACCAGCAAGGCACGCACCGCCATCCGCCACCAGCTCAAGCAGCTCGAGCACGAGGACGCGGTGCAGCTGGGCCACCGCATGCTGGACCGCGCGCTGGAGGCGATGGGCAGCTCGCTGGAGCGGCTGCCGCCGAAACGCCTGGAGTCGTTCCTGGCCGAGCACCGCTTCCCGCGACTGGAGGCGTTCCTGGCCGAGGTCGCCCTGGGCAACTGGATGCCCAGCCAGGCCGCGCAGGCGCTGATGGCCTATGCCGAGCTGCGCGGCGGCGGCCACTCCAAGCATTCGCAGGAGAAGATCCTGATCAACGGCACCGAGGGCGGGGTGGTCAGCTTCGCCAACTGCTGCCAGCCGATCCCCGGCGACGAGATCATGGGCTACCACACCTCCGGCAAGGGCGTGGTGGTGCACCGCCTGGACTGCCCGAACCTGGCCGAGTTCCGCAAGTCGCCCGAGCGCTGGGTGCCGATCGACTGGGATCCGAACGTCACCGGCGACTACGACACCTCGCTGATCGTCGACGTGGAGAACCACACCGGCGTGCTGGCGCAGCTGGCGGCGGCGGTGGCGCAGAGCGAGTCCAACATCGAGCGGGTGGACTACCTGGACCGCGACATGAATGCCGCGCAGCTGCGTTTCGCCATCCAGGTCCGCGACCGCAACCACCTGGCCGAAGTGATCCGGCGCTTGCGCCGGCTCAACGTCGTGCAGAGCGTGCGCCGGCAGTAACGATGCCGCGCATCCGGGCCCCAAGGGCCGCGGGACGCTAGAATCCGCCTGTCCTCCACCCGGGAATCGCATTCCATGCTGCAGATCGTCCATACCGACCACGCCCCCGCCGCCATCGGCCCGTACTCGCAGGCCGTGCGCAGCGGCAACACGGTGTACTTCTCCGGCCAGATCCCGCTGGTGCCGGCCACCGGCGAGGTCGTCGAGGGCGACATCGAGGCGCAGGCGCGCCAGGTCTTCGAGAACCTCAAGGCCGTGGCCGAGGCGGCCGGCGGCTCGCTGGACCGGATCGTGCGCCTGGGCCTGTACCTCACCGACCTGTCGCAGTTCGCCGCGGTCAACGCGGTAATGCAGCAGTACTTCACCGCGCCGTTCCCGGCCCGTTCCACCATCGGCGTGGCCGCGCTGCCCAAGGGCGTGGCGTTCGAGGCCGACGCGGTGATGGTGCTGGGCTGATCGCACCGGCGTGGCGCCACCACGTGTTCCCGCGCCGGCGCTGGCAGGCCAGGGCGCCACGCCACTGGCCTCGCTGCGCGGCGTGGGCGACCGCCTGGCCGCCAGCCTCGCCGCGCGCGGGCTGAGCACGGTCCAGGACCTGTGGTTCCTGCTGCCGCTGCGCTACGAGGACCGCACCCGCCTGACCGCCATCGCCGACCTGCGCAGCGGGGAACCCGCCCAGGTCGAAGGCACGGTGGAGGCGGTCGAACGCGGCTTCCGCTACCGGCCGATGCTGCGGGTGGCGGTCGGCGACGGCTCGCATCGCACCGTGGTGCTGCGCTTCTTCCACTTCCGCGCCGCCCAGGTGGCGCAGTTCCGCCCGGGCGTGCGCCTGCGCTGCTTCGGCACGCCGCGGCCGGGCCAGCACGGGCTGGAGATCGTCCATCCCAGCTACCGCGTCCTCGCCGCGGACGAGGATCCGGCGCTGGGCGAGAGCCTGGATCCGGTCTACCCCTCGATCGAGGGCGTGGGCCCGGCGACCCTGCGCAAGCTGATCGGCCAGGCGCTGGAAAAACTGCCCCCGGCCGAGGCGCTGGAGCTGCTGCCGCATGGCACGCCCGGCCTGGCCGGCCTGCCGGGCCTGCGCGAGTCGCTGCTGGTGCTGCACCGTCCGGCCCCCGGCGAGGACCTGGCCGCATTGGGGGCGGGCACCCATCCGGCCCAGCGCCGGCTGGCGCTGGAGGAACTGCTGGCCCACCACCTCGGCCTGCGCCGCCAGCGCCTGGCGCAGCAGCAGCTTCGCGCCCGCGCGCTGGATGGTCCCGGCGAACTCGCACGCCGCCTGCGGGCGCAGCTGCCGTTCGCGCTGACCGGCGCCCAGCAGCGTGTGTACCAACAGGTCCGCGCCGACCTCGCCCGTCCCAGCCCGATGCAGCGGCTGGTGCAGGGCGACGTGGGCTCGGGCAAGACCGTGGTGGCGGCGCTGGCGGCGACCCTGGCGGTGGAGCAGGGCGGCCAGGTCGCGCTGGCCGCGCCGACCGAACTGCTGGCCGAGCAGCACCTGGCCAACCTGCGTGCCTGGCTGGAGCCGCTGGGCATCCGCGTCGCGTGGCTGGCCGGCAAGGTCACCGGCAAGGCGCGCGCCGCGGCGCTGGCCGATGTCGCCTCCGGCGCGGCCCAGGTGGTGGTCGGCACCCACGCGCTGATGCAGGAGGGCGTGGCCTTCCACGACCTGGTGCTGGTGATCGTGGACGAGCAGCACCGCTTCGGCGTGCAGCAGCGGCTGGCGCTCCGCGACAAGGGCCCGGCCCACGGCCACGTGCCGCACCAGCTGGTGATGACCGCCACCCCGATCCCGCGCACCCTGGCCATGACCGCCTATGCCGACCTGGACGTGTCGGCGATCGACGAACTGCCGCCAGGTCGCACCCCGGTGCAGACCGTGGCGGTCAGCGCCGACCGCCGTCCCGAGCTGGTCGAGCGCATCCGCGTCGCCTGCGCCGAAGGTCGCCAGGTGTACTGGGTCTGCACCCTGATCGAGGAGGCCGAGGAGCCCGGCAAAGGCCAGGGTCCGGGCCTGCAGGCCCAAGCGGCCGAGCGCACCTTCGAGCAGCTCACCGCACAGCTGCCGGGCGTGCGCGTGGGCCTGGTCCACGGGCGCATGAAGGCCTCCGGGAAGCAGGCGGCGATGCGCGCGTTCAAGGATGGCCACACCGACCTGCTGGTCGCGACCACGGTGATCGAGGTCGGCGTGGACGTGCCCAATGCCTCGCTGATGATCATCGAGAACGCCGAGCGCCTCGGCTTGGCCCAGCTGCATCAGCTGCGCGGCCGGGTGGGGCGCGGCGCGGCCGCGTCGTCCTGCGTGCTGCTGTACCAGCCGCCGCTGTCGGCGACGGCGCGGCAGCGGCTGGACGTGCTGCGGCGGACCGGCGACGGCTTCGTGATCGCCGAGGAGGACCTGAAACTGCGTGGTCCGGGCGAGCTGCTGGGCACGCGCCAGACCGGCCTGGCCGCGTTCCGCATCGCCGACCTGGCGCGCGACGCCGACCTGCTGCCGAAGGTGCACCAGCTCGCCGACCGCCTGCTCACCTCTGCGCCCGATGTCGCCGACCGCGTGATCGCGCGCTGGATCGGTGGTGCCGCGCGATACGCGGGCGCGTGATCCTGCATTGCCTGTCGCGCGCGGCATTGCCCTGCGCGCGCTCCAACGGCGACACTGCGCGGCCGTCTTCTGGAGTTACATGATGAGCGACCGGATCCCGCTGCTGATCGACACCGACCCGGGTGTCGACGATGCGCTCGCCCTGCTGATGGCCTTCAACGATCCCCGCCACGAGGTCGTCGGCCTGGCCATTGCCGCCGGCAACGTCGGCCTCGCGCACACCGTGCGTAATGCGCTGAAGTTGCGCGAAGTGGCGGGCTGCCCGCAGGTGCCGGTGTTCGCCGGCTGCGACCGCCCGCTGGTGCATGCGCCACGCGAGGATGCCGCGCACGTGCATGGTCGCGACGGCTTCGGCGATGTCGGCTATCCCGACCCGGCCGGCCAGGCCGAGGCCGAGCACGCCGCGCTGGCGATCCTGCGCCTGTCGCACGAGCACGCCGGCCGCCTGGTGCTGGTCGCGCTTGGACCGCTGACCAACCTGGCCCTGGCCCTGCGCCTGGACCCGACGCTGCCGCAGCGCATTGCGCGCCTGGTGGTGATGGGTGGCGCGGTCAGCGCCCACGGCAACATCACCCCGGTGGCCGAGTTCAACGTCGGCTTCGACCCGGAAGCGGCGCACGTGGTGCTGTCCGGTTTCCCGAAGTACGACCTGGCCGACTGGGAGGCGACCATCGCCCACGGCTTCCACCACCGCGAGGTGGAGAAGTGGCTGGCGGCCGGTTCGCCGCGGGCCAGGTTCTACGAGGAGATCTCGCGCCAGACCCGGCTGTGGTCCGAGGACCGTCGCGGCGACCACTGGCATTCGGCCGATGCCCTGGCCATGGCCTGGGCGCTGGAGCCGGAAGGCGCGCTGGAGACCGCCGAGCGCCCGGTGGCGGTGGAAACCGAGGGTCGCCTGACCCGCGGCCTGACCGCGGTGGACTGGAACCGCCAGACCGGCGCCCCGGACAACGCCCGCATCCTGCTGCGCTACGACCAGGCCCGGTTCGACGCCCGGGTGAAGGCCGCGCTGGCCGCCGGCTGAGCGGTAGGGAGCAATGGAAGTGGTCCGGCTTGCACCAGCCGGGCCTGACCCGCTAGAATGCCGGGCTCAGTCCGCTACAGCCTACGGTGCGCCGCCATGAAGGCCGACATCCATCCCGAGTACCGCGAAGTCGTCTTCCACGACGTCACCTCCGACTTCAAGTTCCTGACCCGTTCGACCCTGGCCACCAGCGCCAAGGAGTCGGTCAAGTGGGAGGACGGTAACGAGTACCCGCTGGTCAAGATCGAAATCTCTTCGGCCTCGCACCCGTTCTATACCGGCAAGCACAAGGTCGTCGACACCAGCGGCCGCATCGACAAGTTCCAGCGCCGTTACGCGCGCTGAGCCGGTCGCGCTGCCCCGCGGCAGCGCCCGGATCGATGCAATGCAAAGGGGCGGCCGCCATCGTGCGGCCGCTTCGCCGTGCGCGGCTTTCGCTGCCGCGGGACGGTGCGTGCCGCCCGCGCCGGGCGCCTACGACTTCCGTCCAGCGGACCGGGCCGTATGGGCTGTGCGATAATCGTCGCGTTTCGTGGCACGCGCCGCGGACCCCCCTACCGCGAACCCTTGCGCCATGGCGCGATGGATCGCGCTTACCCCAAAGAGGAGCGCACACCGTGTCCAATCTCGACCAGGTCACGTTGAATGCCGGCGACAAGTCGGTGACCCTGCCGGTGCTCAAGCCGACCCTGGGCAACGACTGCATCGACGTCTCGAAGCTGACGAAGGAAACCGGCCTTTTCACCTACGACTCCGGTTTCACCGCCACCGCCAGCTGCAAGTCGGCCATCACCTACATCGATGGCGACAACGGCGTGCTGCTGTATCGCGGCTACCCGATCGAGCAGCTGGCCGAGAAGTCCAGCTTCCTCGAGGTCGCCTACCTGCTGATGAACGGCGAGCTGCCGACCGAGGCCGAATTCAAGAAGTTCGAGCACGAGGTCACGCATCACACGATGATGCATGAGTCGCTGAAGAACTTCCTGCAGGGCTTCAACTACGACGCGCACCCGATGGCCATGCTGGCCGGCAGCGTCGCCTCGCTCTCGGCGTTCTACCACGACACCCTGGACCTGACCGATCCGGAGCAGCGCCGCCTGGCCGCCATCCGCCTGCTGGCGAAGATGCCGACCCTGGCCGCCGCCGCCTACCGCTACTCGATCGGCTGGCCGATCCGCTATCCGCGCAACAACCTCGAGTACGTCGACCGCTTCCTGCACATGATGTTCGAGGTGCCGAGCGAGCCGCTGGAGATGAACCCGGTCGTGGCCAAGGCCCTGGACCTGCTGTTCATCCTGCATGCCGACCACGAGCAGAACGCCTCGACCTCGACCGTCCGCCTGGTCGGTTCGACTGGTGCAAACCCGTACGCGTCGGTCGCCGCCGGCATCACCGCGCTGTGGGGCCCGGCACACGGTGGCGCCAACGAGGCGGTGCTGAAGATGCTGGAAGAGATCGGCACCCCGGACAACGTCGAGTCCGCCGTGGCCAAGGCCAAGGACAAGAACTCCGGCTTCCGCCTGATGGGCTTCGGCCACCGCGTGTACAAGAACTTCGACCCGCGCGCCAAGATCATCCGCGAGATGACCCACAAGGTGCTGGGCGAGCTGGGCGTGGACGATCCGCTGCTGGAAGTGGCGATGCGCCTGGAAGAGGCCGCGCTGAAGGACGAGTACTTCATCCAGCGCAAGCTGTACCCGAACGTCGACTTCTACAGCGGCATCATCTACAAGGCGCTGAAGATCCCGACCGAGATGTTCACCGTCATGTTCGCCATCGGCCGCACCGCCGGCTGGGTGTCGCACTGGCTGGAGCAGCAGGTCGATCCGGAAGCGAAGATCGGCCGTCCGCGCCAGATCTACACCGGCCACGACGTGCGCGACTACAAGGCCGTCGGCCAGCGCTGATCGCCGTCGCAAGTGGTTCCAGGAAACGCCCCGCATCCGCGGGGCGTTTCCTTTTGTGGCATCCGGATGTGCGCGCCCGGCCCCGGCGGCTGCCCCGGCGGCTAGCCGGTGGCCAGCAGGCTCCGCAGCTGCGCCAGAGAGGCGCGGGCCATCGGCCGCTCGTCGAGCGGCGACAGCGGTGCCTGGCGCAAGGCCACCGGCGGCAGTACGGTCAGCTCGAAGGCCAGGTCCTCGGCCTCGAACGTCCAGGTGGTGGTGTCCAGCTCGCGGCTGCGGTCCAGGCGCACGCGGCGCCCGCGCGGCTCGGCCGGGATCCCGTGTTCCTCGAGGAAGCGCGGCACCGAATCCGGGTCTTCGGGGTGCAGGTGCAGGCTGACCGGCGAACGGGTGTCGGCGGTGCCGTCCAGCACCGGCCCGGCCAGGCGCGGCTGGAAGCCGGCGAGGAACTCCATGGCGCGCACGGCCGCTTCGCGGCGCAGGCGCACGGCATCGGCCTGCGCCGGCCCGAGGAAGATGCGCTGGTACTCGCGCAGCGCGTCCTCGATCTCCTGGTTGCGTGGCAGCGTGGCCTCGTCGTGGATGCCCAGGCGGCTGGCCGCCTTGCGCTTGGCCTGCTGGTAGTCGCGGATGCCGCTCTCGGCCATCCATCGCGCGGCCTCGTGGGCGAGCCTGCGGCGGCTCTCGCCCTGCCTGGCTTCCGCTTGCTGGTGCGCGCGGCCCATGGCGATTCCCCCGTGTTTGACCTCGGGGGAATGTAGCGCAGCGCGATGACGGCGGGGTCATCGCGCCGCGCCTGGGTCAGAAGATGTCGAAGGCTTCCTCGTCCGGGTGGTCCGGCGCCAGGTAGTCGACGTTGTTCTGCATCCGCTCCAGGTCCTCGACCTTGATGTACTCGGCCAGGCCCTCGCCGAAAGTCGAAACCCGGCCGGAGCCGTCGACGAACACCTTGACCATGCCGTCCGGCGGCTCGTTGGCGACGATAGGCTGGCCATCCAGCGCCACCCGCATGTAGTCGATCCAGATCGGCAGCGCGGCCTTGCCGCCGTACTCGCGGTAGCCCAGCGACTTGAAGTCGTCGCGGCCGACCCAGACCGTGGTCGCCAGGGTTCCGCCGAAGCCGGAGAACCAGGCGTCGCGGTGGTCGTTGGTCGAGCCGGTCTTGCCGCCGACGTCCTCGCGGCCGAGGACCTTCGCCGCGGTGCCGGTGCCGCGCTGGACCACGTCGCGCATCATCGAGACCAGCTGGTAGGCGGTGCGCTCGTCGATCGCGCGCTGGGCGACCTTGCCCGGCGGCGGTGCCGGCAGGGCTTGGTCCTGCGCCTGCTGCTGCGCGCCGGTGGCCTGGCCCGGGGCGGGCAGGGCGCCGAAGTTGAAGCCGTCCACTACCTGCGGCGCGCCGGCCATGGCGCGGCCGCCACCGCCGCAGCCGCGGCAGGCGACCGCCGGGTCGGCCTTGAACACCACGTTGCCGTCGCGGTCGCGGACCTCGTCGATGAACCAGGTATCCACCCGGGAGCCGCCGTTGGCGAACACGGCGTAGCCGCGCGCCACCGACATCGGGGTCAGGGACGCGGTACCCAGCGACATCGACAGGTTCGGCGGCAGCTCGGCCTCGTCGAAGCCGAACTGGCTGATGTAGGTGCGGGCGAAGTCCACGCCGATGGCATCGAGCATGCGCACCGAGACCAGGTTGCGCGACTGCACCAGGGCCTCGCGCAGGCGCATCGCTCCGCGGAAGTTGCCGTCGTCGTTCTGCGGCGACCAGGTCTTGCCGCGGCGGTCGCGGAACACGACCGGGGCGTCGAGCACGATCGAGGCCGGGTTGAAGCCCTTCTCGAACGCGGCCGCGTACACGAACGGCTTGAAGCTGGAGCCCGGCTGGCGACGCGCCTGGGTGGCGCGGTTGAACTTGTTGCCGGAGAAGCTGTAGCCGCCGACCAGGGCGCGCAGGGCACCGGTGTTGGCATCGAGCGAGACCAGTGCGGCCTGGCCGCGCGGCACCTGGTCCAGGGCCAGGCCGCTGTCGCCGTCCTGGCGCACCCGGACCACGTCGCCGCGCTTGACCAGGGCGGCGGGGTTCTTGTTCGTCCAGCGCACCGAGCCAGCGGCCAGTGTGGCGCGGCTGCCGTCGGCCAGCACCACCTCGGCGCTGCCGTCGGTCGCGGTGGCGGCGACGATCGCCGGCAGCAGGTCGGCCTGGACGATGGTGCCACGCAGCTCGGCGGCGAGGGCGGCATCGTCGGCGTCGGCAGCCAGCTCGACGTGGCGCTCGACCCCGTGCCAGCCATGACGGTGGTCGTACAGGCGCAGGCCGTCGCGCACGGCCTTGTCGGCGGCGGCCTGGTAGTCGGCGTCGATCGTGGTGGTGACCCGGTAGCCCTGGGTCAGCGCCTCCGGGCCGTAGCGCTTGATCATCTCCTGGCGGACCATCTCGGCCACGTACGGGGCCGAGGCCTCCATCGGCGGCTCGTAGGCGCCGGCGTGCATCGGCACTGCCTTGGCCGCGGCGGCCTCCGCGGCGCTGACATAGCCCAGCTCGGCCATGCGGTCGAGGATGTAGTCGCGGCGGATCTTCGCGCGCCCGGGGTTGTTGAGCGGGTTGCCGGAGGAGGGGAACTTGGGGATGCCGGCCAGCGAGGCCATCTCGTCCAGGTCCAGCTCGTCCAGCTTCTTGCCGTAGTAGAACTCGGCCGCCGCGGCCACGCCGTAGGCGCGGTTGCCGAAGAAGCTCTTGTTGAGGTACAGGGCGAAGATCTCGTCCTTGCTCAGCTCCTCTTCCATGCGCATGGCCAACAGCATTTCCGCCGCCTTGCGCTTGAGCTTGACCTCCGGGCTCAGGTAGACCTGGCGCGCCACCTGCTGGGTGATGGTCGAGCCGCCGGGGACGTGCAGGCTGCGGTTGGTCAGCATCAGCCAGACCGCGCGGGCGGTGCCCTTGTAGTCGACGCCGCCGTGCTCGTAGAAGCGGGCGTCCTCGATGGCCAGGAAGGCCTGGCGCAGGCGGGGCGGGACCTGGTCGATGGTCACCGGGTAGCGGCGTGCCTCGCCGAACACCGCCATCAGCCGGCCATCGGACGCGTGGACGTACAGCGGCTCCTGCAGCTCGATCTGGCGCAGGGTGGAGACTTCGGGCAGGTCGGCCGTGATCGACCGGTACAAGATGGCCAGGGCGACCAGCCCGGCCAAGGCCAGGATGCCAATGGCGATCAGGGCCCAGCGGAGCACGCGGCGGAGACGGGGCATCACGGTTCCGATTGCAGATTTCGCGGCCGCAGAGTATAGATGAGCGCAGGATGCCGCCGGGGGGGCATCCTTGGGGAGTCAGGCCAGGCAGCCAAACAGACCGGTAGGGGGCGTCACCGCCCGCGCCGCGGGAGGCTTGCCAAGCCTGAAAAGGCCATTATTTAATGCGCGGGCACAGAAGTAGCGTCCAAGTGCCCGTCGGCAGGGGAGAAACCGTGGGGCTCATCCCGAAAAGTCAGTCGCCGCTGATCGGCGTCGACATCAGCTCGACTGCGGTCAAGCTGCTGCAGCTGTCACGCAGCGGCAACCGTTACCGCGTCGAACACTATGCTGTTGAACCGCTCCCGCCGAACGCGGTGGTGGAGAAGAACATCGTCGAGGTCGAGGCGGTGGGCGAGGCCATCCGCCGCGCCGTCACCCGTTCCGGCACCAAGGCCAAGGCGGCCGCGGCGGCCGTGGCCGGCGCCGCGGTGATCACCAAGGTGATCCCGATGCCGGCCGACCTGGACGAGGACGACCTGGAAGCCCAGGTCGAGTTCGAGGCGGTCAACCACATCCCGTACCCGATCGAGGAAGTGAACCTGGACTTCGAGGTGCTCGGCCCGATGCCGAACAACCCCGACACCGTCCAGGTCCTGCTCGCGGCCTCGCGCTCGGAGAACGTCGAGCTGCGCCAGTCGGCGCTGGAGCTGGGCGGCCTGACCGCCAAGGTGATGGACGTGGAGGCCTTCGCGGTCGAGAACGCCTTCGCCCTGATCGCCGACGACCTGCCCGGCGGGCGCAACGGCGTGGTGGCGCTGATCGACATCGGCGCGACCATGACCACGCTCAACGTCCTGCGCGGTGGCCGCAGCCTGTACAGCCGCGAACAACTGTTCGGCGGCAAGCAGCTGACCGACGAGGTGATGCGCCGTTACGGCCTGACCTACGAGGAAGCCGGCCAGGCCAAGCGCCAGGGCGGCCTGCCCGAGACCTACGAGTTCGAGGTGCTGGAGCCGTTCAAGGAAGCCGCGGTGCAGCAGGTCAGCCGCCTGCTGCAGTTCTTCTACGCGGGCAGCGAGTTCAACCGGGTCGACCAGATCGTGCTCGCCGGCGGTTGCGCCTCCATCTTCGGCCTGCCGGAGATGGTCGAGGAGCAGCTGGGCGTTCCGACCCAGGTCGCCAACCCGCTGGCGCAGATGACCCTCGGCCCGCGCGTGCAGGCGCACGCGCTGGCGCAGGACGCCCCGGCCCTGATGATCGCCACCGGCCTGGCCCTGAGGAGCTTCGACTGATGGCACGCATCAATCTCTTGCCGTGGCGCGCCGAGCGCCGCAAGCAGCGCCAGCGCGAATTCCAGGTGATGCTGGGCGCGGCTGCGCTGGGTGGCATCCTGTTGTCGATCCTGGTGTGGTTCTACTTCGACCGCGAGATCGCCGGCCAGCACGAGCGCAACCGGTTCCTGCAGGCCGAGATCGAGAAGGTCAAGGCGCAGAACAAGGAGATCGAGGAGCTCGACGCCAAGAAGCAGCGCCTGCTCGACCGCAAACGCGTGATCGAGGAGCTGCAGGCCAACCGTTCGCAGATGGTCCACCTGTTCGATTCTCTGGTGCGCACTATTCCCGACGGCGTGGTCCTGACCGCGCTGAAGCAGGAAGGAAAGATCCTGACGCTGGAGGGCACCGCCCAGTCCAACGCGCGGGTCAGCACCTACATGCGCAGCCTTGAGACGTCCGGCTGGATGACCAAGCCCGACCTGTCGATCATCGAGGCCCGCAAGGGCAACAGCAAGGCGCCGATGACTACTGGCGCACGTGCCCTGCCGTACGACTTCAGGCTCAAGGTGGAGCTCGCCAATCCGGGCGCCAGCGGCGACGGGGAGGAGCTGCTCGACGGTACCACCTTGGTCTCCGGGGAGGGCGAGGTGGTCGATGCCGCGGCGGCGGAAGCGCCCGCCCAGGGTGGCGGCGCCGGCGCGCCGGCGGATGCGGCCCAGCCGGCCGATGCCGCCGGTGCGCAGCAGTCGGGCGGTGAGCAGGGCAATGCCCCGGCTGCCGGCACCACGGGAGGACCGGCGTCATGAGCCAGAAAAAGAAGATCAAGATCAGCGAGCTGGATTTCAACAACATCGGTTCTTGGCCGCAGCAGGCCAAGATCGTCTTCTGCGTGCTGCTGGCCGCGCTGATCATGACCGTGGCCTGGTTCGCGCTGATCAGCGGCAAGCGCGACGAGCTGGTCCGGCTCGAGGGCGACGAGGTCAAGCTGCGCGCCGCGTTCGAGGAAGAGCAGGGCAAGGCCGCCAACCTCGAGCCGCTGCGCCAGCAGCTGGCGCAGATGGAACAGGTCCTGCAGCAGATGCTGCGCCAGCTGCCCAGCAAGACCGAGATGCCCGACCTGATCGTCGACATCTCCCAGACCGCACTGTCCAGCGGCCTGTCCAACGACCTGTTCAAGCCGATGGGCGAGATCCCGCGCGAGTTCTACGCCGAGAAGCCAATCCAGCTGCGCATGGTGGGCAACTACCACCAGTTCGGCGCCTTCGTCAGCGGCGTGGCCTCGCTGCCGCGCGTGGTGATCCTCACCATGCACGACATCTCGCTCAAGCCCAAGGACCGCGGTGGCATCACCCGCGCCGGCGCCCTGGAGCTGTCCGGCACGGTCAAGACCTACCGTTACCTCGACGAGAACGAGATGCCACGGGTCGAGCCGGCCGCCAAGGGTGGCAAGAAGAAGGCGAAGAAGAAGGGGGCGAAATAATGGCGGGCAACCGATACGCCACCGTGCTCCGCGGCACCGCCGCCGTGATGCTGGTCCTCACGCTGGCCGCCTGCGGCCGCGGGGTCAACAGCACCCCCGGCGACGCGCCCAACCTCAGGAAGTGGGTCGCCGACGTGCGCGCGCGCCCGGCGCCGCCGCTGGAACCCCTGCCGGTGATGCAGCAGTTCGAGACCTTCGAATACGCGGCACAGGACCTGCGCGATCCATTCAGCGATGCGTGGAGGAACCCGGAGGACGGCTCCGGCCTGCGCCCGGATCCGAACCGTCCCAAGCAGCCGCTCGAGCAGTACCCGCTGGACAGCCTGGACATGGTCGGCACGATCGGCCAGGGCAGCGGACTGCTGGCGCTGGTGATGGCACCGGACAAGGTTACCCACCGGATCCGTCCTGGCGCCTACATGGGGCAGAACGACGGCCGCGTGGTCGCGGTTCACGACGACCGGGTCGAGCTGGTCGAGCTGGTGCCGGATGGCGCGGGTGGATGGCTGGAGCGTCCGGCCTCGATCGCGCTCGAAGATCAATGATTAGGGGATAGCACGATGACCTTTTCCAACAACCGGAGTCTGTGCAAGCCGCGGCACCCGGCGACCTTCCGGGCCTGCGCGCTGGGGCTGGCCCTCGCTCTGGCCACCTCCACCGGCTTTGCTGCCACCCAGGCGGCTTCCGCGCAGCCTTCCGCTTCCGCCGTGGGGACGGCGGCGAAGGCCAGCGTCTCCCACATCGACTTCAAGCGCGGGGACGGCGGCGCCGGTCGCCTGGTCCTGCGCTTCGAAGGCGAGGGCGTGGCTCCCGACCTGCGTACCCAGGACGGCAGCGTCGTGGTCGACGTGGCCAACGCGATGCTGCCGGCCAACCTGCAGCGTCCGCTGAACGTCACCGACTTCGCCACCCCCGTGCAGCGGATCGATGCCCGCCCGTACGGCGGCGGCACCCAGCTGGTGCTTGCCACCCGCGGCGAGTACGAGTCGCTGGCCTACCAGACCGGCAACGAGTACGTGGTCGAGATCTCGCCGCGTGCCGGGACTCCGGCGGTCGGCGCGGTCAACAGCTCCAACTTGGCCGCGGCCCAGGCCAAGGTCGCCACCCGTCCGTACTCGGGCCGCCCGGTGACCTTCAACTTCCAGGACGTGCCGGTGCGCACCGTCCTGCAGCTGATCGCCGAGGAGTCCAACCTCAACATCGTGGCCTCGGACACGGTGCAGGGCAACGTGACCCTGCGCCTGGTCCAGGTGCCCTGGGACCAGGCGCTGGACATCGTCCTGCGCGCCAAGGGCCTGGACAAGCGTCGCGACGGCAACGTCGTTTGGGTCGCCCCGCAGCCGGAGCTCGCTTCGTTCGAGAAGGCCCGCGAGGACGCCCGCATCGAGCTGGAGAACCGCGTCGACCTGGTCACCGACTACATCCAGGTGAACTACCACTCGGCTGGCGCGATCTTCAAGGCGCTGACCGAGGCCAAGGGCGTAGGCGGCAGCTCAGGCAGCCAGGGCAATGAGAACGGCTTCCTCTCGCCGCGCGGCCGCATCGTTGCCGACGAGCGCACCAACACCCTGATGATCAGTGACATCCCGAAGAAGGTCGCGCAGATGCGCGAACTGATCGGCGTGATCGACCGTCCGGTCGACCAGGTCCTGATCGAGAGCCGCATCGTGATCGCCAGCGACTCGTTCGCCCGCGACCTCGGCGCGCGCTTCGGCATCCAGGGTCGTCGCAGCGGCAACAACACCGCGGCGATCGGTGGTTCGCTCAACCAGACTGGTTCCATCGTCAACGGTGGCGTCGGCGTCCCGGGTGGCCTGAACGTGAACCTGCCTGCCACCGCCGAGAACGCCGGCGCGCTTGCCTATACCCTGCTTGGTGCCAACTTCGCGCTCGACCTCGAGCTGAGCGCGCTGCAGCAGGAAGGCCGTGGCGAGGTGCTGTCCAACCCGCGCGTGGTGACCTCCAACCAGCGCGAGGCGGTCATCCGCCAGGGCCGCGAGGTCGGTTACGTCACCCTGACCGGCGGCGGCAACCAGGCCTTCGCCACCCCGAACGTGCAGTTCAAGGAAGTGGTGCTGGAGCTGAAGGTCACCCCGACCATCACCAGCGACGACCGCGTGTTCATGGCCGTCAACGTGCTGAAGGACGAGGTCCTGCAGTACATCGATACCTCGATCGGCCAGGTGCCGGAGATCGCCACCCGCGAGATCAATACTGCCGTTCTGGTGGACGATGGCCAGACCGTGGTGATCGGCGGCGTCTACGAGTTCACCGACAGCAACAGCGTCTCCAAGGTGCCATTCCTGGGCGACGTGCCCTTCCTCGGCAACCTCTTCAAGAAGAAGAGCCGCCTGAAGGAGAAGGCCGAGCTGCTGATCTTCCTGACCCCGAAGGTCATGCGGGTCGAGAAGCGCGCCTGATCGCGGTCGGCGAGTGATGTGAAGGAACGGGGCCTGCGGGCCCCGTTCCTTTTCGTGCGTCCGGCGGGAACCACCGCGCGGCGGGATCGGTCAGAATCCGGACATGGATACCCACAGCCCCCAGCCTGCCTCCGCCGTTCCCGCCACGGACGCCTCGCACGCCGCCTTCCTCCAGCTGCGCGAGCGCCTGGCAGCGGCCATCGTCGGCCAGGAGGCGCTGGTCGAGCGCCTGCTGGTCGCCCTGCTGGCGGATGGCCACCTGCTGGTGGAGGGCGCGCCGGGCCTGGCCAAGACCACCGCCATCCGCACCCTGGCCGCGCACCTGGAGGCGGACTTTGCCCGCGTCCAGTTCACCCCGGACCTGTTGCCGGCCGACCTCACCGGCACGGAGGTCTGGCGCCCGCAGGAGGGCCGCTTCGAGTTCCAGCCCGGGCCGGTATTCCATCCGCTGCTGCTGGCCGACGAGATCAACCGCGCTCCGGCCAAGGTGCAGTCCGCGCTGCTGGAGGCGATGGGCGAGCGCCAGGTGACGGTAGGCCGCCAGACCTATGCGTTGCCGCCGCTGTTCCTGGTCATGGCCACCCAGAACCCGATCGAGCAGGAAGGCACCTTCCCGCTGCCCGAGGCGCAGCTGGACCGGTTCCTGATGCACGTGCGCATCGGCTATCCCGACGCGGCGATGGAGAGCGAGATCCTGCGCCTGGCCCGCACCCGGGCCCGCAACCAGCTGCACGAGCCGGACGCGCCGCCGGAGCGCATGCCGCAGTCGGTGGTGTTCGCCGCGCGCGAGCAGGTGCTGGACCTGCACATGGCGCCGGCGCTCGAGCGTTACCTGGTCGAACTGGTGCTGGCCTCGCGCGACGCCGGCCGCTATGACCCGGCACTGGCGCGGCGCATCGCCTGGGGTGCCAGCCCGCGTGGCTCGATCGCGCTGGAGCGCTGCGCCCGTGCGCGTGCCTGGCTCGCCGGGCGCGACTACCTCACGCCGGAGGACATCCGGGCCGTCGCGCCCGACGTGCTGCGCCACCGCGTGCTGCCCAGCTACGAGGCGCTGGCCGAGGGCTGGGATGGCGACCGCCTGGTGGCGGCCCTGCTGGACCAGGTGCCGCCGCCATGAACGCCGCGGCGCAGCCGCGCGTGGAGGCAGCCGGCGAGGCCATCGTGCCGCGGCTGGAGGAACTGGTCGCACTGCGCCGCGAAGTGCCGCGGACCGGCACGCCGGGTGCCGGGCGCATCGGCCTCCGCGGCGCCGCGCCTTCGGCCCTGCGTGGCCGTGGCATGGAGTACGCCGAATCGCGCGAGTACGTGGCCGGCGACGACGTACGCCGCATGGACTGGCGCCTGACCGCGCGTACCGGCCGTGCCCATACCAAGCTGTTCCAGACCGAGCGCGAGCGCCTGGCCCTGCTGGTGGCCGATACCTCGCCCGCGCTGTACTTCGGCACCCGCACGCGCTTCAAGTCGGTGCAGGCCGCACGGGCCGGAGCGGTCGCGACCTGGGCGGCGCTGCAGGCGGGCGACCGCATCGCGGCCCTGCGCGGCGGCGAGCCGGCGATCCCGCCCGCCGCCGGCATGCGCGGGGCGATGCGCGTGCTGGAGGCGATGGTGCGCTGGTATGCCAAACCGCCGACCGACGATGCCGGCCTTGAGCTGGCGCTCGAACATGCGCAGCGCCTGCTGCGTCCCGGCGCGCGCCTGGTGGTGCTGGCCGATCCGCAGGCTGCGGCCGGCGTGCCCATGCAGCGCTGGGCAGCGTTGGCACGGCACAACGAGGCCAGCCTGGTCCTGCTGCAGGACCCGCTGGAAACCGCGCCTCCGAAGCGCGCGCTGACCCTGCTGGCCGGCGCCGCGCGCCTGCACCTGCCGCTGCAGGACGCACAGGTGCGCCGGCAGTGGCACGACACCCTCGCCGCACCCGCCGAGGCGCTGGCGCGGAACCTGCCCGGCCACGGCTGGCAGGTGCACCTGCTCGCCACCGACGCGCCGGCCAGTGCCTGGCTGCAGCCGGCGCGTCCGCGCCGCGGCTGAGGACCCATGGATCCGGCCCAGCTTCCC
Source organism: Pseudoxanthomonas suwonensis 11-1 (assembly GCF_000185965.1). Lineage (NCBI taxonomy): Bacteria > Pseudomonadati > Pseudomonadota > Gammaproteobacteria > Lysobacterales > Lysobacteraceae > Pseudoxanthomonas > Pseudoxanthomonas suwonensis. The sequence continues at coordinate 793,859 of NC_014924.1, forward strand.
CTGCGCGATGTCCATCTGCCTCCAGGGCCCTCCTGGTGGCCGCCAGCGCCCGGATGGTGGTGGCTGGCCGGGGCGGTGCTGCTGGTCGTGCTGGCGGCACTGCTCTGGATGAACTGGCGTGCGCACAGGCGCGCGCGCTGGATCCGCTGGTTCATGCAGCAAGCGGCCACGGGTACCCCGGAGCAGCGGCTGGCCGCGGTGTCGGCCCTGCTGCGCCGCGCCGCGCGCCGGGCCAGCCCGGGCAGCGAACTGCTGCAAGGCGAGGAGTGGCTGCGCTTCCTCGATGGGCCTGGCACACGGGCGTTCAGTGCCGGCCCCGGCCGCCTGCTGCTGGATGGCGCGTTCCGCCCGCGGGTGGACGTGGCGGCGGTGGAGGAAGTCGCCGCGCTGGCGCAGGCGCGCTTCCTCGAACTTATGGAAGGCCGGAGGGGCCGGGCATGAGTGCCTGGTTGTCCCAGTACCTGGCGGGTTTCGCCGGATTCGCCTGGCCTTGGGCCTGGGCAGCATTGCCTTTGCCGCTGCTCGTGCGCCTGCTGCCGCCGCGCCGCCATGCGGTTGCCGCCCTGCGGGTGCCATGGGAGGGTCGGCTGCAGGGCGTGGCGCCGGTCGCGGGCAGCGGCTGGGTGCGCCTGATGGTCATGGCGCTTGCGTGGGTCCTGCTGTGCACCGCCGCGGCGCGCCCGCAGCGCCTGGGTGAACCGGTCGCGCCCGCGCAGCAGGCGCGGCAGATGCTGCTGGCGGTGGACCTGTCCGGCAGCATGAGCGAAGTGGACATGATGCTGGGCATGCAGCCGGTGGACCGCCTGACCGCGGCCAAGGCGGTGATCGCCGATTTCCTGCAGCGGCGCAGTGGCGACCGCGTCGGCCTGCTGGTGTTCGGCCAGCGTGCCTACATGCTTACTCCGCTGACCCTGGACCTGTCCGCGGTGCGCGAGCAGTTGCGCGACACCGTGGCCGGTCTGGCCGGCCGCGAGACCGCGCTGGGCGACGCCATCGGCCTGGCGGTCAAGCGGCTGCGCACCCAGCCCGAGGGCCAGCGCGTGCTGGTACTGCTGACCGATGGCGTGAACACCACTGGCGTGCTGCAGCCACTCAAGGCAGCCGAGCTGGCCGCGGCCGAGCAGGTGCGGGTGTACACCATCGCCTTTGGCGGCGATGGGGGTGGGTTCTCGCTGTTCGGCGTGCAGGTGCCGGTCCAGGGCGACGAGGTCGACGAGGCCACCCTGCGCAAGGTCGCCGAGATCACTGGCGGCCGCTTCTTCCGCGCCCACGATGCCAACCAGCTGGCGGGCATCTACGCCGAACTGGAGCGGCTTGAACCTGTCGGCGTGGAGACCGCGCCGGTACGTCCGCGGCTTGAGGCCTATGCCTGGCCGCTCGGCGCTGCCCTCGCGCTGGCACTGCTGGCCTGCGTACCGGGGCTGCGTCGCCGCGCCAGTACCGTGGCGGATGCGGCATGAGCGGCTGGCTTTCGCTCGTGCACTTCCAGCGCCCGCAGTGGCTGTGGGCGCTGCTGCTGTTGCCGCTGCTGTGGACGGTGTGGGGACTGCGTCGCCGTCGCCAGGACTGGCGCGACGTGGTCGATCCGCACCTGCTGCAGGTGTTGCTGGTGCCAGCGAGGGGCCATGCGTGGCTGCGCCTGGCCAGCATGTCGGTGGCCGTGCTGCTGGCGGTCCTCGCGCTGGCCGGTCCGGGCTGGCGCAAGGCACCGCAGCCCTTGCTGCAGGCGCGAATGCCGCTGGTCATCGCGCTGGACCTGTCCAGCTCCATCGCCACGCCGGACCTGCCGCCTTCGCGGCTGGCCCAGGCGCGGGCCAAACTCGACAGCCTGTTGCAGCAGCGCGATGGCGAGGTCGCGCTGGTGGCGTGGGCGGAGGATGCCTACACCGTGGCACCGCTCACCGCCGACGCCGCCAACGTGGCGCTGTTCCTGGATGCGCTGGCGCCGGACGTGATGCCGGTCGACGGCCATCGCGCCGACCGGGCGATCACCCACGCCGCCGGCCTGTTGCGCCAGGCCGGCTTCGAACGCGGGCGCATCCTGCTGCTGGCGGCCGACGCCAACGTGCAGTCCCGTGCCATCGCCGCGGCCACCGCGGCAGCGGGCTACCAGGTCTCGGTGCTGGGGTTGGGCACGCCGGAGGGCGCGACCTACCGCGACGGCGGCGGTGCCCTGCGGGTATCGCGTCGCAACGATGCGGCCCTGCGGGCATTGGCCGCCGCAGGGCAGGGACGCTACGCGACGCTCACCATCGACGACTCCGACCTGGCCCTGCTCGGCGCTACCGCAGCCGAAGGCGTGGAGACCACCGAAGAGCCGGGCGGCGCGCCCGCCTGGCTGGACCAGGGTTACTGGCTGCTGCTGCCGCTGCTGCTGGTGGCGGCGTTTGCCTTCCGTCGCGGGGCGCCGCTGCTGGCCCTGCCGCTCCTGCTCTGGGTCATGCCGGTCGCACCCGCGCAGGCGGCCGACAGTCCCTGGCTGCGTCCCGACCAGCAGGCGCAGAAGCAGCTCGAGCGCGGCGTCGAAGCCTACCGCCGTGGCGATTACGAAGCCGCGGCCGAGGCGTTTGCCGCGGCCGGCGAGCGTGGTGCCGAAGCCCAGTACAACCTCGGCAATGCGCTGGCACGCAAGGGGCGCTACGAGGACGCACTGAAGGCCTACGACCGTGCCCTGGCGCAGGCGCCGGCGATGGAGGACGCGCTCGCCAACCGCCAGGTCGTCGAGGCGGCGATGCGTCGCCAGCCGCCGCAGGGTGGAGCTGGCCAGTCCGGCGATGCCGGCAGGCAGGGACAGGGCAAGCCTGAAGACGAGGCCGGACAGGGCGAAGGTGAGGGAGGCCAGGATGCACCTCCGCAGTCCGCACAGGACGGGGCCGGCGGCTCCCGCCCTCCGCAGGACAGGCCCGATGAAGCGGCGCGCGATGAAGACCCGGCCGCCGCGCAGGCGCGTCAGGAGCAGGCCGACCGCGAGCAGAGCGAACGCATGCGCCAGGCGATGGAACGCGATGCCGGCGCGCAGGAGGAAGCGGAAGCCAGGGCCCCCGCGCCAGGCGATCCCCGCGAGCGCGAACGCCGCCAGGCGCACGAGGCCTGGCTGCAGCGCGTGCCGGACGATCCCGGCGGCCTGCTGCGCGCCAAGTTCCAGCTCGAGCACGAACGTCGCCGCAAGGAGGGAAGATGAGTCCTGCCCATCACCGGGTGCTGCCCTTGCGCGCGCCGCCGCGGCTGGCGGCCGTCGCCTGCCTGGCATTGCTGCTGGCGTCCGGCATCGCCCAGGCCGCCACCCGCGCCTGGCTGGACCGCAGCGAGGCGCGCGAGGGCGAGACCGTCACCCTCAACATCGAGACCGACCAGCCGGGCGTGGCGCCCGACTACGCACCGCTGGAAGTCGGCTTCGAGGTCGGCACTCCCTACCGCAGCACGCGCGCCAATGCAGGGCCGGGCGCCCTGTTCGGCGTGCGCCTGGTGCCGCGTCGCAGCGGCAACGTCGAAGTGCCTGCGCTGCAGGTCGGCAGGGAACGGACCGCGCCGCTGCTGCTGCAGGTCGCGCCGGCGCGCCAGGCCGCGCGCGGCGGCGAAGTGTTCCTCGAGACCCGGGTGGACGAGCCTTCGCCATGGGTGCAGCAGAGCGTGGGCGTGACCCTGCGCCTGTACTTCGCCACCTCGCTGCTGTCCGGCGAGCTGACCCAGGAGCCTCCGGAAGGCGCCTCGCTGCAACGCATAGGCGATGACGCCACCGGCCGCGAGCGCATCGGCGGGCGCGACTACCAGTACGTCGAGCGCCGCTTCCTGCTGGTGCCCGAGCGCAGCGGCCCGCTGCAGCTGCCGGCGCCGCGTTTCCGCGGCAAGGCCGCGCCGCGCTTCTTCGACGATTTCTTCGGCACGGAGCGCAGCATGGCCGCCGAAGGGAGCCCGCGGCTGCTGCAGGTGCGCGCCCAGCCGGCGGACGCGCCGCAACCATGGCTGCCGCTGCGCGGGCTGGAGCTGCGTTACCTGCAATCGCCGCGTACTGGCCGTGCCGGCGAGGCGCTGGAGCTTGTGGTCGAGGCCCGCGCCGACGGTGCCTCCGCGGCGCAGCCGCTGGAGCTGCCGGCCCCGCGCGTGGATGGGGCACAGGTGTTCGCCGAGCGCGCGGAGACCACCGAGCGCTTCGTCGATGGCCGTCCGCAGCTGACCGTGGTCCGGCGTTTCGCGGTGGTGCCGCAGCAGGCCGGAAGCCTGGTCATCCCCGCGATGCACGTGCCGTGGTGGGACGCCACCAGCGGCCAGCCGCGCCGGGCGCTCCTGCCGGCGCTGAAACTGGAGGTGGGTGCTTCGGCGCAGGCGCCACGCACCACCTTGCCGCCCGGCAGCCAGGCCATGGCCGATGACGGCGATGACGCCATTGCCTCCGGCCTGTCGGCGGACCCCGGCCAGGCGCGACCTGCATCCACGGTCTGGCCCTGGCTGGCCCTGTTGCTGGCGCTGCTGTGGTTGGTGACCCTGGCCTGGGCGCTACGGCTCCGGGCCCGTGGCCCCGCACCCGTGGCTGGCGAGGACGGCGATCCGCTCGGCGTCGCCCCACCGACCACCGCCGACCTGCGCCATGCCCTGGATGCCGACAGCTTCGGCGAAGCCGTGCGCCTGCTGCAGGCAATGGCCCGGCCGCCGGCGGCCGACCTCGACGAGGTGGTCGCGCGCCTGGCCGATCCGCGCCAGCGCGAGGCCCTGCAGGCCATGCGCCGCGCGCTGTGGGCGGGCGATGGCGACCCGTCCGCCGCGCGCGTGGCCCTGCGCAGCGCGTTCCGCGACGGGCCACGCTGGAGCGGCGATCCGGCCGACGACGGCGAGGAGCTGTTGCCGCCGCTGTATCCGCCGCGCCAGGGCCGCTGAGCGCGTCTGCTAACCTCGCGCCCTTGACCCGTACGCTCCAGGAAACACCGCATGACCCTTACCGGACGCCCCTGGCCGATGCCGCTGAAGATGGGCGTGGGCTTCGCCGCCGGCCTGCTGCTGGGCCTGGTCGTGCACCTGACCGCCGGCGCCGACGCGGGCTGGGTGCAGGCGTTCACCCGCTACGTGACCACGCCGGCGTCGAGCCTGTTCCTCAACCTGATCTTCATGCTGATCGTGCCGCTGCTGTTCTCGGCGCTGGTCATGGGCATCGCCGAGATGGGCGACATCCGCGCCCTCGGCCGGATCGGCTGGAAGACCCTGGCCTATACCGTGGTGCTCTCCGGCGCGGCGGTACTGCTCGGCTTGCTGCTGGTGAACGTGCTGCGTCCGGGCGCGGGCGTGGACCCGACGCTGGCCGCGCAGCTGCTGGTGCAGAACGCAGAGCGCAGCCGCGACATCGTCGCCAGCATCGAGACCCAGCCGCGCGGCATCGACATGGTGCTGTCGATCGTGCCCAGCAACGTCATCCAGGCCGCTTCCGACAACGGCTCGATCCTGGCGCTGATGTTCTTCGCGGTGATGTTCGGCGTGGGCATGGTCCTGACCGACGACGACAAGGTCGCCACGCTCAAGCGCGGCATCGAGGGCGTGTTCGAGATCTCCATGACCCTGATCGGCCTGGTGATCCGGCTGGCGCCGTACGCGGTGTTCTGCTTCATGTTCAACCTCGCCGCGATCTTCGGCTTCGAGCTGCTGGTGCGACTGGGCGCGTACGTGGGGGTGGTAGTGCTGGCGCTGGGCCTGCACATGTTCGTCGGCTATGGAATCGCCGTGCGCCTGGCCGGGCGCTCTCCGCTGAAGTTCTTCCGCGACATCCAGGAAGCGGCGGTGATGGCGTTCTCCACCGCCTCCAGCAACGCCACCCTGCCGACCGCGCTGCGCGTGGCCGACCAGATCGGCCTGCCGCACAAGGTGTCGCGCTTCGTGCTGACCGTGGGCGCCACCGCCAACCAGAACGGCACCGCGCTGTTCGAGGGCGTGACCGTGATCTTCCTGGCCCAGTTCTTCGGCGTGGACCTGAGCCTGGGCCAGCAGTTCATGGTGATGCTGGTGTGCATCCTCGGCGGCATCGGCACCGCCGGCGTGCCTTCCGGCTCGCTGCCGGTGGTGGCGCTGATCTGCGCCATGGTCGGCGTCGACCCGATCGGCATCGGCCTGATCCTCGGCGTGAACCACTTCCTCGACATGTGCCGTACCACGCTCAACGTCAGCGGCGACCTCACCCTGGCCACCCTGGTGGCCGCGGGCGAGCCGGAGGATGTCGACGACGGGGGCGCCCATGCGCCGGCGAACGGAACCGCCGCCTGAGGGCGACGGTTCCAGACGAAACGCTGGCGGGAACGTTCCCTCGCCGGAAAAACCCGGAAACGCAGCGTTCGGGGCGGCAAATCAATGGGTTGCGGCAGGACAGGACCGCCGCGGGATGGGACAATGTCCGGCCCGCATCCCGCGGTTGCCATCGACCAAGCCGAAACCCCACATGACGAAGCCGACACGCCGCCAGCTCGCCAACGCCATCCGTTTCCTCGCCGCCGATGCGGTCGAGGCCGCCAAGTCGGGCCACCCCGGCATGCCGATGGGCATGGCCGATATCGCCGAAGTGCTGTGGAACGACTATCTGCGCCACAACCCGTCCAACCCGGACTGGTTCAACCGCGACCGCTTCGTCCTGTCCAACGGCCACGGTTCGATGCTGCACTACGCGCTGCTGCACCTGAGCGGCTACGACCTGCCGATCGAGGAGCTCAAGCGCTTCCGCCAGCTGCACAGCAAGACCGCCGGCCACCCGGAGCGCTACGAGACCCCGGGCATCGAGACCACCACCGGTCCGCTGGGCCAGGGCTTCGCCAACGCCGTCGGCTTCGCGCTGGCCGAGAAGGTGCTGGCTGCGCGCTTCAACCGTCCCGAGTACGAAGTCGTCGACCACCGCACCTGGGTGTTCATGGGCGACGGCTGCATGATGGAGGGCGTGTCCCACGAGGCCGCCTCGCTCGCCGGCACCTGGGGCCTGGGCAAGCTGACCGCGTTCTGGGACGACAACGGCATCTCGATCGACGGCGAGGTCCACGACTGGTTCACCGACGACACCCCGGCGCGCTTCGAGGCGTACGGCTGGCACGTGGTGCGCGGCGTCGACGGGCATGATCCGGAATCGATCAAGGCCGCGATCGAGCAGGCCATCGCGGTCGACGACAAGCCGACCCTGGTGTGCTGCAAGACCACCATCGGTTTCGGTGCCCCGCACAAGGCCGGCAAGGAAGAGTCGCACGGCGCCCCGCTGGGCAAGGACGAGATCGAAGGCACCCGCAAGGCGCTGGATTGGCCGCACGCGCCGTTCGAAATCCCGCAGGAGATCTACGACGGCTGGCGCGCCAACGGTGCAGGCACCCTGCGCCAGGCCGAGTGGGAGCAGCTGTTCGACAAGTACGCCAGGCAGTACCCGGCCGAGGCCGCCGAGCTGGTCCGCCGTTCGCGCGGCGAGCTGCCGGAGGATTTCGTCGCCCAGGCCGACGCCTTCGTCGCCAAGGTCCAGGCCGAGGGCGCGACCATCGCCTCGCGCAAGGCCTCGCAGAACGCGATCTCCGCGTTCGCGCCGTTGCTGCCGGAACTGATTGGTGGTTCGGCCGACCTGGCCCCGTCCAACCTGACCCAGTGGAAGGCCAGCAAGTCGGTCACCGAGGTCGACCCGAACGCCAACTACGTGCACTACGGCGTGCGCGAGTTCGGCATGAGCGCGATCGCCAACGGCATCGCCCTGCACGGCGGTTTCCTGCCGTTCGACGCCACCTTCCTGGTGTTCAGCGATTACGCCCGCAACGCGCTGCGCATGAGCGCGCTGATCCCGGCGCACGTGATCCACGTGTTCACCCACGACTCCATCGGCCTGGGCGAGGACGGTCCGACCCACCAGCCGGTCGAGCACCTGGCCTCGCTGCGCTACATCCCCAACAACGACGTGTGGCGTCCGTGCGACGCGGTCGAGTCGGCGGTGGCGTGGAAGTCGGCGATCGTGCGCAAGGAAGGCCCGAGCGTGCTGGTGTTCAGTCGCCAGAACCTGCCGCACCAGCCGCGCAGCGAGGAGCAGGTCAAGCTGATCGAGCGCGGTGGCTACATCCTGGCCGACGCCGAGGGCGGCAACCCCGACGTGATCCTGATCGGCACCGGTTCGGAAGTGTCGCTGGCGGTGGAAGCCAAGGCGCAGCTGGATGCCGCGGGAATCAAGACCCGCGTGGTGTCGATGCCCGCCAGCACCGTGTTCGACCGCCAGGACGAGGCCTACCGCGAGTCGGTGCTGCCGAAGTCCGTGCGCAAGCGCGTGGCGGTGGAAGCCGGCATCACCGACTTCTGGCGCAAGTACGTGGGCCTGGACGGCGCGGTCATCGGCCTGGACCGCTTCGGTGCCTCGGCCCCGGCGGGCGAGCTGTACAAGTACTTCAATATCACCACCGACGCGGTGGTGGCCGCGGCCAAGGCGCTCTGAGCCCGGGTCGTCCCGCAGCCGGGCCAAGCGCCCGGCTGCAGGCATAGCGATGCATGGAAGGGGACGCTATGGCGTCCCTTTTCCTTTCCAGCCACCGGCGAACTGCACGACCAGCCAGGCGTCGATTCCCGACAGCGCAGGCGGCAATGCCGCCAGGCGGGCCCAGTGCAGGCTTTCGATTTCCTCGTCCTGCGCATGCGGGCGGCGGCGGCGCAGGCGCTGCGCGCCGAAGACCAGGCCGGTCAACGGGTCGACGGTCCCGGGCGAGCCCAGCTGCAGCCAGCCCAGGATCTCCATCGAACCGGCGACATGTCCGGTTTCCTCAAGCAGCTCGCGCGCTGCCGCCTGGCGCGGCGTCTCACCGGGATCGACCCAGCCGCCGGGCAGCTCCAGCACCTGGCGCCGCGCATTGCGCACCAGCAGGATCCTGCCCAGGTCGATGGCCAGGACCAGGACGAAGTCGGCTGCGACGCCGGGGGCACGGCCGTGGCCGGCGGCACGCACCACCTCGCCACGCTCGTTAGCGGGCGGCGGATCGGGAAGCAGTAGCGGGGAGGTCGGGACCACGCGTCTGGGGACATGGGGGACGGGCGGTGGATGCCTGCCCGGGCCGCGGATTGTGTCCGAACCGGCGCCTGCTGCATGCACTTGCCCTATAGGTGATCGCTATCCGACCGCCATCGCGATTGGGTATGCGATGGCCTGGTCGTCCGAGACCAATGCCCAATGTGGCTGCACGCCTGCCGGCAGCCCCGCTGGGGGATCGCCGTGCAGATCGATGCCCATGGTTCCGATCCGCGTGAAGTGGCCGCGGCCGGTATAACGCATCTCCGGCCGGAGCAGTCCGGCGCGCGCATGCAGGGCGAGCATGGCGACCACACCGGTCACATTCAGCGGCTGGTTGGCCAGGGGTTCGACCCCGGCTTGCAGCATGGTCCGGCCGTCATCGAAGGCGCAGGCGCCGTGGCTACCGTCGCCAGCTTCGACCTGCAGCGTGCCGGCCAGTGCACAGGGGCACCGATCCGGTAGCGCAGGATCAGGAAGCTGGAGGAGCCCACCAGCCAGGCCTGCGCGCCGACGAGCGGTGGGGCGGTGCCGTGCCGGGGCATCGGCGTCGCAGCCTGCGTGAAGCAGCAGGGCAGGGGCGGCCAGCAACAGGCGTGCGGCAAGGTGATGGAACATGCACGGCATCCATGAGTGGACTGCCGATGTTGTCCAGCGGCCGCGCGCAGGCGTCCTCTGGGATCGAACCGTACCTGCCGGCGCCGCGTCGTGGGCGCCGCAGTGCAGCTCAATGGGCGGCGGGCTTGTCGTGCTTGCTGCCGCCGCGGCAGCGTGGTGAATCCGGCACGCTGGCGTCGGCTTCCCATTCGGCCGGGGTGTAGGTGTGCAGGGCCAGGGCGTGGATCTGCTGCATCAGCCCACCCATCGCCGCGTAGACCGCCTGGTGGCGCTGGATCAGGCGCTTGCCGTCGAAGGCATCGCTGACCACCACGGCCTTGTAGTGGGTCTCCAGGCCGCGGCTGTGCATATGGCTCTCGTCCAGCACCTCGAGGTGCCGGGGTTGCAGGGAGGCGAGGGCCTGGCGGATCTGGTCGGCGCGGGTGCTCATGTCGGTACGGCTGGGGGAATGGGAACAGGATGGGGACGGATGAATCCACGCCCAAGCCTGGGGCAAAGCTTACCGGGCCGGCGCCGGTGTGGCCCCGGTAGCGCGGCAACACTGCATCCCGGTGCGCTCAGGCCCCTGGCACGGACAGGTCGGGGGCCGGCTGCCGCAGCAGGTGGCGACGGATCGCGGCGCGTGCCGGCCCGTCCCATTCCGGCCGCCAGGCGCAGTGCGCGGGATCCTCCACCGTGCCCTGGTAGCCGAGGTTGCCCGCAGCACCCAGCAGGTCGTAGACCTCGCGCGCCGCGAGCACGCTGGCATGGCCGGCCGGTGCGCCCAGCCAGGCCACGTGCGGGTTGTCGAGCACCAGCAGGCCGCGCGGCGCGACCAGGGCCAGCACCTGGTGCTGGTCCACCGCCAGCTGGCGCGGATCGGCGGTGAACCGGCCGAAGGCATCGCCCAGCCATGGCTGCTCGCCGTAGGCACTGGCGGCCGGCTGCGCGCCCTCGGGCGCATTGCGCCAGGTCGGCACGCCGCCGGCGCCGGATTCGACCGGCACCGTCAGCGCCACCCGCTGGTCGAACGCGCCTGCGGCCAGCGCACCCTTGCCATGGCGCGAGCAGCCGGTGACGCCGATCGCATCCGCACGCAGCAGCTGCCCGTCGGAGGCGGCGATCACGTCGATCAGCCGGCTAACGCCCCAGGCCCACGCCATCAGCGTGCCGGTGCTGTCGGCCTCTTCGCCAAGCAGGCGGTAGTACGCGCCTTCCTTGCGCCGGCCCTCGCCGGTCTCGGCGCCAATCGCGGTGCTGGGGAATTCGATCCGGGCCACGCCCTCGCTGGCCAGCAGTTGCGGGTCGATACCGGCGACGCCGGCCATCACCACCACCGCCGGGAAGGGGCCCTCGCCCGGAGGCAGCCGCACGCGCGCGCTGAAACGTTCGCTGCGGCCGCCGTGGCGCAGCTCCACTTCGATGCGCTCCGCCGTTACCGTGCCGGTGACCGAGTCCGGCACCTTGCCCTTCGCGCCATAGACCTGGGTTTCCAGCGTATGCAGGGTCTGCTGGCGCAGGCAGCGCCACTGCGCGGGATCGCTGATGCGGTCGCCATCCGGCAGGGCCAGCGGATCCGGCAGGCCGGCCCGCATGCCTTCTGCCGGAGCAACGACCGCGCAGTCGCGGCCTTCGTTTTCGCTGGCGGCGACCAGGTTGCCGGCGCTTGCCAGGGTCGGCCATGCGAGCAGCAACAGGCTGGGCAGCAGGGTCCGGCACCGGTTCCAGGGCATCGCGCGTCTCCATTCCGGGAAGGCCGATCATGCCAGCCGCGGAAGGGGGCTTGACGCGGGCTTATGTTTACGTCTGTAATCCAATTTCGATTACGGTTGTAAACGGAGCGCGTCGATGTCCAGCGAACCCATCCCGGTGACCGAAGCCGAAGCGGCGGTCATGGAAGTGCTCTGGCAATCCAGCCCCCGCAGTTCGGAGGAGGTGGTGGCTGCGGTCGCGCCTGCCACCGGCTGGGCCGAGCCCACGATCAAGACCCTGCTCAACCGCCTGCTCAACAAGGGCGCGATCAGTGCCGAGCGCGAGGGCCGGCGCTACCTGTACTCACCGGTGCTGGCGCGCGAGGCCTGGGTGGAGCAGCAGAGCGAAGGCCTGCTGGCGCGCCTGTTCGGCGGGCGGGTGGCGCCGCTGGTGGCGCACTTCAGCGAGCGCGGGCGGCTCTCGGCGGCGGACATCGCCGAGCTCAAGCGCCTGGTTTCCGAACTGGAGGAGGGAGAGGCAGATGGACGCTGAGCTGACGATGCTGCTGCGCGCGACCCTGGTCCTGACCGTGGCCTGCGTGCTGGTGCTGTGCCTGCGCCGGCCCGCCCGCAGCCTGTGGGGGGCGCAGGGCGCCTATCTGCTATGGGCCTGCGTCCCGCTCGCGGTCGTCGCCTCGCTGCTGCCGAAGCAGGCCGGCGTGGCGATGCAGGTGCCGGTGGCCGAGGCCTGGCTGGCGCCGTTGCAGGCCGGCGTGGTCGCCGTCGCCGGGGTGGGTGCGTCCGCGTGGCAGGGCTGGCTGCTGCCGGCCTGGCTTGCCGGTGCGGTCGCGACCGCGCTGCTGCTGGGATGGCAGCAGTGGCGCTTCCGGCGCGCGCTGGGCCGCCTGAAGGAACGCCAGCGCGGTGTGTTCCAGGCCAGCGTCCAAAGCGCCGCATTGCCGGCGGTGGTCGGCGTGCTGCGGCCGCGGATCCTGCTGCCGGCCGACTTCGAGCAGCGCTACAGCGGGCCGGAGCGCGCGCTGATCCTGCAGCACGAACGCCTGCACGTGCGCCGGGGCGACCTGCTGGCCAATGCGCTCGCCGCACTGCTGCGCTGCCTGTTCTGGTTCCACCCGCTGCTGCCGATGGCGCTGCGGCGGTTCCGCCACGACCAGGAGCTGGCCTGCGATGCCGGCGTGGTCGCGCGCCATCCGGGCCAGAGGCGTGTCTATGGCGAGGCCATGCTCAAGGCGCAGTTGCTGCAGTCGTCCACCGTCCCGCTGGGCTGCCACTGGCCGTTCCGGCATCCACTGAAGGAGCGCATCGAAATGCTGAAGCATCCGGTCCAATCGTCGCGGCAGCGCATCGCCGCCGTGCTGTCCGTGTCCCTGCTGGCCCTCGGTACCGCCTGCATGGCCTGGGCGGCGCAGCCCGCACGAGCCTCCGTTCCCGCCGGCAACGCGGCGCAGCAGCAGGCGCAAGTGCCCCATGACCCGTCGCCGCTGCTGGCTGCGCACATGCCAGCCCCGCGCTATCCCAAGGACGCCGCGGATGCCCGCGTCGCCGGCCTGGTGGTGCTGCTGCTCGACGTGGACGCCGAGGGCCGCGTGACCGGCGTGGAAGTGGAGAATGCCAGGCCCGCCGGGGTGTTCGAGGCCGCGGCGATGGAGGCGGCGCTGCAGTGGCGCTTCAATCCCCAGGCAAAGGACGGCATTGCCCTGCCCAGCCGCGTGCGGGTGCCGATCAGCTTCGAGCTGGACCAGCCGGCGGCCGAAGAGGGCGGCCAGGCGTGATCCGGTTGCACGACCCGCAAGCCGCGCGGGGCATGGCCCGGAAAGCCCATGCAGGCGTCCGTGGATGGCAGGGATGCCTGCTGGCGCTGCTCCTCGCGGGCTGCGCCAGCACCGTGGACACCGGCGGCGCTCCAGGTGACGGCGATGACATCAGCACCGGCGTGGGCCAGCGGATGATCATGCCGGCCGGTGCGACGCGCTACGAACTGGCCCCGAACCAGGGCTTCTCGCTGCCGCAGTTCCTGGCCACCGATGCGCCGGGGTTCCCGGCGCATTACCGCCCGGCCAGTCCATTCGGCATCAGCATCTGCGCATCGCTGGTGGTGTCGGAGGATGGCGCGGTGCGCGACGTGCGCCTGGTCGACGCGCCCGGGTGCGTGGCCGCCAGCGAGGCGCCGGAGCCGCTGGCCGAGGCCGTGCGCAGTGCGATGGCGAGCTGGCAGTTCCGGCCGGCAATGATGTGCGAATACGCGGATGCCGCCACCCGCAACCGCTCCTGGACCGGCGACGGTTGTTCCGGTCCGGTGCTGGCGGCCCGGCCGGTGCCGGTGACCCTGTCCTGGGCATTCACCTTCGAGCTGCGCGATGGCCAGGCGCGGGTGACCCGCAATCCGGCCGCGGCGAACTGATCAGCATTCCAGCATCTCCGGACGGAACAGCCGCCGCCGGCTGGTCTCGTCGCCTGACAGCATCAGCCGTCCCTCGCCGCGGTAGTGCACGGTGCGCGGCCACTTCGGCCGCGCTGCCACGTGCGCACGCACCACCTGCCACACGAACAGCGGGTAGTCGTCGTTGGTGTGCGCGCGCCGCAGCCGGCATTCGAAGCTGGCGTGGCACTCGCCGAGCAGCGGTGCCTCCACTTCGTCGGCCTGCTGCGCGGTCAGGCCGAAGCGCTCGAACTTGTCGACCTCGGCACTGCTGCAGTTGCCGACGCCGACGACCGTATCCAGCAGCGAAGCCGTCGGCAGGTTGATCACGCACTGCCGGCTGCGCCGTGCCAGCGCGTGGCTGGTGTTCTCTTCCCAGATGTAGGTGCCGACCAGGTCGTAGCCGAGCATCATGTGCCAGCCGCAGGTCATGATCGCGCGCCGGCCTTTCCACGCGGTGGTGATGAGGACCAGCGGGCCAGGCTCGAGGAAGCGCCGGGTCTTCTCCACCGGGAACGCGGTCTTGCGGGGCAGGGCCATGGGTGGCTCCCGTGCGGGACACGCGGCAAAGACTGCCCGCCGCGCCGGTAACGACGCGTCAATCCAGGACGTGGATGGCGTCGGCCAGGCGCCGCACCTCGTCGGGATGGTGGCTGACGTAGAGCATCGGCAGGCGCACCTCGTCGCGGACCTTCTGCAGCCACGGGATCAGCTCCTCGCGGCGCGCCGGGTCCAGCGCCGACAGCGGCTCGTCGAACAGCAGTACCGCCGGCTGCGAGAGCAGGGCGCGGCCGATCGCCACCCGCTGCGACTCGCCACCCGAGAGGTGGCGGGTGCGGCGCTCCAGCAGGTGGCCGATGCCCAGCAGCTCGACCACCGCGTCGAACCCGAATCCCGCCTGGCCGCCGCGGTGGCGGCCGTAGAGCAGGTTGCGGCGCACGTCCAGGTGCGGGAACAGGCGCGCGTCCTGGAACACGTAGCCGACCTGGCGGCGGTGGGTCGGCACGTCGATGCGCCGCTCGCTGTCGTACAGCACCCGGCCGTCGATCTCGATGCGCCCGGATTCCGGCCGCACCAGTCCGGCGATGGCGTTGAGCACGCTGGTCTTGCCCGCACCCGAAGGCCCGGTCAGCGCGAGCACCCGCGCCTGTTCGTCGATCCGCACCTGGCGACGGAACCCGCCGCGGCGCAGCTGGATGTCGACCTTCAGCATGGCCGGCCTCCGTCGATGGCGTCGTGCGCGCTCATTCCTCGTCGCCTCCGCGCTGGCGCCGCACCAGCCATTCGGAGAACAGCAGCGCGCCCAGCGAGATCACCAGCGCCACCGCGGCCAGGCGCCAGATCCCGGATTCGCCACCGGGCACCTGCATCAGCCCGTAGATCGCCGAGGACAGGGTGCGGGTCTCGCCGGGGACCGCGGAGACGAAGGTGATGGTGGCGCCGAACTCGCCCAGTGCCTTGGCGAATCCCAGGGCCGCGCCGGCGACCAGGCCCGGCCAGGCCAGCGGCAGGGTCACGGTCAGGAACACCCGCCACGGCGCCGCGCCCAGGGTGGCGGCGGCCTGCTCCAGGCGCCGGTCCACGTTCTCGATCGACAGCCGGATCGCACGCACCATCAGCGGGAAGCCCATCACCGCGCATGCCAGTGCGGCACCGGTCCAGCGGAAGGCGAGGCTGATGCCGAAGGTGTGCTCCAGCCAGCGCCCGGCCGGCCCCTGCTGGCCGAACAGCACCAGCAGGGCATAACCCATCACCACCGGCGGCAGCACCAGCGGCAGGTGCACCAGCGCATCGAGCAGCGACTTGCCCGGGAAGCGGCCACGCGCCAGCAGCCAGGCCACCAGCACGCCGAATGGCAGGCTGGCGATGGCGGCCACCGCCGCCACCTTCAGGCTCAGTACGATGGCCGTGATCTCGTCCGGGGTGAAGCCGGGCAAACCCATGCGCGCTCAGTCCCTCGGCCTGAAGCCGTGGCGGGCGAAGATCGCGCGCGCCTGCGGCCCGTCGAGCCAGCGCACGAAGTCGCGCGCCGGGGTGCCGGCGCCGGCGACCGCGGCGATCGGATACATGATCGGCGGATGGCTGCCGTCGGGGAAGCTGGCCACCACCTGCACCCGTGGCTCGACCAGGGCGTCGGAGGCGTAGACCACGCCCAGCGGGGCCTCGCCACGGGCCACCAGCATCAGCGCGGCGCGCACGCTGTCCGATTCGGCCAGGTGTTCCTGCACCGCCGGCCAGTGGCCCAGCGATTCCAGCGCCTGGCGCCCATACTTGCCGGCCGGCACGGTGCTGGTGTGGGCGATGGCCAGGCGGCCTCCGCCCAGCGCTTCGGCCACCGATCCGGCCCGGGCCAGGTCCACCGATGCGGCCTGGCCGCCGTGCGGTGCCACCAGCACCAGGGAATTGCCCAGCAGCTCCACGCGGGTTCCGGGATCGATCCGGTCGCGTTCCTGCAGGTAGTCCATCCAGGCGTCGTCCGCCGACAGGAACACCTGGGCTGGTGCGCCCTGTTCGATCTGGCGCGCCAGGGTGGAACTGGCGGCATAGGACATCCGCACTTCGGTGCCGGTGGCCTGGCGGTAGGCCGCGGCCGCCTCGTCCATCGACTCCTGCAGGCTGGCGGCGGCGAACACGGTCAGTGGCTCGCCCTTGCCTCCGGTGCAGCCCTGGGCGGCGAAGGCCAGCAGTACGATCGCGGCCACGCGCAGCAGGGCGGTCAGATTGGGCATGGCGTTCCTCCGTCGGGGGTTACGGCGGTGCATGTCGGTACAGGATGGCCATCCTGCCCGCCGTGGCCTTGGCACGGCGTCGAGGCGTGGCCGGTAATGCTGTTATCGGGGACCACCCAGTGCCGCGTCCAGTACTTCGGCAAGGCGCGCGGCGCCGAGGCGCAGCTGCGCTTCCTGTACCGGCAGGTGTGCCTCGACGTAGCTGTCGTCGATCACGTGGCCCTTCGGGTATACGCCGGGGGCGAGGCTGGCGCGGCAGGACTGCTCGACCCACGCCACCGGGAAGCCTTCGCGTGGCGGCCGGCCGATCGACTCGACATCCGGCGCCGGCAGGGCACGCAGGCGCTCGATCCATGCATCCTCGTCGAGCTTGCGGGTGCGCAGCATGCCGCTGTCCCACAGCGAATGCAGGTTGGTGCCCTTGCCGCGGTAATTGATCTGGTAGTCGTTGCCGCCGCGGTCGTGGCGGTGGCCGGCGTGTAGAGGCTGGTGCGCGTCGCCGACGAGGTGGACCACGAACTTCAGCGCCTGCAGGCGCTCGGCATCGCTGCGGCCGCGGTCGGCGAGGATGCGTGTCTGCACTTCAAGCGCCTCGTTGACGCAGCCGCCGTCGGGGCAGTGGGCCTGGCGCTCGTAGCGGCAGCCAGCCTCGCCGATATTGACGTAGTGCCAAGGCGCGCTGCGCTTGCCCAGGCCTGGATCGGAACCGCGCAGGTTGTCGGCCCAGGTGGCGATCCCGGCGAGCGAGGGTTCGGCCTCGCCCTGCAACAGGCGCGCGGCTTCGGCGCGCGCAGCGGGGCTGAGGTCCTCCTCGGCCATGCGCGCGACCAGGCGGTGGCCGAGCGGGCCCCAGGCCTGGGCCGGCAGGGCGACGGAAAGCAATACGAAAACACCCGGCAGCCACGCGAGGCGGCGCCGGGTGCGGTTGGAAGGTGCGGGGGCGGTGCGGGACTTCATGCGACAACTTTAACCGACTGTCCCGCACCGCCGCCTTTTCCCCGCCAAGGGAAACGCCTTTCCTCAGAACTTCATGACGTACGAGGCGCCGTACACCAGCGGGTCGATGTTGGCGGTGCCGAGCTTGGCACCGTCGACCTTGACGTCGGTGTCGATGTCGGCCCAGCGCACGTCCACGCGCACCGAGGCCTTCTCGCTGACCTTGAAGTCCAGGCCGGCGTGCGCGGCCAGGCCGAAGGAATCGTCCAGCTTCAGCTTGCTGCCGGCCAGGACGCCGGTGGTGTCCTCGCTGAAGAAGGTGGTGTAGTTGATGCCCACGCCCAGCAGCGGCGAAACCTTGCCGGCGCTGTTGAAGTGGTACTGCAGGGTGATGGTCGGCGGCAGGTGCTTGGTCTCGCCCACCTTGCCCACGCCCTTGACCGCGATGTCGTGCTTGAACGGCAGCGCGCCCAGCACCTCGACGCCCAGGTTGTCCTTGACGAAGTATTCGAAGGTCACGCTCGGCTTGGCATCGCTGTCGATGGCCAGGGGCAGGGTGCCGCCGGCCAGCTTGCCGTTGTCGGACTTCGGGTCGACCTGGTGCAGGCCCACGCCCAGGGTCCAGTCGCCGGCGGACTGCGCGAAGGCAGGTGCGGCGGCAACGGCGGCGAGGGAGGCGGCAACCAGGGGGAGAAGCTTGTGTTTCATCGGTAACACTCTGCGTGTTGGGTGTGGCGCAAGTCTCCGCCCGTGCCGCGGGGCGCGCCTTGATTCCAGTCAAGCCGGGACCACGGGGCGGGCGGGGCCCGGTGCTAGAATGGCCGCCCGCTGTATCCATCCCCTTCATCCACTACGGGCCCCGTGAAGCGTGGCTCCAGGAGTCAACAGAATGGCGATCAAGGTAGGCATCAATGGCTTCGGCCGCATCGGCCGCAACGTGCTGCGTTCTGCCGTGCAGAACTTCGGCGACGATATCGAGATCGTTGCGATCAACGACCTGCTCGAGCCCGACTACCTGGCCTACATGCTGCAGTACGACTCCGTGCACGGCCGCTTCAAGGGCGACGTCAAGGTCGAGGGCAACACCCTGGTGGTCAACGGCAGGAAGATCCGCCTGACCCAGGAGCGCGACCCGGCCAACCTGAAGTGGGACGAGGTCGGCGCCGAGGTGGTGATCGAGTCCACTGGCCTGTTCCTGGACAAGGCCAGCGCGCAGAAGCACCTGGATGCCGGCGCGAAGAAGGTGATCCTGTCGGCCCCGTCGAAGGACGACACCCCGATGTTCGTGTTCGGCGTCAACCACGACACCTACGCCGGCCAGGCGATCATCTCCAACGCCTCGTGCACCACCAACTGCCTGGCCCCGCTGGCCAAGGTCATCCACGACAAGTGGGGCATCAAGCGTGGCCTGATGACCACCGTGCACGCCGCCACCGCGACCCAGAAGACCGTCGACGGCCCGTCCAACAAGGACTGGCGCGGCGGCCGCGGCATCCTCGAGAACATCATCCCGTCCTCCACCGGCGCCGCGAAGGCCGTGGGCGTGGTGATCCCCTCGCTGAACAAGAAGCTGACCGGCATGTCGTTCCGCGTGCCGACCTCGGACGTGTCGGTGGTCGACCTGACCGCCGAGCTGGAGAACCCGGCCAGCTACGAGGAGATCAAGGCCGAGATCAAGGCGCAGAGCGAAGGCGCGCTGAAGGGCATCCTCGGCTACACCGAGGACAAGGTCGTCGCCACCGATTTCCGCGGCGATACCCGCACCTCGATCTTCGACGCCGACGCCGGTATCCAGCTCGACCCGACCTTCGTCAAGCTGGTGGCCTGGTACGACAACGAGTGGGGCTACTCCAACAAGTGCCTGGAGATGGTCCGCGTCGTCGCCCGGTAAGAGGCGCCAACGGTGGAACAGGAAGCCCCGGCAATGCCGGGGCTTTTCTTTGCGCGGAAGCCGGAGCGAGGGCCTGCCGCCTCCTGCAGGCGCCGGCTGCCATGGCCGGTCGGCTCGGGCGTGGCAGCGGAAGCCAGCTGCCGGCACGCTGCAGGGCGGCCGATCCGGATCGGCAGCTGAATGACGGGCATGGGGTCCGGCGCCGGCCCGGGCTCGCGCTCCGGTAGCATGCGGGCGGCCGGGGAGTTGGCTGGCGGATCCACGAAGCGGGGGAACGACGCTTGGAAGCGATCATCATGCTGCTGGTACTGGCCGTACTGGCGGTGCCGGTGGCATTCGTCCTGCTGTTGACGAGCGTGCTCGGCCTGAAGCGGCGGGTTGCCGACCTGGAACGTGCCGTCGGCGTGCTGCAGCACGCGGCCCCGGCCCGGCGCGAGGCCCCGGCTCCTGCGCCCGCAGCCTTGGCGCAGCCTGGTACGGCTCCGGCCGCGAGCGAGCCCACCCTGGCCGAGCTGGTGCGCCGCCAGGCGGACGAGGCGACGCCCGCACCCGCACCCGCGCAGGCGCCTGCGGGCAGCCCGCTGCCGCCCCCGCTGCCGCCTGCGCGCGAACCCGCCGCGGCTGCCACGCGTGCCACGGCATCGCCGCAACCGCGCATTGCTGCAGTCCCGCGCCGTCCGGCCGCGGAGAACCCGGTGCTGCGGGTGGTGAAGCGCTGGTTCACCGTCGGCAACGTGCCGGTCAAGATCGGCGTGTTGGTGGCCCTGGCCGGTGTCGCCGCGCTGCTCAAGTACGCCAGCGACCAGGGCCTGTTCCAGGTTCCGCTGGAGCTGCGCCTTGCCGGCATCGCCGCCGCCGCGGTGGGCGCGCTGGTCTTCGCCTGGCGCCGGCGCGAGCACAACCGGGTGTTCGCCCTCAGCCTGCAGGGCGGTGCGATCGGCACCCTGCTGCTGGTGGTATTCGCCGCCTTCAAGCTCTACGGCATGATCGATGCGGGTCCGGCCTTCGCCCTCAGCGTGGTGCTGGTGGCTGGCGCAGCGCTGCTGGCGGTGCTGCAGAACTCGCAGAACCTGGCGGCGTTCGCGCTGCTGGCCGGCTACCTCGCGCCGATCTGGCTTTCCACCGGCAGCGGCAACCACGTCGCGCTGTTCTCCTACTACGCGCTGGTCAACGCGGCGGTGGTGGCAATCGCCTGGTTCAAGGCGTGGCGGCTGCTCAACCTGCTCGGCTTCGTGTTCACCTTCGGCATCGGCACCGTATGGGGCGCCAGTGCCTACGTGCCGGAGAAGTACGCCAGCACCCAGCCGTTCCTGGCGTTGTTCTTCGTGTTCTACCTGCTGGTGCCGCTGCTGTTCGCGCGGCGCAGGCCGGAAGGCCGGCGCGACCTGGTCGATGGCTGCCTGGTATTCGGTACGCCGCTGGTCGCGTTCTCGCTGCAGGCGGCGCTGCTGGAGGGCGAGCGGATGCAGCTTGCGTTCTGCGCGCTGGGACTGGCAGCGCTGTATGCGGCGCTGGCGTGGATGCTCCTGCGCCGGCGCGGCTACGAGCTGCTGGGCCAGTCGCATGCGGTGCTGGCGGTCGGCTTCGCCACCCTGGCCGTTCCGCTGGGCCTGAGCGCGCGTGCCACCGCCAGCGTATTCGCGCTGGAAGGCGCCGGCCTGGTCTGGCTGGGCCTGCGCCGCGGGCGGCTGCTGCCGCAGGGTGCCGGCGTGACCCTGCAGCTGGCCGCCGCGGTGGCCATGCTGTTCGGCTATGACCACGCCCACGAGGACGTGCGCGCGGTGCTCAACCCAACGGCCATGGGCATGCTGCTGCTGGCGGTCGCTGGCTGGGCCAGCGCCTGGGCGGCACGCGCGCACGGCCGGACCGTGCCGGCGGCGGTCTTCTACCTGTGGGGCATGGCGTGGTGGGCCGGCAACTGCGCACACGAGATATCGCGTTTCGCCGATCCCGCGCTCCGTGCCGACCTGGCCCTGGTGCTGGCGGGCGCGACCGGCTGGCTGGCGGCGGAAGTGCACCGCCGCCGTCCGGCCGCGCTGCTAGCCCAGACCCTGCTGGCGGCGGTCGCGCTGGCCGCGCCCTTCCTGTTCTGGCAGGGAGAGCTGCACCAGCACCCGCTGGGTGGCGGCTTTGGCGCGCTGGCGTGGCTGGTCTTCGGCCTGCTGGGCGTGCGTGGCCTGGCCTGCCTGCGCACGGATGATGGCAGCAGTGCGGGTGCAGCGCAGCTGGCCTGGTGGCTGCTGTGGACACTGCTGCTCTCGGTGGAGGGGTACTGGGTCGCGCTCGAGGCACGTTTCGGCCAGGGCTGGGAGGTTGCGCTGGTGGCGCTGCCATGGCTTGTCCTCATCGCGCTCTCGCTGTGGCGCTTCGGCTGGCTGGCGCTGCCGCGCGATGCCACGGTGGCAACGCCGATGCGCACGCCGGTGCTGTGGCTCGGGTTCGCGGTCGCCGCCGCGATCTGGCTGGTGGTGCTCAACCGGCCGCTGTCGCCGGCACCGCTGCCGTGGCTGCCCCTGCTCAACCCGGCCGAACTGGTGCAGCTGGCCACCCTGGCGCTGGCGGCCGCGTGGCTGCGCCCGCCCTACGCACGCGGGCTGGAGCGCCTGCGCCCGATCGTGCTGGCCGGCGGCGGCTTCCTGCTGCTGAGCGCCTCGACCCTGCGCAGCGTGCATTACTGGGGCGGCATCGGCTGGGATGGCGGCCTGCTTGGCACCGGCCTGGCCCAGACCAGCCTGACCGTGGTCTGGAGCGTGCTGGGCGTGCTGGGCTGGGTGCTCGGCTCGCGCCGCGGCCAGCGCGGCCTGTGGATGGCCGGCGCGGTGCTGATGGGCGTGGTCCTGGCCAAGCTGGTGCTGGTGGACCGCAGCCACCTGGGCAACCTGACCGGCATCGTGTCTTTCATCGCCTATGGCGTGCTGTGCATGATCGTGGGCTACCTCGCCCCGGCGCCGCCGCGCACGGCCGCCAACGTGGAGAACGCATGAGCAAGGCTTCGCTGTACGTACTGGCCATGGCGGCCGCGCTTGTCCCCGTCGCCGCCCACGCTGCCGCGCCGGCACAGGACTATGCCCGCGAATGGCCGCTGGAGCTGGCCCGGGAAGACGCCGGCGCCTACCGGGTGGTGCTGGACCAGGCCGTGTACCTCGGCGCCCACGACCGCGCCCTGCGCGACGTCGAAGTGTTCAACGCCCAGGGCCAGCCGGTGGCCACCGCGGTGCTGTCGCCGGCCCAGCCGCTGGCGCAGGCGTCGCGCACGCGGGCGCTGCCGTGGTTCCCGCTTCCCGCGCAGGAAGGCGGTGGCGGTGGCGACATCCACCTGATCGCCGAGCGCGATGCCGACGGCAGCATCCGCCGGGTCGAGGCCGGGATCGGCGCGCGTGCGAGCGTGGGCGGCCCGGGCCGCTGGCTGGTCGACGCCAGCGGCGTGCGCGAGCCGGTGCGGGCCCTGCTGCTGGAGTGGGAGGATCCGGCGCAACCACTGCAGGCTGGCTACCGCGTCGAGGGCAGCGACGACCTGCGCAGCTGGCGCACGCTCAATGGCAGCACCACCCTGCTGGACCTGGAGCGCGGCGGCGAGCGCCTGCGCCAGGGCCGTATCGTCCTGGATGGCCAGGCCCGCTACCTTCGCCTGCTGCCGCTGCGTGCAGGCCCCGGCCCGGTGCTGACCGGCGTCTCCGCCGAACTGGCGCCGGCAGTGGCACGGGCGCAGTGGGAGTGGCTGGAACTGCAGGGCAAGCGCCGCAACAGCGGCGGGCGCGAGGGCTTCGAGTTCCTCCTGCCCGGACGCTTCCCGGTCGAGCGCGCCGACGTGCGCCTGCCGGGCAACAGCGCGGTGGAGTGGACCCTGCACAGCCGCGAGGCGGACGACGAGGGCTCGTGGACCTGGCGGGCCGGGCCTTGGGTCTCGTACCAGCTTGGCGCCGACGGCAGCGGTACCCGCTCGGAGCCGCGCGCGCTGGCCGGCGCGGTCCGTGACCGCCACTGGCGGCTGGTTCCCAATACCCCGGTCGGCGATCAAACCCCCGTGCTGCGCGTGGGCTATCGTCCCGAGGTGGCAGTGTTCCTCGCCCAGGGCCAACCGCCGTTCTCGCTGGCCGCCGGCAGTGCGCGCCGGCAGCGCGGCGAGGCGCCGATCCGGCCACTGCTGGACGCGCTGCGTGCCCAGCGCGGCTCCGGCTGGGAACCGGCCGCGGCAACCCTGGCCGGCGAAGCCCGCGAGCTGGCCGGCGATCGCGCCCTCGAGCCGGTGGTCGAGCGCGACTGGAAAAGCTGGCTGCTGTGGGCGCTGCTGGTCGGTGGCGCAGCCCTGGTCGCCCTGCTGGGCATCAGCCTGCTGCGGCAGCCGCGTCCGGAAGGCTGAGCCCCCGGTTTGCCGCCGCTGCGCCCTGCACCGAAAATGCCTGTCCCCGCGTGCGCACCAGGCGCCGCCCTTCCATTCCCCCAGCCTAGAGACGTGAGCATGACGATCCTCCGGATGACCGACCTCGACCTGACCGGCAAGCGCGTGCTGGTCCGCCAGGACCTCAACGTGCCGATCGACAACGGTCGCATCACCTCCGAGCAGCGCATCACCGCCTCGGTGCCGACGCTCAAGCTGGCGCTGGAGAAGGGGGCCGCGGTGATGGTCACCTCGCACCTGGGCCGGCCGAAGGAAGGCCAGTGGAGCGAGGCGGATTCGCTGGCCCCGGTCGCCGCGCGCCTGTCCGAGCTGCTGGGCGTCGAGGTGCCGCTGGTCAAGGACTGGGTCGACGGCGTCGATGTCAGGCCCGGCCAGGTCGTGCTGCTCGAGAACTGCCGCATGAACGTGGGCGAGGGCAAGGACGACGAGGCGCTGGCCAGGAAGTACGCCGCGCTGTGCGATGTGTTCGTGATGGACGCCTTCGGCACCGCGCACCGCGCCCAGGCCTCGACCCACGGCGTGATCCGTTTCGCCCCGGTCGCCGCCGGCGGCCCGCTGCTGATGGCCGAGCTGGACGCGCTGGACAAGGCGCTGGCCAATCCGGCGCGCCCCCTGCTGGCGATCGTCGCCGGCAGCAAGGTCTCGACCAAGCTGGAACTGCTGACCAGCCTGGTCGGCAAGGTCGACCAGCTGATCGTCGGTGGCGGCATCGCCAACACCTTCATCGCCGCGGGTGGCCATGGCGTGGGCAAGTCGCTGGTGGAGAACGACCTGCTGGATACCGCGCGCAAGATCGACGCCGATGCGAAGTCGCGCGGCGCGCAGATCCCGCTGCCGGTGGACGTGGTGGTGGCCCCGGCGTTCGCCGCCGACGCGCCGGCTACGGTCAAGCCGGTCGACCAGGTCGGTCCGGAGGACATGATCCTGGACATCGGCCCGCAGACCGCCGCGCAGTACGCCGCGCTGATCAAGGCCGCCGGCACGGTGGTCTGGAACGGCCCGGTGGGCGTGTTCGAGTTCGACGCCTTCGGCAAGGGCACCGAGACCCTGGCCCGTGCGATCGCCGAGTCCAAGGCGTTCTCCATCGCCGGTGGCGGCGACACCCTGGCCGCTGTCGACAAGTACGGCATCGAGGAGCAGGTCAGCTACATCTCCACCGGTGGCGGTGCCTTCCTCGAGTTCCTGGAAGGCAAGACCCTGCCGGCGGTCGCCGCGCTGGAGGCGCGCGGCGGCTGAGGCCAGCCGTACGAGCTTGCTTGGCGAAGACGCCGGTGCCCTCTGAGGTGCCGGCGTTTTTCTTTCGCTTGCTTCCGTGGTGCGGGTAGAGATATCCCGCGAAAAGCGATCGGGATGGCCGGCTTCGGATGGGGCCGCGCCAGGCCGGGTATGCCGTGGCCGCTCGGACGCACATCCATGTGCGTACTCGCTACCGCGGCCATCCATGACCACTGCCACGGCATACCCGGCCCGTCACGTCCGCTTCGGCATTGGGGTGGTCGGCTCCGGGGCTGGCAGCGATAGTGCTCATAAGTGCCGTGGCGCTTTTTGCCGGGCGCAGGTCGCGGCTCGTGCATGTCGGTCGGCCTTCAGCGAGGCCAGTGGCCGCAACGCCTGCAGAGGACGTCGCACCCGCCCAGTCCAGGGCAAGTGGCACATGGATGTGCCACGGCCGCGAGTAAGGGCAGGGACGTTCGCCCGAGCGGTGACCCGGACTGGGCGGGTGCGGCGGCCCCGTCCGGAGCCAGCGCCTTTGCTTTGCGTTTGCCCCGGCTTTTGCTACGTGGCTGACAGGCGTGGCAAAGGCGAGCAGGCAATGAGATCCCGCGGTTCCCTGCTAGAGTTTCGCCATGCCTACCGAACGACCGATCGAGCGCCTGCTGGCGATCATGGCCCGCCTGCGCGACCCGCAGGGCGGCTGTCCCTGGGACCTGGAACAGGACTTCTCCAGCATCGCCCCTTACACCATCGAGGAAGCGTATGAAGTCGCAGACGCGATCGACCGCAAGGACCTCGCCGCGCTGAAGGACGAGCTGGGCGACCTGCTGCTGCAGGTGGTCTTCCATGCGCAGATGGCGGCCGAGCAGGGCGCGTTCGGGTTCGACGACGTCGCCAACGCGATCAGCGACAAGATGGTGCGGCGGCACCCGCACGTATTCGGCGAGGCCAGCTTCGCCGATGCCGAGGAACAGACCCTCAACTGGGAAGCGATCAAGCGCGCCGAACGCGCCGCCGCCGGCGAGCAGGACACCTCCGCCCTGGCCGGCATTTCCCGCGGCCTGCCGGAGTGGCAGCGGGCGGTGAAGCTGCAGTCGCGCGCGGCGCGCACCGGCTTCGACTGGCCGGGTCCGGAACCGGTACTGGAAAAGCTGCACGAGGAGATCGCCGAGGTGCGTGCCGAGTTCGCCCGCGGCGACGTGGCTGGAAACCGCGAGCGCCTGGAAGACGAGATCGGCGACCTGCTGTTCGTGGCCGCCAACGTCGCGCGCCACGCCAAGGTCGATCCGGGCGCCGCGCTGCGCCGTGCCAACCACAAGTTCGAGCGCCGCTTCCGGGCCATGGAAGCACTCGCCGACGCACGGGGAACGACGCTGTCCGCGCTGACCCTGGAGCAGCAGGAAGCGCTGTGGTCGCAGGTGAAGCAGTCGGAGCGCGAGGCCGCGGGGGCGGCGTGACCACCTTCCTGCTGTTCGTGGCCACCGCCATCGCCGAGATCCTCGGCTGCTGGCTGGTGTGGTCATGGCTGCGCGACAACGGCAGCGCCTGGCTGCTCCTGCCGGCGGCCTTGTGCCTGGCGGTGTTCGCCTGGCTGCTGACCCTGCACCCGACCGCGACGGGGCGGGTGTACGCGGCCTACGGCGGCGTCTACATCGCCACCGCGCTGGCCTGGCTGTGGGCCGTGGACGGCGTGCGTCCCACCCGCTGGGACCTGCTCGGCGTGGGCCTGTGCCTGGCCGGGATGGCGGTGATCATGTTCGCGCCCAGGCAGGCCTGAGCGCTTCGCGCGCGGCTCAGTGCGCCGCCGCGCCCGGTCCGTCGTAGAACATCAGGAAGGCCGCGCCCACGATCAGGGCGAAGGCCGCGTAGTGGTTCCACTTCAGCGGCTGGCCCAGGTACCAGGCCGAGAAGCCCGCGAACACCACCAGGGTGATGACCTCCTGGATGGTCTTGAGCTGGACCACCGAGTACACCCCGCTGCCCATGCGGTTTGCCGGCACCATCAGGCTGTACTCGAAGAAGGCGATGCCCCAGCTGACCACGATCGCCATGAACAGCGGCGCGCTCTTGTACTTGAGGTGGCCGTACCAGGCGAAGGTCATGAACACGTTGCTGGCCAGCAGCAACAGCACCGGAACGAGGTAGTTCGACAGGGACAGGGCGGGCATCGTCGGGCCGCAGGTGGGGATGAGGCGCGCAGGATAAGCCACCCCGGGCGAACCGCGCGGCCTCAGGGCACGGGCGCGGCGAAGCGGCGGCGGTAAGCCACCGGGCTGGTGCCGAGCCGCTGGCGGAAGTGGTGTCGCAGGGTCATGGCCGTGCCGAAGCCGCTGCGGCTCGCGACCTCGTCCACGCCCAGGCAGGTCTGCTCCAGCAGCTGGCAGGCGTGTTCGATCCGGGCCTGGGCCAGCCATTGCCCGGGGGTGGTGCCGGTGGCGGCCTGGAATTTCCGCAGGAAGGTGCGCTCGCTCATGTTCACCCGCGCCGCCAGCGCGGCGATCGTGTGCGGCTGGTCCAGGCGGCGGCGCAGGTGGTCCAGCAGCGGCGACAACGCGTCGCGCCGTTGCGGCGCCACCGGACGCTCCACGTACTGGGCCTGGCCCCCGTCGCGGTGCGGCGGGATGACCAGCCGCCGCGCCACCAGGTTGGCCTTGGCGCTGCCGAAGTCGCGCCGCACCAGGTGCAGACACAGGTCCAGCCCGGCCGCACTCCCGGCCGAGGTGAGCACCTGGCCGTTGTCCACGTAGAGCACGTCGGGGTCGACCTCGACCAGCGGATGGCGCTCGCGCAGTGCTGCGGCGTGCCGCCAGTGGGTGGTCGCGCGGCGGCCGTCGAGCAGGCCGGCGGCAGCGAGGACGAACACCCCGGAGCAGATCGACAGCAGCCGGCTGCCACGCCGATACGAGTCGCGCAGCGCGGCCACCAGCGCATCGGGGACGGAAGCCTCCGCGCCGCGCCAGCCAGGGACGATGATCGTGCCCGCGGCCTGCAGCAGCTTCAGGTCGCCATCCGGCTGCATGCGTCCGCCGTACTGGGTGCGCACTGGACGGCCGTCGACCGACGCGGTGTGGAAGCTGTACCAGCCGGGTCCCGCCTCGGGACGCTCCAGGCCAAAGACTTCCGCCGCGCATGCGAACTCGAACATGCACAGGCCGTCGTAGAGCAGCACCGCGACCTTGCGATTGCGCATTGGCGGAATTTGATCGGAGATCGTCATTGCCGCCAATCCTGCACGAGCGGGTGGCCGCGCACAATGGCCCTGCCACCACGGAGGACACCATGGGAAATCCCGTCACTGAAACCGCCGCGGCAACGCCCGCGCAGGCGCTGGAGCACTTCGGCGCGCAGTTCGCGTTCGAGGCCGATTGCTGGGACGTGCACGAGGCGCTTTCGCGCCCGGATCCCGGATTCGTCCTGCTCGACGTGCGTGGGCCCGAAGCCCATGCGCATGGCCATGTGCCGGGTGCGGTGCACCTGCCACACCGCAAGATCATCGCGTCCACGATCGCGCGCTGGCCGCAGGACACGCTGTTCGTCGTCTACTGCGCCGGGCCGCACTGCAATGGCGCCGCGCGCGCCGCGGTGCGGCTGGCCACGCTTGGACGCCCGGTGAAACTGATGGCGGGCGGCATCACCGGCTGGCTGGACGAGGGCTTCGGACTGGCTACGGGCATGGATGCCAGCTGATGCCGACGCTTGTCCGCCGGGCCGCACCTGGCGACATGCAGGCGCTGCTGGAACTTGTCGCCGAGCACGCCGCTTTCGAACAGGCTACGGCACGACCGGATGCCCAGGCCTTGTCGGAAGCCATCTTCGGTGCGCGGCCACGCCTGCTGTGCTGGGTCGCGGCAGGGCAGGATGCGCCGGCGGGATACATGACCGCGACCTGCGATTTCTCGACCTGGCAGGCGCGTCCGTTCCTGTACATGGATTGCCTGTACCTGCGTGCCACCGCACGCAACCACGGCCTCGGTGCGCGGTTGCTGGATGCATTGCGCGAACATGCACGTCTCGCCGACATCACCCGGCTGCAGTGGCAGACACCGGAATGGAACCAGGCCGCGGCGCGCTTCTATCGCAGGCAGGGCGCGCGGGAACTACGCAAGCGGCGCTTCGTGCTCGAGCTGGAAGAGGGCGAAGGGTAGGGCCGGGCCGCGCAGGCCCGGCTCCACGCCTCAGGCCTGGCGCAGGGCAAGCATCGGCGGCGTACGCAGGATCGCGCGCGTGCCCGACCATCCGGCCAGCAGGCTGAGCGCGATGCCGCCGGCGCCACCGGCCAGCAGGGCAGGCCATGGCGGCGACAGCGCCAGTTCGAACAGCTGGCGCGAGACCAGCACGCCAATTACCGCGGCGGCCGATACCGCCAGCGTCGCCGCGACCAGGCCCAGCACCCCGAACTCGACCAGCACTGCCCCACGCAGCTGGCCATGGCGCGCGCCCAGGGTGCGCAGCACCGCGCTGTCGTAGCGGCGCTCGCCGGCGGTGGCCTGCAATGCAGCCAGCAGCACCAGCACGCCGGCGGCGAGGCTGAAGCCCATCACCAGCTGCACCGCCTGGGCCACGCGCTCGATCACCTCGCGCACGCGCTCCAGCAGCGCCTCGATCTCCAGCACCGACACGTTCGGGAATTCCCGCACCACCGGTGCCAGCGCCGCGGTATTGCCCGAGGGCAGGTGGAAGCTGGAGATCAGGTTGTACGGCGCGTCGCCCACCGCCCCCGCGTTGAGCAGCACGAAGAAGTTGACCCGGAACGAATCCCAGTCGGCCTTGCGGATGCTGGTGACGGTGAAGCTGCGCTCCTGCTCGCCCAGCTGCAGGGTCACGCTGTCGCCCAGGCCGACGCCGTAGCGTCGCGCCCAGCCTTCCTCGATCGAGGCCTCGGCCGCATCGCTGGCTTCACTCCAGAACTCGCCCTGCAGCAGGGTGTTGGCGGGCGGGAAGGTATGGCGCCAGGAGAAGTTCAACGGACGGTCGGCGTCGTTGCCATCGTCCTGGCCTTCCACTGCCATGCGCTGCGGCGGCTCGCCGTTGATCGCCACCAGGCGTCCGGTGCCGAACGGCTGCAGGTCCGGATCGGCCACGCCCATGCCGCGCAGCGCCTGCTCGACAGCCCCGGCCTGGTCGCGCTGCACGTTGAGCAGGAAGTGGTTCGGCGTATCCGGCGGCAGGCGGTCGCGCCACTGGCCGAGCAGGCCGGGGCCGACCACCGCCAGCAGCAACAGCGCGCACAGCGACAGCGACAGGCCGACCAGCTGCACCACCGCCAGGCCACGGCGACGCGCGAGCGCGGCCAGCCCCAGCCGCCACGGGCCATGCAGGCGCGCCTGCAGGCGGCCCAGCAGCCACAGCAGGGTGGCGCCCGCGGCGGCCGCGACCAGGGCGAGTACCGCCAGTCCGCCCAGCACCCAGGCGGCCAGCTGCACGTCTCCGGTGGCGTAGACCGCCAGCGCGGCGGTGGCAGCCAGCGCCGCGACATAGGCCAGCAGCGAGGTCGCGGGCAGGGTGGCGAAGCTGCGGTTGAGCACGCGCATCGGCGGCACCCCGCGCAGGCGCAGCAGCGGCGGCAGGCCGAAGCCGAGCAGGATCAGCAGGCCGATCCCGGCCCCGGCCAGCATCGGCGTGGCCTGCGGCAGCGGTAGGCGCGCGGGCACCAGGCTGCCCAGCGCCTCCACCAGCGCGACCTGGGCCAGCATGCCCAGGCCGATCCCCAGCACGCAGGCCGGGATCGCCAGCAGCACCAGTTGCAGGGCGAGCGAGGCGAGGATGTCGCGCTGGCGCGCGCCGAGGCAGCGCAGGATCGCCACGGTGTCCACCCGGCGCAGGGCGAAGCGGTTGGCCGCCAGCGCGGTGGCCACGCTGGCCAGCAGCACCGCCAGCAGCGCGGCCAGGGCGAGGAAGCGGCCGGCACGGTCGAAGGCATTGCGCAGGCCCTGCTGTGCGTCCTCCACGCCGACCAGGCGCTGTCCCGGGGCCAGCCGCGGCTGCAGCCATTCGCGCATGGCGTCGATCGCCTGCGGCGGGCCGGCGAACATCATCCGGTAGCCGGCGCGGCTGCCCGGGCCGAGCAGGCCGGCTGCCTCGACGTCGTCGCGGTGCACCAGCAGCGGCGGCGCCATTTCCATCAGTCCGCCCGAGGCGTCGGGCTCGGACAGCAGCACGCGGGTGATGCGCACCTGGCTGGAACCCAGCTCGATGCTGTCGCCCACGCTCACCCCCAGTCCGGCAAGCACGCGCGGATCGGCGTAGGCCTCGCCCGGGGGCGGGCCACCCGCATCGCTGGCCTGCAGCCCGGCGGCATCGCTGGCCACGCGCAGGCGCCCGCGCAACGGATGCGCGCCGTCCACGCCCTTGACCGTGGCCATCTGGCTGGATTCGCCGTGGAACAGCACGCTGGGGAAGGTCACCAGCCGCGCCATCGCCAGGCCGCGGTTGCGGGCCTCGTCGGCGAATTCGGCCGGCGGCTCGGCGCGCGCCTGCACGCCAAGGTCGCCGCCGATCACCTCGGCGGCGCTTGAGGTCAGGGCCAGGGTCACGCGGTCGACCAGGGTGCCGACCGCGGTCATCGCCGCCACGCCCAGCACCAGCGCGGCGAACAGGGTCAGCAGGTCGCCGGCCAGGAACTCGCGGCGCAGCGAGCGCGCCGCCTGGCGCAGCACGTTCATGCGCCTTCCCCGCCGTCCTCGATCCGCACCAGGCGGCCGCGATCGAGGCGGTAGACGTGGTGGCAGCGGCGGGCCAGGGCCAGGTCGTGGGTGACCATCACCAGGGTGGTGCCGTTGCTGCGGTTGAGCTCGAACAACAGTTGGCTGACCTGCTGGCCGGTGGCCTGGTCGAGGTTGCCGGTGGGCTCGTCGGCGAACAGGATCCGCGGCCGGGCGACGAAGGCTCGGGCCAGGGCCACGCGCTGCTGCTCGCCGCCGGACAGCTGGCGCGGATGGTGCCGGCGCCGGTGTTCCAGGCCGACCGCGGCCAGCACCTCGGCAACCCGCGACGGATCCTCGCGCCCGGCCAGCTCCAGCGGCAGGGCCACGTTCTCCTCGGCGGTGAGCGAGGGCAGCAGGTGGAAACTCTGGAACACGAAGCCGACCTCGCGCGCACGCAGCGCGGCGCGCGCCTCCTCGTCCAGCTGGTCCAGGCGCTGGCCGGCCAGGCTGATGCTGCCGGTGGTGGGCAGGTCCAGGCCGGCGAGCAGGCCGAGCAGGGTGGTCTTGCCGGAGCCGGAGGCACCGACGATGGCCACGCTGTCGCCTTCAGCCACGGTGAGGTCGACGCCATCGAGAATGCGGACCTCGCCCTCGGGGCCTGCGGCCGACTTGCCTACACCGCGGACCTCGATGGCGGTGGCTATGCTGGGAATGGTCTGGGTATCGATGGGAGGCTCCGTGATGCGGAAGTTCGGGACAGGGAGCGCCATGGGCCGGCTGCTGGCCCTGCTGGCGCTGGTGCTGCTGTCAGGTTCGCTGCTGGCGGCGCCCCCGGCCCGTGCCAAAGGTCCGGTGCTGGTACTCGGCGACAGCCTGAGCGCGGAACACAACATACCCAGAGGCTCCGGCTGGGTCAGCCTGCTGGAGCGGAAACTCCGTTCCGAGCCCCCGCTGTCCCGTGGCGTGGTCAATGCCAGCATCAGTGGCGAGACCAGTGCCGGCGCCCTTACCCGGCTGCCGGCGCTGCTGGAGAAGCACAAGCCGTCGGTGCTGGTGATCGAGCTGGGCGGCAATGACGCCCTGCGCGGGCTTGCCCCGGCCCAGCTCGAGGCCAACCTGCGGCGCATGGTCGAGCGGGGCAGGGCCTCGGGTGCCCGGGTGCTGCTGCTGGGCATCGACGTGCCGCCCAACTACGGCCCGGCGTACCGCGAGCGCCTGCGCCGCACCTACGCCAGCCTGGCCGAGGGCAAGGACGTGGCCCTGGTGCCATTCTTCCTCGAGGGCGTGGCCCTGGAGCCGGGCCTGATGCAGGGCGACGGCCTCCATCCCACCGCGGCCGCCCAGCCGCGCCTGCTGGACAACGTCTGGCCAGCCCTGCGCCCCCTGCTCTGACGGGGGAAGCAGCCAACGGCCTTCACGCCAGATCCACCGGGGGTCCGGCATGTTTCACAAAGCTGAAAACCCACTCTACGGAGCGTCAGGAAATGCGTCAGGGCAAAGAAACCTCAGGGCTGGTGCTGGTCGTCGAAGACAACCGCAACATTTCCGAGATGATCGGTGAGTACCTCGAAAGCCGCGGTTTCGAGGTCGACTACGCGGCCGACGGCCTGGATGGCTACCGGCTGGCCGCCGAGAACAGTTACGACGCCGTGGTGCTGGACCTGATGCTGCCGCGCCTGGACGGCATCGAGGTCTGCCGCCGCCTGCGCAGCGATGCGCGCAAGTCCACCCCGGTCCTGATGCTGACCGCCCGCGACACGCTGGACGACAAGCTCACCGGCCTGGGCCATGGCGCCGACGACTACCTCACCAAGCCGTTCGCGATCCAGGAGCTGGAGGCGCGCCTGCGTGCCCTGATCCGCCGCGAGCGCCGCCAGGTGGGCTCGGAGGTGCTTACCGTCGCCGACCTGGTCCTGGACCCGGTCAGCATGCGCGTCACCCGCGGCGGCACCGAACTCCAGCTCTCGCCGATCGGCCTGAAGCTGCTGACCATCCTGATGCGCGAGTCGCCCCGGGTCGTCAGCCGCCAGGAGATCGAACGCGAGATCTGGGGCAACAGCCTCCCCGATTCGGACACCCTGCGCAGCCACCTGTACAACCTGCGCAAGGTGATCGACAAGCCGTTCGACCGCCCGCTGCTGCACACCGTGCAGAGCGCCGGCTACCGCGTGGCCGACATCGCGCAGCCGGTCACGGCCTGACGTCCGGCCAAGGGGAAACAGGGGGATGGAACGCACGACGGCGGCCGGTTGTCCGGCCGCGCCGGCCTGTAGGGGCGGCGCGTCGCTTTACATGATCACGGAACAGCGATGCGCGCGTACCTACACTCGCGCCGTCCTGTGTTGAATACCCCCATGCCCCACGGTCTTTCCCGCAAGATCCGCATCGCCTTCATCCTGCAGGTGGTGATGGCGAGCCTGGCGATCGTGATCGCCTTCTTCGTCGTCGGCACGCTGTTCAAGTACAGCTTCGTCCGCAGCTCGCTGCAGGAGGAGGCCCGTCACTACTGGGAGCTGCGCGAGGCGGCGCCGGCGTATCCGCCGCCCAGCACCTACGCCCTGCGCGCCTACCTGGTGAAGCCGGGCGAGTCGTCGCAGGAGCTGCCCGCGCACCTGCGCAAGCTGGATCCCGGGTTCCACGAACTCAAGCGCCAGGGCCAGATGGTCTGGGTCGAGCGCAACCCGGGGGGCACGCTGTACATGGTGTTCCTGCGCGAGCAGGCCAACCGCCTGGCGTGGTGGTTCGCCGTGCTGCCGGCGATGTTCGCCCTGTTCGCGATCTACGGCGCCACCTGGCTGACCTACAAGTCCTCCAAGCGCCTGGTCTCGCCACTGGCGTGGCTGGCGCGGCAGGTCTCGCGCTGGGACCCGCGCAAGCCGGACATCGCCGCATTGGCGCCCGAGCGCCTGCCGACGGAGATGCAGGGCGAGGCCCGGCAGCTGGCCGGGGCGCTGCACGCCCTCGGCGAGCGGGTCGAGGCCCAGCTCACCCGCGAGCGCAACTTCACCCGCGACGCCAGCCACGAGCTGCGCACGCCGCTGACCGTGATCCGCGTCGCCAGCGACATGGCCCTGGCCGACGAGTCGCTGGAGCCCCGCCTGGCCCGCAGCCTGCGCCGGATCCAGCGCGCCGGCCGCGACATGGAAGCGGTGGTCGACGCCTTCCTGATCCTGGCCCGCGAGCCGGACGTGGTCCCGCAGAGCGAGTGGTTCGACGTCTGCGACGTGGTCCACGAGGAGGCAGTCAAGGCCCGCATGCTGCTGGGCGACAAGCCGGTGGAGCTGCAGGTCACCTGCGACGGCGCCCCCCGCATCTATGCCCCGCCGCGGGTGCTGCATGTGATCCTCGGCAACCTGCTGCGCAATGCCTGCAGCTACACCGACCGCGGCGTGGTCGAGGTCACCGTGGCTGATGGCGTGGTCCAGGTGCGCGATACCGGCATCGGCATGTCGGTCGAGGCCCTGGAGCGGGCCTTCGAGCCGTTCTACCGCGCCCGCCCGGAGGCGCCGATGGGCACCGGCCTGGGCCTGTCGATCGTGCGCCGGCTGTGCGAGCGCTTCGGCTGGGAGATCGAGCTGGAGAGCACGCTGGACAGCGGTACGACCGCCCGGATCCTGTTCACCACCGGCGATCCGCGGCAGGCGGGCATCATCGGCTTCCCGGAAGACGAACCGACCCGGCCACGGGGCTGAAGATTCCGGGGCGGCGTCAGTCAACCTTCGCGCCGCTCGTGCGTTAATCAGGACAGGTTTCCCAATCCTGCGCACATGAGCCGAGCCCCGCGTCCGAATTCCCGCCGTCCCCGCTGGCTGCCCTTTGCCGGTGGAGCAATCGTCCTGGCCCTCCTCGGGGGCGCCGCCTGGTACTGGGGAGGCGCGGGCAGCCGCGACACCGACGGCGCCTGGCGCACCGCGCCGGTCGAGCGCGGCAACATCCGCGTGGCCATCTCCTCCACCGGCACCCTCAGCGCGACCTCGACCGTGACCGTCGGCAGCCAGATCTCCGGCCAGGTGCTGGAGGTGCTGGTCGACTTCAACGACCGGGTGACCGAGGGCCAGGTCCTGGCCCGGATCGATCCCAAGAGCTATGAGGCACAGATCGAGCAGGGCAATGCCCAGATCGCCAGCGCCCAGGCCAGCCTGCGCAATGCCCAGGCCGCGCTCGCCAATGCCGAGGCCGACTACCAGCGCAAGGCCGCCCTGGTGGACCGCCAGCTGATCGCGCGCGCCGACGTCGACCAGGCCAGGGCCGCGCTCGACCAGGCCCGCGCCCAGGTCACCTCGGCCCAGGCCCAGATCCGCCAGCAGGCGGCATCGACCGAGACCACCCGGGTCAACCTCGACCGCACCGTGATCCGCTCGCCGGTCAACGGCGTGGTCCTGACCCGCAGCATCGAGCCCGGCCAGACCGTGGCCGCCAGCCTGCAGGCGCCGGAGCTGTTCACCATCGCCGAGGACCTGGCGCAGATGAAGATCGAGCTGTCCGTGGACGAGGCCGACATCGGCCAGGTCAAGCCGGGCCAGCGCGTGTCCTTCACCGTCGACGCCTTCCCCGACCGCCAGTTCCGCGGGCAGGTGCAGCAGGTGCGCCTGGCGGCGACCACCACCAACAACGTGGTGACCTACCCGGTCGTGGTGAGCGTGGACAACAGCGACGGCACCCTGCTGCCGGGCCTGACCGTCAACGCCGAGATCGAGGTCAGCCGCCGCGACGACGTGCTGAAGGTGTCCAACGCGGCCCTGCGCTACAAGCCGGCCAACCAGCCTGCCGCCGCTGGCGCCGGACAGGGCGGCCCGCGTGGCGCCGGCATGCTCGACGACCTGGCACGGCTGGTCGCTGGCATGGACCTGGCCCCGGCACAGAAGTCCGCGTTCGAGACCGACCTGGCCGCTGCCCGCCAGCGCCAGGAGGAGATGCGCAAGGCGATGGAGGCCTCGCGCCAGGCCACCCCGCAACAGCGCCCCGGCGCCGGCGGTCCGCCGATGATGATGGGTGGTGGCGGCCAGGGCGGCGGCAACGCCGCCGGGCAGATGCGCCAGCGCATGCTCGAGCGTTACCAGCAGGATTTCGCCGGTTTCTTCGCCACCCTGGACGACAACCGGCGCCAGGCGGTCGAGCGGGAGCTGGCCAACCTCGCCGGCGCGCGCCGGGTGACCGTGTACCGCCTGGAGGGCGGCAATCCGGTTCCGGTGCAGGTGCGGGTGGGCGTGACCGACGGCAGCACGACCGAGGTCGCCGGCAACCTCAAGGAAGGCGACCTGCTGGTGACCGGCGAACGGGCGGCCGCGCGATGAGTGGCGCGACCGCGACGACGGTGGCCGCTGCGGCGGCCATCCCGGTCATCGAGACCCATGGCCTGGGCAAGATCTACTCGCCGGGCACCGAGGCCGAGGTGGCGGCCCTGCGCGAGGTCGACCTGGTGGTCATGCCGGGCGAGTTCATCGCGATCATGGGCCCGTCCGGCTCGGGTAAGTCGACCCTGATGAACCTGATCGGCTGCCTGGATACGCCCAGCGCCGGGCGCTACCTGTGCGACGGGGTGGACGTGTCCACCCTCGACGCCGAGGAGCTGGCCACCCTGCGCCGGGAGAAGATCGGCTTCGTGTTCCAGGGTTTCCACCTGTTGCCGCGGATGAGCGCGCTGGACAACGTGGCCATGCCGCTGGGCTATGCGCGGGTGCCGCCGGCCGAGCGCCGCGAACGCGCGCGCGCTGCGCTGGAGGCGGTCGGCCTCGGCGCGCGCGTGGACCATCGTCCCAACGAACTTTCCGGCGGCCAGCAGCAGCGCGTCGCCATCGCCCGTGCGCTGATCAACAACCCGCCGGTGCTGCTGGCGGACGAACCGACCGGTGCACTGGACAGCCGCACCGGCGAGGAGATCCTGGCCCTGTTCAAGCGCCTGCGCGACGAAGGCCACACCGTGGTCCTGATCACCCATGACGCCCATGTGGCCCGGCACGCCGACCGCATCTGCGTGATGCGCGACGGCCAGCTGCACGAGGCCACGCACGAGGAGGTGGCCGGATGACCTTCCTGGACATCCTGCGCACGGCGATCTTCGCCCTGCGCGGCAACTGGATGCGCAGCGCGCTGACCTCGCTGGGCGTGATCATCGGCATCGCCGCGGTGATCGTGATGGTGTCGGTGGGGCAGGGCACCCAGGCGGAGATCGAGCGCCAGCTCGCCGGCCTGGGTGCGCAGAAGCTCGACATCGGCCCGCAGGTCCAGCGCAGCATGGGCGGCGTGCGCATGAGCGCCAGCAGCTTCTACACCCTCACCGAGGGGGACGCCGAGGCGATCCGCGAGGAGATCCCCGAGGTCGAGCTGGTGTCCGCCTCGCTGCGCGGCAGCAGCCAGATCGTCTTCGCCGAGAACAACTGGTCCACCAGCTGGCAGGGCATCCAGCAGGACTTCCTCGAGATCAACGGCTGGCGGATCGCCAGCGGCTCGGGCTTCGAACCGCAGCATGCCTCCGACAAGGTGGTGATCCTCGGCGAGACGGTGCGCCGCGAGCTGTTCGGTGCCGACACCGGTATCGGCGAGACCGTGCGGATCGGCCGCACCAACTTCACCGTGCTCGGCACCCTGCAGCCCAAGGGCATGAGCGGCTTCGGCCGCGACCAGGACGACGTGGTGATGGTGCCGCTCGATACCGCGCGTCGCCGCCTGATGGGTGCGATGGGCCTGCCGCCGGGTGCGGTAATGGACATCTCGCTGACCGTCGCCCATCCGGACGACCTGGCCTACGTGCAGGGCGAGGTGGAGTCGCTGCTGCGCCAGCGCCACCGCATCGATCCGGGTGCGGCCGACGACTTCCAGGTGCGCAACGTGTCGCAGCTGGTGGCCACGCGCAACGAGACCACGCGGCAGATGTCCTGGCTTCTTGGCGCGGTGGCGACGATCTCGTTGATCGTCGGCGGCATCGGCATCATGAACATCATGCTGGTGTCGGTCACCGAGCGGATCAAGGAGATCGGCCTGCGCCTGGCCGTGGGTGCCGGCCCCTCCGACGTGCGCCGGCAGTTCCTGGCCGAGGCCATGCTGCTGTCGCTGGGCGGCGGCCTGCTCGGCATCCTGTTCGGCATCGCCGGCGCGCTGCTGGTCGGGCACTTCAACACCGACCTGCCGATCCAGCTCAACGGCCAGGTGATCACCCTGGCCGCGGCGTTCTCGGTGGCCACCGGCCTGTTCTTCGGCTACTACCCGGCGCGCAAGGCTTCGCAGCTGGACCCAATCGAGGCGCTGCGCCAGTAGCACAACCATTCGCACCGGTTTGGTGCTGCTATGGCAACGTGGACTGAACGGACAGCCGACCTGCGCGAATCGCCGGGTCGGCTGTTCTTTTTGCGCGTCCTTGCTGGCTTAACGGGCCTTGGAACTCGCGCGCGATCAGTTTTGGGGGTAACTGAATACGCGGTTTCGATTATGAATACGCCCCCAGGCCAAAACGTTGCAGATGATCCAGTTACACATGCTTGCGACCAAATTAATCAATTGCTAACTTCTGGCGCAGCCGTGGGGGCATGGTCCCCGCGGCATTGCTTCTTGGCCGGCTCCCCATTGCCGGGTACCAAGCCCCTTTTAAAGCTGGAGAGAGAATAATGAAGTTGAACCGCACTACGCTGAGCGACGCGGTCCGCTACGGCCTGCTCGCAGGCCTGGCTGGTGTCGTGGCGGCCCCCGCTGCGTTCGCACAGGAAGGCGAAGAAGCCAAGACTCTCGATCGCATCGAAGTCACCGGCTCGCGCCTGAAGCGCGCCGACATCGAAGGTGCCGTGCCGGTCATCGTGATCGACCGCGCATCGATCGATGCCACCGGTGACGTCTCCGTCGCGGACGTCCTGCGTGATTCCACCTTCGCCTCCTTCGGCAACTTCAAGCCGCAGTCGGGCAGCTCGGCCCAGTCGCTGGCGTCGGTCGACCTGCGCGGCCTCGGCTCCGGCCGTACCCTCGTGCTGATCGACGGCCGTCGCGCCCCGACCAACCCGATGTCGGCCTCCTCGGGCGCCGACGTCAACGCCATCCCGCTGGCCGCGGTCGAGCGCATCGAGATCCTGTCCGACGGCGCTTCGGCGGTGTACGGCTCCGACGCCATCGGCGGCGTGGTCAACATCATCCTGCGCAAGGACTTCAACGGCGCCGAGCTGCGTTACGGCTACGGCCAGACCAAGGTCGAGGGCGGTGACCTGGAAGACGCTTCGGCCGTCTTCGGCATCACCAACGACCGTGGCCGCCTGATCGGTGGCGCGTCCAAGTCCAGCCGCGGCATGGTCTTCACCCGCGACCAGATCGGTGGCCAGGGCCTGGGCGTCTCGGTCTACGGCAACAACTGGTACAACCCGGAAACCGGCACCATCTCCGCCGTCCCGGGCTTCGACTGCTCCGGCACCTTCTGGCAGCAGCCGAACGGCCGTTGCTCGTTCGACTTCAACTCGGTGGCCGCCAACGACGCTTCGGTCGACAACACCTCGGTCTTCGTCCGCGGCGACTACCAGATCAACGACGACTGGACCGTCTTCATGACGGCTACCAACACCCGCGTCGAAACCTTCGGCCGTTACGCGCCGGTCCCGGGCGTGGTGTGGGCTTCGGACAACACCGTCAACGACATCATCAAGGGCGACGGGCTGCCGACCTACTTCTACCACCGCTTCGCCGCGGCCGGTAACCGCGACAACTACACCACCGCCAACAACGCCGACTACCTGGTGGGCTTCCAGGGCCAGCTGAGCGACACCATCTCGGTCGAGTTCGGCGCCCGCCGCACCAACTACAGCTACGACGAGAACGGCTACGGCTACATCATCCAGTCGCTGGCCAACCAGGCCATCGATGCGGGCGACTACCTGCTGACCGATCCGTACGGCGCCAGCCAGGACACCCTGAACAGCTTCACCGCGACCATCGGCCGCAATTCGTTCTTCAAGTCGAAGGAGTACTTCGCCAACATCAACTTCGACCTGTTCGAAATGGGTGGTGGCGTCTCCAACGCCGTGTTCGGCATCGAGTACCGCGACGAGCAGTTCGAGGACCTGTACGACTCGCTGTCGCAGGCGGGCGTCGTGCTGGGTTCGTCGGGCGGCGCCTCGGGCGGCGGCCGCACCGTCAAGTCGGCCTACGCCGAGTGGCTGCTGCCGTTCACCAGCACCTTCGACATCACCCTGGCCGGCCGTTACGACAAGTACAGCGACTACGGCAGCGACTTCTCGCCGAAGATCGCCGCACGCTGGCAGCCGCTGGAAAACCTGACCCTGCGCGCGTCGTATGGCCAGGGCTTCCGCGCCCCGGGCCTCGACATCCTGACCCAGGCCCGTTCGTTCTCGGCCGAGCCGGTCCAGGATCCGCAGACCTGCGCGTGGGCCGGCATCGGTGCCGACTGCGACGGCGGCAACGACGAAGTCCAGGTCGACACCTACTTCATCGCCAACCCGAACCTGGGCTCCGAGCATTCGGACCAGTGGTCGGTCGGCGTGGTGTACGACCCGGTCGACTGGCTGGACCTGAGCCTCGACTACTACAACATCAAGATCGAGGACAACATCCGCTCGTATAGCGGCCAGGACATCGTCGACTCCGACCTGGATCCGGGCACCTACGGTGAGATCCCGGCTGGCCTCGGCATCATCCGCGACCCGGTCACCGGCCGCATCACCGAGA
The DNA here is from genome assembly GCF_000185965.1 of Pseudoxanthomonas suwonensis 11-1. Classification (NCBI taxonomy): domain Bacteria; kingdom Pseudomonadati; phylum Pseudomonadota; class Gammaproteobacteria; order Lysobacterales; family Lysobacteraceae; genus Pseudoxanthomonas; species Pseudoxanthomonas suwonensis. Next base: position 835,038 of record NC_014924.1, read on the forward strand.
TCACCGCCGGCTACGGCAACTCCGGCCAGCTCGAGACCGACGGTATCGACTTCCGTGCCAATACGGACTTCGATCTGGGCGGCTGGGGCCGCCTGCAGAACCGCCTGACCGTCTCGTACATCAACAAGTACGAGGAGATCGACGCGGTCGGCAACGCTATCGACTGGGCGGGCCGCCTGGGCTATCCGGACCTGCGTTCGACCCTGTCCAACGACTGGAGCTGGGGTGACTGGGGTCTTGCCTGGAACATCAACTACATCGAGGGCCAGGAAGAGCCGAACGGCACCAACGTCGGTGGCTATGCGACCAACGACGTGCAGGTCAGCTGGTCGGCGCCGTGGAACGCCAAGATCTCCCTCGGTGCGATCAACATCGGCGACCGTTACCCGGAGCTGGTCGGCTACGACGGCCGCCCGTGGAACTTCTACCTGTACGACGCCTACGGCCGTACCGTGTACTTCCGCTACACCCAGACGTTCTGATCGCGGTGTAGGTTGATGCGGTAACTGGAGGGCCCCGGAAACGGGGCCTTCCTTTTTTGCGTGGCCGGCACGCCGTCGCGGCTTGGCAGGGGCGCGGCGAGCCCGCATGCTTCGGCCATGCCTGATTCCACGCAACACGATCCATCTGCACGCCGCCAGGCCTGGACCTCGTACTGGGCCAGTGGGCGGCTGCATTCCTGCGCTACCAGCTTCGACGGCAACTACACCGGCGTCATCGGCGCGTCCTGGCGCCAGGCGTTCTCGGCACTGCCCGCGGGCACGCGCGTACTCGACCTCGCCACCGGCAACGGCCCGCTACCTGCATTGCTGTGGGAACTCCACGGCGACGCGGTGCAGGTGGACGCGGTGGACCTGGCGGGCCTCGCGCCCTCGTGGCACGAGGCTGGAAAGCACGCTTCGATCCGTTTCCACCCCGGCGTGGACATGGAGTCGCTGCCCTTCGCCGATGCGTCGTTCGACGTGGTCACCAGCCAGTTCGGCTTCGAGTACGCGGACCATGGGCGGACCCTGGCCGAGATCTGTCGTGTCGCTGCGCCGGGTGCCTCGCTGCGGCTGGTGATGCACCACCACGGTTCGCGCCTGGTCCAGGTTGGACGCGAGGAGTTGCTGCACCACGCATGGCTGTCTGCGCCGGAAGGCCTGCTGGAGGCGGCGCGCGGGGTCATCCCCGTGCTGGCCGCGGTGCGTGCCGGGCGGCCACCGGACATGGCGGCGGTGCAGGCACGCGAAGCCTACAACCGCGCGATGGTCGCGCTCGGCGCGGCGGCGGAGGCATCAGCCGCGCCGGACCTGCTGCTGGAGACGCGCGACACCGTGCATCGCCTGGTCCGCGACGTTGGCGCCGATCCAGGCGCGGCGCTGCGCGCGCTGGAGGTGCTTGCCGGTAGCCTGGAGCAGGCACGCCTGCGGACGGCGGAGATGATCGCCTGTGCGCTGGATCGCCCCGGGATCGAAGCACTGGCACGTACGCTGTCCCGACTGTGTCCGCAGGCGCGGGTCGCGTTCGAGGAGCTCGCTCAGGCCGAGGGCGTGCTGGCCTGGGCGTTCTCGGCCGACGGCATCGGTGCTTCGGCCGGATAGCTGTCGGGGTCCAGTACCGCCAGCAGCGGCGCCAGCGCGTCGCCGTAGTTGCGCCAGCGTCCGATCGAGCGGGTGTAGATCGGCTGCCGTACCTGCCAGCGGCTGGGCGTCTGCACGCCGCGCTCGCTGCGATGGAATTCCAGGCAGGCCGGATCCCATTCCAGGCGGGCGAACTCGACCAGCCGGCGTGCCACCGGCTCCGGATCGCGGGCCAGGTCCTCGTACACCAGCTCCATCACCGGCAGCGGCAGTTCGGCCTGCCAGTGGCGCATCAGCCGCGTCTGCATGTTGATGTAATGGCCGATATCGCCGAGGTCCGTCGCCAGGCGCTCGTCCAGGGCGAAGTTCTCCGCGTACACCGACACCGCGATGTCGCGCGGATCGCGCCGGCACCAGACCACGCGCGCGTTCGGGAACAGCAGCGCGACCAGGCCCAGGTGGAAGAAGTTGAGCGGCGCCTTGTCGACCAGGCAGCTCGCGTCGGCCGTTGCGTTGCGCGTGGCGGCGCGCAGGTAGCGCCGGGTCGCGTCCTCCAGGGTTTCCGCGGGGATGCCGGAGAGGTCGGCGCCGTGGCCGTCCTCGGCCAGGCGGCGGGCGATGAGGGCGATGTCGGGCAGCTCGCCGCAGCCGTGGCCCAGCGGGTGGGTGGCCAGGATCTGCTCGGTGAGCGTGGTGCCACTGCGTGGCATGCCGACGATGAACAATGGACGCGGGTCGTCGCTTCCGCCTTTGCCAATGCGGTCCAGCCGGCCGCGGGTCTGGCTGGCGATGATCGCTTGGACGCGCTGTTGCAGCGCGGGCACGTCGGGTCGACCCGCGACGCGCCGGCGGGCGGCATTGGCCTGGTGCCAGGCCTCCATGGCTTCGGCGTGCTGGCCGCGGCCGTCCAGCACCTTGCCCAGCTCGTAGCCGAGCACGGCGCGGTCGGCATCGGCCACGTCGGTGCGCGCGAGCAGCCGTTGCCCCAGGGCGACATCGGCGTCGTCAGCTTTCGCGCGGTCCAGGCCCAGCAGGCCACCCACCGCCAGCGCCCAGCCCGGACGCAGCGCCAGCGCCCTGCGGTAGGCCTCGCGCGCCAGGTCGCGGTCGCCCGCGTCCTCGGCGGTCTGCGCCAGCGCCATCCACAGGTCGCCCTCGCCGGGCATCTCCGTGGTGGCCCGTTGCAGCAGGGCCAGGGCCTCGCCGTGGCGGGCGACACGATTGAAGCTTTCGGCGGTGCGCAGGACGACCCCGGTGTCGCGCGGCTTCAGCACCAGCACCTGCTGCCACAGCGGCAGCGCATCGTCGGGATGGCCCCCATGGAACTCGGATTCGGCCAGCGCCTCCAGGATGCCCGGGTGCGTCGGCGCCAGCGCGTGGGCGCGCCGCAGCGCCGGCAGGGCGCGGCCGTGGCGGCCGAGCCTCTGCAGGGTGATGCCCAGCAGGTGCCAGCCCTGGGCGTCGTCACGCCCGGGCACGGTCGCCTCGAAGTGGGGCAGGGAAGCGGCGTGCTGGCCCTGGTGGGCAAGCAGGCAGGCGTACTGGAAGCGCAGGGCCGTATCGGCCGGAGCCAGCTCGACCGCGCGCGCCATCGCCGCCAGCGACAGGGCCGGGTCCAGCTGCAGCGCGGCGCGCGCGACCTCGCGCTGCACGACCGCGTCGGCGATGCCGGCCTGCGAAGCCTGGTGCAGGGCGCGGCGGGCCGCCTGCGGGTCATGGCGTGCGAATTGCAGCGCCTGCTGCAGGAGGCCGAGGGCCTGGGCGTTCAAGGTCATCAGGAAGGGCGCGCACGTAGGGACCCGGCATTATGTCCGGTGGCACGCGGGTTGGTCATGGCGCCGGCGGCGCCGCGGGTCAGAGACCCTGTTCGTACCGCACGTAGGGCACGGTGCCCTCTTCGGCCTCGAGGTTCGAGGGCGCGAACGGGTTCTTGCCGCGGGTCACGACGTTCTCGGCGCCGACGGTGAGCTGGCCGCTCCAGGGCGTGCGCCAGGTCAGGCCCAGGCCCAGGCCTTCGAGCTTGTTGCCCGGCTGGCCCGGCATCTCGACCACGCGACCGATGACGTTGGCGCTGAACGGGCCGTAGCCGCCGCCGACGCTCAGCGACTTGCTGTCCCAGCGGTGGGCAAGGCCAGCGGCCTCGGTTACCGGTACCAGACGGGCGCGCGCATAAGTGCCGGCGATGGAGACGTAACCCTCCGAGCCGATTTCCTTCTGGCCGAACACCTGCAGGTCGTTCTGCTCGATCCGGCTGCCGCCGGCCAGGGCCGGGGTTTCCGGGGTCAGCCAGGACGGCAGGGTGGCGTCGCGCACGCTGCCGGCGGTCACGCCGAGGCGGTTGCCGCCGCGGCCAACGCTGGCGGTGGCGCCAAGGCGACGGCCGCTGGCCTCGCCCTCGCTGCCCAGGCTCGCCAGCAGGCAGCTGCTGGCCAGGCTGTTGATGCTGGTGCCGCTGGGGCTGTTGCAGAGCAGGCCCAGCGAATCGCCGGCGCCCAGCCCGAAGGCCGCGTCGAGCGACTCGCTGCCGAAACGCCAGGTGCTGCCCGGCGAACCCGGACGGTTGCCGCGGGCCGGCTCCAGCAGGAGCAGGGCCTCGACCTTGCCGCTGCCCTTGTTGAGCACCGGCAGGACCGCCTGTTCCGAGCCCCTGTTCTGCGCATGCGCGCCCGTTGCCGCCGCGATCGACGCGGACAGGGCAAGGGCCAGCATTGGCAGGCGGAACAGGGACATGGCCTTCCTATGACTCGGAAACCACACGGGAGTTCCCGTGCGGTTCAAGCCTGCATCGTATGGGATTTACAATTGATTAACAAGCGCCGCTCCTCCCCGAAACAGCTGGCTCGTCGACCCGGCGGAAGCCTGCTACTGCAGCCGCTCGGAGGCCGGCGCATTGGGCTGCGCCGGGTTCCCGAACAATACCCCAATCCGGTCCAGAGGGAAGTGGTACTCCTTGCCGCAGAACTCGCAGCGGACCTCGACCTGGCCGGTTTCGGCCGCCGCGGCGCGGAACTCCTCCTCGCCGAGGCTGCGCAGCATGCCCTCGACCCGCTCCTCCGAGCAGGAACAGCCGAATGCGACCGGGCGCTCCTCCAGCAGCTCGGGCTGCTCCTCATGGAACAGGCGGTGCACCAGCAGCCGCGGCGGGGTGGCCAGCAGCTCGGCCTCGCCCAGGGTGTCGAACAGCGCCCCGGTGCGGGCCCAGGCATCGGCATCGCCTTCCTCGCCGGGCAGTTTCTGCAGCATCAGGCCGGCGGCGTGCTCGCCGTCGGCCGCCAGGAGCAGGCGGGTGGGCAGCTGCTCGGACTGGCGGAAATAGTCCTCGAAGGCCTCGGCCAGCGAGCCGGCGCCGCCCAGCGCGACCAGGCTCTGGTAGCGCTGGGGCTCGCGCGGGTCCAGGCCCGGGTTCTCGATGGTGACCGCCAGCAGCGCGTCGTCGCCCAGCTGCGAGGGCGCGCGCGGGGCGTCGGCGCCTTCCTCGAGGCGGGCAATGCCGCGGATGGTGCCGGCCGCGGTGCACTCGGCGAACAGCGAGCGCAGGGCGCCGTTGGCGCGCGCCTGGATCGACAGCCGCCCGTCCACCTTCACGTGTCCGGTGAAAAGGGTCGCCGCCGCGACCGACTCGCCCAGCAGGGCGGTGGCGCCGGCCGGGTAGCTGGCGTGTGACAGCAGCTCGCGCCAGCTGCCGGACAGGCGCACGTATACGCCGCGGACGCCGGCCGCGGGCAGCAGGAAACGGCCGCGCAGGTCGTCGGCGGCGGACTCGTGGGTGGGGTTGGTGGTATCCATCGGCACACAATGCGGGCGACGGCGCGGCTTTCCAAGCACCGGCGCGCTGCACTGCTCACGCCCCAGCCGCTACCATCGCCGCGCTGCCCCGCCGCAAGGGAACACCACCATCGCCACCCAGGCCTCCAATCCGCCCCGTCGCAGGCGCCGCCGCTGGCTGCGCGTGCTGCTGTGGCTGCCGGTGCTGTTCGTCGCCGTCACCGTCGCTCAGGTGCTGGTGCTGCGCTTCATCGACCCGCCGACCTCGGCCTTCATGCTGGCGCGCCAGGCCGAGGCCTGGGGCGAGGGCGACTGGGGCTACCGGGTGGCCTATGACTGGCGCGACCTCGACCGGATCGCCCCGGACCTGCCGATGTCGATGATCGCGGCCGAGGACCAGGACTTCGCCAACCACAACGGCTTCGACCTGGCCGCGATCGAGAAGGCGCTGGACAACAACGCCCGCGGCCGCCACGTGCGCGGCGCCAGCACCATCAGCCAGCAGGTCGCCAAGAACCTGTTCCTGTGGCAGGGCCGCAGCTGGGTGCGCAAGGGCCTGGAGGCCTGGTACACGATGCTGATCGAGGCGCTGTGGCCGAAGCGCCGGATCCTGGAGGTGTACGTGAACATCGCCGAGTTCGGCGACGGCATCTACGGGGCGCAGGCCGCCGCGCGCAGCTACTGGCGCAAGGACGCCTCGCGGCTGACGGCCAACGAGGCCGCGCGGCTGGCGGTGGTGCTGCCGGCGCCGCGCCGCTACAGCGCGGTCCGCCCCGGCCCCTACGTGCAGCGGCGCGCGGCCTGGACCCAGCGCCAGGTGCGCCAGCTCGGCGGCAAGGCCTACCTCGACGGGCTGGACTGAGCGTGCAGGCGCCTGCCGCTACGATGCCGTCCATGGATACCCGCAGGCAGGACCTGTTGACCGTGGTGGTGGCCTGCTTCAACGAGGCCGACTCGCTGCCGCGCCTGCATCCGCGCATCCGCGGCGTGCTGGACGGGCTGGAAGCCGAGGGCGTCAGTGGCCGCGTGCTGTACGTGGACGATGGCAGCCGCGACGACACCTGGGGCCGGCTGCAGAAGATCGCCGCGGGCGACCCCGGCGTCGGCCTGCTGCGGCTGTCGCGCAACTTCGGCAAGGAGATCGCGCTGACCGCCGGCCTGGACCGGGTCACCGAGGGCGCGGCGATGATCCTCGATGCCGATGGCCAGGACCCGCCGGAACTCATCCCGGAATTCGTCGCGCGCTGGCGCGAGGGCTTCGACGACGTCTACGGCACCCGCATCGCGCGCGAAGGCGACAGCTGGCTGCGCCGTGGCACCGCCGCGGTGTTCTACCGGGTGATCGGGCGCCTCTCGCGTACCCCCGTGCCGGCCGATACCGGCGACTTCCGCCTGCTCTCGCCGCGCGCACTGGATGCGCTGCGCCAGCTGCGCGAGCGCCACCGCTTCATGAAGGGCCTGTTTGGCTGGGTCGGCTTCCGTCGCATCGCGATTCCGTACAAGCGCCGCCCGCGCATGGCCGGGCGCAGCAAGTTCAGCCTCTGGCGGCTGTGGAACTTCGCGCTGGAAGGCATCACCAGCTTCTCCACCGCGCCGCTGCGGCTGGCCACCTACCTGGGCCTGCTGACCGCGCTGGTGGCGTTCTTCGCCGGCATCGTGGTCGTGCTCAAGACCCTGGTGTGGGGCGACAGCGTGGCGGGCTGGCCGACGATGATGGTGGTCATCCTGTTCCTCGGCGGCGTGCAGCTCATCGCCCTGGGCACGATCGGCGAATACCTCGGCCGCCTGTACGAGGAGGCCAAGCAGCGGCCGCTCTACCTCGTCGACGACTGGCGGGAGCCGGCGGGAGTATGCTCGGGCACACAGCTCGCGGACGGAGGCGCCCATGCGCACGGTACGTCAACTGCTGGCGGAGAAGCCGGCTGAGGTGTTCGCGGTACCCCCGGACGCACCGGTGATCGATGCGGTGCGGCTTATGGCGGACAAGTCCATCGGTGCGGTGCTGGTGATGCGCGGCGGCGAACTTGCCGGGATCCTTTCCGAGCGCGACTACGCACGCAAGATCGTGCTGCAGGGTCGGTCCTCGGCCGATACCCCGGTGCGCGCGATCATGACCGCCGAGGTGGTGACCGTGGCTCCCGATACCACGGTGCCGGCGTGCATGCAGCTGGTCACCGAACGCCGCATCCGCCACCTGCCGGTGCTCGCGGACGGAGGCGTGGTCGGGGTGGTCTCGATCGGCGACCTGGTCAAGTCGGTGATCGCCGAGCAGCAGGTCGAGCTGGAGCAGCTGCAGCGCTACATCGCCGGCTGAGCCTGCTCAGCGCGCGTACTTGCCGCCGCAATCGGCGTTCTCGCCGGGCCCGGTCTCGAAGGTCGCCAGCAGCGCGGCCGGCGGGGTGATGCTGCCCAGCGCCAGCGCGATCGCGCCGCGCAGGCCCAGCGCCTTCATGTCCGGCCGGAACGACGGATCCTTGAAGCTGCCACCCACCCGCAGCGGCGAGCGCAGGGTGAGGATGCTGCGGTCCTTCGGCCGCGGCCGCAGCAGCAGGTCCAGGCTCTCGTCCTGCAGGTTGATCGTGCCTTCGCCGACGATGATCGTGTCGGTGGTGTCGAACGCCAGCGCGCGCGAGGTCATCAGCCCCTCCTCGACCCCGAAGTCGGCGAAGGCGCAGCGCACCGGCACCTGGCGGTCATCGGTCAGCAGGAACTTCAGCGCCTCGGCGATATCGATGCCGGCCAGTTCCATCACCAGGTTGCTGACGCGGCCGCGGCCCATGCCCAGCGCGACATCGCCGTCGGCGCTGCCGAGGATGGCCGCGACCGAGTTGCCGCGTCCGCGCAGCGAGATGTCGCCGCCGATGCGGCCCACCGCGCCCTGCGCCAGCTCGGCCTTGGCCAGCAGCTTCGGCAGGTCCACCCCGCGTACGCCGATCCTGGCCACGGTGTCGATCGGCGCGCGCCGCGCATCCATGGTGATGTCCGCGCGCACCTCGCCACCGGCCACGCCGAAGTCGAGCGGCTGCAGGCGCACGCGGCCGGCCTGCGCCACCAGGTGCGCATCCATGTCCTCGATCATCGGCAGCGTCGGCGACTGGATCTTCTGCGCGCGCCAGCGCACGTCGGCGTCCATCGCGTTGAGCTTGGCCAGGTCGTAGGGCTTGTCGGGCAGCAGCCGGGGACTCGCGGCGCGCCGTGCGGCCTCGGCTTCCTGCTCGGCGTTGGCCGTCTCGCCGGCACCGGTCGCAGGCGGAGCGCCGAGGAAACCGGCGAGGTCGTCCAGATCGAGCTTGCGCGAGAGCAGCTGGGCGACGAACAGCGGCCGCTCGCCGCTCACGTCCACCTTCACGTCGCCGGAAAGGTCGCTGTCGCCGACCGTTCCCTTGAAGCCTTCGTAGCGCCAGACGTCGCCGTTGCGGCGCAGGCGCCCGTCGAGCGCGTATGGCGGCGAGGCCGGCAGGGCCAGGCCCAGCAGTGGATAGAGCTCCTCCAGGTCGGCGCCAGCCAGCTTCATCTGCAGGTCGAAGGTCTGGAAGCGGAACGGGTTGGTCAGGGTGCCGGTGGCGCTGGCCCGGGTACGGCCGGCGCGCGCATCCAGGTCGATGCGGTAGGGCGTGTCGGTGTCGGCCAGTTCCAGTGGCGAAGCGGCCTGGCCCTCCATGCGGAACGCAGCGCCACGCCAGTGGCCGTTGCCCTTGACCGCGACCGGTGCGGTCGAGCGGTCCCCGCCTTCGATGCTGGCCAGGGCAAGGTCGATGTCGGTCCGCTCGGACGCATTGGTGAAGCGAAGGCGGCCATCGTCGATCCACAGCCGCTCCAGGCGCCAGCGAGGGTCCTCGTCCGGATCGCTGTGGTCATCGCCGAATTCCCAGTTGCCGCCCTCGCCATCCGGGTTGGTCTCCAGCCAGATGTCGGTGCGCACCGCGCGGATCTCCTTCATCCGCAGGCGCAGGGCCAGCAGTGGCCAGGCGGCGATGTCGATCTCCACCCGCTCGGCCGCGCCCATGCGCGGCTCCTTGGACCATTCCGCATTGGACAGCGTCAGCTGGTCCGCGGATACGGTGATGGTGCGGCCAAGGTCGACATCGAGGTCGCCACCGATGCGGAACTCGCGACCGGTGGCCGAGCCGACCGCGCGTTCCAGCGGGCCCTTGAACCAGTTCCAGTCGAAGAACAGCACCAGCAGCAGGATCGCGATGCCGAGCGCGGCCAGCGTCCAGCCCAGCGGCCGCGAGGGCCGCCATTGGCGGAGACGCCGCAGGCGCGGGGAAAGCGAACGGGTGCGGTCCATGCGGCCAGTATCGGGAGCGGCCGTGGACAGCATGCGAACGCCCGCGGCGCGGGCGCGCGGGTGTCAGACGTGGAGGACCTGGGCGCTGACCGCGACGAAGTGGCAGACGCTGCCGGCGATCACGAACAGGTGCCAGATCGCGTGCGAGTAGGGGATCGACTCGCGGTGGTAGAAGACCGTGCCGAGCGTGTAGGCCGCGCCACCGCCCAGCAGCCAGCTGATGGTCCAGGTGTCCAGCGAGGAAAGCATCGGCTTGGCCGCGACGATCACCAGCCAGCCCATGGCGATGTAGATCGCGGTGGAGAGGCGCTTGAAGCGGCCTGTGAAGAACAGCTTGAACACCACGCCGGCCACGGCCAGGGTCCAGATCGCGGCGAACAGGCTCCAGCCCCATGGGCCGCGCAGGCCGACCAGCGTGAAGGGCGTGTAGGTGCCGGCGATCAGCAGGTAGATCGCACAGTGGTCGAACACCTTCAGGCGGCCCTTGGCCACCGGGTGCTGGATCGCGTGGTAGAGGGTGGATGCGGTGTAGAGCAGCAGCAGCGCCACGCCGAACACGATCGCGCCGGCCAGCTGCCAGCCGTCGCCATAGATGGCCGCGAGCGTGATCAGCACCGCGCCGGCGGCCAGCGCCGCGGCCGCGCCCAGGCCATGGGTCAGGGCATTGGCGATCTCGTCGCGCAGCGAATGCGCGTCCTGGTTCGGCGATGGTGCAGGCGAGGGGGCGACCGGCATGGCGCGCACGTTACCTCAGGCCGCGTGAGCTTGCATCAATACGCACGGGCAGCGCAGCGGATGGAAGCCCGGAGCCCCTCTCCGGGAAGGAGAGGGGGATGACCTCAGTCCACGCCTACGCTGTGCGCGTGTTCGCGGGTGGCCAGGAAGCGCACGGACGGCGCGCGTTCCTGCGCCAGCTGCAGGTTGACCCGGGTCGGGGCCAGGTAGACCAGCTCGCCGGCCGCGTCGATCGCCAGGTTCATGGCGTTCTTCTCGCGGAACTCCTCCAGCTTCTTCGCGTCGTCGCACTGGATCCAGCGCGCGGTGGCCACGCCGACCTGCTCGAAGCTGGCGTCCACGCCGTACTCGTCCTTCAGGCGGTAGGCGACCACGTCGAACTGCAGCACGCCGACCGCGCCGAGGATCAGGTCGTTGCTCATCAGCGGACGGAAGAACTGGGTCGCGCCTTCCTCGGAAAGCTGGGCCAGGCCCTTCTGCAGCTGCTTGAGCTTGAGCGGATCGCGCAGGCGCGCACGGCGGAACAGTTCCGGGGCGAAGTTCGGGATGCCGGTGAACGACAGCGCCTCGCCTTCGGTGAAGGTGTCGCCGATGGAAATGGTGCCGTGGTTGTGGATGCCGATCACGTCGCCCGGCCAGGCCTCGGCGGCGATCTCGCGGTCGGAGGCCATGAGGGTCAGGGCGTTGGCCAGCTTCACTTCCTTGCCGCTGCGCACGTGGAAGGCCTTCATGCCGGCGCTGAACCTGCCCGAACACACGCGCATGAACGCGACGCGGTCGCGGTGCTGCGGGTCCATGTTGGCCTGGATCTTGAACACGAAGCCGGTGAGCCTGCCTTCCTGCGGCGCGACCTCGCGGCCGGTGGTGGCGCGCGGCTGCGGCGGCGGCGCGTGCTCGACGAAGAAGTCCAGCAGCGGCTGCACGCCGAAGTTGTTCACGCCCGAGCCGAAGAACACCGGGGTCTGTTCGCCGCGCAGGTACTTGTCCTTGTCGAACGGATCGGCCGCGCCCTGCACCAGCTCCAGCTCCTCGCGCAGGTTGGCGAGCATCTCCGCGCCGATCTTCTCCTCCAGGCCCGGTGCATCCAGCGACGGGAAGATGGTCGAGTCCTGGCGGGTGAAGTTGCGGCCCGGCTCGTACAGGTGGACCTCGCCGCTGACCAGGTGGACCACGCCCTTCAGGCGCTGGCCCATGCCGATCGGCCAGGTCACCGGAGCGCACTTGATGCCGAGCACGGTCTCGATCTCGTCCAGCAGCTCGATTGGTTCCTTGCCCTCGCGGTCGAGCTTGTTGATGAAGGTCATGATCGGCGTGTCGCGCAGGCGGCACACCTCCATCAGCTTGATCGTGCGCTCCTCCACGCCCTTGGCCACGTCGATCACCATCAGCGCCGAGTCCACCGCGGTGAGCACGCGGTAGGTGTCCTCGCCGAAGTCGGCGTGGCCGGGGGTGTCGAGCAGGTTGACGATGCGGCCCTCGTAGGGGAACTGCATCACCGAGGAGGTCACCGAGATGCCGCGCTCCTTCTCCAGCGCCATCCAGTCGGAGGTGGCGTGGCGGGCGGCCTTGCGGCCCTTGACCGAGCCGGCCATCTGGATCGCGCCCCCGAACAGCAGCAGCTTTTCGGTCAGCGTGGTCTTGCCGGCGTCGGGGTGCGAAATGATCGCGAAAGTGCGCCGGCGCGCGGCTTCGGTTGGGACATCGGACATGGGGGATGGCGCCGGGAGGCGCTGGGTCGGGCGGGAAGCCGGCAATTATACGGGCCGCCGCCGTCGCGGGCCGGGCGTCGCCGCCAGGCCCGCGCGGGCAGGTTCAGTTGCCCAGCCAGGGATGCGGCAGTGCGCGCATGCGGCGGATGCCGATGAACTGCAGGGCCACGCCGGCGACCAGTGCCACTGCATAGGCCGCCGTCACCCGCGGCATGGGTCCGGCGACGTCCCCTGCAGTCATCAGCGCCATGCTGGCGAGGGCCAGCAGGATCGACAGCGCCAGGATCGACCAGCGTCCGGCCTGGGTGTGCAGGGCCACGAGGGTCCAGCCCCACAGCAGCGAGAGGCTGCCCAGGCTGGCGCTGGCCAGCAGCACGCAGTGCTCCACCGGGGTGCCCCGGGACACGGCGAAGGCGAGCACCATGGCGAGCGCGGGTACGGCCCGGACCAGGACCTGCAGCGCCAGCTGCCTGGCCAGCACCGGCACCGGCCGTGCCGGCATGCCCGGCAGCAGCGCCAGTTCGTGCAGGCCCTGGCGTGGCTGCCAGAACACGGTGAGCAGGCGCGCCAGCGGCGCCATGCCGCTGCTGATGACCAGCGCCGGCCCCCAGACCAGGCCCATGTGCACCTTGGTGGTGGTGGTGAGGGTGCGGTCCGCGAACAGCCACAGCAGGATCACGCCGACGACCGGCGCCTGCGACACAACGACGTTACGCAGCGAGTTGCGGCCGAAGCCCGGGCCAAGGGCGATCCCCATGACTTGGTCGGGTGCCTGTGCCAGGCCGGTTCCGACCGGGGTTTCCGGGGTCAGCACGCCGGTGTTCTGGCTGGCGGTGGAGGCGAAGGGGTTGCCGCGACCCAGCTGCACGGCCACCGGGACCGTCCAGGCCGAACCCTCCCCGATCCTGCGCGGTATCAGCACCCAGCACGGGACGCACAGCAGCAGGATCGCGGCGGCGACCATGGCCAGCGCCCCCGGCCCCTGGACGATCCCGGCGATGGCAGTGAACGCGCTCTTCGGGATCGCGCCGATGAACGTGCTGAGGCCAATCATCGCCAGCATCGTCCATGGCGGCATGCTGGCCCAGAACAGCCCGATGGCGGCGCCGATGGACAGGATCGCAGCGGCCATGGCGAAGCTCCCATCCAGGGCCAGCGCCAGCACGGCGGCCGGAAGCGCGACCGCCAGCGCCAGCATGACCAGCCCGGTAGCGAGCGCGTGGCGGACCGCGTTCGGCAGGCGCAGCTGCCAGCCGGCGATGGCCATGGCGACCAGGCGGCCGCCGGCCAGGAAGGCCCAGAACATGGTCAGCGCCGCGGCCAGCACGCTCGAGACTTCGAATGCCTTGCCCTTGTTGCCCAGCAGCGACAGTGCCAGGCCAAGCGCGGTGGCCAGCGCGACCACGCCCCAGGTCCAGCCGCCGGTGACCAGGGCGGTGCGCAGCGGGCCAGGAACAGGGTTGGCCCTGCGCAGGGGGACGCTCGCGGCGCTCATCCGGCCACCTCGATGAACAGGTCTTCCAGGCCCAGGCGGTCGACGCGCACGCCTTCCACCAGCAGCAGGTCCTGCCAGCCCTTGCGGCCGGCCACGACAAGCTGCAGCTCGCCGCCGGCGCTCCGGCGGCGCACCAGCTCGCCCGGAAGGCTGCCCGGGATGCGCGAGGCCGCCGCGGCCGGCACGTGGATGCGCACGACCTCGTCCTTGACCTCGTCCAGCGGGCGGTCGAGCAGCAGCCGGCCCTCGTGCAGGAAGGCCACCCGCGAGGCGACGCGTTCCAGGTCGCTGACGATGTGGCTGGAGAACAGCACCGTGGTGCCCGAGTCCATGGCCTGGGTCACCAGCTCGCGCAGCAGTTCGCGGCGCGCCACCGGGTCCAGCGCCGAGGCCGGCTCGTCCAGCACCAGCAGCCACGGGCGCGGGGCAAGCGCACGGGCCATCGCCAGGCGCTGCGCCTGGCCGGGCGAGAGCTTGCCGATCGGCCGCGACGGGTCGATGTCCCAGCGCTGCAGCAGGCCCGCGGCGTGCGCCGGATCCCAGTCCGGATACAGCTGCGACAGGTAGTCGAACAACTGGCCGACCTTCATCCACGAGAACGCCTGCGGCTGCTGCGGCACGTAGCCCAGGTGCGCCTTGCGCACCTCGTCCAGGGCCAGCGCCGGCGCGCCCATCACCCGCGCCTCGCCGGCTTGCGGCCGCAGCAGGCCGAGCAGGCAGCCGATCAGGCTGCTCTTGCCGGCGCCGTTGCGGCCGACCAGGCCCAGCACTTCGCCCTGCGGTACGTCCAGTTCGATTCCGCGCAGTACCTCGTGGCGGCCATAAGCCAGGTGGATGCCACGCGCGGAGAGCGGCATTCCGGTGTCCAGTACGGGTGCGGGTACGGCCAGGGCATTCATGCGTCGTCCTCTTCCAGGAGTTGGCGCAACCGCGCGAGCACGCGGTCGACGGGGAGTTCCAGTTCTCGGCTGTGGCGGGCGGCCTCGCGCAGGGCAGGCTCGAGCTGCTGCATGCGTGCGGCCACGCCCCCGCTGGGGCGGGCGCCATGGGCCACGACCATGCCCTTGCCGCGCAGGCGCTCCAGCACGCCTTCGGCCTCTAGCTGGCTGTAGGCACGGGAGACCGTCATCGGGTTGATGGCATGGACCGCGGCGACCTCGCGCACGGAGGGCAGGGCGTCGCCCGGCCGCAGGTGGCCGGCGCTGGCGAGGCGCCGGATCTGCTCGGCGATCTGCCGGTAGATCGGGTCCGGCAACCCCGGGTTGATGTGTAGCGAGGAGGCATCCATGTGTATCAATACAACAATACACTCGGCCCGTGTCAAGCCGTGCGGCGCGCGCGGTGGGCCTGATCGGGGATGCAGGGGGGGCGGGCAGCGCCCGCGCCGGATCAATGGCCGTCGCTATCCGCGCCGCGGGCGAAACGCAGTTCCGAGGGGCCGGCGAACATGCGGAACGGCACCGATTCCAGGCGCATGCCACGGTTGACCTGGACCACGAAGTGCAGGTGCGGCGCGGTGCTGTAACCGGTGTTGCCCGACAGCGCGATCTGCTGGCCCTTGCGTACCTGCTGGCCGACCTGCACCAGCACGCCTTCGGGTGCCAGGTGCGCATACACGGCCATGCTGCCGTCCGGATGCAGGATGCGGACCTGGTTGGCGCGGGTGGCGTAGCGCTCGCGGTCCAGTCCGGTGCCGGCGAAGCCTGATTCGAGCTGCAGCACCACGCCCTCGCGCGCGGCCAGCACCGGCGTGCCCTCGGGCAGGGCGAAATCCACGGCGTGGCGGTTCTGCGCGTCGTCGTGGCTGAAACGGCCGCCGGGGCCCTGGCCCACGCTTACCCGGGCCTGGTCGAACGGCAGGCCGTAGCGGTAGTCCAGTGGCCGTGCGTGCGGGTCGCCCAGGGTCTGCTCCAGCTGCACGTCGAAACCGTGGGGCTTGCCGGGATCGCTGGCGTACAGGCGTGCGACGACCACCTCGGCGCGCGCGCCGACCGTGGCCCGCACCGGCATGGCCGGCACCGCGCTGATGTTCTCGCTCCTGCGCAGGCCCAGCTGCACCTCGACCGGACCCGGCAGGCGGTTGCCGACCCGCACCTCGTGGTGGCTGCCACGGTCGACCAGGCGCAGGGATACCGGCGCGCCTTGCTCGACGTTGCGGCCCGCGTCCGGCCGGGGTGCGGTGGCGGGCGAGGCGTCGTTGCCGCGCCAGAACCGCGAGGCGTGGGCGGGCAGGGCGGCCCCCAGCACGAGGATCGCCAGGGCGAGCAGGACCCGCTGCGCTGCCAGGGTCATGCGCCGGATCCGCCTCGTGGCCGGGCGTCACGGATGGGCGCGGCAAGTGCGCGGAAGCGGGGGCTGGGCGGGCGGGGGCGGTAGCGGGGCATGGGCGGATTATCGGGGGTCCGGTCGCGGAAATTAGTTTCATCTCTCAATCAAGATGGAGCGATTGACATGCCCGCGGGGCGGTGGCAATCTGGCCGCGCCATCGAGACCGGCGGAGGGACAGGCCCTTTGATGCCGGGGCAGCCAGCGGACGCGCAAGCGTCCTGCCAGGTGCCAAATCCTGCGGGGACCCTGGCGTCCACCGGAAGATGGTTCGAGCGTGCCGCAGGCACGCCGGACGCGGGCCCGCGAAAGGCTCGATGGCGTTGACCCTTCCGGATCCGCCATTGCCGCCGTGAACACCGCCACCGCCCTCACCCACGAGCCCCCCTGTACCACCGCCCTGCGCGGCGAGGTTGCCGTGGCGCTGCCGATGCGCCACGCCGGCGTGCAGGGCGTGAACCTGCGGTATGAGCTGCAGGGGCCGGCCGGGGCGCCGGTGGTGCTGGTGGCCGGCGGCATCTCCGCCCACCGCCATGTCTCGGCCAGCGCGGAATTCCCCGAGAAGGGCTGGGCCAATGCGCTGGTCGCCAACGGCCGCACGCTCGATCCGGCGCGGGTGCGCGTGCTGGCCTTCGACTACGTCGCCGCCGACGGCCGCCTCGACGTTCCGGTGGATACCGCCGACCAGGCCGACGCGGTCGCGCTGCTGCTGGACGCGCTCGGGATCGAGCGGCTGCAGGCCTTCGTCGGCTATTCCTACGGCGCGATGGTCGGGCTGCAGTTCGCGGCGCGGCATCCGTCGCGGCTGCGCCACCTGGTCGCGGTCAGCGGGGCGCACCGTCCGCACCCCTATGCCTGCGCCTGGCGCGCGCTGCAGCGGCGCGCGGTCGCGCTGGGCCAGCTGCAGTGCGCGGATGCCGCCGGCCTCGCCCTGGCCCGCCAGTTCGCGATGCTCAGCTACCGCACGCCCGAGGAATTCGGCGAGCGCTTCGACGCCGCGCCGGAAATCGTCAACGGCCGCGTGCGTTGCGCCGCCGAGGACTACCTCGATGCCGCCGGCGCGCAGTACGTGGCGCGCACTCCGGTCACCGCCTTCCTGCGCCTGTCCGAATCGATCGACCTGCATCGCATCGATCCGGCCGCGGTACAGGTGCCGGTCACCGTGGTCGCCGTGGAAGGCGACCGCCTGGTGCCGCTGTCCGATTCGGTGAACCTCGTCGAAGGCCTGGCCGGCCGCGGCCAGCTGCGCGTGCTGCGCTCGCCGTACGGGCACGACGCCTTCCTCAAGGAAACCGACCGCATCGACCTCATTCTCGCCGCCGTCCTGCGCGGCAACGGAGCCGCCGCATGAGCACCCAGTCCTCCCCGATCGCTTCCAGCGAAGTGACCCCCGCCTGCCGCCCGGCCACCGCCGCGGTCCGCGCCGGCATCGACCGCGACACCGCCTACGGCGCGGTCACCCCCCCGATCGTGCTGTCGAGCAATTTCAGCTTCGACGGCTTCGGAAACAAGCGCCAGTACGACTACACCCGCAGCGGGAACCCGACCCGCGACCTGCTGGCCGAGGCGCTGAGCGACCTGGAAGGCGGTGCCGGCGGCGTGGTCACCGCCACCGGCATGGGCGCGATCACCCTGGTGCTGCACGCGCTGCTGCAGCCGGGCGACCGCCTGGTGGTGCCGCACGACGCCTACGGCGGCAGCTGGCGCTTGTTCAACGCGCTGGCCGCCAAGGGCCACTTCGAACTGGTCACCGCCGACCTCACCGATCCGTGCTCGCTGGCCGATGCGCTGGCCACCTCGCCGAAGCTGGTACTGGTCGAGACCCCGTCCAACCCGCTGCTGCGCATCACCGACCTGCGCCTGGTGATCGACGCCGCGCACCGCGCGGGCGCGCGGGTGGTAGTCGACAACACCTTCCTCTCGCCCGCGTTGCAGCAGCCGCTGGCGCTGGGCGCGGACCTGGTGCTGCATTCGACCACCAAGTACGTCAACGGGCACAGCGACGTGGTCGGCGGCGCGGTGGTGGCGGCCGATGCCGAAACCCACCAGCAGCTGGTGTGGTGGGCCAACGCGCTGGGCCTGACCGGTTCGCCGTTCGACAGTTTCCTGACCCTGCGCGGCCTGCGCACGCTCGATGCGCGGATGCGCGTGCACCAGGAGAACGCCAACGCCATCGCCGCGCTGCTGGACGGCCATCCGGCGGTGGAGAAGGTCTACTTCCCGGGCCTGGCCTCGCATCCGGGCCATGCCGTCGCGGCACGCCAGCAGTCCGGTTTCGGCGCGATGCTCAGCTTCGAGCTGCGCGGCGGCGAGCCGGCGGTGCGTGCCTTCGTCGACAGCCTGCGCTGGTTCACCCTGGCCGAGTCGCTCGGCGGCGTGGAAAGCCTGGTCGCGCATCCGGCGTCCATGACCCATGCGGCGATGACGCCGGAGGCGCGCGCCAAGGCCGGCATCTCCGACGGACTGCTGCGCCTGTCGATCGGCATCGAGGCCAGCGACGACCTGGTCGCCGACGTGGCGGCCGCGCTGGCCGCGGCCGAGGCGGCGGCGCCGCTGCCGGCCGAACGGGCACGGGCGTGAGCGCGGTCGCCGGCCCCGGTCTCCGTGCCGCGGGCCGCCGCCCGCTGGCGCCGCCCGCCCGCCGGCTGGCGCTGCTCGGCACCGGCGCTGTTGGGAGCGCCTTCGTCGCGCGCTACCACCTGCTGCAGGCCCGTGGCCTCGCCTTGCCCCCGGTGCTGTGGCTGGCCAATTCGCGCACGGTGCTCAAGGCCGGTCGCGACCTCGATGCAGCGCTGGCGCTGGCCGCTGCCGCACCGTTGCGCGCCGGAGAACTGCAGGGCTGGGCCGAGGCCGAGGCGCTGCGCGAGGGCGACGTGCTGGTCGACGCCACCGCCAGCGAGCTGGTCGCCAACTGGCATCCGGAATGGCTGGCGCGCGGCGTCAACGTGGTCACCGCCAACAAGCTTGGCCATGGCGGCCTGCTGGCGCGGTCGCAGGCGATCTGCGAGGCGCAGGCGCGCAGCGGCGCCAGCTATGGCGACGGCGCCACGGTCGGCGCCGGCCTGCCGCTGCTGCGCAGCCTGCGCGGGCTGGTGGCCGGCGGTGACCGCATCCACGCGGTGGAAGGCGTGCTGTCCGGTTCGCTGGCCTGGCTGTTCAACCATTACGACGGCAGCCGGCCGTTCTCGGCCCTTGTGGCGGAGGCAGCGGCCGCCGGCTTTACCGAGCCGGATCCGCGGGTGGACCTTTCCGGCGAGGACGTGCGCCGCAAGCTGCTGATCCTGGCGCGCGCGGCGGGACTGCCGCTCGAGATCCGCCAGGTGCAGGTGGAATCACTGGTGCCGCCGGAACTGGCTTCGCTGCCGGTCCAGCGGGTGGCGGGCGCGCTGGAACGGCTCGACGCGCCGCTGGCCTCGCGGCTGGACCAGGCCCGCGCGCTGGGCGGCTGCCTGCGCTTCGTCGGCAGCTTCGACGCCGATGGCGCGCGTGCCTCGCTGCAGGTGCTGCCGCCGAGCCATCCGCTTGCTGCAGGTGCCGGTACCGACAACCGCGTGGCGATCCGCTCCGACCGTTACCGCGACCAGCCGCTGCTGATCCAGGGACCGGGCGCGGGAGCCGACATCACCGCGGCGGCCCTGCTGGACGACGTGCTGCGCATCGCGGCGTGAACCGCCGCGTGCGGCTCAGCACTCGATGACGTTGACCGCCAGGCCGCCGCGGCTGGTTTCCTTGTACTTGTCCTGCATGTCGCGGCCGGTGTCGCGCATGGTGCGGATCACCTTGTCCAGCGAGACCTTGTGCTGGCCGTCGCCGCGCATGGCCATGCGCACGGCGTTGATCGCCTTGACCGCGCCCATCGCGTTGCGCTCGATGCAGGGAATCTGCACCAGGCCGCCGATCGGGTCGCAGGTCAGGCCCAGGTTGTGCTCCATGCCGATCTCGGCGGCGTTCTCGACCTGGCCGGGGCTGGCGCCGAGCGCCGCGGCCAGCCCGGCGGCGGCCATCGAACAGGCCACGCCGACCTCGCCCTGGCAGCCGACCTCGGCGCCGGAGATCGAGGCATTCTCCTTGTAGAGGATGCCGATCGCCGCGGCGGTGAGCAGGAAGTCGAACACGCCCTGCTCGTTGCTGCCGGGGCAGAAGCGGTCGTAGTAGTGCAGCACCGCCGGGATGATGCCGGCCGCGCCGTTGGTCGGGGCGGTGACCACGCGTCCGCCGGCGGCGTTCTCCTCGTTCACCGCCAGGGCGTAGAGGTTGACCCAGTCCAGGGTGGTCAGCGGATCGCGCATCGCCGCCTCCGGCTTGGAGGACAGCTCGCGGTACAGGCCCGGCGCGCGCCGCGCCACGTGCAGGCCGCCGGGGAGGGTGCCGTCGGCGCGGATGCCGCGCGCGACGCAGACCTGCATCGCGTTCCAGATCGCGCGCAGGCCGTCGTGGATCTCCGCTTCGCTGCGCCATGCGCGTTCGTTGGCGAACATCACCCGCGCGATCGGCAGGCCGCTGTCGGCGCAGCGCTGCAGCAGCTCGTCGCCGCTGGAGAACGGGTAGGGCAGCGGGGTGTCGTCCGGGACGATGCGGTCCTCGGCGGCCTCGTCCGGATTGACCACGAAGCCGCCGCCCACCGAGTAGTAGTCGCGGGTGGCCAGCACCGCGTCGCTGGCGTCGTAGGCGGTGAAGCGCATGCCGTTGGTGTGGAACGGCAGCTTCTGGCGCTTGTTCATCACCAGGTCGCGCTTCTCGTCGAAGGCGATGGCGTGCCCGGGCGCCAGGCGCAGGCTGCCCTCGGCGCGGATGCGCTCGAGCAGGCCGGGGATGGCGTCCGGATCGACAGTATCCGGGTGGTGGCCCTCCAGGCCCAGCAGCAGGGCCTTGTCGGTGCCGTGGCCGCGGCCGGTCAGGGCAAGCGAGCCGAACACCTCGGCGCGCACCCGCGCCACCTCGGCCACCCGTCCGGGCTCCACCAGCCAGTGGCCGACGAAACGCGCGGCGGCGCGCATCGGGCCCACGGTGTGCGAGGAACTCGGACCGATGCCGATCTTGAACAGGTCGAAGGTGCTGACGGCCATCGCGGCAACCGCTGAGTCGGGCCGTCCATTGTATTGGTTGCGAAAGAAACGGCCATGACGCGGCGCGGCGCAGCGGCTAAGGTAGCCGCCCCTCGATCCCTGCCGGAGCTGCCATGGCCGGACTGGTGCTGTACCAGCGCGACGACTGCCACCTCTGCGACCAGGCGCTGGAAGTCCTGGCCGCGGCGCGCACGCCGGAGCCGGAGAGCGTGTTCATCGACGGCGACGAGGCGCTGGAGGAGCGCTACGGCACCCGCGTGCCGGTGCTGCGCGATGCAGCCGGACGCGAGCTGGACTGGCCGTTCGACGAGGCCCGCCTGCGCGGCTGGCTGGCGGGCTGAGAAGCCGGGCGGCCGGTCCCGGCCGCCTGCAGCGTCAGGGCTGGCTGAACACCACCCGGGTGCTGACGTTGACCGCGTTGGGGATCACCCCGGTGTCGGCCCAGTCGCCGCCGCCCACGCCGAAGTCCAGGCGCTGCACGACCGCACGGCCGCTCAGCACCGGCTGCGCGCCGGAGGTGTCCCAGCTGAAGGTCAGGGTCACCGGCTTGCTGATGCCGCGCAGCTCCAGGGTGCCATCGGCCGCGTACTGGCCATCGTCGAGCTTGCGGAAGCCGGTGGCGGTGTAGCGCGCCTGGGCGTGGCGGCCGATGTCGAAGAAGTCGGCGGTGCGCAGGGTGGAGTCGCGGTCCTGGTTGCCGGTGGCCGCGCTGGCCAGGCTGATGGTCACTTCCAGCCTGCCCTCGGCGGGCCTGGCGGGATCGAAGCGCAGGCGGGTGCTGAAGTCCTGGAAGCGGCCGGTGAACAGTTCGCCGTCGTAGCGGCTGGCGAAGGCCAGGTTCGAGCCCTCGGCCTGGACGTAGTCGGCGGCGGCCGCAGGCGCGGAAACGAGCATGCCGGCCAGGAGCGCGGCGACGGCGGCGGGAGTGGTCAGCAACGGCTTCATCGAGGGTCCTCGCGCGGGGGGAGCGTGGTCTTCCGGCGCGGCAGCATCCGCGCCAGGGTCGCATCATGCCTGACGAAATGGTGGTACAGCGCTGCGCCGGCGTGCGCGGCGACCAGCAGCAGGAGCACCCAGAACAGCGTCTCGTGCCAGCCGTGCGCGGCCCCGGCCAGGGCCTCGTCCGGCGCGACCAGCTTCGGCACCTCCAGCTGGCCGAACCAGCGGAACGGACGCAGGCCGCTGGCGGAGTCGTAGAGCCAGCCGGAAAGCGGCATTGCCAGGGCCATTCCATAGAGGAGCACGTGCACCATGGCGGCCAGCCAGGCCTGCCAGCGCGGCGTGCCCGGCACCGCCGGGGGCGCACCGGCGTACAGGCGCCAGCCGATGCGCACCAGCACCAGCGCCAGCACGGTCAGTCCCAGCGACTTGTGCGCGGTGTACACCCAGAAATACTTCGGCGAGCGCGGCAGTTCGCCCATCACCAGGCCGACCGCGCCGATGGCCAGGATCAGCACGGCGATGGTCCAGTGCAGGAACTGGCTGATGCCACCCCAGCGTTCGATGTTCTTCAGGCTCATGGCTGGACGTTGTCCTCCCCGGAAGCAGGTGGCAAGGGTGCGGCAGTGGACGGATCGGAACCAGCTGTTTCCGTTTCGCCGGGTTCACCGGGCGCAGCGGCCCGGCTGCTGCGCACCGCCTCGGCCTCGATCCGCAGCTCGACCTGGTCGCCGATCATCGTCGGCCAGGCATCGATGCCGTAGTCGGAGCGGCTGAGGCTGGCGCGCGCGGAGAAGCCGGCGGTGCGCCGGAACGGCGGCATCGGGTGGCGCCGCAGCTGGTTGAAGCCGACTTCCAGCGCCAGCGGCCGGGTGACCCCGCGCAGGCTCAGCTGGCCGTGGACGATGAAACGGTCCGCCCCCAGAGGCTCGACCCGCTCGGAGACGAAGCGGGCCTCCGGCCAGCGTCCGGCGTCGAGCAGGCGGCGGGCCAGGGTGGCGCGGTTCCAGTCCTCGTCGCCCAGGTCCAGGCGCTGCAGCGGCACCCGCACGTCCAGGCGGGCGCTGCTCCAGTCCTGCGGATCGAACTCGAGGATGCCCTCGCTGCCGGACACCGTGCCCAGGGCCTGGGAGAAGCCGGCGTGGGACACGGCGAACATGACCCGGGTGTGGACCGGGTCCAGGGCGTAGCGGGCCGGCTCGGCCGCGGCCGTGGCGGCCAGCAGGACCAGGCCCCCCAGCAGGGCGGCAGCGGAACGGCGCAGGCGGGCGGGGGCTGGGGCCATCGCCGGCATTCTAGGCACAAGCCGGCGGCGTGCGGCTTGCGCCGGCCCCCCTGCGTTGCGACGATTCGCAGCGGGGTCGACCTCGAGGACGTCATGCGGCTGTTCTGGCTGTGCCTGTTGCTGGCGCTGTCCGGCGTTTTGCACGCCGCGGTGCCGGAATTGCCGCGCTTCCGCGTCCTCGGGCCGGGTGACGGGCTGCCGTCGACCACGGTCGGGGGAATCGCCCGCGACCACGATGGCTACCTGTGGGTCGCGACCTGGGACGGCCTGGCACGCTACGACGGGGTCGGCTTCCAGGTCTGGCAGCACGATCCGGAGAATCCCTCCTCGCTCCCGGGCAACCTGATCCAGGCGCTCTACGTCGACGGCCGCAACCGCATCTGGGTGGCCACCGAGGGCGGCGGCGTCAGCGTCATGGACACGCGCCGCGACGGCTTCCAGCACTACCGTCGCGCCACCCATCCGCAGCTGGAGAGCGACGACGTCTTCACCATCACCGGGCGCGGCGACGAGATATGGCTGGGCACCTTCGGCGGCGGCCTGTACCGGATCGACGGCGAGGGCGAACTCAAGCGCATGCGCGCGCGCGACCCGGAGATCGACGCCACCCTGGACCGGGCGATCATGGGCATCTCCATGGACCAGGAGGGCCAGACCATCCTGGTGGCCACCCTCAACGGCCTGGCCCACTGCGCCGACAAGACTTCCAAGGTCCGACGCCTGCCCCTGCCCGGTGGCGATCCCTATCCGCCGGTGACCGCGCTGTGGCGCGACGGCAAGACGACCTGGGTCGGGACTCCGCAGGGCCTCTACCGCATGCGCGACGACGGCAGCTGGGAGACGCCATCCTGGGCGCCGCAGTTCAGCGCCAGGCGTGCGGTCACCGCGATGAGCGGCGACGGCCAGGGCGGCTACTGGGTGGCGACCACCTCGGGCCTGTGGCACGTGCCGGCCTCGGGCGTGCCGGTGGCGGTGGGCCATGGGCCGGACATGCCCGCACCCAGCAGCACCATCCAGGCAATGCTGCACGACGTGGACGGCGGCCTGTGGGTCGGCCTGCCAACCCAGGGCCTGGGCTACCTGCGTGCCGACTGGCGCCGGACGGCGGTGCTGGGCCCGGCGCAGGGTTTCAGTGGCGGTTCGTACCGCGTGGTCACCGCGGCGGCCGGCGGCGGCGTCTGGCTCAGTGGCAACTCCGACATCGGCGGGCGCCTGGACACCTCGCGCGCGGTGTTCGTGGAAACCATCGGCGCGACCGGCGAACTGTCCCCGGCCAGCATCCGCAGCGCGCTGCAGGACAGCCGCGGCAGGCTGTGGCTGGGCCGCAGCGGCGCCCTGATGCGGCTGGATGGCGACAAGCCGCGGCGGCTGTGGTCGGCGCTCAACCTGGAGGACGCGGTGATGGGCCGCGGTCCACTGGAATGGATCCTGGAATCGCCCAACGGCTCGCTGTGGCTGGCCTTCACCGGCGCCGGCATGCAGCAGCGCGACCTCGAGGGCAAGGTGCTGGCCGAACTGCGCGCGGGCAAGACCCCCGGCCTGGACAGCGCGGACTTCTCCACCGTCTCCATCGGTCCCGGCGGGGTGCCGTGGATCGCCTCCGGCGGCACGATCCGGCGCTGGGACCCGGTCGCCCAGGGCTTCGTGCCGCTGCCGGGCCTGGACGGCGACGGCGAGGCCGGCAACGTCCATGGCTTCGCGCTCGATGGCCAGGACCGGCTGTGGCTGCAGCGCCTGTCGGGCCTGGAGCTGTGGCAGCGCGGGCGGGTGGAATGGACCCGCCAGCTGCGGCTGGGCGTATCGGAGGGCATCCCCGCGACCGAGGCCACCGGCATGCGCATCGACGCACGCCGCCGGCTGTGGCTGGCGACCCGTCGCGGCCTGTTCCGGATCGATCCGCCCGATGGCGGGCTGCCGGCGCGGGTACGTCCGTTCGGCGTGCGCGAGGGCCTGCCCAGCCAGGAATTCGTGGACCGCGCAATCGCCATCGACGAGGACGGCGTGCTGGTGGCCTCCACCGGCGACGGCTCGCTGCTGCTGCTGGACACCAATCTCGCCGATCCGCCGCCGGTATCGCCGCGGCTGGTGATCGACGCCCTGCGCGTGCGCCGCGGCGATGCCTGGGTGGACCTGCCCCAGGCCGGTGGGTTCGAGCTTGGTCCCGACGACCAGGACCTGGAAGTGGTGCTGCGCCTGCTGTCCTACGACGACCCCGGCTCGCACCGCTACCGCTCGCGCCTGCTCGGCTTCGACAGCGACTGGGTCGAGATGCGCGGCGGCGCGCGCATGTTCTCGCAGCTGCCGCCGGGCAGTTACCGCCTGCAGCTGCAGGCCTCGCTGGGCCACCACAGCAGCTGGTCGCCGGTGCAGGAGTTCGGCTTCTCGGTGGCACCGCCGTGGTGGCGCACGACCTGGGCGACGCTGGTGGCGGTGCTGCTGGTACTGCTGCTGATCGTAGGCGGCGGCTGGCTGTACCGGCGCCGGGTGCGTTCGCGCGCGCAATGGCAGCTGGCCCTGCACAAGCGCGAGCTGGCCGAGCAGGCGTCGATGGCCAAGAGCCGTTTCCTGGCGACCCTCGGCCACGAGGTGCGCACGCCGATGACCGGCGTGCTGGGCATGAGCGAACTGCTGCTGGACACCAGCCTGGACAGCCGCCAGCGCAGCTACGTCGAATCGATCCGCCGCGCCGGCGACCACCTGCTGCGGCTGGTCAACGACGCCCTGGACCTGGCCCGCATCGAGGCCGGCAAGCTGGAACTGGATTCGCAGGACTTCGACCCGGTGGCGCTGGCCGAGGAGGTCGCCGGGCTGATGGCGCCGGTGGCCGAGCAGCGCGGGCTGGCCTTCCACCTGCGGGTCGCGCCGGAGATGCCGGCGGCGGTGCGCGGCGATCCCGGACGCGTGCGCCAGATCCTGCTCAACCTGCTGGGCAACGCGGTCAAGTTCACCGACCGCGGCGAGGTGGTGCTGGAACTGGGCACGGTCTCGCCGGAAGGCCTGGTCTTCGTGGTCCGCGACACCGGCCCGGGCCTGAGCGAGGAACAGAAGGCACGCCTGTTCCGCCGCTTCGAGCAGGCCGATGGCGCCCGCACCACCTCGCGCTACGGCGGCAGCGGCCTGGGCCTGGCGATCTGCCAGGAGCTGGCGGTGGCGATGGGCGGACGGATCGAGGTCGACAGCACCCTCGGCCACGGCACCGCGTTCCGCGTCCAGCTGCCGCTGCCCACCGCAGCCGCGCCGGATCCGCAGCCGCGCAGCACGCCGCAGCCGGTGCCGGCGGTGCGTCCGCTCGACCTGCTGCTGGTGGAGGACGACGCGACGGTGGCGGAGGTCATCTGCAACCTGCTGCGCGCCCGCGGCCACTGCGTGGCCCACGCGCCACACGCGCTGGCGGCGCTGGCCGACGTGGCCGTGGCGCACTTCGACCTGGCCTTCCTCGACCTGGATCTGCCGGGCATGAACGGCATCGCCCTGGCACGCCAGCTGCGCGCGCAGGGCTTCACCTCGCCGCTGGTGGCGGTGACCGCGCGTACCGACGGCGAGGCGGAGCAGCTGGCGCTCGCGGCCGGTTTCAACGGCTTCCTGCGCAAGCCGGTGACCGGCGAGATGCTGGGCGCGGCGATCGCCGCCGCGCTGCCGGAGCGGACCGGCACATGAGGCCGCGCTCGCGCTGGCGGGCATGGATCGCGGCCGCGGCGCTGGGCTGGAGTGGCAGCGCGCTGGCCGCAGGCGGCGCGGCTCAGGCGCAGGCCGCAGAGGGACCAAGGCTGCTGGGCGGCCTGCTGCAGCAGACCCGGGTGGTGTATCCGCTGAAGGTGGGCAAGTGGCGCGCGGTGGGCGAGCAGCGCATGCAGGAACAGGCGCACGGGGTCTCGGTGCGCTACGTGCACGGCGATGCCTGGCTGGACCTGTACATCTACCCGGGCGGGCCGATGCGCGAGGCGAACCTGGCCCGTGTGGCCCAGGCGGAACGCGGCAACATCGGCCAGGCCGCCGCGCAGGGCGGCCGCGATGCGCGGCTGGGCGAACTGCAGTCCGTGCACCTGCCCGGCCAGGGTGGCGGGCCGCCGGTACCAGCCTGGGTGCTGGAGCTGGAGTATCCCGGCGAAGGCCTGGGTTCGGCCATGCTGCTGTTCGCGCGCAACCTGCACCTGGTCAAGGCGCGCGCCAGCGCGCCGCGGCAGCACCTGCAGCGGGGCGAACTGCCGCGCGAGGTGCAGGCCTTCATGGGCGGGATTTCCCGGCAGCTGCGCATCACCAGCACCGGCGACTGCTGGCTGCCGCGGCGCCTGCGCGTGGTCGACACCCTGCCCGACCCGCAGGCACCGCAGGTGTTGGCCAGCTACAGCGATCCGGAAGCCGCGCCCAGCGCGGTGGTGACCCTGGGTGGCATCGAGGTGGCGCGCGCCGAGGCGGGCCGTGCCGAGGCACTGGCGCGGATGATGGGCGATGCGCTCTATCCGGGCTGCGTGGCGCCGGAGGAGATCGAGCCGCTGGTGCCGGAGGGCTGGCGCGAGATCCGCATCGAATACCGCGACACCAGCGCCCGCCGCGGACGGCAGGCGCCGGCTGGCCGGCTCCGCGCACGCTGGCGCAGCACCGGCTGAGGCGCTCGTCTCAGCGCGCGCTGTGCCTGTGCACCGCCTCTACCAGCGCGGCGACGTGCTCCGGGCTCATGTCCGGGGACATGCCGTGGCCGAGGTTGAACACGTGGCCCTCGCGCGAACCGCCATTGCCTTCGGCATAGCTGTCGAGCACGCGCGCGGCCTCGCTGGCGATCGCCTCGGGGCTGCCGTACAGGGTGGCCGGGTCGAGGTTGCCCTGCAGCGCGACCTTGCCGCCGGTGCGGCGCGCGGCCTCGGCCAGGTCGACCAGCCAGTCCACGCCTACCGCGTCGGTGCCGGTCGCGGCCAGCACCTCCAGGTACGGCGCGTTGCCCTTGCCGAACAGGATCAGCGGGGTGCGGTCCTCGCCCTCGCCGCGTTCCAGCTCGCGCGCGATGCGCTGCAGGTAGGGCAGGGAGAACTCGCGGTAGAGCGTCGGCGACAGCACCCCGCCCCAGGTGTCGAACACCTGCAGCGCCTGGGCGCCGGCGGCACGCTGCGCGGCCAGGTAGGCGATGACCGATTCGGTGACCACGCCCAGCAGGCGGTGCAGCAGCTCCGGGCGGTTGAAGGCCATCGCCTTGATCTTCGAATAGTTGTCGCTGCCGCCGCCCTCGACCATGTAGCAGGCCAGGGTCCAGGGGCTGCCGGAGAAGCCGATCAGCGGCACCGAGCCGTCGAGCTCGCGGCGGATCACGCGCACCGCGTCCATCACGTATCCCAGCTCGGTCTCCATGTCCGGCACCGCCAGGCGGGCCACGTCGGCCTCGTCGCGGATCGGGCGCTCGAACTTCGGGCCCTCGCCCTCGGCGAAGTACAGGCCCAGGCCCATCGCGTCGGGCACGGTGAGGATGTCCGAGAACAGGATCGCCGCGTCCAGCGGGAAGCGGCGCAGCGGCTGCAGGGTGACCTCGCAGGCCAGTTCCGGGTTCTTGGCCATGGCCAGGAAGCTGCCGGCGCGGGCGCGGGTGGCGCGGTACTCCGGCAGGTAGCGGCCGGCCTGGCGCATCAGCCACACCGGCGTGCGGTCCACGGGCTGCCGGCGCAGGGCGCGCAGCAGGCGGTCGTTTGCGAGGGTCTGGGGCACTTCGGAACCTTGTACGGGAATGGGTGGTGCGCTCAGGCGCGGCGCGGGGCGTCGGCCCCGGCGACGAACATCACCTGGAAGCCGCGCTTGACCTGCGCGTCGCGGGCCTTCTCGAAGGCGGCGATGGCCTCGTCCTGGAGCAGGTACTGCTCGCGCCGCAGCTGCGACTTGCCGCCGATCTGGCCGCTCTCGCGCAGCAGCTCCCAGCCGCCGAACAGGTCCGGCTGCAGGGTCAGCTGCAGGTAACGGGGGGCTTCGCCCGGCACGGGGCGCTGCTGCAGGAGGATGCGCATGGGTGCCGATTGTAGCCGGAGCGGGGCTGGCGTCCGCGCGAAGGCCGGCGGCCGGGTTCAGGCGTCGCGCAGCAGGGCCAGGACCGCGGCCTCGTCCACGTCCGGGACCACCTCGGCGCGGCCGATCCCGCGCCACAGGACCAGGCGCAGGCGCCCGGCCACGTTCTTCTTGTCCAGGCGCATGCGTGCCAGCAGCGCTTCCGGATCCAGGCCGGCCGGGACCCGGGTCGGCAGCCCGAGCGCCTCCAGCAGGCGTTCCAGGCGCGCGGTGTCCCCGTCGGGAGCCATGCCCAGCGCCGCGGACATGCGCGCGGCCAGGACCATGCCCACCGCCACCGCCTCGCCATGCACCAGCGCCTCGCTGCCGCCGCCGGAATAGCCCTGCTCGGCCTCGATCGCGTGGCCGAAGGTGTGGCCGAGGTTGAGCAGGGCGCGCTCGCCCTTCTCCAGCGGGTCGCGCTCGACGATCGCCGCCTTGTGCTCGCAGCTGCGGGCGATGGCCTCGGCCAGGGCGTGGTCGTCGCCGGCCAGCAGCGCCTTGCGCTCGGCTTCCAGCCACTGGAAGAACAGCAGGTCGCCGAGGGCGCCGTACTTGACCACCTCGGCCAGCCCGGCACGCAGCTCGCGCGGCGGCAGGGTGCGCAGGGTGGCGGTGTCGGCCACCACCGCGCGCGGCGGATGGAAGGCGCCGACCAGGTTCTTGCCCTGCGGGATGTCGACCGCGGTCTTGCCGCCGACCGAGGAGTCGACCATCGACAGCAGGGTGGTGGGCAGCTGCACGCAGTCCACGCCGCGCATCCAGCAGGCCGCGGCGAAACCGGCCAGGTCGCCGACCACGCCGCCGCCGAGGGCGAAGACCGTGGCGTCGCGGGTCGCGCCCAGGGCGGCCAGCGCGTCGAAGGTGGTGGCCAGGGTGTCGAGGGTCTTGTGCGACTCGCCCGCCGGGATCACGTGGGTGGCGATGGCCAGGTCCGGGCGCGCGGCACGCAGTGCCGCCTCCACGCCGGCCGCGTACAGCGGCGCGACCTGGGTGTCGCTGGCCAGCAGCACGTGGCGGCCGCGGGCGTGCGCGGCCAGCGCCGCGCCGTCCTGCAGCAGGCCCGGGCCGATGGTGATGGTGTAGGGATGGCTGCCGCCGACCTGGACCGTGCGTGCGGCACTCATGCGGCCACTCCGCTGATGGTCCAGCCCTCGGCCAGGCGCAGGGCCAGGCGGCTGGCGGCCTCGGCCGCGGTGAGTCCGTCGGTGTCCATCACCAGGTCGGCGACCTCGCGGTACAGCGGCTCGCGGAACGCGGCCAGGTCGCGCAGCACCTGCTCGCGGTCGCCACGCTGCAGCAGCGGGCGGGTGCGGTCGCGGCTGAGCCGCTTGAGCTGCGAGTCGATGCCGGCGCTGAGGTAGACCACGAAGCCGCGTTCGCGCATCAGCTGGCGGTTGCCCGCGTCCAGCACCGCACCGCCGCCGGTCGCCACCAGCTGGCCGTTGCTGGCCAGCAGTTCGCCCAGGGCGACGCTCTCGCGTTCGCGGAAACCCGCTTCGCCGACGTGGTCGAAGATCGCACTGATGCTGGCGCCGGTGCGCTGCTCGATGTAGGCGTCGGCGTCGACGAAGGCCAGGCCGAAGCGCTCGGCGAGGCGCCGGCCGATGGACGACTTGCCGGCGCCCATCGGACCGACCAGCACGAGGTTGGGAGCGGGATTCATGGCGACCGATGCTAGCAAAGGCGCTCGGTCACGGCTGAAACGAAGCCACGCCGCCCTGGGGCGGCGCAAGCGTCGTCCTGCCGTGCCTGGCGCAGCCTGCGGATCGCCTGCCGTTGCCGGCTCAGTCGGGGAAGCCTGCCAACGCCTGCAGTTCCATGGCGACCATCAGGTGCAACTCGTCGAGCGTCTCGTCCATGTGCCCGTTGCGGCGGCCGAGGTGGCAGGCCAGGAGCTGGCCCAGCAACTGCGACAGCACTTCGGGATCGCGTCGCCAAGCCTGGGCGACCGCGTCCGGGAGCAGGTGCTCCCAGTGCGGGACGGGGGGTACGCCCGGCGGCGCGGCCATGAACTGGGCCAGGGGCTGCGGGGGGGGCAGTGCGAGGGCCGTTTCCGTGTCCATGGGCCGATCATCACTGCGAGACACGTCGCAGTTCCATGCGAATCCTCGCAAACGACGTGCACGTTGCGCGTTGGAAAGGAGGGCTGCCGACGACAGGCGGCGGACGCCGGGGATTTTTCAGAATCCGCTGTCAGGAAAGTCCTACGGAATGAGCCCGTTCTCGCGCGCGTAGGCGTAGATCTCCAGGTCGTTGTGCAGACCGAGCTTGGTCATCGCGCCGACCTTCTGGTGGCTGATGGTCTTGACGCTGCGGTTGAGGTGGCGCGCGATCTCCGACACGGTCATCCCGGATGCGAACAGGCGCAGCACCTCGGTCTCGCGCCGCGACAGGGCCACGCCGCCGACGTCGTTGCGCATGTGCGCGTCCAGCGCGTTGCGCACGCCGCTGCCGATGTAGCTGCGGCCATTGGCGACCGCGGCGATGGCCATGCTCAGTTCGGGCAGGGCGTCGGACTTGTCGAGCAGGCCGCGCACGCCGGTGCCGAGGATCGCCTGCAGCACGTTCGGGTTGCCGGCCATGGTCAGCACCACCACCGGCAAGCGCGGCCAGTGCGCGCGCAGGCGCGAGAGCATGTCCAGGCCGTCGACGCCGTCGCCGCCGGGCATGAGGAAGTCGGTCAGCAGCAGGTCCACCTCGGACCTGGCCAGGGCCCGGAACAGCGACGCCGGGCTTCCCGCCTCGGCCACGACCTCGACCATGCCGCCGGATTCCAGCAGCAGGCGCAGGCCGCTCCGGACCACCGGGTGGTCGTCGGCGAGGATGATGCGCAGCTTGTTCATCTGGTGGGACCGTCCATGGCCGTTGCGTTGGGTACCTAGCGGCGCGCGGCGATGTTCGGCTCCAGCGGGCCGAGGCTGTCGATCAGCTCCTCGAGCCAGTCCATGTGCCGGAGTACCTCGTCGCGTCTCGCCGCGGGGCCGTCCGCCTCGCCCGGCGCGGCGGCGCCGGGCGGCAGGCCGATCAGCCGCAACGAACCCGTGATGCGGTGCAGCAGTTCCCGTTGGCTGCGAGTGTCGCCGCAGGCGAAGGCCTGGTCCAGTGCATCCAGGTCGGCGCGGCAGGTCTCCAGCAGGCCGTGCAGGACCTCGCGCACCTGGCGCACCGAACCGAAGGCCTCCATCAGCAGTCCCAGCTGGCGGTAGGCGGCGCTGGCATCGGCCTGCGCCGCCGGCTCGGCCGGAGCGGGCGCGGCGCCGGCCGGCAGGTGGCGGGCGAGCTTCAGTTCCAGTTCGTGCAGCTGCACCGGCTTGGCCAGGAAGTCGTCCATCCCCGCCTCGATGCAGCGCGAGACATGCCCGGGAAGGACGCTGGCGGACAGGGCGATGATCGGCAGCCGGCCGCCGCCGTCCTCGCGCCCGCGGATCCGCCGGGCCAGCTCGTAGCCGTCCAGGCCGGGCATGTGGCAGTCGGTGACCAGCAGGTCGTAGCGCGTGGTCGCCAGCGCCCGCAGCGCCTCCTCGCCGTCGCACACGATCTCGTGCGGATAGCCCAGCCGCTGCAGCTGGCGCGAGATCACCGCGCGGTTGATGGGATGGTCCTCGGCGACCAGGATCCGCGCCGCCTGGCGCTGGACCTGCAGCGCCGCCGGTGCCTCCTGCGTGGGCAGGCCGAGCGCGACCCGGCAGGCGTGGTCGAGGTTGCGCCACAGCAGCGGCGCGACCGGCAGGACGATGCAGTCCTCCGGCGGCGGCAATGGATCGGAGGGGTCGTGCAGGCAGATGTGCGGGATGCCCGGAGGCACCCGGCCGGCGCGTACCAGCGGGGCGTCGACCAGGACCAGGTCGGCGTCGCCGGGCTGCAGGTGGAACACGCTGGAAGGGGTGGTCTCCAGCACCCGCAGGCCGAGCGCGACCAGGCCTTCGCACAGGGCACGCCCGGTGCGCGGGTCGATGGTGCAGGCCAGGGCCACGCGCCCGACAACTCCCGGCAGCGGCTGCAGCGCGCGCTCCACCGGAAGCTCCAGTTCCAGGCTGGCCAGGGCGCCGTCGCCATCGAGCTGCGACAGCACCAGTTCGCCGTGCATCAGCCGCACGAGGTGCTGGCAGATGGCCAGTCCCAGGGCCAGTCCACCGGGACGCATGTTGCCCTCCGCAGGGGAAACACTGGCGGCGACGCCGTTGCCGGCCACGGCCAGGCGCAGGCGCTGCACGCCGCGGGCCGTGGACAGGACCTCGGCCTGCAGCTCGAGCACTCCGCTTGCGGTGGTGCGCACCGCGCTGGACAGCAGCCAGGCCAGCACCTGGCGCAGGCGCACCGGGTCGCCGCGATAGGCGGCGGCCAACCGGTGGTCAACGCGGGCGTGCAGGCGCAGGCCGCGCTCGCCGGCGAGCGCCGCCGTGCCGGCGACCAGTTCGTCGAACACCGCGCGCAGGTCGACCTCTCCTTCGTCCAGGCGCAGTTCGCCGGCCTGCAGGCGCGAGAAGTCGAGGATGTCGCCGAGGATCTCGAGCAGGCCCTCGACCGACTCCTCGAGCATGCCCAGCATGTGCACCTGCTCCGGGTCCAGCGGCGTGTGCGCCATCAGCTCGACGATGCCCAGCGCCCCGGCGATCGGGGTGCGGATCTCGTGGCTGACCAGGGACAGGAAGGTGCCCGCGGTATGCGTTGCCGCCTCGGTGGCGCGGCGTGCCTCCTGCAGGTCGGTGACGTCGGCCATGGTGCCGAGCACCACGCCTTTCGCCTGCCCGCCGGGGAGGGGCTGCAGGCGCAGGCGCAGGGTGCGCGGGGCGTCGCCGCCGCTGTGGCCGATCTCGCAGGCGACCGGGTCGCCGGTCTGGCGCAGCCGTCTTTCGACCTGCAGCAGTACCTCGCTGTCGGCGCCATGCAGTTGCGGGACATCGGCCAGCGTGCGCCCCAGCACCTGCTCGCGGGAGCAGCCGTAGTGCGCCTCGAAATGCCGGTTCACCGCGATGTAGCGGCCATGGGCGTCCTTGAGGAAGGCGGCACAGGGCAGGGATTCGAGTACGGCGGTGGCATCCGGCAACCCGTGCCGGCGTTGGCGCCGCCGCTGGCGCAGGTGGATCCAGCCTGCAGTGGCGAGGACGCCGGCCAGCGCGCCACCAGCCGCCCAGGCCAGCGTGGGCGGGGTGGCCGGTGCCGCGAACGCCGGGCCTGGCAGCAGCGCCGCGAGCGCGCAGGCCAGGGCCGGGGACAAGAGCGTCCGGGCCCTAGGGCCCGGACGGGCCGCCATGGATGCCCCGGGGGAGTGGGCAGGTCCGACAGGGGGCGGCCAGGAAGGAAGGGAATCGGCGTGATCGTTCGCCCGGTGGGCGGTGCTGTGCCCTACGGCCTGGCACTGCTCCTGTCGACCGCTCCATTTCCCCATGGGGGACGACTCTGCGCTCCGGCGCTTGGCGGGTGCCATCAGAACAATCCCAAAAGTGCGATGTTGGGCCGGACGTCTAGGTTTGTGCCGTCCTCCTGCCGATGATGTGCCTGCCGTGGTCCAGCTGCACCAAGGTGTCGGCCAGGTCCGGCAGGGTGCGCAGTGCCTGGCGGCTGACCCGCTCGTAGTGGCCGATGAAACGCCGCAGGGCGGCCGGGTCCATGCCGCGGCGGCCGGGGCTGGCGGCCTGCAGCGCCTGCTCCTGCTGCGAGCGCCATTCGTACACCGCGTCGAACCCGGGCGGCTGCAGGAACCACAGCCGGTCCAGCCGCGACCACAGCGCCGGGTAGTCGCGTGCCAGGGCGTCATTGCAGTAGCGGCGCCAGGTGCCGTCGGGGTCCTCCCCGGCTTCCAGAGCGTTCACCGGCGTGGCCAGGGCCTGCTCGTCCTCGGCCGGCACGCCCAGGCACCAGCCTTCGAACACCAGCAGGTCCAGCGGGCGCGTCGGACGCGTCCACTGTCCTGGCGGCAGGCGGTCGTCGGCCAGCTTGTCGAAGCGCGGCAGCGGCGGGGTGTCGCCGGCGCGCAGGGCATCGATCGTGGCCAAAGCCAAGGGCACGTCGTGGGTGCCCGGTGGACCGCGCGTGGCCAGCAGCGGATGCACCGTGGCGGCCAGGCGCAGGCGCTGCTCGCGGGTGAGGTAGAAGTCGTCCAGCGAGAGGCCGGCGGCGGACAGCCCGGCCTCTCCGGCGGCGCGGACCACCTGGGCGGCAAGCGTGGACTTGCCACTGCCCTGCAGCCCGCTGATGCCCAGCACCTGCATGCCGGGCGTGCGCGGCAGGCCTTCGAGCGCGGTGCGGACCAGCGCCTCCGGAAAGCCTGCGTCGTGCGTCGCGGTGTCCATGGCGCCACAATACCGGCCCCTGCCGCGCATGGAGCCGTCATGACCGATCCGCTGTACGCCGAGGCGCTGGAAACCTTCGGCCGGCTTCTCGAGGAGGCCCGCGCCAGCGGCATGGTCGATCCCAACGCGATGACCGTGGCCACCGCAGACATTCAAGGCCGGCCGCACGCACGCACGGTGCTGCTCAAGGCGTACGACGAGCGCGGCTTCGTGTTCTACACCCACCTGGACAGCGCCAAGGGCCGCGACCTGCGGGCAAACCCGCATGCCGCCCTGCTGTTCCTGTGGCGCCACCTGCGCGAGGCCGGCGTGCAGGTGCGGGTCGAGGGCGAGGTCGGGCTGGTCGACGACGCCGAGGCCGATGCCTATTTCGCCAGCCGCCCGCGCATGAGCCAGCTTGGCGCGTGGGCCTCGCGGCAGTCGCAGACGCTGGCCTCGCGGGCCGACTTCGACGCCGCGCTGGCGGACGTCGAGGCGCGCTTCGCCGACGGACCGGTGCCACGCCCCGCGGGCTGGAGCGGTTTCCGCGTGGTGCCGCGCGCGTTCGAGTTCTGGTACGGCGCCGGCTTCCGCCTGCACGAGCGCTGGAGCTACGAGCGCGGCGCCGACGGCAGCTGGTCCAAGCGGATGCTGCAGCCGTGAACCCGGCACGCGTGCGGCCACCGCGCGCAGCGGACCTGCCGGCCTGGGCGGCGCTGCGTGCCGCGCTGTGGCCGGAGGTGGATCCGGAACTGCTGGCCAGCGAGGCGTCCGACCTGCTGCACGCGGTCGATGGCGGGGTGTTCGTGGCCGAGGCCGATGGCCAGCTGGTCGGGATCGCCGAGGCCTCGCTGCGGCACGACTACGTCAACGGCACCGCGAGCTCGCCGGTCGGCTTCATCGAGGCCTGGTACGTGGCCCCCGGCTGGCGCGGCCGCGGCGTGGGCCGCGCCCTGCTGCGTGCGGTCGAGGCCTGGACCCGCGGCCTGGGCTGCACCGAGCTGGCTTCCGACGCACTGCTGGACAACAGCGCCAGCCACGCCGCCCACCGCGCCTGCGGCTTCGAGGAGACCGAGCGCGTGGTCTATTTCCGCAAGCGGGTCGGCTGATGGGGCCGCGCCGCATCGTCTGCCTCACCGAGGAGCCGACCGAGACGCTCTACGCGCTGGGCGAGCAGGACCGCATCGTCGGCATCAGCGGCTTCACCGTGCGTCCGGCGCGGGCGCGGCGCGAGAAGCCCAAGGTCAGCGCGTTCACCAGCGCCAAGGTCGAGGCGATCCTGGCGCTCAGGCCGGACCTGGCGATCGGCTTCTCCGACATCCAGGCCGACATCGCCGCCGAGCTGGTGCGGCGCGGTGTGGAGGTGTGGATCGCCAACCACCGCGGCGTCGACGGCATCCTCGACTACATCCGCCGGCTGGGCGCGCTGGTCGGCGTCGCGGCGAAGGCGGATGCATGGGCCGGCGAGCTGCAGCGCGGGCTGGATGCGGCTCGCGAACGCGCCGGGCAGCGCGGCGTGCGGCCGCGGGTCTACTTCGAGGAGTGGGACGAGCCGCTGATCACCGGCATCCAGTGGGTGGCCGAACTGGTGCGCATCGCCGGAGGCGAGGATGTGTTCCCGGAGCACGCCTCGCAGTCGCTGGCGCGCGACCGCATCCTCGCCGATCCGTCGGTGGTGGTCGCGCGCGCGCCGGACATCATCCTCGGCTCGTGGTGCGGCAAGAAGTTCCGGCCCGACAGGGTCGCGGCGCGGCCGGGCTGGGATGCGATCCCGGCGGTGCGCGATGGCGAGCTGCACGAGATCCGCTCGCCGCTGATCCTGCAGCCGGGGCCGGCGGCGCTGACCGACGGCCTGGCCGCGATCGAGGCCGTGATCGACGCCTGGGTCCGGCGCCGCGCCGGCTGAGGCTCAGCCGCGCTCGAGCGCGGCGGCCGTGGCGGCCATGCGCGGGCCGAGCCAGCAGTAGGAACCGACCGGGGTCAGTCCGGCGTCCTGGAACTTGCGGCGGTACCAGCTGGCCTTGCGCGACTGGAAGCCGTCGGTGTCGCCCTCGAACTCGTCCTCGGCGGCGAAGGCCTCGAGGAAGGCGACGCCTCCGCACAGCTCGGCCAGGCCGGGCAGGCCGCGGCCGAGTTCGCGCGTGGGCAGGTAGTGGATCACGTCCGAGCACACCAGCAGGTCCACCGGCGCGCAGGGACGCAGCCATTCGAAATCGCCGAAGCGGGCCAGGTGCAGGTTGCGCCGCGCGCCGTGGCGGGCAATCGCATATTCGCTGGAATCGAAGCCCAGGTAGCTGGCCTTCGGCCGCAGCTTGAGCAGCGGCTTGCGCCAGGCACCCTCGCCGCAGCCGATATCCAGGACCGTGCGGATGGGACGCTCCAGGTAGTACTCGGCGGTGGCCACGGCCAGCGCCACCTTGCGCTCGAGCCGGCGTGGATCCTGGATGTTCTGCTGCCGGTACCAGCGGTCGAAGTAGGCGCGGTCGTAGGTCTTGGTCATTGGCGGGGCATGTGCGGAATGGCGCGCCGCGGGCGCGGAGGCGGAAGGCGGGGAGCGAAATCCACCGGCTCCCGGCCTGCGCCGGGCGAGGGCGAGGAGGTAAGCGGGCGCGGGTTTCGCGTCGAAGGACAGAGTTTAGACCCCGCTGGGGACAGTACCGCCCCGCGTCGTCCCGGCGCAGGCCGGCAACCGTTCGACGCCATGCCCGCGATGGCCGACAATCCGCGCATTCCAACCACAGGTGACGCGCATGTATCCGGCCTATCTCTGGGTGAAGTCCTTCCACATCCTGTTCGTCGTGGCGTGGATGTCGGCGGTTTTCTACCTGCCGCGGATCCTGGTCAACATCGCCGAGGCCGGCGGGCAGCCGCAGGTGCACGAGCGCCTGGTGCTGATGGGGCGCCGCCTGTACCGCTTCGGCCACAACATGTTCGGGCTCGCCTTCGTCGCCGGCCTGGTGCTGTGGCTGGGCCACCGGGTGATCGACGGGTTTCCCACGATGGTCGGTTCGCCGGCCGGCTGGCTGCACGCCAAGCTCGCCCTGGTCGTGCTGCTGGTGGTCTATTACGTGCTCACCGGGCGCTGGCTGAAGAACGCCGCTGCGGGCAAGCCGCTGGCGTCCTCGCGCGCGCTGCGCGTGTTCAACGAGCTGCCGGTGCTGGTGCTGCTGGTGATCGTCTGGCTGGTGCTGGCCAAGCCGTTCTGACCCCGCGCCGGCGCGGCCAACCGGCTTCCACTGCAGGCGGGCCGCTCCCTCCGGAGCGGCCCGTCTTCGTTCGTGGCTCAGTCCTTGCGCTGGAACCGTTCCGGCTGCGGCAGTTCCACCGGCACGCCGTTGGCATCGCAGGTGCCGGCCGCGCACAGGCGCTCGCGCAGCTTCGGGGTGGCCTGCACGATCACGTGGAAGATCGTGTTCTGCTCCAGCGTGCCGCGCACCGCCTCGCTACCCGGGCCGCGCGCCCAGATGCCCACGTCCTCGCCACCATGCGTCTCGGACTTCAGCGGCACCAGTGCCTCCTGCATGTAGTCCGGACGGGTGGTGTCGACCCGGGTCAGGTCGGGACGGCCCAGTGCCGGCTCGGCGCTGGAGGGGGAGTGCGGATAGGTCTTGGGGCCGGCCGGCTGGCGGTTGCTGGCGCCGGTGTGGCCGGGGCCGTTGGCGTAGCTGAGCGTGGTGTAGGGCAGGCCGGAGTTGTCGCGGGCGTACTCGCCCGGCGAGCCGTCCTCGCGCGCCGAGCCGCGGACCTTGTCCAGGATCGGGTTGCCGCGGGTCGGGTAGCCGGTGAAGTTCAGCACGTGCGAGTGGTCGGCGGTGACCAGGATCAGGGTGTCCTCGGCCGAGGTCATCTCCGCGGCCACGCGTACCGCCTCGGACATGGCCACGGTCTCGTCCAGGGCGCGGAAGGCGTTGCCGTTGTGGTTGGCGTGGTCGATGCGCGCGCCCTCGACCATCAGCACGAACCCGTTGGGGTCGCGCGACAGGCGGCGGATCGCCTCGGCGGTCAGCTCCGCCAGGGTGGGCTCGGCGGCGCGGTCCTTCTCGTGCTCGAACTGCAGGTGGTCGTGCTCGAACAGGCCCAGCACAGCCGGCGCCTCCGCGGCGGCCTGCAGCTGCTCGCGGTTCCAGACGTAGACGCCACCGGGGTGGGCGCCCTTCCACTCGGCGACCAGGTCGCGGCCGTCGAGGCGCAGGCCGGTCCTGTCGGGGTATTCGGGGTCGCGGACCCCGGCCGGCAGGAACTGCCCGCGGCCGCCGCCCAGCATCACCTTCGGCCCGGGGCCGTAGGGAGTGGCGACCATCTGCCGGGCGATGTCCAGGCAACCCTGGGCGTGGGCCTCGGCCGGCATGTCGGCGTCGCTTTCCCAGTTGCGGTCGGGCGAGTGCGCCCAGGTCGCGGCCGGGGTGGCATGGGTCAGGCGTGCGGTGCTGACGATGCCGGTGGCCATGCCGGCGGCATCGGCCAGCTGCAGCCAGGTCAGGCGCTGCTTGCCGAGGCTGTCGGCGCAGTCGTCGCGCCTGCCGGCGGAAACGCCGATCGCACCCATGTGGGTCTTCACGCCGGTGGTGATGGCGGTCATGGTGCCGGCCGAATCCGGCGTCTGCGCATCCACGTTGTAGGTCTTGCTGAAGGCGGTGCGCGGGAAGCGCTCCCAGCTCAGCAGGTTCTCTTCGCCCGGGCCGCCCTTGCGCTGGCCTTCGAGGATGCGTGCGGCGGCCACGGTGGTCAGGCTCATGCCGTCGCCGAGGAACAGGATGACGTTCTTTGCCCTGCCGGCCATGGCGCCGTTGGCGGCCGCGCTGGCGGCGCCGCTGCGGTACCACCACTGCGGGGTCTCGCCGGCCGGATGGGTGATCGTGGGGACTTCGACGCGCAGCGCAGCTGCGGAGGTGTCGGCAACGGAGGGCGAGGTGCTGGCGCAGGCGGCGGGAAGCAGGGCGCTGAGCAGGGCCAGTGGAAGGGCGCGGCTGGTACGGGGCATTGCAGGTCCGGAAGGGCGCAGGCCGCCGCGGCCTGGCCTGCGCACGGGCGCGGGCACGGCCACGGCCACGGTGCATGCGTGGTGGGATGGACGTGCATTATCGGCCAGCGTCTCTGTCATGCCTATGACACGCCGGCGTTCCAGTGGCGTCGTCGCCAGCGCCGGGGCATCGGGGTATCGTTCCGCCTTTGCTGCAATCCGGATCGACGATGAACCTGGTCAAGGCCTGGCTGGCCATTCCCTTCTGGCAGCGCGTGCTGGGTGGCTTCGTGCTGGGCGCCCTGGCCGGATGGCTGTTGGGACCGGCGGCGCAGACCTGGTTCGGCCCGCTGGGTACGATCTACGTCAACCTGATCCGGATGATCGCGGTGCCGCTGGTGCTGTTCGCGGTGGTCAACGCGGTGGCCTCGCTGCACGGGCAGAAGTCGGTGGCCGCCCTTGGCGGGCGCACCTTCCTGTGGTTCGCCGCCACCGCCGCGCTGGCCGTGGTCGTGGGCCTGGTGGTCGGCCTGGTGTTGAAGCCGGGCATGGGCCTGAGCGGGCTGGAGATGGCCTCCGACTACACCCCGCGCGAGGTCCCGACCCCGGTGCAGGTGCTGCTGGACGTGGTCCCGACCAATCCGTTCAAGGCCCTGGCCGAGGGCAAGATCCTGCAGGTGATCTTCTTCGCCGGCCTGCTCGGCTTCGCCCTGGTCAAGCTCGGCGAGAAGACCGCGCGGCTGCGCGCGCTGGTCGGCGAGGCCAGCGACGCCATGGTCCAGGTCACGCGCTTCGTGCTGGAGATGACCCCGCTGGGCACCTTCGGCCTGATCGCCGGCCTGGTCGGCAGCTACGGTTTCGAGAAGCTGCTGCCGCTGGGCAGCTTCGTGTTCGCCCTGTACCTGGCCTGCGCCCTGCACATCGTCCTTTCCTATGGCGGCCTGCTGCTGGCCCATGGCCTGAACCCGCTGAAGTTCTTCCGCGGCGCGGCCGCGGGCATGCAGGTGGCCTTCGTCAGCTCCTCCAGCTTCGCCTCGATGCCGGTGGCCATCCGCTGCGCCACCCATAACCTGGGCGTGGACAAGGATTACGCGGCGTTCGCGGTGCCGCTGGGCGCCAGCATCAAGATGGACGGCTGCGGCGCGATCTATCCGGCCCTGACCAGCGTGTTCGTGGCCCAGTACTTCGGCCTGGACCTGAGCATCAACCAGTACTTCGTGATCCTGCTGGCCTCGGTGCTGGGCAGCTTCGGCACCGCCGGCGTGCCGGGCACGGCGATCGTCATGGTGACCCTGGTGCTGAGCGCCGCCGGCCTGCCGCTGGAGGGCATCGCCCTGCTGGTGGCGATCGACCGGGTCCTGGACATGATGCGCACGATGACCAACGTCACCGGTCAGATGCTGGTGCCGGTGCTGGTGGCCAAGGAGACCGGACTGCTGGACCGCGCGGTGTACGAGCGGGCATCCAGCAACGTCGGGATCGATTCGGCGGAAGTGCGCGACTAGGCGCTCGCGCCGACGTCGCGTCCCAGGATTCCGGTCGCGGGCAAGCGCGGGGTACATCCTGGCAAGTCACACGGTCCCTGCACCGGAACGATACTGATTGGTTGAGGATCGCGCCCAGGCTGGCGCGTCCCCGCTTGTGTCTCCCAGGTCCATCGTCGCGGCGGACGCTGGGGCCAGTGGCATGGCACCGCCGCCTGGTGCTCCGGCGCCGCAGGTCCAGTCGGCCAGTTTCGTGTTTCCCGGACCCACAACGCAGAAGGCCGCCCTGGGGGCGGCCTTCTGGTAGCAAGAGGGGCTGGATCAGATCTCGACCCGGCGCGCCTGCAGGAAACGGCTGCCCCAGTAGCCGGAGGCCAGGGTGTCCACGCGGACGTCCTTGCCACGGCTGGGCGCATGCAGGAACTGGCCGCTGCCGACGTAGATGCCGACGTGGTTGACCCGGCCGCGCTGGCCGAAGAACACCAGGTCGCCCGGGCTCAGCTC
Organism: Pseudoxanthomonas suwonensis 11-1; assembly: GCF_000185965.1. Lineage (NCBI taxonomy): Bacteria > Pseudomonadati > Pseudomonadota > Gammaproteobacteria > Lysobacterales > Lysobacteraceae > Pseudoxanthomonas > Pseudoxanthomonas suwonensis. The sequence continues at coordinate 877,454 of NC_014924.1, forward strand.
ATCGCGGCTGGCGATCAGCTTGCCGTCGGACTTGGCGGCCATGTCGCGCGAGGCACGCGGCAGCTCGATGCCCAGGGCGCTGCGGAACACGTAGCTGACCAGGCCGCTGCAGTCGAAGCCGTCCGGACCCGAGCCACCCCAGCGGTACGGGGTACCCAGCAGGCCCATCGCCGACTTCACCACCTGCTCGAGCTTGCCGGCCGGCTGCGGCTGGCTGTCGTTGAGCAGGCGGTTCATGTCGCCGGCGAAGTTGGCCGAGCGGTCCAGCAGCATGCCGTCGTTGCGCGAGAGGTGCGGCAGCAGGGCGGCGAGGGTGGCGCTGGCGGCGGCGTCGGCCTTGCCGCGCAGGCCGGCGGACTGGGCCGCGGCGACCTGGGGAGCCTTGGCCGCGGCCGGGATCGCTTCGGCCGGGACGGGGATGGCCAGCTCGGTGGCCGGGACCAACGGTTCCGGCTCGACCGGCGCCGGGGCTGCAAACAGCGGGGCGGCCGGAAGGGCGAGGCAGATCAGGTATACGAACCGGGACGCCCGGCGGATGCGGGCGGCGTTGGCGGCTTGCGGGCGCTGGGCCCAGGCTTCTGTCGTCACGCGGCGGTCACGGAAATTCAGGACCGGGGCATCATGCCGGCTTCACGCCGCCTTGATGTTTACAAAAAGTTAAAGATTCGTGAATCGTTCCGATAGGCTTCACGTTTCAATGAAGTACCCGGCGCGCCCCGGAGTAGTGATCGCGCCAGTAATAGCCGTCCAGATGGTCCAGCCGCACGGTCCCGCCGGTGGTCGGGGCATGCACGAAACGGCCTTCGCCCACGTAGATCCCGACATGGTTCACCTGGCGGCCGCTGCCGAAGAACACCAGGTCGCCGGCGGCAAGCTTCTCCGGTGCCACCTTCGGTCCCTGGACCTCGGCCAGCTCGCGCGAACTGCGGGGCAGGCGCAGGTCGAGCATGTCCCGGTACACGTAATTGACCAGGCCGCTGCAGTCGAAGCCGGCCTCCGGGGTGTTGCCGCCGTAGCGGTAGGGGGTGCCGACCAGGCTCAGGGCGCGCAGGGTCACGGCGTTGGCCGCGGCGGGGTTGGCCGGCTTCACCTGCGGCCAGTGCCGGGCCTGGGCCGGGGCCTTGGTCCCCGAGGGACGGGTCGCCTTGCCGCCGCCGCAGCCGGCGGCCAGCAGCACCGCGGCCAGGGCGCTCCAGGCCACGGCTGGCAAGGATGGGAAGGGGACGGGATAATGCGGCGCTTTCCTCACGGCGGCCATCATGGCCGCGGTGCCCGCGGCCGGCAAGCCGCCCATCCCCCGCTGCCGCCGGCAGCCACACCGAGTTGCGCATGAAGATCGAAAAAGACCGCGTCGTCCGTTTCCACTACACCGTCTCCGAAGTCGGCCAGGAGCCGCTTGAGAGCTCGAAGGAGCGTGAGCCGATCGCGATCCTCATCGGCCACGGCAACATCATCCCCGGCCTGGAGCAGGCGATGATGGACAAGGAAGCCGGCGCCAGCTTCAGCGTCGACGTGCCGGCCGCCGAGGCCTACGGCGAGCGTCGCGACGGCCTGAGCCAGCGCATTCCCAAGAAGCATTTCGGCAACACCAAGCTGGCCCCGGGCATGCAGGTCGTCCTGCAGACCAACTTCGGCCCGCGCGCCGTGACCGTCCAGAAGGTCGGCATGAGCGTGGTCGACGTGGACCTCAACCACCCGATGGCGGGCAAGGACCTGCACTTCGACGTGGAGATCGTCGAGGTGCGCGAGGCCAGCGCCGAGGAAGTCGAGCACGGCCACGTGCACGGCGACGGTGGCCATCACCACTGAGCGTCAGGTACAGGCTTCAAATGGAACGGCCCGCGCAAGCGGGCCGTTCTGCTTTGGAGGTGCAGCGCGGAGCGCCCGGGGTCAGGCCAGGGCCAGGTCCCCGGCGACCATCGCCGCGTCACCCTCGGCCACCGGCTCGCCGGCGGCCTGGCGCACCGGCGCGAAGCTGCGGCGGTGGTGCACGCAGGGGCCGTGGCTGGCCAGCGCCGCCAGGTGCGCCGGGGTGGCGTAGCCCTTGTGCTCGGCGAAGCCGTAGACCGGGAATTCCTCGTGCAGCTGGCACATCAGCCGGTCGCGGCTGACCTTTGCCAGGATCGAGGCGGCCATGATCGCCGGCTCCAGGGCGTCGCCGCCGATGATCGCCTCGGCCATGCACGGCAACGAGCGCGGCAGCATGTTGCCGTCGATCCGCGCCAGCTGGGCGTGTTCGCCCAGCGCGAGGACGCAGCGGCGCATGCCTTCCAGGGTCGCCTGGAGGATGTTCAGGCGGTCGATCTCGTCGACCGGGACCAGTTCCACGTGCCAGGCCAGCGCGCGCTCGACGATGCGCGGGTACAGATCCTCGCGCTGGGCGTGGCTGAGCTTCTTGGAGTCGTCCAGGCCGCGGATGCGGCGGCGCGGGTCCAGCACCACCGCCGCCACCGCCACCGGTCCGGCCAGCGGGCCGCGCCCGGCCTCGTCCACGCCGGCCACGCGCAGCTGCTTGCGGTCGATCGGGAACAGCCCGCCGTCGGCGCCTTCGGGCATGAAGCTGCGGGCGATCCGGAGCGCGCGCCGGCTCATGCCGTGGCTTCCCCGGTCGCGCCATCGCGCGGCCCCAGCAGCTCGGCGATCGCCGCCGCCGCCGAGGCCGAGGCGTCGCGGCGCAGCTCCAGGTGCAGGCGCTCGTATTCCGGCTGCAGGGCTTGCACCGCGGCGGGATTGTCGAGCCAGTGCAGCACCGCCGCGGACAGGGCCTCGGGCGTGCAGTCGTCCTGCATCAGCTCCGGGGCCAGGTCCTTGCCGGCGAGGATGTTGGGCAGGGCGTAGCGGTCGACCTTGAGCAGGCCCAGCGCCTTGACGAGGCGGTAGGTCAGCGGCGCGACCCGGTAACCGACCACCATCGGCCGCTTGGACAGCATGGTTTCCAGGGTGGCGGTGCCGGAAGCCAGCAGGACCACGTCGGCTGCGGCCAGCACGTCGCGGGCCTGGCCGTCATATAGATGTGTCTGCGCCGAGCGGATGGGCGAGCGCTTCAGCTGCTCCTGCAGCAGCCCGCGCGCGGCGTCGCCGGCGGCGGGAATGGCCACGTGCAGGGCCGGGATCGCCTCGCTGGCCTGCCAGGCGGCATGCAGGAAGATCCCGCCCAGGCGGTTGATCTCGCCCAGGCGGCTGCCGGGCAGGACCGCCAGCACCGGTGCATCGGCCGGCAGGCCCAGGCGGGCGCGGGCCGCGGCACGGTCCGGATGCAGCGGCATGGCATCGGCCATGGGGTGGCCGACGAAGCGCGCGTCCACGCCGTGGCGAGCGTAGATCGGCGGCTCCATCGGGAACAGGCACAGCACCCGGTCGGCGCTGGCGCCGATCTTCTCCGCGCGCTTCTCGCGCCAGGCCCAGACCGAGGGACTGACGTAGTGCACGGTGGGGATGCCGCGCTCGCGGAACCAGCGTTCCACGGCCAGGTTGAAGTCCGGGGCATCGATGCCGATCACCACGTCCGGGCGCCAGGCCAGGGCGCGCTCGCGCAGCTCGCGGCGCAACCTCAGCAGGCGCGGGAGGTGGCGCAGCACCTCGGCCAGGCCCATCACCGCCAGCTCGCTGGCGTCGTGCCAGGTCTCGACCCCGGCATTGCGCATGGCATCGCCGCCGACGCCGGCGAACAACGCATCCGGGTAGCGCTGGCGCAGGGCCTCGACCAGGCCGGCGCCGAGGCCGTCGCCGGAGGCCTCGCCGGCGACCAGCAGGATCCGTGGCGGGTTGCCGCCGCGCAGGCCGGGGGCGTGGACGGAAGCGCCGTGCATCAGCGCAGCAGCGGGCGCTCGCCGCCGTCGATGAAGTCCAGCAGCTGGCGCACGTCGTCGCTGGATTCGGCCTGCACGCCCAGCTGCTCGCGCGCCTCGGCCAGCGGCAGGCCGGCCACGTACAGCGTGCGGTAGGCGCGCTTGATCGCGGCGATGCGCTCGGCATCGAAGCCGCGGCGCTTGAGGCCTTCGCTGTTGATGCCGCGCGGGCGGCCCAGCGAGTTGCCGCCGACCATGGTGAACGGCGGCACGTCGCCGTTGACCAGCGCGCCCATGCCGAGGAAGGCGTGGTCGCCGATCCGGCAGAACTGGTGGGCGCCGGCGAAGCCGCTGATGATCACCCAGTCGCCCACGGTGACGTGGCCGGCCAGGGTGGTGTTGTTGGAGAACACGCAGTTGTTGCCGACGATGCAGTCGTGGGCGACGTGGCTGTAGGCCAGCAGCCAGTTGTCGTCGCCCATGCGGGTGATGCCGCCGCCGTTGCCGGTGCCGCGGTTGACGGTGACGAACTCGCGGAACACGTTGCGGTCGCCGATCACCAGCTCGGTGCGCTCGCCGGCGAACTTCTTGTCCTGCGGCTCGCCGCCGATGGCGCAGTGGCCGATGAAGCGGTTGCCGCTGCCGATCCGGGTCGGGCCGGTGAAGCTGCAGTGCGGGCCGATCTGGCAGCCGTCGCCGATCTCGACCTCCGGGCCGACCACGGTGAAGGCGCCGACGCTCACGCCCTCGCCCAGGCGGGCGGCGGGATCGATGACCGCGGTGGGGTGGATCTGGGCCTTGTCGTTCATTGCCTGGTTCACTCGCGGGTGCCGGCGCACAGCACTTCGGCGCAGGCCACGACTTCGCCGTCGACCTTGGCCTCGCCGTAGTACACGGCCATGTTGCGGATCACCCGCTTGACCGAGACGTGCAGCTCCAGCACGTCGCCGGGGACGACCTGCTTGCTGAAGCGCGCGTTCTCGACCTTGACCATGTAGAACAGCTTGGACTGCGCGTCGCGGCCCATGGTCAGCTGGGTCAGGACGCCGCCGGCCTGGGCCAGCGCCTCGATGATCAGCACGCCGGGCATGATCGGCTGGCCGGGGAAATGGCCCATGAAGAACGGCTCGTTGATCGAGACGTTCTTGCGGCAGACGATGCGCTTGCCCTCGATGTCCAGCTCGTCGACGCGGTCGACCAGCAGGAACGGATAGCGGTGCGGGATCAGCGTCCGGATGGTGGTGACGTCGATGGGCAACTGCACGGTTTCGTTCATTCGGGGCTTCCCTGGGTGGAGGCGTTGACGCGGCGCGCCAGTGCATCCAGTTGCTTGAACCGGGCGGCGTTCTTCCGCCAGGTACGGTTGTCGGTGAGCGGCGTGCCGGAGGAGTACTCGCCCGGCTCGCGGATGGAATGGGTGACCAGCGACATGGACGTGACCAGCACCTTGTCGGTCACCTCCAGGTGGCCGAGGATGCCGGCGCCGCCGCCGACCAGGCAGTAGCGGCCGATCTTCGCACTGCCGGCGGCCGCCGAGCAGCCGGCCATCGCGGTATGCGCGCCGATGCGCACGTTGTGGCCGATCTGGACCAGGTTGTCGATGCGCACGTCCTCCTCGAGGACGGTGTCGTCCAGTGCGCCGCGGTCGATGCAGCTGTTGGCGCCGATCTCGCAGTCGTCGCCGACCACCACGCCGCCCAGCTGCGGCACGTTGACCCACTGGCCGGCGTCCATGGCCAGGCCGAAGCCGGCCGCGCCGAGCACCGCGCCGGGCAGGATGCGCACGCGCTTGCCCAGGCGGACGCGGGTGTAGAGGGTGACGCGGGCCTGCAGCTCGCAGCCTTCGCCCAGCTCGCAGTCGTCGCCGATCACGCAGCCGGGGCCGATCACGCAGCCGGTCGCGACCTTCGAGCGCGCGCCGATGGAGACGAACGGGCCGACGTGCGCATCCGGCGAGACTTCGGCGGTCGGGTCGATCGCGGCGCTGGGATGGATGCCCGGCGCGCGCGCCGGCAGCTTCTCGAACAGGGCCGAGATGCGGGCGAAGGCCACGTACGGATCGCGCGCGACCAGCGCGGTGCCCTGCACGGAGGCGGCATCGTCGGCGCGCACCACCACCACCGAAGCGCCGGTATCGGCCAGCTGGCTGCGGTAGCGCGGATTGGCGAGGAAGGCCAGCTGGCCGGGGCCGGCGCTGGCCAGGGTGGCGACGCCGCGCACGACGGTGGCGCCATCGCCCTGCAGCTGCAGCGAGAAGCGCTCGGCCAGGGCGGCGGCGGTGAATTCGGGATGGTCCATGGCGCGCATTCTAGCGTCCCCGGCAACGGGTCCGGCCGCGTCCCGGCTCAGCGCCGGGACAGCAGCACCAGCAGGGCCCCGGTGCCGCCCTGGGCCGGCGGCGCGGAATGGAAGGCCAGCACCTCGCCGCGCTGGCGCAGCAGGCGGTCGACCAGGTTCTTGAGCACGGGCACGCCGTCGGCGCCGCCCTTGCCGTGGACGATGCGCACGCAGCCGAAGCCGGCATCCCGCGACTCGCCGAGGAAGCGAGCCACCAGCAGTTCGGCTTCCAGCGCGTTGGCGCCGTGCAGGTCCAGCTCGTCCTGGGCCGAGAACTGGCCACGGCGGAGCCGCTGCCAGTCGCGCGCATTGACCCGCTCGCGGCGGAACGCGCTGGCATCGCCGCGCAACAGCACCGCATCGGGCGACTCGGCGAGCAGTCCGGCCATGCCGCCGGGACCCGACGGCTCGGCCTCGCGGCGCACCGCGGGGCGCGGCCGCGGCTTGGCCGGCGGCGGGGTGGCATCGATCCGCAGCGGATCGACCTTGCCGACCGCGGCGCGGAACAGGGCGGAGTCGTCGTCTTCCTCGTGCATCGGCGCAGGGTACCGCAGCCGCATCCGCGACCGCCGTCCGGCGAAGGCGGGTGCGCTTCCGGTATCATCGGTGCGTTTTCGAGGAAGCCCATGCGCGTACTGGTTAGCAACGACGACGGCGTCGATGCCCCCGGCATCCACGCCCTGGCCCAGGGGCTGCGCGATGCCGGACACGAGGTCTACGTGGTGGCGCCCGACCGTGACCGGTCCGGCGCGAGCAATTCGCTCACCCTGGACCTGCCGATCCGGGTCAAGCGGCTGGACCACTACACCTGCTCCGTCGCCGGCACGCCGACCGACTGCGTGCACCTGGCCCTGACCGGCATGTTCGAGTTCGAGCCGGACATCGTGGTCTCCGGGATCAACAACACCGCCAACCTGGGCGACGACGTCATCTATTCCGGCACCGTCTCGGCGGCCATGGAAGGGCGTTTCCTGGGCCTGCCGGCGGTGGCGGTGTCGCTGGACACCCGCAACCACGAGGCCAGGCACTACGCGACCGCCGCGCGTGCCGCGGTGGAGATCGTGGCGCGGCTGAAGTCCGACCCGCTGCCGGCGGACACCATCCTCAACGTGAACGTCCCGGACCTGGCCTGGGAGGCCCTGCGCGGCTTCGAGGTCACCCGCCTGGGCAACCGCCACCGCGCCGAGGCCTGCGTGGCCCAGGCGGACCCGCGCGGCCGCACGGTGTACTGGATCGGTCCGGCCGGCCCGGAGCAGGACGCCGGCCCGGGCACCGACTTCCACGCCGTGCGCAGCGGACACATTTCCATTACCCCGATCCATGTCGACCTGACCCGCTACCAGGCGCTGGAGAAGGTCGCCGGCTGGGTCGGCGGGCTCACCGAATCGCTGGCCAGCAGCGACCCGGAGGCAGCGGCGTGACCCCGCGCCTGCGCCTGCAGCCGGAGGTGGTCGGCGTCGGCATGACCTCGCAGCGCGTGCGCGACCGCCTGGTCCAGCGCCTGCGCGAGGGTGGCGCCAACGGCGGCATCGTCGACGAGAACGTGCTCAACGCCGTGCGCCTGGTGCCGCGCCACCTGTTCGTGGACGAGGCCCTGGCCAGCCGTGCCTACGAGGACACCGCGCTGCCGATCGGCCATGGCCAGACCATCTCCCAGCCCTGGGTGGTGGCGCGCATGACCGAGGCGGTGCTGGCGGTGCAGCCGAAGAAGGTGCTGGAGATCGGCACCGGCTCCGGCTACCAGGCGGCGATCCTCGCCGCGCTGGGGCTGGAGGTGTACACCGTCGAGCGCATCGGCGAGCTGCTGCGGCAGGCGCGCAAGCGCTTCCGCACGCTGGGCATGAACATCCGCAGCAAGCACGACGACGGCCGCATCGGCTGGCCCGAGCATGGCCCGTACGACGCCATCGTGGTCACCGCCGCCGCCCCGGCCCTGGTCGAGGCGCTGCTGGACCAGCTGGCCGTCGGCGGCATGCTGGTCGCCCCGGTCGGCGGCGCCTCCGCGCAGTCGCTGCTGCAGCTGGTCAGGCAGCCCGACGGCTCCATCCAAGAACAGACGCTGGCGCCGGTGGTGTTCGTGCCCCTGCTGGCAGGAACCCTGGACTGACACATGCAGGTATTCGGCCCCCTCTACGACCGTGCCCTGCGCTGGGCTTCCCACCCGCGCGCCCCGACCTACCTGACCGTGCTGAGCTTCATCGAGGCCATCATCTTCCCGGTAATGCCGGAGGTGATGCTGGCGCCGATGTGCGTGGCCCAGCCCAAACGCGGCTGGTGGTTCGCCACCCTCAGCCTGGCCGGTTCGATGGTTGGCGCCATGGTGGGCTACGCCCTGGGCCACTTCGCCTTCGAGGCGATCAAGCCGCTGCTGGCGATGATGGGCATGCTGCCGGGCATCGAGGCGGGCATCGCCACGGTCCAGGCCAAGATGGCCGAGTCGCCCTGGGCGGTGTTCTGGTTCCTGGTGCTGGGCGGCTTCATGCCGATCCCGATGAAGGTCTTCACCTGGGCCTCGGGTATCGTCGGCGTACCGCTGCTGCCGTACTTCCTGAGCATGCTCGTCGGCCGTGGCAAGCGCGTGTACCTGCTGGCCGCGGCGATCCGCTTCGGCGGCGCGCGCGCCGCGGAGGCGCTGCGGCGTTGGATCGAGCCGCTGGGGTGGGTCGCGACCGCGCTGGTCGCCGCCGTGGTGGCCTGGCTTGTCTGGAGGGCAAAGTTCGCATGATTCCCGAGGGTCGTTCCCCGTCCTGGCGCCTGCTGGCGGCGCTGGCGCTGATGGCCATGCTTGCCGCGTGCGGCAAGAGCACCGTGGTGCGCAGTCCCGCGGCCGGCAGCGGCACCTCCGGCACCTCGGCCGCGCCGTCGCAGGGGCAGCCCGGTGCGAGCGTGGTCGTCCAGCGCGGCGACACGCTCTACTCGATCGCCCGGCGCAACAACGTCACCGTGGCCGACATGGCGCGCTGGAACCGCCTGTCGGCGCCGTACACGATCTATCCGGGCCAACGGCTGGCGCTGGGCGCCAGTTCCGGCAGCACGGCCTCGTCCGGGACCAGCAAGCCGCCGGCCAAGGGGACCACCACGATCGCCACCGGCAAGCCGGCGACCCCGGCGTCCTCGACCGGAACCACGGCCGGCACCACCACCACGGCTCCGGCCCCGCGTCCGGCCGCCGCCCCGGTGGCCAGCGGCATCCGTTGGCAGTGGCCGGCCCAGGGCGTAACCCTCAGCACCTACGTCGAGGGCAACGCCACCCGCCAAGGCATCGACATCGGCGGCAGCAGCGGCCAGGCGGTCAATGCCGCCGCCGACGGCGTGGTGGTGTATTCCGGCGCCGGCCTGGTGGGCTATGGCGAGCTGATCATCGTCAAGCACAACGAGCAGTGGCTGTCGGCCTACGGCCACAACCGCAAGCGCCTGGTCAGCGAAGGCCAGGCGGTGAAGGCCGGTCAGCAGATCGCCGAGATGGGCCGCACCGGCACCGACCGCGAGAAGCTGCACTTCGAGATCCGCTACAACGGCAAGCCGGTCGATCCGCTGCTGTACCTGCCGAAGAAGTAACCGGCAACGCCGACGCGTCGGGAGCGGATCCCCGGCCCGGCGCCTGCATGCGCCGGGCGTCCGGTCCGCGCGCGATCCGGTGGATCGCAAGCGCGCGTCCCGGACCCGCTACAACGGCAAGCCGGTCGATCCGCTGCTGTACCTGCCGAAGAAGTAACCGGCAACGCCGACGCGTCGGGAGCGGATCCCCGGCCCGGCGCCTGCATGCGCCGGGCGTCCGGTCCGCGCGCGATCCGGTGGATCGCAAGCGCGCGTCCCGGACCCGCTACAACGGCAAGTCGGTCGATCCGCTGCTGTACCTGCCCAAGAAGTAAGCGGGCGCTGGTATTCGGGGCGAATCCCCGCCCGGGCGCGACCGGGTGGGTCGCAGGCGGCGCGGCTTCGCCCACTGCAACGGCAAGCCGGTCGACCCGCTGCTCTACCTCCCGGAGAACAAATGCTTCAGCCACTCTCCCTTCGAGTGGGGAGGCATGTTTGCGCACCGATGGCGCGCATTCCTTCGAACGCCCGTCCCCATGGGCGCGGGCCGGGGCGCGGAGCAGGGATAGGGGATAGGGTTGGAGCCGGACTACCAAACGGCTCGCTGGATGCAGTTTGCCCGCAAGGCCTCGCGAAAGGGCAAAGACGCAGGGTCGCGGCCCGTGCCGGGAGGATGTGCGTGGGTCTTGCGACGTGGCCAGGCCGCGAACCATCCGCGGCAGCCGCCGGGCCTGGGGCCCGGCCTCAACCCAGCAGCAGCGCCACCACCACGCGGCGGCCTTCGCCGGCGAGGACGTTGTAGGTGCGGGCAGCAGCGGCGTTGTCCATGGCCTCGATGCCGACCCCGCGGGTCAGGCAGGCGGCCAGCGCGGCGGCGGGCGGGAACACCTGGCGCTCGCCGGTGCCAAGCACGACCAGCTCCGGCTGCAGGTCCAGCAGCGGGGCCAGGTGGGCCGGCTCCAGGGCCGCGGCCGAGGCCGGGGCGTCCCAGTCCTCCAGCAGGCGGTCGGGGGCGATGGCGAAACTGCGGGTCAGCAGCTGGTCGTTGACCCGGGCGCTGCGGGCATCGGCGCCGCGCAGGACGAAGCCGTAGTCCGGACGTTCGTGGCTGAGCTGCATGGGCTGCTCCTGGCGCCGCTTACGCGCGCGGCAGCACGATCTGCGGCGATTCCTTCGAGGGGCGGTACAGGGTGGCGGTATGGCCGATCCGCTGCACCAGGGCCGCGCCGGTCTGGCTGGCCAGCGCGTCGATCATGGCGTCCCGGGCCTCGCGGTCCTCGGCGCCGACCTTCACCTTGACCAGCTCGTGTCGCTCCAGGACCTGGTCCAGTTCGGCCACCAGGGCCGGGGTGATGCCCTTGCCGCCGACCTGCATCAGGGCCTTGAGGCCATGGGCCTGGCCACGGAGGAAGCGGTTCTGGGCGGAGGTCAGGACAACTGGCATCGGGTACGGGACGGGCTGCGGGGCGGATCAGGGTATCATGGCGGCCCATCACGCCGCGGGCGCCGCGCCCGGCCCCCTACGCATGTCACGCAGCTCCCGCAGCAAAAGCAGCCATCGCTGGCTCCGCGAGCACTTCTCCGATCCCTACGTGAAGAAGGCCCAGGCCGAGGGCCTGCGTTCCCGTGCCGCCTACAAGCTCGAGGAACTGCTGGAGCGCGACCGCCTGCTCAAGCCGGGCATGGCCGTGGTCGACCTCGGCGCCGCCCCGGGCGGCTGGTCGCAGTACGTGCGCCAGGCCCTGGGCGACAGTGGCCGGGTCATCGCCCTGGACATCCTGGAGATGCCGCCCCTGGCCGGGGTCGAGTTTCTTCATGGGGATTTCAGGGAGGATGACGTCTTATCCCAGCTGGAATCACTTCTTGACGGGCAGCCGGTCGACCTTGTCCTTTCCGACATGGCCCCCAATATGAGTGGCGTGGACGCGGTCGACCAGCCGCGCGCCATGTACCTGGCCGAGCTGGCCATGGAATTCGCCGACAACCACCTGCGCCCCGGCGGCGCCTTCCTGATCAAGCTGTTCCAGGGGGTGGGTTTCGATGAATACGTGCGCCAGCTGCGACGCCGCTACGAGAAGGTCGCCATCCGCAAGCCGGCGGCCTCGCGCAAGCGTTCGCCGGAAGTCTATGCCCTGGGCCAGGGCAAGCTGGCACGGATGAAGTAAGCTGGCCTGGACGCCAGGACCGAAACGAACATGCAGGAAAAAACGGGATACCGGAGCCGATGAGGATGAACGACTTGACCAAGAATCTGCTGCTTTGGGTGGTCGTCGCCGTCGTGCTGATGGTGGTGTTCCAGAGCTTCTCGCCGCGGGGCGCGGGCGCCCCGGCGGCCAGCCAGAACGCCAGCTACACCCGCTTCCTGCAGGACGTGGACGCCGGCCGCATCCGCTCGGTGGTGTTCACCGACGAGAGCACCTTCACCGCCAACGCGATCCGCTACAGCCGCGCCGACGGCACCGAGGGCCAGGTGGTCGGCCCGATGGACGGCAAGCTGATCGACCAGCTGGTCAGCAAGAACGTGGACATCGTCCGCGAGAAGCCGTCGACCGGTCCCGGCTTCTGGGGCATCGTGCTGAACTTCCTGCCGGTGCTGCTGCTGATCGGCTTCTGGATCTTCATGATGCGGCAGATGCAGGGCGGCGGAGGCGGGGCCAAGGGCGCCATGTCCTTCGGCAAGTCCCGGGCCAAACTGCAGGGCGAGGACCAGGTCAAGGTCACCTTCGCCGACGTCGCCGGCTGCGACGAGGCCAAGGAGGAGGTCGGCGAGCTGGTCGAGTTCCTGCGCGATCCCTCCAAGTTCCAGAAGCTGGGCGGCAAGATCCCGCGCGGCGTGCTGATGGTCGGCCCGCCGGGCACCGGCAAGACCCTGCTGGCGCGTGCCATCGCCGGCGAGGCGCGGGTGCCGTTCTTCTCGATCTCCGGTTCGGACTTCGTCGAGATGTTCGTCGGCGTCGGCGCCAGCCGCGTGCGCGACATGTTCGAGCAGGCCAAGAAGCACGCGCCCTGCATCATCTTCATCGACGAGATCGACGCGGTCGGCCGCCATCGCGGCGCCGGCCTGGGCGGCGGCCACGACGAGCGCGAGCAGACCCTCAACCAGCTGCTGGTGGAGATGGACGGCTTCGAGGGTGGCGAGGGCGTGATCGTGATCGCCGCGACCAACCGTCCGGACGTGCTGGACCCGGCGCTGCTGCGCCCGGGTCGCTTCGACCGCCAGGTGGTGGTCGGCCTGCCGGACGTGAAGGGCCGCGAGCAGATCCTGAAGGTGCACATGCGCAAGCTGCCGCTGGCCGACGACGTCGAGCCGATGGTGATCGCGCGCGGTACCCCGGGCTTCTCCGGCGCCGACCTGGCCAACCTGTGCAACGAGGCGGCCCTGTTCGCCGCGCGCGGCAACGAGAAGGAGGTCCGCATGGACCACTTCGACCGCGCCCGCGACAAGATCCTGATGGGTGCCGAGCGCCGCTCGATGGCCATGAGCGAGGAAGAGAAGCGCCTGACCGCCTACCACGAGGCCGGCCACGCCATCGTCGGCCGCCTGGTGCCCGAGCACGACCCGGTCTACAAGGTGACCATCATCCCGCGCGGCCGCGCCCTGGGCGTGACCATGTACCTGCCCGAGGGTGACCGCTACTCGATGAACCGGGTGGCGATCGAGTCGCAGCTGTGCTCGCTGTATGGCGGGCGCGTGGCCGAGGAGCTGATCTTCGGCGAGGACAAGGTCACCACCGGCGCCTCCAACGACATCGAGCGGGCGACCAAGATGGCCCGCAACATGGTCACCAAGTGGGGCCTGAGCGACGAGATGGGCCCGATCGCCTACGGCGAGGAGGAGGACGAGGTGTTCCTCGGCCGCTCGGTGACCCAGCACAAGAACGTGTCCGACGCCACCGCGCGCAAGATCGACGAGGTCGTGCGCTCGATCCTGGACAAGGCCTATTCGCGTACCCGCGAGCTGCTGACCGCCAACATCGACAAGCTGCACCGGATGTCCGAGCTGCTGCTGCAGTACGAGACCATCGACGCGCCGCAGATCGACGCGATCATGGAAGGCCGCGATCCGCCGCCGCCGGCAGGCTGGGGCAAGTCCGGCAAGGGTGGCGGCGACAAGAACGACCCGCGTCCGCTGCCTCCGGTCGGCGGCCCGGCGACCCAGACCTGAGGCATGGCCGGGAACCTTCCCGAACAGCCGCGTCGTGACCAGGCCGGGGCGGACACGCCCCGGCCGAGCTATTACGTCCGCAATCCGTGGCGCAACGTCGGCGCCGGCGCCTTCGCCGGTGCCTCGACCGTGCTCACCGTGACCACGCTGTTCTACGCCCTGGGCCGGATACCGCTGGCCCTGGTGGGGCTGAGCCTGCTGGTGGCCGCGCTGGCCTTCGGCTTCGGCATGTACGCCCGCCGTCGCGCGGCACGGATCGACGCCTCCATCTTCGGCGGCGACCGCTGACGCGGCGCGCCGCCCGCAACGCACCGGGGACTTCGCCATGTTCGACACATCGCCGCGGCTGGACTGCGCCGGTCGCCTGCTGCGCCTGGACCGCACCCGGGTCATGGGCATCGTCAACGTCACCCCCGACTCGTTCTCCGACGGCGGCGAACATGCCAGTGCCGAGGCCGCCATCGCCCATGGCCTGAGGCTGGTGGAGGAGGGCGCCGACCTGCTCGACGTCGGCGGCGAGTCCACCCGGCCAGGTTCGCAAGGCGTACCGGTCGAGGAAGAGCTGCGCCGGGTGATCCCGGTGATCGAGGGCCTGGCGGCGCGCGCCGCGGTGCCGATCAGCATCGACACCTCCAAGCCGGAAGTGATGCGCGCGGCGGTGGCCGCCGGCGCCGGCATGATCAACGACATCTGCGCGCTGGAGCGCGAGGGCGCGCTGGACGCGGCCGCGGCGCTGGGCGTGCCGGTGGTGCTGATGCACATGCGTGGCGAGCCGCGTTCGATGCAGGAGGCGCCGCACTACGACGACGTGGTCGCCGAGGTGCACCGCTACCTGGCCGACCGCATCTTCGCCGCCGAGCTGGCCGGCATCCCGCGCGCGCGGCTGGTGGTCGACCCGGGTTTCGGCTTCGGCAAGGACAACGACCACAACCTGGCCCTGCTGGCGCAGCTGGAGCGGCTTACGGAGCTGGGCGTGCCGGTGCTGGCCGGCATCTCGCGCAAGCGCACCATCGGCGCCCTGACCGGGCGCGATGTTCCCGCAGAGCGCGTGGCCGGATCGGTCGCCGCGCACCTGCTGGCGGCCCAGCGCGGCGCGCGCATCGTGCGCGTGCACGACGTGGCCGCCACGGTCGATGCACTGAAGGTGTGGGAAGCGGTGGCCGCGGTGCCGGCCCCGCGCAGGGACGCGGCGCCGGCGATCCGCTGGCCCGACGAGGACTGACCGACGCCGATGCCTGTCGATACACGGCCCCTGGCGATCGCGGTGATGGGCCCGACCGCCTCGGGCAAGACCGCGTTCGCGGTCGAGCTGGCGCGGCGGCTGGGCGGTGAGATCGTCAGCGTCGATTCGGCCCTGGTCTACCGTGGCCTGGACATCGGCGCGGCCAAGCCCGACGCGGCCGAGCGCGCCGGCGTGCCGCACCACCTGCTGGACGTGCGCGAACCCTGGCAGCCGTACTCGGCCGCCGAGTTCGCCGAAGACGCGCGCGCCGCGGTGCTGGATATCGTCGCCCGCGGCAAGGTGCCGGTGCTGGCCGGCGGCACCGGGCTGTACTTCCAGGCCCTGCTGCGCGGACTGGCGGCGATGCCACCGGCCGATCCGCAGGTGCGCGCGGCCTTGGCGGCCGAGGCCGCCGGACGTGGCTGGGCGGCGCTGCATGCCGAGCTGGCCGCGGTCGATCCGGAGGCCGGCGCGCGCATCCGGCCCGGTGATGCGCAGCGGATCCAGCGCGCGCTGGAGGTCTACCGGGTCAGTGGCCGCCCGATCAGCGCCTGGCAGCGCGATCCGCCGCCGCCGCGCCTGCCGCTGAAGGTGCTGAAGCTGGTGCTGGCCCCGGCCAGCCGCGCCGTGCTGCACGAGCGCATCGCCCTGCGGTTCGACGCGATGCTGGCGGCCGGCTTCCTCGACGAGGTCCTGCGCCTGCGCGCGCTGCCCCAATTGCGCGACCATCCGGCGCCACTGGACCTGCCGGCGCTGCGCGCCGTCGGCTACCGCCAGGCCTGGGAATTCCTCGACGGCCAGGGCGACGCCGCCGGCTTCCGCGACCGCGCGATCTTCGCCACCCGCCAGCTGGCCAAGCGCCAGCTCACCTGGCTGCGCGGCGAGCTGGACACGCTGTGGTTCGACCCGGGCAGCGACCGGGCCCCGCTGCGGGAGGCGGTTGCGCGCTTCACCGGCGGACTGCCGCCGGACGCGGCCAGCCCGCTTGTGTAACATGCCCCGAGGACCGGGGAGGTCCTCGCCACCACCACCCACAACAAGAACAAGGATGAGGGGGAGCACATGTCCAAGGGGCAGTCCTTGCAGGATCCATTCCTGAACGCTTTGCGCCGCGAGCGCGTCCCGGTCTCGGTGTACCTGGTCAACGGCATCAAGCTGCAGGGTACGATCGAATCATTCGACCAGTTCGTGGTGCTGTTGCGCAGCACCGTGAGCCAGATGGTCTACAAGCACGCCATTTCCACCGTGGTTCCGTCGCGCAATGTCCGGGTTGGTCCCGGCGGCGGATACGTGCAGCAGCCTTCCGAAGGTGGAGAGGACGGCGACGAGGGCGCATGAGCGCCCGGGAGTACTGATTGTTCGAACGATCCCGCAAGGGTGAACACGCCCTGCTGATCCAGCCCCACTCCGGCGGCCTGGCAGAGGACGTGCTGGAAGAATTCGCCGACCTCGCCAGGTCGGCCGGGGCGAGCGTCGCGGCCACGTTGACCGCGCGCATCGACCGCCCCAACCCCGCCACCCTGATCGGCAGCGGCAAGCTGGAAGAGGTCAAGGCCGCGGCCGAGGCCACCGGTGCCGACCTGATCCTGGTCAACCACCCGCTCAGCCCGGTGCAGGAGCGCAACCTCGAGCGCGCCCTGCAGCGCCGGGTGGTGGACCGTACCGGCCTGATCCTGGACATCTTCGCCCAGCGTGCGCGCAGCCACGAAGGCAAGCTGCAGGTGGAACTGGCCCAGCTCAAGCACCTGGCCACCCGCCTGGTGCGCGGCTGGACCCACCTGGAGCGCCAGCGCGGCGGTTCGATCGGCCTGCGCGGTCCCGGCGAGACCCAGCTGGAGACCGACCGCCGCCTGCTGCAGAAGCGCCTGGAACAGCTGCAGAAGCGGCTGGAGAAGGTCGAGGTCCAGCACACCCAGATGCGCCGCGCCCGCGTGCGCAGCGAACTGCCGCGGGTGGCCCTGGTGGGCTACACCAACGCCGGCAAGTCGACCCTGTTCAACGCCCTGACCGGCGCCGACGCCTACGCCGCCGACCAGCTGTTCGCGACCCTGGACCCGACCGTGCGCCGGATTTCCCTGCCCGGCGGCAGCGTGGTCCTGGCCGATACCGTCGGCTTCGTCCGTGACCTGCCGCATGAACTGGTGGCCGCGTTCCGCTCGACCCTGTCCGAGGCGCGCGAGGCCGACCTGCTGCTGCACGTGGTCGACGCCGCCGATCCGCTGCGCGAGGAGCGCATCGCCCAGGTCGACTCGGTGCTGTCCGAGGTCGGTGCCGGCGAGCTGCCGCAGCTGCTGGTGTTCAACAAGATCGACCGGATCGAGCGTGCCGAACCGCGCCACGACCATGCCGCCGCCGCGGCGGACGAGCCCGGGCACCGCGAGCGGGTCTGGCTTTCGGCCCGCGACGGCCGCGGCCTGGAGCTGCTGCAGGCCGCCCTGGCCCAGCGCCTGGACCTGCAGCGCGCCACCGGCGAGCTGCGCTTGCCGCCTGCTGCCGGCCGCCTGCGTGCCCAGCTCCATGCCCTCGGCGCGGTGCGCTCGGAGCAGGCCGACGAGGACGGCTGGCTGCTGCAGCTGGACCTGCCACGTGGCGAGGCCGAGCGCCTGGCCGCGCGCGAAGGCGGGGAGCCGCTGCGCGCGCTGCTGCCGCCGCCCGCGCCCGAGGACTGGGAAACCGACGCCGGACGCTGAGTCCTGCCGGCGCCCGCCCCGTCCCGACGGGCGCCGTCATGCGTCTTGCTAGAATCGGACGGCGACCCGCCTGGCGGTATCCACCGCCGCAGGGCCACTTATCTCGGAGCGTTCATGGTCTGGAATACACCCGGAAAGGGTGGGGACTCCCCCGACAACAACCGCCGCAACCCCTGGCCGCCGCGTCGCCCCTCCGGCGGCGGCAATGGCCTGGGTGGCGGCTTCGACCGGCTGCGCGACCTCTTCGGGGGTGGCAATGGCGGTGGCATCGGCCGCTGGGTCCTGCTGGGCGTCGCCCTGGTGGTGGTGCTGACCAGCTTCACCCTGGTGGGCGAGCAGCAGCAGGGCGTGGTCCTGCGCTTCGGCCAGTTCGCCCGGGTGATGCAGCCCGGCCCGAACCTCAAGGCGCCGTGGCCGATCGAGCGCGTGATCAAGGTCAACGCGACCCAGATCAAGACCTTCAGCAACACCGTGCCGGTCCTGACCCGCGACGAGAACATCGTCAACGTGGCCATGAACGTGCAGTACCGGGTCAGCGACCCGCGCCTGTACCTGTTCGGCTCGCGCGATGCCGACCGCGTGCTGGAGCAGGTCGCGCAGAGCGCGGTCCGCGAGCAGGTCGGCCGCGCCACCCTGGATACCGTGCTGGGTGCCCGCGGCCCGCTCTCGGTCAGCGCCAGCCAGCAGCTGCAGGCCTCGTTGGACGCGTACCGCACCGGCCTGGTGGTCACCGAGCTCAACCTGCAGGATGCGCGTCCGCCGGAGGAGGTCAAGCCGGCCTTCGACGAGGTCAACAGCGCCCAGCAGATCAAGGACCAGCTGATCAGCGAGGCCCGCGCCTACGCCGCCAAGGTGGTCCCGGAGGCGCGAGGCGAGGCGGCCCGCCGCCGCACCGTGGCCGAAGGCTACAAGGCGGCCAAGATCGCCCAGGCCGAGGGTGACGTCGCCCGCTTCTCGCTGCTGCGCGACGAGTACCGCAGCGCCCCCGAGGTCACCCGCAAGCGCCTGTGGCTGGAGACCGTCCAGGAAGTGCTGGCACGCAACCGCAAGGTCATCGGTGGCGACGGCCGCCAGCTGATCTACGTGCCGATGGGCAATGCCCCCGGCGCGACCCAGCCGCAGTCCGGCACCGCCGCCCCGGCCCCGGCCGGCGAGGCGCTGCTGCCCGTGATCGAAAGCAGTCCCGACAACCTGCGCGACGGTACCCGTGACGGGAGCCGCACCGGCCGTGGGGAGGCAAGCCGATGAAATACCCACTCTGGATCGCCCTGGCGGTCACCGCCCTGCTCGGCCTGATGGGCTCGGTCTACGTGGTCCGCGAGGACCAGGTCGGCCTGGTCCTCAACCTCGGCCGCGTCGCCCGCACCGACATCGGCCCCGGCCTGCACTTCAAGTGGCCGCTGGTCGAGACCGCACGCGTGTTCGACCGCCGCTTCAGCCTGATCGACTTCTCGCCGGAGCGTTACCTGACCTCCGAGCGCAAGGACGTTGCGGTGGACTTCGTCGCCATCGGCTACATCGACGACGTGCGTTCGTTCTACCGCGCCACCGGCGGCGTGGAGAGCTCGGCCGCAGACCGCCTGGCGCCGATCATCAAGGACTCGCTGCGCAACGAGATCAACGCCCGCACCCTGACCCAACTGGTGTCGGGCGACCGCAGCGAGGTCATCGCCAAGCAGCTGGAAGGCATCAACCGCGGCGCCCAGACCCTGGGCATGCGGATCGTCGACATCCGCCTCAAGCAGATCGACCTGCCGACCGACAGCGACGTGATCAAGCAGGTCTACGACCGCATGCGCGCCGAGCGCAAGCAGGTGGCCAGCGCGCTGCGCGCCGAGGGCGAGGAGCAGGCGCGCACCGTGCGTGCGCAGGCCGACCGCGACCAGGCCGTGATCGTGGCCGAGGCCGAGCGCGACGCCCAGCGCCTGCGCGGTGAAGGCGACGCCGAGGCCGCGCGCCTGTACGCGCAGGGCGCGGCCGCCGATCCGGCGTTCTACGCGTTCTACCGCAGCCTGGAAGCCTACCGGCGTTCGTTTGCAGACGGCCAGGGCGTGGTCGTGCTCGAGCGCGACGATCCGTTCCTGCAGTACCTCAAGAGCGATCGTTGATGCCACAGGAGCTGGTGTCGGCACTGTGCCTGGTCGCGGTGCTGGAAGGCCTGCTGCTGTTCGCCGCACCGCGGGTGTGGCGGCAGACGATGGAGCAGCTGCTGCAGCGCCCGGACCAGGCGCTGCGGCGGTTCGGGCTGGTGGTGCTGGGGCTTGGCCTGGCCGCGCTGTGGCTCGTGCGCCAGGGCTGAGCGTCGCTCCAACCGGCTAGGAGGAACAGGCGCCCAAAGGGCGCCTGTCCTGTTTCCGGGATACTGGAGTCGCGGCTCAGCGCCAGTCGATGCTGCCGCGGACCACGCTGGTCACCTGGCCGCCGGACCAGACCTCGCCCTCGGCATCGACGTACATGTCCAGGCGCGCGTCGTAACCGACCTCGCGGCCCTGGCTGACGCGGTAGCGGCCGTCGCGGCCGGGCAGGGCGTCGCGCCGGGCCAGCCAGGCGGCGAGGGTGGCGTTGGCCGCGCCCGAGGCGGCGTCCTCGAACATGCCGGCGCCCCCGACGAAGGCGCGCGCGGCGACCTGGTAGTCGCTGCCATGGCAGCGGGCGAAGGCGAGCACGCCCATGCTTTCGGTCGATCGCGCCAGTCCGGCGATCGCTTCCCAGTCCGGTCGCGCGTTGCGCAGGCTGGCCTCGTCGCTGGCCTCGGCCACCCACCAGCGGCGACCGCCATCCATCAGCGCCGGCGGCAGCTCGCCCGGCGGCAGCCAGTCCAGCGCCTCGAGCAGGCGCGAGCCACGCGCGTCGGCCACTTCCACCAGACTGGCGCGCGGGGTGCGGATGGCGATCCGGCGCGCGCCCTCGACCTCCTCCACCCGCAGCGGCAGCAGCCCGGCGATGCCTTCCTGCAGCAGCAGGCCGTCGGCGTCGGGCCTGGCCAGGCCGGCCTCCAGCACCACGTGGGCGGTGCCGACGCTGGGGTGGCCGGCGAACGGCACCTCGCGCTTGGGGCTGAACATGCGGATGCCGTAGCTGGCGCCAGGCTGGGTCGGCGGAAACACGAAGGTGGTTTCCGGCAGCCGGGTCCAGCGGGCGATGGCCTGCATCGCCGCATCGTCCAGGCCGGTGGCATCCAGCACCACGGCCAGCGGATTGCCGGCACCGGGCCGGTCGGCGAACACGTCAACCTGGACGAAGGGGCGCTGGGCCATGGGTTGCCTCGGGGGGATTCGGGGCGCCGAGATTACCAGTCCACCGTTCCGCGGATCACCGCGTGCACCGGCCCGCCCACCCAGACCTCGCCCTCGCCGTCGACCTCCAGCTGCAGGCGCGCATCGCGGCCGATCTCGCGGCCCTGGCTGGCCAGGTAGCGGCCATCGCGCCCGGGCAGGCGCCCGGCGCGGTGCAGGGCGGCGGCGATGCAAGCGTTGACGCTGCCGGTGGCCGGATCCTCGGGAATGCCCACGCCGGGCGCGAAGCCGCGCACCACCAGGTCGGCGCCGCCGTCGCCGGCGGCGAATACCGCCAGCTTGCCCTTGCCCGGCAGGCTGGCGATCGCGTCCAGGTCCGG
The DNA here is from genome assembly GCF_000185965.1 of Pseudoxanthomonas suwonensis 11-1. Taxonomy (NCBI): domain Bacteria; kingdom Pseudomonadati; phylum Pseudomonadota; class Gammaproteobacteria; order Lysobacterales; family Lysobacteraceae; genus Pseudoxanthomonas; species Pseudoxanthomonas suwonensis. Next base: position 898,809 of record NC_014924.1, read on the forward strand.
CTGCAGGCCGCGCACCGCGGCGGCGTCGGCCAGTTCCAGCAGCCACCAGTCCGGGCCGTTGTTCCATAGCGCCGGCTCCAGCGGGCCGCGGCGCGCGCCGAACACGTGCTCCTCCAGCAGCCAGTCCGGCGCGGCCAGCGTGCGCTCCTGTGCGCGCGGGCTGCGGACCGAGGGTTGCAGGCGGTCGTCCACCTGGTCGGCCCGCACCGGCAGCAGGCCTGCCGCGCATTCCTGCACCAGCCTGCCGGCGCGCGGCCGGGCGAGGCCGGCCTCCACCGCCGCCCAGGCCGCGCCCACGCTGGGATGCCCGGCGAACGGCAGTTCCATGCGCGGGGTGAAGATGCGGATGCGGTAGTCGGCTTCGGCCGTGGTCGGCGGCAGGAAGAAGATCGTCTCCGACAGGTTGGTCCAGGCGGCGAAGGCCTGCATGCGCGCCTCGTCCAGGCCCCCGGCATCGAACATCACCGCCAGCGGATTGCCGGCACCGGGCGCGGGTGCGAACACGTCCAGCTGCATGAAGCGGCGAATGGGCATGGTGGTTCTCTCGCAGGGAGCGGAAGTAGAAGGGTAAGGGCAGGCCGGAGTGGCACGCGAGCGCTGGTGCCAGAGCGCGCCAGCACGCGCGGGAATGGTTGCCGTTGTGACGCTCCCGGCCGTCGCGCATGCAACCTGTACGTACTGGTGTATTCCTCCCGGTTGCAGCGGAAAAAGCGCTTAGAATCGGCGGTTCATGCCCGGTGGTCGGGTGGTCCCCAAAGACACGTCAATGTCCGCAGCTTTGCCCGCGCAAGACGCCGCTTCCGGCGGCTGGATCGTCCTCAAGTTCGGCGGCACTTCGGTGTCGCGCCGCCATCGCTGGGACACGATCGGCAAACTGGCGAAACAGCGGGCCGAGGCCACCGGCGGCCGCGTGCTGGTGGTGGTGTCGGCGCTGTCGGGCGTGACCAACGAGCTGACCGCGATCGCCGACGGCAGCGAGGACTCGGCCGCGCGCGTGGCCGCGCTGGAGGCGCGCCATCGCGGGTTCCTGGCCGAGCTGGAACTCGACGCCGACGCGGTGCTGGGCGCGCGCCTGGCCGCGCTGCGCGGCCTGCTCGACGATCCGCGCGCATCGAGCCGCCCGCTGGACTGGCAGGCCGAGGTGCTGGCCCAGGGCGAGCTGCTCTCGTCCACCCTCGGCGCCGCCTACCTGCGCGCCTCCGGCCTGGATTTCGGCTGGATGGATGCGCGCGAATGGCTGCAGGCGCTGCCCCCGCAGGCCAACCAGAGCGAATGGGCGCGGCGGCTGTCGGTGAACTGCCACTGGGAATCGGACGCCGCCTGGCGCGAGCGCTTCGCCGGCCAGCCCACGCGGATGCTGATCACCCAGGGCTTCATCGCCCGCCACGAGGATGGTGGCACCGCGGTGCTGGGCCGCGGCGGCTCGGATACCTCGGCCGCGTATTTCGGCGCGCTGCTGGGCGCCAGCCGCGTGGAGATCTGGACCGACGTGCCCGGCATGTTCAGCGCCAACCCGCGCGAGGTCCCGGACGCGCGCCTGCTCAGCCGCCTGGGCTACGCCGAGGCGCAGGAAATCACCACCACCGGCGCCAAGGTGCTGCATCCGCGCTCGATCAAGCCATGCCGCGACTCCGGCGTGCCGATGGCGATCCTGGACACCGAGCGCCCGGAGCTGCCAGGCACGGTGATCGACCGCAGCGCCGCCACCGTGGCCGGCGTCAAGGCGATCAGCCGCCGCAACGGCGTGGTCCTGGTGTCGGTCGAGGACATCGGCATGTGGCAGCAGGTCGGCTACCTGGCCGACGTGTTCGCGCTGTTCCGCAAGCACGGGTTGTCGGTGGACATGATCGGCACCTCGCAGACCAACGTGACCGTGTCGCTGGATCCGAGCGAGAACCTGCTGAGCCAGAACGTGCTCTCGGCGCTGGCCGAGGACCTGGGGAAGATCGGCCGGGTGAAGGTGATCGTGCCCTGCGCGGCGATCACGCTCGTGGGCCGCGGCATCCGCTCGCTGCTGCACAGGCTGTCGGAGGTGTTCTCCAGCTTCGTGCACGAGCGCGTGCACATGATCTCGCAGTCGTCCAACGACCTTAACCTCACCTTCGTGATCGACGAGGCCGACGCCGACGGCCTGCTGCCGCAGCTGCACGCCGCGCTGATCGACAGCGGCGCGATGCCGGTGCAGGAGACCGAGGTGTTCGGCCCGCGCTGGCGCGAGATCAACGGCGCGGTGCGGCCGCGTCCGCAGCCGTGGTGGCAGCTGGAACGGCCGCGCCTGCTGCAGCTGGCCCAGACCGGCACGCCGCGCTACGTCTACCACCTGCCGACCGTGCGCGAGCGCGCCCGGCAGCTGAAGGAGCTGGCCGCGGTCGACCGCCGCTACTACGCGATCAAGGCCAACCCGCACCCGGCCATCCTCAACGCGCTGGCGGAGGAAGGCTTCGGCCTGGAGTGCGTGTCGCTTGCCGAGATCCGCCACGTATTCGCGGTGGTTCCGGGGATCGATCCGGCGCGGGTGCTGTTCACCCCGAGCTTCGCCCCGCGCGAGGAGTACGAGCAGGCGCTGGCGCTGGGCGTGACCGTCACCGTCGACAACGTCGAGCTGCTGCGCAACTGGCCAGAGACCTTCCGCGGCCGCAGCCTGTGGCTGCGCATCGACCTGGGCCATGGCGACGGCCACCACGAGAAGGTCAACACAGGTGGCAAGGAGGCCAAGTTCGGCCTGTCGGCGCAGCGGGTGGACGAGTTCGTGCAGGAGGCGCGCGGGCTGGGCGTGGTCATCACCGGCCTGCACGCGCACCTGGGCAGCGGCGTGGAGAACATGGGTCACTGGCGGCAGATGTGCGACGAGCTGGCCGGATTCGCCCGTCGCTTCGGCACCGTGGCCACCCTGGACATCGGCGGCGGCCTGCCGATCCCGTACGCGCCGGAGGACGAGCCGTTCGACCTGGAGGCCTGGGCCGCGAGCCTGGCCGAGGTGCGCGCCGTGCATCCGGCGTTCGGCCTGGTGATCGAGCCGGGCCGCTTCCTGGTGGCCGAGGCCGGCGTGCTGCTGGCCCGGGCCACCCAGGTGGTGGAGAAGGACGGCGTGGTCCGGGTCGGCCTGGACGCGGGCATGAACGCGCTGGTGCGCCCGGCCATGTACGACGCCTGGCACGACATCGTGAACCTGCAGCGGATCGACGCCCCGGCAGACGGCCAGTTCGACGTGGTCGGCCCGATCTGCGAGTCCAGCGACCTGTTCGGCAAGCGCCGGCGGCTGCCGCGCGACACCGCCGCGGGCGACGTGATGCTGGTGGCCGATGCCGGCGCCTACGGCCATTCCATGGCCAGCCGCTACAACCTGCGCGAGCTGCCGCCGGAGGACGTGATCGATGGGGCCATGGCCTGAGCCAGGGCCCCTCCGGACCGGCGGCGGGCCTGCCGCCGGTCCCCGCCTGATAGGCGCGAGGCTGCCTTCGGCGGCGCTTGGCGCTACGCTGGCGCCTTCCGTGGCGGGCCGCGGCGCGGCCTCCCCCCTCGACTTCCTGCCTGGCGGCCGCCCACCGCGACGCCCGGCGTGCTCCACCCTGGATCCTGCATGACTGCATTCGACCGCGATTCCATCCGCGTTTTCCGCTTCGTCCGCTGCGGCTTCGACCCGGCGACCGGCGTGGCCGAACTGGCCTATGCCTTCGACGAGGGCCCGGAGCTGGTGGAGACCGTCACCATTCCCGGCGCCCCGTTCGCGCTGGACGCCACCCGCGCCGCCGCGGTGGAGCAGGCCCTGCGCCTGCTGCACCTGGTCGCCGGCGTGAGCTACTACAAGGCCGCGGTGCCGCCGGAGATCCGGATCGATGGCTACGCCATCGACGAGGCCACCGCCGCGCTGCTGGAACAGGTCTACCTCAACGGCCTGGGCGAGTTCGCCTACCGCAACGGCCTGGACCTGCGCGGCCGCATCCGCTTCCCGCGCCAGGGCGGTGCCGCAGTGCAGGCGCCGGCTGCGGGCCTGCCCGGACGCGCGCTGGTCGCGATCGGCGGCGGCAAGGATTCGCTGGTCAGCATCGAGGCGCTGCGTGCCGCGGGCGTGGAGCAGACCGTGGCCTGGATCGGCGGCTCGCAGCTGATCCGCACCTGCGCCGAGCGCACCGGCCTGGACACGCTCAACATCGGCCGCGCGCTGGCGCCGGCGCTGTTCGAGATCAACCGCCAGGGCGCGTACAACGGCCATATCCCGGTGACCGCGGTGAACTCGGCGATCCTGGTGCTGGCGGCGCTGCTGACCGGCCACGGCCAGGTGGTGTTCTCCAACGAGCGCTCGGCCAGCTACGGAAGCCTGATCCCCGGTACTGGCGAAGTGAACCACCAGTGGTCCAAGGGCTGGGCCTTCGAGCAGGCCTTCGGCGAGCACGTCGAGCGCGTGGTCGCGCCGGACCTGCACTACTACTCGCTGCTGCGCCCGCTGTCGGAGCTGGCGGTGGCGCGGCAGTTCGCGCGCAGCGACCGCTACGACGCGCACTTCTCCAGCTGCAACCGCAACTTCCACATCCTGGGCGAGAAGCCGGCGCAGCGCTGGTGCGGACTGTGCCCGAAGTGCCACTTCGTGTTCCTGGCGCTGGCGCCGTTCATGCCCAAGCCGCGGCTGGTGAGGATCTTCGGCCGCAACCTGCTGGACGATCCGGCGCAGGCCGCCGGCTTCGACGCGCTGCTGGAGTTCCAGGACCACAAGCCGTTCGAGTGCGTGGGCGAGGGCAGGGAATCGCGCGCGGCGATGGAGCAGCTGGCCGGCCGTGCCGAGTGGCGCGAGGACGCGCTGGTCGCCCGCTACGTGCGCGAGATCCGGCCGCAGCTGGATCCGGCGGAGCTGGCGATCGAACCGCTGCTGCAGGCCGGTGGCGAGCACCGCGTGCCGGCCGCGCTGTGGGAGCGGGTGAGTGCGCATTTCGCAGCTTGAGGGGTGGCGCGTCGCGCTGTGGGGCTGGGGGAGCGAGGGCCGCGCCGCCTGGAAGGCGATCCGCTCGCGGCTGCCGCAGCTGCCGCTGGCGCTGTTCTGCAACGAGGTCGAGGCGGCGGACGTCGCCGGCCTGGGCGATCCGCTGCTGCAGCCGCGCACCCGGGTGGATGCGGAGGCGCTGGCCGCGTTCGACATCGTGGTGAAGTCGCCGGGCATCAGCCCGTACAAGCCCGAGGCGCTGGCCGCGGCCGCACGCGGCACGCATTTCATCGGCGGCACCTCGCTGTGGTTCGGCGAGCATGCCGATGGGCGCACGGTCTGCGTGACCGGCACAAAGGGCAAGAGCACCACCACCTCGCTGCTGGCGCACCTGCTGCGCGCCGGCGGCCACCGCACCGCGCTGGCCGGCAACATCGGCCTGCCATTGCTGGAAGTGCTGGAGCCGCAGCCGGTGCCGGAGTTCTGGGCGATCGAACTGTCCAGCTACCAGACCGGCGACGTCGCCCGCAGTGGCGCGCATCCGGAGGTGGCGGTGGTGCTGAACCTGTTCCCCGAGCACCTCGATTGGCACGGCAGCGAGGATCGCTACATCGAGGACAAGCTGCGCCTGGTCACCGAAGCGCGCCCGCGCACCGCGGTGCTCAATGCCGCCGATCCGCGCCTGGCCGCGCTGGAGCTGCCGGGCAGCCGCATCATCTGGTTCAACCGCGAGGACGGCTGGCACCTGCGCGATGACGCGCTGTACCGCGGCGACGACTTCGTGTTCGACACCGCGGCCGTGCCACTGCCCGGGCGCCACAACCGCGGCAACCTGTGCGCAGTGCTGGCGGCGATCGAGGCCCTGGGCGTGGACGCCACGCCGCTGGCGCCGGCGGCGATGGACTTCCGTCCGCTGCCGCACCGCCTGCAGTGGCTGGGCGAGCGCGACGGCATCGGCTACGTCAATGATTCGATCAGCACCACCCCGCATGCCAGCCTGGCGGCGCTGGACTGCCATCGCGGCTCGCCGGTGGCGATCCTGCTGGGCGGCCACGACCGCGGCCTGGACTGGCACGGCTTCGCCGAGCGCCTGCGTGCGCAGCCGCCGAAGGCGGTGGTGACCATGGGCGCCAACGGGCCGCGTATCCACGAGCTGCTGGAAGGGGAGGCCGGTGAGGGCCTGTTCGCGCTGGAAGCGGCCGACGACCTGGCCGATGCGGTGGCGCGCGCGCGGCGCCTGCTGGGTGGCCGTGGCGTGGTCCTGCTGTCGCCGGGCGCGCCGAGCTTCGGCGCCTACCGCGACTACACCGAGCGTGGCCGCCACTTCGCCGCGTTGGCCGGCTTCGATCCGGACGGCATCAGCACCATCCCCGGGCTCGGCGTCGCCTGAGCGGCGTCGGCGGCGCGGGATCTTCCAGGTGAACGGACATGGGCCGCAATGCGGCCCATCCCTCAGTGCGTGCGCTCGACCGCGTAGCGGGCCAGGCCGCGCAGGGCCTCCAGCGCCTCGCTTTGCGGCAGGCCGGCCAGCGCGGCCTCGGCCTCGGCGGCATAGTCCATCGCGCGCTTGCGGCTGTACTCCAGGCCACCGGTGGCGTGGATCGCCGCCAGTACCTCGGGCATGGCGGACGTATCGCCCTCCTGCACCGCCTGGCGCAGGCGCTCGCGGGTGGCCGGGTCGGAGTGGGTGATGGCGTGGATCAGGGGCAGGGTGGCCTTGCCCTCGGCCAGGTCGTCGCCGAGGTTCTTGCCCAGGTCGGCCGCGTCGGCGGTGTAGTCGAGCACGTCGTCGGCGATCTGGAAGGCGTAGCCAAGGGCCATGCCGTAGTCGTACAGCGCCTGCTGGGTGTCGGCATCGGCGCAGGAGGCCAGTGCGCCCAGGCGGGTGCCGGCGGCGAACAGGACCGCGGTCTTGCGCTCGATCACCCGCAGGTAGGCGGCCTCGTCGGTATCCGGGTTGCGCACGTGCAGCAGCTGCAGCACCTCGCCCTCGGCGATGCGGTTGGTGGTGTCGGCCAGGATCTGCATCACTTCCATGCGGTCCAGCTCGACCATCAGCTGGAAGCTGCGCGAGTACAGGAAGTCGCCGACCAGCACGCTGGCGGCATTGCCCCAGATCGCATTGGCGGTGCTGCGGCCGCGGCGCAGGTCGGATTCGTCGACCACGTCGTCGTGGAGCAGGGTCGAGGTATGGATGAACTCGATGATCGCCGCCAGCTGGTGGTGGTCGGCGGTGGTGCCCAGGCTGGTCGCGGTGGCCTGGCCGGCCAGCACCACCAGCATCGGGCGCAGGCGCTTGCCGCCGGCGGAGACGATGTGCTCGGCGATCTGGTTGATCAGGACGACGTCGGAGGCCAGGCGGTTGCGGATCAGGCTGTCGACCGCGGCCATGTCGGCGGCGGCAAGCGCCTGGATCCGGGGCAGGGTGCCGCGGGAGGGGGTGCTGAAGTGGTCTGCCATGCGGGCCGCCTGGAATACAGGCCGAAAATTATAAGCCGCGGCGTACGGCAACCCCAGCACGCGGCGTGCACGGGTCCGTTCCAGGACCTGGCGCGGCCTGGCCGTCGCTGTGCCCGGACGCGACGGCAGCCTGTCCACCCGCGCCGCCCGCCTGCCGTGGGGGCGCCAGGGCTCCAGATCTGTATCTCCTCCCACGAATGCGGGTCCGCGGATCCGTACGCCTGCGCGCCGCAGGCTTGTACCGCCTGGCCCCACGGCGCCGGGCACCCGGGTGCGGGAGCGCGTCCCGCGCCGGAAAAGTCCTACCCGGACACACGGTTTCGACCGATGGCGGAGGGCGGCCGGCTATACTCTCCTGCCTTCCCCGGGCCTGCCCAGGCCCTGAATACGGAATCCAAGACTATGGCGCGCGGCATCAACAAGGTGATCCTGGTCGGCAACCTCGGCGACGATCCCGAAACCAAGTACACCCAGTCCGGCATGGCCGTGACCACCATCCGCCTGGCCACCACCAGCGTGCGCAAGGACCGCGACGGCAACCAGCAGGAACGCACCGAGTGGCACCGGGTGAAGTTCTTCGGCAAGCTCGGCGAGATCGCCGGCGAGTACCTGCGCAAGGGTTCGCAGTGCTACGTCGAAGGCTCGATCCGCTACGACAAGTTCACCGGCCAGGATGGCCAGGAGCGCTACATCACCGAGATCGTCGCCGACGAAATGCAGATGCTCGGTGGCCGCGGTGGCAGTGGCGGCGGCGAGGGTGGTTACGACCGCGGCGGCGACCGTCCGCAGCGCAGCGCCCCGCCGCGCCGCGAATACGGCGGTGGCCAGCGCAGCGCCCCGGCGCCGGCTCCCGCGGCCCAGGCCGCGGGCGGCTTCGACGACGGCTTTGCCGACGACGACATCCCGTTCTGATTCCGGTGTGCGCCACCCTGCGGTGGCGCGCGCGACCGTATGGTTCCCGGCGCGGACGGCCTGCTGGCCGTCCGCGCTGCGTTTGGGCGGCGGTGGCCTCTCCGGCCCCGGTACTACTGGACCAGCCGGCGCCGGGACGAGTAACGTGGCGGCCTCTTTGTTTGCAGGGGAAACCGAATGGCCGGCAAGGGTGCGCCACAGCTGACCTTCCGCGCCGTCGTCCTCGCCATCGTGCTCGCGGTGGTGCTGTCGGCGGCCAATGCCTACCTGGGCCTGTTCGCCGGCCTGACCGTGGCCACCGCCATACCGGCGGCCGTGGTCTCCATGGGCGTGCTGCGCCTGCTGGGCGGCGGCACGATCCTGGAGAACAACATCGTCCAGACCGGCGCCTCGGCCGGCTCGTCGATCGCCGCCGGCGTGATCTTCACGATCCCGGCGCTGGTGCTGATGGGCTACTGGCCGGACTTCGACTACTGGTGGGTGCTGGGCATCGCCGGCCTCGGCGGCCTGCTGGGCGTGCTGTTCTCGGTGCCGTTGCGCCGGACCATGATCGTCGAGGAGCCGCTGCCGTTCCCCGAGGGCAAGGCCGCGGCCGAAGTGCTCAAGGCCGGCGAGAACCCCGGCCCGGGCCTGAAGATCCTGGGCATCTCCGCGGCCATCGGCGGCGTGGTCAAGCTCGCCGCGGCCAACGGCCTGCGCCTGATCCCGGACAGCTGGGCGGTGGCCGGCTACTTCGCCAACAACAAGGTGATCGGCTACCTCGGCACCGGCCTGTCGCCGGCGCTGCTGGGCGTGGGTTATATCGTCGGCCTCAACGTCGGCATCGTGGTCCTGTCCGGCGCGATCCTGTCCTGGCACATCGCCATCCCGGTGTACCACGCGTTCTTCCTGGACACCGACCCGGCCCTGGCCACTGCGATCGCCGGCGCGCCGGCCGAGGACGCGGCCTTTGCCATCTGGTCGGCCAAGATCCGCTTCCTGGGCGTGGGCGCGATGCTGATCGGCGGCGTCTGGACCCTGTTCTCGCTGCGCAACTCGCTGCTGGCCGGCATCAAGAGCGGCTTCGCCGCCGCGCGCAAGGGCGCCGCCCACGGTGCGGCGGTGGCCGAGACCGACCGCGACCTGCCGATGAAGTGGATGCTGGTGGCGCTGGTGGCCTTCATCGTGCCGCTGTGGCTGCTGTACCACGCCATCGTCGGCTTCTGGGTCGCCAGCTTCGCCATGACCCTGATCATGATCGTGGCGGGCTTCCTGTTCGTGTCGGTGTCCGGCTACCTGGCCGGCCTGGTCGGCTCGTCCAACAACCCGGTGTCGGGCATCACCATCGCCACCATCCTGTTCGCCTCGGTGGTGCTGCTGTTCCTGCTGGGCGCCGATGGCCAGACCCAGGTCGGCGGCGCGCCGCTTGGCGCGGTGGCGGCGATCATGATCGGCGCGGTGGTGTGCTGCGCGGCGGCGGTCGGCGGCGACAACCTGCAGGACCTCAAGACCGGCTACCTGGTCGGCGCGACCCCGTGGAAGCAGCAGCTGATGCTGGGCATCGGCGCCTTCTCCTGCGCCCTGATCATGGCCCCGGTGCTGAACCTGCTGCAGGAGGCCTACGGCATTGGTTCCAAGACCCTGCCGGCGCCGCAGGCCAACCTGATGGCCTCGGTGGCCAAGGGCCTGTTCGGCGGCGAGCTGCCGTGGACCATGATCGGCATCGGCGCGGTGGTCGGCGCGATCGTGATCGCGATCGACGGCTGGCTGAAGAAGACCGGCAAGCGCTTCCGCGTGCCGGTGCTGGCCGCGGCCATCGGCATCTACCTGCCGCTCGAGCTGATGGTCCCGATCTTCCTCGGCGGCCTGCTGGCGCACCTGGTGCAGCGCTTCCACAAGGTCGGCGACGACGACGAGGCCGGCCTGGACCGCGTGCATCGCCCGGGCGTGCTGTTCTCCGCGGGCCTGATCACCGGCGAGGCGCTGATGGGCATCGCCATCGCCCTGCCGATCGTGATCAGCCAGGACGCCGAGGTGCTGGCGCTGCCGGTCGACCTGGGCTCGGCCGCCCAGTGGGTTGGCCTGGTCGTGCTGTTCGCGGTGGGCTGGCTGCTGTACCGCACCGGCAAGCGCGCCGAACAGGCAAGCTGAGCGGGAGGTTCCCGCAGGACGGGCGGAAGGCCGCATGACCTTCCGCCTTTGCGCCGGCCCGGCGGCGCTGCCTAGCATCCGGGACCGCCTCATTCCAAGGAGTTCCCGATGTCCGCACGTACGCCCCTTGTCCTGGCCCTGGCCGGACTGCTCGGTCTTGGCGCGGTCCACGACGTGGAGGCCGCGCGCGGCCTCGACGTGCGCGACCTGCAGAAGCTGGACCGCGTGTCCTCGCCGGTGCTCTCGCCCGATGGCGCCCGCGTGGTGTTCGCCAGGCGCGAGATCGGCGAGGACCTGGGCAAGGCGAGCACCGGCCTGTGGATCCGCGACCTGCGTACCCGAGACCTGGCCCCGCCGAAGCGGCTGACCCCGGAAGGCTGGAGCGTCAACTCGCCTTCGTTCTCGGCCGACGGCAAGTCGGTGTACTTCCTCTCCGCCAAGGGCGGCAGCCAGCAGCTGTACTCGATCCCGGTCGCCGGCGGCGAGCCCCGCCAGCTCACCCGCTATCCGCTGGACATCGGCAGTTACAAGGTCTCGCCGGATGGCAAGCGCATCGCGGTGAGCATGGACGTGTTCACCGACTGCGGCGCCGACCTGGACTGCACGGTTTCCCGCCTCGACAAGCGCGAAAAGTCCAAGGCCAGCGGCGTGGTCTACGACCAGCTGTTCGTGCGCCACTGGGACACCTGGGCCGACGGCCGCCACAGCCGCCTGTTCGTGACCACCCCGGCCAGCGGCGACAAGGCCCCGGCACCGGTGCTGGTGGGTGCTGGCAGGAACGAGCCGGTGGGCCACGTACCCTCGCGGCCGTTCGGTGGCTCCGACGAATACACCTGGTCGCCAGACGGCAAGTCGCTGGTGTTCTCCATGCGCGTGGCCGACCGCCAGGAGCCGTGGTCGACCAACTTCGACCTGTACCTGTACCGCGACGGCCAGCCGCTGAAGAACCTGACCGCGTCCAACCCGGCCTGGGACACCGGCCCGGTGTTCAGCGCCGACGGCAAGACCCTGTACTACCGCGCGATGAAGCGCCCGGGCTTCGAGGCCGACCGCTTCGGCCTGATGGCGATGGACCTTGCCAGCGGCAAGGCGCGCGAGATCGCGCGGTCGTGGGACCGCAGCGCCGACGGCATCGTCCTGTCGGCCGATGGCAAGGCCATCTACACCACCGCCCAGCACCTGGGCCAGCATCCGCTGTTCAAGGTGGACATGGCCAGCGGCAAGGTCGAGCAGGTCGTGGGCGAGGGCACCATCTCCTCGTTCGACATCGCAGGCGACACCCTGGCCTTCACCCGCAATTCGCTGCGCAGCGGCGACCAGCTGTTCACCACCTCGCTGGCCAACCCGGCCCGGCAGCGCGCCATCACCCCGAGCGCCGGCGAGATGCTGCCCGACGTGGCCTTCGGCGACTACGAGCAGTTCACCTTCGCCGGCTGGAACAACGAGACCGTGCACGGCTACGTGGTCAAGCCGTGGAACTACGAGGAAGGAAAGAGCTACCCGGTGGCGTTCCTGATCCACGGTGGCCCGCAGGGCAGCTTCGGCGATGGCTGGAGCTACCGCTGGAACCCGCAGACCTACGCGGGCCAGGGCTACGCGGTGGTGATGATCGACTTCCACGGCTCCACCGGCTACGGCCAGGCCTTCACCGACTCGATCAGCGGCGACTGGGGCGGCAAGCCGCTCGAGGACCTGCAGAAGGGCTGGGCCGCCGCGCAGCGGAAGTACGCCTTCCTGGACGGCGACAGGGCCTGTGCCCTGGGTGCCAGCTACGGCGGCTACATGATCAACTGGATCGCAGGGAATTGGTTTGATGAAGCAGGTCACTCGCCCTGGAAGTGCCTGGTCAACCACGACGGCGTGTTCGACACCCGCTCGATGGGCTACGTGACCGAGGAGCTGTGGTTCACCGAATGGGAGAACGGCGGCACCCCGTACGACAAGCCGGAGAACTTCGAGCGCTTCAACCCGGTCAACCACGTCGCCAAGTGGCGGGTGCCGATGCTGGTGGTGCAGGGCGAGAAGGACTACCGCGTGCCGGTGGACCAGGGCCTGTCGACCTTCACCGCGCTGCAGCGCAAGGGCATCGAGTCGCAGCTGCTGTACTTCCCGGACGAGAACCACTGGGTGCTCAAGCCGGCCAACAGCGTGCTCTGGCACGACACCGTCAACGCCTGGCTTAAGAAGCACATCGGCCAGTGACGTGATCCACCCGATGGCCGGCAACCGCCGGCCATCGCTTTTACGGTTCCCGCAGGAGTTGTACCCATGGCGATCGAGAACGCCGAAGCTTCGACCGCACTGATCACCAACGACATCGTCGTATTCGGCCTGATCGCAGCGACCCTTGGCCTGATCTTCTGGCTGGCCAGCGGCCCCACCCCGTTCTGGAAGAAGTTCTTCGCCTGGGTGCCGGCGCTGCTGCTGTGCTACTTCGTGCCCGCGCTCTACAACACATTCGGCCTGATCGACGGCACCCAGGGCGTGGTCTACAACCCGATCGGCAGCCGCGTGCTGCTGCCGGTGGCCCTGGTCCTGCTGACCATGACCATCGACCTCAAGGGCGTGCTGAAGCTGGGGCCGAGGCTGCTGTTCGTGTTCTGCGCCGGCACCTTCGGCCTGTTCCTGGGTGCGATCGTGTCCTTCCAGCTGTTCCAGTGGTTCTGGCCGGACGTGGTGGCCGGGGACGTGTGGAAGGGCATGGCGGCGCTGGCCGGCAGCTGGATCGGCGGCGGCGCCAACATGGTGGCGATCCGCGAGGTCTACGAGGTCGATGCCACCCTGTTCGGCCAGTTCGCCGTGGTCGACGTGGCCATCGCCAACAGCTGGATGGCCGTGCTGCTGTTCCTGGCAGGGCGCGCGGCCGCCATCGATGCGCGCAGCGGTGCCGACACCCGCGCGATCGACGAGATGAAGACGCGGCTGGAGGCCTACGAGGCGGCCAACGCGCGCATCCCGACCCTCACCGACCTGATGGTGATCCTGGGCATCGGTTTCGGCATCGTCGGCGCTGCCCATGCCGCGGCCACGCCGATCGCTGCCTGGTTCGGCGCCCACGTCGCCAACGCCAGCCAGTACAGCCTGGACTCGTCCTTCGTCTGGGTGGTGCTGCTGGCCACCTTCGCCGGCCTGGGCCTGAGCTTCACCCCGGTGCGTCGCCTGGAGAACGCGGGCATGGCCAAGGTCGGCAGCGCCTGCCTGTACTTCCTGATCGCCAGCATCGGCATGCAGATGGACTTCGTGAAGCTGTTCGACCGGCTGGAGCTGCTGGCGCTGGGCGTGGTGTGGATGGGCGTGCACATCCTGGTGCTGTGGGGCGCGGCGAAGATGGTGCGCGCGCCGCTGTTCTATTTCGCCATCGGTTCGCAGGGCAACATCGGCGCCGCGGCCTCGGCGCCGGTGGTCGCCGCAGCCTTCCACCCGACGCTGGCGCCGGTCGGCGTGCTGCTGGGTACGGTGGGTTATGCCACGGGCACGATGATCGCCTACTGGCTGGGGCAGATCCTGCGGGTGATGGCGGGGCAGTGAATCGCCCTCCGGATGCATGCGGGAAGGCGAAGCCAAGGCTTCGCCTTTTCTTTTGAGCCCTCTATCCCTGGGGGAGGAGTTGGGGGTCTGGGTAGGGTGCCAAGCCAGCTCTTTGCAGGAGCAAGGAAGAAGTAACTCGCCGTAGCCGCGCAGCGGCGGGGGCGAAACAGGTTTTGATCTTGGCTTTGCCTTGCTTTGCCTTGCTCTGCCTTCTGCCCTGGTCTGCTCCCTCGTTCTTGATTGGAGCTGGAGCCAAGGGCAAAAGCAGGCTCCTGCGGAGCCCCGAAGCAAAAGCTTTCGCCAGCCGCTTCGCGGCTTGGGCGAGTCACTTTTCTTTGCTTGTGCAAAGAAGCGCTCTTCAGCAGCCGAATGGCTGATCAAAGTAACCAAAAGAAAGCACAGCCCGAACCGCTCGCCCGACCGGCTGCGCCGGTCGGTAACCTGCGCTTCTCGCACCGGCGGGGGACGGCCCGCAAACTCGCTTCGCTCAGACATGCGGGCCTCTACGCCCCCGCCGGCACTCCGATGCTCGGCTCGCTATAACGGGCGGGGAAAGCAACGGTAAAGGCAACAGCCCCAGCAACAGCCCCAGCAACGGCAGGTCTGGGTCGGTAGGCAATCCTTCGCCAGCAAAAAAGAAAGGCGAAGCCTGGGCTTCGCCTTTCCGGGTACTGCTGATTGCGCGACCCTCAGCAGCAGCGGAATCCGCTGCGGCCTCCGAAGCGGGCTTCCTGCCGCTCGCGGAAGAAGGTCTTGTAGTCCATCGGTTCCCTGTCCGGATGCTTCTCCAGCATGTGCCGGACATAGTTGTCGTAGTCCGGGACCCCGCAGCACAGCCGCGCGGTCTGGACCAGCCTCCGCCACACACGCTTGTGCGTGGCGTAGTGGGCGACGGGAACGAGCTGGGTGCCCATGGCGGTCTCCTCAGAGCCAGGCGTTGCGCTGTTCGGGAGTCAGCTCCACGAACGGCGTCTCGCGGTCGGTGCGGGCCGGGGTCGCGCGGGCCTTGCGGATGGCACCGATGGAGTAGAACAGCACGCTCACCACCACGCCCATGAACAGCACGGTCAGCGCGGCATTGACGTAGTTGTTGATCATCACCTGCTGCATGGCATCGAAGTCCTTCGACGGCGGCAGCAGCTGGCCGGAGGCGATGGCATCGCGGTAGCGGTTGGCCTGGGCCAGGAAGCCCACGCCCGGATCCTTGGAGAACAGCTTGATCCAGCCCGCGCTCAGGGTGCAGGCCAGCAGCCAGATGGTGGGCAGGATCGGCACCCAGGCGTAGCGGTCCTTCTTCATCTTGAACAGGACCACCGTGCACAGCAGCAGGGCGATGCCGGCCAGCATCTGGTTGGCGATGCCGAACAGCGGCCACAGCATGTTGATGCCGCCCAGCGGATCGGTCACGCCCTGGTAGAGGAAGTACCCCCACAGCGCCACGCAGCCGGCGGTGGCGATGACATTGGGAACCCAGGCATCGGTGCGGCGCATGGCCGGGATGAAGTTGCCGAGCAGGTCCTGGAGCATGAAGCGGCCGGAACGGGTGCCCGCATCCACCGCGGTGAGGATGAACAGCGCCTCGAACAGGATCGCGAAGTGGTACCAGAACGCCATCATGCCGTCGCCCGGCAGGGCGGCGTGCAGGATCTGGGCGATGCCCACGGCCAGGGTGGGTGCGCCACCGGCGCGCGACAGGATCGAGGGCTCGCCGACCTCGACCGCGGTCTGCTGCAGCACTTCAGGCGTGATGACGAAGCCCCAGCTGGACACGGTCTGGGCCACGCTGGCCGCATCGGTGCCGATCACCGCCGCCGGGCTGTTCATGGCGAAGTACACGCCCGGGTCGATGATCGAGGCGGCGACCAGGGCCATGATCGCGACGAAGGATTCCATCAGCATGCCGCCGTAGCCCAGGTAGGGGGCGTGGCGCTCGTTGGCCATCAGCTTGGGCGTGGTGCCGGAGCTGATCAGGGCGTGGAAGCCGGAGACCGCGCCGCAGGCGATGGTGATGAACAGGAACGGGAACATCGAGCCCTTCCACACCGGGCCGGTGCCATCGGTGAACTGGGTCAGGGCCGGCATGCGCAGGTCGGGCATGACCACCACGATGCCGATGGCCAGGGCGATGATGGTGCCGATCTTGAGGAAGGTCGACAGGTAGTCGCGGGGGGCCAGCAGCAGCCACACCGGCAGCACCGCGGCGACGAAGCCGTAGCCGATCAGCATCCAGGTGATCTGGGTGCCGGTGAAGGTGAAGGCCGGACCCCACACCGGGTCGGCGGCGACCTTGCCGCCGAACCAGATCGCGGCCAGCAGCAGGACCAGGCCGACGACCGAGATCTCGCCGATCCTGCCGGGCCGGATATAGCGCATGTACACGCCCATCAGGATGGCGATGGGCATGGTCGCGATCACGGTGAACATGCCCCAGGGACTTTCGGCCAGGGCTTTCACCACGATCATCGCCAGCACGGCCAGGATGATGATCATGATCAGGAAGGCGCCGAACAGGGCGATGGTGCCGGGCACCTGGCCCATCTCCTCGCGCACCAGGTCACCCAGCGAGCGCGCGTCGCGGCGGCTGGAGATCACCAGGACCATGAAGTCCTGCACCGCGCCGGCGAGGACCACGCCCACCACCAGCCACAGCAGGCCGGGGAGATAGCCCATCTGCGCGGCCAGGACCGGGCCCACCAGCGGGCCGGCGCCGGCGATGGCGGCGAAGTGGTGGCCGAACAGCACGTGCTTGTTGGTCGGCACGTAGTCCAGGCCGTCGTTGTTGAGCACCGCCGGGGTGGCGCGGTTGGCGTCCAGCCCCAGCACCTTGTCGGCGATGAACAGGGCGTAGTAGCGGTAGGCGACCAGGTACAGGGACACCGCCGCGACCACGATCCAGAGCGCGTTGATGTGTTCGCCGCGGCGCAGCGCGACCGTGCCCAGGCAGAACGCGCCGAGCAGCGCAAGCGCTGCCCACGCGACCTTCGAGAATGCCTTCATGAGTTGTCTCCGACGAGGGTACGACTAGGGTCGTCCTGCATGCCGGGCGGGTCAATCAGTGTTCAGCCCCAGACGCTGCGACTTTGGTATTACCCGGCTGCCGGAGCATTCCACCGCATATGTTGTCGCGGCGTGTTCACAGCCAGCCGGAGCGCTTGAACAGCCGGTACAGCACCAGGCACACCACGCCCACGCCCAGCGCCAGCGCCGGGTAGGCCCAGCGCGGGGCCAGCTCGGGCATGTGTGCGAAGTTCATTCCGTACCAGCTGGTGACCAGGGTCGGCGCGGCCAGCAACGCGGCCCAGGCGCCGAGGCGCTTGACCGTCTCGCCCTGGGCCAGCGTGACCAGCGACAGGTTCACGCTCAGCGCGGTGCCGAGCATGTCGCGCAGGCTGTCGATGGCATCGTTGATCCGCACCACGTGGTCGTGCACGTCGCGCAGGTACAGGCGCACGTCCTCCGGCACCAGCTGGCCCTGCGCGGCCTGGCTGCGCACCAGCTGCTGCAGCACGTCCTGCAGCGGCGAGACCGAGCCGCGCATGTTGGCGAGGTCGCGCTTGAGGTCGTACAGCCGGACCACGATGGCGCGGCGGTAGGTGTCGGAGAAGATGTCGCGCTCCAGCGCCTGCAGGGTGTCGCGGTGGGCGTCCACGATCGGCGCGTAGTTGTCGACGATGAAGTCGAGCACGCCGTACAGGGCCATCGCCGGTCCGGGGCGCAGCAGCTCCGGCTCGCGCTCCAGCCGCTGCCGCACCGGTGCGTAGGACAGCGAGGCGCCGTGGCGCACGGTCACCAGGAAGCGGCGGCCGAGGAAGGCGTGGGTCTCGCCGTAGGCGATCCGGCTGCCGTCCATCTGGGTCGTGTGCGCGGCCAGGAAGAGCGTGTCGCCATAGGCCTCGACCTTGGGCCGCTGGTGCGCCTTGCCCGCGTCCTCCACCGCCAGCGGGTGCAGGCCGAGTGCGTCCTGCAGCCGCAGCAGGATCTCGCGCGCCGGTTCGTACAGGCCGATCCAGGCAAAGCCAGGCGCGTCCCCGGCGATGCAGGAGCCCAGCTCCTCCAGCGACATGTCGTGGCGGCGGCCGTCGCCGTCATACCAGGCGGAGGCGACGACGCAGGTGGGCAGGGGTGTAGGCGTGATCATCCGCCGCATCCTGCGTGCTGCAGGCGCGGCGGGCAAGCCGGGTTCAGCGGCGCCGGCCGAGGGCCAGGGCCAGGGCCAGCGCCAGGTGCAGCGGTAACAGCAGGGCCACCCAGGGCTGGTTGAACTGCGGCTGCAGGCTCAGCCATTGCAGCAGCCAGCCGACGCCGCCCAGCGCAGCGACGATCCACAGCAGCGGGCGGAACAGGCGTCCGGGCTGGCGACCGCGCAGCAGGGCGAAGGCGCCGGGCAGGAGCAGCAGGCACAGTGGGTCGAGCAGGGACAGGTTGCGGTTGGCCCAGGCGGCCTCGTGCGCGGTGCCCAGCCACAGGAAGGCCAGCAGCGAACCGGCGATGCCACACAGCAGCCACAGCGGCGTGGCGAGAGCGGCGATCACGCGCGGGCGCTGGCGCAGGGCCAGGATCGCGGCGGCACCGGCCAGGCCGGCCAGCAGCCACGGCCAGGTGCGGCGCGGACGCTCTTCCGGTTCGGGATCGACCAGGTGCGGCAGCACCTCGTGCTCGGACTGCACCAGCGGGCGGCCGGCGGCGTTGCGTGCCTCGCGCAGGCTGTCGGCCAGGCGCATCGGCACGAAGGCCTCCTCCCAGCGCGACAGCGGGCGGTCAGCGTACGGACCCAGGCCCGCGTCGAAGCCCAGCCATATCCACGGCGCCGGCCGCGCCAGGCGCACGGCCTCGCTGCGGTAAGTGTTGCCGCGCGAGCGCCCGGACAGCTGGGTGCGCAGCGCGCCGCCGAGGGCCTCGTCCAGCGCGTCGCGGACCTTGGTCGCGCAGTTGGCGGTGAAGTAGTCGTAGCGGTAGCGCGCGTTCTCCGGCCGCGCCTGCTCGGCCAGGGCCGCGGCCAGGGCGCTGGCCTGGGCCGGCTCGATGTCCAGCCACTGCAGGGTCACCCCGCGGCCGGACTCGCGGTACTGCTGCAGGTCCAGCTCCAGCGGCAGGGCGACCAGCATGTACATCATCTCGCCGCGCACGAAGCGGCCGACGAAGTCCGGCTCGCCCGGATCGAAGTAGCCGAAGTTGTAGGAAGTGGCCTCGCCGGTTTCCGGGTCGACCACGACGATGGCGTCGTGGCCGAAGCGCTCGAAGAACACCTCGCCCGGCTCCATGGTCAGCACGCCGATCCGCGGCGCGGCCACGGCCAGCGGGGCCAGCAACGCGAGCAGGCCGGCCAGCAGCAGGGCCGCCCAGGCCTTGGCCCGCATCAGTCCTCTTCCACCGTGGCCGCCAGCACGCCGACCTGGAACGCGCGCACCCGGCGCGCGTCGGCACGGATCACGCGGAAGGCGAAGCGGTCCAGGGTCAGTTCCTCGCCGACCTCGGGCAGGTGGCCGATGGCCTCGGTCACCAGGCCGCCGATGGTGTCGTACTCGTCGTCGGAGAAGCCGGCGCCGAAGCGCTGGTTGAAGTCGCCGATCGGGGTCAGCGCGTCGACGATGTACTGGCCGTCGGCCTGCACCGCGATCAGCGCGCTGTCGTCGGCGGCCTCGTCGTGCTCGTCGTCGATCTGGCCGACGATCTGCTCCAGCACGTCCTCGATGGTGACCAGGCCGGCGACCCCGCCGTACTCGTCGACCACGATGGCCATGTGGTTGCGCGAGAGCCGGAACTCCTTGAGCAGGACGTTGAGCTTCTTGGACTCGGGGATCAGCACCGCCGGCCGCAGCAGGGGATTGATCTCGCACGGGCCCTTGCTGGTGGCCACGCCGCGCAGCAGGTCCTTGGCCAGCAGGATGCCGAGGATCTCGTCGCGGTCCTCACCATGCACCGGGAAGCGCGAGTGGCCGGACTCGACCACCTGGACGATCAGTTCGGAGAAGGGGGATTCGGCCGAGAGCGAGACCATCTGCGAGCGCGAAACCATGACGTCGCCCACGGTCAGTTCGGAGACCGAGAGCGCGCCTTCCATCATGCGCAGGGTGTCGGCGTCGATCAGCCCGTTGCCATGGGCGTCGCGCAGGAGCGCGACGAGGTCCTCGCGGGTGTCGGGTTCGCCGGAAAAGGCCGCGCTGATGCGCTCGAGCCAGTTGCGTCGCCGCTCGTGCGGCTCGTTGGCGTGGTGGCTACTACTGTCGTCTTCTGACATCTGGGGGGTGGGAACAGCGCCCGGATGGAGGGGCGTTGGCCGCAGTCTAGCGTGGAAGGGCGACCCCGGGCGAGGCGCCGGCCGCCGTTCCCGGCTCTTCCGGCTCGTCCGGTTCCAGCGGATCGCGGCTGTAGCTGCAGCCGGCCAGGGTCTTGCCGGGGTGGGAATCCACGTTGGAGACGCTGACCACGGCCGACTCGATCCAGCCACCCTGGCCGTCCCCGCCGGGGACCTCCTCGGCCCGCACCTCCAGCCCGAACAGGGCCTTCTGCGGGGTGTCGATCCCGGCTTCGAGCCCCAGCTCGCGGGCCAGCGGGCGCGGGTCGGGCAGGTCGAGCACGGCCAGGATGGCGTCGCCGGCGAAGGCGATGTGGTCGCTCTGGTGGCCGAACACGGTCACCGGGGTGTTGAGCCGGTACTCGACCATGAAGGGATTGGCCTGCGGCTGCGGACGCCAGCCCAGCGAGACCGCGGCCAGCGGGTCCATCTGCAGCGGCAGCAGGGCGATGAAGCCCTGGTATGAGCCGCGGCATTCAAGCAGTGCGGCCAGGTCCGGCGCTTCGGTCGTCGTCTCCTGGGCGATCGCGGCGGGAATCGCGGCGGCCAGGGCCAGGGCCAGGGCGAGGGCGGGCAGGGCGCGACGGGCCACCGGCGTCAGTCCCCGCGCTCGGCCGCGTACGGGTCCGGCAGGCCGAGCCCGGCCAGGATCTCGCGTTCGAGCTGCTCCATGGCCTCGGCCTCCTTGTCGTCCTCGTGGTCCCAGCCCAGCAGGTGCAGGGTGCCGTGGACGGTCAGGTGGGCGTAGTGCGCGGCCAGGGGCTTGCCCTGTTCGGCGGCCTCGCGGGCCACCACCGGGGCGCAGATCACCAGGTCGCCCAGCAGCGGGAACTTGATCCCCTTGGGCAGGCCCTCCGGCATCTCGGCCGGGAAGCTGAGCACGTTGGTCGCGTAGTCCTTGCCGCGGTAATGGCGGTTGAGGGCCTGGCCCTCGGGAGCGTCGACGATGCGGATGGCGAGGTCGGCCTCGCGGATGCGTCCGGCCAGCGCGGCGGCCACCCACTTGCGGAAGCTCTGCGCGGCGGGCACGCCGGCGCGCGGCACCGCATAGCTCACCGCGACATCGAGACGGACGGGACCCTTGGTCATGGCATTGGATCGGGCGATACGTGGGCGTGCAGTATCGCGCGCCCACGCCTCCGCCGCGACCCGCGCGCCCGTGCCCGGCCTGTTACTGGCCCTGTTCGTCGCGCGCGTTGTCCCGGTCGCGGCGGTCGTAGGCGTTGACGATGCGCGCGACCAGCGGGTGGCGGACCACGTCGCGGCCCTCGAAGAAGGTGAAGCTGACGCCTTCCACGCCGCGCAGCACTTCGATCGCATCCTTCAGCCCCGACTTGACGTGCTTGGGCAGGTCGATCTGGGTCATGTCGCCGGTCACCACCGCGGTGGAGCCGAAGCCCAGTCGGGTCAGGAACATCTTCATCTGCTCGATGGTGGTGTTCTGCGCTTCGTCCAGGATCACGAAGGCGTCGTTGAGGGTGCGGCCGCGCATGTAGGCCAGCGGCGCGATCTCGATGACGTTCTTCTCCAGCAGCTTGACCACCTTCTCCACACCCAGCATCTCGTACAGGGCGTCGTACAGCGGGCGCAGGTAGGGATCGACCTTCTGGGTCAGGTCGCCGGGCAGGAAGCCGAGCTTCTCGCCGGCCTCCACCGCCGGGCGCACCAGCACCAGGCGCTGTACCCGCGATTCGTTGAGCGCGTCCACCGCCATGGCCACGGCCAGGAAGGTCTTGCCGGTGCCGGCCGGGCCGATGCCGAAATTGATGTCGTGGGTGGCGATCGAATGCAGGTAGCGGGCCTGGTTGGCGCCGCGGCCACGGATGGTGCCGCGGCGCACCTTCACCGACACTTCCTGCGGCTGGTAGCCGGCCTCGTCGACCTGGTCGACGTTGGCGTCGTTGAGGCGCAGGTGGATGGCGTGGCTGTCGAAGGTCGTGTCGCCGGCCTCGGCGTACAGCGCCTGCAGCAGGTGCTCGGCGCGCGAGGCGGCACCGGCCTCGCCTGTCACGCGGAAGATGTTGCCGCGGTTGGCGATGGCTACGCCCAGGCGCAGCTCGATCTGGCGCAGGTGCTGGTCGAACGGGCCGGCCAGGTTGGCGAGCCGCTCGGTGTCGGCGGGTTCGAGGGTGAAGTCGCGCTGGGTCTGGGTCATCGGCGGCGCGCTGCCTGCGCGCGTGGCGCGGGGGCGCCATTGTTTCGGGGCCGAAAGGTTAGCGCGGGGCAGGCGGTGGAACCAGTGAAAACGCCGCCATGGCGGCCGCCAGTGAGCCCCTCTCCTGCCGGGAGAGGGGCCACCTGCCTCAGGCCAGCACGAGCTCGCCGCGCAGCGAGTTGGTCAGTGCCGCGGTGATGCGCACGTCCACGAACTGGCCGACCAGTCGCGGGTTGCCGGGGAAGTTCACCGAGCGCATGTTCTCGGTCTTGCCGGTCAGTTCGGCCGGGTTCTTCTTCGACGGGCCCTCGACCAGCACGGTCTGCACGCTGCCGACCATGGCCTCGGAGATGCGCGCGGCGTTGGCGTTGATCGTGGCCTGCAGGCGCGACAGGCGGGCGTGCTTGGCCTCGTCGCCGACGTCGTCCGGCAGGTCCGCGGCCGGGGTGCCGGGACGGCGCGAGTAGATGAAGGAGAAGCTCTGGTCGAAGCCCACGTCCTCGATCAGCTTCATGGTCTTCTCGAAGTCGGCGTCGGTCTCGCCGGGGAAGCCGACGATGAAGTCCGAGGAGATCGAGATGTCCGGGCGCACCGCGCGCAGCTTGCGGATCTTCTGCTTGAACTCGAGCGTGGTGTAGCCGCGCTTCATCGCGCCGAGGATGCGGTCGCTGCCGGACTGCACCGGCAGGTGCAGGTAGTTGGCCAGCTGCGGCACGTCGCGGTAGGCCTCGACCAGCGAGTCGGAGAACTCCAGCGGGTGCGAGGTGGTGAAGCGGATGCGGCCGATGCCCTCGATCTGGGCGATGGTGCGGATCAGCAGGCCGAGGTCCGCGACCTCCTCCGTGCCTTCGCCCATCGGCCCGCGATAGGCGTTGACGTTCTGGCCCAGCAGGTTGATCTCGCGCACGCCCTGGGCGGCCAGCTGGGCGACCTCGACCAGCACGTCCTCGAACGGGCGGCTGACCTCGGTGCCGCGGGTGTAGGGCACCACGCAGAACGAGCAGTACTTGGAGCAGCCTTCCATGATCGAGACGAAGGCGCTGGGGCCTTCGGCGCGCGGCTCGGGCAGGCGGTCGAACTTCTCGATCTCCGGGAAGGAGATGTCCACCTGCGGGCGCTGCTGCTCGCGGCGGGCGCGGATCAGCTCCGGCAGGCGGTGCAGGGTCTGCGGGCCGAACACCAGGTCCACGTAGGGCGCGCGCTTGACGATCGCCTCGCCCTCCTGGGAGGCGACGCAGCCGCCGACGCCGATGATCACCTCGCGGCCGCCTTCCTTCAGCGCCTTCCAGCGGCCGAGCTGGCTGAACACCTTCTCCTGGGCCTTCTCGCGGATCGAGCAGGTGTTGACCAGGACGACGTCGGCCTCCTCCGGGTTGTCGGTCAGCTCCAGGCCCTCGTGCTCGGCGAGCACGTCGGCCATGCGGGCCGAGTCGTACTCGTTCATCTGGCAACCGTGGGTCTTGATGTAGAGCTTGCCGCGGGCCCCGCCGGGAATGGCGCGCGGAGCGGCGCCCGGCAGCGGGACCAGGGAGGGGGCGGGGGTGGTGGCGGGCGCGATGGCGGCGTCCGGAACGAGGTCCGGAGAAGCGTTCATCCCGGTCATGGCGGTTAATCCAGGCGGGCAGGGGGGCGGCATTGTAGCCGCGGCGGGGCCGGGGCGCCCCCCTCCGGGCCCGCATTCCCCGACTTGGCAAGCCGGCGTCCAGCCCGGATACTCCGCCCCATGGGGACCTTGGGGAAGGCAGCCGTCCTGCTGCTGCTCGCGCTGGCCGCGGTTCCGGCAAGCGCAGGCACCGTGTACCGGTGCGTAGGCAGCGACGGCATATCCAGCTACGTGACCAAGCGGATGCCCGGTGCGCAGTGCACCGTGGCAAGCCACTTCACGCCCGATCGCCGGACCCCGCGCGCGGCCGCCAGGCCGGCGCCGGCGCCGGTGGCCGCCACCCCGGTTTCCGCGGCCGCCGCCGGCGGAGCCACGGGCGAACCGGTCATGGTGCCGGCGGTCGCGACCACCCCGGCGCCTGCGCCCGCCAAGGCGTCCACGGGCACGCCGGTCCGGCGCCAGGTCAGCGGCCAGGTCTATTCCTATATGAAGGACGGCGTGCGCCACTTCACCAGCCGGCCCCCGGGGCGCGGCTCCGGTGCCAGCTCGGTGCGCACCGTGGCGTACTCCTTCATGGAGACCTGCTACGCCTGCGGCGTGCAGCCCGGGGTGAGCTTCGCCACAGTGCGCCTCAACACCGACGCCTACCGCGACGAGATCGCCGCGGCGGCGCGCGAGTTCGGGGTCGAGGAGGCGGTGGTGCGGGCGGTGATCCATGCCGAATCCGCGTTCAACCCCTCGGCGCTGTCGCATGCCGGTGCCCAGGGCCTGATGCAGCTGATGCCCGCCACCGCGCGCCGGTTCGGGGTCAGCGACAGCTACGACGCCCAGCAGAACATCCGCGGCGGCACCCGGTACCTGGCCTGGCTGCTGAAGCGCTTCAACGGCGACCTGACCCTGGCCGCGGCCGGGTACAACGCCGGCGAGGGCGCCGTGGACCGCTACAACGGGGTGCCGCCCTACAGCGAGACCCAGCGCTACGTGCAGCGCGTCGGCGTGCTCGCCGAGCGCTACCGCGGCGTCCTGGCCTCGCGCTGAGGCCGCCATGGAACACTGCCACGATGGGTCCGGTAACGGGAAAACGCGCGCGACTGGCCGGCATTGTCGGGTCGTTAAGCGTTCCGTTACACTTCCTCGTCTTTTGCGGCCGTCCGCGGTCGCGGGCAGCCAACGCTACCAGCTGAAGATTTTCGGAGTGCCGGATGGCCAACGATGAGGTCCAAGCGCCCGTGAACACGGGCCGACGCCGGTTCCTGACCGCCACCACCGCCGTGGTGGGGGCCGTGGGGGCCGGTTTCGCAGCAGTACCGTTCATCAAGTCGTGGAATCCCAGCGCCCGGGCGAAGCTCGCCGGTGCCCCGGTGACCGCCGATATCAGTGCCCTGCAGGAAGGCCAGCGCCTGATCCTGGAGTGGCGCGGCCAACCGATCTGGATCGTCAAGCGTTCCAGGGCCGTGCTCGAGGCGCTGCCGGCGCTCGACGGCCGCCTGCGCGATCCCAAGTCGGACAACGCGGACCAGCAGCCGGAGTACGTGCGCCAGGCCAACCCCGAGCTGCGCTCGCTCAAGCCGGAGATCTCCGTGCTGGTCGGCCTCTGCACCCACCTCGGCTGCTCGCCGGAGATGGCCGCGGAGATCAAGCCCGAGCCATACGACCCGGAGTGGAAGGGCGGCTACTTCTGCCCCTGCCACAAGTCGCGCTTCGACATGGCCGGCCGCGTGTTCCAGGGCGTGCCCGCCCCGACCAACCTGGTCGTGCCGCCGCACTACTACGCCGACGACAACACCATCGTCATCGGCGTCGATCCTCAGGGGGCATAAGCCATGGCCAACATCTTCAACCGCGCCGCCACCGGCGTGATGGACTGGGTCAACGCGCGCGCGCCGGCCCTGGCGCCGATGTACCGGAAGCACATGTCCGAGTACTACGCGCCGAAGAACTTCAACATCTGGTACATCTTCGGCGTGCTGTCGATGGTGGTGCTGGTCAACCAGATCGTGACCGGCATCTTCCTGACGATGCACTTCAAGACCAGCGCGGCGGAAGCCTTCGCGTCGGTCGAGTACATCATGCGCGACGTGGAGTGGGGCTGGCTGATCCGGTACATGCACAGCACCGGCGCCTCGCTGTTCTTCATCGTCGTCTACCTGCACATGTTCCGCGGCCTGATGTACGGCTCGTACCAGAAGCCGCGCGAGCTGGTGTGGATCCTCGGCATGCTGATCTACCTGGTGCTGATGGCCGAGGCCTTCATGGGCTACGTGCTGCCGTGGGGCCAGATGTCGTTCTGGGGCGCCAAGGTGATCATCTCGCTGTTCGGCGCGATCCCCGTGATCGGCAACGGCCTGACCGAGTGGATCATGGGCGACTACCTGCCCTCCGACGCCACCCTCAACCGCTTCTTCGCCCTGCACGTGATCGCGCTGCCGCTGGTGCTGCTGCTGCTGGTCGTGCTGCACCTGGGCGCGCTGCACGAGGTCGGGTCCAACAACCCCGACGGCGTGGAGATCAAGAAGGGCCCGAAGGGCAACCGCTGGTCGCCGACCGGCCCGGCCGACGGCGTGCCGTTCCACCCGTACTACACGGTGAAGGACAGCTTCTACGTGTGCGCGATGCTGGTCATCGCCGCCTTCATCATCTTCTTCGCCCCGGCGTTCGGCGGCTGGTTCCTCGAGCACGACAACTTCACCGAGGCCAACAAGCTGGTCACCCCGGAGCACATCAAGCCGGTGTGGTACTACACGCCCTTCTACGCGATGCTGCGCGTGGTGCCCGACAAGCTCGGCGGCGTGCTGGTGATGTTCGGCGCCATCGCGATCCTGTTCGCGGTGCCGTGGCTGGATCGCTCGAAGGTCAAGTCCTACCGCTACCGCGGCCTGCTGTCCTGGGTGCTGCTGCTGGGCTTCGCCATCAGCTTCGTGTGGCTGGGCAAGATCGGCGCCGGCCCGGGTACCGACCCGGTCGAGACCATCGTCGGCCGGTTCCTGACCGCCTACTACTTCCTGTTCTTCCTGACCATGCCGATCTGGACCAAGATCGACAAGACCAAGCCGGTGCCGGAACGGGTGACGACGCATGACTAAGAAGTGGATTGCCCTGCTGACCGCAGCGGCCACCGGGCTCCTGTTCTCCGCCGCCGCATTCGCCGCTTCCGGCGGCGCCGTGCAGCAGGCCGGCAACGACCTGTCGGACCGCGCCTCCCTGCAGCGCGGTGCCGCGCTGTACATGAACTACTGCTCCGGCTGCCATTCGCTCAAGTACCTGCGTTACTCGCGCATGGCGGAAGACCTTGGCCTGACCGAAGAAGAGGTGATGCAGAACCTCAACTTCACCGGCGCCAAGTACGGCGAGCAGATCCACGTCGCGCTGTCCCCGGCCGACGCGGAGAAGTGGTACGGCAAGATGCCGCCGGACCTGAGCCTGATCTCCCGCGTGCGCGGCAGCGACTGGCTGTACACCTACCTCAAGTCGTTCTACCTGGACGAGAGCCGTCCGCTGGGCTGGAACAACAAGCTGTTCCCGAACGTGTCCATGCCCAACCCGCTGTGGGAGCTTCAGGGCCTGCAGCACGCCGAGTTCGGCGAGCCCGACGCGGCCGGCGAGCGCCATCCGGAGCGGCTTGTGGTCACCTCCCCGGGCAAGGTGTCGGCCCAGGAGTTCGACCAGGTCGCGCGCGACATCACCAACTTCCTCGAGTATGCCGGCGAGCCGGCCGCGCTCAAGCGCCAGGCCCTGGGCATCTGGGTGATCCTGTTCCTGGTCGGCCTGACCTTCCTGGCATGGCTGCTCAAGCAGGAATACTGGCGGGACGTGCACTGACGCCCCGGCCGCAAGCCATAGCCGTACAGCCAAGGCCGGGTCTTCCCGGCCTTGCGCTTTTTGGCGCCGCAACGGCACACTCCGGGGATCACCACGATCCGACGGCGAGGGGCCGGCGGCGTTGGTGCGGCCGGCGGAGTCCGGTCGTCGGAGGCCCAGATGGCAGCGAGCGTGCGCATGCGCAATACCCTCACCTTGTTTTCCTCCGTCGATGACGTCCTGTGTCATCGGGTCCGGCTGGTCCTGGCGGCGAAGGGCGTGTCCTACGACCTGGTAGCGGTCGACGCGCAGAACCCGCCTGAAGACCTGATCCATCTCAATCCGTACCACTCCGTCCCCACCCTGGTGGAGCGCGAGCTGGTGCTGTACGCCGCCTCGGTCGTCAGCGAATACCTCGACGAGCGCTACCCGCATCCGCCGCTGATGCCGGTCGATCCGCTGTCCCGCGCGCGCCTGCGCCTGGCGATGCTGCGCATCGAGCACGACTGGGTGCCGCAGGTGCAGGCGATCCAGCTCGGCAACAAGCAGCAGGCCGAGGCCGGGCGCAAGCGCCTGCGCGAGCTGCTGACCGAATCGCTGCCGCTGTTCCGGGCCAGCAAGTTCTTCCTCAACCCGGAAATGAGCCTGGCCGACTGCGCCATGGCCCCGATCATCTGGCGCCTGCCGGCGCTGGACGTGCCGCTGCCGAAGGACGGCAAGGCCATCGAGGACTACGGCAACCGCATCTTCCGCAATCCCGGCTTTGCCCGCAGCCTCACCGAACAGGAACGGAAGCTGCGCGAGCTGCCGGCCTGACCGGCGTCGCGGCGGTCCCCCGCCGCCGCGGTCGCGTAGACTGCCCCCCCATGAGCGAAGACGTACCCCGCATGACCTCCTATCGCCCGTACCTGCTGCGGGCGCTGACCGAGTGGATCAACGACAACGGCATGACCCCGCACATCCTGGTGGATGCATCGGTACCGGGGGTGCAGGTGCCGCCGGGCGCGGTGCGCGAGGGCAGGGTGGTGCTGAACATCGCCGAGCGCGCTGTGGTCGGCCTGCACATCGACAACGCCTGGATCGGGTTCACCGCCCGCTTCGGCGGCGTCAGCCAGCCGGTCAACGTGCCGGTCAACGCGGTGCTTGCGGTGTATGCGCGCGAGACCGGGCAGGGCATGGTCCTGCCGGAGGAAAGCGGGCTGCCGCATGACGGCCACGAGGGCGAGGATGGTCACGACGGCCCGGACGAGACCCCGCCGTCGCCGCCGGAGCCGCCACCGGCCGGCAAGCGCCCGCACCTGCGCGTGGTCAAGTAGGCGTCCGCGCCGCACCCATCGCATCGTCCGCGCCGGCCCCGTGCCGGCGCGTCCTTCTCCGGGGGCGGGATTCAGTCGTCCGAATGCAGGTCGCGGCCGCGTGGCGGCAGCGGGATGACCTGCGCACCGGCCGTGGGGCCGGTGAACGAGACCAGGCGGTCGCCGCGCAGCACCAGGCGGCCTGCGTGGCGGTCGGTGCCGTCATGCGAGTAGTCGAAGCGGAAGGTGCGCTCAAGTCCCAGCCAGCCGTCCTCGCGGCGGTACACGCGCATGCCGGTGGCGTGCACGCTCTGGTCGAGCCACTGCACCCCGGCGGCGTGGCAGGCATTGCGGCCGAGGACTTCGGCGCGCTCGGCGGCCGCGCGGGCCGAGTTCCAGAGCCCGAACACGACGGCGGCGGCGATCATCAGCAGGATCAGTTGCATGCGCGGACTCTAGCCCAGCGCCGCCGCACGCGCACCGCCTATCCGCCGTTGTCGGGTGGTGTCGCCTGCTTCATGGCGGAAGCGGGCTGCGCGCCGGTGGGCGGCATCGGCGCGGGTGCCGGCGACGTGCCCGACCACAGCCCATCCAGTTCCGCCTGGCTGCGCAGCCGACGTCCCCCCATCTTTGAGTAGCAGGTCGATTTGGAGTCCAATCCCCAACGAGACGGAGATTGGACGTGAAGAAGCGCTTTTCCGAAGAGCAGATCATCGGCTTCCTGCGTGAAGCCGAAGCTGGCCTACCGGTCAAGGAGCTGTGCCGCAGGCACGGCTTTAGCGAGGCCTCCTACTACCTGTGGCGCAGCAAGTTTGGCGGCATGAGCGTGCCAGAGGCCAAGCGGCTCAAGGAGCTGGAGTCCGAGAACACGCGGTTGAAGAAGCTGCTGGCCGAGCAGCTGTTCGAGAACGACGTCATCAAGGATGCTCTGCGAAAAAAGTGGTGACCGCACCGGCGCGCAGGACGCTGGTGCGGCATCTGGTGGATCGGGGACTGAGTGAGCGACGGGCGCTGGCGATGGTGCGGATGAGCGCCAGCGCGCTGCGCTACGTCCCGCGTCCGGATGGCAACGTCGAGCTGCGCGAGCGGATCCTGGCGCTGGCGCAGCGACACAAGCGCTATGGCGTCGGGATGATCTATCTGAAGCTGCGGCAGGAGCAGTGGCCGGTGAACTACAAGCGGGTGGAACGGCTGTATCAGGAGGCCAGGTTGCAGGTGCGCCGGCGCAAGCGGAAGAAGGTGTTGCTGGGCGAGCGCCAACCGTTGCTGCGGCCGGAAGCGGCCAACCAGGTCTGGTCGATGGACTTCGTGTTCGACCGCACCGCCGAGGGGCGTGTGCTCAAGGCGTTGACCATCGTCGACGATGCCACGCACGAGGCGGTGGCGATCGAGGTGGAGCGGGCCATCTCCGGCCACGGCGTGGCCCGGGTGCTGGATCGGCTGGCGCTGACCCGCGGCCTGCCGCAGGTGATCCGTACCGACAACGGCAAGGAGTTCTGCGGCAAGACGATGGTGGCGTGGGCCCACGAGCGCGGTGTGCAGTTGCGCCTGATCCAGCCAGGCAAGCCGAACCAGAACGCCTACATCGAGAGCTTCAACGGCCGCCTACGGGACGAATGCCTCAACGAGCACTGGTTCCCGACGCTGCTGCACGCCCGCACCGAGATCGAAACCTGGCGCCGGGAGTACAACGAGGAACGACCGAAGAAGACCTTGGGCGGTCTGACGCCGGCCGCTTATGCCGAACAGTTGGCGGCCAAAGCCGCTACGATGAAACCCGGACTCTAAAGAGCCCCGCTACTGAAAGCGGGGGGACGTCGCAGCTTCAGCAGCACCGCCCAGTCGCGGCGGTTGAAGTTGCAGGCCTCCGGGCGCAGCGGACCGCAGGCATTGGCCAGCATGTCCTCGTACTCGCCCTGGCTCATCGTGATGCCTTCCGGGACGCTGGCGAGGCCGCGCTCAAGGCGGCCGGTGCGGTCCAGCGGCAGCATGCGCATCACCACCGAATTGAGCACGTTGCCGCCGATCGAGTACAGCGTGCGGTCGCCGCCGGGATTGGCCGCGACCACCACCTCGCAATGGGACTGCGTCGGCAGCGGGCCGGTGCCGGCCAGCCCCGCGCGCAGGCCGGCGGCGCCGCGGCCGGAGTCGTTGCCGCGCAGGAAGCACAGCAGGTCGCCGGGTGCGGGCTTTTCCGCGAACGGATCGGCGTAGCGGTAAGGACTGCGCGCCGGGTCGCGGTAGGCGTGGGCGATGTAGTCCATGTGCCGCGGCGAGGCGGCGAAGTTCGGTACGCCGGCGCGCAGCGCCACCCAGGAGATGAAGGCCGCCGACCACGGGTGGTCGAGCAGGAAGGCGCGGCAGTCGCTGTCGTAGTAGCGGTCACCCGGCGTGAGCATGCAGCTGGAGGCGCCGGGCATCGCGCCCATCTGGCCGAGGGTGCCGCTCTCGCGCCAGTAGCGCGCGACCTGCTGCCAGGTCGGGGTCACGCCGTCCTCGAGCCGGGTGCGGTCGCCTTCGGACAGGGCCAGGGCAATCACCCGTCCCTCGTTGTCGATGAAGGGGCGGTACCACTGCCGGTACTCGCGGCAGGCGACCTGGACCAGGGAGGCTGCGGTGCGTTCGACGCCGTAGCGCGGTGGCAGTTCGCAGGCCTCGACCGCGGCCAGGGCGCGGGCCGGGGCCAGGAACAGGGCGGCGAGGGACAGCAGGATCAGGAGATGGGGGCGCATGCGGACTCCTTTCGCATGCGACCGAGGTTAGCTAATGGCGGTTGGCATGGCGTGAGCGCCGCGCCGGGTTCAGGCCGGCGGCGGGCCGAGCTTGAGCGACAGGTCGACCGCGCGCACGTGCTTGGTCAGCGCGCCGATGGAGATGAAGTCCACGCCGTCCTCGGCGATCGCGCGCAGGCCTTCGAGGCCGACGCTGCCGGAGACCTCCAGCGGGATGCGGCCGTCGAACGGCGCGCCGCGGGCGATGCGCACCGCCTCGCGCCGGGTTTCCGCATCGAAGTCGTCGACCAGGATGCGGGTGCACCCGGCCGAGAGCGCCTCGCGCAGCTCGTCCAGGGTCTCGACCTCGACGATCAGCGGCAGGTCGGGGCGTGCCGCGCGCGCGGCCTGGATCGCGGCGGTGACCGAGCCGGCCACGCGCACGTGGTTCTCCTTGAGCATCACCGCGTCGTACAGGCCGATGCGGTGGTTGGCGCCGCCGCCGGCACGGATCGCGTACTTCTGCGCGTGGCGCAGGCCCGGCAGGGTCTTGCGGGTATCGAGGATGGTGGCGCCGGTGCCGCGCACGGCCTCGACGTAGCGCGCGGTCACCGTGGCGGTGCCACTGAGGGTCTGCATGAAGTTGAGCGAGGTCCGCTCGGCGCTGACCAGCGCCCGGGTGCGGCCGTGCAGCACGGCAAGCACGGTGCCGGCTGCCACGTACTGGCCCTCGGCCACGCCCCATTCGATCCGCACCTGCGGGTCCAGGGCGCGGTGGGTGGCGTCGAACCAGGGACGCCCGGCGACGACCGCGTCCTCCTTGCACAGCAGGCAGGCGGTTTCGGGCTGGTCCGGGAGCAGTGCGGCGGTGGCGTCGCCATCGCCCAGATCCTCGAGCAGGGCGCGGCGGACGTCGTCCAGGACCACCGCCTCTGGCGGCGGAAGCAGGCCATCCGGAGGGCTCATGCCGGCGGGAAGTCGGCCACCTGGGCCGTGGCCAGGGCTTCCTCGACCAGCAGCACCGGGATCCCGTCGTCGACCCGGTAGACCTGGCGGCGGTCGCGGGTGACCAGGGCCTCGCGCAGGGGCTCGCGCTGCGGCGTGCCGTCGGCGCGGCTTACCTGGCCGGCGGCGATGGCGCGGTTGAGCGCCTCCAGTCCGCGCGACTCCAGCAGGGCCAGCGGCTGGCGGGTGTCGGGCGAGCACAGAAGGTCGAGCAGCTTGCGGTCCATGGCATTCGGTCGGGGAGCGGAGATGGCTAGAATACGGCCTTGCCACCGAGGACGGCCATGCCAGCCCAGCCCAATCCGCCCGCGCCCACCACCGCCGCACCCCTGGTCGGCGTCGTGATGGGGTCCCGTTCCGACTGGGAAACGATGCAGCACGCCGTGCAGAAGCTCGAGGCCCTCGGGGTTCCGCACGAGGTCCGCGTCGTCTCCGCGCACCGCACCCCGGACGTGCTGTTCGAATACGCCGCCACGGCGCAGTCGCGCGGCCTGCGCGCGATCATCGCCGGCGCCGGCGGTGCCGCCCACCTGCCGGGCATGATCGCCTCCAAGACCCCCGTTCCGGTGCTGGGCGTGCCGGTGCAGAGCAGGGCGCTCAACGGCATGGATTCGCTGCTTTCGATCGTGCAGATGCCGGCCGGCATCCCGGTCGCGACCTTCGCCATCGGCAACGCCGGTGCCGCCAATGCCGGCCTGTTCGCCGCGGCGATGCTGGCCGCCGAGTACCCGGACATCGGTCGCGCGCTGGAGGCCTTCCGCCAGCGCCAGACCGAGGACGTCATGGCCAATGACGATCCGCGGCAGTGAGTCGCCGCGCATGAGCCGTCGCCATCGCGTGGGAATCCTGGGGGGCGGGCAGCTGGCGCGGATGATGGCGCTGGCCGGCCTGCCGCTGGGACTACAGTTCAAGGTGCTGGACCCGGCCACCGACGCCTGCGCAGGCGAGTGCACGCCGCTGGTCAACGCCGCGTTCGACGATGCCGCCGCGCTGCAGGCGTTGGCCGGCGAGGTCGACGTGGTGACCTTCGATTTCGAGAACGTGCCGGCCGACAGTGCCCGTGCCCTGGCCAGCAAGGTGCCGGTGTATCCGGCGCCCGACGCGCTGGCCGTGGCCCAGGACCGCCTGTCCGAGAAGACCCTGTTCCGCGAGCTGGGCATCCCGGTGCCGGCGTTCGCCGCGATCGACAGCCGCGAGGGGCTGGAGCGCGCGCTGGACGAGGTCGGCGTGCCGTGCATCCTCAAGACCCGCCGCCTGGGCTACGACGGCAAGGGCCAGTTCCGCATCCGCAGCCGCGCCGACGCCGATGCGGCCTGGGAAGCGCTGGGCGCGCAGGCGCCACGCGTGGGGCTGATCCTGGAAGCGTTCGTGCCGTTCGACGGCGAGGTCAGCGTGGTCGCCGTGCGCGGCCGCGACGGCGAGTTCCGCGCCTGGCCGCTGACCGCCAACTGGCATGTCGACGGCGTGCTCTCGGCCAGCCTGGCCCCGGCGCCGGTGCCGGCCCGGGTGCAGGAGACCGCGCTCGGCTACGCCCGCCTGCTGGCGGAGAAGCTGGGCTATGTCGGCGTGTTCGCGCTGGAGCTGTTCCGCCGCGGCGACCAGCTGCTGGCGAACGAAATGGCGCCGCGCGTGCACAACTCCGGGCACTGGACCATCGAAGGCGCGGAGACCTCGCAGTTCGAGAACCACCTGCGCGCCGTGCTCGGCCTGCCGCTGGGCAGCACCGCGATGCGCGGGCATGCCTGCATGCTCAACTGGATCGGCGAGATGCCCGACGCCGCCGCCGTACTTGGCGAGGCTGGTGGCCACTGGCACGACTACGGCAAGGAGCCGCGGGACGGGCGCAAGGTCGGCCATGCCACTTTCCGCGCCGACAGCGCGCCGGCGCTTGCCGACGCGCTGGAGTCCGCCGGTGCATCGCTGGGTCGCAGTGGGCAGGTCGACCCGGTCGTGGCGGTGCTGCGCGGCTGAGGCCGCGCGGCGCCCTGCCACCCGGCGGGTCAGCGCAGGCGCCGGGCGACGGCGTCCCAGTCCACCACCTTCCAGAAGCTGGCCAGCCAGGCCGCGCGGTCGTCGTGGTGGTCGATCCAGTGCGCGTGCTCCCACAGGTCGCAGGCCAGCAGCGGGTTGTCGCCACCAACGGCCGGAGTGGCGGCGCCATGGGTCACGACGATGCCGGCACTGCCATCGGGCCGCTGCACCAGCCAGGCCCAGCCGGGTCCGGCCAGCGACAGGGCCATGCGCCCGAACTCGGCGCGGAACCCGGCGAAATCCCCGTAACGGCGCGCCAGCAGCGCGGCCAGGGCGCCGCGCGGCTCGCCGCCGGCGCGTGGCGCCAGGCAGGTCCAGAAAAAGGCGTGGTTCCATGACTCGGCCGCGGCTTCGGCCAGGCGGCCCTGGGCGCGGCGGAGGAGGCTGGGCAGGTCAAGCCCGTCCAGCCCGGAGCCCGGCAGCAGCCGGTTGAGGGTGTCCACGTGGTCCTGGTGGATGGCCCGGTGGGCGTCCAGCGAGGCCGCGGAGACATGCGGCTCCAGCGCGGTCCGTGCGTAGGGGAGATCGGGCAACTCGAACGACATGGGGGAATTCCGGGGGGCGCGGCTGCGGGTGGCCGCGCAGGGATTACAATTGCAACTTCAGTGTAGCCGACGGCCGTACAGGTCCCGTCGTCAGGAGACTCGCAATGGCGGTGATGGATCGCATCCAGGCCGAGGTCGAGAGCCGGCCTATCGTCCTGTTCATGAAAGGCACCCCGGCGTTCCCGATGTGCGGGTACTCGGCCAAGGCCGTGCAGGCGCTGCAGGCCGCCGGCGCCGAGGACCTCCACACCGTCAACGTGCTGGAGGAGCCGGAGATCCGCGCCAACCTGCCGCGATACTCCAACTGGCCGACCTTCCCGCAGCTGTTCCTGCACGGGGAGCTGATCGGCGGCTGCGAGATCACCCTGGAGCTGCTGGAATCCGGCGAGCTGCAGCGGATGGTCAGCGAAGCCCGTTCGCAATGAGCCTGGTCGGTCTTCCCGTGGCGGCGCCGAAGCCGCTGTCAGGTCGTGTCGTGCTCGTGGCAGGCGCCCATGGCGGCCTCGGCAGCGTTTCCGCGCGCGCCTGTGCCGAGGCCGGCGCCACCGTGGTCCTGCTGGGCCGCAAGCTGCCGCGCCTCAACCGGGTCTATGACGCGGTCGCGGCAGCGGGCCCGGAGCCGCTGCTGTACCCGCTGGACCTGGAAGGTGCCGGTCCGGACGACTACGCCGAGCTGGCCACCCGTATCGGGGCCGAACTGGGCCGGCTGGACGGAATCCTCCATTGCGCCGCCGAGTTCCGCGGCCTGACCCCGCTGGAGCACCAGGATCCGGCGCAGTTCGCCCGCGCCCTACACGTCAACCTGACCGCGCCGTGGTGGCTGGTCCAGGCCTGCCTGCCGCTGCTGCGCCAGTCCGCCGATCCGGCGGTGGTGGTGGCGGTCGACGACCTGGCCCGGGTGGGGCAGGCGTACTGGGGCGGCTACGGCGTGGCCCAGCATGGCTTGCATGCCCTGGTCCGGATGCTGGCGGCGGAGCTGGCCAACGATCCGGTGCGGATCTGCGCCCTGCAGCCGGGCCCGATGCGCACCCCGCTGCGCTCGCGCGCCTATGCCGACGACGTCGCCAGCGACCTGCGCGACCCGCAGGACTACGCCGTGCGCTGCGTGCAGCTGCTGTCGGCCGAGGGCGCGGCGTTCCGCGGCCAGCTTGTCACCGGTGCCGGGGGGGTGCCGGCATGACCATCATGTCCACCGCGCTGCTGCTGTTCCTGATCCTGGATCCGCTGGGCAACGTCCCGGTGTTCCTCAGCGTGCTCAAGCCGCTGACCCCGCAGCGCCAGCGCATCGTGGTCATGCGCGAGCTGCTGATCGCCCTGTTCGTGCTGATGCTGTTCCTGTGGTGCGGCAAGTACGCGCTGGAGCTGATGCACCTGCGCCAGGAGTCGGTGTCCATCGCCGGCGGCATCGTCCTGTTCCTGATCGGCATCCGCATGATCTTCCCGCGCCCGGAAGGGCTGATGGGCGAGATCCCGGACGGCGAGCCCTTCATCGTGCCGCTGGCCATCCCGCTGGTGGCCGGCCCGTCGGGCATGGCCGCGGTGATGCTGATGGGCAGCCGCGAGCCCGATCGCCTGTGGGAGTGGAGCCTGGCCCTGTTCCTGGCCTGGGCCGCGACCGCCGCGATCCTGCTGGCCGCGCCGCTGCTGTACCGCCTGCTGGGCCGGCGCGCGCTGACCGCGGTCGAGCGCCTGATGGGCATGCTGCTGGTCGCCATCTCGGTGCAGATGCTGCTCGACGGCGTCGCCGTCTACCTGGGGATGACGACGGGCGCCGCCTGAGCGCCGGATGGCCCGCCGGAACCATGCTGCAGTGCATGAAAATTTGTCATCAGCCGGTCACAGGCTGTCATTATCGTGTTAATCTACTGTTAACCCCTGCGGTGCCGTACGCAGGGAAGTCATTGATCCGCCAAGCCTATCGTTCGGGCTGAAACTTTTCTTTGCCACCCTCCTGAGGCCTTTTGCCATGACCGATCACCGTCGACTCCGGATGTCCAAGCTCGCCCTTGGACTGGTCGCCGCCCTTGCTGCTGCTCCTGCGTTCGCCCAGAGCACCTCCGCCGGTGTCGGCGGCGTGGTGGTCGGCAATGGCGGCCAGCCGGTGGCTGGCGCCGAAGTGACCATCGTCCACGTCGAGTCCGGTACCGTCAGCCGCGCCGTCACCGACGCGTCTGGTCGTTACAACGCCCGCGGTCTCCGCGTCGGCGGTCCGTACACCGTCACCGTGACCAAGCCCGGTGAAGGCACCAAGACCGAAGAGGGCGTGTACCTCAACCTGAACCAGGTCAACACGGTCAACGCCAGCCTGGAAGGCGACGTGACCACCCTGCAGGGCGTGGAAGTCGTCGGTGCCTACATCGGCGGCTCGGACGTGTTCAGCGCCAACAAGATGGGCACCGGCATCAACGTGACCCGCGAGCAGATGGACGCGCTGCCGTCGGCCAACCGCAACATGCAGGACTACATCCGCCTCGACCCGCGCATCTCGCAGGTCAGCAAGGCCGATGGCGCGATCTCGGCCGGTGGCCAGAACACCCGCTTCAACGCGATCCGCATCGACGGCATCGGCGCCGGCGATCCCTTCGGCCTGGAGTCCAACAACTTCCCGACCGAGCGCCAGCCGGTCTCGATGGACGCGATCCAGGAAATCAACATCGACCTGGCTAACTACGACACCACCATCTTCGGTGGCACCGGTGCCGTCGTTAACGCCGTGACCAAGTCCGGTACCAACACCCTGTCGGGCACCGTGTACGCGACCTACCGCGACAAGGACATGGTGCGTTCGCGCCTGGAGGGCGACACCGCCGACTTCGCCGGCTTCAACGACGAGGTCACCTACGGTGCCACCGTCGGCGGCCCGGTCGTGAAGGACAAGCTGTTCTTCTTCGCCAACTACGAGAAGTACACCCGTACCGCCCCGGGCATCAGCCTGGCCGACACCGCCGTCGGCCGCGGCAACGTGACCCAGCAGGACATCCTCGACGTCATCTCGGCCGCCAACGCGCACGGCTTCGACGCCGGCTCGCTGGCCTCGCCCGGCGACAGCAAGACCGAGATCGAGGAGTACGCGGTCAAGCTGGACTGGAACATCAACGAAGACCACCGTGCCGCCCTGCGCTACAACAAGATGGAGCAGAGCGTCATGCGCTTCCCGGGCATGGGCAGCTCGACCGTCTCGCTGAGCAGCTACTGGTACGCCCAGCCGAAGGCCTACGAGACCTGGATGGCGGAAGTGTTCAGCGACTGGAGCGAGAACTTCTCGACCGAGTTCAAGGCCTCGTACAAGGACTACTCCGCGGTCCGCGCGCCGAACTCCAACCGGCCGTCGATCCAGATCCAGGGCTTCCCGGGCAACTCGTCGGTCTACCTGGGCACCGAGGTCAACACCCACGTCAACATCGTGGAGAGCAAGGAGCTCAGCCTGTTCGCGGCCGCCAACTGGTATGTCGGCGACCACGTGGTCAAGTTCGGCTTCGACCACCAGAACAACGACCTGATGAACTTCTACGGTCGCAACCTCAACGGCAGCTACGCGTTCAGCAGCCTGGCCAACTTCATCGCCGGCACCCCGAGCTCGTACTCGGTCCGCGCCCCGCGTCCGAACGGCGGCACCATCGACGACGTCCCGGCCGAGTTCACCCTGAAGAACACCGGCGTGTTCCTGCAGGACACCTGGGCGGTCAACTACAACCTGAGCCTGATGTACGGCGTGCGCGTCGACATCCCGGAGTACAGCAGCCAGGACCTGTACAACCCGTTGATCGAGCAGACCTACGGCTACGACAACACCTACGTGCCTGACACCAAGCTGGTGCAGCCGCGCGTCGGCTTCAACTACACCTTCGACAGCGAGCGTCCGACCCAGCTGCGCGGCGGCGTCGGCCTGTTCGGCGGCGCGGCCCCGAACGTGTGGCTGTCCGGTGCCTACTCCAACACCGGCCTGAACTACGTCGAGTACACCTGCAACGGCGCCATGGCCCCGGTGTTCTCGGCCAACCCGGCCCCGAACATCCCGGCCAGCTGCTCGGCCGGCAACGCCCGCGCCAACGTCGACATCATCGAGCCGGGCTTCAAGGCCCCGTCGGTGTGGAAGTCGAACCTGGCGTTCGACCACGAGCTGCCGTGGTACGGCATCGTCGCGTCGGCCGAAGCGCTGTACACCAAGGTCAAGGACGGCATCTTCGTCCAGCGCCTGGACCTGTACAGCGATGCCGCCGGCAACGGCGCCACCGCCTACGGTCCGGACGGCCGTCCGCTGTTCTGGAACGAGGCTGGCCGTGACCCGACCAAGGCCGGCCGCTACGGCATCGACGCCGGCACCAACGGCGCCGCCGCCAAGGCCAACCGTCCGGACGGCATCGGCGACGTGCTGCTGGTCCGCAACACCGACAAGGGCGAGAGCACCCAGCTGACCGTGGGCCTGGACAAGCCGCTGACCGGCGAGTGGGGCTGGTCGCTGTTCTACACCTACACCACTGCGAAGGAGGTCAGCCCGATGACCAGCTCGCAGAACACCTCCAACTGGGGCAACACCGTCATCGGCACGGTCAACGAGAACGTGGCCTACGACTCGCGCTATGCGATCAAGGACCGCGTGACCGGCCAGCTGCACTGGCAGAAGGCCTTCTTCGGCGACTACAAGACCAAGGTGTCGGCGTTCTACGAGGGTCGTAGCGGCCGTCCGTTCAGCTACATCTTCTACAACGACGCCAACGGCGACGGCGATCCGTCCCGCAGCGGCCAGGCCGGTTACTACAACGACCTGTTCTACGTGCCGGCCGGCCCTGGCGACGTCCTGTGGACCGGTGGCGAGGCGATGGAGCAGCAGTTCTTCGAGTGGCTGTCCAAGCACGGTGACCTGGCTGCGTACCAGGGCCGCATCGCCCCGGCGAATGCGTTCCGCACCAAGTGGACCAACAGCTTCGACGTCCGCATCAGCCAGGAGCTGCCGGGCTTCATGCAGGGCCACAAGACCGAGGTCTCGCTGGACATCATGAACATCGGCAACCTCCTCAACAAGAAGTGGGGCCTGATCGAGGACTACGGCTTCAACGCCACCGCCCGCGTCGCCAACTACGCCGGTATCGATCCGGCCACCGGCAAGTACGTGTACAACTTCTCCGGCACCGGCACCGAGCCGACCATCCAGGAGAACAACAACGACAAGGGCAACACCGCCGTGTCGCGCTGGTCGGTGATGCTGGGCATCAAGTACCGCTTCTGATAGCCAGCTCCATGCAGTGAACAGACGGCCGGGGAAACCCGGCCGTCTGCTTTTCCGGGTCCGGGCGGCGGGCGGGATTGCTTCCGTCCCATCGTGTACGGGCCGGCAGTGCGGGCCCGGTGCCGGGTGGGTTAAAGTCCCCGACCCGGTTTGCACGATGCACAGGAACACCATGAACGAGACCGTCGCCAGCACCCTCCCGGTCCAGGATGCCCGCATCTATCCGCGTGGCGGGCTGGACGTGCTGTCGAGGGCCGAAGTCGCGCGCCTGCGCGACGCCTCCAGCGGCGGCATGCACGACCTGCTGCGCCGTTGCGCCCTGGCGGTGCTTACCAGCGGAAGCGCAAGCGACGATCCGCGCGCGGCGCGTGACCTCTATCCGCACTTCGACATCCAGGTCACCCAGCAGGACCGTGGCGTCCGCATCGACCTGAAGAACGCCCCGGCGATGGCCTTCGTCGACGGCAAGATCATCCGCGGCGTGGCCGAGCTGCTGTTCGCCGTGGTCCGCGACCTGGCCTGGACCGCGATCGAGCTGGGCCCGGAATACGCCGAGGACCTGGAGAGCTCCGCCGGCATCACCGACGCGGTGTTCGGCCTGCTGCGCAATGCGCGCGTGCTGCGCCCGGCCGATCCCAACCTGGTGGTGTGCTGGGGCGGTCACTCGATCTCGCGCGAGGAGTACCTGTACACCAAGCAGGTCGGCTACGAGCTGGGCCTGCGCGGCCTGGACATCTGCACCGGCTGCGGCCCGGGCGCGATGAAGGGCCCGATGAAGGGCGCGACCATCGCCCACGCCAAGCAGCGCAAGGCCGACAACCGCTACATCGGCATCACCGAACCGGGCATCATCGCCGCCGAGTCGCCGAACCCGATCGTCAACGAGCTGGTGATCATGCCGGACATCGAGAAGCGCCTCGAGGCGTTCGTGCGCATGGCCCACGGCATCATCGTGTTCCCCGGCGGCGTCGGCACGGCCGAGGAGATCCTGTACCTGCTGGGCATCCTGCTGCGCGAGGAGAACGCGCAGGTGCCATTCCCGCTGATCTTCACTGGCCCGACCATCGCCGCGCCGTACTTCGAGCAGATCGACCGCTTCATCCGACTGACCCTGGGCGAGGAGGCGACCTCGCGCTACCGGATCATCATCGGCGACCCGCAGGACGTGGCCCGGACCATGGAGGCCGGCATCCGCCAGGTGCGCGAGGCGCGCATCGCGCAGAAGGACTCGTTCTACTTCAACTGGGGCCTGTCGATCCCGCTGGAGTTCCAGCGTCCGTTCCAGCCCACCCACGAGGCGATGGCCTCGCTGGACCTGCACCACGGCCGCCAGGCCTCGGCGCTGGCCGCCGACCTGCGCCGGGCGTTCTCCGGCATCGTCGCCGGCAACGTCAAGGAAGACGGCATGCGCCGGATCGACGAGCACGGCCCGTTCGAGATCCACGGCGCGCCGGACATGATGCAGGCCCTGGACGGCCTGCTGCGCGCCTTCGTCGAGCAGCGCCGGATGAAGATCGCCGGCGAGTACCGCCCCTGCTACCGCGTGGTGGCCTGAGCCACGTCTTCCGAGGGCGCCAGCGGCAGGCGCAGGACGGCCACGTGGCGGCCGTCCTTGATCCACGTGTCCACGCCGCCGGTATTGCCGGTCAGGGCCAGCACCCGCGCGCGTACCGACCGCAGCCCGACCTGGTGGCCGCGGCTGTCGCTGCCCGATGTCCCGGGAATGCTGTTGCTGATCCCGATGCGTACCTCGGCCTCGCCTGCGCCGACTTCGATGCGTACGTCGCCGCCTTCGCGAGAGCGCTCGATGCCGTGGCGGATCGCGTTCTCGGCCAGCGGCTGCACCGACAGGGTCGGCACCTGCACCGCAGGCAAGCCGTCCGGGATCTCCCATGAGACGCGCAGCCGGTCGCCGAAGCGTAGCTGCTCGATCTCCAGGTAGCGGCGGGTGAGGGCGAGTTCGTCTTCGAGCGGCATGGTGGGAGGTCCGGCCAGCGCGGCGCGGAACAGGTCCGCCAGGTCCATCAGCAGGCGCTCGGCCTCGCCGGGGCGCTGCCGGACCAGGGCCACGCCGGTGTTGAGCGTGTTGAACAGGAAGTGCGGGCGGATCCGCGCCTGCAGCGCCTCCAGCTGCGCCTGCTTGGCCTGCAGTGCCAGCTGGGTGGCGCGCCAGTGGTTGTAGAACGCAGCCAGGCCGAGGAGGCCGACGCACAGGGTGACGCCGGCAACCCGTTCCGGGCTCCAGCCGGGCGGGACCGCGCCGCCGGGGATGGTCAGCGCCACCAGCGCCCGGGCGAGCACATGGATCAGCCAGCTGGAGAACACCAGCAGCAGCAGCGCCAGCCCGGCCACGTGCAGCGGCCGCAGCCGCCGGAGCGCTCCACGTACCAGGTAGAGTGCGCCGAGGGTGGCCAGCAGGGTCCACTGCACCAGCAGGCAGGCAAGGCCGAAGTACACCCAGCGGTCGGTCCCCGGCGGCTGGGCGATGGCCAGCACCGCAGCCACGCCAATGCCGGCCACCACCGCCCAGATGATGGCCGGTGCCTGCCACAGCGCGTCCAGGGGCGATGACGGGGGTGGAGCGGATGGGCCGGAAGGTCTTGCCATGCCGGCATGATGCCTTGGCCGGGCCGGTGGCGGGAGCCACCGCTGGCTCCCGGCTTTGGGCCGCCCGTCGGCTGCGTGTGGAGGCCGGGGGTGGGGTCGGCTAAGTTGCTGCTGCATCCAATATGGGGAAATAGGGCATGCATCCTTCGCATGGGCCATCGTGCCGGCGGCGTCGAATCCGCGTGCACGCACGGGCGGAGGGCTTCTCGCTGATCGAGCTGATGGTCACGCTCAGCGTGCTCGCCATCATCATCGCCCTGGCCGTGCCCAACTTCAGCGGCGTGGTCAACGGCAGCCGCCTCACCACCCAGGCCAACCAGCTGGTGGGCGACATCCAGCTGGCACGCTCGGAGGCCCTGCGCCGCAACCGCACCGTGCGCCTGTGCCGCAGCACTGACGGCGCGACTTGTGCCGCCGGCAGCGGCAACTGGAGCGGATGGGTGGTCACCCTGACCGGCGCCAACCCCGAACTGATCCGCTCGACCATGGTCAAGGCGCCGCTGCAGGTCAGTGGCGGAGACACCATCGACTTCCGCGCCGACGGCATGGCCCGCAACTCGACAGGTGGCCTGCTCAACACCACCTTCGTGGTCTGCAGCCCCAACAGGCGCCCGGCAGAAAACCTTCGCGAGGTCGACCTGGCGAGCGGCAGCCGCGTGAGCGTCACCGCCGCCACCCACTCCACGCCGGGAGAATGCCCATGAGCCCGAGCCCCAGCCGTCGCTCGCAGGCCGGTGCTGGCCTGCTGGAGGTGATGATCTCCATCCTGATCCTGGGCATCGGCCTGCTGGGCATCGCCGCGATGCAGGCGACCGCGCTGCGCAATGGCCAGAGTTCGCTCGAGCGCACCCAGGCCGTGATCCAGAGCTACGCCATCCTCGACGTGATGCGCGCCAACCGC
The DNA here is from genome assembly GCF_000185965.1 of Pseudoxanthomonas suwonensis 11-1. Classification (NCBI taxonomy): domain Bacteria; kingdom Pseudomonadati; phylum Pseudomonadota; class Gammaproteobacteria; order Lysobacterales; family Lysobacteraceae; genus Pseudoxanthomonas; species Pseudoxanthomonas suwonensis. The sequence continues at coordinate 942,927 of NC_014924.1, forward strand.
CAGAACGCACTAGCCGGCTACTACAACACCAGCGGCATGAAGTGCACCGCGCTGACTGGAGGCGCCGGGCAGCCGGCCGGCCAGACCTCGGCGCAGGGCGAATACAATGTCTGGTTGACCTCGCTGAAGAGTTCGATGGGCCTGGCCAGCGATGCCAGCACCTGCGCCGATGTCTCCTGCGATGCCGGCGTCTGTACCGTCATCGTACAGTGGGACGACAGCCGCGGTTCCGGTGCGGTCCAGCAGGACTCGGCCGGGGCGGAGGAGGGCGAAGCTGAAACGGGCGAAGGCAGTACCACCCGCCAGGTCGTGACGGTGAGCGCCATATGAAGCTTGAGAACTCCCATAACTTCCGCGCCCCGCGCGCGCGCCAGGCCGGTGTCAGCCTGATTGAACTCATGATCTCGCTGACCCTGGGCCTGCTGGTGGTCGGCGCCGCGATCGGCATCTTCGCCTCCAACAAGGCCGCCTACCGCACGACCCAGAACCTCGGGCGCCTGCAGGAGAGCGGCCAGATCGCATTCGAGCTGCTCTCGCGCGATATCCGCGAGGCCGGCTCCAATCCGTGCGACGTCAACCACGCGATCGGCAACATCATCGAAGGTGGCGCCACGGCCACGCCGGACAGCGACGACTGGTACATGGCGGTCAACTTCCCGCTGTACGGCTTTGAGAACGATGGTCCCGACCACGTCTCCGGTACCGATGTGATCCAGCTGCTGCGCACTGGCGACGAGCTGCGTTCCCTCACCGCGGACCTGGTGGGTGGCACCCCGGAAGCAACCTACGCGCCGGGCACGCCGACCTTCAGCGACGGCGACGTCATCATGATCTGCGACATGAAGGCGCTGGGTGTATTCCGTGCCGATGGCGACAGCACCGGCAACGCCGCCAGCGGGACCGTGGGCTTCGGCACCGGCGGCGGCCTGAACACCTGCGACTACTTCCCCGCACCGAACAGTGCCGCCTGCGGTGGCGTCGCCTACGACTTTCCGAAGTTCTCTTCCCTGACCGCCGTGCAGGGCGTGCGCTGGTTCGTGGACGATCCCGACGGCAACTCGGCCAACGGGTTCTCCCTGTACCGCCAGGTCAATGACGGGAATCCAGAGGAAATCGTCGAGGGCATCGTCAACATGCAGTTCCAGTACCTGACCAGTGCCGGGTACGTGAGTGCCACCACCCTGGGTGCTGATGCCAATGCATGGCGCGATGTGCGTGCCGTGCGCATGACCCTGACCCTCCAGGAAGCCGAGGGCAGCGGCACCGGCGGGCAGCGCCTGACCCGCGTCGTCGAAAACGTCGTCGCCCTGCGGAACCGCGTCCTATGAGCCCCGATATCCGTGTTCCCTCGCGCCAGCGTGGTGCTTCGCTGGTGGTCGTGCTGATCCTGCTGCTGGTCATGACCCTGCTGGGCCTGGCCGTGCTCCGCGGCACCCTGCTGGAGGAGCGCATGAGCGCCAACATGTTCGACCGCAGCCTGGCCTTCCAGCAGGCCGAGTCGGCACTGCGCGAAGCCGAAGGCGCAGTCCGCGACGCAGTGCTGGCCGGCGGCAACGGCTGGGTGATCGGCGTCAAGTGCGGCAACGACCCGGACACTGGCGGCCTGGCAGGCATCGATGATTCGAAGTGTGGTGCCACTCCACCCAACGTGTTCACTGGTGGAACGGCCTGTGCCGGGGGCGCACTGACCGGTGATTGCTGGTTCACCGCCACCGACCAGCTTGGTGCCGACAACAAGTCCGCCGGTGCGCCGCAGTACTACATCCAGTACCTCGGCTTGCGCGACAGCTTCGACGAGCTGGGCCTGGGTTCCAGCGCCGGCTCGACCCAGTACGGCGGCGGTGGCGGCGGTGTCGCCCAGGAAGCCATGTACCGGATCTTCGCCCGCAGCCACAACCCGGCCGCCAACGGCGACCGCGCCGTGGTGCTGCTGCAGGCCAACGTGGTGGCCAAATAATGAACAACACAAGAGAACTGCGCACTAGTGCAGGGAGTATCGCGATGGAGAGCTTCCGCAAGTGGGTCTCACTACGCCCGGCTAGGCGCGCGAGCCAGAATATCGCCGTTGCTGTTGGCCTGCTCGTAGCCCTCTGTTCGGTTTCGGCCCTCTCTGGAGTACCGATCGACAGCAAGCCGCTGACGGTAACCAATAGCGTTCCGGGCAATATGGTGTTGCTGCCATCCGTCGAGTGGCCGACGGTGGTGACACACGCAAATGCGCCGGGCGTGTCGGAGGCCGGTGCCAATTATTCTTCTTCGACTGCGTACGCCGGGTACTTCAATACTGAACTTTGCTACGCCTACCAGTACGATGCCGTGGAGGCGAACCGGTACTTCTATCCTGTAGTCGCAGCCTCCAGTCGCAGCTGCTCCGGCAAGACCGCAAGCGATGGCCAGCGGCTGTGGAGCGGCAACTTCATGAACTGGGCGGCAATGCAGGCCGCGGATACCTTCCGTCTGGCGCTGACCGGTGGCTACAGGGTGCATCGTCCAGCGGATGGCACGCCGCCGTCGGTCACGATCACTGGTGCCGACGGCACCAGCGTGACCAAGGCCACGAGCGAGATGCCGGGCGTCACCTATCTTGAGAAGGCCAATTCCGATCGCTGGTCCAACTACACCCCGCTCCGACGTCTGACGTCGGGCGCGGGGAACGTTAGCCCGGTCCGGACCGCCGGCATCCGCCTGCGCATCGGCGGTTTGCGGAACCAGATGTGGTTTATCCCGTCATCGGACGGTGGTCTGGGTAGTGAGCAGAGCTGGAATGATCCCAAGGCGCTGTCGTTGCCGGTTACGAGTGGAAACCAGGCGTCGCCCGCGGGCACCGCGGTGACGGCGGTGCCATACAACCCGGCTGCCCATGCGTTGCCCGATTCGAATACTACCTGCGCGGCGAACTATTCATACAGCTCTTCGAAGGCTGTTTGCACACGGTCCGGGCACAACGATCAGGCGCCTACGGCCTATGGCCGGGATGCCGTTTATGCGGTGAGCGTGCGCGTCAAGGTGTGCGATGGCGTGCTGGATACCCGCTCGATATGTACCCGCTACGGCCAATACTACAAGCCTGAAGGCCTGCTGCAGGCCAATGCCAAGAAGACCCGCTACAGCCTGTTCTCGTACCTGACACAGAGCGGCCAACAGCGCAACGGCGGCGTAATGCGCGCCCGGCAGAAGCTGATTGGACCCGTGACTGCAGCCGAGATCGCGGGCGCGGAGAAGCCGTATCCGGACCGAGCGGGCCGGATCTCCGGCATCGATAACCCCGAATGGGATCCGGTAACAGGCGTGATCATCAACGATCCGGACAGTACTGATTCGAGCGCGACCACCGCCCGCATCGGTTCCTGTGGGACGTCTTCAAGCGACCCGCCGGACGGCAGCGGCTGCGCCGTTCGCTACAGTGGCGTTATCAACTACCTGAACCGGTTTGGTCAGATCCACACCGGGATGACCACCCTGAAGGCCTACGACAACCTGTCGGAGATGTATTACACCGCGCTGCGTTACCTGCGAGGCGTGGGCAATATTGCCGACTACAGCAGCCTGAGCGGTACCGCGAAGGATCGTTACCAGAACGCGGACGGCCTCCCGGTGATCCAGAACTGGTATCGCACTGGCGACAACGCCTCTGTGACGCCGTGGACCACGGGGAATCGGACGGTGGGCACGGATGCGGATCCCATGCTCTATCGCTGCCAGACCAACGTGTTCCTGGGTATTGGCGATACGGCAACAAACAACGAAGACGCAGGTCACAGCGGCGATGGCGACATCGCCCAGGGCTTTACCTCTACGTGGCTGGGGTATACCGAGGGCAACAACACCGCCCGCAACTACACCGCTGCCTTGGCCTATTGGGCACATATCAGCGATATTCGCCCGGACGTGCCGAACACCGTCCTTTCTACCAACCCTGACCGGAAAAAGGGTCAGTCGGTCAGTACGTACTGGGTGGACGTGGTAGAGCTGAACGACCTGAAGGCCAAGGAGACAAACCAGTACTACCTGGCCACCAAGTACGGCGGCTATACGATCTCCGAGGATTCCTACAAGGCGGACGGCAGCGCCGAGCGCAGGGACACCGCCTGGTTTAATGACAACCGCAGCGCATGGACGGCAGCCACCGCGACGGCGAAGACCCAGACCGGACTTGGTGGTACCGGTGACTTCTATCTGCCCAACAACATGTACCTGGCCAACAATGGCGAGGCGATGATCCGTGGCCTGAATTCGGCCTTCCAGAAGATTGCCGACGATATCAGTGGCTCTGGCGGTTCGTTTGCAAGTAACACGACCAAGCTGGAGGTTGGCGCGAGGACCTACCAGGCCAAGTACATCTCCAACGGCTGGGGTGGACGCCTGACCGCATCCAACGTCGATGTTGCCACCGGCAGCCTGACCGACGTGTGGGATGCCTCCGACTGGCTGGGCCAGGCCGCCGGCGATACCAAGGTCAATGCCACGGCTACGACCCTGGACTTCACCCAGCGCAAGATCCTGTACAAGGGCGCCAGCGGGCTGACCAACTTCATCAGCAACTGGAACAACGGCGCGGTAGTCGGTAGCCCCACGCTGTCGAAGCCGACGCCGTTCGCCGCCCTGACCGACCTGCAGCTGCGCTATATCCTGGGCGAGCGGGTGCACGAGCGTCAGTCTGCCGCGACAGGCAGCCAGCAGATCTTCCGCAACCGCCGCGGCATGCTGGGTGACATCATCAACTCCACCCCGGTATTCGTTGGAAAGCCGAACGCCAGCCTGTATCCGAACGACCCCAGCTATGCCGAGTTCGCCGCGGCCCAGGCCGCGCGTGCTCCGGCTGTCTACGTCGGCGCCAACGACGGCATGCTGCACGCGTTCAACGCGCCGGATTCGGGCAACACCAATGCCGGCCGGGAACTGTTCGCCTTCATGCCGACCGAGGCGATGTCGGTGCTGACCCAGAACGACCCGGGCACCAACCGTTATCCTTACTGGGATCCGGCCTACGACCACGCCTATTCGGTGGACGGCGAGATCACCGTGGCCGACGTCAAGATCAGTGGCACGTGGAAGACGGTGCTGGTGGGCACCATGGGTCGGGGCGGCAAATCCATCTTCGCACTGGACGTCACCAATCCGTCCTCGCCCGCGCTGCTGTGGGAGAAGACCGCCAGCGACGCCACGGTGGGCAGCCTGCTGGGCAATGCCCTGGGGCGCCCGATCATTGCCAAGGTCAGCGACGACGACTGGCGCGTGTTCCTGGGCAACGGTCCCAACAGCAGCGCGGGCACTGCGGCGCTGATCATGCTCGACGTCGCCACCGGCGCCAACGATGGCTCGATCAACACCGGCGTCGCGGGCGACAATGGCCTGTCTGCGGTCAACGTGTGGGATGCTTACGGCGCTGTGATCCCAAGCCGTCCGGACGGCAACTTCGACACGGTGTATGCCGGCGACCTGCTTGGGAACCTGTGGAAGTTCGACATCGCCGCCGGTACCGCGACCAAGCTGTTCGAGACCCAGACTGGCCAGCCGATCACGGTCGCGCCGCTGGTGGCCCGCAATCCGTATGCACCGGCCGAGACCTGGCTGTTCTTCGGTACTGGCCGCTACCTGAGCATGGCCGATACCAGCGCTGCCGCGAACGAGGTGGTGCAGAGCTGGTACGGCATCATCGACCGGGACTCGCTGGTCGAGCTCGGAGACCTCAACAAGGTCAGCATTACCCACGAGGACGCCAAGGGGCGCGTGATCGAGAAGGTCACCGCTCCGGGTGCCGACGGTTGGTACATCGACCTGGAGTCGCCGGCCGAGGCCGCCGGCGGTACCCCCCGTGGCGAGCGAATGGTGGTGCCGAATTTCTTCCAGGGCATGGCCCTGATCGGCACCACGCGCTTCCCGGATTCGACCGATCCGTGCTCGCCCAGCGGCAAGGGCTTCACCATGGCGATCAACCCGTTCACCGGTGGCCGCCTGGGCAATGCCTTCTTCGACATCGATAATTCGGGCGATGTCGGCGACGCGGGCGACTACAAGGACGGTGACACGGATACCCCGTACTCGGGCGTGGGCTACGACAGCGGTCCGAACAACCCGATCTTCCTCGGCTCGTACATGTACACCAGCCTGGACGACGGCACCTATGCCAAGTACAAGACCAGCGGCGCCCAGGCCATGGTGCGGCGTGTTTCCTGGAGGGAGGTGATCAATGGCAACTGACCGGAGCAGGGGGGCATGGGTCGGCGCGCGTCGCGTCGAGGGATTCACCCTCATCGAACTCATGATCGTGGTCGCGGTGATAGCGATCCTCGGCACGATCGCGAATGCGAGTTACAAGGGGTACGTCATCAAGTCGCGGCGCGCCGCGGCGACTACCTGCCTTGAAGAGCGCGCCCAGTTCCTGGAGCGTTACTACACGACCAACCTGACCTACACCGGCGCACCCAATCCCGCGCAATGCGGCCCAGAGCTGGAGTCCTTCTACGAGGTCACGCTGAACGTCACGGATTCAAAGTCGTACACGCTGACTGCCACGCCGACAGACCGGCAGGACGATGACAAGTGCGGAACGCTCACGCTCAACGCAAGGGGCCAGCGCACCGCCAGTGGTCCTTCCGGCGTCGCCGACTGCTGGTGAAGTGGTCATGGCTGGCGGATGGCCGCGGGATCGGGCGATCCCGCCCATCCCGGTAACGTCCCACAATGCCGGCCCGTTGGGCCGGCATTGTGCGTTATGGAGTGCGGGGGCAAGGCGCCCTGGAAAACGCCCAAAGAAAAAGGGTTCGCATTGCTGCGAACCCTTTCCTGGATCTGGCGCCCGAAGTTGGACTCGAACCAACGACCCCCTGATTAACAGTCAAGTGCTCTAACCGGCTGAGCTATTCGGGCGGGGGCGCGTATTGTACGCAGATGGGTTCCGGCGCGGCAAGGGGGTCTGGCGATCCTGATGCCGTTCCGGCGCGATCTTCCGTCGGCACGCGCGCCGGCCGGCCTAGGCACGCGTCTCGCAGGGCCTGCCAGGCGCTGCTTTCCGCCAGCGGGCGCGGCCGGCGTTGTTGACGATGATCTCCGCATGCAGGCGCTCGCCAGCGCAGACCCGCAGGGTGAGGTTGGTGCCCGGCGACAGGCCGTCCGGCCGGTAGCGCACCCGGACGCGGCCGCTGCTGGAGAGGATGCGGATCGAGGTATGGACCGGCGCGGTCTCGTCGCGCAGGACGTCGTTTGGGGACCTGGGCTGGCCTTGGCGCGCCGGGTCGCGGTACAGCAGCCAGCCCCTGCTCCAGTCGGTGCCGCCGCTGCACAGGCCATCCCCGCGGGAGGGGCAAAGCGTGACCGGCATCCGCGAGCTGATGGCAGCGGTGCGGGCCATCGCCAGCTCGGTGGTCATCCCGTGCATGGCGGCGGCGACGCGCTGGCGTTCGGCCAGCTCCTGCATGGTGGGCACGGCGATGCCGGCCAAGATCGCCACCACGGCCAGCGTGACCATGAGTTCCACCAGGGTAAAGCCGTGCCCTCGGCCCGGCGCATCCATGCGCATCGCGAAGTTCTCCCGCGCGGGTGGCCCCAGCATCGCGCGACCCCAGGCCTGCGGAAATCGGGCAGGACCGCGCCTGGCTGTAGGACTTTTTCCGGGGGGCGGTCGGATCGGCGGCCGCGCGCCGGAGGCGAGAGGGCACCGGTTGAGGACTGCGGGCGACCAGCGGCAGGCGCCGGGGTCGCGTAAGCCAGGGAGAGCAGGGCAGTACTTCCCGCACCGGCTTGCCCGGCGTTCGTCATGCCGCTTAACCCAACCCCAGCCAACAGCCCGCTGCGTTCCACGCGCCCGGAACGGGCCGGCTCCTATACTCCAAGGTCTCCCGAAGACGCCTGCCTGCCGCATGAGCGAACGATTCGAACTGGTCTCCCCCTACGCCCCTGCGGGCGACCAGCCGTATGCCATCGAGAAGCTGGTCGAGGGTTTCGACGCCGGCCTGGCGAAGCAGGTGCTGCTCGGCGTCACCGGCTCGGGCAAGACCTACACCATCGCCAACGTGGTCCAGCAGGTGCAGAAGCCGACCCTGGTGATGGCCCACAACAAGACCCTGGCCGCGCAGCTGTACGGCGAGTTCAAGGCGTTCTTCCCCAACAACTCGGTCGAGTACTTCGTCAGCTACTACGACTACTACCAGCCCGAGGCCTACGTCCCCTCGACCGACACCTTCATCGAGAAGGACAGCTCGATCAACGACCACATCGAGCAGATGCGCCTGGCCGCGACCAAGGCCCTGCTGTCGCGGCGCGACGTGCTGGTGGTGGCCACGGTCTCGGCGATCTACGGCCTGGGCGCGCCGGAGGACTACCTGTCACTGCGCCTGATCCTGTCGCGCGGCGAGCGCATCGACCAGCGCGAGCTGCTGCGCCACCTGACCCAGCTGCAGTACACCCGCAACGAGTACGAGCTGCAGCGCGGCACCTTCCGCGTGCGCGGCGAGGTGGTGGACGTGCACCCGGCCGAAAGCGACGCCGAGGCGGTGCGCATCGAGCTGTTCGACGGCGAGGTCGAGAACATCTCGCTGTTCGACCCGCTCACAGGCGAGGTCCTGCGCCGGGTGCCGCGCTACACCATCTACCCGAAGACCCACTACGCGACCACCCGCGACCGCGTACTCAGCGCGATCGAGACCATCAAGGTCGAGCTCAAGGAGCGGCTGGAGCAGCTTTACGCCCAGAACAAGCTGGTCGAGGCGCAGCGCCTGGCCCAGCGCACCCAGTTCGACCTGGAGATGATGGCCGAGGTCGGCTTCTGCTCCGGCATCGAGAACTATTCCCGGCACCTGACCGGCAAGGCCCCGGGCCAGCCGCCGCCGACCCTGTTCGACTACCTGCCGGCCGACGCGCTGCTGGTGGTGGACGAGTCGCACGTGACCATTCCGCAGATCGGCGCCATGTACAAGGGCGACCGCTCGCGCAAGGAGACCCTGGTCGAGTTCGGTTTCCGCCTGCCCTCGGCGCTGGACAACCGCCCGCTGAAGTTCGAGGAGTGGGAGGAGCGTGCGCCGCGTTCGATCTACGTCTCCGCCACCCCGGGCCCGTACGAGCAGCGCGAGGCCGGCGACCAGGTGGTCGAGCTGGTGGTGCGTCCGACCGGCCTGGTCGACCCGCAGGTGGAGATCCGCCCGGTCGGCACGCAGGTCGACGACCTGATGGGCGAGATCAACAAGTGCGTGGCCCAGGGCGACCGCGTCCTGGTCACCACCCTGACAAAGCGCATGGCCGAGAACCTCACCGACTACCTGGCCGAGCACGACATCAAGGTCCGCTACCTGCACTCGGACGTGGACACGGTCGAGCGCGTGGAGATCATCCGCGACCTGCGCCTGGGCAAGTTCGACGTGCTGGTGGGCATCAACCTGTTGCGCGAGGGCCTGGACATGCCGGAGGTCTCGCTGGTGGCGATCCTGGACGCGGACAAGGAGGGCTTCCTGCGCTCCTCCGGCTCGCTGATCCAGACCATCGGCCGCGCCGCCCGCAACCTGCGCGGCCGGGCGATCCTGTACGCCGATTCGATCACCCGCTCGATGCAGGCGGCGATCGAGGAGACCAACCGCCGCCGCGAAAAGCAGGAGCAGTACAACGCCGAGCACGGCATCGTCCCGCGCCAGGTCGTCCGCCAGATCATGGACGTGATGGAGGGCGCTCGCGCCGAGCCGGGCGAGACCAAGGGCAAGGGCAAGGGGCGCGGCAAGACCCGCCAGGTCGCCGAGCCGGCTGCTGACTACTCGACCCTGGACCCGGCCAAGGCCGTGGCGAAGATCCAGGAGCTGGAGCAGCGCATGTACCAGCACGCCCGCGACCTGGAGTTCGAGGACGCCGCGCGCCTGCGCGACGAGATCCGCAAGCTCAAGGAAGCCAGCCTGGTCGGCTGAGGCCCGCCCCCTGTTGTGGAATCCCTCCGGGGCAGGGTAGAATGCGCGCCCCTGCAGACGGCAACGCCGTCGGGCAGCGGAAGATGGGCGGTTAGCTCAGCGGTAGAGCACTACCTTGACATGGTAGGGGTCACAGGTTCGAACCCTGTACCGCCCACCACCTCCAGGCAGGTGGAAAAACAAGGCCTTGAACAGAAAGCCCCGCCCGCGCGGGGCTTTTTGCCGTGCGCGTCCGGCGCCGGCGAGGCCCGCGCCGTTCAGCCGGCCAGGGCATCGAGGATGCGCAGCGCGATCCGGCGCTTCTGCGCTGGCAGGCGCCGGAACCGCATCAGCAGGTCGCTCTCGGCCTCGTCGTGGGCATGCTCGCCGCGTTCGGCGCCGGTGGCATCGCCGGCGTCCGGGCGCATGGCGCCGCGCGCGGTGGCCAGCCACTCCGCGCTGACCCCGGCTTCCACCGCGATCTGCAACAGGTGGTGCATGTTGGGCGTGGTGCCGAACGGGTGTTCCCACTGGGTCACGGCGCTGCGCTTCACCCCCACGCGCCGCGCCAGCTCTGCCTGGCTGAGCCTGGCAGAGAGCCTGGCCTTGCGGATACGGATCGACAGTGCGCTCATGGATATCCGTCCACGAAGTGCCGCGTCCCCGGGACGCCGGCCCTGCCAGGCGGCGATGCGGCGACGCCAGCGGCCCGCCGACGTTGTGCGGTTCCGCTGTCCATGACCCCTGCCGCCACAGGATTCCACGTCCGGCGGGCCGATGCAAAGCGGGGCTGGACCGCGGCCGCGGAGCAGGCGGGCGGCTTCGGTGGCAGGCTGTCGCCCCATCCGCGGGACCCCGGCTGGAACGGGTGCCCCGGCGAGGGGCAATGGCGCATGCCCCGGCTGGCCGCGGTCAGGCATACGGAGGAGGGTGCGCCGCCGCCATGGACGCGGCAGCTTGTCGAGGACGACACCATGTTGTGCATCTGGCTGTTCGGGTCGCTGTGCATCGGCAACGACACCTCGGGCGCGGGCGCGACCGCCGTATCCGGCCGCTGCGGCAGCCTGCTCGCCTACCTCGCGCTGGGCCGCGGGCGTTACTTCAGCCGCGCCGAGTTGCTCGGGACCCTGTGGCCCGAGCGCAGCGCGTCGATGAGCGCGGGTTCGTTCAATACCGCGCTGTGGCGCCTGCGCCGGGTGGTGCAGGCGCGGCCGCCGGGGGCCGGCGTGCTGATCGCCAGCGACCGCCGTGGCGCGATCGGCCTGGCCGGCGGCGACGAGGTCTGGCTGGACGTGGAGGAGTTCGAGCGGCGGATCGCGCCCGGGCTGGCGCGACCGATCGAGCAGCTGGCCGAAGCCGAGATCGAGGACCTGCGCGCAGGCGTCGCCCTGTACAAGTCGGACATCCTGCTCGAGTTCAGCGATGACTGGGCCCTGCGCGAACGGGAGAAGCACCGCCGCCACTACCTCAATGCGCTTTGGAGGCTGATCCAGGTGGAGAGCGTGCGCCGCCAGTACGCCGAGGGCATCCGCCATGCCCAGGCGATCCTAGACTGCGACCCACTGCGCGAGGACGTGCACCGCGAGCTGATGCGGCTGTTCGTGCTCAACGGCCAGCGCGCGCAGGCCCTGCGCCAGTTCGAGTCCTGCCGCGACCTGCTGCGGCGCGAACTGGCGATCCCGCCGATGGGCGAAACCACCGCGCTGTACCGGCAGATCGCCGAGCACGCCCTCGCCCTGGATCCGCCATCGCCCGCGTCCATGCCCCTCGCGCCGGCCGATGTCGCGCTGGACGCCCTGCATCTGCAGGCGGCGGAAGCCGGCCCTCGGGCGCATCCGCGCGACACCATCGCCATCGCCCGCCAGCACCTGGCCGCCGCCGATGCCCAGCTGGAGCTAGGCCTGCGCCTGTTCGGCTGATCCGGCAGCAACGGCCAGGCCCGCCGCACGCGCGTACTGCCGCGCCAGCGGCGCCTCCGCGGGCATGCATCCCGCGCGGCAGCGGGAAGGCGCCTGTGCACCCACGCCGCCCCCACCACGCGCCGCTCCCACGCGTCACCCCCTTCCCTCACCACGTCTCCCGTCGCCATCAGGGGCCCGCGGGCGAGCATCACGTGCCCGCCGGCCGCGTGAGATGGCGCGGTGATGCTCGCGTGATCCGGCGGTGATGGCGGCCGCGCAGATTCGTGCCATCGCCTCATCGTCCAGGCTCCGCCATGGCATTGCTCGAGGACCGGTCCGCCGCCTTCATCGTTCGCATCTGGTGCGAGCGCGGCGAAAACCCGGGCCCCGGCCCGGAATGGCGCGGCTCGGTCGAGCATGTCCAGAGCGGCCAGCGGATGTTCTTCCGCCACCTGGACGCGGTGCTGGACTTCATGAAGCCGCACCTGGAAGGCCTGGGCATCGACGCCCACCAGCGCTTCTGGGAGCGCATGTCCTCGGCAATGGAAGAGGAGCGCGACGCCCCCGCGGAACTGCGCTTCGACTTCGCCGCCGCCGGCCCCGTCCCGGTTCCCGCCGCGCCCGCCGCCGCCATCGCCGGCAACGTCCACAAATCCCGCTAGGAGCCCACCATGGCCGTCATCCGCGCCAATCGCGAATCGATCGATGACCGTTTCAATGTCCTGGGATTCACGGTGCGCTCCGAGCTGCCGCTGTTCGAGATCGCCCTGGCCAGCGAACCGGAGCTGCTGCATCCCTCGCAGCGCGGGCGGCGCACGCCGGGCAACTTCTTCACCAGCCGGCTGATGCGGGTGCAGCCTTCGCCGCACGGCGAGGCGGTCTACCTGGTGCCGCCGGACGTGGTGGCGCGCTTCGTCGGACAGCAGCGCCTGTACTTCGGCCTGGCCACCTACCGCGACGGCGACCGCAGCACCCCGGTATCGCTGCGCCTGCCCGACCGCGGTTCGCTTTATGTAAGCCTGGCCGGGCTCACCGGCCGCGGCCTGCGCCGCACCGTGCGCGGCCACGCCGGCAACGGCTACGGCGGCTCCGGCGCGGAGCTGGGCTGGGGCGGCGACAACCTGGACGCGACGCCGGCGCCCGGCGAGGAGCCCGCACGACGCGCCACCAACGGCAGCGGCGCCACGGCGGACAGCGGCTACAGCGACGGCTATTCCGACGAGCTGTGGAACGCGCCACCCGCGCAGCCGGAACCGGCTGCAGCCGCCGCACCGCAGCCGCCCGCATCCGAGTCCGCTCCCGCTCCCGCGCCCACCGCCCAGGGCCTGGCGGCGCGGCAGCGTGCCGGTGCCCGCGCGTTGCTGGTCGAGCCCTACTACCAACCCGAGGACTGGTGGGAGGCGCTGACCACCCAGATCGCCCATTTCGCCCGCGGCGCGATGTGGTTCCTCGGCGTGGCCGACACCACCCGGCCGCCGTACTCGGCGATCTGCCAGGTGCGGGTCCCCGACGGCAGCGAAGAAGGCAGTCACCACGGCACGGCGTTCTTCATCGCCCCGCGCCTGCTGCTGACCGCCGCGCACGTGGTCGACGGGCAGGCCGAACTGATCATCGTCCCCGGCAAGAACGGTGCCGGCACCGGCGCGGCCAGCGAGCCGTTCGGCCGCTTCCGCGCCAGCGTGTTCCGCAAGCATCCGCGTTACGGCAGCGACGGCCATGGCAACGACATGGCCCTGATCCAGGTCCCCGCCGCCAACGCCGCCGCCGCGCCCAACTACTTCGGCCTGGTCGAGGAGCTCAACCAGAGCCGCCCGGAAGGCGTGGTGGTCAGCGGCTACGCGGCCTGGTGGCATGCGGTCAGCGCGATCGAGCACTTCGTCAACGCCAACATCGACGAGAACCGCCAGCACGCCCACGGCGGCCATATCCGCGAACTGGTCGGCGAAGGCACCTTCACCTACGACCTGCAGACCCTGGCCGGGACCAGCGGTTCGCCGGTGTACTGGATCGAATCGGGCCAGCATCCGGTCGCGCACCTGGTCGGCGTGCACGTGGCCGCCAACGACAACCGCACCAACGCCGGCTGCCGCATCACCCAGGAGAAGCTGGCCTGGATCCGCTCGGTAGCCGCCGAGTGGGGCCAGGCCCTCGGTTTCGCGCTTGGTGCCGGCGGCGGCAGTCGCGCCGCGCGGGCGCTCGGCGCCGACGGCCATGACGACGGCGCCTACGACATCGGCGGCCCGATTCCAGATGCGCCCGCGGCCGCCGCGCAGGACTGGCGCGCGGCGCGCGGACTGTCCCTGTCCGCGCCTGAGTATCCGCAGGCCAGCCGCTTCGAGCCGGCGCACCCGGGCAACTACCGCAGCGTGCCAGGCAGCCGCAGCATCGAGCGCATCGTCATCCATATCACCGACGGCGGGCCCAACATCGCCGGCCCGGTGTCCTGGTTCAAGAATCCCGACGCCAGGGTCAGCGCGCACTACATCGTCGGCCAGGACGGCGAGGTGGTGCAGATGGTCGCGCACAAGGACGTGGCCTGGCATGCCGGCTCGGCCAACTCGAGCAGCATCGGCATCGAGCACGTGGCCAATACCCGCGGCCTGCTGCCGACGCCGCAGCAGCTGGCCGCCTCGGCGGCACTGGTGGGCTGGCTGTGCCAGCAGTACGGCATCCCCGTCGACCGCGACCACATCCTCGGCCACGCCGAGGCCGACACCCGCACCACCCATCGCGGCTGCCCCAACGCCGTGTGGGACTGGGACTACTACATGGGGCTGGTCACCTCGCGCAGCTCGTACATGCCCACCGCGCAGGGGCTGCGCAGCCATGCGCGCGCGCTGGAGGTGATCCAGCCCTACTACGATCCCAGCGATCCGCATCGCGCGCTGGCCTGCACCGCCGACGCGATGAGCCGCGAGTTCGAGGAGTGGTTCGTCGGCATCGACGATACCCGCCGGTTCCCGCACTCGGCGATCTGCATGCTGGAGATAACCGGCAACGACGGCTACCTGTACCGCGGCACCGGCTTCTACATCGGCCGCAACCGCATCCTCACGTGCGCCCATAACCTGGACGACTGCAGCCAGGTGAAGATCTCGCCGGGGTTGAACGGCGCCGGCAATGCGCCCTTCGGCAGCGCCACCGTGCCGGCATCGTCGTGGCGGATCGCGCCGGGGTACGCCGGCACCGGCGACTGGGCCAACGACCTGGCGGTGATCGAAAACGTGCCGATCGCCGCGCCGCACGGCCTGTGGTTCGAGTTCCTGCAGGCGACGCCGGCCGGCTCGATGCGCCTGGCCGTCTGCGGATATTCCTCCCAGTCCGACGCCATCCCCGGGCTGACCGACCTGATCGACAGCCACAAGCAGCACCTGCATGGTGGCACTGGCGCCTACCAGGCTTCGCTGGAAACCATCGACTACCCGATCCTCTCCCTGCGCGGCGCCAGCGGCTCGCCGGTCTACGCGGTCAGCAACGAGGGCGGGACCCTCAAGGCCAAGGTCTGCGCGGTCCACGTCAGCGGGCAGCCGGCGGATACCGACAACGTCAACCGCGGCTGCTTCATCACCCCGCGCAAGATCGACTGGATCGAGGGGCGCGCCAGCAGCTTCGCCCTCGGCGCACCGTCGCGCGCGCTGCAGGCGTTCTCGGTGCACTGGACCGACGTGCCGATGAACTACCAGAGCAGCCCGATGTCGTGCTGGGCGGCGGCGGCCTCGATGGTGGCCGGCTGGCGCGACCAGGCGAGCATCCCCGACAGCGAAATCGCGGCCAAGGTGCCGGTGTTCGATGCCTTCAACCGCGGCCTCTACGGCCACGAGCGCGGCTACCTCGCCGATGCCTGGAACCTGTACGCCGAACCGCCGGCCTCGTACACGGTCGATGCCTGGCGGCAGATGCTGGAGGCCAAGGGGCCGCTGTATATCGCGCAGATATCCGCGGCCGGGGCGAGCAGCGGCCACGTGCGGGTGTTGGTGGGCATGGACAGCGACGGCGCGCCGGATGGCTCCGGAACCACCATGTACCTGCACGATCCGGCCCTGGGGCCGATCAGGCAGTCCTTCGCCGAGTTCGTGGCACTGTACGAAGAGCGCGTCGTGACCGGCGGCGAGCATTACCAGATGCAGGTCCTGCATTCCGGCGGTGCCGCAGGGCGTCGCCCGGGTTCGGCCGCGGCCTTCGCCCTGGGCGTGCACAGCCGCGCGCAGGAGAACGACGGGCCCTCCGACTATCCGGTCCACCTGATTCCGCAGCCGGACAAGAATGCCTGCTGGGCTGCCTCCATGGCGATGCTGCTGTCGTACCGGCGTTCGCAGTCGATCGCGCCGGAGACCATCGTCCAGGAAGTCGGCGGCAGCCTCGCCACCAGCTACGGCTGGGATCTGCTCGAGGCGGTGAAGTCACGCTACGGCTTCCGTACCATCGAGATGCCCTCCAACGCCAGCCTCTACCACGCGCCGCGGCAATGGGCGCAGTGGCTGCAGGCGCATGGGCCGTTGTGGGTGGTGATCGTCGGCGCGCCGCATGCGGTGGTGGTGGCCGGCATCCGCGGCAACCTCGACGACCCGGGAGCGACCCAGGTCAAGGTGCTCAATCCCTGGGACGTGCGGGTGGCGTTCGACCAGGACCCGATCGCGTTCAACCCGCCGAACAACGGCTACGAGGACTGGATCGACTTTTCCGAGTTCGCCTCCGACTTCGGGGAGATGGCCGAGTCCGACTACGGCAACTGGCGCGTGCTGCATCTGCCTGCGGCCAGTGCTGGCGCGCAGTCGCTGTCGGCGCGCGGCGGCCTGCGCCTGGCCGCGCCACCGCCGCGGGTGGTGGTGGCGCTGGAGACGCAGGTGGGCGAGCGGCGCGAGCCGATCGAGCCCAGCCGCGTGGCCGGCACGACGATGGCGCGCGTGGTCGGCGAGGCCGGCGCCTGCCGCTGGCGCCTGGATCAGCTCGAAGGCATGAAGGCGCCGGCGACGCTGCTGCCGGGCCTGTCCCCGGCCACCCCGGGCGATACCCGGATCGCGCTCGACGACTGGCCGGCGTTCGAAGCTTCGCCGACGCCGTTGCCCCTGACCGTCGAGTTCCGCCACGACGGCGCCGCTGTCGGCGACGTGCGTGTCACCGCCGGCAGCCCGGCCAACCTCGCCTATGGCGTGGAAGTCGCGGCCCGGATCGAGGACTGCGCCGACGCCGACGGCGTGGCCCGGCTGCGGGTGCGGATCGACTACCGCTTCCACGGACTGGCCCAGGGCAACCCGGATGCGACGGTCGAGCTGGCGCTGCGCGGCGACGGCCGCTACGAGCGCGAGAACGGCTGGCGCAACGTCGAGCAGCTGACCTCGGCGGCCTGAGGAGAGCACCGTGACCGGGCAGCCGCGCAACGGCAGGATCTTCCCGTCCCGGACCGGGACGGCGCTGTCGCGCGCGCAGGCCGGCACCGACCCGGCCGCGCCGGCCGCCGCGGCCAAGCCGCAGGCCACCGAGACCATCGCCCGCCGCGCCGGCGCGATGGTCAACGAGATCGACTTCCCCGGCTTCGTCTCCCAGCTCGTGCACGGCACCTTCGACGCGATCGTGGATGCCTCGATCCGGCAGATGGAGAGCTATTCCAGCCTGGTGTCGGCGGTGGCCAAGACGGTGGACCAGTTCACCGAGGAGAACGTCACCTACAACCAGGCCCGCGACTGGCTGGCCGGGCGCTATCCGGGCGACGTGGCGATCAGGCTGCCCGAGTCCGGCGGGACCGAGCCGCAGCTGGTCCCGCGCAGCGAGGACGCCAGCCCGGTATGGCTGGCCGACTACGGCCTTGAAGGCGAGACCCTGACCCCGGAACTGCTCGAGCAGCAGGTGCTGCCGCAGGTGCGAAGCCGGGTCGGCGCCGAGCGCCAGCAGCTGCTGGCGACCATGGTCCTGCTCGGCCTCAACCGGGTCGCGGTGCGCGACGGCAGCATCAGCGCCAAGGTGATGTTCCGTGCCGCCGCCAGCGACGCGGCCGCGGTGCAGTACGCCACCAGCACCGATCCGCAGGCCATCGCCAACTGGGGTGAGCGCGGCAGCCTGAGCCAGGGCGCGCGCAGCACCACCATGGTCTCCACCGTGGCGGTCAACGCCCAGAACGAATCCACCGTGCGCGCCGACTTGTTCGGCGAGGTCAAGCTCAACTTCGTCAGCGAGACCCTGCCTCTGGACCGGCTCGCCGACGCCGCCAAGATCGCCCTGGTCCAGCAGCACTCGCCGGCGGTGCGTCCGGCCGTGCCGGCACCTGCACCCACGCCGGCATCCGCACCGGCACCCGCGCCTGCCGCGTCGCTGCCGCCCGCCGGCGGGGGAGGTGGCTGATGTTCCGTGAACTGTCGCAGCTGCTGGACGAACTGCACGACGGCCTGGTCGCGATCCAGGCACGCGAGGGCATGCAGCTGTCCGGCGTGGAGATGACCCTGCCGGTCGAACTGCGCCCGGTGCTGCGCGATGGAGGCTGCGTGCTGCTGGCCGAGTTCCCGCGCAGCAGCGGGGTCGATGCCTGGACCCCGCTGCCCTCGCGCCTGGTCTTGGCCTGGAGCCAGGACGGCGCCGCCGCCACGGAGGCCACGCCATGAGCGCGCAGATGCCGCCGCTGCTGCAGGACGCGGGCGTGCCCTTCGACCTGTTCATCCAGTCCCTGACCGAGCAGCTGGACAAGGCCCAGGCCGCGATGGCGATCAAGGCGCGGCTGGGCAAGCTGCCGCTGACCTTCGCGGTCAAGGAGGTCTCGCTGGACCTGCGCGCGTTCGTGCAGTTGCTGGACGAGGACGTGTACGTCCGTCCTGCGGGGCCCGGAGAGAGCGAGGCGAGCAGCATCCGCCTGCAGCTGACCACGATCACCAAACCGATGATCGAGGAGAACGCGGTGGACTTCAGCGCCGAGGATCCGAAGTTCAGCCTGCGCGAAGCGCTGGGCGACCAGATCAACGAGGACGAGCGGCGCTCGCTGGAGCGGATCGGCGTGCGCACCGTGCAGCAGCTCAACGAGCTGAAGAAGCAGGCCGGCACCGACGTGATCGCGCGCCTGTCGCGGATGCCGGTGTCCCGCCTGCAGCAGGCGCTGATGCGTGCCGCCGCGCCGCGGGTCACCCGGGTCGAGAACGCCGCCGACGGCCGCGACCAGGGCCGCGTGCACCTCAGCGCGCCGGGCCTGCGTCCGGGCCTGCTGCCGCTGGTGCGCGCCGCCGGCGTGGCGGTGCCGGTGGTCGCGGTGGAGGAGGACGGCGTGGTCCTGGCGCCACTGGCGACCCAGCTCGGCTGCGAGGCCGAGGTGGACTTCGGCGACGGCCAGGTCGCGCGCGTGGAACTGCGCGAAGGGCGCATCGGCCAATGGAGCGCGCCATGAACGCGACGTATGCCCGCGGCCTGCTGCCCGACGCCGTGCGCGGGCGCCTGCTGCTGACCCTGCGCCTGGGCGAGATGCCGGCGCACATCCCCGGCTGGCGCGCCTGCACCCACCACGGCACGCCCATGGCCGAGCGCATCGACGGCGGCGTCATCGACCGCCTGCTGCGCCACCACGGCGGCGCCGTGCGCGCGGTGCGGCTGCACAGTGCCCGCACCCCGCGCGCCGAACACGCGGTGGCCGGAGCCTACCGTTTCGACGAGGTCGAGCAGATCAGCGGAGTGGCCCGGGTGCTGCGCATCCAGGTGCGCGAGCCGGAAGGCGTGCCGGCCCTGCTGCGCGCGCTGGCCGAGCTGCCGATGGTCGAGCGCGTGGGCGCCAGTCGGCTGTGCTGCCTGCCATTCGCGTCGGCGCTGGACCGCGACGACGCCGCATCGCGTCCGGTGGTGCCGGACGAAGCCGCACGCGCGGCCGATGCATGGGTGCGTGCCAGTACCCGCATCGATGAAGCGCTGGCGCTGGAAGCTGGCGATCCCGCGGTGGTGGTCGGCCTGGCCGACACCGGCGTCGCGCTGGCGCACGCCGAACTAGAGCGTCGCCTGCGCGCCGGCTTCGACAGCGTGGACCTGGACCCGCAGGCGGTGGGCGGGCTGCAGCTGGTCGGCGACTTCCGCCGCGCCGGCAACCACCCGCAGGACGAGGTTGGGCACGGCAGCGGCTGCGCCGGGATCATCGCCGCGCGCGGCGAGGGCATCGCCATCGGCGCCGCCGGTGCCTGCGGCCTGACCCCGGTGAGGGTGCTCGGCGCGGCGCTGTCCGGCGGCAAGCGGGTCGGCATCGGTGCGCTGGACAACATCGATGCCGGCATGAAGCGCCTGATCGACCTCGGGGTGAAGGTGATCAACATGAGTTTCGGCACGCCGGAGTCGATGCTCGCCGGCGACGCGCCGCTGCCGCACGAGGAGATCGTGCGCTACGCGCTGGCGCGCGGGGTGATCCTGGTCGCGGCCAGCGGCAATTCCGGACTGGCCGAGAAGTACTACCCGGCCGCGCACCCCGGAGTGATCGCGGTCGGCGCGGTCGAGCCGGACCTGCGTCCAGCCGCCTTCAGCACCCGCGGCGCCCACGTGGCCCTGTGCGCGCCCGGCCGCGACATCCTCACCTGCGACCTGTCCGGGTACCAGCGCGCCACCGGCACCAGCTTCGCCGCGCCGCACGTGGCCGCGGTCTGCGCGCTGCTGGCCTCGCGCGCGCTGCGCCGGGCCTGGCCGCTCGACGGCGCTCAGGTGCGCCGGATCCTGGTCGAGAGCGCGCGGCCGTTCCCGGTGGACGGCGTGACCGGTTGCGGTGCCGGCTGCCTGGACGCGGCCGCGGCGCTGCGCCGGCTCGACGAGATCGTCGACCGCGAGCAGGACGAAGACGACCGGGAACCGCTTCCCGACGGCGTTCCACCGGCGCTGGCCGCCTGAGCGCACGCCCCGCGTCCGCACCAGGCAACCGCGCCAATCCGCAAGCAAGGAGAAACGCAATGGCGACTCGACCCACCCCAAAGCCCCGCAAACGGTCGGGCGCCTCGTCTTTCCCGGGCGCCCCGATGAAGAAACGCAACGGCGGGGGCGCCGCGCCCGGCGCCGCCCGCTTCGACCGCCCCGGAGCCACCTACCAGGCAGGAACCACCATGAACCGAATCCTCCTCGTCGACCTCGGCGAACGCGAACTCAAGGAGCGCCAGCGGTTGCGGGCGCGCAAGCAGGTCCTGGAGACCATGCTCGAGAACTCCCCGACCACCGGCGGCATCTCGGTGTCCCAGCACGACGAGCTGGTGGAGATCACCCGCACCCTGGAAAGCGACGTCGTCGCCGACCCGTTCTACCGCAAGGTCGCCTCGACCGTGACCCAGCGCCCGTGGGAGCGGCTGGCCGGCGTGGCCGAGGACGATGACGACGACGAGCGCACCCGGCCGCGCCATTCGAAGACCGACTACGTGCACATGTACGGCCTGATCGGCTCGCAGCGCACGCCCAACATCATCCGCGGGCTGGGTCCGAACGAGCGCGAGATCGTCGGCATCTGCGGCCTGCTGCAGCTGGAGGGCAACACCGAGCCTGGCCGCCAGGGCTTCGTCAAGAAGATCAGCGCCGCCCAGGGCGAGTACCGCGAGTACCGCGAGCTGTTCGACGCCGCCTTCGAGTACCTGGACCAGAAGTACGCCGTGGCCCTGCGCTCGCAGGTCCAGGCACGGCTGGTCGACGCCGCCATCTACGGAGTGATCGACCGCGGCGACGGCAAGTCCGGCGAGCCCGCCCCCGCGCCCGGCGACCGCGTCGCCGTGCTCAGCGGCCGCAACGTCGCCGCGGTGGTGCGCAAGCTGGCCGGCGAGGGCGTCAGCGCCAACGATCCGTGGCTGGCCAGCCGCATCGAGAACGCCTACGAGATGCAGAGCGGCGCGGTCAACGGCGCGCCGCCGTCGTCGCTGGAGATCCCGCTGCCGGACCTGGAAGAAGCCACCGACGTCGAGATCGTGCGCGAGAACCTGGAGGCCGCCCAGGCGATCTACTTCGCCTACCAGCTGGAGGAGGCGCGCCTCCCGCAGGTGGTGGAGCGGATCGTCGAGCTGTTCCGCGCCGGCCTGCTGCCGCTGAGCTACGGCAAGACCGGCGACTACCTGTACGACTACTACAAGAAGTCGGCCGAGCGGATCACCGAGGGCGAGCGCCGCGACCTGTACATGCGCGCGTTCGGCGCCCCCGGCGGCGATCCCTCGCTCAACCAGCCCAACCGCGAGTTCGCCGACTTGTGGCTGCGCTTCATCTCCGCGGTCTCCGCGTTCGGGCGCCAGCTCAGCGTGGACCGCATGTTCCGCAGCCAGGTGCCGCTGTCGGTGTCGCAGGAGCAGGTGCGCAAGGCCGCGCGCGACCTGGCGGCGAGCCTGTCGCGCAACTGCTACGGCATCGCCTACCAGTTCTCCAAGGAACTGAAGACCCTGATCATCGAGTACCGCGACCTGCTCAGCGACCCGGAGATCCGCGGCGCGTTCGGCGCCCGCGACATGTGGCAGGTGATCGACCAGGTCAACGCCAACTACCTCGGCGGCGCCCGCAACAGCCACCGCTACCGCACCCAGGCCCGCGCCGGGGCGGTGGTCATCGCCTGGCTGGCGCGCAACCACCAGCGCCTGACCAACCGCTTCGACGAGGTCATCCACACCGGCGCGCTGACCAACCCGCAGCTGCGCGGCAGCGAGCGGCCGATGGAAGACCCCACCGACTGGGACCTGCTGCAAGCCTGCGAGCAGTGGCTGGCTGTGGGCGGCGTGCAGGACAACCGGATCGAGGAGTACGCGCAACCGGTGGAGTCGCCGACCATCACCAGCAAGCCGATCGAGATGCCGCAGATCGCCCGCGACATCCTCGACTCGGCCGGCATCGGCCTGCCCAGCTTCTGAGCGCCCGCGCGCACCGCGGCCCCACGGAGAACGAAGATGCGCAACCAAGGCACACGCGCCCAGCCGATGAAGCACCTGGTGGAGCGCTCGCTGCACTCCGCGGCGCGGGCACTGGGCACCCGCGACCCGCTGCCCTACGTCGGCGACCTGATCGAACGCACGTTCTACCTGCCCGACGACGACGTGTCGTACGCGCGCAACGCGCTCACCCCCGGCGCGGTGCCGTACGAGCCCTCGTTCTCGGAGGCCGAGCCGAACACGCTGCGCTTCACCATCGAGCCGCTGGGCCCGGGCGCCTCGCCGGTGTCGCGGCGCGACGAGGCCACCCGCGAGATGCGGCGGCTGGTGCAGCCGGTGTTCGGTCGCGACGCGCTGAGCTGGTTCGACAGCCGCAGCGAGGAGTGGCGCGGCTTCGGCGGGCTGAGCTGGATGAACTTCGGCGCCTGGTTCGGCAGCGCCTTCGACGGAGACGGGCTGTACGCGGCCAAGATCTACTACGAGCTGCTACCCAGCCAGATCGACGCGCTCTCGCCCGGGCTGGCCCGGCTGACCCGCATGGTGATGGCGGAGATGCCGACGCTGATGCCGATCTTCACCTCGATCGGCTGCAAGCGCGACACTGGCAGCCAGCGGGTGACCTTCCTGCACCGCGGCCCGCTGCAGGTCAGTGCGCTCGGCCCGCTGATGAACCGGCTGGGCATCGGCCACCAGCTGCCGAGCCTGATGCGGATCGTCGGCGTGGCCCTGGGCGGGCGCTTCGAGTTGCCGCCGGGCGGGGTGCTGGTCGGCATCCGCGAGACGCCCGACGGGGTGGAGCTGAAGCTGGAGATCCTGCTGGCGGCCATCCCCGACCTGCCGTCGCGCTTCCTGGACCTGATCAAGCTCGGCCTGGCCGAGCGCCCGCGCCAGCTGCTGGCGCTCACCCGCTGGCTGGACGCCTTCGGCGTGGACGAGGCCGGCGAGCAGGGCCACTTCTCGGTGCTCAGCATCCGGGTCACGCCCTCCAGCCAGGCCCGGATCAGCCTATACGTGCGCCCGATCGAGTTCGAGATGCGGGAAGCCATCGAGGAAGCCCAGGCCCTGCAGTAACGCCCGCGCGGCGCCTGCCGCCGCCGTGGCGCCGAATCCCCCGCCGCGCACGCGCGCGGCCTACGAGCCGGAGTGAGCGGTCATGCCCTCGATCTTCCCCAACCGGACCCGCCCGGCGCCACCGCCGGCCAGCAGCGAGACCCTCGCCGTCGCCCGCCAGGAGGTGCGCAAGCTGCTGGAGAGCAGCGACGCGTTCGCGCAGCTGCCGCCGGACAAGCGCGAGACCCTGGCCAAGGGCATGGTCCAGATCGCCAGCTACCTGGCCGAACCGGACGGCGTGCGCCTCAAGCGCAACCAGGTCAGCCCGCAGGTGCGGGCGCTGGCCGGCGACGAGGACGGCGGGCCGCTGCCGATGCAGGACCAGCCCGAGTTCGGCCAGGCCCTGCGCACCGGCGTGGAGCAGGCCGGCGCGCTGATGAACGCGGTCAACTTCCCGTCCTTCGTCAGCGGCCTGATCGACGGCGTGTTCCACTCCATCGTGACTTCGTCGATCCAGCAGATGGAGGCCTACGCCAAGCTCGTGGCCGACGTGTCCAAGAGCCTCAACCAGTTCCGCGACGAGAACACCACCCAGAACCAGGGCCGCGACTACCTGGTCGAGACCTTCCCGGACCTGTTCGAGCTGCAGCTCGGCGGCGGCGACGCGTTCGGCGATTTCGGCGACTTCGGCGGCGGCGCGCCCGCCGGCCCGCGCGTGGCCCTGCGCCAGGACGCCGACACGAAGACCGCGCTGGCCCGGATCAACCAGACCCTGCCGCTGGAGCAGCCGCTGACCCGGCTCGACGACGAGGTGGTCGAGGCGCTGCTGGTGCCCGCGGCGCGCACCACGATCGCTTCCGGCCGCCAGCAGCTGCTGGCGACCATCGTCATGCTCGGCATCAACCGCATCGTGGTCACCGACGGCAAGATCTCGGCCAAGGTGATGTACGACTTCCAGGCCCGCGACAACAGCCGCTACCGCTACAGCGCCACCCAGTTCGACCACGAGAAGGACATCTACGGCAACGTGCAGAAAACCCGCAGCGGCGAGGGCTCGCACGAGAGCAGCACCGAGCAGGGCAGCGCGGTGCGCGACCAGAACGGCAACATCGTGCGCGGCGGCCCCAGCTACGGCTTCGCCAACGGCCGCTTCTACGGCCGCGGCGGCGGCCCCGCCTACGAGGGCGGGACCTCCTACTCCAAGGGCGACTACAAGTACGACGAGAAGCCGATCATCAAGATGATGAGCACCTCCGGCCTGCAGAACGATTCCTCGCTGCAGGCCCGGGCCAGCCTGGCAGGCCAGGTCGAGGTGAACTTCAAGAGCGACTACCTGCCCCTGGAGAAGATGGCCAACCCCGAGGCGATCGCCGCGATCCAGATGAACGCCCAGCCGGGCATGGTCAGGAACCTGGCCGCGCGCCCGCTGCCCAACGCGGCCGGCGCCGCGCCGGCCACCGGCAGCGGCACTGCGCCGGCGGCCACCACGCCCGCGCCCGCACCCGCCGCCTGACGCCCGCCGCCGCTCCCGGAGCCCGCCATGCCTGCCGCCCTCGCCAACCGTGCCTCGCCCGCCAACGCGCCCGCCTGGCTGGACGACGAGACCCTGGCCGTGGTGCGGCCGCAGGTGCGCCAGCTGCTGCAGTCCTCCGAAGGCTTCCGCGCGCTGCCGGCGGCACAGCAGCAGGAGATCGCGCGCACCATGGTGCGGGTAGCCTCGTACATGGCCAACCCGCAGGGCCTGGCCAGGCAGGAGCTCACCCCGGGCCAGGGCGTGCTGGCCAAGGACGGCAACGACGCCACGTCCGCGCCGGCGCGCGCGCTTTCCGGCGAGGTCGACCAAGCCAAGCGCAAGGCCTCGGAGAAGATCGGCACCTTCGCCGGCAGCGACTTCGAGGCCGGCTCGGTCAAGCAGGGCGCCGGCAACTTCAAGGCGTTCGTCGGCGCGGTGGACTTCCCCCAGTTCGTCGGCGGCCTGATCCAGAACGTGTTCCAGGCCATCGTCGATGCCTCGATCCAGCAGATGGAGGCCTATGCGGACCTGCTCAAGGCGGTGGCGCAGACCGTGGACCAGTTCGCCGCCGACAACATCAGCATGAACAACGCGCGCGACTGGCTGGTGCAGCGCTTCCCCGAGGACCTGGAGCTGGGCGAGTCGGAGGAGGGCGGCGAGCCGCGCGTGCGTGCGCGCGAGAAGTCCGACGGCGAGGCCAGCGCGCTGGGCCCCAGCCGCGAGCTGCAGATGGCCCAGCCGGTGGACGACCTGTCCGACGAGGAACAGGAGGCGCGCCTGGTCACCGCCGCGCGCATGCAGATGGCGCGCAGCCGCCAGCAGATGCTGGCCTCGATGGTGATGCTGGGCATCAACCGCATCGTGGTCACCGACGGCCTGATCAACGCCAAGGTGGTGTTCAACTTCCGCGCCAGCGACGACGCCAGGCGCGAGGCCAAGGCCTCGCTGTACGACCGCGACACCAGCTACAACCGCAACACCACCGTGGCCGGCGCGCACTTCGGCTGGGGCGGCGCCGCCACCGCCAACACCAACGTGCAGACCCACATGACCACGGTGCAGTCCTCGGTGGACGAGAACTCCGCCTCCAGCCAGGAGATGAAGGCCAAGCTCACCGGCGAGGTGCGGGTGAACTTCAAGTCCGACTACTTCCCGATGGAGAAGCTGGCCTCGCCGGGCATGATCGCCAGCATCCAGGGCAACGCCACCCCGTTCGACCCGAACGTCCGGCCCGAACAGCGCGGCAGCGGCACCGCGGCCCGCACCGAGACCGCGGCCTGAGCACCGCCATGCGCCTTGCCGCTCCGCCCCTCCCGATACGGGTACCGCCAGCGCGACGCGACGCCGCCCTGCTGCTGGCCCTGGAGCTTGCGCTGGCGACCGTGCAGGCGCCGGCCTATGCGCGGGCCGTGGCGGGCATCGACTTCGACCTGCCCGACGCCGCGCCGGCGCCGGAGGACCGTACCCGCCTGGAAGCGGCCGCGCCGCTGTACTTCGCCAGCGCTCTGGAGCGCGCCGGCCTGCTGCCCACCGCCGAGCTGGTCGCCGGCCTGTTCGCCAGCGGCACCATCACCCAGCCGCTGGGCCCGGCCGAGCGCCTGCTGCACGATTTCTGGCGCCGCCGCCGAGAGCGCCTGTCGGCCGGCGAGCGCGAGGCGGTGTACGCGCGCGTGGTCTGCGATCCGCAGTTCGAGCCGATGATGCGCGCCCTGTGCGAGGCGATCGGCGCCCAGGCCGGGCCGCTGCCGCCCGGCGCCAGCGGCCTGCGCGAGCAGGTCGCGCTGGCCACCCATGCGCAGGCCATGGCCGCCTTCCTCGCCCAGCGGGTGGACCCGATGGCGGTGATGGCCGCGCGCGAGATCGTCGGCGACATCAACGCCGCCCTGGCCTTCATGCGCGACCGCCGGCTGCAGGCCGCGTTCGCGGTCAACGACCTGTGGCGACTGGTCGAGCTGGCCGGCAGCAAGGCCGGAATCCCCACCGGCAGCGCGCTGCAGCATGTCGAGCGCGGCCGCAGCGGCCAGGGCGTGCTGCTGTGGCTGGCCGCGCATCCGGGCGGAGCGGCGCTGGCGCTGGATCCGGCCGCGCCGCAGGACGTGGAGGTGATGGTGGCCGCGCAGCGCTGGCTGGCCTCGGTGCCGGCCGGCGCGCCGCGTGCGCCGCTGTATCCGCAGCCGGCCCTGCCGCTGGTGGCCTGACATGGCCGCCCTGGGCGTCGCGCCGCGTTCCGCGCATCCGGCGCAGGCGCCGGTGGAGCCGCCGCCGCCCTGGATCCGGATGGCGGTGCGCGACGTGCTGGAACGCTCGCCCGGTTTCCGCGACATGCCGCCCGGCCAGCGCCGCGCCCTGGCCCAGGCCATGGTCAGGGTCTCCACCCTGGCCGCCGAGCTGATCGCCGAGGAAGGCCAGGCCGAAGGCGAGATCGAGCGTCGCGCACCGGCGCGGCCCGCGCCGCCGCTGGCCACCGCGCAGTCGGCGCAGCCGCAGTTCGGCGAGGCCGCCAGGCGCATCGCCGGCACCACCCGCGAGGTGCTCAACGCGGTGTCCTTCCCGCGCTTCGTCACCGACCTGATCAACGGCGTGTTCAAGGCCATGCTTGACGCCAACTCGCAGCAGATGCACCAGTACGTGCAGCTGCTCAACGCGGTGTCGGCCTCGGCCGAGGGCTTCGAGCGCACCCAGTTCGGCCTGCACCAGGTGCGGCAATGGGTGGCCGACCACTTCCCCGAGTCGATCGAGTACGACGCCCCCGACCCGGAGGACATGCCCGGCCCGGACAAGCCGATGGACGCCGACGAACTGGCCGACCTGCAGGAGGAGCTGGCCAATATCAAGCTGCGCCTGCGCGGCGGCGGCATGCCGGCCGAGGAGGAGATCCGCGCCACCCTCGGCATCCCGCCGGAGGAAGCGGTATCGGCCAGCAACCCCGAGCAGCTGGTGCCGCTGGCGCGCCGCTACCTGGCCCGCCAGCGCCAGCAGCAGCTGGCGACCATGGTGATGCTGGGCATGCAGCGCATCGTGATCGACAGCGGCCGGATCAATGCCTCGATGCGTTTCCACATCGACACCCGCAGCGCCGCCAGCCAGGACACCGGCAGCGAGTTCGGCTTCATGAACCGGGTCAAGGGCTCGGGCAGCTTCGGCGCCGGTCCCTGGGGCGTCAGCGCCGAGGCCGAGAACACCATCAGCTACGTCTCCACCGAGCGCAACCAGCGCACCGAGGAGATCAACACCGACCTGGAGCTCAACTCTTCGGTCGAGCTCAACTTCCATACCGACTACCTGCCGCTCAACCAGATGGCCGCACAGGCCCAGGCCGACCGCATCCGCAACAACACCATCAATCCCGCCGCCGATATCCCCGATCCATCCGCGGCCCGCGCCGCGCGCCTGCAGGCCCAGCACGATTCCGAACGCGACCGCCGCTCTGGCCTCAACAGCGCCGCGGACAGCCTGCGCAGGTCGCTGCCCTCGCCGCCGCCGCCGGCGCCGCCCGCTCCGTCGGCCAGGACGCCAGCGCCGGGGGCGGGGGCGGACGCGGCGGGTGGTGGCGCAGGCATCGGCGGAGGCACGACCGGTGCGCGTGGCGCCGGAAGCGGAGGCGCAGGGAGTGCCGGGGGTGCGGCCGCGGGGGGTGGTTCGGGCAGCGGTGGCGGAGCCTCGGGTGGCGCTGCAGGAGCGGGCAGTTCCGGCGGTTCCGGTGGGGCCGCCGGCACAGGCGCTGGTGGCGCCGCAGGCAGTGGGGCGGGTGCCGGTGCAGGTGGAAGCGGAGGCGCAGCCGGCGCGGGAACTGCGAGCGGGGCAGGTGGTGCATCCGGCGGCGCGCGCGCGGGCGCCGGAGCGGGTTCCGGCGGCGCTGCAGGTGCGGGTAGCGCCACCGGCGGTGCGGCAGGCGCAGGTGGAGCTGCCGGATCAGGCGGGACAGGCAGCGGTGGGGCCGCGGGTGGGACGGCTGGCGCCGGTGGTTCCGCCGGGACAGGTGGCGCTGGGGGCACAGCCGGCGCGGGCGCTGGAGCAGGTGGCGGTGGTGGCGGCACCGGAGCAGGCGCCGGTATCGGCGCGGCCATCGGCGACGCGCTGCGGAACCTGTTCTGAAGGCCGGGGGCAGGCCGGCCTTGTCCCGGGCTTCCGAGGCCGCTCCAAGGCGCGGCTTGACCCAGGCGCCCGGCGTTTGCAAGAAAGCGTAAGCATTGACACCAGGGGCCCGGTCTTATGTCGCGGATTCGACTTGGCGTGACCAATATCTACATCAAGAGCTGCTTTGCGCTCCTGGCGGTTGCCCTGGCCTGCGCGACGCTGCTGTTCGCGCTGTGGCCAGTCGCCGATCCGGCCCGGGTCCTGCTGCCCCGGGGGATAAGGATCGGCCTCCTCGGCGGGGTGATCCTGTACGCCATCGGCAGGATTGCCCAGGTGGTGCGGGGCGCGCGCAGGCCTGAGCCTTCATCCGGGCCGGCACCGCCCCGCGGCCGGGATGCACCTTGCCAAGCTGGCGTTTGAGACTGCGGCGCCGCAGGAGGAAAGTGCAGCCTGGCCCCGGTTTTCTGGAGGTTCGCCATGGATTCCGACCTGGACGGCATGGGCCGCGAGCAGCTGGTCGCGGACGTGGTGCGGCTGCGCAACGCGATCCGCGCCCACCGCGACTGCTCCGGTCACGACCTGTGCTGGCACCACCCGCAGTTATGGAGCCTGTTGCCGGAGCAGTCCGCCGCCCAGCCGGTGGTGCCGGACTGGCCCGCCTTCCTACGCGGCTGCATCCGCTACCGGCAGTCGCTCGACGAACAGTTGCCGGATACGCCGCGCTCGGGCGAGGAGTACTAGCCGGCGAAAAAACGGGGGGTCGAAAACCGGGGTCAGAGTGCATTTTTCTCCCCGCGGCAGCAGTCGGCGGTCTGTCAGTCGGTGAAAAATGCACTCTGACCCCGGTTTTCGGTTGGCGATTGAGGTTGCCGCCTTGCCGCAATTAATGCTGCAGGTTGCGATCCGCGCCGGCCGGCGCAGGTTTACCCGCTTACAACCGCGGCGGCCCGCTTGCGACGACCCGCACCTCGAACACCCGCGGCGTGCGCTTGCCACCATGGGCAATGAACTCCACCCGCGCCCCTGCCCCGCGTAGCGCGGGCAGGGCCTCCGGCGGCAGCGCGATCTCCTCCACCACCAGGTCGTCCTTGCCCTTGCCGTCGAGGACGATGCTGCCCAGCTTGCGGCCATCGACCAGCACGTCCATGCCGGCCTGCCATTCGCCACCGAAGACGGTCAACTGCAGGACCAGCGGCGTGCCGTCGGCGACGGAGCGACGCGCGCGGAGCAGGTACGAGAAGCGGTCGCCGGCATCGCGCCAGGGGCGGCCGAGCATGCTGCCGGTATTGCTGTCGCGGCCCTGGTAGGCGTGGTCGACCTCGGGCTGCTGTTCGCCGGGCTGGACCTGGTCGAGCGTGCGGGCCTCGAGCGCCTGGCGTTCGCGTTCGGCGGCTTCGATGGCGGCCACCACGGCGGGGTATTCTGCCGGCGTGGTGGTGCGCCAGTAGCTCATGTAGCGGGCGTCGTGGATGCGGTGCAGCGGCTCCAGGCGCAGCCCGCGGAACGAGGTCGGCCGCAGCAGCGCATCGGCCTCAAACACCAGGCTCTCGCCCGGCACCGGGCGGATAGCGGCTGCCAGCGCATCGCGCTCGCCGACCAGCATCGGCGCCTGGTCCAGCGGCAGGTAGGGGCCGGGCGCGATATGGCTGCCGCGGCCGTCATCGGCGACCAGGCCTTCGATGTCCTCCTCGCCGCTGCGCGCGGCCAGCATCAGCGGGCCGTGCATCACCGCCACCCAGTCCGAGCCGTCGGGCAGGGACTCGATGCGGGTGGACATGGGCAGCTCGACCTCGATGCGGTCGCCGTCCTGCCATTGCCGTTCGATCCGCGCGTACGACGAAGGGCTGGATTCGACCGGCCAGCGCCTGCCGTTGAGCTTGACCCGCAGCGGGCCGGCCAGCCAGTGCGGATGGCGCAGCTCCAGCGCGAACACCTGCGGCCTCGGCGTCGCCACTTCCAGCACGCTGCGCGGCTCCTCGGGGAAGCGCGTGCGCTGGCGCAGCACCAGGCCGCGCTCGCGCCAGTGCAGCTCCGAGTCCAGGTAAAGGTTCACCCGCAGCGAAGATTCGTCGTGCGTGTAGGCGAATGCGCCATGGCGGCCGTGGTTCTCCATGCCGCTGCCGACGCAGCACCAGAAGCATTCCTGCGGCTG
Organism: Pseudoxanthomonas suwonensis 11-1; assembly: GCF_000185965.1. Lineage (NCBI taxonomy): Bacteria > Pseudomonadati > Pseudomonadota > Gammaproteobacteria > Lysobacterales > Lysobacteraceae > Pseudoxanthomonas > Pseudoxanthomonas suwonensis. The sequence continues at coordinate 974,312 of NC_014924.1, forward strand.
CGAGTACACGCGGTAGTGCCGCGGCCGGATCGGGGTGAAGTACACCAGCCCGCCGTGGTCTGGATGCTGGGTGGAGAGGATGTGGTTGAACAGCGCCCGCTCGTAGAAATCGGCATGCCGCGGGTCCGGACGCAGCCGTTCCAGCAGCAGGGTCAGGCGCAGCATGTTGTAGCTGTTGCAGGTCTCCGGGCCCTCGCGCGAGGCGATCATGCCGCTGAAATCGTCGGCCGGGTTGAAGTGTTCGCGGGTGCTGTTGCCGCCGAAGGCGATGCTCCGGTGCAGCGCAACGCGCTCCCAGAAGAACTGCGCCGCCTCGATCCACTCAACATCGCCATCGAGCTCGCCGATACGCGCGAAGCCGATCACCTTCGGGATCTGGGTATTGGCATGCAGGCCGTCGAGCCTGTCCTCGCGCCGCAACAGAGGATCGAGGATGGCGCGGTGCGAGAACCGCCGCGCCAGCGCCAGGTAGCGGCGATCGCCGGTGATGGCGTACACGTCGGCCAGCACCTCGTTCATGCCGCCGTGCTCGGTATCGAGCACCCGCTGCAGCTGGGTATCGTCGAGGTTGGCCACCAGGGCGCCGGCCCAGTCGGCGAAGCGCACCAGCACGTCGCGTGCCTGGGCATTGCCGGCCAGCAGCCAGGCATCGCGCAGGCCGGCGTAGGTCTTGTGCAGGTTGTAGAACGGCACCCACGCGCCTTCCAGCGAGAACGACTCGGCCTGGAAATCGCCGCTGGCGATCCGGTTCCACAGCACGCGCCCGTTGGGCACGCCGCCGACATAGCCATCACCGTTGGCGGCCTGGACCTGGGACAGCGCCGCGACCATGTAGTCCAGCCGGCGGCGCATCCCGGCGCTGCCCTGCGCGGCCTGCTGCGCCAGTGCCGACAGGTAGTGCCCGGCGGTGTGGCCATCCAGGCCCATCGATTCCCAGTTCGGGTACTTCGGCGCGGGCGAGGGTAGGCCGGCCTCGATCCGGAACGGCGCAAGCAGGCGGTCCGGATCCAGCGCGGCCAGGTAACGCAGGTTGAGCGCGCTCGAGCGGGCAAACGCGCCGTCGCCGAGGCGCACGTCCTCCAGCGGAAAGGCCTGCAGTGGACCGCGCCGGTCGCCAAGCGGCGGTGACAGGCCCAGCGCGGGCAGTGCCGGCAGCAGGGCGGTGGCGCCGAGCGCGGCGACGAAGCCGCGGCGGCTCATTCGCAGCCCGCTCATGTCAAGGGTTTCCGGATAAAAAGGACCCCGCCGCACGGGAGGGCTGCCGAGACAGCGGCGGCGGCGGGGCCAGCAAGGGACGGTCGGGTAGGGCGGCCCCGCATGATGCTCAGTGCGAGTCGCGGCCGACCGTATCGCCGCTGCCGCCCACCAGGAAGTCCAGGTCCGCACCCAGGTGCGCCTGCTGCACGTGGTCCACGTAGACCTTGGCCCAGCCACGGGTCGGGGCCGGCGGCGGCGTCCACTCGGCGCGGCGGCGCGCCAGCTCGGCCTCGTCCACGTCCAGGTGCAGGCGGCGCGCCTCCACGTCCAGTTCGATGAAGTCGCCCTCGCGCACCAGCGCAAGCGGACCACCGGCGGCGGCCTCGGGCGAGACGTGCAGCACCACGGTGCCGTAGGCGGTGCCACTCATGCGCGCGTCGGAGATGCGCACGATGTCGGTGATGCCACGCCGTAGCAGCTTGGGCGGCAGCGGCATGTTGCCGACCTCGGCCATGCCCGGGTATCCGCGCGGGCCGCAGTTCTTCAGCACCATCACGCAGGTCTCGTCGATGTCCAGCGCCTCGTCGTCGATGCGCGCCTTCATCTCCTCGATGCTCTCGAACACCACGGCGCGGCCGCGATGCTTCAGCAGGTGCGGCGAGGCGGCCGATGGCTTGACCACCGCGCCGTCCGGGGCGAGGTTGCCGCGCAGCACGGCGATGCCGGCCTCGGCGCGCAGCGGCTGGTGCACCGGGCGTATCACCTCGCGGTTCCAGCACGGCGCATCGGCGATGTTCTCGCCAATGGTGCGGCCGTTGACGGTCAGCGCATCCAGGTCCAGGTGGTCGGCGATCTCGCGCATCACCGCCGGCAGGCCGCCGGCGTAGTAGAAGTCCTCCATCAGGTACTCGCCCGATGGCTTGAGGTTGACCAAGCAGGGCAGGCGCGAGCCGATCTCGTCCCAGTCATCGAGCGTGAGCTGAACGCCCAGGCGGCCGGCAATGGCCAGCAGATGGATCACCGCGTTGGTCGAACCGCCGATCGCGGCGTTGGCGCGGATCGCGTTGGCGAAGGCCTTGCGCGTTAGCACCTTGGACATGCGCAGGTCCTCGCGCACCATCTCCACGATGCGGCGGCCGGACAGGTGGGCCAGGCGGAAGCGGCGCGAGTCCACGGCCGGGATCGCCGCGTTCTCCGGCAGCGACATGCCCAGCGCCTCCACCATCGAGGCCATGGTCGATGCCGTGCCCATGGTCATGCAGCTGCCCTTGGAGCGCTGCATGCAGGCCTCGGCCTCGGTGAACTCCTCCTGCGAAAGGGTGCCGGCGCGGACCATCTCCGACATCTCGATCACCCCGGTGCCCGAGCCGACCGGCTTGCCGCGCCAGTTGCCCGACAGCGAGGGGCCGCCGGACACGCCGATGGTCGGCAGGTCCACGCTGGCCGCGCCCATCAGCAGGGAAGGAGTGGTCTTGTCGCAGCCCATCAGCAGCACCACGCCGTCGATCGGGTTGGCGCGGATCGATTCCTCCACGTCCATCGAGGCGAGGTTGCGGAACAGCATCGCGGTGGGCCGCACCTGGGTTTCGCCCAGCGACATCACCGGGAACTCCAGCGGGAAGCCGCCGGCCTCGTACACGCCGCGCTTGACGTGCTCGGCCAGCTCGCGGAAGGAGCTGTTGCAGGGCGTCAGTTCCGACCAGGTGTTGCAGATGCCGATCACCGGGCGGCCGTCGAACATGTCGTGCGGCAGGCCCAGGCCCTTGAGCCAGCTGCGGTAGTAGAAGCCCTGCTTGCCCTCGCGGCCGAACCACTGGCGGCTGCGCAAGGGGCGGTTGCTGGAATCGCTCATGTGCTCGGGATCCCTGCCCGGAAGGGGTGCGGCGGAGGCGGCCGGGCGGGGTGCCCGGTGCACGCGCATGGTGCGGCAAGCATGCTACCGGCCTGCGCCATGCCGGAAAAATAACAATGGGCAGCGGATTGATACGCGTATTGCAATGCGAAACTAGGTCGACGGACGGCGTCGTCGGGCGCCAGGCGCACCCTGCGGGACCGTGAAGGTGCGGGCTCTTGCGCCGGTGTGTGCACGGGCGAAGGAGCGGCACCCGGGTGCGTTCCCCGGACCGTCAGTGTCCGCCGGCCGCTCCTGGCCCACCGGCGCGGTGGGTCTGGAGCCTGTCCACCAGCAGTCCGCTGGCCTCGTTGAGGCCGACCACCTCGACCTCGGCGCCGTGCCGGCGCAGCTTGAGCACCACGCGGTCCAGTGCGGCCACGGCGCTGGTGTCCCACAGGTGGGCATCGCGCAGGTCGATCACTACCCGGGGTGGGGTGTGCAGGTAGTCGAAGCTGTTGGCGAACTGCACCGCCGAGGCGAAGAACACCTGCCCGTGCACCCGGTAGGTACGGATGCCGGGCTGGCTGTCATCGCTCCGCACCTCCAGCAGCGCGCTCACGCGCCGGGCGAAGGACACCGCGGTCAGCAGCACGCCGGCCAGCACGCCCATGGCCAGGTCGCGGGTGGCGACGGTGACGATGACCGTGCCGAGCATGATCAGGTTGGCGGTTCTGGGGTGGGTCCGGAACTCGCGGAAGCTTTTCCAGTGGAAGGTGCCGATGCTGACCATGATCATCACCGCCACCAGCGCCGCCATCGGGATCATCGACACCCACTCCGAGGCGTAGACCACCAGCAACAGCAGCACCACGCCGGCCACCAGGCAGGACAGCCGGCCGCGTCCGCCGGAGCTGACGTTGATCACCGACTGGCCGATCATCGCGCAGCCGGCCATGCCGCCGAAGAAGCCGGTGACCACGTTGGCCAGGCCCTGGCCGGCCGATTCGCGGCGGCGGTCGGTGGGCGTGTCGGTCATGTCCTCGACGATCTGCGCGGTCATCAGCGACTCGAGCAGGCCGACCACCGCCAGGGTGGCCGACACCGGCAGCAGGATCCGCAGCGTCTCCCAGGTCCAGGCGATGTCCGGCACGAAGAAGGCGGGGAGGCTGTCGGGCATCTGCCCCATGTCGCCGACGTTGCGGATATCCAGGCCGAGCAGGGACACGGCGATTGTCAGCACCACGATGGCCACCAGCGCCGAGGGCACGGCGCGGGTGATCCGCGGCAGCAGGTAGATGATCGCCAGGCCGGCGGCACACACCGCGTACACCGGCAATGGCATGCCGATCAGTTCGGGCAGCTGGGCCATGAAGATCAGGATCGCCAGCGCGTTGACGAAGCCGATGACCACCGAGCGCGGGACAAAGCGCATCAGCGAGTTGAGCCGCAGCGCCGCGGCCAGCAGCTGCAGCACGCCGGCGAGGATGGTGGCGGCGAACAGGTACTGCAGGCCGTGGTCGCGGACCAGGTCCACCATCACCAGGGCCATCGCCCCGGTTGCGGCGGAGATCATGCCCGGGCGGCCGCCCGCGATGGAGGTCACCACGGCGATGCAGAACGAGGCGTACAGGCCGACCTTGGGATCGACGCCGGCGATGATCGAGAACGCGATCGCCTCGGGGATCAGGGCCAGGGCGACGAGCACGCCGGAGAGTACGTCGCCGCGCACGTTGCCGAACCACTGCTCGCGCAGCGGATAGATTGCAGACATTGGAGACTCCTGCCGCGCCGGGAACGGCGGGCGATGATGGATGGACCGGGCACAACCCTTCGCGCCACCGCAAGGCGGGGCACTCGAACGCAATCGACGGGAGCGCTAGGGCGGGGTCATCGCATCGGCGTGCATGGCAGGGCGGCAGTCCAGGGGAAGGCGGCCGGGCGCTCAAACGCGGCGGCCGGCTCGCAGCGGTACTAGCGCTTCGGCGGCGCGCAACGCCCTGCATCGCCACCGCAGCAGTTGCGGGTGAGGAACTCGATCAGGCCGTTCATCGCCTCGAAGTCGGCGCGGTAGGTGATGCGCCGGCCCTGCGCCTGGCCGCCGATCAGGCCCGCCTGGCTGAGCTCCTTCAGGTGGAAGGAAAGGGTGGCGCCGGGCAGGGACAGCGCGGCGGCAATGTCGCCGGGACTGCGTCCGTCCGGCCCGGCCTCGACCAGCAGCCGGAAGATGGACAGCCGGGTCGGGTTGCCGAGCGCGGCAAGCGCGGTGGTTGCGGTTGTCAGTTCCATGATTCTAGAATAGTCGAACAGTTCGACAGGGCACAACGCCATGGAACCACACGACCTTCCCCACCTGGTACCTGATGCGTTGGAACCGGTGGATGCGGCACGCCTCGGTGCCGGTGACGCACATCCGCCGCGGATCCTGGTGCTGTACGGCTCGCTGCGGCCGGAGTCCTACAGCCGCAAGCTGGCCCTGGAGGCGGCGCGGCTGCTGCGCCATTTCGGCGCCGAGGTGCGCGTGTTCGATCCGCACGACCTGCCCATGCAGGGCAGCACCGGGCCTGAGCATCCGAAGGTGCAGGAGCTGCGCGCGCTGTCGCTGTGGTCCGAGGGGCAGGTGTGGGTCAGCCCGGAGCGGCATGGCGCGGTCACCGCGGTATTCAAGAACCAGATCGACTGGTTGCCGCTGGAAGACGGCGGCGTGCGCCCGACCCAGGGCCGCACCCTGGCGGTGATGCAGGTCTGCGGCGGCTCGCAGTCGTTCAACGTGGTCAATACGCTGCGCGTGCTCGGCCGCTGGATGCGCATGGTCACCATCCCCAACCAGTCCTCGGTGCCCAAGGCCTGGCAGGAGTTCGACGAGATCGGGCGGATGAAGCCTTCGGCCTACTACGACCGGGTGGTCGACGTGATGGAGGAGCTGGTGAAGTTCACCTGGCTGGTGCGCGATCGCAGCGACTACCTCACCTGCCGCTACAGCGAACGCAAGGGCGGCATGGCGGCGGCACTGGCCGCCGCAGCCGAAGCGGTGGAGCCGCCGGTTCCGGCCATCACGGCGGCCGCCGGCGCCACCCGGTCGCAGTGACCGTGGGCGCGTACGGCAAACGCACGCAGGGGGTTGGATGATGGGTGTGTTCGAGCGGTTCCTGTCGGTGTGGGTGGCGCTGGGCATCCTTGCCGGCATCGGCCTGGGCCTGCTGCTGCCCGGCGTGTTCCAGGCGGTGGCCGCGCTGGAGGTCGCGCACGTGAACCTGGCGGTCGCGGTGCTGATCTGGCTGATGATCTATCCGATGATGATCCAGGTGGACTGGAGCGCGGTGCGGGACATCCGCCGCCGGCCGCGCGGACTGGTGCTGACCCTGGTGGTCAACTGGCTGGTCAAGCCGTTCACCATGGCCGCGCTGGGCGTGCTGTTCTTCGAGCACGTGTTCGCGCCGTGGGTGGACCCGCAGTCGGCCAGCGAATACATCGCCGGGATGATCCTGCTGGGCGTGGCGCCGTGCACGGCGATGGTGTTCGTGTGGAGCGCGCTGGTGAAGGGCGATCCGAACTACACCCTGGTGCAGGTGTCGGTGAACGACCTGGTGATGGTGTTCGCCTTCGCGCCGATCGCGGCCTTCCTGCTGGGCGTGACCGAGGTGGAGGTGCCCTGGCAGACGCTCCTGCTGTCCACCGTGCTCTACGTGGTGCTGCCGCTGCTGGCCGGCATGGCGACCCGGCACGTGCTGCGGCGGCGCGGCGGCACGGCGGTCGACGGGCTCGTGCGCCGGCTCAAGCCGTGGTCGATCGTCGGGCTCGTGGCCACGGTGGTGCTGCTGTTCGGCTTCCAGGCACGCACGATCCTGGAGCAGCCTCTGGTGATCGGGATGATCGCCGTGCCGCTGCTGCTGCAGACCTACGGCATTTTCCTGGTGGCGTTCGTGGCGGCGCGGCTGCTGCGGCTGGGGCATGACATCGCCGGGCCGGCCTGCCTGATCGGCACGTCCAACTTCTTCGAGCTGGCGGTGGCGGTGGCGATCTCGCTGTTCGGCCTGCACTCCGGCGCCGCACTGGCTACGGTCGTCGGCGTGCTGGTGGAGGTGCCGGTGATGCTGTCGCTGGTGGCCATCGTCAACCGTACCCGCCACCTGTTCCCCGCACCTCCCCGACCGGAGCACGCCCCATGAGCGCGATCACGATCTACCACAACCCCCGCTGCGGCACCTCGCGCAACACCCTGGCGATGATCCGCAACAGCGGCGTCGAGCCGGAGGTCATCGAATACCTGCAGCACCCGCCGACCCTGGAGCGCCTGCGGGAACTTGCCGCGGCCGCGGGCGTGGGCGTGCGCGGCCTGCTGCGGGCCAAGGAGCCGCTGTGCGCGGAACTGGGCCTGGACGATGCATCGCTGGATGACGAAACGCTGCTGCAGGCGATGGTCGCCAATCCCGTGCTGATCAACCGCCCGGTGGTGGTGACCCCGCTGGGCACGCGCCTGTGCCGGCCCTCGGAGGTGGTGCTGGAAATTCTTCCCGATCCCCAGCGCGGCGCCTTCAGCAAGGAGGATGGCGAGGCGGTGGTAGGTGCCGATGGCCGGCGGGTCTGACCCGTAGCCACGGTTTCGCAGGGCCCGGCCCCATCCCGATCCGGTCGCCAACTGCAATAAAAAACGGGGGCGCCGAAGCGCCCCCGCATGCAACACCGACGGTGGCGTGCTCAGCGCAGCTGCAGCACCACGATCGACTTGGCCGGCAGCTCCACCTTGAGGGTTCCGCCGGACAAGCGGGCGCCGGTGAAGTCCACCGGCTTGACCCGGTCCGGCTGGGCGAAGGTGTTGTGCGCGGTGATCGTGTCTGCGGTCAGCACGCGGCCGGAGACGGCGCTGGCCTGCACGCCGGTGACGCTGGTGGAGACCTCCACCGCGCGGTTCGGGTCCAGGTTGGTCAGGGCCACGTACACGTGGCCGTCTTTGGCGCGCACCGCCGAGCCGTGCACCGACGGCACCGAGGTGTCGCCAAGGCGGTACTGCGGCGCCTTCAGCTCCAACGGCAGGTGGGTGGCGTCCTGCCACGGCTTGTACATTTCGAAGGCGTGGTAGGTGGGCGTCAGCGCCATCTTCGCGTCTTCGGTCAGGATCATCGCCTGCAGCACGTTCACCATCTGCGCGATGTTGCCCATCTTGACCCGGCGGGCATGCTTGCTCATCACGTCGAAGTGGATCGCGGCGACGATCGCGTCGCGCAGGGTGTTCTGCTGCTGCAGGAAGCCCGGGTTGGTGCCGGGGTAGGGCGCGTACCAGGTGCCCCACTCGTCCAGGTACAGGTCGACCTTGCCTTCCGGGTCCAGCCTGTCCATCACCGCGATGTGGCCGCGCAGCAGCTCGTCCACCTTCAGCGCGCTGGCGAGGGTCTGGATCCACGCCTGCTCGTCGAACTCGAAGGAGGAGGCACGCGGCGGCCAGCCACCGGGCACGGTGTAGTAATGCACCGACAAGGCATCCATGTGCTTGCCGGCGATCTTCATCATCACCTCGGTCCAGTTGTAGTCGTCATTGTTGGCGCCGGCGGCGACCTTGGTGACTTCCACCCCGGCCGGCACCTTGACGAAGGTCTGGAACTGGCGGTGCAGGTTGGCCGCGTGCTCGGGCGTCATGTTGCCGCCGCAGCCCCACATCTCGTTGCCGATGCCGAAGAAGGGCACTTTCCACGGCTTGTCGCGGCCGTTGGCGCGGCGCTCCTCGGCAAGCGAGGAGCCCTTCTCGTAGGTCATGTACTCGACCCACTCGGCCATCTCCCGCGGCGAGCCGCTGCCGGTGTTGCCGGAGACATAGGCGTCGGTGCCCAGCAGCTCGGTGAAATCCATGAACTCGTGGGTGCCGAAGCTGTTGGGCTCCTCCACGCCACCCCAGTGGGTGTTGATCTTGACCCGGCGCTGGTCGCGCGGGCCGACGCCGTCGCGCCAGTAGTACTCGTCGGCGAAACAGCCGCCGGGCCAGCGCACCACCGGCACGTCCAGCTTCCTCAGCGCGGCCAGCACGTCGTTGCGGTAGCCGCGGGTGTTGGGGATCTTCGAATCCTCGCCCACCCAGATGCCGCCGTAGATGCCGTAGCCCAGGTGCTCGGCGAACTGGCCGAAGATGTACCGGCTGACGGTGTCGCCGGGCTGGTCGGCGCGCAGGGTGGCGCTGGCCTGGGCCTTGTCCTGGGCGCCCGCGTTGGCGGCGACCAGGGCGGTGGCCAGGGCCAGGGTGCGCAAGGTGGTTTTGAGCATCGGTCTTGCCTCGTGTCGGGAACGGGGATGGCGTTGGTCAGGTGGGCAGGCGCGCGCTGCGCGGGGTCGCGGCAGCATGGCGCGTGGAAAGGGTGGTGGAGTGGATAGCGGACAAGCGCGTGGCCGGCCGGATGGCGGCATCGGCGGTGCCTGCCTTGGCCGGCAGGGCTTCCGGTCCTGCGGGCAGCAGGCCGGCGTCGCGGCATGCGGGCATGCCGTCCAGTGCGGGCGTCGTCACCTTCAACCCCTCCCGGTCTACGTCCAGACGCTTGCGATCGCGAGTTGTGCCGGCGCGGTTGCGCCGTCGGGCTTCCCGTGGGGTGCGGCGGGCGCAGGGGAAGCTGGCCCGAGCATAGAGGGGGCTGCCATAACCTGCCAATGAATTTGTGGCGCCAAGGGATACCCGAACCGGTATCCGCTCCGGGGCGGCCTCGCGCGCGCGAAGTATTCCGTTTCGCAAGGCCGGCATGTCGCCTGCGGGATTGGTGGGCATGGCGGGCGGCCGCTATCCTGCCGCGCGGCCTGCAGTGGCCGGTGACAGGGAAGACGGATGGCACAGAGGCGATCTTTCGGCAGGCTCGACGACGGCCGCGTAGTGCACGCGCACGTGCTCGGCGCGGGCGGCGCGCTGCGGGCCGAGGTGCTGGACCTGGGCGGCATCCTGGCGCGGCTGGAGTTCGCCGGCGCGCAGGGACCGGTGCCGCTGGTGCTGGGCCTGCCCGATGCCGCGTCCTATTTCGCCGATCCGTCCTACCAGGGCATCGTGGTCGGGCGCTTCGGCAACCGCATCGGTGGGGCCGCGTTCACCCTCGATGGCCAGGCCTGCCGCGTCAGCGCGAACGAGGGCCGCAACCACCTGCACGGCGGCATGCTCGGCTTCGGCCGGCGGCTGTGGCAGGTGCATGCGCACGACGAAGCGCGGCTGGAGCTGCGCTACCACTCGCCCGACGGCGAGGAGGGCTATCCCGGCAACCTCGGGATGCGCGCCATCTACAGCATCGATGGCGCCCGCCTGCGCCTGGAGCTGGAAGCGACCTGCGACGCGCCGACCCCGTTTAACCCGACCCACCACCCGTACTGGAACCTGGCCGGCGATGCCTCGGTGCCGGCCTCGGCGCAGTGGCTGAAGTCGCCGACCCGCGGCTTCCTGCCGGTGGATGGCGAGCTGATCCCGCTGGGCGAGGTCGCCGACGCCGCCGGCACGGCGTTCGACTTCCGCGTCGCGCGTACGCTGGATGCCGCGGCCGCTTCAGGGCATCCGCAGCTGGACGCGGCCGGCGGCTACGACCACTGCCTGGTGCTGGAGGAGGGCGCGACCACCTGCGCCCTGCTGTACTCGCCGCACAGCGGCATCGCCCTGCGCATCGACTGCAACGCGCCGGCGCTGCAGCTCTACGACGGCCACGCGCTGGACCGCCAGCACCCGGGCCTGGGCCGCGGCCTGTGCCTGGAGCCGCAGGGCTATCCGGATGCACCGAACCGGCCGCAGTTCCCGCAGGCGGTGCTGCGTCCGGGCGAGGTGTATCGCCGCGTCATCGACTACCGCTTCGCCGCGCCCGGGCCGGGCCGCGAGTGGAGCGGGGTGGAGGCGGCACTGGCGCAGGCCTGAGCCGCGTCGCGCCGTCATCATTTCCGATCACCAAGCACTGATTCCCTGGAGAACCCGCACGTGTCCAGCATCAACCTCGCCATCGTCGGAGTCGGCAAGATCGTGCGCGACCAGCACCTGCCCGCGGTCGCGGCCAATGCCGACTACCGCCTGGTCGCCGCCGCCAGCCGCAACGGCAAGGTCGACGGCATCGCAAACTTCGGCACCATCGAGGAGATGCTTGAGGCAGTGCCGGAGGTCGAGGCGGTGTCGCTGTGCATGCCGCCGCAGTACCGCTATGCCGCCGCGGTGAAGGCGCTGGCCGCGGGCAAGCACGTGTTCCTGGAGAAGCCGCCGGGCGCGACCCTGTCCGAGGTCGAGGACCTGGCCGCGCAGGCGAAGGAACGCGGGGTGAGCCTGTTTGCCAGCTGGCATTCGCGGCATGCGCCGGCGGTGGAGGCCGCGCGTGCGTTCCTGGCCGGCACCACCGTGCGTTCGATGCGGGTGACCTGGAAGGAGGATGTGCGCCATTGGCATCCGGGCCAGGCCTGGATCTGGGAGGCCGGCGGCCTGGGCGTGTTCGACCCGGGCATCAATGCGCTGAGCATCGTCACGAGGATCCTGCCGCGGGCGGTGTTCGCGACGGAGGCGACGCTGGAGTTCCCGGAAAACCGCGCCGCGCCGATCGCGGCCGCGATCCGCTTCACCGACGCGGAAGGGCTGGACCTGCAGGCCGAATTCGACTGGCGCCAGACCGGCCCGCAGAGTTGGGATATCGAGGCGGAGACCGATGCGGGCAGCATGCTGCTGTCGCATGGAGGCTCGCGGCTGGCGGTCAATGGCGAGGTGGTCCACGCCGAGCCGGAGCAGGAGTATCCGGAGCTGTACCGCCACTTCGCCAGGCTGATCCGTGCCGGCGGGTCGGACGTGGACCTGGCGCCGCTGCGGCATGTGGCGGATGCGTTCATGCTCGGGCGTCGCGTAGTGGTCGAGCCGTTCCACGACTGAGATGTGCCCTTACCCCGCGGGCGTAGGACGTAACCCGTAGCCCGGGAAGCGAAGCGCATCCGCGGCAGGCGGTATGTGCCTGGCTGCGTCGTGGCGATCATTCCGGATGCGGCCTCCGGCCTCGTCCGGGCTGCAGCTGTCGGGAGAGGGAAGCGCCGTTACCTCGGCATCCCGTAAACCTCGTTGGCTGCCCGCTGCAGCGCTTCGAGTACCTTGCGCGCACCGGGGGAGAGCAGCCAGTCGCTGCGGGTGATGATGCCGAAGGAGTCCATCTGGCAGGACAGCTCCACCGGCAGGATCTTCACCATCCCGTGCCCGGCGTAATGGCGGGCCACGTCCACCGGGACCACGGCCAGGTAGTCGCTTTCCTGCAGCATCTTGGTGATGAACACCAGGGCGGTGGTCGACAGCACGTGGCGCGGCGGCTGCAGGCCGGCGCCGCGGAACATCAGCTCGAAGCGGTGGCGCAGCACGCTGCCTTCCGGCGGCACGATCCAGCTGGCCTTGGCCAGGGTCGGCAGGTCGAGGCGGTTGCGTTCCAGGATCGGGTGGCCGGGGCGGACGATCGCGCAGATCTCCTCCTTGGCCAGGGCCTGGTACTGCAGGTGGGTCTTGTCGTGCTGCTCGAACAGGCGTGCGACCAGGAAATCCAGGCGGTTCTGCTGCAGCCGTTCCAGCAGCACGTCAGAGCTTTCGACCAGCAGCGACACCCGCAGCTCCGGGGCCTCGCGCGCCACCCGCGCCAGCGCCGTCGGCAGCAGGCTCATCGCCGGACCGGCGATCGCGCCGATGGCCACGCTGCCGGCGAAGCCGCCCTTGAGCGCCTCCAGCTCGGCCCCGGCCTCGCCGAGGCTGGCCAGGGCGATGCGGGCGTGGCGGATCATCGCCTCGCCGTACCAGGTCGGGCGCATGCCGCGCGGCAGGCGCTCGAACAGCGACACCCCAAGCATGTCCTCCAGGTCCTTGAGCAGCTTGGAGGCGGCCGGCTGCGACATCGCCAGGGTCTCGGCGGCGCGGTGGATGTTGCCTTCCTCGTCGATCGCGATCAGCAGCATCAGCTGCCGGGTCTTGAGGCGGGCACGGACGAACCACGGCACGTTCTGGGGCACTTATGTCACTCCGGCCGATACGAATGTTTATATATGTTATGCATGAATTTGGATTGGATGCATATTCGTCCTGCCGTCAGAATCGGCGCCAGGGCATGCGCGGTGGCTTCCGTCTCTCCCGGAAGCGGCATGCCTTCCCATCCATGACGAGGGCGGCCGATGCGATTGATCCAGCTGAGGGGCGATGGCGGAGACATCCGCGTCGGCGTGGTCGAGGGCGACCTGGTGCGCCTGCTCGATGGCGTCGAGTCGACCTGGGCCCTGGCCAATGCCGCGATCGCCGCCGGACGCAGCCTGGAGGCCCAGGCCACCGCATCCCTCGGCGCCGCCACCCTCGACTACGCGGAACTGCTGCGCGAAGGCCGCGTGCTCAACCCGCTGCACCATCCCGACCCGGCGCACTGCCTGGTCACCGGCACCGGCCTGACCCACCTGGGCAGCGCCGCCGCCCGCGACGCCATGCACCAGAAGCTGCAGCAGTCGGCCGAGGAAGGCACGCTCACCGACTCCATGCGCATGTTCCAGTGGGGCGTGGAGGGCGGCATGCCGGCCCCGGGCACCGCTGGCGCGCAGCCGGAGTGGTTCTACAAGGGCGACGGCCAGGTGCTGGTCGCGCCGGGTTCGGCGCTGCCTTCGCCGGAGTTCGCCCGCGACGGCGGCGAGGAGCCGGAACTGGTGGGCCTGTACGTGATCGGCCCGGACGGTACCCCGCACCGCCTCGGCTACGCCCTGGGCAACGAGTTCTCCGACCACGTCACCGAGCGCCAGAACTACCTGTACCTGGCCCATTCCAAGCTGCGCGCCTGCGCGATCGGACCGGAGCTGCGCACCGGGCCGCTGCCGCGCGACCTGCGCGGCACCAGCCGCCTGCGCCGCGACGGCAAGGTGGTGTGGGAGAAGCCGTTCCTCACCGGCGAGGCCAACATGTGCCACTCGCTGGAGAACCTGGAGTACCACCACTTCAAGTACGCCGCGCACCGCCGTCCGGGCGACGTGCACCTGCACTTCTTCGGCACCGCCACCTTGAGCTTCGCCGATGGCGTGAGCACCCGTCCGGGCGACGTGTTCGAGATCGAGATCCCGGAGATGGGCGCGGCGCTGGCCAATCCGCTGGAAGTCGCGCCCGCCGGCTTCGTGCCCGGCGGCGTGCGCGCGCTTTGAGCGCGCAGGACCCGGCGGGAGCCTGGCGAGGGCAGGGCATGGTGAGGGCCAACCCGCCTACCGCCGCGGTCCATCCCCACGTACCCTTCGGGGGGCGCGAGGTTTCGGATTATTGGCCGCGCAGGCAGGATCGCCACGCGGTGGAGTCAAGGAGGGCGGTCGCGACCGCCCTTGCATCGGCCTGAAGGCCAACCGCGGCCGCGCATGCTGGAGGGCATGCGTAGCCAGCCGCGACGAGGGTCGCGGCACGCGGCACAACAACGAATCGATCGGGAGGGAGCGATGAGGAAGTTCTTGTTCGGGATGCTGGCGCTGGGCGCCGTGGCGCTGGCCGGCTGTTCCGGCAGCGGTGGCGAGGGCGGCGGCGAAGGCGGCGAGGGCAAGCCGATCACCGTCGGTTTCAGCCAGGTCGGCGCGGAGAGCGAGTGGCGCACGGCCAATACCCGCTCGGTCAAGGAGGCGCTGGTCGCCCCCGAGTTCCGCCTGCGCTTCTCCGATGCACAGCAGAAGCAGGAGAACCAGATCAAGGCGCTGCGCTCGTTCATCGCCCAGCGCGTGGACGTGATCGCGTTCTCGCCGGTGGTCGAGTCCGGCTGGGAGACCGTGCTGCGCGAGGCCAAGGCCGCCAACATCCCGGTGGTGCTGACCGACCGCGCGGTCGACGTCTCCGACGAGTCGCTGTACGTAACCTTCATCGGCTCGGACTTCGTCGAGGAAGGCCGCCGCGCCGCGCGCTGGCTGATCGAGGACAGCGAGGGCAAGACCGGTCCGGTCCGCATCGTCGAACTGCAGGGCACCGTGGGTTCGGCCCCGGCCAACGACCGCATGCGCGGCTTCAAGGAAGTGATCGAGGGCGACAGCCGCTTCCAGATCGTGCGCTCGCAGAGCGGCGACTTCACCCGCGCCAAGGGCAAGGAAGTGATGGAAGCCTTCATCAAGGCCGAGAACGGCGGCATCGACGTGCTGTTCGCGCACAACGACGACATGGCCATCGGCGCCATCCAGGCGATCGAGGAAGCCGGCCTGAAGCCGGGCAGCGACATCCGCATCGTCTCCATCGACGGCGTGCGCGGCGCGTTCGAGGCGATGAAGGCCGGCAAGCTCAACGCCACGGTGGAGTGCAATCCGCTGCTGGGCGAGCAGCTGGCGCAGCTGATCCGGGACGTCCACGCCGGGCGCGAAGTGCCCAGGCGCGTGACCGTGGAGGAAGGCGTGTACACCATGGACCAGGCCGCGGCCGAACTGCCGAACCGCAAGTACTGATGCGGTCGCAGCAGGCATCCGTGCAGCCACGCAGCGGCGCCCGCCGGGGGGAGGGCGCCGCATGAAGCCCGTGGTGCTGCAGGCTTCCGGCCTGCGCAAGCGTTTCGGGGCCACGGTAGCGCTGGACGGTGCCGGGCTGGCCCTGCGCGCCGGCGAGATCCACGCGCTGATGGGCCAGAACGGCGCCGGCAAGTCGACCCTGATCAAGCTGGTCACGGGCGTCGAGCGGCCGGATGCCGGCAGCATCGAACTGGACGGGCGTGCGGTATCGCCCTCGACCCCGCTGGAGGCGCAGGCGCTGGGCATCAGCACGGTCTACCAGGAAGTGAACCTGTGCCCGAACCTGTCGGTGGCCGAGAACCTGTTCGCCGGGCGCTATCCCAGGCGGCGCTGGACCGGCCTGATCGACTGGGCGAAGGTGCGCGCCGGTGCACGCGGGCTGCTGGCGCGGCTGGGCCTGGACATCGACGTGGACCGCACCCTGGGCAGCTTCCCGGTGGCGGTGCAGCAGATGGTGGCCATCGCCCGCGCGCTGGGCGTGCAGGCCAAGGTGCTGGTGCTGGACGAGCCGACCTCGAGCCTGGACGAGGACGAGGTGCAGGCGCTGTTCGCGGTGATGCGGCGCCTGCGCGACGAGGGCATGGCGATCCTGTTCGTCACCCACTTCCTCGACCAGGTGTACGCGGTCTCCGACCGGATTACGGTCCTGCGCAACGGCACCCTGGTCGGTGAGTACGCCGCGGCCGAGCTGCCGCAGGGCGCGCTGGTCACGGCCATGGTCGGTCGCGAGGTCGCGCTGGCCGGCGGCCGCGAGGCCGGCGGGTCCGCCCAGGTGGGCGAGGTCGTGGTCGAGGCGCAGGGCCTGGCCCGGCGTGGCGCGCTGCATCCGGTGGACCTGCAGCTGCGTGCCGGCGAGGTACTGGGCCTGGGCGGGTTGCTCGGCTCCGGTCGCACCGAGCTGGCGCGGCTGCTGTTCGGCCTTGACCGCGCCGATGCCGGGCAGCTGCGCATCGGTGGCGAGGCGGTGCAACTGAAGCATCCGGCCGAGGCGGTGGCACGCGGCATGGCGCTGTGCCCGGAGGAGCGCAAGACCGAGGGCATCGTTGCCGGACTGTCGGTGCGCGAGAACATCGTGCTGGCACTGCAGGCGCGGCGTGGCTGGTGGCGTGCGCTGCCCCTGGCGCGCCAGGAGCAGCTGGCGCGCGAGTTCGTGCAGCTGCTGGGCATCAAGACCGCCGACATCGAGACCCCGGTGGGGGCGCTGTCCGGCGGCAACCAGCAGAAGGTCGTGCTGGCGCGCTGGCTGGCCACCCAGCCGAAGCTGCTGATCCTGGACGAACCGACCCGCGGCATCGATATCGCCGCCAAGCAGGAGATCATGGCCGAGGTGGTGAAGCTGGCGCGGCAGGGCATGGCGGTGCTGTTCATTTCCGCCGAGATCGAGGAACTGACCCGGCTGGGCGACCGCATCGCGGTACTGCGCGAGCGGCGCAAGGCCGGCGAGCTCGAGGGCGGCGCCGAGGGCGACCAGGTGCTGGACCTGATCGCGGGGCACGCATGAGCGAGATGCAGGCTTCGAAGGTGCAGCCGGCGCGCGCGCTGCGCGAGCGGCTGATGGCCCATCCGCTGCTGTGGCCGGCGCTGGCGCTGGTCCTGCTGCTGCTGGGCAATGCGCTGTTCAATCCCGGCTTCCTGTCCCTGCAGTGGCGCGACGGCCACCTGTACGGGAACCTGGTCGATATCGCCAACCGCGCCGCGCCACTGGCGCTGGTCTCGCTGGGCATGACCCTGGTGATCGCAGTGCGCGGCCTGGATATCTCGGTGGGCGCGGTGCTGGCGATCAGTGCCACGGTCGCGGCCTGGACCATCGCGCGGATGCAGGCCGGTGGCAGCGAAGGGCTGGCGCCGCTGTTCGGCGCGATCGCCGCGGCGCTGGCCGTGGCGGCGCTGTGCGGACTGTGGAACGGCGTGCTGGTGGTCAAGGTCGGGATGCAGCCGATCATCGCCACCCTGATCCTGATGGTGGCCGGGCGCGGCGTGGCCCAGCTCATTGGCGACGGCCAGATCCTGACCATCTACTACGCGCCGTACGCGTTCCTGGGCAAGGGCTTCCTGCTCGGCCTGCCGTTCTCGGTGTTCGTGCTGGCGGTGGTGTTCGTCGCGGTGAAGCTGCTGCTGGACCGCACCGCACTGGGCCTGTTCGTGCGCGCCATCGGCCACAACCCCTCGGCGGTCCACGTGGCCGGCATCCGCGCCCGTGCCATCGCCCTGTCGCTGTACGTCTTCTGCAGCTTCACCGCCGGCCTGGCCGGCCTGCTGGTCAGCTCCAACGTGGCCAGCGCCGATGCCAACAACGCTGGCCAGCTGCTGGAGCTGGACGCGATCCTGGCCGTGGCCCTGGGCGGCAGCGCCCTGGCCGGTGGGCGCTTCAGCCTGGCCGGCAGCCTGCTGGGCGCGCTGATCATCCAGACCCTCACCACCACCATCTACGCCATCGGCGTGCCGCCGCAGGTCAACCTGGTGGTCAAGGCGCTGCTGGTGACCGCGGTGCTGCTGTTGCAGTCGCCGCAGTTCCGGGCCAAGGCCAGGGCGCTGTTCAGCCGCAGGGAGGCCCGCGCATGAGCGTCGCGATGCGTGCGCCGGGTGCCGGCAACCTGCTGCGCCGGCTGCGTGAGCCGGGCCTGCTGTCGCTGGCGGTGACCCTGGCCCTGTTCGTGGCCATGTCCGCCGCCGGTGGCGTGCTGTACGAGGGTTTCCTGTCGCCGCAGGTGTTCCTGAACCTGCTGATCGACAACGCCTTCCTGCTGATCGTCGCGGTCGGCATGACCTTCGTGATCCTCACCGGCGGCATCGACCTGTCGGTGGGCGCGGTGGTCGCGTTCACCACGGTGCTGCTGGCCAGCCTGGTCGAGAAGCATGGCTGGCATCCGCTGGCGGCGATCCCGGCGGTGCTGGCGCTGGGCACCGGTTTCGGTGCGCTGATGGGCGTGCTGATCGAGCGCTACCGGCTGCAGCCGTTCGTGGTCACTTTGGCCGGCATGTTCCTGGCGCGCGGCGCGGCGACCCTGGTCAGCGTGGACTCGATCGGCATCACCCACGCCTTCCACGTGGCCGTGGCCAGCACCCGGGTGCCGCTGGGCGGCGGGGTCTCGCTTTCCGTGGCGGCACTGGTGGCCGTGGCCATCGTCGTCGCCGGCGTGGTCCTGGCCGGCTCGACTCGCTTCGGGCGTACGGTCTATGCCATCGGCGGCAGCGAGCAGTCGGCGGCGCTGATGGGCCTGCCGGTGGATTCGACCCTGATCAAGGTTTATGCGCTGAGCGGCTTCTGCTCGGCACTGGCCGGCGTGGTCTATACCTTCTACATGCTCAGCGGTTACAGCCTGCACGGCATGGGCCTGGAGCTGGACGCGATCGCCGCGGTGGTGATCGGCGGCACCCTGCTGGCCGGTGGCAGCGGCTACGTGCTGGGCACCCTGTTCGGCGTGCTGGTGCTGGGCCTGATCCAGACCCTGATCGTGTTCGACGGCACCCTGAGCTCGTGGTGGACGCGCATCGCGATCGGCGTGCTGCTGCTGGCATTCTGCCTGCTGCAGCGCCTGCTGGCGCGGCGCAGCCCCACCAGCGGAGGCGGTCATGGTTGAGGTTTCCATCCGCGCGCGCGGCATGCGTGCGCTGCTGGCGATGCTGTTGCTGGGCGCCTGGTTGCCGTTGCAGGCGGCGACGCCGCTGGGCGATGTCGCAAGTCCCGACGGCACGCTGCAGGTGGAGATGGCGCTGGATGACGACGGGCGTCCCACCTGGCGCCTGCTGCGCCAGGGTCGCGAGGTGGTCGCACCGTCGCCGCTGGGCATGGTGGGCGAGGGCGTGGACCTGTCCCGCGGGCTGGCCTTTGCCGGCGTCGATCCGGTCCAGCCGGTGGCCGACGACTACGAGCTGCTGTCCGGCAAGCGTCGCCACAACCAGTACCGCGCCAACCGCCGCGTGTTCCACTGGAAGGACGCGCAGGGGCACACGCTGGCGGTCGCCTGGCAGGTATCCAACGACGGCGCCGCATTCCGCTACGAGCTGGCGCGGGCCGTGCCCGGGCTGGAGACCTGGAAGCGCGATGCCGCGAGCTTCCGCCTGCCGGCCGATGCCCACGCGTGGTTGCAGCCGCTGGCCGAACCCAAGACCGGCTTCGGCCGCACCAATCCCTCGTACGAGGAGTACTACCTGCAGGACGTGCGGGTGGGCACGCCCACGCCGATGGGCCATGGCTGGGCGTTCCCGGCGCTGTTCCGTGCGGGCGGCGATTGGATCCTGCTGAGCGAGGGCAGCCTGCGCCGCGGCGATGCCGGCAGCCGCCTGCTCGACGGTGCGACCCCGGGCGAGTACCTGATCGGCTTCCCCGACGAACGCGAGGCGCTGCCAGGCGGCGCTGCACTGCCGTGGATCGACAGTTTCCCGTGGCGTTCGCCATGGCGGATCGTGGCCGTGGGCGACCTGGCCACGGTGGTCGATTCCACCCTCGGCACAGACCTCGCCGATCCGCCCGCGGTGGCCGCGACCTCCGTGCCGGGCAAGGCCTCGTGGAGCTGGCCGCTGCTGGGCGATGAATCCACCGTGTTCGAGGTGCAGAAGCAGTTCGTCGACTACGCCGCGCGCATGGGCTGGCGCTACACCTTGGTCGACGCGCTCTGGGATACCCAGATCGGCGAGCCGAAGATGCGCGAGCTGATCGACCATGCACATGGCAAGGATGTCTCGGTGCTGGTCTGGTACAACTCGGCCGGCGACTGGAACGAGGCGCCGCAGACCCCGCGCAGCAAGCTGCTGGACCATGCCAGCCGCGTGCGCGAGTTCAAGAAACTCCAGGCGATGGGCGTGGCCGGGCTGAAGATCGACTTCTTCGGGGGCGATGGCTCGTCGATGATCGCCTACTACCTGGACCTGCTGGCCGATGCCGCGCCGCATGGTTTCCAGATGAATTTCCACGGCTCGACGCTGCCACGCGGCTGGCAGCGCACCTGGCCGCACCTGCAGACCATGGAGGCCGTGCGCGGACTGGAGTTCGCCACCTTCGAACAGGGCAATGCCGACCAGGTGCCGGTGCATGCGGCAACCTTGCCGTTCACGCGCAACGTGTTCGACCCGATGGACTTCACTCCGCTGGCGATGGTCAAGCTCAACGACCGCGTGCAGCGGCGCACCCGCCCGGCGTTCGAGCTGGCGCAGTCGGTGCTGTTCTTCTCCGGCATCCAGCACTACGCCGAGACCGCCGAGGGCATGGCCCAGGTGCCTGGCTACGTGCGCGATTTCCTCGCTGGCCTGCCCGAGGTGTGGGACGACAGCCGTTTCCTGGACGGCTATCCCGGCCAGTACGCGGTGTTTGCACGCCAGGGTGATGGCCGCTGGTTCGTGGGTGGTATCAACGCCGGCCCCGGCCCGCGCAAGCTCATCCTCGACGCCGACAGGCTGGGCGGCGGGGTGCAGCGCGGCCTGCTGGTCACCGATGGCGGCGATGCGCCGGGCTTCGCCCAGCGACGGGTGGAGTTCGCGCCCGGCAAGCCGCTGGAACTGGAGCTGCCGGCTGCCGGCGGGTTCGTGCTGCAGCTGGATTGAGCGTGGCGGCGCGGAAGTCGCGCCGCGCCGGAGGTAAACCATGGTGTTCGCGCGAGTTCTCCTGCTGCTGTCCCTGCTGGCAGCTGGCGCCCAGGCCATCGCCGCACCGGCGACATGGACCGCCGACAACGGCAACGGCACCTACACCAACCCGGTCTTCCATGACGAGTTCTCCGACCCGGACCTGATCCGCGTCGGCGACTGGTTCTACATGACCGGCACCACCATGCACGCGGTGCCGGGCCTGCCGGTGCTGCGCTCGCGCGACCTGGTGAACTGGGAGTTCGTGTCCTACGCCATGCCTTCGTTCCCTGAAGGGCCCGAGTACCGGCTCCAGGACGGCGAGGACATGTACGGCCAGGGCATCTGGGCGCCGGTGCTGCGCCACCACGACGGCCGCTTCCATATCTTCGCCAACATCAACGAGCGCGGCCTGCACGTGTTCACCGCGGAGGATCCAGCCGGACCGTGGAAGCACACGGTCATGGACCGCAACCTGCACGACCTGTCGGTGCTGTTCGATGACGACGGCCGGGTCTGGGCGGTGTTCAACTACAACGAGGTGCGGCTGGTCGAACTCAAGCCGGACCTGTCCGGCGTGGTCGAAGGCAGCGAGCGGGTGCTGATCCCGGCCGGCAATGGCATGGGCGAGGGCCACCACTTCTACAAGGTCGACGGGCGCTACTACATCATCAGCGCCAACTATGCCCCGGTCGGGCGCATGCAGGCCGCGCGCGCCGACAGCCTCGACGGTCCGTGGGAGACGGTGGCCATCAGTGCCAGCGAGAGCATGGGCTTCCAGCGCGGCTGGTGGGAGGACAGCGTGGGCCAGCGTTCGCCGATCCCGGCCGACGGCGCCGCGTTCTCCTCGCACAAGCCCGGCGACAACGCGCTGGGCGCGGTGCCGCTGCACCAGGGCGGCATCGTCCAGGCGCCGGACGGCAGCTGGTGGGGTTTCTCGATGATGGACCTCAAGTCGATCGGCCGGACCACCTTCCTGTCGCCGGTGACCTGGCACGAGGGCTGGCCGTACTTCGGCCTGCCGGGCAACCTTGGGCGTTCACCGCGTACCTGGATCAAGCCGCGTGTCGACCTGGACGTGCAGCCGCATGCGCCGTATGCGCGCAGCGACAGCTTCGATGGGGCGCAACTGCAGCCGGTATGGCAGTGGAACCACCAGCCGCTGGACGGCAAGTGGTCGCTGCGCGAACGCCGCGGCCACCTGCGCCTCCATGCGCTGCCGGCCGAGGGCTTCCTGCATGCGCGCAATACCCTCACCCAGCGGGTGATGGGCCCGGAGGCCACCGCCACCGTGGTGCTGGATGCGGCAGGACTGCAGCGGGGCGATGTGGCCGGACTTGGCCTGCTGAACATGCCGGCGGCCTGGCTGGCGGTGGTGCAGGAGGACGGGCGGCGCATGCTGCGCTGGTATTCGCAGGCCGGGGATCGCCGGGTCGAGGTGCCCCTTCCGAAGGCGCGCGTGCACCTGCGCGTGCGCGGCGACCATGACCAGGACCTGGCGTGGTTTTCCTGGAGCGTGGACGGGCGCCGGTTCCAAGATATCGGCGGCCCGGTGCGGTTGCCGTACCAGCTCAAGACCTTCCAGGGTTCGCGCTATGCGCTGTTCGCCTACAACAGCGCCGGCCACGAGGGCGGGCATGCGGACTTCGACCGCTTCGACCTGCGCGAACCGCTGGCCGACCGCTCGCGCAATATCCCGCTGGGCAAGGTGGTGAGGCTGGAGAACCTGGGCGATGGCAGCGTCGCCAGCGTGCATCCGCTGGGCGTGGTGCAGCCGCTGGCGGCCGACGACGACAGGGCGAAGTCACCGGACGCACGCTTCCGCGTGCACGACCGCGGCAATGGCCAGGTGGCGTTGGAAGCCATGGATGGCAGCGGCTTCCTGACCGTGGCCGGCATCGGCCTGTCCGCCGACGTGCGCCTGCTGCCCGAGCATTCGCTGGACAGCCGCTTCATGTGGCAGGACCTGCTGCGCGGCCAGTTCATGCTGCTGTCGATGAAGACCCACCGCTACCTGGGCATCCTGCCGGGCAGCGGCGAGCCCTATGCCGCCGACCGGCCGGGTACGCGCCCCGACCGTCGCGACGGTACCGTGCTGGTGTGGCGGCTGGCGGAGGACTAGCTTCGGCCAGCGGCCCCGCCCACGCTACGTTTCCGCGAATCCTCAATCCCGAATCCCGAATCCCGAATCCCGGCCCTTCACACTTCCAGCGAAGCCAGGTCGCCCTTGGTTTCCAGCCACGCCTTGCGGTCGGAGGCGCGCTTCTTCGCCAGCAGCATGTCCATCAGCGAGTGGGTCTGGTCGCCGTCGTCGACGGTCAGCTGCACCAGGCGGCGGGTGTCCGGATGGATGGTGGACTCGCGCAGCTGCTGCGGGTTCATCTCGCCCAGGCCCTTGAAGCGGGTGACGCTGACCTGGCCCTTGATCTTTTCGCGGGCGATCTTCTCCAGCAGCAGGCGCTTCTCTTCCTCGTCCAGGGCGTAGAACACCTGCTTGCCCACGTCCACGCGGAACAGCGGCGGCATCGCCACGAACACGTGGCCGGCGGCGACCAGGGCGGGGAAGTGGCGCAGGAACAGCGCCGACAGCAGGGTGGCGATATGCAGGCCGTCGGAGTCGGCATCGGCCAGGATCACGACCTTGCCGTAGCGCAGGCCGGTGAGGTCGTCCTTGCCCGGATCGCAGCCGATGGCCACCGCGAGGTCATGCACTTCCTGCGAGGCCAGCACGCTGCCGGAGGCCACTTCCCAGGTGTTGAGGATCTTGCCGCGCAGCGGAAGGATGGCCTGGAAGTCCTTGTCGCGGGCCTGCTTGGCGCTGCCGCCGGCCGAGTCGCCCTCGACCAGGAACAGCTCGGTACGCGACAGGTCCTGGCTGATGCAGTCGGCCAGCTTGCCGGGCAGGGCAGGGCCCTGGGTGACCTTCTTGCGGGTCACCTGCTTCTCGGTCTTCAGCCGCGCGCTGGCGCGGTCGATCGCGATCTGGGCGATCTTCTCGCCCATCTCCACGTTCTGGTTGAGCCACAGGCTGAAGGCGTCGTGCGCCGCGCCTTCGATGAAGCCGGCGGCCTGGCGCGAGCTCAGCCGCTCCTTGGTCTGGCCGCTGAACTGCGGGTCGGTCATCTTCAGCGACAGCACGAAGGCGACGCGGTCCCACACGTCCTCCGGCGCCAGCTTGACGCCACGCGGCAGCAGGTTGCGGAAGTCGCAGAACTCTCGCAGCGCGTCGGTCAGGCCGGTACGCAGGCCGTTGACGTGGGTGCCGTGCTGGGCGGTGGGGATCAGGTTGACGTAGCTCTCCTGGACCAGCTCGCCCTCGGGGATCCAGGCCACCGCCCAGTCCACCACCTCGGTTTCCTTCTTCAGGGCGCCGCTGAACAGGTCCGCCGGCAGCAGTTCGCGGCCGGCCAGCTCGTTCCTGAGGTAGTCGCGCAGGCCGTCCTCGTAATGCCAGCTGTCGCGCTCGCCGGAAGCCTCGTCGAACAGGTTCACGGTCAGGCCCGGGCACAGGACGGCCTTGGCGCGCAGCAGGTGGCGCAGGGCGCGGACGTTGATCTTCGGGCTGTCGAAGTACTTCGGATCCGGCCAGAAGCGCACCCGGGTGCCGGTGTTCTTCTTGCCCACCGTGCCGACCACTTCCAGCGGGGTGGCGCGGTTGCCGTCGCGGAAGGCGATGCGGTGCTCGGCGCCGTCGCGCTTGATGTGCACCTCGACCAGGGTGGACAGCGCGTTGACCACGCTCACGCCCACGCCGTGCAGGCCGCCGGAGAAGGTGTAGTTCTTGTTGCTGAACTTGCCGCCCGCATGCAGGCGGGTAAGGATCAGTTCCACGCCCGGGATCTTCTCCTCGGGGTGGATGTCCACCGGCATGCCGCGGCCGTCGTCGGACACCTCGCAGCTGCCGTCGCGGTAAAGGGTAACCTCGACCGTGCGGGCATGGCCGGCCAGCGCCTCGTCCACCGCGTTGTCGATCACCTCCTGCGCCAGGTGGTTGGGGCGCGAGGTGTCGGTGTACATGCCGGGCCGGCGCTTGACGGGGTCCAGGCCGGACAGGACTTCGATGTCGGCGGCGTTGTAGCGGCTGCTCATGGAACCTTCGGGTGACGCGGAAAGACGCGCAAGTGTGCGGCCTGTCTCCCGTTTTTGCACCCCCGCAGGAAGGTGCCCGGACCCCTGTTCATGGCGGCGTCGGGCGCGCGGACGTATAAGGTACGCGCGGCGGAAGCCGTGGCCGGCGCCTCCCCCGGGGCGGCGGCCGAAGACCCCCGAAGTGGAGGAATGCATATGAACCGACGCCTGATCTGGACCGGCGTGGCCGCCGTGGTGGCCATGGCCGTCGCCCTCCCGGCCCTGGCCCAGGAGCGCCAGGCCCCGCCGCGCGACCGCCAGGGCGCACTGGCCGAGCACAAGGCCCAGGAGGCCCGGGACAACGCCGAGGCCGACGAGCGCGCCAAGCGCCGCGAGGCCGCCCGCTCCGGCACCGATCCCCGCAACAAGGCCCGCCCGGCCCGCGAGGAAGAGGAAGAGAAGGCCCGCGAGCGCCGCTGACGCGCCCCGTTCAGCAGCTGTTTCCGGCCCGCCGGCCTTGTCCGGCGGGCTTTTTCGTTGGGGGCCGGCAGTGGCTGGCCTCCCGCCGGCTTGGGCTCGGGCGGTCGAGCCGGTAAACTACGGCTTTCCGGAGCCCCGTCAGATGACTCCCCTCATTTTCGTTACCGGCGGCGTCGTGTCCTCGCTTGGCAAGGGCATCGCGGCCGCTTCGCTCGCGTCCATCCTCGAGACCCGTGGCCTGAAGGTCACGATGATGAAGCTGGACCCGTACATCAACGTGGACCCGGGCACCATGAGCCCGTTCCAGCACGGCGAGGTCTACGTCACCGACGACGGCGCCGAGACCGACCTGGACCTGGGCCACTACGAGCGCTTCGTGCGCACCCGCCTGAGCCGCCGCAATTCGGTCACCACCGGCCGGATCTACGAGGCCGTGATCCGCAAGGAACGCCGCGGCGATTACCTGGGCGCGACCGTGCAGGTGATCCCGCACATCACCGACGAGATCCGCCGCTGCATCGACGAGGCTACCGAGGGCTACGACGTGGCCCTGGTCGAGATCGGTGGCACCGTGGGCGACATCGAGTCGCTGCCGTTCCTGGAGGCGATCCGCCAGATCCGCGCCGAGCGCGGCCCGGAGAAGGCGCTGTTCATGCACCTGACCCTGGTGCCGTGGATTGCCGCCGCCGGCGAGCTGAAGACCAAGCCGACCCAGCACTCGGTCAAGGAGCTGCGCTCGATCGGCATCCAGCCGGACGTGCTGCTGTGCCGTTCCGAGCAGCCGCTGCCGGACGGCGAGCGCCGCAAGATCGCGCTGTTCACCAACGTCCCCGAGCGCGCCGTCATCTCGGTGCAGGACGTGGACGTGCTGTACAAGCTGCCGCTGGAGCTGCACGCCCAGGGCCTGGACGCGCTGGTGGTCGACCGCCTGCGCCTGCAGCCGCCGCGCCCGGCCGACCTGCACGAGTGGGAGGCCGCGGTCGACGCCACGGTCAACCCGGTGGACGAGGTCACCATCGCCGTGGTCGGCAAGTACGTGGACCACAAGGACGCGTACAAGTCGGTGGGCGAGGCGCTCAAGCACGGCGGCCTGCGCCAGCGCACCCGGGTCAACCTGAAGTGGCTGGAGTCGCAGGACATGGAGACCGCAGGCGCCGAGGCGCTGCTGGCCGACGTGGACGGCATCCTGGTCCCGGGCGGCTTCGGCGACCGCGGCTTCGAGGGCAAGGTCCTGACCTCGAAGTTCGCGCGCGAGCACGGCATCCCGTACTTCGGCATCTGCTACGGCATGCAGGCGGCGGTGGTCGATTTCGCCCGCCACCGCGCCGGCCTCGAAGGCGCCAACAGCACCGAGAACGACAAGCAGTGCCCGCACCCGGTGATCGGCCTGATCACCGAGTGGCGCACCAGCACCGGTGACGTGGAGAAGCGCGACGAGAAGTCCGACCTGGGCGGCACCATGCGCCTGGGCCTGCAGGAGCAGCGGCTCAAGCCGGGCACCCTGGCACGCGAGCTGTACGGCAAGGATGTGGTCGCCGAGCGCCACCGCCACCGCTACGAGTTCAACAACCGCTACCGCACCCAGCTGGAGGACGCCGGCCTGGTGATCGCGGGCAAGTCGATGGACGATACCCTGGTCGAGGTGGTGGAGCTGCCGCGCGACGAGCATCCGTGGTTCCTGGCCTGCCAGGCGCACCCGGAGTTCCTGTCCACGCCGCGCGAGGGCCATCCCCTGTTCGTCGGCTTCATCCGCGCCGCGCGCGAGAAGAAGGCCGGCGGCAGCCTGCTGAAGGAAGCGCGCGCGTAAGCGATGTTTCCAGGTCGGACATGAGGGCCGGGCCACCGTCGGGTGACCCGGCCCTTTC
Source organism: Pseudoxanthomonas suwonensis 11-1 (assembly GCF_000185965.1). NCBI lineage: Bacteria > Pseudomonadati > Pseudomonadota > Gammaproteobacteria > Lysobacterales > Lysobacteraceae > Pseudoxanthomonas > Pseudoxanthomonas suwonensis. The sequence continues at coordinate 1,001,756 of NC_014924.1, forward strand.
TTTATCCGCATTCCGCCGGCGACGCGGGCGTCCCGTCGCCGGTCATCCCTTTGCCCGGCCGCCGTGGCTCGTGGCTCGCGGGCAGGGCGGACCTGGGGCGCCAGGCGATTGCTTTCCCTGGCAACCGACGTCCCGGCCGCAAGTGGCGGAAAACACGGCGAAACCGCGGCAGGAAGGCGCGCGCTCCGTTAAACTTCGGGGCGACTCCACCCACCGGACGCTTGCCATCCCAATGACCAGCATCGCCAAGATCCACGCCCGCGAAATCCTCGACAGCCGCGGTAACCCCACCCTGGAGGCCGAGGTCACCCTGGCCGATGGTTCCTTCGGCCGCGCCGCGGTGCCGTCGGGCGCCTCGACCGGCACCAAGGAGGCGGTGGAGCTGCGCGACGGCGACAAGACCCGCTACCTGGGCAAGGGCGTGAAGAACGCGGTCGCCAACGTCAACGGCGCCATCGCCGAGACGCTGGCCGGCTTCGACGCCGCCGACCAGCAGGGCCTGGACCGCCGCCTGATCGACCTGGACGGCACCGAGAACAAGGGCCGCCTGGGCGCCAACGCGCTGCTGGGCGTTTCGCTGGCCGCCGCCCATGCCGTGGCCGCCTCGAAGAAGCAGCCGCTGTGGCAGTACATCTCCGGCATCACCGAGTCCAATGTCTCGCTGCCGGTGCCGATGATGAACATCATCAACGGCGGTGCGCATGCCGACAACAACGTCGACTTCCAGGAGTTCATGGTCCTGCCGGTCGGCGCTTCCTCCTTCTCCGAGGCCCTGCGCGCCGGCACCGAGATCTTCCACTCGCTGAAGTCGGTGCTGAAGGGCCACGGCCTGAGCACGGCGGTCGGCGACGAGGGCGGCTTCGCCCCGGACTTCCGCAGCAACGTGGAAGCCCTGGACACCATCCTCGAGGCCATCGGCAAGGCCGGCTACAAGGCCGGCGAGGACGTGCTGCTGGGCCTGGACGTCGCCTCCAGCGAGTTCTTCGACAACGGCAAGTACCACCTGGTCGGCGAGAACAAACGCCTGTCCTCCGAGCAGTTCGTCGACTTCCTGGCCGACTGGGTCGCCCAGTACCCGATCATCACCATCGAGGACGGCCTGGCCGAGGACGACTGGGCCGGCTGGAAGCTGCTGACCGACCGCGTCGGCAGCAAGGTGCAGCTGGTCGGCGACGACCTGTTCGTGACCAACCCGAAGATCCTCAAGCAGGGCATCGACTCGGGTACCGCCAACGCGATCCTGATCAAGGTCAACCAGATCGGCACCCTGAGCGAGACCCTGGACGCCATCGCCATGGCGCACAAGGCCAACTACGCCTCGATCGTATCGCATCGTTCGGGCGAGACCGAGGACACCACGATCTCGGATATTGCGGTCGCCACCACCGCGACCCAGATCAAGACCGGTTCGCTTTGCCGCAGCGACCGCGTGGCCAAGTACAACCAGCTGCTGCGCATCGAGGAGGCCCTGGGTGGTTCGGCCCGCTACGCCGGCCGCGACGCCTTCGTCTCGCTGAAGCGCTGAGGAATCGCCCGTGTTGCGATGGGTGCTCCTGGGGCTGGTCGTCCTGCTGGGATGGCTGCAGTACCGGCTCTGGTTCGGCATCGGCAACGCGGGCGAAGTCACCGCGCTCGCGGCGCAGGTCGAGGACCAGCGCCGCGAGAACTCCGGCCTGGAGGAGCGCAACGCCGCGCTGGCGGCCGAGGTGCGCGACCTCAAGGAGGGCGTGGCCGCGGTCGAGGAACGCGCCCGCAGCGAGCTGGGCATGATCAAGCCGGGCGAGGTGTTCTACCGCGTGGTCGAGGATTCGCAGCCGCGTCCGCTGCCGCCGCCGGTGCCGGCCCCGGAGGAACGCTGATGGGCAGCATCTGGGCCGTGGTTCCTGCGGCGGGGCGGGGCACCCGCTTCGGCGGCGAGATCCCCAAGCAGTACCTGGAAGTGGCCGGCCGGCCCCTGCTGGTCCACACCCTGGACGCGCTGCTGGCGCACCCGGCGGTGGCCGGCGTGGTGCTGGCGCTGTCCGGCGACGATCCGCGCTGGCCCGGCTGGCACGAATACCGTGGCAAGCCGCTGCTGGCCTGCACCGGCGGCGACAGCCGCGCCGCCTCGGTGCTGGCCGCGCTGCAGGCGCTGCCCGAATCCGTGCGTCCCGACGATTTCGTCCTGGTCCATGACGCCGCCCGGCCCAACCTGGCGCTGGACGACCTGGACCGGCTGCTGGAGCGAGGCCGCCTCGATCCGGTCGGCGCGATCCTGGCTGCACCGGTGCGCGACACCCTCAAGCGCGCCGGCGATGACGGCGGAATCGATGGCACCGAGCCGCGCGAGCGCCTGTGGCGCGCGCTGACCCCGCAGCTGTTCCGCCGCCTGCAGCTGACCCGCGCGCTGGAGGCCGCCGCGGCCGAGGGCGTGGAAGTCACCGACGAGGCCATGGCCTTCGAGCGCCAGGGCCTGCGCCCGCTGCTGGTGGAAGGCCGCGAGGACAACTTCAAGGTCACCACCCCGGCCGACCTGGCGCGGTTCGAATTCGAGCTTTCGCGGCGCTGAACCCCGCCGCGCGACAGGGAGGTCGTGGTGCGGAAAGCGTGGCTCCATCTTCGTGATGTGCTGCTGGCCCCGCCTGACCATCGCCTGTTCCAGCGATCACTGTTTGCCGGTGCGATCTCGGTGTGCGGGGCGCTGGCGAGCCTGTTCCTGGCCCTTCGGGGTGCTGGCGCTTGCGGGTGTGGCGCCGGATGAGCTGGAAAGCGTGGACCCGGGGTCCGGCTGGCGGCTTTTCTTCGGGGCGGTGGTGATCGCGCCGGTGGTGGAATCCCTGCTGTTGGGCGGCACGCTCTGGCTCATGCCGGAGCGCTGGAGCATTCCGGCCAGGGCCCTCGTGGCAGGTATCGGCTGGGGTCTGCTGCACGGCCTGTTCGCCCCGTTCTGGTTCTTCGGTACCTGGTTCCCATTCTTCGTCTTTGCCTGCGGCTGGATGACGTGGCGGCAGCGCTCGTTCCGGCATGCCCTGGCAGCCGCCGCGCTGCCGCATGCGGTGCAGAACCTGCTGGCGTGCTGCATCGTGGCGGTATCCGGCTGAGGTCTTCTTGCCCTGGTCCGCAAGGGGCAGGGCAGCGCAGGGCGAGGCACAATAGCGGCCGACGTGCCGGGCCGTTCCGGCGACAACCGGAAAACCGCGACATGGCAATCGATACCGCTCCCTTCCGCATCGGCCAGGGCTACGACGTCCACGTGTTCGGCGAGGGCGACCACATCATGCTCGGCGGTGTGCGCGTGCCGCACGACCACGGCGTGGTCGCGCACAGCGACGGCGATGTTGCGCTGCATGCGCTGTGCGACGCGCTGCTGGGCGCGCTGGCGCTGGGCGACATCGGCGTGCATTTCCCGCCCAGCGACGAACGCTGGCGCGGGGCCGACAGCCTGGGGCTGCTGCGCCACTGCGTGGCCCTGGTGGGCGAGCGTGGCTGGAAGCTGGGCAATGCCGACATCACCATCGTCTGCGAGCGGCCCAAGGTCGGCCCGCACGCGGCACTGATGCGCCAGCGCATCGCCGAGACCTGCGGCGTCGACGTCGACGCGGTCAGCGTCAAGGCCACCACCAGCGAGAAGCTGGGCTTCACCGGCCGCGGCGAGGGCATCGCCGCCCAGGCCGTGGCCCTGCTGGTGCGCGCGTGAGCGGGGCCATGCAGGCGTTCGGCGCGCCGGTACTGGCGGCGCGGATCCGCAGCGTGCCCGAGGATTTCCGGGTCGAGGAGCTGGATGGCTTCGAAGCCAGCGGCGACGGCGAACACCTGCTGCTGACCATCGAGAAGCGAGGCATGAACACCGCCTTCGTCGCCGGCGAGCTGGCGCGCTGGGCGGGGGTGCCGGAGGTGGCGGTGGGCTATGCCGGCCTCAAGGACCGCCATGCGGTGACCGTGCAACGCTTCAGCGTGCAGCTGCCGGGGCGCGAGGCGCCGCCGCTGGAGACGCTGGAGCGCGACGGCCTGCGCGTGCTGGCCCAGGCCCGGCACAAGCGCAAGCTGCCGCGCGGTGCGCTGGCCGGCAACCGCTTCGTGCTGGTGCTGCGCGGCGTGCAGGGCGAGCGCGATGCCGTCGAGGCGCGGCTGCAGGAGATTGCCGCCCGTGGCGTACCCAACGCGTTCGGCGGACAGCGCTTCGGACACGAGGGCGGCAATATCGCCAAGGCGCTGGCGATGTTCGGCGGCAAGCGGGTGGGGCGCGAGCAGCGCTCGATGCTGCTGTCGGCGGCGCGTTCGGCACTGTTCAACCAGGTCCTGGCCGCGCGCGTGGCCGATGGCAGCTGGGACCGTGGCCTGGACGGCGAGGTCTGGGCGCTGGAGGGCAGCCGCAGCGTGTTCGGCCCGGAGCCGATGAGCGGGCAGATCGCCGAGCGCCTGGCCGCGTTCGACATCCATCCCAGCGGCCCGTTGTGGGGCCGCGGCAGCCTGCGCAGCGAGGGGGCCTGCCAGGCGCTTGAGCTGGAGGCGATCGCGGACCCGGTCTCGCTGCGGCTGCGCGACGGGCTCGAGCGCGCCGGCCTGGACCAGGAGCGCCGCGCTCTGCGCCTGCGCCCGCAGGACCTGGCCTGGCGCTGGCTGGAGGCCGGCGTGCTGGAGCTGGCGTTCTCGCTGCCGTCCGGCTGCTATGCCACCTCGGTGCTGGAACAGCTGGGCACGATCGAGGACGCGGCGGCGCGTCCGGCCACGCCGGGTGACGAGGCTGCGCCGGAGAAGCCCTGACGGCAGGGCCTCCCATCGCGCGGACAAAAAGGAAGGGCGCCTTGCGGCGCCCTTCTGCTTTCCACGGTCATGCGGCCAGGGTCAGAAGCCGCCGCCGAAAGTGAACTGCAGGCGCTCGATCTCGTCGCCCTCCTTCTTCTTGAAGGGGTAGGCGTAGCTGATCGAGATCGGACCGACCGGGGCGCGCCACAGCAGGGCCACGCCGGCCGAGGCACGCAGCTCGCCGGTGTCGAACTCGTCCACGCCGTTGAACACGTTGCCGAAGTCGACGAAGGCCGAGACGCGCGCGGCGTTGCTGTCGAACAGCTTCGGGAACACCATTTCCAGCTGGCCGACGGTCTTCAGCGAGCCACCCAGCGCCTGGCCGCGGTAGCCGGCGATGACTTCCGAGCGCGGGCCCAGGGTGTTGTCGCGGAAGCCACGCACCGAGCGGGTACCACCGGCGTAGAAGTTCTCGAAGAACGGCAGGCCGGAGGCGGAGACGGTCTTGCGGTAGTCCGACGAATCCGGGAGGCACGGGCTGGACGGCGCGTCGCCCGGCACCCAGGTGTCGGCCTTGCCGTCGCCGTCGGTGTCGACCAGGCTCGGCGGGGTGTAGCAGAGGTTGCGGACGGTGTCGCTGCCGTAGCTGTCGCCGTAGCCCAGGTCCAGGCCGGTGCGCAGCACGAAGGCCGGGCTGAGCTGCCAGTAGCGCGAGAACTCGTAGTTGATCTTGTAGTACTCGGCGGTCGAACCCGGCAGGGTCGTCTCCAGGCCCAGGCGCTGGTAGGTGCCGCGCGTCGGCATGAAGAAGTCGTTGCGGGTGTCGCGCGCCCAGCCCAGTTCGGTGCGCCAGGCGTGGAAGGTGCGCTGGCCGACCGCGTCGAGGTAGTCGACGATCGACTGCGGGGTGTAGCCGGACCAGGCCTGGATCTGGTTGCTGTCGATGCCGAACAGCAGCGAGACCGAGCTGTGCTCGGTGATCGGCAGGCCGAGCACGGTCTGTACCGCGGCGTTGGTGCTGTTGTACTGGGCGGTGTTGAAGTCCGAGTAGTCCAGCTCGCGCCACCAGACGTTGTAGCCCAGCGACACGCCTTCGTCGGTGAAGAACGGATTGACGTAGGAGAACGCATAGCGCTGCAGGTAGTCGCTGCGCTGCGCCTCGACCGACACGCGGTTGCCGCCGCCGAGGAAGTTGTTCTGCGACAGCTGGATCGACGCGGTCATGCCGGCCAGCTGCGAGTAGCCGATGCCGAACACGAAGCTGCCGGAGGTGGTCTCCTTGACGTTGAACACCACGTCGACCTGGTCGCCGCTGCCGGGGACCTGCGGGGTCTCGACCTCGACCGTCTCGAAGTAGCCGAGGCGGCGCAGGCGCACGGTGGAGCGGTCGATCGCCGCCTGCGAGTACCAGGAGTTCTCGAACTGGCGCATCTCGCGGCGCAGGACCTCGTCGGCGGTGCGCGAGTTGCCCTTGAACACGATCCGGCGCACGTTGACGCGCGGGCCCGGCATCACCTGCAGGTTGATCGCCACGGTGCGGTCGGCGCGGTTCGGGGTCGGCACCGGGTTCACCCGGGCGAACGCGTAGCCGATGTTGCTCAGGGTATTGGTGATGGCGTCGGCGCTGGCTTCCAGCAGCACGCGCGAGAAGGTGTCGCCGGCCTTCGGGATCACCATGCGCTCGACCACGTCCTGCGGCAGGATGGTGTCGCCGGTGACCTTGATCTCGGAGATCTTGTAGATCTCGCCCTCGGTGACCGAGGTGCTGAGGTACATCTCGCGCTTGTCGGGGCTGATCGAGACCTGGGTGGAGTCGATGTTGAAGTCGACGTAGCCGCGGTCCAGGTACCAGGAGTTCAGCTTCTCCATGTCGCCGGAGAGCTTCTCCTTGGAGTACTGGTCGTCGCGGCGGTACCAGGACAGCCACGAGCTTTCCTTGGACTCCCAGCTGTCCAGGATCTGCTCATTGTCGAAGGTGTCGGCGCCGACCAGGTTGACGTGGCGGATCTTGGCTGCCTTGCCTTCCTTGACGTCGATGGTCACGTCCACGCGGTTGCGGTCCAGCGGGCTGACCGTGGGCGTGATCTGGACGTTGTACTTGCCGCGGTTGTTGTACTGGCGGGTCAGTTCCTGGGTAACGCGGTCCAGGGCCAGGCGGTCGAAGGTCTCGCCTTCGGACAGGCCGATGTCCTTCAGGCCGCGCAGCAGGTCCTCGCTCTTGATGTCCTTGTTGCCGGTCAGCGTGAGCTTGTTGATCGCCGGGCGCTCGGTCACGGTGATCACCAGGATGTCGCCCTGGCGGTCCACGCGCACGTCCTCGAAGAAGCCGGTGCGGTACAGGGCGCGCACGGTCTCGCCGGCGCGGCCCTGGTCCAGGACCTCGCCGCGCTCGACCGGCAGGTAGGTGAACACGGTGCCGGCCGCGATGCGCTGCAGCCCGTCGATGCGGATGTCCGCGACGGTGAACGGCTCGGCCGTCTGCGCCATCGCCGACAGGCTCAGGGACGAGGCGAGGGCGAGGGCGAGCAGGCGGCGAACGGGGAATCGCGTCATGTCACATCCGGTGGAAAACAGGTAACGGGGGCAGGATCGCCGGCGCCGGGCGCCGGTGGTCGTCAGGGTCATCGCGGGAGCAGGCCTAGCAGGTCGTTGTAGAAGGCCAGGCCCATCAGCCCCGCCAGCAACGCCAGGCCGACGTACTGGCCGGCGGCCATCGCCCGCTCGCTCAGCGGACTGCCCTTGATCAACTCGATCGAATAATACAGGAGGTGGCCGCCGTCCAAGATCGGGATCGGCAGCAGGTTGATGATGGCCAGGCTCAGCGAGAGCAGGGCCAGGAAGTACAGGAACCAGTCGGCGCCGCGCTTGGCCGAGGCGTTGGCGGCACGGGCGATGGTGACCGGGCCGGACAGGTTCTTGACCGAGGCCTCGCCGGTGACCATGCGCCGCATCATGCCCAGCGAATCGACCGCCAGGCGGCCGGTCTCGCGCAGCGCGGCCGGGACCGCGGCCAGCGGGCCGAAACGCTGCACCGCGTCGTAGGCGGGGGCCTGGGGCGCGGCCAGGCTGATGCCCAGCTCCCACATGCCGTTGCGGGCCGGATCGGTGGCACGGCGGGGCTCCAGCTCCAGCGCCAGGCGCTCGCCGTCGCGCTCGACCTCGACCATGCCCGGGCCGCCGCGCTCGCCCAGCTGCTGGATGAGCGGGGAGATCTCATCGGCGGAGATCACCGGGGCGCCGTCCACGGCCAGCACCAGGTCGCCGGCCTGCAGGGCGCCGGCGGCGGCGCCATCGGTGCGGACCTGGTCGATCCGCGGCGGGGCCAGCAGGAAGTGCCAGGTCAGGCCGGCCTGCTCGGGCAGGCGGCGTTCGTCGACCACCTCCGGCAGCCGCGACAGGCGCAGGGTCCGCTCGGCGATGGCGCCGGCCGGGTCCTCGACCTTGACCGGGATGTCGCGGCGGTCCAGGGCCGGGGCGGCCAGGGCCAGGGTGGCCTCGGTCCAGGTCGCGACCCGGCGGCCGTCGACCTCCACCAGGCGGTCGCCGCGCTGGAGGCCGGATTCGGCGGCCACGCCGTCGACCCGTCCCAGCAGCGGGGCGTAGTCCTGGCGGCCGACCATGAACATGACCCACAGCAGGGCCACGCACAGCAGCAGGTTGGCGGCCGGGCCGGCGGCCACGATCGCGATCCGGCTCCATACGCCCTGGCGGTTGAAGGCATGGGCCTGGCGGGTGACCGGGACCTCGCCCTCGCGCTCGTCCAGCATCTTCACGTAGCCGCCCAGCGGGATGGCGGCGATCGCGAACTCGGTACCGTGGCGGTTGTAGCGCGACCACAGCGGCTTGCCGAAGCCCACCGAGAAGCGCAGCACGTCCACCCCGCAGCGGCGGGCGACCCAGTAGTGGCCGAACTCGTGGAAGGTGACCAGCACCCCGAGGCTGACGACCAGCCACCAGACAGAGCCCAGGAAGTCACCCATGGCGGGCGTCCTGGGGCGGCGTGGCTGGGGCACCGCCGGGGGAACGGTGTTCGATCATCTGGCGGGTCACTCGGCGTGCATCCGCGTCGGCCTGCAGCAGCGCCTCCAGGGAGGTGGCGGGCGCGGCGGGCAGTGCGGCGAGGGCGTCCTCGACCAGCGCGGGAATGGCTAGGAAACCCACGCGGCCCTGAAGAAAGGCTGAAACCGCCTCCTCGTTGGCGGCGTTGAGCACCGCGGGGGCGGTTCCGCCGGCTTCCATCGCCCCGCGGGCCAGGCCCAGGCAGGGGAAGGCGTCCATGTCCGGCGCCTCGAACTCCAGCCGGCCCTGGCTGAGCAGGTCCAGCCCGGCCACGCCGGATTCGATCCGTTCCGGCCAGCCCAGGCCAACTGCCAGCGCCGTGCGCATGTCCGGCAGGCCGAGCTGGGCGAGGGTGGAGCCGTCCACGTATTCGACCAGGGCATGGACCAGGCTCTGCGGGTGGACCAGCACGTCGATCCGCGACCCGGGCAGGCCGAACAGATGGTGGGCCTCGATCACTTCCAGGCCCTTGTTCATCAGGGTGGCCGAGTCGACCGAGATCTTCGGCCCCATCGACCACTTGGGATGGGCCACGGCCTGGGCCGGGGTGACCTCGGCCAGCGAGGCATGGCTGCGACCGCGGAACGGGCCGCCGGAGGCGGTCAGCACGATCCGGCGCACGCCGGTGTCGCGGCAGGAGCGCAGGCACTGGAACACCGCGCTGTGTTCGCTGTCGATCGGCACGATCTCGGCGCCGGCCTCGCGGACGGCGGCCATGACCAGCTCGCCGGCCAGGACCAGGGATTCCTTGTTGGCCAGCAGCAGGCGCTTGCCGGCGCGGGCCGCGGCCAGGGTCGAGCCCAGTCCGGCGGCACCGACGATGGCGGCGACCACGGTGTCGCAGTCGGGCCCGGCGGCCAGCGCCTGCAGGGCCTCGTCGCCGGCATGGGCGCGGGTATCCAGGCCGGCCTCGCGCAGCCCGTCGCGCAGGCGCGGGTACAGGGCCGGGTCGGCGATCACCGCGTGTTCGGGGCGGTGCGCGACGCACAGCTGCAGCAGGGCATCGACCCGGCCGCCGGCTGCGAGGACGGTGGCACGCATGCGCTGCGGATGGCGGGCGATGACATCGAGCGCGGAGGTGCCGATGGAGCCGGTGGCTCCGAGGACCGCGACCCGGCGGATGTCGGCGGGGGAGGACATGCAGGCGATCCCGTTCAGAACCCGGCGATTTCCTTGCCGATGGCGAACACCGGCAGGGCCGCCAGCACGCCGTCGATGCGGTCGAGCACGCCACCGTGGCCCGGGATCAGGTCACCGGAATCCTTCACCCCGGCCTGGCGCTTGAGCAGGCTCTCGACCAGGTCGCCGACGATGGAGAACAGGGTGGCGACCAGGGCGACCAGGGCCACGGCCGGCCACTGCGGCACGCCGGCTCCGGCCAGCCAGCCGAAGCCGATGGCCGCGGCGATGCCGGCGACCACGCCGCCCGCTGCGCCCTCGACGGTCTTGTTGGGGCTGATGGTCGGGGCCAGCTTGCGCCGGCCCAGGTAGCGCCCGGCGAAGTAGGCGCCGGTGTCCGCCGCCCAGACCAGGGCCAGCGCGGCCAGCAGCCAGCGATGGGCCAGCGGCTCGGCCTCGCTGCCGAGGGCGGCGAAGCCGTCCGAATGCACCAGGCACAGCGCGCACCAGGCCGGGACCACGGCCAGGGTGCCGGCGGCCAGCTTGAGGGCGCGGTTGCCGGGGCGGTCGGCGGCGCCGAAGCCCGGCCGCCACAGCCACAGCAGGGACAACACCCAGCCGCCGGCGCCAGCCAGGGTGGCCAGCTGGAACAGGACCGGGGAGAAGCCGGTGTCGCTGCGCGACGCCCAGACCAGCAGGACCATCAGCAGCAGGTTCAGGCCCACCAGCACGGTGCGCGGCAGGCTGTCGTCGACGCCGGCCAGCTTCAGCCACTCCCACAGGCCGGTGAGCATCACCAGGGCGGCGACAGCCGCCAGCCACGGGGTCGGCAGCAGCAGGATGGCGGCGATGGCCGTCGGGGCCATGACCAGGGCGGCGATGACGCGGGTACGGGTCATGCGGAGGTCTCCGCGGCGATCTGCGCGCTGGTGAGGCCGAAGCGGCGCTCGCGCCGGCCGAAGTCGTCGAGGGCGTGTTGCAGCACCTTGGCGTCCACGTCCGGCCACAGGGTGTCGGTGAACCACAGCTCGGTGTACGCAAGCTGCCAGAGCAGGAAGTTGCTGATGCGGTGGTCGCCGCCGGTGCGGATGAACAGGTCCGGCGGCGGCAGGTCGGACAGGGCGACATGGGCGGACATCGCCGCCTCGTCGATCTGCTCCGGGTCCAGGCGGCCGGCGGCCACTTCCCGGGCCAGGGCGCGGGCGGCGACGGCGATGTCCTGGCGGCCGCCGTAGCTGGCGGCCACCGCCAGTTCCAGGCGGCTGTTGCCGGCGGTCTGGGCCTCGGCGGCGGCCATGCGCTCGCGGATTTTCGGTGCGAAGCGCTCGCGGTCACCGATGAAGCGCAGGCGCACGCCACGCTTGTCCAGGGCGCCGACCTCGCGTTCCAGCGCGCCGAGGAACAGCTTCATCAGCGCGTTGACTTCCTCTTCCGGCCGGCCCCAGTTCTCGCTGGAGAAGGCGAACAGGGTCAGCGCGTCGATCCCGTGCGCGAGGCAGAAGTCGATCGTGCGCTCGGCCGCGCGCGCACCGGCACGGTGGCCGACGACGCGCGGGCGCCGCCGGCGCTGCGCCCAGCGCCCGTTGCCATCCATGATGATGGCCAGGTGGCGGGGTACCGCTGGGCGGGCAGGTGCTGTCATGAGGGTCATGCGGTAGGCAGACCGCTCAGACCGCCATCAGTTCCTGTTCCTTGGCCTTGACCACCTCGTCGACGTCCTTGATCGCCTTGTCGGTGATCTTCTGGATGTCGTCCTCGGCGCGGCGCACGTCGTCCTCGGTGACCTGCTTTTCCTTCAGCAGGTCCTTGACCTGCTGGTTGGCGTCGCGGCGGACGTTGCGGATCGCGACCTTGGCGTCCTCGCCCTCGCTGGCGACGACCTTGGCCAGGTCGCGGCGGCGCTCCTCGGTCAGGGCCGGCAGGTTCAGGCGGATGGTGGTGCCGGCGGTGTTCGGGGTCAGGCCCAGGTCCGAGGCCAGGATGGCCTTCTCGATCGGGCCGACCATCGACTTGTCCCACGGGGTGATGACCAGCGAGCGCGCGTCGGACACGGACACGGCGGCCACCTGCGACAGCGGGACGTCGCTGCCGTAGGCGCTGACCCGGATGGTGTCGACCAGGCCGGTCGAGGCGCGGCCGGTGCGGACCTTGACGAGGTTGTGGCGCAGGGCCTCGATGCTCTTGGCCATGCGGGCCTGCGCGTCTTGCTTGATTTCGTTGATCATCGCCGTGTTTCCTGGTGGAGCCGAATCGGCCGATTATACGGGTAATACCGCGGCTGGCCCCGTGGGCCGGAAGCCGTTGGGCGGGCGGTAATGAAAAGGGCCGCGCAAGCGCGGCCCTTCGGGTGGTCCAGGGGCGTCCGGCTCAGCGGCGGGCGCGGACCAGGGTGCCGATCGGCTCGCCGCGCAGGATCGCCATCAGGTTGCCCGGCACGGACATGTCATAGACCCGCAGCGGGATGCCGTGGTCGCGGCACAGGGCGAAGGCGGCAGTGTCCATGACCTGCAGGTCGCGGGCGATGACCTCGTTGTGGTCCAGCTCCTCGAAGCGCACGGCGTCGGAGAACTTCTTCGGGTCCTTGTCGTACACGCCGTCGACCTTGGTGGCCTTGAGCAGCAGGTCGGCGTTGATCTCGATCGCGCGCAGCGCGGCGGCCGAGTCGGTGGTGAAGAACGGGTTGCCGGTGCCGGCGGCGAAGATCGCGATGCGGCCCTTCTCCAGGTGGCGCACGGCGCGGCGGCGGATGTAGTCCTCGCACACGTCGTTGATCTTGATCGCGCTCATCACCCGGACCTTGCCGCCGAGCTTCTCCAGCGCGTCCTGCATGGCCAGGGCGTTGATCACCGTGGCCAGCATGCCCATCTGGTCGCCGGTCACCCGGTCCATGCCGCCGGCGGCCAGGCCGGCGCCGCGGAAGATGTTGCCGCCGCCGATCACCAGGGCGACCTCGGCACCCGCCTGGCGGGCCTCCATCACCTCGCCGGCGATGCGGTTGATCATCGCCGGGTCGATGCCGTAGTCCTCCGACCCCATCAGCGCTTCTCCCGAGAGTTTCAGCAGGATTCGGCGATGGGCGAGTTCGGACATGGAGGGCCTCGGGGGTAGGGTGGGCAAACGCGGGGATTCTAGCGGAAACCCCGGCGACCGTCCCCACGATTTTTCACTGCCCGTGCTGTCCGACCTGGTTGCGGCCGCGGCGCTTGGCCAGGTACAGGGCCTGGTCGGCCGCCTGCACCAGGCTGCGCGGGCAGGTGAACTGGCCATGCTCGCCGTCGCGGGTGGCCACGCCGGCGGAGAAGGTCACGTACAGCGGGTGGCCGTCGACCACCGCCATCGGCGTGCGCGCGGTCTCGTCGAGGATGCGCTGCAGCACGCGGGTGGCGGCGGCCTCGTTGGAATGGGCCAGCACCACCAGGAATTCCTCGCCGCCGTAGCGGGCGACCAGGTCGGTGCTGCGCAGCATGCGCTGCAGGGTCTGGGCGAACTGGCGCAGGACCTGGTCGCCGACGAGGTGGCCATGGCGGTCGTTGATCTGCTTGAAGTCGTCCAGGTCGACGAAGGCGATCGACAGCGGGTGCCCGGCCGCGACGGCGGCCGAGAACTCGCGCTCCAGCGCCTCCTCCAGCTGCATGCGGTTGTACACGCCGGTCAGCGGGTCGCGCCGGGCCTGCTCGGTGAGGTTGCGGATGTGCTCGCGCGAGGCGTCGGCCTCGCGCCGGGCACGGGCGGTCTCCTGGATCTCGCGCAGGTTGCGCAGGACCAGCAGCTCGCGGGCCTGCTCGATGATCGCCTGCAGGTGCGCCGGCTGGACGATGCGCATGTCGAACAGCGCGCCGAAGCCCTGCGCGGCCGAGGCCATCTGCGCCAGCAGGCTGTCCAGGGTGCCGGGGCCACCGACGCCGCCGGCCTGGATCCGGGCCGCGGCGGCGGTGCGCAGGGCGCCGTCGTCGTCGCCCTCGGCCAGCCACAGGGTTGCGACCGCGCCGGAAGCGTAGACGCAGCCCTCGAACGTGCTGGACGGCTCCGGCGAGCCCTCGCTGGTGGCGATGGCGTTGCACAGGTAGCCCGGCAGCTGCCAGCGCCGGGCCAGCCAGGCGCCGGCCTCGGCATGGTCGCCGCCGAATACCTCGCGTTCGCGCTCCGGAGTGACCGGGATGCGGCCGCCATCGCGCAGCGCCAGCCAGGCGTCGGGGCGGGCCTGGAGCATGGCCAGGGCGCCGATGTCCTGCAGCAGGCCGGCCAGCATCAGGTCTTCCAGCTTGTCCAGGCCGGCCTGTTCGCCCAGCAGGCGGGCAGCCAGGGCGGCCAGCACGCTGTGCTTCCACAGCCGCTCCTGCTCGGCGGCGGCGCTGTCGATGGCGCGCAGGCCGCGGGCCAGGGAGAAGCCCAGGGCCAGGCTGAGGGTGGCGTTGAGGCCCAGCATGGTGGTGGCCTGGGCGAGGGTTTCGACCCGGCGGCGGCCGGCGTAGAGCGGGGAATTGGCGACCCGCATCAGGCGGGCGCTGAGCGCCGGGTCCATGGCGATGACGCTGGCGGCGGCGCCGAGGTCGACGTCCGGATCCTGGGCGAGCTCGATGATCTGCAGCGCGATCGCCGGCGGCGAGGGCAGGTTGCGGCAATGCAGGAGGCTGGATTCGAGGTCCGGGTGCATCGTCTCTGGCTGTCAGGTTGGGCCTGTCGCCGTGGAGTGGGGTCCCACGGAACCGTCAGGGCGGGGCGCGCGCGACACGCGGCCTGCCTCCGGAACGGTTATCGGCGGGCTAGCGCCAGCCTTTAACGCGGAAAGCCGCGGGATGACCGCGGCTTTCCGGGACCAGCCTGTGGAGGCGATGGATCAGGCCAGGCCGGCCTGCTTCATCACTTCGGCGGCGAAGTCGTCTTCCTTCTTCTCGATGCCCTCGCCGACGGCCAGGCGGTCGAAGCGCAGGACTTCGGCGCCGGCGGCCTTCAGCGCCTGCTCGACGGTCTGGTTGGTGTCCAGCACGTACGGCTGGCCGTACAGGGTCACCTCGTTGACGATCTTGGCGATCTTGCCGGAGATGATCTTCTCCAGGATGTCGGCCGGCTTGGCCTTGTCCTTGTCGGACATCTTGGCCAGCTCGATCTCCTTCTCCTTGGCGATGAAGTCGGCCGGGACGTCGGAAGCCTTGATGTGCGGCGGGTTCATGGCCGCCACGTGCATGGCGATGCCACGGGCCAGCTCGGCGTCGCCGCCCTTGAGCTCGACCAGCACGCCGATGCGGCCGCCGTGCACGTAGGCAGCCACGTTCTCGGCGCTGTCGATGGCGACCAGGCGACGGACCTGCACGTTCTCGCCGACCTTGGCGATGACGGCGGCGCGGGCTTCCTCGATGGTCTCGCCCGAGGCGATCTTCGCGGCCTTCAGGGCCTCGGCGTCGGCGGCGCCGGAGGCCAGGGCGGCCTGGGCGACGGCGTCGGTGAAGGCCAGGAAGTTGGCGTCCTTGGCGACGAAGTCGGTCTCGGAGTTGATCTCGACCAGCACGGCCTTGCCGCCGGCCTGGGCGACCGCGATGCGGCCGTCGGCGGCCACGCGGTCGGCCTTCTTGTCGGCCTTGGCCAGGCCCGACTTGCGCAGCCACTCGGCCGCGGCGTCGATGTCGCCGTTGTTCTCGGTCAGGGCCTTCTTGCACTCCATCATGCCGGCGCCGGTGCGCTCGCGCAGTTCCTTGACCAGGGAAGCAGTGATTTCCACGGGAATTCCTCTTTAACGGGATGAAGGTGGCTCCGCGGTCGCGGAGCGGGGGAGGACCGTCGCGCATGCCTGCGCGGGATGGCCCGCCCTGTCGCGGGCCGGCCGTCGCCGGTGGCCCGCGGAGGGGTGGCGGCCGCGCGGGGCGGCCGCCGGGTGCGGCTTACTCGGCCGCGGCGGCCTCGCCTTCCTCGGCCTTGCCCTTGCGCGGACCCTTCTTGGCCGGGGCGCGGCGGGCGCCCTTGGCCTCTTCGCCCTCGGCGAAGTCGGACTCGGTCACGGTGGCGGCGTGCGGGGCGGCAGCCTTGCCTTCCAGGACCGCGTCGGCGGCGGCGCGGGCGTACAGCTGGACGGCGCGGATGGCGTCGTCATTGCCCGGGATGGCGTAGTCGACCAGGTTGGGGTCGTAGTTGGTGTCGACGACGGCGACCACCGGGATGCCGAGCTTCTTGGCTTCCTTGATGGCGATGTCCTCGTGGCCGATGTCGATCACGAACAGGGCGTCGGGCAGGCGGTTCATGTCCTTGATGCCGCCCAGCGAGGCTTCCAGCTTGTCGCGCTCGCGGCGCAGGCCCAGCACTTCGTGCTTGACCAGCTTCTCGAAAGTGCCGTCGGTCTCGGCGGCCTCGAGCTCCTTCAGGCGGGAGACCGACTGCTTCACGGTGCGGAAGTTGGTCAGGGTGCCGCCCAGCCAGCGCTGGGTCATGTACGGCATGCCGCAACGCTCGGCCTCTTCCTTCATGGCGTCGCGCGCGCTGCGCTTGGTGCCCAGGAACAGGATGGTGCCGCGCTTCTGGGCGATGCCCGAGATGAAGTTCATCGCGTCCTGGAACAGCGGGACGGTCTTCTCGAGGTTGATGATGTGGATCTTGCCGCGGGCGCCGAAGATGTACGGACCCATCTTCGGGTTCCAGTAACGGGTCTGGTGGCCGAAGTGGACGCCGGCTTCCAGCATCTGGCGCATGGTGATCTGGGGCATTGCAGAACTCCTGGCAGTGGAACCCTCCGCGGCCGTCTTTCGGCAAGGTGCGGGCGCCCCGGCAGGTCGCCGTGGGCATGGGTTCCGGGGTTGGGCCTCCCTGGCGCTTCCGTGGCCGAACCTGTCTGGCAGGCACCCCGGCACGGGCTTTGGCGTCAGGTGTGTATTCGCCGGCCGGGACGGTGCCCGGAACCCTGCGCCCGGCGTGGGCGTCCCCCTGGTGGGGGCAAACAGAGACGCGGAAGTATAGCCGGCCGGGAGGGGGCGGGCAAACCGGCCCCCCGGGGCGGGACGCGGCGTCCCGCGGGAAGGGCCGGACGGGCGGCCCGCGGGGCGCGGAATGCGCGATAATCCCCGCCATGACCGTGCACCTCAAGACCCCCGAAGAAATCGAGAAGATGCGCATCGCCGGCCGCCTGGCCGCCGAGGTGCTGGAAATGATCACCCCGTACGTGAAGCCGGGCGTGAGCACCGAGGAACTGGACCGCATCTGCCACGACCACATCGTGAAGGTGCAGGGCGCGATCCCGGCCAACGTCGGCTACCGCGGCTATCCCAAGACCACCTGCATCTCGGTCAACAACGTCATCTGCCATGGCATCCCGAGCGAAGCCAAGGTCCTGAAGGACGGCGACATCGTCAACATCGACGTCACCGTGATCAAGGACGGCTGGCACGGCGACACCAGCCGCATGTACTACGCCGGCACCCCTTCGGTGATGGCGCGGCGCCTGGTCGAGACCACGTTCGAGGCGATGTGGCGCGGCATCCGCGCGGTCAGGCCGGGCGCGACCCTGGGCGACGTCGGCCACGCGATCCAGGCCTACGCCGAATCCGAGCGTTTCTCGGTGGTGCGCGAGTACTGCGGCCACGGCATCGGCAAGGTCTACCACGACGAGCCGCAGGTGCTGCACTACGGCCGCCCGGGCGAGGGCCTGGTGCTGAAGCCGGGCATGACCTTCACCATCGAGCCGATGATCAACGAGGGCACCCGCTACACCCGCGTGCTGCCCGACGGCTGGACCGTGGTCACCAAGGACCGCAAGCTCTCCGCGCAGTGGGAGCACATGGTGGCCGTGACCGAGGACGGGGTCGACGTGCTGACGCTGGCGGAAGGCCAGCTGCCACCGGCGTGAGCGCGCCCGGCCTGGTGGACGGGGCTGGCGCCGGCATAGCCAGCGACGCCGACTGGGCCGCCGCCGCCCGCGGGCAGCTCTCCGTCGCCGACGCCCGGCTGGCCCGCCGCTACGGGCCCGAATGCGACATGGACCGCCTGCTCGCGCTACGCGCGCGGGCGGTCGACCTGCTCCTGCGCCAGGCCTGGGCGCGCTGCCTGCCGGCTGTTTCCGGCCTGGCCATGTTCGCGGTCGGTGGCTACGGCCGCGGCGAACTGTTCCCGCGCTCGGACATCGACCTGCTGGTGCTGGGCGAGGCCGATGCGCAGCGCGCCCACGAGGCCGCGCTCTCGCGGTTCTTCGCCCTGGTCTGGGACGTCGGCCTGCCGGTCGGCCATGCCGTGCGTTCGGCGGCCGAATGCACCGCCGCGGCCGCCGACCAGACGGTGATGACCGCGCTGCTGGAGGCGCGCCCGCTGGTGGCCGACGCCGCCGCGCAGGCGGCCCTGGCCGCGGCGATCGCCCCGGACCGGGTGTGGCCGCCGCGCGAGTTCTTCCTGGCCAAGCGCGAGGAGCTGCAGGCGCGGCACCGGCGCTTCGGCGACACCTCCGACAACCTCGAACCGAACATCAAGGACGGCCCGGGCGGCCTGCGCGACCTGCACACCCTGGGCTGGATGGCGCTGCGCGCCTTCGGCGTCAGCGACCTGGAGGCGGTGGTCGAGCTCGGCCACCTCGGCCCGGACGAGGCCGCCGCACTGGCGCGCGAGCGCCGCGCGCTGGGTCGCCTGCGCTTCGGCCTGCACCTTGTCGCCGGGCGCCCCGAGGAGCGGCTGGGCTTCGACTACCAGAAGCTGCTGGCGGAGCGCCTGGGCCTGCAGGACGACGACCACAGCCTCGCGGTCGAGAAGATGATGCAGGGCTTCTACCGCAGCGCCGCGATCGTGCGCCGGATCAGCGACCGGCTGCTGCAGCGCTTCGAGGAGACCTTCGACGGCGAGGCCGAGGCGGTCCCGCTGAACCCCGACTTCGGCCTCAAGCGCGGCTACCTGGCCGCCGCGGCGCCGTACTGGCCGGAGGGCGACCTGCGCGAGGTGCTGGGCCTGTTCTCGACCTGGGCGGCAGACCCCGAGATCCGCGGCCTGCACTCGCGTACCGCCCGCGCCCTGGCCGAGGCACTGCCGCGCCTGCCGGCTTACACCGAGGCCGGTCCGGCCGCGCGCGCCCGCTTCATGGCGCTGCTGCGCGGCCCGCGCCCGGTCGAGACCTTGACCCGGCTGGCGCGCCTGGGCGTGCTGGGCCAGTACCTGCCGGCGTTCGCGCAGGTCTCCGGGCGCATGCAGTTCGACCTGTTCCACGCCTACACGGTGGACCAGCACACGCTGATGGTGCTCCGGAACATGGCCGGCTTCGCCAGCGGCCAGGCCGACGAGCGCTTCTCCATCACCCACGAGGTGTGGCCGCGGCTGCGCAAGCCGGAGCTGCTGCTGCTGGCCGGCCTGTTCCACGACATCGCCAAGGGCCGCGGCGGCGACCATTCCGAGCTGGGTGCGGTCGACGCGCGCGGGTTCTGCGCCGCGCACGGGCTCAGCGAATCCGACACCGGCCTGGTGGCCTGGCTGGTCGAGCAGCACCTGCGCATGTCGGTCACCGCGCAGAAGCAGGACATCGCCGATCCGGAGGTGGTGCGCCGCTTCGCCATCCTGGTCGGCGACCGCGAGCGCCTGGACTACCTGTACCTGCTGACCTGCGCCGACATCGCCGGTACCAGCCCGAAGGTCTGGAACGCCTGGAAGGACCGTCTGCTGGCCGACCTCTACCTGGCCACCCGGCGCATGCTGCGCGAGGGCCTGGAGGCGCCGCTGGACGTGGAGGCGAGGGTGGCCGAGGCGCGCGAGGAGACCCGCGTCCTGGTCCGGGACATGGGCCTGGACGACGCCACCATCGACCGCCAGTTCGCGCAGATGCCCGACGAGGCCTTCCTGCGCTTCCGCCCCGAGCAGCTGGCGTGGCAGACCGCGCTGCTGGTGGACGTGCACATGGGCGACACCCGGGTCGCGGCGAGGCGCCTGGCCGGCTCGGGCACCGCGCTGGAGGTGTTCGTGCACTCGCCCGACCGCGACGGCCTGTTCGCCGCGATCGTGGCCACCCTGGACCGCCACGGCTACGGCATCCACCAGGCGCGCGTGCTGATGGGCCCGCACGGCACCGTGTTCGATACCTTCGAGGTGCTGCCGGCCGACAGCTTCGCCAGTGGCGATCCGGCTCAGCTGGAAGCGGCGCTGCGCGATGCGCTGTCCGGCGAGCTGGACCGGGTGCGCGCCACCCGCCGCGCCACGCCGCGCCAGCTGCGGCATTTCCGCTTCACCCCGAAGGTCGAATTCAACACCACCGCCGACGGCCGCCGCAGCCTGATCTCGCTGGTCTGCCCGGACCGCCCGGGCCTGCTGGCCGAGGTGGCGCTGGCACTACGCGCCTGCAGGCTGCGCGTGCACGACGCGCGCATCGCAACCTTCGGCGAGCGCGCCGAGGACCTTTTCCAGATCACCGACGAGCACGACCGGCCGCTGGACGAGGCCGCGCAGGAATGCCTGCGTGGCGAACTCCGCAAGCGGCTGGACCCCGACAGCACAGGAGCTGCACGCTGATGGCAACGACGCCCAAGAAGACCCCCGCCGCCCGCAAGCCCGCCGCGCCGCGCAAGCGCGCCGCCGTGGCCACCGAGAAGCCGGGCCTGGCCGAGCTGCGGTTCTCGATCGAGGACGCGTTCGAGCGCCGCGCCAACCTCACCCTGGACGAGATCGACGGCTCCACCCGCCCGCTGGTGGAGCGCGCGATCAGCGGCCTGGAGAGCGGCGAATTCCGCGTCGCCGAGCCGGACGGCAACGGCGGCTGGCAGGTCAACGAATGGCTGAAGAAGGCCGTGCTGCTGTACTTCCGGGTCAACGACATGGTCGTCATGGAAGGCGCGCCCGGCCCGTTCTGGGACAAGGTGCCGCTGCGCTTCCAGGGCTACGGCGAGGCCGAGTTCCGCAAGCTGGGCGTGCGCGTAGTGCCGGGCACCGTGGCCCGCCGCGGCAGCTATTTCGGCAAGGACGTGGTGCTGATGCCGAGCTTCGTCAACATCGGCGCGCACGTGGGCGAGGGCACCATGGTCGATACCTGGGCCACGGTCGGGTCCTGCGCCCAGGTCGGCAAGCACTGCCACATCTCCGGCGGCGCCGGCATCGGCGGCGTGCTCGAGCCGCTGCAGGCCAGCCCGACCATCATCGAGGACCACTGCTTCATCGGTGCGCGCTCGGAAGTGGTCGAGGGCGTCGTCGTCGGCCACCACAGCGTGATCGGCATGGGCGTGTTCATCGGCCAGTCCACCCGCATCTACAACCGCGCCACCGGCGAGATCAGCTACGGCTACGTGCCGCCGGGCAGCGTGGTGGTGTCCGGCTCGCTGCCGGCCGCCGACGGTTCGCACTCGCTGTACTGCGCGGTGATCGTCAAGCAGGTGGACGCGAAGACCCGCGCCAAGACAAGCATCAACGAGCTGCTGCGCGGCTGACCTTGCCGATCGTTCCAGCTTCAAGGGGAGAGGCTCATGAAGGCGGATCGCAGCAGGGGGCAGCGGGTCTCGTGGCTGGCGGTACTGCTGGCGGCAGTGATGCCGCTGGCCATCGCCAGTGACCTGAGCCGCTACAGCGAGGAAGGCCTGCGCACCGAGCTGGCCCGGATCGCCGATGCGGAAATGGCGGTGCTGGTGCCGATGCGCGACGGCGTCGGCCTCTCCACCAACATCTGGCGGCCCAAGGGCGCCGCCGGCAAGCTGCCGACCGTGCTGTGGAAGACGCCGTACAACGAGCACGCCCTACGCGGGCGCTCGGCGCAGCTGGCGATCGAGGCGGTGCGCAACGGCTACGCCTTCGTGGTGCAGAACGAGCGCGGCCGCTATTTCAGCCAGGGCGAATACCAGATCCTTGGCCATCCGCAGACCGATGGCTGGGACACGCTGGACTGGATCGCCGGCCAGCCATGGTCCAACGGCAAGGTCGGGACCCTGGGTTGCTCGTCCTCGGCCGAATGGCAGCTGGCGCTGGCGGCGCTGGACCACCCCGCGCACGCGGCGATGGTGCCGATGGCCGCCGGTGCCGGCATCGGCAAGGTCGGCCGCTTCCGCGAGCAGGGCAACTTCTATACCGGCGGCGTGCCGCGCACCCTGTTCGCGGTGTGGATGTACGGCGTGGACAACCCGCTGCGCGCGCAGCTGCCGGCAGGCCTGACCGGGGCGATGCGGGCGCGGGTGGCGCAGTACAACGACCTGCACGCGACCAAGCCCAAGGTCGAGTGGGCCAGGCACATCTGGCACCTGCCCTACAGCGAACTGCTGTCCTCGCTGGGCGAGCCACCGGCGACCTTCGAATCGATGATCGCCCGCACCCCGGCCGATCCGGCCTGGGAGCAGGGCGGGCTGTACCACGACTCCATGGGCTGGGGCGTGCCGGCACTGTGGTTCAACAGCTGGTACGACGTGTCCATCGGCGCGAACCTGGAGCTGTTCAACCACGCCCGCAACGCCGGCACCGATGCCGAGGCCAGCGCCCACCAGTACGTGGTCATCGGCCCCAACCCGCACTGCCAGTTCTGGCAGCTCGGCCCGGACTACACGGTCGGCGCGCGCAAGATGGGCGATGCCAGCTTCCCGGTCAGCGACCAGGTCTGGGCGTTCTTCGACCGCTGGCTCAAGGGCGATCGCAAGGCGTTCCCCTCCACCACGCCGAAGGTGCGCTACTTCACCATGGGCCTGGACAAGTGGCAGTCCGACGAACAGTGGCCGCCGAAGGCGGCCAGGCCGCTGCGCCTGTACCTGCATTCCGGAGGCCGCGCCAATTCGCTGTACGGCGACGGCCGCCTGTCGTTGGAGGCGCCGGCGGCCGACGCGCCTGCCGACCGCTTCGTCTACGACCCTGCCAACCCGGTGCAGACCATCGGCGGCGGCGACTGCTGCAACGGCGGCATCGTCGTTCCCGGCGCCTTCGACCAGCGCCCGGTCGAGGCCCGCCAGGACGTGCTGGTCTATACCAGCGATCCGCTGCAGCAGCCGCTGGAGGTGAGCGGCTTCGTCGACGCCGTGCTCAAGGTCTCCTCCAGCGCGCCGGATACCGACTTCGCGGTGAAGCTGGTGGACGTGGCGCCGGACGGCACCGCCTGGATCATCGGCGACACCATCCTGCGCGCGCGTTACCGCGACGGCTTCGAGGATCCGCAGCCGATGGAGCCGGGCAAGGTCTATACGCTGCAGCCCACGCCGATCGCCACCTCGATCCGCTTCGACGCCGGCCATCGCATCCGCGTGGAAGTAACCAGCTCGAGCTTTCCCAAGTTCGCGCGCAACCTCAACACCGGCGGCCCGAACGAAAGCGAGTCGACCCCCGTGGTGGCGGAGAACACCGTGCACCACGCCGCCGGAGCCGCCAGCTACATCGAACTGCCGGTGGTCCCGCGCTGAGCGCGCCACCCGGCATGGAGTACTGAATGAGCAACACGATCTACGGCCTGAAGAACTGCGACACCTGCAAGAAGGCGACCAGGTGGCTGGACCGCTTCGGCGTGCCGTACACCTTCGTCGACTACCGCGAGCACAAGCCCTCGCCCGAGACCCTGGTGGAGTGGGCGGGCAAGGCCGGCGGCTTCGACGCGCTGGTCAACAAGTCCTCCACCACCTGGCGCCAGCTGCCGGACAACCGCAAGGCGCCGGGCAGCGAGGCGGAGTGGAAGCTGCTGCTGCGCGAGCATCCGCAGCTGGTGCGCCGCCCGGTGGTGGTCAGGGAGGATGGCAGCTTCAGCCAGGGCTTCTCCGACAACGGCTTCAAGAAGCTGTTCGGCGTCGGCTGAGCCCGCCGCACCCTCCCCGCACTGCATACGGATCGAGAGCATGAGCGAAGTCCTGGACCTGGCCTGCGAGCTGATCGCACGTCCCTCGGTGACGCCTGGCGACGCTGGTTGCCAGGCGCTGCTGGCCGCGCGCCTGCAGCGTGCCGGTTTCGCCTGCGAATCGCTGCGCTACGGCGAGGTCGACAACCTCTGGGCCACGCACGGCAGCGGCGAGGGACCGGTGCTGGTGCTGCTCGGGCATACCGACGTGGTGCCGCCGGGCCCGCGCGAGGCCTGGGCCAGCGATCCGTTCCAGCCGCAGGTGCGCGACGGCGTGCTCTACGGTCGTGGTGCCGCCGACATGAAGGGCAGCGTGGCCGCGTTCGTGGTCGCCGCCGAGCGTTTCGTCGCCGCGCACCCCGACCATCCGGGCACCCTGGCGCTGCTGCTGACCTCGGACGAGGAGGGCGATGCCATCGACGGCGTGCGCCGCGTCGCCACGACCTTCCGCCAGCGCGGGCAACGCATCGACTGGTGCATTACCGGCGAGCCGTCCTCGACCGCGAAGCTGGGCGATCTGCTGCGCGTGGGACGCCGCGGCAGCCTCTCGGCCACGCTCACGGTCAGGGGCGTGCAGGGCCACGTGGCCTATCCGCACAAGGCGCGCAACCCGATCCACCAGGCCGCACCTGCACTGGCCGAGCTGGTGGCGCGGGTGTGGGACGAGGGCTACGAGAGCTTCCCGCCGACCAGCCTGCAGGTCAGCAACATCCACGCCGGTACCGGCGCCAACAACGTGATCCCGGGCGAACTGCAGGTGCTGTTCAACCTGCGCTACAACCCGCATTGGGACGCGCCGAAGCTGGAGGCTGAGATCGCGGCGCTGCTGGACCGCCACGGCCTGGACCACGAACTGCGCTGGCACCGCAGCGGCGAGCCGTTCTATACCCCCGAAGGCACGTTGCGCGTGGCAGCACGCGAAGTGCTGTCCGAAGTCGCGGGCGCGCCGCCGGAAGAAAGCACCGGCGGCGGGACTTCGGATGCGCGCTTCATCGCGCCGCTGGGGGCGCAGTGCATCGAGGTCGGGCCGGTGAACGCGAGCATCCACCAGGTCGACGAGAACGTGTCGGTCGCCGACCTGGAGGCGCTGCCCGGCCTGTACCAGCGCCTGGTCGAGCGCCTGCTGCTGCAGCCTGCGCGCTGAGCCCCGCGGGGCTCAGTTCGGTCCGCTGCGCTCGGAAGGGCGCGCGCGGCGGTCGAAGATCAGCGCGCTCAGGGCGATGGTGATGCCGAGCGCGGCACCAACCAGGAACAGCAGCACCGCCAGCACCGGATAGCCGAACAGGGTCGCCTGGGTCTCGATCCGCATCAGCATCGCCGAGGACATCAGCAGCGCCGCGGTCACCACCGCCGCGGCGATGCGGTTGGCGATCTTCTGCATGTTCTCCATGATCCTGGAGTGGTCCAGGCCATCGAGCCGGACCTGCATCTTGTTCTCCGCCAGCAGCGAGAGCGTGTCGGAGATCTTGCGCGGCGCGTCGCGCAGCAGTGCCTGCACCTCCAGCGCCTCGCTGGCCATGTTGGCGGTGGAGAACGACCGCCGCAGCTGCTTGCGCATGATCGACTGCAGGTGTTCCTCGACCACCTCCTGCACGTCCATCTCCGGATCCAGCGCATCGACCACCCGCTCCAGGTTGAGCAGGGTCTTGCCGAGCAGGCTGATCTCCGGAGGCACGCGCAGGCCGCGCTCGGCGGCACAGGCGACCAGTTCCAGCAGCAGCCGGCCCTCGGAAGTGCGCTTGCCGCCGGTGGCGTAGCGGGCCACCAGCTGTCCCGTGTCGCGGGCAAAGGCGGCGTCGTCGAACTGCTCCAGGCGGGTACCGATCGCCACCAGCTCGCGGGCCACGTCCTCGCCGCGCGCGTCCACCGCGGCGAACAGCAGCTTGAGCAGGCGCTCGCGCATGCGCGGCGCGACCTGGGCGACCATGCCCAGGTCGATCAGGGCCAGGCGGCCGTCGCGGCACAGCAGCACGTTGCCCGGATGCGGATCGGCGTGGATGTCGCCGTTGACGAACACCTGGTCCAGGTAGGCGCGCATCAGCTCGGAGGCCGGCGTGCACAGGTCCATCTCGGTGCGCTGCAGGCCGGTGACCGAGGTGACCTTCTCGCCGTGCACCAGCTCCATGGTCAGCACCCTGGAGGTGCTCAGGCCCCAGATCGGCGCCGGCACGAGGAGGTGCTGGTACTCGGACAGGCTTTCGCGGAAGCGCTCGAGGTTCTCGGCCTCGCGGCGGTAGTCCAGTTCCAGCAGCAGGATCTTGCGGAACTCGGCGATCCAGTCGGCGAAGCGCAGGCGGCGGCCGGCCTGGGTCAGGGCGTCTGCAGTCCCGGCGAGGCTGGCCAGCACTTCCAGGTCCAGGCGGATGGCGGCATCCATGCCCGGGCGCTGGACCTTGACCGCGACCTCGCGGCCGTCGCGCAGGGTGGCGCGGTGCACCTGGGCCAGCGAGGCGGCGGCCAGCGGCACTGGATCGAAGCTGGCGAATACGCGGCTGATCTTCGCGCCAAGCTCCTCCTCGATGATCTTCTCGATCACCGCCGTCTCCACCGGCCCCACCTCGTCCTGGATGCGGTCCAGCGCGTCGATGTAGGCGGCAGGCACCAGGTCGGGGCGGGTCGAGAGCGACTGGCCGAGCTTGATGAAGGCCGGCCCCAGCACCTCGAGGTCGGCGGCGAAGGCCTTGGCCTCGGCCACTTCGGACACGGTGCCGGCGGTCGGCTCCACCGCCGGCGCCGCGCTCCAGTCCATCCCGGAAAGGATGCGGCGATGGCGCGCGAGGCGGCTGACGACCTGGGTGGTGCGGGTGAGGCGGCGGCTGGTTTCTGGCAAGGCGGTGTCTCCGCGAGTACTGCATGGCCGGCGCCGGGTGCGCCGTGGGCGGAGTATTGGCGGGCCTGCGTGAGCGAGGCGTCAGTTGCCAAGGCAACGGTTGCGGTGCCCCCGGCGCGCGGTTAGTGTCGCCCCATGCCTTCGATCAGCCGCGCCAATCCGGCCAATGCCAACCGCAACAATATTGCGGGGAATAACCGTGCGCGACCGATGCGGGGGCGCCACCGGGCCTAGGCAGGAACAGGCCGGCGAACGACGAGACCCGCATCGACCGATGCGGGTTTTTTTGTGCCCGGCACCGGAGTGCGACCAGACACCCACGCAGCATCCATCCCAGGAGTCCTTCCAATGTGTTCGATCTTCGGCATCTTCGGCCTGCAACCGGGCGATGACCTGCAGGACCTTCGCCGGCAGTCGCTGGACCTGTCGCAGCGCCAGCGCCACCGCGGCCCCGACTGGAGCGGCGTGTACGTGGACGCGGGCGCGATCCTGGTGCACGAGCGCCTGGCCATCGTCGATCCGGCCGGCGGCTCGCAGCCGCTGCTGTCCGAGGACGGCGGGCTGGCGCTGGCGGTCAATGGCGAGATCTACAACCACAAGCTGCTGAAGGACGGGCTGCGGCAGCCGTACGCGTTCCAGACCGCGTCGGACTGCGAGGTGATCAACGCGCTGTACCGCGAGGACGAGCCGGCCTCGTTCCTCAACCGGCTCAACGGCATCTTCGCTTTCGCCCTGTGGGACAAGGCGAAGGGGCGCGCGATCATCGCCCGCGATCCGATCGGCGTGGTGCCGCTGTACTGGGGCCATGACCGCGAAGGCCGCCTGCGCGTGGCCTCGGAGATGAAGTCGCTGGTGGAGGAGTGCGCCGACGTCGCCCAGTTCCCGCCCGGCCACTGGTACGACACCGCCACCGGCGAACTCACGAAGTACTACGAGCGGCCGTGGCGCGACTACGACGCGGTCGAGGGCGTGGAAGTCACGCCTCAGGAACTGCGCGAGGCGTTCGAGGCGGCGGTGCACCGCCAGCTGATGACCGACGTGCCCTACGGCGTGCTGCTGTCCGGCGGCCTGGATTCGTCGCTGGTCGCGGCGGTGGCCGCGCGTTACGCCCGCCATCGCGTCGAGGATGGCGACCAGACCGAGGCCTGGTGGCCGCGCCTGCACTCGTTCGCCATCGGCCTGGAGGGTTCGCCCGACCTGGCAGCGGCCAAGGTTGCCGCCGAGGCGCTGGGCACCGTGCACCACGGCTTCGAATACACCTTCGAGGAAGGCCTGGACGCGCTGCCGGAGGTGATCCGCCACATCGAGACCTATGACGTCACCACCATCCGCGCCTCCACGCCGATGTTCCTGCTCGCGCGCCGGATCAAGGCCATGGGAGTGAAGATGGTGCTGTCGGGCGAAGGCAGCGACGAGGTGTTCGGCGGTTACCTGTACTTCCACAAGGCACCGAACGCGCGCGAGTTCCACGAGGAGCTGGTGCGCAAGCTCGACGCGCTCAACTTCTATGACTGCCTGCGTGCCAACAAGTCGATGATGGCCTGGGGCGTGGAGCCGCGCGTTCCGTTCCTGGACCGCGAGTTCCTCGACGTGGCCATGCGCATGGACGCCAAGTACAAGATGGTGCTCAAGGGCAGCGACGGCCCGCAGCGGATGGAGAAGGGCATCCTGCGCCAGGCCTTCGACGGCTACCTGCCGCCGGAGATCCTGTGGCGGCAGAAGGAGCAGTTCAGCGACGGCGTCGGCTACGGCTGGATCGACGGCCTCAAGGCGCATGCCGAGGCCCAGGTCTCCGACCGCGAGCTGGCCGCCGCCGACAAGCGCTTCCCGGTCAACCCGCCGCAGACCAAGGAGGCGTACTTCTACCGCACCCTCTTCGAGCGCTTCTTTCCGGGCCAGGCCGCGGCGGAAACGGTGCCGGGCGGCAAGTCGATCGCCTGTTCCTCGCCCGCGGCGATCGCCTGGGACGCCAGCTTCGCGAAGATGGCCGACCCATCCGGTCGCGCGGTGGCAGGCGTGCACAACGAGGCGCTGGCGGGGTGAAGCGCGGTGGCTCCCTCTCCCCTTGGGAGAGGGAGCGGTGGTGAGGGGCGGTATGTCACCCATGTGCGGGACCAGCCTTCTCCCCAGTTTCCCGCTGCGCGCCTGGCCCGCGCCTCGACAGGCGCGGGCGGTTGGCGGCATACGCGCCAGTAGCGCTTGAACATGCACTTCGCCCGGCGGGCAACGGGCTCCGGGCTAGTTGCGCAGCAGTTGCTCCACCAGCAACGGCAGTCCCACCGCGGCGCTGAGCGGCACGTGGTGCATGGGGCGGACGCCTGGCGCACCCGGCTGCGGATTGACCTCCACCACCACCGCATCACGCGGCGCCAGGCCGACCAGGCCTGCCGCCGGCTGGACCACGCCGGAGGTGCCGACCACCAGCAGCAGGTCGCAGGTGGCGATGCGTTCCTGCGCCTGCTGCCAGACGGTGTCCTCGAGCATCTCGCCGAACCAGACCACGCCCGGACGCACTTCACCGCCGCAGTGCGCGCAGCGCGGCGGATCCAGCCGCCGCTGCGCCGCGCCCGGAGGTGACGGCATCAGCGGGTGCGGCGCCGCGCAGTCGAAGCAGCGCGGCGCGAACAGGCTGCCGTGCAGGTGCAGTGCGCCGGCCACGCCGGCGCGCTCGTGCAGGTCGTCCACGTTCTGGGTGACGACCTGCGCGCCCAGCGCCTGCTGCAACCGCGCCACGGCCAGGTGGCCCGGATTGGGCCTGGCCTGCATCACCAGGCCGCGCCGCCATTCGTACCAGCCCCAGACCAGGGCGCTGTCGCGCCGCCAGGCCTGCGGCGTGGCCAGCTGCTGCGGATCGAACGCGTGCCACAGGCCGTTGCTGCCCGAGCGGAAGGTGGGGATGCCGCTGTCGGCGGACATGCCGGCGCCGCTGAACACCACGATGCGTTCGAAGCGGCGCGCCAGCGCCTGTTGCAACGAGGGATCGAGGACGACGTCTTCCATCGGCATGGATCAGCGATCGACAGCCGCCGGCTGCAGCGTGAGCGTGTGCAGCGCGGGGCCGGGCAGGAAGGGTGTCGGCCGCCCATGCACCCAGTCGTCGTGGCCGGCGCCCCAGAACGGCGAAAGCGGATGGCCACTCTGGCCGCCAGGCATGTGCGCCAGGCCATCGGCCTCGTGGCCGGGTGCGACCACCATGCGCTCAGAAGCGCCAAAGCCCGGCCCTTGTACCCGCGGCACCGTGGTGTCGCCGCGCAGCGGCTCGGCGCGCATGCACAGGCGGCGCGCCAGTGCGGCGGGCATGGCTCCAGAGAGCGGGTGGCAGATGCGCGCGGTATTGCGTTCGCCCCAGCGGCGTTCCGGCAGGGGGCCGGCCTCGACCAGTCCGTCGCGGACCTCGATGGCGGCATCCTCCAGCAGCGCCTCCCAGCTAGCGAAACCCGCCGGCAGCAGGTGCGCGGGGCGTTCGCGCAGCAGCGGCCACGCCACGCCGTCCAGCTGCGGGAACCCGGGCAGCTCGAAATCCTCTTCGAGACGAGCCAGCGCCGGCGCGGCCAGGCCGTTGGCGATGCGCGTGTGCACGGCCAGGCGCAGGCTGCGGACGATGCGGTAGGCCACCGATTCCGGCGCGGCATGGCCATTCCAGTCGTCGCTGGCATCGGCCAGTTCGCGCAGCGCCGAGCCGGCGGCCGCGCGCTGGCCTTCCGCGGCCAGCAGGTGGTGCCAAGGCTCCAGCAGCAGGGCCTGGTCGTCCAGCTGGATCGCCAGCAGCGCCTGTTCGTCGAAACGTCCGGCCCCGTGCAGGCGCTTGCGGATCTGCCAGGCGCGGATGCCATGGGCGTAGCCGGCATCGCCCACGCGCGCCAGCGCGTCGCCGTCGAGCGTGCGCGCGTTGGCGGTCCACAGGCGATGGTCCGGCGGATCGCGCAGCACGGGCACGGCCTGGGTGGTCATCGACCATGGCGTGCACGAGGGGATCGTTCCGTCGGGCTGCAGGCCGGTGCAACGCGGCTCGCGCGCGGGCAGCGGGCCGAGGATCCGCCACGCGATGCGGCCGCCACGGTCGGCGATGACCAGGTTCTGCGCCGGAATCGCGACGGTCTCGGCGATGGCCAGCGCCTGGTCCAGGTCGGCGGCAGTGGCGAAGTGGGCAAGGCCGAAGTTGAGTGCGCCTGGCAGGTGGGCGACCCAGCGCAGGGCCAGGGCCTGGCCGTCCACGTCGTGGTGGATGACCGGACCGGCGGCGGTCTCGAGGACCTCCACGCGTACGTCCTTACCCCCGGCGACGTGGAGGGTCTCCTCGTGGCGCATCACCGGATCGCAGTCGCCGGCCTGCCCCTCGGCACAGGGTCGCACCGGGAACCAGTCGGCGGTGTCGGCATAGGCGTTGGTGAAGCCCCAGGCGATATGGCCGTTGCTGCCCACGATCACCGCCGGCAGGCCGGGCAGGGAGAAGCCGCTGACGTCGACCTTGCCACCGGGCGCGGCCGGATCCGGATAGCGCAGGCGCACCCGGAACCAGATGTTGGGCGCGCGCAGGCCCAAGTGCATGTCGTCGGCGACGATGGCGCGGCCGTCGGCGGTCAGGGCGCCGGCCACGGCCCAGTTGTTGCTGCCGGGCGCGGCCGGATCGGGCAGGGCCTGGCCGGGCGTGGCGGGGGATCCCAGCTGGCCCAGGTCGACGCTGGCGGCATCCGGCAGCACGGCCTCGCCGCGGGCCTCGCCCAGCAGCGGTGCGTCCCACTGGCTGCCGTCGCGCAGCAGCAGGTCGCGCAGTGGCGCCGGCAGGTTCCTGCCCAGCCGCCACAGCGCCAGCTCACGGCTGTTGTTCGAGTCCTGCAGGTCGAAGTACATGGCGTAACCGGCCAGGGCCGAGTCCTCCACCTTCCAGGGACGGGGCTGCTGGCGCAGCAGCAGGTAGGCCCAGGGGCGCGCCCGCAACGCGGCCAGGCCGGCGTTGACGCCCTCGGCGTAGGCCTGCAGCTGCGGCAGGCGCTCGCCGGCAAAGGCATCGAGGTTGGCCTCCACGCGTGCGCGCAGGCGGTGCGTCCGCCGCTCGCGGTCCATCTCCAGGGCGCGAGTGCCGAACAGTCCGGCCAGCTCCCCGGCGGCGCTGCGCCGCATCAGGTCCATCTCGAAATAGCGTTCCTGGGCGTGGACGTAGCCCAGGGCGCGCACGGCATCGACCTCGCTGGCCGCATCGATGGTGACGATGCCCAGGGCATCGCGCTGCACGGTCACTGGTGCGGACAGGCCGGCCAGCGGCGGCTCGCCCTCCAGCGCCGGCAGGCTGCCGCGCAGCATCAGCCAGGCGGCCGCGGCCAGCACGACCAGGACCAGCAGCAGCGCGCAGGCCGCGCGCAGGAACCATCTGGGCATTGGGTTTTCCGGGACGGGGCGCCAGTGGCGCGGGGCGTGCGGTCGGGGCGCCGGGGCACCTGCAACTGCGACTGATTCCGATTGAAACATGGCCACCGCGCTTGCGGCACACTGCAGGCCTGCACCACCCGAGGAGTTCCCCCATGAAAGGCGATCCCGAAGTCATCGAGTGCCTCAAGGAGCTGCTGCGCGGCGAGCTGGCCGCGCGCGACCAGTATTTCCTGCACTCGCGCCGCTACGAGGACCTGGGCCTGAAGGCCCTGTACGAGCGCATCAACCACGAGATGCAGGAGGAGACCGAGCACGCGGACGCGATCCTGCGCCGGGTCCTGTTCCTCGAGGGCGATCCGGACATGCGCCCGCACGCGTTCACGCCGGGCGCCACCGTGGTGGAGATGCTCGAGGCCGACCTGCGGGTGGAGTACGAGGTGCGCGCCAACCTCGCCGCGGCGATGAAGCTGTGCGAGGAGAAGCAGGACTACGTCAGCCGCGACATGTTGCTGGCCCAGCTCAAGGACACCGAGGAAGACCACGCCTGGTGGCTGGAGCAGCAGCTGCGCCTGATCCGCATGATCGGGCTGGAGAACTACCAGCTGTCCAAGCTCGAGGGCGACGGCGCCCCGGCGCACGGCTGAACCCGCTGGCGCCGCCTTCCGGCCCCCGGGAGCGGGCTCAGCGGCGGCGCAGGCGGTAGACCGCGGTCGACAGCGCGGTCACGCCATCGGCGATGAAGCGCGGCTCCTGGGCCAGGATGTCGCGCCGTTCCAGCAGTTCCACGTCCCAGTCCGCTTCGAAGAGCCCGCGGACCTCCGCCTCGGGCACGGAGAACGGCGGGCCCTGCATCTGCGCCTGCGGGTATTCCAGGGTGACCAGCAGGCCCTCGCAGCCGCCTGGCAGGCGGCCGTACACCTCGCCGGCGTAACGGCGGCGCAGGTCGGGCGGCAGGGCGATCAGCGCGGCGCGGTCATAGACCGCCCGCATCCGCGCCAGGGTGGCGTCGGTCAGCGCGAAGACATCGCCTTCCACCAGGTCGATGCGGCCGGCGCGGTGGTGCAGTCCGTCCGCGTCGCGCTCCTGTTCCGGCACCAGGCCGGCCTCGGCGAAGAACGCCTGCACCGCCAGCGGCGAGAGTTCGCAGCCCAGGACCTGGTGGCCGCGTGCGGCCAGCCAGTGCATGTCCAGGGTCTTGCCGGCCAGCGGCACGAATACCGGCGCCCCTTCGGCCACTCCCAGCGCGGGCCAGTGCTTCTCCAGCAGCGGCATCACCGCCTCGCGATGGAACCCGGTGCGGCCCTCGCGCCAGCGCTGCAGCCAGAAATCCGGTTCCATCGCCTGCTCCCGTGGTGGGACTTGGGGTTGCACGCCGCGCCCATGCGCGGCGGCGGCGGGCTACGACGCCTTACTCGACGTCGAGCCCATCGACCTTCTGCCAGCCGCGCGGCAGCAGGCCGCCGCGGGTCGCACGCGCACCCAGGTAGGTGTCCAGGTCCTTGAACGACAGGGTCATGGTGCGCTGGCCGCTGTAGACCTGCAGCTTCTGCGCCGGGCCGACCGCGGCCACCGCCACCACCCGCTCGGTGCCGAGCTTGGCGCGCGGGATGTCGATCAGCTTGTTGCCCTTGCCCTTGTCCAGTTCCGGCAGCTCGGCCGCGGGGATCGCCAGCAGGTGGCCGGCACTGGTCACCGCGACGATGCGGTCGGTTTCAGGGTTGCCGACCACCGCCGGCTGCAGCACGTTCGCGCCGGTAGCCAGGTTGATCAGCGCCTTGCCGGCCTTGTTGCGGCCGGTGAGGTTCTCGAAGCGGGTCACGAAGCCGTAGCCGTGCGACGACGCCAGCACGAAGCGGGTGTCGTTCTCGCCGCTGGCCAGGGCCAGGAACGATGCACCGCTGGCGGGCGAGAAGCGGCCGGTCAGCGGCTCGCCGTTGCCGCGCGCCGAGGGCAGGCTGTGCGCAGGCGTGGAATAGCTGCGGCCGTGCGAATCCAGGAACGCGACCTGCCAGGTGCTGCGCGCGCGCACCGCGCCCAGCAGCGCGTCGCCTTCGCGGTAGGACAGGCCGGCTGCGTCCACGTCGTGGCCCTTGGCCGCGCGCACCCAGCCCTTCTGCGACAGCACCACGGTGACCGGCTCGCTGGGCACCAGCTCGGTCTCGTCGATGGCGTGCGCGGCCTCGCGCAGCACCAGCGGCGAGCGGCGGGCGTCGCCGAACTTCTTCGCGTCCGCCAGCAGCTCGTCCTTGACCAGCTTCTTCAGCCTGGCTTTGCTGTCCAGGGTGGCGACGATGCGCTCCAGTTCCCTGGCCAGCTCGTCCTGCTCGCCGCGGATCTTCATTTCCTCGAGGCGGGCCAGCTGGCGCAGGCGGGTCTCGAGGATGTAGTCGGCCTGTTCCCCGGTCAGGCCGAAGCGGGCGATCAGCGCCGGCCTGGGCTCGTCCTCGGTACGGATGATGCGGATCACCTCGTCCAGGTTGAGGAAGGCCACCAGCAGGCCTTCCAGCAGGTGCAGGCGGCGCTCGACCTTCTCCTGGCGGTGCTTGAGCCGGCGCACCACGGTGTCGGTGCGGAAGGTCAGCCACTCGTCCAGCAGGGTGCGCAGGTTCTTGACCGCCGGCTTGCCGTCCAGGCCGATGACGTTCAGGTTGACCCGGTAGCTCTTCTCCAGGTCGGTGGTCGCGAACAGGTGGCCCATCAGCTGCTCGGCATCGACGCGGTTGGAGCGCGGCACCAGCACCACCCGCACCGGGTTGGCGTGGTCGGACTCGTCGCGGATGTCCTCAAGCCACGGCAGCTTCTTGGTGCGCATCTGCGCGGCGATCTGCTCGATCACCTTGGACGGGGAGACCTGGTAGGGCAGGGCGGTGACGACGAAGTTGCCGTTCTCCTTCTGCCAGGTGGCGCGGGCGCGGACGCTGCCGGTGCCGTTCTCGTACATCGCGCGCAGGTCCGACGGCGAGGTGATGATCTCCGCCTCGGTCGGGTAGTCCGGGCCGCGCACGTGCTCGCACAGGTCGGCGACGGTGGCGTCCGGATCGTCGAGCAGGCGCACGCAGGCGCTGACGATCTCGTTGAGGTTGTGCGGCGGCACGTCGGTGGCCATGCCGACCGCAATGCCGGTGGTGCCGTTGAGCAGCAGGTGCGGCAGGCGCGCCGGCATCCAGCTCGGCTCCTCCAGGGTGCCGTCGAAGTTCGGCACCCAGTCCACCGTGCCCTGGCCGAGCTCGCCGAGCAGGACCTCGGCGATAGGGGTCAGCTTGGACTCGGTGTAGCGCATGGCCGCGAACGACTTGGGATCGTCGCTGGAGCCGAAATTGCCCTGGCCCTCGATCAGCGGGTAGCGGTACGAGAACGGCTGGGCCATCAGCACCAGGGCCTCGTAGCAGGCCGAATCGCCGTGCGGGTGGTACTTGCCGATCACGTCGCCGACGGTGCGCGCCGACTTCTTGGGCTTGGCCGCGGCGTTGAGCCCCAGCTCGCTCATCGAATAGATGATGCGCCGCTGCACCGGCTTGAGCCCGTCGCCGAGGAACGGCAGGGCACGGTCCAGGACCACGTACATCGAATAGTCCAGGTAGGCGCGCTCGGCGTACTCGCGCAGCGGGATCTGTTCGAAGCCGTGGAAGGCGGGGCGGATGGTTTCGGTCATTGCGGGCACAGCTGCGGGTCAGGAGCGCGATTCTACCCGCGCGCCGCCGCCCGGCGCCCGACTATCCGGACAGCGGCGGCAGCAGCGGGCCGCCCAGCCACAGGGCGCGGGCCATCCAGGCGCTGGCCAGGCCGATCAGGATGGTCAGCGGCACGCCCACCCGGAGGAAGTCGCCGAAGGTGTAGCGGCCCGGGTTGAGGATCAGCAGGTTGCCGTGGTGCCCGATCGGGGTCAGGAACGAGGCCACCGCGCCCATCGCGGTGCACACCACGAATGGTGCCGGGGGCAGGCCCAGGGCCTCGGCCACCGCCAGCGCGATAGGAGCCAGCAGCACCGTGGTGGCGGCATCGGACAGGATCTGGGTCAGCAGCGCGGCGGTCCAGAACATCACCAGCAGCAGCACGAACACCGGCCACTGCGCGGCATGGGCCATCAGCAGGTCCGCCACGGCCTGGGCGGTGCCGGTCTGCTCCATCGCGATGCCCAGCGGGATCACGCCGGCGATCATCACGTAGATGCGCACGTCGACCTGCTGGTAGGCCTCCTCCATCGGCACGCAGCGGCACAGCACCATCGCCACCGCGCCGGCGAGGAAGGCGATCTGCGGGGCCAGCAGGCCGGTGGCGGCGGCCGCCACGGTCGCGGCCATGATCGCCAACGCCACCGGCGCGCGGCGGCGCGCCTGGCCACGGCCCTGGAACGGCATCAGCATCATGAAGCCGTGGTGGGATGCCAGCGGGCGGATGTCCGGCTCGCGGCCCCACAGCACCAGCAGGTCGCCCTCCTCCAGGCGCATCCCGGACAGCTCGCCGTGCAGCCAGCCCTCGCGCCGCCACAGGCCGACCACGGCCACGCCCAGGGTACGCATGAAGTCGATGTCGGCCACGCTGCGGCCGATGAATTCCGAGTGCGGCGCCACCACCGCCTGGACCAGCTGCTCGTCGCCCAGCAGCTCGGCCTGGCCGCCCTGGCGCGGGCTGTCGCCGTACTTGGCCACCGCGTGCAGGGCCAGGCCGGGTTCGTCCTTGATCGAGGCGATCTCGTCCGGCGACGCGCGCACCAGCAGCACGTCGCCGGCGGCCAGCGGGCTGTCGCCGGACTGGCGGCGCCGGCGCATGCCGTGGCGCAACCAGTCCACCACCTGCAAGCGTTCGCTGAAGGCCTCGTCGAACTCGCGCCGGGTGCGCCCGACCCAGGGCGAGCCTTCCTCGACCAGCAGCTCGGTGTAGTAGCGCTCCAGGCGCATGTAGTCGCCCTGCTGGGCCTCGCCCTGGCGGCGCGGCACCAGCCAGCGCGCCAGCAGCATGTAGACCGTGCCCAGCACGACCAGCACCGCGCCGATCGGGGTCACGGCGAGGATGTCCAGGCCCTCGCCGTCGGCACGGCGCAGCAGGTCGCTGGCCAGCAGGAAGGCCGGCGCGCTGAACAGGGTGAGGGTGGTGCCGAGCGAGGCGGCCAGCGACATCGGCATCAGCAGCCGCGAGGCCGCCAGCTGCCGCTCCCGCGCCAGCCGCATCAGGATCGGCAGCATCATCGCGGTGACCATGACGTGGTGCGAGAACGCGGCCAGCGCCGCGGTCGCCGGCATGACCACGGCGATGGTGCGCCATTCGCTGCCACCGGCCGCGCGCCCGATCGCGGCGCCGATGCGGTCGGTGATGCCGGTGGCCGAGAGCCCGGCCGACAGCACGAACACCGAGACCACGATGATCGCCGGCTCGCTGGAGAACCCGGCCAGCACCTGGCGCGGATCGAGGATGCCGGTGAAGGCCAGCGCCAGCAGGGCCAGCATCGCCACCAGGTCCACCCGCAAGCGTCCGCTGACGAACAGCGCCAGCGCGGCGCCGAGGATCAGCAGGAAGACGATCTGTTGTGGGTCCATGCCTATGCATCCCCCTGCGCGGACCCGGATCGTGCCAGAAGGACGCCGGGGGCCTGGTGATGCCCACGTTCGCGGGCCCTGATACGAAAAAACCTCGCCGGGGCGAGGTTCATCGGTGACCTTGCGGCCGCTGCGCCATTGGTGCCCAGGAGAGGACTCGAACCTCCACGGTTTTACCCGCTAGTACCTGAAACTAGTGCGTCTACCAATTCCGCCACCTGGGCGGCGCAGGGCGGCAATTCTGCGGGAGGTGCGGAAGACTGTCAACAACCGTCGACGCATCCGCGCGGCAGGCCCCGGAAAGCAAAAAACCCCGCCGGGGCGGGGTTCTTCGTCGGGCCGTAAGGCCTTTGTCTTGGTGCCCAGGAGAGGACTCGAACCTCCACGGTTTTACCCGCTAGTACCTGAAACTAGTGCGTCTACCAATTCCGCCACCTGGGCAGGTGAGGCGGCGCATTCTGGGGGTGCACGCGGACGATGTCAACGGTTCGTTTACGGAACGTCACGACGGGCCCACGTGGCGGTACAGGGGGCCGGGTGTAGGATCGCCGCATGAACAAGACTGGAAGTCGCGGCAGCAGCCGCAAGGGAGCCGGTGGCGCCGGCGCAGGGAAGGGTGCGGGAAGCAGCGTGGGAGGCAAGGGCGGCAAGCGCCAGGCCGGCAAGCTGCCTCCATGGATGCCGGAGCCCGCGCCGGCAACCCGCCAGGCCGGGCGGTCGGGCGCCGGCAATGCACCTTCGGCAGCGCGTCCGCCACGCCGCAACACCGCCGGCCCCGCCGTCACCGATCCGTTCGCGGCGCGCGAGGCGCAGCGCTACGACAACCCCATCCCCAGCCGCGAGGCCATCCTGGCGGTGCTGGAGGAGGCGGAAGGCCCGCAGACCGCCGAACAGCTCGCCGGGCTGCTGGGCCTGCATGACCCCGAACGTTTCGATGCCCTGGGCAAGCGCCTGGG
Organism: Pseudoxanthomonas suwonensis 11-1; assembly: GCF_000185965.1. Lineage (NCBI taxonomy): Bacteria > Pseudomonadati > Pseudomonadota > Gammaproteobacteria > Lysobacterales > Lysobacteraceae > Pseudoxanthomonas > Pseudoxanthomonas suwonensis. The sequence continues at coordinate 1,040,075 of NC_014924.1, forward strand.
CGCCATGGTCCGCGACGGCCAGCTGGTGCAGAACCGCCGCGGCGGCTTCGCCCCGGTCGAGCAGACCAACCTGATCCCCGGCGTGGTCATCGCCAACCCCGAAGGCTTCGGTTTCCTGCGGCCGGATTCCGGCGGCGGCGACGACCTGTTCCTGCCGCCGTACGAGATGCGCAAGGTCATGCATGGCGACCGCGCGCTGGCCAACGTCACCGGCATCGACCGCCGCGGCCGCCGCGAGGGCAGCATCGCGCGCGTGCTGGAGCGGGGCGTGCACCGGCTGGTCGGCCGTTTCGGCAGCGAGGCCGGCATCAGCTTCGTCATCCCCGACGACCGCCGCATGCAGCGCAACCTGCACATCCCGCCCGACGCCACCTGCGGTGCGCGCGAGGGCCAGCTGGTGGTGTGCGAGATCGTGGCCCCGCCCGATACCCGGCGTCCGCCGATCGGCAAGGTGGTGGCGGTGCTGGGCGACAGCCTGACCCCGTCGCTGGTGGTCGAGACCGCGATCCACTCCCACAACCTGCCGCACGAGTTCCCGCCGGAGGTGCTGGACGAGGCCACCGCGGTGCCGCTGACCGTCGAGCCGTCGATGATCGGCGACCGCGTCGACCTGCGCGAGCTGCCGCTGGTGACCATCGACGGCGAGGACGCCAAGGACTTCGACGACGCGGTGTACTGCGAGCCCAACCGCCAGGGCTTCCGCCTGGTGGTGGCGATCGCCGACGTCTCCCATTACGTGCGCCCAGGCACCCCGCTGGACGACGAGGCGCAGAAGCGCGCGACCTCGGTGTACTTCCCGGGCTTCGTGGTGCCGATGCTGCCGGAGACCCTGTCCAACGGCATCTGCTCGCTGAACCCGAAGGTCGACCGCATGTGCTTCGTCGCCGACATGCAGGTCGACCACGACGGCGAGGTGGTGCGTTCGAAGTTCTACGAGGCGGTGATGAACTCGCACGCCCGCCTGACCTACACCCAGGTGTGGAAGGCGGTGGGCGAGGACGATGCCGAAGCGAAGGCGCAGATCGGCGCGCTGATGCCGCAGGTCGAGCGCCTGCACCAGCTGTACCAGGTACTGGCCGCCGCCCGCGCCCGGCGCGGTGCGATCGAGTTCGAGAGCAGCGAGGTCCGCTTCGTGCTCGACAACCGCGGCGAGGTCACCCAGGCCGGCATGCTGCCGCGCAACGACGCGCACAAGCTGATCGAGGAGTGCATGATCGCGGCCAACGTCGAGGCCGCGCGCTACCTGATCCGCAGCCACATCCCGGCGCCGTTCCGGATCCACGAGAAGCCGCCGGAATCCAAGTACGCGGACCTGCTGGAGTTCCTCAAGGAATTCGGCCTGGCCCTGCCGCCGTGGAGCAAGGTCGTGCCGGGTGACTTCACCCGCCTGCTGAAGAAGGTGCGCGACCGCGCCGACGCCACCCTGCTGGAGTCGGTGCTGCTGCGCAGCCAGAGCCTGGCGATCTACTCGCCGGACAACGCCGGCCACTTCGGCCTGGCGCTGGAGGCCTACGCCCACTTCACATCGCCGATCCGCCGCTACCCGGACCTGCTGGTGCACCGCGCGATCAAGCACGCGCTCAAGCGCGGCAAGCCGGAGGCCTACCAGTACTCGGCCCGCGACATGGCCGGCTTGGCGCTGCAGTGCTCCGAGCGCGAGCGCCGCGCCGACGAGGCCGAGCGCGAGGTCGACGAGCGCTACCGCGCGGCGTGGATGGAGAAGCACGTCGGCGGCCAGTTCGATGGCGTGGTCAGCGGCGTCACCAGCTTCGGCCTGTTCGTGGAGCTGGACCAGTCCAAGGTCAACGGCCTGGTCCACGTCACCCAGCTGCCGCACGACTACTACCAGTTCGATCCGATCCGGAAGATGCTCAGCGGCGAGCGCCGCGGGCTGGAATTCCGCCTCGGCGACCGGGTGCGGATCGTGGTGCTCAAGGCCAGCATGGAGGACCGCAAGATCGACTTCCGCCTGGTCGACGACCCGGCGCACGACGCCGGCCTGCCGCCGCTGCCGCCACGCGGCAAGCCGGCGAAGCGACCCAAGAAGCGCTACTGACGCGGAGGCACGCATGGCAGCTGGAACCGGCAAGGAACCCGTATACACCGGCGGCTGCCAGTGCGGCGCGGTCCGCTTCCGGGTCACCGGAACGGTCGGCGACGCCTCGGTCTGCCACTGCCGGATGTGCCAGAAGGCCTTCGGCGCGTACTACGCGCCGCTGGTCTCGGTGCGCGGCGCGCGCCTGGAATGGACCCGCGGCCAGCCGCGCCGGTTTGCCTCGTCCAACGTGGTCCGGCGCGGGTTCTGCCCGGACTGCGGCACCCCGCTGACCTACGAGGCGCCCGACGGCGTGGCCCTGGCGGCCGGGGCCTTCGACGACCCGGCGGCGTTCCCGCCGTCGATCCAGTACTCGGTCGACACCCGCCTGCCGTTCGTCGACGGACTGGCCGGCCTGCCGGCGCGCACCACCGACGACGACCTGGAGGTCTCGCCCTTCCTGGACGGGATGGTCTCCCGCCAGCACCCGGACCACGACACCGCCGACTGGCCGCCGCAGGCGTGAAGGCCCGCCGCCGGGGAACCCCGGCGGGTGCGATAATGCCGGCCTTCCTTTCGTGGCCGCGCAGTACATGAGCAAGCAGAACCAGTGGGTGGTGGGCGTCAACGCCGTGGCCTCCGCCATCGAGAACGACGCCGAGCACGTGCGCGAGGTCCTGGTCGACTCGTCCGCGCGCAACCCGCGCCTGGTCGAGATCGAGGAGCAGGCCCGCCGCTACGGCATCGAGGTGCGCAAGGTCGCCACCCAGGCCCTGGACGGCATCGGCGGCAACGTCCGCCACCAGGGCGTTGCCGCGCGCTACGCCGCCGCGAAGACCTGGGGCGAGGGCGAGCTGGCCGGCCTGGTCGAGGCAGCCGACGGCAAGGCCCTGCTGCTGGTGCTCGATGGCGTGCAGGATCCGCACAACCTCGGCGCCTGCCTGCGCAGCGCGCTGGCTGCCGGCGCCACCGCCGTGGTCATCCCCAGGGACAAGTCGGCCCCGGTCAACGCCACCGTGCGCAAGACCTCGGCAGGTGCCGCCGACCGCCTGCCGGTGGTCCAGGTCACCAACCTCGCCCGCACCCTGCGTGAGCTGCAGAAGCAGGGCGTGTGGATCTACGGCCTGGCCGGCGAGGTCGACGAAACCCTGTATGGCGTGGACCTCAAGGGCAACGTCGCCCTGGTCCTGGGCGGCGAGGCCGACGGCCTGCGCCGCCTGACCCGCGAGACCTGCGATGGCCTGGTGCGGATCCCGATGCCGGGCGACGTGGAAAGCCTCAACGTCTCCGTCGCGGCGGGCGTGTGCCTGTTCGAGGCGGTCCGCCAGCGCGGCAGTTGAGACGGGGACGACAGGCCAGGAGCGCCCGGGTGCCGTCACGCCAGCAGGGGGGATGGCGGGCGCGCGTCGCCTGCTGGGCGGTGCTTTGCCTGCTGCTGTGGCTGCCCGCGGCCGCCGTGCTGGCTGCCGCGCAACCCGGGCCGCCACCGCTGCGCGACTACGCGGTCGATGCCTGGACCACGCGCAACGGCCTGCTGCACAACTCCGTGCGCGACATGGCCCAGACCGCGGAGGGTTACCTCTGGTTCGCGACCTGGGAAGGCGTGGTCCGCTACAACGGCGTGGAGTTCACCGCGTACAACCGTGGCAGCACGCCCGGGCTGCGCGACAACGGCGTCGGCGCGCTCTACCTGGATCCGAACCGGCGGCTGTGGCTCAGCGATTCGCGCGGCAACCTCGGCCGCCTCGGCGACGACGGCGCCTGGCACTACCTGGAGCGCGCGCCGGAGTGGCCGCGCGCGCTGGTCCACGACATGGCGATCGATGGGCAGGGCCGGATGTGGCTGCTGTTCGAGGGCCATGGCCTGGGCTGCGTGCATCCGGACGGGCGCCTGGACTACATCGCGCCGCCACCGGGCATCCCGCTCCGGGCCAGCTTCCAGCGCATGGCCATCGATGCGGCGGGCGACATCTGGATCGGCACGCTCGAGGGCCTGGTCCGCTACACGGCCGATGGCAAGTGGCAGCGTTACGGCCGTGCCGACGGTTTCCCGCAAGGGCTGGTCTGGCCCTACCTCGCGCCCGACGGGACCCTGTGGCTGGCCGCAGGCGAGCAGGTCTTCCGCCGCCGGCCCGACGGCCGCTTCCGCCTGGCGCATGCGCTGCCCGGCGCCGGCTACTTCACCTCGATGCTGCAGGACCGCGAGGGACAGCTGTGGCTGGGCACCGAGAACCGCGGCGTGGCCCGCATCGGCCCGCGCGGGCTTGAGTGGCTGCCGCCGGAGAGCCTGACCAACGGCCGCATCGCCAGCCTGCTGGAGGATGCCGAGGGCGGCATCTGGATCGGCGCCAACGGCGGCCTGTTCCGCCTGCGCGAAACCCTGTTCACCAGCTGGACCCGGCGCGACGGCCTCGGCGGCGACTACGTGCGCGCGGTGCTCGAGGACGACGCCGGCACGCTCTGGGTCGGCGGCAGTGGTGGGCTGGACCGCTTGGGCGCCGACGGCAGGTTCCACGCGGTGGCGCTGCCGGGCGGCAACGCCCAGGTGCCCTCGATCCTCAGCCTGGCCCAGGGCAGGGATGGCGACCTGTGGGCGGGCACCTTCGCCGACGGCGTGTTCCGCCTGCGCCAGGGGCGCGTGGTGGCGCACTACGGTCCGGCCGAAGGCGTGCCCAGCGGGCACGTGCGCGTGATCGCGGTGTGCGAGGACGGCCGGGTCTGGATCGGCACCCGCCGCGGCGTGGTGGTGATCGACGAAGCCGGCGCGCAACCGGTGCCCGACGCGCCCCAGGGGCTGGTGACCGCGCTGGCGGCGATCGGCGGCGAGCTGTGGATCGGTTCGGTGGAAGGCGCCAGCGTGCGCCGCGCCGATGGCAGGGTAGAGCGGATACCACTTGAAGATGCCGGTGGCGACCCGCGCACCGTGTTCGGTTTCCATCTCGTCGGCGGTGCGGTGTGGGCGGCCTCCGACCGCGGCCTGTACCGGATCCGCGATGGCCGCCTGGCGCGCGTGGGGATGGAGCAGGGCTTGCCGGTGGACGCGGTGTTCCACCTGCTGGCCGACGACGCCGGCGATGCCTGGATCACCAGCAACCGCGGCGTGCTGCGTGTGCCGCTGGCGGCGCTGGAGGCGGCCGCCGATGGCAGCGGCGCGCGCCTGCCGCTGCAGCACTACACCGAGATCGATGGCCTGCCGAGCTCGCAGGGCAATGGCAGTTCCTCGCCTTCGGCGCTGCGTCGGCGCGACGGCAGCATCTGGGTCGCCACCGCCGCCGGTGCCGCCAGCGTCGCGCCCGCGCGCCTGGACCGCTACGCGCACCGCCCGCCGCCGCCGCCGGTGATCGAGGCGGTGAGCGCGGACGGACGCGCACTGGACTGGCGCTCGACTTCGTCCCTGCCGGGCGGCGCCCGCCTGGCGGTGACCTATGCCGGCCTCAGCTACCTGCTGCCGGAGCGGATCCGCTACCGCACCCGGCTCGAGGGCCTGGACGAGGACTGGATCGAGCGCGGCACCCGCCGCGACGTCGAGTTCATCGGCCTGCCACCGGGCAGCTACACCCTGGACGTGCAGGCGGCGCATCCGGGCGGCGAGTGGAGCGCGGAGCCTGCGCGCTGGTCGTTCGAGGTGCAGCCGCTGTGGTGGCAGCGCACCAGCGTGCGGGCCGCGGGCCTGCTGGCCGCGCTGCTGCTGCTGTACGGCGCATACCGTTACCGGGTGCACCGTTACCAGGCCAGCAACAGGCGCCTGGCCGCGCAGGTCGAGGCGCGCACCGCGGACTTGCAGGCGCAGGCGCGGCAGCTGCTGGAGATCGACCGCGAGCGCGCCGGGCTGCTGGAGCAGCTGCGCGAGCAGGCCGAGGCCTACGCGCGCCAGGCCCGCGAGGACGCGCTTACCGGCCTGCCCAACCGCCGCCAGTTCGACGAGCACCTGGCCCGCGACATCGCCCTGGCCAGGCGCGGCGCACATCCGCTGTGCCTGGCGCTGCTGGACATCGACCACTTCAAGCGGATCAACGACACCCGTTCGCACGCGGTCGGCGACCAGGTGCTGCGCGAGGTCGGCCAGGTGCTGCAGGGCGAGCGCCGCGGCTCGGACCTGGTGGCGCGCCTGGGTGGCGAGGAGTTTGCCCTGCTGATGCCCGACACCCTGCTGGAGGAGGCGCAGCTGGCCTGCGACAACCTGCAGGAGGCGATCCGCCGGCACCGGCCGTGGGCCGGCGACGAAGAGTTGCAGGTGACCTTCAGCCTGGGCCTGGTGGCGCTGCGTCCGGGCGAGGGCATGGAAGACCTGTATCGCCGCGCCGACGCGGCCCTGTACCAGGCCAAGCACGCCGGCCGCGACCGCCTGCAGATCGGCTGAGGCGGAGCGGGATCAGCCCGGCAGCGGCGAGGGCCAGGCGTTGGCGATGCGGCAGAACAGCTTCGCGGTCTGCTCGGCGTCGTACACCGCCGAATGCGCCTCCCTGGCATCCCACTCCAGGCCGGCGGCCTGGAGCGCGCGCGCCAGCACCGTCTGCCCATAGGCGATGCCGCCCAGGGTCACGGTGTCGAACACGCTGAAGGGATGGAACGGGTTGCGCTTGTGGCCGCTGCGGGCCACCGCGGCGTTGACGAAGTTCAGGTCGAAGTGCGCGTTGTGCCCGACCAGGATCGCGCGCTGGCAGCCGTTCCTGCGCACCGCGGCGCGGACCTGGTTGAACACGTGGCCCAGCGCGTCGCGCTCGGGCTTGGCCAGGCGGAAAGGATGGTCCAGGACGATGCCGGTCACTTCCAGCGACTTGGGGTCGATCTCGGTGCCGGGCGCGGGGATGAAATGCGCCGCCGCGGTCTTGCCGGGCACCAGCAGGCCCTGCTCGTCCATCTCGATCGGGACCGCCGCCATTTCCAGCAGGGCGTGGCGGTTCCAGTCGAAGCCACCGGTCTCCACGTCCACCACCACCGGCAGGTAGCCGCGGAAGCGGCGGGCCATCGCGCCGGGAGGCGCGGCCGGGGTCTCGTCCTTGTGCAGGTCGTCCAGATCGCTTTCAGTCATGCGGCAAGGGTACTTCACCCGGCCGGGGTGGCGATGAACCGCACCGCGCCCGGTCCCCCGGAAGCGTGCCCAGCAGGGTGCCTTCGGCGCGCATCCGCCGCAGCAGGGCCGCGCCCTGGTCGAGGAAGCCGGGATCGCCGGCGACACCGGCCTCGGTGGCGAGCAGGTCCAGGCACTCGCTGCCACTGCGGCTGGCTTCGCCCAGCAGCTCCAGCAGTCGCCACGCCGGTCCCGAGAGGCTGGAGAAGCGCGCCTCGCCGAGTCCGTCGCGGCGCACCAGGAGCAGGGTTGGCGCAGCAGGCGGCTGCGCCGGCAGGTGGTCGGGTGATAGCTGGTGCACCGGCCAGGCATAGGCCAGGGCGCGCATCCATGGTGCTGGCACCGGCACGCCGCGCAGCAGGTCGCCCTCGGGATCGTGCGGCGGGGCAGGGGTGTCGTCGATCCGCACCACCAGCTCGATCCACTCGTAATGTGCCAGCTCGGCCAGCCACGGCGGGTCGTCCGCATGCGGCTGCTCCTGCAGGAAGCGCACGAATTCGCGGCCAATCTCCGGGAACAGCGGGCTGCGGCTGCGGTGGTTGGCATAGAAGCGGCGCACCAGCCCCATCCATGCGTCCTCGCCGAGGATGCGGCGGATCACCGGGAAGCCGTTGCCGAGCAGGTTGGCGATGTTGTTGAGGAACAGGCGGCGGTAGACCGCCATGCGCCGGCCCTCGATGCCAGGCGGTGGCGGATGGCCTGCCGGATCGCGCAGGTGGGCGGCGAAGGCGTACTGCTGCGCGCGCAGGTCGCGGGGCTCAGCCATGGCCGGTTCCGGCCCGCGCCGCCGACGAGGCTTCCAGTGCCGCTGCCTGCAGGGAACGGATCCGCGCCACTTCGTCAAGCAGTCCAGCCAGCGGCGGCAGGTTGAAGTCGCGTTCCAGCAGGGTGGGGCGTACGCCGTGCAGGCGGTAGGCCTCGCCCAGCAGGTCCCAGACATCGTCGCGTACCGCGGCGCCGTGGGTGTCGATCTTCAGGTCCACGTCCTCGTCGTGGTGGCCGGCCACGTGGTACGAGGCGATGCGCGAGGTCGGCATCCGCGCCAGGAAGGCGCGCGCGTCATAGCCGTGGTTGACCGCGTTGACGTAGACATTGTTGACGTCCAGCAGCAGGTCGCAGTCGGCCTCCTCCAGCACCGCCAGCACGAAGTCGGCCTCGTCCATCGCCTGCCACGGGGCGGCGTAATAGGAGACGTTCTCCACCGCGATGCGGCGCCCGAGCATGTCCTGCACCCGGGCGATGCGTGCGGCGACATGGCGCACGGCTTCTTCGGTGAAGGGCAGGGGCATCAGGTCGTAGAGCTGGCCGTCGTCGCTGCAGTAGCTCAGGTGCTCGCTGTACAGCCGCACGCGGTGGCGGTCGAGGAAGCGGCGGGTGCGCTCGAGGAAGCCTTCGTCCAGCGGTTCCGGCCCGCCCAGCGACAGCGACAGCCCGTGGCAGGTCAGCGGGTGGCGCGACGATAGCCCGGCCAATGCCTCGCCGAGCGCGCCACCCACGCCGATCCAGTTGTCCGGCGCGCACTCGAGGAAATCGAACGCGCCAGCCGGGGCCTGGCGCAGTCCGTCGAGCAGGGCGCGGCGCAGGCCGAGGCCGGCGCTGGCAGGGGAAAGGTCCATGGCTCTCTACGTCGCAGGAGCGCCGGTCCGGGCGCGCGTGGCGCCCGGACCGGCCGGAGGATCAGGCGCTGGCGCCGCAGCCGCCTTCGCCACACTTGCCCTCGCCGCACTTGCCTTCGGCGGCCTTGTCCTCGTGCTTGCCCTTGTGCTCGGCACCGCACTTGCCCTCGCCATGCTTGCCGGCGTGGTAGGCATCGATCTCGGCCTGGTCGATGAAGCCGTCCTGGTTGGCGTCCATGCGCGGGAAATGGTCGGCCTCGCCGGGGTGCCTGGCGAGGAACTCGGCCTGGGAGACGCGACCGTCGCCGTCGGTGTCGACCTTTTCGATGCCGCACTTGCCTTCGCCGCACTTGCCCTCCTGGACCTTGTCGTCGGCGGCGAGCATGTAACCCTGGGCCAGCGGCTCCATGGCGAAGGACGATCCGGCCAGGGCGAGGCCGGCCAGGGCGGTACCGAGCGCGATCGCGACGGGTTTCTGCTTGGACATGTCCGTGCTCCGGATTGAGGGATGCGATGTGCGGCGCATCCGGCCGCCGGGGGGAGGCCAGTCTACCCCCGCGGCGGCGGCCCGGCGTGGCTCAGGGGGCGGAGGCGGTACTGGTGTCGTCGCGCTTGTCCCGGGGCGCTGGCGGCTGCTCGCCGTGGAGCAGGAACCACACGTTCTCGGCGATGTTGGTCGCGTGGTCGCCGATCCGCTCCAGGTTCTTGGCCATGAACAGCAGGTGGGTGCACGGGGTGATGTTGCGCGGGTCCTCCATCATGTAGGTCAGCAGTTCGCGGAACAGCGCGGTGTACTGCTGGTCCAGGCGCGCGTCGTTGTCGCGCACCTGCAGGGCCAGTTCGCCATCGCCCTCGCGGTAGGCGCGCAGGGCCTGGCGGACCTGGCCGGCGGCCAGCATGCCCAGCGCCCGCAGGCCAGCGGTATGCGGCAGCGGGGGCGCGGTGTTGAGGGCGATCGAGCGCTTGGCCACGTTGGCGGCGTAGTCGCCGATGCGCTCGATGTCCGCGGGGATGCGCACCCCGACCAGGATCTCGCGCAGGTCGCGCGCAAGCGGTCCGCGCAGGGCCAGCAGCATCACCTCGCGGCTGATCCGCCGCTCGGCATCGTCGATGGCGTCGTCGTTGGCGACCACCCGCCGCGCTGCGGAGTCGTCGCGGCGCTCGACCACGTCCAGCGCCGCCTCCAGCTGCGCCACCGCGACATGCCCCATGTCGATGATCTGTTCGACCAGCTGTCGCTGTTCCTCGTCGTAGCTCCTGACGATATGCATTCAGCACCTCCGGTGCTTGGTTCGGGATTAGGCATTCGGGACTAGGGATTCAGGTGGCAGCGTTGGTTTGCTCTTACGAATCACCAATCACGAATCCCCAATCCCGCACCGGCAGGGTCGGCGTCAGCCGAACCTGCCGGTGATGTAGTCCTCGGTCTGCTGCTTCGAGGGGCTGGAGAAGATGGTTTCGGTGCGGTCGTGCTCGACCAGGTCGCCCAGGTACATGAAGGCGGTGTAGTCGGAGACGCGCGCCGCCTGCTGCATGTTGTGGGTGACGATCACGATGGTGTAGTCGGTCTTGAGCTCCTCGACCAGCTGCTCGATGCGGCTGGTGGAGATCGGGTCCAGCGCCGAGGTCGGCTCGTCCAGCAGGAGCACGTCCGGGCGCAGGGCCACCGCGCGGGCGATGCACAGGCGCTGCTGCTGGCCGCCGGACAGGCCCAGCGCGCTCTGGCCCAGCTTGTCCTTGACCTCGTCCCACAGCGCGGCCTGGCGCAGCGCCTGCTCGACGCGCTCGGCCATCTGCGGCTTGGGCAGCTTCTCGTGGTGGCGGATGCCGTAGGCGACGTTCTCGAAGATGGTCATCGGGAACGGCACCGGCTTCTGGAACACCATGCCCACGCGCGAGCGCAGCCGGTTCATCGGGTACTTGGGCGAGAGGATGTTCTCGCCGTCCAGCAGCACCTCGCCGCGCGCCTCCAGCTTCGGGTACAGCGCGTAGATGCGGTTGAACACCCGCAGCAGGGTGGACTTGCCGCAACCGGAGGGGCCGATCAGCGCGGTGACGCGCTTCTCCGGGATCTCCAGGTTGATGCCCTTCAGGGCATGGAAGCGGTCGTAGTAGAAGTCCAGGCCGCGGGCGGCCAGCTTGACCGGCGAGGGAGCGGCCTCGGGGCGGGCGACCGCCGCCAGCGGCAGCGGCTGGGCGGTGGAGGTCTCGGGCAGGTTCATGGCCAGGTTCCGGGCGGTATCAATCATGGGAAATCCGTTTGCGCAGCAGCAGGGCGCGCGCGGCGAGGCTCACCAGCAGGACGAAGACGGTCAGTACCAGGGCGCCGGCCCAGGCCAGCACCTGCCACGACTCGTACGGGCTGGCGGCGAACTGGTTCATCACCACCGGCACCGAGGCCATCGGCTGGAACACGTTGGTGCTCCAGTACTGGTTGCCGAACGCGGTGAACAGCAGCGGCGCGGTCTCGCCGGAGATGCGGGCCAGGGCCAGCAGCACGCCGGTGACGATGCCGGCGCTCGCGCTGCGGTAGAGCACCTGCACGGTCACCTTCCACTGCGGGATGCCCAGCGACAGCGCGGCCTCGCGCATCTGCACCGGCACCAGGCGCAGCATCTCGTCGGTGGTGCGCACCACCACCGGCAGCACGATGAAGGCCAGGGCCAGCGCGCCGGCGAAGGCGGAGAAATTGCCGCCGGTCTGCATCACGTACAGGGTGTAGACGAACAGGCCCAGCACGATCGACGGCGCCGACAGCAGGATGTCGTTGACGAAGCGGACCACCGTGCCGGCGCGGCGGGCGCCGCCGTACTCGGCCAGCCAGGTGCCGGCGGCGATGCCCAGCGGCGTGCCGATGCCGATGGCCATCAGGCACATCACCGCGCTGCCGAAGAACGCGTTGGCCAGGCCGCCCTCCTGCATGGGCGGCGGCGTCATCTGGGTGAACAGCGCCCAGTTGATGCCGCCCAGGCCCTTGGCCAGCAGGGTCCACAGGATCCAGCCCAGGAAGAACAGGCCGAACAGGGCCGTGGCGCAGCTCAGCACCAGGGCGATGACATTGGTGAGGCGGCGGCGCAGGTACAGCCCGCCGGAGCGGGGAGCCGTGACGGCGGACATCAGTTGCCCTCCTTGCGGGCCAGGCGCATCAGCATCAGGCGGGCAATGGCCAGCACCACGAAGGTGACGATGAACAGCACGAACCCGAGCAGCAGCAGCGCGGAGCGGTAGGTCTCGGTGGCCTCGCCGAAGTCGTTGGCGATCAGCGCGGCGATGGTGGTGCCCGGCTCCAGCAGCGACGGCGACAGGCGCACCGCGTTGCCGACCACGAACGCCACCGCCATGGTCTCGCCCAGTGCCCGGCCCAGGCCGAGGAAGATGCCGCCGATCACCGCCGAGCGAGTGTAGGGCAGGACGATGTCCCAGCTCACTTCCCAGCGGGTGGAGCCCAGCGCGTAGGCCGATTCCTTCAGCCGGGTCGGCACGGTGAGGAACACCTCGCGCATCACCGAGGAGATGAACGGGATCACCATGATCGCCAGGACGAAGCCGGCGGTCAGCAGGCCGATGCCCAGCGGCGGGCCCTGGAACAGCGGGCCGATCACCGGCGCGGTGCCCAGGTTCTCGTTGAGCCACGGGGTGACGTGCTCGGTCATCACCGGCACCAGCACGAACAGGCCCCACATGCCGTAGATGATCGAGGGGATGCCGGCCAGCAGCTCGATGGCCGTGCCGACCGGCCCGCGCAGCCAGCGCGGCGCCACCTCGGTGAGGAAGAAGGCGATGCCGAAGCTCACCGGCACCGCGATCAGCATCGCGATCAGCGCGGTGACCAGGGTGCCGTAGATCGGCACCAGGGCGCCGAAGCGGTTCTCCACCGGGTTCCACTCGGAGGAGAAGAAGAAGCTGAGGCCCTGGACCTCGAGCGCATGGCGGCCGCCCCACAGCATCGACAGGGCGGCACCGGCCAGGGCGACCAAGACGAACGCGACGCAGGCGGTCAGCGCGTAGCGGAACATCCGGTCGGCGCGGGCGTCGCTGCGCTCGCGCGTGGCGGCCGGGGTGTCATTCATCGGAATGGCGTTCATCGGGTCGCTGGGCAATGGGTGCGCGCGGGGGCGGCGGTCGCGGGGAGGGTCGGACCGCCACCCCTGGCACGCAGGGGGACGCGGGCGCGGGCGCCGCGCGGATTACTTGAACTCGCTGGCCCAGTAGGTCTCGATCTGCTGCACCAGCTCCGCCGGCAGCGGCACGTAGTGCAGTTCGTCGGCCTGGGCGCGGCCGTGCTCGAAGGCCCAACGGAAGAACGCGAGCGTGGCCTGGCTGCGCGCCGGGTCCTTGGCCTGCTTGGGCATCAGCATGAAGTTGGTGGCGGTGATCGGCCAGGCGGCCTCGCCCGGGGCATTGGTGATCACCAGGTTGAAGTCCTGCGCGCCGGCCCAGTCGGCGCTGGCGGCGGCGGCGGCGAAGCTCTCGGCGCTCGGCTGGACCCACTGGCCGGCCGCGTTCTGCAGCGAGGCGTAGGGCATGCCGTTCTGCAGCGCGTAGGCCAGCTCGACGTAGCCGATGCCGCCCTTGATCTGCTTGACGTAGGCGGCCACGCCCTCGTTGCCCTTGCCGCCCACGCCGCCCGGCCACTGCAGCGAGGTGCCTTCGCCGATCTTCTCCTTCCACTGCGGGCTGACCTTGGACAGGTAGTTCGAGAAGTTGAAGGTGGTGCCCGAGCCGTCGGAGCGGTGGACCACGGTGATCTTCTCGGCCGGCAGCGACAGGCCCGGGTTGGCGGCGGCGATGGCCGGGTCGTTCCAGGTGGTGACCTTGCCCATGAAGATGTCGGCCAGCAGGGCGCCGGTCAGGCGCAGCTGGCCCGGCTCGATGCCGGCGACGTTGAACACCGGCACCACGCCGCCGATGGCCGACGGGAACTGGCCCAGGCCGGCCTCGGCCAGCTCTTCGGCCGGCAGCGGCTTGTCGGAGGAGCCGAAGTCCACGGTGCCGGCCTTGATCTGGGCGATGCCGCCGCCGGAGCCGATGGACTGGTAGTTGACCTTGTGGCCGGTGGCGGCGTTGTAGTCGGCCGACCAGCGCGAGACCAGCGGGTAGATGAAGGACGCGCCGGCGCCGGAGATCTGCACGGAGACGCGCTCGCCGCTGGCGGCGGGGGCGGACGCCTGCGGGCCTTCGGCGGAGGTGGCGGTGCCGGCGTCGCCGGAGGGCTGGCAGGCGGCCAGCGCCACGGCGGTGGCCAGGGACAGGGCGAGGAGACGAACCGGGGAGGGCTTCATGGGATCTGGGCGTCGTAGGCCGGGATTCCGGCGGGCACGCAAATGAAATGATATTTTTGTGACAGCCTTATTACGGTTTGAACACGGATGCCATGCGCGGCTGCCGCGCGGCCCGGGACGGCCCGTGAACGGCCGGAAAAAGAAGAGCGCGGACCCCGTGGGGACCGCGCCCGGTGAGCGAAGGGGGGAGAGAGGACCCGCCGCTCAATACTTCAGGTTCTGTTCCCAGTGGGCCTCGATCTGGCCGACCAGGCTGTCCGGCAGCGGGACGTAATGCAGCTGCCGGGCCTGGGCGTCGCCGCGGGCGTAGATCCAGCGGAAGAACTCCCGCGTCTGCCGGGCGCTGGCCGCGTCCCTGGGCTGGCGGTGGACCAGGATGAAGTTGGTCGCGGTGATCGGCCAGGCCTCCTCGCCGGGGGCGTTGGTCATGACCAGGTGGAAATCCCGGGCCGCGGCCCAGTCGGCGCTGGCGGCGGCCGCGGAGAAGCTCGCCTCCCCGGGCTGCACGAAGCGGCCGGCGGCGTTCTTCAGCGAGGCGTAGGACATGCGGTTCTGCAGCGCGTAGGACAGCTCGACGTAGCCGATGCTGCCCTTGATCTGCTTGACGTACGCGGTCACGCCCTCGTTGCCCTTGCCGCCGATGCCCACCGGCCAGCGCAGCGAGGTGCCTTCGCCGACCCTGGCCTTCCATTCCGGATTGACCTTGGACAGGTAGTTGGCGAAGTTGAACGTGGTGCCCGAGCCGTCGGAGCGGTGGACCACGGTGATGCGCGCGTCCGGCAGCGCCAGGCCCGGGTTGAGCGCCGCGATCGCCGGGTCGTTCCAGCGGGTGAGCTTGCCGAGGAAGATGTCGCCCAGGGTGCGGCCGTCCAGCCGCAGCGCGCCCGGCGCGATGCCCTTGACGTTGACCACCGGCACCACGCCGCCGATCACCGAGGGGAACTGCACCAGCCCGGCCGCGGCCAGTTCCTCCGGCCGCAGCGGGGCGTCGGAGGAGCCGAAATCGACGGTGCCGGCCTTGATCTGGGCGATGCCGCCGCCCGAGCCGATGGACTGGTAATTGACCTTGTTGCCGGTGGCGGCGCTGTAGTCGGCCGACCAGCGGGACATCACCGGGAAGATGAACGACGCACCGGCGCCGGTCACGTCGGCGGCCGAGGCGGTGAGCGTGGCCGAGGCGACGACCAGGCACGCGGCGATGCGGGTCCTGAACAGGCGGATCATGAGGGGATTCCTGGTGGAGGGACGAACCGGCCCTCCGGCGCCCATTGCAGCGCCGGTGGATGACGGCCGGGTGTCCGGCGGATGACGGAAGGGTGACGGGGCGGGACGCTTACCAGTGGAACTGCGCGCGCGCCTCGAGGATGTTCGGGTTGTCGTCCACCACGGTGCCGGCGCTGGCGCTGTAGCGGCTGCTGTCGACCATCACGTAGTTGAGCGCGAACTTGAAGTTCGAGCGCCAGTACCAGTTGGCGCCGATGGTCCAGGCGTCCTGCTTGCCGCCGAGCACGCCGTCGACCCGGGGCGCGCCGCCGGGCACGGCGGCGGCCAGCAGGCGGCCGTCGTCCAGGTCCAGGGTGTCGTAGCGCAGGCCCAGCTGCCACTTGCCGCTGGCCGGCGCGTCCGGCAGGCCGGTGGTCGGCACGCCGGAGCGGTAGCCCCAGGTCTCGCCGGTGATGTTCCACAGGCCGCTCAGGTACCAGCCGTCGCCGCCGAAATCGCCCACGCCCTCGCCGTAGCGGCTGACGTCGGCCGAGTAGTACTCGCCCTGCAGCTTGAACGGGCCCTTGATCCACATGCCCTCCAGGCCCACGGTACGCAGCCGGTCGGTGTTGGCGAGGGTGCCGGTGTCGACCAGGCGCTGGGTGGCGAGGTCGGCGTTGGGGCGCGCGCGCAGGCGCAGGGTGTCGGTGTCGTTGTCGACGTAGCTCAGGCCCAGGTGGACCACGTTGCCCTCGCCGTTGACCGGCGCCCAGGTGGCGCGCACGCCGTGGCCGCTGCCGTGGGCCAGGTTGCGGGTCAGCTCGCGGCCGAACACGCTGGCGGTCACGCTCCAGTTGCCGTCGCCGTAGCCGGCCGCGGCACCCAGGCGCCGGGCGGTGGCGAAGGTGTTGGTCACCGTGGCCTTGGAGATGAAGTCGTTGTTCTTGGTGCTGGACAGCTCCTCCAGGCTGTTGGGCTGCTTGAACTGGCCCAGCTGCAGGAAGGTGTTGCCGTTGCCGCCGAACTTGTACCTGGCGTTGACGTCCAGGTACTTGTCGGCCTTGGCGTCGTAGCCGACCACCCAGTCGATGTTGCCCGGGCCCTTGCCCTTGAGCACCAGCTCGGCGCGGCGCAGCTCGAATTCGCTGTCCGAGCCGTTGGCACCGGCGCCGTTGAGGTCGGCGAGGTCGTTGTCGAACCAGTTGCCGTCGGCCTGGACCAGGCCTTCGAAGGAGATCTCCGAGCCGCCGATCACGTCGATGGCGACTTCGGCATGGGCGGCGGAGGCCGCGCCCGCGAGGAGCAGGGCCAGGGACAGGGACAGGCGGGAGAGCGTGGGCGTCTTGGCAGGGAGCATGGGAAGGGTCCTGGGCCGGGGGTGGCGCCGCCCACCCTAGGACCGGAATATTTCAGTCCCGTGACCTTTCTGGCACTTTTATGAATCCTGCATGGCTGGATGGTGGCATTTTCAGGTCATCCCTGTTGCGGTTGACATCCCCTCGTCACCGTTCCGCCATGTGCGGCCGGGGGCCGCGCTCAGCGCCACAGGCGGCCCTCCGCGCGCAGTGACATGCCCGCCCCGGAGGTTTCGAAGCCCTGGCTGGCCAGTGCCAGGCGCAGGGCCGGGTCGGCGGTCTCCACCCGGGCCAGCAGCGCCAGCTGGCCGCGGCGGTCCAGGTGCAGGGTGGCGTGCATGGCCGGCATCCCGTCCACCGGCGCGGCGCTGAACTCGGCCAGCCAGCGCCCGCCGTCGCAACGCGGGCGCGCGTGCAGCACCGGTGCCGGCATGCCTGCGCTGCCCGGCCCGGCCAGTTCGATCGCCAGCGCGCCGCCGGCCGCGATGCAGCGGTCGCGGTCGAACACCGCCGCGGCATTGTCCAGGGACAGGCGCAGGGGCAGGCCGGAGAGGGCGAGGTCGAGGTCGCCGCGCGCGTGTTCCACCCCGGTGCGCCGGCCCTGCAGGACGGTGGCCGCCAGGCGCGGCCCGGCGGCGGCCAGGCGCGCTTCGCCCAGGGCCAGGTGCCATGGCGACAGGCGCAGTGACACGCTGCCCAGCGCGGTGCGGTCCCAGTGGACCCCGTGCAGCTGGCCGTTCCAGAGGGTGCCGCTGGCGCCGGACGCGGCCAGTGGTGCGGGCATTCCGGTGGCGGCCAGGACCAGCCGCAGCGGCAGCCCGGCCAGCAGGACCCCCACGAAGACGGCCGCGAACAGCCCCCAGCGCAGGCGCGCGCTCATGGCGAGGGCGGCACGAACCGCGCCTGCACCCGCAGCCGCTGCTGGTTGCGGGCCACGCTGAGGGCGGCCGGCGCCAGGCCGTGTTCCCGGCGCAGTGCGTCCAGCCAGCCGAACAGCTGCGCCGGCGTGGCCGATTCGCTCTCGATCTCCAGGCCGCCGCCGTCCTCGCGCGCATTGCCGATCCGCAGGCCCGCCTGCGCCGCCGTGGCCAGCACCGCCTGCTTCAGCGCGGCCGGATCGGCCGGTCGTGCCGGCAGCTGCGCCTGCAGCAGCGCGATCCGGTCCACTTCGGCCTGGACCCGGGCCAGTTCCGCGGCGGCGCGCACATGCCGCGCCTGCGCGGCCTCGCCGGCGCGGCGCAGCGGCAAGAACACGCCGTACCAGAGCACGAACGCGGCGATCGCCGCGCACATCAGCACCAGCATCGCGCGCTCGCGCGGCTCGCGCTGCTGCCACCAGGCGCGCAGCGCCGCGCCCGCGCCGGGCGACGCGGGCGTGGCAGCGGACGGGGAATGCCCGGCGGAACGGCCGGCGGAAGAAGGCGTGCTCATCGGGCAGGCTCCAGGGTAACCAGGGTGCGCAGGCCGCCGTCGACCGGCTCGCCCGGTTGCGCGGACAGGCCGAAGCCGGCCGCCGCCAGGGGTTCGCGCAGCACTTCCAGGTCGGCCTCGCCGGCATGCACCAGGCCGGCCGCCAGGCCGCCGCCGGCGGCGTACTCCAGGCTGTCCACGCGCGCCTGTGGCAGGCGCTCCAGCGCCGCGGACAGGGCGGCCACCTGCAGCGCCAGCTGCCCCGGCGCGGACAGTTCGCGATGGCGCGCATGCACGGTGGCGACCGCGGTGCCGGGCGCGGCTTCCGGCAGCCGTGCCGCCGCCAGCGTCCCGGCCTGCCGTTCCAGCCAGTGCGCGCCGAGCGCGTGGCGCAGCGCCGAGGCCCCCTGCAGCAGCAGCGGCGACAGCAGGCACAGCGCGGCCAGCAGGGCCAGGCGCCGGCGCCGCGACGAAACCGCGCGGTCGCGCGGCCGGGCGTGCGCGTACTGCAGCAGGTCGATGCCGCCGGGGATGGCGGCGGCCGCGCCGGCCGCCAGCAGCGCCTCGACCGCGGCCGCATCCTCGACCTGGCGCATCCCGCGCGTGCCGATGATCCGCTGCGCCAGGGCCGGTTCGGCGGCCAGGGCCAGCTGCGGCCCGCGCACCAGCCACAGCCCGTCGTGTTCGAGCACCTGCAGCGGGCGGTCGGCGGGCGCGTCGGCGAGCAGCTGCACCGGTACCAGCGCATCGGGCACCACGCCCAGGGCCTGCGCGCGCTGCCGCCACGCGTGCACCTGCGCGTCGTCGGCCACGGCCAGCAGCCGCGGGCCCTGGCCGGACGGGCCGATGGCGATGTGCAGGCCGTCCAGGTCGCCGGCCACGTGCTCCTGCAGCAGGATCCGCGCCGCGGCCAGCGCCTGCACCGGGTTGTGCGCGGGCAGGTCCAGCCACAGCGTGCGGACCGCTTCGCCCGGCACCGCGACCACGGTGCGCGCGGCTGGCCCGAGGGGGGCCGGATGGGCGGGATCGAGCGGGCGGCGGGAGAGGATCCGGCCGCGCGGATCGAGCTCCAGGCAGGTCGCGGGGTGCGCGGGATCGCGCGGCAGCAGGATCAGGCGGGTGGTGGCGGGTGGATTCATTCTTCGTGGGTCCAGCGGCGCGCCCACAGGCGGACGCGTCCGGCGTTGTCCATCTGCAGGAGGCTGTTCATGAGGATCTGGGCGCCGGCGTATTCGACCGTGCTGTCCAGGGCGAACCACTGGCTGCGCAGGCCGGTCTGGTCGTAGACCTCGTTGGGCACGGCGGCCGCGGCCAGCGCCGGCTGCGCCCAGAAGGTGGTGGCGTCGTCCCACCCGCCGGCCGGGCGTGCGGCGAGGATGCGCCGCGCCTGGCCCGGGGTGACCGCGCCGAGGGTGAGCATGGACAGCACCGGCGCCTGCGCCGGGACCAGCGCGTTGACGTTGACCGGCGAGGGTCCGCCGACCGGCAGCGCGCACACGTGCGGGCGCAGGCGTGCATAGGCGACGGCGTCGTAGCCGCGGATCGCGCGCAACTCGCTGGGCTCGGCCAGCAGGGTCGCGCCGGTGCGGTAGCCGTCGGCACGCGCGGCATAGCTGCGGTCCTCGGCGCCCAGCGGCGCGCGCTGGTCGTCGCTGTCGATCCAGTCCGCCAGCGCGTCCGCCATCCCCTGGGCCTGCGCGGCGGGGAAATCCAGCGCCTGCAGCAGGGCCACGTACTGGCGGATGCCCAGCTCGTGGCGCTGCCAGTGCCCGGGCGCGCCGTCCACCACGCTGTTGAGGTTGAAGCAGGCGCTGGCGTCGCGCAGGCGCGCCTGCACCAGGCCGTGCTCGATCGGGAACAGCAGCGGCTGGTCCTGCCACCGTGCCGGGTCGTTGCGCCCGCGCGCCAGCTCGCCGATCCGCGCCCGCGCCAGCGCCTCGGTGCCCAGGGCGTAGCGCCGGGCCTGCTGCATGGCCTGGGCATTGCCGGCGCTGCGCAGGCCGAAGCGGATGTCGTCGAGCATGGCCATCGCCAGCACGGCCATCACCGCCGCCAGCAGCAGCACGACCAGCAGCGCGGCCCCGGACTGGCGGCGCCTCATCCGCGTTCCTCCGCCGGCAGCAGGAACACCTGCCGCACCCGGCCCAGGTCGCGCAGCTGGACCTCCAGCATCACCGCGCGCGGCAGGCTGGTCAGGCCGCCGCCCCAGCCGTCGCTCCACTGCCGGTAGGCGTGGAAATGCGTGCGCACCGACTCCACGCCCTCCAGCACCACCTGCGGCGGGCCGCTGGCGGCGCCGTCCAGCCACGGCCGGGTGCTGCGCTCCAGGCGGTCGTCGACCAGCCGGTATTCGACGTACTGCATCGACGCGCGCGGCGCGGCGTCCGGGTTCTCCCAGCCGTGGCGCACGAAGCCGAGCAGCGGGCGGATGCGGTCGCCGGGCGGTGCGGCGACGAAGGCGCTGGCTTCGGCCACGCCGTTGCCGCGGCGCACCCGGCGCAGCGCGGCCTGCGACAGGTCCGCCTCCAACAGCGCATGCGCGCGCTGCAGCTCGGCCAGCCGCTCCATCCGCGCGCGCACCGCGCCCTGCTGGTCGGCGCTCCAGGCCATCACCCCGACCGCGGCGGTGGCCAGCAGGGCGAACACCGACAGCGCGACCAGCACTTCGACCAGGGTGAAGCCACCCCGGCGCCGGGCATGGGCGGGCACGCGCGCGCGCCTCACCGGAACACGCTCGCGCTGGCGGCCACGCCGTCGCCGCCCGGGCGCCGCACTTCCACATCCACCCGCACCATGCCGTCGCTGCCGGCATCGACCGCGGTGCGGCGCCAGTGCCAGTCGCGGCCGCCGAGCGCCTCGCTGCCTTCCAGCGGCGCGGCCAGCGCCGCCGGCTCAAGCAGCTGCGCCTCGGCGGCGACGTTGGCGGCGACGATCCCGGCCAGCACGCTTTCCTCCACGTGCACCGCCGTGCGCACGCTCTCGCCGGACAGGTTGAGCAGGCCGACCACGACCAGCGCGAACACCGCCAGCGCCACCAGCAGTTCGATCAGCGAGAAGCCGCGCGCGCCGCGGCGTTCAGTCGGCCTGGCCATCGATGCGCACCTGCCCGGACGGGTCGACGCTGATCCGCACCCGGGCGCCGTCGCGGGCCAGCAGCAGCTGTTGCGGCTCGGCCGCGCCGGTGGGATCGAAGCGGAAGCCGACCCGCGCCTGGCGCGGCGGCAGCACCGCCTGCACGCCGTCGCGCCAGGCGCGCGGCGCGAACGGCGTGGCCTCCAGCGGCTGCCAGTGGCCAAGATCGCGCCGGCTGAAGCGGTAGCCGGCGGCGTCCGCGCCAACCTGGACCATGCGCCCGCCGAGGATCGCCTCGTCGCGGGCGTGGCGCAGGCGCAGGCCGAACTCGTCGGCCTGGCGATGCAGTACGGCCTCGCCCCCGGGCACGGTCAGCACCACCGCGGCGCTGGCCAGGCCCACCAGGGCCACGACCACCAGCAGTTCGACCAGGGTGAAGCCCGGGGACGGGGAACGGATCACTGCCAGTTGCCGATGTCGGCACCCTCCGCCTCGCCGCCTTCCACGCCGTCGGCGCCCAGCGAGTACACGTCGAACGCGCCGCGGCGGCCGGGGATGCGGTACTGGTACGGGTTGCCCCACGGATCGGCCGGCAGGCGGCGGATGTAGCCGCCCTTGCGGTAGCGCTCCGGGCGCTGCAGCCCGGCCGGCGCCTGCAGCAGCGCCTGCAGGCCCTGCTCGTTGCGCGGGTAGACCAGGTTGTCCAGGCGGTAGGCCTCCAGCGCCTGTTCCAGCAGCGCCACGTCGGCGCGCGCCTTCTCCGCCATGGCGCGGTCCTGGCTGGGCATCACGTTGATCACCACCACCGTCGCCAGCAGGCCGATGATCACGATCACCACCATCAGCTCGATCAGGGTGAAGCCGTGCGCTGCGGCGGTGCGGGCGGGGGCGCGCAGGCGCGCGGGCGGACGGGACGGCAGGGGCATCGGGGTCATGGGCAAGCTCACAGGGCCATGGAGTTGAACTGCAGGATCGGCAGCAGGATCGACAGCACGATCAGCGCCACCACGCCGCCGAGGGCGACGATGATCACCGGCTCGAGCAGGCTCATGCCGGCGTTGGCGAAGGTGTCGAACTCGCGTTCGAGGTAATCGGCGGCGCGCTCCAGCATCGGCGCCAGGTGGCCGCTGTTCTCGCCGCTGGAGGTCATGTAGAGCAGGGTCGGCGGGAACACCGCGGCGTGCCGCATGGCCGCGCTCAGGCTGCCGCCCTCGTGGATGGAATCGGCCATGGTGCGGGTGGCCTGCTGCAGCACGCGGTTGTTCACCGTGCGCGCGGTGATCCGCAGCCCTTCCACCAGCGGCAGGCCGCTGCCGAGCATGATCGCCAGGGTGCGGGCCATGTGCGCGGCGTGCAGGTCGCGCAGGGTGCGGCCCAGCAGCGGCAGGCGCAGCAGCCAGGCATCGAAGCGCAGGCGGAAGCCCTCGCGGCGCAGCAGCCGGGCCAGCACCAGCGCCCCGGCCACCAGCGCCCCCAGCACCAGCCAGCCCCAGCCGCGGCTGAATTCCGACATGCCGATCACCGCGCGGGTCAGCCACGGCAGTTCGCGGCCGAGCGAGTCGAACTGCTCCACCACCCGCGGCACGACGAAGGTCATCAGCGCGATCACCACCGCCACCGCGGTCACCGCCAGCGCGGCCGGGTAGACCAGCGCGGCGACCAGCTTGCCGCGCACCTGCTGCTGGCGTTCCAGCAGCCCGGCCAGGCGCTCCAGGATCTGCGGCAGGGCGCCGGAACTCTCGCCGGCGGCGACCATCGCCCGGTACAGCGGCGGGAAGGAGCGGCCCGCGCTGCCCATCGCGTCGGCCAGGCGGAAGCCTTCCAGCAGCTGCGCATGCACCGCGCCGACCACCCGGCGCACGCCGCGGCGGTCGCTCTGGCTGGCGATGGTGCGCAGCGCTTCCTCCAGCGGCGCGCTGGCGGCCAGGGTGGACAGCTGGCGGGTGAACAGGGCCAGGTCTTTGCCGCCGAAACGCCCGCCGCGCCCGGGCGCATGCGTGCTGGCGGCCGCCGGTTCCAGTTTCACCGGCAGCAGCCGGCGCCGTTCCAGCAGGGCACGCGCCTCGGCGGCGCTGGCGGCGGTGAGGGTGCCGTTGCGGGTCTGCCCGCCCAGGTCCAGCGCCGAGTACTCAAACGCCGGCATGGTCCTGCTCCGGGGCGGCGGCGGACGGGGCCGGCATGCCGTCGGGCGCCGGCGCCGGCGCGGCGTCCTGGTGGGTGACGCGCAGCGCTTCCTCCAGCGTGGTCAGGCCGCGGGCGACCAGGTCGCGGGCCGCGTCGGCCAGGCGCCCGCCGCGCGGGAACGCGGCCGCGGCGATCGCATCCTCGCCGGCATCGCCGGCGACCAGGCGGCGGATCGTCGCGTCCACCGGGATCACCTCGTGGATGCCCAGGCGCCCGGCGTAGCCGGTGTGGTTGCAGCGGGCGCAGCCGACCGCCTCGTACAGGGGGCCGGCCGGGGCGTGGGCGAACAGCGCCGTGGCCAGCGCGTCGTCGGCGCGCGGCTGGCGGCAGTGCGGGCACAGCCGGCGCAGCAGGCGCTGCGCCACCACCAGGCGCAGGCTGGAGGCCAGCAGGAACGGTTCGATGCCGATGTCCCGCAGCCGGGTGATGGCGCCGGCGGCATCGTTGGTGTGCACGGTGGACAGCACCAGGTGGCCGGTGAGCGAGGCCTGCACCGCGATCTGCGCGGTCTCGCCGTCGCGGATCTCGCCGACCATCACCACGTCCGGGTCCTGGCGCAGGATCGCGCGCAGGCCGGCGGCGAAGCTCATGCCGACCCGGGCGTTGACCTGGGTCTGGCCCACGCCGTCGACCGCGTACTCGACCGGGTCCTCGACGGTGAGGATGTTGCGCTGGCCGTCGTTGAGCAGCCCCAGCGCGGCGTACAGCGTGGTGGTCTTGCCCGAGCCGGTCGGCCCGGTGACCAGGACGATGCCGTTGGGCGTCTGCAGGGCGCGCTGCAGCGCCGCCAGCGCCGGCGGCGAGAAGCCCAGTTCCTGCAGCGAGAGCCCGCCCTGGTCCTTGTCCAGGATGCGCAGCACCACGCGCTCGCCGCCGCGGGTGGGCAGGGTGGAGACGCGCACGTCCAGCTGGCGCGAGCCCATCGCCAGCGACACCCGCCCGTCCTGCGGCACGCGGCGTTCGGCGATGTCCAGCCGCGCCATCACCTTGACCCGCGACACCAGCAGCGGCGCGATCCGCGCCGGCAGGTTCAGCGCCTCGCGCATCACCCCGTCGACCCGGAAGCGCACCCGCAGCGCCGATTCGAACGACTCGATGTGCACGTCGGAGGCGCCGAGCCGCACCGCCTCGGCGATCAGCCCGTTGATCAGGCGGATCACCGGCGCGTCGCCGCGGCTGTCCAGCAGGTCGGCGGTGGCGGGGATGTCCTCCAGTAGCGAATCCAGGGTGCCGGGCAGTTCCAGCCCGCCGGACCGGGCGGCGTCGCCCAGGCCCGCGTCCGCATAGACCTCCGACAGCCGGCGGTCGAACGCCGCCCGTTCCAGCACCTGGACCCGCAGCGGCCGGCCCAGGGCGCGCCGCACCTCGGCCAGGGCCTGGGCGTCGCCGTCCTCGCGCAGGCCCACCTGCGGGCCGTCCGCGTCCTCGCCCAGCAGCAGGACGCCATGGCGCCGGGCGAAGGCGTAGGCCAGCGGTGGCACGGGCGTGGCCATCAGCGCGCGGTGCCCGCGTCCGCCTCCGGCGCCAGCTGCGCGGCCGGTGGCGGCGCGGCCGGTGGCGGCGCGGCCTGGGCGGCGGGCATGGCCGGCGGGCTGGTGCGCAGGTAGTCGCGCACCAGCGCGTCCAGTTCGGCGACGGCGGCCGGGTCGCCGCGCAGGCCGCTGTCGCGCAGGTAGCCGTAGCGGGCCGCGGCCTGGCGCTGGGCGTCGGCCCCGTCGCGGATCACGGTCGGGCGCAGGAACACCATCAGGTTGGTGCGGGTGCTGCTGCGCGAGGTGCTGCGGAACAGCGCGCCCAGCACCGGGATGTCGCCCAGCAGCGGCACCTTGTCGCGGCGGTCGCTGCTGGTGTGGTCGAGCAGGCCGCCCAGGGCGATCATGGCGCCGTCGTCGACCACCACGTTGGTCTCGATCTCGCGCTTGTTGAGCACCAGCTCGTCGCTGCTGCGGCTGACCGTGCCGGACACCGACGAGACCTCCTGGCGGATCGCCAGGGTGATGCCGCCGCCGCTGTTGATCTGCGGCCGCACCGTCAGGCGCACGCCCACGTCCTGGCGGTCGATCGTGCGGAACGGGTTGTTGTTGTTGTTGCTGAGCACCTCGCCGGTGGTCACCGGCACTTCCTCGCCGACCAGGATGTGCGCTTCCTCGTTGTCCAGGGTGAGGATCGAGGGGGTGGACAGCACGTTGGAGCGCGCATCGCTGCGCACCGCGTTGATGATGATGCCGAACAGCCGGTCCTTGCTCTGCCCGCCGATGCCGAGCAGGCCGCCGCTGAGGCCCAGCAGCGACTGCGCGGCCGCCTCGCGGATCGCGTCGGCCGCGCCGTCGTCATCGTCGTCGCCGCCGCGCCCGCGGCTGGCCAGCACGCCGCCGGCCAGCGCCGCCATCCCCGGCCCGGCGTTGCCGAACTGGGTCATGCCGGCCGGCACGGTTCCGTCCTTGCCGGCCAGCAGCAGCTGGGTGCCCAGCTTGCGGGCCGCGTCGTCGGAGATCTCCACCACCAGCGCCTCGACCAGCACCTGCTCGCGGCGCACGTCCAGCTGGCGGATGACCTCCTGCAGCGTGCGCTGGGTATCCGGGTCGGCGTGGATGATGAGCGAGTTGGCGCCCGGGTAGCGGACGATCACCGGGCGCTTGCCGCCGGCCGGGGTGATCACCTGCACGTCGCTGGCCGTCGCGGCGGTGCCGGTGGCGGCCTGGATCGCGGTGGCGCCGGCGGTCCCGCCGGCCTGGCCGGCGCTGCCGTCCACGCCCGGCAGCGCGTCCGGCACCTGCCCGATGAGCTGCTGCAGCACCGGCAGCAGCTGTTCGGCGCTGGCGTGCTTGAGCCGGATCACCGCCACGTCGCCGCTGCGTTCGGCGCGTGCGTCCAGGTCCATCGCGGTGCGCGCCGCGCGCTGCACCAGGCCCGGGTTGCCGCGCAGCACCAGCGAGTTGCTGCTTTCCACCGGCATCACCGTCAGCGGTGCGCCGCTGCGCGCCTCGCCGCCGCCGTACAGCTCGGTGAGGGTGGCGGCCAGCTCGCGCGCGGAGGTGTTGCGCAGGCTCACCGTGTCGATGCTGGCGGTGTCGGTGTCGATCTGCGACACCAGGCCGCGGATGCGGCGCAGGTTGTCGACGTAGTCGGCGAGCAGCAGCTGGTTGCCGTGCGGCAGGGCCACGACCACGCCGCCGCGGCCGACCAGCGGCTTGAGCGTCTCGGCGGCGGCGCGCGCGTCGATGCGCTGCAGCGGCACCACGGTGGTGGCGAAGCCCAGCGGCGAGCCGGGCTGCTGCGCGGCGCTGTCGTCCGGCACCACGCGGTAGGTCGCGCGCCCGGCCGGCACCGCGATCAGCCCGTTGGCGCGCAGCACCGTCATCAGCACGCCGAGCAGGTCCTCGTCGGACATCGCCTGGTCGCGGCTGATGTCCACGGTGCCCTGCACGCGCGGGTCGACGATGAAGGTGGTGCCGGTGGCGCGGGCCACGTCCTGGATGAAGGCCGGCAGCTCGACGTTCTGCATCCGCATCGCCGGCGCCTCGCCGGCGGCGGAGGCCGGGAGGGCGGGAACGACGAGGACGGCCAGGGCCGCGGCGGCCAGCAGCACCAGGCCGGACCGGCGCCGGTGCGTGTTTCGGGGACTCATGGAGGCGTGCCGCTCCCTAGGGTGATGCTGTGGTCCCGGCCGTCGCGACGGAAATCGATCTTCGCCCGGGGATTGCGTTGGAGTTCTGCGGCCACTTCGGCGAAGGTGCCCGGCGCCAGCGGCTGGCCGTTGACCCGCAGCAGCACGTCGCCCGGGCGCAGGCCGGCCTGGCGCAGCAGGCTGCCATCGGCCTGTGGCATCACCGTGTAGCCGGCGCTGCCGTCGCCCTGGCCGGTGTGGCGCAGGCCGGACTGGCCCAGCAGCCGGGCCGGATCGACGTCGGCCGCGGTGCTGGCCGCTGCGGGCGCGGTGCCGGGAAGGGTGGCCGGGGTGGCCGGTGCGCGGCGGGGCAGGGTGCCCGCCTGCGGCAGGTCGATGCGGCGCGCGATGCCGCCGTCGCGTAGGGCCACGTGGCCGGAAGCCACCTGTTCGAGCACCAGGCCGGGCGCCAGTTCCTCGCCGGGACGGTAGGCGCGCTGCGGCCCGCCTTCCCTGCCGAGGATGGCCGCGCCGCCGTCGCTGCCGGTGCGCAGCCCGAACAGGCGCCAGCCCTCGACCCCCGACGGGGTCGAGGCCTCGGCGCCGGCACCGGCGCGGAACGGATCGAGGCCGGCCAGCGGCGGCACCGAGGCCGGATCGACCCCGGCCGGCACCGGGCCCAGCGGCCCCACCGGCGTGAACAGCATCCAGGCCAGCCGCGCCGCCTGGACCGCGAGCAGCAGCACGAGGATGCCCTCCAGCACGGCCGGCGCATGCCGGAGTACATCGCGGTCGAAGGGCAGGGAGGGCAATCGCACGGCGGACACGGGCACGAAGGCGGGCTGGTGACAGGATGAGTCAGAAATGTGACCGTCCTGTTGCGGCGCACCCGGTGTTTTCGTCCCGCTGTCATCCAGCTTTCGCATTCGCCGGCGCGCGCAAACGGCGAAGGCCCGGCAATGCCGGGCCTCCGCGCGTGTCGCTGCCGCGTGGACGCCTCAGAACTCCACGGTCAGGCTCAGGTCGTAGCTGATGCCGGGCTCGTAGCTGTACAGGTCGATCCGCGAGCCGCCGACCTCCTGGTACTCCTCGTGCCGGGTGTCCAGCAGGTTGCGCGCGCTGAACCGGACCGAGGGCTTGAAGTGGCGGTAGCCGAAGTCCAGGCCCTTGCGCACCACCAGGTCCAGGGTGGTGCCCGGCTCCTCGATGTAGTCCGGCTGGCCGGCGCGGCCGCGCACGCTGATCCGCTCGCTCACGTAGTTGGCCACCAGGGTGGCCTGCAGGTCGACGTCCTCGTTCTCCACGCCGAACTGCACGTTGCCGATGTGCTCGCTCTGGCCCTGCATCCGGCTGCCGTCGCGGACGAAGCTGCGTGCCGCCTGCGGGGCGCCGTTGAAGCCCGGCGGGATCACCGTGTCGTTCTCGCCGGCGTTCACCTCCGAGCGCGACCAGGTGTAGTTGGTGGCGAAGTACAGGCGGCCGCCCTGCAGCCACGCGGCCTCCGGGTCGAAGTACTTCTTGAACTCCAGCTCCACGCCGTGCAGGGTCGCTTCCGGGGCGTTGAGGAAGCCCTGGAACAGCTGGTTGCCGCCGAAGTCGCCGATCACCGCCTCGACCGGGTTGTCGATGCGCTTGTGGAACAGGCCCGCGGTGAAGTACTCGCCGGCACCGAAGAACCACTCGTAGCGCAGGTCCAGGTTCATCAGCTCGCTGTCCACCAGGAACGGGTTGCCGAAGAACAGGCGGTCGTTGTCCGGGTCGGTGTACTGCTGCGGGGCCAGCTCGCGGAACTGCGGGCGGGCGATGGTCTTGGACGCGCCCAGGCGCAGCTGCTGGTTGTCGGCGAAGTTCCAGGTGATGGTCGCCGCCGGCAGCAGGTAGTCGTTCTCCAGCGGCGGGGCCGCGTAGATGCCGCCGATGGCCTCGCCGCTGAAGATGTCGCGCGGGGTCACCGACTGGGTGGCGTCCTCGTAGCGCACGCCGACGCTGGCCCGCCACAGCGGCGCCAGCTCGCCTTCCAGCTGCACGTAGGCCGCCGTGGTCAACAGCTTGCCGGTGTAGGCCGACTCGCCGTTGTTGTTGGCGGTGATCTCGTTGAGGACGACGATGTCGTTGAGGAAGTTGTAGTCCGACAGCAGGTAGTCGATGCGCTGGTACTGGTTGAACTGCGGCAGCGAGGCGCCGCCGGCGTCGAAGCGGAAGGTGCGCTGCACCGCCTCGCGGTCGTTGTCGGAGTAGGCCACGCCGAAGCCCAGGTTCAGGTCGCGCTCGAACGGCAGGCTCCAGGTGAAGTCGACGCCGCCGCTGGCGACCTCGTCCTCGACCGCGCCGAAGCGCAGCCAGTTGTTGCCCGGGCCGTGCAGCCAGGTGCCGTTGACGCTGCCGTAGCGGAAGCTGCTCTCGTACGGGGTGTTGCGGCGCGCCTCGGAGGAGGCCAGGCGCCATTCCACGACCAGGTCGTCGAACTCGCCGAAGCTGCTCTTGCCGGACACCTGGTGGTTGACCAGCTCGCGCTCCAGCCACAGGGTGCCGTCCTCGCGGATGTCGCCGCCGACGTTGAAGTTGTAGCCGGCGCGCGACTTGGTCTCCTTGACCGTGTCGTGCACGTACAGGGTGGACCAGGCCAGGCTGTGGCGCTCGCCCTGCAGGCCGAGGCCGAACAGGCCGTTGACCCGCGCGTTGTTGCGGGTGGTGGCGAAGGCGTAGTCCTCGTACAGGTCGGCGCCGTCGGCGGTGAACACGCCGTTCTGCTGCTCGCCGGTGCGGGTGCGCCATTCGTTGTCGAAGCTGGCCACGCCGACCACGCCCAGCTTCAGGCCGTCGCCGAGCTCGAACGCGGTGCCGCCGCTGGCGCCGAAGCTGAAGTCCGGGTCGATGCTGTCCTTCTGCTGCAGGACGTACAGGTTGGGGTTGTTGAGCCGCGCGCCGAGCTGGCGGATCGCGGCGGTGCCGAGGTTGGCACGGGTCACCGCCTGGCCGCTGCGGATCACCTCGGACGGCAGGTCGCGCACGCCGTCGTCATAGCCCCACCAGTCGCGGTCGCCGCCGCCGTTGTGGGTCAGGCCGGCCTCGCCGGTGGTGACGCTGTTGCCGCCGATGCCGACGTCGAGCTTCAGGAACGGCTCTTCCGGCACCATCAGGCCCTGCAGGTCGATCACGCCGCCGCCGAACTCGCCGGGGTAGCGCACCGAATAGGTCTTCTGCACGGTGACGCCCTGCAGCGCCTCGGCCGGGAACAGGTCCAGCGGCACCACGCGCTGCATCGGCTCGGGCGAGGGCAGGGGCGAGCCGTTGAGCAGGGCGCTGGAGTAGCGCTCGCCCAGGCCGCGCACGTACACGTACTTCTTGCCGACCACGCTCAGGCCGCTGACCCGCGCCAGCGCCTGGGCCGCGTCGCCGTCGCCGGTGCGCTGCAGGTCCTCGCGGCTGACGAAGCTGGCCACCTCGGCCGTCTGCGCCATTGGCTCGGGGATGTATTCGCCCTGCACGGTGACCGCGTCGAGCTGGGTCGTGACCGCCGCGTCCTCGGCCAGGGCCGGTTGCGCGAGCGCCGCGCCGACGGCCAGGAACAGGCCGTGGCGCAGGGGGAGGGATCGGGTGTTCGGAGACGTCATGGCATGGACCTTGGCTGCACCGGGCAGGCTCGATGTTCTGGTTCAAACGGACGCGGCGGCACGAGGCCGCCACGTCCTCCTTGCTGGCGTGTCGCCGGGCTCAGTCGAGGCCGACGGTCCAGCCGGTCCACCAGGCGCCGTTGGCGTCCTTGGCCGCACCGATGTAGTCCACGTCCTGGAAGAAGCCGTGCTTGGCATTGACCGCGACCGGGGTCACCGCCGCCTCGTTGGCGCCGTTGACGTAGTCCGCGCCCAGGGTGGAGGCGGCGAACACGGTGCCGGTCTTGTCGGCGGCGTCGACGTAGGTGGTGGTGGTGGCGTTCTTGTCGCGCTTGTCGCAGCTGAAGTGGTTGGCCAGCAGCTCGATGGTGGTGCCGGTGCCGGAGACGTCGAAGCACACGTCAGCCTGCTTCTGGTTGGCCGAGGCCGGCGCGGTCACCAGCACGCTGTTCCACACGTGCGCCTGGGTGCCCTGGTTCACCTTGACCAGCGAATCCAGGCTCGGGTCGGTGGTGTAGACGGTGAAGTTGGAGACCTTCGGGGTCGAGGTCGGGGTGCGGTCGACCGCGGACCACTCGAAGATCGAGCCGGAGTCGCTGACGCCCTTGACCGACGGGGTCTTGCGCACGACCAGGCCGTGCTGGATGCCGCCGTTCCAGCCCCAGTCGGTATCCAGCGAGTCGTCGTCGGCCTCGGTGATGACGATGTGGCTGAGGTTGACGGTGCCGCCGAAGATCTCGATGCCGTCGTCGCCGCTGTAGTGCGACTGGAAGTGGCTGATCCTGGTGCCGCTGCCGACGCCGACCAGGGTCAGCGACTGCAGCTCGTTGCCGGCGCCCAGCACGTAGCCGGAGTAGCGCACCTGCACGTAGCTCAGCTCGCCGCTGCTGTCGGCCGGGTTGTTGCCGCCGCCGAAGGCGTTGCTGGTGCCTTCCACCGCGCCCTGGCAGTTGGCCGAGCCCGGGGTGGCCGAGCCGATGCAGTTGTTGATCGGCGCGCGGCCCATCAGCACCACGCCGGCCCAGTCGAACTTGGCGCCGTTGCCTTCAAGGTCGGCGCGCGAGGTGAACACGATCGGCGCTTCGCGGGTGCCCAGCGCGTGGATCTGCGAACCGCGCTGCACCAGCAGCACGTCCGGGCCGCTCTCGCCGAACAGGGTCACGCCCGGCTCGATGTACAGGCGGCCGCGCTTGGCCGGATCGTTGACGGCGCTGTCGCCGAGCTGGTCCTCGCCGACGTTGACCTGGCCCTGGATCTGGTAGGCCACGCCGTCGACCTGCTTGAGGATCAGGTCGCCGAGGATGGTCGAGGGCAGGCGGCAGGCGCGCAGGGTGTTGTTGGCGATGGTGCCCTGGCTGACGGTGCCGTCCGGGCAGCTCGCGGCGGCCTGGTCGCCCGGGGTCGGGGTCGGGGCCGGCGCGGGGGCCGGAGCCGGGGCCGGCGGCGGCGGCGCGGCGGGCACGCCGGGGGAGACCACGTCGTCGGCACCACTGCCGCAGGCGGACAGCGCCAAGGCGGCACCGAAGGTCATCAGGAGGGCTTTTGCATTGGTGCGGACGGACATGTTGCGCGGTCTCCGGGTCGTTGGACGGGTGGTCCGGGGCGAAGGCATGGGAGGCTCCCCACGAACAGGGGTGACAGCGTGGTTACGCCTGTCACGCAGCCGCATGCGGCAATGAGCGCCCCTTCGGCGGTGATCGCCGCCGACCGGGATGGTCGCCGCGGATTGTTTCAGTGGCGTGTCGGTCCCGGGACACGTGCGGTGCGCGCGGGACTTGCGGCCGGGCCGGTGGCGTGCGGCAGAATGCGCGCATGAATGCGAGACGGCTCTCGGACGAACAGCAACGCTGGATCGTGCAGCAGGCGATGACCGGCCAGGATCCCGAAACCGTGCTCCGGCCCCTGCTGGAGGACGGCTGGGAGGAGCAGGACGCGATCGACGCGGTGCAGGCCGCGGTGTCGCGCCACCTGGAGGAGGACGCGCGCCGCAGCGGCCTGCCGCTCCCCTGCCGCGTGCCCGCGCCGATCGGGCTCAACGGCCCGGCGCTGCTCGATGCCGGCGACCGCCAGGTGCAGCTGCTGGCCAGCCTGATGCTGCCGCGGGTGGTGGTGCTGGGCGGCCTGCTCTCGGACGAGGAGTGCGATGCGCTGGTGGAGCTGTCGCGCCCGCGCCTGCGGCGCTCGACCACGGTGGACGCGCAGACCGGCGGCAGCCAGGTGCACGCCGACCGCACCAGCCGCGGCACCTTCTTCGAGCGTGGCGCCCACCCGGTCTGCGCCACCATCGAGGCGCGCATCGCCCGGCTGCTGGAATGGCCGGTGGAGAACGGCGAGGGACTGCAGGTGCTGCATTACCCGCCCGGTGCCGAGTTCCGGCCGCATTACGACTACTTCGACCCGGACGAGCCCGGCGCCGAAGTGCTGCTGCGGCAGGGCGGGCAGCGGGTCGCGACCGTGGTGATGTACCTCAACACCCCGGCCCGCGGCGGCGCGACCACCTTCCCGGACGCGCACCTGGAGGTGGCGGCGGTGAAGGGCAACGCGGTGTTCTTCAGCTACGACCGGCCGCACCCGATGACCCGTACCCTGCACGGCGGCGCGCCCGTGACCGAGGGCGAGAAGTGGATCGCCACCAAGTGGCTGCGGGAAGGTCCCCATGGCTGAGCTTGCCCGCGCTGTGGTGCGCGCCGTTCAGGCGCTTGCCCTAACCTCCTAACGCTGTTAGTGTGCTTGCCTAACGATGTTAGGCAAGGCGACGCCCGGTGGCCATCCAGCGCGAACAGATCATCGAAACCGCGTTCCGCCTGCTGGACGAGGAGGGGCTGGACGGGATGACCCTGCGCAAGCTGGCCAGTGGGCTGGGCGTGCGGGCGCCGTCGCTGTACTGGCACTTCAGCGGCAAGCGCGCCTTGCTGGACGCGATGGCCGATGCGCTGCTGGCCGACGTGGCCCGCAACATT
The DNA here is from genome assembly GCF_000185965.1 of Pseudoxanthomonas suwonensis 11-1. Taxonomy (NCBI): domain Bacteria; kingdom Pseudomonadati; phylum Pseudomonadota; class Gammaproteobacteria; order Lysobacterales; family Lysobacteraceae; genus Pseudoxanthomonas; species Pseudoxanthomonas suwonensis. The sequence continues at coordinate 1,073,484 of NC_014924.1, forward strand.
CCACCGGCCAGCCCGTGGCGGCAGACCCTGCACCGGATCGGCCGGGAACTGCGCCAGGCGTTCAAATCCCGGCGTGATGGCGCGCGCGTGTATGCCGGCACCTACGCTGTCAGCCCCAACGTGCTGCGCACCGCCGAGGCGATGACCAGTGCGTTCGCCCGTGCCGGCGCCGACCCGGCCCTGGCCGCCAGCGCCAGCCTGCACGTCATGTACTACGTGCTCGGTTTCGTGATCGAGGAGCAGGCCCTGCCGGCCGATCCCGCAGAACTCGACGCGCTCGGCAACGCCTTCCTCGCAGCCGTGCGCGCGGGCCATCCTGCGCTCTGGCAGGCGCGCGACACGCTGCTGGAGCGGGACTTCGATGATCGCTTCGCGCAGGGCCTGGAACTGCTGCTGGACGGCATCGGCCAGCGCCTGGCGCGCGAGGCGGAGCGCGCGCCATGACCACCTGCCGCGCCCCATGGCGCCCGCCCGACCCGCAGCCGGTGCGCACCTGCCGCGGCTGACCGCACTTCTCCCCAGGCCAATGGCGCCCCGCCCAGGGACCGCCTCCAATCGTGACCGGAGTCCACATGCAAGCAAGCATCCTGCGCTGGCCGTTGCTGGCGATGGCGTCGCTGTCGTTGTTGGCCGCCTGCGGCGGCAAGGAAGAGGCCGAGGAGGGCGCGCAGCCGCCCGCGGTCACCGTGGCCGCGCCCCGGCTGCAGCAGGTGGCGCGCAGCGTGCGCGTGTCCGGGCCAGTGGCGGCCTACGAAGAGATGCAGCTGGGCGTCGAGCTCAACGGCCTGCGCGTGACCGCGCTCAACGTCGATGTCGGCCAGCAGGTGCGCGCCGGCCAGGTGCTGCTGACCCTGGACCACCGCAGCCTGGACAGCGACCTGGCCCAGGCCCGCGCCTCGCTGCAGCAGGCCGAGGCCTCGCTGGCGCTGGCCCAGGCCAACTACCGGCGCGCCGATGTCCTCGCCGCGCAGCAGCTGGTCAGTGCCGCCCAGCTCGACGAGCTGCGCGCGGCGCGGCTGCAGGCCGAGGCCCAGGTCGCCACCGCGCGCGCCGGCCGCGACGCCGCGCAGCTGCGCCGCGACTATGCCGAACTGCGTGCGCCGTCCGACGGCATCGTCTCCAGGCGGCTGGTGCAGCCGGGCCAGGTGGTCGCGGCCGGTACCGAGCTGCTGCGCCTGATCCGCGACGGCCGCCTGGAATGGCGCGCCGAGCTGCCCGAGCAGCAGCTGGCCCTGGTCGAGGTCGGCAATCCGGTCGAACTCGACTACCAGGGCGGCACCGTCACCGGCGTGGTGCGTGCGGTCAGCCCCGGCGTGGATGCGCAGGCGCGTACCGGCACGCTCTACGCCGACCTGCCCGAGCCTGGCCCACTGAAGGCCGGCGTGTACCTGGAAGGCCGGATCACCACCGGCCGTGGCCAGGCGCTGATGCTGCCCAGCGAGGCGGTGGTCCAGCGCGATGGCCACAGCTACGTGTTCGTGCTGGGCGAGGACAACGCGGTGCAGCGCCTGCGCGTTGCCACCGGCATGTCCGAGGGCGGCCGCATCGAGATCGTCGAAGGACTGGAGCCCGGGCAGCAGGTCGTGGTCAAGGGCGCCGGTTTCCTTGGCGAAGGCGACCGCGTGCGCGTGGTCGCGGCGGCGGAGGCGGACGCGCCATGAATATTTCCGCCTGGGCCATCGGCCGCCCGCTGCCGGCGGTGATGGTGTTCTTCGTGCTGTGCGTGGCCGGCTTGTGGGGCTTCCACAAGCTGCCGGTGGCACGCTTCCCCGACATCGCCTTCCCGATGGTGACGGTCACGGTGATGCAGCCCGGCGCCGCGCCCTCGCAGCTGGAGGCCGAGGTCACCCGCCGGGTCGAGGATTCGGTCGCCACCATCCCCAACATCAAGCGGATCATGTCATCGGTCAACGAGGGCGTGAGCACCACCTCGATCGAGTTCCAGCTGGAAACCGACCTGGCCACCGCGCTCGACGACACCCGCGACGCGGTCACCCGGATCCGCACCGACCTGCCGCAGGACATCCAGGAGCCGGTGATCTCCAAGGTCGACATCGGCGGCTCGCTGATGACCTACGCCCTGGTCGCGCCGCGGATGAGCGCGGACGAGGCCAGCTGGTTCGTCGACCGCGAGGTCACCCGCGCCATGTACGGCGTGCCCGGCGTGGCCGAGGTCACCCGCGTCGGCGGCGTCGACCGCCAGGTGCGCGTGGACCTGGATCCGGACGCGCTGCAGGCCTTCGGCGTCACTGCCGGCGATGTCTCCGCGCAGCTGGCGCGGATCCAGGTCGAGCGTGCCGGCGGCCGGGCGCTGCAGTCCGGCAGCGAGCAGGTGATCCGCACCATCGGCACCGTGGCCGACGCGCGCGCGCTGGAGGACTACAGCATCAGCCTGCCGGACGGACGCGCGGTGCGGCTGTCGGCACTGGCTCGGGTCCGCGATGCGGCCGCGGATCCGGCCGAAGCGGCGCTGCTGGACGGCGCGCCGGTGGTGGCGTTCTCGATGTCGCGCACCCGCGGCTCCAGCGAGGTCGAGGTCGAGGCCGGCGTGCACGAGGCCCTGGAGCAGCTCAAGGCGGTGCATCCGGGCATCGACTTCCGCCTGGTCACCACCGCCATCGACGAGACCCACCGTTCCTACGCATCGTCGATGACGATGCTGTGGGAGGGCGCGCTGCTGGCCCTGCTGGTGGTGTGGCTGTTCCTGCGCGACATGCGCGCGACCTGGGTGTCGGCGGTGGCGCTTCCGCTGTCGATCATCCCGACCTTCGCGGTGATGTACTGGCTGGGCTTCAGCCTCAACATGATCACCCTGCTGGCGCTGGCCGTGGTGGTCGGCATCCTGGTGGACGACGCGATCGTGGAGATCGAGAACATCGTCCGCCACCTGCGCATGGGCAAGAGCCCGCTGGAGGCGGCGCGCGAGGCCGCCGGCGAGATCGGCAACGCGGTGATCGCCACCTCGCTGACCCTGGCCGCGGTGTTCGTGCCGGTGGCGTTCATGCCCGGCATCGCCGGCAAGTTCTTCCGCGAGTTCGGCTGGACTGCGGCCACCGCGGTGTTGTTCTCGTTGCTGGTGGCGCGCCTGCTGACGCCGATGATGGCCGCCTACCTGCTCAAGCCGCACGACCACCAGGAGCGCGAGTCGCGGCTGATGCGCTGGTACCTGGGCTGGGTGGACAAGGCCCTGCGCCATCGTGCCCGCACCCTTTGGATCGCCACCGGCCTGTTCGTGGCCTCGCTGGCGCTGGTGCCGCTGATCCCGACCACCTTCATCCCGACCTCGGACCTGGGCCGCAGCAACCTCAGCCTGGAGCTGCCGCCGGGCACGCGCCTGGAGCAGACGCTGGACGTGGCCGAGCGCGCCCGCGCCATGCTCTCCGACATGCCGGAGCTCAAGCAGGTCTACACCACGGTCGGCAGCGTGCTCGACCTCGGCGATCCCGGTGCCACCGGCGTGGGCGAGGCGCGCAAGGCCACCCTGGTGCTGGACTGGGGCCTGGCCGACGAGCGCGACCGCGACCAGACCACGCTGGAGCGCGAGGTGCGCCGGCGCCTGTCGGAACTGCCGGGCGTGCGGGTGAGCTACATCAGCTCCGAGCCGGGCAACGTCATGCAGCTGGTGCTCTCCGGCGACGATCCGCGCCAGCTCAACGAGGCGGCGCTGGCACTGGAACGAGACCTGCGCGGCATCCACGGCCTGGGCAGCGTGACCTCCTCGGCCTCGCTGCTGCGGCCGGAGATCCAGATCGTCCCCGACCCGGCGCGCGCCGCCGACCTGGGCGTGTCCACCGCCGACATCGCCGAGGCCGCGCGCATCGCCACGGCCGGCGACTACGTGCAGCGCATGGCCAAGCTCAACCTGCCGGACCGGCAGATCCCGATCCGGGTCGGCTTCGCCGAGTCGGTGCTGGACAACCCGGCCCTGATCGGCCAGCTGCGGGTGGGTGGGCGCAACGGCCCGGTGCCGCTGGCGGCGGTGGCCGACATCCGCATGGGCAGCGGTCCCTCGCAGATCTCGCGCTACCAGCGCCAGCGCAACATCACCCTGACGGCTGAACTGAGCGGGCGCCCGCTGGGCGAGGTGATGGAGGCGGTGCAGGGCCTACCCAGCGTGCGCAACCTGCCGCCGGGCGTGGAGTTCCTCAACGCCGGCGACGCCGAGGTGTTCGTGGAACTGTTCGTCGGCTTCCTGCTGGCGATGGTGGCCGGCATCGTCTGCATCTACATGGTGCTGCTGCTGCTGTTCAACCACGCGCTGATGCCGCTGACCATCCTGGTGGCGGTACCGCTGTGCGCCGGTGGTGCCTTCGGTGCGCTGCTGCTGACCCAGAACATGCTGTCGCTGCCGGCGCTGATCGGCCTGCTGATGCTGATCGGCATCGCCACCAAGAACTCGATCCTGCTGGTGGACTACGCGGTGATCGCCGAGGACGAGCAGGGCATGAGCCAGCATGACGCCCTGGTCGACGCCTGCCGCAAGCGTGCACGCCCGATCATCATGACCACCCTGGCGATGGGCGCGGGCATGATGCCGATCGCGCTGGGCCTGTCCGGCGATTCCAGCTTCCGCGCGCCGATGGCGATCGCGGTGATCGGCGGCCTGATCACCTCGACCCTGCTGAGCCTGATCGTGATCCCGGCCGCGTACACGGTGCTGGACGACCTTGGCGAGTGGTTCGCGCGGCGCTTCCGCCACCGCTCCAGCCATCCGGCGCGCGGGGCCAGCGCGACGGACTGAGGTCGGGCCGCGTGCATCCCCGGCCGGCGTGGCCGGGGATGCGGACGGCGTCACGCATCGCGCGTCCCGTCGCATGGATGCGTCGAAAGTCGCGCGCACCGCGGGTGCGCCAGCGCTTAGGATTGGGACGGGGTCGCCGCGCAGTTCCCGCGCATGCGGGAAGCCGGCGGCATTGTCCGTGATCGTTTCCATCTGCCGCACGGCCGGCAGTGGGATCCGCTTTTCTCACAGGGGAATCATCGGGTGGCAGGCGTCTTGCGTGGGGTGGTGTTGGCGGGACTGTGGCTGGCGGCAGGCGCCGCGGCGGCAGCGGAAGAGCGGGTCGACCTGGACATGGTCGCGAAGATCCGCCAGGAAGCGTTCGCGCGGTCGCAGGTGGCCGCCAACCTCAAGGAACTGACCGAGACCGTCGGGCCGCGCCTGACCGCCTCGCCGGCCTACGTGCGCTCCACCGCCTGGGCGCGCGGCAAGCTGCAGGGCTACGGCCTGGCCAACGTCCGCGAGGAAGTGTTCGACCCGGCGTTCGGCCGCGGCTGGGAATACCGTTCCTCGCGCGTGGAGATGCTCGCGCCGCGCGAAATGCCGATCCATGCCGCGCCCAAGGCGTGGACGCCAGGTACCCGCGGCGCGGTCGAGGGTGAGGTGGTCAAGGTCGCGCTCAAGACCAGCGAGGACCTCGGGAAGCACAAGGGCACGCTGCGCGGGAAGATCGTCCTGCTCGACGACGCGCGCGCCTACAAGCCGGCCGACCGCCCGGATTTCCGCCGCCATACCGGGGAGAGCCTGGGCGAGCTGCAGACCTTCCCGGTCCCGGCCGAGGCCGGCGACGACGCCCAGGAGAAGCGCCTGGCCGAGTACCGCAAGCGCCAGGCCTTCTCGCGCGAGCTCAACACCTTCCTCCAGGAGGAGGGCGCGCTGGCCGCGCTGTCGATCAGCTCCTGGGACAACGGCATCCTGCGCGTGACCGGCGCGGCTTCGCGCAAGGCCGGCGAGCCGACGGGCGTCACCGAGCTGGTGCTGGCCGCCGAGCACTACAACCAGCTGGTGCGCGCGGTCGAGCGCAAGCAGGACGTGCGCCTGCGCCTGGACGTCGATGCGGGTTTCACCAGCGAGGAGGACCTGCCGGCGGCCAACGTGTTCGCCGACCTGCCCGGGGCGGGCAAGGCCGACGAGGTCGTGATCATCGGCGCGCACCTGGATTCCTGGCACACCGGCACCGGCGCCAGCGACAACGGCGCCGGCGTGGTGGTGATGATGGAGGCCATGCGCATCCTCAAGGCGATCGGCGCCAAGCCCAGGCGCACCATCCGCCTGGCGCTGTGGGGCGGCGAGGAGCAGGGCCTGCACGGCTCCTCCAACTACGTCGCCAGGTACCTGGCCGACTGGCCGGAACCGACCGATCCCGAGCAGAAGGCGCTGCCGCGCGCGTTCCAGCGCGGCACCGGCCCGCTGCAGCGCCAGCGCGGCTACGAGCGGTTCTCGACCTACTTCAACTTCGACAACGGCACCGGCCGCATCCGTGGCATCTACGCCCAGGAGAACCACGCCGCCGTGCCGGTGTTCAAGGCCTGGCTGGAGCCGTTCCACGACCTCGGCGCGGAGATCGTCTCCACCCGCAACACCGGCAGCACCGACCACATCGCCTTCGACCGCGTCGGCCTGCCGGGCTTCCAGTTCGTGCAGGACCCGGCCGACTACATGAGCCGCGTCCACCACACCCACCTGGATACCTACGACCACGTGGTGCCGGAAGACCTCAAGCAGGCCGCGGCGATCATCGCCTCGTTCGCCTGGCATGCGGCCAACCGCGAACAGCGCTTCCCGCGCAAGCCGTTCCGCGACCGCGACGAGTAGGCGGTCGTTGATGGATGCCGGCTTCCCGGGCGGGAGCCGGTGACCCACGGAGAGGCCGCGCAAGCGGCCTCCGTGCTTTCAGTCTTCGGCGCTGCCGGGCGTCTTGTCCGGGAACCGGCACAGGTCGCGGATCACGCAGCGCGGGCATTCCGGCTTGCGTGCCTTGCACACGTAGCGGCCGTGCAGGATCAGCCAGTGGTGGGCGTCCTGCATGAACTCCGCCGGCACCGTGCGCAGCAGCTCGTCCTCGACCGCGCGCACGTCCTTGCCCGGGGCCAGGCCGGTGCGGTTGGAGACGCGGAAGATATGCGTGTCCACCGCGATGGTCGGCTCGCCGAATGCGGTGTTGAGGACCACGTTGGCGGTCTTGCGGCCGACGCCGGGCAGCGCCTCCAGCGCCTCGCGCTCGCGCGGCACTTCGCCGCCGTGCTTCTCCAGCAGGATCCGGCAGGTGGCGATCACGTTCGCGGCCTTGGCGTTGAACAGGCCGATGGTGTTGATGTACTGCTTCAGCCCGTCCTCGCCCAGGGCCAGGATCGCCGCGGGCGTATTGGCCACCGGGAACAGGCGACGGGTCGCCTTGTTGACGCCCACATCGGTGGCCTGGGCCGACAGCGCCACCGCCACCAGCAACTCGAACGGCGTGCTGTATTCCAGCTCGGTGGTCGGGCGCGGATTGAGTTCGCGCAGGCGCGAGAACAGCTCGTGCACTTCGGGCTTCGCCAGTCGCCCGGCACGGGCACGGATGCGTGGCTTGGCCACGGCCTTGCCGGCCGCCGCGGATTTCGTGGCCTTCTTTGCCACCGTCTTTGCCGCCGGCTTCTTTGCCGACTTGGCCGCGGCAGCACGCTTGCTGGCCACGCTGCTCATGGCTTGCGGGCCGCAGCGGCGCGCGCACGGGCGCGTTCGAGCGCCGCGGCGGCCGCGGGCGGCAGGGCAGGGCCGGGAGCGGGAGCACCCGGCGCAGTGGCGGGGGTGGCCGCGGCACGGCGCCGGGCCTCGCGCTCGGCGGCGATGCGCGCCAACCGGGCGGCGCGGGCGCGATGCCGCTCGCGCGCCTCCCAGGCCGTGCGCAGCCGTTGCTGCGCCGCCAGCAGCGGGGCATCGGTGTCGTCGCCGGGCAGGGCGGGGTAATCCATCAGCCCCGCCTGCAGCGCGGCATCGACATCGCCCCGGCCAAGCAGGGCGAGCAGCGTGGCGCGTCGGGCCGCGCGCGCGGGGTCGTGCACGGGATCGATCATCGGCTTCAGCGCTTGCGGAACTGCGGCGCGCGCTTCTCCAGGAACGCGGTCGTGCCCTCGCGCATGTCCTCGGTGGCGAACAGCAGGGCGAACTGCGCGCTCTCGAACTGCAGGCCCTCCTCCAGTGCGCACTCGCCGCCGATCACCACCGCGTCGAGGATCGCGCGCAGCGCCAGCGGCGCGGCCCTGGCCAGGCTGCCGGCAAGCGCCGCGACCTCGGACTCGAGTTCCGCGGCCGGGACCACCCGGTTCACCAGGCCCAGCTGCTGGGCGCGGGCGGCATCGATGGGCTTGCCGAGCAGGCACAGCTCCAGCGCCGCGGCGCGGCCGCACAGGCGCACCAGGCGCTGGGTGCCGCCGAAGCCCGGGACCAGGCCCAGGTTGATCTCCGGCTGGCCCATGCGGGCGCTGTCGGCGGCAATGCGCAGGTGGCAGGCCATCGCCAGTTCCAGGCCGCCGCCAAGGGCGAAGCCGTTGACCGCGGCCAGCACCGGCTTGGGCATGCGCTCGATCCGGCGCATCAGGCGCTGGCCCAGCAGGGAGAACTCGCGCGCGGCGATCGCGTCGAGCTGGTTCATCTCGGCGATGTCGGCGCCGGCGACGAAGGCCTTGGGGCCGGCGCCGGTGAGCACCACCACGCGCACGGCCTCGTCCCCGGCGGCCGCGGCGAAGGCCGCGTCCAGCGCCTCCAGGGTCTGCCGGTCCAGGGCGTTGAGCCGCTCGGGGCGGTCGATGGTCAGGGTACGCACGCCTTCGGCGTCGCGGACGGTAACGGGACTGGACGCCATGTGGCTCCTTGTCTGGTCTTGTTCGGGAATGTGAAGAAGGTGGCCGGAACTATTGTCCCGTGCCAAGGTCACAGGCCTGACCCCCGCGCTATGGCGCGGCGAACCAAGCGGCGGCTATCCTAGCGCGTCGCCATACCCGGGGCCGCCCGGTTCCCCCTTCGGAGAAGATCTTGATGAAGTTGCGTCCGATTGCTGTCGCCCTCGCCGCCATGGCCGTGGCCGGCAGTGCCTTCGCCCAGGACACCACGTCCGAGAAGGGCAAGCTGAGCTATTACTTCGGCTACGACTATGGCAACAACCTTGCCGAACTGCAGGCCCGTGGCGAGCAGCTCGACGTCAATTCGGTGGTCAAGGGCCTGCAGGACGCCCTGGGCAAGAAGGAGCCCGCCATCACCGCCGACCAGCTGAAGCCGGCCCTGGAAGCCTTCCAGCAGCGCGAGCAGTCCCGCGCCCAGCAGGCCAAGGCCCAGTACGACAAGGTCGCGGCCGAGAACAAGACCCGCTCCGACCAGTTCATCACCAGCTTCAAGGGCCAGGCGGGCGTGAAGACCCTGCCCAGCGGCGTCGCCTACAAGGTGATCGAGGCCGGCAATGGCGCCAAGCCGACCCAGGCCAGCACCGTGCAGCTGGAAGTCGCCGGCCCGTACCCGTACGGCCAGCGTCCGGAGCAGGCGCGTCCGGCCCAGCAGATCCCGGGCATGAAGGTCAGCGAGGTCGAGATGGCCGCCATGCGCGAGGTCCTGCTGCAGATGCCGGCCGGCTCGAAGTGGGAAGTCGCCCTGCCGCCGGACAAGGCCTACGGCGCCGACCCGCGCACCGGCTTCCCGCCGAACGTGGCGGTGGTGTTCGAGATCAAGCTGGTGTCGGTCAAGTAATACCCGGCGTCCATCGCCGTCTGTGTTGCTGCGCCGGCTTCATGCCGGCGCAGTCGTTTCCGGCCCAGCAGTCCCCCGAGACCACGTGAGCGCGAGTCCCGATCTTCCCGTATCCAGCCCGTGCATCGGGCTTTGCCGCCTCGGCAGCGACGGCCTGTGCGAAGGTTGCCTGCGCAGCGGCCCGGAGATCGGCGCCTGGTCGCGGATGGACGAGGTGCAGCGCCGGTACCTGATGGAGGACGTGTTGCAGCAACGCCAGAGCCAGCGCCAGGCCTTCATGCAGCGGCTGCGCGAGCGCAGCGAGCTGGAGCGGGTACTGCATCCGCTGCGCCACCCGCCGCGCGAGCAGGGTTGGAACCGCGACGAGCTGAGCGACCTGCTGCTGCCCGACCGCCGGCCCGCCGAGGCCGCGGTGCTGGTCGGCCTGGTCCCGCGCGGCGACGGCACGCGGGTGCTGCTGACCCTGCGCACCGACGGCCTGCGCCACCACGGTGGCCAGGTCAGCTTCCCCGGCGGGCGGGTCGAGGCTTCCGACCGCGGAGTGCTCGGCGCGGCCCTGCGCGAGAGCGACGAGGAGATCGCGCTGCCGCTGCACAAGGTCGCGCCGCTGGGCTACCTGGACCCGCTGCTGACCATCAGCGGCTTCCGCATCACCCCGGTGGTGGCCGCGATCGATCCGGACTTCAATCCGCGCCCGGAGCCGGGTGAGGTGGCGCAGGTGTTCGAGGTGCCGCTGGACTACCTGATGGAGCCCTCGCGCCTGCGCAGCATCGACATGGACTACCGCGGGCGCACCCGCACCGTGCTCGAATACGACTGGCCCGGCCAGCGGATCTGGGGCGCGACCGCGGCGATCCTGTACAACCTGAGGCGACGCCTGGAGGAGGGCGCATGAGCGAGATGGGCTGGACCACCCTGGTCGACGTTCCCACGCTGGCCGCTGGGCTCGACAACCCGCGCCTGCGCCTGCTCGATGCGCGCGCGGTGCTGACCGATCCGGCCGCCGGCGCCGCCGCCTTCGCCGCCGCACATCTGCCGCGCGCGCGCCATGCCGACCTGGACCGCGACCTGTCCGACCACGGCGTGGAGGGCGAAGGCCGGCATCCGCTGCCGGCCGCGGCGGATTTCGCCCGCCGGGTGGGCGAGTGGGGCATCGCCCCGGAACACCAGGTGGTGGTCTACGACGCCGGCGACGGCAGCATGGCCGCGGCCCGCGCCTGGTGGCTGCTGCGCATGCTGGGCCATACACGGGTGGCGGTGCTCGATGGCGGCCTGGCCGCCTGGCGTGCCGCAGGCCTTCCCGAATCCAGCGATGACGCCGGCGCCCCGGCGCCGCTGCCGCCGTATCCCTCGCCGGGCTACGACCCGCAGCGCATCGCCACCGCGGCCGACGTGCTGCAGCGGCTGGACGAGCCCACCGGCTGGCTGTTCGATGCGCGCGGCGCCGAGCGCTTCCGCGGCGAGGTCGAACCGATCGACCCGGTCGCCGGCCACGTGCCAGGCGCGGTCAACCGCCCGTTCACCATGAACCTGCGCGATGGCCGCTTCCGTCCGGCCGATGAGCTGCGCGCGGAGCTGGAGCCGTTGCTGCACGGCCGCGCACCCGGCGATGCCGTGCTGATGTGCGGCTCGGGTGTCACCGCCTGCCACCTGCTGCTGGCGATGGAACATGCCGGCCTGCCGGGCGCGAAAGTGTTCGCCGGTTCCTGGAGCGGCTGGATCGCCGATCCCGCCCGCCCGGTCGCGCAAGGCGCCCAGGCATAGGAAAACCGGCGGGCAGGCCCCCGCCGGTCGGGTGTTGCCCAGGCCGGATCAGATCCGGAAACCGCCGGCCGCCTCGATCCGCTGCGCGTTGATCCAGCCGGTCTGCGGCGACAGCAGGGCCACCACCGCGCCCCCGATGTCGTCCGCCTGCCCGGTGCGGCCCAGCGCCGTGCCCGCGGCCACCGCGGCGTTGAGTTCGCGATCCTCGCGCAGGCGGCCGCCACCGAAATCGGTCTCGATCGCGCCGGGCGCCAGGGTGTTGACCCGGATCCGGCGCTCGCCCAGTTCGGCCGCCTGGAAGCGGGTGAGGACCTCGACCGCGCCCTTCATCGCCGCGTAGGCCGAATAGCCCGGGAACACGAAGCGGGCCAGGCCGCTGGACACGTTGAGGATGTTGCCGCCGTCGGCGATCAGCGGCAGCAGGGCCTGCGCCAGCAGGTACGGGCCCTTGAAGTGGATCCGGTACATCGCATCCAGCTGCTCGCCGGTGGTCTCAGCGAACGGGACGACCAGGCCGACGCCGGCGTTGTTGACAAGGTTGTCGAAGCGTTCGCGACCCCAGCCCACCAGCACCGCGCCCACCTGCGCGGCGAACGCCGGGAAGCTGTCGCTGTCGGCCACGTCCAGTGGCAGCACGGCGACCTGGCGGCCAAGCGCACGCACTTCCGCGGCGACGGCTTCGGCCTCTTCGGCCTTGCTGCGGTAGGTCAGGACCAGGTCGTGGCCGGCACGGGCCAGATGGATGGCGGCGGCACGGCCCAGGCCACGGCTGCCGCCGGTGACCAGGGTGACGGGAGAGACGGGGGTATGCATGGCGCTGCTCCAGTTGGGGATGGGACGCGCACAGGCTATTGATCGCGCCATGGCTGATAAACTCGCCGGAACTGATTTCTTTGTTCGCCAGGGACGAACAATCAATGGACCAGCTGGAGCACTACCGGATCTTCGTCCGCGTCGCCGAACTGGGCGGCTTCACCCGTGCCGCCGACAGTCTCGGCCTGCCAAAGGCCAGCGTGTCCGGTGCGGTGCGCCGGCTGGAGTCGGCACTCGGGACCCAGCTGTTCCACCGCACCACCCGGAGGGTGCAGCTGACCGGCGACGGCGCCGTGTTCCTGGAGCGCTGCCGCGACTTCCTCGGTGAGGCCGAGGAGCTGCACACGATGTTCCGCCAGGAACCGCAGCAGCTCAGCGGGCGGGTGCGGATCGGCATGTCCGGCGGCATGGCCCGGCAGCTGGTGCTGCCGCGACTGGGTGCGTTCCTGGACGCGCATCCGGGGCTGCAGGTGGAACTGGGCGCGGGCGAGCGCCGGGTCGACGTGGTGCGCGAGGGCTACGACTGCGTGGTCCGCACCGGCGAGGTGGCCGACCCCAGCCTGGTCGCGCGCCGGCTGGGCATGGCGCCGGTGGCCACCTGCGCCAGTCCCGCCTACCTGGAACGGCACGGCGTGCCGCGCGCGCTGGAGGACCTGGCCTCGCACCGGCTGGTGCAGTTCGCCGTGGCCTTCGGCCAGAAGCCGGAAGGTTTCGAATACCCGCTGCCGGATGGCGGCTACGCCAGCCTGGAGATGCCGGGCGCGGTCACCGTCGACAACGGCGAGGCCTACGTGGGCGCGGCGCTGGCCGGGCTGGGCCTGATCCAGCTGCCACGCTTCGCCGTGCGCGAGGCGCTGGCCGACGGCCGCCTGGTCGAGGTGCTGCCGAGGCTGCCGGCAGCGCCGATGCCGGTCAGCCTGCTGTACCCGCTGCAGCGGCACATGCCGCGGCGGGTGCGCGAGGTGATGGACTGGCTGGCCCAGGTGCTGGCCGCGCACCTGGAGCCGTGGGAAGGCTGAAGCCTCAGGCCTTGCCGAGCCTCGCCAGCAGGGCGCGCAGGCCGGCCTGGGTATCCGGCTCGTACCAGCCTTCGGCGAAGCGGTCCAGGTGCAGGTGCTCCGGATCGAGCGCGCGGATGAGGTCGGCGCGGGCCAGTGCGCGGGTCTGCAGCATCGGCGCACGCGGCAGGCGCAGCAGCGGCTCCAGCCAGGCCAGCGCACGCGGGACGACTTCCTCCACCGCGACCAGCTCGTCGACCAGGCCGATCCGCAGCGCCTCCTCGTCCGGGACCATCGCACCGGCGACCAGCAGGCGCTCGGCGCGGTGGTGGCCGATCACCCGGCGCATCAGCTGCTGCGCACCGTCGGGAACGGCCAGGCCGACCTGGGTCTCGTTCATGCCGATGGTGAAGGGTCGCTTGGGATCCGGCGAACGCGCCATCACCCGGTAGTCGCAGCACAGCGACAGCACGCAGCCGCCGGCCGGCGCGTGGCCGGTGATCGCGGCCACAACCGGGATGCGCAGCCCGGCCAGCGCACGCGCCGCGCCGAAGAACGCGCCCCATGCCGCCTGCAGTGCGTGGCGGTCCTCGCCCAGCGACACCAGGTGGGGCACGTCCAGGCCGGCGGAGAACATGCCCGGCGCACCGGACACCACCACCGCGTCCATGTCCTCGGCCACCGCGCCTTCCACGCCGGCGATCAGCGCGCGGCACAGCGCAGGATCCAGGGCGTTGACCGGCGGGCGCGCCAGGCGCAGCTCGCGGATGCGGCCATGGTCGATGCTCTGCACGTATGCGTTCATGGGTGGTCCAGTGGCGGGCGTATGGGGCGGCTATGATAGGCGCATGGACATCCGACGCCTGCTGCCTGTTGCCCTGCTGGCCTTCGTGGCCACGCTCCCCGCCACTGCCTCCGCCGCCACGCCGGCCGCGAAGGCGTCGTCGAAGACCCCGTGCGTGGCGATGGACGCCGGCTGGATCCGGCTGTCGCCGGTGCCGCAGCCGCGCATGCTTGCCGGCTTCGGCCGCCTCGCCAACAGGTGCGGCCAGGCGGTCGCGGTGGTCGGTGCGCGCAGCCCGGTATTCGGCGAAGTGACGGTGCACGAAACCACCCAGGTCGATGGCGTCAGCCGCATGCGCGAGATCGCCCAGCTGCCGCTGGCCGCACGCGGCGAAGCCGTGCTCCAGCCCGGCGGCCTGCACCTGATGCTGATGCAGCCGGCAAAGCCGCTGGCCGAGGGCGAGCGCGTGCCGCTGGTGTTGCTGCTGGCCGATGGCAGCGAGGTCGCGGTGGAGCTGACCGTGCAGCGCGGCGCGCCGGGCGCCGCCGCGCCGGCCGCCGGGGCGCACGCGCACCACCACCACTGAGGACCCGCCCGCGCCGCGCATGCGGTCGGGCCATGGCCGGGGCAGGAGCCGCCGGCGACAAGGAGGGAAGCATGAGCGACGCACACGCCCGTCCCCGTTCGATCCTGCTGGCCAGCGACCTGGATGCGCGTAGCGACCGTGCCCTGGACCGTGCAGTGCAGCTGGCTCGCGCCTGGGATGCGCGCCTGGTGGTGGCCAACGTGGTCGACGAGAACGCGGTCGAGGCGCACGGCATGCTGGTCCGCGATCCGCCGGCCTGGTACCGCGGCAGCGATCCGGTGGATGAGGCCCGCAAGCTGCTGCAGGCCGAGGCCGGGATCCGCGGCGTGGAGATCGACCTGCGCGTGCTGGAGGGCGGTCGCGTCGCCGACCGCCTGCTGGACCTGGCGCGCGAGGAGGACTGCGGGCTGATCGTCACCGGCGTGGCGCGCTACGAAACCCTCGGACGGCTGGTGCTCGGCTCGACCGTCGACCAGCTGGCGCGGCGCTCGCCGGTGCCGGTGCTGGTGGTCCGCCGGCGCGTGCATGGCCCCTACCAGCGCATGGTGGTCACCAGCGACTGGTCGGAATCCTCGAAGTCCGCCTTCCGCACCGCTACCGGCATGTTCCCGGAGGCCGCGATCGGCGTCCTGCATGGCTACGACGTGCCGATGGCCGGCCTGGCCGACACAGGCCGCGACGCGCTGCTGGCCGCGGCGCGCGACGCCGCGTTGGCCGAGGGCCAGGCGTTCATTGCCGCGTGCGAGCCGCCGGGTGGCGCCAGCGCGGTGGGCATGGTGGTGGAGCGTTGCGACCCGGCCCTGCTGCTGCGCCTCTACGCCAGCCAGTACCCGGTCGACCTGGCGGTGGTGTCCTCGCATGGCCGCAGCGCGGTGTTCGACGTGCTGCTCGGCCATGTCGCCCAGCGCCTGGTAGATGAGTCGCCGGTCGATACCCTGGTCGTCCGCGACCTGCACGCGCAGGCACGCTGACCCGCACGCACGGGAAAACCGCCGCATCCCGGGATGCGGCGGCGGGTTCCCTGCCAGGAAACCGCGCCCCCCGGCGCGGTCATGCCATCAGGCGGTGGCGGCGCGGATCGCGTCCGGCAGCGGGGCGCTGCGGCCGCTCTGGGTGTCCATCCAGACCACCACGACATTGCCGTCCGAATACAGCACCTTCTCGTCCTTCTGGTCGAGGATGCGGTGGCCGATGGTCACGCTGCTGTTGCCCAGGCGCTCGACGAACAGCTCCACGACGATGTCGTTCGGCCACACGATCGGCGCGCGGTAGTTGACGTTGGTGGCGGCCACGACCGGGGCGATGCGGTCGGTCATCGACACGCCGGGCACGCCCTGCATCCAGCGCACGCGCGCCTCCTCCAGGTAGGAGATGTACTTGGCGTTGTTGACGTGGCCCATGGCGTCCATGTCGCGCCAGCGCACGCTGATCGGAACACGCGCCAGCAGGCGCGGGGCGGGGGATTCGTTGCTCATGCGGTCTTCTTCTTCGATTTCTTCGCCGGTGCCTTCCTGGTCGCGCTCTTGCGCGGCGGCAGCACCGGGTCCCTGGCCACGGCGGCGGGCTTGCTGCCGCGCGGCGCCTGGCCCTCCGGCAGCAGCTTGGCCAGGAAGCGGCCGGTATGCGAGGCCGGGTTGGCGGCGATCTCCTCCGGCGTGCCGGTGGCGATGATCTGGCCGCCGCGGTGTCCGCCTTCCGGGCCGAGGTCCACGACCCAGTCGGCGGTCTTGATCACGTCGAGGTTGTGCTCGATCACCACCACGGTATTGCCCTCGTCGCGCAGGCGATGGAGCACGCCGAGCAGGTGCTCGATGTCGTGGAAGTGCAGGCCGGTGGTCGGCTCGTCGAGGATGTACAGGGTGCGGCCGGTATCGCGGCGCGACAGCTCCTTGGACAGCTTCACGCGCTGGGCCTCGCCGCCGGAGAGCGTCGTGGCGCTCTGGCCCAGCTTGACGTAGCTCAGGCCGACGTCGACCAGGGTCTCGAGCTTGCGCGCGATCGAGGGCACCGGCTCGAACAGCTTGAGCGCGTCCTCGACCGTCATCTCCAGCACGTCGTGGATGCTGTGGCCCTTGTACAGGATGTCCAGGGTCTCGCGGTTGTAGCGCTTGCCGCCGCAGACGTCGCAGGGCACGTACACGTCCGGCAGGAAGTGCATCTCGACCTTGATCAGGCCGTCGCCCTGGCAGGCCTCGCAGCGGCCGCCGCGCACGTTGAAGCTGAAGCGGCCCGGCGAGTAGCCGCGCGCACGCGCTTCCGGCACCTGCGCGTACAGCTCGCGCAGCGGGGTGAACAGGCCGGTATAGGTGGCCGGGTTCGAGCGCGGGGTGCGGCCGATCGGCGACTGGTCGATGTCGACGATCTTGTCGAACAGGTCCAGGCCCTCGATCTCGCGGTACGGCGCCACCTGGTGCGAGGCGCCGTTGATCTCGTTGGCCGCCAGCGCGAACAGGGTGTCGTTGACCAGGGTCGACTTGCCGGAGCCGGACACGCCGGTGACGCAGGTCATCAGCCCCGCCGGGATCTCCAGGTCGACGTCCTTGAGGTTGTTGCCGCTGGCCCCGCGCAGGCGCAGGGTCATCTTCGGATTCGGCTTGTGTCGCCTGGCCGGCACCTCGATCTTCCGCTTGCCGGACAGGTACTGCCCGGTCAGCGAGCGCGGCGAGCGCACCAGGTCCTCCAGGGTGCCCTGGCCGACGATCTCGCCGCCGTGCACGCCGGCGCCGGGGCCGATATCCAGCACGTGGTCGGCGGCACGGATCGCGTCCTCGTCATGCTCGACCACGATCACGGTGTTGCCGAGGTCGCGCAGGCGGGTGAGAGTGCCGAGCAGGCGCTCGTTGTCGCGCTGGTGCAGGCCGATGGACGGCTCGTCGAGCACGTACATCACGCCGACCAGGCCGGCGCCGATCTGGCTGGCCAGGCGGATGCGCTGGGCCTCGCCGCCGGACAGGGTGTCGGCCTTGCGCTCGAGCGTGAGGTAGTCCAGGCCGACATCGACCAGGAAGCCGAGGCGCTCGTTGATCTCCTTGACGATCTTGGCCGCGATCTCGCCGCGCCAGCCGGGCAGTTGCAGGTTGCGGAAGAACGACAGCGCCTCGTCGATCGGCAGCACCACCAGGTCGGGCAGCGGCCGGTCGGCGACGAACACGTTGCGCGCGGCGCGGTTGAGGCGGGCGCCGCCGCATTCCGGGCAGGCGCGCTCGGAGATGTACTTGCCCAGCTCCTCCTGCACCGCCGCCGACTCGGTCTCGCGGTAGCGGCGCTCGAGGTTGTTGATGATGCCCTCGAAGCGGTGCTTGCGCTGGGTGCGGCCGCCGGCCTCGGTGAGGTAGGTGAAGCTGATGACCTCGTCGCCGCTGCCGTACAGCACCGCCTGCTTCACGTTCTCCGGCAGCTGGTTCCAGGCCGTGTCCGGATCGAAGCGGTAGTGCTTGGCCAGCGAGTTGATCAGCTGGAAGTAGTACGCGTTGCGGCGGTCCCAGCCGCGCACCGCGCCGGCCGCCAGCGACAGCTCCGGGTGCGCGACCACGCGCGACGGATCGAAGAACTCGGCCATGCCCAGACCGTCGCAGGACGGGCAGGCGCCCATCGGCGCGTTGAACGAGAACAGGCGCGGCTCCAGGTCCGGCAGCGAGTAGTCGCACACCGGGCAGGAGTACTTGGAGGAGAACAGCTGCGGCGGCGTCTCCGGGTTGTCCAGCGACATCACCATGGCCATGCCGTCGCCGAGCTTGAGCGCGGTCTCGAACGATTCGGCCAGGCGCTGCTTGATGTCGTCGCGCGGGCGGAAGCGGTCGATCACCGCCTCGATGGTGTGCTTCTGGCGCAGGGCCAGGGCCGGGACCGCGTCGATCTCGTGCAGGGTGCCGTCGACCCGCACCCGGACGAAGCCCTGGGCGCGCAGCTGCTCGAACACCTGCACGTGCTCGCCCTTGCGCTCGCGCACGACCGGGGCCAGCAGCATCCAGCGCTGCTCCGGGTCCAGCGCCAGTACCTGGTCGACCATCTGGCCGACGGTCTGGGCTTCCAGCGGGTAGCCGTGGTCGGGGCAGCGCGGGATGCCCACCCGCGCGTACAGCAGGCGCAGGTAGTCGTAGATCTCGGTGATCGTGCCTACGGTCGAGCGCGGGTTGTGCGAGGTCGACTTCTGTTCGATCGAGATCGCCGGGGACAGGCCCTCGATGTGGTCGACATCGGGCTTCTCCATCACCGACAGGAACTGGCGGGCATAGGCCGACAGCGACTCGACGTAGCGCCGCTGGCCTTCCGCGTAGATCGTGTCGAACGCCAACGAGGACTTGCCGGAGCCGGACAGGCCGGTGATCACGATCAGCTTGTCGCGGGGCAGGTCGAGGTCGAGGTTCTTGAGGTTGTGTGTCCGCGCGCCGCGGATCTTGATGGCATCCATCAGTGGGGGGCTCTGCGGAGGCAATGCGCCAGCGTAAGGGAACGCTGGATTTGGGGGCAACGGCCATCCACCGCAAGCCGCCGGGCGGCGGGGCGGGGCTGCGGTTCAGGTCCGGGGGTGGCTTGACCCGGACTTGGCCGGGCCACTACAATTCCGCTTCTGTCCGCCCCGATGCGGGCAGGTTTGACCACAATAACAACAGAGGAATGCCTGGTCATGTACGCAGTTCTGGTAACCGGCGGTAAGCAGTACCGCGTGGCGCAGGGCGAAACGCTCCGCGTCGAGAAGCTCGAGGCCGAAGCCGGCTCCGAGATCAAGTTCGAAGACATCCTGATGCTGGGCGACAGCGACGGGATCAAGATCGGTGACGCCCTCAAGGGTGCCAGCGTGACCGCCAAGGTCGTGGCCCATGGCCGCGCCGACAAGGTCCGCATCATCAAGTTCCGCCGCCGCAAGCACCACATGAAGCGGCAGGGCCACCGCCAGTACTACACCGAAATCGAAATCACCGGCATCGCCGGCTAATCAGTAAGGAGAATCCGTCATGGCACACAAAAAGGGCGTAGGCTCCTCGCGCAACGGCCGCGATTCCAACCCGAAGTACCTGGGCGTGAAGATCTTCGGCGGCCAGGCCGTCGAAGCCGGCAACATCATCGTCCGCCAGCGTGGCACCCAGTTCCACCCGGGCGCCGGCGTCGGCCTGGGCCGCGACCACACCCTGTTCGCGCTGGTCGACGGCAAGGTCGAGTTCTCGGTCAAGGGTGCGGCCAAGCGCCGTACCGTCAGCGTCGTCGCTGAAGCCTGATTGCTGGCCGCGCCTGGCGCGGCCGGATCGCACGGCAGGCCCCGCTTAGGCGGGGCTTTCCGTTTCTGGGGCAGGCAAAAACCCGGTCCCGGCCGCCTGCGTGGCGGGCCGGCTAGACTGTGCCCCGCAAGCAGTATTTCCCCCTTCCCGAGTCCCCGTGCCCCATGAAACTGGTCGACGAAGCTGAAATCGAGGTGATCGCCGGCAATGGCGGCAATGGATGCGTCGGTTTCCGGCGCGAGAAGTTCATCCCGCTGGGCGGGCCGGACGGCGGCGACGGTGGCAATGGCGGCAGCGTCTGGCTGGTCGCCGACGAGAACCTGAACACCCTGGTCGACTTCCGCCACGAGCGCCGGTTCCGCGCCCAGCGCGGCGAGAACGGCATGGGCCGGCAGATGTACGGCAAGGGCGGCGATGACCTGGTCATCACCGTGCCGGTCGGCACCGTGGTGACCAATGTCGAGACCGACGAGGTCATCGGCGACCTGACCCGCCATGGCGACCGCCTGCTGGTGGCCCGTGGCGGCAAGGGCGGCCTCGGCAACATGCATTTCAAGAGCTCGGTCAACCGGGCTCCGCGCCAGGCCACCCCGGGCGAGCCGGGCGAGCAGCGCAACCTGAAGCTGGAGCTGAAGCTGCTGGCCGACGTCGGCCTGCTGGGCTTCCCCAACGCCGGCAAGAGCACCTTCGTCCGCGCTGTCTCGGCCGCGACCCCGAAGGTGGCCGACTATCCGTTCACCACCCTCTATCCGAACCTGGGCGTGGTCAGCGTCGAGGCGCACCGCAGCTTCGTGATCGCCGACATCCCCGGCCTGATCGAGGGCGCCGCCGACGGCGCCGGCCTCGGCGCGCAGTTCCTGCGTCACCTGCAGCGCACCCGCCTGCTGCTGCACCTCGTCGACATCGCGCCGCTGGAGGGCTACGAGGGCGAGGAGGTCATGTCGCCGGTCGAACAGGTGCGGGCGATCGAGCGCGAGCTGGAGCGGCACGATCCGGAACTGCTGGCCAAGCCGCGCTGGCTGGTGCTGAACAAGGCCGACCTCATGTTCGAGGACGAAGCCCGGCAGCGCGCCGAGGCGATCATCGCCGAGCTGGGCTGGACCCAGCCCTGGTTCCTGGTCTCGGCCCTCGGCCGCGAGGGCATCTGGCCTATCATGCAGCAGGTGATGGCGTTCCTCGACCGGCAGCGCCAGGCCGAAGCCGAGGCCGATGAAGATGCATCGGCCTGAGGCTGGATTCCGCGCAACGAAAAACCCGGCCGAAGCCGGGTTTTTCATGGCATGCCTGGCTGGCGCGGAAGGGCCGGCGCGCGATGCGCGGCCCGCCCCCGGACAGGGATCAGGCGGCCTTGATGGCCTTGATGCGCGCGGTCAGGCGGCTCTTGTGGCGGGCAGCCTTGTTCTTGTGGATCAGGCCGCGGGCGCTGAAGCGATCCAGCAGCGGCTGGGCGATGGCGAAGGCGGCTTCGGCGCCGGCGGCGTCGTTGGCGTCCAGGGCCTTGAGGACCTTCTTGACGGCGGTGCGGAGCTGCGAGCGCTGGGCGGTGTTGCGCGCGTTGCGCACGACCGTCTGCTTGGCGCGCTTCTTGGCGGACTTGATGTTGGCCACGGCGGTGGATTCCTGAAAAACGGGTACGAAAACGGTATGGTGGAGTACAGCGAACGCGAAATTATGGTTGATTCAAGGGCTTGGGTCAACCGCCACGACCGACCGGCCGTAGACGGCCGGGGGGCGGGCCGATGAGCGGGTCCCGGCTGCTGCGTTCAGCCTCGCTGTTCAGCTCGCTGACCTTCATCTCGCGGGTTTCCGGCCTGGTCCGCGACCAGGTCTACGCCATCGTGTTCGGCGCCAGCCCGGCGATGGACGCCTTCATCGCCGCGTTCCGCATCCCCAACTTCATGCGCCGGCTTTCGGCCGAGGGCTCGTTCTCGATGGCCTTCGTGCCGGTGCTGGCCGAATACAAGGAGAAGCACGGGCCGGACGCGGTACGCGGCCTGATCGACCGGGTTGCCGGCTCGCTGCTCGCGTCCCTGCTGGTGCTGACTGCGGCAGTGCTGCTGTTCGCGCCCTGGGTGGGAAGGGTGCTGGCGCCCGGCTTCACCGAGGACCCGGAGACCTACGCGCTGTTCGTGGAGATGCTGCGCATCACCTTCCCGTATGCGCTGTTCATTTCAATGGCCTCGCTGGCCGGCGGCATCCTCAACACCTGGCAGCGCTTCGGGGTGCCGGCGATCTCGCCGGTGCTGCTGAACCTGTCGCTGATCGCCGCGGCCTGGGCGGGTGGCCACTGGCTGGGCGGGTCGGTGAAGGTGCTGGCCTGGGGCGTGCTGGTGGCCGGCATCCTGCAGCTGGCCTTCCACCTGCCCGCACTGGCAAAGCTGGGCCTGCTGCCGCGCCCGCGCCTGGACCTGGCCCACGCGGGCGTGCGCCGGGTCATGACCCTGATGGTGCCGACCCTGTTCGGTTCCTCGGTGGTCCAGTTCAACCTGCTGTTCAACACCATGGTTGCCTCGCTGCTGATCGGCGGCAGCATGACCTGGCTGTACTACAGCGACCGCCTGCTGGAGTTCCCGCTGGGCATGTTCGGCGTGGCGATCGGCACGGTGATCCTGCCGCACCTGTCCTCGCGCCATGCCAGTGCCGATCCGGACGGGTTCTCGCGTGGCCTGGACTGGGGCTTCCGCCTGTGCGTGCTGGTCGGCGTGCCGGCCACCCTGGGCCTGGTGCTGTGCGCCCAGCCGCTGGTGGCCACCCTGTTCCAGTACGGCCAGTTCGGCCCCGAGGATGCGCGCATGAGTGCGCTCAGCCTGGTCACCCAGTCGCTGGCCGTGCCGGCCTTCCTGCTGGTGAAGGTGTTGGCCCCGGCGTTCTATTCGCGCCAGGACACCCGCTCGCCCGTGCGTGCGGCGGTGGTCTCCGTGCTGGTCAACGCGGCCAGCACCCTGCTGTTCTTCGCCATCCTGGTGTACGGCACGGATACCGGGCGCCAGGCTCTCTCCGAGGCGGGTGGACACCCGATCGACGCCCTCGGGATGGTGCCCGGCGCCCATGCATTGCTGGCCCTGGCGATCGCGGTGGCCGGCTGGACCAACGCCCTGCAACTGGCCTGGATGCTGCGCCGGGCAGGGGTCTACCGCCGCCAGCCGGGCTGGGCAAAGCTGCTGGTCCAGGTCGGTGCCGGCTCGCTGGCGCTGGCCGCGGTGGTCGTGGGGTGGGGCTGGCTGTGGCCGGACTGGTCCGACTGGGCCTGGTGGGAGCGCGGCTGGCGGCTGGCGGTGATGGTCGGCACCGGTGCGGCGGCCTATGCCGGCATGCTGCTGGCGCTGGGTCTGCGTCCGCGCGAGCTGCGAGGCTGACGCGGGCCGGGCTGACGGGGGCCGGGGCGTCGACGGCGGGCGGGGCTTTGGCTTGCGCCGGCCGCTATACTTGCAGGCTCGGCCCCGGGCCGGCGCCTGCTGGCGCCGCGGGGCGTCCAAGGTCATACCCAAGCAGATGAGCAGGCTGTTCCGTGACGTCGATGGCGGGTCGCTGTGCCCGCGCGGCAGCGTGGTCTGCATCGGCGCCTTCGACGGCCTCCACCTGGGCCACCGGGCGCTGGTGCGGCATGCCGTGGCGCGCGCCCGCGCGCTGGACGTGCCGGCGGTGGGGCTCAGTTTCGAGTGCCTGCCGCGCGAGTTCTTCGCCCGTGGCAACCCGCCGCCGCGGCTGACCCTGCCGCGCGACCGCATCCGCCTGCTGCTGGACCAGGGGCTGGATCACCTGGGACTGTTGCGCTTCAACGCCGCGCTGGCGGCGATGCCGGCCGAAGACTTCGTCCGCCGCGTGCTGGCCGGGCGGCTGGGCGCGCGCGAGGTCTGGATCGGCCCGGAGTTCCGTTTCGGCAACCGCCGTGGCGGCGACCTGGCCCTGCTGCAGGCGATGGGCGCGGAGCTGGGCTTCCAGGCCGCGGAGATCGAGCCGGTGCAAGTGCAGGGCGAGCGCGTCTCCAGCACCCGCATCCGCGAGGCGCTGGTGGCCGGCGACTTCGCCCGGGTCGGCTTGCTGCTGGGCCGGCCGTACGCGATCGGCGGGCGCGTGGTGCGCGGGCGCCAGCTTGGCCGCACCCTCGGCTTCCCGACCGCCAACCTGCGCTTCCCCAAGGCGCCGGCGCTGTCCGGCATCTACGCGACCTGGGTGCACGGCGTGGCCGCGCAGCCGTGGCCGTCGGTGTCCAGCTTCGGCACCCGGCCCACGGTCGAGGGCGTGGAGCCGCTGCTGGAAGCGCACCTGTTCGACTTCGCCGGCGACCTCTACGGGCGCCATATCGAGGTCGAGTTCGTCGCCAAACTGCGCGACGAAGAGAAATTCCCCGACCTGCCGGCCCTGACCGTGCAGATGCAGCGCGACGCCGGACAGGCCCGCGCCATCCTTTCCGAATCCGAACGACTGCGAGCCACGGCGTGAGCCAGGACTACAAAGCCACCCTACACCTGCCCGCCACCGACTTCCCCATGCGCGGCGACCTGCCGCGGCGCGAGCCCGACATCCTTGCGCGCTGGGAATCCGAAGGCCTCTACGAGAAGCTGCGCGCCCGCGCCAAGGGCCGCCCGCTGTTCGTGCTGCACGACGGCCCGCCGTACGCCAACGGCGCGATCCACCTGGGCCACGCGGTCAACAAGATCCTCAAGGACATCATCGTCAAGTCGCGCCACCTGGCCGGCTTCGATGCGCCGTACATCCCGGGCTGGGACTGCCACGGCCTGCCGATCGAGATCGCGATCGAGAAGAAGTACGGCAAGGTCGGCGTCAAGCTCGACGCGACCGGATTCCGGCAGAAGTGCCGTGAGTACGCGCAGTCGCAGATCGAGATCCAGCGCAAGGACTTCAAGCGCCTGGGCGTGATCGGCGACTGGGACAACCCGTACCAGAGCCTGGACTTCCGCTTCGAGGCCAATGAGATCCGCGCCCTGGCCAAGGTCGTGGACAACGGCCACCTGACCCGCGGCGTCAAGCCCGTCCACTGGTGCTTCGACTGCGGCTCGGCCCTGGCCGAGGCCGAGATCGAGTACCAGGACAAAGTCTCCCCGGCGATCGACGTGGCCTACCTGGCACGCGATCCGCAGGCGGTGGCGCGCGCCTTCGGCGTCGAGCTGCCGGAAGGCGTCGAGGTCGCGGTGCCGATCTGGACCACCACCCCGTGGACCCTGCCGGCCTCGCTGGCAGTGTCGCTGGGTCCGGACCTGGAATACGCCCTGGTCGAAGGCCCGGCACAGGACGGCCGCCGGCGCTGGCTGGTACTGGCCGACGCGCTGGCCGAGCGCGCGCTGCAGCGCTACGGCGTGGCCGGCGTGACCGTGCACGGCCGCGCCGCCGGCTCCGCGCTGGAGCACCAGCTGCTGGCGCATCCGTTCTACGCCGAGCGCGACATCCCGGTGATCCTGGGCGGCCACGTGTCGGCCGAGGACGGTACCGGCGCGGTCCACACCGCGCCCGGGCACGGCCAGGACGACTACGTGGTCGGCAAGGCCTACGGCCTGATCGAGAAGTACACGGCGGCCCAGCTCAATCCGGTCGACGGCCGCGGCGTGTACCTGCCGTCGACCCCGGCCGCGCGCGGCGTGGAGCTGGCCGGCCGGCACATCTGGAAGGCCAACGACGTCATCGTCGAGGTGCTGCGCGAGGCCGGCGTGCTGCTGGCCGCGAGCAAACTCGAGCACAGCTATCCGCACTGCTGGCGCCACAAGACCCCGATCGCGTTCCGCGCCACCCCGCAGTGGTTCATCTCGATGGAGCAGGCCAACCTGCGCGCCGACGCGCTGGCCGCCATCGACACGGTCAAGTGGTATCCCGAGTGGGGCAAGGCCCGCATCGCCGGCATGGTCGAGGGCCGCCCGGACTGGACGATCTCGCGCCAGCGCACCTGGGGCGTGCCGATCGCGCTGTTCGTGCACCGCGAGACCGGCGAGCCGCACCCGCGCAGCAGCGAGCTGATGCGCCAGGTGGCCGACCGGGTGGAGCAGGGCGGCATCGACGTGTGGTACTCGCTGGATGCCGCCGAGCTGCTGGGCGAGGAGGCCGGCGACTACGAGAAGATCACCGACATCCTCGACGTCTGGTTCGATTCGGGCGTGACCCACGAGGCGGTGCTGCTCGAGCGCGGCCTTGGCAAGCCGGCCGACCTGTACCTGGAAGGCTCGGACCAGCACCGCGGCTGGTTCCAGTCCTCGCTGCTGACCGGCGTGGCGATCGACAAGGCCGCGCCGTACCGGCAGTGCCTCACCCACGGTTTCACCGTGGACGAGCACGGCCGCAAGATGTCAAAGTCGCTGGGCAACGGCATCGAGCCGCAGGACATCATGAAGACCCTGGGCGCGGACATCCTGCGCCTGTGGATCGCCTCGGCCGACTACTCCAACGAGATGTCGCTGTCGCAGGAGATCCTCAAGCGCAACGCCGACGCCTACCGCCGCATCCGCAACACCGCGCGCTTCCTGCTGGCCAACCTGCACGGCTTCGAGCCGGCGCGCGACCTGCGTCCGCTGGAGGACATGGTCGCGCTGGACCGCTGGATCGTGCACCGCGCCTGGGAGGTGCAGGAAAAGGTCAAGGCGGCCTACGAGCGCTACGACTTCGCCGGCATCGTCCAGGCCCTGCTGAACTTCTGCTCGGTGGACCTGGGCTCGCTGTACCTGGACGTCACCAAGGACCGCCTGTACACCATGGGCGAGGACTCGCGCGGCCGCCGCAGCGCGCAGAGCGCGATGTACCGCATCGCCGAGGCTTTCGTGCGCTGGATCGCGCCCGTGCTGAGCTTTACCGCCGACGAGCTGTGGGGCTACCTGCCGAAGGACACCGCCGACGGCCAGCGCGAGGAGAACGTGCTGTTCGCCACCTGGTACGAGGGCCTGGCCCCGATGCCGGCGGACGCCGAGCTGGGCGCGGCCGAGTTCGACCGCCTGCTGGCCCTGCGCGAGCAGGTGGCCAAGGTGCTGGAGCCGATGCGCGCCAACGGCCAGATTGGCGCCGCGCTGGAGGCCGAGATCACCGTGACCGCCGGCGCCGAGACCGCCGCCCACCTGCAGCCGCTGGCCGATGAACTGCGGTTCCTGTTCATCAGCGGCGACGTCACCGTGGTGCCGGCGCAGACCGACGACATCTTCGTGACCGCGCAGCCGACCACCAAGCCCAAGTGCGTGCGCTGCTGGCACTACCGCGACGACGTCGGCGCCAACCCGGCCCATCCGGAAGCCTGCGGCCGCTGCGCGTCCAACATCGAAGGCCCCGGCGAAGTGCGGAGGTGGTTCTGAGCACGCGTCCCGCCCCGCGTCCCAACGCGCTGCCGTGGCTGCTGCTGTCGGTGGCGGTCATCCTCCTCGACCAGTGGAGCAAGGCCTGGGTGCTTTCCAGCCTGCCGGAGTTCACCCCGGTGCCGGTGATCGAGGGCTTCTGGAACTGGTACCGCACCTACAACACCGGCGCGGCCTTCAGCTTCCTGGCCAACGCCGGCGGCTGGCAGATCGTGTTCTTCAGCGTGCTGGCGTTCGCCATCAGCGGGCTGATGGGCTGGTGGCTGTGGCGCACGCCGCGCGGCGACTGGCGCCAGGCCCTGCCGTACTCGCTGGTGATCGGCGGCGCCGTGGGCAACGTGATCGACCGCATGGTCCATGGCCACGTGGTCGACTTCATCCAGTGGCACTGGCGCGACTACTACTGGCCGGCGTTCAACATCGCCGACTGCGCGGTGGTCGGCGGCGCGATCGGCATCGCCCTGTTCGGGCTGGTCGGCGCGCGTTCGCCCAAGGCCGGTACCTGAACCCCGCCGGCCGGGTGCCCGGCCGGCGCCGCCCGAATAACGGATAATCCCCGCCATGGACGTCATCCTCGCCAATCCCCGTGGCTTCTGCGCCGGCGTCGACCGCGCGATCGAGATCGTCAAGCGCGCCATCGAGACCCTGGGCGCGCCGATCTACGTGCGCCACGAGGTCGTGCACAACCGCTTCGTGGTCGACGACCTGCGCGCCCGCGGCGCGATATTCGTCGAGGAGCTGGACGAGGTCCCGGACGGCAACACCGTGATCTTCAGCGCCCACGGCGTGTCCAAGGACGTGCGCAACGAGGCCGCCAAGCGCGGGCTCAAGGTGTTCGACGCCACCTGCCCGCTGGTGACCAAGGTCCACCTGGAGGTGGCGCGCCACTGCCGTGCCGGCCGCGACGTGGTCCTGATCGGCCACGCCGGCCATCCCGAGGTCGAGGGCACGATGGGCCAGTGGGACGCCCAGTGCGGCGGCGGCAGTATCTACCTGGTGGAGGGCGTGGAGGATGTCGCCACGCTGCAGGTGGCCCAGCCGGAGAACCTGTTCTACACCACCCAGACCACCCTGTCGGTGGACGACACCCGCGGCATCATCGACGCACTGCAGCGCCGCTTCCCGGCCATCCAGGGCCCGAAGAACGACGACATCTGCTACGCCACCCAGAACCGCCAGGACGCCGTGCGCGAGCTGGCGCACCGCTGCGACCTGGTGCTGGTGGTGGGTTCGCCGAACAGCTCCAACTCCAACCGCCTGGCCGAACTGGCGCGGCGCGAGGGCGTGGAGTCGTACCTGATCGACGGCGCCCACGAGATCGACCCGGCCTGGGTCGCGGGCAAGAGGAACGTCGGCCTGACCGCGGGCGCCTCGGCGCCGCAGGTGCTGGTGGACGGCGTGATCGCGCGCCTGCGCGAGCTGGGCGCGGCCGGCGTCACCGAGCTGGATGGCGAGCCGGAGAACATGGTCTTCGCCCTGCCCAAGGAACTGCGCCTGCGCCTGGTCGACTGACCGGCGCGAAGGCACCGTGCCGCGGCGCTGCCGCGGCCACGACACCCGGCTTCAAAGCATGCGGATGCGCAGCTCGCGCAGCCGGCGCAGCACCTCGAACAGCAGGTCGCTGCGGGTACCGCCGGCCTGGCGCGGCGTGGCCACGTAGCAGGTGGCGTTGAACAGCAGCCGGTTGCGCTCGTCCACGCCGTCGAGTGTGACGCCCGGCGCCGGTGCGTCGAGTACGCCGGGATGGCCGCGCATCACCTCCAGCAGCAGGCTGCGTACCAGCTCAGCGTCGGTGGACAGCGGCATCGGCAGCACGATCTTCACCAGGCCCTCGGCGTTGGCGTAGGTGCGGTTGCGCACCGCCTTGGTGATCAGCTCGGAGTTGGGTACCAGCACCGTGGTGCGGTCGCCGGTCTGGATCTCGGTGGCGCGCACGTTGATGCGGCGGATGTCGCCCTCGGCATCGCCCACCACAACCCAGTCGCCGACCTTGACCGGGCGCTCGGCCAGCAGGATCAGGCCGGAGATGAAGTTCTGCACGATCGCCTGCAGGCCAAAACCAATACCGACCGACAGCGCGCTGGCGATCCAGGCGATCCGCTCCAGGCCCACCCCGATGGCGGCCAGCGCCATCGCGATCGCCAGCACCATGCCGGCATAGCCGACCAGGGTGGCGACCGAGGCACGCATGCCTTCGTCCATGCGCGTGGTCGGCAGCAGGCGCCGCACCAGCCAGCGCCGGAACAGGTGCAGCAGCAGGCTGGCCACGGCGAACACCACAAGCGCGCGGACGATGTTGCCCGGGCTCAGCACCAGCTCGCCGATGGTGATGCCACGCAGCAGCTGCATGGTGCGGTCGACCAGGTCGGTGCCGCCGGCGCCCCAGGGCATCGCCAGCGCGATCAGCGCGAACAGCGCCACCACCGCGCGCAACACCACCGACAGCAGCACGGCAACCCGGTCGACCAGGTGCGGGGCGATGCCGAAGCGGGTGTTCATGCGCTTGCCGGCCGCACCACGCGAGGTGAGCACCGCGCACACCAGGTCATCGATGAAGCGCATCGTCAGCCATGCCGCGGCGGCGACCATCACCGCCCAGATCATCTGCATGCCGACGAAGGCCGACAGCGCCACGTAGCCGGTGAGCAGGCCGAGCAGGGCGATGCCGTTGCCGACCCAGCCCAGGCTCACCGCCGCGTTCATCCACGGGCGGAAGTGGCCTTGCGGCGTGTCGGCGTCCTGCGCCAGCGGCTGCAGGCGCTGGATCCGCACCAGCACCAGCAGCACCAGCGCCGTGCACAGCGCCGCCGAGAGGCCAGTGAAGGCGACCGCCAGGTCCAGGCTGGTGCGCGCCAGGGTCACGATCTCCTGGCCCAGGCTGGCCAGCGCGACCAGCAGCGCCGCCGGCAGCGGGAAGATCCGCAGCGCCCGCGCACCGGTATCGGAGATCGCCGGCAGCCGCCACGAGGGCCGGCTGACGCTCAGCAGGGCACGGCCCAGCGAGGTCGCCACCGCCACGAACACGCCCAGCGCCACGACCCGGCTGGCGATTGCGGCGACCGCGGCAGGCGGGTTGTCCGGCAGCAGGGCGCCACGCAGCAGCTGCATCGCGCACAGCGAGGCGACCAGCGCCAGCACCACCCGCAGCATGGCCGGGGCCGAGCGCCGCAGTCGGCCCGCGGGCACCCGGGTGGCCGCCATGCCGGTGAGGCGCAGCCGCAGCAGCCAGGAGCCGGCAAGCACCAGCCCGGCCACGACCAGGCTCACCAGCGGCTGGATCCCGGCTTCCTTCCAGTGGGAGAGGCTGGCATCGCGGGTCTGCTGCCACAGCCGCTCCAGGCGACTGCTGTCGCGCGGCGCGCTGGCCGCCAGCTGGCGCCAGAAGGCCGGGCGCCACGGCGGGGTGGTGCGTTCCGAGAGCAGTCCGAAGAAGCGTTGCTGGCGCATGGCCGCGATCCGCTCCAGCAGCTGGCTGCCTTCGACCACCGCAAGCCGCGCCTGGCGCAGCTCCGCATCGACCGCCGCGCGCTGGTCCTGCAGCGTGCGCCGCTCGCGCGACACGTCACGGGCTTCGGCCTGTCCGTCGGCGACCTCGCCCAGCTCGGCCAGGCGCGCGTCCAGGCTCTGCAGCTCGGGCGAGCGGCTGTCGATCAGCGCCTGGGCCTCGGCCTGGATGCCCATCACCGTCTCGCGGGCCTTTGCCAACGCCGCGTCGTCCCTGTAGCGCTCCAGCTGCGCGGAGATGGTCTCCAGCTGGCGTCGCCCCTTGTCCACGTCCGGGTCCTCGCACAGCCCCGGAAGCGCGACGAACAACAGGCACAGCAGCAGGAACGGGCGCAGCAGGAAGGAGGTCCGGCGCATGGAGGAAAGGGGAGCCATGGAAGGCGGTTACGTTAGCACCGCGCCTGCGATGGCTGGGCCCCGGGCACCGCGAGCCGGCCGTCCGGTGGGGCACAATCCGGTTTCCAACGGAGGGGGACGAATGGAGCTTCGGAAGCGTTACCTGGGGGCAATGCTGGGGCTGGCCTGCGGCGACGCGGTGGGCACGACGGTGGAATTCCAGCCGCGCGGCAGTTTCGAGCCGGTAACCGACATGGTCGGTGGTGGCCCCTTCGAACTCGAGCCTGGGCAGTGGACCGACGACACCTCGATGGCCCTGTGCCTGGCCGAGAGCCTGGTCGAGTGCGATGGCTTCGACATGCGCGACCAGCTGCAGCGCTATACCCGCTGGTGGAAGGAGGGTTACCTGAGTCCGACCGGCGAGTGCTTCGACATCGGCACGATCACCGCAGGGGCGCTGTACTTCCACGAACGCAACGGCGACCTCATCGCCGACAGCAACGATCCGATGATGGCCGGGAACGGCTCGATCATGCGCCTGGCACCGGTGGTGCTGTGGTTTGCCCCGGACGTGCCGGCAGCCATGGAGCACGCGGCCCTCAGCTCGAAGACCACCCACGCCGCCGACGAGGCGGTGGACTGCTGCCGCCTGCTGGCACGGGTGATCTGCAACGTCCTGGCAGGACAGGGCCGGGACGGGCTGCTGGAAGGCGCGGCGGAGGACGCATACGTGCCGCGCGTGGCGGAAATCGCCAATGGAGCCTTCCTCCAGCATGGCCGCGACCAGGTGCAGGGCACCGGCTACTGCATCGAGTCCCTGGAGGCGGCGCTGTGGTGCGTCCACCAGGCGTCGAGCTTCGAGGAGACGGTGCTGCTGGCCGCCAACCTGGGCGACGACGCCGATACCACCGCCGCCATCGCCGGGCAGGTGGCAGGCGCCCTGTATGGCGTGGACGGGATTCCCGCGCATTGGCTCGAACGCCTGAGCATGCGTGAGTACATCAGCGAGCTGGCAGCGCGCATCCACGCCCACGCCGCAGCTGCCGCCTGAGCCGTTTCCTACCAGCCGACCCCGTGTTCACCGCGTCCGGTCGATGCTGGATGCAGGCAACGGGAGCAGGAAGTGGCGCAGAAGACCGAATCCGGCGACAGCCAGGCGCGGACGATCTGGACCGTGGGCCACTCGACCCGCGACTGGGACGCGTTCCTCGAGCTGCTGCGCGCGCACGACATCGGTGCGATCGCCGACGTACGCCGCTATCCGGGCTCGCGCCGCTATCCGTGGTTCGCCAGCGAGGCGCTGGCGGAAGGGCTGCCGCAGGCCGGGATCGCCTACCGCTGGCTGCCCCAGCTGGGCGGACGCCGCCAGCCGCAGGCCGATTCGCCCAATGGCGCCTGGCGCAACGCCGCCTTCCAGGGCTACGCCGACCATATGACCAGCGCGGAATTCGCGGACGGGCTGGCCCAGGCGCTGGACCTGGCGGCCACCACGCGCACGGCCCTGATGTGCGCCGAGGCGGTGTGGTGGCGCTGCCACCGCCGGCTCATCTCGGACCTGCTGCAGCACCGCTGCTGGGAGGTGCTGCACATCGTCGACGCCCGCCAGGCCCAGCCCCATCCCGGGAATCCCGATGCCCGTGCCCAAGGGGAGGACCTCGTCTACCCGCCGCGGCAGGCGGGGCTGTTCTGACGGAGCCGGTCGCGCGGTCAGGAACAGCGGGCTTGCCGCTCAAAGCAGCTCCGGCGTGGTCCGGCCACAGTTGTAGCAGCGGCGGTAGTCGGCCAGGCGCTGGCCGAACACGACCCGGCCCTGCTGCACGAAGCCGGTTGGGCCGGCGCAGCTGCGGCAGAACGGGCCCTTGCCCGCTTCCCAGCGCCTGAGCCGCAGCACGAACAGCACCGACCACGCCGCCGCGGCGATCCAGCCGGCAATGAAGATCCAGTCCGCCATGGTCCTGAAGGTCCCACCGCTGCCCGCGTCGTCCAGCGTCCGCGCCAGCAGGGCCAGGGTCGTGGCCCCGGTCATCAGGAAGGCGGCCGGCCACAGCCCGCGGATGGCGATCGTTCCCCAGTGCATCGCTTGTCTCCCCTGCTCATGTCCGGGGCGGGAAGATTGCGCAGGCCGGTCGCACGGGACGAGACGGCTGCCGGGGCAGGGCCTTGCCGGGCCCCGCCGCTGGCCTGCGCGGCGCCGGACCGGTTAGAATCGCGCCCCCGGCCGCGCCAGCGTCCGGCATGCCGGAATAGCTCAGTTGGTAGAGCGGCGCATTCGTAATGCGTAGGTCGCAGGTTCGACTCCTGTTTCCGGCACCAATCCCGAACGCCTGGCCCTGTGCCGGGCGTTCGTCTTTCCGGGCTCCGGAAGGCCGCGCGTCTCAGCCGGCGCGATGCGCGGCGGGTATCCTGCCGGCCTCCTGGATGAACGGACGACGGATGGCCATGGCGAAGACGACGGGCAAGGCGCGCACCGCCTACGTCTGCGGCGAATGCGGCGCCGAGTACAGCAAGTGGCAGGGCCAGTGCGGCGAATGCAGCGCCTGGAACTCGCTGTCGCAGGTGGTGCTGGAGCCGGCTTCCGGCCCCGGCCCGGCCACGCCCGCGGCGCGCCGCGGTGGCTGGGCGGGCAAGGTCGATCCGCCGAAGGTCACCGCGCTGAAGGACGTCAGCCAGGCCGCCGAGGTGCGCGTGTCCACCGGGATCGGCGAGCTGGACCGGGTGCTGGGCGGCGGCCTGGTCGAGGGCGCGGTGGTGCTGGTCGGTGGCGATCCGGGCATCGGCAAGTCCACCCTGCTGCTGCAGGCGGTGGCGAAGATGGCCGCGCAGCTGCCGGCGCTGTACGTCACCGGCGAGGAGTCGCTGGCCCAGGTGGCCGGGCGCGCGGTGCGCCTGGACCTGCCGCTGGACAACCTGCAGGCGCTGGCCGAGACCGGGGTCGAGTCGATCCTGCACCACGCCGCCGAAGCGAAGCCGCGCCTGATCGTGGCCGACTCGGTGCAGACCCTGTGGACCGAGACCCTCACCGCCGCGCCCGGCTCGGTCAGCCAGGTGCGCGAGAGCGCCGCGCGCCTGGTGCGCTATGCCAAGGAGACCGGCACCGCGGTGTTCCTGGTCGGCCACGTCACCAAGGAAGGCGGCATCGCCGGCCCGCGCGTGCTCGAGCACATGGTCGACGCGGTGCTGTACTTCGAGGGCGAGAGCGGCAGTCGTTTCCGCGTGCTGCGCGCGTTCAAGAACCGCTTCGGCGCGGTCAACGAGCTGGGCGTGTTCGCCATGGGCGAGAAGGGCCTGAAGGAAGTGCCCAATCCGTCGGCGATTTTCCTCTCCGGCAGTTCGCGCCAGCCGGGCAGCTGCGTGATGGTCACCCGCGAGGGCACGCGGCCGCTGCTGGTGGAGGTGCAGGCGCTGGTGGATTCCTCGCCGCTGTCCAACCCGCGCCGGGTCGCGGTAGGCCTGGAGCAGAACCGCCTGGCCATGCTGCTGGCGGTCCTGCACCGGCATGGCGGCGTGGCGGTCGGCGACCAGGACGTGTTCGTGAATGTGGTAGGCGGCATCCGCGTGCAGGAAACCGCGGCCGACCTGCCGGTGCTGCTGGCGGTGCTGTCCTCTCTGCGCGACCAGCCGCTGCCGGACAAGACCATCGCCTTCGGCGAGGTCGGCCTGTCCGGCGAGATCCGCCCCGTGCCCAATGGCGAGGAGCGCTTGCGCGAGGCGGCCACGCACGGTTTCAGGCGGGCGATCGTGCCCAAGGCCAACGCGCCGCGCAGCGGCACGAAGTACAAGGACCTGGAAGTGATCGCGGTGGAGCGCCTGGCCGACGCCCTCGAGCACGCCTGAGGAGCCGGGCAGGCGCGCGTAGCGCCGTCAGGGCAGGGACGGCCGCGGCCGTGCCGGCGGGTGCGGCGTCCCGGCCGCGGCGGTGTTCCTCGCCGGAGCGGTGGCGACCAGCAGCAGGCGGCCATCGCGCACGGCCACGCCGCGGGCCTGCGGCGCGGTGCCCATGGCCACGGCGCTGGAGGCGAGCGCGCTGCTGCCTTCCTCGGACAGCACCAGGTCCTCGCCTTCCTCGCGCAGGCCGCCATCCTCGATCAGCGCCTGCACCTGCGCAGGCTCCAGGCCGATGCGCAGGAGGCCACCGACGCCGGCGTCCAGGGTCAGCCAGCCGGACGGCGCCTCGCCTTCGGCATCAGCGGCGATGTCATCGTCGGTCGCGGGATCGGCCACCCGCAGCGCGGGCGGCAGGCCGCCGTCGGCCGGCGTCACGGGTGCCAGGCCGCCGATTTCGTCCTCGAACAGGCCGTTGCCGGCCATGAACTCGTCGTCGTCCACGTCCATGCCAGTGGTGACCAGGCGGCCGACGTCCACCTGCGCGCCCGGCGCGAACATCACGCCGGCGCCGTTGACCAGGAACACATGGCCGTTGCTGGACAGGCGCCCGGCGATCATCGAGGGCTTGCCGCCCACCACGCGGTTCAGCGCCACCGACGAGCGCGAGGGCTGGACGAAGGTGACGCTGGCATCGGCGCCGATGTCGAAGCTGCGCCACTCCAGGATCGCGCGCTGGCTGCGCTGGGTGACGGTGAGGCTGCGCTCCTTGCGCCTGAGTTCGGCCTTGCCGGAGACCACGCGGCCCTGTTCGGGGAGTGCGTCGCGTTCCTGGGCCGGCGTGTCGGCGACCGGCAGCGCCAGGCCGATGGCCAGCGCCAGGGCGGCGATCCAGGCGGTGCGTGGCGGGCGCATGGCGGTGTCCTCGCGGGGTCGGTCGGGGTGGTTCATGGTCAGAAGCGCTGGCGCAGGTTGAACCATAGTTGGGTCGTGCGGCGGCTGCCATCCTGGTTGGCGCCGCCGAACCCGCCCGGGTTGTCGCCGACCGGAACGCCGGCGGACAGGGTGGCGCTGAACCGGCGGACGTTCCAGCGCAGCCCCAGCCCGGCCGCGGCCAGGTCGTAGCGGTTGTTGGCGCTGTCGTCCCAGGGATCCTGGCGCTGGCGGATGCGGCCGCCAGCGGCGAACAGGAATACATCCAGCTCGCTGTTGCCGGGCGCGGCGAACAGCCGGTGCAGTTCCAGCTGCAGCACCGCGCCGCTGTCGCCGGCGGCCTCGTTGACCGGATAGCCGCGCACGCCGGACGGGCCGCCGAGCACGAACTGCTGCGAGGAGTCGAGGTTGCCATCGGCCCACTGGCCGTTGAGCCGCCCGCGCCAGTACCAGTCGGGGTTGATCCAGCGGTCGTGGCGCAGCTCCACCCGGGCCAGGCCGAAGCGGCCGTGCACGCCGGCGCTGGCGAGGTCGAATTCGCGGTCGCCGGGCAGCTCCAGGCGGGCGCGGCCGCTGGCGAGGTCCACGATCCAGGCGGTGTGCGCGCCACGACCGCCGCGATGCACCGCGTCGCCGAACAGGCTCAGGGTCAGGTCCTGCAGCCGGCGACGGCGCAGCTCCTCGCCGAGGCTGCCGTCGGCCTGCAGGCGCCGCGCCCAGGCCAGTTCCATCTCGAAGTTGGCGTCCTCGCTGCGCAGCAACGGGTAGCTGAGGCCGGCGCGCTGCAGGCGCGAGGAGCCGCGCGCTTCCAGCAGCTCGAACTCCTTGCCCAGGCGGTAGTGCAGCGAGGTGTAGCCGAGGCTGCCGCGCAGGCCGCTCGTGCCCAGCGCCATCGTGTAGCTGGCGCCAGTGTACTCGAGGTCCTCGCCGCGCATGACCGTGGCGCCAAGCTGGTCGCCCAGGCCGCTGGGGTTGTCCAGGGTGAACCGGCCGATGGCCTGGGCGCGGCCGGTGTAGCGGCTGCCGTCGTTGCCGATCGCCAGGCTGCCGCCCAACAGCGGTGCATCCTCGACCTGCAGGATGAGGTCGCTGGTGCCCGGCTCCTCGCCAGGCTGCAGTACGCCATCGACCTGGACGCCGGGCAGGTCGTTGGCCAGCAGCAGGCCGCGCTCCAGCCGGGCCAGCGCATAGGGTTCGCCCGCGTGCAGGCCGCGTCCGACCATCCTGGCGAGGAACCCGCCATTGGCGCGGGTGCCGTCGTCGAGCACGCCGAGGCGGCCGAAGCGGCCTTCCAGCACCTGGACCACGACCACGCCGTCGGTGATGTCCTGCTCGGGCAGGTCGGCGCGGGCGAACCAGCCGTGCTGGCGGTAGGTAGCGACGATCCGGCGCAGCGCGGCCTGCAGGCCAGGGAAGTGGATCGGCTTGCCGCGCCAGGGTTCCAGCGCCTCCTGCAGCAGTTCCTGCGGCAGCAGGGTCACGCCTTCGAGGCGGAATTCGCGGACCTCGAATCCGGGACCGGCATCCGCGGCCTCGGGGGCTCCAGGCACTTCCGTGGCCGGCGGCGGGGCGGGTTTGGCATCAAGCGCGCGTTCGGCCTGGCGCTGGACCTGGCCGGCATCCGGCGGCGGCGCGGCCAGCGCGGGGCCGCACAGCAGGGCGAGCAGGGCCAGCACCCACCCGGGGCGGGCGGGCCCGCGGGGGCGGGGACACCGGGGGTGCCTTGCCGTCGCGCACATCGGCCTTCAGTGCCTGCCCAGCACCAGTTCCAGCACGAACTTGCTGCCGAAGAAGGCCAGCAGCAGGAGCACCATCGCGGTCAGGGTCCAGCGCACCGCGCGCACGCCGCGCCAGCCGTAGCGCCAGCGGCCCAGCAGCAGCCCGCCGAACACCAGCCACGACAGCACGCTCAGCACGGTCTTGTGCACCAGGTGCTGCGACAGCATGTCCTCCACGAACAGCACGCCGGTCAGCAGGGTCAGGCTCAACAGGACGAAGCCGGCACCGATCGTGCGGAACAGCAGGGTTTCCAGTTCGGTCAGCGGCGGCAGCGAGCGCAGCCGGGTGCTGAAAGTGCGCTGGCGCAGGGCCCGCTCCTGGATCCGCAGCATCACCGCCAGCACCGCGGCGATGGCCAGGGTGGCGTAGGCCAGCAGGGCCAGCCAGGCGTGCAGCTGCAGGCGCCAGTCCAGCACGGTGGAGGTGGTGTGGCCATGGAAGTGGTAGGCCACCAGCAACACCGCGGCCAGCGGGAAGGCGAACAAGCCCAGCGCCGCCATCCGCCCGCGCGCGCCCACCAGCATGGTCATGCCGGCCACGCCCAGGCCGACCAGCGACAGCGCGGAGAAGAAATGCATGTCCGGGCCACCCGGCGTGCGCCAGGCCACCAGCAGGTGGTAGCCGGCGTGCAGCGCGACCGCCGGCAGCGCCGCCGCCAGCCAGCCGCGTCCGGGTTGCGGATCGGGTTGGCCCATGGCGCGGTACAGCAGGGCCGCGGCGGTCAGGTAGGCGAGTGCGGCGATGAGAACGATTGTCATCGCGTGAGTGTCGCATAGCGCCGCCGCGGACCGGAATGCCATGGGTCACGCTGGACGCTGCCGCTGGTCGCATCCGTGCACGCGCAGGAGGCTTCGCGCGGCCGGGGCGACCCGGGCGACCATGCTCCGCCGCCGCGGATGGCCCCGCAGGCGGCGCTGGCCCCGGGCACATGCCGGGGCCAGGGCCAGGGAAGCCGGCTCAGTGGTCGCCGCCGACCGGGCGCGGGCCTTTGGCGGTGAACGGCGGTCGCGCGAACCAGACGAAGGCGATCACCACCAGGAAGATGATCCCGAGCAGGTGGAAGATCTCGTTGAAGCCGATCTGCGCCGCCTGCTGGCTGATCTCCTGGTTGAGCACCAGCGCGCCGCGGGTGAGGTCGCCGCCGCCGAGCTGGGTGGCCAGGGCGCGCACGCCGTCGTCGGTGGCCGGCAGGTGCTCGGTCAGCCGCGCGTGGTGGATCGTCGTGCGCTGGTTCCAGGCCCAGGTGGTCAGCGAGGCGGCGAAGCTGCCGCCCAGGGTGCGCACGAAAGTCGCCAGGCCTGAGCCGGCGGCGATCTCGTGCGGCTCCAGGTCCGACAGCAGGATGGTCAGCACCGGCATGAAGAACAGCGCCACGCCGATGCCCTGCACCAGCTGGATGATCGCCACCCGCTCGAAGTCCACGTCCAGGTTGAAGCCTGCGCGCATGAAGCTGGTGGTGGCCATCGCCACGAACGCGAGGCTGGCCAGCATGCGCAGGTCGAAGCGGGTGGCGTACTTGCCCACGAACGGCGTCAGCAGCACCGGCAGGATGCCGATCGGCGCGGTGGCGAAGCCGGCCCAGATCGCGGTGTAGCCCATGTTCCGCTGCAGCCACAGCGGCACCATCAGGCCGATCGCGAAGAACGCCGCATACGCGGTGACCATCGCCACCGTGCCGGCGGCAAAGTTGCGGTGGCGGAACAGGCGCAGGTTGACGATCGGGTCCTTCTCGGTGAGCTCCCAGATCACGAACACCGCCAGCGCGACCACCGCGATGATGGTCAGCACCACGATCTCGGTGGACTGGAACCAGTCCTTCTCGTTGCCAAGGTCGAGCATGATCTGCAGCGCGCCCACGCCCAGCACCAGGGTGGCCAGGCCGATGTAGTCCATCTTCGGCCGCTCGGTGCGCTCGGGCCGGCCCTTCATCTGCGAGCTCACCACCCAGGCCGCGAACAGGCCGATGGGCACGTTGATGAAGAAGATCCACTCCCAGCTGTAGTTGTCGGTGATCCAGCCGCCGAGGATGGGGCCGGCGATCGGCGCGACCACCGTGACCATCGCCAGCAGGGCGATCGCCTGGCCGCGTTTGGCGGCTGGATAGATCGAGAGCAGCAGGGCCTGGGTCACCGGGTACATCGGGCCGCAGACGAAACCCTGCAGGGCCCGCGAGACCACCAGCATGCCCATGCTCTGGGAGATGCCGCACAGCAGGGACGCGACGACGAAGGCCAGGGTCGCCCACTGGAACAGGCGCACCTCGCCGAAGCGCCGGCTGAGGAAACCGGTCAGCGGCAGCGCGATCGCATTGCTCACCGCGAACGAGGTGATCACCCAGGTCGCCTGGTTGGCGCTGGCGCCGAGGTTGCCGGAGATGGTCGGCAACGAGACGTTGGCGATCGTGGTGTCCAGCACCTGCATGAACGAGGCGAGCGCCAGGCCCAGGGTGGCCAGGGCCACGCTGGGTGGACGGAACGGCAGGGCCGCGGCGCCAGCGCTGGGCGCTGCGCCTGGACCGGGGGCGGCGGCAGTGGCGGAGGACATGGGGGAGGGCTGTCCGTCAGCCGCGCGCGCGCGGCAGGTTCTGTTCGATGATCTTCGTGATCAGCGCGTTGGCCTCGTCCAGCTGCTGGCGGTAGACGGCGGTGGCGAAGCGCGGTCCGGCGGCCTCGCGCGACTGCGCCAGCACCTGGCCGCTGTCGTCGCTGACGTCGACGTCGACGTGCATGCTCAGGCCCAGGCGCAGCGGATGCTCGGCCAGCTGCTGCGCGTCCAGCTCGATCCGCACCGGCACGCGCTGCACGATCTTGATCCAGTTGCCCGAGGCGTTCTGCGCCGGCAGCAGCGAGAACGCGCTGCCGGTACCCAGGCCGAGCGCGGCGACCTTGCCCTGGTAGCGGACGCTGCCGCCGTACAGGTCGGCCTCGACCTCGACCGGCTGGCCGATGCGCATGCGCGCCAGCTGGGTCTCCTTGAAGTTGGCCTCGACCCACATCTGCTCCAGCGGCACCACGGTCATCAGGGTGGCGCCAGGCTGCACCCGCTCGCCCAGCTGCACCTGGCGCCTGGCCACGTAGCCGGAGACCGGGGCGACGATCGCGGTGCGCTGCAGCTCCAGCCATGCCTGGCGCAGCTGCGAGGCCGCGGCCTGCACCTGCGGCTGCTCCTGCACGGTGGTGGCGTCGACCAGGGCGCGGCTGCGCTGCAGGTTGCCCTGGGCGGAGCCCAGCGCGGCCTCGGCGGCGGCCAGCACGTCCTGGGCGTGCGCCAGTTCCTCGCGCGATATCGCGCCGCTGGCGACCAGGCCCTGGCGGCGCTTCACGTCGGCGCGGGCCTGCTCGACCGCGACCTGGCGGGCGCGCAGTTCCGCCTGGGCGGCATCGGCGCTGCTGAAGTAGCCGCGCACCTGGCGCACGGTGGTGGCGAGGTTGGCCACGGCCTGGTCGTAGGCGACCTGGGCGTCGTTCGGGTCCAGCCGGACCAGCACGTCGCCGGCCTCGACCCGGTCGCCGTCGTCGACCTCGATGCCGACCACGGTGCCCATGGTCTGCGGGACCACGCTGACGACATTGCCCTGGGCGTAGGCGTCGTCGGTGGCCTGGTGCCAGCGGGCGTACAGCAGGTACCAGGCCAGCCAGGCGGCGCCGGCCAGGACCACGACCAGCAGCAGGATCTTCAGGGCGCGCTTGCGCTTGCCGTTGCCGGCCGGCGCGGTTGCTTGCGGATTGGTTTCGGTGGTCATGGGCGTGGGGGTCAGGAGTTGGATTCGGGATCGGTGGGGGCGGTGGCCGGAGCGTCGAAGGACAGGCCGCCGCCGAGGGCGCGGTCGAGGTCGACCGTGGCCAGGTAGCGCTGCGCGCGCAGGGCGGCGAGCTGCTGCTCGACCTGCAGCAGGGGGCGCTGCGCGGCGAGCACCTCGAGCTGGCTGCCGATGCCGGCGCGGTAGCGGCCCTCGGCCAGCTGCAGCGCGGCCTCGGCGGAGGCGCGGGCGTCCTGCAGCGAGCGTTCCTGTGCATCCAGCGAGCGGATCGCCTGGACCGCGTCGGTCACCTCGTGCAGGGCCTCGACCACGCCCTGGTTGTAGCTGGCCACGGCCAGGTCGTAGTCGGCGTTGCGCGCATCCAGGCGGTTGCGGCGGGCGCCGGCATCGAAGACCGGCAGGCTGACCGCCGGGCCGCCGAAGCCGAGCAGGGCATCGCCGTCGAACAGGTCGGAGAAGCCGGCCGAGGCCAGGCCGACCAGGCCGCTGAGGTCGATCGACGGCTTGAACGTGGCCTTGGCCGAATCGATCCCGCGTGCAGCGGCCTCGACCCGCCAGCGCGCGGCGACCACGTCCGGGCGATGGCCCAGCAGCTCGCTGGGCAGCGTGCCGGGCAGGGTCGGCGCCGGTGCCTGCAGCAGGCGGGGGCGGGCGATGTCCAGGCCGCGGTCCGGTCCCTTGCCCAGCAGCGCGGCCAGGGTGTTGCGCAGGGCATCGACCTGCTGCCGTGCGGCTTCCGCCTGGGCCTTGGCCGAGGCGATGGCGCCTTCGGCGTTGCGCAGCGACAGCGCGCCATCGATGCCGGCATCGACGCGCTGGCGCGACAGCTGCAGCAGGCGCTCGCTGCGTTCCTGCTCGCGCCGGGCCAGGTCCTGGCTCTCGAAGGCCTGGGCCAGGGCGATGTAGGCGCGGGAGACGTTCGCGGCCAGGGCCAGGCGCGCGGCCTGGGCATCGACCTCCGAAGCGCGGGCCTGGCCCAGCGCGGCCTCGTAGTCGGCGCGCCTGCCGCCCCACACGTCCAGCGGCCAGTCGAAGTTGAGCATCAGCACCGCGTTGTGCATCAGCTCGCCGCCGATCTCGTCGCCGGCCAGGCTCTCCGGCAACTGGGCCACGGCGTACTGCGCGCTGGCGCCGACGCTGGGCTTGCGCGCGGCCTCGGCCAGCCCGGCCTGGGCGCGGGCCTTGCGCAGGCGCGCATCGGCGGCGACCAGCGAGGGGCTGCCATCCAGGGCTTCGGCGACCAGTGCGTCCAGCTGCGGGTCGCCGAACGCACGCCACCAGTCCTGGGCCGGGAACGCGGCCTCGCTCAGCGTGGCGCCGGCAAGGCTGCGGGCGACGGCATGGCTGTCCGCATCGCGGACCTGCGCCGCCGGCTGGAGTCCGCCGGTGCTGGCGCAGCCGGCCAGGGCGAGCGCGAGGAACAGCGTGCCGATGGCCGCATGGCTGCGGCCAATAAGGGGGGAGGGGGACATCGTCAGGATTCCGGGAGGGAAAGGTTGTCGCGCACCTGGCCGAGCAGGTGGATGAACTGCGCGCGCTGGGCGTCGTCCAGGCCTTCGAGGGCCACGTCGCGCACGCGTTCGCCGCACTGGGCGATGTCGCGG
Source organism: Pseudoxanthomonas suwonensis 11-1 (assembly GCF_000185965.1). Taxonomy (NCBI): domain Bacteria; kingdom Pseudomonadati; phylum Pseudomonadota; class Gammaproteobacteria; order Lysobacterales; family Lysobacteraceae; genus Pseudoxanthomonas; species Pseudoxanthomonas suwonensis. The sequence goes on from NC_014924.1 coordinate 1,116,168, forward strand.
GCGATCTGCCGGCCGGCCCCGGTGAGCTGGATGTTGAGCGCGCGGCGGTCGCCGGGATCGGCGACGCGGACGATCAGGCCGCGGCCTTCCAGCTTGTCGAGCAGGCGGGTCATGGCGCCGGGGCTGAGCTCGGCGATGCGCGCCAGCTCGGTCACGTTGGCCACGCCCTCGGCGAGCTTCTTGATGGCCAGGAACTGGCTGAAGTTGAGGTCGTGGCCGACCTTGACCAGTTCGTGTTCCCAGCGCGCACGCATGGCGTCGCGGACCTGCCGTACGAGCAGGCCGAGGGCCGAGCCGGTGCAGATGGGGGAGGAGGGCATGGCGGGGGAGAATACTCGCCCGGACAATATTTGCAAGCGCAAATATTGTCCGGTCAGTAATCGCGGGCCTCCGGGCGCCCGCCGGGGCGGGCAGGGGCGGGGATGCCGCGCCGGCTATAATCGCCGGCCGTTTTCCGCCTTCCGGTCCGCCCGAATGTTCGAATCCCTGACCCAGCGCCTGTCCGGCACCCTCGAGCGCCTGCGTGGCCGCGGCCGGCTGACCGAGTCCAACATCAGCGAGGCCGTGCGCGAGGTCCGCATCGCCCTGCTGGAGGCCGACGTCGCCCTGCCGGTGGTCCAGGCCCTGATCCAGCGCATCAAGGTGCGCGCGGTCGGCCAGGAGGTGCTGAAGTCGCTGACCCCGGGGCAGGCCCTGATCAAGGTGGTGCGCGACGAGCTGACCGCGGTCATGGGCTCGTCCGCCACCGACCTGAACCTCAATGTCCCGGCCCCGGCGGTGTTCCTGATGGCCGGCCTGCAGGGCGCCGGCAAGACCACCACCGTCGGCAAGCTGGCCAGGCACCTGAAGGAAAAGCGCAAGAAGAAGGTGATGGTGGTCAGCGCCGACGTCTACCGTCCGGCCGCGATCGAGCAGCTGAAGACGCTGGCCGAGCAGACCGGCGTGCTGTTCTTCCCGTCCGACGCCGGGCAGAAGCCGGAGGACATCGTCCGCGCCGCCATCGCCGATGCGCGCAAGTCCTTCGTCGACGTGCTGATCGTCGATACCGCCGGCCGCCTCGCCATCGACGAGGCGATGATGGCCGAGATCAAGGCGCTGCACGCGGCGGTCAACCCGGCCGAGACCCTGTTCGTGGTCGATGCCATGACCGGCCAGGACGCGGCCAACACCGCCAAGGCCTTCTCCGAGGCGCTGCCGTTGACCGGCGTGGTGCTGACCAAGACCGACGGCGACGCCCGCGGCGGCGCCGCGCTCTCGGTGCGCTACATCACCGGCAAGCCGATCAAGTTCGTCGGTACCGGCGAGAAGGTCGACGGCCTGGACGTGTTCCATCCCGACCGCGTCGCCGCCCGCATCCTCGACATGGGCGACGTGCTGTCGCTGGTCGAGCAGGTCGAGCAGAACGTCGACCAGGAGAAGGCCGCCAAGCTCGCCGCCAAGGTCGCCAAGGGCAAGAAGTTCGACCTCAACGACATGCGCGACCAGTTCGAGCAGATGCAGAACATGGGCGGCATCGGCGAGCTGCTGGACAAGCTGCCGGGCATGGGCCAGATCCCGGACCATCTCAAGCAGCAGGTCGCGCAGAGCCGCGAGGTGCCGCGCATGATCGCGATCATCAACTCGATGACCCCGAAGGAGCGGCGCAACCCGGGCCTGCTCAATGGCTCGCGCCGCGCCCGCATCGCCCGCGGTTCCGGCACCACCCCGGCCGACGTCAACAAGCTGCTGAAGCAGTACCAGCAGATGGAGAAGATGATGTCGAAGATGGGCCGCGGCGGCATGAAGGGCATGATGCGCGGCCTGCAGGGCATGATGGGCGGCATGGGCCGCATGCCGTTCCGCTGATCCACCAGCCGGCGGCACGCGCCGCCGGACCGGCCAGGCGATGACCACGGAGGCGAGGGTGCAGGCAGCAGCCACGTATCTGCTCAACGGCCAGCCGGCCGCCTCCGATCCGGATGGCCTGCGCGTGCTGGCGCAGGTCAACTATGGCCACTTCACCTCGATGCAGGTACGCGACGGGCGCGCGCCCGGCCTGGAGCTGCACTTCGCCAGGCTGCGTCGTGGCAATGCCGAACTGTTCGACGCTCCGCTCGACGAGGCGCAGGTCCGTGCGTGGATGGCGCAGGCCGCTGCGGCGCAGGGCGGCGACTGCACGCTGCGGGTGACGCTGTTCGCCCGCGGCTTCGACCACCGCCAGCCGCTGCGCGCGCTGCAGCCGGACGTGCTGGTCGCGGCCACCGCGCCGGTGGTTGCTTCCGACCGCCCGATCCGGGTGCGCAGTGCGGCTTTCGTGCGGCCGTTCCCGCACCTCAAGCACGTCGCCACCTTCCCGCTGTTCCAGCACCGCCGGCTCGCGCTGCAGGCCGGCTTCGACGACGCGCTGTTCGTGGATGGCGAGGGCGCCGGCGCGCGCGTGGTCGAAGGCACGGTCTGGAACATCGGCTTCTGGGACGGGCGGGGCATCACCTGGCCGGAAGGTCCGGCGCTGCGTGGTACTTCGGAATGGCTACTGCAGTCCGGCCTCGATGCGCTGGGTTGCGCGCAGCAGGTGCGCCCGGTCGCGCTGGCGGAGGTTGGCGGTTTCGCCGCCGCCTTCGCGGTCAACGCCAACAGCCTGCAGCGCATCGCCGCCATCGACCAGGTGGAGTTTGGCCCGTCGCCGGAGCTGGATGCGCTGCTTGCGTCCGCTGCCGCGCAGGTTCGCTGGGAACCGCTCGCCTAGCTAGCCTTCAAGGTCGCTCCCTCGCGGGGTGGGGCGGTGCGTTTGCGCGCCGCCGAACGGCCGCGTCCGCTGGACTCGGACTAGGGAGCGGAACTGGGTGCGGAGCGGGGTTTGGGGAGAGGGCAGGGTCTTCTGCTCTCTTGCCATACCCGTGCATCGTCAGGAACGTTGGGTACGTAGCGCTGCACGTGCGCATTACGAATGCGTGGTCGCCAAATAAGGGGCGGCGGACTTCGGACGAAGACGCACTGCACCGGGTGTGTCCCGGCCGCTCGGTCGCACATCCATGTGCGTACTCGCTACCGCGGCCATCCATGGCCGCTGCCGGGACACACCCGGCACAGTGCGTCTTCGCGCGCGTTTCGTCGCGCGGCTTCGTCATAAATCCCTCCCCAGGGGGGAGGGTCGGGCCCCAGCCATCCGCGAGGCTTTCGCGCGTTTAAGCGCTCGGGTAGTGGAAGCATGATGCTGCAGCAGTCCGGGGCGCGAAGCGGACCGGGGGGCGATCTCCGAGGCCTTCGAGCCTTCAAACGCCAGGAAGTGGAGGCCTGCTGGAGCAGCAGCGGCGCATCACGGAGCGGTGCGTCCATCGAGCTGGCGTGCTGTCTTCGGACGGAGCCGCGCCGCACCGGGTGTGTCCCGGCCGCTCGGACGCACATCCATGTGCGTACTCGCTACCGCGGCCATCCATGGCCGCTGCCGGGCCACACCCGGCACAGCGCGTCTTTGCGAGCGTTCGTCTCGCGGCTTCGTCATAAACCCTCCCCAGGGGGAGGGTTGGGGAGAGGATCGGGTGCTCTGTTTGTAGCCCCGGATAAGGCCAACGGCCGCATCCGGGGCGCTGCCACGCGACTGACCCCAGCCACGTCGTCCCGGCGGAAGCCTGGGCCCAGCGACCTTGGGTCTTGTCAGCGACGTAGTCCGCTATGGAGCCGCATCCCGGGCCCCCGCTGGCCCAAAGTCGGGGGCATCCCGGCCTTTGCAGCGTCCCGGGAGCGCTTCGCTTGCCCGGGCTGCGCATGCCGGATCCCGACCGTCGGGCCTGGCGCCTTGTATGCGAGGCTCCCGGTCTTGCGCCCGGAGCAAAAAGCCTTGCGTGCAAGGCCCTCCAGCCTTGCACGCAAAGCTCCCAGCCTTGCACTTGCAGCTCCAGGCCTTGCACGCAAAGCGCGCAGCCTTGCATCTGGAGCGTCGTTCCTTGCGCGCAAGGCCAGGAGCCCTGGAGGCATCAGTCTCCCGCCTGCAAGCGGGGCTTACAGGCTCGTGCGCAAAGTTTGAAGCCGCGGGTATTGCATCGCAGTGCATTGGGCCATGCGTCCGCCTTGCTTCCAGTCCGCGCAGGTAACCCGCGCCCGGTCCGCATTCGGAAGCAGACGCATGCCGCAGTCCCGGTGCGTGCGTCGTTTCCCCGGATGCGCTGCGTACCCAGGCAATGCGCCTACGCAGCCCGGCGGCAATTCCGCAGCGCGTGGCGACGCGCCAGGCCTCGCCAGCCCTGGCGTTGCAGCGGCGCGGTGCGCTCTGCTTGCCCGGGCTACCCCTGCTTACGCCGCTGGCGAAGCGACGCCCGCCTTGCGCGCCACGCGTGCGCGCAGGCGGTCCAGCGCCAGGAACACCGCCGGCGTCGTGTAGAGCGTCAGCACCTGGCTGACCAGCAGGCCGCCGACGATGGCGATGCCCAGCGGACGGCGCATTTCCCAGCCCTCACCGGTAGCGAGCATCAGCGGCAGCGTGCCCAGCAGGGCGGCGACGCTGGTCATCAGGATCGGGCGGAAGCGCAGCCTGGCCGCTTCCAGGATCGCCGCATGCGCCGGCTGGCCCTCGCGCTGCGCGGCGAGCGCGAAGTCGACCATCAGGATGGTGTTCTTCATCACCACGCCGACCAGCAGGAACAGGCCCAGCAGTGAGATCAGGTTGAGCTCGCCATCGAACACCAGCAGCGCGACCAGCGCGCCGATGCCGGCGGAGGGCAGGATCGACAGGATCGCCAGCGGCTGCACCAGGCTCTCGTACAGCACGCCCAGCACCAGGTACACCGCCAGCACAGCGCCGAGGATCAGCCACACCTGGCGGTTGCGCAGTTCCTCCAGGCTGCCGGCCTCGTCACCGAGCTTGGCCTGCACCTGGGTCGGCAGCATGATCTTCGCCATCGCGTCCTGGATGGCGGCAGTGGCCTCGTCCAGGGTGACGCCAGGCGCCAGCGCGAAGCTGACCCGGGTGGAGACGAACTGCTGGCGGTGCTGGATCCGGTCCGGTGCCATGCCATAGCCCCAGGTCGCGAACGCCGACAGCGGCACGCGCCGGCCTTCGCTGCCGATCACGTAGACCTGGTCCAGCGTCTCCGGCGAGCGGGTGTAGCGCTGGTCCAGCTCCATCACCACCCGGTACTGGTTGAGGCTGTCGTAGAGCGTGGCGACCTGGCGCTGGCTGAAGGAGTTGTTGAGCACGGTGCCGACCATGCGCATGTCCACGCCCAGCCGCGCCGCTGCCTCGCGGTCGATCTCCAGCTGCACCTGGCGCATGCCCTCGTCGCCGCTGGATTCCACGTCCACCAGCTGCGGCAGCGCCGCCAGTGCTTCCTGCACCTTGGGCGTCCACTCGCGCAGCGGCTCGATGTCGCCGGCCAGCAGCTGCAGGTCCAGGTTGCCGTCGTCGTTGCCGCCACCGATGCGGATGTCCTGGTCGACCCAGAACCACAGGTTGCCGCCGGGAACCCGCGGCAGGTTCTCGCGCAGGCGGTCGATCACCTCGCGGCTGGAGATCCCGCGTTCGGCCAGCGGCTTCATCTGCATCATCATGAAACCGTTGTTCACGCCGGTACCGCCGCCGATGTAGCCGGCGATGTCGGCGATCGCCGGATCCGCCATCAGGTATTCGCGGTAGGCCTGGATCTTCGGCTGCATCACCTCGAACGACAGGCCGTCGTCGCCGCGCACGAAGCCGCGCAGCTGGCCGGTGTCCTGCTGCGGCACGGTGCCCTTGGGCACCTTGGCGAACAGGTAGGCATTGAGCGCCACCGTCGCCACCAGCACGCACAGCGCCAGCGGCAGGTGGGCGAGGGTGCGGTCGAGCGTGCGCAGGTACAGCCGGCGCAGGCCGCCGAACAGCAGTTCGCCCAACCGCTCCCACGGCGGGATGACGCGGTCGGGGCCGGCGCTGCGCAGCATCCGCGAGCACAGCGCCGGGGTGAAGCTCAGCGAGACCAGCACCGAGACCACCATCGCCGCCACCAGGGTCAGCGAGAACTCGCGGAACAGCTTCTCGACGAAGTCGTCCAGGAACAGGATCGAGACGAACACCACGGCCAGGGCGATGTTCATCGACAGCAGGGTGGTCCCGACCTCGCCGGCGCCGCGCATCGCCGCGGCCACCGGCGAGAGGCCTGCGGCCAGGTGGCGGGAGATGTTCTCCAGCACGACGATGGCGTCGTCCACCACCAGCACCGCGGCCACGATCAGCGCCATCAGCGACAGCGTGTTGAGCGAGAAGCCGGCCAGCCAGATGATCGCCAGCGCGCCGAACAGCGACACCGGGATCGCCAGCGAGGGCACCAGCGCGGCGCGCCAGCTGCCGAGGAAGGCCAGCACCACCAGCACCACCAGGCCCACGGCCAGCACCAGGGTGGCCTCGGCCTCGTGCAGGGTGGCGCGGATCACCGGCGAGCGGTCCATCACCACCTTCATGTCCACGCCGGCCGGCAGCAGCGCCCGCAGCGTGTCCATCTGCTCGTGGATCGCGTCCACGGTGCGGATGATGTTCGCGTTCGGCTGGCGGTTGACCATCATCAGCACCGCCGCGCGCCCGTTGTGGAAGCCGGAGGCGTAGCGGTTCTCGGTGCCTTCGCCGACCTGGGCCACGTCGCGCAGGTGCACGGCGCGGCCATCGCGCCAGGCCACCACCAGGTCGCGGTATTCATCGGCGGTGCGCAGCTGCAGCCCGGCCTCGACCTGCCACTGGCGGTCGTCGCGCGCCACCGTGCCCAGCGGGCGCAGCGCGTTGGCGTTGCGGATCGCGGAGGCCACCTCCTCCAGGGCGATGCCGTACTGGTTCAGCGCGCCGGGATTGAGCGAGACCCGCACCGCCGGCAGTGAGCCGCCGCCGACGCTGACCTCGCCCACGCCCGGCACCTGCGCGATCTTCTGCGCCAGCACGGTCGAGGCCAGGTCGAACACCTGCGGCGGCGTGAGCGTGTCCGAGCTCAGCGCGATCGTCATGATCGGCGCCTGCGAGGGATTGATCTTGCGGAAGTAGGGCATGCCCGGCATGCCCGCGGGTAGCTGCGCCCGTGCCGCGTTCAATGCGGCCTGCACTTCGCGCGCCGCCTCGTCGATGTCGCGGTCCAGCGAGAACTGCAGGTCGATCCGCGTATTGCCCTGGTTGCTGCTGGAGGTGATGCGGGTGATGCCAGGGATGCTGCCCAGCGCCCGCTCCAGCGGCGTGGCCACGGTCGCGGCCATCGACTCGGGGCTGGCGCCGGGCATGCCGGCGCCGACCTGGATGGCCGGGTAGTCGACCTGCGGCAGCGGCGCCACCGGCAGCTGGCGCAGGGCCAGCAGGCCGGCCAGCACCACCGCCACCGCCAGCAGCACGGTGGCCACCGGGCGCTCGATGAAGAGCCTGGAGAGGTTGGTCGAACTGCTCGGCTGCATGTCAGGCGGCCGCGGCGTCGGCGCCTTCGGCTTCCGCCTCGTGGCGGCGCGACAGTCGCACGAAGAACAGGTAGACCACCGGCGTGGTGAACAGGGTCAGCACCTGGCTCACCACCAGGCCGCCGACCATCACCAGGCCCAGCGGCTGGCGCAGCTCGGCGCCGGAGCCGCTGGCGAACATCATCGGGATCGCCGCGAACAGCGCCGCCAGGGTGGTCATCAGGATCGGGCGGAAGCGCAGCAGCGCGGCGCGGTGGATCGCCTCGCGCGGCGCCAGGCCCTGCTCGCGCTCGGCCTCCAGGGCGAAGTCGATCATCATGATCGCGTTCTTCTTCACCAGGCCGATCAGCAGGATGATGCCGATCACCGCGATCAGGTCCAGGCTGCGGCCGGACAGCAGCAGCGCGGCCAGCGCGCCGACCGTGGCCGAGGGCAGGGTGGAGAGGATCGTCACCGGGTGGATGAAGCTCTCGTAGAGCACGCCCAGCACGATGTACATCACCAGCACCGCGGCCAGGATCAGCCACAGCGTGCTGGAAAGCGAGTTGCGGAACGCCTGCGCCGCACCCTGCAGGCGCAGCTCGACGCCGGCCGGCATGCCGATGTCCTCGCGCGCCTGCTCGATCGCCGCCACCGCTTCGCCGAGCGAGGCGCCCGGGGCGAGGTTGAAGGAGAAGGTCACCGCCGGGAACTGGCCCAGGTGGCTGACCTGCAGCGCGGTCGGACGCGTCTCCACCCGTGCCAGGCCGGACAGCGGCGTCTGCCGGCCGTCGGCGGTGGCGACGTGGATGCGGCCGATCGCCTCCGGACCGAGCTGGAAGCGCGGATCGGCCTCGAGGACCACGCGGTACTGGTTGGCGTGGGTGAAGATGGTCGAGACCTGGCGCTGGCCGAAGGCGTCGTACAGCGCATCGGCGATCGCCGAGACCGGCACGCCCAGGCGCGCGGCGGCGTCGCGGTCGATGTCCAGCCAGGCCTGCAGGCCCTGGTCCTGCAGGTCGCTGGCCACGTCGGCCAGGGCCGGATGCCGGCGCAGCTCCTGCTGCAGGGCGGCGGTCCAGCGCGACAGCTCGGCCAGGTCGGGCGTGGTCAGGGCGAACTGGTACTGGGTGCGGCTGACCCGGTCCTCGATGCTCAGCTCCTGCACCGGCTGCAGGTACAGGTCGATGCCCGGCACGCTGGCGGCGCGGCGCTTGAGCCGGTCGATGATCTCCAGCGCGCCGGCGCTGCGCTCGGCATGCGGCTTGAGCTCGACCAGGAAGCGGCCGCTGTTGAGCGTGGCGTTGCTGCCGTCCACGCCGATGAAGGACGACAGCGTGGCCACGTCCGGATCCTCGAGGATGGCCTCGGCCAGCGCCTGCTGGCGTCGCGCCATCGCCTCGAACGAGACCGACTGCGGGGCCTCGCTGATGCCCTGGATGAGGCCCGCGTCCTGCACCGGGAAGAAGCCCTTGGGCACGGCGATGTACAGGGCGACGGTCAGGGCCAGGGTGGCCGCGGTGGCGCCCAGCATCAGCGGTTGCCGCGCCAGCACCCAGTGCAGGCCGCGGTCGTACAGCGCGACCACGCGGTCGAACATGTCGCCCTGGGCGCCGTCGGCACCGGCCCCGCCGTCGTGCCCGTGGCCGTGGCCTGCCTTGAGGAAGCGCGCGCACAGCATCGGGGTCAGGGTCAGCGACACCACCAGCGAGATGCCGATCGCCACCGCCAGGGTGATGGCGAACTCGTGGAACAGCTTGCCGACCACGTCGCCCATGAACAGCAGCGGGATCAGCACCGCGATCAGCGACACGGTCAGCGAGACCAGGGTGAAGCCGATCTGGCGCGCACCGTTGAGCGCGGCTTCCATCGGGCCTTCGCCGTCCTCCATGCGCCGGGCGATGTTCTCCAGCATCACGATGGCGTCGTCGACCACGAAGCCGGTGGCGATGGTCAGCGCCATCAGGGTGAGGTTGTTGAGCGAGTAGCCGACCAGCAGCATCACCCCGAAGGTCGCCACCAGCGACAGCGGCACCGCGATCGACGGGATGATCGTGGCCGGCACGGTGCGCAGGAACACGAAGGTCACCAGCACCACCAGGCCGATCGCCAGCAGCAGCTCGTGCTGCACGCCCTTGATCGAGGCGCGGATCGACTCGGTGCGGTCGCTGAGCACGGTCACGTCCACCGCCGCCGGCATCGAGGCGCGCAGCTGCGGCAGCAGGGCGTGGATCCGGTCCACCACCTCGATCACGTTGGCGCCGGGCTGGCGCTGGATGTTGACCAGGATCGCCGGGGCCTTGCCGGACCACGCGGCCAGCTGGCTGTTCTCCGGACCCTGCTCGACGGTGGCCACGTCGCCCAGGCGCAGTGGTGCGCCGTCCTTCCACGCCAGTACCAGCCCGCGGTACTCGTCGGCCGAACGCATCTGGTCGTTGGCATCGAGCATGGTCGCGCGGGTGGGGCCGTCGAAGCTGCCCTTGGGCATGTTGACGTTGGCGCTGTTGATCACCCGGCGGATGTCGCCCATGCCCAGCCCGGCCGCGGCCAGCGCGTTCGGGTTGACCTGGATGCGCACGGCCGGACGCTGCCCGCCGGCCAGGCTGACCAGGCCCACGCCCGGCAGCTGCGACAGGCGCTGGGCCATGCGCGTGTCGACCAGGTCGTAGACCTCGGGCAGGGCCATCGAGGGCGAGGTCACCGCCAGGGTCAGGATCGGGGTGTCGGCCGGGTTGACCTTGCGGTACACCGGCGGCATCGGCAGGTCGCTGGGCAGGAAGTTGGAGGCGCCGTTGATCGCCGCCTGCACCTCCTGCTCGGCCACGCCCAGGTCCACTTCCAGCGCGAACTGCAGGGTGATGACCGAGGCTCCGCCGGAGCTGGTCGAGGTCATCTGGTTCAGGCCCGGGATCTGGCCCAGGCGCCGTTCCAGCGGCGCGGTCACCGCGCTGGTGGTCACCGACGGGCTGGCGCCCGGGTACAGGGTGAGCACCTGGATGATCGGGTAGTCCACCTGGGGCAGCGCCGAGACCGGCAGCAGGCGGTAGGCGAACAGGCCCGACAGCAGCAGCGCCAGCATCAGCAGCGAGGTCGCCACCGGGCGCAGGATGAACGGGCGGGACAGGTTCATCGTGCGGCGGCCGCCTTGTGTTCGCCAGCTGCGGCCTTGTCGCCGGCATCGGCGTCCACCGCGTCGGTGGGAACGCCGTCGGCGTCGACCACCTGCACCTTGCCACCCTCGCGCAGGCGGTCCAGGCCCTCGAGCACCACGCGCTCGCCGTCCTCCAGGCCTTCCAGCACCGCGACCCGGCCCTGGTGGCTGGCGCCCAGCTTCACGTCGCGCACGCTGGCGGTGTCTTCCTCGCCGACCACGTAGACATAGGTGCCCCGGTTGCCGAACTGCACCGCCGCGTCCGGGATCGAGACCACGTCGGCACTGCCCAGGCGCAGGCGCACGTTGACCGACTGGTTGGGGAACAGCGACTCGTCCTGGTTCTGGAACAGGGCGCGCAGGCGCAGGGTGCCGGTCTGCACGTCGATGCGGTTGTCGAGGCTGGACAGGCTGCCGGTGGCCAGCGGCTGGCGCTCGTCGCGGTCCCAGGCCTGCACGGACAGGGCCTGGCCTTCGCGCACCGCCGCCTGCACCGACGGCAGCACGCCCTCGGGCAGGGCGAACACCACGCTGATCGGGCGGGTCTGGGTGATGGTGGCGATGCCGTCGCTGTCGCCGGTGCGCACCAGGTTGCCCACGTCCACCGTGCGCAGGCCGATGCGGCCGTCGATCGGCGCGACGATGCGGGTGTACTCCAGCTGCAGGCGGGCCTCGTCGACCGCGGCCTGGTCGCTGTCGCGGCGGCCCTCGAACTGGCGCACGCGGGCCTGCAGGTCCGAGACCTCCTGGGCGGAGACGTAGTTGGCGCCGGCCAGGTCGCGGAAACGCTTCAGCTGGATGCGGGTGTTCTCCAGCTCGGCCAGGTTCTGCTTCTGCGAGCCTTCGGCCTGGGCCAGGCGGACCCGGAATTCGGCCGGATCGATCTCCGCCAGCAGCTGGCCGGCACGGACCTGCTGGCCTTCCTCGAAGGCGATCCGCAGCAGCTCGCCCTCGACCCGCGGACGCACGGTCACGGTACGCAGCGGCGTGACCGTGCCCAGCGCCTTGATCTCCAGGTCCAGCGGGCCACGGGTGGCGGTGGCCACGCGCACCGGCGTCGGCGGCCACTGGCCCCAGCCGCCGCGGCCGCCCTGCGGACCCTGTTCCTCCTTGCCGGCGCAGCCGCGCCACAGCAGGACCAGGGCCAGCACCAGGCCGATGGCCAGGAGCGCTTTGACGGGGCGGGGCAGTTTCTTCATTGCAAGTCCATCAGGGCGGCGGGCGCTGGCCCGTCGTCGGGAAGGTGTCCAGGGGTGGATGCCGGAGGTCGGCGGGCGTCGTTCTCCCGCGCCGGGAGCTGGGCCCGGCACGACGCGCATGCCACGTGTCATGCGATGGTACGGGACCCCCGCGCCGCGGTTGCATGACTTTGGTCATGGTGGCGCGCACTGCTATATGAGCTATGCCGCCACGGCAGGGCTCTTCGGGGCAGTGGGGGCGTCGCGCGTGGAAGCCCGCCGGGCGGCGGACCGGGGCGTTCCGGGGCTGGACAGAGGGGGAGGTTTTCCTGGCCGGGCGGATCGGCTAGAATTGGCGGCTTACCTCGCCATCCTGGCGACTGGGCAACACGAAGACACCATGGTCAAGATCCGTCTCACCCGCGGCGGCGCCAAGAAGCGCCCCTTCTACCACATCATCGTCACCGACTCGCGCAGCGCCCGCGACGGCCGCAACATCGAGCGCGTCGGTTACTACAACCCGGTTGCCTCGGGCAACGAGCAGCGCATCGTCCTGGACGTCGCCCGCGTCGACCACTGGGTCGGCAATGGCGCCCAGCTGACCGACAAGGTCCGCAGCCTGTACAAGGAAGCGGTCAAGGCCCAGGCCCAGGCGGCCTGATGCTTGCGGCCGCCGCACCGCGGCGGCCGGCTCCCGACATGAACGACGCAGGGCGTCCCACTCCGGCTCCGCAGAAGATGATCCTGCTGGGCCGGGTGACGGGCGCCTTCGGCGTGCGCGGCGACGTCAAGGTCGAATCCTGGACCGAGCCGCGAGCGCAGATCTTCCGCTACCAGCCCTGGATCCTGCGCGCGCCCAACGGCGCCGAGCGCGAACTGCGCGGGGCCAAGGGACGTGATACCGGCAAGCACGTGGTGGCGACCCTCCCGGGCTGCGACGACCGCGATGCGGCCGAGGCCCTGCGCGGCACCGAGATCTGGGTTCCCCGCGACGTGCTGCCGCCGCCGGCTCCGGGCGAGTACTACTGGGTCGACCTGGAAGGCCTGAAGGTGGTCACCGTCGAGGGCGTGGCCCTGGGCGAGGTCTCGCACCTGCTGTCCACCGGCGCCAACGACGTGCTGGTGGTGCGCGGCGAACGCGAGCGCATGATCCCCTTCGTCCAGCCCGACTACGTGACTTCGGTGGATTTCGACACCGCCACCATCACGGTCGACTGGGATCCTGATTTCTGAGATTCGGGATTCGGGATTCGGGATTCGGGATTCGGGATTCGGGATTGGCAAGAGCGGCACGCTCGCTCCGCCAACCATGACGGTCGCGGCCCCACCGCTTCGACGAATCACGAATCCCCAATCACGAATCCCGGTCTTTCGAAAGAGCGATAAGCTCGGATTGCCAGCCGAACTGGGTTGCCAGCGCCTCCCGCTTTTCCGAATCACGAATCCCGAATCACCAATCACCGCTCCATGCGCATTGACGTCGTCAGCCTGTTCCCCGAAGAGGTCGACCGCTGCACCGCGTTCGGCGTGACCGGGCGTGCGCGCGAGCGCGGGCTGCTGCAGCTGCACGGCTGGAACCCGCGCGACTACGCCGACGGCAACTACCGCAAGACCGACGACCGCACTTTTGGCGGCGGGCCTGGCATGGTGATGCTGGTCGAGCCGCTGCGGCGCTGCCTGGCCGCGGTCCGCGAAGCCGATCCGGCGCCGGTGCACGTGGTCTACCTGAGCCCGCAGGGCCGGCGCCTGGACCAGAAGCGCGTGCGCGAGCTGGCGGCGATGCCGCGCCTGGTCCTGCTGTGCGGCCGCTACGAGGGGGTGGACGAGCGCCTGGTCCAGGCCGAGGTGGACGAGGAACTGTCGATCGGCGACTACGTCCTGTCTGGCGGCGAGCTGGCCGCGGCGATCGTGGTCGACACCGTGGCCCGGCTGCAGGACGGCGCGCTCAACGACGCCGGCTCGGCCGAGCAGGACAGCTTCGAGGACGGCCTGCTGGACTGCCCGCACTACAGCCATCCGGTCGAGCATGCCTACGGGGTCGTCCCGGCGGTGCTGCGCTCGGGCAACCATGCCGCGATCGCGCGCTGGCGCCGGCAGCAGGCCCTGGTGCGGACCTGGCAGCGGCGCCCGGACCTGCTGGAAGGTCGCGAGCTGTCGAAGGCCGACCGCAAGCTGCTGCAGGAGGGGCTGGCTGCCTTGGAGCGGGAGCAGTCCACCGATCCTGCCGAGGACACCGGCCCGCAGGCGGGCTGAGCCTCCGTTCCCCGGAGATCGGGTGACTAGCCACGGCCCCTCTGGACCCGCTACAATGCCGGATTCCTGCGGGCGGCAGGCCCTTGAAGGGCGCCGGAGCAGGCATCCACAACAATAAACGCGCAGCGCAATCCGGCGACTGCGTCAGTCCAAGCTGTCGCAAGACACGCCCACCCGAACAAAGAGTCGGTCACCATGAGCAAGCTGAACAAGTCCATCATCGCGGAGTTCGAGTCCGCCCAGATCAATCGCGAACTGCCGAAGTTCAGCCAGGGCGACACCGTCGTGGTGAACGTCAAGGTCAAGGAAGGCAACCGTGAGCGCGTCCAGGCCTACGAAGGCGTGGTCATCGCCACCAAGAACGCCGGCCTGAACTCGTCCTTCACCGTGCGCAAGATCTCGCACGGCTACGGCGTCGAGCGCGTGTTCCAGACCTTCAGCCCGATCATCGACTCGGTCGAGGTCAAGCGCCGCGGCAAGGTCCGCGCCGGCAAGCTGTACTACCTGCGTGGCCTGGAAGGCAAGGCTGCCCGCATCAAGGAAGACCTGGCCGCCGTCGCCAAGGCCAAGGCCGAAAAGAACGCCGGCTGAACGGTTGCTTCACGGTTGTCCGCAACGGCCGCCTTCGGGCGGCCGTTTGCTTTTGGGCGCGGCATACTCGGGCCATGCCACCCGACGGAGTGCCTGCGATGAAGGGAGTGCTTGTCCGTTCGAGCCTCGCCCTGCTGTTCGTGGCTGGCCTGGCTTCGGCTGCACCGGAACCGCAGGCGACTCCCACGCGCAGCGCGCGCGCTGACAAGGCGCCGGCCTGCGGGAACCTGCTGGACCAGGCACGTAGCAAGTCCGCCCCGCAGCTTCCGGGTGCCCGTCGCGTCTCCGTGGGTTACGAGGCCATCCATGGCGCCAGTGACTGCGCCTCACGCGACGCCTCCGTTGCAGACCGGCGCGGCGTGCTCCCGGCGGCGACCACCGGGGCGAAGGTCCCGGTCGAGGCTCGCGTCCGCGGCATGAGCTCGCCCTGATTTCGACGGCCGCCGCAGGGCGGCCGTTTGCATGGGGCATATCTATCCAACCACCCGAAGGAGTATCGGCGATGAAGAAGGAAGTCCTTGTCCGCAGCTGCCTGGCCCTGGTGTTCGCGAGCGGACTCGCCGCGTGCGCATCGGATCCGCAGGTGGCTTCCGCGCGTCCCGACCGGACGCCGTCCTGCGACAACCTGCTGGCCAAGGCCCGCAGCCAGTCCGCGGTCGCCAGCGCCCACGCGGTGCAGGCACCGGGCGATGTCGACTGCACGGCCAGCGATCCTGCCGTCGCTGCCCGCCGCCAGGTGAAGCCGGCGTTGGAGCGCGAGGCGGCGAGCGCGACCGTCGGGCTTGATCGCGCGCGTCCCTGATCGTTGGCGGGAGCGCAGTCGGTACGACGGAGGTCGATCTCCCAGCCGTGTTGCAAGTGGCGGCCGCCCCAGGGCGGCCGTTCGCGTCATGGGTCGCGGTTCGATGTCTGGCGTGGGCCGGAAGGCGGGCGCACACTGGCACTGCTCTTGGTCGAGGAACGAAGCCGATGGCGGTTGCGCGCTTCAAGAGGTGGAAAGGACGCGGGTTCGCCTTGCCGATGCTGGTGCGACATCGGCGCTCGCGGGCTGCGCCAGCGATGGCCGGTTCTTCGCCGCCCTCGATGCACGCCCGGGGGCCTGCGATACGGAGCTGCGAGCCCTGCGCAACCAGCCTCCGCCCCCGCCCGGCCTGTCGCGCTCCGAGCGTGGACGCTACGAGGAGCGCACCCGCGACTACCACGTTTCCAGCGAATGCCGGCGCGAGACCGAGGGCAGTATTCCCCTGGGCGGTGCCTCCCGCCCGCGCAACTGAAGCACATCATTCGATGAGATATCCGTACCACGTTGTCATCCGCGCGCCAGGCGCGTTCCCGTCCCTGCCAGCACGGGCCGGCCGCCATGCATGAGGCGCCTGTCGTCGAACACGTACGTCTGGATGTGTGGCTGTGGGCAGCGCGTTTCTTCAGGACCCGCAGCCTGGCCCGCCAGGCGGTGGATACCGGCAAGGTCGAGGTCGGCGGCCAGCGTGCCAAGGCCTCGCGCGCGGTGCGCGTGGGCGAGGCCATGCGGGTGACCCGCGGCGAGGAGACGTTCGAGATCGAGGTGCGCGGGCTCAGCGATACCCGCGGTCCGGCGCCGGTGGCGCAGGCCCTGTATGCGGAGACCGCCGAATCGGTGCAGCGCCGCGAGCAGCAGCGCCTGCAACGGGCGGCGATGCGCGACGGCTATCGTCCGCCCGAGCACAAGCCGGACAAGCGCGCACGTCGCCTGATCCAGGCCCTGGGCGACATCGACGCGACCTGAGCCCCTGACTTCCGGCTGGTACCGCCGGTGGCCGTGGCCGTGTACAAAGGCGTTGTCGTCCCTCCGAACGGATTCGCACCATGTCGCTACGCAAGACTCCCGTCATCGCCGCCGTGCTGTCGCTGGCCCTGGCCGGCTGTGCCAGCGTCCAGGACGACCCGCTCAACGCACATGCCGACTGCCTGGTGGGCGGCGAGAAGGGCCCGGTGATTCCTGGCCAGCCGACCAGCGGCCGCGACCGCCGCTGCAATCCCGAGCAGGAAGCGGTGCTGTGGTCGAGCGAGAAGAAGGGCGACATGAAGCTCGACCTGCCCAGGCGCGGCGACTGAGACTGAGAGTCAAAGCCGGGCCAAGAAAGCAAAACCGGGGTCAGAGTGCGATTTCCACGTTGAAAATCGCACTCTGACCCCGGTTTTTTTGCTTGGGAAATCGGACTCTGACCCCAGTTTTTTGTTTCAGCGGCGGTTGCCGAGCAGGCCCATGCCGAGCTTGAGCAGGTCGCTGGCATCGACGTCGCCGTCGCCGTCGCGGTCCAGCAGCGACTCGAGTACGCCGCCGCCTGCCTGGCTTGCCTGGGCGCGTTCCTGGCCGAGCAGCTGGCCGAGGCCGCCCGCGTCGAGGCCCTGGGCGCTGCTGCGTTTGGCCAGGAAGGACAGCACGATCGGCGCCAGCACCGTCAGCAGCTGCATCGCCTGGCCGCTGCCAAGGCCGGTGGCCTGGCCCAGGCCCTGTGCCGCGCGCGGCTGGGCGCCGCCGAGGATGTGGCCGAGGATCGCCGCGCCATTGGTCTGGCGGCTGCCGCCGCCCCCGCCCAGCACCGCACCGAGCAGGCCACCAAGGTCGGGACCGGCGGCGTGGTCGCGCTGCAGGGCACCGAACAGGGCTTCCGCGCCCTGGGGCTGGGCGCTGTTGCGACCCAGCGCCCCGAGCAGCAGCGGCAGGGCCGTGGCCACCGCGTTGCCGGCCTGGTCCTGGTCGGTGCCGAGCTGGCGCGCGATCTGCTGCATGGGCGCCCCCTGCAACTGGGCGAACAGTTCCCGGGCGAGCGGCGGTTGCTGCGTCATGGCGGTCTGCTCCCGATGGTGGAAGGCCACGATACGCCCGCCGCAGGCGGGCGGGTACACACGCCCGGCCCGGAAGACAAGCGGCCCGGCGCAGTGCGCCGGGCCGTCGTGCCACTGCATGGCCGCAGCGATCAGTCGAGCAGGTCGAAGCGGTCCAGCTCCATCACCCTGGTCCAGGCGGCGATGAAGTCCCTGACGAACTTCTCCTGGCCGTCGGCGGAGGCGTAGACCTCGGACAATGCTCGCAGCACCGAGTTGGAGCCGAACACCAGGTCCACGCGGGTGGCGGTCCACTTCACCGCGCCGCCCTCGCGCTCGCGCACTTCGTACAGCTGGCGGTCCTCGCCGACCGGCTTCCACTGGTAGGCCATGTCCAGCAGGTTCACGTAGAAGTCCGTGCTGAGCACGCCCGGACGGTCGGTCAGCACGCCGTGGCGGCTGCCGTCCCAGCTGGCATCCAGGACGCGCAGGCCACCGACCAGGGCGGTCATCTCCGGCGCGGTCAGGGTCAGCAGCTGGGCCTTGTCGATGAGCAGGTGCTCGGCCGGCACTTCCGACTGCGCCTTGAGGTAGTTGCGGAAGCCATCGGCGAACGGCTCCATGTGGCGGAAGGAGTCGACGTCGGTCTGCTCCTGCGAGGCATCCACGCGCCCCGGGGTGAACGGCACCTCGGCGTAGACGCCGGCCGCCTTGGCCGCCTGCTCGATCGCCACGTTGCCAGCCAGCACGATCAGGTCGGCCAGCGACAGGCGGGTTTCCGGCTGCAGCTCCTCGAGCTTCTCCAGCGCCTTGATCGCACGCTGGTTGACCTGCCAGCCGCGCTGCGGCTCCAGGCGGATGCGCGCGCCATTGGCGCCGCCGCGCTTGTCGCCGCCGCGGAAGGTCGAGGCCGAAGCCCAGGCCAGGGTGACCAGGTCGCCGGCAGGCAGGTCCAGCGCCTCGATCCTGGCCTTGGCATCGGCGATGTCGGCCGCGCCCGGGTCGTGCGTGGCCTTCGGCAGCGGATCCTGCCAGACCAGGTCCTCGGCCGGCACTTCCGGGCCCAGGTAACGCGCCTTCGGACCCATGTCGCGGTGGACCAGCTTGAACCACGCGCGGGCGAAGGCATTGGCGAAGGCCTGCGGGTCGTCGCGGAAGCGGCGGGAGATCAGGCCGTAGACCGGGTCGAAGCGCAGCGCCAGGTCGGTGGTCAGCATGGTCGGCTTGCGCTTCGGGGATTCCGGCGTCGGACCCGGGATGAAGGGCTCGACGTCCTTGGCCACCCACTGGTGCGCGCCGGCCGGCGACTTCGTCAGCTCCCACTCGAAGTCGAGCAGGAACTTGAAGAAGTCGTTGCTCCACTGCACGGGGGTGCTGGTCCAGGTCACTTCCAGGCCGGAGGTGATGGTGTCGGCGCCCTTGCCGCTGCCGAAGCGGTTGGCCCAGCCCAGGCCCTGCATCTCCAGGTCGGCCGCTTCCGGATCCGGGCCGACATTGTCGGCCGGGCCGGCGCCGTGGGTCTTGCCCAGGGTGTGGCCACCGGCGATCAGGGCGACGGTTTCCTCGTCGTCCATGCCCATGCGGCCGAAGGTCACGCGGATGTCGTGCGCGGCCAGCAGCGGATCGGGGTTGCCGTCCGGGCCTTCCGGGTTCACGTAGATCAGCCCCATCTGCACCGCGGCCAGCGGGTTCTCGAGGTCGCGCGTGTGGACCTTGCCGTCGGCGTCGTCCTCGGAGACCAGCACGCTGTCGTCCTTCGGCTTGGGCACGCCTTCCGAGCCACGCGAATAGCGCTCGTCGCCACCGAGCCAGGTCTTCTCACGGCCCCAGTACACGTCCTGGTCGGGTTCCCACGTGTCCTCGCGGCCGGCGCCGAAGCCGAAGGTGCGGAAGCCGGCGTGCTCGAGGGCGACGTTGCCGGCCAGGATCATCAGGTCGGCCCAGGAGATCTTCTGCCCGTACTTCTTCTTGACCGGCCACAGCAGGCGGCGGGCCTTGTCCAGGCTGACGTTGTCCGGCCAGGAGTTGAGCGGCGCGAAGCGCTGCTGGCCACGGCCACCGCCGCCGCGGCCGTCACCGACGCGGTAGGTGCCGGCGCTGTGCCAGGCCATGCGGATCATCAGGCCCACGTAGCTGCCAAAGTCGGCCGGCCACCAGTCCTGCGAATCGGTCATCAGGTCCAGCAGGTCCTTCTTCAGTGCCGCGTAGTCGAGCTTGCGGAACTCGGCGCGGTAGTTGAAGTCCTTGCCCAGCGGATTGGTCTTCTCCGAATGTTGGGCCAGCAGGTCCAGGCGCAACTGGTTGGGCCACCAGTCCCGGTTGGTGGTGCCGGTACCGGCGACGCCGGCGTGGAACGGACACTTCTTCTCGATCGACGACATGGGTGTTCCCCTCTCTCGTGCCCGCGGGGGAGCGGGCGGTGGATACGTCGGACGCGCATTGCGCGTCGCTTGCGACAAGGGAGGGGCGCTGCCACTCCCGTAGTCCGGGTGAATCGAACAGCGACAGGCTAGTTGGCGGTGGCTATCAACGGAAATCGTTAGTTGCGAACTTCCCGATAGCGCTTGTCTATGGTTGGCGACGCCGCCTTCGCGCGCCCGAGGAAAGGAAGGAGGTGGCATCGCGCCACGTGCGTGTCCGCAGCATTACTCCGGACGCGGCGTGGTGGAAGTGCTGGGCGGCAGCACCGGGTTGGCCACCTGCGGCTGGCGCCCGGTCAGCGTTTGCAGGAAGCGGGTGATGGACTGCACCTCGGTGGCGTCCAGCTCGTGTCCCAGCTGGGCACTGCCCATGATCGCCACCGCCTGGCCCAGGTCCCAGACCTGGCCACTGTGGAAGTAAGGCGCGGTCAGGGCCACGTTGCGCAACGGTGCGGCACGGAACACGTATTCGTCCGAGGCGGTCTGGGTCACCGCGAAGCGACCCTTGTCGCCGGAGGGCAGCACGTCGGCGCCGGGACGCTCGACCACGCCGAACGGGTAGTAGGCCTGGCCGCCGAAGTTGGGGCCGGAATGGCAGGCCACGCAGCCCTTGTCGATGAACAGCGACAGGCCGCGCAGCTCGGTCGCGTCGAGGCTCCCCTTGCCGGCGAGGAACCGGTCGAAGCGCGAGTCCGGCGTCACCAGGGTCGTCTCGAAGGCCTCGAGCGCGCGCGCCATGTTCTCGAAGCTCACCGGCTGGTCTTCGCCCGGGAATGCCCGGGCGAAGGCCTCGACGTAGGCGGGCATGCTGCGCAGGGTGGCTTCCACCCGCCCGGGCGTGTTGTTCATCTCGACGCTGGCCTGCACCGGACCCTTGGCCTGCTCCTTGAGGTCGGCGGCGCGCCCGTCCCAGAACTGGGCGACGTTGAGCACCGCGTTGAGCACGGTCGGCGAGTTGCGCGGCCCCTTCTGCCAGCCGTGGCCGATCGAGGTCGGCACATTGTCGGCGCCGCCGGTGGCGATGTTGTGGCAGCTGTTGCAGCTCAGCACGTGGCTGCGCGACAGGCGCGGCTCGAACCACAGCGACTTGCCCAGTTCTACCTGAGCGGCTGTGATCTCCTGCCCGCGCACCTCGTCCACACTGTGCGGGATCGCACCGAACAGCGTGTTGGCGGTCTCGCGCAGCGCGGTCGCGTCGGGTGCATCGGTCGCGCGTGCGGGCATCGCGGTGCAAAGGCCGGCACAGGCGAGGGCAAGGGCGGCGGCAAGCATGGTGGTGCCGTGGTGGCGCATGGTGGTTCTCCGGGTGGGCCGTAACGGAGTTATCGGTCCCGCGGGCACCCAGGGCATTGACTGCGATCAACCAGGCCGCCGCGGCTATGCTTGGAGTCCCGCCGTGCAAGCCCATTGCCCACGCATGACCACCCGCGCCACGCGCCTGCTGCGGATGCTCGACGAACTGCGCCAGCGGCGCGGGGCGGTGCGTGGCGCACAGCTGGCCGAACGCCTGGGCGTAAGCCTGCGCACCGTGTACCGCGACATCGAGGTCCTGCGTTCGCAGGGCGCGGAGATCGACGGCGATGCCGGCGTCGGTTACCGCCTGCGTCCGGGCTTCGTGATGCCGCCGATGATGTTCCCCACCGAGGAACTGGAAGCGCTGGTACTGGGCGCGCGCTGGGTCGCCTCGCATGCCGACCCGGCGCTGGCATCCGCCGCCAATCGCGCACTGCTCAGGATCACCGGCGTGCTGCCCGAGTCCCTGCGCCTTGAAGTCGAGACCAGCGGCCTGTTCGCTCCCCACTGGGGCCAGCGCGAACCCGAGCCCTGGGTGCCGGCGCTGCGGATCGCGATCCGCGAGGGCCACGCGGTACGCATGCACTACCGCGATGCCGAAGGCCGCGACAGCGAACGCGTGGTCTGGCCCTTCGCCATGGCCTTCCTCGACGACCTGCGCCTGATCGCCGCCTGGTGCGAGAGCCGTAATGATTTCCGCCATTTCCGGGCCGACCGGGTGCTGTCGCTGGAAAGCACCGGGCACCGCTATCCCGAGACCCGGCACCAGCTGCTGCGAAGCTGGGAGCAGCAGTGCCTTCGCCAGCGCGTGGGCCCGGAGCAGTGACAGCAGCTCTTCCGCTGGGAGAGCGGCAGGGGAAAGGGGGGCAGAGGATCGGGAGCGCGGGACGGCCGAGGGACGGGCGCACGCTGCTGACATCAGCTGTCAGCAGCCCCGCCGCAGACTCCGGTTTCCTTCCCGGCAACGGAGACGACCGATGGGCAAGACGCTGACCTTCTACACCAACCCCCAGTCGCGGGCGCGGATCACCCGCTGGATGCTGGAGGAGACCGGCCTGCCGTACGAGGAGGTCGTGCTGGAATTCGGCGCGGCGATGAAGTCGCCCCAATACCTGGCGATCAACCCCATGGGCAAGGTCCCGGCGATCCGCCACGGCGACGTGGTGGTCACCGAGAATGCGGCGATCTGCGCCTACCTCGCCGACCTGGTGCCTGGGAAGGGCCTGGCGCCGCCGCCGGGTTCCCCGGAGCGCGGCAGCTACTACCGCTGGTTGTTCTTCCTCGCCGGTCCGGTGGAATCGCTGCTCACGGCCAAGCATGCGGGCGCGCTGGCGGCCCCACTGTCGGCCGGGTATGGCACCGAGGAGGACGTGCTGCGCACGCTTGAGCAGGCCGTGGCTGGTCGCGAGCACCTGGCCGGCGACCGCTTTACTGCTGCGGACCTGATGATGGCCGCGTTCCTTGGCTACTACATGATGATCGGGCTGATCGAGAAGCGCCCGGCGTTCACTGCCTTCGCCCAGCTGCACGCCTCGCGTCCGGCGGCGATCGCGGCGAACGCGCGCGACAACGAACTGGCAGCACGGGCCGGCACGCCACAGGGCCAGGAAGGCTGACCGTGGAGAACCTCTACAGCGGCAGCTGTCACTGCGGCGCGGTGCGTTACCGCGCCAGGCTCGACCTCGCGGCCGGCACCTGCTGCTGCAACTGCCGCTGCTGCGCGAAGATCCGCAGCTGGGGGGCGCTGGCGAGCGACTTCGAGCTGCTGCAGGGCGGCGAGGTGCTGGGTGACTACGTCAAGGTCCGGGACGACGCCAGTATCCACCACCACTTCTGCACCCGCTGCGGCGTGACCGTGTACGGTCATGGCTACGTCCCGGAGGTTGGCAGGGCGTTCGTGGCAGTGCAGCTCAGCACCCTGGGCGGCGCCAGCATCAAGGAGCCCGTATCCGGCGCGGTGCGCCACTCCGAGGGACGCAACGACAATCCGCGCGAACCCCGGCTAACACCACGCCGTAGGCGCAGCCGCTCCGCGTCCGCGGGAGGGGTCGGGGAGAAGGTCGGTACCGCGGCGTAACTGGCACCCCTGGCATGGCCGGGATGCCGGCCCTCACGCTTGTTACCTCTCTCCACGCCGTCCGGCATCCGCAGGATGCAGGCGTTCGACATCACTGGCGTCGGTGGCGTGCAGGCGTTCCGCCTCAGCCGCAGAGAGAGGGGAGGACGTGTGGTAGCCCGGGTAAGCGAAGCGCACCCGGGGACACACCATCCGGTCTCGACGCGTAGTGGCCAGTGGTTGTACGCATGGCGTACCCGCATGCAGCCTTCGACCTTGTCCGGGCCGCGAGCCGGCGCATGCTCCGGAGGCGCGTTAAAGCAGCGATTTCAGCCGGTACAGCGCCTCGAGCGCCTGCTTCGGCGTCAGCTCGTCCGGGTCCAGCGCGGCCAGTGCTTCCTGCGCGGCCGACGGCGCCTGCGCGAACAGGCCGAACTGCTGCGGGGCATCCAGCGCCTGCGGCGCGACCTCGGCCGCGTGTGTTTCGCGGCCACGCTGCTCGAGTTCGGCCAGGCGACGGCGTGCCTGCGCCAGCGTCGCCTTGGGCAGGCCGGCCAGCGCCGCCACCTGCAGGCCGAAGCTGCGGTCGGCCGCGCCGTCGCGCACCGCGTGCATGAACACCAGCGAATCGCCGTGCTCGACCGCGTCCAGGTGCACGTTGGCGATGCCGCTCTCCGGCGTGGCCAGCGAGGTCAGTTCGAAGTAGTGGGTGGCGAACAGGGTCCAGCAGCGGTTGACCGTGGCCAGGTGGCGCGCGACCGCGTCGGCCAAGGCGAGGCCGTCGTAGGTCGAGGTGCCGCGGCCGATCTCGTCCATCAGTACCAGCGACTGCTCGGTGGCGTGGTGGAGGATGTAGCTGGTCTCGGCCATCTCCACCATGAAGGTGGACTGGCCGCGGGCCAGGTCGTCGCCGGCGCCGATGCGGGTGAGGATGCGGTCGATCGGGCCGATCACCGCGCGGCTGGCCGGCACGAAGCTGCCGATGTGCGCCAACAGCACGATCAGCGCGTTCTGGCGCATGTAGGTGCTCTTGCCGCCCATGTTCGGGCCGGTGATCACCAGCATCCGCCGCGCCTGGCCGTCGCGGTCGCCGTACAGCTCCAGGTCGTTGGGCTCGAACGGTTCCTCGCGCACCGCCTCGACCACCGGATGGCGGCCGCGCTCGATGCACAGGCAGGGTGAGTCGGTCAGCTCCGGGCGCGCCCAGTCCAGCGCCTGCGCGCGTTCGGCGAAGGCGGCCAGCACGTCCAGCTCGCTGAGCGCGCCGGCGCAGCGCTTGAGCGGCTCCAGCACGGTGTTGAGCGAATCCAGCAGCGCCTCGTACAGGAACTTCTCGCGCGCCAGCGCACGCTCGCGCGCGGACAGCACCTTGTCCTCGAAGGACTTCAGCTCCTCGGTGATGTAGCGCTCGGCGCCGGTCAGGGTCTGGCGCCGGGTGTAATGCACCGGCGCCTTGTCGGACTGGCCCTTGCTGATCTCGATGTAATAGCCGTGGACGCGGTTGTAGCCGACCTTCAGGGTTGCAATCCCGGTGGCCGCGCGCTCGCGCGCCTCCAGGTCGACCAGGAACTGGTCGGCATTGGTGGACAGGCGGCGCAGCTCGTCCAGCTCGGCGTCATGGCCCTCGGCGATCACGCCGCCGTCGGCCAGCTTCAGCGGTGGCTGCGGTGCAACCGCCGAGGCCAGCAGGTGTGCGGTCTCGTCATGCTGGCCCAGCTCGTCCGACAGCGCTTGCAGCCGCGGCGAATCCAGCGGCGCCAGTGCCTGGCGGATGCCGGGCAGCAGGGCGAGCGCATCGCGCAGGGTCGACAGGTCGCGCGGGCGCGCCGAGCGCAGGGCTACGCGGGTGAGGATGCGTTCGACATCGCCCAGGCCGCGGAAGCCGTCGCGCAGGTCGGCATCGGCGCGCTGCTCGATCAGCGTGGCCACCGCATGGTGGCGGCCGCCGAGGACGTTGCGGTCGCGCAGCGGACGGTGCAGCCAGCGGCGCAGCAGGCGTCCGCCCATCGGGGTGATGGTCGAATCCAGCACGCCCAGCAGGGTGTGGCGGGTCTGGCCGTCGACCCGGGTGTCCAGCTCCAGGTGGCGGCGGGTCGCTGCGTTCATCGCGATCGCCTCGCCGGAGGTCTCCAGCGCGATCGAGGTCAGGTGCGGCAGCTGCTGCTTCTGGGTTTCCTCGACGTAGCCCAGCAGCGCGCCGGCGGCGGCGATCGCCAGCGGACGGTCGTCGATGCCGAAGCCGGTGAGGTCGTGCAGGCCGAAGAAGCGCAGCAGCTGGCGACGGCCGCTGTCCGGATCGAACAGCCACGGTGGCCGGCGGCGCAGCGCACCGGCGGACAGCGGCGGCCAGCCTTCCTCGTCCGGCACCAGCAGTTCGGCCGGCTCCAGGCGCGCCAGTTCGGCTTCCAGCTGGTCGGCGTTCTCGACCTCGCTGACCAGGAAGCGGCCGGCGGAAAGATCGGCCCAGGCCAGGCCGTAGCCGGAACGCCCGCGTGCCACCGCCATCAGCAG
This sequence comes from Pseudoxanthomonas suwonensis 11-1, assembly GCF_000185965.1. Classification (NCBI taxonomy): domain Bacteria; kingdom Pseudomonadati; phylum Pseudomonadota; class Gammaproteobacteria; order Lysobacterales; family Lysobacteraceae; genus Pseudoxanthomonas; species Pseudoxanthomonas suwonensis. The sequence goes on from NC_014924.1 coordinate 1,141,782, forward strand.
GGTGTCGCGGCGCTCGTCCAGCAGCGCCTCGTCGGTGACCGTGCCGGGGGTGACGATCCGCACCACCTTGCGCTCGACCAGGCCCTTGCTCGCCGCCGGGTCGCCGATCTGCTCGCAGATCGCCACCGATTCGCCCAGCGCCACCAGCCGCGCCAGGTAGCCCTCGTAGGCATGCACCGGCACGCCGGCCATCGGGATCGGCGCGCCGCCGGAGCTGCCGCGCTGGGTCAGGGTGATGTCGAGCAGGCGCGCGGCCTTGCGCGCGTCGTCGTAGAACAGCTCGTAGAAGTCGCCCATCCGGAAGAACAGCAGCAGGTCCGGGTACTCCGCCTTGGCGGCGAAGAACTGCTTCATCAGCGGGGTGTGCTCGGGCGCTGCTGGCTTGTCTGCGGTCCTGGACATCGGCTCGGGGATATTGCGGGGCCGCCGATTGTACCGGCCCCGCGCCCGGCTCAGTCCTGCCCGGCGTGGTGGCCGGGCGGCTCGGGCAGCGGACCGTCGGCCACCACGACGCGGTCGCGGCCGGCGCGCTTGGCTTGGTACATGGCCGCATCGGCGCGGGCGAGCACGCGCTCGTAGTCCGGGTGGCCGTCCTGGACGGCCACGCCAATGCTGGCGCTCAACTGCAGGCGGGTGCCGTCGGACAATGCCAGCGGTGCCCCGGAGATCGCGCGGCGCAGGGCGTGGGCGATGGCCACCGCCTCGGTCTGGCTGACCGAGCCCAGCACCGCCACGAATTCCTCGCCGCCGTAGCGGAACAGGTAGTCGCTGCCGCGGGTGTTCTCGACCAGGATCGCGGCCACGTGCTGCAGGGCGCGGTCGCCGGCCTCGTGGCCGTGGCCGTCATTGATCGCCTTGAAGTGGTCCAGGTCCAGCATCAGCACCGCGAACTGGCGGCCGGTGCTGGCCTGCAGCGCGACCTCGCGACGCAGGATGGTCGGCAGGAAGCGGCGGTTGAGCAGGCGGGTGAGCGCGTCGCGGCCGGACTCCAGGTCGCCGATGCCTTCGAACAGGATGCCGACCAGGTCGCGGATCGCTGCGGTCCAGCCGCGGATGTCGTCCAGCAGGACTCGCCGCCCGGCCGCGCTGGTGGCAGGCGGCAGGCGTTCGCGCAGGGCCGCGTCGATGCGCTCGGCCAGCTCGCCGACCTGGCGGGTCTCGCTGGTTTCGCCGAAGCTGGCCAGGCCCTTGTGCAGGAACCACAGGCCGAACTCCGAGCGCGACAGCAGCAGGCCTTCCAGCGGCCCGGGCTGCTCGGCGGTCAGCGCGTAGAGCAGGGTGTTCTCCCAGGCCAGCAGGAGCGCGCGCTGGCGCTCGCGCTCGGTGCCCACGTTCTGGATCAGCGAGAACAGGCGGAACGAGCCGTCCAGCTCGCCGGCGGCCTCGCGCGAGCGGGTGTAGGCGCGGGTCATCGATTCCAGCGCCAGGTCGAACAACCCGTCCAGCTGCAGGCTCGCCGCGAGCGCCTCGGCATGGCTGCCGGCACCGCTGGCGATGCCTTCGTGCATCCGCTCCTTGAGCAGGCGCATGCCGCGCCCGACCAGGTCGACCGGGATGCCGATGCGCGCATGCACCTGGCCGACGTGTTCCTGGAGCTGGTGCAGGGCCTCGACCGCGGCGGCATCGGCCTGCACCAGCTGGTGCAGCCACCTCTGCATCGAAGGCTTGAGCCGCGCCTGCACCTGGCCGGGGTCCAGGAAGCGGTTGGCCCGCGGGTCCTGGAGCATGCCGTCGTAGAAGTGGTCGGCCAGCGCGGGGGCGAGCTCGGCCACCAGCCCGTGGAGCAGGTGCGCGACGGCGGGATCCACCGACTGCAGGCGCCGGGTCCAGTCGGCGATCAGGCGCGGATCGGTGGGCGCTGCAGTGGGGGATCCGGAGCGTGCGGCCATGTCACGTAAACCATCCATGGGGAAATTATCGCGCCGTGGGTACGTCCCGTGCGCTGAACGTGGCACACGCGATGGTCTTGACTGCGCCCAACAGGAACGTGCCGGTCGCCCCGGACAGGACTGGGGAAGCCAGCCGGATGGTGGCGCGTCGCGGGCAGGGCGAGAGCCACATCGGACGATTCCGGATGACTTGTTCGCATCCCGCATGACTGCTTATCCGCGCCGTCGTGGTGCGGGTTAATGAACGGCACCAAGGAAGTGCGGATTTCGCTCCATCAGGAGGACGAATCCGCGTTTCCTGCGAATTATCCCGTGGCATCCGTGGAGCGATTCACGGTTTGCCCGGCGAACATAATCCTGTTGTGATGCTGCACTGCACCAATCGCTCGGTGCAGAGGGGAGAGGGAGTCCAGAGAGAACCATCACCGATTCCGGAGGCAGCATGAAAACCCGCAGCAGCTGGTATGCAAGGTTTCCGAAGACCCGCTTGTCCGCCGCAGTCCGTAACGTCCTGGCCGCTGCCCTCGTGGCCGGCAGCCCGGTCGCCCTGGCGCAGGAACCGGTACCTCCTCCCGACGCCGGCGCGACCGTGGCCCTCGTCGCCCAGGAAGGGGCCACCACCCTCGACACCGTGTCGGTGCTGGGCAACCGCAGCCAACCGCGCTCGGTGTCCTCATCCGCGGTCCCGATCGACATCCTCACCGCCGACGAGTTCCGCAGCCAGGGATCCACCGACGCGCTGGACCAGCTGCGCGTGCTGGTGCCCTCGTTCAATGTCAGCACCATCCCGATCGACGATGCCGCCAGCCTGGTGCGGCCGGCGAACCTGCGCGGCCTGCCGCCGGACAACACCCTGGTCCTGGTCAACGGCAAGCGGTTCCACCGCTCTGCGGTGATCACCTTCCTTGGCCACGGACTGTCCGATGGCGCGCAGGGGCCGGACCTGTCGGTGTTCCCGTCCCTGGCCCTGGACCAGGTGGAGGTGTTGCGCGACGGCGCCGCGGCCCAGTACGGCTCGGACGCGATCGCCGGGGTGGTCAACTTCGGCCTGAAGAAGATCAACGAGGGTGGCGCCTTCGAGGCCTTTGCCGGCCAGTACTACGAAGGCGACGGCTTCACCACCCGGTACTCGGCCCAGGTCGGCCTGCCGCTGACCGCGCGCGGCTTCGCCACCCTGACCGCCGAGTGGCGCGAAGCCGACGACACCTCGCGCAGCGTGCAGCGGGACGACGCGGCCGCCGCCATCGCGGCCGGCTATCCCGGGGTGCCGGTGCCGGCGCAGATCTGGGGCTCGCCCAGGGTCGACGACGACATCAAGTTCGTGGCCAACCTGGGCATCTCCGGCGACACCGTGGATTTCTACCTGTTCGGCAACTACGCCACCCGCGATGTCGACGGCGGCTTCTATTTCCGTGATCCCACGGCGCGCTCCGGCGTGTACTCCAACGACGACGGCCAGACCCTGCTGGTCGGCGACCTCACCGGTGCCGGTGGCTGTCCCACCATCGCCCTGCGCGACGGCGACGGAAACCTCGTCCCGTATTCCACCGTGAGCGGGCAGGTCGCGGCCCTGCCGTCCAACTGCTTCACCTTCCTCTCGCTGCTGCCGGGCGGCTTCACCCCGCGCTTCGCCGGGCAGCTGGAGGACTATTCGATGGTCGGCGGGGCCCGCGGCCGGTGGGGCGACTGGCACTGGGACCTCAGCGCCAGCTACGGCCGCAACGACATCGACTTCATCATCTACAACACGGTCAATGCCTCGCTGGGCCCGGACCAGCCGGCCAACCTGTACTTCCGTCCCGGCGGCAACACGCAGACCGAGAAGGGCGTCAATGTCGACCTGGGCCGGGACTTCGAGGTCGGTTTGGGCAGCGGGCCACTGCGCCTGGCGGCAGGCGCGGAGTGGCGCGAGGAAAGCTTCCAGGTCAGCGAGGGCGATGCCGCCTCCACCGCGATCGGTCAGCTGACCGAGCAGGGCTTCGCCCTCGGCTCCAACGGCTTCAACGGGTTCAGTCCACGCACCGCGGGGACGTTCGATCGCAGCAACTGGGCGGTGTACGTGGACGTGGAGTCGCAGCTGGGCGAGCGGTTCCTGCTGGCGGCGGCGGTGCGCCACGAGGACTTCGAGGACTTCGGTGGCACCACCAACGGCAAGCTCACCGCGCGCTACGACTTCAGCGACAGCTTCGCCCTGCGCGGCGCGGCCAGCACCGGCTTCCGCGCGCCGACGCCGGGGCAGTCCAACATCAGCCAGATCAGTACGGTATTCGGCGGCACCTCGCTGCAGGACATTGCAACCCTGCCGCCGACCAACCCGATCGCCGCGCTCAAGGGCGCGCAGCCACTGACCCCGGAGGAGTCGCGCAACCTGTCGCTGGGCCTGGTCTGGGACAGCGGCGACTGGCTGGTGACCGTGGACGCGTACCGGATCGAGCTGGAGGACCGCATCGCGCTGAGCACCAGCTTCGACCTCACCGACGCCGAGCGCGCGGCGCTGGTGGCCAGTGGGAATCCGGAGGCGGCGTCGATCTCGTCGGTGACCTACTTCGGCAACGCCTTCGACACCACGACCACCGGCGTGGACCTGGTGGCCAGCGTCGACACCGGACACTTCGGCGGCACCACCACCTATTCGCTGGCGGTGAACTGGAACCGCACGCAGGTGGATGGCTGGAACCCGGACTTCATCGACGAGGCGCGGGTATACAAGCTGGAGGAGTCGCTGCCGAAGACCAAGGGTTACTTCAGCATCAACCACCGTCGCGAGGTGTTCCGCGCCAACCTGCGCCTGGGCTATTACGGCTCATGGTTCGAGGACCACCTGGACAGCGGCGTCATCCTGGAGGAGGACGGCGGCCTGCCGATCCACGGCGACAGCCGCGTGATCGTCGACGCGGAGGTGGGCTGGGACCTGCCGTCCGGGCTGTACTTCGCCCTCGGCGCGCAGAACCTGTTCGACGAGGTGCCGGACGACAACCCCTGGGGCGCTTCGGTGGCCGGCGCCGCCTATCCGGTGCATTCGCCGTACGGGTTCACTGGCGGCTTCTACTACGCCCGCGTGGGCTGGAAGTTCTGAGCCATGCCGGTGCCCCGGTCCGCCGGGGCACCGGTCCCGGGGCAGGCGGCGGACTGTAATAGTCTCCGCTTCAGGCTTTCCAGATAGTCCTGCGCCATGGAACACCGCCATCCGCAGCCAGATCCGCCGCACGCCCGGCCCGGTGCCCAGGGCCATGGGCACGACAGTTCCCCGTCTCGTCCGCATGCCCAAGGGGTGGCTGGACAGGCGGCAGGGCAGGCGCACGACGACCATCCGCACGACCACGACCACGACCACGACCACGACGGTCACGGTCATGGCCATCACCACCATGGCCCCGGCGGCCACAGCCATGTCCCGGCCGAGATCCGCCACGAGAAGCCGCTGTGGTGGGCACTGGCCTTGACCGCCACGGTGCTGGCGGCCGAAGCCGTCGGCGCCTGGATGACCAACAGCCTGGCGCTGCTGTCGGACGCGGCGCACATGGCCACCGACACCCTGGCCCTGGCCATTGCCCTGGTCGCCGTACGCCTGGCGCGGCGCCCGCCGGATGCACGCCGCACCTATGGCTACGCCCGGTTCGAGGCACTGGGTGCACTGGCAAACGGCGCGCTGCTGTTCCTGCTGGCCGGCTACATCCTGTGGGAGGCCTGGCAGCGCTTCCGCACGCCGTTGCCGGTGGCCAGCATCGGCATGCTCGGGGTGGCGTCCATCGGCCTGGCCTGCAACCTGGTGGCGATGAAGCTGCTGCACGCCGGGGCAGGGCAGAGCCTCAACATGAAGGGCGCCTACCTCGAGGTCTGGAGCGACATGCTCAGCTCGCTGGTGGTGATCCTCGCCGCCGGCATCATCCATTTCACTGGCTGGAACTGGGTCGACCCGGTGCTGGCGGTGCTGATCGGGCTTTGGATGCTTCCGCGCACCTGGGTCCTGGTGCGCGAGGCGCTGAACGTGCTGATGGAGGGCGTGCCGGCGGGCGTCGAGCTGGCGACGCTGCGCCACGACCTGGAATCGACCGCGGGCGTGGCCGGGGTGCACGACCTGCATGTCTGGGCGCTGGCCTCGCGCACGCCGGCGCTGAGCGCGCACGTGGTCCTGCAGGCCGGTGCAGAGGGCGAGGCGGTGCGCCGCGCGCTGGCGGCGATGATCGAGCGTCGCCACGGCATCGGCCACGTCACCCTGCAGATGGAGACCGGCGGGGACGATCCCTGCCATGGCTGCGGCCACCCCTGAGCGAGCGGCGGGGCCGGCGCCTTGCGCAGGCGCACGACAGCGGGCGCCGTTCTGCGGTAGAACGTGGCGGTTGCCTTCCCACGGACCCTGACGATGCTTCCACCTTCCGACGCCGAACTGCGTGCGCAGGCCCAGGCCCTGGGCGAGCGCCTGGCCGCGGCGCGCGAGCACGTGGTCACCGCCGAGAGCTGCACCGGCGGCTGGATCGCCAAGTGCCTGACCGATATCGCCGGCTCCTCGTCCTGGTTCGACTGCGGCATGGTCGTGTACAGCTACGAGGCCAAGCAGGCCATGCTCGGGGTGCGCCCGCAGACCCTGGAGGAGCATGGCGCGGTCAGCCGCGAGACGGCGATCGAGATGGTGTCCGGCGCGCTGGTGCATTCCGGTGCCAGCGTCGCGGTGGCGGTGACCGGCATCGCCGGCCCGGGCGGCGGCAGCGAGGACAAGCCGGTCGGCACGGTGTGGATCGCCTGGAAGCGCCGCGGCGGCTACGCCAGCGCGAAGGTGTTCCAGTTCGGGGGCGACCGCGAGGCGGTGCGACGGCAGACCGTGGCCAGCGCGCTGCAGGGCATCGGCGAGCTGCTGGCATGACACGGATGCAAGCGTGAAGCAGGGGGAGGGCACCTGATGTGGGAGACCCTGGGCACGGTCCGCGACCTGGGCCGGCTGCAGCAGATAGCCTCGGTGCTGATCGGCCATGGCTTCGGCGACATGGTCCGGCGCATCGGCCTGTCCGGGGCGCTGGAGCGCGCCGGCCGCATCCTGCACTGGCGTGACGCGGAGGCGACGGCGCACATGCCGCCGCCGCTGCGCGTGCGCCGCGCGCTGGAGGAGCTGGGCCCCACCTTCGTCAAGCTTGGCCAGGTACTGGCCACGCGCGTGGACCTGCTGCCGCCGGAGTGGATCACCGAGCTGGGCAAGCTGCAGAACTCGGTGCCCGCGGTGCCGTTCGAACAGATCCGCCCGCAGCTGGTCGAGGACCTGGGCGCTGATCCGGCCGAGGTCTTCGCCCGCCTCGAGGAAAAGCCGCTGGCTGCCGCCTCGCTGGCCCAGGCCTACCGTGCGTGGCTCGACGACGGCACCGCGGTGGTGCTGAAGGTCCGGCGCCCCGGCATCCGCGACACGGTCGAGGCCGACCTGCGCCTGCTGGCGCGTGCCGCCGAGATCGTCGAGGCGCGCGCCCCAGACCTGCGCCGCTACCGGCCCACCCAGGTGGTGCACGAGTTCGCGGTGTCGCTGCGCCGCGAGCTGGATTTCGCCGGCGAGGGCCGCAATGCCGAGCGCATCGCCGCCAACTTCGCCGGTTACGAGGGCATCGTGGTGCCGAAGGTCCATTGGCAGTGGACCAGCGAGCGGCTCAACGTGCAGGACCTGCTCGACGGCATCCCGGGCACCGACCTGGCCGCGGTCGACGCCGCCGGCATGGACCGCGCGGCCCTGGCCCGCACCGGCGCCGACATCGTGCTGAAGATGGTGCTGGAGGATGGCTTCTTCCATGCCGATCCGCACCCGGGGAACATCTTCTACCTGCCGGGCGGACGCATCGGCGTGATCGACTTCGGCATGGTCGGGCGCGTCTCCGACCAGCGCCGCCTCCAGATCGTGCAGCTTCTGCACGGGCTGGTGGCGCGCGAACCGGAAGCGGTGGCCGAGGTGCTGATGGAATGGACCGGGGGCAGCGGCGAGTTCGACGAATCGCGCCTGCAGGCCGACATCGGCGCCTTCGTCGACCAGTACCGCGGGGTCCCGCTCAAGGACCTGCACATGGGCCTGATGCTGTCCGACGTGACCACGATCCTGCGCGAGCATGGACTCAGCCTGCCGCCGGACCTGGCGCTGATGGTCAAGGCCTTCCTCACCCTGGAGGGCATGGGCCGGCAGCTGGACCCGGACTTCGACATGGCCAGCGCCGCGCAGCCCTACGTGGAAAAGGTGCTGCTCAGGCACTGGGCGCCGCGCGCGCTGCTCAGGCGTGGCCGCCGCGGCATGCGCGATGCGCTGGAACTGGCCGGCGACATGCCGCGCGAGCTGCGCCGGCTGCTGCGCACCGCGCGCCGCGGGCGGCTGCACATGCAGATGGAAGTGACCTCGCTGAAGGCCTTCGGCGACCAGGTCGACCGCGCCGCCAACCGCCTGACCCTGGGCGTGGTCACCGCGGCGCTGGTGATCGGCTCCTCCATCGTCATGCACAGCGCTGGCGGCGGCGTGCCCAGCCGCTGGCTGCTGGCGCTGGGCGTGATGGGTTTCATCGGCGCCACCGTGGTCGGCATGTGGATCCTGCTGTCGATCTGGCGCAGCGGCAGGAGGTAGCGCCGGCTGTCCGGGCGTTACCCTGCCCGGTACTCGAGCAGGTCACCGGGCTGGCACTCCAGCACACGGCAGATCGCCTCCAGCGTCGCGAAGCGCACGCCCTTGACGTGGCCCTGCTTGAGCAACGACAGGTTGGTCTCGCTGATGCCGACGGCGTCGGCGAGGTCCTTCGACTTCATCTTGCGCCGCGCCAGCATCACGTCGAGGTTCACCACGATCGGCATCAGACGATGCTCCGCGCGTCTTCCGCCGCCTGGACCGCCAGGCGCAGGAGGTGGGCGACGCTGTAGAGGCACAGGCAGGCGAGCAGGAAGTAATCGGGGCTGGTAGAGACAGTGATGCGCAGCTGCCAGGCGTCGTGGCTGCTCTGCACCCAGGCGGCCACGAAGGCGCCTGCCAGGTCGAAAAGCAGCGAGAGCGGCAGCGAGTGGGCCAGGCGCATGAAGGCGCTGGCGACCGGTTCCGACAGTGCCACGCAGGCATGCAGTGCCTTGCCCACGCGACGCACGGCGGCCAGAGGCAGGAGATACGTGAGGGTGGACAGCACGATCGCCACGGCGAGCAGGCCGCGGTCCCCGGCATCGAGCCCCGCCGCCGCCTCCAGCGGGAGGTCGAACAGGACCCAGGTGCCAAACGGCGCCGTGCTTCCCGACAGCACCAGCAGTACGAAGCACAGGCCGACAGCCGTCACCGTCACGGTCCCGATGGAAGCCAGCGACATCAGGTGGTAACCGTGGCGGCGGATCTTCAGTTCGGGGTTCATCGCTCACTCCTTGAGCTTGGTGGATTTACGTAAAACGTAAACGAATTTACGCACCGGTCAAGTGCCGGGCGCGGTGGTTGCACCGGGTTGCTGTTAGCAGTATTACTACTAACCATGGAACTGACCGACACCCAGCAGGCGATCCTCCACCTGATCGCCGAGCGCATCGAGGCCGAGGGCATGCCGCCCTCCCAGGCTGAGATCGCCCGCGCCTTTGGCTTCAAGGGCGTGCGCGCCGCGCAGTACCACCTGGAAGCGCTGGAGGCCGCCGGTGCGATCGAGCGGGTGCCGGGACGCGCCCGCGGCATCCGCGTCCGCCAGCTGCCGCAGGCGCTGCACGAGGAGCAGGCCGCGACCGCCGCCAACGACGATGCCCTGCGCCTGCCAGTGCTGGGGCGGGTCGCGGCAGGCATGCCGATCGGCGCCGACGTCCCCACCGACCTGGCCGAGAGCTTCCTGGTCCTGGACCGGGTGCTGTTCTCCCCCTCGCCGGACTACCTGCTGCGGGTGCAGGGCGATTCCATGCGCGACGAGGGCATCTTCGACGGCGACCTGATCGGCGTGCACCGGACCCGCGAGGCGCGTTCGGGCCAGATCGTGGTGGCGCGGGTGGACGAGGAGATCACGGTCAAGCTGCTGAAGATCGGCAGGGACCGCATCCGCCTGCTGCCGCGCAATCCCGACTACGCCCCGATCGAGGTCCTGCCCGACCAGGATTTCGCCATCGAGGGGCTTTACTGCGGCCTGGTGCGCCCCAATCGATGAGGCAGCCGGCGCCGGGGAATAGTCCTACGGCGCCACGGGGGATCCGGCGATGGGCGCGCCGGGCGGGGATCGCTAGCCTGATCCACACCGCTTCCGGCCCGTCGCAGCTTTTGCGACCACCCCCGGCCAGACTACCCACACACGATCACTGACACCGAGGACACACCCAGATGGACGAGAACAAGAAGCGCGCCCTCGCGGCGGCCCTGAGCCAGATCGAGAAGCAGTTCGGCAAGGGCTCGGTGATGCGCATGGGCGACCGCGTGGTCGAGCCGGTGGAGGTCATCCCGACCGGTTCGCTGATGCTGGACATCGCCCTGGGCATCGGCGGCCTGCCGAAGGGCCGCGTGGTCGAGATCTACGGTCCGGAGTCCTCGGGCAAGACCACCCTGACCCTGCAGGCCATCGCCGAGTGCCAGAAGCAGGGCGGCACCGCCGCCTTCATCGACGCCGAGCATGCGCTGGACCCGATCTACGCGGCCAAGCTGGGCGTGAAGGTCGACGACCTGCTGCTGTCGCAGCCCGACACCGGCGAGCAGGCGCTGGAAATCGCCGACATGCTGGTGCGCTCCGGTTCGGTCGACATCCTGGTCGTCGACTCGGTCGCCGCGCTGACCCCCAAGGCCGAGATCGAGGGCGAGATGGGCGACCAGCTGCCCGGCCTGCAGGCCCGCCTGATGAGCCAGGCCCTGCGCAAGCTGACCGGCAACATCAAGCGCTCCAACACCCTGGTGATCTTCATCAACCAGCTGCGCCACAAGATCGGCGTGATGATGCCGGGCCAGAGCCCGGAAACCACCACCGGCGGCAACGCGCTGAAGTTCTACGCCTCGGTGCGCCTGGACATCCGCCGCATCGGCTCGATCAAGAAGGGCGACGAGATCATCGGCAACCAGACCAAGATCAAGGTAGTCAAGAACAAGCTGGCGCCGCCGTTCAAGCAGATCGTCACCGAGATCCTCTACGGCGAGGGCATCAGCCGCGAGGGCGAACTGATCGACATGGGCGTGGACGCCAAGATCGTCGAGAAGTCCGGCGCCTGGTACAGCTACGGCTCCGAGCGCATCGGCCAGGGCAAGGACAACTCTCGCCAGTACCTGCGCGAGAACCCCGAGGTCGCCGCCCGCCTGGAAGGCGAGCTGCGCGAGAAGTTCCAGCCGGCCGAGGTCTCGCGCGACGAAGCCGCCGAGGACTGATCCACCGAGTCTCTCCGCTCCCCGTCGGCGTGCTGTCAGTGACGCGCCGGCGGGGGGCGGTTCCTTCAAGCCAGGAGGGCAGGTGCCACGGATGGCGCAATCCCGGGCAGGGAGGTGATGGCCATGGCCACTGATCGGCAGTTCCTTGGGTACGTGCTCGAGCAGGCCGGGCTGGGCGATGCCCTGGCCGCGAAGCCGATGTTCGGCGAATACGGCCTCTACCTGGACGGGTTGTTCCTGGCGGTGGTCGCCGACAACCAGCTGTTCCTCAAGCCCACGGCCGAAGCCCGCGCGCTGCTGCCCAGTCCCGTCGAGGCGCCACCGTATCCCGGGGCCAGCCCCTGGCTGCAGGTGGACGAGGCCCTGGACGAGCCCGGGCTGCTGCGTCGCCTGTTCCGGACCACCTCCGCCGCGTTGCCGCCGCCCAAACCGGCGGGGCGTGCCAAGTCGGGCAAGTCGGGCAAGTCGGGCAAGCCAGCCGGTGCATCCGGGCGCAGCCCCGCCAGCCGCTGACAGCCGGCCCTGCCTTCTGCCGTAACCTGCAGTCGATGAGCGAAGAATCCCCCTCCAGGCGCAAGCCGCGTACCCCACAGACCCCGGTGCAGCGTGCCCTGGGCCTGCTGGTGCGGCGCGAGCACTCGCGAAAGGAGCTGACCCGCAAGCTGACCGCCCGCGGTGTCGACGCCGACGAAGCCGCCACCGCGGTCGAGCGGCTGGCGGGGGAGGGCTGGCAGGACGACGCCCGTTTCGCCGAGTTCCTGGTGCGCAACCGCGCCAGTTCCGGCTACGGGCCGCTGTATGTCCGGGCCGAACTGGGCACCCATGGCCTGTCCGGGGAGGCGGTCGCCGCCGCCATGGAGGGCTTCGAGGGCGACTGGACCGAGATCGCCCGCGACCTGGTCCGCCGCCGCTTCGGACCTTCCGGCCCGGCCGACCTGGCCCAGCGGCGCAAGGCCGCCGACCTGCTGGCCCGGCGCGGCTTCGATGGCGATGCCATCCGCGCCGCCACCCGCTGGGATCCGGACGACTGAGCCCGGCTCCTGCTCCGGGGCCTGCTCCGGGACTTCCGGCGCATCCGATCAGCGCCTGCACCACGCCGTTCCGCCGGCCCGGGGCCGCGCTCTGATACCCTTTACCGGTTGATTTCCCGTCCTTCCGGGCGCGCCTGGCGCCGTCCCGGCCGGACCCGTCGCCAGCCGAAGACAGATGACCCCCACCAACCCGTATACCACTGCGCGTATCCGCAGCGATTTCCTCGAGTTCTTCAAGGACAAGGGCCACACCATCGTGCCGTCCGCGCCGCTGGTGCCGGGCAACGACCCGACCCTGCTGTTCACCAACTCGGGCATGGTCCAGTTCAAGGACGTGTTCCTGGGCGCGGAGAAGCGCAGCTACGTGCGCGCGGCCGACGTCCAGCGCTGCCTGCGCGCCGGCGGCAAGCACAACGACCTCGATTCGGTCGGTTACACCGCGCGCCACCACACCTTCTTCGAGATGCTGGGCAACTGGTCCTTCGGCGACTACTTCAAGAAGGAAGCCATCGCCTGGGCCTGGGAACTGCTGACCGGCGTGTGGAAGCTTCCGGCCGAGCGCCTGCTGGTCACCGTCTACCACACCGACGACGAGGCCTACGGGATCTGGCGCGACCAGATCGGCGTGCCGGAGTCGCGCATCGTCCGCATCGGCGACAACAAGGGCGCGCCCTACGCCTCTGACAACTTCTGGCAGATGGCCGACACCGGTCCCTGCGGTCCGTGCACCGAGATCTTCTACGACCATGGCGAACACATCGCCGGCGGCCCCCCGGGCTCGCCGGACGAGGACGGCGACCGCTTCATCGAGATCTGGAACCTGGTGTTCATGCAGTTCGACCGCCAGCCCGACGGCACCCTGGTACCGCTGCCGGCGCCGTGCGTGGACACCGGCATGGGCCTGGAGCGCCTGGCGGCGATCCTGCAGCACGTGCACAGCAACTACGAGATCGACCTGTTCCAGGCCCTGATCCGCAAGGCCGCCGCGCTGACCGGCACCCCGGACCTGGAGAACAAGTCGCTGCGCGTGATCGCCGACCACATCCGCGCCAGCTCCTTCCTGATCGTCGACGGCGTGCTGCCGTCCAACGAGGGTCGCGGCTACGTGCTGCGCCGGATCATCCGCCGCGCGCTGCGCCATGGCTGGATGCTGGGCGTGCGCCAGCCGTTCTTCCACCAGCTGGTGGATGAGCTGGTCGCGCAGATGGGCGAGGCCTATCCGGAGCTGCCGGCCGCGCGCGACACCGTCCAGCGAGCACTGAAGGCCGAGGAGGAGCGCTTCGCCGAGACCCTCGACGCCGGCATGAAGATCTTCGAGGACGTGGCCGCCCACGCCGCCGGCGCTGTGATCCCGGGCGTGGACGCCTTCCGCCTGTACGACACCTACGGCTTCCCGCTGGACCTGACCCAGGACATCGCGCGCGAGCGCGGCCTGACCGTGGACGTCGCCGGCTTCGAGGCGGCGATGGAGCAGCAGCGCGAGACCGCGCGTGCGGCCGGCAAGTTCGGCGGTGGCGTGCAGCTGCCGGCCGAGCTGGTCGCCACCCTGGAGCCGACCGTGTTCCTGGGCTACGACGCGCTCGAAGCCGAGGGCATGAAGGTCGTGGCCCTGCTGCACGACGGCCGTCCGGTCGACAGCGTCGCCAGCGGCGAGGAAGCGATCGTGCTGCTCGACCGCACTCCGTTCTACGCCGAGTCCGGCGGCCAGGTGGGCGACACCGGCGTACTGGAGGGCGAGGGCGCGAAGCTGCAGGTCGGCGACACCCAGAAGTTCGCCGGCCAGTTCCACGGCCATTTCGTGCGCGTGGCCGAGGGCGGCCTGAAGACCGGCCAGCTCCTGCGCGGCGCAGTCGACGGAGAGCGCCGTCGCGCGATCGTGCTCAACCACTCCGCCACCCACCTGCTGCACGGCGCGCTGCGCGGCCTGCTCGGCACCCATGTGCAGCAGAAGGGTTCGCTGGTTGCGCCGGACCGCCTGCGCTTCGACTTCTCCCACTTCCAGCCGGTCAACGCCGAGGAAGTCGCGCGGATCGAACGCATGGTCAACGACGAGGTGCGTGCCAACCACGCCGTGGTGATCCAGCAGATGGGCATCCAGGAAGCGCTGGACCTGGGCGCGATGGCGCTGTTCGGCGAGAAGTACGGCGAGCGCGTGCGCGTGGTGAAGATGGGCGAATCGGTCGAGCTGTGCGGCGGCACCCACGTCGCCCGCACCGGCGACATCGGCCTGTTCAAGATCGTGTCCGAAGGCGGCGTGTCCGCTGGCGTGCGCCGCATCGAGGCCCTGACCGGCCAGGCCGCGCTGGAGCACATCGCCGCCGAAGGCCGCGCGCTGGACGAGGCGGCCTCGCTGCTGGGCGGCAGCCGCGGCGAGGTGGTCGAGCGCGCGCGTGCGGTTGCCGAGCGCATCCGCAAGCTGGAGCGCGAGCTGGAGTCGATCAAGGCCAAGGCCGCCAGCAGTGCCGCCGCGGACCTCGCCGGTTCGGCGGTGGACGTGTCCGGCATCAAGGTGCTGGCCGCGCGCCTGGAAGGCATCGACGCCAAGGGCTTGCGCGAGGCGGTGGATCGCCTCAAGCAGCAGCTCGGCGACACCGTGGTGCTGCTGGCTGGCGCGCAGGGCGGCAAGGTCGCCCTGGTCGCCGGCGTGAACGGTGCCGCAACGGGCAAGGTCAAGGCCGGCGAACTTCTCGCGCACGTCGCGGGTCGTATTGGTGGCAAGGGCGGCGGACGCCCGGATCTCGCCCAGGGTGGTGGCGAGGACGGGCCCGCCCTTGCACCTGCCCTGGCCGACGTCCCCGCGTGGGTCGCCGAGCGCGTTGGCTAGTTATCCGGCAGTTGGCCTCGCGCTTGCCGGGCCGCGGCGGGGGGCAGTACGATCCCCCGACCCCGACGCTGCACAGTGGATGCGCGCGGCTTCACCCTGAAGCCTCGCGCCGGTACGTAACCTCCGGGTCGTAACCGGCGCCATGGAGAACAAGAAATGCTGATTCTGACCCGCCGAGTAGGCGAGACCCTCATGATCGGAGATTCGATCACCGTCACCGTGCTCGGGGTCAAGGGCAACCAGGTGCGCATCGGTATCACCGCGCCGAAGGACGTCGCCGTGCACCGCGAGGAGATCTACCAGCGCATCCAGCGTGGTGAATCGCCGTCGGATGCTGGAAACGAAGGCACTCCGGCCGAATAACGCAGGAAGTGTTTGCCGGGTCCGGCCCGAACCTGTATCCTTTCGCGGCCCGCAGCACTGGTGCAGTGCGAGGGTTCAACGGAGTGATGCCCGAGAGGCCGAAGGGGCTCCCCTGCTAAGGGAGTATAGGGTCAAAAGCTCTATCGAGGGTTCGAATCCCTCTCACTCCGCCAGTTACCAGGAAAGCCCGCGACGCAAGCCGCGGGCTTTTTCTTTGCGTGTTCTCCGGTGTCTTTCCCGCATGGGTCATGCGCGCACCGCTGCGGGTATGCCTCCCGCCCCAGCGCTGTCACTGTGGGTTCTGCAGCGTGTGCCAGCTGCGTGTTTGCCTGGCTTTGTCTGGGCAACTGGTGCTGGTTTGCCACGCATTTGATCCTGCTGCCTCGTCGCTTTCCCCCTGGTTTCCAGTGGGATTTCCGCGGACCGCGCGCGGGTTCGTGGCGCTGCAGCGCCACTGCCTGTGGATGGACGGGGCGGATGGCTACCTGCCTCGGCGACGGCGCGGGAGAATCCGCTCTGCGCGTCCTCGATACACGGGCAGGGTGCTGGATCCCAGGCATCAGGTGGGCGCCGTCGAGGCTCGCTGCGAAGGTGGCAGTGATTGCTTCGCGCGTGCGTCAGCCGTTGGTCGGCCGAGGCGTATCGATATCGGAGGAGTGCCGCTGCGTGCGCACGTGGTGCGTCAGCCATGCCGGCGTGCCAGGCGATGCCAGAACGCAGGAAAAAACAGGCGAAAAAAAAGACCGCCGACACTGGGTCGGCGGTCTTGAATAATGGCGCGCCCGGAGAGATTCGAACTCCCGACCGCCTGGTTCGTAGCCAGGTACTCTATCCAGCTGAGCTACGGGCGCGCTGCTGAGGAGCGAAATTATGCGGATGTGAGGCGGGGCCGTCAACACCTTCTTTACGATGGTTCGCAAATTTTTTCCGCGAGGGCGGCGGCGACCGCCGCCGGGGTGCGCATCCAGCCGAAATGATCGGCGCGGACGCCCAGTGCAGCGTGGTCCATATGATGCACGTCCGCCTTCGAACGCGGCAGGTGGGCCAGCAGTCCGCGCAGCGACGAGGCCGGGCCCAGCCAGTCCTCGTCCATCGCCACCGCGACCACGGGTATCCGCAATGCAGCCATGCCGGCCTCGAGGTCGATGTCGGCACCGGCGGCGGCATAGCGCCCGCTGCGGCCCACGGCGGCCCAGTCCGCGATCAGGCTGTGGGCCTCGGTGCCGCCGAAGCCCAGGCGGCGTCCATGCAGCACTCCCTGGCGGCGTGCCAGCCAGGGCAGCAGGCGATAGGCCAGCGGCAGCAGCCAGCGCAATGGTGTGGGGAAGGTCTTCCAGTACGGCGTGCCGCTGGCGACCAGGGCGAGTCCGGCGATGCGTGCCGGCTGCAGTCCGGCGAAGCAGCAGGCCAGCTGGCCGCCCAGGCTGTGGCCGCCGATCCACGTCGGCACGTTGTTGGGTATCGCGGCCAGGCTGGCCGGCAGGTCGCGCGTCAGCAGCTCGGCGTAGCCCCAGTCCTGGGCGCGCGAAGGCCGCAGCGAACTGCTGCCATTGCCGCGCCATTCGTGCAGGTGCACGGCGATGCCGAGCCCGGCGAGCGCCTCGGCCAGTGGCAGGTAGTGGCGTGCGGCAACGCCCAGGGCCGGCAGCCACAGCAGGCGTGCGCGCGGTTCAGCAGGTGCTACGCTGGCCAGGGTCCAGCGGTGGGCGTCGCTCGCGGAAACGGACTGTTCGGACGTCCGGGACTGGCTCATCGACCGGGCTGGGAGGCGAAGTGGTCCAGCACCAGCACGTCGCCGCGGCCCGGGCGCGAGCCGGCGCGCAGCGCGGCATGCACGTAGTCGGTCGCATCGCTGCAGGCCTGGCGCAGCGACAGGCCCCGCGCGAGGTTGGCGGCCACGGCCGAGGCCAGGGTGCAGCCGGTGCCATGCGCCTCGCCCTGCAGGCGCGGATGCGCGGTGCGCTGCTCGCCTTCCGCATCGACCAGGATATCGACCACGTCGCCGCTGCCTGGCAGGTGACCGCCCTTCAGCAGCACGGCGCGGGCGCCAAGCGTGCGCAGTGCATGGGCCGCCTCGGCCATCGCGTCGAGGTCGGTGATCGGGCGGCCCAGCAGCAGTTCGGCCTCGGGCAGGTTGGGGGTGATCACCGTGGCCAGCGGCAGCAGCCGCGTGCGCAGCGCCTCCAGCGCATCGGCCTCGAGCAGGCGCGCGCCGCTGGTGGCGACCATCACCGGGTCCACCACCAGGTGCGGCGGACGATGCCGCTCCAGTGCGCGCGCGACGGCCTCGATCACCCCGGCGGTGGCGAGCATGCCCAGCTTCACCGCGCGGATGTCGAAGTCGTCGAAGCAGGCGTCGATCTGCGCCTCGAGGAAGTCCAGTGGCGGCACGTGCACCGCGGTGACACCGCGGGTGTGCTGGGCGGTGAGCGCGGCCAGCGCGGACAGGCCGTGCACGCCGTGCGCGGCGAATGCCTTGAGGTCGGCCTGGATGCCGGCGCCGCCGCCGGAGTCGGAGCCTGCGATGGTCAGTGCGGAGATGACGGATCGGGTCTGCATGCGGCCATTGTGCCGCGAGCGGCACGCGTCGTGGGGCTCAGCCCCTGGCGGCGACGATGGACTGCGCCAGCTGCACCGCCCGGTCGAAGTCCGAGGCCAGGTGCAGGTCGCCGGCGTCGCCGTGCAGGCCCATCTGGGCGATGACCCGGTTGGGCTGCTCCTGCAGTCCCGACAGCACCAGCACGATGCCCTCGCGCTGGCAGCGCTGGGCCAGCTTGCGCAGCGCGTGCACGCCGCTGGCGTCGATCACCGGCACCAGGCGCATGCGCAGGACCAGCACCTTCGGCTTCTCGAAGAACTGGTCGAGCAGGCTGTCCAGCCGGTTGGCCGCACCGAAGAACAGCGGCCCGCCGATCTGGTAGGCCTCGACTCCGCGCGGCAGGCGCTGGCGCTGCTGCTCGTCGCGCGTGCGGGCGCCGGCCTCGTCGAGGTCGTCGTCGGCGGTGCGCACGCCGGAGCGGATCTCCACCGCCTCGGACACGCGGTACATGAAGACGAACGCGGCCACGACCACGCCGGCCTCGATCGCCGCGGTGAGGTCGAAGAACACCGTCAGCAGGAAGGTCAGCAGCAGCACGATGCGGTCGCCCCACGGCGCCGACAGGGTGCTGCGGAAGTGCTCGTACTCGCTCATGTTCCAGGCCACCACCAGCAGCGCGGCGGCCAGCGCGGCCAGCGGCACGTAGCGCATCAGCGGTGCCAGCAGCAGCATGAAAAGCAGCAGGTAGCCGGCGTGCAGCATCCCCGACACCGGCGAGCGCGCCCCGGCGCGGATATTGGTCGCGGTACGCGCCAGGGCGCCGGTGGCCGGCAGTCCACCGAACAGCGCCGAGGCGGCGTTGGCCACGCCCTGCGCCACCAGCTCGCCGTTGGAGCGGTGGCGGCCGCCGGTCATGCCGTCGGCGACCACCGCCGACAGCAGCGACTCGACGCCGGCGAGGAAGGCGATGGTGAAGGCGCTGGGCAGCAGCTCGAAGGTGCGCTCGAAGGGGATGCGCGGGAAGTCGAACGCGGGCAGGGCCGTGGGCAGTTCGCCGAAGCGGCTGCCGATGGTATCGGTGGGCAGGGCGAACACCGTGGTCGCCGCCGTGCACACCAGCAGCGCGAGCAGGAAGCCCGGCCACTTCGGCTTCCAGTAACGCAGGCCGACGATCACCACCAGGCCGAGCACGGTCATGGCCACGGTGGCCGGCTGGGTGGTGGCGAAGTGTCGGGCGTAGGCGCTCCAGCGCTCGACGAATTCCGCCGGTACCTCCTCCATCTGCAGGCCCAGCGCATCCTTGACCTGCGAGGAGAAGATGCTCACCGCGATGCCGGCCGTGAAGCCGGTGATCACCGGCTGCGGCATGTATTTCATCAGCGTGCCCAGGCGCAGCAGCCCGGCGGCGATGAGCATCAGTCCGGCCAGAAGGGTGCACAGCACCAGGCCGCCGTAGCCGAATTTCTGGATGACCACGAACACGACCGGGATGAAGGCCGCGGTGGGGCCTCCGATCTGCACCCGCGAGCCGCCGAGGGCCGAGATCAGGAAGCCGGCGATGATCGCCGTATGCAGGCCTTTCTCCGGCGTGGTGCCGGAAGCGATCGCCAGGGCCATGGCCAGCGGCAGGGCGACGATGGCCACGGTCAGGCCGGCAAGCGCGTCCGCGCGCAGGTGCTGGAGGGTGTAACCCTCGCGCAGGGTGGTCCACAGCTTGGGTTCGAACTGCTGCAGGTAGGTGCGCAGCCGGGTGGCGTCCATTACCCCTCCCGTCGATGTTCCCGTTCCGGGGCGCCGCTGTCGTCGGGCGTGCTGCCCGGCTGGCGCAGCAGGCGCAGTGCATGGTTGCGGTAGATCACGTAGCCGATGCCGGTTGCGCCGGTCAGCGCGGCCGGGATCGCCAGGGCGTGGTAGCCGAACGCGCGGAAGCCCCAGGTGCCGAGGATACCGCCGCACAGGAAGCCGCTGATGATCAGGCCGCTGAGCGTCAGGCGTCGCATCGGCATCGGCAGCCCGCGCAGCAGGTGGCCCAGGCCGATGCCCAGGTCGGTGAACATGCCCGACAGGTGGGTGGTGCGCACGACCGCGCCGCTGTAGGTGGTGACCATCGCGTTCTGCAGGCCGCAGGCCATCGCCGCGAGCAGGGCGCCATTGAGCTGCTGGCGCTGGAACAGCGGGATCGCCGCCAGCAGCAGCGCCGCCTCCAGCGCCAGGGCCACGCCGTAGCGCCGACCCAGGCGCAGGGTGCTGTCCTGGATGATCAGTCCGCTGAGCACCGCGCCCAGGCTGAAGGCGATCAGCACCGCCCACAGGTGGCGCACGCTGCGCCAGTCGCCATCGGCCAGCGCGGTGCCCAGCTGGGTGGTGGTGCCGGTGACATGGCTGACCGCCATGTGCTCGAAGCCGAGGAAGCCCACCGCGTTCACCATGCCGGCGATACCGGCGAGGGAGATCGCGCCGACCCAGACCCAGCGTGGCAGTCGCGTGTTCATGCCCGCTCGCCGGCCCCTGCGTGCATCAGGCCCGATCCTTCAGGCGGACGCCGCGACCGCGGCCGGTGCTGGGTTGTTCGTCGCCGATCAGTTCCACGCCGGCGGCATTGAGCGCGCCGACCACCTTGGTCAGGCTGTCGACCACGCCGCGCACGGTGCCATCGCTGGCTTCCATGCGCTGGATGGTGGGCAGGGACACGCCGGCCAGCGCGGCCAGCCGGCGCTGGTCGATGCCAAGCAGGGCGCGGGCGGCGCGCATCTGGGCGGCGGTGATCATGGCTGGAATTGTCCTGCGCCAGCCATGGGTGTGCAAGTTTTACGCTTGCGTGGTGATGTTTGGAACATCACCAGGGGTGGCTCCAGGACAGGAACGCCAAGCTTCCGGCCTTCACCTCCAGCCCCTCTCCCCTCGGCGGAAGGGGAGAGGGGAGCAGAGCGCGCCGCGGTCAGAGCACCTCGGAAGCGAAGTCGGCCAGGCGCGAGCGCTCGCCACGGCGCAGGGTGATGTGGGCGCTGTGCGGCCAGTTCTTGAAGCGGTCCACCGCGTAGGTCAGGCCCGAGGTGGTCTCGGTCAGGTACGGGGTATCGATCTGCTCGACGTTGCCCAGGCAGACGATCTTGGTGCCAGGACCGGCGCGGGTGACCAGGGTCTTCATCTGCTTGGGCGTGAGGTTCTGCGCCTCGTCCAGGATCAGGTAGCGCGAGAGGAAGGTGCGGCCGCGCATGAAGTTCATCGAGCGGATCTTGATCCGCGAGGCGAGCAGGTCGTTGGTCGCTGCGCGGCCCCAGGCGCCGCCTTCCTGGTTGTGGGTGAGCACTTCCAGGTTGTCGGTCAGCGCGCCCATCCACGGGGTCATCTTCTCCTCCTCGGTGCCGGGCAGGAAGCCGATGTCCTCGCCGACGCTGACCGTGGCGCGGGTCATGATGATCTCGCGGTAGCGCTGCTGGTCCATGGTCTGCGCCAGGCCCGCGGCCAGCGCCAGCAGGGTCTTGCCGGTGCCGGCGGTGCCGAGCAGGGTGACGAAGTCGATCTCGGGGTCCATCAGCGCATTGAGCGCGAAGTTCTGCTCGCGGTTGCGCGCGGTGATGCCCCAGACCGCGTGCTGGCCGTGGCGGAAGTCGTCGACGATGCTCAGCACCGCGCGCCTGCCTTCGACCTTGGCCACGCGCAGCTCGACCTCGTCCTCGCCCGGCAGGTACAGGTACTGGTTGGGATGCCAGTCCTCGTCATCGGCCAGCTCCACCTCGTAGCTGGTGCGGCCGCGGTCGGACCAGGAGCGCAGGTCTGCGGAGTGGCGCTTCCAGAAGTCCTCCGGCAGCTCGGTGGCGCCGGTGAACAGCAGGCTGAAATCGTCCAGCGCGCGGTCGTTCTCGTAGTCCTCGGACACGATCCCGGCGATCGCCGCCTTGATCCGCAGGTTGATGTCCTTGGACACGAACACCACCGGGGTCTCCGGCGGGGTGACTTCCTTCAGCGCCAGGATCGCGCCGAGGATGGCGTTGTCCGGGATCACCGCGCCGAAGCTCTTGCCGGCCTCGAAATGGCTGGTCTGGAAGCGCAGCAGGCCGGCGGCGTGGCGGCCGCGCAGTTGCAGGCCGTTGGGCTGGGACAGCGGGATGCCCCGGTCCACGTTCTCCAGGCCGGCGCTCTCGACCAGGTCGTTGAGGAAGCGGCTGACCTGGCGCGCGTTGCGGCTGGCTTCGGACGTGCCCTTCTTGGCGTTGTCCAGCTCCTCGATCACCTGCATCGGCAGGTAGATGTCGTGCTCCTCGAACTTGAACAGCGCGGTGGGGTCGTGCATCAGCACGTTGGTGTCCAGCACGTAGATGCGCTTGCCTCGGGTCATCGTGGCTTCCTGGTGGGAGGGGCGGAACGGACGAGGACGGCGCCGCGGCCTTGTTCGCTTGGCGCCGGACAGGGGCGAGCCGTCGCGGCCTGCGATGCAGGGCGACGGGTGCGATGGAGGGATGGGTGGGTCACTTGCCGGCTTCGGCCTTCAGTGCGTCCAGCACGGCCTGGGCGTGGCCGGGGACCTTGACCCCGCGCCACTCGCGGACGATGTGGTGGTCGGGCGAGATGAGGAAGGTGCTGCGCACCACGCCCAGCACCTTGCGGCCGTACATGTTCTTCTCGTGGATCACATCGAAGGCGCGGCACAGGGCCTCGTCGCCGTCGCTCACGAGCGGGAACTGGAAGCCCTGCTTCGCACAGAAGTTGTCGTGCGACTTGACCGAGTCGCGCGACACGCCGAGCACGTCGGCGCCGAGCGCGGCGAATTCCGGCAGCAGGGCGTTGAAGTCCAGGCCCTCGGTGGTGCAGCCGGGCGTGCTGTCCTTCGGATAGAAGTACAGGACCAGCCAGCGGCCGGCGTAACCGGCGAGGGTGGCGGTGGTGCCGCCGGACAGGGCCAGCGGGAGCTTGAGGGTGGCGCGGTCGAGCTTGGCGGGTTTCATCGTGCCGGTCGTGCCCTCAGAACTTCATCGGGTCCATGATCGCGTCGAGGTTCAGGTGGTCGCAGAACTCGAGGAAGTCGTCGCGCAGCGCGGCGATGTGCATGTTCGCCGGCACGCCGATGGTCACCTGCGCCGAGAACATCTCCGCGCCGGTCTGCATCGCACGGTAACGGGTGCTCTGCAGGTTCTCGATGGTGATGCCCTGGCGGTCGAAGAAGTCGGCCAGCTGGAACAGGATGCCGGGCTTGTCCGCCGCCACGACCTCGACGATGTAGGGCAGCAGGTTGGACTGCACCTGCTTGGCGGCGGTGCGGTACCAGTTGAGCTTCAGGCCTTCCTCGCGCTCCAGGCGGCCGAGCATCGCCTCCAGCTTGGCCACCGCGTCCCACGAACCCATCGCCAGCGCCGTCATCGAAACGTCGCGACCGACCGTGGACAGGCGCGCGTCGACCAGGTTGCAGCCGCTGTCGGCGATCCGCCGGGTGACGGACAGCAGCGGCGACTCCGGATGCGTCGTATAGGCGTTGATCAGGAGGTGGTTTTCGTTCGGCGAAGGCCGCTGGGGGGTGTCGGTCAAGGAGGCTTCCGCGGGTTGCTGCATGCTGGAAAGGCGCGCCCGGGCAGGGTCGCGCCACCGGGGCCAGCATACTTGCCCGTGGTTTCGCGCCGCAAGTATGATCGGGCCTCCTTCAGGCGGCCCGCCGCGTGCACGCGCGCCGCAGAATCCAGAGCGAAACCGGCTTGCACCCCACCGGCCTGATCACCGCGCTCGCCACCCCCTTAGACGGTGGCGGAGCCCTCGACCTCGACGCCTGGCGACGCCTGCTGCAATGGCAGCTGGCTGCCGGCGTGCAGGGCATTGTCGTCGCCGGTTCCACCGGCGAAGCCTCGATGCTGGACGACAGCGAATACGACGCCCTGCTGCGGGTGGCGGTGGAAACCGTTGGCGGCAAGGTGGACGTGATCGCCGGCACCGGCCTGTCCGGCACCGCCGCTACCATCGCCCGCACCCGCCGCGCCGCTGCGGCGGGCGTCGAGGCCGCGCTGGTGGTGGCCCCGCCGTACGTGCGCCCGACCCAGGCCGGCCTGGTGGCCCATTACCGCGCGGTCGCCGACCGCGGCGGCCTGCCGGTGATCCTGTACAACGTGCCCGGCCGTACCGCCTGCGACATGCTGCCGGAGACGGTGGCCGAGCTGGCCGGCCACGACAATATCGTCGCGATCAAGGAAGCGGTGGCCGACCCGGACCGCATCCAGGCGCTGGTGGCCCTGTCCGGGCGCCATTTCACCGTGCTCAGCGGCGATGACGGCACTGCCGGCCGCTCGATGCTGGCCGGTGCCCAGGGCCTGGTCTCGGTCGGTTCCAACATCGCCCCGGCCGCCTACCGTCGGCTGTGCGACCTGGCCCGCGCCGGCGACGCCGCCGCGGCGGACGAGTGGGATGCCAGGCTGGCGCCGCTGCATGCGTTCTGCGGGGTCGAGCCGAACCCGATCCCGGTCAAGGCGCTGCTGCAGGCCGCCGGTTATGGCCAAGGCCTGCGCCTGCCGCTGGTCCAGCTGTCTGAACGCCACCACGACGAGGCCGCGCGCATGTCCGCGCTGGCCACGCAACTCGAAGCACACTGCCGCGGCGATACGCTTGCGGCCTGATCCAGAACTTCTCCGGAGAGCATTGCCGATGTCCCGTCATTCCCGTGTTGTGCGCACCACCGCGGCCTTGCTGCTGGGTTTCACCGCCGTCGCCACCCTCGGCGGCTGCAAGATGTTCAAGAAGGGTCCGCGCGGCGACTACGCGCTGGCCCAGGAGCAGCGTCCGCTGGAAGTCCCGCCGGACCTCAACCTGCCCGACACCTCCGGCGCCATGGCGGTGCCGTCGGCCACCGGCGGTCGTGCCGCGCTGCCGTCCGCCCCGGCCGACTCGCAGAGCGGCTTCACCGTCGCCGGCGCCCAGCGCGACCAGGTGTTCGAGCGCGTCGGCGCCGCGCTGGAGGCCATCGACGGCCTCACCATCGGCAACCGCGCCCAGCTGCTCGGCAGCTACGACGTGACCTACCAGGGCGAGGGCTTCCTGGTGCGCGTGGCCGCGGTGCAGGGCGGCGTCTACGTCTCGGCGGTCGATCCGCGCGGCGTCGCCGCCACCAGCCCGGCTGCGGTGCAGGTGGTCGGTTCGCTGCAGGCCGCGTTGGCCCGCTGAAGCCGGCACCCGGCATGGCGCGCCCCGGGGCGCGCCATGTCCCGGCCGGTTTCGCGCGTGTCGTGCATGGACCCGGCCCGTGCATCCCATCCGTTCGGGATGGGGCGCTATTGCTATCCCTCCCTTCGCAATTGCCGGTTGCTGGCCTTGCGCCCGCGGCTTTCGGCTACGTGCCCTGATGGTGTCGCACGCGGACACGCCGCGCCCGTATGGGGCGCGTGGTTCGGGTCGGTCGGGGTTGCCGCCAGCAATGGCTGGCCGGCGCGGGCGCTCAGCGCTCCAGGAACTTGAGCTTGTCGCCCTTGCCGTCCCACTCGGCGGCGTCCGGCAGCGGTTCCTTGCGCACGGTGATCACCGGCCAGGCGCGCGACAGTTCGGCATTGAGCGCGACGAAGCCTTCCTGGCCCGCCGGCACGTCATCCTCGGGATAGATCGCATTGGCCGGGCATTCCGGCTCGCACAGGGTGCAGTCGATGCACTCGTCCGGGTCGATCACCAGGAAGTTCGGGCCTTCGTGGAAACAGTCCACCGGGCACACCTCGACACAGTCGGTGTACTTGCACTTGATGCAGTTCTCGGTGACGACGAAAGGCATGGGTGGACCAGAAAGGCTGCGGGAAACGCGCCATTCTAATGCAGGCGCGGTCGCTCCGTCGCGCCGGATGCGCCGGTCAGCCGAAGCGCGCCCGTGCCAGCCGGTACATCCCGGCCGCGGCCAGCTCCTCGCGGTGGCGCAGGACGGTCCTGCCGTGCGCGGCCAGGGCCCGTGCGTAGCGGTCCAGCAGCGCGTCGTTGCCCAGCAGGTGCACCGGGCCGTCACCGGCGCTGGCCAGTGCCGGCGGCAGCTCGTGGCCGAGCAGCAGCCCGGACAGGTAGGAGGGAAGGGCCTCGGCGGGGAAGCGGTCGAACAGCGCCGCGGTGCGCACGCCGAACAGGTCGTGCAGCAGGCCGCCGCCGGCACGCGCCGCGGCCAGGCCGGCATCGAACGCGCGCGCATCCAGGATGGCAGGTTCGGTCTCCGGCATGCTCCGCGCCAGGATGCTGTGCCGGCGCAGCAGGCCGTACAGCTCGCCGGTCAGGGCGGTGGTGATGCGGGTGATGGCGCCGCCCTCGACCTGCACCCACTTGCTGTGGGTGCCGGGCAGGCACACGGTGTGGCTGCCGGGGCCGAGCTGCTCCAGCAGGCCGGTGACCTGGGTTTCCTCGCCGCGCATCACGTCCGCGGATTGGCCGCGGTGGTCGGCCATGCCCGGCACGCACCACAGGCTGCGTCCGGCCAGGGCCGGGACCGCGCCCGCCTGGCCGGCCATGTCGACCATGCCGGCGGCCAGCACATCGGTGCTGGCCGGGCAGGGCACGTAGGGCGCCTCGACCCAGCCGCCGCGTGCGCCGATCATGCCGGACAGCACGACCAGCGGATCCTTCCAGCCGGCGATCACGCCGGCGAGGGTCTCGCCATGGCGGCCGCTGCAGGCCAGCGCGCCGATGTCGCCGCGGCGCCGCTCCAGCACCCGGCCCGCCTCGTCCAGGCGATAGGCGCGCAGGTTGCTCCCGCCCCAGTCGATCGCGATCAAGCGGGCAGCTCCACCCTGCTTTCCGGCACGCCCAGCGGGCGCCCGAGCGGCAATGCATACAAGCCGCCGGACGTCGGCGCCTCGGCCAGTGCGTGCGCGTCCAGGCCCTCGGGCGAGGTGATGATGTAGAGCGTGTCCAGCGCCGCGCCGCCGATCGCGCAGCAGGAAGGCTGCGGCACCGGCAGCGGCACGCTGTACTCGACCTTGCCATCGGCGTCGAAGCGGACCACCCGGGCGCCACCCCAGCGCGCATTCCAGATCCTGCCCTCGGCATCCAGGCAGGAGCCATCGGGGGAGCCTTCGGCGGTGCCGGCCGGAACCACGGGGCGAGGCGCGCCGACCAGGGCGGCATCCGGGTCGTAATCGGCCTGGAGGATGGTGCCGGTCGGGGTGTCGCACCAGAACAGGGTGCGGCCGTCGGGCGAGAAGCAGATCGAGTTGGGGATGCCGATGCCGCCCATCGGCAGCCGGCGCAGGCCGTGTGCCGCCGAGTACTGGTACATCGAACCGGTCGGCGCGTGGCCCGGATTCTGGTTCATGGTGCCGAACACGAAATTGCCGTGGCGGTCGGCGCGGCCGTCGTTGCTGCGGTGGCCGGGCAGGGCGGGGTCGATGTCGGCCAGGTGGTGCAGTTGCAGTTCGCCGGGCGCATCGGCATCGACCTCGGCCTCGTGCAACGAGCTGGCAAGCACCAGCAGCAGGCGGTTGTCCTGGCCCAGGCCGATGCAGCCGGGGCGGTCGGGCAGGTCCCAGTGGCGGGTCAGGCCGTCGCCGGGGCGGTGCAGCCACAGCCGGCGCCCGTCGATGTCCACCCACAGCACGGACTGGCGGCGGTCACACCAGAGCACGCCTTCGCCATGCGAACACTTCGAATCAACGACCAGCTGCGGGATGCCTGCCATGGAGCTCCTTACCATTCGGCGATGCTGGAATCCGCATGCCGCCAGACCGGGTTGCGCCAGTCCGGCGGGTTGGCGTGCGCATGGCGCAGCCGTTCCTCGTCGACCTCGACCCCCAGGCCCGGGCGCGGCAGCGCTCGGATGTCGCCATTGTCGCAGCGGAAGTCGTCCTTGTTGAGCACGTAGTCGAGCAGGTCGGCACCCTGGTTGTAGTGGATGCCGATGCTCTGCTCCTGCAGCACCGCGTTGTGGGCGACGAAGTCCAGCTGCAGGCAGGCCGCCAGCGCCACCGGACCGAGCGGGCAGTGCGGTGCCAGGGCGACGTCGTAGGCCTCGGCCATGGCCGCGATCTTCAGGCATTCGGTAATGCCGCCGGCATGCGACAGGTCCGGCTGCAGGATGGCCAGGCCACCGGCTTCGAGCACGCGCTTGAACTCGAAGCGCGAATACATGCGCTCGCCGGCCGCCAGCGGGATCGAGGTCGAGGCGGCCAGGCGCGGGTAGTACTCGGCCTGTTCCGGCAACACCGGTTCCTCGACGAACAGCGGCTTGAACGGCTCAAGCTCGCGCAGCAGGAGCTTGGCCATCGGCGCGCCGACCCGGCCGTGGAAGTCCACGCCGAAGTCCACGCTGTCGCCGAAGGCCTCGCGTACCGCGGCGACCTTGGCCACGGCCTGGTCCACCGCGCGCGGGCTGTCGAGCAGCTTCAGCTCCTCGGTGCCGTTGAACTTGAAGGTGTCGAAGCCCAGCCCGCGGTAGCTGCGGATCTGATCGACCAGGTCGGCCGGACGGTCGCCGCCGACCCAGCGGTAGGTCTTCATGCGGTCGCGCACGCGGCCGCCAAGTAGTTCGTAGACCGGCACGCCCAGCGCCTTGCCCTTGATGTCCCACAGCGCCTGGTCGATGCCGGCGATGGCGCTCATCAGCACCGGGCCGCCGCGGTAGAAGCCGCCGCGGTACAGCGTCTGCCAGAGGTCGTTGATCCGCGACGGATCCTTGCCGACCACGTACTCGCCCAGTTCGTGCACCGCCGCCTCGACCGTGCGCGCGCGGCCTTCGACCACCGGCTCGCCCCAGCCGGTGATGCCTTCGTCGGTCTCGACCTTGAGGAACAGCCAGCGCGGCGCGGCGTGGTAGGTGGTGAGGCGGGTGATCTTCATCATGCGTGGTCCATGAAGGCCTGGCGGAACGCGCCTGCGTTCTGTCGCGTCGCTTCCGGCGACTGCCCTGGCCGGTAGAGCTCGCCGCCGGTGCCGGCACCGGTGCAGCCGGCGGCCAGCCATTCCGGCAGCGAGCCGGGAGTGATGCCGCCCACCGCGAACAGCGGCACGCTCGCCGGCAGCACCGCGCGCAGGGCGCGGATGTGGCCGGGGCCATAGGTGGCGGCGGGGAACAGCTTGAGCATGCTGGCGCCGGCATCCAGCGCGGCGAAGGCCTCGCTGGCGGTGGCGAACCCGGCCAGTACCTGCAGGCCGGCGTCGGCGGCGTGGCGGACCAGTGCCGGGTTGGTGTTGGGGGTGACGATGAAACGCGCACCGAGCTCGCGCAGCTGGTCGACCTGCGCCGGCCGAAGCACCGTGCCGCCGCCGATCCAGGCGCGTGCGCCATGCGCGCGCACGGCCTGGCCGATACTGGTGGCCCAGTCGGGCGAATTGAGCGGGATCTCGATCGCGTCGTAGCCCTCGTCCAGCAGCGCGTCGAAATGCGCGGGCGCCTGGTCGGGCGTGACGCCACGCAGGATCGCGACCAGGGGCAGGCGGAACGGCGATGGGGCTGCTGGCATGGAGGACTCCGCGGGTGCATGGCGCGACCTTGCGCACGATGCCAGTAAAGACTGGATCGGACAGGGGCGTTCACTGGCAGCGGCGGCCCGGCCGGTGGAGGTTGCCGGCGCGGTGCATTGCCGCATGCCTAGCCTTGCCCGGATGGGGTATGTTTGGAAATGAAATTTTCGATCCGATGTATTCCCGCTACATATAGGCATCGTTGATGAGCTACCCGCCCGCCGCTTCCCACTGGGCCAATCCAGCGCGGCTCAAGACCCGCCACCTGATGTTGCTGCTGCACCTGGACGAGCAGGGCTCGGTGCTGCGTGCGGCCGAGGCGGCACGGATGACCCAGCCGGCCGCGTCCAAGCTGCTGGCGGAGATCGAGGGCCTGTTGGGGGTGCCGCTGTTCGAACGCCATGCGCGCGGGGTGCAGCCGACCTGGTACGGCCAGGTGCTGATCCGGCGCGCGCGCAGCGCCCTGCTGGAGATCGGCCGTGCGCAGGAGGAGATCGCGGCACTGCGCGACGGGCGCATGGGCCAGGCCTCGATCGGCACCGTGGTCAATCCCGGGACCAACCTGGTGCCGGCGGCGGTGGCCGCGATCAAGCGCGAATTCCCCGACATCCTGGTGCGGATCGAGATGGACTACAGCCGGCCGCTGGTGGCGCGCCTGCTCGACGGCCAGCTCGACCTGGTGGTGGGGCGGATCATGGAGCCTTCCGGCGGCCAGGACCTGGAATTCGAGCCGCTGGCCGACGAGCCGCACTCGGTGATCGTGCGCGCCGACCATCCGCTGGCCGGCCGCTCGCGGCTGTCGCACGCGGACCTGGCCGCCTATGGCTGGATCCTGCCGCCGCCGGACAGCCTGCTGCGCGCGCGGCTGGAAACCATGTTCCTCGAGCACGGCCTGACGCCCCCCGCGAACGTGGTGGAGACATCGTCCCTGCCAGTCACCCTCAACCTGCTGCGCGCCAGCGACCTGCTCACCGCGCTGCCGGTGGAGGCGGTCTCGCCCTACCTGGCCGCGCGCCAGCTGGCCGTGCTACCGCTGGAACTCGGGGTGGGAATGGAGTCCTTCGGCATCATCCGCCGGCGCGGACACCTGCTTTCGCCTGCCGCGCAAAAGGTCCTGGAGGCGGTGCGCGCGGCAGCGGTGGAGCTGTACCCGCGCGGGGCGCGGCAGGTGTCCTGATCCAACCTCCCCGGGACGCGTCTGCGTCGCAGAAGGTGCTTGACCGGGGTCACATGGTAGCGTTAACGTCGCGTTCACGCACATCCGCCGGAACGCGGGTGGCGTTCATGGCAAGTGCCCATACAACTTAAAGAATCAGGTATCTCTGGGAGGGGAGCTGGATGTCAAACCACACCAACCGTGCTGGCAGCGGCGCGAAGTCGCGCATGTATCCGCAGCACTGCGCGCTGGCCATGGGCGTCGCCCTGGTCCTTGCCGGCACCGCCGCGCAAGCGCAGGAAGCCAATACCAACTCCTCCTCGTCCGAGCAGGCGGTGGAGCTTGAGACGGTCCAGGTGACCGGCCTGCGCGGCAGCCTGATGCGCGCCCAGGACCTGAAGCAGGAGGCCGAGCAGATCATCGACTCGGTCACCGCCCAGGACATCGGCGCGATGCCGGACCGCAGCGTCACCGAAACCCTGAAGCGCGTTTCCGGCGTCACGGTTACCGGCTTCGCGGCGCGTGACGATACCGACCACTTCTCGGCCGAAGGCAGCGGCGTGATGATCCGCGGCCTGACCTTCGTCCGCGGCGAACTGAACGGCCGTGACGTGTTCAGTGCCAACGGCGGCCGTGGCCTGAGCTTCGAGGAAGTGCCCTCCGAGCTGATGGCCGGCGTCGACGTCTACAAGAACCCCTCGGCCGAGATCATCGAAGGCGGCCTGGGCGGCACCGTGAACCTGCGCACCCGCAAGCCGTTCGACGAGCCGGGCCGCAAGATCGCCGGCAGCCTCGACTACAACTACGGCGACAAGGCCAAGGACGCGCGTCCGTCGGCCTCGTTCCTGTTCTCCGACCGCTGGGACACCGGCGTGGGCGAGATGGGCTTCCTGGCCAACCTCTCGTACTCGGAACTGGCCACCCGTTCCGACGGCATCCAGATCCAGCCGTATTCCCGCCGTGGCCGTACCCCCGCCGAGCAGCCGGAAGGCCTGCCCAACGGCGAGGGCTGGGTCTACGACTGGGAGCAGGAGGCGTGGGTGTCCTCGGACAGCCAGCGTGACCTGCTGCTGGAAGGCACCGACTTCGACCATGTGTTCATCCCGGGTGGCGTGAACTGGCGCCGTACCGACTTCGACCGCACCCGCCAGGGCGGCGCGCTCGCCTTCCAGTGGCGTCCGAACGAGGACACCGAGATCACCACCCAGGTGATCACGTCCAAGTACGACATCACCTGGCGCGAGCACTTCATGGAGTACGCCGGCGCCGGTGAGGCCAACAACACCGACAACTGGACCGGCGATCCGAACTACTACGGCAACAGCTACGACGGTGGCGACGGCCTGGCCGACCGCACCAACCGCCTGATCCCGATGCCGGGCACCAACTTCCTGTACGACCAGTACGGCCGCTTCCTGAAGGGCTCGATCCGCCTGGGCGGCTGGCGTGGCCAGCCGGGCGACGACTCCAACGGCATGTACCAGGGCCCCGGCATCCAGTTCGCCGTCGGCAACCGCGTCAACGTCTCCAGCTCGCAGACCACCGACTGGTCGACCAGCCTGCGTCATTACCTGACCGACAAGCTGATCATGCGCGCCGACCTGCAGTACGTGAAGGCCGAGAGCGAGCAGGTGGACTTCTCGGTCCACACCTCGACCCTGCTGGAAGGCATCACCCTGGACCTGACCGGCAAGTACCCGTCGGTCACCCTGGACGATCCGAACTACGCGCTGCAGCAGGAGAACTACTTCTGGCGTTCGGCCATGGACCACCTGGCCGACAACGAAGGCACCGAGCGCGCCGCGCGCCTGGACTTCGAGTACAGCTTCGACAGCGACTGGTGGCGGATGGCGCGCTTCGGCGTCCGCTTCTCCGACCGTGAGTACAGCAGCTTCTACACCACCTACAACTGGGGCGTGATCTCCGACGACTGGAACCGGATCGAGAACCCGGATCCGTCCCGTCCGCCGGTGGCGTGGGCCGACCAGTTCTACAGCGGCCAGTCGAAGCTCTACACGCTGAAGGACTTCTTCCGCGGCAAGGCCAACGTCCCGACCCAGTTCTGGGCCGCGGCCGACAGCTTCGTCAACATCGACAAGGTCAACAACACCCTGGCCCAGATCCCGGGCGCGCAGTGGCAGCCGATCGGCTTCTCGCCGGATGCGGTCAACACCCAGGACGAGACGACCCAGGCCGCCTACGGCGTCCTGTACTTCGAGAACAACGACGCCTTCGGCGGTCGTCCGGTGGACGGCAACTTCGGCGTGCGCGTGGTCAAGACCAAGGTCGAGGCCGTCGGTGGCGGCCTGATGCCGGACATGACCACGGCCTACCTGGAAGACGTTGCGCCCGAGGTCCGCGATGCCTTCTACGGCCAGTACTTCGAGGACAAGAGCAGCAGCAGCTACACCGACGTGCTGCCCAGCCTGAACGTGCGCGTGCGCTTCGACCACGGCCTGCAGTGGCGCTTCGCCGCGTCGAAGGCCATCGCGCGTCCCGAGTTCCGCCTGATGCAGAACTGGATCACGCTCGGTGCCAACGCCGCCGGCTGCGCCCAGGCCCGCGAGGACGGCCTGCGTACCGAGCTGTGCAGCTTCGACGACCTGGCCTACAGCGGCAGCGGCGGCAACCCCGACCTGAAGCCGATGCGCGCCAACCAGTTCGACACCGCGCTGGAGTGGTACTTCGGCCCGGGCAACAGCGCCTACATCACGCTGTTCGCCAAGGACGTCAAGGACTACTTCGCCACCGCGATCGCCAACGAGGTGATCGATGGCCGCAACTACGTGATGAGCCGCACCCGCAACCTGGATGAAGGCAAGATCCGTGGTTTCGAGCTGGGCTACTCGCAGTTCTTCGACTTCCTGCCGGGCCTCGGCCTGCAGGCCAACTACACCTTCGTGGACAGCTCGGGCGGCACCAACGCCGACGTGAGCATCCCGGACGGCACCCCGGCCGAGGTCCCGGTCGACCTGCCGCTGGAAGGCCTGTCCCGTCGCAGCTACAACGTGATGGGCATCTACGAGCGCGGCCTGGTCTCGATGCGCCTCGCCTACAACTGGCGTTCGCGTTACCTGCTGACCTCCAGCGACGTCATGCCGGCGATGCGCCAGCCGGTGTGGAACGACGACTACGGCCAGCTGGACGGTTCGATCTTCTTCAACATCAACTCGAACATCCAGCTGGGCCTGCAGGCCAACAACCTCACCAACAGCACCACCAAGCTGCTGATGGGCCCGCGTGGCTACCGCCGCGACGGCTTCATCGACGAGACGCTGTACAACCGCGCCTGGTTCGAGAACGACCGTCGCTACTCGCTGGTGCTGCGCGCCAGCTGGTAAGCGTCATCCGCCGGCAACGGTGGCAGCGGTGAATGCACGGCCCGCGGGGGCGACTCCGCGGGCCGTGCCCTTTCGCGGGCCTGTATTCCTTCGCGACATAGGTTGTTTGGAATAATTCATTGGTAGGGCATGGCGGCGCGAACCTATGCTCGGCTCCACGGCCTGCGGCGGTCTTCCGTCGCGGCCGAGCCAGCCGCGTCGCATGAGCGGTCGGCCACAACCCGACGGACGGCGATCCCGTCCACGCTTGTACCGCACGTGTCCTGGGAGGGAACGCATGTCCAAGCACCACCACCGCAGCCCGGGGTCCCGGATGCCTGCGCGCGCCATCAATGTCCGCCGCCACAGCCTGCTTGCCCTGTGCGTGGCCATGTCGCTTTCCACCACCGCGCTGGCCCAGCAGGCCGAGGACGCGGCCACCGAGCTCGATGTGGTCCAGGTGACCGGCGTGCGCGGCAGCCTGACCCGCGCCCAGATCATCAAGGAAACCACCGACCAGATCGTCGATTCGATCGTGGCCGAGGACATCGGCAAGCTGCCGGACAACAACGTGGCCGAGGCCCTGCAGCGCATCACCGGCGTGCAGATCACCCGCAACAAGGGCGAGGGCAGCACGATCATGGTGCGCGGCCTGACCCAGGTGCGCAGCGAGCTCAACGGCCGCGACATCTTCACCGCCAACAGCGGCCGCGCGCTGAGCTGGGAGGACGTGCCGGCCGAGCTGCTCGGTGGCGTGGACGTGTACAAGAACCCCAATGCCGAGCTGATCGAGGGCGGCCTGGGTGGCCTGGTCAACCTGCGCACGCGCATGCCGTTCGACGAGGACGGGATGAAGCTGGCCGGCAGCTTCACCGTCAACCGCTGGGACCTGCGCGAATCGACCCAGCCTTCGGCCTCGGTGCTGTTCTCCAACCGCTTCCAGACCGGCGCCGGCGAGTTCGGCGTGCTGTTCAACGTGGCCCACCAGGAAGGCCAGTACCGCGAGGACCGGATCAACTTCGGCTCCTACCTGGCCTACGACGACGTGCCCGGCTACGAGGGCCAGGAGGTGGTGGTGCCGAGCGAGATCGGCATGTACAGCCATTTCGGCGACCGCGAGCGCGACGGCCAGTACCTGGCCCTGCAGTGGCGGCCCAACGACGAGGTGGAGCTGTACGCCACCGCGCTGCGTTCGGACTACAAGTTCCGCAACCGCGAATACAGCGTGCGCACCGGCAACCTCAACAACAACGCCGACGACCTGGTGAACTGGTCGGGCAACGGCTGGGGCTTCGTGTCGCCCGACATCCCCGGCTACGGCGCGTTCACCGACCCGTTCGGCTTCGACGCCGACGGCGAGTTCCAGTACGGCACCTTCAACAACGCGCTGGTGACCACCACCGCGCGCATGGACTGGCGCAACTCGGTGACCACCGACCTGGCCCTGGGCGGCAAGTGGCAGGTCAACGACAACCTGCACCTGTCCACCGACTTCCAGCACATCGACGCCACCACCGAGGGCGTGAACTACTGGGTCGACCTGCTCGCCGGCCAGGTGGATGCCGACGACTGGCGCGGCTGGTCGGGGCTGTACGGCGTGCCGCCGGTGCGGGTGGACACCACCGGCCGCTACCCGACCGTCACCGTCTACGGGGAGGACGGCCAGCCGATCCCCGGCTACATGGGCGACATCGCCAACTACGGCGGCTGGTATTCGCACCTGGACAAGCGCGACAACAACGACGCCGAGCAGTTCTCCTGGCGCGCGGACCTGCGCTGGGATTTCGACGACAGCCGCTTCCTCCGCGACCTGCGCGTGGGCGTGCGCTACACCGACCGCGACGCGATCACCCGCAGTTCGGGCTGGAACTGGCAGAAGATCGGCCCGGCCGGCGACCCGGACGCGGCCTGGTCCTCGTTCCGCCCGGCGCCGTTCTCCGACTACCCGGACGCGTGTTACCGGCTGTTCCCGTTCGCCGACCACTTCCGCGGCAAGAGCGGCCTGCCCACCGGCTACGTGGCCTGCGACGAGATGGTCGCCGACTACGAGAACACCGTGCGCATGTTCGGCCACGACCCGGTCGCCTACAACGACGTGACGGACGTCCGCCAGTACACCGAGCGCACCTACGCCAGCTACGCGATGCTGCGCTTCGGCAACGACGGCGGCCGCTTCCCGTGGGACGCCAACGCCGGCGTGCGCGTGGTGCGCACCGAAACCACGGTCGACGGCTACGAGCTGCAGCAGGGGTCGCCCGCCGGCGCGGTGGACCCGGTCAGCGTCAAGCACGCCTACACCGACGTGCTGCCGAGTGTGAACTTCCGCATGTTCCTCAGCGACAGCCTGCAGTGGCGCCTGGCGGCCTCGCGCGCGATGTCGCGGCCGAACTTCGACCTGCTCGACCCGTACGTCTACCTCAACAACACCTTCTTCGACTTCAACACCGGCGGCGTGTCCTACGCCAGCCGTGGCAATCCCTACCTGGAGCCGATGTACGCCAACCAGTTCGACACCTCGCTGGAGTGGTACTTCGGCCAGGGCTCGATGGTCTACGGCACCGCGTTCTACAAGAAGGTCGAGGGCTTCTACTACTACGACACGATGGAGGCGGACTACTACGACGCCGCCTTCACCGTGCCGCTGGAGGGCGGAGCGGCCGGTGAGACCCGGCCGTGCGTGGCGGCCGAGTGCGTGCGTCCGTTCCAGCTGCAGACCCGTTCCAACGGCGAGGACGGCAAGATCAAGGGCGTCGAGCTGGGTTACCGCCAGTTCTTCACCTTCCTGCCCGGGGCGCTGGATGGCCTGGGCGTGGAAGCGAACTACACCTACGTCGACAGCAGCGCGCCGGCGCCGGATGCGATGGGCACCGACGGCATCGAGCTGGCCTACCTGCCGCTGGAAGGACTGTCCAAGCACAGCTACAACGTGGTGCTGATGTACGAGAAGGCGCGGGTCTCGTTCCGCGCGGCGTACAACTGGCGCGATACCTGGCTGGTCACCACCCGTCCGCCCAACGCCGGCCACGTGCCGCAGTACCACGACGAGACCGGGCAGCTGGACGCCTCGCTGCGGATCAACCTCAGCGATGTGTGGTCGATCACCCTCGACGGCACCAACCTGCTGGACGAAACCCGGTTCGACTACTACGGAAGCGAGACCCGACCCAACGGCTGGTACATCAACGACCGCCGCTTCGGACTCTCCATCCGCGCAAACCTGGGCCTGTGACGGGCCGGGTGGCGGCGGCCCGGCCCGCCGCCGGAATCCTGCCCCGGCCTGCCGGGGCAGCGCATCCACGCCTGCCCACCTGCCACCGGCAGGCGCGGCGGCACACCCACGCGGTGGGGAAGGAGAGTGGCCTGGCGATGGCCGTGCAATCGGTTCGCAGTTTCCTGGCACGGGCCGGGGCGTCGCTGTTCGTGGCCGCCGCGGCACTGGCCCATCCGTCCGGTGCGGCTGCCAGTGACGCCGCGGTCGCATACCGCTGGCAGAACGTGGCCATCGGCGGCGGCGGCTTCGTCACCGGTATCGAGTTCCATCCCGCCGAGCCGGGCCTGGCCTATGCCCGCACCGACGTGGGCGGGGCCTACCGGCGCGATGCGGCATCCGCGCGCTGGGTCCCGCTGACCGACTGGATCGGCCATGCCGATGCCAACCTGATGGGCATCGAGAGCGTCGCCCTGGATCCCTCCGATCCGGAGCGCGTGTACCTGGC
The DNA here is from genome assembly GCF_000185965.1 of Pseudoxanthomonas suwonensis 11-1. NCBI lineage: Bacteria > Pseudomonadati > Pseudomonadota > Gammaproteobacteria > Lysobacterales > Lysobacteraceae > Pseudoxanthomonas > Pseudoxanthomonas suwonensis. The sequence continues at coordinate 1,179,321 of NC_014924.1, forward strand.
GGCCGGAACCTATACCCACGAGCGCGCCGGCAATGGCGCGATCCTGCGCTCGGCCGACCGCGGCGCGACCTTCCAGCGCAGCGACCTGCCGTTCAAGCTCGGCGGCAACGAACTGGGGCGTGGCAACGGCGAGCGCCTGGCGGTCGATCCCAATGACGGGCGCGTGCTGTTCCTCGGGTCGCGGGCCCATGGCCTGTGGCGCAGCGGCGACCGCGGTGCGTCCTGGGCGCGCGTGGAGGCGTTCCCGGCGCTGGCAACTTCGCAGTCCGCCATGGCCAGCAACAGCTGGCGCAGGCAGTCCATCGGCATCGTGTTCGTGGTGTTCGACCCGGCCAGCGGCCAGCCCGGCTCGCCCACGCCGGTGGTGTACGCCGGCGTTTCCAGCCGCGAAGGCGGGCTGTTCCGCTCAAGCGACGGTGGCAGGCGCTGGGAAGCCGTGCCCGGGCAACCTGGCGGACTGCGCCCCAACCACATGGTGCGTGACGCGCGTGGCGATTTCCTGGTCAGCTACGGCGACGAGCCCGGTCCGGACCAGATGGGCAACGGCGCGCTGTGGCGCTGGTCGCCCGACAGCGGCCGCTGGACCGACATCACCCCGGCGCCGCAGTCGAGCGACCTGCAGGGCGATGGCTTCGGCTGGGGCGCGGTGGCGGTGCAGGCCGACAATCCGGACGTGATCGTCGCCACCACCTTCAACCGCTGGGCGCCGCACGACGACGTGTACCGCAGCACCGATGGCGGCCGCAGCTGGCGGCCGGTGTTTCAGCAGTCGCGGTTCGAGCATTCGGCCTCGCCGTGGACCGCGCAGGCCAGGCCGCACTGGATGGCCGACATCGAGATCGACCCGCACGATCCGGACCGGGTGCTGTTCGTCACCGGCTACGGCATCTGGGCCTCGCGCGACATGCGCGCGCTGGACCGCGGCGGCCGCGTGCACTGGTGGTTCGACAACGCCGGGCTGGAGGAAACCGTGCCGCTGGCCCTGGTGAGCCCGCCGCAGGGAGCGCCGCTGGTCAGCGGTGTCGGCGACATCGACGGCTTCCGCCACGACGACCTGCGGCGCACCACCACCCAGTTCGCCGGCCCGCGCTACAGCAATACCGAAAGCCTGGACTACGCCGGGCAGCAGCCGCAGGTGCTGGTGCGCAGCGGCCATCTGCACCAGCCCGATCCGGCCGTGGTGCGCGCCGCCTGGTCGCGCGATGGCGGCGCCAGCTGGACCGCGTTCGCCAGCGAGCCGCAAGGCGCCGGCGCCGGCAAAGGGGCCGGCCGCATCGCCATCGCCGCCGACGGCAGGCGCGTGCTCTGGCAGCCGCGCGAGGGCGTGCACTGGTTCACCGACGATTTCGGCCGCCGCTGGCAGAAGGTCGCGGGATTGCCGCAGGGCGCCGTGGTGGCGGCGGACCGCTTCGACGCGGCGCTGTGGTACGGCTTTGATCCGGCCAGGGGCGCGTTGTACCTGAGCGCCGACGGCGGGGTCTCGTTCCAGCCAGCCGCCGGAGGCAGCGATGGGGTCGGAGACGGCGCTGGCGGCCAGTTGCTGGCGTCCACCCGGGCCACGGGCGTGGCCTACATCGCGGCAGGCCGCGGCGGCCTGCTGCGCTGGAGTGGCGGCAGCCTGCGGCGCATGCCTGGTGTAGGCGAGGCGCTTGCGCTCGGATTGGGCGCACCGGCACCCGGGAGCAGCGTGCCGGCGCTGTTCCTGCATGGCGAGGTCGGCGGCGGCGTGGGGTTGTATCGTTCCGATGATGAAGGCCGCAGCTGGGTGCGGATCGACGATCCGCAGCACCGCTTCGGCAGCGTGCGCACGCTTGCCGGCGATGCGCGTATCCATGGCCGCGTCTACCTGGCCACCGGCGGGCGCGGCGTCATCTACGGAGAACCTGTGCCATGACACCACGCATCGTCCTCGCCTCGCTGGCCTGGCTGGCATTCGTGCCCGCGGCCACGGCCGCAGCTGCCGCATCCCTGGAGCTGCCGCTGGTTTTTGCTGACGGCATGGTCCTGCAACGCGATGCGCCCCTGCCGGTCTGGGGCCAGGCCCGGCCGGGTTGCCAGGTTCGGGTGACGCTGGACGGAGAGCATGCGTCGGGCACTGCCGACCCTGCCGGACGCTGGGCGGTGACGCTGCCGCCGCAGGTCGCCGGCGGCCCCTACGTGCTGGCGGTCGAGGGCTGCGGCCAGCGCCAGCGGATCGCCGACGTGCTGGTGGGCGAGGTATGGCTGGCTTCGGGCCAGTCGAACATGGAATGGCCGGTGGCGCAGACCCTGCACGCGGCCGAGGACATCGCCGCCGCCGGCGATCCGCAGCTGCGCCACTTCAAGGTGCCGCGGTCCTGGGCCGAGGCACCGCGCACGCAGCTGGAAGGCGGGCAGTGGCAGGCCGCCAGTCCGGAGACGGTGGGCGCGTTCTCCGCCGCCGGCTATGCTTTCGCGCAGGAGCTGCGCCGCACCCTGCAGGTGCCCGTCGGCATCATCGACAGCACCTGGGGCGGCAGCTCGATCGAGGCGTGGATGAGCGCCGGCATGCTGGGCTTGGATGCGGCTGCTCTGGAAGCGAAGATGCGTGAGCGTCGCGCCGCCGAGGAGAAGATCGAACAGGCGGTCTACCAGCGGGTGGCTGCCTGGGCACCGGTCGACCCGGCGTCGGACGCGTTCGCCGGGGCCGAACTCGACACCAGTGGCTGGCAGCCGATCAAGGTCCCCGCCGCGTGGGAATCGCAGGGCTACGAAGGCATGAACGGCGTGGCCTGGTACCGCACCACGTTCGAGCTCAGCGCCGCCGAGGCCGCCGCCGGGATCACCCTGGGCGTGGGCCAGATCGACGACACCGACACCACCTGGGTCAACGGCAAGCAGGTGGGCAGCACGGTCAACGCCTACAACAAGCCGCGCGTCTACGAGGTCCCGGCAGGCGTGCTGCGCGCCGGCACCAACACCATCGCGGTGCGGGTCCAGGACGATGGTGGCGGCGGCGGCATCATGGGTTCGCCGGAAGAAATCTTCGTGCGCCCGCAGGGTGGCGTGGCGCGCGCGCTGGGCGGCCCGTGGCTGTTCCGCACCGCGCAGGCCAGCGTGGCGATGCTGGACGACAAGAACCAGGACGACACCCTGCTGTACAACGCGATGCTGCATCCGCTGCAGCCATACGCGCTGGCCGGCGTGATCTGGTACCAGGGCGAGACCAATGCCAGCCCCGAGGGCGCCTACCGCTACCGCGACCAGTTCCGCAGCCTGGTCGAGGGCTGGCGCGCGGGCTTCCGCACGCCTGCGCTGCCGTTCCTGTGGGTGCAGCTGGCCCCGTTCCATTCCGGTGGCGACCAGCTTGATGCGCAGGGCCGGGTGCTCGAGAGCCCCTGGGCCACGCTGCGCGAGTCGCAGTCGGCGACGCTGGCATTACCCGCCACCGGCCAGGCGGTGATCACCGATGCCGGCGACAGCAACGACATCCATCCACGCGACAAGCACGTCGTCGGCCAGCGCCTGGCGCGGATCGCACTGGCCAGGGTCTACGGCCAGCAGCACATCGCCTGGACCGGCCCGGTGTTCCGCGAGGCCGAGGTGCGCGGCCGCGAGCTGGTACTGCACTTCGACCACGCCGACGGCGCGCTTGCCGCACGTGGCGGCGGCGCGCTGGCCGGCTTCGAGCTGGCCGGTGCCGATGGCCGTTTCCATCCGGCCCGGGCGCGGATCGAGGGTGACACCGTGGTGCTGCAGGCCGCCGGCGTGGATCGCCCGGTGGGCGCACGCTACGGCTGGAGCGATGACCCCGGGGACGCGAACCTGGTGGGCCGCGATGGCCTGCCCGCCTCGCCGTTCCGCACGGGCCAGTGGTGATTCGACGGAAGGGAAGGGACTGATGACCGGAACGGCTTTGCCGCGCACCGCGCGGATGGGACTGGGGGCGCTGCTGGCCTTGCTGCTGGGCGCCTGCGGCGGGGGTGCCGGGGCACCGCTGGCGGATGGCACCGGGGGCACTGGCTCGCAGGCCGGCCGCGGTGACCGCACTGCTGCACCCACCGAGGCACCGATCCCGCAGGTGGTCACCCGCGATGGCCGCCACGCCCTGCTGGTGGATGGCAAGCCGTTCCTGATCCTGGGCGCACAGGTCAACAATTCCAGCAACTGGCCGCAGGCGCTGGCGGACGTATGGCCGGCGATCGAGAGGGTCCGCCCGAACACGGTGATGGTGCCGGTGGCCTGGGAGCAGGTGGAGCCGGAAGAGGGGAAGTTCGACTTCTCCTTCGTCGATACCCTGCTCGCCCAGGCACGCGAGCGCGACGTGCGCTTGATCCTGCTGTGGTTCGCCACGTGGAAGAACAACGCGCCGCACTACGCGCCCTCCTGGGTGAAGCTGGACAACGGGCGTTTCCCGCGCGTGGTCACCGAGGACGGGCGCGTGCTCAACTCGCTCTCGCCACATGGCGAGGCGACGCTTGAAGCGGACCGGAAGGCCTTCGTGCAGCTGATGCGGCACCTGAAGGCCAACGACCCGCAGCGCACCGTGATCATGGTGCAGCCGCAGAACGAACCAGGCACCTATGGCAGCGTGCGCGATTTCTCGCCGCTGGCGCAGCAGGCGTTCGACGGGCCGGTGCCGCAGGCGCTGCTGGACACGCGCGGCCTGCAACCAGGCACCTGGCGCGAGGTGTTTGGCGCCGATGCCGACGAGATCTTCCACGCCTGGCACATCGCCCGCTTCATCGACCAGGTGGCCGCGGCAGGCAAGGCCGAGTACCCGCTGCCGATGCTGGTCAACGCCGCGCTGCGCGGCCCGTTCAACCCTGGCCAGCCGGGCCAGTACGCCAGCGGCGGGCCGACCGACAACGTGCTGGACGTGTACAAGGCCGCCGCCCCGAACATCGACCTGCTGGCGCCGGACATCTACATGCCCGAGTACACGCACTACACCACGGTGCTGGAGCGTTACTCGCGTCCGGACAACCCGCTGTTCGTGGCCGAGACCGGCAACCGCGGCGAGTACGCGCGCTACTTCTTCTCTGCGCTGGGCCGGCAGGCGATCGGCTGGGCGCCGTTTGGCATCGACTATTCGAAGTATTCCAACTACCCGCTGGGCGCGAAGGTGGTGGATGCCCAGGCGCTGGAGCCTTTCGCACTCAACTACCGGCTGGTGGCCCCGGCTGCCGGCGTGATCGCCCAGGCCAGTTTCGAAGGGCGCGTGCACGGCACGGCCGAGCAGCCCGGCACGCCGGTGCAGACCCTGCGCATCGACGACCGCTGGAATGCGGTGGTGACCTATGGCGTGCCGCAGTTCTGGTTCCAGGGCACGCCGCCGGGCAACCCCGAGCCGGTCGGCCGCGCGCTGGTGGTGCAGCTGGGGCCGGACGAATTCCTGGTGACCGGGGCGTATGCGCGGATCAACCTGGTGGCGGCCGACCCGGCCGTGGCCGATCGGCAGATCTACGAATACGTGGACGAGGGCACCTACGTGGACGGGCAATGGCAGTTCCGCCGTCGCTGGAACGGCGACCAGACCGACTACGGGCTCAATTTTTCCGACGCGACCCAGCTGTTGCGGGTAAAGCTGGCGACCTACTGATTGCAGACGACGGTGCCGCTTCCGGGCGCCGCATGGGAGAGGAGTGGAGATGAAGCAGAACAACAGGCCCAGGCACGCCAGGCGCACCCTGCTGGCCATGTCGGTGGTGGCGTCGCTGGTTCCGTTGCAGGCGCTGGCGCAGAGCGTCGAGCGCCAGGCCGACGGGGTGATCGTGCGTCCGGCCGACCCGCAGGCGGCGGACGTGCGCCTGCAGCTGGTGTCCGACCGCATCGTGCGCGTGAGCGCCGACGTGGACGGCGACTTCCAGCGCAGCCCCAGCCTGATGCGCACCGAGCCGCCCGCGCCGGCGCCGGCGTTCGAGGTCGAGCAGGGTCCGGAGAAGGTGCGGGTCAAGGCGTCAGGCATCGCCGCCGAGGTCGCCCTGGCCGATGGCAGCGTCAGTTTCTTCGACGGCGAGGGCAAGCCGCTGCTGGCCGAGCGCCCCGGCGCCCGCGAGTTCCAGCCGGCGACGTTCGACGGCCGTGATTACTACAGCGTGCGCCAGCGCTTCGACGCGGTGGAAGGCGAGGGCCTGTACGGCACCGGCCTGCACCAGCAGGGCTGGATGAACCTCAAGGGCCGCGACGTCGAGCTGCTCCAGCACAACATCGACAACGCCATCCCGTACCTCATCTCCACCCGCAACTACGGCATCCTCTGGGACAACAACTCCATCACCCGCTACGGCGATCCCAGGGGCCTGCGCCCGCTGCAGGAGTCGCTGGTGGTGTACGACGCCAAGGGCAAGCCCGGCGGTTTCACCGCGACCTATTCGATCGACGGCAAGCGCAAGGTCCAGCGCCGCGAGGCCGAGATCAACTACCAGTACATCAAGGACCTGGTCGCCTTCCCCGAGCAGGCCAAGAACAAGGCGCCCGGTGGCCGCACCCTGGTCACCTGGGAAGGCGCGATCGAGGCGAAGACGGGCGGCCGCCACACCTTCTCGCTGTACAACAGCGAGTACGCCAAGGTGTACGTCGACGGCGAGCTGGTGATCGACCGCTGGCGCCAGAACTGGAACCCGTGGCACCACGAGTTCGCGCTGGAGCTGGAACCGGGCCGCCGCTACCAGGTGAGGGTCGAGTGGGACACGATCGATCCGGCCTATATCGCCCTGCAGCATCGTGATCCGCTGCCGGGCGACCAGGCCGGCGACCTGTCGATCTGGTCCGAGGCCGGGCAGATGATCGACTACTACGTGGTCGCCGGCGGCAATGCCGACGACCTGATCGCCGGCTACCGCTGGCTGACCGGCAAGTCGGTGATCCTGCCCAAGTGGTCCTATGGCTTCTGGCAAAGCCGCGAGCGCTACAGGACCCAGGCCGAGCTGACCGGTGCGCTGGACGAATACCGCCGCCGCGGCCTGCCGATCGACGCCATCGTGCTCGACTGGTCGTACTGGCCGGAGGACGCCTGGGGCTCGCACGACTTCGATCCGGCCAACTTCCCGGATCCGGACGGCATGATCAGGCACGTGCACGGGCAGAACGCGCAGATCATGATCTCGGTCTGGCCGAAGTTCTACCCGACCACCGAGCATTACAAGGAGCTCGACGCTGCCGGTTTCATGTACAAGCGCAACGTCGAGGTCGGCGAGCTGGACTGGATCGGCAAGGGCTACCTCAACTCCTTCTACGACCCGTTCGCGAAGCAGGCCCAGGACATCTTCTGGCGCCAGGTCAATACCAAGCTCAACAGCAGGGGCATCGACGCCTGGTGGCTGGACGCGTCCGAGCCGGACCTGCACAGCAACATCGACGTCGGCGAGCGCAAGGCGCGCACCATGCCAAACGCGCTGGGTTCCTCGGTCGAGTACTTCAACGCCTATCCGCTGCCGCACTCGGAGGGCGTGTACCGCGGTTCGCGCCAGGTCGATCCGGACAAGCGCGTGTTCATCCTCTCGCGTGCGTTCTTCGCCGGGCAGCAGCGCGCCGCGTCGGCGTTCTGGAGCGGAGACATCGTCCCGCGCTGGGACGACCTGCGCGAGCAGATCTCCGGCCTGGTCAACGCCTCGATGGCCGGTGCGCCGAACGTGTCGATGGACATCGGCGGCTTCTCGCCCGAGCGCCGCTACGAGCAGAAGGATCCGGCCCACCTGGACGAATGGCGCGAGCAGAACCTGCGCTGGTTCCAGTACGGCGCCTTCGTGCCCGTATTCCGCCTGCACGGCCAGTTCCCTTACCGCGAGATCTGGGAGATCGCGCCGGAGGGCACGCCGCACTACGACAGCTTCGTGCATTACCTGAAGCTGCGTTACACCCTGCTGCCCTACGTCTACACCCTGGCCGGCGACACCTGGCACCACGACGGCACCATCCTGCGCGCGCTGGCGATGGACTTCCCGCAGGACCCGAAGGTGCGCGACATCGCCGACCAGTACCTGTTCGGCCCGGCCTTCCTGGTCGCGCCCGTGACCAGCTACCAGGCGCGCGAGCGGCAGGTCTACCTGCCGGCCGGCACCAGCTGGATCGACTTCCATACCGGCCAGCGCCACGCCGGCGGGCAGGAGATCACCGCCGCCGCACCACTGGAGCGCAGCCCGCTGTTCGTGCGTGCCGGCTCGATCGTGCCGCGCACCGTGGTCCAGCAGTACGTGGACGAGAAGCCGGATGCGCCGCTGACCATCGAGGTCTACACCGGCGCCGACGGCAGCTTCCCGCTGTACGAGGACGACGGCCGCAACTACGGCTACGAGCGCGGCGAATTCGCGCGCATCCCGCTGTCCTGGAACGAGGCCAGGGGCGAGCTGGTGATCGGCGCCCGCGAGGGCGGATATCCCGGCATGCGTGACCAGCGCGAGATCCGCGTCCGCTGGATCGACGGCCCGCGCGAAGATGCAGGCGCGCTGGAGCCGCAAGCCGACGCAAGCGTGCGCTACACCGGCGAGGCCGTCACCGTGCGCCGTCCGCGCGGGTGACCGCATGTCGCGCGCCGGCCGGTCCGGCGCGCGGCAGGATGCCGAGGGCAACGACACGGAGTACGCCGCCGCATGAGCCTGACCCGTCGTGAACTGATCAAGGCCACCGCGGCCGCACTTGCGGCCAGCGCCGCGCCCTCCACGCTTGCGGCCACGCCAGCCACTGCTCCCGCCAACCAGGCGACGACGCGTGTGGCCGGCGATCCAGCGACGGCGGCACCTGGGCGCCCACTGCGGCTGTGGTATCCACGCCCGGCCACGCGCTGGGTCGAGGCCCTGCCGCTGGGCAACGGCCGCCTCGGCGCGATGGTCTGGGGCGGTGGGCGCTCGGAGCGGCTGCAGCTCAACGAGGACACGCTCTACGCGGGCCGGCCCTACGACCCGGTGCCGGACGGCGCGCTGGAGGCATTGCCGGAGGTGCGGCGCCTGCTGTTCGCCGGGCGCCATGCGGAAGCCGAAGCCCTGGCCGACGCCACCATGATGGGCGCCCCGCGCAAGCAGATGCCCTACCAGCCGCTGGGCGACCTGTGCCTGGATTTCGTCGAGGTTTCCGACCTCGACGACTACCGGCGCGAACTGGACCTGGATCGCGCCGTGGCCACGACCAGCTTCGGTTCCGGCTGGAAGCTGGAGCACACCCGCGAGGCCTTCGTCTCGGCGGAGGACCAGTGCCTGGCCGTGCGCCTGCGCACCAGCCAGCCGGGCCGGGTGCGGGTGCGGATCGGGCTGGACAGCGACCATGCCCAGGCCGAGGTCGTGCCCGACGGCGACGCCGGCCTGCTGCTGCGTGGGCGCAACGGCGACGCCTTCGGCATCGAGGGCGGGCTGCGCTTTGCCGCCCGGCTGGGGGTGCAGGTGCGCGGTGGCACGCTGCGCCGCCGCGGCGACCGCATCGAGGTCGAAGGCGCGGACGAGGTGGTGCTGCTGCTGACCGCCGCCACCAGCTTCCGTCGCTACGACGATATCGGCGGCGACCCGGAGGCGACCACGCGCACGCAGCTGGAGGCGGCCGCGCGCAGGTCGTGGGACGCACTGCTGGCGGCGCATGAGGCCGCGCACCAGCGCCTGTTCCGGCGGGTCGCCATCGATCTCGGGCGCAGCGCGGAGGAGGTCGCCGCGCTGCCTATTGACGAGCGCGTGGCCCGCTTCGCCGAGGGCCACGATCCCGAGCTGGCCGCGCTGTACCACCAGTTCGGACGCTACCTGCTCGTCTGCAGTTCGCGCCCCGGCACCCAGCCGGCCAACCTGCAGGGGATCTGGAACGACCTGCTCGCGCCCCCATGGGAGAGCAAGTACACGATCAACATCAACACCGAGATGAACTACTGGCCGGCCGAGGCCAATGCGCTGCCCGAGTGCGTCGAGCCGCTGGAGCGCATGGTCGCCGAACTGGCGCAGACCGGCGCCGACGTGGCGCGGCGCATGTATGGCGCGCCGGGCTGGGTCGTGCACCACAACACCGACCTGTGGCGCCAGGCGGCGCCGATCGATGGCGCCAAGTGGGGCCTGTGGCCGCTGGGCGGCGCCTGGCTGCTGCAGCACCTGTGGGACCGCTGGGACTACGGACGCGAGCCCGGCTATCTGGAGAAGGTCTGGCCGCTGTTCCGCGGCGCGGCCGAGTTCTTCGCCGCCACCCTGGTGGAAGACCCGACGACCGGGGCGATGGTCACCGCGCCCTCGATATCGCCGGAGAACGAGCACCCGCACGGCGCCGCGCTGTGCGCCGGCCCGTCGATGGACGCGCAGATCCTGCGCGACCTGTTCGGCCAGTGCATCGAGATCGCCGGCCTGCTGGGCGTGGATGCCGACCTGGCGGCGCGCCTGGCGCGGCTGCGCGAGCGCCTGCCGCCGCACCGCATCGGCAGGGCGGGGCAGCTACAGGAATGGCAGCAGGACTGGGACATGGACGCGCCGGAGATGGACCACCGCCACGTCTCCCACCTGTATGCGCTGCATCCGTCGAGCCAGATCAACATGCGCGATACCCCGGAGCTGGCCGCCGCGGCGCGGCGTTCGCTGGAGATCCGCGGCGACGAGGCCACCGGCTGGGGCATCGGCTGGCGCCTCAACCTGTGGGCGCGGCTGCGCGACGCCGGACACGCCTACAAGGTGCTGGGGATGCTGCTGAGTCCGGAGCGCACCTATCCCAACCTGTTCGATGCACACCCGCCGTTCCAGATCGACGGCAACTTCGGCGGCACCGCCGGCATCACCGAGATGCTGCTGCAGAGCTGGGGCGGCACGGTATTCCTGCTGCCGGCGCTCCCGCAGGCGTGGCCACGCGGTAGAGTGTCCGGCCTGCGCGTCCGCGGTGCCGCCGAGGTCGCGCTGGAGTGGGACGCCGGCCGGCTGCGCCAGGCCAGGCTGCATGCCTGGCGTGGCGGCCGCTTCCGGCTCGAATACCGCGACCAGGCACTGGAGCTCGCGCTGGGGCCGGACGAAGCGGTGGAAGTGGGGGAGAGGGGCGGGCGGCTCGTGCGCCTGGCCTGAGGTTGCGGGTACGACAGATACATACAACACGCCGGATACACCGGCGCCGAAGCACACACTGGAGGGACCCCGGATGGCGGGCATTGGCAACACCACGACCGGCACGACGAACATCGAAGCCGGCGGCGAGAACACGCGTTTCATCATCCTGATCAGCCTGGTGGCCACCATCGGTGGCTTCCTGTTCGGCTACGACAGCGGCGTGATCAACGGCACGGTCGACGGCCTGACCGCGGCGTTCAAGTCCGACGCGGCGGTGACCGGCTTCAACGTCGCCTCGATGCTGCTGGGCTGCGCGGTCGGCGCCTGGTTCGCCGGCACCCTGGCCGACCGCTACGGCCGGCGCACCATGCTGCTGTGGGCGGCGGTGTTCTTCATCGTTTCGGCGTGGGGTTCGGGCATCGCCACCTCCTCGGCCGAATTCGTGGTCTACCGCGTGATCGGCGGCTTTGCCGTCGGCGCGGCCAGCGTGATGTCGCCGGCCTACATCGCCGAGGTGGCCCCGGCGCACTACCGCGGCCGGCTGGCCACGGTGCAGCAGATCGCGATCATCTCCGGCCTGTTCTTCTCGTTCCTGAGCAACTGGTGGCTGGCCGGCCATGCCGGTGCCTCCACCGCGGTGCTGTGGATGGAGCACGAGGCCTGGCGCTGGATGTTCTGGGCAGAGCTCGTGCCGGCGTTCCTGTTCCTGGTGGCGCTGTTCTTCATTCCCGAGAGCCCGCGCTACCTGGTGGCCCGCGGCCTGAAGGAGAAGGCAGGCAAGGTGCTGGCGCGGCTGTACGGCGAGCAGGGCGGGGCGCGCAAGCTGGCGGAGATCGACGCCTCGCTGGCGACCGACCACCACCGTCCGCGCCTGTCGGACCTGATCAGCAAGGCCACCGGCAAGGTGCGGCCGATCGTGTGGGTGGGCATTGGCCTGGCCACGTTCCAGCAGCTGGTCGGCATCAACGTGGTGTTCTACTACGGCGCGGTGCTGTGGCAGGCGGTGGGCTTCTCGGAGAACGACGCGCTGCTGATCAACGTGCTGTCCGGCGCGCTGAGCATCGGTGCCTGCCTGGTGACGATCGTGCTGGTGGACAAGGTCGGTCGCAAGCCGCTGCTGTGGGTCGGCTCGGCGGGCATGGCGGTGACCCTGGGCATCGTGGCCTGGGCGTTCTCCACCGGCACCCTGGACGCGGCCGGCAAGCTGCAGCTGCCGGGGCAGATGGGCCTGGTGGCGCTGGTGGCGGCCAACGCCTACGTGGTGTTCTTCAACGCCTCGTGGGGCCCGGTGATGTGGGTGATGCTGGGCGAGATGTTCCCCAACCAGATCCGCGGCTCGGGCCTGGCGGTGGCGGGCCTGGCGCAGTGGGTGGCGAACTTCGTCATCACCTGGACCTTCCCGATGCTGCTGGCCGGCATCGGCCTGGCGGCGGCCTACGGCCTGTACGCGGCGGCGGCGGTGCTGTCGGTGTTCTTCGTGCTGCGCTTCGTCCGCGAAACCCGCGGGCGCGAGCTGGAGCAGATGGAAGGATGAGCGCCACGTGCCCGGATGCGGCCACGCGTCCGGGCGCGTCCATAACTGCAACGGAGAGCCCCGCATCGCGGGGCTCTTCACGTGCGCCTGGACGCAGGCAACAAAAAACCCCGCCGGGGCGGGGTTTCTCGTCTGCTTCGCTGCACCGGGATGGCGCTCCCTAGGGGACTCGAACCCCTGTTTTAGCCTTGAGAGGGCCACGTCCTAACCACTAGACGAAGGGAGCGTTGTGCGGGTGTTCCCAGCGAAGGCGCGCTAGTATATTCACCCGCCAGCCGGACGGCAATGGCCCCGGCGAAATATTTTTCCAAGCCCACGGAATCACTCCCATCGATCCGCAAGCCCTCCCGCAACCTGTCCTGCGCAGCGTCCCGCGCGACCAGCACCCGATCTCGCGAAAGGACATCAGTCCCAACGCATTGCGCGTGCTCTACCGGCTGCGCGAGGCCGGCTTTGGCGCCTACCTGGTCGGCGGCGCGGTCCGCGACCTGCTGCTGGGGATGCACCCCAAGGATTTCGACGTGGCCACCGACGCCACGCCGGAGCAGGTCAAGCAGCTGTTCCGCAACTGCCGCCTGATCGGCCGCCGCTTCCGCCTGGCCCACGTGGTCTACGGCCGCGAGATCATCGAGGTCGCCACCTTCCGCGCCAACGTCGACGACGGCAGCGGCGACCGCGAGGTCGAGGACGGCCGCCTGGTCCGCGACAATGTCTACGGCACGATCGAGGACGACGCGGTCCGCCGCGACTTCACCTGCAACGCCCTGTACTACGCGATCGAGGATTTCTCGGTGCGCGACTACACCGGCGGCTACGAGGACGTGCTGGCGCGCAAGATGCGCCTGATCGGCGATCCAGAGACCCGCTACCGCGAGGACCCGGTGCGCATGCTGCGTGCGGTGCGCCTGGCGGCCAAGCTGGGCTTCAGCATCGACCCGCCCACCGCCGAGCCGATCCCGCGCCTGGCCGGGCTGCTGGCCGAGGCCGCGCCGGCGCGCCTGTTCGAGGAAATGCTCAAGCTGTTCCTGTCCGGGCACGCGGTGGCCAGCTTCGAGGGCCTGGAGCGCCACGGCCTGCTGGGCGCGCTGATGCCCGAGACCGCCGCCGCGCTGCGTTCCAACCGCAGCGGCGCGCTGCGGCGCATGGTCCTCAAGGGCCTGGCCGGCACCGACGCCCGCGTGGCCGCGGACGAGCCGGTCTCGCCGGCCTTCCTGTTCGCCCTGCTGCTGTGGCCGGCCTACTGCCGCGCCCTGGCCGGGCTGCAGGCGCAGGGGATGCCGGTGGAGGAGGCCCAGCGCCGCGCCGCCGACCGGGTGACCCTGCACCAGGTGCAGACCATTGCCCTGCCCAAGCGCTTCTCCCTGCCGATGCAGGAGATCTGGCTGCTGCAGTCGCGCTTCTCCACCCGCCAGCGCAAGCGCGTGTTCCGGCTGCTGGCGCACCCGCGCTTCCGCGCCGCCTACGACTTCCTGGCCCTGCGCCTGGCTGCCTCCGACAGCCATGCCGCCGACGTGGAATTCTGGCGCGAGGCCCAGCAGAGCTCGGGCGATGCCCTTGCCGCCAGCCTCGATGCTTCGGCCGCCAGCGGTGAGGACGCCGACCTGGACGGGGCGCCGCGCCGTCGCCGTCGCCGCCGTCGTCGCGGGGCCACTGCGTCCGAATGAGCGCCCCGGTCCGCGCCTGCATAGGCCTGGGCGCGAACCTGGGCGAGGCCGCCGCCACCGTGCGCGCGGCCTTCCCGGCCCTGGCCGCGCTGCCCGGCTGCCGCCTGCTGGCGACCTCGCGGCTGTACCGCACTCCCGCCTGGGGCCGCACCGACCAGCCCGACTTCATCAATGCCGCGGCGGTGCTGGAAACCACCCTGCCGGCGGCGGAGCTGCTGGCCGGACTGCTGGAGATCGAGCGCCGCGCCGGCCGCGTACGCGGCGGCGGGGACACCCGCTGGGGTCCGCGCATGCTCGACCTGGACCTGCTGCTCTACGGTGACCAGGAGCTGGACCTGCCGGGCCTGCAGGTGCCCCATCCGTACCTGCGCCAGCGCGCCTTCGTGCTGGTGCCGCTGGCGGAGATCGCCGCCGACGCGCCGCTCCCGGGCCATGGCACGGTCGGCGAAGCCCTGCGCCTGGTCGATGCAACCGGCGTCGAGGTCCTGGAACCGGCCTGAAACCCCGCCAGCGGGATGCAGCGTGGCCATCCCCGGCCGGGGCAGGGCGGGGTTTTGCGCGATAATGCGCGGCTTGCCGAACCGGATGCCGAAATGAGCGTACATGCCGACCAGAAGCCCTGGACCGTCCCCGCGCTGGCCGAAGCCAAGCGCCAGGGCCGTCGCATGGCCATGCTGACCGCGTACGACGCCGGATTCGCCCGGGTCATGGACCAGAACGGGATCGACCTGGTCCTGGTCGGCGATTCGCTGGGCATGGTGGTCCAGGGCCATGGTTCGACCCTGCCGGTGACCGTGCCCGACATCGCCTACCACACCGCCGCGGTGGCCCGGGTGCTGAAGCAGGCGCTGCTGGTCAGCGACCTGCCGTTCCAGGCCGATGCCACCCCGGAGCGGGCGCTGGACGCCTCGGTGGCGCTGCTGCAGGCCGGCGCGCAGATGGTCAAGCTGGAAGGCGCGGGCCACAAGCTCGACGTCATCCGCTTCCTGTCCGAACGCGACATCCCGGTCTGCGCGCACCTGGGCCTGACCCCGCAGTCGGTGCTCAAGCTCGGCGGGTTCAAGCTGCAGGGCCGCGACGAGCAGGCCGCGGCGCGGTTGCGCGCCGACGCCCTGGCGGTGCAGGAGGCCGGCGCCTCGATGCTGGTGCTCGAATGCGTGCCGACCCCGCTGGCCCAGCAGATCACCGCCTCGCTCGGGATCCCCACCATCGGCATCGGCGCTGGCCCGCATTGCGACGGCCAGGTGCTGGTGCTGCACGACTTCCTCGGGCTGGACAGCGGCCATCGCCGTCCGCGCTTCGTCAAGGATTTCCTGGCCGAAGGCGGCTCGGTGGCCGGCGCCGTGCGCGCCTATGCCGAGGCCGTGCGTGACGGCAGCTTCCCCGATGCCGCCCACGCCTACGCCTGAGCCTCCCCCCTCCTTCCTGGCAGTACGATGATCGAAACCATTACCGAGCTGGACGCGCTGCGCGAACGCGTACGTGGCTGGAAACGCGAAGGCCTGCGCGTGGGCTTCGTGCCCACCATGGGCAACCTGCACGCCGGCCACTTCTCGCTGGTGCGCCTGGTGCGCCAGCACGTGGACCGCGTGGTCTCCAGCGTGTTCGTCAACCCGACCCAGTTCGGGCCGAACGAGGACTTCACCCGCTATCCGCGTACCCCCGACGCCGATACAGCGGGCCTGTCCGACGCGGGCTGCGACGTGCTGTGGCTGCCGACGGTCGAGTCGATGTATCCGTTCGGCGTCGAGCTGGCCTCCAGGGTGCACGTGCCGGGCGTGAGCGGCGTGCTTGAAGGCGAGTGCCGTCCCGGGCATTTCGACGGCGTCTGCACCGTGGTCAGCCGGCTGTTCAACCAGGTGCTGCCCGACGTGGCTGCGTTCGGGCTCAAGGACTACCAGCAGCTGGCCGTGATCCGCCAGCTGGTGGCGGACCTGCAGTTCCCGATCGAGATCATCGGTGGTCCGATCGTGCGCGAGGCCGATGGCCTGGCGATGAGCTCGCGCAACCAGTACCTGGGCGCCGAGGAGCGGCCGCGCGCGGCCACCATCCACCGCGTGCTGGGGCAGATGCGCGACGCCCACCTGGCCGGCACCCCGCGCGCCCAGGTCGAGGCGCAAGGCCGCGCCGCGCTGGCCGACGCCGGTTTCGTGGTCGATTACGCCGTGCTGCGCCGTCCGGACCTGTCCGAGCCGGCCGACGGCGAGCCTGGTCCGCGGGTGGCCCTGGTCGCCGCGCGGCTGGGCAATACGCGCCTGATCGACAACCTCGAGTTCTGACCTGGCGGGCCAGCGTGGCCCGCCGTTCCAGCGACGCTTTCGCATGCAACGGTCCCGCACCCGCATGCGTTGCACGTGCGTGCCACAACCGCGGCGCGTGCATTGCTAACATCCAAGACCCGGAGTACTTCCCCCATGCACCTGACCCTGCTCAAAGCCAAGATCCACCGCGCCACCGTCACCCATTCGGAGCTCAACTACGAAGGCTCGGTGGCGATCGACGGACTGCTGCTGGAAGCCACCGGCATCCGCGAGTTCGAGCAGGTGCACGTGTGGGACGTGACCAACGGCGCGCGCTTCACCACCTATGCCATCCGCGCCGACGAGGGCAGCGGCATCATCTCGCTCAACGGCGGCGCCGCGCGCCACGTGCAGGTGGGCGACCTGGTGATCATCGCCGCGTTCGCGTCGATGGACGCCGCCGAAGCCGACGCGTTCGAGCCGAACCTGGTGTACGTGGACGGCCAGAACCGCATCACCCATACCAACCATTCAATCCCCAAGCAGGCTGCCTGATGACGACATCCGCCACCGGTTTCGAATCCCTCCAGTCCCACGCGTCGCGCCTTGAAGGCACGGGCATCGCCGGGCTGCTGAAAGACGAACCGGGGCGGGTGGACGCCCATGCGCTGCAGGTGGGGCCGCTGTACGCGAACTTCGCCCGCCAGCGCTACGACGCGGCGGCGTGGGATGCGCTGCTGCAGCTGGCCCGCCAGCTCGAACTGCCGGTTGCGTTCCGGCGCCTGTTCGACGGCGAGAAGATCAACCTGACCGAAGGCCGCTCTGTGCTCCACACCGCGCTGCGCGGCGACCTGTCGCAGTCACCGGTGGCCCGCGAGGCGTACCAGACCGCGGCGGAAGTGCGCCAGCGCATGCACGCGCTGGTGCGCGAGCTGGAAGCCAGCGACGTCACCGACATCGTCAGTGTCGGCATCGGTGGTTCGGACCTGGGCCCGCGCCTGGTGGCCGATGCCCTGCGCGGCCCGCTGCCGGGCCGCTTCCGCGTGCACTTCATTTCCAACGTCGACGGCGCCGCCGCGCAGCGCGTGCTGGCGCCGCTGGACCCGAAGCGCACCGCGGCGGTGTTCATCTCCAAGACCTTTGGTACCCAGGAGACCCTGCTCAACGGCGCCATCGTGCGCGACTGGCTGGGCAGCAGCGAGCGCATCTACGCGGTCAGCGCCAACCCCGGGCGTGCCGCGTCCGCGTTCGACATCGCACCGGAACGGGTGCTGCCGATGTGGGACTGGGTGGGCGGACGCTACTCGCTGTGGTCGGCGGTCGGCTTCCCGATCGCGCTGGCGATCGGCACCGAGGCCTTCGACCAGCTGCTGGCCGGCGCGGCCGGGTTCGACCGCCACGTGCTGGAAGCGCCGCTGGAAGCCAACCTCGCCGTGCGCCACGGCCTGACCGCGGTGTGGAACCGCAACGCGCTGGGCCTGGCCTCGCATGCGGTGATGACCTACGACCAGCGCCTGGCCCTGCTGCCGGCCTACCTGCAGCAGCTGGTGATGGAATCACTGGGCAAGCGGGTGAAGGTCGATGGCAGCCCGGTCGATGGCGACACCGTCCCGGTGTGGTGGGGCGGCGCCGGCACCGACGTGCAGCACAGCTTCTTCCAGGCCCTGCACCAGGGCACCGGGATCGTGCCGGCCGATTTCATCGGCACCGTGCGCAATGACGATCCGTACGCGCAGAACCACGAAGCGCTGATGTCCAACCTGTTGGCGCAGACCGAGGCGCTGGCCAATGGCCAGGCCAGCGAGGACCCGCACCGCGCCTATCCGGGCGGGCGTCCCAGCACCACCATCCTGCTGGAGTCGCTGACCCCGCGTTCGCTGGGCGCGCTGCTGGCCATGTACGAGCACAGCGTGTACGTGCAGTCGGTGGTGTGGGGCATCAACGCCTTCGACCAGTTCGGCGTGGAGCTGGGCAAGCAGGTCGCCAACACCCTGCTGCCGGCGCTGCGTGGCGAAAGCCAGGCGCAGGACCCGGTGACCGCAGCGCTGATCGCGCGCCTGCGCGGCTGATCGCAGCCGGCCCGCAGTGCTACAGAAGGCGCCCGCCGCAAGGTGGGCGCCTTCTGCTTCCTACGGCAGCAGAAAAAACCGGGGTCAGAGTGCAATTTCCCGCAAGAGGAAAACCGGGGCCAGAGTGCGATTTCCTCCCAGGCCGCCAACCGCTGTCCGGCAGGCGTGAAATCGCACTCTGACCCGGGTTTTTCCTGCCCGGCTGGCGATGGAAATCGCACTCTGACCCCGGTTTTTGTGGGCTTCTATTTGCGGGAGAGGTATTCCTGCATCAGCGCCAGCTGCTCGATCGCCTCGGGATGGCCGGCCGCGGCGGCGGCCCGGACCTGGGCGAGGTCGGGATGGTGGACCACCAGCACGATGTCCTCGCACTGCGGGCACAGGTACTCGCTGAGGTCCTCGTGCGGTTCCAGGGTCATGGCACGGCTGTCGCCTTCCCATTCGCAGGCGGCGCAGGTCACGACGCGCAGGCGCCATCCGGGCTGGAAGTAGTTGTCGATCAGCAGGGGCACAGGAAGATCCGGTTCAGGGCAGGCGCTGGGCGAACAGCCAGTCCCACATCGCGGGATCGGCATAGGTCGCGTCCCAGGCATTGTGGTTGCCTTCGGGGTATTCGGTATAGCGGAAATCCGCGCCCGCCTGCCGGGCCAGCTCGTGCACGCGCCGGGCGTCGTGCGGCAGGACCAGGTCGTCGCGGGCGCCATGGAACATCCACACCGGCACGTGCCGCAGCCGCCGTACCAGCTCGGCGTGGGGATCGGTCGCGTCGGCTACCGGCGTGACGTAGAGGGTGGGGCGCACCGCACGCGGCGCGAGCACGCCGGCGCAAACCGGCACCAGCGCGGCGAAGCGCTGCGGTTCCAGCAGCGCCACTTCCCAGGTGCCATAGCCGCCCATGGACATGCCGGTGGCGTAGGTGCGCCGCGGGTCACCGCCGAACTCGGCGCTGGCCGCGTCCAGCGCCGCCAGGGCCATGCGCGCGTTGGCGCCGGTCCATTCCTCGTTCTTCGGGACCTGCGGCATCACCACCAGGGCCGGGAAGGCATCGGCATTGCGGCGCAGGTACGGGCCGAGGCCGGAGGTCGTCTGGGCGTGGCCGTCGCTGCCGCGCTCGCCGGAGCCGTGCAGGAAAAGCACCACCGGCAGCGGGCCCTGCTGGTGCGTGGCCGCAGGCACGAACACCGCATAAAGGTGGGTGCGGCCGGCGTACTCGATGCTGCGCTGGACGAAGGTGCCGGTGGGCGGCGGCGTGGGACGGTTCTGGCAGGCGCTCACGAGCAGGCTCAGCAGCAGGGCGGGCAGGAATAGCAGGCGGGTCTTGCGCATCGGGAGGTCTCCGCGACGGGGGACCAGCTTAGCGCCATGGGAGCGGCCAGGTAGGGACACGCCCCGCACTACGGGAATCGCGTCCGCACGGGTATTGCTCCGCTGGCCTGTCGTCCTTCCCAACGGGCGGCAAGCGTGCTCGTGACGCTACGCCGAGTGGCGCATGTCTTGATGCTGCAGTGACCAGCGGTGGATGCCATTCCGACCCTCTTTCCCCGGTCGCCGCTCCGCGCCCGGCCCGGGTCCGCCGGGACGCGGGCATTCGACGACATGCGTGCCGATTGCGCCCAGACACGCCGCCTCTCCCCATGGGGACCCGGAGCTACGGATCCGCCGGTGGAAGCTCATGGCGGATACGCAGGAAACGCGGGAAGCGTGGCAGTCCCTTGCTGGTGAGGCCGCTGTAGCGGTAGGTGACCCAGCTGCCGATGGGCGGCGGATCGGCGCGCTGCGCGTCGCTGAAGCCGCTGCCGATGCGGAAGCTGCGCCCGTCCGGGGTACGCACCTGCAGCGCACCCAAGCGCCCCTCAAGGCGGCCCTTGCCGGGCAGGTGTGCGACGACCTGGGCCTCGGCGTCCGCGTGCGGCTTGTACTTGAACAGTGCGTCGCTGCGGCCGGGCCGGTACAACGCATCGGCCCGGTGCAGCATCAGGCCCTCGCCGCCCGCGGCCACCACCCGCGCCAGTTCGGCATCCAGCGCCGCGGTCGTGGCGATGCGCCGCTGTTCGATCATGGCCAGGGTCGGGCTGCGCGCTTTGGCGACCAGCTCGCGCATGTACTGGACGCGCCGGGCGAAGCTGCCGGGGTGGGCGGGCAGGTCAAACAGCATGAAGCGCACGCTGTCCCAGTCGCGCGCGTCGCCGCTACTGCGGCGCACCAGCGCGCTGACTTCCTCGAAGCGGCCACGCCCGGCCCACAGCTCGCCATCCATCGGTTGGGAAGGCCAGCCGCGGGTGAAGCCGGCAGGTGGAACGATGGGCGCGCCGCCGCGGGTCCACAGCCGCCTGCCATCCCAGCGGGCACGCACGCCGTCCAGTTTCTCGCTGACCAGGAAGGCGTCCACCGCGAGCCCGCCGCGCCAGGTCGAGGCCAGCATCGGAGCAGGCGCGGGCGCCGTAGTGGGGGGGACGGCCGGCAGCACGGAAGCTGGCAGCAGGCAGAGCAGGGCGAGCAGCAGGAAACGCATGGGCACGAGGGTGGCCGGGGAAGGCCACAGCTTCGTACCCGGGCTGGCACGGTGGAATCGGCCGAAGCCGGCCGCGCGTGTAGGAGATTGCCGAGCGTCCGGGTCGCCTGGAAGCCGCCCTCAGTGCAGCAGGATCGCCGTCGCCAGGCCGAGGAAGCAGAAGAAACCCATCACGTCGGTCACCGCGGTCACCACCACGGTGCCGGCGACGGCCGGGTCGATGTTCATCCGCCGCAGCAGCAACGGCAGCAGCACACCGGCGGCGGCCGCGGCGCAGAAGTTGATCACCAGGGCCATCGCGATCACCAGCGACAGCACCGGGTCGCGGAACCACAGCAGCGCGATCAGGCCGACGATGCCGCCGATCAGCACGCCGTTGATCAGGGCGACGCGGATCTCCTTCCACATCAGGATGCCGGCATTGCTCGAGCCCACCTGGCCCAGGGCCAGGCCACGCACCATCAGGGTCAGCACCTGCACCGCGGCATTGCCGCCGATGCCGGCCACGATCGGCATCAGCACCGCCAGCGCCACTACCTTCTCCAGCGTGGCCTCGAACTGGCCGATCACGCCAGCGGCCATGAAGGCGGTGAACAGGTTGATGCCCAGCCACACCACGCGGCCGCGCACGGCGCGCTTGACCGGCGAGAACAGGTCCTCGTCCTCGTCCAGGCCTGCGGCGCCCAGCGCCTGGTGCTCGGCCTGCTCGCGGATGATGTCGACCACGTCGTCGATGGTGATGCGGCCGAGCAGGATGTTGTTCTCGTCCACCACCGGCGCCGACACCCAGTCGTGGTCGGAGAAGCGGCGCGCCACTTCCTGCGCGCTCTCGCCCACGTCGATCGCCGGCTGCTCGTCGTCGATCAGGCGGTTGATCGGGGTGGTGTCCTCATGGGTCACCAGCGCGGCCAGTGGAACCCGGCCCAGGTACTGGTGGCGGCGGCTGACCACGTACAGGTGGTCGGTGTGGTCCGGCAGCTCGCCGCGCAGGCGCAGGTAGCGCAGGACCACGTCGACGTTGACGTCGGCGCGCACGGTGACCACGTCCGGGTTCATCAGGCGGCCGGCGGTGTCCTCCGGGTAGGACAGCACCTGCTCCAGGCGCTCGCGGTTCTCGCGGTCCATCGACTTGAGCACCTCGTCGATGACCGTGTCCGGCAGGTCCTCGACCAGGTCGGCCAGGTCGTCGATGTCCAGGTCCTCGACCGCGGCGACCAGCTCGTCCGGGTCCATGTCCGCGATCAGGCTCTCGCGCACCTCGTCGCCGACATGCAGCAGCACCTCGCCGTCGTCCTCGGCGTCGACCAGGCCCCACACCACCTCGCGCTTGCCCGGGGGCAGCGACTCCAGCAGGTTGCCGATCTCGGCGGGGGAGAGGGTGTTGACCAGCCGCCGCACCGGGCCCAGCCGGCCACTGTCCAGCGCATCGGACAGCAGGCGAAGCTGGCGCGCGGTCTTGTCGTAGCGGACGGCCTCGGCCATGCGCGTCTCCGGGTTGGGGGCGGTGCCGCAACGGAGGTGCGCGGCAGGTCAGGCGTTCATGGCGCGCATTATCCCCCGCGCACGCGGGGTTTGGATAGGCCGCTCAGGCCGTGGCGAGCCAGCGCTCGATGCCGCGGCGGTCGCGCGCCTGCAGCAGGCGGGGAGCGCGGGCCTGCAGCTGCGACAGGTCGCAGTCGCGGATCGCGCGGCGCA
Source organism: Pseudoxanthomonas suwonensis 11-1 (assembly GCF_000185965.1). NCBI lineage: Bacteria > Pseudomonadati > Pseudomonadota > Gammaproteobacteria > Lysobacterales > Lysobacteraceae > Pseudoxanthomonas > Pseudoxanthomonas suwonensis. Next base: position 1,201,984 of record NC_014924.1, read on the forward strand.
GTTCCAGCAGTCCGGCCGGGTGCAGGCTGAACTCCTTGAGGCCCAGGGCCAGCAGCAGCGGCGCCAGGCGCGCATCGCCGGCCATCTCGCCGCATACCGCCACCGGAACGCCGTGCTCGTTGCCGGCGCGCAGCACGTGGGCGACCAGGCGCAGCACGCCCGGGTGCAGAGGCGAGTAGAGGTCGCCGAGGGCGTCGTTGTTGCGGTCCACCGCCAGCAGGTACTGCACCAGGTCGTTGGTACCGATGGAAAGGAAATCGACCGCGTCGGCCAGGCCGTGCACGCCGATGGCCGCGGCCGGCACCTCGATCATCGCCCCCAGCGGCGGCACCTGCACGGAGACGCCGCGGCCACGCACGGCGGCCACCGCGCGGCGCAGGCGGCGGCGCACGATCAGCACCTCCTCGCGGCAGGAGACCATCGGCACCAGCACCCGAACCGGCCCGTAGGCGGAGGCGCGGACGATGGCGCGCAGCTGGGTGTCGAACACCGCGTCGTACAGCAGCGACAGGCGCACGCCGCGCACGCCCAGCGCCGGGTTGTCCTCGTTGGCCAGGGCCAGGCCGGCGCGGTCGGCCTTGTCCGCGCCCAGGTCCAGGGTGCGGAAGGTGACCGGGCGCCCGCCCATCGCCAGCACCGCGTCGCGGTAGGCGATGAACTGCTCCTCCTCGTCCGGCGTTTCGCGGTCCTGCAGGAACAGGAACTCGGTGCGGTAAAGGCCGACGCCGGCCGCGCCCAGGGCGTGGGCACGGGCCACGTCCTCGCGCGATTCGGCATTGGCGTAGAGGGCGATGTCGACGCCGTCGCGGGTGCGGGTGGGCTTGCTGCGCAGGCGCTCGAGGTCGCGGCGCTCGCGCAGGTCGCGCTGCTGCAGCTCGCGGTAGCGGCGCAGGTCTCCGGCGTCCGGGTCCAGCACCAGCTGGCCGCTCTCGCCGTCGACCATGACCACGTCGCCGTCGTTGATCCGCGACAGCACCTCGGCCGCGCCCACCACCAGCGGCATGTGCAGGCTGCGGGCGAGGATGGCGGTATGCGACAGCGGGCTGCCGGCGGCCGAGACGATCGCCACCACGCCCGCGGCCTGCAGCTGGGCCAGCTCCGAGGGCGCCACGTTCTCGCACACCAGCACCTCGCCGGCGGTGCCGCGCGGCAGCGGGTCGTGCCTGTGCAGGTGGGCGTTGATCCTGCCGATGATGTGGTCGAGATCGTCCAGGCGCGCCCGCAGGTAGGGGTCGTCCATGGACTGGAACACCGCGGCCAGGCGGTCGCGCTGCACGCGCAGGGCGTAGCCGGCGGAATAGCGTTCCTGCTGGATCAGCGCTTCCAGCGCCTGCACCAGCTCGGGATCGTCCAGCAGCAGGGCGTGCAGGTCGATGAACTCGATCGCCTCGCTGGACAGGGCGCCCTGCAGCTTCTCGCGCAGGGTGCGCATCTCGGCGCGGGTGGCTTCCAGCGCCTCGTGCAGGCGCGCGGCCTCGTCCTTCGTGCGTGCGGCAGGGACCCGCTGCTCGGCGACTTCGAGCGCATGCGGCAGGCGCACCCGCGCCCGGCCCAGGGCCAGGCCACGGGAAGCGCCATGGCCGGCGAAGGCCAGCCTCATCCGGCCAGGCTCCCGCCCACGGCTTCGACCGGCACGTGGCGGTGGCCCGGCCGGCGCATGGTTCAGGCGTCCTCGTCGAACCGGTTTTCGAACAGGTCGACCACGGCCTGCATGGCTTCGGCCTCGTCGACCCCGTCGGTGCGCACGGTCACCGGGGTGCCCTGGCCGGCGGCCAGCAGCATCACGCCCATGATGCTCTTGGCGTTGACCTCGCGTCCCTTGGCCTGCAGGGTCACGGCGCAGCGGAAGGGGGCCAGCACCTGGACCAGCTTGGCGGTTGCCCGGGCATGCAGGCCCAGGCGGTTGGACACGGTGAGTTCACGTTCAAGCATCGTCGATGATCGCTCCATTGCGCGTGCCCGCCGCCGCGGTGGCGGGCAGTTCGTCCAGTCCCTGTTCCGGATAATTCATGATCCGCAGCAGCATGGGCAGGCTCAGCGCCGAGACACGCCGGACCGGCGTGCCGAGCCTTGCCACCTGCGCGGCGAGGTTGCTGGGGCTGGCGCCGTACAGGTCGGTCAGGACCAGCACGCCGTCGCCACCGTCCACCCGCCGCAGCGCCGCCGAGGCGGCCGGCAGCAGCTGCCCGAGGTCGGCGTCGAACGGGACCTCGAAGGCCTCCGCCTGCAGCGGCAGCTTGCGCAACAGCGCCGTCGCGACGGAGAGCAGGGCGCTACCGACGCCGGGATGGGTGATCAGGAGAATGCCACATGCCATGGCGGGAAGTTAACAGAGGGCCATGACCGCCGTCGCGCCTTTTCCGGCGGGACGGCGCCGCCGATGCCGGGAACGGTGGCGCCGGCCTCAGTCCTGCTCGCGGTGGTAGGTGGCGACCTCGCTCCAGCCCTGGGCGCGGGCATGGGCGGCCAGGCGTTCGGCCAGGTAGACCGAGCGGTGCTTGCCGCCGGTGCAGCCGAAGGCCACCGTCACGTAGGCGCGGGTGTCGTTGCGCAGGCGCGGCAGCCAGGTGTCGAGGAAGTCGGCGACCTGGCGGGCGTAGGCGTCCACCTCCGGCTGGCCGTCCAGGTAGTCGCGCACGCGCTGGTCGCGGCCGGTGAGCGGGCGCAGCTCCGGTTCCCAGTGCGGGTTGGGCAGGACCCGGGCGTCGAACACGAAGTCGGCTTCCTCCGGCACCCCGCGCTTGTAGGCGAAGGACTCGAACAGCAGGGACAGGCCGGGGCTGTGCTCCAGGGCGAAGCCGGTGATGACCTGGCGGCGCAGCTGGTGCACGTTGAGGTGGCTGGTGTCGATCACCGCATCGGCCTCGCTGCGCAGCGGGGCGATGATCTGGCGCTCGCGCGCGATCGCCTCCGGCAGCGACAGCCCCAGCCGGCTCAGCGGATGGCGGCGGCGGGTGTCGGCGTAGCGCCGCAGCAGGATGTGGTCCTCGGCCTCGAAGAACAGCAGGCGCGCGTCAACGCCCAGCGACTCGGCCGCTGCGCGCCATTCGGCCAGCTCGCCAAGGTCGGCGCTGCGGCTGCGCACGTCGATGCCCACGGCCATGCGCTCGGGCAGGCCGTCCTCGCGCACCAGCGAGGCGACGAAGGACGGCAGCAGCTCCAGCGGCAGGTTGTCGACGCAGTAGTAGTCCAGGTCCTCGAAGGTCTTCAGCGCCACCGACTTGCCGGAGCCGGACAGGCCGCTGACGATCACCAGGGTGGGGCGGGGTGCGCTCATGATCCGCGGCGCTCCAGCAGGTTGCTGTGGCGGGCGATGAACATCGCCGCCGGGTCGATGCCCTTGGTGCGCAGGATGTGCAGGCGGGTCGCCGCCTCGGTCAGCACGGCCAGGTTGCGGCCGGGCATCACCGGCAGGGTGATCAGCGGCACGTCCAGGTCCAGCACGTGGCGGGTGCCGGAATCGCCGGTCAGGCGCTCGTAGCCGTGCGGGTTGGGCTCGGTCATCGGCCGGGTCAGGTGCACGATCAGGCGCAGGTACTTGTTCTTCTTGACCGCAGTGTCGCCGAACATCTCGCGCACGTTGAGCACGCCCAGGCCGCGTACCTCGAGCAGGTCCTGCAGCAGCTCCGGGCAGGTGCCGTCGAGCACGTCGGGCGCGATCTGGGTGAACTCCGGGGCGTCGTCGGCGACCAGGCGGTGGCCGCGGCTGAGCAGTTCCAGCGCCAGCTCGCTCTTGCCCGACCCCGCCTCGCCGGTGATCAGCACGCCGATGGAGTAGATCTCCATGAACACCCCGTGCAGGGTCACGCGCGGGGCGAGGGTGCGGGCGAGGTGGTAGGAGAGGTGGTTGAGCAGCTCGTGGCCGCGGCGCGGCGAGACCCACAGCGGGGTGTCGGTTTCCTCGGCGGCGGCGCGCAGGTCCTCCGGACAGGACTGGTTCTTGCTGATCACCAGCGCCAGCGGACGCGCCTGGGTGATCTTCTCGATGGTTTCCCAGCGCTGGCGCGAGTCCAGTGAGTCGAGCCAGGCCAGTTCCTCGCTGCCGAGGATCTGCACCTTGTTGGGATAGATGGCGTTGAGGTAGCCGGCAAGCGACGGGCGGCGGGCGTTGGTGTCGCCGGAGTCGATCTCGCGGATCCCGCCCTTCTGTCCGGCCAGCCAGCGCAGCGACAGCTTCTCCTGCTGCTGCTCGAACAGTTCGCGTGCGGTGATGCTGGCATTCCTCATGCGGCCCGGGTCCTGTTTGGCTGGCTGGGGTCGCGTGATTGTCGCCCAAACGGGCTCGCGCGTCCCGGCCGGCAGGGGCCGGCCGGGACGCGGGGCGGGTCAGCCCACGTCCGGGAGGACGCGGGGCGCCTGGTAGTCCTGGGTCTTTTCCTTGTGCTTGAGGATCTGGCGGTCCAGCTTGTCCGCCAGCAGGTCGATCGCCGCGTACATGGTCTGGGCCTCGGCCTCGGCGTGCAGGGTACGGCCCGGAACGGTCAGGTCCGCGGCGGCGCGGTGGTTGGGCTTGTGCAGTCCGAGCTGGACCCGCGCGGAGATCGGCTGGTCGAAATGCCGATCGAGTCGACGCAGCTTCTCCTCCACGTAATCGCGCAGTGCCGGGGTGATCTCCAGCTGCTGGCCGTACGTTTCGATGCGCATCGTGAACCTCCTTCTTGGTTGCCGCTGTGGCGGCCCCGCACGATGCAGGTCGCGTTTGCTAGCCGATGCGGACCCGCTCGTGCGATGCCGGAATGTTCATGAGCTCACGATACTTCGCCACCGTGCGCCGCGCCACCGGTACGCCGCCCTGCTTGAGCATGTCGGCCAGCTTGGCGTCAGAAAGCGGCTTGCGCGGGTTCTCGTCGTCGATCAGGCGGCGGATCATGGCCTGGATCGCGGTGCTGGACGCCTCGCCGCCACCGTCGGTGTCGATGCCCGAGGCGAAGAACGCCTTCAGCGGCAGGGTGCCGCGCGGGGTGCGCACGTACTTGCGGGCGATGGCGCGGGACACGGTGGATTCGTGCAGGCCCAGTTCGGCGGCGACCTCGCGCAGGGTCAGCGGGCGCAACGCCTGCCCGCCGAACTCCAGGAAAGCCGCCTGCTGGCGCAGCAGGCAGCGCACCACCTTCAGTAGGGTCTCGCCGCGTGCCTCCAGGCTCTTGAGCAACCAGCGCGCTTCCTGCAGCTGGGTGCGCAGGTAGCCGGCATCGCCGTCGCCACAGCGGCGGATCAGCTGTTCGTAACCGCGATGGATCGAGACCCTGGGCTGCGCCTGTTGCGACAGCGCCGCCTTCCATACCCCGCGCTGGCGCCAGATCACGCAGTCCGGCACCACGTAGGTGTCGTGTTCGACCTCGGCCAGCTGCTTGCCCGGACGCGGATCCAGCGAGCGCACCAGCTGCACGGCCTGCTCGACCTCGTCGACCGGCGCGCGCAGTTCCTGGACCAGCCCCTGGGTGCCGATCTTCGGCAGCCGCTCCATCGGCCCGGCGACGATGCGCAGGGCCAGGGCGCGGCCCGGGGTGCATTCGGGCAGCACTTGCAGCTGCAGGCGCAGGCATTCGCCGAGGTCGCGCGCACCGACGCCGGCGGGGTCGAAGCGCTGCACCTGGTGCAGCACGGTGAGGATTTCCTCCTCGCTGGCGCGGGTTTCCGGCAGCAGCGATTCGGCGATCGACGACAGCGGCTCGCGCAGGTAGCCGTCCTCGTCCAGCGCATCGATCAGCATCGCGCCGATGCGGCGGTCGCGCGCCGACAGCGGCGAGAGGTGCAGTTGCCACAGCAGGTGGTCGGCGAGCGTCTCGACCTCGGCCATGCGCTCGGCCGCGCCTTCGCCGTCCTCGTCGTAGCCCTGGCCCCCGGGGGACTGCCAGGCCACTTCCTCCGGCGCCCAGTCCTCGCCGCCGCCATCGTCGGGCGGTGCGGCCTCGCTGGTTTCCGGAGAGACGGTGTCGCTGCCAGAAGACGCGGGCGCCTGGAACTCGGCCTCGTCGGTCCATTCCAGCAGCGGATTGGTTTCGATCGCCTCGGCGACTTCGGCCTGCAGCTCCACGGTCGACATCTGCAACAGGCGGATGGCCTGGCGCAGCTGGGGCGTCATGACCAGGCTCTGTCCCAGCGATGTCTGCAGCCTTGCCTTCATGTCCCTGCCAGAAAGGAAGCCATGGGCTGCCGGGCCGGGGGGTCAGAGGCGGAATGTTTCCCCGAGATACACCCGGCGCACGTCCGGGTTGGCCAGCAGTGCGTCCGGCGCCCCCTGCGCCAGTACGCTTCCCTCGGCGAGGATATACGCACGGTCGCAGATTCCCAAGGTCTCGCGCACGTTGTGGTCGGTGATGAGCACGCCGATGCCGCGGTTCTTGAGGTGGGTGACGATGCGCTGGATCTCGCCGACCGAGATAGGGTCGACGCCGGCGAAGGGCTCGTCCAGCAGCATCAGCCGCGGCTTCGCGGCCAGGGCGCGGGCGATCTCGCAGCGGCGGCGCTCGCCGCCGGACAGGCTGGCACCGAGCTGGTCGGCGACGTGGCCGATCTGCAGTTCGTCCAGCAGCGAGGACAGCTCGGCCTCGAGCGCGTCCTCGTCCTCCAGGTCCTCGCGCAGTTCCAGCACCAGGCGGATGTTGTCGGCCACGGTGAGCTTGCGGAACACCGACGGCTCCTGCGGCAGGTATCCCACGCCGAGGCGGGCGCGGGTGTACATCGGCTCGGCGGTGATGTCGCGGCCGTCGAGCACGATGCGCCCGGCGTCGGCGGCGACCAGGCCGACGATCATGTAGAAGCAGGTGGTCTTGCCGGCGCCGTTGGGGCCGAGCAGGCCGACCACCTCGCCCGCGTCGAGGGTGAGGCCGAACTCGCGCACCACCTCGCGCTGCTTGTACTTCTTGCGCAGGCCTTCGGCGACGAGCATCAGCTGCCTTCCTTGTTCTGGGCGCGCGGCTGGATCACGGTGCGCACGCGGGTACCGTCGCCGCCGCTCTGCATCTGGCCGCTGGCCATGTTGTAGACCATGCGCTGGCCGCTGTTGCTGCCGCGCGGGGACTCGACCTGGTAGTTGCCGGTGAGGGTCAGCAGTTCCTTCTTCGGCTCGTAGACGATGCGGTCGGCGCGTGCGTTCATGGTGCTGCCGTCGTCCATGTCCTGCTGCATCGTGGCCTGCTTGCCGGTGAGGATCACCTGCTCGATCTGTTCGCCGCGCTGGATGATCTCGGCGCGCGCGGCGTTGATGCGCAGGCTGCCCTGCACGATCTCGACGTTGCCGGTGAACACGCACTGCATGTTGCCGCCCTGGCTGCATTCCGAGGCACCGGAGTCGATGGTCATCGGCTGGTTGCGGTCCGAGCTCTTGCCCAGGGCCGTGGCGGACGCGAGCAGGGCCAGCGCCGCGAGGGCGAGGGTGGCGGCCTGCGGCTTAAGGGCGCGCGGAAGGTTCATAGCGTGTCCTGACCTGGGAGAGGAGTCGGTACTGGCGGGTCTTGAGGTTGGCTTCCATGCCGGTCCCGGTCTGCGACAGCCCAGGGCGGGACAGGCTCACCGCCTTGTCGGTCCGCGCCAGGTCCTGGCCCGGCAGCAGTTCCAGCGAGTCGGTGCGGAATTTCGTCGGCGCGGGGCTGGCCGGGTCGCTGTCGCCGGAGACGCTGCCGTCCAGGCGCAGCAGCTCGCCATCCGGGCTGATCCAGCCGCGCTCGGCGGTCAGCTTCCACGGACCGGGCTCGGCCGGGGTGAGGAACACCGGCTCGGCCACGTCCATGCTCTCGTCGTCGCGGCGCTGCAGTTCCGGCGACTGCACGCGCACGGTCTCGCTGCCGTCCTTGCCCAGCACGACCAGCTCGAAATCGCGCAGCACGTAGTCGGAGCGCTCGCCGCCACCGGTCGCCACGGCATCGCGGCCGCGCATCTTCCACGCCGACCAGCCGGTGACCACCGCGGCCAGCAGCAGGACCACGCCGAGGAGCAGGCGCCAGTTCATGCGCGGCGCCCGTCGCGGGAGCCGTGCCCGGCGAGGATCGCCGGTACGTGGCCATGTGCGGCCAGCAGCACGTCGCAGACCTCGCGCACCGCGCCTTCGCCGGCGCGCGCGCGCGTGCGCCAGTGCACCTGCTCGGCGATCCACGGATGCGCGGTCGCCGGCGCCACCGACAGGCCGACCACCCGCAGGCAGTCCAGGTCCGGCAGGTCGTCGCCGACGAAGCAGGCCTGCCCGCGGTCGAGGCCATGGCGTTCGAGCAGGCCGTCCATGCAGGCCAGCTTGTCGAGCACGCCGATGTGGGTGTCCAGACCCAGGTCGGCACCGCGCTTCTGCGCGACCAGGCTGGGGCGGGCGGTGACCAGGGCGACGTGGAAGCCGAACTTGCGCAGCTGCACCAGGCCCTGGCCATCGAGCACGCTGAAGGACTTCATCTCGTTGCCGGCGGCATCGAAGTACAGGCGGCCGTCGGTAAGCGTGCCATCCACGTCCAGGCACACCAGGCGGACCTGGCGCGCGCGTTCGGCGATCTCGGGGGCGATGATGGACAGCGGGTCGTACGGCACGGTCGGTTCCGGGGACATGGGGCGGTTAAACCACGCGTGCTCGCAACAGGTCGTGAACATTCAGCGCGCCCACCGGGCGGCGCTCGCCATCGATCACGACCAGGCCATTGATGCGGTGCTGTTCCATCAGGTGCGCGGCCTCGGTGGCCATCTGGGTGGCGTCGATGGTGCGCGGATTGCGGGTCATCACCTCGGCGATGCCGGCCTGGCGCACGTCGATGCCGCGGTCCAGGGCGCGGCGCAGGTCGCCGTCGGTGAAGATGCCGGCGAGGGTGCCGTCGGCCGCCGCGATCGCGGTCATGCCCAGGCGCTTGCGGCTCATCTCCACCAGCGCCTCGGCGACGCTGGCTTCCTCGCCCACGCAGGGCAGCTCCTCGCCGCCGTGCATCACGTCGGTCACGTGCAGCAGCAGGCGCCGGCCAAGGCTGCCGGCCGGGTGCGAGCGGGCGAAGTCGTCGGCGGTGAAGCCGCGCGCCTCCAGCAGCGCCACCGCCAGCGCGTCGCCCATCGCCAACGAGGCGGTGGTCGAGGAGGTCGGTGCCAGGTGCAGCGGGCAGGCTTCGGCGGGGACGTTGACGTCCAGGTGGATGTCGGCCTCGCGCGCGAGGGTGGAATGCTCGCGGCCGGTCATGGCGATCACCTTGTTGCCCTGGCGGCGCAGGGCCGGCAGCAGCATCAGCACCTCGTCGGACTCGCCCGAGTAGGACAGGGCCAGGACGATGTCGGTATCGGTGATCATGCCCAGGTCGCCGTGGCCGGCCTCGCCCGGGTGGACGAAGAACGCCGGGGTACCGGTGGAGGCCAGGGTCGCCGCGATCTTGCGCGCCACGTGGCCGGACTTGCCCATGCCGGTGCACACCAGCCGGCCGGGCGAGGCCAGGATCAGGCTGCAGGCGCTGGCGAAGGCCTCGCCGATGCGTGCGCCGACGGCCTCGAGGGCCTGGGCTTCGACCTGGAACACGCGACGGCCGGCGGCGGCCAGCTGCACGGATTCGGTGTGGGGCACGGCGGCTGCGCTCATGTATCGGCCCGGGAAGGTCCCGGATTCGCTAGACTAGGGCGCTCATTCTAGGCCAAGCGCTCCATGGACGCCGACACCATTGCCCGCCTCATCGAACAGGGCCTGCCCGGGTCGAAAGCCCACGTTCAGGGCGACGATGGCGTGCACTTCGAGGCACTCGTGGTGTGCGAAGCCTTCCGCGGCAAGCTGCCGCTGGCCCGGCACCGGATGGTCTACGCGACCCTGGGCGACCTGATGGGCGGGGCGATCCATGCCCTGGCCCTGCGCACGGTCACCCCGGACGAAGCGGCCTGAGCGGCGTCGAACCTCCTCCGAATTCCCCGAAAGCCGGGTCCCCATGCAGAAGATCGTAGTCAGCGGCGGCGTGCCGCTCCGTGGCGAAGTCGCCATCTCCGGCGCCAAGAACGCCGTGCTCCCCATCCTGTGCGCGACCCTGCTGGCCGACGCGCCGGTGGAGATCGTCAACGTCCCCGACCTGCATGACGTGCGCACCACGCTCAAGCTGCTGGGCGAGCTCGGCGCGAGCGTGCGGTACGTCGACGGCGAGCTGGCGCGCAGCCTGGTGGTCGATCCGTGCACCGTTTCCCAGCACGTGGCGCCCTACGACCTGGTCAAGACCATGCGCGCCTCGATCCTGGTGCTGGGCCCGCTGCTGGCGCGCCACGGCGCGGCCGAAGTGGCCCTGCCCGGCGGCTGCGCGATCGGCTCGCGCCCGGTGGACCAGCACATCCGCGGCCTGCAGGCGCTGGGCGCCGAGATCAACGTCGAGAACGGCTACATCAAGGCCCGCGCCGGGCGCCTGAAGGGCGCGCGCTTCGTGTTCGACATGGTGACCGTCACCGGCACCGAGAACGTCATGGCCGCCGCCACCCTCGCCGAAGGCACCACGGTGCTCGAGAACGCGGCGATGGAGCCGGAGGTGGTCGACCTGGCCGACTGCCTCAACGCGCTGGGCGCGCGGATCGAGGGCGCGGGCACCTCGCGCATCACCATCCACGGCGTCGAGCGCCTCGGCGGCGGCCGCCATGTGGTCCTGCCGGACCGCATCGAGACCGGCACCTTCCTGGTGGCCGCGGCGATGACCGGCGGCCGCGTGACCACGCTCAACGCGCGTCCGGACACCCTGGAAGCAGTGCTGGACAAGCTCAGGGAAGCTGGCGCCACGGTCACCACCACCGCCGACAGCATCACCGTGGACATGGAAGGCCGGCGTCCGCGCGCGGTCGGCCTGACCACCGCGCCGTACCCGGCGTTCCCGACCGACATGCAGGCGCAGTTCATGGCGCTCAACTGCGTGGCCGAGGGCGTGGGCGTGATCAGCGAGACGATCTTCGAAAACCGCTTCATGCACGTCAACGAGCTGCTGCGCCTGGGCGCGGACATCCAGATCGACGGCCATACCGCGGTGGTGCGTGGCGTGCAGCGCCTCAGCGGTGCGCCGGTGATGGCGACCGACCTGCGCGCCTCGGCCTCGCTGATCCTCGCCGGCCTGGTGGCCGAGGGCGAGACCACGATCGACCGCATCTACCACCTGGATCGCGGCTACGAGAACATCGAGGCCAAGCTCGGCGCGCTGGGCGCCAGCATCCGCCGCATCGACGACCGCGCGGGAGCCGCCTGATGCTGCTGCGCGGACGCATGAGCCCGCGGCGCAAGGTCCTGCTGGGCCTGCTGGCCGCCGTTTTCGTGCTGGTCGGCGTGGCCGGCTGGCTGGGCATGGCCGCCACCCGCGGCATGGCTACCAGCGAGATGGACTGGAACGGCGACGGCCGCGTCGACCGCAGCGAGATCCTGCAGTCGTTCTACGCGGTGACCGCGAAGCGCTCGACCGAAGGCAACCGCGAATGCACCACCTACCGCTGGTTCCGCAGCGGCGAGGTGATCCGGGTCGAGTGCCAGACGGTGTTCAAGGACGGGGAATGACCCCGTCCGCCGGGGCGCCGCTCAGCGCAGCGCCTTGAGGGTCAGGTCGATCGTGTCCTGGCCGTTCTCGCGCTGGAGGATGCGTGCCGGTACCGGCATGTCCGGCACGATCCAGGCGATGGTTTCCTTCTTGTCGTCGCGGCGCACGACCTTGGTCGCCTGGTGCGGCTTGCCGCCGACGGTGACCTGCTCCTTGCCGGCGACCTCGTAACGCATCGGCTTGACCCGGCCCTCGTCGACCATCCGGTAGGACAGGGGCTTGCCCTCGGCCAGGTCGCGGGCCACCGCGAGGTTGATCAGCAGCGCATCCATGTCGCCGGCCTGCAGCTTCACCGGGCCGCGTCGCTCCGGCTTGATGTCGCCGCTCCAGCTGGCCTGCGCGTTGGCCCAGTCGTAGCGCGCCTGCACCGACTTGCGCTTGATCAGGGCCACCGAGCTGTCGCTGCTGGCGAGCGGGCGCAGCTTGCCCTGGTGCACGTCGAAGATGGTGTTCTGGCTCAGGTCCGCGACCTGGTTGCGGATGCGCAGGCTGTACTTCCAGCGGTCGCCGCCTTCGCGCGCCAGGGTCATGGTGCCGTTGGCCGACATGCCCATGTAGCTGGCGGTGTAGTCCGCGGTGAACGGCTCCAGCGCCAGCGCGGGCAGCGCGGTGCCAAGCAGGCCCAGCAGCAGCGGGAGACGGGTGAGGGTGCGGGTCCGGTTCATGTCAGGCTCCGTGGTACTCGATCAGGCGCAGGTCGACTTCGTCCTCGCCGTCTTCGCGTTGCAGGATGCGGATCGGGGTGGGCACCCCGTCGGCGACCCAGACCAGGGTCTGGTCGCCATCGTCGTCGCGGCGCTCAACGCGCAGCGCCTCGTAGCTCATGTCGCCCACGGCCAGGGTCTCCGGCAGCTGGGCCACATGATAGACGTGGGCGCGCACGCGGCCGCCGTCGACGAAGCGGTAGTCCATGCGCGCGCCAGGCTGGGCGTCGCGCATGACCGCCAGGTTGATCAGCAGGGCGCTCATGTCGCCGGGCTGCAGCGCGACTGGGCGGCGGCGCTCCTTGCTGAGGTCGCCCTCCCAGCGCGCCTGCATGTTCTTCCAGTCGTAGATCCCGGCGACTTCCTTGCCGAACAGGATGGCGCGGCGCTCGGTGTCCTGGCTCAACGGCCGGTAGTGGCCGTCGTGCTCGTCGAACAGGGTGCGCTGGTGGATGTTGAGCCGGGCCAGGCTGGCCACCCCGCGCTCGGCACGCAGGTCCAGTTCGATCCGCCAGCGCGACGTTTCCTCGCGCGCCAGGCGCATGGTCGCGCTGCCGGCGGGGCGACCGCGGTAGTACGCCTGGTAGGTGGCGACGAACGGCTCGAGCACGCGCGGCGCCGCAGGCAGGGCTTCGGCGGCCGGCGCGGATCCGGCGGAAGCAGGATCCTCCTGCGCACGAGCCGGCTGCGCCGCGAAGGCGCAAGTGGTCAGGAGCAGGAAGGAAAACAGGATGGGGCGCATGCGGCTCGGGCAGTGGAGGGATACAGGAGCATGCCCGCGCGCCGGTGTCAGGCGCGTGATTCCGGCTGCAGGTTTCCGGCGGAATCTAGTCGCAGCGGTCTAAACAGGCACTGACCATCCAGCCATACCTGCGCATCCCGTTCAGCCAGGCGCCCGGACGCCGCCAGTGCCAGTACCGCCGCCACCAGGCGGTGTTCATGCGGGAGCAGGCGTTCGGCCAGGGTTTCCGGGGTGTCGCCGGGCAGTACCGGGATCCGCACCTGGGCGACTACCGCGCCGGCGTCCAGTTCCGGCACCACGAAATGCACGCTGGCGCCGTGCTCGGCGTCGCCGGCCTCAAGCGCCCGCGCATGGGTTTGCAGGCCCTTGTACAGCGGCAGCAGGGACGGGTGGACGTTGAGCAGGCGGCCGTCGAAGCGGCGCACGAAGGCCTCGCCGAGGATGCGCATGTAACCGGCGCAGAACACCCAGTCGGGATTGCTGGCAGCCACCGCGTCGGCCAGGTCGGCATCGAACGCGGCGCGGTCGGGATAGGCACGGGGCTTGCGGCTCCAGCGCAGCGCGGGCGCGACCTTCTGCAGTGCCGGCGCGTCCGGGCGGTCGGAGAACACCCCGGCCACTTCGGCATCCAGGCGTCCGTCGGCGATGGCGTCGAGCACCGCCTGCAGGTTGCTGCCGCGGCCGGAGACGAGCACGGCGATGCGCGCGCTCATGCGCAGGCTCCCGTGCCCGGGAAGATGGTCATGGCCGGTGCCATCAGCCCTCCCCGAACAGGGCCCTGACCCGGGGGCGGGTCAGGACCACGAGGGTGGACACACCCAGCACCGTGCCGAGCGGCACCAGCAGGCAGGAGAGCGCGGCGGCCACCATGCAGAACATGTGCTTGCGGCGCCGGGACAGGCAGTAGCCGGCCACGGCGATGAGCCCGGTCATACCCAGGCCCATGGCGATGATCAGCGCCAGGACCACCAAGAACATGGCGCCGGACAGGTCCGGATCGGGCCACATGCCCGCGTCGCGCATCCCGGCCACCATGTGGGCCGCCGGCACCAGCGTCGACAGTGCGACCACTGCGGCGACCACGTAGTGGGCGATCACCAGCGCCTTGAGGTACCTCAGTTCGTCGGCCGTCGGTTCCATCGCGGCAGGGACACTGTCCACGCAGGCCTCAGCCGATGCGCACGCGCTCGCCGTCGCCGGAGGCGGACACCACCTGGCCGATCGCGCGGTGGGCCAGGCCCAGCGCGTCGAGGCTGGCGGAAACCGCGGCGACCGCTTCCTGCGGCAGCACCAGCACGAAGCCGACGCCACAGTTGAAGGTGCGCCACATCTCCTCGTTGGCCACCGCGCCCTCGCGCTGCAGCCACTCGAACACCGGCGGCAGGACGATGGCCGAGGCCTCGATGTCCAGGCCCAGGCCCTCGGGGATGACGCGGATGATGTTCTCGGTCAGGCCGCCACCGGTGATGTGGGCCATGGCGTGGATCGCCTCGCCGTGCTCGCGCAGCAGCGACAGCACCGGCTTCACGTACAGCCGGGTGGGGGCCATCAGCGCGTCGGCCAGGGCCACGCCGCCGACCTGCAGGTCGGCCGGGCGGCCGGCGCGGTCGTAGATGCGGCGGACCAGCGAATAGCCGTTGGAGTGCGGGCCGGAGGAGGCGATGCCCAGCAGCACGTCGCCGGCGCGGACCTTGGAGCCGTCCAGCAGCTGCGACTTCTCCACCGCGCCGACGGCGAAGCCCCCCAGGTCGTACTCGCCCGGCGGGTACATGTCGGGCATCTCGGCGGTCTCGCCGCCGATCAGGGCGCAGCCGGACTCCTCGCAGCCGCGGGCGATGCCGCCGACCACGGCGACCGTGGTGTCCACGTCCAGCTTGCCGGTGGCGAAATAGTCGAGGAAGAACAGCGGCTCGGCGCCCTGGACCAGGATGTCGTTGACGCACATGGCGACCAGGTCGATGCCGATGGTGTCGTGGCGGCCCAGCTGCTGGGCCAGCTTGAGCTTGGTGCCCACGCCGTCGGTGCCGGAGACCAGGACCGGCTCGCGGTACTTGCCGGACAGGTCGAACAGGGCGCCGAACCCGCCCAGCCCGCCCATCACCTCGGGGCGGAAGCTGCGCCGCACCAGCGGCTTGATCCGCTCGACGACCTCGTTGCCGGCGTCGATGTCCACGCCCGCGTCGCGGTAGGTCAGGGGAGTGGGCGTAGGGGTCTGGCTCACGTCGGTGCCTGCGGCTGCGGGAAAGGCCGCGATTCTACCAGCCGCGCCCGCGCCGGGGACGGGCCGGGGACGCACCGGGAATGCACCGGGAATGCAAGGGGGGGGCGGCCTTCGCGCGGCGTCGATTGGCGCGGGGGTGCGGTTCGGGCAACAATTCGCCGGTATTCCCCGTCCTCCGAGGATTTCCCATGCCCGTCCGCCGCGGCCCGACCCTGTTCCTGGCGCTGCTGCTGTGCCTGCCACTCATGCCGGCGCTGGCCCAGGACGGTCTGCGCACGGAAGGCGAGGTGGCCAGCGCCCAGGGCCTCTACGCGGCCGAGGTGCCGGTCAACAGCCAGGTCGATTCCGCGCGCCAGGCCGGTTATGCCCGCGCCCTGGCCCAGGTCCTGGCCAAGCTCTCCGGCGACGCCGGGGTGGCCAGCCGCCCGGGCGTGGCCCAGGAACTCCGCAACGCCGACGCCTACGTCGACGGCTACGACTACCGCCAGGACCAGAGCACCTCGCCCGGCGGCGCCCCGACCTTCCGCACCATGCTGGTGGTCCGCTTCCAGCCGGAGGCGGTCGACGCCCTGGTCTCGGCCCTGGGCCTGCCGGTGTGGGCGCAGCCGCGGCCCAAGCCGGTGGTGTGGCTGGCGATCGACGACGGCAGTGGCCCGCGCCTGCTCGGCACCGGCCAGGTCAACGCCGCGCGCCCGCTGCTGGACCGCGCGACCGAGCGCGGCTACCGCCTGGGCCTGCCCACCGGTGCCGCCGCCGAGCAGGCGGTGGTCGGTGCCATCTGGCGCGGCGACACCGCCGCGGTGGCGCGCGCCTCCGCCCGCTACAGCCCGCCGATGCAGCTGATCGGCAAGATGTACCGCAGCGGCGGCGGCTGGGCCACGGACTGGACCTTCGTCGACGGCGGCCGGGTGCTGGCCACCCGCACGGTCAGTGAATCCGACCCGCGGCGCGCGCTGTCCAGCGGCGCCGACGTGGCCGCCGACGCGCTGATCCAGCGCTACGCCAAGGTTCCGGTCTCCGAGCCGGCCGGCACCTACCGGGTGGCGGTCACTGGCCTGTCCGGCGCCGAGGACTACCTGCAGGTCTCGGCCCTGCTGCAGCGCCTGGCCGTGGTGCGCCGGATCGTGCCGGTGCGCGCGAACGCCGACCGCGTCGAGTTCGACCTGGAACTGCTGACCGGCCTGTCCGGCCTGGACCGCATGCTCGGCCAGCACGCGCCGATCGTGCCGGTCGAGGGCGTGCCCGGGGAGTACCGCATCCGATGAGCCAGGACGTCGGCGCGCAGGCCGAGATCGCGCGGTTCCTGCAGCAGCTCAAATGGATCGTGCTGGCCCTGGTGGCCCTGTGGATGGTCGGGCTGCTGGCGCCGATCCTGACGCCATTCGTGCTCGGCGCGCTGCTGGGCTGGATGGGCGACCCGCTGGTGGACCGCCTCGAACGCGCCGGGCGCTCGCGCAATGTCGCCGTGACCCTGGTGTTCGGCCTGATGACCCTGCTGCTGGTCCTGGCCCTGCTGATCCTGGTGCCGATGCTGGAGCGCCAGGTGCGCACCCTGGTCGAGACCCTGCCGGAGTACCGCGAGTGGTTCGTGGATACCGCGGTGCCGTGGCTGGAGGCGCGTACCGGGCTGGAGCTGAGCGTCTGGCTGGACCCGGAGCGGGCGGTCAACTGGGTGCGCGAGCACTGGCAGCAGGCCGGCGGCGTGGCGACCAGCGTTGCCGGCTACATCTCGCGTTCGGGCTTCGCAATGGTGGCCTGGGTGGTGAACCTGGTGCTGCTGCCGATCCTGACCTTCTACTTCCTGCGCGACTGGGACCTGCTGGTGGAGCGGGTCGCGGCGCTGGTCCCGCGCGACCACCTCGACACCGTCACCCGCCTGGCGCGCGAGTCCAACGACGTGCTCGGCGCGTTCCTGCGCGGCCAGTTCGTGGTGATGATCGCGCTCGGCGCGATCTACGCGATCGGCCTGCAGCTGTCCGGGCTCAAGCTGGGCCTGCTGATCGGCCTGATCGCCGGCCTGATCAGCTTCATCCCGTACCTGGGCGCGACCACCGGCATCGTGCTGGCGGTGGTGGCGGCGCTGGTCCAGGCGCAGGGCTTCGATACCCGCCTGCTGGTGCTGGTGGGCGTGGTGTTCACCGTCGGCCAGCTGCTGGAGAGCTACGTGCTGACCCCGCGCATCGTCGGCGACAAGATCGGCCTGCATCCGGTGGCGGTGATCTTCGCGGTGATGGCAGGTGGCCAGCTGTTCGGCTTCCTCGGCATGCTGATCGCGCTGCCGGCGGCTGCGGTGATCAACGTGCTGCTGCGCTACGCGGCCGAGCGTTACCGCCAGAGCGGCCTGTACATGGGCGCGCAGCCCACGCCCGCGATCGTGCTGGAGCCGTTCGCGGCCGAACGCGCCACGACCGTAGAGGCCACGCCGCAGCCGCCGCTGCACAAGGGTCCCGAAGCGTGAGTGTTCCCCCCAACGCCGGCGGCACGCCGCAGTTGCCGCTGGCCCTGCGCTATCCGCCCGAGCAGCGCCTGGAAAGCTACATCGGCGCGCCGGAGGGAGCGCTGGGACAGCTGCGCGGGCTGGCGCTCAATCCCGGCGTGGACTGGATCTACCTGGAAGGCCCGGCCGGTTCCGGCAAGACCCACCTCGGCCTGGGCGTGTGTGCGGAGGCCGATGGCGCCGGCCGCCGCGCCGCGTACCTGCCGCTACGTGCGGCGCGTGGCCGCCTGCGCGAGGCGCTGGAGGCGCAGGAGGCCGACGTGGTCGCGCTGGACGGGCTGGAGGCCATCGCCGGCGACCGCGACGACGAGGTCGCGCTGTTCGACTTCCACAACCGCATGCGCGCCGCTGGCGCCAGCGTCCTGTACCTGGCCACCGCCGCACCGCAGGCGCTGCCGCTGGTGCTGCCGGACCTGCGCTCGCGCCTGGGCCAGTGCACCCGCATCGCCCTGCATCCGCTGGACGACGAGGGCCGGCGCGCGGTGCTGCGCGACCGTGCACGCCGCCGTGGCCTGGTGCTGGAGGAGGCGGCGATCGACTGGCTGCTGACCCGCACCGGCCGCGACATGGGCCGCCTGCTGGGCCTGCTCGAGCGCATCGACCGCGCCTCGCTGGCCGCGCAACGTCGGGTCACGGTGCCGTTCCTGCGCGGGCTGCTCGACGCCGGCTGACGCGCCACATCGCGTCGATACGCGATCCCCGTGCAGCCCGCCACGGACTGGAGATGGACCGGTGATGCTACCGCCTCAGTCGCAGGCTTCGGCGCGGGTATCCCACACCACCGGCTCCCAGTAGGCCTTGTCGCGGATGCTGCCCGCATCGAGGCGGTCGCGCAGCACGCGCGCGCCGATGGCCAGGCTGCTGCCGGCTGGTACCTCCACGGTGAAGCTGCGGTACGCACGCTGCTGCTCGAGTTTCTTCATCTTCGCGATCTGGGCGACGGCGGCGCCGGGCAGGCGGTCCGGATCGATGCGCTCGGCCACGGTCAGCACGTGTTCCCCCGGCTCCAGGCGGTAGCGGGGCTGCCCGCCCAGCGGCGTGCTGCGCCCGTCGATGCGGGTGATCTCGACCGGGTAGATGTCCTGGCTGTTGGGCACCGATCCACGCTGGTCGGTCACGTAGCCGCACGAGTCGGCGGCTGTCGCGTTGCCGGCGATGGCAGCGCCGGCCAGGGCCAGGCAGGCGGCAAGCAGGCGGGTCGGGACCGGAGGACGTGGCATGGACATGACGGCGGCTCCGTGGGAATGCCCATCGGTATACGCCGCACTGCACGCGTCCGCCAACGGGTGGCGCGACCTGCGTTCAGTCGCGGGTCGGACCGCCGCGGCTCAGGTGCCCGGCCCGGCGAGCTGCGCGTCGAGCTCCGCCAGGCGCTGCGGCGTGCCCACGTCGGTCCAGCGGCCGCGGTGGTGTTCGCCGGTGATCCGGCCCGCGGCCATGGCCCGGCGCAGCAACGGCGCCAGCCTGAAGCGGGCCGGGGTGCCGGGATCGCCGTCCACGGTCGCGCGCCAGTCTTCCAGGAGCGTGGGCCGATAGACGCCGAGGCCGGAGAAGGTCAGCTTCGCCGGGCCTTCGCCGTGTACGCTGCCATCGTCGGCCAGCATGAAATCGCCGCCCGGGTTGTGGGCGGGATTGTCGACCAGCACCAGGTGCGCATCGCCGCGTGGTTCGCTCGGCAGCCGGGCGAAATCGTAGTCGGCCCAGATGTCGCCGTTGACCGCGATGAACGGGCCATCGCCGAGCAGGGGCAGGGCATGCAACATGCCGCCGCCGGTCTCCAGCGGTTCGGCGCCCTCGTAGCTGTAGTGCAGGCGCAGGCCCCAGCGGCTGCCGTCGCCCAGCACCTCGGGGAAGCGGTTGGCCAGCCAGGAGGTGTTGACCACCACCTCGCGCACGCCCAAGGTCGCCAGCTTCTCCAGGTGCCAGGCCAGCAGCGGCTTGCCGCCGGCGACCAGCAGCGGCTTGGGCGTGTGCAGGGTCAGCGGGCGCATGCGCTCGCCGAGGCCGGCGGCGAAGACCAGGGCCTTCATGCGGCCACCTTCGCCATTGCCGGGCGGATGCGCGCATCGAGCAGGCGCCGTAGCGGCTCCAGCTGCGGATGGCGCGGCAGCACTTCGTCCAGGTAGGCGATGAAGCGTGGCGCGTCGACCAGGTACTTCGTCTTGCCGTCGCGATGGTGCAGGCGGGCGAAGATGCCCAGGATCTTCAGGTGCCGCTGCACGCCCAGCCAGTCGGCATCGCGCCGGAAAACCGGCAGCGGCGGCACCGGCAACCCGGCCGCGGTGGCGCGTTCGTGGTAGCGCGCCAGCCAGCCATCCACGCGCTCGAGCGGCCAGGACAGGAAGGCATCCTTGAACAGGCTCACCACGTCGTAGGCGATCGGCCCGGCGACGCAGTCCTGGAAATCCAGCACCGCCGGTCCGGGTTCGACCGGCATCAGGTTGCGCGGCATGAAGTCGCGGTGCACCAGCACGCGCGCCTGGCCCAGGGCGTTGTCCATCAGCCGGCGCTGCACCAGCTGCAGCTCCTCGGCCTCGCCGCAGTCCAGTCCGATGCCCAGGTGGGTGCGCAGGAACCATTCCTCGAACAGGCCGGCGTCGCGCTGCAGCAGGGCTTCGCCGAACACCGCCATCGACGGCGGTGGGGCGATGGCCTGCAGCTTCAGCAGCTGGCCGACGGCGGCGTCGAACCAGGCGTCGGCGTTGTCGTCGTCGATGACCTGGGCCAGGGTCGGTCCGCCCAGGTCCTCCAGCAGCAGGAAGCCCTGTTCGACCTCGCGCGCCAGCACCTGCGGCACGCGCACGCCGCCTGCCTCCAGCAGGTCGCGCACGGCCAGCCACGGACGCACGTCCTCCAGCCCCGGCGGCGAATCCATCACGATCCGCGACGGACCGGCGCCATGGCTGCGCCAGTAGCTGCGGAAGCCCGCATCCATCGAGGCGCGCTCGAGCGTGGCGGCGTCATCGTCCAGGGCGGCGCGGGCCCAGGCCAGGCGCTGGAAGTCGCGGTCGGAAGCGGTCTGCGGGTTCATGCGTCGGTGTCTGCCGGGGTCGGCACAGGGTAATAGAGGGTAATAGGGGCACGCGTCCGCGGCGAGGCGGCGGACGCCCAAAAGCGAAGCGCCGGGGATTGCCCGGCGCTTCGTGTCATGCAGGTAGCCTTGGGATCAGCAGCAGCCGTGGCCGCCGTGCTGCTCGCCGCCGGCCACCGCGCCGACGCCGGTGGTCTCGCCGCGCAGGCTGGCGCGGTAGTGCTCGGCGATCACGTGCGACACGCACTGGGTGACGCGCTTGCCCATCGGGATGTGCAGGAACTCGTTCGGGCCATGGGCGTTGGAGTGCGGGCCCAGCACGCCGGTGATCATGAACTGCGCACCGGGGAACTTCTCGCCCAGCATGCCCATGAACGGGATCGAGCCGCCTTCGCCCATGTACATGGCCGGCTTGCCGAACGCGGCCTGCGACGCACCCTCGATCGCCTCGGTCAGCCACGGCGACTGCGCCGGGGCGTTCCAGCCCGAGGAGGCCTTTTCCAGCTCCAGCTCGACGTGGGCGCCGTTCGGCGGATCCTTCAGCAGGACCTCCTTGAGCAGCTCGCCGGCCTTCGCGCCGTCCAGGGTCGGGGGCAGGCGCAGCGACAGCTTCACCGCGGTATGCGGGCGCAGCACGTTGCCGGCCGAAGACAGCGGCGGCATGCCGTCGACGCCGGTGACCGACAGCGCCGGGCGCCAGGTGCGGTTGAGCACCAGCTCTGCCGGATCGTCGGACATGGCGCTCATGCCCTTGAGGAACGGGAACTTGCTGAAGACCTCGTCGCGCAGGGTCTCGGCGACCTTGCGCGCCTGCTCGACGCGCTCGGCCGGAACCTCGACGTACAGGCCATCGACCTTGATCCTGCCGGTGTCCTCGTCCTCCAGCCGCGACAGCAGCTGGCGCAGCAGGCGGAAGCTCGACGGCACCACGCCCGACGCGTCGCCGGAGTGCACGCCTTCGCTGAGCACCTTGACCGTCAGGTTGCCGCCGGCCAGGCCGCGCAGCGAGGTGGTGCACCACAGCTGCTCGTAGTTGCCGCAGCCCGAATCCAGGCACACCACCAGCGAGGGCTTGCCGATGCGTGCGGCCAGGTGGTCGACGTAGGCCGGCAGGTCGTAGCTGCCGGATTCCTCGCAGGCCTCGATCAGCAGCACGCAGCGGGCGTGCGGGATGTTCTGCTCGCGCAGGGCCAGGACCGCCGCCAGCGAGCCGAAGATCGCGTAGCCGTCGTCGGCGCCGCCGCGGCCGTACAGCTTGTCGCCACGCAGCACCGGCTTCCACGGGCCCAGGTCCGGATCCCAGCCGGTCATCTCCGGCTGCTTGTCCAGGTGGCCGTACAGCAGCACGGTGTCATCGCCCGACTCCGGGCCGGTCGCCGGCACTTCCACGTAGATCAGCGGGGTGCGGCCTTCCAGCTCCAGCACCTCGACCTGCAGCCCGGGGATGGCCTGGGCGCGGGCCCAGGTCTCCATCAGCTTCACCGCTGCATCCATGTGGCCGTTGGCCTTCCAGTCCTTGTCGAACATCGGGGACTTGTTGGGGATGCGGATGTATTCGACCAGCTGGGGGACGATTTCGTCGTCCCACTTGGCGCCGATGAAGCTCGCGGCGGCAGCGGGATCGAGGCGTGCGATGTCCATGGAAACTCCGGGAAATTGGATGTGGCCATTCTACGCCCCGGCGCCGTGCGGGGATTTCCTACAGATGAATGCAGCGTTTCCCGGCACGAGATTCGGCAAGCCGGCGATGGCGGCGGCGTGGCCGGGCCGACAGACTCTGGCTACCGGGAACAGCCGGCAGGAAGCCGGCCCCCGGGGCCCCATCCAGACCGCTACAGGGAGTGTCGCCATGAAGCTGTTCCACCTTTCGCGCCCGCTGCTGCTCTCGCTGCTGCTGGCGCTGGGCGCGGTGTTCGCCGCCTCCGCCGCAGACAAGGTCAACATCAACACCGCCGATGCCGCGCAGCTGGAGGCCGGCCTGGTCGGCATCGGCCCGGCCAAGGCCGAGGCCATCGTCGCCCACCGCAAGGCCAACGGCCCGTTCAAGAGCGCCGACGAGCTGGCCCTGGTCAAGGGCATCGGCCTGAAGACCATCGAGCGCAACCGCGACCTGATCACGGTGGGCACGACCGCCGCCGCCAAGCCGCCGGCGGGCGCCAAGGCCCCCGCGGCCGGAAACACCGCGGCCAAGACGCCGGCACCTGCGACCCCGGTTGCACGCCGCTGAGCCCGCCGCCCACCGGACGCGGGTTCCGTAACCCCCCGGTCGTACGCAGGGACGCGTCGACCGGAAACTGCACGCCAGGCAAGGCGTCAGTGCAGTCCACCGCCCGGTGCGCACATGGATGTGTGGCCGGGCGGATCCTTTGCGGCCTGTCAGTGCGCCGGTACCGGCGACGGCGGGCTGGGGCACAATCGGCCCATGCCCGATTTCGGTAATGCCCGCCACCTGCCGGCCCATGAGTACACGCGCGAGCGCTGGCACAACGGTGCGGGATGGACGCGCCGGATCCTGCGCCTTCCCGGCGAGCCGTGGCCGCTGGGCCTGTCCGTTGCCGAGATCGACGAACCCGCGCCGTACTCCCTGTTGCCCGGGGTCGAGCGCGAGCAGGTGCTGCTGTCCGGGGACGGGTTGCGCCTGGAGTTCGCCGACGGCGAGGTGGCCGGGCTGCTGCCGCCACACCAGCGCATCCGTTTCGATGGCGGGCGCGAGGTCCGCGGCATCCCGCTGGATGGACCGCCGGTGCGGGCGTTCAACGTGATGTGGCGTCCGTCGGCGCTCGAGGTCACGGTCCTGCACCGGCCGCTGGTCGGCGGCATGTTCTGCTTCTGCGACCCGGACACGGCCTGGGCGATCTACCTGCTGGGCGGCACCGCGCGGGTGGCGTCGGACGGGATCGATTTCCAGCTCGATGGCGGCGACAGCGCCTGGCTGGCCTCTGCCGCGCGCCAGCGCTTCGTGGTCGATGGCGCGGGCGAGGCGTTGATGATCCGCGTCCGCGGTGCCGCCGGGGCCAAGGGCCAGGACACCAGCGGGCTGGCGACCGCGCTGTAGTCAAGCCGTGTCGTTGCGCTTCACGCGCCGCCGGGAGCTGTTCGCCGCAGGGGAGGCTCAGTACACGTCGCGGCGGTAGCGGCCCTGCTCGCGCAACGCGTCGCGCCGCCCGCTGCCGAGGATGTCCGCCAGTGCGGCGTCCACCGCCGGGGCCATGGTGTCGGCACTGCCACAGACCAGGACGGTCGCACCCTGGTCCACCCATTCGGCCAGGACCGGGCCGGCGGCGCGCAGCCGGTCCTGCACGTAAGCGCGGTCGCCTTCGCGGGAGAAGGCCAGGTCCATGCGCTCCAGCCAGCCCCCGGCCTGCCAGCGCCGCAGCTCCTCGCCGAAGAACAGGTCGCAGGCGGCGTTGCGCTCGCCGAACAACAGCCAGTTGCGGCGCGCGCCGGCGGCGACGCGGGCGGCCAGATGCGCACGCAGGCCGGCGATGCCGGTGCCATTGCCCACCAGGACCAGCGGCGATTCCGGTGCAGGCGGATGGAAGCCCGGGTTGGCGCGCAGGCGCAGGTCGATGTTCCCGCCCACGGGCGCGTGGCGGCACAGCCAGCCGCTGCCGAGCCCTGGCGAGCCGTCCTCGCGGTAGGTCTCGCGGACCAGCAGCCGCAGCTGGCCCTCGGCCGGGATCGAGGCGATCGAGTAGGCGCGGTGCGGCAGCTGCTGCAGGCGTGCAGCCAGTACCGCCGGCGCCAGGCCGCGCGCGCCGCCGGCGTCGGGCAGCACGCTGCGTGCGAGAAGATCGGCCAGCGGCAGGCTGCCGTCGCCGGTTTCGACCACGGCAGTGCCATCCACCCCGGCCTCGGCCAGCCACGCAGCCACCTGGGCCGGCGCGTTGCGCGGACCGATCTCGGCGATATCGCCGGGCTGCCAGTCGGGCAGGGCGCCGCTGGCCGGTTGCAGCGCAAGCGCATGCGCCGGGCCGCCCTGGCTGCCGGGATTGAGCAGCTGGCGCGCGGCCAGCCGCCACGGGACATAGGCGGGCGCGCTCCAGTCGGCGCTGTCGGGATCGCCACCGATGCGGCCGACGCCGTACTGCCACTGGCGCAGCGCGGCCTCGTCGGCGTTGTCGACTTCGACCCGGTCGAACAGCGGGCGCGCACCGCGGTCGCGCAGCCAGCCGTCCAGCTGCCGGCCGAAGGCGCAGAACGCGCTGTAGCTGCGGTCGCCGAGCGCGAGCACGGCGTACTGCAGCCGCGACAGGTCGGTGTCGGCGTCCATCCGCTGCAGGAAGCCCAGCGCGTGGTCGGGCGGGTCGCCCTCGCCGGTCGTGCTGGCCACGAACAGCGCCTGGCGGGTTGCGGCCAGGCGCGCGGCGTCGACCTCGTCCAGCGGCAGCAGCACGACGTCGCGGCCGCCGGCTCGCAGCATGCTGGCAGTGCGCTCGGCCAGGCTGCCGGCGAAGCCGGTCTGGCTGGCCCAGGCCACCAGTACTGCATTCCCGTCGTCCACGGCTGCCGCGGAGGACTGCGCGCGGCGCGCAGGACGCAGGAAGGCGAGGGTGGCCAGCAGCCAGGCGGCGCCGATGGCCACGGCCGCCCAGGCCCGGCCAGACGCAGGCGCCGCCGGCCACCAGTCGCCGCCGTGCAGCGGCAGCAGCAGGCCTGCCGCGCCCAGCAGCAGCGCAAGCAGCGCCAGCTGGCCCGCCAGTGCGAGGCGGTTGGAGGAGGGCGAGGAACTCATGCGGCCAGGTGGCGGCGGAACGCCGGTGTCATCGCTTCCACCGGGCCGTCGGGCGTGCGGCTGACGAAGCGCGCGGCCAGGCCGTGGTCCTCGGCGAAGCGCAGGCCGGCGTCCGCGCCCATCACCGTCAGCGCGGTGGCCCAGGCATCGGCATGCATGGCATCGGTGGCAACCACGGTCACGGCGGCGGCGGCCTGGCTCACGGGCACGCCGCTGCGCGGATCGAAGCTGTGCGAGTAGCGCACGCCCTCGTGTTCGAAGTGGTGCCAACGGTCGCCGGAGGTGGCGACCGCGGCATCGTCCAGCGCCAGTACCCGCGGCGGGAGTTCGGCCACGGGGGTGTCCAGGTCCGGCTCGGCTTCGACCAGCACCTGCCAGAGGCTGCCATCGGGCTTGCGGCCGTAGGCGCGGATCTCGCCGCCAACCTCGACCAGGGCCGCGGCAATGCCGGCGCTACGCAGGCGTTCAGCGGCAAGGTCCGCGCCGAAGCCCTTGGCGATCGCCGACAAGTCCAGCGCCAGCCCGCCGGGCTGCAGCAGCTCGCGACCCCCGGCGCGACGCTGCACGCGCTGCCAGCCGGTGCGCGCTCGGGTTTCGGCCATCAGCGCCGGCGCAGGCACCTGCAGCGGCCGGTCGCTGGCGCCGAAGCCCCACAGCTCGACCAGCGGCGCGACCGTGGGATCGAACGCGCCACCGCTTGCGGCGGCCACTTCCAGCGCCGCATCCAGCACGCGGGCGAAGGATTCCGGCAGCGCCTGCCAGGTCCCGGTGGCGGCGCGCCGGTAGCGGCTGATGTCCGAGCCGGCCTCCCAGGTGCTCATCTGCGCCACCACCTCGTCCAGCGCGTCCTGGACGATGGCGTGCAGGGCATGCAGGTCGAACGAGGGGCGCACGGCCACGCGCGCGCTCCAGCGCGTTCCCATGGTTTCGCCGCCGAGGGTCGCCAGACCCGCGGCGGACACGTGAGTGGCGCCCATCGCGGCGTGGCTTACTGCGGCAGGACTTCCAGGGTCGCCACGTAGCTGAGGCGGCGCTTGTTCGCCTTGGGCGCGCTGGCCCTGGCATCCTCGGTCGTCACTTCCAGCCAGTACACGCCGGCTTGCGGGAAGGTGATGGCGACGCTGCCGTCCTTGCCGCTGGTGGCCTGGATCTCCTCCTGGGCATTGCGGTAGCGGGTCTCGCCGCGCACCACCTCGACTTCCAGGCCAGCGGCCGGCCTGCCGTCGACGTGCAGCACGAACCGTGCTTCCTCGCCGGCGAACAGGTCGTTCGGATGGGTCACCGGCACCAGCTCCAGGCCTTCGCCCACCGGCCTGATGTCGGTGGTGCGGCCATTGGTCACGAAGGTTTCGACCCGGCCCATGGTCTCGGTGACCTGCACGTTCTGCGCGTCGGCGGGGATCTTCGTCGCCAGCTCTTCGGGTTTGGCATTGCGCAGGAAGCCGCCGCGCGGCGCGCCGGGGCCGGTCACCGGCTTGCCCTCGGCCTCGGCCTTGGCCTTCGCGGCCAGGCTCGCGGCGGTATCCCAGCTGGCCGACAGGCCACGGTTGACGTTGGCGATGCGGTAGGTGCCTTCCTGCTGCAGCTGCAGGTCGAAGGTGCTGCGGTACTTGCCGGTGCTGGCGTTCTGCAGCTGCACCTGGCTGCCGTCCGGCGCGGTGGCGACCACGTTGTCCAGGCGCATGGGCACGTGGTCGGGGAAGAACAGCTGGTTGGACACGGCGGCGTCGAAGGTCACCCACACGTCCTGGCCGTTGACCGTGGCCTGCGAGGGCACCAGCCACTGCTTGTGCGCGGCGGCGGAGAAGGGAAGCGCCAGCGCCAGGGCGATGACGAACGCGTGCTTCTTCATGTGATGCTCCTTGGGGTTACTTGATCGACAGGCTGACCGCGCCCAGCTCGCTGCTGCCCTGGGCCTTGCCGGTCTGGCTGCCCTTGGCCGGCCAGTTGAACGGGATCTTCAGCAGCTCGCGGCCGCCGACTTCGCGCACCGCCTCGACCACCAGGGTGTACTGGCCGGCCTGCAGCTTGGCCAGACGCGGCGAGCCGGAGTCGACCTTGACCACGTGCTTGCCGACCGGGCGGGTCGGCCCGGTCACGCCGTCCACCGGCAGGTCGAGGTTGCGGCCGGACTTGCGCCACCACTGGCGCAGGTCGGGCAGCCACTTGGTGCCGTGGCCCTCGGCGGTGTCCTTCATCTGGTACCAGACCGCCAGGTCGGCCACGGCCTTGCTGTCGGCGCCCTCGATCCACACCGCCACGTACGGGCGGTGGTACTCGGCGACGTTGAGCTTCGGGATCTCGACCGTGACCTCGAGCTCGGCGGCATAGGCCGGCAGGGTCAGGAGTCCGGTCACCGCGAACAGCACTTTGGCGCGCATGGGTTGGTACCTCGTCAATGGATGAAGATCAGGATCAGGACCAGCGGCACCACCAGGCCCAGGCCGACCAGCGGCCAGGTCATGCGCCGCTGCCGCGCGTGCAGGTGCAGCAGGAACAGGCCGGTGATGCAGAACACCAGGCAGGCGATGGCGAACACGTCGATGAACCAGCCCCAGGCCGGTCCGGCGTTGCGGCCCTTGTGCAGGTCGTTGAGGAACGAGACCGCGCCACGGTCGGTGCGCTCGAACTCGACCTCGCCGCTTTCGCGGTCGATGCTCAGCCAGGCGTCGGCACCGGGCGAGGGCATGGACAGGTAGGCCTCGTCCTCCGACCACTCCGCCGGGCGCCGGCCCGCGGCGATCGACAGCTCGTCCTGCAGCCAGCCGGCGATGGCCGGCGGCAGCGGCGCATTGCCTTCGGTGGGCGCGTCGGCAAGCACGTCCAGCAGCGGTTCCGGCAGCTGCGCGGTGCGGTTGTCGACCTGCGGCTGCGCCTCGATCCGCGCGGCGTGGTTGAGGGTGATGCCGGTGGCGGTGAACAGCAGCATCCCGACCAGGCACACCGCCGAGCTGATCCAGTGCCACTGGTGCAGCGTACGCAGCCAGAAACCACGCTTGCGCTGGGCGGATACGGGATCTTCGCGGGTCGTGGTTGCCGGCACGTCTGCAGGGGGCTCGGGAGGCAGGGGAGTATAGCGGTCGAGAACGATTCCCATTCGGTTAACGCACGAGGGCCCGGACGGTTGACGCCGGGCCCTCGCGGTTCGATCAGAACTGGACGTTGAGGCTGACCCAGACGCTGCGGGCCTTGTCCTTGTTGTTGTAGTCGTCCAGGAACAGCACCTCGTTGCTGCCATCGAGCCAGGTGCCGTCGCCATCGAGGTCGCGGAACTCGGTGGCGTAGGTGGTGAAGTCGCGGTCCAGCAGGTTGTTGATCCGCGCGTTGAGCGTCACCGTGTCGTTGATCTGCCAGGCGCCGCCAAGGTGCAGCACGGTGTAGTCGCGGTAGTACAGCGGCTCCTGGGTGATCGCATGCAGGCCGCGGTAACGCTTCGAGCGCGATTCGGCGGTCAGGAACAGGCCGAGGTTGTCGAGCACCTGCCAGTCCAGGGTGAGGTTGGCCATGTGCCGGGCGCTCTCGCCCAGCGGCAGGCCCTGCTGGGCGCCGCTGCGCTGCTCGCTGTCGGTCCAGGTGTAGTTGCCGCGCAGGCCGAAGGCGTCGGCGATCTGCCAGCGGCCGGCCAGTTCGGCGCCCTGGATCACCACCTTGTCGATGTTCACCGTGCGGCTGCTGTTGGCATAGCCCAGGCCGGCGTACTCGCCGGTGCCCGCGCACTCCAGGGCCAGTCCATTGCCGCAGGGTTGCGACGAGATCTTGTCGTCGAAGGTGTTGCGGAAGATGGTGGCGTTGAAGTTGTGGCCGCCCTCGTGGTGCCAGTACGCGGCCAGCTCGTAGCTGGTGCTGGTTTCCGGCCGCAGGTCGGGGTTGCCGAACATCGGCGAGGTCCCCTGGCCGCCGAAGCCGACCACGCCGTCGTACAGCTGGGTGGTCTTGGGGGTCTTGAAGCCGGTGCTGGCGCCGCCCTTGAAGGTCCAGGCTGGGCTCGCGGTGTAGACCGCGTACAGGCGCGGACTGACGTGGCTGCCGAACACCTTGTGGTCGTCGTAGCGGATGCCGCCGGTCAGCGACAGCGCTTCGGACGGCTTCCAGGTGTCCTCTGCGAACAGCGACTGCATGTCGTGCCGCTGCCGGCCGCCGGGACGGCCGGCCTCCATGCCGAACACGCCGTCGGTCAGTTCGCCGCGCACGATCTGGGTACCGACCACGGCGATGTGCTCGCCGGCGGCCTGGAAGGGGATGTCGAGCTTGGCGTCGAGGGTGTACTGCGAGCTCTCGAGGCTGCGCTGCGGGCGCGGCAGGTAGGCCAGCAGCTGGCTGTACTGCTCCGGCGACAGGTTGGCCTGCATGATCGCCAGCTTCTGCGCCTCGGACTGGTTGTTCCAGGCGTTGGCGTTGCGGAAACCGATCGCCGCGCCGGGCGCGCAGTAGCCGCCCGCGCCGACGCTGCCGCCCAGGCTGGTGCAGGCCGCGTTCCAGACCTGCTGCAGCGACTGCCGCTCGGCCACGGTGAAGGGCAGGGTGCGGCCCTCGTTGTTGGTGTCCACGTACGCCAGCGAGACCGTGCTGTCGCCGAAGGACCAGTTGCCTTCGTGGGTCAGCGCGAAGCTGTCGCGGGTGAAGCGTTGGGTCGGGGCATAGCCGGCGCGCGGTTCGACCCGGCCGTTGTTGCCGATGCGCAGCACCGCGCCGAGGTTGTCCACCGTGCCGACCGGGTATTCCTCCACGCCCTCGTCGTTGACGCGGATGGCGTTGTCGTACTCCTGGCGCGAGGTGTCGGCGTCGAGGGTGAGCGTCTGGCTGCCGGTCGGGGTCCAGGCCAGGCTGATGCCGCCGGCCTTGTTGGTGTTGTCCACGGTCTTGCCGCCGCCGCCGAAGCCCAGGGCGCGGCTGTGGCGCTCCCCGGAGGGATCGACCACGTCGTCGTACACCGGGTTGGAGGCTTCGCGCTTGTACCAGCTGCCGCGCACGGTCAGGTCGAGGACGCCGCGGACCAGGGGGCCGGTCAGGTGGAAGTCGGCGGTGGTGTCGTCGCCGTAGGCATCGTCGGTCTCGAAGGTGCGGCCGAGGGTGACCGAGCCGGCCCAGGTGTCCAGGCCCTTGCGGGTGATGATGTTGACCACGCCGCCCATGGCGTCGGCGCCGTACAGGGTCGACATCGGACCGCGGATGACCTCGATCCGCTCGATCGCGTCCAGCGGCGGGATGTGGTTGAACTGGTTGCCGCCGAAGGAGTTCGGGTAGATGTCGCCGTGGTTGTTCTGGCGGCGTCCGTTGACCAGGACCAGGGTGTAGTCGGCGCCCATGCCGCGCATGGAGATCGTGCCCTGGCCGGTCTTGTCGCGGGTCTCGCCGATGTCCACGCCTTCCAGGTCGCGCACGGCGTCCAGCAGGGTGATGTAGGGACGGCGGGCCAGGTCCTCGCGGGTGATCACGCTGATGCTGGCGGGCGCGTCGACGATCTTCTGCTCATAGCCGGTGGCGGTGACCACCACGGTATTGAGGGTGCTGGGCTCGCCGGCGATGTCCGGCCCGGGCGCGGCGAGGGAGGGAGTGGCGACCAGCGCGATGCACAGCGCAAGCGGGAGGCGTGCGGGACGGAGCGGACGGAGATTGGACATGTTTTCCGTATGCGGGCATGGGCCGCGCGGGCGCGGGCCCACGTGGCACTGGAATGGGAATGAGGGGCGCGGCTGGCGTCAGGGGGGCGCCGGGCAACCGGATGCGGTTGCCGGTCGGCGGAGGCCTGAATGTGCGTGCTGGCGCGGTGGGATCTGGCTCATCTCTGGAGGAGCGGCCCGGTGCCTGGATATGCCCAGGGCCCGGGACGCCCCCATCTAAGGTTGGCGTCGTGCATGATAATGATAGGGATTCTTATTTACAACGGGTCCGTCTGGGCCTGCCGGGCCAGGGCAGGCCATCAGGTGCGCCATGCGGCTGGATCGCTCCCCTGTGTCCCCGGGAGCGGTGCCAGTGCCGAGGGTCGAGCTGGAGGGGCGCACGTCGCGGCGTACCGGGACAGACCGGCGTACCGGTGTTCCGGAACATTGGTCATGGCAGGGCGTGCGGCTCGGCCCGATCCTGCTCCGCGCCCCGGCCGCGTCCATGGGACGCAGGCGTCCGCCGGCATGCGTGCCACGGCGCGCATGCCGCCTGATCCCGTGGGGAGGTAGAAGGATCAGTCCCGGTCGTCGCGGGTCCAGATACCCGTGGCGTCGACCCTGACCGGGAACTTGGCGACAGGCGAGTAGGCCGGGGCGCACAGGGCGCGGCCGTCGCGCAGGTCGAAGCGGGCGCCGTGCAGGACGCACTCGATGCTGCCCTCGGCCGGATCCACCGGGCCGGCGGACAGCTCGTAGTCCTCGTGGCTGCAGCGGTCCTCGAGCGCGTACAGGTCGCCGTCGAGGTTGACCACCAGGATCGGTGCGTCGGTCACCTCGTCGAACACGGTGCGCATTTCGCCCGGCAGCAGTTCCGACGGGGCACAGACGAAGGTCCAGGTCCCACTCATGCGGCCACTCCAGCACGCAGCGGCTTCTCCAGCACCTCGAAGCGCAGGTCGTCGCGCAGCGGGACGCCGAAGCGCTCGTCGCCGTAGGGGAAGGGCTTGTGGATGCCGGTGCGGACGTAGCCGCGGCGCTCGTAGAAGGCGATCAGGCTGTCGCGCACGTCGATCACGGTCATGCGCATGGTCGCCAGGTCCCATTCCTCGCGGGCGATGCGCTCGGCCTCGGCCAGCACGGCCTTGCCCACGCCGCCGCCCTGCAGGTCGGGGCGCACGGCGAACATGCCGAAATAGCCGGCGCCGTCCTCCTCGGCTACGTGGGCGCAGGCCAGCAGCGCGCCGTCGCGCTCGGCCAGCAGCACGACGCTGCGCGGGCGGGCGATGTCCGCGGCCAGCACCCCGGGCTCGATGCGCTGGCCGTCAAGCAGGTCGGCCTCGGTGGTCCAGCCCTTGCGGCTGGCCTCGCCGCGGTAGGCGGAGGTGACCAGCTCGACGATGGCGGGGATGTCGGCGGTGGTGGCGGGGCGGAAGCTCGGCATGTCCATCCGCGCATTCTAGGCTCCGCCAGCAGCCTCGGCAGCACGGGCCACGGGACCGGCGGCGGCCGGCGCAGGCAGATCGTGGCGGGACCGCGCCTCGCCGGGCGCCGCCGCTCAGGCGAGCAGGCGGCGGGTCTTTTCCAGCGCGGCGACGAAGCGGTCGATCTCGTCGTGCGTGTTGTAGAACGCCAGCGAGGCGCGCAGGGTCGCGGCCACGCCGAAGTACTGCAGCAGGGGATGGGCGCAATGCTGGCCCGAGCGCACGGCCACGCCTTCCAGGTCCAGCAGGGTGGCCAGGTCGTGCGCATGCGCGCCCTCGACCAGGAACGAGATCACCGCGGCCTTGCCCGGCGCGTTGCCGAAGATGCGCAGGCCGGGGATCGCCTGCAGCGCCTCGGTGGCGTGCGCCAGCAGCTCGCCCTCGCGTGCGGAGATCGCCTCCATGCCGATGTCGTCGAGGTAGTCCATGGCGGCGTGCAGGCCGACGAAGCCGGCGATGTTGGGGGTGCCGGCCTCGAACCTGTGGGGCGGGTCGTTGAACACCGTCCCTTCGAAGCTGACTTCCTTGATCATTTCGCCGCCGCCGATGAACGGCGGCATTTCCTGCAGCAGCTCGCGGCGCGCCCACAGCGCGCCGGTGCCAGTCGGGCCGCACATCTTGTGGCCGGTGACCGCGTAGAAGTCGCAGCCGATGCCGGCCACGTCCAGCCTGAGGTGCGGCGCGGCCTGGGAGCCGTCGACCACGGTCGTGATGCCGCGGCGGCGCGCCTCGCGGCAGATCTCGCGCACCGGGTTGACCGTGCCCAGCACGTTGGACACATGGGCCACGGCCAGCAGCTTCACGTCGCCGGTCATCGACCGGTACAGCGCGTCCAGGTCGAGGCTGCCGTCGGGCAGGATCTCGGCGACCCTGATCCTCGCGCCGGTGCGCTCGGCCACCAGCTGCCAAGGCACGATGTTGGCGTGGTGCTCCATGCGCGAGACCAGGATGGTGTCGCCCTGCTTCAGCCGCGGCAGCGCCCACGAGTACGCCACAAGGTTGATGGCGAAGGTGGTGCCGCTGCACAGCACCAGCTCGTCGGCGCGCACGTTGAGGAAACGCGCCAGGCGTGAGCGCGAGGCCTCGTAGGCCTCGGTGGCCTCGGTACCCAGGGCGTGCACGGCGCGGCTGACGTTGGCGTTGTGGCGGCGGTAGAACTCGTCCTGCGAGGACACCACGGCCAGCGGCTTCTGCGAGGTGTTGGCGTTGTCCAGGTAGACCAGCGGACGGCCGTGGACCTCGCGCATCAGCAGCGGGAAGTCGGCGCGCACGCGCTCCCAGTCGACCTGGCCCGGCTGGGCGGCCTCGTCCACCGCGGGCTTGCTGTTCACGCCTGCACCTCGCCGTCCAGGGCCGCGGCCAGGGCCGCATCGAGCCGGGCCAGCAGCAGCTGGCGCAGGCCGTCGTCCACCATCGCCAGCAGCGGCTCGCGGCAGAAGGCCACGGTCAACAGGCGCTGGGCGTCGGGCAGGGGCACGCCGCGCGAGCGCAGGTAGAACACCGCGTTGGCATCGAGCTGGCCGACGGTGGCGCCGTGCGCGGCCTTGACCTCGTCCGCGTCGATCACCAGCACCGGCTGGGTGTCGATCTCGGCGTCGGCCGACAGCAGCAGGTTCTTGTTGGACAGGTTGGCATCGGTGCCGTCCGCGCCCGGGCGGATGTTGATGCCGCCGTGGAACACGACCCGGCTGCGGCCGTCGGCGATGCCGCGCCACAGCAGGTCGCAGGCGGTATCGCGGGCGACATGGTCGATGCCCAGGCGGGTATCGACGTGGCGGCGGCCGCTGCCCAGCAGCACGCCGTTGGCGGTCAGGCGGGCGCCGTCGCCCTCCAGGCGCACGTTGAGCTCGTGGCGGCTGAGCGCGGCGCCCAGCTCCAGGTCGAAGCGCCGGTACTGCGCATCGCGCGCCAGCACCGCGTCGGTGCGGGCGAAGCGGCTGGCCCTGGCCGAATCGGCCTGCACCCGCGCGTGGCGGACCACGGCGCCCTTGCCGGCATGCAGGTGCAGCACGTCGTTGGACAGGTTGGCGTGTTCGCCGGCGCCGAGCTGGTGCTCGACGATGTCCAGCGCCGCGCCCTCGCGCAGGTCGATGAAGTGGCGCAGGTGCCAGGCACGGTCACCTTCCTGCGCCACGCCCACGAACACCAGGTGCAGCGGCGCCGGGAGGCGCACGCCGGCATCCAGCCGCACCACTGCGCCCTCCTCGGCGAGGGCGGCGTTGGCGCGGGCGAAGACCTCGTCGCGGCGCTCGTAGCGGCGCAGCAGGAAGTTGGCATCGCGCGGCTCGCCGCGCTCCAGCACCTGCGACAGCGCCTCGACGCTGGCACCGGCCGGCAGGCCGGCCAGGTCGCTGTGGGCGGCATCGAAGCGGCCGTTGGCGAACACCAGGCGCGGCGCCGGGATGCCTTCCAGCACGCCGGCGTCGAACGCCGGGGCGGTGGCATCGGCCGGGGCGAAGCCGCGGCGCTCAAGCGCACGCAGCGGGGTGTACTTCCAGGCTTCCTCGCGCGGGCCGGGCAGGCCGTCGGCCAGCAGCGCGTCCAGCGCGGCGCGGCGGCCCGGGCCCAGTTCCTGCGCCTCAGGCGCGCGCAGGGCATCGAAGCCCTGGCGGAACGATTCCAGCAGCGCGGCCATTACGCCACCTGTTCCGGAGCGATCCGGTCCTTGAGCCAGGCGTAGCCGTGCTTCTCCAGTTCCAGCGCCAGCTCCGGGCCGCCGGTCTGGACGATGCGGCCATCGGCGAGGACGTGGACCACGTCGGGCTTGATGTAGTCGAGCAGGCGCTGGTAGTGGGTGATCACCAGGAACGAGCGGCCGTCGCTGCGCAGCGCGTTGACGCCATCGGCCACGGTCTTGAGCGCGTCGATGTCCAGGCCCGAGTCGGTCTCGTCCAGGATCGCCAGCTTCGGCTCGAGTACGGCCAGCTGGAAGATCTCGTTGCGCTTCTTCTCGCCGCCGGAAAAACCTTCGTTCACGCCGCGGTGCAGGAGCTCGTCCTTCAGGTGCAGCACGGCCAGCTTCTCGCGCACCAGCTTGAGGAACTGCATCGAGTCCAGCTCCTCCTGGCCGCGCACCTTGCGCTGGGCGTTGAGCGCGCTGCGCAGGAAGTAGGTGTTGTTCACGCCCGGGATCTCGACCGGGTACTGGAAGGCCAGGAACAGGCCGGCGGCGGCGCGCTCCTCCGGCTCCAGCTCCAGCAGGGCCTGGCCGTCGAACTCGACCGAGCCGGCGGTGACCTCGTAGCCGTCGCGGCCGGCGAGGATGTTGCCAAGGGTCGACTTGCCGGCGCCGTTGGGGCCCATGATGGCGTGCACCTGGCCCGGCTTGACCTCCAGCGAGAGGCCCTTGAGGATTTCCTTGCCGGCGACGCTGGCGTGGAGGTTTTCGATCTTGAGCATGGGATTGGGGATTCGGGATTGGGGAGAGGGATCCGGAAGAAGGCGGCGGCCTCAGCCGACGCTGCCTTCGAGCGAGACTTCCAGCAGTTTCTTGGCCTCGACCGCGAACTCCATCGGCAGCTCGCGGAAGACCTGCTTGCAGAAGCCGTCGACGATCAGCGAGACCGCGTCCTCCTCGGAAATGCCGCGGCTGCGGCAGTAGAACAGCTGGTCCTCGCTGATCTTGGAGGTGGTGGCCTCGTGCTCGACGGTGGCGCCCGGGTTCTTCACCTCGATGTAGGGGAAGGTGTGGGCGCCGCACTGCTTGCCGATCAGCAGGCTGTCGCACTGGGTGTAGTTGCGCGCGCCCTCGGCGCCCCGGTCGACCTTGACCAGGCCGCGGTAGGTGTTCTGGCCGCGGCCCGCGCTTATTCCCTTGGACACGATCTTGGACTTGGTGCGCTTGCCGACGTGGATCATCTTGGTGCCGGTGTCGGCCTGCTGGCGGTGGTGGGTCAGGGCCACCGAGTGGAACTCGCCCACCGAGTCGTCGCCGAGCAGCACGCAGGACGGGTACTTCCAGGTGATGGCCGAGCCGGTCTCGACCTGGGTCCAGGTCACCTTGCTGCGCGCGCCCCGGCACTCGGCGCGCTTGGTCACGAAGTTGTAGATGCCGCCGCGGCCTTCCTCGTCGCCCGGATACCAGTTCTGCACGGTCGAGTACTTGATCTCGGCGTCGTCCAGCACCACCAGCTCGACCACCGCCGCGTGCAGCTGGTTCTCGTCGCGCATCGGCGCGGTGCAGCCCTCGAGGTATGAGACGTAGGCGCCTTCCTCGGCCACGATCAGGGTGCGCTCGAACTGGCCGGTATGACCGGCGTTGATGCGGAAGTAGGTGCTCAGCTCCATCGGGCAGCGCACGCCCTTGGGGATGAACACGAAGCTGCCGTCGGAGAACACGGCGGAATTGAGCGCGGCGAAGTAGTTGTCGCCATGCGGAACCACGCTGCCGAGGTACTTCTGCACCAGCTCGGGGTGCTCACGGATGGCCTCGGACATCGAGCAGAAGATGATGCCCTTCTCGGCCAGTTCCTTGCGGAAGGTGGTGCCCACGGACACCGAGTCGAACACCGCGTCCACCGCCACGCCGGCCAGCTTGGCGCGCTCGTGCAGCGGCACGCCCAGCTTGTCGTAGGTGTCCAGCAGCTCCTTCGGCACCTCGTCCAGCGAGTTGTACTTCGGGCCCTTGGGCGCGGAGTAGTAGCTGATGGACTGGAAGTCGATCGGCGCGATCTGCAGCTTGGCCCAGTGCGGCACCGGCATGCCCAGCCAGCGGCGGTAGGCGTCCAGGCGCCACTGCGTCATCCACTCCGGCTCTTCCTTCTTGGCCGAGAGCGCGCGGATCACGTCCTCGTCCAGGCCCGGGGGCAGGGAGTCGGACTCGATGTCGGTGACGAAGCCGGCGTCGTAGCGGCGGCCCAGGCGCTCGAGGATCTCGGCGTTCTGCGGCGTGGCTTCGGCGGTGGGGGTCTGCATTTCGGTGGCCATCGGGCTGCCTACGGGTTCAGCTTGCGACCTGCACGGCGATCTCGCGCCGGCGGGTGGCAGGGGGGGCGGGAGGAGGGAGCGGGCGCAGCATCTGCGCCAGGGTCACCCCGCGCAGGGCGTCGGCGACCACGTCGTTGATCAGGCGCCAATTCGAACGCACGCCGCACTGGTGGGCGATGCCGCACTGGTTGGCGCCGGCCTGGCTGCACTCGGTCATCGCCAGCGGGCCTTCCATCGCCTCGACGATCTCGATCAGGGTGATGCGGTCGGCGTCGCGGCTCAGGCGGTAGCCGCCGCGCACGCCGCGCAGGCCCTCGACCAGGCCGGCCTGGGCCAGCGGCTTGAGCAGCTTGCTGACGGTGGGCTGTTCCAGGCCGGACTGCTCGGCCAGTTCGGCCGCGCTCAGCACTTCGCCCGGACGCGCCGCGAGGACGGTCAGGACGACGGTGGCGTAGTCGGTCAGCTTGGTGACGCGGAGCATGGACGGAAGGGACCTTTAAAACGGACCGAAATTGTACGCTTTAGTCCGGTCCCGGCCAAGTCCGTATTCATCCTTGCCTTCAGGAAGGTGGTTTGGAAGCGGACGGCGGCCCGTGGCGTCCCCCGTGGCGGACCGCCTTGCGGCCGGGCTTGGGCCTTCCGCCCGCATCGGCGAGAATCGCGGACCAGCCGCCGTCACCGGAACGCCAATGCCCCGCAAGATCGTCGCCCGCAAGTCCCCCATCCACGGCAATGGCGTGTTCGCCGTGGAGCCCCTCCGCAAGGGCGAGCGCGTCATCGAGTACAAGGGCATGCGCCGTACCCACGCCGAGGTGGACGCCGATTCCAGCGGCGACGTCGAGAGCGGGCACACCTTCCTGTTCACCCTCAACGACGACTACGTCATCGACGCCAACTACAAGGGCAACGACGCGCGCTGGATCAACCACAGCTGCGATCCCAACTGCGAGGCGGTGGTGGTCGAGGCCGACGGCGACGACCGCAGCAAGGACCGCATCTTCATCGAGGCGATCCGCGACATCCGTCCGGGCGAGGAGCTGACCTACAACTACGGCATCTCCCTGGCCGAGCGGCACACGCCGCGGCTGAAGAAGATCTGGGCCTGCCGCTGCGGCTCGCCCAGGTGCACCGGGACCATGCTCCAGCCCAAGCGCTGAGCGAAGCGGTCACTCCGCGGCCGGGATCCCCGGGTCGCGGTCCAGCAGCACGTACAGCCGGCCGTCCTGGACGCCGGCCGATTCGACCTGGATGCCGCCCAGCATCGCCGCCAGCGGCGGTTCGATCCGGTACACCGGCTCGGTGCGCGCGTAGTCGGCCAGCCAGGTGTTGAGCAGGCCGCGGGTGCCGGCGTCCAGTTCCAGGCCGGCCCGTGCCGGGCGGAAGTCCTCGATCGCCGGCTGGTCCAGGAAGAACGCCCTGGCCGCCGGGTCGTAACGCAACGCGCTGCTCAGGCGCACCCGTCCGACCGGGGAGGGCGCCGCTCCCGCGGTCGCCGCGGCCAGGTCCAGCGCAAGCTGCATGCGGGTGCCCGGCGGCAGCTCCAGCGAGGGGTTGGAGACGGTCAGCCGGAGCAGGCCGCCAAGGGTGTCGTGGGTTTGCGGGAAGCGTTCCTGCACGAAGGCCTGGGCATCGCCGGCCTCCACGCTGAGCCGCCGGCCCTCGACGCGTGGCTCGGCCTGCGCGGCTGTCGGCACCAGCAGGGCGGCCAGGAGGGCGGGGAAAATCCGGGTCAGGCGCATCGGTGGCTCCTCGCAGAGGGGAGCTCCATCGTGGCCAAGGCCGGTGAACCGGCCGTTAGTGGCGCCCGGGCAGTTCAGCCTGGAGCGCCGCCGAGGTGATTTCCCAGCCCTCGCCATCCTTGCGTGCGCGCAGGCGATAGTCGCCCTGGACCAGGCGCGTGCTGCCGTCCGCCAGCGCCAGGCGCAGGCGTACCGGCACTTCCACCACGCGTGGCACCGGATCGGCATCAAGCGGGCGCGCACTCGCGCTGGTGATCCGCAGGGAGCGGAACGGCTCCTTCGTGCGCAGGATGGCATCGCCGCGCGAGCGTCCGGGACGGCCCTTGGCCCACCACTGGTCGGCCTGCTGCGGGTCGGGGCCGGCCAGTGCGGCCAGGTAGGCATGCACCGCCGACCTGGCGCCTGCGAGCGCCAGGCTGCGGGCGCCATCGTCAATCAGGGCGGCATCCGCGGTGTCGGTTGCCTCCGGGGATTTCGGCTCCGCCCCGGTGTCGGCTGGCGGCGGTATGTCCAGCGGCGTGGCTGGCAACGGACGGCAGGCGCGCCAGGCCAGGACCAGGGCGAGCAGGACGACGATGGAGAGGATCAGGCGGTTACGCATGGGGCGACGACGGGAACGGCCGGCGCAGCTTACGGAACCGGGGCGGATCAGTCGCCTGGGCGGACTTCGAGCCGGGCCAGCAGCTGTGCCAGCGGCTCCCGCAGCCCGACAAGCGGATCATCGGCGAGGGCGGGATGGCGGCGGGCGATGCCATCGAGCAGGCGTGCGCCGATCACCAGCGCGGTGCGCTCGTCGGCGCTGAGCCCGGGCAGGCGCTGGTTGCTTTCGACCACGCGCATCCAGTCATCGACGCAGGGCTGTTCGAACTCGATCGAGCAGCGTCCCTGGCACGGCAGTCCGCCGTTCTCCACCGGGGTAACGGTGATGCGGTAGCGGTGGGGAGACGAAGCCATGGCGAGGGTCCTGCAGGTGTGTGCGGCCAAGATAGGCCCGCCGGCCGGCAGGGACGAGGCCCGTGGCCACGATGGACCGTTCCACTCCCTCAGGGCGGCGATGGTGGAGGCGCGGTGGCAAGCAGGCGCGGCAGCGGATTGGACGCGCCGCCGGGGCCGTAGATGCCGTAGTGCAGGTGTGGTGGCGTGGTGCGCGCGTTGCCGGTGTTGCCGACCGTTCCCAGCACGGTGCCGGCCTCGACCATGTCGCCGGCGGCCAGCCCCGGCGCCCAGTGGTCGAGGTGGGCGTAGTAGTGCGATTCGTTGCCCGGACCACGCACCCAGACCTGGCGTCCGCCGAGGCCGCGGTCGCGCACGGCGGTGACGATGCCGCGGGTGGTGCTGGTCACCGGCGTGCCGCGCGGCGCGAAGATGTCCAGGCCCTCGTGGCTGCGGTCGCTGTCGCGGGGCGCACCCCAGGTGTCGGCGATGCGGCCTGCCTCGACGCCTTGCACCGGTACCGGCAGCGTCTCCGGCGCCGGACTGCGCGCCAGTTCCCAGGTGAAGCGCGCACGCTGGGTGGCCGGGTGCTGCCATGCCCAGAGCAGGCACGCGCCCAGCACGCACAGCCACAGCAGGGTCCAGGCGGAACCGGCGAGGCGGCGGGCGAGGGTGGGGCGTCCATGGGCAGGCATGGACTGCAGGATGGCGCGTGCTGCGTGCCCGTCGCGCAAACAGGGCGGACAGGCCGCAAATGAAAACGGGGCGGCCTTGCGGCCGCCCCGTCGAAGAGCTTCAGCCAGTCGCGCCGATCAGGCGGCAGCGTCCTTGAGCTTCTTCAGCGGACGCACCTTGACCTTGACCGAGGCCGGCTTGGCGGCGAACCACTGCTCTTCCTTGGTGAACGGGTTGATGCCCTTGCGCTTCGGCTTGGCCGGAACCTTGACCGAGGTGACCTTGAACAGGCCCGGCAGGGTGAAGCTGCCAGCGCCCTTCTTGCTGATCGCGCCGGAGACCGCATCCTCGACGGCAGCCAGGACGGCCTTGACGTCCTTGGCGACGACGCCGCTGGTTTCGGACAGGTGCTTGATCAGGGCGGACTTGCCCAGGACTTCCTTCAGCGGGGCGGCCTTCTTCGGAGCGGCAGCCTTCTTCGGCGCAGCAGCCTTCTTCACTGCGGTCGTCTTCGCCGCTTTGGTCGCGGCCTTCTTGGCGGCCGGCTTCTTGGTGGTCTTCGCCATAAATTTCCTGTTCCGTTCGATTGGATGGTGGGCCGAGAGGATCGGCACGGCGAATGTAGGCGATGAAGGCAGCGCCGCCAAGAGGAAATTCGCGCCAAAACGGCAAAAAAGCCGGCCAATAGGCCATAAGTCGCACCGGCGGGGGCGTCAGGGGCCGTTCCGGGCCCCGGAGCGGCGCGCCTGCTTGCGTTCGGCGACCTTCTGCGCGGCCTCGTGTTCGCGGGCGGTGCGCACCATTTCCCCCAGCCATCCGGCCAGCAGGTCGGTGTAGGCCAGCTGCTCCGGCTTGCCGGAAAACGCATGGTCGGCGCCCTGGATCCGGCGCCTGGTCAGGGAGCGCGCGTTGGAGAACGCGGCCGCGTAGTTCTCGCCGACCTGGTGCGGGACGGTCTGGTCGTGCTCGGCCTCCACCAGCAGCACGTCGCCCGGGAAACCATGGCTCGCACGCAGGGCGCGGTTGAGTTCCCAGGACACCGGGCGGCGGCGGAATGCGTGCAGGTCCGGGTCGGCATGCAGCTGGCGCTTGGGCAGCTCCCAGCCCTCGTCCTTGTAGAGCGCCGGGGAGCGCAGGGCCAGCCAGCGCACCGGGCGCAGCTCGGAAAGCAACGCGGCCAGGTAACCGCCGTAACTGATGCCCACCACGGCGATGGCCGAGGCATCCACGTCCGGGCGCGCGGCGAACCAGTCGTAGGCGGCGAGCAGGTCGGCCAGGTTCTGCGGACGGCTGACCGTTTCCCACTGCGCGGCGGTCTGCTCGTGGCCGCGCAGGTCGAAGGTCAGGCAGACGCAGCCGATGCCGGCGATGCGGCGGGCGCGGCCCAGGTCGTGGTCCTGGCTGCCGCCCCAGCCGTGCACGAACAGCACCCCGGGCAGGGCCGGCGGCGGCGAGAGCACGGTGCCGCGGACGACCTCGTCGTCGACCCTGATGTCGACCTGGTCAAGGCGGATTTCCATGCGCCACAGCGTACTTCAGCACCGGTCCACGCGATGCGAGCGGATCGCGGAAGTGCACCTGCGCCGACGGCGGGGGCTGGTGCGCGGGATCGTGGCTCTCGTGGCAGGAAGTGGTGATCGCGCCCCCGCGAGGCGCCCGGACAGCAGCGCATCCAGCGCGACGATCTCGGCGGGGGAAGCGCCGCCCAGCCGCCAGGACTGCTCCAGCACGCCGCAGCGCCAGTTGCCGTGCGCGTCGTGCCCGGCGATGACGTCGTAGTTGCGGCGCGAGGCGAAGAAGCCGGGATGCACCGCTTCCACCGCGGCGTCATAGCGGCGCGCGCAGTCCAGGGCGTGGCGCTGCATCGCGTCGGTGGCGACCGGCTCCAGCGCGGCGTAGTCGCCGGCGACCACGTGCAGGCGGGAGCCGGTGTAGACCTCCAGTCCCTCGCGGTCCGGCGCCTGGTGCTGGGTGCCGAGGTAGGACAGCACCATGCCTGCGATCCTCACTTGGCCCACGCTGCAGGTGGTGGCGTCGACCAGGTCCTGCTCCAGGACCATGCCGTGCTCCTGCAGCTCCAGCCGGTCGAGCGCCGCCAGCGCCTCGTCCAGGGTGCCGGGGCAGTCCACCCGGCGCTGGCCGTTGCCACCGCGCGCCTGCGCCGGCTTGAGCCGGATCGCGCCGCCGCGGGCCAGCAGTTCGCGTCCGGCGAGGCCGGCGGACTGCGGACAGAACACGCTGAATCCATCCAGCACCACCGGCCGCAGGCGCTCGCCCAGCTCCGAGCGCCAGCCTTCGGGGATGGATGCGCATTCGCGCGGCAGGGCGTGGGTGATCACCTTGCTGGCGACGAAGGCATGCGGCACCACGCCGCCAAACAGGTCGTCCTCGTCGACGATGCCGAGGCGTGCGGCCTGCGCCGCGGTCAGGGTGTCGTCGGGGACGAAGTAGGGTCGCAGTGGCGGCGGATTGGCCGGGTCGTACGCGCCGGCGTACTCCCAGCCGGCCAGTTCGGCCAGGCGGCGCGCGACCCAGGCCTGCGATGCCTGCTCATGCCCGCTGCGTGGGTGCCCGCTCGCGCATACGGTGACCACCGAGCGCCTGGAGCGGTTGTCGGGGGAGGTCATGCCGGCCGCTCCGCGGAAGGGACGGGACAACGCTGCGGGCTGCGCGGTGAAACGGGTGCGAAGGATCGGCGTCGCGCTGGCGGCCAGCAGATGCGTTTGCGGAGGTGTGTGGATCACGTTCCACGCCCGCGCCGGCGCGTGGCATCCAGCCTTGCTTGGGGCGGTGGCGCGCAGGCACCCCGCCTCACGGCGCCGGGGGGCGACGCGCATAAAAAAGCCGGGGCATCTCGCGATGCCCCGGCCGGACTGCGGGCTGAGGGAGGGATCAGCCGGCAAGTGCGAAGAACACGCCCCAGGAAGGCAGCGTGGCTTCCCCGCCGTCGACGCCGGCCACGGCATGGCCGGGGATCGTCTGCGGCTGCCACTGCCCCTCGGGCAGGGACAGGCGGGCGGGGTTGGCGGAGAGGTTGAACGCGGCGAGCACGCGCTGGCCCTCGTGCTCGCGCACGAACGCCAGCACCGGCTCGGCGGTGTCGAGGAAACGGATCGAGCCGCGCACCAGGGCC
Source organism: Pseudoxanthomonas suwonensis 11-1 (assembly GCF_000185965.1). Lineage (NCBI taxonomy): Bacteria > Pseudomonadati > Pseudomonadota > Gammaproteobacteria > Lysobacterales > Lysobacteraceae > Pseudoxanthomonas > Pseudoxanthomonas suwonensis. The sequence goes on from NC_014924.1 coordinate 1,245,902, forward strand.
GGATGCTGCTTGCGCCAGCGCATGAACGCACGGAAAGCGTGCAGCACCGAATCCGGATCGGCCTCCTGGCGCTCGACGGCGCGGGCGCGGTGCTGGTCCGGGACCGGCAGCCACGGCTGCGCCGGGCTGAAGCCGGCGTCGGCGGCGTCCTTCCACGGCATCGGCGTGCGGCATCCGTCGCGGCCCTTGAAGGTCGGCCAGAAGGTGATGCCGTAGGGGTCGCGCAGCGCCTCGAACGGAACGTCGGCCTCGGGCAGGCCCAGCTCCTCGCCCTGGTAGATGCAGACCGAGCCGCGCAGCGAGCAGACCATCGCCGCCAGCATGCGGGCCAGGGCCGGCGGCGCCTCGTCGCCGCCCCAGCGGGTGACGGCGCGGCGCACGTCGTGGTTGGACACCGCCCAGCACGGCCAGCCCTCGGTCATCGCCGCTTCCAGGCGCTCCACCGTGCCGCGGATGTAGCCGGCGCTGAAGTCGTCCACCAGCAGCTCGAAGCTGTAGCCCATGTTCAGGCGCTTGCCGGAGGTGTACTCGGCGGTGGTGGCCAGCGAATCCTCCGAGGAGATCTCGCCCAGGGTCACCGCGCCGGGGTACTGGTCCATCAGCCTGCGCAGGTCCTCGAGGAAGGCGATGTTCTCGGGCCTGGTGTTGTTGTAGTAGTGGTACTGGAACGCGTAGGGGTTGTCCGGGCTGAAGCCGCGGCCCACGCGCTTGTCCGCCGGCTTGGGCGGGTTGTCGCGCAGCTGCGCGTCGTGGAAGCAGAAGTTGATCGCGTCCAGGCGGAAGCCGTCGACGCCGCGGTCCAGCCAGAACTTCACGTTGTCCAGGGTGGCCTTCTGCACTTCCGGATTGTGGAAGTTCAGGTCCGGCTGGTCGACCAGGAAGTTGTGCAGGTAGTACTGGCAGCGGCGCGGCTCCCAGCGCCAGGCCACGCCGCCGAAGATCGACATCCAGTTGTTGGGCGGGCTGCCGTCGTCCTTCGCATCGGCCCACACGTACCAGTCGGCCTTGGGGTTGGTGCGGTCCTGGCGGCTCTCCTGGAACCAGTCGTGCTGGGTCGAGGTGTGGCTGAGCACCTGGTCGATCATCACCTTGATGCCCAGGCCGTGGGCCTTCTCGAGCAGGCGGTCGAAGTCGGCGAGGTTGCCGAACAGCGGATCGACGTCGCGCGGATCGGCGATGTCATAGCCGTAGTCGGCCATCGGCGACTTGAAGAAGGGCGAGATCCAGATCGCGTCCACGCCCAGCGAGGCCACGTAGTCCAGCCGGTCGGTGATGCCCGGAAGGTCGCCCACGCCGTCGCCGTTGGTGTCGAGGAAGCTGCGGGGGTAGATCTGGTAGATGACGGCGCCGCGCCACCACTGGTTGTCGGACATACGGGAACCATTACGGTTGGGATGCCGCGCTGGATTGCGCGGCCGGGTGGAGGACCGGCGGCCGTGCAACCCCTCGCACGCGCCGCCGTCGAACCGGCCGCGGCAGGCACCTGCCCGCCGCGCCGCTTTCATCGGCCGCCGCTATGGTAGTGGCGGCCCTTCGCGCCCGAGCCGGGGCGCATACGTATTCACCACGAACGCCTTCAGAGCGGCACGAAACGCACGGCCTGGCCGCCGCCGCGGCCGAGGCGCAGCTCGAGCACGTCGCCGGCACCGACCTCGCGGGTCTCGTGCACGAACGCCGCCGCATTGCGCTCCCAGTCGGCGCCATCGCCGTCGCGGTAGATCTCCGCGCGGTAGCGGCGGCCGGCATCGAGGAAGGACAGTGGCGCCTGCAGCACGCGCGGGGTGTCGTCGCCGACCGCGCCGAGGAACCACTCCTCGCCGCCGCGCGCCTTGCGCGCCAGCACCGCGTACTCGCCGACCGAACCGTCGACCATGCGGCTTTCCTCCCAGTCCACCGCCACGTCGCGGATGAACTTCAGCGCCTGCGGCTGCTTCGCGTAATGCTCGGGCAGGTCGGCGACCATCTGCACCGGGCTGTACAGGACCACGTACAGCGCCAGCTGCTTGGCCAGGGTGCTGCGCAGCTTCTGGCCGTTGCGGCCGACCAGGCTGACGATGCCGGGGGTGAAGTCCATCGGCCCGGCGAGCATGCGGGTGAACACCAGGGTGGCCTCGTGCTCCGGCGGGTTCGGCGGATCGGCCCATGCGGCGAACTCCATGCCACGCGCGCCCTCGCGCGAGACCCAGTTCGGGTACGTGCGGCGCAGGCCGGTGTCCTTGACCGGCTCGTGCGCATTGACCGCGATCTTCCTCTCCGCCGCGGCCTGGACCACGCGCAGGTGGTGGTTGCTCATCCACTGGCTCTCGTGCCACTCGCGCACCACCGGGCCACCGGCCTGGTCCTGGCGCTGGATGTCGCCGGCGTCGCAGACGTAGCCGGTCTTGACCACGTCCACGCCGTTGCGCGCGTACAGGTCGAAGGCCGCCTCCAGCTGCCGCTCGTAATGGCTGACCGCGCAGGCGGTCTCGTGGTGGCCGATCAGGTGCACGCCCTTGCCGGCGGCGTACTTCGCCAGCTTCGGCAGGTCGAAGTCCGGGGTGGAGCGGGTGAAGTCGAAGCCCCAGCCGTTGGCGAACCAGTTGCCGTCCCAGCCGGGGTTCCAGCCCTCCACCAGCACGCCACGGAAGCCGTTCTTCGCGGCGAAGTCGATGTAGCGGCGGGTATTGGCGGTGGTCGCGCCGTGCTTCGGCCCGGTGCCCCAGGTCTCGGTCTCCAGGTGCAGCGACCACCACACGCCCACGTACTTGGCCGGTTTGAACCAGCTGACGTCGCCGATGGCGTTGGGCTCGTTGAGGTTGAGGATCAGGCTCGATTCGACCAGGTCGCCGGCGCGCTCGCCGATCTGGATCGTGCGCCACGGGGTGGCGAACGGGGTGGTGCGGTTCACCGCGCCGCCCTCGCTGGACGGGGTCAGCGCCGCGCGCAGCACGTTGGCGTCGCCGCGGGCCAGGTTCATGCCGGCGTAGTCGACCAGCGCCGCCTCGTGGATGGAGACATGCAGGCCGTTGCCGGTGCGCAGGGTCAGCGGCGTCTGCGCGGTGCCGATCTCGCGCAGCGGGGTGCGCGAATACAGGTATTCCTCGCGGTTCCACTCGAACGCCGGGATCCACCAGGCGGTGGTGTCGTCCGCATCGGCCAGGGCGAACTCGGTCAGCTCCTGGCGGATGCGCACCTGGCGCGGGGCCGGCTCGGCCGGGAACTCGTAGCGGAAGCCGACGCCGTCGTCGTAGACGCGGAACACCACGTCGATCCGGCGCGGGGCCTCGCCCGGGGTGGCCGGGCGCTCGGCGAAGCGCGCGCGCAGCTCGTTGTAGTGGTTGCGGGTCAGCCGGCGCTCGCCCCAGGGCTGTTCCCAGGTCTCGTCGAAGCTGCTGCTGGAATGGTCGACCAGCTCCAGGTTGCGCTCGAGGCGGCCGTCGCCGAGCAGGAAGCCCAGGCGCGAGGAGGCGATCACCGGCTGGCCGTTGCGCTCGACCCGGTAGGCGAGGCGGTCCTCGTGCTGGGCCTCGATGGTCACCGCCAGCACCTGGCCGGGGGATTCGATCCGGGCCAGGTCGCGTGCCTGCGCGGGCAGGGCGGCGGCGGCAAGGAGCAGCAGGGCGAGCAGGGTGCCGGTGCGGCGTGGGGGGCGTCGTGCGGACATGGGGATTACTCCAGGACGTAGACGAGGACGGTGCGCGGCGGCACGGTGAAGCGGCCGCGGGCGGGTTCATGGCGTGCTTCGCGCACGCGTGGATCGGCGGCGTGCGGGCCGCGCTGCAGCGGATGCAGGCGCCAGCGCTGGCCGCGCAGCTGCGGCAGTTCCAGCTGCTGTGCCTGCGGCGAGGCGTTGAGCAGGTAGAGGATCCCGTCGAAGCCGGCACCCGGATGGCCGCGGCCGTCGAGCAGGCCGGCGATCACCAGCGGGTTCTGGCCGGGGCCGCTGTTGGGGAAGCTGAGCCGGCGCGAGACCTCTTCCGTGGTGCGCAGGCGGAACAGGCTGGAACTGGCGCGGATCGCGAGCAGCTCGCGCATGGCGTCGCGGGCGAAGGCGATGTCTTCCGGCGCCGGGCGCAGCGCCGGATCGGCCAGCCGCGGCGCGATCCAGGGCCAGTCGCCCTCGTTGCCGCTGGCAGGTGGCAGGCCGGTGCCGAAGAAGTTGTCCTGGCAGGTCCAGTCCAGCCGGTTGAACCAGTCGCCGGAGTCGTAGCTGTTGCGGTCCATGGACTTGGAGCGCAGCAGGTCGATGCCGGCGTGGTAATAGGCCACGCCCTGGCTCAGCGCGGTAGTAGCCATGCCCAGCACCTGCACCCGCGCGCGGTCGTGGGCCGACGTACCGGCGGGCAGGCGGTAGGCGTTGAGGTCGTACAGGGTCTCGTTGTCGTGGTTCTCGACGTAGTTGACGACTTCGCCCGGCGCATGGGCGTAGCCGGCCGGCTGGCCGTTGTAGTCCACGGCGTGCAGCGGACGCGCACCATCGACCGTGTCCAGCACGTAGTCGCGCAGGGTCCCGGCCAGGCCGGCGCGGACCAGGTCGGCCGCGCGCAGCAGGGCGGCGCGGGCCTCGGCCGGGTCGTCACCCGCGGTCAGTTCGTTGGGCGCATAGCCCAGGCCGTTGAGCCAGCCCTGGCGGGCGACCTTGTCGCGGCCGCTGTCGCCGGGGCCACCGCCGCGCAGCGCATCGCGCCCACGGTCGCTGAAGGTGCCGATGCCGCTGCCGCCCAGCGACAGCTGCGAGGCCTGGACGAAGCGGGCGCCGTCGGCCACCTCGCCGAAGTTCCAGCCTTCGCCGATCAGCGGCACGTGGCGACCGGCGGCGGCGTCGACCCGCTGCTGCAGGGCTTCCATCGCCGCGCGCGGCTGGTGGCCCATCAGGTCGAAGCGGAACGAGTCGATGCGGTAATGCCGCACCCACAGCTCGGCCGAATCGATCATCAGCCGCGCCATCATCGCGTGCTCGGTGGCGGTGTTGCTGCAGCAGGTGCTGGTCTCGACCGTGCCGGCCGCGTCGAGCCGGTGGTAATAGCCGGGGACGATGCGGTCCAGCACCGAGCCGCGGTCCTGGCCGGCGGCGAAGGTGTGGTTGTAGACCACGTCCATGCCCACGCGCAGGCCCAGGCCGTGCAGGGCCATGACCATGGCCCGGAACTCGCGGATGCGTGCGGCGCCATCGGACGGATCGGTGGCGTAGCTGCCTTCCGGCGCGTTGAAGTGGAACGGGTCGTAGCCCCAGTTGAAGCAGTCGCGTGTGGCCACGGCCATCACCGCGGCCTGCTGCAGCGGGCTGGCGGCCGGCGCATCCGGCACCTGCGGCGTGGTGCACCCGGCTTCGGGCACGGAGGCGAAGTCGTACACCGGCAGCAGGTGGACGTCGCTCAGGCCGGCACGCGCGAGGCCCCGCAGGTGGGCGATGCCGTCGCTATCGCCGGCGGTGAATGCCAGGTAGCGGCCGCGCAGTGGTTCGGGAACGGTGGCGTCGCCGATGGAGAAGTCGCGCACGTGCAGCTCGTACACCGCCATGTCCACCTGCGCCTCCAGCGCCGGCGGGCGCGGCGCCTGGTCCCAGCCATCCGGCTTGAGGGCCGCATCGTCCAGGTCGGCGACGTAGCTGCGGCGGGAGTCGGTGCCCAGGCTGACCGAATAGGGATCGGTGACCCGGTTGCGCACCAGGCCGGTGCCCGGCACGTGCACGTCCACCAGCCAAGTGTAATAGCTGCCGCGCAGGTCTTCCGGCAGGTGCGCGGTCCATATGCCGGTGTCGGCATCGCGCTCGGCCGGCACGCGGCGGATCGCCGCGCCCTGGTCGTCGGCATGCAGGCACAGCGATGCCTCGCGTGCGGTCGGCGCCCATACGGAGAAGCGGGTGCCATCCGGCGAGGGCTGCGCGCCGGGCATCGGCGCATCGACCGCGGAGGCATACAGGTCATCGAGTGCGCCAGGCAGCTGGGTCCTGGTCGCCTCCAGCACGCGGCCGCTCGCATCCTCGCGCACCAGCAGCAGGGCCTGGCGGTGCAGGGCACGCAGGCCGGCGTCGTCCAGGCCGGTGGCGAGGGTGGCGCCGGCCGTGACATGGCGGAAGCGCTGCATGACCTCGTCGGCCGGTTGCGCTGAAGGGGTCAGCCCGATCGCCCGCGCAGCGCCGCGTATGCGCTGGCCGGGCTTCGCCACGGGCAGGGTGTCACCGGCGTAGAGGCGGTAACGGCCATCGACCGGTGCCCCGGGCCAGCGCAGGGTATGGCGGTCCAGCCAGATCGCGCGCGCTTCGGGGTGGGTGCCGGCATCGGCGGCCAGGACCACGGCATCGCCCCCATCGCATGCGGCGGTCGACGGCACGGCCGCCTGCGACGGCAGGGCGGCAAGCAGCAGGACGCAGCCGCCGGCCGCGCCAAACACATGGAACATGGCGCGCATGGTGCGCCGTTGCAGGCTATGTCGCATCGTCCCTCCCAGAACGCTCCGCGGCTGCGGCAGCGGGCCGCGACGCGAGGGGCCGAACTATTCCACGGGTGCACTGCAGCATGGGCGGGCATGCCGATGAATACGTATGCATGTGCTGTGCGTCGCGCGCTGGCGCCGCCTACCATGCCGGCAGCACCGCCGGCCGGCGGCTCGAGACATGACGATTCCCGGAGGGGGGAACGCTTGATGGATCGCAAACCACGCCTGTCGTTCTGGCAGATCTGGAACATGTGCTTCGGCTTCCTGGGCATCCAGTTCGGATTCGCCCTGCAGAACGCCAACGTCAGCCGCATCTTCCAGACCCTTGGCGCGGACATGGAACAGGTGCCCGGGCTGTGGATCGCCGCGCCGCTGACCGGCCTGCTGGTGCAGCCGGTGGTGGGCTACCTGTCCGACCGCACCTGGTCCCCGCTGGGCCGCCGTCGCCCGTACTTCCTCGCCGGCGCGGTGCTGGCGACGATCGCCCTGTTCTTCATGCCGCACTCGCCGACGCTGTGGATCGCGGCCGGCATGCTGTGGATCCTGGACGCGTCGATCAACATCTCGATGGAGCCGTTCCGCGCCTTCGTCGGCGACCAGCTGCCGCAGGAGCAGCGCGCCAGCGGCTACGCGATGCAGAGCTTCTTCATCGGCGCCGGCGCGATCATCGCCAGCCTGCTGCCGTGGCTGCTGGCCAAGGCCGGCGTGGCCAATACCGCCGGCCCGGGCGAAGTGCCCGATACCGTGCGCTACGCCTTCTACGTCGGCGGCGTGGTGCTGCTGGGCGCGATCGGCTGGACCGTGCTGCGCACCCGCGAATACGCCCCGGCCGAGCTGGCCCGCTTCGAGCAGGCTGAGCCGCCGGTGGAGCAGGCCGCCATCGCGGTGCCGGCGGCCGGTCCGCTGCCGGCGCTGGCCTGGCTGGTGGCCGGCCTGGCCCTGGCCGCGCTGATCGCCGCCAGCGGCTGGGACCGCATGCTCTACGTGCTGGCCGGCATGCTCGCCGCCTACGGCCTGCTCCTGCTGCTGGCGCGGGTGCTGCCTCCCGGCGGCATGCTGCCGTCCATCGCCGGCGACCTGCGCGCGATGCCGCGCACCATGCGCCGCCTGGCCGTGGTCCAGTTCTTCTCCTGGTTCGCCCTGTTCGCGATGTGGATCTACACCACCGCGGCGGTGGCTGGTACCCACTACGGCAGCAACGATCCGACCTCCGCCGCCTACAACGACGGCGCCAACTGGGTGGGCGTGCTGTTTGCCGCCTACAACGGCTTCGCCGCGCTGGCGGCGGTGGTGATCCCGTGGCTGGCCGGGCGCCTCGGCCTGCGCGGCACCCACGTATTCAACCTGTGCCTGGGCGCGCTGGGCCTGCTGTCCTTCCTGTGGGTGCGCGATCCGCAGTGGCTGCTGCTGTCGATGGTCGGCGTGGGCTTCGCCTGGGCCTCGATCCTCTCGCTTCCCTACGCAATGCTGTCGGACTCGCTGCCGGCGGCCAAGATGGGTGTGTACATGGGCATCTTCAATTTCTTCATCGTGATCCCGCAGCTGGTCGCGGCCAGCCTGCTCGGTTTCCTGCTGCGCGCGCTGTTCGGTGGCCAGCCGCTGTGGGCCCTGGCCCTGGGCGGCGCCAGCCTGCTGGTGGCGGCGGCCTGCGTGTTCGCCGTGCCGCGTCCGGCGGAGGCCCGCGCATGAGCCGCGTGCTGCGCAAGTCCCTGCTCGGTGCCGCTCTGGCGCTGGCCGCCGCGCCGGCCTTCGCCCAGTCCATCTATGGCACCCGCGAGCCGTTCGCCAGCGAGGCGGTGTACTTCGTCCTGACCGACCGCTTCGTCAACGGCGACCCGGCCAACGACCACCGCGACCAGGGTGGCGAACACCACACCTTCGACCGCCCGCTGGAGCCCTGCGACGGCGTGGTCGGCAATGTCGGCTACCTCGGCGGCGACTTCCGCGGCCTGCTCGACAACGCCGGCTACATCGCCGACATGGGTTTCACCGCGGTGTGGATCACGCCGATCGTGGACAACCCGGACCAGGCCTTCACCGGCGGCGACCCGATCACCTGCGACGGCTTCCTGACCGACCAGGGCAAGACCGGCTTCCACGGCTACTGGGGCGTGAACTTCTACCGCCTGGACGAGCACCTGCCCAGCGCCGACCTGGACTTCGCCGGCCTGACCGCCGGCCTGCGCGGCCATGGCCTGAAGACCGTGCTGGACATCGTCGCCAACCACGGCTCGCCGGCCTGGACCATGCCGGTGGCGCAGCCGCAGTTCGGCCAGATCTTCGATGCGGAAGGCCGCCTGGTGGCCGACCACCAGAACCTGGAGCCGGAGCAGCTCGATCCGGCCGGCAACCCGCTGCACGCGTTCTACAACGCCAGGCGCGACCTGGCCCAGCTGTCCGACCTGGCCGCCGACAACCCGGCGGTCATGGACTACCTGGTCGGCGCCTACCTGAAGTGGATCGGGCAGGGGGTGGACGCGCTGCGCATCGATACCATCCGCCACCAGCCGCTGCCGTTCTGGAAGGCCTTCACCGACCGCATCCGCGCCGAGTACCCGGGCATGTTCATGTTCGGCGAGTCGTTCGACTACGAGGCGGCGGGCATCGCCGAATTCACCAAACCGGAGAACGGCGGCGTCAGCGTGCTCGACTTCCCGATGAAGAAGGCCATGGACGAGGTGTTCTCGCGCCAGGCTATCGGCGGCTTCGAGCGGCTGGCGCAGGCGCTGTACCTGGAGGATGGCCCGTACGCCAACCCGTACGACCTGGCCACCTTCTACGACAACCACGACATGCCGCGCATGGATGCCAGCGACGAGGGCTTCATCGACGCGCACAACTGGCTGTTCACCGCGCGCGGCATCCCGGTCGTCTACTACGGCTCGGAGATCGCGTTCATGGCCGGGCAGGGCGAGCACGGCGGCAACCGCGCCTACTTCGGCAGCGAGCGGATCGAGTCCGCGCCCGCGCATCCGGTGTACCAGCAGCTGCGGCGCATCGCCAACCTGCGCAAGGCCTCCCCGGCCCTGCAGCGCGGCGTGCAGCTGAACGTGGAGATGGAGGGCGACAGCGCGGTGTTCTACCGCGTCTACGAGGATGCCGGCCAGGCGCAGACCGCGCTGGTCCTGCTCAACAAGGGCGACCGGGCGCGCACCACCACGGTCAGCCGCATGCTCCAGCGCGGGCAGTGGCGCGACGGCTTCAGCGGCGAGACGGTCAGGGTCGGGGGCAAACTCAAGGTCGAGGTGCCGGCGCACGGCGTGCGCGTGTTCCTGTTCGACGGTCCGGTGACCCGCACCGACCTGCGCGCGGCCGCGCTGCGCGCAACCCCGGCGCAGTAAGCAGCCTGGCAAGGGCGGGCGTGCCGGCCGGCGGCCCGCGACGCCGGCTCAGCCCGGCCGCTGGCTGGATTCGCGGAGCACCAGCCGCACCGGCAGGCGCTGGCTTTCCACCGGCTCGCGCTGGACCAGGCGGATCAGGCTGTCGACCAGCACCTCGCCGGCCTGCTTGGTGTCCTGCTGCACGGTCGACAGTGGCGGCTGGGCGAAGCTGGCCATGGCGATGTCGTCGAAACCGGCCACGGCCACGTCCGCCGGCACGGCCAGGCCGTGCTCGCGCAGGGCCTTCATCGCGCCGAGGGCGATCAGGTCGCTGGCGCCGAACACTGCGTCGAAGACCTGGCCGGCGTCCAGCAGGGCGCGGGCGGCCTCGTAGCCGGACTGCTCGGTGGTGATGGCGTCGGCCTGCAGTTCGGGCAGGGGCTCGAGCCCGGCTTCCTGCAGCGCGGCCTGGTAACCGCGCCAGCGCTCGCGGAACTCCGGGTAATGCTCGGAGGCGTTGCCGAGGAAGGCGATCCGGCGGCAGCCGCGCTCCAGCAGGTGGGCGGTGATGTCGTGCCCGCCCTGGAAGTTGTCGCAGCCGATCGAGATCCCCGGCTCGCCCGGCAGGGCGGCGCCCCAGCGCACGAAGTGGGTGCCCTGTTCGACCAGCTGCTGCATCCGCGACTCCGACTCCAGGTAGTCGCCGTAGCCCAGCAGGATGATGCCGTCGGCCTTGTGGCTGTCGGCGAAGTCCGCGTGCCAGTTGGTCGACAGCTGCTGGAAGGAGACCAGCAGGTCGTAGCCACGCCGCGCGCAGGCCCGGGTGATCGAGCCGAGCATGGAGTGGAAGAAGGGGTTGATCAGCGAGTCGTCCGGGGTCGGATCCTCGAAGAACAGCAGGGCCAGGGTGCCGGACTGCTGGGCGCGCAGGTTGGACGCGTTCTTGTCGACCTTGTAGTTGAGCTCGCGGGCGATGGCGAGGATCCGGCGCCGGGTCTCCGGGCTGACCGACGGGCTGCCGCGCAGGGCACGGGAGACCGTGGGCTGGGAAACCCCGGCCAGGTGGGCGATGTCGAGCGAAGTGGCCTTTCCCCGGATGGTCATGCTGCCGGCTCCTCCGAGCCAGGGACTGCAATACAGCGAGCCGCCATGATGCCATGGCCCCCCGTACTGCGTCCGCCGGCCCGGCTGCGATAGAATCGGGGCCTCGCCGCCGGCACGGTGCCGGCGAGCCCAGGAGCAAGGTGGCCCGCGCAAGGCGCCGGCCGAGCGTGCGACATGAGCACTACCACCGCCCACCGCTGACGCCCGCCCAGGCTGCCAACCCGCAGGCGCCTGGTGGCGCTTTTTTGTTGGCCGCGATGCGGCCAACGGGATTCGGGATTCGAGATTGGGGATTGCCGCGCCGTCCCACTCGACCCGATCCCGCACTCGAATCCCGAATCCCCAATCCCGAATCCCGGCCCCCAAATGATCACCATCACGCTTCCCGACGGCAGCCAGCGACAGTTCGAAGGTCCCGTCACCGTGCTCCAGGTCGCCCAGTCCATCGGCGCCGGCCTGGCCAAGGCCACCGTTGCCGGCCAGGTCGACGGCAGGCTGGTCGATGCCTGCGACGTCATCGACCACGACGCCACCCTGCGCATCATCACTCCCAAGGACGAGGAGGGCGTGGAGATCATCCGCCACTCCTGCGCCCACCTGGTCGGCCACGCGGTCAAGCAGCTGTACCCGGAAGTGAAGATGGTCATCGGCCCGGTGATCGCGGAGGGCTTCTACTACGACATCTATTCCGAGCGCCCCTTCACCCCCGATGACATGGCCGCGATCGAGCAGCGCATGCGCGAGCTGATCGCCCAGGACTACGACGTCGTCAAGAAGATGACCCCGCGCGAGGAGGTCATCAATGTCTTCAAGGCGCGCGGCGAGGACTACAAGCTGCGCCTGATCGAGGACATGGGCCCGGAAGTGACCGCGATGGGCCTGTACTACCACCAGGAATACGTGGACATGTGCCGTGGCCCGCACGTGCCCAACACCCGCTTCCTGAAGGCCTTCAAGCTGACCCGCATCTCCGGCGCCTACTGGCGCGGCGACGCGAAGAACGAGCAGCTGCAGCGTATCTACGGCACCGCCTGGGCCGACGAGAAGCAGCTCAAGGCCTACATCCAGCGCATCGAGGAAGCCGAGAAGCGCGACCACCGCCGCATCGGCAAGCAGCAGGACCTGTTCCACCTGCAGGAAGAGGCCCCGGGCCTGGTGTTCTGGCACCCCAAGGGCTGGAGCGTGTGGCAGGTGGTGGAGCAGTACATGCGCCGCGTCTACCGCGAGACCGGCTACGGCGAGGTGCGCTGCCCGCAGATCCTGGACGTGAGCCTGTGGAAGAAGTCCGGCCACTGGGACAACTACCAGGACAACATGTTCTTCACCGAGTCCGAGAAGCGGACGTACGCGGTGAAGCCGATGAACTGCCCGGGCCACGTGCAGATCTTCAACCAGGGCCTGCACAGCTACCGCGACCTGCCGATCCGCTACGGCGAGTTCGGCTCCTGCCACCGCAACGAGCCCTCCGGCGCGCTGCACGGCATCCTGCGCGTGCGCGGCTTCACCCAGGACGACGGCCACGTGTTCTGCACCGAGCAGCAGATCGAGTCCGAGGTGCGCGCGTTCCACGCCCAGGCGCTGAAGGTCTATACCGACTTCGGCTTCGAGGACATCCAGATCAAGATCGCGCTGCGCCCGGACAACCGCCTCGGCGACGACGCCACCTGGGACAAGGCCGAGGACGCGCTGCGTTCGGCCCTGCGCGCCTCCGGCGTGGAGTGGCAGGAGCTGCCGGGCGAGGGCGCGTTCTACGGCCCGAAGATCGAATACCACCTCAAGGACGCCATCGGCCGCACCTGGCAGCTGGGCACCATGCAGGTGGACTTCATGATGCCCGGCCGCCTCGGCGCCGAGTACGTGGACGAGAACAGCCAGCGCAGGCACCCGGTCATGCTGCACCGCGCGATCGTCGGCTCCATGGAGCGCTTCATCGGCATCCTGATCGAGCACCACGCCGGCCAGTTCCCGGCCTGGCTGGCCCCGGTCCAGGCCGTGGTGATGAACATCACCGACGTCCAGGCTGAATACGTGAACGAAGTCCGGAAAGTCCTTGCAAATCAAGGCTTCCGCGTCGAGGCCGATTTGCGGAACGAGAAGATCGGCTTTAAGATCCGCGAGCACACGCTGCAGCGCGTGCCATACCTGCTGGTGGTCGGAGACCGCGAGAAGGAGAATGGCGCGGTGGCGGTGCGTACGCGTTCCGGCGAAGATTTGGGCACAATGTCGGTGTCCGACTTCGCCGATACCTTGCGTTCGCAGCAGTCGGCGTAAAACAGACAACCCGTGGCGGCCCCTGCCGCCACGGCCCAGACAACCCCCGGAGACTGGAATATCAGCACCCCCGAGAAACAAAACCGGAAGAACCAGGAGATCCGAGTCCCGCGCGTGCGCGTGATCGGATCCGATGGCGAGATGATCGGCGTCCTGTCGCGCGACGAGGCCCTGCGCCTTGCCGAAGAGGAAGGCCTTGACCTGGTCGAGATCCAGCCGAACGCGGATCCGCCGGTCTGCAAGGTCATGGACTTCGGCAAGTTCAAGTTCGAAATGCAGAAGAAGGCCAACGAGGCCAAGAAGAAGTCCCGCCAGGTCGAGATCAAGGAAGTGAAGTTCCGCCCGGTGACCGACGAGGGCGACTACCAGATCAAGCTGCGCAACATGCGCCGCTTCCTGGAGGAAGGCGACAAGGTCAAGGTGAACATCCGCTTCCGTGGCCGCGAGATGAGCCACCAGGAGCTGGGCCGGCAGATGGCCGCCCGGATCGAGGGTGACCTCGGCGAGGACATCGTGATCGAATCGCGCCCGCGCCTTGAAGGCCGGCAGATGGTCATGATGATCGCGCCGAAGAAGAAGTAAGCCGCCCCAGGGTGGCGAGGGGCCGGCCGCAAGGTCGCGGTCCCAGGCGAAGGGCGCCCCCGCGGCGCCCTTCGTCGCATCCGGCGTCCGCCAGGGCGGGCGCCCGTCGGCGGGGTGGTTCCCCGCGCGCGGCCACCCGCTGGGATGTAACCCCGCTGATTTGCAAAGGAAAGCCGGGCGGCGCATAATGCGCGGCTCCGGTTCGCCGGAGGGCTGGCAACAGCATCAGGACCCGCCGTGTTTCCCCTTGGGGATCAGCGGCTTATAGACCGGTATGGGCATGGATGGAAAGCGTGGGGTAACCCACCGCCCGTATCAGTGACAGTTCCCATCAAGGACATTCGCAATGCCCAAGATCAAGACCAACCGGGCGGCGGCCAAGCGTTTCCGCAAGACCGCCTCCGGCAAGTACAAGGCTGGCCACGCCAACCGTAGCCACATCCTCACCAAGAAAGCGACCAAGCGGAAGCGCAACCTCCGGCAGACGAACCACGTCCGTGCCGAGGACGCAGGCCGTCTGGACCGCATGCTCCCGTATCTCTGAGGAATTAGGAAATGGCACGAGTCAAGCGTGGCGTTCAGGCGCGCCGCCGTCACAAGAAGATCCTCGACCAGGCGAAGGGCTATTACAACGCCCGCCGCAAGGTCTATCGCGTCGCCAAGCAGGCGGTCATCAAGGCGGGCCAGTACGCCTACATCGGCCGCAAGCAGAAGAAGCGCAACTTCCGTTCGCTGTGGATCACCCGCATCAACGCGGCTGCCCGCGCCAACGGCATCAGCTACAGCCGCTTCATCAACGGCCTGCTGAAGGCCGGTATCACCCTGGACCGCAAGGTGCTGGCTGATATCGCCGTGCACGATGCCGCCGGCTTTACCGCGCTGGCAGAGAAGGCCAAGAGCGCTCTGGCGGCATAAGTTGCGAGTCACGCCGGGTCCTCGCGGACCTGGCGCGGACCACCGCATGCATGCATGGGGAAGGGCGCAAGTCCTTCCCCATTTTGTTTTCCGAGGGACCGTTTCCCATGAGCGATATCCAAACCCTGTCGGCGCGCGCGCTGGCCGACATCGCCGCGGCACAGACTCCCGAGGCGGTCGAGGCATTGCGCGTGGGCCTGCTGGGCAAGCAGGGCAGCATCACCTCCCAGCTCAAGCAGCTCGGCGCGCTGGCGCCGGAACAGCGCAAGGCCGCCGGCGAGGCGATCAACCGCGCCCGCGACGAGGTGTCGGCGGCGCTGGCCGCGCGCAAGGCGCTGCTGGAGGAGGCCGTGCTCGACGCGCGCCTGGCCGGCGAGGCGGTGGACGTCACCCTGCCGGGGCGCCTGGCCCAGCGCGGCGGGATCCACCCGATCTCGCGCACCCTGGAGCGGATCGCCAGCATCTTCGGCAACCTCGGCTACGAGCTGGCCGATGGCCCGGAGATCGAGGACGACTGGCACAACTTCGAGGCGCTGAACTTCCCGCCGCACCATCCGGCGCGCGCCATGCACGACACCTTCTACTTCGGCGACGGCCGCCTGCTGCGCACCCACACCTCGGGCGTGCAGGTGCGCTACATGGGCGACCACCGGCCGCCGCTGCGCATGATCGCCGCCGGCAAGGTCTACCGTTCGGACTCCGACCAGACCCATTCGCCGATGTTCCACCAGGTCGAGGGCCTGCTGGTCGACGAGACCTCGACCTTCGCCGACCTCAAGGGCACGCTCTCCGAGTTCGTGCGCGCGTTCTTCGAGCGCGACTTCCAGATGCGCTTCCGCCCCAGCTACTTCCCGTTCGTGGAGCCGGGCGCCGAGGTCGACATCGCCTGGCAGCAGCCGGACGGCAGCGTGCGCTGGCTGGAGGTCCTGGGTTGCGGCATGGTCCACCCGAACGTGCTGCGCAACTGCGGCATCGATCCGGAGCGCTACACCGGCTTCGCCTTCGGCCTGGGCGTGGAGCGCTTCGCGATGCTGCGCTACGGCGTCAACGACCTGCGCGCCTTCTTCGAGAACGATGTGCGGTTCCTCAGGCAGTTTGCCTGAGGGCGGGGATTGGGGATTCGGGATTGGGGATTCGTTCCCGGCCCGGACCCCAGACCCGGCATCGATGCGCAAGACGAATCCCGAATCCCGAATCCCGAATCCCGAATCCCGAATCACGGCTCCCAATGAAATTTTCCGAGAACTGGCTGCGCAGCCACGTGTCGACCCTGGCCAACCGCGACGGGCTCGCGGCCACGCTGACGGCCATCGGCCTGGAAGTCGAGGAAGTCACCGCCCTGGGCGATGGCCTGGCCGGCGTGGTGGTCGGCCGCATCGTGGAAGCCGTCCGCCACCCGGAGGCCGACCGCCTGCAGGTGTGCAAGGTCGACATCGGCAACGGCGAGCCGCTGCAGATCGTGTGCGGCGCGCCCAACGCGCGCGTCGGCCTGGCCGCGCCGCTGGCGACGGTCGGTTCCAACGTCGGCGGCATGTCGATCAGGGCCGCGAAGCTGCGCGGCGTGGAGTCGTTCGGCATGCTCTGCTCGGCGAAGGAGCTGGGCCTGGACAGCGATGCCTCCGGCCTGCTGGAACTGCCGGCCGATGCGCCGGTCGGCCAGCCGCTGGCCGGGTACCTGGGCCTGCCGGACGCCAGCATCGAGATCAAGCTGACCCCCAACCGCGCCGACTGCTTCAGCGTGCGCGGCATTGCCTACGACGTAGCCGCCGCGCTGGGCAGCGAGGTGGCGCCGATGGACAACGCGCCGGTGCCGGCCGCGACCGATGCGACCGTCGAGGTCGCGCTGGAAGCCGGCGAGCGCGTGCCGCGCTTCGTTGGCCGCGTGATCGAGGGCGTCGACCCGGCAGCCGCGACGCCGGTGTGGATGGCCGAGCGCCTGCGCCGTTCCGGCGTGCGTCCGATCAGCCTGCTGGTCGACGTCACCCAGTACGTGATGCTGGAGCTGGGCCAGCCGATGCACGCCTTCGACCTGGACAAGCTGGAGGCGCCGGTCGTCGTGCGCCCGGCGCGCCAGGGCGAGGTGCTGAAGCTGCTGGACGGACGCGACGCCACCCTGGATGGCGAGTTCCTGGTCGTGTCCGACAGCCGCGGCGGCCGTGGCGCGCGCGCCGTGGCCGTGGGCGGCATCATGGGCGGCGAGGACACCAAGGTCGGCGACAGCACCACCCGCGTGTTCCTCGAGGCCGCGCACTGGGTCCCCTCGGCCATCATCGGCCGCAGCCGCCGCCTGGGCCTGCACACCGATGCCGGGCACCGTTTCGAGCGCGGCGTGGATCCGGAGCTGCCGCGCGAGGCGGTCGAGTACGCCACCCGGCTGATCCTGGATATCGCCGGCGGGCGTCCCGGCCCGGTCACCGAGTCCACCGTGGCCGGCGCGCTGGCCGCGCCGCAGCCGATCGCGCTGCGGCGCGCACGCATCGCCCGCGTGCTCGGTACCGAGATCGCCGATGCCGAGGTCGAGCGCATCCTGCGCGCGCTGGGCATGGACGTTGCCGCCACCGCCGAGGGCTGGCAGGTGACTGCCCCGAGCCGACGCTTCGACATCGCGATCGAGGAAGACCTGATCGAGGAGCTGGCGCGCATCCACGGCTACGACCGCATCCCGGCCACCATCCCCGCCGGTCCGGCGCGGGTGGCCGCGGCCAGCGAGACCGTGCTGCCGGAGGCGGACCTGCGCCGCCACCTGGTCAGCCGCGACTACCTGGAAGCGGTGTGCTTCGCCTTCGTCGACCAGAGGCTGCTTGAAGCCTGGGGCTGCACCGAAGGCACCGTGCCGCTGGCCAACCCGCTCAGCGCCGAGCTGGCGGTGATGCGTCCACGCCTGCTGCCAGGCCTGGTCGACGCGCTGGCGCGCAATGCCGCGCGCCAGGCCGGCCGCGTGCGCCTGTTCGAGCTGGGCCGGGTGTTCGCCGCAGACGGCGAGCGCCAGCCCGGCGCCCCGGCCCCGCGCGAGACCCGGCGCATCGCCGCGGTCGCCTGCGGCCAGTCCATCGCCGAGCAGTGGGGCCAGAAGGCGCGTCCGCTGGATTTCCACGACCTCAAGGGCGACCTCGAGTCGCTGGCCGCCCAGTCCGGCGCGCAGCTGGCGTTCCGCCCCTCGGCCGCGCCGTTCGGCCATCCGGGTCGCAGCGCCGACGTGTACCGCACCGACCTGGAAGGCGGCGAGGTGCTGCTGGGCTGGATCGGCCAGCTGCATCCGCGCCTGGCCAGGGCGCTGGAACTGGACGTGGACGCCTACGGCTTCGAGCTGGACCTGGAACCGTTGCAGCAGCGTGCGCTGCCGCGTGCCCAGGCCCTGTCGCGTTTCCCGGCCGTGCGCCGCGACCTGGCCTTCGTGGTCGCCGAGCAGGTGGCCTGGGCCGACCTGGCCGCCAGTGTCCGTGCCGCGGCCGGCGAGGTCCTGCGCGAGCTGCAGCTGTTCGACCGCTACCAGGGTCCGGGCGTTGAATCCGGGTTCAAGAGTCTGGCTATGGGCTTGATTTTGCAGGACAACACGCGCACTCTGACCGATCAAGACGCCGATGCCGTGGTGTCCCGCGTGGTGGCCGCCCTCGATAGCAGCCACGGTGCGAAGATCCGCGGCTGATACGGGGAAAAGGAATGGCACTGACCAAGGCGGAGATGGCCGAGCGTCTTTTTGACGAAGTCGGCCTGAACAAGCGCGAGGCGAAGGAGTTCGTCGACGCGTTCTTCGACGTGTTGCGCGAGGCGCTGCAGGACGGGCGGCAGGTCAAGCTGTCCGGCTTCGGCAACTTCGACCTGCGCCGCAAGAACCAGCGGCCGGGGCGCAACCCGAAGACCGGCGAGGAGATCCCGATCTCCGCGCGCACCGTGGTCACCTTCCGCCCGGGCCAGAAGCTCAAGGAGCGCGTGGAAGCCTACGCGGGAGTGGCGCCGAATGCTTGATCCGGGCAGCAACCGCGAACTTCCGCCGATCCCCGCCAAGCGCTACTTCACCATCGGCGAGGTCAGCGAACTGTGCGACGTGAAGCCGCACGTGCTGCGCTACTGGGAGACCGAGTTCCCCAGCCTCAGCCCGGTCAAGCGCCGCGGCAACCGCCGCTACTACCAGCGCCACGACGTGCTGATGGTCCGGCAGATCCGCAGCCTGCTGTACGAACACGGCTACACCATCGGTGGCGCGCGCCTGCGCCTGGAAGGCGAGGGCGCCAAGCAGGAGTCTGCACTGAGCAGCCAGATCGTGCGCCAGGTGCGCATGGAGCTGGAGGAAGTGCTGCAGCTGCTGCGCCGCTGATCCCGGGCTCGCGGTCGTGCCGGGCAACCGGTATAATCGCCAGCCCGCCAAGGCGGGACGTTTTTCCCGGGGTATAGCGCAGCCTGGTAGCGCACTTGTCTGGGGGACAAGTGGTCGTCGGTTCGAATCCGGCTACCCCGACCAAATTGAAAGGGGCGTGGAAGGGAGCAATAGGGTTTAGGTGCCTGAAACCCTATTGCAACCTTGTCGCAACCTTATCCAGCCGGGCGATCCGCTTTCGAGCGATCGCCTTGGCCATCTCTACGAGCACGTCCTCGCCCCACTGGCTCATCGCGTAGTTGGCGGCGCAGCAGACGATCCGGCAGTTCTCCCTCGTGTAGCCCAGGGCCGAGTCGATACGGTCGATGCTGGGCGCCCAGGGCCGGCGCATCTTCCTCCCCGGGGGGAGGGTGCCCCGGTCCACCGAGAGGGCTATCCCGGTCACTGCGCACCGGCCACCGCTAGACTTCACCATCTGCTCGACGTCCTCTATCTGCAGCTCGAATGGCAGGCCGCGCGCTGCGGCGTTCTTCTTCGCGGCCAGGTACAGAGGACGGATCCAGCCTGCCTCGGGCCGTGCCGGCCGCAGCCCAGTGCGCAGGGCCTGCGCTGGTGGCGGGGTGTACGCCCAGGAATGGCGGATCTGCTCCTGCTCGGATAGCCTCCGCTGCATGGGTAGGAGGTCCGGCATCCGCACCGCCACGATCCTCAGCAACTCGGGGTCTGCCTTGCCCCACGGGTAGCTCATGAAGCTCTGCCGGTAGATGTACTTTCCGCCACGAGGGGCTACTGGCCCGAAGGCCTCGTTGAGCAGCTCCGCGAGACGCAACGCAACCTCCTCGGCGAGGGTGCTCAGGTAGATCGTGCTGCCGTTGTCGGGCCGCTTGTAGCGCAGGGCGCCAGTGCGCGGATCGCGGGTGACCCTGCGCGGCAGGTCTAGGTTTTTGGTTCTGCGGCGTCCCATATGTCACCTCCTGAGCGATAGCCCAGTCTCGACCTCGCTCCACGGCACCTCGTGCCCCTCCAGGTAGACGCTGGTCATCGCCTCGCTGGCGTGGCCCATGAGCGCCTGCACCTGCTGCAGGGACCAGCCCTGTTCGCGCAGCAGCGCGCCGCCCAGGCTGCGGATCTCGTGGAAGGTGGGCGGGCTCTCGCCGCCGATGCCGGCCGCGTCGCGCGCCTCGGCGAAGGCCCGGGTGATCTGCTCGGGCATGACCTGCGTGTGGTGCACCCGACCGGCCGCGCCCTTGCCGCGCGGCTTGGCCTTCTCCGGCAGCCGGTGGACCAGGTAGGGCGACACCACCGCGTCCCGGCACCGGGCCACCAGCGCGGCCAGGTCGGCCCCCATCTTGATCCGCAGGCGCACAGCCGTGCTGCCCTCGGTTTTCTGCGGCACCACCCAGAGCGCGTCGTCGTGCACGTCGGCGAACCGCAGCGTGGCCACGTCCTCGCGCCGCAGCAGCGTCAGCAGAGACAGGTCCATGGCGTTGCGCAGCCAGCCCGGGGCCTGGGCGTGGATGGCCCGGTAGGTGTCCAGCGTCAGCCGGGCGCGCTGGCGCGTGTGCGAGAACTTGCGGGTCAGCTCGGCCGGGTTGGAGTCGATCCAGCCCTCCTGCACCGCGCACGCCAGGATCCAGCCCAGCACCAGCCGGTAGGTCTGCCGGCCGCGCGCGGATTCGGTGACGCCGCGGATGTACTCGGCGCAATCCTTGACGGTCAGCCCCTCCAGCTCCCGGCCGCCGATGTCGGCCTCTATGCGCTTGAGGAACACCCCGTACCAGGCCGCGGTCTTGGCGCCCCAGCCGCGGTGCGGCAGGTCGTCGGCGCGGAACACCGCCAGCGCGTCGGCCACGGTCCTGCCGGTCCCCACCACGCGCGCGACAAGGTCGTCGCTCGGCGTCAGCAGGGCGTTGAGCTTCCGGGCCGCGGCGAAGGCCTTGGCCTTGTCGGTGCCCATCCACGTCTCGGCCTTCGTCACCGGGTGGCGGTACTTGAAGCCGCCGCGGCCGGACGTGTAGAGGTTTGCCGGCCAGCCAGCGCGGGCCTTCGATCGCTGCCTCGGCACCATGTCAGCCGGTCCTCTCCAGCACGCGGCGCACCAGCTCGTCGCCATCGGCCAGCCATTCGGATTCGTCCACGTACCACGTGCCTCCGACCTTTTTCCCGGCCAGCTTGCCGGTGCGCAGCCAGCGGCGCACGGTCACCTCGTCCGGGGCGCTGCCTTCTTCGAAGTGGCGCTCCCGCCACTTTGGGATCGTGATCAGTCGCATCCGTCCCGGTCCTCCAGCAAGTGCTTCGTGTCGATCTTCCACCCGGCCTCACGCGCGCCCTGCAGCCGCAGCTCGGCCGCGTCGAACTCGTCCAGCTGGAGGAACTCGATTGCGGCTTCGATGTGCTGGGGCGAGAACGGACGCTGCGACCAGAAGTAGTCGTAGACGTTGCCCTTGCTGCACTTCCACGCCGGGGCCAGGTCCTGCATCCGACGGCCTTCCTCTCGCAGGTGGCGGCGCAGAATGCCGCGCACGCTGTTCACGGCTCGGGGCACCCGGATGGGGCGGCCGCCGACTGCGCGGCCGCGGGCTGCTGGGGCGCGGCGAGCGCTGCCAGCTCCGCGTCGATGGCGTCGATCTGCTGCTGCACGCGGCCGTCCTGGTAGGCCCCATTTCCGAAGCTGTTGTTCAGGACGTTGCGGCGCTCCAGCAGGCGCGCGCGGCGGCCATCGGTGCCCACCGCCTCCCCGCTCGGCGCTGCGGGCCACGGCTTCTTCCCTTCGCGGGCTTCTTCATAGAAGTCCTGTGCGAAGAACGCACGCTCTGCATTGGCTGCGGCTGCGGCTGCGGGCTGCTGGGCGAGGGCGGCAACCATGTCCTTAGCCCATGCGTGCAGTACGTCGGCATTCATGGTCGGTCGGTACTCACGCAGGAGCGCCCGCACCGGGTCTGTGTTGTTGGTCATCGTGTCAGCGCCTCCAGGCGCTCGGCTTGTTCGGTGTAGTAGCGATACCGGCGGGTATCGTTCGGGAACTGCTGCAGCGATGCCTCTGCCGCCGCGCGCCACTGCTGTGCCTGCTTCTGCGGCGAGTCGCGGTAGAGGTCGCGCTGGGTGGTGTCGGATCGCATGGCGACCTCAGAATGGGATGTCGTCGTCCGCGAAACCGTCATCGCTGACCGGGTCCTGTCGGGTCGCCGGAGCCGAGCGCTGCGCCTGACGCTGCGGAGCGCTGCGCTGCTGGCCACCACGCTCCCGGTCCGGCCTCCACTGGTCCACGGCCACGTACCACTTGCCGCTGCTGCCGCTGACCTTGACCTCGGCGTTGATCCAGTCGCCGCCCTGCTGCTGCAGCCAGGCGATCAGCTCCTCGCGCTTGATCGACAGCTTGGCCTTGACGTACTCGGGCGCGTTCTCGTGGGGCGCCTTGGCCATCAGGCCGTCGATGAATTGGGTGTCGCTCATGTCTGCTCCGGTTGAATAGGTCCCGGTTACGGCTCCGGGGTCGCCTTTACGACCGATTGGCGCGGCTCACCGAGGGGAGCGGCTCGCCGCTGGGTGCGCCCCGTGGGGAGGCGGGGCGCGGGGCCGGCGCAGGGGAGGCGCCGGGTTCGGGGGGTCACTTCGCGGCCAGGTCCAGCGCGTCGCGGCGGAGTTCGTAGGCCTTCGTCAACTCGGGCTGCGCGTCCTGTGGCAGCATCCGCCCCAGGTCATACGCGGCGTCCAGCGCGTCCACGTCCTGCGCGGACTGGATGCCGGCGAGCACTTCGGCGAGGGTCGGGGCTTGCGGATCGGTCGGCTGCTCGGGCTGAGGCTTGGTCGCGCGCGCCTTCACCTTTTCGCGCAGACTCGCCGCAGCCGGAGCAGACTCGGCCGCCGCCTCGTCGACCTCGAACCAGTCGGCCGGCACGCTCATGCCGTCGCGCAGGCTCGCCCAGATCTTCTTGAGCTGGACCACCTGCGCCGGGCGCGTGGCCTCCAGCCGGCACTGATTGCGCTTCTCGATCTGCTGCTGCGTCACGCCGAACTGGTCGAATGCGGCCACCAGCTTCTTGAGGCCCTCGGCGGAGGTGTCGGCGCTGGCCTTCATGGTCTGCTCGCACTGCTTGACTGCGGCCTCGATCACATCGCCCGGGATCACGCCCAGGATGCAGGCACGCAGCCGGCGGGCGCCCTGATTGGCCACCAGCTCGTACACGTCGCGCGGATCCTCCAGCCGCTTCGCGCCCTGTCGGGTGTGCCGGACGTGTGGCACCTGGAACACCTTCACCTGACGGGTGTTCGTCTCGATGTCCCACGCAAAGGCTTCGACGGACGACTCGCCGTTGCGCTGCTCCAGCTCGCGGATGCCGAACTGCACGTTGCCCCAGCACTGGGCCGCGACCTCGGCCAAGCGGATGCTCGGGCCGGTCACGTCGCTGCCGCCGCGGCTGTAGCTGTAGAGCGCGCCCTCGGCGAGGGTGGGGCGGGTGCAGGCCTGCAGGATGCGGTCCATGGCCTCGATGGGGTCGCGCGGGAACTTCTTGGCGATGACCATGGCCGCCTGCACCTCGGCGATCTCGCGCTGCTGGCCGGCGTCGGCCATGGCGTTGTTGCTGGCGCGGGTAGCGATCGACGCGCTTCCGAACGGGTTGGCGCCGGCGGCGACGGGGGTGGTGTTCTGCTGGTGGTGGGCGATGGCGTTCATGGGCTCAGTCCTTGATCAGGAGGCGACGGGAAGGGGTGCCGGGCTGGGTGAACTGCGCGGCGAGGTCGGGGTGGGCGGCCTTGAATGCCGCGACGTCGAAGCGTTGCGGAGCCTTGGCCAGCTTCCAGGTGGCCAGCACGCGGCCGTCCGGGCCAACCAGCGTGTCGCCGGCCTCGCCCAGGGCGTTGAGCAGGGCGGCGTCGGCGGCCTCCTTGGCGGCCTCCAGATCCTTGATCTGCTGGCGCAGGCGCCGGGCCTCGGCCCACGCCTCCGCGACGTCTGGGGCAGCCTGCACGCTGCCGGCAGCGGCCAGCCGCCCGTAACGCTGCTGCGCCTCGGCGAAGGACACCGGCGGCGGCTCGTCGCCGCGCACGACGCGGTCCCAGAACTCGGCCTCGGCCTCGATCAGGTCCGACTGCAGCGACGGGTCGGCCTCGACCACGTAGATGCGGAAGTCGCTGCCGCCGATCAGCACAGCCACGTCGGCCACCGGAAACCCGGTCACCGCCAGGTAGTGCTGCACCTGCAGGGCATATGCATCCGGCACTTCATCGGTGCCCGGCTCGCCCCAACCGGCGCCGGTGCGCGCGGTCTTGGCCTCGAACACGCGGCGGTCCTCGGTGAAGCCGTCCAGGTTGGCGACCATGAAGTGGTGCCGCTGGTGGCGCAGCATGCCGTCAGGCACCAGCACCGCCCGCCCGGTCACGTCCGAGTAGCGCTGCCGGATCACCGGCTCCAGCAGCCGGCCCCACAGCATCGGCGCGCTGTCGGAGTCGTCGCCGACCTCGCCGCGCTTCTCGCGGTAGACGTCCAGCGGGGTGCGGTAGGGCGACAGGCCCAGGATCGGCGCCACGTCGCTGCCACCGATCCCGGTCCGGCGCTCGGCCAGCCAGGCGCTGCGATCATCGGGTGCGGGCTGCAGATGCGCGTTCACGCCTGCTGCGCCCCCGCGTCCTGCACTTGGCCGCCGCGGCCCATGACCTCCGCCACGTCGTCCGGGCGAGCGGCTGCGACGGTGTAGCGGCTGCGCGCGACGTGGGCGATGGCCTGAGCCTGCGACGTGGCGCGGACCAGGACGGTGGCCGGCGGATCGGCCTGCGTATCGGTGATCTTGTAGATGCGGGTGCTCATGTGGTGCGGTTCCTCGGGGTGGCGGGTCAGTGGGTATCGGTGGGCAGGCTGGGCCGGACCAGCGGCGCATGCCGCTGCTGCCGGCGCTTGGCCACCGCGACGTACTCGCCGAACGCGGCGACGCCGAAGATCAGCGCGGCGGCCAACATCACGCTGGCCAGGCTCGGCAGGCCCTTGGCGGTCAGGTAGCCGCAGGCGACAGCGCAGGCGACGGTGGCGGCGAACATCAGCCAGAAGGGGCGGAAGGTCGGGCGGCTCATCGGTGGCTCCGGTCAGTTCGCCGCGAGCGCCATCGCCAGGGCGGCGATCAGCGCGCACAGAAGGAAGGTGTGGTCCTCGGTCCAGCGGGGGCGGGTCACGACACAAGCCCCTGCAGCAGCAGCGACCCGGCGGCACCGACAGCCATGAACGCCGCGCCGAAGGCGACATCGCCCAGGGCCTTCTTGCGGATCTCCGCCAGCGTCAGGCCGATCTGCACCTGCGGGTTGTCGGCGGGCGCCGGGTACTCCGGCGTCGGGGCGAACTCCTTGGGGCCGTCCCAGCCAGTCCAGGTGCCCGACCCCACCAGGTCGGCGTTGCCCAGCTCCAGCACCTCGCCGGGGGAGGGCAGGCCCTGTTGCATGGCGGCGATGAACTCGGCGTCGCTCATGGGCTGGCGGCTCATGCGTACACCCCCGCCAGCTGCTCGACCGCCTCGGACTCGCTCAGCCACGGCTTGTCGTTCTGCCGGACCTCGACCAGTTCGCCGATATGGCGGTCGACGGCGGTGCGGAACAGGGCCATGAAGCCGACGGCGTCGCCGGTTCGCAGGAGCCGCGCGGCCGCCTGGGCCTCGTCCTCGCTCAGCGCCACCTCGCCCAGCAGGGCCGGGGAGTGCGCCAGCTGATCGCGCAGCTCGGCGTCGCGGTCTGCCTCGTAGTCGCCCAGCGGGGCGTTCTGCGGATCGCGCGGGCCGGAGAGGTCTCCGAAGCCGGGCATCCGGTGGTAGGCGAGGGCAGTCATGCGGCACCCCCGAGCGTCCGGATGACTCGAGCCGGAGCCCAGTGAGCGTCGGAGCGCAGCATCGCCTTGACGGCTGCCACGGCGGACCCGGAGCGCGCGGCAGCGGCGGCCAGCACCGCCGGGTCAGCGGCGTCCACCAGGGCCTTGGCGCGGGCGCGCAGGACCCTCATCTCAGCCGCGTCCGCCTTGGCCTTGGCCCCGCGCTCGGCGGCCTGCTGCGCCTTGTACGCGTCCAGCTGCGCGTCGATGTTGCCGCGCTTGCTCAGCGGGACGTTGAGGATTCCGTGATCGAGGGCCATCGCTCTGTCTCCTGCCCCATCCCTCACCGCGAGGGGATCTGCTGGGCGATGGGGAGACATTACAGAATCCTGTAATCCATTGTCAACAGGATTCTGTAATTTTTCTTCGCAATGTATCGGGCCGCTTGCTCAGGGCGGCCGGAGGCTCTTAGTCGGCTACCGGCACGACAACGCAGCCGGGCTGCGCCGTCCAGCTCAGATAGGCTCTGCCAGCAGCGTCAGTGCACATGAACACCGTTGGGCGCACGGAATCGGCCTCGCGCTGCCGTGCGGCTCTGGCTCGCTGACCAGCCTCCTGTCCCGCAAGGAACGACTGGAACGCGCTCGGGCGCGGAGTGTCTGCCTGGCTCCTGGGCAGGGAGGCGCTCGCCACGCACATTCCGTTCATGGTCGCGGCCGAGGACCGGCACTGATCGGCCGAGTAGTAGGTGCACTGTGGCGCGCCCCCGTAGCTCGGGACCACGCAGAACGGCGCGCCCTGGGCAGCGGAGAGTACAGGGGCAAGTAGCGCTGCAGTTGCAATCAGGATGCGGTTCATCGGCGGTCCTCAGGAAGCCGGGAGGCAATCTTCCAAGGACGCGCCAGTCTCGGCCGCGTCCACGTACCCCTGCATGCGGTCCAACAGGTCTTCCAGCTGGGGCATGCTCAGGTCGGATAGGTAGGACACCCCGCGGCTGTCCAAGAAGTGCGTGATGGCCGACCGCCACCCGTACAGGTCCGCAATGCGCAGGATCGCCCTGGTAGTGCGGGCGCGAGGCGACACATCGACGGGCGGATGCTCCAGATCCGGCGCAACGCGGGCGGGCAGTGCAGCCTCCGACAGAATTGAGGCCAGCTCGTCGCGCAACATCGGGTTCATAGGCATCACTCCATGGATATGAGAAGTCCGGCTAGGGCGGCCTGGACCGCCTGGGCGGATGCCGCGGCGGAGGCCTGTTCGTCCCTGTAGAGCGTGGCCACCAGCCGCGCCTTGATGCGAGGAGGGACCACCCTCCCGCTCTTGGCGATGGCGGCCTCGACGGTCTCCAGCAGGTCCGTCAGCTTCTCAACGTCCAGTCCCGAATCCTGAGACGGCCCGCCGGCCTTGGGGCCCTTGCCCGTCTCCAGGTAGCTGAGGCTCACGCCCAGCGCCTCGGCGATGACCCTGAGCTTGGTCGTGGTCTGCATGCCGCCGCGCTCGAGCTCGGCCAGCGTGCTGTAGCCCACCCCGGTCATCGCTGACAGGGCGGTGCGGGAGATCTTCCGGGCCTCGCGTTCAGCGCGGACCCTTTCGCCGACAGTGCTCATGCGGGAAGTCTCACAGCCTTCTGTAACAGAATGCTGTTGACACCGACCTACAGGATTCTGTAATTTGCGCCCATGGAATGGAAAACGCGCATTCAGAGCCTGATCGACGCCGGTATCCAGCTGGATGCCATTGCCGCGCGGATGGAGGTCACTCCGAACGCGCTCCGGGAAATCCTCGCCGGCCGGACCAAGGCACCGCGGGCTGCCGCGGCCTTCCGCCTGGCGGCCCTGACCCCGGCCTCGTTCCGTCCCCGTAAGCGGGCCCGCCGCCGTGCCTGACCAGGACATGCCCAACAGCACGCTGCGCATGTCCGCGATGCTCGCGGTGCTGGACCTGTTCAGGCGGCTGGGGATTCCCCGTTTCGGCGATGTGCCGCAGCGCGGATCTCCGTCGCCAGGCCCTGCAGCGTCTGGACGTATGCCTCCTGGTACTCCGGGAGCTGGAAGTAGTCCTGCTGCATCTCCGCATCGACCCATTGCAGGTTCCGGGCGTCCCACGCCGCGAGGGCCGCAGCCGGGTCCGGGTGGGATGCAATGAGCACAGTCATCGCCTGGCGCATCGCGCCCGTCATCGCCAAGCACTGCGTCAGCAGGCGCACTGCCGTTTCGTCCATGTCCGTCTCCGGTATCGGTGGTGGGGCCGCACTCCCATCGTACCGGCAGGCGGGCACCTCTCTGGCCGGCCACGCCTCAGTTCCCCAGCGGCGCCGGAAGCCTGAGCCGCAGCACCCGCGCTCCCCCGCGCGGGACCGGCTTGGGCTCCGGCCGCGGGCAGGTACGGAACTCCAGGCGGCCGTCGACCCGGCTCACCGCAACCACACCACCGCAGATCCGCACGAGCGTCACGACGTTCGGCGGGGCGGAGCGCACTAGATCGAACTGAGGCATGGGGCTGTTTTCCATGCCTGTTTTTTCGCCCAAACCACGTTGGCAACGATAGGCAACCCATGGCAACCGATGGCAACCAGAAGTCCCTGAGCCTGGCATTCGGCGTCCACCACAGCCCGAAGGACGCGCCCGCCAAGGTGGTCCGGCAGATTGAATCCGAAGCCCAGGCCCTGGCGGTGGCAATCGCCGCCGGCCACCACAAGCTGGACTACATCGCCGCCTGCGTGGGCAAGTCGAAAGCCTACGTCTCCCGCCTGCAGCGCGGCGAGCGCCCGATTCCTTCGAAGCTGGTCGGGCCGCTGTGCGCGGCGACCGGCTCCAACCTCCTGCGCCAGTACATCGACCTGCAGCGCGCCCTGGAAGGGCAGTGCGAGGTCGCGCGGCTGGCTGAACTGCTGAGGGCTGCCGCATGAGCGCCGTCGTGAGCTTCCACAACACCACCGGCCTCACCGGCCGCCAGCTGATCGCCGCCAGCCGCGTGGCGAAGGGCCAGGAGGCCGCGGTGCTGGACGTGTTCCACGCCGCCGGCCGGCCGCTCAGCCCCTCCGAGGTCCACGCCCGCATGCCGGGCCGCGTCCTGCTGACCAGCGTGCGCCGGGCCATGTCGAACCTGACGCAGGCCGGGGCGCTGGTGAAGCTGGACCAGGTGCAGCCGGGCCCGTTCGGCCAGCCGGAGCACCTTTGGACGCTGCCGGGCGGGCAGGGCGAGCTGTTCGTGGGGAGGGCTGCCTGATGTGCGACTGGATGCACCAAGAGGGCAACTGCATCGCCCGCGCCGAGCGCGCCATGCACGCCTATTCGCTGTGCTGCCAGGCCGGGGACACGATCCGCGAGCTGGAGCGCAAGCGCCGCGAGCAGCAGGGCGCCGAGGTCCTGGACCTGTTCGCCCAGCCGGTCGAGCAGGAGGTCATCGACTTCTGGTGGACCGTCCATAAGGCCTGCGGCCAGGAGTACCGCCGAATCGCCAAGCTGTTCTGGACGCGCTGCCAGCACCCCTACGTCTACCGGCCGTTGCAGCCGGAAGGAGGGGCCGCGTGATGCTCGCCGCCTCCCTCGGAACCGGGGCCGGCGCTCCGCGCGCTGGAGCCATGGCCGACCTGGCCGCGCCGGTAAATGCGGCGCACACCCCGCGCGCCCAGCACGACCTCACCGGCTACGGGTCCATCCTGGCCACGATGAAGTTCATGCGGTGGGCTATCGAGCAGGACCGATTCCCCACGGTCGAGGCCGTGCAGTGCCGCTTCAAGGTCTGCCGCGCCACGGCCTACCGCTGGACCCTGGCGCTGGCCGAGGCCTACGGCATCGACCCGGCAATCCGCCACTCCTTTGAAGAGCCGGCCCGCCTTCGCCGCAACGGTCGGAGGACGGGCGCGTGATCAGCCGCGACGACGCTCGGATGCTCGCCCTGGGCCGCGTGATGTCGCGCCGCCGCTGGGTGATCCCCGAGTACCCGCTCGCCGACACGGTCGAAGACGGGACCATCGGCTTCGGCCGCCCGCCCTGGCCGCGCTACGCGTGGGACCACGACCGGTTCGTAATCGCCGGCCACGAGTTCAGCGTGCGGGAGCTGCTCGCTGCGGTCGAGCGGCTCGAGGCCATGGCCGAACGGGCCACTGTCCGGCAGCTCGACCTCTTCGACGACCCAACCCCCCCTGCACGGGCCGAGGTTACGACCCGTTTTGGGCGTGCGGCTCACGGAGCATTGGCCGCATGACCAGCACCGCCTACCAGGCCGGCCGCTACGCACGCCAGGCCGCGCGCGGCCTCGACACCTGCCCGCGCTACGGGATCACCCCGGAGGCGCGCGTTGAGGTCGCTGAGTGGCGCCGGGGCTGGAACGACCAGGACAGAGAGATGGCGGCCAAGCGGCCAGCCAAGAGGAACGCGAAATGAGCATCACCCAGCGAATCAGCGACTACCTGCGGGAGCGGCGGATACGCCGGCTGTCCAGGCAGGCAAAGGCCGCGTATGCGGCAGGGGATCGGCAGCGCACGCGCGAGCTGTTGGCGCTGCTGGCAATCGAAATGATGGCGCGCTCGCAGGAGCAGGCGGCGCGTTTGGACCGGGCCCACGGGCTCGACAGGGGCAAGTAATGGCCAGGATCCGCACGATCAAACCTGAGTTCTTCACCAGCGAGGACATCGTCCAGCTGTCGCCGCACGCACGGCTTCTGTACATCGCCTGCTGGTGCGAGGCGGACAAGGAGGGCCGGCTGCAGTGGAAGCCGTTGACCCTGAAAATCCGCTATTTCCCTGTGGACGACGTCGATATTCGCGCATTGTGCGAGGAGCTGATCGACGCCGGGCTCGTCGTTCCGTATGGCGATGGCCTGGCCTACATCCCCAAGTTCGGCGCGCACCAGCACATCAACCCACGCGAGAGCGCCTCGCAGCTGCCCGCACCTGCGGGTGCAGCACGCGTGACTGACGCGTCGCCCACGCGTGGGGAACGCGACGACGACGCGCCGGCACCCGTCACTGACGCGCAGGGAGGAAGGGAAGGGAAGGGAAGGGAAAGGAAGGAAGACGCGTCAGGACGCGTCGGGCCGCGCAAGCGCGCCCCAGCCAAGCTCACCCTGCCGCCTGACTTCGGCATCTCCGACCGTGTCCGGACATGGGCAGCCGAGAAGGGGCACGACCGCCTCGAGCAGCACCTGGAGTCGTTCCGGGCAAAGGCCCAGGCCAAGGGCTACACCTACGCCGACTGGGACGCCGCGTTCATGGAGGCCATCCGCGAGAACTGGGCCAAGCTCCCAGCCTCCGGCAACGTCGTGCCGCTGGAGCATAGGCCCGGTGGTGGGAGGCGCGCCCTGTGACCGACCACGCCTACGCTGAGGACGCCGTGCTGGCCGGCCTGATGGCCCGCAACGAGATATTCCACGAGGTCGCCCCGCTGTTGGGCGAGGAGCAATTCACCACGCCGCGCCGCCGCCGCATCTGGGCCGCGATCCGCGACCGGCTGCGCGAGGGCCAGCCGGCCGACGTGGTGACCATGTGCGACGCCCTGCCAGGCGACGCCAGCGAGCTGATCGACCTGGCCAAGAGCATGGCTACGGGAAGCTCCGTTGCCTCGTACGCTGCCCTGGTGCGGGAGCACTGGCGGATGCGCGAGGCCGGCAGCATCGCTCAGCGCCTGCTGTCCGGGGCCCGGGAGCGCGAGCCCGGGGCAGTGGAGCAGGCAATCGCCGAGCTGATGGCGCTCAACGCCCACCACGCCGAGCACGAGTACACCGGCAAGCAGATCCTGGCGCTGGCGTTCGAGGTCGCCCAGCAGGCGTTCCAGAACGGCGGCGCCATCCCGGGGATCACCACTGGCCTGCAGGAGCTGGACGAGATCCTTGGCGGGTGGCACGACTCAGACCTGACCTTCATCGGCGGCCGGCCCGCAATGGGCAAGACCGCATTCATGCTCGGTCTGGCCGAAGCCGCGGCAGACTCCGGCCGGCGTGTTGGCATCGTCAGCGCCGAGCAGCCGGCCGTGCAGCTGGGCATCCGGCGTGCGGCTCTCGCCTCCGGTGTCGGCGCCCAGGCCATCCGCGCGGGCAACCTGCAGGACGAGGACTGGTCGAAGATCACCGCCGGCATCTCCCGGGCGCGCGATCGGCACCTGCGCGTGTTCGACCGGTCCGCAGTCTCGCTGGACGAGCTGGTCTCGGTCGCCCGGAAGTGGAAGCACAACGACGGCCTGGACGTGCTGTTCATCGACTACGCCCAGCGCATCACCGTGCCCGGCGCCGACCGCATCACCGAGGTTTCCCAGATCGCCCGAGGCCTCAAGAACCTGGCGCGCGACCTGAACATCCCCGTCGTGTCCCTGGCCCAGGTGGTCAAGGGCGTGGACAGCCGGCCGGACAAGCGCCCCAACGCCGGCGACCTCGCCAACAGCGACGAGCTGACCCGCGAGGCCGACCAGGTGCTGATGCTCTACCGCGACGAGGTCTACAACCGCGAGAGCCCGGACAAGGGCGTTGCGGAAATCCTGATCGAGAAGAACCGGCATGGGCCGACCGGCTTCAAGCGCGTCCGCTTCGTCGCCGAGACCATGGCGTTCGAGTCGTTCGCTCGCCGGGCTGACTGGGAGGAAGCGGCATGAGGAGGAACCATCCGGACGCATCGCGCGCGCGCGTTTTGCCGGGCAGCTGGCGGTGGCTGGGATTCGGGCTGTGCGCGGTGTCGGCGGGCCTGGTGCTGTGGGCCGGGGCGGTGCTGGCGGGGGTGTGGGCGTGATCGCCAGCCTGATCCTCCCGTGGCCCTCCCGGCAGCTGCACCCCAACGCCCGCCTGCACTGGGCGCGCAAGGCGAAGGCCACGAAGGCCGCGCGTGCCCAGGCGTTCGCGCTGGCCCGAGCCGCGGGGTGGGGCGCGCTGCAGCTGCCGGCGGGCCGACTGCACCTGCACCTCGACTTCTACCCGCCGGACCGCCGGCGCCGCGACGACGACGGCCTGCTGGCAAGCATGAAAGCCGCCCGCGACGGCCTCGCAGACGCGCTCGGCATCGACGACTCGCGCTTCATCTCGCACCCCTGCGTCCGCGACGAGGTCCGCAAGGGCGGCGAGGTGCGCATCCGCATCACCGCAGGAGAACACCCATGCAGCCCCAACCCCTGACCCAGGCCGAGCTGGACCGGCTGACCGACGAGCAGGTGCACGCCCTCGAGCGCGCGTCGCAGCGGCTGGCCGACGAGACCCAGCGCCAGGCCGCGCACTACCAGCGCACTGCCGACCGGATGCGCAAGGCGCTCAAGAACCGCAACCGGAGGAGGGCTGAGCATGGCGAACGTGCGTGAGCTGCTGGGCAGGCTGAACCAGCAAACCATCCGCTACGACGTGGGCCGCGGAGGCATTGCGGAGCTGACCAACCAGGACATCGCCGCGGCGCTGGCGTTCGTGGAACCAGGCCTCGGGCGCGAGTTGCTGGAGGCCTGCTGGTGGCCGGACGGCGCGGCGCTGCGGCGCAAGCAACTGCGGGACCAAGTGCTGGCGCTGGTGCAGCCTGAGCTGCGCCGACAGTGCCGGGCGCTGGAGGAGGCCCGAATCGACGTCGGCATTGCCAAGGCCTGCATCGGCTGGGGTGGCGCGGCGACGGCTGAGCAGGCGCGCGAGCTGGAGCGAGCCACGGCCAGGCTGGAGCGGGCCGCTGCCGAATGCTGGCCGCGCACCACGC
This sequence comes from Pseudoxanthomonas suwonensis 11-1, assembly GCF_000185965.1. Taxonomy (NCBI): domain Bacteria; kingdom Pseudomonadati; phylum Pseudomonadota; class Gammaproteobacteria; order Lysobacterales; family Lysobacteraceae; genus Pseudoxanthomonas; species Pseudoxanthomonas suwonensis. The sequence continues at coordinate 1,279,270 of NC_014924.1, forward strand.
TGGAATCCCTGCCGACGCTGGCGCAGGCCGTCATCCGTGAAATCGCCCACCCGAACCTGTGCAGCGACTGCGAGGGCCGCGGGCACCGGGTGGCGGGCGAGCTGGTGGTTGCCTGCATCGCCTGCAGCGGGCACGGCATCACACCCATGTCCGACCGCAAGCGCGCAGCGGCCATCGGGCGGGACGAATCGACGTACCGACAGACCTGGCGCGGGGTGTACCAGTGGCTGCTGGTGCGGATGCGCGACGCCGAGAGCCAGGCCGCGGCACAGCTGGCGGCGGCGCTGTCGAGGGCCGCATAGCGTGCGGGGTTGAGTCCCCCGCGCATTTCCTGCCAGTCTCGCCACACCCACACGAGCCCGCCCTCACCGGCGGGCCGTTTTCGTTTCCGGGGTTCGGGCTGGGGGTTCCCGGCCGCCCCGACCCTCCACGCCCGCCAACCCTCTCCGGACCACCAATCCCCGACCCTGAGCCGGGCGCGGTGGCGGGCACCTATCGCTGCGAGGCCAGACCATGCGATCCATCTACGTATCGGCCGGGCACTCGGGGACGGACCCCGGCGCGGTCGCCAACGGGCGGCGCGAGGCAGACATCGCGGTCGAGTTCCGCAACCTGGTCCGGTTCTACCTGGACCGGCACAACGAGGAGCTGGCCGGCGGCGCCCCGCGCACCCACAAGGACGCGATCCACGTGGGCACCGATGGCGCAGGCACCGAGAACCTGCCCCTGCGCCAGGCCGCGGCGGACGCCCGCAAGTTCGATGTGGCCGTGGAGTTCCACTGCAACGCAGCGACGAGCCCGGCGGCCACCGGATGCGAGGTGCTGGCCGGGCCGAAGGACATGGCGCTGGCGGCCAGGATCAGCGCGGCGCTGTCCGGGGCGCTGGGCATCCGCGACCGCGGCGCCAAGCCGGAGAACGCCGGGCAGCACCAGCGGCTCGCCTTCGTGCAGGCCGGTGGGCTGATCGTGGAGCTGTTCTTCATCACCAACCCGTCTGACCTGGCCGCCTACGACGCGCGCAAGTGGCTGGCGGCCCGCGCCGTGGCGAGGGTGCTGACGGAGGCCGCGGCATGATCGCGCCGTGGATTCTGGCAGGGGTCGCGTCCTTTATCGCTGCCTTGGCGATGTGGATCGTGAACCGAGCCACCGGTCGAATCGACAACCTTGAGGCGGAGCAGGTCCGGCTGCGCCAACGGATCCACGAGATGGAGCTGCAGGCCGAGCGCCGGCTGGCGACGAAGGACGACGTGCGAGAGATCAAGCTGCACGTGGAGTCCATCGCGGCCACGCTGGGCGAGGTCCGGGACATGGTGATCCGCATGGAGGCTGCTGGTGGAGCAACCAATGCCCGCTGAGCTGTGCCAGACCGTGAGCAAGCTGGAGGAGTTGGCACAGGACACGCTGCGCCGGCTGGAGCGCGCGACCAAGGCCCAAGGCAGCAGCAACGTCAGCAGCATCACCGTGCAGGCCGGCGGGGTCGGCGTGTGGCTGTCGGCCACCTGCTGCGCCGTGATGCTGGCCGCCCTGCTGGTGCTGGCCGTGGTGGGGGCAGCGGCCTACACCGACATGCGCGCCGATATCCGCGCGCTGCGGGACACTGACAACGCCATCCGGGCGTACATCCACACCGGCATCCTCAAGCCGGCCACCGACGAGAACCGGGAGACTGAGGATGTCCGCTGAGGAAGAAATCATCATCATCGGTGGCGGCAAGGGCGGCCCCGGGAAGAAGCCGAACTCTGCTGAGCCAGCCGTGGAGGTCACTGTGGCGCCGCAGGGCGTCGCCCGGTTCCGTGACGTGCTCAAGCAGTACAGCACGTGGGCGCTCGCCCTGATCGTCGCTGGCCCGGACTTGTACCAGGCGGCGTCCTCGCTGGGCCTGCTGTCTGACCAGCAGGTTCCTGATGCGCTAGCGTGGTCCATTCGCGGCTTGGCTGGCCTGGGCTTGGCCGTCAAGTTCATCCGCCAAACCCGACCGGCGGCCTGACGCATGAACGGCTACGCGGACCTCATCAAGATCGGCTTGGCCCTGCTGCTGTGCGCCGGCGTGGCCCTGTGGGGCCGGAGCTGCGGCAAGGACGCCGGCCTGCAGCAGGGTCAGAAGGAACGGGCCAGCCTGGAGGATGCGCTGGCAAAGTCCAACCGCGACCTGAGCGCCTGCACCGCATCCGTGGGCCTGGCCAACAACATCGCCGACGCCGCAGCAGCTGAGGCCATCCGGCAGCAGGAGCTGGCCGAGCAGGCCGCCCAGCGCGCCGCCCAGGCCAAGGCCGACGCGGACAAGCGCATCGCCAACCTCAACCGCCAGCTGCAGGACGCCCGGCGCAACCCGGACGCGGCCGCGCAGCTGGACCTCGAGCTGCACCCGTCCATCCCACTGCTGTGAGCCTGACCATGCGCCTGATCGCCGCCACCGCCGCTGCCCTGCTGCTGGCCGGCTGCCAGACCTGCCCGGAGCGTGTGCCCGAGGTGGTGAAGGTCCCGGTGCGCGTGACCGTCCCGGTGCCGGCTGAGCTGAGCGCCCCGTGCCCGGTGGCGCGCGCCGAGTCCCGCACCGTCGAGGCCGTGGTCTCGGCCTACAACGCAAACGTCGAGCACCTGGAAGCCTGCAACCGGAAGCTGGGCGAGATCCGCGCGCTGCCAACGGGAGATGTCACGCCATGAGCCGCGCCACCACCGCCTACGCCTCGGCCTACCAGCCGGACCGCGTGCACGTGGCTGCCTTCCGGCGCCGGCAGAAGGCGACGATCACTGCCGACTTCACCGCGGTGGTGCCCGAGGGCGTGACCATCGAGGCGGCCACCTGGCGAACCACCGCGCCGTGGCCGCTGGTGATGGCGGATGCGGCGATCGACGGCGCCAAGACCCGGGTCATGGCCGACTTCCAGCAGGCCGGCTGTTCCGGGCTCAAGGCCACCGTGACGCTGAGCGACGGCAGCATCCACAACCAGGTCTTCGCGTTCGAGGTCGTCGACTGCCCGTTCTTCGGCGAGCCGGTAGCCCCGGCGCAGGGTCCGCAAGATCTGACGGTGACGGCATGAGCACCGGCCGTACGCCCGAGATCGCGGACGAGGTGCTGGCCCGGCTGTCCGAGGGCGAGCCGCTGCGCGCGATCCTGCGCAGTGACCCGGAGCGATTCCCAGGCAAGAGCCAGTGGTATGCGTGGATGGCCGAGGACGAGGACCTGGCCGCCCGCTTCCGCCAGGCACGGGAGGAGGGTGCTGACGCCATCGCCGAGGAATGCCTGGAGATCGCAGACGACGCCCGAAACGACTGGATGGAGCGTCAGGGCGAGGACGGGCAGGGCGAGGGCTTCCAGCTCAACGGAGAGCACGTCCAGCGTTCCAAGCTGCGCATCCACACGCGCATGCAGCTCCTGGCCAAGTGGTTCCCGCAGCGCTACGGCGACAAGGTGGCAATGGAGCACACCGGCCCCGGCGGCGGACCCGTCCAGACTGTGACCCGCATCGAGCGGCGCATCGTCAAGGCCGAATGAGCGCGCTGCAGATCGACACGGCGGCCGTATTCGAGCCGCTGCTGGCGCCTGCGCGCTACAAGGGCGCCCACGGCGGCCGCGGCTCCGGCAAGTCGCATTTCTTCGCCGGCCTGGCCGTCGAGGACGCGATCGCCTTCCCCGGCGACGCCGGCGAGGGCCTGCGGATGGTCTGCATCCGCGAGGTCCAGAAGTCGCTGAAGCACTCGGCCAAGTCGCTGATCGAGGCCAAGCTGGCCGAGTTCGGGATGCGCGAGGCCGACGGCTTCAAGGTGTTCAACGAGGTGATCAAGACCCCCGGCGACGGGGTGATCATCTTCCAGGGCATGCAGGACCACACGGCCGACTCGATCAAGTCGCTGGAGGGCTTCCACCGCGCCTGGGTCGAGGAGGCGCAGAGCCTGTCGAGCACCTCGCTCGGCCTGCTGCGCCCGACCATCCGCTGGGAGGACGCCGGCCGCGGGCTGACCTCGGAGATGTGGTTCGGCTGGAACCCGCGGCGCAAGACGGACCCCGTCGACGTGCTGCTGCGGGGGCCTGAGCCGCCGACCGGCGCCGCGGTGGTCCGGGCCAACTGGTCGGACAACCCGTGGTTCCCGTCGGTGCTCGAGCAGGAGCGGCTGGACTGCCTGCGCAGCATGCCGGACCAGTACGAGCACATCTGGGAGGGCGGGTACGCCACCGCGGCCACCGGCGCGTACTTCGCGCAGGCCCTGGTGACGGCCAAGAGCGAGGGGCGCATCGGTCGGGTCGCTGCCGATCCGCTGATGACCACCCGGGCGTACTGGGACATCGGCGGCACCGGCGCGAAGGCCGACGCCTGCGCTATCTGGATCGTGCAGTTCGTGGGCCGCGAGGTCCGGGTGCTGGACTACTACGAGGCACAGGGTCAGCCGCTGGCAACCCACGTGGCCTGGCTGCGGTCCCGGGGCTACGAGCGCGCCCAGTGCGTGCTGCCGCACGACGGCGCTGCGAACGACAAGGTTCACCAGGTCAGCTACCAGAGCGCGCTGCAGCAGGCCGGCTTCGATGTGCGGGTGATCCCGAACATGGGTGCCGGCGCCGCCAGCAAGCGCATTGAGGCGGTGCGCCGGCTGTTCCCGGCCATCTACTTCCACGAGACCACCACCGAGCCCGGGCGCGATGCGCTGGGCTTCTACCACGAGCGCAAGGACGACAAGCGCGGCATCGGGCTCGGCCCGGAGCACGACTGGTCTAGCCATGCGGCTGACGCCTTCGGCCTGATGGCCGTGGACCACGAACAGAACGGCCCGGACCGCAAGCCGGTCCGCCTCAACTTCACTTCCGAGTTCGCATGATGGCCGAGACCAAGCCCGACAGCCCCGGCTTCGCAACCGAGCGCCAGGGCGTGAGCAAGGAGGATCTGCACAAGGAGATGCTGCAGCGGCACAAGGAGTGCTGGGACTTCTGGAAGCCGCAGTACGACGCCGCGCGCGAGGACGTGGAGTTCGCGTTCACCCCGGACAGCCAGTGGGATAGCTGGATGACCGAAAGCCGCCGCGGCCGGCCGATGTACACGGTCAACCGCGTGCGCCAGGCGCTCAAGCAGATCACCAACGACCAGCGCCAGAACCGGCCGCAGGCGAAGGTGCGCGCGGCCGAAGGTGGCGATTCCGACCTGGCCGAGGTGCGGCAAGGCATCATCCGCGGCATCGACAGCCAGATCGACGCGCAGCGCGCCGTGGACACCGCGTTCCTGTTCGCGGTCGGCGGCGGCTACGGCGTGTGGCGGATCAGCACCCGGTACGCCGACGACGGCGGCTTCGATCAGGTCATCGAGCGCGAGGAGATCGCCGACCCGTTCACCGTGGTGTTCGACCCGGCGGCCAAGAAGAAGGACCGCCGCGACGCGCGCTACGCCTTCGTCGACACCAAGTTCGCCCGCTCCGAGTTCAAGGCCCGCTGGCCAAACGCCAAGGTGGTTCCGATCGACACGGTCACCGAGTCGAATCTGGACTGGTGGGGCGAGCACGAGGTCACCGTCGCCGAGTACTGGTACAAGAAGGCCGAGCAGGTCGAGATCGTGCTGCTGACCGATGGCAGCGTGCACGAGGCGGCCGACCTGGCGCTGATCGAGGACGAGCTCGCCAAGGCGGGCATCACCATCCAGCGGCGCCGGGTGATCGAGCGCGACAAGGTGTACCAGTGCATCGTATCCGGAGCCGAGATCCTCGAGGGCCCCAACGAGTGGGCCGGCAAGTACATCCCGCTGGTGCCGTGCTGGGGTGAGCTGATCAGCGTCAAGGGGAAGGACAAGTTCTTCGGCGCCACGCGCTTCGCCAAAGACGCGCAGCGCATGTACAACTACGAGCGCAGCACGTTCATCGAGACGCTGGCGGACCAGCCGTACAGCCCGTTCATGGCCGACGCGGCGTCGATCGAAGGCTACGAGTCCCAGTACCAGTCGCTGCGCACCAGGCGCCCGCCGGTGCTGCTGTACAAGGCCAACCCTGGTCTGCCGAACGGGGGCAAGCCGTCCCGCGAGGCGCCGCCGGCATTCCCGGCCGCACTGGCGCAGGCGGCGGCGATCAGCGGCGACGACATCAAGGCCGCCACCGGCATCCACGACGCCAGCCTGGGCGCACGCTCCAACGAGACCAGCGGCCGGGCGATCCTGGCGCGCCAGCGCGAGGGCGACGTCGCCAACTTCGACTACATCGACAACCTCAGCTACGCGCTCAAGTACGACTTCGAGATCCTCAACGACCTGATCAGCGCGGTCTACGACACCGAGCGGCAGATCCGGATCGTGGGTGACGACGGCGCCGAGAAGGTGGTCGCGGTGAATCGCACCGTGGTCGACGAGCAGACCGGCCAGGCCGTGACGCTCAACGATCTCACGCAAGGCCGCTACGACGTGTCGGTGACCGTGGGCCCGAGCTACACCACCCAGCGCATGGAGGCCGCCGAGGCCATGATGCAGCTGGCCAACGACCCATCGCCCATCGGCATGGTCGCCAAGTACGGCTTCATCAAGAACCTGGACGCGCCGATGCTCGAGGACGTGCGCGAGGCTGCCCGCAAGCTGCTGGTCAACCAGGGCCTGCTGGAGCCGGCCGAGGGCGAGCAGCCACCGCCGCCGCCGCAGCCCAACCCGAGGGACGTGGCCGCCGCGGAGAAGGACGGGGCCACCGCCCGCAAGGCCCTGGCCGAAGCCGAGGGCCAGGAGATCGAGAACCAAGTCGCCGCGTTCCAACTCGGCGCACAGATGGGCGCGCTCGGCATCGCCGCGCCGTCACAGCCACTTCCGCCGGCAATGGCACCGAATCAGCCCCCGCAAGGGGGCTTTTTTGTGGCCGACGCCGGCGCACCCGCAGGACCCGCACCGGGCGGTTTCCCGGGCCAGCCCTGAGCAGGGCCTTTCGCCGTGGAGGCGCACGTGACCGACAGCACCAATACCAGCAACACCGAGATCAAGCCGCGCGAGCCGGTGGACAACAGCCACCTGGACGCAGGCATCGCCGCGCGTGAGGCCCGCAAGGCCGCCGCCGAGCCGCAGAAGCAGGAGGCCGCGCAGCCGGCCGCTGCCGACGAAGGCGACGACGGGCAGGACCAGCGACCCAACACGCAGAACCAGCCCGAGGAATCGGCGGACTCGGATTCGGGCGATGCGCCCGCAAAGCCCCGGAAGAAGCCCGGTGTGCACCAACGCATCGATGAGCTGACCAAGGCGAGGTACGACGCAGAACGCGAGGCCCAGTACTGGCGTGAGCAGGCGATGCGGCAGCAACAGCAGCCGCCACAGCCCGCCCAGGCCGGCACCGAGCCCGCGCCCGCGGCGGCACATGCGGAGACCGACGAGCCCACGCTGGAGTCCTGCGACTTCGACGTGGCCGAGTTCAACCGCCGCCACTACCAGTGGCTGCGGGAGCAGGAGAGGAAGCAGGAGCAGGCGCAGCAGCGGCAGCGCACCCTGGCGGAGCGGGTGGAGGCCTTCCGGACCGAACACCCCGACTACGACCAGGTGGCGCTCAACCCGCAGGTCCCGATCACCAAAGCCATGGCCGAGGAGATCATCGAGACCGACAACCCGCCTGCGATCGCCTACTACCTGGGCCAGAACCCGCAGGAAGCCGCCGAGATCGCGCAGATGTCCGAGCGTGCGATGAGCCGAGCGATCGGCCGCATCGAGGCGAAGCTCAGCGCGCAGGCCGCGCCGCCACCGCCGCCCACGGCTCAGCCCAACCCCAAGACCGTGACCCGCGCCCCTGCGCCCGTCACGACGCTCTCCGGCGGCGCGCCGGCCGTCACCAAGTCCCCGGACCAGATGACCCAGCGCGAGTACGAGCAGTGGCGCCGGGAGCAGCGTGCGGCCAAGGGCCTCCCGAACCGTTAATCCCATTCCGAAGGAACCAGGCACATGGCCAACCAGTACCTCACCACCAGCCTGATCACGCGCGAGATCCTCAGCGCGCTGCGTCAGAAGTTCACCTTCCTCAACCGCATCAACATGGAGTACAGCGACGAGTTCGCTGTCACCGGCGCCAAGATCGGCAGCACCGTCAACATCCGCGTGCCGACCAACGCCAAGGTCCGCAAGGGCCGGATCATGGATGCCAGCAACATGGTCGACAAGACCGTGCCGCTGACCATCACCGACCAGGACGGCATCGACCTGGTGTACAGCTCGGCGGACTTGGCGCTGGACATCGACGACTTCCGCGCTCGCTACCTGGAGCAGCCGCTGGCCAACCTGGCCTCCAGCATCGAGTCGCAGGTGATCCAGCGGTCCCTGCCGTACGCGGCCAACTTCGTCGCCAACGCCGACGGCAAGCTGGACCTGCGTGAGGCCCTGCTGGCCAACAAGCTGCTGACCGATAACCTGGCCCCGTCCGAGCGATTCATGCTCACCAACACCAGCGGCACGGTGCAGGTGATCGACCAGCTCAAGGGCCTGTTCAACAGCCAGAGCCAGCTCAAGCGCCAGTACGAAGAGGGCCTGATGGGTCGCGCCGCCGGCTTCGACTGGTACGAGACCGCGATCATGCCGGCGCAGAGCCTGGGCACCGCCGCCGCGGGGACCGCTGCCGGCTACCTGATCAACGGCGTGCCGACCGACGGCTCCGCCACCATCGCCATCGACGGCGGCACTGGCACCCTCAAGGCCGGCCAGCACGTCACCTTCGCCAACGTGTACGCGGTCAACCCGGCGACCAAGGAGAGCACCGGAGCGCTGCGCACCTTCGTGGTCACCGACGACTACGCCGGCGGTTCCGGCGGCCTCAAGGTGTCCCCGGCGATGGTCCTGACGGGCCCGGAGAAGAATGTCACCGCGCTGCCGGCCGACAACTCCGCCGTGACCGTCCTGGGCGCCACCGGCCAGACCGGCATCAACCTGGGCTTCGCGCGCGACTTCGTCACCTTCGCCTCCGTCGACATGCCCCTGCCGGAGAACAAGGAGGCCAGTCGCGCCGCCATCGGTGGCCCCGGCGGCCTGAGCGTCCGGCTTATCCGCGACTACGACACCGCCAACGACCAGTTCCTGAACCGCGTGGACATCCTGTGGGGTTCGGCCGTGCTGCGTCCGGAGTTCGGCGTGGTCATCCCGAACGATCCCACCAACTTCACCAGCGAATAAGGAGGAACCCCCATGGCCCTTTCCAACGACACCCAGGCCGCCGCCGCGCAGGAAACCGCCGACGGCACCCTTGTCGGCCGCAACTCCACCAGCAAGGTCGGCTTCTACGGCACCACGCCGACGGTCCGTCCGCAGGTGGCCGCCTCCCCGAACGCGCAGGGCATCGTCGATGCCCTCAAGGCGCTGGGCCTGATCACCCAGGCCGCCAGCTAAGGAGCCGCCATGACCGCCGAGAAGAAGCACGCGCTGTACCTGGTCAAGGACGGCGAGAACGGCGGCACGCCGCGCCTGTTCGCCGCCGAGGACGTCGACGCGGCCAAGGCCAACGGCTGGGCCGAGCCGGACTTCCCGAAGTCCAACGGCGAGCCGTGGAACGCCGAGGGTGACCTCGACGCCCAGGACGCCGCGGCGGAGCTGGCCCAGGCCAAGCGCGACGGCGAGGAGAAGGCCGCGGCGAAGGAAGCCGCCAAGGCCGAGTCCAAGAAGAAGTAACCACCCAGGGGCCGGCGCAAGTCGGCCCCTTCTCTTTCTGAGGTCCGCATGGCCAAGGTGCAGGAAATCGTTGCCCGGGCGCTCCGCCTGATCCAGGTGCAGGACGCCCGGCAGCCGGTGAAGGCCGTGGACATGCAGACCGGCATCGCGGTGCTCAACGCGATGTGCGCGCGCTGGGAGGCCAACGGCCTGGCCATCGGCTGGCGGCCGGTCAGCAACCCGTCTGAGGACATGCCGTGCCCGCCGGAGGCCGAGGAAGCCATCGCGTTCAACCTCGCCCTGACCCTGGCGCCCGAGTACGGCACCGAGGCTCCGGGAATCGTGGTCGGTGCTGCTGCGCGCGGACTCTCCGACCTGCGGGCCGACGTGAAGGCGTCCAACCCCCTGCGCCCTGACCGCGGCGTGCTGCCGCACGGCTACGACACCCGCACGGATCGCTTCTACTGATGCGCAACCAGCCCGTCCCCCTGGTCACTGGCTTCTACGCTGACCAGGACCGTCCGTTCTCGCAGCAGGACGTGTGGAACTACCTGCCGTGCCGCGCGGAGAAGCAGAGCACGCGCTCGCCCCTGATGCTCAAGACGCCGCCGGGCCTGTTCCCCTGGCTCGAGCTGGAGGGCGCGCCGCCGGTGCGCGGGATCCACGACTGCGAGGGCCGGCTGTTCGCGGTGATCGGCTCGACGCTGTATCGGCTGTCGCCCAAGGGCGTGGCCATTCCGATTGGCTCGATCCCGGGCACCGGCCGCGTGTCGATGGACCACAACCAGCGCGCCAACGGGCAGCAGCTGACGGTGGTCAATGGCAGCGCCGGCTACGTCTTCGACACCCACACCGAGGTGTTCGAACGCATCACCGACAGCGGCTTCCCTGGCTCGCCCATCGTCCGGTTCATGGACGGCTACATGCTGGGACTGGATCCGGCGGGGCGGTTCGCGTTCAGCAGCGGAGCCGCCAACGCGCTGGACTACAACACCCTGGACCGCTGGACCTCCGAATATCGCCCGGACCGCCTGGTCAGCATGGCCCGGCTGGGCGGCGAGCTCCTGCTGCTGTCGGCAAACTCGGGCGAGTTCTTCGGCAACACCGGCGCCGCGCAGCAGCCGTTCCGCTCAAAGCGCATCTTCCTGGACAAGGGCTGCGCCGGCCCGCACACGGCGGTCGAGGCCGACAACACCGTCTTCTGGCTCGGCTCCGACGGCTACTTCTACCAGCTCGACGGCTACAACAGCCGTCGCATCTCCACGCGCCCGATCGAGCAGGCGATCCGCGGCCAGGACTGGTGGAACGCGTTCGGCTTCGTGTGGGAGTCCGAGGGACACACCGTCGTCTACTGGACCTTCCTCAACGGGCAGACCTGGGGCTGGGACACCTCGCAGCAGGAGTGGCACCGCCGCGAGTCCTACGGCCTGGACCGCTGGCGCCCCAGCTGCACCGCGCGCAGCGGCAGCGCCTGGTACGCCGGCGACTTCCAGAAGGGCCGAATCTGGCGCCTTGACTGGGGCTATCCGTGGGAGGGCGATACGGAGTTCGTGTCCGGCTTCACCCTGCCGGTCATCCACGACAACCAGAACGAGCTCGTGCACAGCCGGCTCGAGCTGGTCATGGACGTGGGGCAGGTCGCGGTGGCTCCGTCTCAGTTCCCGGAGCAGCCCGACCCGCCTTCCATCGAAGGGCACCCACCCGATGGCGTTGTCTCCATCCCTTACGCGGGCTTCCAGCCGACCGTAACGCAGGGAAGCGCTGGCATCGCCAAGGTCGCCATCGTCTCCGGGAGCCTTCCCCCCGGCATCGAAGTGAGCAATGGGGTACTCGGAACCGAGCCGCCGCAGAAGAGCGGCACGTACACGGCCACCTGGCGTGTTACCGACAGCAACGGACTCTGGGCCGAGATGGAGCGCACCTTCTCGGTCGCATGCTTCGTGGAGGAGCCGACGCAGTTCATGGTGCACGCCTACGGCCAGGTCCGATTTTCCGCCGATGGACTGGACTGGGGCGACTGGGAAGACGCAACCATTACCGGGAGCCTGATCACGGGGCTTAGCGACGGGTTCGTCATCTACGGAACCAATACGCCGTTTGTAAAGACCGTTGATGGCTCTGAGTTCACCCCTGCGACTGGCTCCAACTCGTCCCCTTCGTCAGGTGTCAGACAGTCGCAAGCGTCTATTGATGGCGAGAAGTTCGTAGCGGCAGGCGGCGTCCATGCCGTCAGGTACACCACGGATATTGCGGCGTCGTTCGATTCGGGAGAGGCGCCTAGTACCGCCATCTATTCCGTTGTCCCGCTCGGGGCTGGTTGGCTTGGCGTACAAACCCATCGACTTTACATGGCGCCCACTCCGGATGGCTCGTGGACAGAAACACTTGGCGCAGCTATTGGGCGTGACTTCTTATGCGCGTGGTCAGATGGAGGTCGTGCGCTCATTGGGGGGCTGACACCATCCGGGCCGGCCGCATGGTTTACGAGTAACGGAGCGTCGATTGGCGCACAGGCGCTGCCGTTCGTCTCAGCAACGAAGGTCACGGCCGTCTGCAAGGAGGCAGGTGGCGCGCGCTGGCTTCTCGGCACCGACAGCGGAGAGCTGGCCTATCTGGATGACGACGGGGAGGAGTGGGTGCTGTCCAGTACGGTCCTCCCGCATCCGGTCACCTGCATCGCGCATAACGGCATGCGTTTCGTGGCGACGTGCCAAGAGGAGGGCATCGTCGATCACCAGACCGAGGCCTGGTACAGCAACGACGGAGATAGCTTCACGCACGCGTGGACCGAGGTGGCAGCCAACGCAGGCGTAACCGTGGCTGCCACCACCTACCAAGGCGCAGCTCCCGTCTGCGATATCACAAATGGCTGACCACACCATCCGCATGAGCTACTCCGACGACGGCCAGCCGAACTGGTCCGAGTGGGATGAGGCCAGCATCGGCGAGACCGGCCAGTACGGTCTGCGCATCGAGTGGACGCGGCTCGGCCGCTCCCGCCAGCGCGTCTACCGGTTCGAGTGCAGCAGCCCGCGCCGCCGCGACGTCCTGGCCGTGGTCGGCGTCTTCCAAGGAGTGAACCGGTGAGCGATAGCGAGCTGGCCCAGGTCGATGGCGCGCTCGAAGCGCTGCCGCCCCGTCCGACATACGAACAGGTGCGCCGCCTGGAGGCCTGCATGGCGCAGATGCCGCAGGTGGAATGCCCGCTCGAGCACCACTTCGCGCATGGCGTCTACGGCCGGCTGATGCACGCCAAGGCCGGCACGGTGATCGTCGGCAAGATGCACCGCTTCTCGACCCTCAACGTGTTGCTGGCGGGCGTGATCCGGGTGACGGGCCCGGACGGGGCGGTGCGCGACCTGCGTGCGCCCTGCATGTTCGTCTCCCCGCCCGGCTGCAAGAAGGTGGGCGCGGTGATCGAGGACGTCCAGTGGTTGAACGTGTTCCCCACCAAGCTCACCGACGTGGCTGCCATCGAGACGCAGTTCACCATCCCCGAAACCCCATTGATTGAGGACCAGCCATGAGCATGGTTGCAGTAGCCGTCGTCGGCAGTGCCGCCGTCGGCGCCTATGCCGCAGACAAGTCGGCCGACGCGGCCAAGAGCGCTGGCCGCAATGCCACCGCCGAGTCGGCGCGGCAGTACAACCAGACCCGTGAGGACATGCTGCCGTGGCTGGACGCCGGCGGCTGGGCCCTGGACCGGCAGAAGCAGGTCCTGATGGGCGACTACTCCGGCTTCCTCAACAGTCCGGACTACCAGGCTGCGCTGCAGCTGGGCACCGAGGCGCTGGACGCCGGGGCCACGGCGCAGGGCAACCTGTGGGGCGGCGGTGCCGACGCCGACCGGATCCAGTTCGGCCAGCAGCTGGCCACCCAGAACCTGGGCAACTACTGGAGCAAGCTGGCGGGCCTGTCGCAGACCGGGCAGGGCACCGCAAACCAGCTCGGCGGCTTCGGCCAGGCCCACGCCAACAACGTGGCGCAGAACCAGTGGGGCGTGGCCAACGCACGCGCGTCCGCCTACGGACAGATGGCCGACTCGGTCAACAGCGGCATCAACGCCGGCATGGGTTACTACGGCTACAAGAAGGGGTATGGAACCTGATGGCCACCAACGCATTCGCTGCATTCGTCCAGGGGCAGCAGGCCGGCCAGCAGGCCCGCGCCTACCAGCAGCAGCAGGAAGACCGCAACGCTCTGCGCACGCTGGCGCCGCAGATCCTTGCCGGGGATGTGGGCGCGTTCACCCAGGCCGCGGCCATCGATCCGAAGGCGGCGACCGCGGTCCAGGATGCGGGCGACGGCCAGCTGCGGCGCCTTCGCGGCGCGCTGGACTACTTCGGCCAGGCGCTGGAGTCTGGCGACGACCGCGTGATCCAGGCGCGCTTCAAGGAGATCAGCCCGTTCCTGAGCCGCGTCACCGGCAACCCGGCGCCGCCGGCGTGGACCGAGGAGATGCGCCCGGCCTTCGAACAGGCGCGCCAGCGCGTGTCGATGGCACCGGCCGGCGCGGGCGAGGCAGAGCCCACCCAGTTCCGCGCGCTGCACATGCAGGCCCTGGCCGCTGGCCACAAGCCCGGCACGGACGGCTACCGCGACTTCTTCCGCCGCGCCAACGGCGAGATCGCGCGCCAGTCCAGTGCCGCCATCCAGTACAAGGAGATCACCGGCCCGGACGGCCGCACTTACCTGGTGGCCACGGACCCGCGCGAGATCGGCGCCACCACCATCGGCGGCGGGCCGTCGTTCGGCTCCTTCGCTGGGCCGGTGCAGGGCCAGCCGTCGGCGCCGGCCCCGGCTGCGGGCACCCCGGCCCAACCGTCCGGCGGCGATCCGTTCGCCACGCTGCACGCCGCGGTGCCCGGCCTGCGCGTCACCAGCCAGACGCGCACCCCGGAGGAGAACGCGCGTCTGCCCAACGCCGCGCCGAACAGCCACCACCTCACCGGGAACGCGCTGGACATCGGCACGCCAACGCCCGAGCAGCAGGCCGGCATCCGCCAGTGGGCCGCGCAGAACGGCTACGAGGTGATCAACAACTACCAGGACGGCCACTGGCACCTGGAGCCGGCGAGGCAGGGTCGCGCGCCGGCGCCGGCAGCCCCGGACCGCCTGCTGGTCTCCGACCCGGTCAACGGCGGGCTGGTGGGCGGCGGCAACCCCTTCGCCAGCCGCAGGCCGGAGGACCAGGCTGCAGCGACCGAGGCAGCCAAGCTGGGTGTGCAGCTGGAGTACGCCCCGCAGGTGGCCGCGGCCGAGGCCGAAGCCGCCCGCGCCAAGAAGCTGGCCGAGGCGGGTGCCGAGCGCGAGGCCCAGGCGCCCAAGCGCATCGCCAGCTACCGCCAGGCGCTGCAGGCCGCGGGCAACGTCGAAACCTCACTGAAACGGGCTCTGGAGATGATCGGCCCGACCAGCACCGGCTTCGTCGGCGCCCGCCTGCGCGGCGTGGAGGGCTCGCCGTCCTACAACCTGGCCGCCGAGATCGAGACGGTGAAGGCCAATCTCGGCTTCGACCGCCTGCAGCAGATGCGCGACAACTCGCCCACCGGCGGCGCCCTTGGTGCCATCGCCATCCAGGAGCTGATCGCTCTCCAGTCCACTATCGCCAACCTGGACCCGAACCAGAGCGCCGAGCAGCTCCGGACGAACCTGGGCCGCGTGCAGCAGCACTACGCCAACTGGCGGTCTGCGGTGGAACAGGCGCTGGCCGAGGAGGAGCGGGGGGGCGCCGGCCAGCAGCAGGCGTCGGCCGCCAACCTCACCCGCGTGCAGAGCGCGGCCGACTACCAGGCCCTGGCCCCGGGCGCCGAGTACATCGCCCCTGATGGCAGCCTGCGGAGGAAGCGCTGATGGCCGAGAACTTCTGGGAGCAGGACGAGGTGATCCAGCCCGCGCCTGCCCAGGCGATGGCCGGCAGTGCGCCCGGCGGCAACCCTTGGGACGACGACCCGATCATCGACGAAGGCCCGGGCCTGGAGATCGACATCATCGGCGGAACGCCGGTGAGCACGGCCGCGGCCACGAGCGCTAACGACCCGGTCGCGGGCGGCTTCGTGCGGGATCTCGGTATGGGCCTGCGCTCGACGATCCAGGGCACTGGCGCCCTGATCGGGGCCATTGGTGGCGACGCCTTCAACCACTATCTGGTTCCCGGCGACCAACCCAGCTACCGTGACGCCGCGGCGGGCTTGGCTGACCGGCTGGGCCTTCCGACGCCAGAGACGGGCCGCGAGCGCGTCATGGGCGACATCGGTGAGGCGCTGACCGGCACGGCGCTGACCATGGGCCTCGGCGGCGCGCTGAACGCCGGGCGGTCCGCTGTGGCTGCGCCGTCCGTGCGCACCGCCGCCGCCGACCTGCTGACCGCCCAGCCGAAGCTGCAAGCCGTCAGCACCGCCACCGGCGCCGGCGCGGCGGGTGTGGCGCGCGAGACTGGCGCAGGCGAGGGCGCGCAGCTGGCTGCCGGCCTGGTCGGCGGGTTGGCTCCGGGCGTGGGCTCCGCTGGCAGCGCGGCGGCCCTGCGCGGCGCCGTGCGCGGTCGCAGTGGCGAGCAGATGCGCCGCACCATCGACGACTTCGCCCAGGTCGGAGCCACGCCGTCCGTCGGGCAGGCCTCGGGCAACTGGTTCGCGCAGGGCATGGAAAACCTGCTGGCCGGCGGACCGACCTCGGCGGGGGTGATGAACCGGTTCGCCGAGCGGCAGGCGGATGACATCGGCGCCGGCCTCGGCGAGATGGCCGAGAGCCTCACCCGCAACGCCAGCGGCGAGCGGGCCGGCCGGGCGATCGAGCGCGGCGTGGAGACGTTCAGCCGCAACGCCAACGCTGTGAAGCGCGCGCTGTACTGGGACGCCGACCGCAAGATCCCGCAGACGACCCCGGTGCCGCTGGCGAACACCTGGCAGACTGTCGTGGACCTGACCACGCCGACGCAGGGCGCCGCGGCCACCACCGCCGCGCTGGTGAACCCGCGCATCGCGCAGCTTCGGCAGACGCTGGAGCAGGACTTGGCCGCCGGCGGCGGGGCGATCAGCTACGAGGCGCTCAAGCGCATCCGGACAGACATCGGCGAGGCCATCTCCGACTATTCGCTGTCGCCGGACACCCCGACGCGTGAGCTCAAGCGCATCTACGCCTCGCTGTCGCGGGACATGGAGGCCGCCGCCCAGGCCCAGGGGCCGGAGGCTGTGGCTGCTGCGCGCCGGGCCAACAACTACACCCGCGCCGTCGCCGACAGGCTCGAGCAGGTGCAGCGCGTCATCGATCGCAATGGCGGCCCGGAGAGGGTGTTCCAAGCGGCCATGTCCGGCACGAAGGACGGCGGCACCACGCTGCGCGCGGTCATGCAGTCGCTGCCGAAGGACGGCCAGCGCGCCGTCACCGCCGCGGTGATCAAGCGCATGGGTATGCCGACGCCCGGCCAGGCCGGTGCCGATGCCGCGGAGGAGTTCAGCGCCAGCACCTTCCTGACGAACTGGAACCGCGTCAGCCCGGAGGCGCGGCGTGCGCTGTTCGACCGGCACGGGCCGGGCTTCACGAAGCAGATGGATCGGATCGCGCGGGTGGCCCAGAACCTGCGGGAGGGCTCGCGTGTCTACGCAAACCCTTCCGGCACTGCGAACCGAGCCGCGGCGATGACCTATGGGGCGTCGCTGGTCGGCAGCCTGTTCACCGGCGGCACTACGGGGCTGGTGGCTGCTGGCGTCGGCGCCAACGCCCTGGCCCGCTGGATGACCAATCCCACGGTGGTGAAGCGACTCGCGGACACGACCGTCCTGCCGAAGGGCGCGATCCCGGGGATGATCCAGTCGATGCGAGTGGCCGCCGAGCGTGACGGCGACCAGGACCTGTCAGAGGTGGCCGCTGTACTGCAGCAGCTTGAACAGGAAGAATCCGGCGCCGCCCAGTAGAAGTAGGCCCGCGCCAACGATCTTCACGACCATGCCGGCGTCGCCCAGCCAGCCCTCGTCCGAGCCGTCTTGATCCAGCCACGTCTTCGGCCGGCCACCGGGGTTCGACAGATCGAAGTCGGGCTTCTTGGTCATGCCGCGAACCCTATCACAGCCCCGCCTAGCGGGGCTTCTTCATTTCCGGAGCCCGAATGTCCACCTTCCGCATCCTTGACCAAGCGCCCCAGTACCTGCTGCCCGACGGCAGGGTCAACGCCGGCGGCAGCCTGACCTTCTACGAGACCGACCTGACGACGCCGAAGCTCACCTGGTCCGATCCGGACCAGACCACGCCCAACCCCAACCCGATGCCGCTGGATGCGGCGGGGCGCACGCTCTACGACGTGTGGGGCGAGGGGGAGTACGGAGCGGTCATGCGCGACGCCGCCGGCGTGGCCATCTGGACCCGCAACAACGTGCGCCTGGGCGGTGACGCCGGGCAGGAGATCCCGGCGCTGGTGGCGGGGCAGTTCCTGACCAACGACGGCTCGAACCTGCAGTGGGCGCCGATCCGCGAGGTTCCGGACCCGACGGGCTCCAACGGCCAGGTTCTGTCCACGGACGGCACCAACTTCAACTGGATTCCGCTGCCCGAACCGCCGGAGAGCGACATCGGCGTGCAGGTCGGCGCCGCCGGCTACCAGTGGACGAACGGCCTGCTGATCCAGTGGGGCGCCGGCCAGGCCCCGGCGAGCGGCGACAAGTCGACCTCCGAGGCGGTCGAGTTCCCGATCCTGTTCGACGACACCCCTTACTTCGTGGGCCTGACCCCGCGTCTTGGCACCATCACCAGCAACGGCTCGTTGGTCTGCGCCACCTACACCAACCCCGGCAGCAGCGGGTTCAACGCCAACTTCAGCCTCGCCGACGACGACAACAAGTCGTGGAAGGCGATCAACGTGGCTGTGCCGTTCACCTGGATGGCGATCGGCAAGAAGGCGACCCGCCCCGATGCCTGACCTCGGCATGCTGAGGGCGCAGGCGCCCATCGTCCTGCAGGACGGCCGGCCGACGCCGGAGTTCTACGGCTACCTCCTGGGCCTGGACGCTGCACGCGGCACCGACTACGCCGCGCAGTTCCAGGCGCTGGCCGCGCGCGTCGCGGCCCTGGAGGAGGGCGGGACGCTCGCCCTGCGCGGCATCGGCTCGGTCAGCGTGCGCAACGGCGTGGTGCAGCTGCTGGCCGACGAGGACAACCTGGCCGGCAACAGCTACTACGGCGCCAACGCCGCCGGGGAGCGCGGGTTCTGGCCGGTGGTGGACGCACTGGCCGCCGGCATCGGCCTGACGAAGGTCGCGCAGGTGCCGTGGAACGTGCTGGGCGAGCTGGACGACACCAGCCAGCTGCCGGCCTCGGCCGCCGCCGGCGACGCCTACCTGATCGACGGCGACTACTGGGTCTGGGGCAGCGGCGAGTGGAGCAACGAAGGCCCGCCACCCAACGCCGCAACTCTGGGCCTGTACCCCGGCACCGCCGAGGACGACGCCCTGCTGTGGGACCCGGTCGCAGGCGACTACGTGCCCGCGCCGGCGCTGCGCAACCCGCTGGAGGCCCCGGGCGATCTGGTGCGCGCGGACGGCAGCGCCAAGCCTGAGCGATTGCCGGTGGGCACGGACGGCCAGGTGCTGACCGTGGTGGCGGGGATGCCGGCGTGGGCGCCGCCCCCGGCCGCTCCTGCCGGCGGCGAAATCCTCGTGGCTGACGGCGTCTCGCCTCCCGTCATGCTCACCGACGACGGCGAGACCGACTTCCTCTACCAGGGGTAACGATGAAGGCCTCCGACAACGAATTTCCCAAGCTGATCCTCACCGAGGGCGCGCCCCCGGCCACGCCGGACGCTGGCACGGTGAAGGTGTATGCGAAGACCGATGGCGCCGTGTACGCGATGGACGACACGGGTGCGGAAACGCCGCTGGGCGGTGGGGGCGGGGGCTCCGGCGACGTGGTCGGGCCTTCCAGCGCCGTCGACGCGCGGGTGGCCGTATTCGACGGCACCAGCGGCAAGCTGATCAAGGACGGCGGCGTGACCGTCGACGAGCTGGTGGCACAGGCGCGCACCTCGCCAGAGAACGTGCAAACGGGCACGGCCTACACGCTGGTCCTGGCGGACGCCTTCAAGCTGGTGGCGATGAACAACGCCAGCCCCAACACCCTGACCGTGCCGCCCAACAGCGCCGTCGCGTTCCCGGTTGGGACCCGCATCGACCTGAGCCAGGACGGCGCCGGCCAGACCACCATCGCGGCCGGCGCAGGGGTGACCATCCGCACGCCGGAGACGCTCAAGATCCGCAAGCAATACGGCAAGGCCACGCTCATCAAGCGGGCGACCGACACCTGGGACCTGGAGGGCAACCTGGAGGCGACGCCGTGATTCCGCTTGGCATCCTCGCCGCGGCGTCGCCGCGAATCGCGCCGGCGCCTGTCCCCGAGGTGCCGGCGGATATATTCGCCGTCCCGGATACGCCGGGCTTTTGGTTTGACCCCTACGACCTAAGCACGCTGTTCCAGGATGCCGATTGCGAGGTCCCCGTAGAAAACGATGGCGATTGGCTGTGGGTGGCGCGAGACAAGTCTGGCAATGGCCTGGATGCTGTCGCGGAGTCCTCGGGAACGCGCATCAAGTGGCGCACCGATGGGTCGCGGTGCTGGTTTGAGGGCAACCCGTCCGGCGGCGGGCGGCTGCGAATCGGCGGCTCCTACGCGGACACCAACTTTAGCGCCCTGCATCTAATCGCGCGTGCGCGCTCGGCCGCGGACACCAAGGGCCTGGTGGGCAAGCCGAACGCATCCCCTGCGGCCAGCCCATGGCTTCGCTGGGCGCTTGTCCACCAAACAGGTGCCCGCCTGCAGACGTGGTTCCAGGGGGCGCAGTACGCGACGGCGAACGGCTCCTGGAATATTGGGAGCGACGTGACGGCGAGCCTTGATTCCGTGGTTGGCCAGCTCCGAGTCGGAAGCACCACCGCCTCCTTCACCCCTGCCACAATCACCTACCCCAACAACCTGCCGGCGTACTTCTTCGACGACGGCAATGGCAACTATTTCAACGGCAGGTGCTATGGCCTTGTCGGCGTGGGTCGCGCGATGGTGGGCAGCGAGGCATCGGACCTGCGCGACTACATGGACACCCGATAGCCGCGGCCCCGTTCCAGGGATGGGCGGGGCGGCTGGTCTCGGCTCCTGCGACGCATGCCGCAGAGAATCGACCTCACGGCGCGCCACTCCCCCCGGTCGCGTCGTGCCGGCCGCGCTACTCACCATGGCGCGCGAGACGCCCGCGAGGCTCGTCGTGATCCGGCTTTCCCTTCGTGCGCGGCGGGCTGGGTGATCGCCGCGAACGTCGAGCCGGGGCTGGTGGCTGCGGGGCGGTGCTGTAGGAGTTCCCCGACACGCCCCTCAGGCGCCGGCCGACTGCCGGCGGCTCGCGGTCGCGGCATGATCGCCACCGGCCGGCCCGCGCGGTGCCGCCCCTCCGGGGTCTGCCGTTCCCACGCGCGGGCCGGTCTCACTCGACTTGTGGCGCCGCCGTCGCGGCCGGCGAGACGGCCGGGCGGTGCGCGGCGGGCGAGGCCGCCAGAAGGGGCAGGCTGCAACCCTATCGCCCTGTAACTCATTGATCGCATTAGCCCGCATGGGCCTGTTTTTCTCGGGTTGATTCCGGGCATTTCTCCTGTCCCAGCGGGCACTTGCGCCGCTGACGCCCCAAGTCTGGGGGACAAGTGGTCGTCGGTTCGAATCCGGCTACCCCGACCAAATCAGTACGAGAGCGGCTGCCGGAAACGGCAGCCGCTTTTCGTTTGGGCCCGCGCGGGCGATCCGGTCGACAGGGATCCGCCTGCACTGCGCGGGCAGCTTCCGCGCAGTGCGCGCCGCAATGGCGCCCCGGGGGTGGTTCAGCCCTTGGCGGGAAGCCCTGCAGGACCTCGCACCGTCCTCGCCCAGGAACTGCAGCGAGGCGTGCCGTCGGGTTCGACCGGCATCATGATCCGCGGCCGGCCCTGCTTGTCGGCCATGACCACGGCCGGGCGGATTGGCGCGGGTGCGGCCGACGAACAGGCGCTGGGTCTGCGCGCCACCGGTCCCGCGCCACCTCGCCGCCAGGGCGTCGCGCTCCGGGCCCGCCGGCAACTTGCTGAAGGCCTCGTACAGCGGACGTATTCCTTCTCCTGGCCGCGGTCGTAGATCGACAGGCCGGTCTCCATGCGGCCGCTGCTCTCGTAGTGGTGCAGGGCCAGCTGCTGGTCGCCGCCGTAGCGGTCCATGGACAGGTGCACGCCGCCGCTGCCCTTGCCCTCCTTGCCCGCCTTGCCGGCGTAGATCAGGCCGCCGGCCTCGTTGCCCTCCTCGTTGAAGAACGGCATGCCCGGCTTACCCTTGCGGTCGCTGTCCAGCTCGCGGCCGTTGACCACCGGGCCGGCAGGAGCTTGCCGTTGGCGAGGGCCAGGGCGCGCGAGCCATCGGCGTTGACCACGTTGATCCGTTCGACGGTGATCCCGCTGAACTCGGTCTTGTCGTTGTGGTCTGAGGCACCGGTAAGCACGGACGCCGGCGAACACGCCGGTGGCGAGCAGGCAGAGCTTGAGCAGGCGGTGCTCGGCGCGCAGCCGCGCGACGGCATCCTGTTGCATCGATGCCCCATGTCGCTGGTCGGGAGCTGGCCGCGGCGGTCGCCGCGAGCACCCACCGGGCACGAGGGCGCCGGTGCGTGGCTGAAGTGCCGCGGGTGGGCGTTGCGGACGGCACATCGGCATGGCGCATGGCCGCCGCCGGCGGATTTTCGAAGTTCAACCATGGAGGGATTCGGATGCGACGCATGCTGGGCTGGTGGATGACATTCCTGCTGGGCGCGGCGCCCATCGCGGCGATGGCGCAGGCGGATGCACCCGTGCCGGTGGATGGCGACGGGGATGTGGTGGACATGGCTCCGGTGCTGGTCGCCGGTGTCCAGCCCGGACCAGGGCTGTGGCGGGTCAGCAAGGACGACCATGTGCTCTACATCCTCGGTACCCAGTCGCCGCTGCCGCGCGACATCGACTGGGACGCGCGCGAGGTGCGCGAGGTGCTGGACGAGGCGGGCGCGGTGCTCGGCTCGCCGGGCCTGTCGGTCGACGCCGACGTCGGATTCTTCCGCGGCCTCACCCTGGTGCCATCGGCGATGAAGGCGATGCGCAATCCCGGCGGAGCGACGCTCGCCGAGGTGCTGCCGCCGGAGCTGTACGCACGCTGGTCGCCACTGAAGCAGCAGTACATGGGCCGCGACCGCGGGGTGGAGAAGAAGCGCCCGCTGATCGCCGTGTATGAGCTCTACAAGGCCGCGCTGGACCACAGCCGGCTGCGCCAGGGGGGAGTGGTCGGGCCGGTACTGGCAAAGGAATTGAAGGCGCGTGGCCTGGAGTCCACCTCGACCGTACTCAAGCTGAAAATCGAGGACCCGCGCCAGGCCCTGGCCGATTTCCGCGGCGAGGCGCTCAAGCCGCAGGACCTGGAGTGCTTCGTCGCCACGCTCGACGTGATCGAGCAGGACCTGCCGCGGATCGCCGCACGCGCCAACGCCTGGGCGGTAGGCGACGTGGCCGCGATGCGGTCGATGCCGCGCAACCGCCGGCAGCTGGCCGACTGCATGGATGCCTGGGTGCAGACCGAAGCCGCGCGCAAGCGCGGCTTCACCGACATCGAAGCGCGGATCCGCGACCGCTGGGTGGCCGCGGTGGAGAAGGCGCTGGCCGCGCACAGTGTCTCGTTCGCGACGATGAGCATCGACACCCTGCTGTACGACCGCGAGGGTTATCTGGCCGCGCTTTCCGCGAAGGGCTACCGCATCCAGGCGCCGGACGAGCTGGAGGAGGCGGACGAAGAGTTGCCGGCGGAAGATGCGCCGGACGCTGCAGCCACCGGCTGATACGGCAACGGCCGCTTTCGCGGCCGGGAAGGCAGGAGGCCCAAGGCCCCCTTCCAGGATCAGCCGCCCGCTGCCAGCGGCAGGGCGCCTTCGCCGGAGGCCAGCTGCGGCCAGCGGCGCAGCAGCGAGGCGCGGATGCCCGCGGCGTCGATGCCGGCCTCGGCCAGCAGGTCCTCGCGGCTGGCGTGGTGCTGGAAGGCGTCCGGCAGGCCCAGCTGCAGCACGGCCATGGCGATGCCTTCGGCGTTGAGCAGCTCGGACACCGCCGAGCCGGCGCCACCGGCGACGACGTTGTCCTCGATCGTGACCAGGCCGTCGTGCGTGCGCGCCAGCTCGAGAACCAGTGCGCGGTCCAGCGGCTTGATGAAGCGCATGTTGACCACGGTCAGGCCCAGCTCCGCGCCGACCTGCTCGGCGGCCGTCACGGTCGCGCCAAAGGCCAGCAGGGCCACGCGCGAACCGTTGCGGCGCAGCTGTGCCTTGCCGATCGGCAGGGTGTCCAGGGCCGGCTCGATCGCTACCCCGGGGCCGGTGCCGCGCGGGTAGCGCACCGCGGCCGGGCCCGCATGCTGGAGGCCGGTGGTCAGCATCTGCCGGCACTCGTTCTCGTCGGCCGGCGCCATGACGACCATGTTCGGCACGCAGCGCAGGAAGCTCAGGTCGAGGTTGCCGGCATGGGTGGCGCCGTCGGGACCTACCACGCCGCCGCGGTCGATCGCGAACAGCACGTCCAGGTTCTGGGTGGCCACGTCGTGGACCAGCTGGTCGTAGCCGCGCTGCAGGAAGGTCGAGTAGATCGCGACCACCGGCTTGGCGCCCTGGGTGGCCATGCCGGCGGCCAGGGTCACTGCGTGCTGCTCGGCGATGGCCACGTCGAAATAGCGCTGCGGGTACTCCTTCGAGAACCGCACCAGCCCCGAGCCCTCGCGCATGGCCGGGGTGATGCCCAGCAGGCGCGGCTCGGCGGCAGCCATGTCGCACAGCCAGTCGCCGAAGACGTCGGTGTAGGTCGGCTTCTTCGGCCCCGTCTTGGGGGCCAGGCCCTTGGCCGGGTCGAACGGACCCACGGCGTGGTAGCCGATCTGGTCGCCCTCGGCCAGCTCGTAGCCCTTGCCCTTGGTGGTCATCACGTGCAGCAGCTGCGGGCCCTTGAGCGACTTGGCGGTGCGCAGCGCGGCGACCAGCGCGGGCAGGTCGTGGCCGTCGATCGGGCCGGTGTAGTGGAAGCCCATCTGTTCGAACAGGGTGGAGGGCACGAACATGCCCTTCCAGTGGCCTTCCCAGCGCTTGACGAAGCGCGCCGGCGGGCTGTGCTTGTCGCCCAGCAGCTTCTTGCCGCCCTCGCGGATCCTGTTGAGGGTGGCGCTGCCGGTGAGCCGGCCCAGCATCTTGGTCAGGCCGCCGACCGCCTCGGAGATCGACATCCGGTTGTCGTTGAGGATGACCAGGACGTTGGGCTCCTCGTCCATGCCGCCGGCATGGTTGAGCGCCTCGTAGGCCATGCCCGCGGTCATCGCGCCGTCGCCGATCACCGCCACCACCTGGCGCTCGTCGCCGGCCTGCTTGCGGGCGATGGCCATGCCCAGCGCGGCGGAGATCGAGGTGGAGGAGTGGCCGACGCCGAAGGTGTCGTACTCGCTTTCCTCGCGCTTGGGGAAGGGGGCCACGCCGTCCTTCTGCTTGACGGTGTGGATGCGGTCTCGGCGTCCGGTGAGGATCTTGTGCGGGTAGGTCTGGTGGCCGACGTCCCAGACCAGCAGTTCCCCGGGCGTGTCGTAGAGGTAATGCAGGGCGACGGTCAGCTCGACTACGCCCAGGCCGGCGCCGAAGTGGCCACCGCTGCGACCGACCGACTCGATCAGGTAGCCACGCAGCTCCTGCGCGACCGCGGGCAGCTCGGCCTCGTCGAAGCGGCGCAGGTCCACGGGCGAATCGATGCTGGCAAGGCGCGGATAGCGTTGGGAGTCGATCATCGGGGCCGGAAAACCATACGGTGGCCCATTTTCCTCCCCCGGCAGGTGACGGGGCAAGCAAGGCTTCCCTGGACGCCCAGGGACTGGTGCTCCTGTGCGCCCGCGTCGGCGGGGATCCGTTGCAGCGCAAGGGATGCGCGTGTTGCTGCGTGGTCGGGGGAGGCGGCTTGCGCCGCGCCGGAAGTTTCAGATCCTGGAGCGGCGCGGCAGCTGTGCGCGCAGGAATGCCATCTGGTCGGCCAGGATGTTGCGGTTGGACAGGATCAGGTGCTCGATCCAGCTTGGCCGGTAGGGCACCGCCAGCAGCGGCATGTTGGCCTGGTGCGGGGTGCGGTTGCTCTTGCGCGAGTTGCAGTGGAAGCAGGCGCTGACCACGTTCTCCCAGATGTCCAGGCCGCCGCGCGAGAGCGGGATGACGTGGTCGCGGGTCAGCTGTGGGCGCGGGAACTGCTGGCCGCAGTAGAGGCACAGGTAGGAGTCGCGCGCGAACAGCGCGGGGTTGGACAGGGCAGGGGTCGGGTCCAGCGCGCGGGCGCGGGCATGGCCGCGGGTGGCGATGATCGGATGCAGCTCGATGATGCTGCGGCTGCCGGTATCGCGGTTCACGCCGCCATGCACGCGCATGCAGGGCGTGCCCAGGGTCCAGGCGACGGCGTCGCGGGCGTAGAGGCAGGTCGCGTCCTGCCAGTGGATCCAGTCCATCGCCCGGCCATGGGCGTCGAGCGACAGCACCCGCGGGGCATTGGCCAGGCCGCGGAGCGAAGGCGGGTCGTCCGCCGGTACCTGGGTACCGGCGAAGATCGGATCAAGCGTCGCCGTATCCGTCTCCATCGGGATCCAAGCTTATACCCGATGGATGACGTTTTGCGGAACCCTTCAGCGCAGCACGCCTTCCAGGCCCGGCGCCGGGCTCAGGGTGCCGTTGGCATCCAGCGTGAAGCTGCGCCTCTTGGCTTCCTCCGGAGTGGCGGCGACTTCGCCCTCGAGCTTGTAGGAAAGCTCGCGGCGGCCGGCCAGGGCATCGGCCACGGCGAGGCGGGCCATCGGCTGCGGGCGCAGGGTGGCGCGCACCGTATCGGCCGCCGAGGGGCCGATGGAGATCGCCGGGCTGGCCTCCAGGGTGCCGGCCGGGTGCTCGTCCACGGTCACCGCCAGCGAGACCTGTTCGAAGCGCATCGACATGCTGCTGTAGTTGTGCAGCCGCAGCTCCACGGTCCAGCTGCCGTCGCGTTCGACCGACAACTGCTGGATCGATGCCGCCGGCGGCGACACGCGCTTGACCTTGCCGCTGCAGGCGGCGAGCAACACCAGGCCCATGCCCAGGGCGATGAGCGGGAGAATCCGTCGCGGAAGTGCCATGCCGCCTCCTTCGTGTGCGCGGCAGGATACTACGGCGTGGCTTCGTGGCCGCCAGCCTCGGCCGCCGGTTCCGATTCGGAATCGGGTTCGCCGAGCAGCTGCGCATCCACCACCAGGTCGGACAGGTCGTAGCCCATCTCCTCGGCGCGCTGCTTCAGGCTGGCGAACAGGGCAGCGTCCATCGAGGGCGAGCGGGCGAGGATCCACAGGTACTTGCGGTCGGGCTCGCCGACCAGCGACCACTGGTAGTCCGGATCCAGCGCCAATACCCAGTAGTCGGCCCATACCAGCGGCAGCCAGCCCAGCCAGTCGGGTGCGAAGCGTACCTGCAGGCGGGCGGGGTGGCCTTCGACCTGGCGGGCCACGCCATCGACCGCGGCCGTTTCGCCATCCTTCGTCCGGCAGGCGTTGCGCACGCCGATCGTGCCGTCGCTGCGCAGGGTGTAGTGGGCGGTGATGTCGCTGGCGCAGCGGCGCTGGTAGGACACGGGCAGGCGGGCGATCTCGTGCCAGTGTCCCGCATAGCGGCTCAGGTCCAGCTGCTCGACCGAGGTCACCGGCTGTGCCGCCCGTGCGCCCGCGGCCACCAGGCCGGCACAGCAGAGCAGCAGGGTCAGGATCGTCGTGCGCATGCGGTCTCCTCTGGGGCGCGGCGAGCCGGATGCTAGCACCGGCCCGTGCAGGGACCGTTCGGGGGCGGCATGCGGGCGAGGACAGGAGCGCGCGCCGTGCGGCCGTCTGCCACAACGGGCCATGCGGGGGTGCCGGGCCGGAGGAGCCCGGCACCCGGCTGCGCTAGTCGATGCGGACCGGCCGCGGGCGTTGGCCGTAATGGCGCAGTTCCACCATCACCGGTGGTCCCCGGCGCAGCGAATGGACCGCGGCCAGGGTGCGCGCCAGCTCCAGCGCCTTGCTGACCGAGCGGCAGGAGGCGAGGTAACGCTCGCCATCCAGCAGCACGCAACCGCGGTGATCCTTGTGGACGGTAAGACGTCGGCAGTCCATGGGCCAACCCCCGCTATCCAGTGTCCTCCCTGCGTTCACGGCAAATCTGCCGCGTCCGCCCGGGACATGCAATCGGGAATCTGCCGTGATGGCTATAGGATTAAGCCGAGGGGGGCGCCCTCAGTCCTGCGGGGTGCCGGGCCGCTCTTCGACCTCGGCCTGCCGCAGTTCCTGCTCCGCCTGGCGGAGGGCGGTCGTGTCCAGCGGGCGGATCTCGTGGATCCGGCAGGGCATGCGACCGACGGGGGAAACCATCGGGCCCACCGGCTGCACCGAATCGAACTTCGACTGCACCCGCGATCCGGTGCTGGTGATCATGATCGACAGCGCATAGGGCAGGTCCTGGCAGGAGCCGGACAGGTCCAGCAGCCAGGCTTGGCGGGGGCGGGTCCAGACCACCAGGGCGTCATCGCCCAGCGCGGTCCAGCCGTGCGGCTTGCCGAAGAGGCTGAAGCTGGATACCGGCTCGCCGGCATGTGCGCGGTACAGCGCGCGCTCTTCGGCGTCGCTGAGCCGCGGCGAGCTGGCGCAGGCGGCGAGGAGGGCCACGGTGAGCATGGCGGGAATGGGTAGCCACTTCATGGCGTTGATCTCCAGCTAGGTTTGCAGCCATCTTCGCGCACGCCTCCGGAGTGGCATAGACGCGTCGCCGCCAACATTCATGCATCAGACGCTTGTCGGATCGTCAAAGGCTCGTTATGATGCCGCCCCTCGCAACGGCCAAGCCGAAGCGAAGATGGCCGGGTAGCTCAGTTGGTAGAGCAGGGGATTGAAAATCCCCGTGTCGGGGGTTCGATTCCCTCCCCGGCCACCATCTTTGGAAGCCTGCTTGCAGTGCTTCGCGGAAACGGACC
This sequence comes from Pseudoxanthomonas suwonensis 11-1, assembly GCF_000185965.1. NCBI lineage: Bacteria > Pseudomonadati > Pseudomonadota > Gammaproteobacteria > Lysobacterales > Lysobacteraceae > Pseudoxanthomonas > Pseudoxanthomonas suwonensis. The sequence goes on from NC_014924.1 coordinate 1,307,876, forward strand.
TTCGGGTCCGTTTTTCGTTTCCGGCTTCCGGATCCGCCACGGACCTGCTGCGTGTGACACGGGCGTGGCGCTGGCCGCGACGGTGCCAGGTCCGCAGCGATCGCTGGGCCAGCGTGTGTGCGCCCGACCCCATCTAACCGCTTGTCGGGTACGGCTGGCGGGCCGGGCCTGGCTGGGTAGTATCGGGACGAACCCGCCGGTCGGCGCCGCTCCCTCTAGCGGCCCGCATGTCCAGCAGCACAGCCAGCGCGCGGTGACGCGGCCTTCATGGCCCAGCGGCGAGGATGGCCCGGCCGCATGTCATTGGAAGACCTTCAGCTTCCCGGAGGGGTAGGGCGGCTTGTAGGGTTTTTCCTACAAAAGAAACCTGTCTTTCCTGACATACAAGTTATGCAGGATTGGGCATTCTGGCTTCGCCCCGGCAGGACGGCATGCACTGGAAAAGGACACCGCTCTGCCAAGGACCAAGCCGCCGGAAGGATTCCGGGCCGGGGCAAATTGAATACCCGAATCCGCGCCCAAGTGGCGCGGATTTTCTTTGTTAGTCAGTAACTTGACTGTCTGCGCCATTGGCGAGGGGCGAGCGGAGCCGGGCGGTCGGCTAGGCTGGCTCATGGCCGCGCCCTGAGCGAAAGGCCAAGTCAGTGTCGTGCCGGGATGGGCTCCCCGCGCACTCGCAACCAGCTAATACGCAGCAGCCGGCCGGGCAGGAGTTTTTCCCGGTCGCCGCCCGATGGTGTCAACGCCGGGTATCAAATCCACGGATGTATACGCCCGGCGATTCGGGTGTCTGCGCTCGCCGGGAGGCGCAGAGCGCCGCTCGGCGGCTTGCCGGACCCGGTGCTTTCGCCGGCCGTGTCCGGCGAAGTCCGCCTTGCGCCAGGTGCAGTGCAGCCCCCGATGGCCGCGTGGGCTCAGCCCTGGTCCGCGGGCGGGACGTAGCCGGCCGGCTGCTCGGCGTCGCCGCCGAACAGGAACTTCTCCATTTGCTCCTCGAGAAAGGCGCGGTGCTGCGGGTCGCGGGGCGACAGCCGGTTCTCGTTGATCAGCATGGTCTGGTGCGCCAGCCAGGCGGCCCATGCGGGCTTGCCGATGTTGGCGTGGATGCGCTTGCCCAGTTCGCCGGGCCAGGGAATGAAATCCAGGCCCTCGGCCTCGCGCTTTTCGTACTGGCAGAAGATGGTGCGGGTCATGGGCGGGTCGCTTCAGAGTGAGTCGAGCAGCTTGCGGATGGGCGCGGGCAGGCCCAGCGAGGCCAGTTCGGCGCGCGACACCCAGCGCTGGGCCTCATTGTCGCCCACGCGGGCGCGGGGGGCGACCTTGCGCAGGCGCAGCGGCTGCAGGTGCAGGCGGTAGTGGCTGAAGGTGTGGACGATGGTTGGCAGCGCCTCGGCGGCGTCGAGGTCGCCATCGACCTCCCGCTCGAACCATGTACGCAGGCCGGATTCGGTCTCGTCCTGCGGCAGGGTCCACAGCGAGGCCCAGATCCCGGTCGGCGGGCGCCGCTGCAGCAGCAGGCGGCCCCCGGCGTCCTCCAGCAACAGGGCGATCGCTTCGCGCTCGGGCAGGGTCTTGCCCGGGCGCGGCGTGGGCAGGGCATCGACCAGGCCTTCGCGCAGGGCGACGCAGCCATCGGCCAGGGGGCAGGTCAGGCAGGCCGGCGCGGCGCGGGTGCACTGGGTGGCGCCGAAATCCATCTGCGCCTGGGTGTAGTCCGCCAGGCGGCCGGCCGGGACGTGCCGGACGTGTTGGTTGGCCAGCCCCCACATCTGCTTCTCCACCGCGGGCGTGCCCGGCCAGCCGTGGATGCCATGCCAGCGGGCGAACACGCGCTTCACGTTGCCATCCAGGATCGGGAACGGATCGCCCCAGGCCTGGGACAGGATGGCTCCGGCGGTGCTGCGGCCGATCCCGGGCAGCGCCAGCAATGCATCGAGATCGCGCGGCAGGTCGCCACCATGCTGCTCGACGCAGCGCCTGGCCGCAGCGTGCAGGTTGCGGGCGCGGGCGTAGTAGCCGAGGCCGGCCCAGTGCGCCATCACCTGGTCGGTGCTGGCGGCGGCCAGGTCGGGCAAGGTGGGGAAGCTTTCGACGAAACGCAGGAAGTACGGGATGACCGTGGCGACCTGGGTCTGCTGCAGCATGATTTCCGACAGCCAGACCCGGTACGGGGTGCGCGGATGCTGCCAGGGCAGGTCGTGGCGGCCGTGGCGGTCGAACCAGTCCAGCAGCGGTGCGACGAAGCGATCGGCGGTATCAGCGGCCACGGCACGGCTCCGGCGCGACGTCGCGCGGGACGGGGCAGGCAGGCGCCAGCCCCGCGCTCGCGGTCAGGGGATGCATGGCGGGGCTCAGGCGCCCAGCGCCTCGGGCAGCAGCGCGTCGACGAAGGCTTCCGGATCGAACACGCGCAGGTCCTCCGGGCGCTCGCCGATGCCGGCGAAGCGGATCGGGATGCCGAACTCGCGCGCCAGCGCGAACACCACGCCACCCTTGGCGGTGCCATCGAGCTTGGTCACCACCAGGCCGGTCACGCCGACGGCGGCATTGAACTGGCGCAGCTGGTTGAGCGCGTTCTGGCCGGTGGTGCCGTCGATCACCATCAGCACCTCGTGCGGCGCGGCCGGGTCGAGCTTTTGCAGTACGCGCTTGATCTTGCCCAGCTCGTTCATCAGCCCGACCTGGGTGTGCAGGCGGCCGGCGGTGTCGGCGATCAGCACCTCGGTGCCGCGGGCCTTGGCGGCCTGCAGCGCGTCGAAGGCGACTGAAGCGGCATCGGCGTTCTGGCCCTGGGCGATCACGGTCACGCCGTTGCGCTCGCCCCAGGCCTGCAGCTGCGCCACCGCCGCGGCACGGAAGGTGTCGCCGGCGGCCAGCATCAGGCTGCGGCCCTCGTCCTTGAACCGACGCGCGAGCTTGCCGATGGTCGTGGTCTTGCCCACGCCGTTGACGCCGACGGTCAGCAGCACGAAGGGGCGGGTGGCCGGATCGATCTGCAGCGGCCTGGCGACCGGCTGCAGCATGGCGATCAGTTCCGCACGCAGGGCGGTGAGCAGGGCGCGGGCGTCGGCGAACTCGCGCGCCTTCATGCGCTTGCGCAGGCCTTCGACCAGGGCGGTGGTGGCGGTGACCCCGACGTCGGCGGTCAGCAGCGCGGTCTCGATCTCGTCCAGCAGGTCGTCGTCGAGCTTGGGATTGCGCGAGAACAGGCCGCCGAAGCTGCGGGCGAAGGCGCTGTTGCGCAGGCGTTCGCGCCAGCCCGTGCGGCCGGGCGCGGCGGCGGGGGCTTCGGTTGGCGCCGGGACGTCGGCAACAGCCGGGGCCGCCACGGGCTCGATGGCCGGGGCCGGTTCCAGCGCCGCCGGCGCGATCGGCTCGACCGGGGCGGATTCGGCGACCGGTGTGGCGACCGGCTCGCTGGCAGGCGCCGGCGGTGCTTCGGCCACTTCTGGAGCGGCGGGCAGGGAAGCGGCGGGCAGGGGAGCGGGGGGCAGGGGAGCGGGGGGCAGGGGAGCGGGGGGCAGGGGAGCCGGCGCGGCCGGGACTTCGGCCGCCGGCGCGTCAGCTGCAGGCGCGGGCGTGGCGGCGTTCGGGGCCTGCGGGAACGCGGCGGCGAGCTCTTCGGCGCTGAAGCGGCTTCCGGATGACGAGGAGGGGGCGCTTTCGGGCTTCTTGCGGCGGAAGAAACTGACCATTTCGCAGGGATATCGGAGAATGGTGCACATGCTAGCACCGCGCCCATCCACGACTTCTGAAGCCGGCCGCCCCTGGAGTGCCCGGTGAGCCGCCGCCTGCCACCGGCTCCATCCGGCCGTGCGCCGGTCCGCGGCGCTGCGCCAGGCGTGGTGCGGATCATCGGTGGGCGCTGGCGTGGCACCCGCCTGCCGGTAGCCGATGTGGCCGGGCTGCGGCCAACCTCGGACCGCGTACGCGAGACCCTGTTCAACTGGCTGATGCCGGCATTGCCGGGCGCGCGGGTGCTGGACCTGTTCGCAGGCAGCGGCGCGCTGGGCCTGGAGGCGCTGTCGCGCGGCGCGGCCGAGGCGGTGCTGGTCGAGCGCGACCCCGGGGCGGCGACGGCCCTGCGCGGGAACGTGGCCAGGCTCGGCGCACCGGCCCGGGTGGTCGAGGCCGACGCGCTGCGCTGGCTGGGCTCGGCCGAGTCCGCGTCCATGCCCGCCGCCGATATCGTGTTCATCGACCCGCCGTTCGCGGCCGGCCTGTGGGACGGCGTGTTGCAGGCGCTGCCGGCGCGGATGGCCGCCGACGCCTGGCTCTACGTCGAAAGCCCCGCCGGCAGCGAGCCCGCGCCGCCGCCGGGCTGGCAGCTGCATCGCGAGCTGCGCACCGCGCAGGCGCGCGCGGCCCTGTATCGTGGCCGGGGCACCGGGGGCGCTGATACACTCGGCGCGGCCAATCCGGCCCCCTGACAACGACCCCGACCGTGGCCCATCGCCGCATTGCCGTCTATCCCGGCACCTTCGATCCGATCACCAACGGCCACATCGACCTGGTCGACCGTGCCGCGCCGCTGTTCGAGAAGGTGATCGTCGGCGTGGCCGCGAGCCAGGCCAAGGGCCCGACGCTGTCGCTGGAGCTGCGCGTGAAGCTGGCGCGCGAGGCGCTGGCCGGGCATCCGAACGTGGAGGTGCGCGGCTTCGACTCGCTGCTGGCGCACTTCGTGCGCGATGTCGGCGCCGGCGTCCTGCTGCGCGGCCTGCGCGCGGTGTCGGATTTCGAATACGAGTTCCAGATGGCGAGCATGAACCGCCACCTTATTCCCGAGGTCGAGACCCTGTTCCTGACCCCGGCCGAGCAGTACAGCTTCATCTCCTCGTCGCTGGTGCGCGAGATCGCACGCCTCGGTGGCGACGTCTCGGGCTTCGTCACCCCGGCGGTTGCCGCGGCGCTGAAGGCGGCACGGCGGGGCGATGGTTCCGAGTGACTTCTAGAGAGAGGGAGGATCCAACAATGAACAAGACGATGCGCGTGCTCCTGCTCGCCGGCCTGGCGGCCTCGCCGCTGCTGCTGGCAGCCTGCGGTGGCAAGGAACAGCCGGTGGCCAACGAGGCCGCCGAGGCGAAGAGGCTGGCCGCCCCGGCCCGCGACGACGACGCCGGCTGGAAGGCCTACCTGCCGCAGGTCGTGCAGCAGAACATGGGCAACATCACCAACAACCCGTTCCTGTACTACCTCCCGCCGGAGACCGACCCGGAGTTCGAGGCCAAGTACGAGCGCCAGGTCGAGGCCGCCAGCACCGCGATGAAGCGCGGCGTGCAGAAGGGCAACCTGCTGGCCTTCGGCTCTCCGGCGTCCTCGCGCATGGCCGGCCTGATCGAGACCGCCTTCGAGACCGTCCCGGACGGCTCGCTGAAGGACGTCCGCATCGTCTTCATCGGCGACGCCTCGGACAACGCCCGCGTGATGACCGTGGTCAAGCCGACCGGCGCCGACTACGTCTTCGTCGAAGCCAAGTGACCTTCCCGGGCCCGGTCGCGGTGACGCGGCCGGGCGCCGGCGGGAGGGTCCCCCCGCCCCCGCGGGGCCGGTGCCGGCTGGCACCCCCATGACCCGGACCGCTGTGCGATGTCACTGAAGATCAACGAACTCTGCGTCAATTGCGATGTCTGCGAGCCGGCCTGCCCCAACCAGGCCATCTCGATGGGCGAGACGATCTACGTGATCGATCCCGCGCGCTGCACCGAATGCGTCGGCCACTTCGACGAACCGCAGTGCGTGGTGGTATGCCCGGTCGAATGCATCGACCCCGATCCCGAACATCCGGAAAGCCAGGAGGCGCTGCTGGACAAGCTGCGGCGCCTGCAGCACGAGCATCCGGAACTCTACGTCCCGGAGGCCGCCCCATGAGGCTCACCACGCGCCTGTTCGCGCTCGTATTCCTGTTCCTGCCGGTCGTCCCGCTCACGGCCTTCGCCGCCGATGGCGGCGAGCCCCCGCGCCAGTCGCTCGTCGCCGCGCAGCCGCCGGGTGCGGCCATCGCCAGCGCCCACGACCTGGCCACCGCGGCCGGTTTCGAGGTGCTGGAGCAGGGCGGCAATGCCTTCGATGCCGCGGTCGCGGTGTCCGCCGCGCTGTCGGTGGTCGAGCCGATCAGCTCCGGCCTCGGCGGCGGCGGCTTCTTCCTGCTGCACGACGCGGCCAGCGGCCGCGATGTGTTCATCGACGCGCGCGAGACCGCGCCGGCGGCGGCCACGCCGGACCGCTACCGCGATGCCGACGGCAAGCTCGACCGCGACCGTGCCCAGAACGGGCCGTGGTCGGCGGCCATCCCCGGCCTGCCCGCGGGCCTGGTCCACGTGGCGGAGAAGTACGGCCGCCTGCCGCTTGGCAGGAGCCTGGCCCCGGCGATCCGCCTGGCGCGCGACGGCTTCCCGGTCTATGAGCGGCTGGAGCGTGGCTATGCGGCGCGGCGCGAGGTGATGGAGCGCTACCGCGGCACCCGCGGCGTGTTCCTGGCCGGGGGCAAGCCGCCGGTCACGGGCCAGCTGCTGCGCCAGCCCGACCTGGCCCGGACCCTCGAGGCGCTTGCCGCGCGCGGCTTCGACGGTTTCTACCGCGGGCCGGTGGCGAAGAAGCTGCTGGATGGCGTGCGCGCCGAAGGCGGCCGCTGGACCGCCGGAGAACTGGCCGGCTACCAGGTCCACGAGCGCGAACCGCTGCGCTTCGACTACCGCGGCTGGGAGATCGTCACCGCGCCGCCTCCGTCCTCCGGTGGCGTGGCGCTGGCGCAGATGCTGCAGGTGCTGGGCGGCTGGAACCTGTCGAAGCTGGATCCGGCGCAGCGTGCGCACCTGACCATCGAGTCCATGCGCCGCGCCTTCCGCGACCGCACCTTCTACCTCGGCGATCCCGGTTTCGTGCACGTGCCGGTGGAGATGCTTGCCAGCCGCGAATACGCGGCCGGCCTGCGCGCCACGATCAATCCGGAGAAGGCGACGCCTTCGGACATGTTCTCCGGCCTGCCGACCCCGCTGGAGGACGAGGAGACCACCCACTTCTCGATCATCGACGGCGAGGGCAACCGCGCCGCGGTGACCCAGACGGTGAACCTGCTGTTCGGCTCCGGCCTGGTGCCGCCGGGCACCGGCGTCCTGCTCAACAACGAGATGGACGATTTCGCCCTGCTGCCGGGCCAGCCCAATGCCTTCGGGGTGATGGGCTACGAGGCCAACGCGCCGGAACCGGGCAAGCGCCCGCTCAGCTCGATGACCCCGACCTTCATGGTCTCGCCGGATCGCGTGGCGGTGCTGGGCACGCCGGGCGGCAGCCGCATCATCACCATGGTCCTGCTGGGCGTGCTGGGCTATGCCGACGGCCTGGATGCGCAGGACGTGGCCGCGCTGCCGCGCTACCACCACCAGTGGCAGCCGGACGTGGTCGATGCCGAGAGCGGTGCCTTCAGCGACGAGGTGGCCGCGCGCCTGCGCGCGCTGGGACACACCGTGAAACAGCCCGGCGACCGCGTTTCGGGCAATGCCTCCAGCCACTTCTGGGGCAATTTCCAGACCGTGCTGTGGGACCGCCGCGCCGGCGAACTGCAGGGCGGAACCGACCCGCGCAACCCGGTCGGCAAGGCCGAGGTGCGGCTGCGGCAAGGGGAGCCGGCCGCGCCCTGAGCGGGGCGGCCGGGTTCCGGATTCTTAACCGTCGCGGCGCTAGCATTCGCACCATGAAACTATGGTCGATACGCGGCAACTCGCAGAAGCTCGATGGCGGCTCCATGTTCGGCAACGCGCCGAAGGCCATGTGGGAGAAGTGGGCGCCGCCTGACGAACACAACCGCATCGACCTGGCATGCAGGGCGTTGCTGGCCAGCCCGCTCAACGGCAAGACCGTGCTGTTCGAAACCGGCATCGGTGCCTTCTTCGAGCCGAAGATGCGCGAACGCTACGGCGTGCAGGAGGACCGCCACGTGCTGGTGGAGTCGCTGCGCGCGGCCGGCTTCGAGCACGAGGACATCGACGTGGTGGTGCTGAGCCACCTGCATTTCGACCACGCCGGCGGCCTGCTGGCGCCGTGGACCGAAGGTCGCGGCCCGGAACTGCTGTTCCCCAACGCGACCTACGTGGTCGGCGCGGCCCACTGGGAGCGCGCGCGCAACCCGCATCCGCGGGATCGCGCCAGCTTCATCCCGGAGCTCCCATCGCTGCTGGAAGCCAGTGGGCGGCTGGAAGTGGTCGATGGCACGCATTCCAGGGCGCTGGGCGAAGCGGTGCGCTTCACCTTCAGCGATGGCCACACGCCGGGGCTGATGCTGGCGGAGATCACCGGCCCCGAGCGGGTGGACGGGCAGCCCCATGGCGGGGTCGTGTTCTGCGCCGACCTCATTCCCGGCCGCTCCTGGGTCCATCTGCCCATCACCATGGGCTACGACCGCAACGCCGAATTGCTGATCGACGAGAAGCGGCGGTTCCTCGAGGACAAGCTGGCGCGCAACGTGCACCTGTTCTTTACGCATGATCCGCAGTGCGCGCTGGCGCAGCTGGTGCGCGATGACAAGGGCCGTTACACCACCACGCACGAGGTGGCCGAGCTGGTCGCCCGCCCGCTGGGTGGGCACAGCCTCGCCGCCTGAGCGCGGGTTCCTCTGCACGGCTCGCGCATCCCGCGGCGCAGGATGGCGCGGGCTATCGTCACGCTGCGCCGGCGGGTTAAGTTCCGGCATGGGAACGCCACGGTGCGGCAGTAGAAGGGAGCAGCGGAATGAGTGGTCACCGATCGCCTCGCGCGATGCAGGCCGTGCTGGCAATGGTGCTGGCGCCGATGGGAGTGGTCGGTTGCCATGCCGGCACGCCCGACGCCCAGGCGCAGCCCCGTCAGGTCCGGATCAACCAGCTGGGATTCGCGCCCGGCGCGCAGAAGCTGGTGGTGGTGGAATCCCCGGCACAGGCGGGCTTCCAGGTGCTGGCCGAAGGCCGCCGCAAGCCGGTGCTCGAAGGGCGCCTGGGTGAGGCCGCCACCTGGGAGCCCGCTGGTCGCCAGGCCGCTGTCGCCGACCTGAGCGCCCTGCGTGCACCGGGACGTTACCGCGTGCAGGTGGACGGCCTGCCGCCTTCGGATCCGTTCGAGGTCAGGCCCGACGCCTACGAGGGCGTGGCCGTGGCCGCGCTGAAGGCGTTCTACTTCAACCGCGCCGGTACCGCGCTGGACCCGGCACAGGCAGGGCAGTGGGCGCGCCCGGCCGGGCACCCGGACGACAGTGTGCTGGTGCATGCCTCGGCCGCCTCGGCGGCACGGCCCGCCGGCACCCGGATCTCCGCGCCGCGCGGCTGGTATGACGCCGGCGACTACGGCAAGTACATCGTCAATTCCGGCATCACCATGTGGACGCTGCTCGCGGCCTGGGAGCATTACCCGGAGTTCTTCCGCAACCGCGACGCCGGCATCCCCGAAAGCGGCAACGCGGTGCCCGACATCCTCGACGAGTCGATGTGGAACCTGCAGTGGATGCTGGACATGCAGGATCCGGCCGATGGCGGCGTGTACCACAAGCTGACCACGCTGCAGTTCTCCGGCGCGGTCATGCCGCACGAGGACACCGCGGACCGCTACGTGGTGGCCAAGAGCACGGCGGCCACGCTGGATTTCGCCGCGGTGATGGCGATGGCCAGCCGGGTGTACGCGCCCTACGAGGCGCAGTTCCCGGGCCTGCCGGCGCGCATGGCAGCGGCGGCGCGATCGGCGTGGGCGTGGGCCAAGTCCAATCCGGAGGCGGTGTACCGCCAGCCGGAGGACGTGGGCACCGGCGCCTATGGCGATTCGATGCTGGAGGACGAGTTCGCGTGGGCCGCCGCCGAGCTGTTCCTGCTCACCGGCGAGGCCGCCTACTGGGATGCGTTCGTCGACAACGCCGGGACCCCCGACGTGCCGAGCTGGTCGGGCGTGCGCACCCTGGGCTGGAGCTCGCTGGCGCACCACCTGCAGCGCCTTCCCGACGAGGAGGCGCGCGGATTCGTGTCTGCCGGCGTGCTGGGGCTGGCGCGCGAACTGCAGCAGCGCCAGGCTGGCTCGCCCTGGAAGGTGGCAACGCGTGCCGAGGATTTCCGCTGGGGCAGCAGCTCGACGGTGCTCAACCAGGCACTGGTCCTGCTGCAGGGCTACCGGCTGGAAGGCACGCGCGCGATGCTGGACGCGGCGCAGTCGCAGCTGGACTGGGTGCTGGGGCGCAATCCGCTGGGCGTTTCGCTGGTGACCGGGCATGGCCTGCGCACGCCGATGCACGTGCACCACCGTCCCTCGCAGGCCGACGGCATCGATGCGCCGGTGCCGGGCTGGCTCAGCGGCGGGCCCAACCCGGGCCAGCAGGATGCCAAGGAGTGCCCGGTGCCGTACCCGTCATCGCTGCCGGCGCTGTCCTGGCTGGACCATGACTGCAGCTACGCCAGCAACGAAGTGGCGATCAACTGGAATGCCCCGCTGGTGTACGTGGCCGCGGCGGTGCAGGCGCTGACGCCCGGCCCGCACTGAGGCCCGCGCGGGGTCGCGCCAGCTGGAACCGGACGGCGGCCGCAGGCCGCCGTCCTCGCATGGACGTCGTGGAGCCGGTACTCCGCGCGTCGGGCCCTACTCGACCCGGGTGCCGAAGATGCGGTCACCGGCATCGCCCAGGCCGGGCAGGATGTAACCCTTCTCGTTGAGCCGCTGGTCGATGGCCGCGGTGTAGACCTGCACGTCCGGATGGGCGGCCTCGACCGTGGCCAGGCCCTCGGGTGCGGCCACCAGGAATATCCCGCGGATGCGGCGGGCACCGGCGCGCTTGAGCATGTCGATGGTGGCGATGAGCGAACCGCCGGTGGCCAGCATCGGGTCCAGGATCAGCACGTCGCGCTCGTCCAGCCGGCCGGTCAGGCGTTCGAAGTAGGGGACCGGTTGCAGGGTTTCCTCGTCGCGCTGCAGCCCGACCACGCTCACGCGCGCGGCAGGAATCAGGGCGAGAACCCCAGGCAGCATGCCCAGCCCGGCCCGCAGGATCGGCACCAGGCTGATCTTGGCGCCGGCGATGCGTCGCACCTGCACCGGGCCGGCCCAGCCCTGGAGCGTCGCCTCCTCGGTGGCCAGGTCCGCCGTGGCCTCGTATGCCAGCAGGGTTGCCAGTTCGGTGACCAGTTCGCGGAAGCCCTTGGTACTCAGTTCGGCCGAGCGCAGCAGTCCGATCTTGTGCTGGACCAGCGGATGGTGGACTTCGACGGCTTTCATGGCGGGCCTGCAGGTATGGGGGCCTGGAAAGTCTGCAGCAAACGCGTCGATGCGGAAAGGCGAAGCCGGCGCTGCGCCGGCTCCACCCGGTGCGCGGCTCAGAACGCCATGCGCATCACCAGCTGGTAGCTGGGCCCGGCTTCCTCGGTCTCCAGCTCGTACTCGTCGTAGTCGCGGTCGAGCTGGTCCTCGAGGGTGTTGAACTTGTCGAAGAACTCGTCCTTGCTCGCGTCGAGCAGGTTGTTGGCCGACAGCCGCACCGAGAAGTTCCGGCCGAAGCGCTTCTCGACGAAGGCGTCCAGTTCCCCGCCGTACCGGATGATGGCTTCCTCGCCGAGGAACCGGGCGTAGGCGTCGCCCTGCTTGTGGTAGGTCAGGCCGAAGCTGGCGGCCAGGGCCGGCAGGTCCTGGATGAAGCCGATGTTGAAGGTGCTCTTGGCCTGGTCGTTGAAGCGCCGCCGGCCCATGAAGTCATCGACCCCGGAGTCGACCCATGAGTAGTTCAGGAACACGCCGGTGTCGTCCATGCCGAACGCGGACAGCGGGGTGGAGAGGTCGAACTCGAAGCCGTAGACCTTGCCGTCGCCGACATTGGCCGAGGTGAACAACCAGCTCTCGGCCTCGAACGGGTTGGCGGCGATGGCTTCGGCCTCGCTGGCGTAGTCGCCGTCGTCGACCATGTCGGCGATGTCGTCCTCGTAGTCCTCGACCGCCGCCTCGCTGGGCGCGCCGGTGTTGACCAGCTCGATCAGGTCCTTGACGTCGCGGTAGAAGAAGTTCAGGCCCACCACGCCGCGCCGGCCCAGGCGGTGCTCGAAGCCCAGGTCGATGCCATTGGCGGTCTCCGGCTCCAGTTCCGGGTTGCCGATGTAGTCGTTGTCGCCGAACTCGCCGTCCAGCAGGGCCGGGATCAGCTCGTTGAAGTTCGGGCGCTTGACCGTCTTGGCCAGCGACAGGCTGATGCGGTCGGCATCGGTCACGTCCCAGCGCAGGTTCACCGAGGGCAGCAACTGGTCGTAGTCCTTGTCGATGCGGCCCTCGCTTTCCTCGTCCTCGATGTACTCGACCTGGCCCCGGGTGGTCTCGTAGCGCAGGCCGGCTTCCCAGGCGAAGACCTCGCCGCGGCCGCTGAGCATGACGTACGGGTCCACGCGCTTCTCCTCGATCACCGAGGCCACGCTGCCGTCCAGGGCGTAGTCGGCCGGGAAGGCCGGCGCGGCCTGGCCTTCCTCGTCGGCCTCCCATTCGTAGCTGGTGACCAGGCTTTCGCGCTTCTTGTTGCGCACGTCGATGCCGAACTGCAGCTCGGCCCGGCCGAGCGGACGGGTATGCGCCAGGGTGAAGCCGGTCTCGCTGTCCTTGGCGTCGATGGCCTCGGCCTCGTAGACGGTCTCGTCCCACTCGGCGCCGTCGATGCTCCAGGTCTCGTCCCAGCCGGCCGCATCGCCGACGTAGACGTGCTCGCCCTCGGTGGTGCCTTCGTAATCCTCGAAACGGGCGTGGTCCAGGCTCAGCCGGGTGGTGCCGCCAGCCATGTCGAAGCGGTAGTCCAGGCCGATGCCGTAGTTCTTCTGGTCGTAGGGATTCAGGCCCGGCACCCGCTTGTTCTCGACCTCGTCGTCGTCCACTTCCTCCTCGAACGACACCTCGGTCACGTCGCGGTCGGTCTTGACGTAGAAGGCGTCGACGCCGAAGCGGCCGGTCTCGCCGACCTCGGCGGTGTAGCTCAGGTTGGCCGAGTAGTCGCGGCCGTCCTTGACCTCGGTCTGGTCCTCCCAGCTGACCTTCTCCTCCATCGTGTCGTCGGTGAAGCGGTCGGAGCGCTTGAACTTGGAGCGGTAGCGGTCCTGGACGTTGACCCCGGCCAGCAGCCGCCCGCCGAGCGCCTCGAACGAGGTCACCGCGCCGAAGGTCGGGTTCACCTCGCCGTCGTCCCAGCGGTTGGCGCCGATCCGCACGTAGCTGCCGTCGAACACGTAGGCGTCGCGCAGGACGATGTTGATCGCGCCGGCCATCGCGTCGCCGCTGCGGTTGGCGCTGGCGCTGCGCTTGATCTCGATGTGGTCGACCATCTCCGCCGGGATGCGGTCGACGTAGAACGAGCGGTCGTCGCCGGCGCCGGGCACCTTCTTGCCGTTGATCAGCACCTGGGTGTAGCCGCCGCCCAGGCCGCGCAGCTGGGCGCCGTCGTACTCCATGATGTCGCTGCCGACGAAGCCCACGCCGGGCACCCGCTTGAGCATGTCGCCGACGGTGTTGGGCTCGAAGCGCTGGAAGTATTCCAGGTCGTAGACCAGGGTCGGCTCGATGTCGGCGGCGCGGTTGCGGTAGGCGATCTCGCCCTGGACCACGACCGCGTCCAGCTGCTTGGGCTCGCCCGCGGCGGCGGCGTCCGGCCCCGGTGCCGGTGCCGGGGCGGCGAGCGCGGCGCACGGGGGCAGCAGGACGGCGCAGGCGAGGGCGCGCGAAAGGCAGATGGCGAGCGTGTTGCGTTTCATCGAAAGGAAGTTCCGTGGGGTGGTAAATGAACGGAACTTTCACCGCCGGATATGGCACCGGTGTGACACGTGGGCGGGCGATGACAGCGGCGTGTCGGTTCTCCGGATTGTCACAATCGCTTCATACGATGCGGCACCTGCCTTGGAACCATGCTGGGGAAACCATGAAGTTGCGCCTGTCTTCCTGCCTTTGGCTGGCTGCCATGCTGCCGCTGGCCGCCTGCTCGACTACGCCGACCGCCGCCGTGCCGGACCGCGAACCCGACCAGTACGATGCCGACGACGTCCTGCTGCGCGACCACCAGGTACCGCATGTGGTGGTGAAGGAAGCCTTCCTGACCCCGCCCACGCCGGAGGACAACATCGATTCGCCGGCCAGCTGGATCCAGGACGGCAAGCGGATGCTGGTCGCCAGCGCCAAGGCCACCGACCGGCTGGTGGTCTACGACGGCGACAACGGCCGGCGCCTGCGTACCGTCGGTGGTCCGGGCACGGGCCCGGGCCAGCTGCGCAGGCCCAACGGCGTGGCCACGATCGACGACCGCTACCTGTTCGTGGTCGAGCGCGACAACCGCCGGGTGCAGATGTTCTCCCTGCCGGACTTCGTTCCCCTGCTGAGCTTCGGCCAGGACGGGCTGCAGCAGCCCTACGGCCTATGGGTGCGCCACCGCGGCCAGGGCTACGAGGTACTGGTCAGCGACGCCTACATGGCCGGCGAGGACGCGCAGGGCGACGACATCGTGCCGCCGCTGGACCAGCTGGACCGGCGCTTCCGCCGCTACGAGGTGGTCCAGGCCGCGGACGGCTGGAGCGCGCGCGCCGCCGGGACCTTCGGCGACACCAGCGCCGCCGGCGCGATCCGGGTGCCGGAGTCGCTGTTCGGCGACGAAGCCCACGACCGCCTGCTGGTGGCCGAGGAGGACGTGCCCACCGGCACCCGCCTGCGCGAGTACGACCTGCAGGGCCGCTACCGCGGCCGCGATGTCGGTGCCGGCCAGTACGTGGCCCAGGCCGAGGGCATCGCCCTGATGGCCTGCGCCGACGGCAGCGGCTGGTGGGTGGCCAGTGACCAGTTCGCCGACCGCACCGTGTTCCACCTGTTCGACCGCACCCGCCTGGAGCACGTCGGATCGTTCGCCGGACAGGCCACCGGCCTGACCGATGGCGTGTGGCTGGATCCGCGCGGCGACGCGCGCTTCCCGCAGGGCGTGTTCTACGCCTCGCACCTGGACCTGGGGGTGGCCGCGTTCGACTGGCGCGACATCGCCGCCGCGCTGAAGCTGCCGGCATGCGCGCGCTGATCCGTCGCGCCGCCGCCGGGCTGCTGCTGGCCGCCTGCGCGTCGCTGCAGGCCCGCGACGCCGCGCCCGAGCCGAACACCCAGGTCCCGAAAGGCGCCGCCTGGCACGCACCGAGCGGCGCGCCGGACCGGATCGTCGCCTCGCCCCTGCAGCAGGCGGCTACCGGCTTTGCGGTGGCCTGGCGTACCGACGCCGCGGTGCGCTCGCCCGCGCTGGAGATCGTGGTCGCCGGCGATTCGCCGGACATGGGCAGCCCGCGCCGGCTGCAGGCGGCCAGTACGCCCTTGCGGACCGAGAACGGGCCTGCGCACCAGCACCGGGTCGAGGTCGACGGCCTGCAGCCCGACACCCTGTATGCCTGGCGGGTGCAGGGCGACCGCAGCTGGAGCGCCTGGTTCCACACCCGCACCGCCGCGGCCGCGGATGCGCCGCTGACCCTGTTGTACTTCGGCGACACCCAGAACAAGAACCTGAGCCTGGGCACGCGGGTGCTGCGCGAGGCCATGCGCCACGCCCCCGACGCGCGCCTGGCGCTGTTCGCCGGCGACCTGGTCAGCGGCGGCGACGGCGAGGACGACAACGAATGGGGCGAATGGTTCGCCTCCCTCGGCGCGCTGCCGACTTCGATGGTGGTCGCTCCGGCGCCGGGCAACCACGAGTACTTCGAGGAGTTCGAGGACACGCCGCAGGAACGTCGCGTGCTCGGCGCGCACTGGCCGGTCGTGTTCGCCCTGCCCGGCAACGGCGCGCCGGGTGCGCGCGGCACCAGCTACTGGTTCGACTACCAGGACGTGCGAGTGGCGGTGCTCGACGGCACCTCCGCCCTCGACCTGGGCACGGCCCGGGACCAGGCGCGCTGGCTGGACGCGGTGCTGGCCGACAGCCCGCGACGCTGGAGCATCGTCATGGTCCATCAGCCGATGTTCTCGCCGCGCCAGGACCGCGACAACGCCTTGCTGCGCGAACACGTGCTGCCGGTGCTGGAGCGGCGCCGGGTCGACCTGGTGCTGCAGGGCCACGACCACGTCTACGGCCGTCGCGGCGGGCTGCGGGCCGGCCAGGCGACGCCGCAGTACCTGGTTTCGGTGGCCGGCGCCAAGCAGTACCGGCTCTCGCCCGAGGCGCGCGCGACGATGGCGCCGGTGGCCGAGGACACCCAGCTGTTCCAGGTGATCCGGATCGACGGCGCACGCCTGCGCTACGAGTCGCGCACCGCGACCGGTCGCCTGTACGACGCCTTCGAACTGGTGCGCGAGGGCCGGGCGACCCGGCTGGTCGAGCAGGCCGACGGCCGCATAGGGGAGCGCGCCTGCGGCCGCGCGCGGACCCTCAAGGGGCGTGCCGACCGGTGCTGGGAGTGATGCGCCGCCGCTTCGCCGCCGGTCGAATCCACCCGTTTCCCCAGGAGCCGAACCCATGCACGTGCTGATCCGTCGCGTCGCCGCGGTGGCGCTGCTTTCCTGCCTGTCCTGGCCGGCTCTCGCCGGGCAGGAGCAGGCGCCCGTCCGTCATCCGTTGCAGGCGTCCCAGCCCAGGCAGGCACCGGAGGAGGTGTTGCTGGCGGTGGAGATCCCGGCCGGGAGCTTCACCAAGTACGAGATCAATGAGGAGGGCCTGCTGTTCGTCGACCGTTTCCAGTCGATGCCGGTGGTCTACCCGGCCAACTACGGCTCCATGCCGCGGACCCTGGCCGGCGACGGCGATCCGCTGGACGCGCTGGTGCTGACCCGCGAGCCCCTGCATCCGGGCGTGCTGCTCCGCTTCCGCCCGATCGGAGTGCTGCGCATGCTCGACAAGGGCGAGCACGACGAGAAGATCGTCGGCGTGCCGGTCGACAAGGTGGATCCGACCTATGCGCGGATCCGCGACCTGGCCGACCTGCCGGAGATCGAGCGGCAAAGGATCGAGGCGTTCTTCCGGATCTACAAAGACCTGCCGGAAGGCAGCAACCCGGTGCAGCTGTCGGGCTGGGGCGATGCGGCCGAGGCCAGGGCGCTGATCGGCCGGGCGCTGGAGCGGTACCGAGGGGAGTGAGGCGGCAACGGCAGGGCTTCCGGTTGCATGACTTCGGAGGGAGTCCGCCGTCCCGAGGGGCGCGCCGCATGCCCAAGGCACGGCGGCCCCTGCCCGAAGTCAGCGCTTGAGCCTCGTTTTAGCCCTTCAAGCGACTCGCGCCCTCAGGCGGCCGCCACCTGCTCCCGACGCGGCCCTTCGCGCAGGGCGCGGCCGACCATGGACACCAGCAGGTCCAGCTCGTCCTCGTCCATCGCGAAGTGCGGGGTGAAGCGCAGCGAGTTCTCGCCACCGTGGATCACGTTGACCCCGTGCATGCGCAGCCATTCCTCCGTGGATCCGGCGCCGTAGCACTTGAACTGCGGGGCCAGCTCGCAGGAGAACAGCAGGCCGGTGCCCTGGACCTTGGTGATCAGTCCGCCCAGCTCGGCCTTGAGCGCTTCCAGCTTCTGCACTGCCTGGGCGCCACGCTCGCGGATGTTGCGGCGGACCTGCGGCGTGAGCATGCCGAGGGTGGCGCAGGCCACGTCCAGCGCGCGCGGATTGGTGGTCATGGTGTTGCCGTACACGCCCTTGCGGTACAGCGCGGCGGTATCGGCGGTCACCGCCAGCACCGACAGCGGGAACTGGGCGGCGTTGAGCGCCTTGGAGTAGGTCTCCATGTCCGGCGGCTCCACGCCCTCGAACCCGGGGTAGTCCACCAGCGACAGCACGCCGTGCGCGCGCAGGCCGGCCTGGATCGAGTCCACCAGCAGCAGGCTGCCGTGGGCGCGAGTCAGTTCGCGCGCGGCCTTGTAGAAGTCCACCGGCACGGCGCGGCCCGGATCGCCTTCGCCCATCACCGGCTCCAGGAACACCGCCTCGATGAACCAGCCGTTGGCCTCTGCATCGGCGAAGGCCTTGCGCAGGGCGGCGATGTCGTACGGCGGCACCACCAGCACCGAATCCTCGTTGCGGTAGCTGGCCAGGTGCTGGCGGTAGGTGCGGCGGGTGGAATCCGAGTACAGCGCCGGGCGGTCGGTGCGGCCGTGGAAGCTGCCCTTGACCACCAGGCGCTTGATGGTGGCGCCGGCATGGCGCGCACCCGGGTCGGTCTGCAGCTTGGCGTTGATGTCGACGATGCGGCAGGCCAGGCCGACGGCCTCGGAGCCGGAGTTGAGGCACATGAAGCGATCGAACGGGCAGGCGCCGCGGCTGTGGCCGATCTCGGCGCGCAGGGCCTTCACGAAACGGCGCTGCGAGGGACTGGGGGTCATGATGTTGGCCATGACCTGCGGCTTGCCGGCCGCTTCCAGCGCCTCGGCCGGGGCGTGGCCGAAGCCGAGCATGCCGTAGCCGCCGGCGTCGTACAGGACCGCGCCCTTGAGCGTCACCACCCACGGGCCGCGCGCGGCCAGGGCGACGTACGGGGTCACGCAGTCGTCGGCGTAGAAGTTGACGAAGCCTTCCTGCAGCGCGGCGATCTGGGCTTCCTCGTCCAGGTCCAACAGGTCGGCGAGGTCCTCGCGCTGGCGGGTGTATTCGGCGCCGGCGGCGGCGATGGCCGCGACCAGGTCCGGGTGCCCGGCGGCGAGGCGCTCCAGCGCGGCGTCATCCAGGCCGGTGGTCAGGCGGGTGCCAGCGTGGGCGCGCAGCGGGGCGAGGGGAGCGAGAACGGACATGGCAGGCCTCCGGTTCGGGCCGGTCCGGGCGCGGCGACGGGGTCGGGGCGGGTGCGGACTGGCGGGGCGGTGGTCGCCCGGCGTGGTCGCGGGCGGTTCACCCCCATCTTAAGTGGGCCGTATCGTCACTTGGCAGCTGTATTCAGGCGAATCCGATGTAACATTTCGTCGATTCGACGAAAAATGGCGTCGCCATGAAACTATCTGCCTCGGACGAGGCCCTGCTGTCCCTGCTGCGCGAGAACGCGCGCCAGTCCACCGCCGAGCTGGCACGCCGGCTGGGGCTGTCGCGGACCACGGTGCAAAGCCGGATCGACCGGCTGGAGAAGCAGGGGGTGATCCGCGGCTACTCGGTGCGGCTGGACGACGGCTACGAACGCGACCGCATCCGCGCCCACATCCTGGTCACCGTCTCGCCCAAGCGTATGCCCGCGGTGGTGAAGGCGCTGGCGGAGATGCCGGAGGTGCGCAGCCTGCATTCGGTCAGCGGTGCGCACGACCTGGTGGCCCTGGGCGTGGCCGCCGACGTCGGTGCGATGGACGAGCTGACCGACCGCATCGGCGCGGTGGACGGGGTCGAGCGCACCTCGTCCTCGATCATCCTCTCGACCAAGTTCGAGCGCTGAGCCCCGGCGCGGCGGCGGGCCGGGCGGCGCGCGGCCGTACAATACCGGCCCCCCACGCGCCGCCACCGCCTTGAAGAAGTCCGATTTCCACTACGACCTGCCCGAGGAACTGATCGCGCAGGCGCCCCTGGCCGAGCGTTCGGCCAGCCGGATGCTGGTGGTGCCGCCCGGCGAGGGCGAGTTCGCCGACATGCACGTGCGCGACCTGCCCGAGCTGCTCCAGCCGGGCGACCTGCTGGTGTTCAACGACACCCGGGTGATCCCGGCGCGCCTGTTCGGGCAGAAGGAGAGTGGTGGCCGGGTCGAGATCCTGATCGAGCGCCTGCTGCCGGACGCGCAGGCGCGGGTGCAGATGCGCGCCAGCAAGTCGCCCAGGCCCGGCTCGCGGATCGTGCTCGATGGCGGCGGGCAGGCCGAGGTGGTGGGACGCGACGACGCCTTCTTCGTCGTGCGCTTCGAGCTCGACGAGCCGCTGGAGCAGTGGCTGGCGCGGGTCGGGCGCCTGCCGCTGCCGCCCTACATCCAGCGCCAGCCCGACGCGGCCGACGCCGAGCGCTACCAGACCGTGTTCGCGCGCGAAGTCGGCGCGGTGGCGGCGCCGACCGCCGGCCTGCATTTCGACCACGCCCTGCTGCAGCGCCTGCGCGAGCGCGGCGTGGAGTTCGGCCACGTCACCCTGCACGTGGGCGCGGGCACCTTCCAGCCGGTGCGGGTGGAGGACGTGCGCGAGCACACCATGCACAGCGAGTGGCTCAACGTCGGCGCCGAGCTGGTGGCGCAGATCCGCCGCACCCGTGCCGCCGGTGGCCGGGTCATCGCGGTGGGCACGACCGTGGTCCGCGCGCTGGAGAGCGCCATGCGCGATGGCCAGCTGCAGCCGTTCGCCGGTGAGACCCGGATCTTCATCTTCCCCGGCTACAGGATCCGCAGCGTGGACGCGCTGGTGACCAACTTCCACCTGCCGGAAAGCACCCTGCTGATGCTGGTCTCGGCCTTCGCCGGGCAGGAGCGGATCTTCGCCGCCTACCGCCATGCGGTGGAGCAGCGCTACCGCTTCTTCTCCTACGGCGACGCGATGCTGTTGTGGGGGCTGGAGGACTGAGGTCCCGCGGTTCAGAGCGGGCGCTTGCCCGGGTCGCCCTGGACCTCGCGCACCAGCTTCGGCACCAGGTAGCCGGACAGGCGCGCCGCCAGCTGCCGGTGCAGTTCGCGGGCGCGCTCGTCCCCGACCTCGAAATGCGCCGCGCCCTGGATCCGGTCCAGCTGGTGCAGGTAGTACGGCAGCACGCCGGCGGCGTAGCTGCGCTCGGACAGGTCGGCCAGCGCATCGACCGAATCGTTGACCCCGCGCAGCAGCACGGCCTGGTTGAGCAACTGCGCGCCGGCCTGGCGCAGGCGGCCCAGGGCCTGGTCCACGGAAGCGTCGAACTCGTTGGCGTGGTTGGCGTGGATCACGAACGCCACCGGCCAGGGCAGGGCCGACATCCACTCCACGAAGGCGTCGTCGATACGCTCCGGCAGCACCACCGGCAGGCGGCTGTGGATGCGCAGGCGGCGGATGTGCGGGATTGTCGCCAGCTGCGCGGTCAGTTCGGCCAGCTTGGACGTAGCCAGCGACAGCGGATCGCCGCCGGACAGGATCACCTCGTCGATGCCCGGATCGGCCGCGATCGCGGCCACCGCGCCGGCCCAGCCGTCGCGCGCGGCGGTCTCCTCGGCGTAGGGGAAATGGCGGCGGAAGCAGTAACGGCAGTTGATCGCGCAGCTGCCGGTGGCCACCAGCAGGGCACGGCCGTGGTACTTCTGGATCACGCCGTCGGCCTTCTTGGCCAGGCCGTCGCCGACCGCGTCCAGGCCGAAGCCGGGCACGATCCGCTCCTCGTCCACCACCGGCAGCACCTGGCGCAGCAGCGGGTCGTGCAGGTCGCCATGGCGCATGCGGGCGATGAAGCCGCGCGGCACGCGCATGGCGAACTGGCCGGCGGCCGCACCGGAGATCCGGGCTGCCGCCTCGTCCAGGCCGAGCAGGGCCAGCAGCTCGCGCGGGTCGCGCACTGCCTCGCGCCACAGGCGCTGCCAGCGCGGGGTGGCGGGAACGGGGGCGGGCGCCAGCACGGGTTCTGGCTGCATGGGCGTGGGGGCTGCAGGTATCATGTGCGGTCTGGAGGACGGCCCGGCCGAGACGGCGGGGCGCCTGCACATTCTAACCGCCGCCACCAACTTGCCGGCCGCCGCCTGGCGGCCACGCCATACCCCAAGGAGTTCCCATGGCCTCTTACGGCATGAACGACGTCAAGAACGGGATGAAGATCCTGGTCAACAACGAGCCCGCGATCATCACCGATACCGAGTACGTCAAGCCGGGCAAGGGCCAGGCCTTCACCCGCGTGAAGTACCGCCAGATCCGCACCGGCCGCGTGCAGGAAATCACCATGAAGTCGACCGACTCGGTGGAAGCCGCCGACGTGGTCGATACCGACATGCAGTACCTGTACACCGACGGCGAGTACTGGCACTTCATGCAGCAGGAGACCTTCGAGCAGGTCCAGGCGGACAAGGCCGGCGTCGGCGACGCCGCGAAGTGGCTGAAGGGCGAGGAGGACTGCGTGGTCACCCTGTGGAACGGCAACCCGATCCAGGTCACCCCGCCGAACTTCGTCGAGCTGAAGATCGTCGAGACCGATCCGGGCGTGAAGGGCGACACCGCCGGCACCGGCGGCAAGCCGGCCACCCTGGAAACCGGCGCCGTGGTCCGCGTGCCGCTGTTCGTGGCCCAGGACGAAGTGATCAAGGTCGACACCCGCTCGGGCGAGTACGTCTCCCGCGTGAAGTGATGATCCGGCCCGTGGCCGCTGCGGCGACCACGGGCCAGTTGCACCGGCCCTCCGCGCAGGCGGTGGCCGCCGGACTCCTGGCAGGCATGCCAGTGATGCTGGGACCGCAGGTTCCAGTCTTCCCCGCACACCTGCGGCCCCCGGCGCATCGAGCGCCCGTCGTCCGCCAGGGCAGTGGTGGCCAGTGGCCTTTCGCCCGGTCCGCGCACCGGCGTTTGGCCACCTTCCCGCGACCAGTGCCAGCAGGTCCCCGCCCGCGCAGGGACGACGGCGGATGGCATCGCACGTGACGCATCCGTCCCACGCTGGGATGATGTCCTCCAATAACAACAACGAACCAAGTAGGAGCGCATGACCGACATTTCCCCCCAGGCCTGCGACCTCCTCATCGAAGCCGGCTGGGTCGTGCCGGTCGAACCGCATGCCGTGGTGCTGGAAGACCACGCCGTCGCCGTTTCCGGCGGCCGCATCGTCGCCGTGCTGCCGACCGCCGAGGCCCGAGCGCGGTTCTCCGCGACCGAGGTCGTGCAGCGTCCCGACGCGGCGCTGATCCCGGGCCTGGTCAACGCCCATACCCACAACCCGATGACCCTGCTGCGCGGCGTCGCCGACGACCTGCCGCTGATGACCTGGCTGCAGCAGCACATCTGGCCGGTCGAGGCCGCGGTGATCGGCCCGGAGTTCGTCGCCGACGGCATGGCCCTGGCCATCGCCGAGATGCTGCGCGGCGGCACCACCTGCGCCAACGAGAACTACTTCTTCCCGGACGTGCAGGCCGCCGTCTACAAGAAGCACGGCTTCCGTGCCCTGGTCGGCCTGCCGGTGATCAATTTCCCCACCGCCTGGGCGCGCAGCGACGACGAGTACTTCGACAAGGCCGGCGAGGTCCACGACCAGTGGCGCGATGATCCGCTCATCGCCACCGCGTTCGCGCCGCACGCGCCGTACACCGTCAGCGACGCCAACTTCGAGCGGGTGCGGATGCTGTCCGACCAGCTCGATACCCAGGTCCACCTGCACACCCACGAGACCGCGCAGGAAATCGCCGACTCGCTGAAGGAGTACGGCCAGCGTCCGCTCGCGCGGCTGGACCGCCTGGGCCTGGTCAACGACCGCCTGATCGCGGTGCACATGACCCAGCTGACCGAGGCCGAAATCCACCTGTGCGCCGAGCGTGGCGTGCACGTAGCGCACTGCCCGGAGTCCAACCTCAAGCTGGCCTCCGGCTTCTGCCCGGCCTGCGCCCTGCAGCGCGCCGGCGTGAACCTGGCCATCGGCACCGACGGCTGCGCCAGCAACAACGACCTGGACATGCTCGGCGAGCTGCGCACCGCGGCGCTGCTGGCCAAGGCCGTGGCCAACGACGCCACCGCCCTGGACGCGGCAACCACGCTGCGCGCGGCCACCCTCGGCGGCGCCCGCGCGCTGGGCTTTGGCGAGCGCATCGGCTCGATCGAGCCGGGCAAGGAGGCCGACCTGGTCTGCGTGGACCTGTCGGCGCTGGAGACCCAGCCGCTGCACCACGTGCTGTCGCAGCTGGTCTACGCCACCGGCCGCCAGCAGGTGACCGACGTCTGGATCGCCGGCCGCCGCAAGCTGGACGCGCGCGGGCTGGTGGACATCGATACCGCGGCGCTGGTCGCCAACGCCCGCCAGTGGCGCCAGCGCATCGCCGCGCTCGGTCGCTGAACCCTGCAATCCCCGGCCGCGCCTCGCGCGGCCATCGCGGGGCGCTGGCCTACAATGGCCGCCTCGCGGAGGAATGACGATGACGACCCACGCCGAAGCCGCCACCAGCGCCAACTACCACCAGGCCGAACTGGACAAGTTCGCCGCCCTGGCCAACCGCTGGTGGGATCCCGACGGCCCGCAGCGTGCCCTGCACGTGCTCAACCCGGTGCGCCTGGACTACGTGGCCACGCGCGTGCCGCTGGCCGGCAGCGCGGTGCTGGACGTGGGCTGCGGCGCCGGCCTGCTCAGCGAGGCCCTGGCCCGCGGCGGCGCGCGCGTCACCGCCGCCGACCTGGCTCCCGAGCTGGTCAAGGTCGCGCGCCTGCATTCGCTGGAATCCGGCGTGCAGGTCGAGTACCTGGTGCAGTCGGTGGAGTCGCTGGCCGAAGAGCGTCCCGGCAGCTTCGACGCCATCACCTGCATGGAGATGCTCGAGCACGTGCCCGACCCGGGTTCGATCATCGCCGCCTGCGCCAAGCTGCTGCGTCCCGGCGGCCGCCTGTTCCTGTCCACGCTCAACCGCACCCCGGCCGCGTTCGCGCTGGCCATCGTCGGTGCCGAGTACGTGGCGCGGCTGCTGCCCAAGGGCACGCACCGCTATGCCGATTTCATCAAGCCCTCCGAGATGGCGGCCTGGCTGCGCGACGCCGGCCTGCAGCTGGAGGACGTCAGCGGCCTGTTCTACGACCCGCTGCGCAATCGCGCCAGCCTCTCGCGCCAGACCTCGGTCAACTACCTGGCCTGCGCGGTGAAGCCGTGACGTCCGGGGTGGGGAAGGGCGGGCGGTTCCCGCAGGTGGCCCTGTTCGACCTGGACGGCACCCTGCTGGACAGCGCCCCGGACATGGTCGCCACCGCCAACCGCATGCTGGCCGCCCGTGGCCTCGGCCAGGTGGATGCGGACGCGCTGCGCAAGCACGTGTCCAAGGGCGCGCGGGCGATGGTGTCCTTCGTGTTCGCCGAGGCCGAGGGCGAGGCTCATGCCGCGCTGGTGGCCGAGTTCCTCGAGGTCTACCAGCAGGAGCTGGGCCGGCACAGCCGCCTGTTCGACGGCATCGCCGCGATGCTGGAGGCGCTGGAAGCCGCTGGCTCGCGCTGGGGCATCATCACCAACAAGGCCGAATACCTGGCCCGCGACGTGGTCGCCGGACTGGGGTGGCAGGAACGCTGCGCGGTGCTGGTCGGCGGCGACACCTATGCCGAGCGCAAGCCGCATCCGCTGCCGCTGCTGGAGGCCGCGCGCACCCTCGGTGTCGATCCGTCCGACTGCGTCTACGTCGGCGACGACGAACGCGACGTGCTGGCTGCCAAGGGAGCCGGCATGCCCTCGATCGCGGTGTTGTGGGGCTACCGCCTCGACGGCGACGACCCGCTCACCTGGCAGGCCGACCGTGTCGCCGCCCGTCCGCACGAGCTGGTCGAACCGACCGCCTGGCCGCGCCGCTGATTCCCGTCTCCTGCCGGCACCACCGGCTTGCGGGCCACGCGCCCGCCGAAGAATTTCCATGAGCACACCCACGGCCCTCGACAGTTTCCTGGACAAATGGCGGCAGCGCTGGCCGGAGTGGGCGGTGGCCGAGGTGTTCGTGCCGCAGGAGGGCCGTGACCGGGTCGTGGCCTGGTTCGCCCTGCTGCAGGAGTTCGACGACATCCTCAACATCGCCGGCGACCCGCTGCCGGCGGATGCCAAGCTGGGCTGGTGGGCGACCGAGCTCTCGGACTGGGCCGGGCAGCGCTCGCGCCATCCGCTGGGCCGGATCCTGCAGCCGGTGCCGGCGCCGTGGGAGCGCCTCGCCGCGGCCCTGCCTGACCTGGTGGCGGCCCGCGCGCGTGCCGCCGACCCGCAGGCCGCCGTCGTCGCGCTGGAGCGCTATGCCACGGCCGTGGCCGAGGTCGAGGCGGTGGTGCTGGATGGCCGCGCCGCGCAGCCGCGCCAGCTGGCGACCCAGGTACTGGCGCAGCGCCTGTCCGAGGTCGGCCAGGCCGCGGTTCCCCTGAGCCTGCTCGACGGGGACGGCGGCACCGCCGCCGCCGAGCGTGCGCAGCGTGACTGGGCCAAGGCATTGCTCGACGGCTGGCCGGCGCGGATCGCCGGGCCCCGGCCGCGCCGGATCTGGGCCGCCCTGGCCCGGGGCCGGCTGCGTCCGCAGGCGGCAGGCAAGCGCGTCGCCGCGTCTCCAGTGGGCATCCTCTGGACCGCCTGGCGGGCCGCCCGCGGCTGAACCGGGGCCGCCCGCCGGCACACTCCGTCCCGCCCCCGCGGCCGGGGTCGCCGGCCCCAGCCGCTACAATGGCGCGGCAATGGTCCGGCGCCCCTGCCTGCAGCGCGGCGGCCGCCCCAGCCGCCCGGCCGGACGCCTCCCCGAACTTCCCAGTCTTCCCCATGTCCCTTCCCGCACCCGATCTTTCCCGCGCCGCCGCGCTGTTGCCGGACGTCGCCCACCAGCCGGCCGCGCTGGCCCGTCCGCTGGACTGGGTCGGCATGGAGGGCATCGCCATTCCCGTGCGAGTGCCCGACGGGGCCGGCGGCCAGGTCCAGGTCGCCGCCCAGGCCGACCTGTCGGTGAACCTGCACCGTGCCGGCGAGCGCGGCATCCACATGTCGCGCCTGTACATGCGCCTGCAGGAGGAGCTGGCCCGCCACGAGGTCACCCCGGCCGGCCTGCGCCACATCCTGCAGGCCAGCATCGAATCCCAGGCCGGCCTGGCCACCCGCGCGCGCCTGCGCCTGCGCTACGAGGCGCTGCTGCTGCGCCGCGCGCTGCGCAGCGACAACGCCGGCTGGAAGCGCTATCCGGTGGAGATCGAGGCCCTGCTCGAGGACGGCCACCTGAAGCTGGTGCTGGGCTTCGGCCTGGAATACTCCAGCACCTGCCCGTGCTCGGCGGCGCTGTCGCGCCAGTCCAATGCGGCGCGCCTGCGCGCCGACTTCGGCGATACCGAGGTGCTGCGGGTCGAGGAGATCGCGCAGTGGCTGTCGTCCGAGCGCGGCATGGCCGCCACCCCGCACGCGCAGCGCAGCGAGGCCAAGGTGCGCGTTGAGCTGCGTCCGCAGTTCGACGAACTGCCGCTGGTGGCGCTGATCGATTCACTGGAGGCCTCGCTGGGTACCCCGGTGCAGACCGCGGTCAAGCGCGAGGACGAGCAGGCCTTTGCCGAGCTCAACGCCGCCAACCTGATGTTCTGCGAGGACGCCGCGCGGCGCGTGGCCTCGGTGCTGGCGGCCGATCCGCGGATCGAGCACTACCAGGCCACGGTGTCGCACTTCGAGAGCCTGCACCCGCACGACGCGGTGGCCAGCGTGAGCGGCAGCGGCCCGGCCGCCTGATCCAGCGGTTGTACGTCCCTGCCGGCGCAGTCGCGCCGCGATGGCGGGCATGAAAAAGGGCGCGGCCGAGGCCGCGCCCTTTTCCGTTCCACGGCGGTCAGAAGTTGATGGTGAACCGGGCGTTGACGCCGGTGTCGACCGCGTCGTCCGACTCCAGGTGGCTCACACCCAGCTCCAGCAGGCTGTTGGCCGAGGTGCGCGCGGCCACGCCGAACTCGGCGAGCAGGGCGTTGTCGCGGATGGCCGGGCTGGACACCTCGAACGACTGGCCGCCGGCGAAGGCGAGCTGCGCACGCTGGACTTGGTCGTCGGCATGGCGGTAACCCAGGTTGCCGCGCAGGCTCAGCCAGCTCTGCTCCTGGTTCTCCGCCGACAGGTCGGCGCCGAAGCGCAGGCCCACCGTGGTCATGTCCACGGTGGCGTCGCCGCCCCGGCCCGCCAGCGCCGCGGCGCCGCCGCTCTCGCTGAAGCCGTCGGTGCTGACTTCGACGCGGGCGTACTGCAGGTACGGCTCGATGCCGATGGAACCGGCATCGAAGCGGTAGCCCAGGTCGGCGAACAGCTGGCTGGTGTCGGCGTCGTAACGGCTGGACAGCGCGTCGCTGAAGCCGCGGTAGCCGGCCTTGCGATCGATCTCCACGCGGTTCCAGCTCTGGCTGTAGCCGGCGGTCAGGCCCAGCGCACCCCATGCGTGGCCGACGTAGATGCCGGCGTGGCGGTTGCTGGACTCGCCGCGGGAACCACGCTCGCCCACGTTGAAGTCGCTGTCGCCGGCGCCGCCGAAGACACCGACGCGCCAGCCGCCGAACACGTGGTCGATACCGACCAGGACCGCGTCGCTGTTGTAGCGGACCTCGGCGGCGTTGCCGTCACCACCGAAGTCACCGCCCTGGTGCTGGACCTGGATCCAGGCGCCGGTCGCACCCTCGGCCTGGCGGCCGAACGCGCCGCCGCCGGCGGCACGATCCAGGGCCGCGTCGCGGACCAGGCGGCTGCCTTCCAGCAGCACCTGGCGGGCGCTGGCGTGGACTTCGCCGCTCAGGCTGTCGAACGCGGCCGGGGCTTCGGCCAGCGACAGCTGGGTGGCGGTCAGGACCAGGGTGTTGGTGTCCGCCAGGCCATCCACGGCCGCGGCGGCGGCGCGCTGGTTGGCGGTGGTGCCGGCGCTGGCCAGGGACGCACCGCGGGCCACGTCGATGCTGACCGTGTTGGCGGCCTGCAGCAGCGACAGCGACAGGAACGGCGAGATCGCCGAGCCGTCGATGGCGGCGAAGCCGCCGGTGATGCCGCCCTCGGCCGACAGGACCTGGTAGGTCTGGCCCAGCACGTAGTCGTTGCCCGACAGGTTGCTGGCCACCAGGGTGCCGCCGTTGAGGGTGGCGGTGCCGGTGACGCGCAGCAGGTCGGCCTGGTCCGGCGGCAGCAGTTCGGCGATGAAACGTGCGTTGGCTTCCTGCACGTAGTTGCCGTCGATGGTCAGGGTGCCGATCGAGTTGCCCGGGGCGATGGTGCCTTCCACGCGGGTGTCGCCGAGGACGCCGCTGCCACCGATGGTGCCGTTGGCGCCGACGAAGGTCGGGGCGCCGCCGAAGCTGCCGTTGATCACGGCCACGCCGCCCAGCACGTCCAGCGGGCTGCCGGTGAAGCTGCCGTTGACCACCAGGGTGCCGCCTTCGACGCGGACGTCGCCGGTGAGGCTGTTGTCGCCGTCGAACTCGAGGATGCCGGAGGTGACGGTCGCGCCTGCGAAGCTGTTGTCGCCGGACAGGCGCAGCCAGCCGGCGCCGGACTTGGTCAGGCGGCCCGGGCCACCGATGTCGTTGGTCCAGTCGTCCCAGGCGCCGCCCTGCCAGACCTTGTTGCCGCCGGCGGCCACGTCCATGACCACGTTGGTGTCGACGCGCAGCAGGCCGTAGCCCTCGATCGCCTTCTCCAGGTTCAGCAGGCCCCAGCCGTAGATCTCGTCGACGCCTTCCTCGCCCAGGTCGGTGGCGGTGGTCAGCATGACGTCGCGCACCTGGGCGCCGGTCAGGTAGGGGAAGCGCTCGAACAGCAGGCCCAGCGCGCCGGTGACGTGCGGGGCCGCCATCGAGGTGCCGGAGTTCAGTGCATAGGCCGGGTCGCCGGTGCGGTCGCCGGTGACCAGGTGCAGGTTGCCAGCCTCGTCGAACTCCCAGTCGCCGAGCCAGTCGCCGTCATCGTTGACGCGTTCGGCGAGCACGGTGGAGAGGATGTTCGTGCCGGGCGCCGCGATGCACCACTGCGCGGAGATACCGCACTTCATCGAGCGGTTGCTGAGGGTGAGGTTCTCGTTGAGGTTCACCACGCTGACCCAGTACTGCTCCAGCTCCGGGAAGACCGACGGCAGGGTGGCGGGCAGGGTGGGCTGCGGGCTCTGGGCCGGGGTCGGGATGACGACGTTGGTGTTGCCGGCGGAGAACACCTGGATCATGCCCGACTGCAGCGAGGCGTCGGCGATGGCCTGGTGGATCGCGCCGATGCGCGGGTCGGCCATCAGCATGTCGTGGTAGGCCTCCGCCACTTCCGGGGTGTAGGCGTAGTAGGTGTAGCCCCAGCTGTGGTTCATCGCGCGCACGCCCTGCGCGATCGCCTGGTCGTACATGTGCTCGAACGCGCTGGCACTGGCGCTGGTGCCCAGTTCCAGGCACTCGTTGAGGAAGATGCAGTACAGGTCGACCACGGTCAGCGAGTCGTTGAACAGGCGCGCCGCGCTCAGGTCGGCGCCGAAGGCCACGCCGTGCATGCCCTCGCCATCGCGGTTGGCGGCGATGGTGCCGGCCACGTGCATGCCGTGGGTATTGAAGTAGAGGAACGTGTTGTCCCAGAGGTAGTCGTTGGCCGGGTTGGGGAAATAGTCCTGCAGCTCCGGATCCCACCACTCGGCGATGATCGCGCTCTGGTCGCCGCGGGAATAGAAGCAGGCGTCAGGGCCGCCAAGCACGGTCGTGGAGCTGCAGCGCGCCCCATCCTCCAGCAGGTCGGCCATCTCCAGGCCGCGGTGGTCCTTGCCGGCGAATTCGGTGTGGTCGGCGAAGCTGACGCCAGTGTCCAGCAGGCCCAGCCGGATACCGGCGCCGCTGAGACCGCGCGCGTATGCGTGTTGGGCATTGATCGCGGCCAGGCCCCAGTCGCCCTGGAACTCCTCGTCGGCCCAGGATTCGGGGTCGCCGGGGTTGCCGGGCGTGACCGCCTGCCAGGTGCGGCTGAAAGCATCCTGCGGCAGCACGAAAGTGGCCGAACGTTCGACCTGCGGCCGCGTCATGCGGAACGCATTGGCAACCGCGGCCTTTGCCGCGTGCTGCTCCAGGCTGTCGAAGGTGGCGGCAGTGGCCGGCAGTGCGGCCAGGGAGGAGATTCCGGCAGCGATGGCAAGCGCCAAAGCGGAGTGTCCACGGGACTTGCGCCCACGGATCGGGAACTTCTTGTTCATTTGCTGTCCTTGTGCTGGGAAGCGCCACGGCATCGAGACCGTGCCCAGTGAAACTAGCTTTAGTTTGCGTTCAGGACAATGGCCTGCAAGCAATGCTTGCAGCGGGTTCGAAGATTCAAGGCGTTGCGACTTCGACCACCAGCTTCATCGGCGGCCTGTCCGGCGCTGTCACGCGCACGTCGTAACGGCCGGGCGTGGTCGGCGCCTGCAGCAGGACCCTTCCGTCGGTGGCTTCCGTGCGCGTGCCGAATGCCTCGACGATCGACCCGACAGGGACCTTCGCGGTGGCCTGGCTGCCAGGCTGCATCCGCGTCGGCACCACGATGCGGCTGCCAGGGACCTCGTAGCCTGGCTGGCCGGGGCGGGGGAGGTCCTTGCCGGGCGGCTGTTCGATGGGAGGTTTGCTGGCGATGGGTCCGCTGGTGTCGGGAGCGGTGAATGCAGCGCGCTGCGCTGGCGGAGCCGCGCAGGCGCAGGTGGCGGCCAGCAGTAGCGGACCGGCCATGCGGATGGCGGGCAGGGACCGGAGGGCAGGGCAGGGATGCTGGCTCATCCCGCTTCTGTACCAGAAGCGGGGGGAACGAGGCATCAAATCACATCTCCGCCGCGTGTGCGGTATGACGAACACGCCGCGCGCTACGTTGGTGAACAATCAGCCCAGGAGCACTCAAGTACCAGCGACGGGCAACGTGCACATTGAACTGCGCCCGGCGTACCCGGGGATCGCGGTGGAGATGAACCCCGCCGCACGCAGCGCTGGTGAACAGCCAGCCTAGGGGCGCTCAAGCACCAGCAAGGGGTCGATGCGCACATCGAACCGCGCCCCGATGTACACCAAGATCCCAGGGATCGCGGTCTAGATGAACCCGCCGCTGCGCGCAGCGTTGGTGAACCACCTTTTTCAGGGGCGCTCCAGCACCAGCAGGGGATCGATGCGCACATCGAACCAGTTCATCCCCCAATGCAGATGCGGACCGGTCGCGCGTCCGGTCGCGCCCACCGCGCCAACGACCTGGCCCTGTTCCACCCGGTCGCCCACCTTCACGTCGATCCGCGACAGGTGCAGGAAGTTGGAGCTGATGCCGAAGCCGTGGTCCAGCAGCAGGGTGCCGCCGGTGAGGTAGAGGTCCGGACCGGCGAAGGTGACCACGCCGGCAGCCGGCGCCTTGACCGGGGTGCCGGTGGGCGCGGCGATGTCCATGCCCGAATGCGGCGAACCGGGCTTGCCGTTGTACACGCGCTGGTTGCCGAAGCGGCCGCTGATGCGACCCTGCACCGGCCAGATGAAGCGCTGGGCGAAATCGGCGCGGTCGTCGTCGCGGGCCCGCGCCGCGGTGACCTGGGCCTGTTCGCGGGCGATGCGTTCGGCGATCGCCGGCGGCGGATCCACGGTCTTCGGCGGCACGCCATCGACGCGCTGCACCGGCCAGTCGCGCGGAGTCACCGCGATGCGCTCGATGCTGCGCGTGCCATCCGGGCGGACCACGCTGACCTCGACCGGTCCGGCCTGGTCGCGGCCGACACCGAACACCACCGTGCCGTAGCCGGTGGTGCGCAGGACGCGGCCGGCGTGTTCGACCCGGCTGCCCGGCGGGACCTTGCCGATCACCATGGCGCCCTGCTGGACGCTGGCGGGGAACACCACCCGGGTGTCCTCCTGGGCGGATGCGAGCGGAACAAACGCCAGCACCAGTCCCAGCAGCGCCAGGCGCGCCGCGGCAAGCGCGCGCCGCATCAGCGGGCGAACTGCAGGCGGCGACCGGCAGGCGCGCCGACCAGTTCGCGGCCGTTCCACACAAGCTGGCCGTTGACCCAGGTCGAGGCGATGCGCGAGCGGAAGGTGGTGCCCTCGAACGGCGACCAGCCGCACTTGGAGAGCACGTCCTCGCGGCGCACGGTCAGCGGCTGGTCGTCGACCAGCACCAGGTCGGCCCAGTAGCCCTCGCGCAGGAAGCCGCGTTCGGCCACGTCGAACAGCTGCGCCGGGGCATGGCTGGCCTTCTGCGCCACGCGGGTGATGTCCAGCTTGCCCTCGTGCACCAGCTCGATCGCCGCCAACAGCGCGTACTGCACCAGCGGCAGGCCGGAAGGCGCCTGCAGGTAGGGCTTCTGCTTCTCCTCGAGGGTGTGCGGGGCGTGGTCGGTGGCCAGCACGTCGATCACGTCGTCGACCAGGGCCTGGGTGATGGCCTGGCGGTCGGAAGCATCCTTGATCGCCGGGTTGCACTTGATGAAGTTGCCCAGCCGCTCGTAGTCGGCGCGGTCGAAGCGCAGGAAGTGGATGCAGGTCTCGGCGGTGATCTTCTTGCGCACCTTGCCGTCCGCGCCCACCAGCGGGCCGCGCTCGAACAGCGCCAGCTCGTCGGCGGTGGAGATGTGCAGCACGTGCAGGCGGGTGCCGTGGCGACGCGCGAGCTCCAGCGCCAGCTGGGTGGACTTGATGCAGGCCTCGCGCGAACGGATGTCGGGGTGCATCCCCGGCGTCAGCCCATCGGCGCCGTACTTCGCCTTGAACTCGGCGAGCGTGCGGTCGATGGTCGGGGTGTCCTCGCAGTGGGTGATGATCGGGGTCGGCGCCTCGCGGAAGATCCCGTCCAGGGTCTCCGGGTTGTCCACCAGCATGTTGCCGGTGGAGGCGCCCATGAACACCTTGATGCCCGGCGCGGTCTTCGGATCCAGCGAGCGCACCGCCTCGAGGTTGTCGTTGCTGGCGCCCAGGTAGAAGCCATGGTTGCCCCAGGCCCGGCCGGCGGCCGCCGCGTACTTGGCCTCCAGCGCCGCGGCGTCCAGCGTGGGCGGGTTGGTGTTGGGCATGTCCATGAAGCTGGTCAGGCCACCGGCCACGGCGGCGGCCGACTCGCTGGCGATGTCGCCCTTGTGGGTCAGGCCCGGCTCGCGGAAGTGGACCTGGTCGTCGATCATGCCGGGCAGCAGCCAGCGGCCGCGCGCGTCCACGACCTCCTCGCCGGCGCGGGCCTGCAACCCGCTGCCGATCGCCGCGATGCGGCCGTCCTCGATGCGCAGGTCGCCCTCGGTCTGGCGGCCTTCATTGACCAGGCGGGCGTTGGTGATCAGGGTGGATGGCATCAGTGGTGTCCTTGGCAGGAGTGCGGACGCTCGGGGACCGGGTCGTAGCCGCCGGGATGGAGGGGATGGCAGCGGCCGATGCGGCGCGCAGCCAGCCAGCCGCCGCGCCAGGGGCCATGGCGTTCGATCGCCTGCATCGCGTATTCAGAGCAGCTGGGCACGAACCGGCAGCGCGGCCCCAGCAGCGGACTGATGAAGGCCTTGTAGAAGCGCAACGCCAGGATGAGCAGGCGGGTGATCATCACCGCATGATAACTGCCGCCCCGTGAGGTTGCCGCCCGTGGTGGGGTGGGCTATAAAGGCGCGCTTTCCCGTTTCGTCGGGGAAAAATCGGAGGAACCTTCGTACGTGGCTGCCAAGAAACCCGTGAAGAAGGCCGCCAAGCCGGCCAAGAAGCCTTCCCCCGCTGCCAAGGCAGGGAAGACCGCCAAGCCCGTTGCCAAGAAGGCGGCTGCCGCCAAGCCGGCCAAACCCGCCAAGGCGGTGAAGGCGGTAAAGGCGACCAGGGCAGCCAAGCCCGCGGCAAAGAAGCCCGCCAAGGCGGTCGTCGCCAAGAAGGCCGCGACACCTGCGAAGAAGGCTCCGGCGCCGGCAAAGAAGGCTCCGGCCAGGAAGGCGGCAGTCGCCAGGCCGGCTCCGGCGAAGAAGACCCCGGCCGCGAAGCCCGCCAAGGCCCCGGCCAGCAAGAGCGCCAGCAAGCCGGTGACCCCGGCCAAGGCCACCAAACCGGCAGCGAAGAAAGTCACGGCCCCCGCCGCGACCGCCAAGCCGGCCAGCAAGACCCCCGCCGCCAAGTCCCCGAAGACGACAGCGCCCGTTACCGCGACCGCCAAGCCCTCCGCTGCCAAGGCAGCGCCCAAGCCGAAGACGGCCGCCGCAACTCCGCAAGAAAAGCCAGTGCCCGCAACGAAATCCCCCAGCTCCAATGCCCCGGCCAAGCCGGTCCAGACCCCGCCGGGAACCTCCGGCAAGGTCGCCGTCGCCGTGGTGTCGAAAAAGAACGACAATGTGAGCCCGGCCCCCACCCGCAGGAAGGTCGTGGAATACAAGATCGACGAAGCCACCGGACGCCCGATTTTGCCGGAAGGCTACAAGCCCTCGTCCGACGAGGAGTACATGAACCCGCTGCAGCTGGAGTACTTCCGGCAGCGGCTGATGCAGTGGCGCGCGGACCTGGTCGAAGAGTCCAAGCAGACCATCGAGAACCTCAAGGACGAAGTGCGCGACATCGGCGACGAAGCCGAGCGTGCCACCCGCGAGACCGAGAACTCGCTGGAACTGCGTACCCGCGACCGCTACCGCAAGCTGATCGGCAAGATCGACAGCACGCTCAAGCGCCTGGAGGCCGGTGACTACGGTTACTGCGTCGACACCGGCGAGGAGATCGGCCTGGAGCGCCTGGAGGCGCGCCTGACCGCCGAGCGCACCATCGACGCCCAGGAACGCTGGGAGCACCTGCAGAAGCAGCAGGGCGAGTAAGCCCCGCCGCCAGCGCAGACGACAAGGCCCGCCTCACGGCGGGCTTTGTTTTTTCAAACCCCAGCAGCGTTGCCCCTCTTCCCTCGGGAGAGGGCAGGTACTTGAGCGTCGCCTGCACCCCGACCCCTCGATCCCAGCCACTCCGCAACCCGATCCCGTCCACGGGATGCGGGCGTCCGACGCCATCCCCGCCAATGGCGCCCAAACTGACCCTCGACTCCATGGTGGGAGTCGGCAAGCGCACGTAGCCCGGGTAAGCGAAGCGCACCCGGGGATTTCCCCGCCGATCCGCCAAGGTGGATGCCTGCGCCACGAGCGCAAAGGTCAAACGAAGCCACGACCTGCAAACGCCCGAACACGCGCAGTACCGGGGGCGTGGGGCAAGCAGGCCATGGGTGGCCTGCGGTCGCGCGTTGGAGCAGGACGCGGAGTCGCGCGATGCCCCATGCCCCGGTGCGGCGCGGCTCCGTCCGGGTCCGTGGAACCTCGCAGCGGCCGCTCCGCCACCGCCCGTTACCCGGCGGCGGCCCGACAACGCCGTCAGTATTCCCCAGTCTAGGCGGGGCGCGGGTGGGTCAGAGCTTCCCCAGGTCCAGCCGCCGCAGCTTCGGTGCCTTCACCGCAGTGGTCGCGACCACGCCCAGGGTGACGCAGCCGCCCAGCACCACCGCCGGGACCAGGCCCAGCAACCGCGCCATCGAGCCGGCGTAGAACGCGCCCAGCTCGTTGGACGAGCCGATGAAGATGCCATTGATCGAGGCCACCCGGCCGCGCATGCCGTCCGGGGTGACCAGCTGCATGATGGTCGAGCGCAGCACCACCGATACGCCGTCGCAGACGCCCGACAGCAGCAGGAAGAACGCCGACAGCCAGAAGCTGCGCGACAGGCCGAAGCCGATGATGCACAGGCCGAAGCCGGCCACCGCCCACAGCAGCAGGCGCCCGGCGTTGCGGCCCGGGGTGTGGCGGGCCAGCACCAGGCCGACCACCACCGCGCCCAGGGCAGGGGCGGCGCGCAGGATGCCCAGACCCTCCGGGCCGTAGTGCAGGATCTCGTGGATGAAGGCCGGCGCCAGCGAGATCGCCCCGCCGAACAGCACCGCGAACAGGTCCAGCGCCTGGGCGCCGAGCATGACCTGGTTGCCGAACACGAAGCGCAGGCCCTCGCCGATGCTGGCGAACACCGGCGCGCGCGGGCCGGCCGCCGGCGGTTCCTCCACCCGCAGCGCCAGCAGCACCGCGCCGGAAGCCAGGGCCAGCGCCGCGGCCACGCCATAGGCGACGGTCTTGCCAGCCAGTCCCACCAGCAGGCCCCCCATCGCCGGCCCGCACACCAGTCCCATCTGGAACGCCACGCTGCCGATGCTGGCACCGCGGGCGAACAGATCGCGCGGCAGCACCCGCGCGAACAGTGCGGTGTAGACCGGGGTAAGGAAGGCGCGGACCAGGCCGGTCAGCACGATCGCGGCGTAGATCGGCCAGGTCGAGCCCGGTGCGATCCAGCCGGCGGCGATCAGGGCCAGCAGCACCGCGGTGCTGCACAGGCCGGCGGTGGCCAGCGCGCCGAGCCGGCGCTTGGGGAGGTGGTCGACCAGGTAGCCGGCAAACAGTGCCATGCCGATGTACGGCAGCACTTCGGCCAGGCCGACCAGGCCCAGGGCGAAGGTGTCGCGGGTCAGTTCGTAGACATGCCAGCCGACGGTGACCGCGACGATCTGGTAGGACAGGATCGCGGCGAGGCGGTAGCCGAGCAGGATCCGGAAGCCGCCATGCTGCAGCGGCGAGCGGGGCAGGGCGTCCGGCGCCGCGTCCACCTCAGGCCTGGGCGCGCGCGGTGTCGCGGATGAAGGCCAGCAGCGAGGCCAGGCCGTTGCTGCGGGTCGGCGACAGGTGCCTGGCCAGGCCGATGTCGGCGATGTAGTCCGGCTCGGTGGCAAGGATCTCGCCGGCCGTGCGCCCGGAGTACACGCGCAGGGCCAGGTAGATCAGGCCGGAGACGATGGCCGAGTCGCTGATCGCATGGAACTCCAGGCGCTCGCGGTTGCCCTGCGGCACGATCCAGACCATCGACTGGCAGCCGTGCAGGCGGTGCTCCTCGGTCTTCCACTCCTCCGGGAACGGCGGCAGCTTGCGACCCAGGTCGATCAGGTACTGGTAGCGCTCGGCCCAGTCGGCGAAGAACGCGAACTCGTCGCGGATGGCCTGCTGGGCCTCGGCGGCGGTGGGTTCGAGCGGGAAGGGGGAAGTGGTCATGGGGGTCTCTTGGGGTGTTCCTTGTCGCCGTCCCTGGCGCGGCGTTGCTGGCTCCGGCCGTCCGGCCCGGTCATCGATGGCCGCAGATCCGGAAGCGCGTCAGGCGCGCTTCCAGCGCACGCCCTGCGGCGTGTCCTCGAGCAGGATGCCCTCGGCGGCCAGCTGGTCGCGGAGGGCGTCGGCACGGGCGAAGTCGCGGGCCTTCTTGGCCGCGCCGCGCTCGTCGACCAGGGCCTGGATGCGGGCGTCGTCGTCGTTGGAGATGCCGCGGTTGAACCAGGCTTCCGGCGCCTGCTGCAGCAGGCCCAGGGCCAGGCCGGCACCGAGCAGGCCGGACTTCAGTCGCGCGCGCTCGCTGGCATCGGTGGCCTTGCGCGCCTCGCCGGCGATGCGGGCCAGCTCGGCCAGCGCAAGCGGGGTGTTGAGGTCGTCGTCCAGTGCCGCCTCGATCTCGGCCGGGATCACCGGGCTGGCCTCGATGTCGGCCAGGTCGCGCAGGGTGCCGTACAGCCGGTCCAGGGTGCGCACCGACTGCTCGACCAGGGCGTCCGACCATTCCAGCGGCTGCCGGTAGTGGGCCGAGATCAGCGCGTAGCGCAGTGCCTCGGGCGGATGCGCGCGGACCAGGTCGTGGACCTTCTCGATGTTGCCCAGCGACTTGCTCATCTTGGCGCCGCCGAAGTTGAGCATGCCGTTGTGCAGCCAGTAGCGGGCAAACGGCGCGCCGCCGTGGGCGCACTGGCTCTGCGCGATCTCGTTCTCGTGGTGCGGGAACTGCAGGTCGATGCCGCCGGCATGGATGTCGATGGTCTGGCCCAGGTGGGCT
Source organism: Pseudoxanthomonas suwonensis 11-1 (assembly GCF_000185965.1). Taxonomy (NCBI): domain Bacteria; kingdom Pseudomonadati; phylum Pseudomonadota; class Gammaproteobacteria; order Lysobacterales; family Lysobacteraceae; genus Pseudoxanthomonas; species Pseudoxanthomonas suwonensis. Next base: position 1,346,180 of record NC_014924.1, read on the forward strand.
TCGGCCATCGCCGAGCATTCGATGTGCCAGCCCGGGCGGCCGCGGCCCCAGGGCGAATCCCAGCCGGGCAGGTCGTCGCTGGAGGGCTTCCACAGCACGAAGTCGCCCGGATCGCGCTTGTACGGGGCCACCTCGACCCGCGCGCCGGCCAGCATCTCCTCGGTATCGCGGCGCGAGAGGCGGCCGTAGTCCGCGAAGCTGGCCACCGAGAACAGCACGTGGCCCTCGGCGGCGTAGGCGTGGCCCTCGGCGACCAGGCGTTCGCACATGGCGATCATCTGCGCGATATGGCCAGTGGCGGTGGGCTCGATGTCCGGGGCGAAGTCGCCGGCCACGCCCAGCGCGGCCATGTCCTCGCGGTAGGCGGCGGCGAAGCGGTCGGTGATCACCGAGATCGGCACGCCCTGTTCGGCGGCCGCGGCGTTGATCTTGTCGTCCACATCGGTGATGTTGCGCGCGTACTTCAGCGCGCCATGGCGCCGGCGCAGCAGCGCGGCCAGCACGCCGAACACCACCGGTCCGCGGGCGTTGCCGATGTGCACGTAGTTATAGACCGTGGGCCCACACACGTACATGGTGGGGCAGGCGGGGTCGAGGGGCGCGAAGGCTTCGACCTGGCGCGTCAGGCTGTTGTACAGGCGCAGGGACATCGGCACGGGATACCGCGGGGACGGAGCCGCGCATTCTAGCCTGCGGGCCGGCACGGGGTCCGTGGCGCGGCCGCGCCGCGGCGGCGCCGGATCGCCATGGCGCTGCGGTTCAGCCGGCTTCAAGCCGGGGTCCCTACACTGTCCGTTCCGTTACATCCCCCCAGAACGGTTCCGATGCGACTGTCGCTGCAACTTCCCGCGCTGTGCCTGGCCTGCTCGATCTGGCTGCCGGCGGGGGCCCAGGAACCGGAAAGCCGCACTTCCAGCCAGGCCGAGGCCCCTGTCCGCGTGGTTCCGGCCGAGAACGTGCGCTTCGACTACGCCCAGGTGCTGCGGGTCGAGCCGATCTACCAGACCCTGCGCGCGACCCGCACCGAGGAGCGCTGCGACGACGTCCCCGTGGTCGAGGTCCGCTCCCAGGTTTCCGGGGGCGGCAAGGCCGGGCAGCCGTCCGGCGGGGTGCTCAGCCGCATGCTCGACTCGGTCAAGGGCATGTTCCGCGACGAGCCGGAAGCCAAGGCACCGCCCGAGCCGGCGCCGGCCTCGGCGACCCCGCGTGGCGGCTCCAACTGCCGGCTGGTCCAGGTCGAGCGCCAGTTCCAGCGGCCGATCGCCTATGACGTGGACTACGTCTACAAGGGCACCAAGTACCGCTCGCGCCTGGGCGAAGATCCCGGCAACCGGCTGCGGATCCGGGTCTCGGTCACCCCCTGGGTGGGCGAGGGCACGCGCACTCCCTGATCCGACCTTGGGCGTACTTGCACCCTCGGCGGGTGCGTGCGACCATCACCGGCCAATGAATACCGACCTTCAGCCGCACGCTGCGAGTACTGCCCGGATGGCCTCCGGCATGACCTCGCGTGCGCGCCGACCGGAATCCCACCTTTCCGCTGGGTGACCGGAGCGTCGTGCCGTCCGTTCGAGAACCCAGCCCCAGGCTGGGTTTTTTCGTTTCTGGTCCGGGATCGGTTTCATGAGCAAGGGACTGCACCCGGATAACGCATTACCCCATGCCGGCTCGCCGGCCACCACCGCAAGGGATCGATCGATGTCGCTCAAGCACTTCCTCAATACCCAGGACTGGAGCCGCCCGGACCTGGATGCGCTGCTCGCCGAAGCCGCCGCGTTCAAGCGCAACAAGCTGGGTAGCGAGCTCAAGGGGCGGTCGATCGCGCTGGTGTTCTTCAACCCGTCCATGCGCACCCGCACCAGCTTCGAGCTGGGCGCCTTCCAGCTGGGCGGCCATGCCATCGTGCTGCAGCCGGGCAAGGACGCGTGGCCGATCGAGTTCGACCTGGGCACGGTGATGGACGGCGACACCGAGGAGCACATCGCCGAGGTGGCGCGCGTGCTGGCCCGCTACGTCGACCTGATCGGCGTGCGCGCCTTCCCCAAGTTCAAGGACTGGAGCTACGACCGCGAGGACCGCGTGCTCAAGGCCTTCGCGAAGTACTCCACGGTGCCGGTGATCAACATGGAGACGATCACCCACCCGTGCCAGGAGCTGGCCCACGCGCTGGCCCTGCAGGAGCACTTCGGTACCACCGACCTGCGCGGCAAGAAGTACGTGCTGACCTGGACCTACCACCCGAAGCCGCTGAACACCGCGGTCGCCAACTCGGCCCTCACCATCGCCACCCGCCTGGGCATGGACGTGACCCTGCTGTGCCCGACGCCGGAGTACATCCTCGACGAGCGCTACATCGGCTGGGCCAGCCAGAACGTCGCCGAGAGCGGCGGCTCGTTCCAGGTCAGCCACGACATCGAGGACGCCTATCGGGGCGCCGACGTGGTCTACGCCAAGAGCTGGGGCGCGCTGCCGTACTTCGGCAACTGGGAGCCGGAGAAGCCGATCCGCGACCAGTTCAAGCACTTCATCGTCGACGAGCAGAAGATGGCGCTGACCAACAACGGCGTCTTCAGCCACTGCCTGCCGCTGCGCCGCAACGTCAAGGCCACCGACGCGGTGATGGACTCGCCCAACTGCATCGCCATCGAGGAAGCCGAGAACCGCCTGCACGTGCAGAAGGCGGTGATGGCCGCGCTGGTGCGCGGCCGGTGATTCGGGATTGGGGATTCGTGATTCGTGATTCGTGATTCGAAAGAGCAGGACCGGATCCCCCCTCCATTGCCTACTACTGATTTCCGAGAGAGACGCCCCCATGTCACAAGCTGCTTCCACCAATCCCGAATCCCAAAGCCCGAATCCCGCGGCAGCCAGTCGCGACATCGTCCTGGCCTTCTCCGGCGGCCTGGACACCAGCTTCTGCGTGCCCTATCTGAAGGAGCAGGGCTGGAACGTGCACACCGTGTTCGCCGACACCGGCGGCGTGGACGCCGAGGAGCGCGCCTACATCGAGCAGCGCGCCGCGGAGCTGGGCGTGGCCAGCCACGTCACCATCGACGGCGGCGCCGCGATCTGGAACGGCTTCGTCAAGCCGTTCGTGCAGGCCGGCGAGGGTTACCAGGGCCAGTACCCGCTACTGGTCTCCGATCGCTACCTGATCGTCGATGCCGCGCTCAAGCGCGCCGCCGAGCTGGGCACCAATGCCATCGCCCACGGCTGCACCGGCATGGGCAACGACCAGGTCCGCTTCGACCTGGCGGTCAAGGCGCAGGGTGACTATCGCATCGTCGCCCCGATCCGCGAGATCCAGAAGGAACACACCCAGACCCGCGCCTACGAGCAGAAGTACCTCGAGGAGCGCGGTTTCGAGGTGCGTGCCAAGCAGAAGAGCTACACCATCAACGAGAACCTGCTGGGCGTGACCATGTCCGGCGGCGAGATCGACAAGTGGGAAGTGCCCGGCGAAGGCGCCCGCGGCCTGTGCGCGCCGCGTTCGGCCTGGCCGGTCGAGCCGCTGCAGGTGACCTTGAAGTTCGTCAAGGGCGAGGCGGTGGAGCTGGACGGCAAGCCGCTGGAAGGCGCGAAGATCCTGGCCCGCCTCAACACCATGTTCGCCCAGTACGGCGTCGGCCGCGGCATGTACACCGGCGACACCGTGATCGGCCTGAAGGGCCGCATCGTGTTCGAGGCCCCCGGCCTGACCGCGCTGCTGGCCGCGCACCGCGCGCTGGAAGAGGCGGTGCTGACCAAGCAGCAGAACCGTTTCAAGCCGGAAGTGGCGCGCAAGTGGGTGGAGCTGGTGTACGAAGGCTTCTACCACGACCCGCTCAAGGCCGACCTGGAAGCCTTCCTGGCTTCGTCGCAGGAGCAGGTCAACGGCGAGGTGGTCCTCGAGACCCGCGGTGGCCGCGTGGACGCGGTGGCGATCCGTTCGCCGCACATCCTCAGCGCCAAGGGCGCGACCTACGCCCAGTCGGCCGACTGGGGCGTGGAGGAGGCCGAGGGCTTCATCAAGCTGTTCGGCATGAGCAGCACCCTGTGGGCCGAGGTCAACCGCTGAGGTGAGCGAGGCGTCCGCCCGGGTCCTGGTACGCAGCGCCGGCATGGATGACCTGCCGGCGCTGGCGGCGCTGTTCGACGGCTACCGCGTGTTCTACGGGGAGCCGTCGGACCTGGCGCGCGCCAGCGCGTTCCTGCGCCAGCGCCTGGAGCGCGGCGACTCGCACCTGCTGCTTGCGGTGGACGGGCAGGGCATGGCGCTTGGCTTCACCCAGCTCTATCCGCTGTTCACCTCGGTGGGCACCGCACCGATCGAGCTGCTCAACGACCTGTTCGTCGCGCCGGAAGCGCGCGGGTGGGGCGTGGGCCGGGCGCTGCTGCGCAAGGCGGCCGAGGATGCGCGGGCGCGGGGCGCGGTGAGGCTCGAGTTGCAGACCACCGTCGACAACGCCGTCGCCCAGGCGCTGTACGCCAGCGAGGGGTGGGTGCGCGCGGACGGTTTCATTGTTTTCAACAAGGGACTGTGACGGTGGCCATGCTGCGTATCAGCGACGACCGCAACGAACTCGATGTCGACCTGGTCCACGGTTTCCTGTCCCGTGAGGCGTACTGGAGCCAGGGCATCCCGTGGGAGACGGTGGAGCGGGCGATCGCCGGCTCGCTGTGCTTCGGCGGCTACCTCGAAGGCGAGGGCCAGGTGGCCTTCGCCCGCGTCATCACAGACGGCGCCACCTTCGGCTACCTGGCCGACGTGTTCGTACTGCCGGCACATCGCGGCCGCGGCTACGGCAGGCAGCTGGTGGCCGCGGTGCTGGCCCACCCGCAACTGCAGGGCCTGCGCCGTTTCATGCTGGCCACCTCGGACGCGCACGGCCTGTACGCGCAGTTCGGCTTTACGGAGCCGGCGCGGCCGCAGACCCTGATGGAAATCCTGCGGCCTGGCATCTACCAGTCCGCCGCCGTTACCGCCTGACAGACAGAGCCCATGACCGACCTGCTGGAATCCACCCTCGCGCACCTTGGCAAGCTGGTGTCCTTCGACACCCGCAACCCGCCGCGCGCGATCGCCGCCGAAGGCGGCATCTTCGATTACCTGCGCGCGAACCTGCCGGGATTCGACGTGCAGGTGGTGGACCATGGCGCCGGCGCGGTCAGCCTGTACGCGGTGCGCGGCACGCCGAAGTACCTGTTCAACGTGCACCTGGACACGGTGCCGGATTCGCCGCACTGGAGCGCGGATCCGCACGTGATGCGCCGCCTGGACGACCGCGTTGTCGGCCTGGGCGTGTGCGACATCAAGGGCGCGGCCGCGGCGCTGGTGGCCGCGGCCAATGCAGGCGATGGCGATGCCGCCTTCCTGTTCTCCTCCGACGAGGAGGCCAACGATCCGCGCTGCATCGCCGCCTTCCTCGAGCGCGGCGTGCCCTACGAGGCCATCCTGGTCGCCGAACCCACCATGGGCGAGGCGGTGCTCGCGCACCGGGGAATTTCCTCGGTGCTGATGCGCTTCAAGGGCCGTGCCGGGCATGCCTCCGGGCAGCAGGACGCGGCCGCCAGCGCGCTGCACCAGGCCGTGCGCTGGGGCGATCGCGCGCTTGACCACGTGCAGTCGCTGGCGCATGCGCGTTTTGGCGGGCTGACCGGCCTGCGCTTCAACATCGGCCGCATCGAAGGCGGGATCAAGGCCAACATGATCGCGCCGGAGGCGGAGCTGCGCTTCGGCTTCCGCCCGCTGCCCTCGATGGACGTGGAACAGCTGCTTGCGACCTTCGCCGGTTTCGCAGAGCCGGCCGCCGCGCACTTCGAGGAGACCTTCCGCGGGCCGAGCCTGCCGTCGGGAGACATCGCGCGCGCCGAGGAACGCCGCCTGGCCGCGCGCGACGTCGCCGATGCGCTGGGCCTGCCGATCGGCAACGCGGTGGACTTCTGGACCGAGGCCTCGCTGTTCTCGGCCGGCGGCTACACCGCTCTGGTGTACGGCCCGGGCGACATCGCCCAGGCCCATACCGCCGACGAGTTCGTGACCCTGGACCAGCTGCGCGGCTATGCCGAATCGGTCCACCACATCATCAACGACCCGCGCTGACACCGGCCAATCCCGTCCCGGCGCTGCCGGTTCTTCCCCTTTCCGAAACCCGACCGTGAACGTTCCCGCCACCCCGACCCAGATCCAGACCCGCCAGACCATCGTCCGCCTGCTGTCCAGCATGGCCAGCGCCAAGGAGATCAGCCAGTACCTCAAGCGCTTCTCCCAGGTCGACGCCAAGCGCTTCGCGGTGGTGAAGGTCGGTGGCGCGGTACTGCGCGACGAGCTGGAGGACCTGACCTCCTCGCTGGCCTTCCTGCAGGAGGTCGGGCTGACCCCGATCGTGCTGCACGGCGCCGGCCCGCAGCTGGATGCCGAACTGTCGGCGGCGGGCATCGAGAAGCAGACCGTCAACGGCCTGCGCGTGACCTCGCCCGAAGCGTTGGCGATCGTGCGCCGCGTGTTCCAGGCCTCAAACCTCAAGCTGGTCGAGGCGCTCCAGCGTAACGGCGTGCGCGCCACCTCGATCACCGGCGGCGTGTTCGAGGCCGATTACATGGATCGCGACACCTACGGCCTGGTCGGCGAGGTGAAGAAGGTCAACCTTGCGCCGATCGAGGCCAGCCTCAACGCCGGCTCGATCCCGGTGATCACCAGCCTGGGTGAGACTCCCTGCGGCCAGATCCTCAACATCAACGCCGACTTCGCCGCCAACGAGCTGGTGCGCGAATTGCAGCCTTACAAGATCATCTTCCTTACCGGCACCGGCGGCCTGCTCGACGAGAACGGCCGGATCATCGATTCGATCAACCTGTCTACCGAGTACGAGCACCTGATCCGGCAGCCGTGGATCCATGGCGGCATGAAGGTCAAGATCGAGCAGATCAAGGACCTGCTGGACAGCCTGCCGCTGGAGTCGTCGGTGTCGATCACCCGCCCGGCGGACCTGGCCAAGGAGCTGTTCACCCACAAGGGTTCGGGCACCCTGGTGCGGCGCGGCGAGCGCGTGCTGCGGGTGGAGTCGTGGAAGGACCTGGACCTGGCCGGCATGAAGACGCTGATCGAGTCCAGCTTCGGTCGCGAGCTGGTGCCGGACTACTTCGAGCGCACCGACCTGCTGCGCGCCTACGTGAGCGAGAACTACCGTGCCGCGGTGATCCTGGTGCGCACCCCCGAAGGCGTGTACCTGGACAAGTTCGCGGTGCTGGACGACGCCCAGGGCGAAGGCCTCGGCCGCGCGGTCTGGAACCTGATGCGCGAGGAGACGCCGCAGCTGTTCTGGCGCTCGCGCCACAACAACCAGGTCAACATCTTCTACTACGCCGAGTCCGACGGCTGCATCAAGCAAGAGAAGTGGAAAGTGTTCTGGTACGGCATCACCGGCTTCGACCATATCGAGCGCTGCGTGGCCCACTGCGCCACCCGCCAGCCCACCCTGGTCGGCTGAAATGGACGCCGCGTCCCTGCAGGCCTGGCGCGAGGCGCCCGTTCTGGCGGGAGGCCACGCCGTGCTTGAGCCGCTCTCGCCGGCCCACGCCGATGCCTTGCGCGTGGTCTCGGAGGAGGGCGGCCTGCACCGGCTCTGGTACACCAACGTGCCGGCACCCGACCGGGTCGATGCGTTCATCGATGCCGCGCTGGAAGCGCAGGCCGGGGGCAGGGTGCTGGCCTTCGCCGTGCGCGATGCCGCCGGCGAGGTGGTCGGCACCACCCGCATGTACGGGCTCGATCCCGAGGTGCCGCGGCTGGCCATCGGCTATACCTGGTACGCGCCGCGGGTGCAGCGTACCGGGGTCAATACCGAGTGCAAGCTGATGCTGCTGCAGCACGCCTTCGAGGCGATGGGCTGCGCCTCGGTCTACTTCGAGACCAGCTGGTTCAACCAGCGCTCGCGCCAGGCCATCGCCCGGCTTGGCGCGAAGCAGGACGGTGTCCTGCGCAACCACAGGCGGCACGCCGACGGGACGCTGCGCGATACCGTCGTGTTCTCCATCCTCGACACCGAATGGCCGGGGGTGCGCAGCCACCTCCGCTCCCGACTGGATTCACACGCATGAGCAGGAAGTACTCCATCGGCATCGTCGGCGCCCGCGGGCACACCGGCGCCGAACTGATCCGCCTGGTGGCGGCCCACCCGCAGCTGGAGCTTGCGTTCGTGTCCTCGCGCGAACTCGCCGGCCAGCGCGTGGCCGACCACAACGACGCCTACCAGGGCGAGCTGCGCTTCGAGAACCTCGCCCACGACCAGGTCGCGGCCAAGCGCGCCGACGTGGTCGTGCTGGCGCTGCCCAACGGCAAGTCCGACGAGATCGTCGCCGGCATCGACGCCCAGGCCCCGGACACCCTGGTGGTGGACCTGTCCGCCGACCACCGCTTCGACCCGTCCTGGTACTACGGCCTGCCGGAGATCACCCGCGGCAGCTACCAGGGCCAGAAGCGGATCAGCAACCCCGGCTGCTATGCCACCGCGATGCAGCTGGCGATCTGGCCGCTGATCGAGTACCTGGCCGGGCCGCCGCAGTGCTTCGGCGTCTCCGGCTATTCCGGCGCCGGCACCACGCCCTCGGACAAGAACAACACCGAGCTGCTGCGCGACAACCTGATGCCGTACGCGCTGGCCGACCACATCCACGAACGCGAGGTGTCCTCGCAGCTGCGCGTGCCGGTGGAGTTCATGCCGCACGTGGCCCCGCATTTCCGCGGCATCACCATGACCGTGAACATGTGGCTGCGCGAACCGCTGAAGGCCGACTGGGTGCAGGCGCGCTACGAGCAGCGCTACGCCGGCGAGCCGCTGGTGGACGTGCTGGCGCAGGCGCCGTGGGTGAGCCGCATCGCTGGCCGCCACGGCGTGGAGATCGGCGGCTTCACCGTGGCCCCGGGCGGCAAGCGCGTGGTGGTGGTGGCGACCCTCGACAACCTGCTCAAGGGCGCGGCCACCCAGGCCATGCAGAACATCAACATCGCGCTGGGACTGCCGGAACTGGCCTCGATCCCGGCCTTCAAGGAGAGTGCCCATGGCTGATTTGCTGTGGCAGAAGCCCGGCGTGGCGGTGGACGCGCAGATCCAGCGCTTCCTCGCCGGCGACGACGTGATCCTGGACCGCGAATTCTTCCTGCACGACATCGCCGCCAGCACCGCGCACGCGGAAGGGCTGCAGCGCATCGGCATCCTTTCGGCCGACGAGCTGGAAGGCCTCAAGCGCGAGCTGGCGATCCTCGCCGACGATTTCCGCAACGGTGCCTTCGTCCTGGACGAAAGCTACGAGGACTGCCACTCGGCGATCGAGGCGCGCCTGACCGAGCGCCTGGGCGATGCCGGCCGCAAGATCCACACCGGCCGCAGCCGCAACGACCAGATCCTGGTGGCGACCCGCCTGTGGCTGAAGGAGAAGCTGGCGCGCGTGGCGCAGCTGTCGCGCGAGGTCGCGCGGGTGGCGCTGGACCGCGCCGCCGCAGAGAAGGACCTGCCGATCCCGGGCTATACCCACATCCAGCGCGCCGTGGTGTCCTCGGCGGGCATGTGGTGGGCCGGCTGGGCCGAGGCCTTCATCGACGACGCCATCCGCGCCACCGACACCCTCGAGCTGGTCGACTGCAACCCGCTGGGCACGGCCGCCGGCTACGGCGTCAACCTCAAGCTGGACCGCGAGCACACCACCTCCGCGCTCGGTTTCGCGCGCATGCAGGTCAGCCCGGTCTACGCCCAGCTGTCGCGCGGCAAGTTCGAGCTAGCGGCGCTGGAAGCGCTCGGCAGCGCAACCCTGGACCTGCGCCGCCTGGCCTGGGACTTGTCGCTGTACACCACCGCCGAGTTCGGCTTCGTCTCGCTGCCGGCTCAGTACACCACCGGCAGTTCGATCATGCCGAACAAGCGCAACCCGGACGTGATCGAGCTGATGCGTGCCACCCACGCCAGCGTGGCCGCCGCGCGCACCGAGATCGAGCAGCTGCTGTCGCTGCCATCGGGTTACCAGCGCGACCTGCAGTCCTCCAAGGGCGCGATCGTGCATGGCTTCGGCCGTGGCCTGGCCGCGCTGGAGCTGCTGCCGGCGCTGCTGGCCAACCTGGAATGGCGCGAGGAGAAGCTGCGCGCGGCGATCGACTCGGGCATGTACGCCACCGACGTGGCGGTCGAGGCGGCCATCGCCGGCGTGCCGTTCCGCGAGGCCTACAAGGCCGCCGCCGCCAGCGCCGACACGGCGGGGCAGGGGCGCACGCCGGAAGGCAGCCTGGCCGCGCGCACCTCGCCCGGCGCGGCCGCGGACCTGCGCCTGGCCGAGCTGGAAGCGCGCTGGTCCGCGCTGGCCTGATCCAACCCGCTGGCCGGTGCAATGCACCGGCCAGCACAGTGACAAGCGGGCAGCCAGCTGCCCGTGGCAGTGCCCCGGGGATCGCCGACAGGATGGAAGCACCATGAAGCACTACCTCGTCATCGCCATGCGCCGGCCGGGCTTCGACCCGGACGTGGTCGCACCGCACCTGGCATACCTGGACGACCTGCACGCGCGCGGCCTGCTGGCCAGCTCCGGCGGCTTCGCCGACGGCAGCGGCGGCGCATACGTGCTGCAGGGCGTGGACAGCCTGGCCGAGGCCCAGGCCATCGCCGATGCCGATCCGCTGGTGCTGACCGGCAATTCCGACCTCACCGTGCGCGAGTGGAAGCTCGCCGACCGGGGCGGGCGCTGACCCATGGGCAACGATTCCCTGTCCCTGCAGGCCATCCCGTCCTGGCGCCGCGCGGTGCTCAAGGTCGGCAGCAGCCTGCTGGCCGCCGACGGCGGCGGTGGACTGTCGCCGCGCTTCGCCCTGGGCCTGGCCCAGTTCGTGTCCTCCTCGGTACTGGCCGGCCGCGAGGTGGTGATCGTGTCCTCCGGCGCGGTCGCCGCCGGCCGCGCCATCCTGCCGCGCGCGGCCGAGGCCGGCGCCGCCATGGCCCAGCGCCAGGCGCTGGCCGCGCTTGGCCAGGCGCGCCTGATCGAGCTGTGGCAGCGCTTCTTCGAGCGTCCGGTGGCGCAGGTGCTGCTGACCCACGACGACCTGCGCAACCGCCGCCGCTACCTCAACGCCCGCGCCACGCTCAAGGAGCTGCTGGCACTGGGCACGCTGCCGGTGGTCAACGAGAACGACACCGTCTCGGTGGACGAGCTCAAGCTCGGCGACAACGACAACCTGGCCGCGATCGTCGCCGCCCTGATCGACGCGGACGTGCTGTTCATCGCCACCGACATCGACGGCCTGTACGACGCCAACCCGCGCACGAACCCCGGCGCGAAGCTGCTGCCCGAGGTGCTGGAGCTCGGCCCCGAGGTGCTGGCCATGGCCGGCGGCAGCGGCAGCGCGGTCGGTACCGGCGGCATGCGCACCAAGCTCGAGGCCGCGGCCAAGGCCGGCGCGGCCGGCATCGACACCGTGCTGTTCAACGGGCGTCGCCCGGAAGTGGTGCGCGAGCTGGTCCATGACCGCCTGCACGGCACCCGCATCCGCGCCGCGCGCAGCCGCATCGCCGCGCGCAAGTACTGGTTGCGGCACGCGCCGCTGGAGCGTGGCGCGCGCATCGTGGTCGATGCCGGCGCCGCCGGTGCGCTGGCCGGCAAGGGCGCCTCGCTGCTGCCGGGCGGCGTGCTCGCGGCCGAGGGCGAGTTCCGCCGCGGCGACATGGTCGAAGTGGTGGTGCGCGGCCAGGCTGGTGACAGTGCGATCGCCCGCGGCATCAGCCAGTACTCGGCGGTGGACGTCGGCCGGATCGCCGGCCGCCACTCGCGCGACATCGAATCCATCCTGGGCTACAACTACGGCGGCAACGTCATCCACCGCGACGACCTGGTGCTGCTGGGGTCGTGAGCATGCGCGGCCGCCCAGCGGGACGCGCGGCGGCCTGATCCAAACCATCGCAGGGACCCGACATGAGCGACATCAAGACCCAGGCGCTGGAGGCGCGCGAAGCCGCGCTGGCCATCGCCCAGCTGTCCACCACCGGAAAGGACGCGCTGCTGCGCGCCATGGCCGATGCGCTGGAGGCTGACGCCGCCACCATCCTCGAGGCCAATGCGCGCGACATCGAGGCCGCCGCGGCCAAGGGCGTGGGCAGCGCGATGCAGGACCGCCTGCGCCTGGATGCGAAGCGCCTCAAGGGCGTGGCCGATGCGCTGCGCGAAGTCGCCGGGCTGCCCGACCCGGTGGCCCAGGTCACCCGCGCCTACGACCGCCCCAACGGCATCCATGTCGAGCGCGTGCGCGTGCCGCTGGGCGTGATCGCGATGATCTACGAGGCGCGCCCGAACGTGACCGCCGATGCCGCGGCGCTGTGCCTGAAGGCCGGCAACGCGGTGATCCTGCGCGGCGGCTCGGAGGCGATCCATTCCAATACCGCCATCGCCGCCTCGCTCAAGCGCGCCCTGCGCGAGGCCGGGCTGCCGGAGGCGGTGGTGACCCTGGTCGAGGACCTGCGCCGCGAGACCATCCTCGAGCTGATCCAGCTCAACGACATCGTCGACCTGGTGATCCCGCGCGGCGGCGAGGGCCTGATCCGGTTCGTGGCCGAACACGCACGGGTGCCGGTGATCAAGCACTACAAGGGCGTCTGCCACCAGTACGTGGACGCGCCGGCCGATCTCGGCCTGGCCTTGGATCTGCTGGTCGATGGCAAGGTCTCGCGTCCGGCCGCGTGCAACTCGCTGGAGACCCTGCTGGTCCACGCCGACGTGGCCGCCTCGTTCCTGCCACGTGCCGCGCGCGAACTGCGCGAGCGCGGGGTCGAGCTGCGGGGGTGCGAGCGCAGCCGGGCGATCGTGCCGGACCTGGTGGTGGCCACCGAGGACGACTACGCCGCCGAATACCTGGACCTGGTCCTGGCCGTGCGCGTAGTCGACGACCTGGAGGAGGCCATCGCCCACATCCAGCGTTACACCTCCGACCATACCGAGGTGATCGTCACCGCCGATGCCAGCCATGCCGAGCGCTTCGTCCAGGCGCTGCGCTCGGCGGTGATCATGGTCAACGCGTCCTCGCGCTTCTCCGACGGCGGCGAGCTCGGCCTGGGCGCGGAGATCGGCATCTCCACCACGCGCCTGCACAGCTACGGCCCGATGGGCCTGGAGGCGTTGACGGTGGAGCGCTTCGTGGTGCGCGGCGAGGGCCAGGTGCGCCATCCGGACCTGCTGGCGCAGCCGGACTGAGGAAGGCAAGGGCGGCCCCGCGCCGCCCGCGTGCCTGGATTACCAGCGGTCCTCGAGCCAGGCCGGACGGCAGGCCAGCACGGCACCGCAAAGCATCAGGCCCACGCACACGGCGAGGAACAGGAACGACGCGCCCCAGCCATGGGTGCGCGCGTGCAGCAGGCCGAACAGCAGCGGACCCAGGCAGCTGAGCGCATAGCCCACGCCCTGGGCGAAGCCGGACAGCGCGGCCGAGCCTGCCGGGGAGCGCGTGCGCAGGTTCACCAGGGTCAGCGCCAGCGGGAAGGTGCCCGGGCCCAGCCCCAGCAGCGAGACCCACAGCACCGGCGCGGCCAGCGGCGCCCAGTAGAGCCCGGCGAAACCGGCAAGGTGGCAGGCGGCGCAGAGCACCGCGATTGGCAGCGGGTTGCGCATGCGCGCGGCCAGCGACGGCATCACCAGCGCACTGGCCAGCCCCAGCGCCGAGAACAGGGCCAGCATCGTGCCGCCGAAGGCAGCGCTGGTCCCGGCCTCGACCATCAGCCCGGGCAGCCAGGTGAACAACGCATAGGTCACCAGCGAGGTCATGCCGAACATCAGGGCCATGCCCCAGCCCAGGCCGGTCTTCCACACCCGGCCACGCATGGCCGGTGCGGCCAGCTCCGGCGCCTCGTCGCCGGAGCGCACGGCCTGGTCGTGCAGCCGCGCCAGCGGGTTGCGCGGGTCGCGCTCGCGCCGCAGCACCGCCAGCCAGGGCAGCAGGGCGGCGACCGCCAGCAGGCTCCACAGGCCCATCGACACGCGCCAGCCGGCCGCGGCGGCCACGGGAACGGCCAGCAGCGCTGGCAGGATGGTGCCTACCTGCAGCACGGTGATGTAGACCGAACTGAGCGTGCCGACGCGATCAGGGAAGTAGCGCTTCACCAGCGGCGGCAGGATCACGTTGCCGATGCCCATGCCGGCCAGGGCCACGGCCGAAGCGACCAGCAGGGACCCGCTGGAGCCGCTCAGGGAGCGCCACAGCAGTCCGGTGGCAGCCAGGGCCATGGACAGCACCGCGGTGCGCTCCAGGCCCAGCCTGTGCGCCAGGCGGGGGGTGCCGACGCCGGCGGCGGCGAAGGCCGCGGTGGGAACCATGCCGAGCACGCCGGCCAGCGCCGGGCCGAAGCCGAATTCGCGGCCCAGCACGTCCAGCAGCGGCGTGACCGAGGTGACCGCGGTGCGCAGGTTGAAGGCGGCCAGCACGATGCCGGCCAGCACCAGCGCCCGCCCAGGGATCCTGGTGGCACCGGCGGAAGGGGAAGCGTGCATGCGTGATGGCCTCGCGGCTGCGGTTTCCGGATCCCGGAAAGCAAAAACCGGCGCGAGGCCGGTTCTGCGTACCGCTTGGATATTGGTCGGGGAGACAGGATTCGAACCTGCGACCTCTACGTCCCGAACGTAGCGCTCTACCAGCCTGAGCTACACCCCGACAGGGCGCGCATCATAATGGATATCGAAGCGGGTGGGCAAGGATTTTCACAAGAAATTTCCAGATCACTCGCCGGGCTTGGCCGCGGTACTCGGCGAACCCGTCGCGGCGCGGCGCGCGAGCACCGCTTCGCGGTGGGCGATGTAGGCGTTGGCGGCCAGGATCACCAGCGCGCCGGCCAGGGTCCAGCCATCGAGCACCTCGTCGAACAGCAGCCAGCCGAACACCGCGACGATCGGCAGCTGCATGAAGCCGATCGGGGTCAGCGCCGAGACTTCGCCGAGCTTGAGCGCGCGGGTCCACAGCATGTGCCCGCCGGTGCCGAACACGCCGGCCGCCGCCACCCACACCCAGGTGATGCCCTGCGGCCAGGTCCAAACCCCCAGCGCCGGCACCAGCGACATCGGCACCCACAGCAGGGTGGTCCAGATGACGATGCGGTCGGCCGGCTCGGTGGCCGAGAGCTGCTTGATCTGGATCGCGACGATCGCCGACAGCAGCGCGGCCATTACCGCGACCAGGGTGCCGGTGCTGAAGCCGGTGCTGCCCGGGCGCACGATCAGCAGCACGCCGATGAAGCCTAGCACCACCGCGGCCCAGCGCCGCGCGCGCACCTGCTCGCCCAGCATCGCTGCAGCGGCGATCGTGGCGAACAGCGGGGTGGAATAGGACAGCGAGATGGCCTGCGCCAGCGGCAGGTGGCCGATGGCCCAGAAGCCGGCCAGCATCGAACAGATGCCGACCAGGCATCGGAACAGGTAACGCGGGAAGTGCGCGGTGCGCAGCAGTCCCGGCCCATGGCGCAGCAGCAGCGGCGTCGCCGCCAGCAGGCCGAAGAAGTTGCGGAAGAACGCGACCTCGAAGGTGTGCAGGCTGGCCGACGCCAGGCGGATCGCCACCACCATCATCCCGAACAGCGCGGTGCTGCCCAGCATCAGCAGCGCGGCACGCAGCGGTACCGGGAGCGGGCGGCGTGCCTCGGCCATCAGCCGGCCCACTCCGCCCCGACCAGCCGTGGCTCGGGTTCCAGCGCCACGCCGAAGCGTTCCTGCACCGAGGCGGCGATGCGCCGCGCCAGCTGCAGCAGCTGCAGGCCGGTGGCATTGCCGTGGTTGACCAGCACCAGGGCGTGGCCGGCGGACACGCCGGCATCGCCCTCGCGTGCGCCCTTCCAGCCGCAGGCATCGATCAGCCAGGCGGCCGAGAGCTTGCGGGTGGTCGCGGCGTCGCCGGGGAACACCGGCAAGGCGGGATTGGCCACGCGCAGCGCTTCGGCCAGCGCCTGCGGCACGATCGGGTTCTTGAAGAAGCTGCCGGCGTTGCCGACCACGGCCGGGTCAGGCAGCTTGCGCCGGCGGATGCGGATCACCGCCTCGGCGACTTCGCGCGGGCCGGGCGAGGCCACGCCCATCGCCGCCAGTTCCTCCGCCAGGCCGGTGTAGTCCAGGCGCGGCGCGGCGGTGCGCGAGAGCTCGAACTCGACCGCGGTGACGATCCAGCGCCCGGGCTGGCGCTTGAACGCGCTGTCGCGGTAGCCGAAGGCGCAGGCCCCGCGGTCCAGGCGCACGAAGGCCTGTGCATCGAGGTCCCAGGCTTCCACCGCGGTGATGCGCTCGCCGGCTTCCACGCCGTAGGCGCCGATGTTCTGGATCGGCGCGGCGCCGACGCTGCCGGGGATCAGGGCCAGGTTCTCCAGGCCGGACAGGCCCTGTTCCACCGACCACATCACCAGGCCGTGCCACTCGACGCCGGCTTCGGCCCGCACGTGCACGCGTTCGCCATCGTCTTCCAGCATGCGGATGTCGTGGCCGCCCATCACCAGCGCCGCGCCGGGCGCGTCGCCGGCGAACAGCAGGTTGCTGCCACCGCCCAGCGGCAGCAGCGGCAGGCCGCGCAGCTGCGGCAGGGCAAGCGCCTCTGGGAGCAGGGATGCGTCGTTGACCTGCAGCAGCCATGGCGCGCGCGCGGGCACGCCGAAGGTGTTGCGCGCGGCCAGGTCCGCGTCGCGGACCAGCTGGTAGAGAGCGGTCATGCCACGCCTGCGGTCATGCGTCGGCGGTGCCGCGGCTGGGGGCTTCCTTGCGCCGGCGCATCGCGTCCACGCATTCGGCCACCAGTTCCGGGCCGCGGTAGACCAGGCCGGTATAGCACTGCACCAGGGTGGCGCCGGCGGCCATCTTGGCCACGGCGTCGGCACCGGAAAGGATGCCGCCCACGCCGACCAGCGGGATCGACTCGGGCAGGCGTGCGCGCAGGCGGCGCAGCACGAAGGTCGACTGCGGCATCAGCGGCGCGCCGGACAGGCCACCGGCCTCGTCGGCATGGTTCATGCCCTGTATCCGCGAGCGGTCGATCGTGGTGTTGGTCGCGATCACGCCGTCCACCGCCAGGTCGGACAGCACCCGCGCGGCGGCGTCGATGTCGTTGTCGCTCAGGTCCGGGGCCACCTTGACCAGCACCGGCACGCGCTTGCCGTGCTGGGCGGCCAGCTTCTCCTGGGCCTCGCGCAGGGTGCCGACCAGGCGGCGCAGCGCCTGTTCCTCCTGCAGCTCGCGCAGGCCGGCGGTATTGGGCGAGGAGATGTTGACGGTGACGTAGTCGGCCAGCGGATAGACCCGCTCCAGGCAGTGCAGGTAGTCGCTGGCCGCGTCCTCGTTCGGGGTGTCCTTGTTCTTGCCGATGTTGATGCCCAGCAGGCCGCCCTTGCGCTGGGCCCGCTCGACGTTGCGCACCAGCGCGTCGACGCCGTCGTTGTTGAAGCCCAGGCGGTTGATCACCGCCTGGCCGGCCGGCAGCCGGAACATGCGTGGCTTCGGGTTGCCCGGCTGCGGTCGCGGGGTGACCGTGCCGACCTCGACGAAGCCGAAGCCCAGCGACAGCAGCGCGTCGATGTGGGCGCCGTTCTTGTCCAGGCCGGCGGCCAGGCCGACCGGGTTGGGGAAGGTCAGGCCCAGCACCCGGGTCGGCAGCGGCGCGCAACGGCGCGCCAGCGCCGCCGTGGCGCCGGTGGAGTAGGCCAGGTCGAGCGCCTTGAGGCCGAGGCCATGGGCGCGCTCGGCGTCGAGTCCGAACAGGAAGGGGCGGGCGAACGAGTAGACGGACATCAGCCCATGGTCCCCAGCCAGGCGATTCCGCCCAGGAACATGAAGATCACCACCAGGCCCAGCACGCCTATCAGCACCGGCAGCCAGCCCAGCACCAGTCCCACCATCGCCAGGCCGTCGCCGTCGAGGACCCCGCGCGAGCGGCGGATCTCGGAGCGGGCCATGTGCCCGGTGACGATGGCCACCAGCGAGCCCAGCAGCGGCAGCAGCGTCCAGCCAAGCAGGCCTGTGACGAGGCTGGTGATCGCCAGCGGGCTGGTCTTGGGGATCTGGTTCATTCGGGTTCCTGCAGGGTGCGGGTGCGGCGCCTGGCGCGCGCGCAGGGGCGATTATTCCAGAAACACGCCGCGGCGCCGTCGCTCACGGCATGGCCCCGGTGCGCAGGGCGTGCGCCCACTCCGGCCGGCCGAGCGTTTCCGCCCGTCGTGCGGCGGCCTCGTGGTCGTACTCCACCCCCAGCAGTTCGGCCTCCCAGCGGCCGTCGCGGCGCTCCAGCAGGGCGTAGCGGGCGTGCGGGGTGCCGGTCCCGGACTGGTGGCGCACCGGGTAGCCGGTGTCGAAGGCGGGCAGGCCGACGCTGCCGGGGTTGCAGGCCAGGCGGCCGCCGTCCAGGCGCAACTGGCGCGGGGTATGCGAGTGGCCGCACAGGACCAGGGCGGCATCCGCGGCCTCGGGGTGGTCCAGGCGCGCGGCCACGGCGTGGGCGCTGGCCGCGACCAGGACCGGCGGGGCGATGTCGTCCAGCAGGTACTGCAGGTCGCTGCCCGGGGTGCCGTGGCAGAGCAGGACGTCGTCCAGGCGCAGGCGCGGGGGCAGGGCGCGGATCCAGTCCAGCTGGTCCGGTGCCAGGGCCTGGCGGGCGTGGGCATCGGAGCTGGCCAGGCCGGCGGGATCGCCCAGCAGCTGGCGCTCGTGGTTGCCGGCGATGGTCGGCAGGCCCAGCGGGATGAGTCGCTCGAGGGTCTCGCGTGGCCACAGCGGGCCGGAGACGATGTCGCCGAGGTTGACGATGAGGTCGCAGCCGCGGCGCTCGATGTCGGCCAGGACCGCTTCCAGCGCGGGCAGGTTGCCGTGGATGTCGGACAGGGCGGCGATGCGCATCTCGGTTGGGAATTCCCGGTGGGGATGCGTGTGTGTTAATCGAAACCGGGGTGGTCGTCCACCGTAATGGAGGCCGTGCCGCGTCCACTGCGTGCGTCCGGCGGCGGGTGGCCGCCGCCGGACGCGGTGCTGCTTACAGGTCGAACTTGATGCCTTGGGCCAGCGGCAGCGAATCGGAGTAGTTGATGGTGTTGGTCTGGCGGCGCATGTAGACCTTCCACGCATCCGAACCGGACTCGCGGCCACCGCCGGTGTCCTTCTCGCCACCGAAGGCGCCACCGATCTCCGCGCCGGAGGTGCCGATGTTGACGTTGGCGATGCCGCAGTCGCTGCCAGCGGCCGACAGGAACTTCTCGGCCGACTTCAGGTTGGTGGTGAAGATCGAGGACGACAGGCCCTGCGGCACGCCGTTCTGCATCTCGATGGCCTCGTCCAGGGT
This sequence comes from Pseudoxanthomonas suwonensis 11-1, assembly GCF_000185965.1. Taxonomy (NCBI): domain Bacteria; kingdom Pseudomonadati; phylum Pseudomonadota; class Gammaproteobacteria; order Lysobacterales; family Lysobacteraceae; genus Pseudoxanthomonas; species Pseudoxanthomonas suwonensis. Next base: position 1,365,474 of record NC_014924.1, read on the forward strand.
GCTGTACTTCATCACGTACAGGATCGGCGCGAAGGTCTCGTGCTGCACGACCTCGTCGCTGTTCTGCAGGCCGGTGATGATGGTCGGCAGGACGAAGTGGCCCGGACGGTCCAGCTTCTCGCCGCCGGTGGCGACGGTGCCGCCGGAGGCCTTGGCCTTCTCGACCGAGGCCAGGAACTGCTGCACGGCCTCGGCACTGTTGAGCGGGCCCATCAGGTTGGCGGTGTCCAGCGGATCGCCGATCTTGCCCTCGACCTGCTTGTAGGCCTTGACCAGGGTCTCCAGCACGTTGTCGTAGATGGACTCGTGCACGATCAGGCGGCGGGTGGTGGTGCAGCGCTGGCCGGCGGTGCCGACCGCGCCGAACACGATGCCCGGGATCGCCAGCTTCAGGTCCGCGGTCTCGTCCAGGATGATGGCGTTGTTGCCGCCCAGCTCCAGCAGGCAGCGGCCCAGGCGGCGGGCGACCTTCTCGTTGACGATGCGGCCGACTTGGGTCGAGCCGGTGAAGGAGATCAGCGGCACGCGCCGGTCGTCGACCAGCTTCTCCGACAGCGCGGTGCCGGCGTCGTTGACCAGGAAGAAGATGTCCGGGAAACCACCTGCCTTCAGCGCCTCGTTGCAGATCTTCATCGAGGCGATCGCGGTCAGCGGGGTCTTGTTCGACGGCTTCCAGATGCAGACGTCACCGCAGATCGCGGCCAGGAAGCTGTTCCAGCTCCACACCGCGACCGGGAAGTTGAAGGCCGAGATGATGCCGACCAGGCCCAGCGGGTGGTACTGCTCGTACATCCGGTGGCCCGGACGCTCGGAGTGCATGGTGTAGCCGTAGAGCATGCGGCTCTGGCCCACGGCGAAGTCGGCGATGTCGATCATCTCCTGCACTTCGCCATCGCCCTCGGCCTTGGACTTGCCCATCTCCAGCGCGACCAGCGAGCCGAGCGCGTCCTTGTTCCTGCGCAGGGCCTCGCCGCACAGGCGGATGGCCTCGCCGCGGCGCGGCGCCGGGGTGGTACGCCAGGTCTTGAAGGCTTCCTGGGCGCGGGCAATGACCGTCTCGTAATCGGCGTCGGTGGTGGCTTGGACCTCGGCGATCACCTCGCCGGTGGTCGGGTTGGTCGGGCGCAGCACGCCCGCGCCGGTGGCGTCGGACCAGCGGCCGTCGCCGAGGTAGGTGCCGGAATTGGTGGCGCCAAGGCCCAGGGCCTCGAGCAGCGATGCGGACATGGAATCTCCTGGAGGTGAGGGCGGGACCACCGCGAGCGGAAGCCCTGCCTGGATGCTTGCCCCGATTCTAACAATCGAAACCATTTCGCACCGGCTGGGTCCGGCAGCGGGGTCCGGCAGCGGGGTCCGGCGACGGTCCGGATTGGCCGGGCACGGGCGCCATGCGACAATCCCCCGGCTTGGCCCCGTAGCTCAGCTGGATAGAGCGTCCCCCTCCTAAGGGGAAGGTCGCACGTTCGAATCGTGTCGGGGCCGCCAGGCTTTCCCGGCCCCGCCCATGCGGGGCCGTGTCGTTTCCGCCTCCTGCCGCTCCGGTCTACCTGGTCCCGTGCCTGCCGGTTGACGGCCTCGCATGGCCCGCGGAGACTCGGCGCCGGGCGTCCCGTGGCGCACGGGCGGCACCGGTCATCGGGACCGGGAAGCGTGCCCGGCAGGGGCGCCGGCCTTCGTCGCCAACGCGGGTGCCGCCCCAGCACAGGGAAAGCAGCGATGAGTTTCGACCTGATGGTGTTCGATCCCGGGGTCGCCCCGCGCGAGCGTGCCGCCTTCATGCAGTGGTACGAGCAGCAGACCGAATGGGCCGAGGACCACGACTACGACGATCCGGCCGTGGCCTCGCCCGCGCTGCAGCGCTGGTTCGCGGACATGGTCCAGTACTTCCCGCCAATGAACGGCCCGCTGGCCGATCCCGATGCCGCCGGCCCCGAAGTCACCGATCACTGCATCGGCCGCCACGTCATCTACTCCGCCTTTGCCTGGCCGGTGGCCAAGCAGGCCCATGCGCGCATGAGGGAGCTGGCGATCCTCCATGGCGTCGGGTTCTTCCACGCCAGCGACCTGCATGGGGAGCTGCTGTTTCCCGACCTGCCGCCACCGCCGCCGAGGAAGAGGCCCTGGTGGCGCTTCTGGTAATGCGGTCGTAGACAGGACGGACCACTGGGAGGCAACCACGGATGGCCTTGATGGATGCAGTCGAACTGTTGCTGTCACTCGAACCCTCGGTCTGGCGGTTCGCGCTGGCGACCGCGGCCGGGGCGGGTGCCGGAATCTGGATCTACCACCTGTGCGGCAGGACCCCTGCGGGCTTCGCCCTGGGCCTGGGCGCCGGGCTCGCCGGCATGGTCGCCGGCGCGTGCTGGGAATACTTCCACCGGCGCAGGCGCTACCGATGACTCCCACGCCGCACCGATGCGGCAGGGCAGCTTGCGCCATCCTGCACGCGCGGACAGTATCGGGCACGTAAGCGTGCCCGCTTCGCGGCGGAATACAGACAGCTCCACGACGACAAGGAGAAGGTCATGAAGGCAGTTGCCCTGGCATTCCTCGCTGCATGCGCGCCGTTGGCGGCGCAGGCGGCCGTCCCGGAACAGGTCCAGTTCAAGGGCTCGGTGCTGCGCGACGATGCCGTCGCCGTGCTGTTCGACCTGCAGGTCCCGAGCGGCGAGGGCACCACCCTCGAGATGGAGGACGGTTCGCGCCTGGAGCTGGATACCCGCGGCGTGGTGCCCGGTGGCGAGGGCGTGCGCATGCGCCTGCTCTCGCCGGAGGGCAAGGTCCTGCACCAGGCCAGCAATCCCGATCCGGAAGCCGCGAGCCTGTTCTTCGCCTACCGCGTCTGCGATGGCCGCGCGACCTACATGAGTCCAGTGCCGGAAACCGTGCCTTCCTGTCCGAAGGGCAGCTGAGCGCGGACGTAGCGGCGCCAGCGCCCATCACGCACAGGTACAGGGGGACTCATGCGGATACCCATGTCCGCGGCTGTGCGCTGTCTGGCGATGGCGTGCCTCGCGCCACTGCTGGCGGCGTGCAACCGCCAGGAAGAGGCGCTGGCATCGCCTGCCGCCTCCTTCGCGACGCCTGCCTCCCAGGTGTTCGCCGCGGTGCCGGCACCTGGCGTCCCGCCGGCGACGGGCTGGATCCTGGTGGATGGCAGCGTGGAGGACGTGGCCGCCGGTGCGCGATTACGCCTGGCTATTCGAGCCCCGCCACCATCCGGTCCGGTTCCGGGTCGAACTGCATCCACAGGATGACGGCAAGGTCGCGGTGCTGCTGCCCGATGGACTGCCGACCTACCAACTGCTCAACTTCACCATCTGGCTCTCCGCACCGCCGGAGCAGGAGCAGGTCGAAGGTGCGGTGGGCTGGATGACGCCGCCCGATGGCAAGCGCCGCTACTACCTGGAGCCGGAACTGGCCAATCCGGCGGGCGATACGGTCATCGCCAGCGATGCCGGGGGCCGCCAGGTCCGGGTGTGGCTGCCGACGGGCGCGGTGTCGGCGCTCAGCAGCACCGGCCGGTACCGGCCCCAGCCGGAAATCCTGCGTTCGGCCACGCCGGTGGTGCTGGAACTGGTGTACGACAAGGTCGATATCGCCTGCGGGTTCGGCGGCAACCCGCGCTTCGTTCCCAACCGCCCCGCCGACCTCGGCCCGCGCGCCATGATGGACGCCGACGTGACCCAACCCTGCGCGATGCTGCGCTAGCTGGCGCGGCTTGCCGCGGACGTTCTACGCTGCGCGGCTGAGCGGGCAGTCACCGGGGACAGGGATGCGACTGGCGGGAAAGATCATCGAGTGGAACGACGAGCGCGGCTTCGGCTTCATCGCGCAGAACGGTGGCAGCCAGCGCGTGTTCGTCCACGTGCGCGATTTCGAGGGCCGCGCCCGGCGGCCGGTGGTGGGCGACCCGGTCACCTACGAGCCCGGCCAGGATGCGCGCGGCAGGCCGATGGCCACCCGCGTCCGCAATGCGCGCCAGCCGGCCGCGAAGCCGCAGTCCTCCACGTCGAGGTTTCCACGCACCGCGGTGGCGCTGGTCGCACTCGCAGGCGTGGGAGCTGGGGTGTTTGCCGGCCTGCTGCCACTGGTCGTCGGATTCGCCTACCTGTTCATGAGCGGGGTGTCCTACTTCATGTACTGGGCGGACAAGAGCGCCGCGCAGAACGATGCCCGGCGCACGCCCGAGGCCAACCTCCACCTGGTGGACCTGCTGTGCGGCTGGCCGGGCGCGCTGCTCGCGCAGCAGCAGTTCCGCCACAAGACGGTCAAGCAACCGTTCGTGGCGTTGTTCTGGCTGACAGTGTTGATCAATATCGCCAGCGTCGCCTGGCTGGTGCACTCGGGCATGCTCGAGGGCATCGGCTGAACCACGCGGCGTCGCACCGGCGCTGCAGTACGGAGGAGGTATCCATGCAGGCAAGTTCGGAATTCTTCGTTGGCTGGGGCACGCTCTCGCTGATCAATGCGGGCCTTGCCCAGTCCAAGGGTCGCAGCGGCCTGCTGTGGTGGCTGGCGTCCATCTTCATCGGCCCGCTGGCGACCCTGCTGATCGTGGTGCTGCCGGCGGCGGGGCGATCGGCGCTGTAAGGCGAGGCTGTGCTAACTGTTTCTTTCGCAACGGAAAATTTTCCGCGATGTGGCGCTGCAACACTTGACACGGCCCCCACGCATCGTGTCCTCTTGATGCCCATGTCGACCCCGAACGCCAACGTGATCCTGCTTCCGCCACCGCGGCGGATGCGTGCGTGCGCTTCGGCCACCGGCATCACCGCGATTACCACCGCCACCGGTATTACCCGCCCGGTGCGGCCCGTCGTGTTCGTGTAACTGCGAAACCCACGGCCCCGCACCTGGATCAGGCGCGGGGCGACCCGCACCGATACGCGCGCTGGGCCTCACAACCGAGGTCTCCGATGTCGTCTGCCGCAGTCGCAAGTCCTTCCGGATCCGTCCAGCCTTCCGCCGTCGCCCGCACCGTGGTGCACAAGTTCGGCGGCACGTCCGTTGCCGATGCCGAGCGTTACCGCCACGTCGCCCAGCTGCTGCTGGCCCGCGACGAGGACATCCAGGTCACCGTCGTCTCGGCGATGAAGGGCGTGACCGATGCGCTGATCGGCCTGGCCCAGGCGGCCGCGGCGCCGCAGGGCGCGGACGTGCCGCAATGGGAGGACGCCTGGCACGACCTGCGTGCGCGCCATCGCAGCGCCGCGGTCGCGCTGCTGGCCGAGCATGCCGGCGAGGCGGTCGAGTGGATCGACCAGCGCTTCGACGAGCTGGCGCAGGTGCTGGGCGCGGTCGCCGTGCTCGGCAGCCTGCCGGAGGAAGTGCTGCAGCGGGTGCAGGGCCTGGGCGAGGTGTATTCGGCGCAGCTGCTGGGCCTGCACCTGGGCGCGCTGGGCGAGGACTGCGCGGTGCTGGACGCGCGCGACGTGCTGGTGGTCACCCACGGCGACCTGGGCGTGGACGTGGACTGGGCGCGCAGCGCGGAGCGGCTGGCGCAGTGGCGCCAGGCCAACCCGCAGAAGCGGGTGGTCGCCACCGGCTTCGTGGCGCGCGATGCCAACGGCCGCATCACCACCCTGGGCCGCAACGGCAGCGACTTCTCCGGCGCGATCTTCGCCGCGCTGTTCGAGGCCGACGAGCTGCACATCTGGACCGACGTGGACGGCGTGCTCTCGGCCGATCCGCGCGTGGTGCCCGAAGCGGTGCAGCTGGAGTCGCTGAGCTACGACGAGGCCTGCGAGCTGGCCTATTTCGGCGCCAAGGTGGTGCATCCGCAGACCATGTACCCGGCGATCGAGCGCGGCCTGCCGATCGTCATCCGCAACACCTTCCAGCCCGGGCACCCGGGTACCCGCATCAGCGCCGGGCGCGATCCGAGCCGTCCGGTGAAGGGCCTGACCCTGAGCCCGAACCTGGCCATGGTGAACCTCGAGGGCACCGGCCTGATCGGCGTGCCGGGCACCGCCGAGCGCGTGTTCGCCGCGCTGCGCAACGCGCGGGTGTCGGTGGTGATGATCTCGCAGGGTTCATCCGAGCATTCGATCTGCTGCGTGGTCCGCCAGGACGACGCCGAGCGCGCCCAGGCGGCGCTGCTCAACGCCTTCGCCCACGAGCTGGCGGTCGGCCAGGTGCAGCGCGTGCAGCACGTGCCAGGCATCAGCGTGCTGGCCGCGGTCGGCGACGGCATGGCAGGCCAGCCGGGCATCGCCGCGCGCCTGTTCGGTGCGCTGGGCCGGGCCCAGGTCAACATCCGCGCCATCGCCCAGGGCTCGTCCGAGCGCAACATATCGGTGGCGATCGACAGCGACCAGGCGACCCGCGCCCTGCGCGCGGCGCATGCCGGGTTCTGGCTGTCGCCGCAGACCTTCGCCGTCGGCGTGATCGGCCCGGGCAACGTCGGTGGCGCGCTGCTCGACCAGCTGATGTCCGCGCGCGGCAAGCTGCTGGAGCGCGCGCGCCTGGACCTGCGCCTGCGGGCGATCGCTTCGCGCAGCCGCCAGCTGCTGGATCCGCGCGGGATCGAGGGCGACTGGCACCAGGCCTATGCCGCCGCCCGCGAGCCGCTGGACCTGGACCGCTTCACCGCACACCTGCTCGACTCGCACCTGCCGCACATGGTGATCGTCGACTGCAGCGGCAGCCCGCAGGTGGCCGACCGCTACGCGCAGTGGCTGGCCGCCGGCATCCACGTGGTCACCCCGAACAAGCAGGCCGGTTCCGGTCCCCTGCAGCGCTGGCGCGAGATCCGTGCCGCCGCCCAGGGCAGCGGCGCGCGCTTCCGCTACGAGGCCACGGTCGGCGCCGGCCTGCCAGTGATCTCGACCCTGCGCGACCTGCTGGATACCGGCGACAAGGTGACCTCGATCGAGGGCATCTTCTCCGGCACCCTGGCCTGGCTGTTCAACCGCTTCGACGGCAGCGTGCCGTTCTCGGAACTGGTGGCCGAGGCGCGCTCGCTGGGCTACACCGAACCGGATCCGCGCGACGACCTCTCCGGCACCGACGTCGGCCGCAAGCTGGTGATCCTGGCGCGCGAGGCCGGCTGCGAGCTGAGCATCGAGGACGTGCAGGTCGAGAGCCTGGTCCCGGCAGCGCTGCGCGAATCCAGCGTGGACGACTTCATGGCGCGGCTGCGCGAGGTCGATGACGGTTTCGCCGAGCGGCTCGGGCAGGCCAAGGCCAACGGCAACGTGCTGCGCTACGTGGCGCGCCTGGATGCGCAGGGCAAGGCCTCGGTCGGCCTGGTCGAGGTGCCGCGCGACCACGCCTTCGCCAACCTGCGCCTGACCGACAACATCGTCCAGTTCACCACCCGCCGCTACTGCGAGAACCCGCTGGTGGTGCAGGGCCCGGGCGCGGGCCCGGAGGTGACCGCCGCCGGCGTGTTCGCCGACCTGCTGCGTGTGGCCGCCGGCCGCGGAGCGCGCCTGTGACGGCCGATCCGATGCAGCGCCAGGCCACGGCCTTCGCCCCGGCATCGGCCGGCAACGCGGCGGTGGGTTTCGACATCCTCGGCTTCGCCCTGGCCGGCGCCGGCGACACGGTCACCGTGCGCCGCATCGCCGGGCCGGAGGTGCGCATCCGCGAGATCCGCGGTGCCGCGCATCCGTTGCCGCTGGAGGCCTCGCGCAATACCGCCGGCGTCGCCCTCGAGGCGATGCGCCGCGCCCTGCAGCTGCCGTTCGGCTTCGAGCTGGAGATCGACAAGGGCATCGCCCTGGGCTCGGGCATGGGCGGCTCGGCCGCGTCCTGCGTCGGCGCACTGGTGGCGGCCAACGCGCTGCTGGACCGGCCGCTGACCCGCCATGCGCTTTATCCGTTCGCGCTGGAAGGCGAGGCGGTGGCCAGCGGCGGCCGCCATGGCGACAACCTCGGCCCGATGCTGCTTGGCGGCCTGGTGCTGGCCACCGCGGACCGGCTGGTGCGGATCCCGGTGCCGGAGGAATGGCACAGCCTGCTGGTGCATCCGGAGGCCGTGCTGGAGACGCGCAAGGCGCGCGAGGCCCTGGCCGGCAGCTACGAATTGTCCGAGTTCGTCGCCCAGAGCGCGAACCTGGCCCTGGTGCTGGCCGGTTGCCATGCCGGCGATGCCAGCCTGGTGCGTGCCGGCCTGCGCGACGTGCTGGTCGAGCCGCGCCGCGCCGCGCTCATCCCGGGTTTCGCCGCGGCCAAGGCGGCGATGCTGGACGGCGGGGCGATGGGCGCGAGCATCTCCGGCGCCGGCCCCAGCGTGTTCGGCTGGTTCGAGAACCGCGCCGGCGCCGAGGCCGCCGCGCCGGCGGTGCAGGCCGCGTTCGCCGCTGCAGGACTGGAGAGCCAGGCCTGGGTCGCGCCGCTGGACAGCCCCGGCGCCTCGCTGCTGTAACCGCCGCCCGGGGCGCGGGCCGACCGCGCACCCGGGCATGACGCCCACGGATGGCCGCCCGGCGGTCGCCCCACGTTCCGACGGATCCACGATGAACTTCATTTCCACCCGCAATGCCGCGCCCGCCGTGAACCTCAGCCAGGCCATCGCCGCCGGTCTGGCGCCGGATGGCGGCCTGTACGTGCCGCAGGCGCTGCCGGCGCCGCGCCAGCTGCGCGCCGGCGCCACCCTGGCCGAAACCACCAGCGGGCTGCTCGCGCCGTTCTTCGCCGGCGACGCGCTGGAGGCCGAGCTGCCGGCGATCTGCGCCGAGGCCTTCGACTTCCCGGTGCCGCTGCTGCCGCTGGCGACCCCGAACGACCATGTGCTGGAGCTGTTCCATGGGCCGACAGCGGCCTTCAAGGACATCGGCGCGCGCTTCCTCGCCGCCTGCCTGGCGCGCATCCGCCGCGGCGCGGAGCGGCCACTGACCATCCTGGTCGCCACTTCCGGCGACACCGGGGCCGCGGTCGCGGCCGCGTTCCATGGCCAGCCGGGGCTGCGCGTGGTCGTGCTGTATCCGGACGGCCGGGTCTCGCCGCGCCAGGCGCACCAGCTCGGCTGTTTCGGCGACAACGTCTCGGCGCTGCGGGTGGCCGGCTCGTTCGACGACTGCCAGGCCCTGGTCAAGCGCGCGCTCAACGACGCGGAGCTGCAGGCGCAGGTGCCGCTGAGTTCGGCCAACAGCATCAGCCTGGGCCGGCTGCTGCCGCAGATGAGCTACTACGCACATGCCTCGCTGGTCCACCATGCGGCGACCGGGCGCGAGCTCAACTTCGTGGTGCCCACCGGCAACCTCGGCAATGCCCTGGCCGGGATCCTCGCCCGCGCCCTGGGCGCGCCGCTGGGGCGGATCGTGCTGGCGACCAATGCCAACCGCGTGCTGCCGCGGTTCTTCGCCGGGGACGCCTACAGCCCGGGCCCGAGCGTGGCCACCATCGCCAATGCCATGGACGTGGGCGCGCCCAGCAACTTCGAGCGCCTGCTGTGGCTGTACGGCGGCGACGAGGCCGCGCTGCGCGAGGGGTTCACCGCGATCGCGGTCGACGACGACACCATCCGCGCCACCATCCGCGCGCGCAGCCAGCAGCACGGCGAGGTGTTCTGCCCACACACCGCCACCGCGGTGCACGTGCTGCAGGAGCTGCGCGCCGACGGCACCGATGGCGACTGGGCGGTGGCCGCCACCGCGCATCCGGCCAAGTTCGAGTCGGTGGTCGAGCCGCTGGTCGGGCATCCGGTCGAGGTGCCGCCGGCACTTGCCGAGCTGCTCACGCGCCCCGCGCATGCCGATCCGGTGCCGCCGGACTACGGGGCCCTGCGCGGGCACCTGCTGCGCTGACGTCCAGCCGGCCCGCGGGCATCCGCGGGCCGCTGGCTAGAATGCCGCTTTCCGCCAGGGGCGCCCCCATGCCGTATACCCCCATCGTGGCCACGCTCGGCTACGTGCTTTCGCCGGACCGCTCGAAGGTCCTGATGATCCACCGCAACGCGCGCAAGGACGACCACCAGCTCGGCAAGTACAACGGCCTGGGCGGCAAGATCGAGCGCGACGAGGACGTGGTCGCCGGCATGCGCCGCGAGATCCGCGAGGAGGCCGGCATCGAATGCACCTCGATGCAGCTGCGCGGCACCATCAGCTGGCCCGGCTTCGGCAAGCACGGGGAGGACTGGCTGGGCTTCGTGTTCGTGATCGACGGCTGGACCGGTACGCCGCTGGAATCCAACCCGGAAGGCACGCTGGAATGGGTGGAGGTCGCCCGCCTGGGCGAGCTGCCGATGTGGGAGGGCGACCGCAACTTCCTGCCGCTGGTGTTCGACGCCGATCCGCGGCCCTTCCACGGGGTCATGCCTTACCGCGACGGGCGCATGCAGTCCTGGAACTGGTCGCGCGTGTGAGCCGATGTTCCACGCGCCGCGCGGTTTTCCACACCGGGTGTGGAAAGCAACGGGAGAAGCGTGTGGATAAGCCACGGGCGCGCTTGTGGCAGTAGCGTGTCAAGAGGGGTGGTGAAAATTTCGCCACCCCGGGATCGGCGGGGAACAAGGTTTTCCACACCGCCTGTGGATGGTTTACGGACAAGTGTGTGGATAACTGCCGCGGCGCCTTGCGTGACGGACTCGTCAAGATGGGTGGCGAAAATTTGGCCACACGAATTTGGGGGCCTGACGCAGCGGGTGATGTTCCACGCGATATATCCGCACGGACCGATCCATGCGCTTGATCGCGAACGCGCGGCAGCTGGTCGCGATGGCGTGCACTGGTAAACGTCGTCGCGCCCCCGGATGTTGACGGCGCGCACCGCGCGCGCCGTTGCCGCGTTTACTGCGCGGTCCAGCCGCCGTCCAGCACAAGGCACTGGCCGGTGAGGTTGCGCGCCGCCGGCGAGAGCAGGAACGCGGTGGTGCCGGCCAGTTCGTCCATGCCGATGAACACACCCTTGGGCATCGGCTTGAGCATCACCTGCGAGACCACTTCCTCCTCGGAAATGCCGCGGGTGCGGGCCTGGGCCGCGATCTGGCTGTCCACCAGCGGGGTCTTCACGTAGCTGGGGCAGATGGTGTTGATGGTGATGTCCGTATCCGCCGTCTCCAGCGCCACCACCTTGGAGAATCCGACCAGGCCGTGCTTGGCCGCCACGTACGCACTCTTGTACGGGCTGGCGACCAGGGCATGGATGCTGCCGATGTTGACGATGCGGCCGTAGCCACGCTCGCGCATGCCAGGCAGCACCGCGCGGGTCAGGCGGGCCACGCCGACCAGCATCACCTGGACCAGGAAGTCCCACTTCTCCAGCGGGAACTCCTCCAGCGGCGAGACGTGCTGCAGGCCGGCGTTGTTGACCAGCACGTCGACCGGGCAGGAGATCGAGGTCAGCGCATGGGCGATGCTGGTATCGGAGGTCACGTCCAAGGCCACCGCTTCGGCCGAGCCGCCGGCGGCGCGGATCCCTTCGGCGACCGTGCCGGCACCCTCGGCCGACAGGTCGCTGACGATCAGGTGGTGGCCCGCGGCGGCCAGTTCGCGGGCGATGCCGGCGCCGATGCCGCTGGCCGCGCCGGTGATGAGGATGTTGCGCATGATGCGTCTCCGGTGGCTCGCCCCGACTTTAGCAAGCGCCCGCGTCGGCGGAAGCCGGGCATGCGCACCCGGCGTCCACCTGGCGGGGGCGTATCCTGTTCGCCACCCCACCCAGGTCCTCCGCATGTCCCGCCACTTCTCGATGCTGCGCGAATTCCAGCTCGCCGACTGGTTCACCCTGGCCAACGCGTTCTGCGGCACCGGGGCGGTGTTCGCGGCGATGCGTTTCCTGCAGGACGGGCGGGTGGCGGACCTGATGGCCGGCATGGCCCTGATCCCGCTGGCCTTCATCTTCGATGCCCTGGACGGGCGGGTGGCGCGCTGGCGCAAGTCGTCCTCGACCCTGGGCCGCGAGCTGGACTCGCTGGCCGACGTGATCTCCTTCGGCCTGGCCCCGGCGGCGCTGGCCTACGCCTGCGGCATGCAGGGCGGCTGGGACTGGCTGGTGCTGTCGTACTTCGTCGGCTGCGGGGTCAGCCGCCTGGCCCGCTACAACGTCACCGCCGAGTTGCTGGCCGGTGACGAGGGCAAGGTGAAGTACTTCGAGGGCACGCCGATCCCGACCAGCCTGGTGCTGGTGGTGGTGCTGGCGGTAGCGGCCTGGCAGGGCAGCATCGGCACCGAGCTGTGGTGGGGCCAGCTGCAGCTGGGGCCTTGGCAGCTGCACCCGCTGGTGCTGCTGTTCGCCCTGTCCGGTTCGCTGATGATCAGCAAGACCATCCACATTCCCAAGCCGTAGGCTGCGAGGCCCCGGGCCGCTGCTAGAATCGTCGGCGACACCGGAGGGCTCATGGCCAACGCATCTTCGCCCGGCGACCTCGACTCGATGGCACGCCAGTACTGGGACACCTGGAGTGGGCTGATGGGCATGGGGCCGGCGGGTTCCGGCACATGGACCGGCCTTGGCGGAATGGCGCCCGGGCAGCCCGCACCGGCGGCGTTCGACTGGTACGCGCGGATGCAGGAAGTGGCGGCCCAGTTCGCCGACGGCGGCGGCAGCGCCGCCGACATCGCCGGCGCCTGGCGGCAGATGCTGGGCGGCCAGGACGGCAATCCCTTCTCGAGCTTCTTCCAGGGCATGCCGGGCGCGTTCGGCGCGGCCACGGTCGGCTGGCCCGACCAGGTGCGCCCATTCGTCGACGCCATCCTGCGTCCGCTGCGGCAGCAGGCTTCCGGTTGGTTCGGCCAGCCCGGCCTTGGCCCGGCACGAGAACACCAGCAGCGCCTGCAGGCGCTGGCCGCGGCCTGGCAGGAATGGGAGGAGCGCAACGAGGAATTCAACGCGCTGCTCTCGCGTATCGGCAAGGACGCGTTCGCCCGGTTCGAGCGCCTGCTCGGGCAGCAGGAGACCCCGGAGCAGCGCCTGGCCACCGCGCGGGCGCTGTTCGACCTGTGGATCGATGCGGCCGAGGAGGCCTGGTCCGAGGCGGCGCTGTCCGAGGAATACCAGAACCACTACGCTGCCCTGACCAATGCGCTGATGCGCGTGCGCAAGGGCCTGCAGCACGAGATCGAGCGCATCAGCGAGCTGCTTGGCCTGCCTGGGCGCACCGAGGTGGATTCGGTGCATCGCAAGGTCGCCGAGCTTGAGCGCACCGTGCGCGAGCTGCGCCGTGCCGCCGGGCTGAAGCAGGGTGCCGCCAGGGCGGTGCCGGCCACGGCACCGAAGCGTCCGCGCAAGGCCAGGCCCGCGGCTGCGACTGCGCCGGAGCCGGTGCCCGCGAGCCAGCCCGAAGCGAAGGTCGAATCGCCGAAGGCCGCCGCTGCCAGGCCCGCGCCCGCCACGAAGGCCGTGAAGGCTGCGAAGGCGAAAACGAAGCAGGCCGCGAAGCCGGCTCCGAAGAAGCCCGGCGGGAAGGTCTCGAAGCAGGCTGCGAAGAAGCCGGCCAAGCCGGCCGCCACGCCCAGGCCGCGCACTGCCGCCGCCCGTGCCGCCGCTCCCGCGGCCAGGGCCGAAGCGAAGCCAGCCAAGGCCAGCACGCCAGCTACCTCGACCGCGAAGCGCGAAGCGCCTGCCAGCGCCGCCAGGAAGACCAGGGCCGCCGCGGCGCAGCCCGCCGCCGCGGCGAAGAAGCCGGCGCGAAAGGCCGCCGCTGCCACGACGTCCAGGCCTGCTCCAGCGGCAAAAACTGCGGCCGCTCCCACGCCCCGCGCCCGCAAGGGCCAGGCCGCGCAGCCGGCTACCGGCGCGCAGGTGGTGTCGATCAAGGACTGGGTCAGCCGCAACCTCGGCGAGGGCAAGGCTGACGGTCGTCGCGGAGGCCGCGGCCGATGAGCGGCGAGCCGCTGCAGTTCGATCCGCTGGCGCTGGCTCAGGAGGCGATGCAGTTCCATCGGCGCCTGGTGCAGGGCATGCGCGTGCTGGGCCAGGTCGGCGAGGTCGACTACGGCGCCACCGAGCGGCAGGAGGTCTGGCGCGACGGCAAGACCGTGCTCTACCGCTTCGTCGGCGAGCGCGAGCCCACCGGACCGGCGCTGCTGATCGTCTACGCCCTGGTCAACCGTCCCTACATGGTCGACCTGCAGGAGGACCGCTCGCTGGTGCGCGGCCTGCTGGCGCTGGGCCTGGACGTGTACGTGATCGACTGGGGCTACCCGGACCGCTCGGACCGCTGGCTCACGCTCGACGACTACATCAACCGCTTCATCGACGGGGCCGTCGACCACCTGTCCGCCGCGACCGGCGGCCCGGTGAACCTGCTGGGCGTGTGCCAGGGAGGCGCGTTCTCGCTGTGCTATGCGGCGCTGCACCCGGAGAAGGTGCGCAACCTGGTCACCATGGTCACCCCGGTGGACTTCCAGACCCCGGACAACATGCTGTCTGGCTGGGTGCGCGGGCTGGACGTGGACCTGTTCGTGGACGCGCTGGGGAACATCCCGGCCGACCTGATGAACGCCAGCTACCTGATGCTCAAGCCGTTCCGCCTGAACCTGCAGAAGTACGTGGGCCTGGTGGACGCGCTGGAGGATCCGAAGGCGGTGGAGGACTTCCTGCGCATGGAGAAGTGGATCTTCGACTCGCCCGACCAGGCCGGCGAAGCTTTCCGCGACTTCATCAAGCAGTTCTACCAGGGCAACGCCTTCATCAACGGCACCGCCCGCATCGGCGAGGAGCCGGTGGAGCTGGGCTTCGTCGACATGCCGGTGCTGAACATCTACGCCGAGCAGGACCACCTGGTCCCGCCCGCGGCCTCGCGCGCGCTGGGGGGGCTGGTCGGCACCGACGACTACACCGAGCTGGGTTTCCGCGGCGGCCATATCGGCCTGTACGTCTCCAGCCGCGCCCAGCGCGAGGTGCCGGCGGCGATCGAGCGCTGGCTGGCGGAACGGCAGGGCTGAGCAGCGCTGCATCCCGGGCAGGCCCACTGGAGTCTTCCATGAGCGCATCCGCAGGCAGGCCTGGCCACGCCCGGGACATCCGCGAGGGCGCCACCGCCCAGCTCGCGTCCCTCCTGCGCCACGCGCGCCTGGCCATCGCCGCCGTGGCCCTGGCCTTGGTCCTGTCGCCGGCCGCCTCGGCCGCCGACAAGGCCGCCATCGATCCACGCACCGACGGCGAGATCCGCGCCCTGGTCGCCGCGCTCGGTGACTCCGGCTGCCGCTTCCAGCGCAACGGGCGATGGCACGATGCGGCCGCCGCGCGCGACCACCTGCAGCGCAAGTACGACTACGCCCGCAGGCGTGGCCTGGGCGGCAGCACCGAAGACTTCATCGAACAGGCCGCCAGCCACAGCAGCTTCACCGGCCGGCCCTACCGGATCGCCTGCCCGGGCCAGGCTGAACGACCGGCGGGCGAGTGGCTGCGCGAGCGCCTGGGACGACTGCGCGCCGACGCGGGGCGGCGCTAGACTCGGGCCAGGTCCCACCGGAGTCCGCCATGAGTGCCACCGCGACGGGCGGCCTGACCCGCTCGCTCAACGACCGCATGATCGCCGGGGTAATGGGCGGCATCGCGCGCCGCTTTGGCTGGAGTTCGACCTGGGTACGCATCATCTACGTGGTCGGTTCGATCATCTCCGCCGCATTCCCCGGGATGCTGGTCTACCTGATCCTGTGGCTGCTGATCCCCAACGAATCCGACTGAGCGTGCCGCTGCATCGCTTCCTGCGTGCGGCCGGAATGGCCGTGGGCATGGCCTGGACCTCGCCCTGGACCCTGGCCGGGCTGCTGGCCGGGATCGCCGGGATGCCGTTCGGCGCGCGTGCGCACCTGAGCCGGCGCGATCTCGCCCTGGTGTTCGCACGCTGGCCCTGGGGGCCGGGCGGGGCGATGACCCTGGGCAATGTCGTGCTCGCCACCGGCCCCGACCTCGATGCCTCCTGCAACACCTACGAGCACCGCGCCGGGCGCTGCCTGCATCCACAGGTGCGGCTGGGCGACCACGAGCGCGCCCACGTGTACCAGTACATGTTGCTGGGGCCGCTGTTCGTGCCGGTGTATTTCCTCTGCGGCGGCATTTCCGTGCGCAATCCGCTGGAGCGCGCGGCCGACCATTACGCCATGCATGGCCATGGCTGGTGGCCGTGGGGCTAAACAGAGGCTGACTGCAACCGCGCCGACATCTCCTTGTTTCTTAACGGAAACACGCGCTGCCTACATTGGTTGCACGAGTTCCTAACGGCCGGCGTCCCAGACTTGCGCGGCTGGTCTGACAAGAACAAGAAGAGGAAACGGCCGTGTCTATCGTGTTGTTTGTTGGCGGGAGCAAGGATGGCACCCGCGGATTCATCCCGCACGGATTCACCAAGTCCATGCGCGAGACCCTCGAGCACGGGCGCGAGATCTACGTCGAACGCATGGTGCGCCTGGCCCGCTTCGGGACCGTGCGCGTCATGGCGCTGGAAAGCCTGTGCGAGGACCTTGTCGCCCGCCTGGCTCGACGGTATTACGAGGCGGCCGCGCAGGCGGCCTGACCTCGACCAGGGGGCCGGCGGCCGACGAAGGCCGCCGAGCCGGGGCGGTGCTTTAGCGGCAGGTGCCGCTGTACCGGATCGTATCGCCGTCTGTCTTGATGCCGAGCATGGACCGCTGGGGCGGGGCCTTGGTCAACCGGCGCTCCGTGATCTCATAGGCGTTGCACCCGTTGGCCTGGGTGTAGTCCCGAATCCAGCCAAGGCGCGTGGCCTCGCCCTCGTCGGTCTGCGCGCCTCGCCCTGCCGCGTTGGCAGTCATCTCCCACTGGCCGGGTCCAGTCATGGTGAATTGGCTCAGGAGGCCACGGTCCATGTCGCGCACGGATGCGCAGCCGGTCAGGGCAAGGATCAGCAGGGGCAGGGCTTTGCGCATGGCGGCCTCTGTGTCGGGGGATGTGATGCCGCACTACTGCACGGCTGCACAAAAACTGCACATCCATCCCTGCTCGACTTGTGGATAAGTGACCTAAGTCATTGGTGCCGAAGGTGGGACTCGAACCCACACGGTTTTAAGGCCGGCGGATTTTGAGTCCGCTGCGTCTACCATTCCGCCACTTCGGCGCGGGCGCGCAGTATAGCGGACCGCGCCGTCACGCGGCCGGGTCGGTGCACAGGTGGCGCTCCTCGCGCCGGGTCCAGCCGCAGGCGCCCAAGGCCCCGTCCTCGGGGACGAAGACGTGGCAGCGCAGCAGGGGGTGCTGGTAGACGTGCAGGGACACGGCCACGGCGTCGGCCTGCGGGTTGCGGATGGCATGGTATTCGTGCGGCGGGATCAGGCTGCCGGCCGAGCCGGGCGCGGCCTCGAGCTCGTCCACCGCCTCGAAGCGCCAGCGTTCGCCCTCGCGGGCCAGCGGCTCGTAGCGGGTGATGGCCAGACGGCCATGCCACACGCCCTCGACGCACCAGGCGCCGTCGTGGTCATGGATATGGGTGCCCTGGCCGGGCCCCCAGGTCATGGCGACCACGCTGTAGCCCAGCTCCGGGCTGGTATGCAGCTCGCGCCGGGCGTAGTGGTCGGTGATCGGCTGCAGCACCTGCGCCGGCAGCCCGACCTCGCGGTCGCCGAACAGCGACACCAGGGCGCTGCGCAGGGCGGCGGTGACCGCGCGTTCCTCGCCCAGCGCCACGGCCGCATCCAGCGCGGCCACCATCTTGTGCTTGCCCTGGAAATCCACGTGCCCTTCGCCTGCCTGGTACAGGCGGCGATGGAGCGGCGCGCCTGCGTCAGGACAATGTTTCGGAGGAAACGATCATAGCCGATCGAGGAAGTCCCGGACCGCCGGGCCGAAACGGGCGAAATCGACCAGGAAGGCATCGTGGCCCTGCGGCGAGTCCATGCCGACGAAGCCGGCATCGGCGCCGCCCCGGGCCAGGCCCTCGGCGACTTCCTGCTGCTGCTGCACCGGGAACAGGATGTCGGTGTTGGCGCCGATCGCCAGCGCGCGCTCGATCCGGATCGTGGCCAGCCCGGCCAGCACGTCGCCGTTGCCGTATTCGGCCGCGTCGAACCAGTCCATCGAGCGGCTCAGGTAGAGGTAGCAATTGGGGTCGTAGCGGCGCACGAAGCGGCGCGCATGGCCTTCCAGGTAGCTCTCGACCTGGAATTCCAGGCCGAACGGATCCTCCTCGCCGCCGCCGTTGGCGAACGGCGAGCTCTGGTCCAGGCGCACCCGGCCGAAGCGGCCGTCCCATTCCAGCGCCGAGCGGTAGGTGATCACGCCCAGCTTGCGGGCGATGCGCATGCCGGACTCGGGCCAGGTGTCGTGGTCGTAGCTGCCGCCGTTCCAGTTCGGGTCCAGGCGGATGGCCTCGCGCTGCAGCGAGCGCACGGCGATGGAGAAGGGCAGGGCGCGCGCGCTGCCAGAGATGTTGACGTGGCTGCGGGCGATGCCCGGATGCCTCAGCAGCAGGCCCAGCGCGGTCATGCCGCCCATCGAGTTGCCGACCACGCAGGCCAGCCGGTCGATGCCGAGCCCACGCACCACCGAGGCGGCGGCATCGGCCACGTCCTCGATCGACAGCTCGGGGAAGGACAGGCGGTAGAGGTCGCCGGTGGCCGGATCCAGCGAGGCCGGGCCGGTCGAACCCTTGCAGCTGCCCAGCGCGTTGACGCAGATGACGAACCAGCGGCTGGTGTCGATCGGCTTGCCGGGGCCCAGCATCGGTTCCCACCAGCCCGGTTCCGGGTCGTGCGGGCCGGAGGCGGCATGCGCGTCGGGGGACAGGCCGGTGAGGATCAGCACGGCGTTGCCGGCATCGGGGGCTAGCGTGCCCCAGGTCTCGTAGGCCACGCGCGCGCCGTGCAGCGCGCCGCCGCGCTTCATCGGGAAGGGCGAGGGCAGCGCGTGGAAGCGGGTGCCCGGCGGGATGAATTCGTATTCGGAGGCCGATGCCATAGGCGGCGCAGTGTAACGGCATCGCCCGCGGCACGCTGTCGCTGGTGACGGCTGAAACGGTCCGTGACGCCAGCGGCGGCGAGGCATGGGCCGCGTGCTGCGGCCGGGTTTGGGCTCAGGGTGGCGGAGCGCCGATCACCAGTTCGACCGTATCGGCGGAGGGCAGGCGCACCTGCACCGGAGCCGATTCGATATCGCCTTCGCCGCGGTTGGCGCTGCCGGCGGCGGAGATACGCGCCAGGACCTCGACCTCCTCCAGCGCGGAGAGCTTCTGGGTCGGCATCGGGCTGTCGCGGTCGTCCAGCACCACCTCCAGGGGCAGGTCGCGGGCGCGATGGCGCTCCACGGCCACCGGCATCGGCGGGCCACCCGGCACGCGCGCCAGCACGAACACCACGGCCTCGCCCTCGATGCGCGCACGCGCGGCGAAGCCGGGATCCAGCACCACCTTCACCTTGAGGCCTTCGCCGGACGCGACCGCGGCTGGAGCGCCCAGCGGCGGCAGGCCGGCATCGGCGCGGGCGGCATCGATCTGCACACGCAGGCTGCGCGCGGTGGCCTCGTCGACGCCGGGCAACAGTGCCTCCCAGGTCGCGGCTGCCTCGGCGGCCTGGCCGGCCTGGCGCTGTGCCACGCCGATGAACCAGCCGGCGCGGGCGTGGTCGGGACGGACCTGGCGCGCGCGCTGCAGCCAAGCCATGGACTGCTCGTCGAACAGGCGCTGCGGATGGGCGAGGGCACGGGCCTCGGCGGCATCAACCAGCAGGTCGGGTTCGTCCGGGGCGTATTCGAGGGCACGGACATAGGCGTCGCGCGCGCCGGCGGCATCGCCCAGGGTGGCGCGGGAGCGGGCCAGCAGGGCCCAGCCTTCCGGCTGTTCGGGATTGCGCTCCAGCTCGGCGGCCAGCTGGGTGACGGCCTCCTCGAGGCTGGCCGGTTCGGCCATGGCGACCGGCGCGCGCAGGGCTTCCGGCGTGCCGATCAGCAGGTACAGGGCGAAGGTGCCGGCGCACAGCACCACCACGCCGGCGGCGACCACCCGCGGGCGGCCCAGCGGGCGCAGCACCCAGAGCGAGACCGCCAGCACCACGACCAGGGCCAGCAGGCCGAACAGCAGGACCGGGGCGCTCACCATTCGTGCTCCGAGGGGGCGTCGTCGTCGCGGGCGGGCGCGGCCTGGGCGCGGCGGCGGACGATGGTCCACACCACCGCGGCGCCACCGAGCAGGATCAGGCCCGGGCCGAACCACAGCAGCCAGGTGTGGCTGTCCACGGTCGGCCGGTACAGCACGAATTCGCCGTAGCGCTGCACCAGGTGCTGCTTGATCTCGGCGTCGCTGCGGCCCTGGCGCATCAGCGCCAGCACTTCGCGGCGCATGTCGTGGGCGATCTGCGCATTCGAATCGGCCAGCGACTGGTTCTGGCACATCACGCAGCGCAGCTCGGAAGTCAGCGCGTGGAAGCGGGCTTCCTCGGCGGCGTCGGTGAAGGCCAGCGGGGCCGGGTCGGCGGCCGCCTGGGCCAGCGCCGGCGGCGCATGGGCCAGGGCCAGCACGGCGGCCAGCAGCAGGCGCAGGTAGCGCGCGGCCGGGCTCACCTGGCGCGCTCCACCTGTTCCAGTGCCGGCAACAGGCGGGTGGCCACGATCTCCTCGGTCAGCGGACCGGTGTGCTTCCAGCGCACCACGCCGGCGCCGTCCACCAGGAAGGTCTCCGGCGCGCCGGCCACGCCCCAGTCCAGCGCGTAGCGGCCCTCGTAGTCGGCCAGGACCACGAAGAACGGGTTGCCG
This sequence comes from Pseudoxanthomonas suwonensis 11-1, assembly GCF_000185965.1. Lineage (NCBI taxonomy): Bacteria > Pseudomonadati > Pseudomonadota > Gammaproteobacteria > Lysobacterales > Lysobacteraceae > Pseudoxanthomonas > Pseudoxanthomonas suwonensis. Next base: position 1,386,066 of record NC_014924.1, read on the forward strand.
AACTGTTCCAGCCAGCGCAGCGCGTCCTCCGGTTCGTCCTTCCAGTTGTAGCCGACCACGCGCACGCGGCGGGTCTCGGCGAAGCGGGTCAGGACCGGGTGTTCCTCGCGGCAGGCCGCGCACCAGCTGCCCCAGACGTTGAGCACGTAGGGCGCGCCGCGCAGGTCGGCCGAACCCAGCTGCACCGAGGGATCGTGCAGCACCGGCAGCGTGAATTCCGGCGCCGGCCTGTCGATCAGGGCCGAGGGCAGCACGTCGCGGTCGGCGTCGCCGGAGCGCATCACCCCGTGCACCATCAGGCCCAGCAGGCCGACGAAGAACAGGGCGCCGATCACCACGGCGACCACGGGCAGCCCCTGCGGCTTCTGCGGAGTGTTCATGCGGTCTTCTCCTTGCTCACGCGGCGGAAGCGGCGGTCGCCGGCGGCCACCAGGCCACCCAGCGCCATCAGCGCCGCACCACCCCAGATCCAGCGAACGAATGGCTTGATGTGCACGCGCACCGCCCAGGCACCATCGCCCAGCGACTCGCCAAGGGCGACATAGACGTCGGCGGTCACGCCGGGGCGGATGCCGGCCTCGGTCATCACCTGGCCGCCGCTGGCGTAGGCGCGCTTCTCCGGATGCAGCAGGACCAGCGGGCGCTCGTCGCGCAGCACCTGCACGTGGCCGCGGTCGGCCAGGTAGTTCGGGCCCTGCAGCTGGTCCACGCCCTGGAACTCGAACGCGTAGCGCCCGACCTCGAGGCGCTGGCCCGGCTTGAGCGCGACCTCGCGCTGCACGTTCTGAGCCTCCACCAGCAGGGCGCCGACCACGAACACGGCCAGGCCCAGGTGGGCCAGGACCATGCCCCACATCTCGGCGGTCAGGCGGCCGCTGTTGCGCAGCCGCGCCCATGCGAAGTGCAGGGTGCCCAGGCCGACCCAGGCGGCGCCAGCGACGCCGACGGCGGTCTTCCATGCGCCTTGGGGCGCGGTGAAGTAGGCGGCCACGCCGGCGACGAGGGCCATGCCCAGCCACGGCAGCAGGGCGGCGGCCAGCTTCGAGGGCTGCTCGCGCTGCCAGCGCGCCAGCGGGCCCAGCGGCACCAGTGCCAGCAGCGGCGCGATCAACACGAAGAACAGCAGGCCGAAGTAGGGCGGGCCGACCGAGATCTTGCCCAGGTCCAGGGCGTCGGCCAGCAGCGGGTACAGCGTGCCCAGCAGGATCATGGCGCAGGCGCTGGCCAGCAGCAGGTTGTTGAGCAGCAGCAGGGTCTCGCGCGAGACCGGCTGGAAGCCCGCGCCGGCCTCGAGTCGCCCTGCGCGCAGCGCGTACAGCAGCAGCGAGCCGCCGATCACCAAGCCCAGGAAGATGAGGATGAACAGGCCGCGCGAGGGATCGGCGGCGAAGGCGTGGACGCTGGTCAGCACGCCCGAGCGCACCAGGAAGGTGCCCATCAGCGACAGCGAGAACGCGGCGATCGCCAGCAGCAGGGTCCAGCCGGCGAAGCTGCCGCGCTTCTCGGTCACGGCCTGGGAGTGGATCAGCGCCGCGCCCACCAGCCACGGCATGAAGGCGGCGTTCTCGACCGGATCCCAGAACCACCAGCCGCCCCAGCCCAGCTCGTAGTAAGCCCACCAGCTGCCCAGGGCGATGCCCACGGTCAGGAAGGCCCAGGCCACGTTGGTCCACGGCCGCACCCAGCGCAGCCAGCGCGCATCGATGCGGCCGTCCAGCAGCGCGGCGATGGCGAAGGCGAACGGGATCGAGAACCCGGCCCAGCCGACGTACTGCATCGGCGGGTGGATGATCATCCCCGGGTCCTGCAGCAGCGGGTTGAGGTCGCGGCCTTCCATCGCCGCCGGCAGCAGCCGCTCGAACGGATTTGAGGTGAACACCAGGAAGGCGAGGAAGCCGCAGGCGACGATGCCCAGCGTGCCCAGCACCCGCGCCACCACGGTCTGCGGCAGGTGGGTGGAGAGCGCGGCCATCAGCGCGTTCCACACGCACAGCACCAGCACCCACAGCAGCAGCGAACCCTCGTGCGAGCCCCACACCGCCGTGTAACGGTAGACCATGGGCAGCAGCGAGTTGGAGTTGGTGGCGACGTAGCGGACCGAGAAGTCCTGCGACACGAAAGCCCAGGTCAGCAGGGCGAAGGCGCCGCCGACCAGCACCAGCTGGGCGTAGCTGGCCGGGCGGGCGACGGCCATCAGCCGGGCATCGCCGCGATGCGCGCCGGCCAGCGGCAGCAGCGCCTGCGCGGCGGCGACCAGCAATGCCAGGGCAAGGAGGACCTGGCCAAGTTCAGGCAGCATCGCTGCCTCCTGCGGCATGACAGGAAGCATGTGCCCCGCGGATGGGCGCCCCGGCCCGGGCCAGGGCCGTCACTGCTGTTCGTTCCCGGGCGCCGGCACCTGCACCTCGTGCTTCTGGTGCGCAACGCCCATCTTGTCGGCCACTTCCTTGGGCATGTAGGTCTCGTCGTGCTTGGCCAGCACGTTCTCGGCGACGAACACCTCGCCCTCCATGCGCCCGGTGGCGACCACCGCCTGGCCCTCGCGGAACAGGTCGGGGAGGATGCCGGTGTAGCGCACCGGCAGCTGCGCATCGCCGTCGGTGACGCGGAAGCTGGCCTCCATCGAACCGGCCGGGCGCGCGAACGAGCCCTTCTCGACCATGCCGCCGAGGCGGAAGCGGGCGCGCTCGCCGGCCTCGCCACGCAGCACTTCGGCCGGGGTGTAGAGGTAGGCGACATTGCGCTGCAGGGCCATGGCGACCAGGGCGGTGGCCAGGCCCGAGGCCAGCACCAGGACGAGCACCAGCAGCAGCCGGCGGCGGCGTTGCGGATTCATCGGGTCAACTCCACGTCCGTGGCGGGACGCCCGGACGGCTTGCGGTCGCGGCGCGCGCGCAGGCGGGCGGCGCGCAGCTGGCGCCGGACCTGCAGCCGCGGCGCGAGGAAATCCCACAGGAACACGGCGACGAACACGGCATACGCGCCGATCACGTAGGGCAGGTAGCTCATGGCTCGCCTCCGGCCAGCTTGCGCACCCAGTCCTTGCCGGACTCCCGGCGCAGGTTGTCGGCGCGGGCGCGCGCCAGCAGCGAACCGGCGAACCAGAACTTGGTGCCGATCACCATCCACCACAGCGGCGCCATCATGCTGGCGTCCATGCTGGACTGGCCGAACACGCGGATGGTCTGGCCCTGGTGCAGCGAGTCCCACCACTCGACCGAGTAGCGGATCACCGGCAGCAGCGCGACCCCGACGATGGCCAGCAGGCCGGCGGCACGGGCCGAGGCGCGGCGGTCGTCGCCGGCGTGGTAGAGGCCGATCACGCCCAGGTACAGGAACAGCAGGATCAGCTCGGTGGTCAGGCGCGGGTCCCAGTCCCACCAGGTGCCCCACATCGGCTTGCCCCAGATCGAACCGGTAGCCAGGGTGACCACGGTGAAGCCCGCACCGATCGGCGCGCAGGCCATGGCCAGGATCTCGCACAGCTTGATCCGCCAGACCAGGGCGATGGCCGCGTACAGCGCCATCAGCGCGAACACGAACATGCTCATCCAGGCCGAGGGCACGTGGATGTAGAGGATGCGTGCGCTGTCGCCCTGCTGGTAGTCGGCCGGGACATGGAACAGGGCCAGCCACGCGCCCACGCCCAGGGTCAGCAGCGCCGCGGCCCAGAACCACGGCGCCCAGCGCGCCGCGAAGCGGTCGAAGTACGGCGGTGAGCCGAGGAGGTGGAACCAGCGGATCACCGGGTTCATGGGATGGATCACGTCGCTCGCGTTTGGCGCCGGCTGGCCTGGGCCTGCCGGACGGGCTGTTCAGGGCATTCTTCCAGACTGGCCCCCGAAGGGCCAAGCCGGACGCATGGACAAAATGTCCACCCCGGGCGCATCCGGTGCTGCGGGGCGGTTCGGCACGCAGGCCATGGTGCGGCCCGTGCGGCCATTCTGCCTTGATCGGGCGCAATGCGCCGGGTTTCAGCCCTGGGCGATGCGGATCGCCGCGGCCGCGGCCAGCGGCGCCAGCACCGCCGAGGCCACCAGCCCGGCCGCCATCAGCAGCAGCGCGCCGCTGGCGTCCAGGCCCTGCGCGGTCGCGGCCACGCTGCCGGCGCCGAACACCAGCACTGGCACGTACAGCGGCAGCGCCAGCAGGGCCACGAGGATGCCTGAGCGCTTCAGGCCCACGGTCAGGGCCGCGACCACCGCGCCAAGAAGGCTCAGGATCGGGGTGCCCAGCAGCAGGGTCAGCATCAGGATCGGCAGCTGCGCGCGCGGCAGGTACAGGAACTCGCCCAGCACCGGCACGACCAGCAGCAGCGGCACGGTGGTGGTCAGCCAGTGGCCGAAGGTGCGCACCGCCACCAGCCAGGGCAGCGGCACCGGCGCCAGCAGCCACTGCTCCAGCGAGCCGTCCTCGGCGTCGCCGCGGAACAGGCTGTCCAGCGAAAGCAGCCCGGCCAGCAGCACCGCCACCCAGATCGCATAGGGGGCGACGTGGTCGCGCAGGACCTCGCGCCCGCCGCCCATGGCCAGGGCGAACATCACCACGACCAGGAGGGCGAACAGGGCCGGCTGCAGGGCATCGCCGCGGCGTCGCCAGACCAGTCGCAGATCGCGCAGCAGCAGGGCGCGGGCGGACTGGCGCAGGCCGGGCGCGGCGCTCATGCCTCGGCTCCCAGCGCCAGCATGCGGGTACGCACCGGCGGCGCGGCGTAGGCGCCGTGGGTGGTGAGCAGGGTGGCGCCGCCGTCGCGCAGGTGCGCCGAGACCATGCGGTTGACCAGGTTGATGCCTTCCAGGTCGAGGTTGGCGTAGGGCTCGTCCAGCAGCCACAGCGGCGCCGGCGACAGCCACATGCGGGCCAGGGTAACGCGCTTCTTCTGTCCGGCCGAGAGCTGGCGGGCAGGGGCGTCCTCGTAGCCGGCCATGCCGGTGATCTCCAGCGCGGCCTCGATCCGCTGGCCCTCGCGGCGGCCGTGCAGGCCGCACAGGAAGTCGAGGTTCTCCAGCACCGTCAGCTCGCCCTTGAGCGCCGGCAGGTGGCCCAGGTAGGCCACGGCGCGGGCGCGCAGGTCGGCGGCGGCGGGCTTGCCCTGGACCAGGACCTGGCCCGAGTCGGCGCGCAACAGCCCGGCCAGCACCCGCAGCAGGGTGGTCTTGCCCGATCCGTTACTGCCCTGGACCAGCAGCGCCTCGCCGGCATCGACCGCGAAATCGAGCGGGCCGAACACCGGCTCCTCGTTGCGGGCGAACGCCAGGCCATGGGCGGCCAGCAGGGGGGCGTGGGCGGTGTCGGTCATCGGCGCGCATTGTAGCCGCGGGCGCCGCGGCGGCAGTTGCCCGGGCGCATTGCGCGGGGTGGGTGATGCGGGTAGGGGGGCGGCGCTTCTAGCCCCTCTCCCGGAGGGGCGACCTGTCTGCGTGACTGGCGCGCACGTGGTCGAACGACCGCCTCCCATGGACGTGGCCTGGGCCAAGGGATGGGGGTCGGGGGGTGCTGGCCAAGGGTTAGTACGAACCACGCCAGGTGCCAACCCTTTCCCAGCCCCTCTCCCGGAGGAGAGGGGCTGCTCACGACTTCGCGGCAATCCACTCCACCGGGCCGCCAAGGTCGGCCACTCCGTCCGGCGGCGTCAGATACATGCGCAGCCCAACCGGCTCCCCCGCACGCCAGTGCAGCACCGCCGCCTGGCCGAAGCGGCGTGCGAGGGCGTCCGCCCCGGTGGCAGGAAGGTTCGCGACCAGCCAGCCGGGCTCGGGCCAGTTGCCGTCGGCATCGCTGGCGAGGGTGGGCAGACGGCGCAGGCCCAGCCCGTCCAGCTCCGACTGGAGGGCGGCATCGGCATGCCGGCTTTCGGCCCGGGTGCAGACCTGCGAGCCTGGATTCCAGGCCGTGATCACGGTCCAGCACTCGCCAGGCAGGACTTCGGCAAGTCCCGCGGGCGCCATCTGGCCCGGCCGCAGCAGGAAGGTGCCGTCCGGGCCCCGCACTTCGTAGCGGGCCGCCAGATAGGCCGCCAGCAGCCTTCGGGTCGCGTCCACCGTCGCTGGAATGTGCTTATGCGCCATGTCCCATCATCCCCACGGGCGTCATTGCGTACACTCGCCCCCTCCCTCGCACGACCCGACGCCGAGATGCCGCTGCAGATCCCGCCGACCAAGCTGCCCCGGGTGGGCACCACCATCTTCACCGTGATGTCGCAGATGGCGGCAGAGCACGGTGCGGTCAACCTGGGCCAGGGTTTCCCCGATTTCCCGGTGCCGCAGCGACTGGTGGACGAGCTCGACCGCGCCATGCGCGAGGGCCACAACCAGTACGCGCCGATGACTGGTGCACCGGTGCTGCGCCAGGCGATCGCGTCCAAGGCGCTGCGCTGCTACGGCGCCACGGTCGACCCGGACAGCGAGATCACCGTCACCAGCGGTGCCACCGAGGCGATCTTCAACGCCATCCATGCGGTGGTGCGCCCGGGCGAGGAAGTGATCGTGCTCGACCCGGCCTACGACTGCTACGAGCCGGCGATCGAGCTGGCCGGCGCGCGTGCGGTGCACGTGCCGCTGGATCCGGCCACCTTCGCCGTGGACTGGGACCGGGTGCGTGCCGCGGTCACTCCGCGCACGCGCCTGCTGATGATCAACAGCCCGCACAACCCGTCCGGCGCGATGTTCAGCGCCGACGACATGCGCGAGCTGGCCGCGCTGCTGGACGGCACCGGCATCCTGCTGCTGTCCGACGAGGTCTACGAGCACATCGTGTTCGACGGCCGCCGGCACGAGTCGGTGCTGCGCTGGCCGCAGCTGCGCGAGCGCGCCTTCGTGGTCTCCAGCTTCGGCAAGACCTACCACTGCACCGGCTGGAAGGTGGGCTACGCCATCGCCCCGCCGGCGCTGAGCGCGGAGTTCCGCAAGGTCCACCAGTACAACGTGTTCTGCACCTTCGCCCCGGCCCAGCACGCGTTCGCGGCGATGATCCGCGACGAGCCGGAGCACGACGAAGAGCTGGGCGCGTTCTACCAGGCCAAGCGCGACCGCTTCCGGGAGCAGCTGCTGGGCACCCGGCTCAAGCCGCTGCCGGTGCCGGGCGGCTACTTCCAGCTGGTGGACTACTCGGAGGTCAGCGACCTGCCGGACCACGAGTTCGTGAAGTGGCTGACCATCGAGAAGGGCGTGGCCGCGATCCCGCTGTCCCCGTTCTACGAGAACCCGCCGGCCGCCCAGCGCCTGGCCCGCCTGTGCTTCGCCAAGAACGAGGCCACGCTGGATGCGGCAATTGAGCGCCTTATGGCGCTGTGATTCGGGATTGGTGATTCGTGATTCGAAAGAGCAGAAGCACGTGATCGCCATTCGGGTCCGACCCACGCCAGAAAGCACCCCTTTCGCCAATCACCAATCGCCAATTACGAATCACGACACGCCATGCAAGATCTCCGCATAAGCCTCGTCCAGGGCGACACCCGCTGGCATGACCCGGAGGCCAACCGCGAGTACTACGGCGCGCTGGTCGCGCCGCTGGCCGGACATGCCGACCTGGTCGTGCTGCCGGAAACCTTCACCAGCGGGTTCTCCAACGACGCCATCGACCGCGCCGAAGGCATGGACGGGCCTACCGTGGCCTGGATCCGCGAGCAGGCTCGCGCGCTGGACGCGGCGGTGACCGGTAGCGTGCAGCTGCGCACGGAGCACGGCGTCTTCAACCGCCTGCTGTGGGCCACGCCCGATGGCGGGCTGGCGCATTACGACAAGCGCCACCTGTTCCGCTATGCCGGCGAGCACAAGCGCTATGCGCCGGGCCGCGACCGGCTGACGGTGGAGTGGAAGGGCTGGCGCATCAATCCGCAGGTCTGCTACGACCTGCGCTTCCCGGTGTTCTGCCGCAACCGCCATGGCGTCGAGCGTCCGGGCGGGCTGGATTTCGACCTGCAGGTGTTCGTGGCCAACTGGCCGGCGCCACGCGCGCATGCGTGGAAGACCCTGGCGCGGGCGCGTGCGATCGAGAACCTCTGCTACGTGGCCGCGGTGAACCGCGTCGGTCGCGATGGCAACGGCCTGGACTACGACGGTGACAGCGCGCTGATCGACTTCCTCGGCCAGGCCCAGGTCGAGGCGCATGGCAGCGAGCAGGTGCTGACGACGACGCTTTCGGCAGCGGCGCTGGCCGCACACCGCGAACGTTTCCCGGCGATGCTGGACGCCGATCCGTTCGAGCTGCGCGATCCTGCTCCCTGAACGGATTGCCGACGGACGGTCGTGGAATGCACGGCAGCGCCACCGGGGCCTGCTATATGCTCCGGCGCAACATCCTGCTGGAGGCTGCCATGACCCGACGTCCGCGTTCCATCCCGCGTGTCCTGTCCACGAGCCTGGTGCTGCTGGGCCTTGCCGCCGTCGGCCTGCCCGAGGCGCGCGCGGGCGAGGTGGACTGCAAGCTGCGCTTCAACCTGGAAGGCTGGTCGGTGTTCTACAAGACCGCTTCCGGCACCGGCACCATCACCTGCGACAACGGCTCCAGCCGCGCGGTGAAGATCACCGCCAAGGGCGGCGGCCTGACGGTCGGCAAGTCCAAGATCGAGAACGGCGTGGGCGAGTTCTCCGGCGTCAACAGCATCGCCGAGACGCTGGGCACCTATGTCACCGCCGAGGCCCACGCCGGTGCGGTGAAGTCGAGCAAGGCCCAGGTCATGACCAAGGGCGAGGTCTCGCTGGCACTGGCCGGCACCGGCAAGGGCTGGGACCTGGGCGTGGCGTTCGGGAAATTCGTGATTGAGTAATTCGTGATTCGTGATTGGTGATTCGTGATTGGTGATTCGTGATTGGTGATTCGTGATTCGTGATTCGCGAGTCGCGTGATCCGGATCTGGCGAAGGGGCTGGTTGCCTGTCTGGGCACCGGCCCTTTGTTTTTTGGGCGGGCTTGATCGAGACCATGCCCTGCATGTGGCGCGGAGCTTGGACGTGAGGTCGGGCCGTTCCACGCGCTGACGCGTAGAGGGGGCTGGTTCCCGCGGGCAGGCATTCGTCAGCTGAAAATGCGCCGGGACGACGTGGAGGAATGCGCTGCCGCCTGATGGTGGGGTGCCCTGGCTCGCCCGGCGCTGGCGGGCAAACGCACGGGTCGCGCATCAGCGGCCTTTTCCAGGCTCCGGAAACAAACCTGCCCGCGTTGGCGGGCAGGTCGGGCGACTCCGTGGAGTCGCGATTGCTTCGGCGGGGCTCAGCCCTGGCGCGGGCCGCGGCCACCGCCGCCGGGACGGCCACCACCGCCCGGACGGCCGCCGCCACCGGGGCGACCGCCACCACCCGGACGGCCAGCGCCGCCGGGACGACCGCCAGCGCGGTTGCCCGCCGGACGGTTGCCGGTGTTGCCGCGCGGACCGCGGTCCGCACCCGGGGTGGCGTGGTCGGACGGGAAGTGCACCGCGTTGCCCGGATGGCCATACGGACGTGCCGCCTTGCGTGCGCCCTGTCCGGCGCCGGCACCACTGGGGCGACCGCCGCCACCGGGGCGTGGGCCGCCGGGCTTGCTGCCCGGACGCGGCTTGCCACCGGGGCCGGCGTTGCGATGGCCGCTCGGACCGGTGCTGACGCCTTCCGGCACGTACCAGGTGCGGAACGCGGCCGGATTGCCATCCGGCAGCGGCTTGAGGCCGCCCTTCTGCGCGCGCTGCTTGAACGGCTTCTGCGACTGCTTGGCCGCCATCTCGCCGCTGACGGTCAGGCCGCCGTGCGGCTTCTTGCCGCCACGGCCGCCGCGACGGTCCTCGCGCACGTGGTCGAAGCGGCGCAGCTCGCGGCCTTCGTCGGCGGTGTTGTGGCCGTTGACATAGGCCTGGCCGCCCTGGCCGACGCGCACCGCGGTCTTGGTCGCGCGACGCTGGCCGATCACCGGCTGCAGGGTCAGGGTGGAGGCGGCGCTGTCCTCGAGCTTGAGCTCCTTGCGCAGCGCCTCGACCTGCTCCTGCGGCAGCTCCTGCGACTGCCCACGCAGCAGCTCGCGCGGGAGGCTGACCTTGCCGTAGCGCACGCGCTTGAGGCGGCTGACCTGGCAACCCTGCGATTCCCACAGGCGACGCACTTCGCGGTTGCGGCCTTCCTTGACCACGACCTTGAACCAGTCGTGGGAGTCGGTGCCGCCGATGCGCTCGATCTGGTCGAACTTCGCCGGGCCGTCCTCCAGCGCCACGCCGCGGGCGAGGCGGTCGACGATGTTGTCCGGCACGCTCTCCTGGCCTTCCGGGGCGCGCACGCGCACCACGTACTCGCGCTCGACCTCGTACGACGGATGCATCATCGCGTTGGCGATCTCGCCGTCGGTGGTCAGCAGCAGCAGGCCGGTGGTGTTGATGTCGAGGCGGCCGATCGCGATCCAGCGCGCACCCTTCAGGCGCGGCAGCGATTCGAAGATGGTCGGGCGGCCCTCGGGATCCTCGCGGGTGGTGACCTCGCCCTCGGGCTTGTTGTAGACGAGCACGCGCGCCGGCTCGGTCAGGGCCGAGGCGACGAAGGCCTTGCCGTCGAGCTCGACGCGGTCGCCCGAGCGGATGCTCTGGCCGACCTGGGCGACCTCGCCGTTGACCTTCACCAGGCCGTCGGCGATGCGCTGCTCGAGCGCGCGGCGGGAGCCGAGTCCGGCCTGGGCGAGCACCTTGTGCAGGCGCTCCTCGATCCTGGCGGCCGGGGCGGCGTCTTCGCTGCGCTTGAGCGAGAGCTTGCCGAGGGTCTTGCGTGGGGTTGAATCAGTCATGGGTATTGCTCCGGCCATCGGTATCGTCCGCGGCCTGGGTTGCGGGCCCTTCGGCCGGATCGGCCTCGGGGGAGTCAGGGGTGTCTTCGTTGGCGGCGTCGTTGGACCCGCTGGCCGTATCGGCCGGGGCGGGTTCATCCGCGTCGCTGTCGGAATCGTGGGGACCAGCGTCGCCGTCGTTGGCGGCGGCCGCCTCGTCCTGCGGCTGGGCGTCGCCGGATGCGTTGGCGGCGATGCCGGCGGCGGCCGGGGCGGCGTCCGGGTCCAGCGGCAGCTGGGGCTCCAGCTCGCCGATGTCCTTCAGTTCGGACAATGGCGGCAGTTCGTCCAGGCGCTTGAGGCCGAAGTAGTCCAGGAACTGCTTCGTGGTGCCGTACAGCGCCGGGCGGCCCGGGACGTCGCGGTGGCCGACCACGCGGATCCACTCGCGCTCTTCCAGGGCCTGGATGATGTTGCTGCTGACCGCCACGCCGCGGACCTGCTCGATCTCGCCGCGGGTGATCGGCTGGCGGTAGGCGATCAGGGCCAGGGTCTCGAGGGTGGCGCGGGTGTAACGGGTCTTGCGCTCGGTCCACAGCCGCGCGACCCATGGGTGGACCTCGGCCTTGACCTGGTAGCGGAAGCCGGAGGCGACCTCGACCAGTTCCACGCCGCGGTCGGCGCAGGCTTCGCGCAGCTGTTCCAGCGCGGTCTCCACGCTGCCCGGCGGAACCGGTTCGTCCTCGGGGAACAATCCGCGCAGCTGCGCCAGCGGCAGCGGCTGGTTGGCCGCCAGCAGGGCAGCCTCGACGATGCGGGTGATCAGCGCCTGGTCCATGGATCTCGCAGGGTCGTTTGCAAAGGGTGGGGCGGGCCTACGCTTCCGCCGGGGCGGAAGGGGCTTCGTCGCCCTCGTCGAACTCGCTGTGGAATTCGAGCGGGGCATTGGTGTTGCCGATCGCCAGCGACTTGACGTAGATCGGCGCCAGCGGAGCGTCCTGGACGATGTCCAGCAGCTGCTCCTTGGCCAGTTCCAGCAGCGAGAGGAAGGTCACCAGCACGCCGAGGCGGCCTTCCTCGGCGGTGAACAGCGACTCGAAGCGGTGGAAGCGGCCGTCGTCCAGCCGCTGCAGCACTTCGCCCATCCGTTGGCGGACGCTCAGGGCCTCGCGGCGGATCGCGTGGCCGCTGAACAGTTCGGCCCGGCGCAGCACGTCGTTGAGCGCCATCAGCATCTCGCGCAGGTCCACCGGCGGCGGCAGGCGCACGGCCTGGCGGTCCGGCACGTGGGCCTGCACCGGCAGGGTGTCGCGCTCCATGCGCGGCAGCGCGTCGATGTCCTCGGCGGCCTGCTTGAAGCGCTCGTACTCCTGCAGGCGGCGCACCAGCTCGGCGCGCGGGTCGGCCTCGTCGCCGTCCTCGCTGACCGGCCGCGGCAGCAGCATCCGCGACTTCACCTCGGCCAGGATCGCGGCCATGACCAGGTACTCGGCGGCCAGCTCGAACCGCAGGTCCTGCATCACGTTTATGTAGTCCACGTACTGCCGGGTGATCTCGGCGACGGGGATGTCCAGGATGTCCAGGTTCTGGCGGCGGATCAGGTACAGCAGCAGGTCAAGCGGGCCCTCGAACGCGTCGAGGATGACTTCCAGCGCATCCGGCGGGATGTAGAGGTCCTGCGGGATCTGCAGCAGCGGCTGGCCATGCACCACCGCCAGCGGCATTTCCTGCTGCTGCGGGGCGGACGGCTGCTGCGTTTGCAGGTTCGCGTCTTGCGCGGGTTCGGAACTCATCTGCTCGGAAAGCCATGCCCGGATAGGGGCGCACGCATCGCTCGAAGGGCCGGGAGCGCGGTGCCACCTGCGGATGACGGCCGTCGCCGGGATACGGGACGGGCGCCAGTAAGCACATCAATACAGGCCCAGGTCGCGCCAGGTGGCGTCCGGGTGCCGGGGAGGTCGTCTGCGTGGCGGTACGCGGTCAGCGGGTCGGTCGTCGGTCGGACATCGGGCGGGAGCCCGGGCCCGGATTCCCCTGTGGGCCTGCCAGGCCTTGCAGATTGGAGCCGACGGGCCGCTGATGCACGGCCGCATGTGGTGCCAAGGGTAAGCGCTGGCTGGCGGCCTGTCCAGCATCGACTGCCGGCGCGGACAGCTGGCGGATACAATCGCCCCACGCACGCCGGGGAGCCAGCCATGTGGTACGTGATCGAGGGACATGACGCCGAGGGCGCGCTGCCGCGCCGGCGCGAGGCGCGCCCGGCACACCTGGCCCGGCTGCAGGCCCTGCGCGACGCGGGGCGGCTGCTGGTCGCCGGTCCCTGTCCGGCGATCGATGCCGAGGATCCCGGTCCGGCCGGTTTCAGCGGCAGCGTGGTGATCGCCCGGTTCGACTCGCTGGCCGAGGCGCGTGCCTGGGCCGATGCGGATCCCTACGTCGCCGCAGGCGTATATATGCTTACCGACGTGCGCCCGTTCCTGCCCGTGCTGCGCTAGCCCGGCACAGGCATCCGCCGTTTGTGCGGGGCAGCTTGGCGGGTCGGCTGGAAACGTTTACATTCCGGCCGCGGCCCATGGTGGGCCAGGAGACGGATGGATGCAGCGCCAGGCGATCACGATCCGTGACGTCGCCCGCGAAGCCGGGGTCTCGGTGGCGACGGTCTCGCGTGCGCTCAACGGCCACGCCAATGTCGCCGAGCCGGTGCGCAGGCTGGTCCACGAGGTGGCGCAGCGCCTGCGCTACAGCCCGCACGGGGCGGCGCGCAGCCTCAGCAGCCGCAGTACCCAGACCATTGGCGTGGTCCTGCCGGACCTGCACGGCGAATTCTTCTCCGAACTGATCCGCGGCATCGGCGCCGGGGCGCGTGCGCGTCGCCGGCACATGCTGCTGTCCAGCTACCACGGCGACCGCGAACAGCAGGCCGCCGCGCTGCGCGCGATGCGCGGGCGGGTCGATGGCCTGCTGGTGATGTCGCCGTTCGCCGACCAGCCCGGCTTCCTGGAGGAGAACCTGCCGCCGCTGCCGACGGTACTGGTCAACACCCAGCAGGCCGAGGTGGCCTGGCCGGCGTTCGAGATCGACAACCATGCCGGTGCGGTGGCGATGACGAACCACCTGCTGTCGCTGGGTCATCGCCGCATCGCCTTCATAGCCGGACCGGCGCACAACTACGATGCGCGCGAACGCCTTCGCGGCTTCCGCGAGGCGATCGCCGCCCATCCCGGTGCGCAGGGCAGCGAGTACGAGGGCGAGTTCGACGAGGCCTCCGGCCATCGCGCCGGCCGCCGGATCCTTGCCGGCGACGCGCGTCCGGACGCGGTGTTCGCGGCCAACGACATGATGGCGCTGGGCTGCCTCTACGCATTCGCGCAGGCCGGCGTGCGGGTGCCGCAGGACATCGCGCTTGCAGGCTTCGACGACATTCCGCTGGCGCGTTTCGTTCACCCGTCCTTGACCACGATGCGAGTGAGTATCGCGCAACTCGGAGGACGTGCTGTCGAACGTCTGCTCGACCAGATCGAAACCGGCGCGGATGCGAACGGCCCTGCATCGGCAAGCGATGCGGACCGCCAGGTGATGGTGCCGGAACTGGTGGTGCGTGCGTCCTGCGGTGGCCCGGAACATCCCGCGTCCGGCACTGAACCGAGGGAGAACACGAAAGCCTGAGCCATCAGGCCCGTCCGTCCTGGGAGGGAGCGATGAAACGCCTTGCAACCGATCGTCCCGCGCGCAGCGCACTGAGCATCGCGCTGGCCGGGTGCCTGCTGCTGGGAAGCGGCGCGGCCATGGCACAGAGCACCGGCGCCACCATCCGTGGCCAGGTCAATGCCGACTCGGCGCCCGCGGCAGGCGCCACCATCACCGCGGTCAACACCGCCACCGGCCTGCGCCGCACCGTGCAGGCCTCGCCCGAAGGACGCTACTCGCTGGCAGGCCTGCCGCCCGGCACCTACCGGGTGCAGGTGGACGCCAACGGCCAGAGCGCCTCGCAGGAACTGACCGTGCAGGTCGGCCAGACCGCGACCGTCGACCTCGGCGTGGGTGGCCTGCCGGAGAGCGGGCCGACGGGCGAGGCGACCACGATGGAGACCGTGCAGGTCACCGCCCAGGCGGCCGTGGAGACCCGTACCTCCGAGGTGGCCAGCTACGTCAGCCAGAAGCAGATCCAGGCGCTGCCGCAGAACACCCGCAACTTCCTGGCCTTCGCCGATACCGCACCGGGCGTGCAGTTCATTTCCGACGCCAGCGGCAATACCCGCATCCGTTCCGGCGCGCAGAGCGCCAACGCGGTCAACGTGTTCATCGACGGCGTCGGCCAGAAGAACTACGTGACCACCGGCGGCATCAGCGGCCAGGACACCAGCCGCGGCAACCCGTTCCCGCAGTCGGCGATCGGCGAGTACAAGGTCATCACCCAGAACTACAAGGCCGAGTTCGACCAGCTCAGCAGCGCCGCGATCGTGGCCGCCACCCGCTCGGGCAGCAACGAATTCGAGGGCGGCTTCTTCTGGGACCGCACCAGCACCGACTGGCGCGCGCGCAGCCGCTTCGAGGAGCGCGAGGGCGCGACCAAGGCCGAGAGCAAGCAGGAGCAGTACGGCATCAGCTTCGGCGGCCCGATCATCCGCGACGTGGCCCACTTCTTCATCGCCTACGAGGCCAAGGAGTACGAGAGCCCGCGCACCTTCCGGCTGGGCCGCGGCTTCACCCCGGACCAGCTGCCGGCGGGGCTGCGCGAGGAGTACGGCACCGGCACCTACACCTCGCCGTTCAAGGAGGACCTGTACTTCGGCAAGGTCGACTGGCTGATCGGCGAGAACCACTACTTCGAGCTGACCGCCAAGTACCGCGACGAGAGCGAGACCATCCAGGTGCAGGACCAGCGCCTGCCGCCGGCCGCGACCCTCAACACCAACGAGGAGACCCGCGTCGACCTGCGCTACCAGCTGACCGCGGGCGACTGGCTCAATGACGCGCACATCACCTACGAGGACGCGTTCTGGAGCCCGCGGCCGGAGAACTTCATCCCCGGCTACTTCCTCAGCGACGGCAACTGGACCGACACCATCGTCCGCGCCGGCGGCAGCGAGAACTACCAGGACAAGGGCCAGAAGGGCTGGTCGTTCCAGAACGACCTGACCTTCAGCGGCTGGGCCGGCCACACCCTGAAGATGGGCGTGAAGTTCAAGAAGGTCGACCTGCAGACCCTGGAGCAGAACAAGTACAACCCGGTCTTCTACTACGACATCCACGAGAGCCTGGACGTGCCGGTGCACGTGGAGTTCGGCGCGCCGGTGGCCGGCTTCGGCGACGGCACCGCGTCCTCCGGCAACCGGCAGTTCGGCGTCTACATCCAGGACGACTGGGAGGTCAACGACAAGCTGACCGTGAACCTGGGCGTGCGCTGGGACTACGAGCAGACCCCGGCCTACGAGGCCTACGTCACCCCGGCCGAGGTGGTGACCGCGCTGCGCGCCTCCAACGCCGCGCTGCCGGGTTCCAGCGTCGACGTCGAGGACTACATCAGCACCGGAAGCAACCGCAAGGCGGACAAGGACAACTGGGCGCCGCGCCTGGGCTTCTCCTACGACTTCTTCGGCGACCAGCGCCACGTGCTGTTCGGCGGCGCCGGCCGGTCCTACGACCGCAACCTGTTCGACTACCTGCAGAACGAGCGGTCCAAGGCCAGCTGGGGCCAGTACGTCTACGACTTCAACACCCCGGCCCATCCCTGCGACACCGCCACCGCGGCGACCTGCCGCGAGTGGGATCCGCGCTACCTGGATCCGGAGTTCCTGCGTGCGTCCTCGGTCGCCGGCTCGCGCGAGGTGTTCCTCAACAGCAACGACCTGGAAGTGCCGTATTCGGACCAGTTCAGCCTGGGCATCCGCAACACCTGGGAAGTGGGCGGGCATGACTGGAGCACGGAGCTGACCGCCTCGTACGTGCGCAGCCACGACGGCATCGCCTTCGTGCTCGGCAACCGCCGCGACGACGGCAGCTTCTTCCCGTCCGATCCGCCGGGTGCGACCGATCCGCCGCCGTGGGGTATTGGCTTCGCGCCGTTCTCCAACCTGATCCTGGCCCAGAACGCGCTGGAGACCCGCACCCGCTCGGTCTACCTGAAGGTGGAGAAGCCCTATACCCGGTCCTCGCCCTGGGGCGTGACCCTGGCCTACACCTGGACCGACTCGGAGCAGAACAGCCCGCTGGACGGCTGGCCCGGCGGCTTCAATGCCGAAACCATCGCCGACTATGGCTGGTTCCCGGGCAAGGTCCCGGAGAACAGGGTGGTGCTGACCGGCATCTGGGACGGGCCCTGGGGCACGACCTTCTCGGGCAAGGGCACCTGGGCCGACGCGACCCCGCGCTACTACCAGAACTGCAACGTCTCGGCCTGGGCGTACTGCTATTTCGACAGCTACACGCCGGGCGAGGACTTCAAGCAGGTGGACCTGGCGCTGGAGAAGGTCTGGGATACCGGCGGCGGCATCAGCTTCCGCGTGCGCGGCGACCTGCTCAACGTCTTCAACTGGTCCAACTACGATGGCTACGAGGACTGGCGCGGCGGGGCGGGCGAGCCGCAGAATCCCGCATGGGGCACGCCGACGTCGATCGCCCTGCCGACGCGTACGTTCAAGCTGACGTTCGGCGTGGACTGGTGAGCATGGCCATGCCGCCGCCGGGGCGGGTCCCCAGTGGCGGCGTGGCACGCGCGCCAGGGGCGCGGTCCGGCCGCTGGCGGCTGTAAAGGAGAGTGGTTTGAAACGGTGGCACTGGCATCGCTGCATCATCGCCCTGGCGGGCGCGCTGTTCCTCCTGGCCGGCTGCAGCCGGGAGGCGCCGCAGGTCGACGCCGAACTGCCGCCACCGCCCAAGCCCGACGTGATCCTGATCGAGCCCGTGCTGCCCGAGCGACCGCCGCGTCCGGAACTGCCGCCGCTGTTCCGCGACATCGAGCGCCGCACCTTCCAGTTCTTCTGGGACACCACCAACGAGCAGAACGGGCTGACCCCGGACCGCTATCCTTCGCGCCCGTTCGCCAGCGTGGCCTCGATCGGCTATGCCCTGACCGCGTACCCGATCGGCATCGAGAACGGCTGGGTCAGCCGCACCCAGGCGGTGGACCGCACCCTGACCACGCTGCGCTTCCTGCGTGACATCCCCCAGGGCCCGCAGGCCACCGGCAAGGGCGCGTACAAGGGCTTCTACTACCACTTCCTGGACATGCAGCAGGGCCACCGCTACGACAGCTGGGTCGAGCTGTCGAGCGTGGACACCGCGCTGCTGATGATGGGCGTGCTGTTCGCCCAGGCCTATTACGACGGCGAGGACGAGCGCGAGCAGGAGATCCGCAAGCTGGCCGACCAGCTGTACCGCCGGGTCGACTGGAAGTGGCTGCAGGTGCGCAAGCCGCTGGTGTCGATGGGCTGGTTCCCGGAGAGCGGCTTCATCCAGCACGACTGGATGGGCTACAACGAGGCGATGCTGCTGTACATCCTGGCCCTGGGCTCGCCCACCCACGCGGTGGAGCCGGAGGCCTGGACGGTCTGGACCCGCACCTACAACAACGACTGGGGCGTGTACTACGGCCAGGAGTACCTGAGCTTCGGCCCCCTGTTCGGACACCAGTACAGCCATGTCTGGATCGACTTCCGCGACATCCAGGACCAGTACATGCGCGAACGCGGGATCGACTACTTCCTCAACAGCCGCCGCGCCGCGCTGGCCCAGCGCGAGTACGCCATCGCCAACCCGATGAAGTGGAAGGACTACGGCGAGAACGTCTGGGGCCTGACCGCCGGCGACGGCCCGCAGAACACCCGCCAGATCTACCGCGGGGAGGAGCGCGAGTTCCGCCACTATTCCTCGCGCGGTGCCGGCCTGCGCGAGAACTTCGACGACGGCACCATCGTCCCGACCGCGGCGATCTCCTCGATCGTGTTCGCGCCGGAGGTGGTGATCCCGGCCACCGAGGAGATGCACCGCCGCTACGGCGACTACCTGTATTCCAGCTACGGCTTCCTGGACTCGTTCAACCCCAGCTTCAACTACGACATCCCGCTCAAGACCGGGCGCATCGTCCCCGGCAAGGGCTGGGTGGCCAGCGACTACATCGGCATCGACCAGGGCCCCATCCTTGCGATGATCGCCAACTACCGCAACGAGTTCGTGTGGTCGGTGATGAAGAAGAGCCCCTACATCCGCACCGGCCTGGAGCGGGCCGGCTTCATGGGCGGCTGGCTGTCGCCGGAGGAGGAGGAAGACGAGCGCATGCACGTCGATGCCCGCGCCGCCGATGCACGCGCGCTGGGCATGGCCGAGTCCCGTGCCGCCGCCGCGGAGGCGCAGCTGAAGGCCCAGCAGCGCAAGGACGAGCCGTCCGCGGCCAACCGCGCGCAGCCGCCGAGGCAGTGATGGCCGGCCTGCGCCTGCTGCGCGCCTGCCTGCTGCCGACGCTGCTGCTGGCGTCATTGGCCGGTTGCGGCGGCGATCCGGCGCAGGAGCCGGTGCGCTTCTGGGCCATGGGCCGCGAGGCCGAGGTGGTGGCCGAGCTGGTCCCTGAGTTCGAGCGCGAGACCGGGATCCGGGTCGAGATCCAGCAGATCCCGTGGACCGCCGCGCACGAGAAGCTGCTGACCGCGTTCGCCGCCGAGGGCCTGCCGGACGTGTGCCAGCTGGGCAACACCTGGATCCCGGAGTTCGCCCAGCTGGGCGCGCTGCAACCGCTGCAGGCACGGGTCGATGCTTCGGCCACGGTCGACCAGGACGACTACTTCCCCGGCATCTGGGACACCGCGGTGGTCGACGGCGAACTGGTCGGCGTACCCTGGTATGTGGATACCCGCCTGTTGTACTACCGCAAGGACCTGCTGCGCGAGGCCGGGATCGATACGCCGCCACGCGACTGGGCCGAGTGGGAGCGGGCGATGGCGGCGGTGGTCGCCAGCAAGCCCGGGCGCCACGCCATCCTGATGCCCCTCAACGAGTTCGAGCAGCAGCTGTCCTTCGCCCTGCAGCAGGACGATCCGCTGCTGCGCGACGGCGATACCCGCGGCAACTTCGAAAGCCCCGGCTTCCGGCGCGCGCTGGCGTTCTACGCCAACATCTTCGAACAGGGCTGGGCGCCGAAGGTCTCCGAGACCCAGATCTCCAACGTGTGGGACGAGTTCTTCCGCGGCTCGTACGTGTTCTACCTGTCCGGCCCCTGGAACATCCGCGAGTTCCGCCGCCGCCAGCCGCCGGAGCTGGAAGGGCAGTGGGGCACGATGCCGCTGCCCGGGCCCGACGGGCCCGGTGCCGGCATCGCCGGTGGCACCAGCCTGGTCCTGTTCCGCGGCTCGCCGCGTTCGGACCAGGCTTGGCAGCTGGTGGAGTTCCTGTCGCGTCCGGACATCCAGCAGCGCTTCCACGCGATGATCGGCGACCTGCCGCCGCGGCGCAGTGCCTGGGAGCACCCGGAACTGGCCGGCGATCCGCTTTCGGCCGCATTCCGCGACCAGCTGGAGCGGGTGAAGCCAGCGCCCAAGGTGCTGGAGTGGGAGCGGATCGTGCAGGAGATGCGCCTGGTCACCGAGCGGGTGGTGCGCGGCGGCCTGGCCCAGGACGCCGCCGTGCGCGAACTCGACCAGCGGGTGGACCGTATCCTCGCCAAGCGCCGCTGGATCCATGAGCGCGACGCCGCAACCGAAGGAGCAGGGCCATGAGCGCACGGCTGGCCGGCTGGATGTTCGTCGCCCCGGCGCTGATCGTGCTGGGTGTGTTCTTCGCCCTGCCGGTGCTCTCGGCGCTGGCGCTGAGCCTGACCGATTTCGATCTTTACGCGCTGGCCGATGCCGGCAACCTGCGCTTCGTCGGGTTGCAGAACTATTGGGAACTGTTGCAGACGCCGATGTTCTGGAAGGCGCTGTGGAACACCACCTACTTCGTGGTGGTGGGCGTGCCGCTGTCGGTAGCGGTCTCGCTGGGCGCGGCGCTGCTGCTCAATGCGCCGGTCGCGCGATTCCGCGCGCTGTTCCGCACCGCACTGTTCGCGCCGGTGGTGACCACCCTGGTCGCGGTGGCGGTGATCTGGCGCTACCTGTTCCACACCAGCTACGGCCTGGTGAACTGGGCGTTGGGCCATGTCGGCATCAGCCCGGTGGACTGGCTGGGCGATCCACGCTGGGCGATGCCGACCATCATCCTGTTCGCGGTGTGGAAGAACTTCGGCTACAACATGGTGATCTTCCTCGCCGGCCTGCAGGCCATCCCGCGCGACCTGTACGAGGCCGCGCGCATAGACGGCGCCTCGCGCTGGCAGCAGTTCCGCCACATCACCCTCCCGCAGCTGGGGCCGGTGCTGCTGGTGGTGGGCGTGATCACCGTGTCCGGCTATTTCCAGCTGTTCGCCGAGCCCTATGTGATGACCCGCGGCGATCCGCTGCAGAGCACGGTCAGCGTGCTGTATTTCATGTTCGAGGAAGGCTTCAAGTGGTGGAACCTCGGCCGTGCCTCGGCCGTGGCCTTCCTGCTGTTCGTGGTCATCCTGGCGGTGACCACGCTGATGCTGCGCCTGGGCCGGCGGCGGGGGATGGTATGAGCGCAGGACAGTCCATCGGTCGCGAGGTCGGGCAATCGCGCCTGCATGCGCTGCTGGTCAACGGCGCGCTGCTGCTGCTGGCGATGGTCAGCCTGGCGCCGCTGCTGTGGATGGTGTCGGTATCGTTCATGCCTACCGGCGAGGCGGCGAGCTTCCCTCCGCCGCTGCTGCCCTCGGCGGTGACGGCCGACAACTACCATGCGCTGTTCAGCCGCACCGGCATGGGCCGCAACTTCGTCAACAGCCTGCTGGTGGCCGGCGCGATCACGCTCGGCTCGCTGCTGGTCAACACCCTGGCCGGTTATGCCTTCGCCAAGCTGCGCTTCCGCGGCCGCGAGCGGATGTTCCAGCTGCTGCTGGCCGCGCTCGTGGTGCCGGCGCAGGTGGCGATGCTGCCGCTGTTCCTGCTGATGAAGCAACTGGGGCTGGTCAATACCTATGGCGGCGTGGTGATCCCGGCGCTGGCCAGCGTGTTCGGCATCTTCCTGGTCCGCCAGTACGCGCGCTCGATCCCGGACGAGCTGCTGGAGGCGGCACGCATCGACGGGGCAGGGGAGTGGCGGATCTTCTTCTCCATCGTCCTGCCCATGCTCAAGCCGGTGCTGGTGACGCTGGCGATCTTCTCCTTCATGGCCGCGTGGAACGACTTCATGTGGCCGCTGATCGTGCTTACCGACCAGGAGCACTACACCCTGCCGGTGGCCCTGGCCACTCTGTCGCGCGAGCACATCATGGACGTGGAGATGATGATGGCCGGCGCGGTGGTCACCGTGATCCCGGTGCTGCTGCTGTTCCTGCTGCTGCAGCGCTACTACATCCAGGGCCTGCTGCTGGGCAGCGTCAAGGGATAGGAGGAACGATGCGACTCGCCAACCGGGAGCGCGGAATTGCCGGTGGAGACGCGCCAGCCACCTTTGCGGGCGCGGCCTGTTCCCTTCGCGCGGTAGACGCCGTGGATCCCTCCATGGAGGGTCGGGCGCGCCATCCACGGCGCGCACGGTTCCGCCCAGGGTCGACAGGCCACGTCCCCGGCGTACCCGGGGCTGCAGTGGTCGCGCTGCTTCTTTCCGCCGCTGCGGGCCCGGCAGTCGCAGCCCCCCAGCTGCTGGACGGCTTCGAGGATCCGGCGCCATGGCGGGTGGTCGTCTCCGACCAGGTCAGCGGTTCGATCCGCCGGGTCGAGGGCGTGCAGGGCGGGGCGCTGTGCCTGGACTACGACTTCAACGGTGTGTCCGGCTACGCAGGCATCCAGCGCGACCTGCCGCTGGAGTACCCGGAGAACTACCGTTTCTCCTTCCGCATGCGCGGCGACTCGCCGGCCAACGACCTGCAGTTCAAGCTGGTCGACGCCAGCGGCGACAACGTGTGGTGGGTGAACCGCCCGCGTTACGGGTTCCCCACCGGGTGGACCGAGGTGCGCTACCGCACCCGGCATATCGACAAGGCCTGGGGGCCGGACCCCGACAAGGTCCTGCGCCGCAGCCAGAAGCTCGAGTTCACCATCTACAACAATGCCGGCGGGCGCGGCAGCGTGTGCTTCGACGAGCTCTCGCTGGAGCCGCTGCCGGCGGAGCCCGATGCGCCCCCGGCCGCGGTGGCGGTCGAGGCCAGCGCGGCGCCAGGCAGCGCATCCCGCGTCATCGACGGCGACAGCGCCACGGTGTGGAAGGCCAGTGGCCGCCAGGGCTTGGTGCTGGACCTGGGCCAGGAGCGCGAGTTCGGTGGCCTGGTCCTGCGCTGGGCCGATGCCCGCCAGCGTCCGCAGCGCTACGTGGTGGAGCTGGAAGGTGCCGATGGCCAGTGGCGCCCGGTGCGCGCGGTCGAGCAGGGTCGCGGCGCCAGCGACTGGCTTTCCCTGCCCGAATCGGAAGCGCGCCGCATCGCACTGCGCCTTGAAGGCGGACGCTACGCGCTGGCCGAGGCGCAGGTGCAGCCGCTCGGCTTCTCGGCGCATCCCAACGATTTCATCAAGGCGCTGGCGCAGGAGCTGCCCCGTGGCTGGCTGCCCCGTGGCTTCAGCGGCGAGCAGCCGTACTGGACCATCATCGGCGTCGACGGCGGCCACCAGCAGGGCCTGGTCGGCGAGGATGGCGCGGTCGAGCTGTCGCGGGGCGGCTTCAGCATCGAGCCCTTCGTGCTCGATGGCGATCGCCTGGTCAGCTGGGCCGATGTGAAGCCCGTCCAGCGCCTGCCCGGCCAGGGCCTGCCGATGCCGGAGGTGGAGTGGACCGCGGCCGGTGGCGCGGATGCGCCCGCGTTGCAGGTTTCCGCTTTCGCCCACGGCAGCGCCGGGGATTCGCGCGTGGTCGCGCGCTACCGCCTGCGCAATCCGCATCCACGGTCGCGCGAGTACGTGCTGGCCTTGGCAGTGCGGCCCCTGCAGGTCAATCCGCCGGCGCAGTTCCTCAACACCATCGGCGGGGTCAGCCCGATCCGCTCGCTGGCGATCGACGGTGGCACGGTCACGGTGGACGGCAGGCCGCGGATCTTCGCGACGCAGTCGCCGGACCAGGCATTCGCCACGCCGTTCGATGCGGGGCTGGACGTGCAGCGCCTGGCCTCGGGCGATATCCCGGAGGACACCGCGGTCGAGGATCCGACCGGCCTGGCCTCGGGCATGCTCCTGTACCGCTGGCGGCTGGCACCCGGCGAGGAACGCGAGGTGGCGCTGGTCGCGCCGCTGGATGGCGAGACCGCGCCCCAGCCCGGCTTCGACGCCGCGCGTGCCGCGGAGGAAACCACGGCGCGCTGGCAGGAGCTGCTGGGCCAGGTGGAGCTGCAGCTGCCGGAGCAGGGCCGCGACTTCGCCGCGACCGTTCGCACCGCGCTGGCGCACATGCTGGTCTCGCGCGTCGGCCCCAGCCTGCAGCCGGGCACGCGCTCGTACTCGCGCAGCTGGATCCGCGACGGGGCGATGATTTCCGAAGGCCTGCTGCGCCTGGGGCGGCCGGAGGTCGTGCGCCAGTACCTGGAGTGGTACGCGCCCTACCAGTTCGAGAACGGCAAGGTGCCGTGCTGCGTCGATGCCCGCGGCAGCGATCCGGTCCCTGAGAACGACAGCCACGGCGAGCTGATATTCAACATCGCCGAGTACTGGCGCTTCACCGGCGACCGCGAATTCCTGGAGCGCATGTGGCCGCATGTGCGCGGCGCGTTCGACTACATGGAGCGGCTGCGGGCCAGCGAGCGCACCGAGGAGAACCGCCGGCGCGACCCGGCCTTCTACGGGATGATGCCGGTGTCGATCAGCCACGAGGGCTATTCGGCGAAGCCGATGCATTCGTACTGGGACAACTTCTGGGCGCTGCGCGGCTACAAGGACGCGGTGGAAGTGGCCCAGGCGCTGGGCCTGCGCGAGGAGGCGCGCCGCATGGCGGCCGCGCGCGACCAGTTCCGCGCCGACCTCGCTGCATCGCTGCGTGCCGCCACCGCCCGCCACGGCATCGACTACCTGCCGGGCGCCGCGGAGCTGGGCGACTTCGATCCCACCTCGACCACCATCGCCCTGGCCCCGGGCGGCGAGCAGGACTGGCTGCCGCGCGACCTGCTGGAAAACACCTTCGAGCGTTACTGGCAGCACTTCACCGACCGCCGCGACGGCCGCCGCGAGTGGAAGGACTACACGCCCTACGAGTGGCGCAACGTGGCCGCGTTCGTGCGCCTGGGCTGGCGCGACCGCGCGTGGCAGGCGACCGACTACTTCTTCGCCGACCGCGCGCCGCAGGCCTGGAACCAGTGGGCCGAGGTGGTGTCGTCCACGCCACGCAAGCCGTTCTTCGTCGGCGACCTGCCGCATGCCTGGGTGGCATCGGACTTCGTGCGTTCGGCGCTGGACATGTTCGCCTACCGCCGCGAGCGCGACGACAGCCTGGTGCTGGCGGCCGGCGTTCCGCTGGATTGGCTGGAAGGCGAGGGCATCCGCGTCCGTGGCCTGCATACCGCGCATGGTCGCATTGGTTACGCGCTGCGCCGCGCGGACGGGCAGCTGCAGCTGGACGTGGCCGATGACGCCGGCCTGCCGCCGGGCGGACTGGTGCTGCAGTGGCCATACGAAGGGCAGCCAGGCGCGACGACGGTCGATGGCCGGGCGGCGAAGTGGTCGAACGGCGAGTTGCGGATCAGCCGGCCGGGCGCGAAGGTGCGGGTCGAGGTCCGCAACCCGTAATCCATTGGGGCGCTCTTCTTCCTTCTCCTTCCGGGAGAGGGGCAGGGTGAAGGTCGGGGACCCGGCATCAACTGGGCGCCGACCTTCCTCCAACCCTCGTCACGAGGCGAAGCGTCGTACCCGTAGCCCGGATAAGCCAAGCGCATCCGGGTCGGAAGTATGGAACGGGTGGATCCTGTCGATCCCGGATGCGACCTACGGCCTTGTGCGGCTACGACAATAAAAAAGCCGGGCATTGCTGCCCGGCCTTTTTTCCTCGCACGGATGCGCCTATCAGCCCGCGCGTGCCGCCGCCACGATCCCGGCGGCCTTGGCCGCGCTGGCCTCGACCTTGTCCCACTCGCCGGCCTTGAGCCAGGGCTTGGGCACCATCCACGAGCCGCCGATGCAGACCACGTTCGGCTGGGCCAGGTACTCGGCCGCGGTGTCCTCGCTGATGCCGCCGGTGGGGCAGATCTTCAGCTCGCCCATCGGGCCGGCCAGGCCCTTGAGCATGGCCAGGCCGCCGACCGCGTTGGCCGGGAACAGCTTGCACACGCGGAAGCCCCGCGCCATCAGCGACAGGAACTCGGTCGGGGTGGCGCCGCCCGGGACGGCCGGGATCGGAGCCTTGGCCAGCGCATCGGCCAACTCCGGCGGCGTACCCGGGGTGACCAGGAAGTCCGCGCCCAGCTCGATGCACTTCTCCATCTGCTCGATGGTCAGCACCGTGCCCATGCCGACGGCGATGCCGGGCAGTTCCTTCTTCAGCGCGACCAGCGCATCCAGCGCGCAGGGCGTGCGCAGGGTCAGCTCGATCGCGGTCAGGCCGCCCTTGAGCAGCGCGGAGGAGAGCTTGCGCGCCTCGTCGACGCTGTCGGCGGTGACCACCGGCAGGATTCCGGCCTGGCGCAGCAGCTGTTCGGCCTTGGCCTGGGTCTGGGCGATGCTCATGGATCGTGTGGCTCCGTGGCTTGGGTCGCGGCCCGCGGGCCGCGCCTGTTATGGGGGAAAGGCCACCACGCCGGGCGTGGTGGCCAAGGGTCAGTTGTCCTTCTCGGCGTGCGGTGCCAGCGCCGCCCCGGCCTCGCCGCCGAGCTCGTACTCGGCGTCGTAGTCCCAGGCAGAGCCGTCGTGCGCCGGCGGACCACAGGAGATCGACACCGCACCCTGGTCGGCCGGGCCGACGTTGGCGCGGTTGAACGCGAACAGGTTGCGGCCGAGGTCGTGCGCCGGACGGGTGGTGTTGGCCGCGACCTCGCGCGCGTTCCACTCATCTGCGTCGACCAGTACTTCGAGCACGCCGGCCTCGCTGTCCAGGCGCACGATGTCGCCGTCGCGGACCTTGCCGATCGGGCCGCCACGCGCGGCTTCCGGGGTGACGTGGATCGCCGCCGGGATCTTGCCGGAGGCGCCGGACAGGCGGCCGTCGGTGACCAGCGCCACCTTGCGGCCCTGGTTCTGCAGCATGCCCAGCAGCGGTGCCAGCGAGTGCAGTTCCGGCATGCCGTTGGCCTGCGGGCCCTGGTAGGTCACCACGGCGACGAAGTCGCGCGGCAGCACGCCGGCGGCGTGCAGCTTGTTGAGCTTCTGCGGCGCGTCCACCACCACCGCCTGCGCCTCGACGTAGCGATGCTCCGGCTTGACCGCCGACAGCTTGATCAGGCCGCGGCCGATGTTGCCGCGGAGCAGCCGCAGGCCGCCCTGGGC
This sequence comes from Pseudoxanthomonas suwonensis 11-1, assembly GCF_000185965.1. Lineage (NCBI taxonomy): Bacteria > Pseudomonadati > Pseudomonadota > Gammaproteobacteria > Lysobacterales > Lysobacteraceae > Pseudoxanthomonas > Pseudoxanthomonas suwonensis. The sequence goes on from NC_014924.1 coordinate 1,413,220, forward strand.
CTCGAACGGGGCGGCGACGGTGCGCACCACGCTCTCGTCGGCCGACACCGTGGCCGACGGCACCGAGGCCAGCTGCCCGTCCTCCAGGCGCGGCTCGCGGGTGAAGGCGCGCATGCCTTCCGGCACCACGGTGGTGAGGTCGTGCATCAGCCCCGCGTCCAGCAGCTCGCGGAACACGAAGGGCACGCCGCCGGCCGCCTGGAAGCGGTTCACGTCGGCCTCGCCGTTGGGGTACACGCGGGCCAGCAGCGGCACCACCTGCGAGATCTGGTCCATGTCGTCCCAGGTCAGGACGACGCCGGCGGCGCGCGCCACCGCGATCCAGTGGATGGTGTGGTTGGTCGAGCCGCCGGTGGCCATCAGCGCGACGATCGCGTTGACGATGGCGCGCTCGTCGATCAGCCGGCCCAGCGGCCGGTAGTCGTCGCCCAGCGCGGTCATCTGCAGCACGCGGCGCACGGCCTCGTCGTCCAGGGCCTTGCGCAGCGGGGTGCCCGGGTTGATGAACGAGCTGCCCGGCAGCTGCACGCCCATGGCCTCCAGCAGCACCTGGTTGGAATTGGCGGTGCCGTAGAAGGTGCAGGTGCCGGCCGAGTGGTAGGACTGCGACTCGACCTCCAGCAGCTCCTCGCGGGTGGCCTCGCCGGCGGCGTAGCGCTCGCGAACCTCGGCCTTCTTCTTGTTGGGGATGCCGGGCGGCATCGGGCCGGCCGGCACGAACAGCGCCGGCAGGTGGCCGAAGGCCAGCGCGCCGATCAGCAGGCCCGGCACGATCTTGTCGCAGATGCCCAGGTACAGGGCCGCGTCGAAGGCGTCGTGGCTGAGGCCGATGGCGGTGGCCTGGGCGATCACGTCGCGGGAGAACAGCGACAGCTCCATGCCGCCGCGGCCCTGGGTGACGCCGTCGCACATCGCCGGCACGCCGCCGGCGACCTGCGCGGTGGCGCCCAGCTCGCGGGCCAGGGCGCGGATCCGCTCCGGGTAGTGCTCGTACGGCTGGTGCGCCGAGAGCATGTCGTTGTAGGCGGTGATGATGCCCAGGTTCGGCGTGGCGCCGCCGCGCAGGCGGGCCTTGTCGTGTTCGCCGCAGGCGGCGAACACGTGCGCCAGGTTGGCGCAGCTCAGCGGGGTGCGGTTGGGACCGTTGCGGACCGCCTCGTCGATGCCGGCCAGGTAGGCGGCACGCGAAGGGGCGCTGCGCTGGCGGATGCGCTCGGTGACGGCTTCGATCTTGGGATGCAGGCTCATGGCGTTCCAGTGGGGCGGAGCTGGCGCCGCTGAAGGGCGCGAACGGGCTGCGGAAGCAGGACGGCGACGCGGGGCGTGCCGCCCCGGTATCAGAGAGGTGCGGGCGGAGGACCGCGCATCAAGCGCACCAGTGGACGCGCAGTGGGCTGGCGCTCAGGCCCAGCACCGCGCGGATCGGCATTTCACGCACGTCGTCGCCGGCCAGGGCGCGCTCCAGCACCTCGCGCTTGGCCTCGCCGCGCAGCAGCAGCAGGTGCTGGCGGCAGCGGGCCAGGCCGGCGCGGGTGAGGGTGATGCGCGTGGTCCATTCGGCCGCGACCGGGCAGCCGGTGGCGTCGAGCACGGCGTAGTCGTCCTGCGAGGCCAGCGCGGCGTCGAGGTCGACCGAGCCGGGGAACAGCGAGGCGGTATGGCCGTCGTTGCCCATGCCCAGCACCGCCACGCAGGGATCCTGCCCACCGGCCGAATCGCGGTTGGCGGCCTCGACGCAGGCGGCGGCCGACAGGCCTTCACGCACCAGCGGCTCGAAATGCAGGCCCGCGGCGCGTTCCAGCAGGCTCTCGCGGATCAGCTTGGTGTTGCTGGCCGGATGGTCGGCGGGCACGAAGCGGTCGTCGACCAGGCCGACGCTCACCTTCGACCAGTCCAGCGGCGCCTGCGCCAGGCGGCTGTAGGCCGGCGCCGGGGTGGTGCCGCCGGAGAGCAGGGCGCGGGCGCTGCCGCTGGCTGCCAGGTTGGCTTCGATCGCGGCCTGGAGATCGGCCGCGATGGCCTCGCCCCAGGCCTCGACGCTGGCATGCTCGAGCCACTCGATGCGCGGATCGACGATCACGCCGACGCCTCCCGGCGGACCAGGTCCACCGCGTAGGCGGCCGCGCCGAGCAGCCCGGCCTGCGGATGCAGCACGGCGAGCGAGGGCACCCGCGCCATGGTCGGCGAGAAGCGGCCCTTGTACTCGAAGCGCTGGCGGAAGCCGGAGTGGCGCAGCGAATCCAGCATCTTCGGTACCAGGCCGCCGGTGAGGAACACGCCGTCCCAGGCACCGATGGTCAGCACCAGGTCGCCGGAGATCGCGCCGAACACCGCGCAGAACACGTCGACCGCGCGCATGCACAGCGGATCGCCGGCGGCGGCGCGGGCGGTGACGTCCTTGGGCTCGAGCAGGCCGGGGTCGTGGCCGGCGATCTCGCACAGGGCGCGGTGGATGTTCACCAGGCCCGGGCCGCAGATCAGGCGCTCGTTGGAGACGCGGCCGAACTGCGCCGACAGGATCTCCAGGATGCGGATCTCCTCCGGCGTGCCGGGCGGGAAGCTGACGTGGCCGCCCTCGGTCTCCAGCGGATAGCAGCGGCCGTCACGCACCACCAGGCCGCCCACGCCCAGGCCGGTACCCGGGCCGAGCACGGCATAGGTGCGCGGCTCGCCGGCGGGCGCCGGGGTCCAGGGCACGCCGCCGATCGGCACCACGTCCTCGGCCCGGTACAGGCTGATGGCCATGGCCTGGGCGGCGAAGTCGTTGATCAGGTAGACCTGGTCGAAGCCCAGCATCTCGCGGGTGCGAGGACGCGAGATCACCCACGGATGGTTGGTGATGCGCGCCTCGTCGCCGTCCACGCGGCCGGCCACGGCGAACACGCCGCAGCGGGCGCTGGCCTGGGCCTGGTCGAGGTAGTGGCGCGCGGCCTCGGCCAGCGACGGGAACTCGGCGACGGCGAACTCGCGCACGCTGTCCTCGAGCAGCGGCGTCTGCGCGCTGGTGTCGGCCAGCGCGAAGCGCGCGTTGGTGCCGCCGATGTCGGCGATCAGGAACAGGTCGGACATGCTCACCGCCCGTCGCGGGACGGACGCGCCACGGCGTCGAAACGTTCCGGCAGGAACACGGTCGCGTCCTCCGGGCCCCAGCTGCCTGCCGGGTAGGGCTGCAGCGGCGAATTGTCCTCGCGCCAGGCGTCGACCACGCTGTCGATCCAGGCCCACGCGGCCTCGACCTCGTCGTTGCGCACGAACAGGGCGTGGTTGCCGTGGAAGGCGTCCAGGAACAGGCGCTCGTAGGCGATGCGGCGGTTCTGGCCGGTCTCGGAGGACAGCTCCAGCTCCAGCGGCTGCAGTTCCAGGGTGCCCCATTCCGGGCCGGCCAGGCTGCTCATCAGGCCCAGCTCGATGTCCTCCTGCGGCTGCAGGCGGAAGGTCAGGCGGTTGGGCACGGCGTTGCTGCGGTCCGGGCGCTCGAACAACCAGTGGGTGACCGGCTTGAGGGTCACGGTGACCACGGTCGAGCGGTCGGCCATGCGCTTGCCGGTGCACAGGTGGAACGGAACCCCCGCCCAGCGCCAGTTGTCGATGTGCGCGGTGACGCCGACGAAGGTTTCGACATCGCTGTCATCCGGCGGCGAATAGGCCTGGACCGGCTCGCCATTGATCGTCCCGGCGGTGTAGCGGCCGCGCACGCTGTGACGGCGGGCCTCCTTGGCGCAGAACGGGCGCAGGGCGCGCAGCACCTTGACCTTCTCGTCGCGGATGCGGTCGGCCTCCAGCGAGGCCGGCGGCTCCATCGCCACCAGGCACAGCAGCTGCAGGATGTGGCTCTGGACCATGTCGCGCAGCGCGCCGGAGCGGGCGTAATAGGAGTTGCGGCCGTCCACGCCCTCGCTCTCGGACACCAGGATGTGCACCGAGTCGATGTAGTTGCGGTTCCACACCGCTTCCAGCAGGGCGTTGCCGAAGCGCAGCGCCAGCAGGTTCTGCACCGCCGCCTTGCCCAGGTAATGGTCGATGCGGAAGATCCGGTCCTCGTCGATCAGGCGGCCGATGGTCGCGTTGATCTCGCGGGCCGAGGCCAGGTCGGCGCCGATCGGCTTCTCCAGCATCAGCCGGCTCGGCGCGGCGAAGGCGCCGCCCAGGGCCAGGCCCTCGCAGGTGCTCATGTACAGGCCCGGCGGGATCGACAGGTAGCTCACGCAGGGGCGGTCGGCCAGGTCGCGCACGGCGTCGGCTACCGAAGCCGGGGTGCGCATGTCGACCGAGCGGTAGTCCACCCGCTCCAGGAAGGCCTCGACCTGCTCGGCGGTCGGCGTGTAGTGCGACAGGCTGGCGAAGCGCTCGCGCAAGATGCCGCGGAACTTATCCGTGTCGTGCGGCGACAGCGCCAGCGCACGGACGCGGAAGCCCTCCGGCAGCAGGCCGTCGCCCATCAGGCGCAGCAGCGAGGGGAACAGGTAACGCTGGGCCAGGTCGCCGGTGGCGCCGAACAGCAGCAGGGTGTCATGCATCCGGTGGGCTTCCGTGGGGTGGGGCATCGGTTCGGTGGCTTCTCTTGGGGATCGCACCCGCGCGGCGGGTGGAAAGGTGGGCAGATAACCGCAGGTAATGCGTGAAACCTCCGAAATATGGCCGCCGGCATGGATAATGTCCAGTGGCCGGGACGGTGTCCGGGGAAACCACCAGCGCAATGCTGCGGCGTATGTTTCACGGCCTGGAAGGCGGTTCGCACGTCCCGGCGCGGCCGGATCCGCTACACCGCTTGCACCGCCGGGCGTGACATCATCGACGACCCGGATCGGCGGCGGCCGCAGTCGCGGCGTGCGCTCCGGGTTGAATACGTATGCGGAGACGCGGATGGCGGACGTCCAGCTGGAGCAGGTGCGCAAGGTCTATGGCAACGGCCAGGTCGCCGTGCACGAGGCCTCGTTCACGATCGGCGACGGCGAGCTGGTGGTGCTGGTCGGGCCTTCGGGCTGTGGCAAGTCGACCCTGTTGCGTATGGTCGCCGGGCTGGAGGAGATCACCTCCGGCACCCTGCGCATCGGCGGCCGGGTGGTGAACGACATCGCCCCGCGCGACCGCGACATCGCCATGGTGTTCCAGAGCTACGCGCTCTATCCGCACATGACCGTGGCCGAGAACCTGGCCTTCGGGCTCAAGCTGCGCGGCGCCCCGCGCGGCGAGGTCGAGCGGCGGGTGTCCTCGGCCGCCGGGATGCTGGGCCTGGAGGGCATGCTGGACAAGCGTCCGGCCGAACTGTCGGGCGGCCAGCGCCAGCGCGTGGCCCTGGGCCGGGCGCTGGTGCGCGAGCCGGAGGTGTTCCTGCTCGACGAGCCGCTGTCCAACCTCGACGCCAAGTTGCGCCACAGCACCCGTACCGAGATCGCCCGCCTGCACCAGCGGCTGGGCACCACCATGGTCTACGTCACCCACGACCAGGTCGAGGCCATGACCCTGGGCCAGCGCATCGTGGTGCTGGAAGGCGGCCGGGTGCAGCAGATCGACACCCCGATGGCGCTCTACGATCGCCCGGCCAACCTGTTCGTGGCCGGTTTCCTCGGCAGCCCGGCGATGAACGTGCTGCGCGGCCGGCTCCGTGCCGGCGACGGCCTGCAGCTGGAGACCGTGCAGGGCAGCCGGGTGCCGCTGCCGGGCGTATCGGTGCCCGATCCCTGGCTGGAGCGGGAGCTGGTGCTGGGCATCCGCCCCGAGCACCTGCTGCCGGTGGACGAGGGCGGCCTGGAGGCGAGGGTGGAGGTGGTCGAGGCGGTCGGCAGCGAAGCCTACCTGCACCTCGATTTCGCCGGCCAGCCGCTGGTCTCGCGGCTGCCGCCCACCGACCTGCCGGCGCCGGGTGACCTCATCCGCCTGCGCCCGGATCCCGCGCGCGTGCACTTCTTCGATGCCGGGAGCGGGCTGCGGCTGCAGCCCTGACCCGCCTGGCGGTCAGGCGGCGGCTACTTCCGACAGCGGCTCGATGCGCACCGGCTGGCCATCGACCAGCAATGGCGACTCCGCCAGCTCCAGCGGCAGCACTGCCAGCGCCCAGCGCGGCGCCTTGCCGGCGACCGCGACCACGGTACCCATGGCGCGCTCGTCCTGGACCACCTCGCTGCCGGGCGCGACCGCGTCGGCAACCTGCAGCAGCGCCAGCTGGCGCTTGGCCTTCCCGAGGAAATGGGTCCTGGCCACGATTTCCTGGCCCGGGTAGCAGCCCTTGCTGACGCTGTAGGCCTGCAGCCGCTCCAGGCCCAGCTGCTGCGGGGTCCACTGCTCGACCTGGGCTTCGCCCAGGCGCGGGATGCCGGCGCGCAGGTCGGCCACGTTCCAGGCCGCCAGAGCGGCGGTGGATTCCACCGCGGGCGCGCCGCCCAGGCGCAGCGTGCGTCCCGGGCTGATGGCAAGGCGCAAGCCCTCGTCCGAATCTTCCGTGCCGACAAGGACCCGGTTACCTGCCTCCAGCGATGCGAACGCGCCGGCAATGGACAGTTCCGCCAGTGGTGTGAGCGTTACCTTGCGACGGAACACGAACTTCCGCAGGGTATCGCCGACCAACGTCGCATTTGCATCCGGCAGCACCAGCCTCAAGCTCTGCGCGCCGGTGCGCAGCAGTGCGAACAGGGCTATGACTCGGCCCTTCGGGTTGAGCCAGGTGCTCCACTGCCAGCTGCCGATCTCGAGCGCCTTCACGTCGCTGGCGAACTGGGCATGCGCGAACTCGACGGCGTCGGGGCCCTCGAGCGCGAGCACCGTCCATCCGGGAAGGGCGAAAAACTCCCCGTGATTCAAGGTGCTTGGAAGGGGCTGGTTGTCAGTCACGTTAACCCCGGCTTAAACTTTTGTGCATTGCAAGGACTCCCATGATAGGTCAAACCCCCGAGGTTCCAGAGCACGAGGACGCGCCGGAAGGCGTGCCATCGCTGGAGCAGGACGCCGGCAAGCCGACGCCGCGCGAGATCGGCGGGCGCGAGGGTCCGGAGCCGACCCGCTACGGGGACTGGGAAAAGAACGGACGCTGCATCGATTTCTGAGTCGATTGCAGCGTCCCTGAGCCACGTGGGCACACGCCCGCACAGCCGAGACTAAGAGCCAGCGAATGAGCAGCCGCGAACGCCCCCTGTCACCCCACCTGCAGGTGTACCGCTGGCAGGTCCAGATGGTGACCTCGATCCTGCACCGCGCCACGGGCATCGTGCTCGCCGGCGGTGCCCTGGTCCTCGCCGGCGGCCTGCTGGCATTGATGGTCGGCCCCGAGAGCTGGGCCTGCTTCACCGGCCACGCCGGCGCCTGGTACGGCAAGGTCTTCCTGCTCGGCTGGACCTGGGCCTTTGCCTACCACCTGTGCAACGGCATCCGCCACGTCGCTCAGGACTTCGCCCACGGCTACGCCATCCCGGATTTCGTCCGCAACAGCTGGCTGTCCATCGCCGGCAGCCTGGTGATCACCGCGATCGTGTGGGCCCTTGCGCTGAACGGAGGTGCCGCGTGAGCCGTTACCGTACCCCCCTGAAGAACGTGCGCGGCCTTGGCACCGCCAAGACCGGCACCGACCACTTCGTCCACCAGCGCCTGACCGCCACCGCGCTGGTCTTCCTGTCGCTGTGGTTCGTCTACTTCGTCCTCGGCCTGGTCGGCAGCGACTACATGGCCGCCACCGACGCCGTGTCCAAGCCGTGGAACGCCGTGCTGCTGGTCGGCTTCCTGGTCGCCATGTTCTGGCACGCCCAGCTGGGCCTGCAAGTGGTCCTCGAGGACTACGTCCACAACTCGCTGGTCGCCCTGGCGCTCCAGGTCAGCGTGAAGTTCATCGCGGTGCTTGGCGCGATCGTCAGCATCTTCGCCGTCGCCCGCATCGCGCTGGCCGGCTGAGCGCGCAAAGGAAACAGACTCGATGTCCGCCTACAAGATCACCGAACACAAGTACGACATGGTCGTCGTCGGCGCCGGTGGCGCCGGCCTGCGCGCCACCTTCGGCCTGGCCCAGAAGGGCCTGCAGACGGTGTGCCTGACCAAGGTCTTCCCGACCCGTTCCCACACCGTGGCGGCGCAGGGCGGCATCTCCGCCGCGCTGGCCAACATGGGCGAGGACGACTGGCGCTACCACTTCTACGACACCATCAAGGGGTCGGACTGGCTGGGCGACCAGGACGCCATCGAGTACATGTGCCGCGAGGCCATCCCGGCCATCATCGAGCTGGAGCACTACGGCGTGCCGTTCTCCCGCACCGAGGACGGCAAGATCTACCAGCGCCCGTTCGGCGGCATGACCACCCGCTACGGCGAAGGCCCGTCGGCGCAGCGCACCTGCGCGGCCGCCGACCGCACCGGCCACGCCATCCTGCACACCCTGTACCAGCAGTCGCTGGCGCACAACGCCCGCTTCATGATCGAGTACTTCGCGCTCGACCTGATCATGGACGAGGAGGGCGTGTGCCGCGGCGTGCTGGCGCTGGACATGGCCGAGGGCACCCTGCACCTGTTCCGCGCCCACGGCGTGGTGCTGGCCACCGGCGGCTACGGCCGCGCCTACTTCAGCGCGACCTCCGCGCACACCTGCACCGGCGACGGCGGCGGCCTCGTGGCCCGTGCCGGCCTGCCGCTGCAGGACATGGAGTTCGTGCAGTTCCACCCGACCGGCATCTACGGCGCCGGCTGCCTGATCACCGAGGGCGTCCGCGGCGAAGGCGGCATCCTGCGCAACTCCAACGGCGAGCGCTTCATGGAGCGCTACGCCCCGCACTACAAGGACCTGGCCTCGCGCGACGTGGTCAGCCGTTCGATGACCATCGAGATCCGCGAAGGCCGCGGCGTCGGCGAGCACAAGGACCACATCCTGCTCGACCTGACCCACCTGGGCCCGGGCGTGATCGACGAGAAGCTGCCGGGCATCGCCGAGAGCGCCCGCATCTTCGCCGGCGTCGACGTGCACAAGCAGCCGATCCCGGTGATCCCGACCGTCCACTACAATATGGGCGGCATCCCGACCAACTACCACGGCGAAGTCGTGCGCAAGGTCGGCGACAACCCCGATGCGGTGGTCCCGGGCCTGTACGCGATCGGCGAGGCCGCCTGCGTGTCGGTGCACGGCGCCAACCGCCTGGGTTCCAACTCGTTGCTGGACTTGGTCGTGTTCGGTCGCGCTGTGGCCAACCGCTGCGCCGAGACCATCAAGAAGAACGCCCCGCACAAGCCGCTGGCCTCCGATGCCTGCGACAAGGCCCTGTCGCAGCTGGACAAGCTGCGCAACGCCAACGGCGACACCCCGACCGCGGTCATCCGCGACCGGATGCAGCGCACCATGCAGGCCGACGCCGCGGTGTTCCGCACCAGCAAGACCCTGCAGGAAGGCTGCGAGAAGATGTCGCAGATCTTCGACAGCTTCCAGGACGTGAAGGTCTCCGACCGCTCGCTGGTCTGGAACTCCGACCTGATCGAGACCTACGAGCTGCATAACCTGCTGCTCAACGCCGTCGCCACCATCAACTCGGCCGAGCAGCGCAAGGAAAGCCGCGGCGCCCACGCGCACGAGGACTACCCGGATCGCGACGACGCCAACTGGCAGAAGCACACCCTGGTGACCGTGGACGCGGAAACCGGCAAGACCAGCTTCGACTACCGTCCGGTGCACATGTACACCCTGAGCAAGGATGTGGATGTGGTGCCGCCCAAGCCACGCGTGTACTGAGCCAGGGCGAGAGAAAGACAAAATGGCAGAGTTCGCACTCCCCAAGAATTCCCGCATCACCAAGGGCAAGCACTTCCCCGCGCCGGCCGGCGCGAAGAACGTGCGCACCTTCAAGGTATACCGCTGGAGCCCTGACGACGGCGCCAACCCGCGCACCGACACCTACGAGCTCGACCTCGACAAGTGCGGCCCGATGGTCCTGGACGCGCTGATCAAGATCAAGAACGAGGTTGACCCGACCCTGACCTTCCGGCGCTCCTGCCGCGAGGGCATCTGCGGTTCGTGCGCGATGAACATCGACGGCACGAACACCCTGGCCTGCACCCGCGCCATCGCGGACTGCCAGAAGGCCGAGGTGCCGATCTACCCGCTGCCGCACATGAGCGTGGTCAAGGACCTGGTCCCGGACCTGACCCACTTCTACGCGCAGTACGCCTCGATCAAGCCGTGGATCCGCACCCAGACCCCGGCTCCGCCGGACCGCGAGCGCCTGCAGTCCCCCGAGGACCGCAAGAAGCTGGACGGCCTGTACGAGTGCATCCTGTGCGCCTGCTGCTCGACCAGCTGCCCGAGCTACTGGTGGAACGGCGAGCGTTACCTGGGCCCGGCGATCCTGCTGCAGGCCTACCGCTGGATCATCGACTCGCGCGACGAGGACACCGGCGCCCGCCTGGACGACCTCGAGGATCCCTTCAAGCTGTACCGCTGCCACACCATCATGAACTGCGCGCGCACCTGCCCGAAGGGCCTGAACCCGGCCCTGGCGATCGCGGAGATCAAGAAGCTGATGATGGCGCGCCGCGCCTGACCGCTCCGGTCAGCAGCAACACGGGAAGCCCGGCCAATGGCCGGGCTTTTTCGTTATGCCGGCGCGTTCGTGTGCTGGCCGTCATGCAAGTGGGGTAGGGCATCGCCGGCCAGGCCTGTAGCAGGCGCGGTTCGCCACGCAGCCCGCCCAGCACCCGCGGTAGCCCTCGGCCACCTCGCGGTAGGCGCCGCGTCCCAGTTCGACGAAGCAGTCCACGCTCGCGCGCGCATCTGCCAGGACAGGGTCGGCTCTCAATCCACCCTCGTCCTCTCGCCACGCGGTACGGGGCAACATCGCCTACTTCATCTGGGAGGAGGGCGTGCTTACGCGGGCCGGTATCCGGGGTGACGTACCGCGGACCTCTGGCTTCCCCTTCCTTCGGCTGCCAGGGCGCTGGCACTGCCACGCCTCGTGCAACACGCAGGAAGCCGGGACCCTCCGGACTGGAGGCTCACTCCGTTGGATAAAGCCTGTTGAGGCCGCCAGCCACAGCCACAGCGATGCAGGGCCAGCGTGGCTTTGGTGATTGCATCGAGTGGCCAGGCGTCCGTGTGCGCATAGGTGTGCTGCTCCGGAAGGGCGTGACGCGGCTGGCTGCTTCCGCACTGTTCCGGCCGCGGGCGTATTTAAGGCGTAGAAGGCTGCTACCCGGCAGCGGAAGCACGGAGCGCGTTTCCGGGCTCGGCCGGTGCTTTCACCAGCGGCCCGCCACGTGTGAAATCGCTGGAGAGACTGCTACATCTACGTCTGCGGACGAGTAGTGCTGCGACGCGAAAAATTTTTCGCGAAACCCCTTCCCAAAAATTTCCGACCGGCGCACAATGCGCGCCCTCCCGACGACTCACCGAGTTGTTCGAGGGGTCCGGAAACGGAGTCGCTTCTTCACGAAGTACTTGCGGTTTTACGGAAGTCGCCTATACTGGGCGGCTCGCTCACCAGGAACGCTTCGGCGCTCCGGTGAGGGGTTCGAAAACTTCCTCTTAACGAGGTGTTGACGAAGCCGAAACGAGCTGCCAGAATGTGCGGCTCACCTCGCTGAAGCGGCCTTGGCCACGAAGCGAGGCGGTTCGAAAACTTCCTCCTCACGAGGGGTTGACGAAACGAAAACGAGCTGCCAGAATGAGCGGCTCACCTCGACGGAAACGTCGGGACACGGAGGAAGGCGCTGAGGCCGACTCCGAGGCTCTTTGAGAATGTGCGCAGGAAATTTGTGCGGACGCCTGCAGGAAGGATGACTGTCCATCTTGCAGACGTTTTAACAGCAACAAGTCAATTGCTTTAAGCAAGCGATTCGTAGCTGGGTAGGACTTCTGCAGCTAAAAGCTTTATGCCTTAGGGCATTGCAGTTTTAAGTGAAGAGTTTGATCCTGGCTCAGAGTGAACGCTGGCGGTAGGCCTAACACATGCAAGTCGAACGGCAGCACAGGAGAGCTTGCTCTCTGGGTGGCGAGTGGCGGACGGGTGAGGAATACATCGGAATCTACTCTGTCGTGGGGGATAACGTAGGGAAACTTACGCTAATACCGCATACGACCTACGGGTGAAAGTGGGGGACCGCAAGGCCTCACGCGATAGAATGAGCCGATGTCGGATTAGCTAGTTGGCGGGGTAAAGGCCCACCAAGGCGACGATCCGTAGCTGGTCTGAGAGGATGATCAGCCACACTGGAACTGAGACACGGTCCAGACTCCTACGGGAGGCAGCAGTGGGGAATATTGGACAATGGGCGCAAGCCTGATCCAGCCATACCGCGTGAGTGAAGAAGGCCCTCGGGTTGTAAAGCTCTTTTGTTGGGAAAGAAATCCTGTTGGCTAATACCCGGCAGGGATGACGGTACCCAAAGAATAAGCACCGGCTAACTTCGTGCCAGCAGCCGCGGTAATACGAAGGTGCAAGCGTTACTCGGAATTACTGGGCGTAAAGCGTGCGTAGGTGGTGGTTTAAGTCTGTTGTGAAAGCCCTGGGCTCAACCTGGGAATTGCAGTGGATACTGGATCACTAGAGTGTGGTAGAGGGTGGCGGAATTCCCGGTGTAGCAGTGAAATGCGTAGAGATCGGGAGGAACATCCGTGGCGAAGGCGGCCACCTGGGCCAACACTGACACTGAGGCACGAAAGCGTGGGGAGCAAACAGGATTAGATACCCTGGTAGTCCACGCCCTAAACGATGCGAACTGGATGTTGGGTTCAACTTGGAACCCAGTATCGAAGCTAACGCGTTAAGTTCGCCGCCTGGGGAGTACGGTCGCAAGACTGAAACTCAAAGGAATTGACGGGGGCCCGCACAAGCGGTGGAGTATGTGGTTTAATTCGATGCAACGCGAAGAACCTTACCTGGTCTTGACATCCACGGAACTTTCCAGAGATGGATTGGTGCCTTCGGGAACCGTGAGACAGGTGCTGCATGGCTGTCGTCAGCTCGTGTCGTGAGATGTTGGGTTAAGTCCCGCAACGAGCGCAACCCTTGTCCTTAGTTGCCAGCACGTAATGGTGGGAACTCTAAGGAGACCGCCGGTGACAAACCGGAGGAAGGTGGGGATGACGTCAAGTCATCATGGCCCTTACGACCAGGGCTACACACGTACTACAATGGTGGGGACAGAGGGCTGCAATCCCGCGAGGGTGAGCCAATCCCAGAAACCCTATCTCAGTCCGGATCGGAGTCTGCAACTCGACTCCGTGAAGTCGGAATCGCTAGTAATCGCAGATCAGCATTGCTGCGGTGAATACGTTCCCGGGCCTTGTACACACCGCCCGTCACACCATGGGAGTTTGTTGCACCAGAAGCAGGTAGCTTAACCTTCGGGAGGGCGCTTGCCACGGTGTGGCCGATGACTGGGGTGAAGTCGTAACAAGGTAGCCGTATCGGAAGGTGCGGCTGGATCACCTCCTTTTGAGCAAGACAGCATCGTCCTGTCGGGCGTCCTCACAAGTTTCCTGCATTCAGAGTTCCTGGTCAGCCATCGGGCGGCTAGGCGAGTCCCTTCAAGGGGCCTTAGCTCAGCTGGGAGAGCACCTGCTTTGCAAGCAGGGGGTCGTCGGTTCGATCCCGACAGGCTCCACCAAATGAGTAATCGATCTTTGGGTCTGTAGCTCAGGTGGTTAGAGCGCACCCCTGATAAGGGTGAGGTCGGTGGTTCGAGTCCTCCCAGACCCACCACTCTGGATGTTAGAGCGCACATCTTGATATACGCATCGGGCGTTGAGGCCTGGTACGTGTTCTTTTAAAACTTGTGATGTAGCGAGCGTTTGAGATGACTATCTCGACGTGTCGTTGAGGCTAAGGCGGGGACGAAAGTCCCTGAAAATTGAGTCGTTGCAATTCGCGTCCGGGATTTGTACCCCCGGGCACAGGCGACCCCGAGGCGACTTGGGGTTATATGGTCAAGCGAATAAGCGCACACGGTGGATGCCTTGGCGGTCAGAGGCGATGAAGGACGTGACAGCCTGCGAAAAGCGCGGGGGAGCTGGCAATAAGCTTTGATCCCGCGATGTCCGAATGGGGAAACCCACTGCTTCGGCAGTATCCTGCAGTGAATACATAGCTGCTGGAAGCGAACCCGGTGAACTGAAATATCTAAGTAACCGGAGGAAAAGAAATCAACTGAGATTCCCTAAGTAGCGACGAGCGAACGGGGACTAGCCCTTAAGCTGGGATGGTTCTAGGAAAACAACCTGGAAAGGTTGGCCATAGAAGGTGATAGCCCTGTATTCGAAAGGGCCACTCCAGTGAAGACGAGTAGGGCGGGGCACGTGAAACCCTGTCTGAACATGGGGGGACCATCCTCCAAGGCTAAATACTCCTGACCGACCGATAGTGAACCAGTACCGTGAGGGAAAGGCGAAAAGAACCCCGGAGAGGGGAGTGAAATAGACCCTGAAACCGTGTGCGTACAAGCAGTAGGAGCCCGCAAGGGTGACTGCGTACCTTTTGTATAATGGGTCAGCGACTTACAGTTCGTGGCAAGCTTAACCGTATAGGGGAGGCGAAGGGAAACCGAGTCTGAATAGGGCGCATAGTCGCGGGCTGTAGACCCGAAACCGGGTGATCTAGTCATGCCCAGGGTGAAGGTGCGGTAACACGCACTGGAGGCCCGAACCCACTCCCGTTGCAAAGGTAGGGGATGAGGTGTGATTAGGAGTGAAAAGCTAATCGAACCCGGAGATAGCTGGTTCTCCTCGAAAGCTATTTAGGTAGCGCCTCATATGTATCCTCTCGGGGGTAGAGCACTGTTATGGCTAGGGGGTCATCGCGACTTACCAAACCATTGCAAACTCCGAATACCGAGACGGACTGTATGGGAGACACACGGCGGGTGCTAACGTCCGTCGTGAAAAGGGAAACAACCCAGACCCACAGCTAAGGTCCCAAATTACCGCTAAGTGGGAAACGATGTGGAAAGGCACAGACAGCCAGGAGGTTGGCTTAGAAGCAGCCACCCTTTAAAGAAAGCGTAATAGCTCACTGGTCGAGTCGGTCTGCGCGGAAGATTTAACGGGGCTAAGCGGTAAACCGAAGCTTGGGGTGCATCACTTCGTGATGCGCGGTAGAGGAGCGTTCCGTAAGCCTGCGAAGGTGGATTGAGAAGTCCGCTGGAGGTATCGGAAGTGCGAATGCTGACATGAGTAACGATAATGCGGGTGAAAAGCCCGCACGCCGAAAGCCCAAGGTTTCCTTGCGCAACGTTAATCGGCGCAGGGTGAGTCGGCCCCTAAGGCGAGGGCGAAAGCCGTAGTCGATGGGAAGCTGGTTAATATTCCAGCACCTCGCGTGAGTGCGATGGGGGGACGGAGAAGGTTAGGTCTACCGGGCGTTGGTTGTCCCGGGGAAAGGCGGTAGGTGGATCTCTTTGGCAAATCCGGGAGGTCAACACCGAGCACCGAGACGAGCCCTTTAGGGCGAAGTGACTGATACCACGCTTCCAGGAAAAGCCCCTAAGCTTCAGCTCACGCAGACCGTACCGTAAACCGACACAGGTGGGTAGGATGAGAATTCTCAGGCGCTTGAGAGAACTCGGGTGAAGGAACTAGGCAACATGGCACCGTAACTTCGGGAGAAGGTGCGCCCTTTTTGGTGGCCCATGCGGGCTATAGCTGAAGAGGGCCGCAGTAACCAGGCCGCTGCGACTGTTTATCAAAAACACAGCACTCTGCAAACACGAAAGTGGACGTATAGGGTGTGACGCCTGCCCGGTGCCGGAAGGTTAATTGATGGGGTCAGCCGCAAGGCGAAGCTCTTGATCGAAGCCCCGGTAAACGGCGGCCGTAACTATAACGGTCCTAAGGTAGCGAAATTCCTTGTCGGGTAAGTTCCGACCTGCACGAATGGCGTAACGACAGCGGCGCTGTCTCCACCCGAGACTCAGTGAAATTGAAATCGCTGTGAAGATGCAGCGTTCCCGTGGCAAGACGGAAAGACCCCGTGAACCTTTACTATAGCTTTACACTGAACGTTGAGTTCGTCTGTGTAGGATAGGTGGGAGGCTATGAAGTGCCGGCGCCAGCTGGCATGGAGCCATCCTTGAAATACCACCCTGACGTGCTTGACGTTCTAACCTGGGCCCGTAATCCGGGTCGGGGACCGTGTATGGTGGGTAGTTTGACTGGGGCGGTCTCCTCCTAAAGAGTAACGGAGGAGCTCGAAGGTACGCTCAGCGCGGTCGGACATCGCGCACTGTGTGCAAAGGCATAAGCGTGCTTGACTGCAAGATCGACGGATCAAGCAGGTACGAAAGTAGGACTTAGTGATCCGGTGGTTCTGTATGGAAGGGCCATCGCTCAACGGATAAAAGGTACTCCGGGGATAACAGGCTGATACCGCCCAAGAGTTCATATCGACGGCGGTGTTTGGCACCTCGATGTCGGCTCATCACATCCTGGGGCTGTAGTCGGTCCCAAGGGTATGGCTGTTCGCCATTTAAAGTGGTACGCGAGCTGGGTTCAGAACGTCGTGAGACAGTTCGGTCCCTATCTGCCATGGGCGTTGGAGATTTGAGAGGGGCTGCTCCTAGTACGAGAGGACCGGAGTGGACGAACCTCTGGTGTTCCGGTTGTCACGCCAGTGGCATTGCCGGGTAGCTATGTTCGGAAGCGATAACCGCTGAAAGCATCTAAGCGGGAAGCGCGCCTCAAGATGAGATCTCCCGGGACACAAGTCCCCTAAAGGAACCATCAAGACCAGGTGGTTGATAGGTCAGGTGTGTAAGCGCAGCAATGCGTTGAGCTAACTGATACTAATGATCCGTGCGGCTTGACCATATAACCTCAAGTGGCCTTGGACTCGACGACAACGTCGATAGCCATCCGCCGCTCACTACATCACAAGTACTTATGCGAGACGGTGCGGTACCCGTTCACGGGACACCAGCACGCTCCAACCGTCTCCCTGGTGAAATTAGCGTTGTGGAACCACCCGATCCCATCCCGAACTCGGAAGTGAAACGCAACAGCGCCGATGGTAGTGTGGGTCTCCCATGCGAGAGTAGGTCATCGCCAGGGTTTTATCCCGGAAGCCCCCAGCAAGCGCTGGGGGCTTCTTCTTTTCCCGGACACCCCCGTGTCCAACGCCGGTTACCAGGCCAAACCTGGCCGGCCGCCAGTTACCCCGGTGCGGGGTGGAGCAGTCTGGCAGCTCGTCGGGCTCATAACCCGAAGGTCGCAGGTTCAAATCCTGCCCCCGCTACCAAGCTTTGCACGCAAACGGCGACCCCGCAGGGTCGCCGTTTTGCGTTGGGATTGGGGATTCGTGATTGGTGATTGGGAATTCGTAATTCGTAATTCGTAACTCGTAGGGTGCGTGCGACCGGCATTGCCGGAAAAGTCGCCGGCGATGCGTAAGCCGGATAGGGGCCCGGGCAGAATCCGGTGTGGGGCGCGGACCGGGCATGCATCCACCTGGGTGCGCTGCGCTTGGCAGGTGATGGGCTCCGCCCAGATGGTCCGCTGGATGCTTGCCCGGTTCGGACGTCTTGGCACAGTGGCGCATATCAGGGCCGAGGACAGATGAGACAAAAAAGGCCGGTCGCTTGCGCGACCGGCCTTTTGTTTGTGTGTGCGTTCTTGCAGGTTTACTGCGCGGCGGGAGTGGCCGGCTGGCGGGCCTGCGACGTCCCCCCGCTTTCAGTAGCGGGGCTCTTTAGAGTCCGGGTTTCATCGTAGCGGCTTTGGCCGCCAACTGTTCGGCATAAGCGGCCGGCGTCAGACCGCCCAAGGTCTTCTTCGGTCGTTCCTCGTTGTACTCCCGGCGCCAGGTTTCGATCTCGGTGCGGGCGTGCAGCAGCGTCGGGAACCAGTGCTCGTTGAGGCATTCGTCCCGTAGGCGGCCGTTGAAGCTCTCGATGTAGGCGTTCTGGTTCGGCTTGCCTGGCTGGATCAGGCGCAACTGCACACCGCGCTCGTGGGCCCACGCCACCATCGTCTTGCCGCAGAACTCCTTGCCGTTGTCGGTACGGATCACCTGCGGCAGGCCGCGGGTCAGCGCCAGCCGATCCAGCACCCGGGCCACGCCGTGGCCGGAGATGGCCCGCTCCACCTCGATCGCCACCGCCTCGTGCGTGGCATCGTCGACGATGGTCAACGCCTTGAGCACACGCCCCTCGGCGGTGCGGTCGAACACGAAGTCCATCGACCAGACCTGGTTGGCGGCTTCCGGCCGCAGCAACGGTTGGCGCTCGCCCAGCAACACCTTCTTCCGCTTGCGCCGGCGCACCTGCAACCTGGCCTCCTGATACAGCCGTTCCACCCGCTTGTAGTTCACCGGCCACTGCTCCTGCCGCAGCTTCAGATAGATCATCCCGACGCCATAGCGCTTGTGTCGCTGCGCCAGCGCCAGGATCCGCTCACGCAGCTCGACGTTGCCATCCGGGCGCGGGACGTAGCGCAGCGCGCTGGCGCTCATCCGCACCATCGCCAGCGCCCGTCGCTCACTCAGCCCCCGATCCACCAGATGCCGCACCAGCGTCCTGCGCGCCGGTGCGGTCACCACTTTTTTCGCAGGGCGTCCTTGATGACGTCGTTCTCGAACAGCTGCTCGGCCAGCAGCTTCTTCAACCGCGTGTTCTCGGACTCCAGCTCCTTGAGCCGCTTGGCCTCTGGCACGCTCATGCCGCGGCGCCAGGTTTCGATCTCGGTGCGGGCGTGCAGCAGCGTCGGGAACCAGTGCTCGTTGAGGCATTCGTCCCGTAGGCGGCCGTTGAAGCTCTCGATGTAGGCGTTCTGGTTCGGCTTGCCTGGCTGGATCAGGCGCAACTGCACACCGCGCTCGTGGGCCCACGCCACCATCGTCTTGCCGCAGAACTCCTTGCCGTTGTCGGTTCGGATCATCTGCGGCAGGCCGCGGGTCAGCGCCAGCCGATCCAGCACCCGGGCCACGCCGTGGCCGGAGATGGCCCGCTCCACCTCGATCGCCACCGCCTCGTGCGTGGCATCGTCGATGATGGTCAACGCCTTGAGCACACGCCCCTCGGCAGTGCGGTCGAACACGAAGTCCATCCGGCATAGGCTTCGGAAACAGCCTTATCCGAGCTACGCGCTGCCGCGTGATTCGTGGGGTGCCGATGCGCCACGCCCGAATCACCAATCACCAGTCCCGAATCCCGCATCCCCCCGGCGCGTCGGGGTTTACTTGACCTGCTGCTTGCCCAGCTTGCGGGCCAGGGTGCGGCGGTGCATGCCCAGGCGGCGGGCGGTTTCGGAGACGTTGAAGCCGGTTTCCGCGAGGACCTCGTGGATCCGCTCCCATTCCAGGGTCTTGATCGAGGTCGGGCGCTCGCCCAGGCCGACCTCGGCGTTGCCTTCGGCCTTGCCGAAGGCGGCCTCGATGTCGTCGGTGTTGGAGGGCTTGGCCAGGTAGTGGCAGGCACCGAGCTTGATGGCCTCCACCGCGGTGGCGATGCTGGCGTAGCCGGTGAGGACCACGATCAACATTTCCGGGTCGTGCGCGTGCAGGGCCTGCACGCAGGCCAGGCCGGAGCTGCCGCCGGCCAGCTTCAGGTCGACCACCGCGTAGCCCGGCTCGAAGTCGGCTAGTACCGCTTCCAGTTCCGCCTGGCCGGGAACATGCCTGACCTGGTAACCGCGGCGCTCGAACGAGCGCACCAGGGTGCGGGCGAAGGCTTCGTCGTCCTCGACGACCAGCAGCCTGCGCGGCTGCGCAACGGAATCATTCATCGTCATCGGCATCCGGATCGGGTGGCTCGGGCTGTGGCGGGGCCAGGGCCGAAAGCGGCAGTTCCAGCACCACCTTCGCGCCGCGCGGGCTGCGGTTGGCGGCACTGAGGCGCCCGCCGAGGCTGCGTGCCACGTTGAGCGAGAGGAACAGTCCAAGGCCACCGCCCGGGCGGCCCTTGGTCGAATTGTACGGCTTGCCGAAGTTGGCCAAAGTCTGCTCGCTGAAGCCCGGGCCTTCGTCGCTGACGGCGAGCACCAGCAGCTGGCCGTCGTCGCCTTCCAGCGTGACTTCCATGCCTACCCATTCCGGCGAGGCCTCGAGCGCGTTGTCGAGGATGTTGCCGATCATCTGCTTGAGCCCGGAGTCGGAAATGATCGGGACGTCGGTATCCAGGTGGCGCCGGTAGTCGAGAGTGCGCACCGGACGGGTGGCGTTCCACTCGCTCACCAGGCCATCGAGGAAGGTGGCCAGGGTGGTGGGCTCGGGGGCCTCGCCGCGCGCGTCGCCGGCCGACAGCAGGATGCCGGTGACGATGGACTTGCAGCGGCCGAGCTGGGCCTGCATCTCGTCCAGGTCCTGCTGCAGGTCCGGGTGCTCGGTGAACGGCGCCATCCGCCGCCAGTCGCCCAGCAACACCGACAGCGTGGCAAGTGGCGTGCCCAGCTCGTGCGCGGCGCCGGAGGCCAGCAGGCCCATGCGCACGATGTGCTCCTCCTCGACCGCCTGCTGCCGCAGCGCGGCCAGGCGCGCATCGCGGTCGCGCAGGATGCGCGCGATGCGGCCGATGAACAGCGCCGCCAGGCTGGCGGTGAGCAGGAAGCAGGCCAGCAGGCCCTGCACGTAGGGATCCGCGATGCCGCGCGCCGGGTTGGCCTGGATGGTCACCGGGCCGGGAAACATGATCATGCCCAGCACGCCGGCGCAGGTCGCGGCGACCACCACCCAGCTGGCCCAGGCCGGCAGCAGCACCGCGCCCAGTGCTACCTGCAGCAGGTACAGGAACACGAAGGGATTGCTGATGCCGCCGCTGAGGTAGAGCTGTGCACTCAACGCGCCCACGTCCACCAGCAGGCCGGCGAGCAGGGCGAGGTCGCCGATCTCCTGGCGTGGCCGCCAGAACACCAGGCTGGCGAGGTTGAAGGCGGCCAGGCAGCCGGCGATGCCGAGCATGTTGACCAGCGGCAGCTCGATGCCCAGGGCGAAGTGGACGAAGCCGATCGTCGCCATCTGCCCGACGATGGCGTACCAGCGCAGCTCGATGAGCTGCTGCATGTTGCGCAGCCCGGCGCCGTGGGCGCGCTCGTCGTGCGCCGGTTCGGACAGGTCAGGACTGGCGGGCGTCGCCGCCACGGGACTGCGGGGATCCATCCATCGACTCCATGCTTCGCCAGCGGCGGCGGATGCGCCGTTCCTCCAGCGCGAAGCGCCAGCCGCCGAAGGCCACCAGCAGGGCGAGCGCGAACCAGGTCAGCGCATAGCCCAGGTGGTTGTCGCGGAACCGTACCACCGTCAGGCCACCGCGCGGCCACGGCGTGCCGGCCTGGACGGCGGAATCCGCATCGGCATCGATGAAGTAGGGCAGGGCATTGGCCAGGTCGCGGTGGGCGGCGATGGCCGCGACGTCGCGCGAGTACCAGCGCTCCTGCGCCGGCGCGTTGCGGCGCAGGAAGCCGCCGGTGGGCTCGGTCAGGCGCAGCAGGCCGGTGACCTCGGCGGCAGCGTCGACGTCGGGTGCCTGCACATCCCAGCCTTCCGGGATGAAGCCGAGGTTGACCAGCACCACGCTGCCGTCCTCGCGACGCAGCGGGCGCAGCAGCCAGTAGCCGGCGCCTGCCTCGCTGAGGGCCTGGGTGCGGGTGTCCAGTCCGGCCAGCCAGCGGCCGCGAACGGTTACGCGTCGGTACTCGTGGTCCAGCGGCGCGGAGGCCTGCCAGGCGGATGCATCCGGCGCAGGGACGGGATCGGCGTGGACGCGCGCATCCACGCGCGCGACCAGGTCGTGCTTCCAGCCCAAGCGCTGGACCTGCCAGGCGCCGAGGGAGAGGAAAAGCAGGAACCCGGAAACGAAAGCCACCGCCAGGATGGCGGTGGCGATCGAGCCGTGCGGCCGCCGTGGGGCGGCCTCAGGCTGGCTGTTCATGGCGGTGGACCTTGGAGCGGATGTCCATGGGGCCAGCGTAACAGCCGCGGCACGAAGCCGGCGTCAGGGCATGACCCGCGCGTCGTGGGTGGAGATGTGCGGCATCATGTTCGCGTTCATGTGGTGCATGACCCACAGCGAACCGGCCAGGACGATGACCACCAGGACCACGGTGAACATCAGCGCGAGCATGTTCCAGCCGCCTTCCGAACGCGCGTTCATGTGCAGGAAGTAGACCATCTGCACGACGATCTGGACCACGGCGAAGCCGAGGATCACCAGCGCGGTGGTGCCCTGGTCCTGGATCACGTTGCCCATTACCAGCCAGAACGGGATGGCGGTCAGGATCACCGACAGGACGAAACCGATGACGTAGTCGCGCATGCTGCCGTGCGCGCCTTCGTCGTGGGCGTGGTGCTCGCCGCCGTGCTCGTCGTGGGAATGGCCGTGGGCCATGGCGTGGGTGTCGTGGGGCTGGCTCATGGCAGCACTCCCATCAGGTAGACGAAGGTGAAGACGCCGATCCAGACGACGTCCAGGAAGTGCCAGAACAGCGACAGGCACATCAGGCGGCGGCGGTTGGCCTCGTGCAGGCCATGGCGCTGCACCTGGACCATCAGCACCACCAGCCAGACGATGCCGAAGGCCACGTGCAGGCCGTGGGTGCCGACCAGGGCGAAGAACGAGGACAGGAACGCGCTGCGCTGCGGACCGGCACCCTCATGGATCAGGTGCGAGAACTCGTACAGCTCCAGGCCCAGGAAGGCCAGGCCGAACAGGCCGGTCACCGCCAGCCAGCCGAGCACGCCGGCGGTGTTGCGACGCTGCATGGACAGCATCGCGAAGCCGTAGGTGATCGACGACAGCAGCAGCATCGCGGTGTTGACCGCCACCAGCGGCAGGTCGAACAGGTCCGCGCCGGTCGGGCCGGCCGCGTAACTGCGGCCGAGCACGCCGTAGACCGCGAACAGGCAGGCGAAGATGAGCAGGTCGCTCATGAGGTACAGCCAGAACCCCAGCAGGGTGCCGTTCTGCGGGTGGTGGTGGCCGCCGGTGTCGTAGAACCGGTTGGGATCGCCGGCGAGCGGCGAGGAGGCGAGGGCGGCGTCAGACATTGGCGTTCTTCAGCAGTTCGGTACGGGCGGCTTCGGTCTCGGCCACGGTTTCGGCCGGGATGTGGTAGTCGCGCTTGTAGTTGAAGGTATGCACGATCGAGGCGACCACGGTCGCGGCGAAGGCCGCTCCCGCCAGCCACCAGATGTGCCAGATCAGGCCGAAGGCGCAGGCGGTGCTGAGGCCGGCGATGACCACGCCCGCCGCGGTGTTCTTCGGCATGTGGATCGGGATGAAGCCGGACAGGGGACGCTTGGCGCCACGCTGCTTCATGTCCCACCACGCGTCGTTGTCGTGCACCACCGGGGTGAAGGCGAAGTTGTACTCCGGCGGCGGCGAGGAGGTGGACCATTCCAGGCTGCGGGCGTCCCACGGATCGCCGGTCACGTCGCGCAGCTTCTCGCGGTCGCGGAAACTCACGAAGATGCAGATCAGGAAGCAGGCGATGCCGATGGCGATCAGGACCGCGCCGAAGGCGGCGACCTGGAACCAGATCTGCAGCGACGGGTCGGTGAAGTGGCTCATGCGGCGGGTGACGCCCATCAGGCCCAGCACGTAGAGCGGGGTGAAGGCGAACCAGTAGCCGGCCAGCCAGAACCAGAACGACATCTTCCCCCAGAAGTCGTTGAGCTTGAAGCCGAACGCCTTCGGGAACCAGAAGGTCATGCCGGCGAACAGGCCGAACACGACGCCGCCGATGATCACGTTGTGGAAGTGGGCGATCAGGAACAGGCTGTTGTGCAGCACGAAGTCGGCCGGCGGGACGGCCAGCAGCACGCCGGTCATGCCGCCCACCACGAAGGTGACCATGAAGCCCACCGTCCACAGCATCGGCACCTCGAAGCGGATGCGACCGCGGTACATGGTGAACAGCCAGTTGAAGATCTTCGCGCCGGTGGGGATCGAGATGATCATCGTGGTGATGCCGAAGAACGAGTTGACGCTCGCGCCCGACCCCATGGTGAAGAAGTGGTGCAGCCACACCAGGTACGACAGGATGGTGATGCACACGGTCGCGTAGACCATCGAGCTGTAGCCGAACAGGCGCTTGCCCGAGTAGGTCGACACGATCTCCGAGAAGATGCCGAACACCGGCAGGATCAGGATGTAGACCTCCGGGTGGCCCCAGATCCAGATCAGGTTCACGTACATCATCGGGTTGCCGCCGAGGTCGTTCGTGAAGAAGTTCGTCCCCACGTAGCGGTCCAGCGACAGCAGCGCCAGGACGGCGGTCAGCACCGGGAAACTGACCACGATCAGCACGTTGGTGCACAGCGCGGTCCAGGTGAACACCGGCATCTTCATCAGGGTCATGCCCGGCGCGCGCATCTTGACGATGGTCACGATCAGGTTGACGCCCGACAACAAGGTACCGACGCCTGCTATCTGCAGGGCCCAGATGTAGTAGTCCATGCCCACGTCGGGGCTGTAGTCGATGCCCGACAGCGGCGGGTAGGCCAGCCAGCCGGTCTTGGCGAACTCGCCCACGAACAGCGACAGCATGACCAGCACCGCGCCGGCGGTGGTCATCCAGAAGCTGAAGTTGTTGAGGAACGGGAAGGCGACGTCGCGGGTGCCGATCTGCAGCGGCACCAGGTAGTTCATCAGGCCCGTGACCAGCGGCATGGCCACGAAGAAGATCATGATCACGCCGTGGGCGGTGAACACCTGGTCGTAGTGGTGCGGCGGCAGGTAGCCCAGGTTGTCACCGAAGGCGATCGCCTGCTGGGCGCGCATCATCAGCGCGTCGGCGAAGCCGCGCAGCAGCATCACCAGGCCCACCACCATGTACATGATGCCGATCTTCTTGTGGTCGATGCTGGTGAACCAGTCGCGCCACAGGGTGCCCCACAGCTTGTACTTGGTGATCACGGCCAGCAGGGCCAGGCCGGCCACGCAGGTGCCGATGAAGGCCGACAGGATCACCGGGTCGTGCAGCGGGAACGATTCCCAGCCCAGGTAGCCGGTCAACGGGTTGTAGGGAGCCGAGGTGGAATGCGGGGAGGACATGTTTCGGGACTTCCGTCGTCAGGCCGCCGCGCCGCTGTGCGGACGCGGCGACGGACCGCTTCAGGGAGCGGAGCGGGAGAGGGTGGTGACCAGGCCGGCGGCCGGGGCGTCGCCGGAGGCGCACATGGCCGACTGCACGTAGTCGCGGCCACGCAGGTCGCCGCGGCTGCGGGCCTCCAGGCCCTCCATGCGGGTGCGGCCGGAGCCGTTGCCGGCGTCGATGGCCATCATCTCGTGCATGCACATGCGGCGCGGGTCGACGCAGCGGTTGAGCACGGCGTCGTACAGGGTCGGGTCGACGCTGGCGAAGTGGCGGGCCGGCTCGCGCTCGCTGGGCTTCTCGAGCTCCAGGTAGCCGTCGCGGCCCAGTTCCTGGCCGCTTGCGCGGACCTTGGCGACCCACTCGCCGAAGCCGGACTCGTCCAGGGCATGGAAGCGGAAGCGCATGCCGGAGAAGCCGGCGCCGCTGTAGTTGGAGGAGAAGCCCTCGTACTCGCCCTCGGTGCCGATGACCGCGTTCAGCTCGGTCTGCATGCCCGGCATGGTGTAGATCATGCCGGCCAGGGCGGGGACGTAGAACGCGTTCATCACCGTCGAGGAGGTGAGCTTGAAGTGGATCGGGCGATCCACCGGGGCGGCCAGCTCGTTCACGGTGGCGATACCCTGCTCCGGGTAAATGAACAGCCACTTCCAGTCGAGCGAAACCACCTCCACCACCAGCGGTTCCACGCCTTCCGGCACCGGCTTGCCTTCCGCGATGCGGTCCAGCGGACGGTACGGGTCGAGGGTATGGGTGCTGATCCAGGTGATCGAGCCCAGGGCGATGATGATCAGCAGCGGCGCCGACCACACCACCAGTTCCAACTGCAGGGAGTGGTCCCAGTCGGGCTTGTAGGTCGCCCGGGTGTTCGAGGCCCGGTAGCGCCAGGCGAAGAACAGGGTCAGGGCGATCACCGGGACGATGATGATCAGCATCAGCACCGTGGAGATGATGATGAGGTTGCCCTGCTGGCGGGCGACGTCGCCCGGGGCGTTGAGCAGGATCGTGTTGCAGCCGCCCAGCAACAGGGCCAGGCTGGCGGCCGCCAGGAGGCGGCACAGGGTCTTCGGAAGGGACATCGTGCTAGTTTTCGCGCTTGGCGGGGGTGCGCTGCACCGCGCACTCTACTCCTCGCCGTGTGTGGAGGGCGATTGGACGTTTTGTCCCATGGCCGCGCCATGGGTTTGGTGTCACCCTGAGCGGGCCGGGTTGTACAGCCGGCCGTGGCCGTGCGACCTTGGCCGCAGCGACACCTTTTCCCGCCGCTTGCACAGTTGCAGATGACCTCGATCCCCGCCTCCAGCCATACCGTCTCCGTCCACGGCCAGCATGCCGCCCAGCATGAGGTCGCGCCCGGCGAGATCGCCGTCGGCGTGGTCATCGGCCGGGCCTCGGAGTACTTCGACTTCTTCGTCTACGGCATCGCCTCGGCCCTGGTGTTCCCGAAGGTGTTCTTCCCCTTCGCCGAGCCGCTGCAGGCGACCCTGTATTCATTCGCCATCTTCGCCCTGGCGTTCATCTCGCGGCCGCTGGGCACCGCGCTGTTCATGCGCATCCAGGCGCGCTGGAGCCGCGGCACCAAGATGACCGCGGCCCTGTTCCTGCTGGGCACGGCCACCGCCGGCATCGCCTTCCTGCCCGGGTACGCCCGGCTGGGCGCCGCGGCGATCGTCCTGCTGGCCCTGTTCCGCCTGGCCCAGGGCGTGGCCATGGGCGGCTCCTGGGACGGCCTGCCGTCGCTGCTGGCGCTGAACGCGCCCAAGGAGCGCCGCGGCTGGTACGCCATGCTCGGCCAGCTCGGCGCCCCGGTCGGCTTCATCGTCGCCGCCGGCTTGTTCGCCTTCCTGCTGGCCAGCCTGTCCACCGAGGATTTCTACGCCTGGGGCTGGCGCTATCCGTTCTTCGCCGCCTTCGCCATCAACGTGGTGGCGCTGTTCGCCCGCCTGCGCCTGGTGGTGACCCACGAGTACGAGCAGGAGATCCGCCAGCACGAGCTGGAACCGGTGCCGCTGGGCGAGCTGTTCCGCGAGAAGGGCCGGCACGTGGTCATCGGCGCCTTCGCCCCGCTGGCCAGCTACGCGCTGTTCCACATCGTCACCATCTTCCCGATCTCCTGGATCCTGCTGTTCTCCGGTCAGCCGATCACCAGCGTCCTGCTGGTCCAGGTGGTGGGCGGCTTCCTGGCCATCGGCGGCGTGCTGGCCTCGGGCCTGATCGCCGACCGCTTCGGCCGGGTCCCGACCCTGGGCGCGCTGGCGCTGGCGATCGCCATGTTCAGCGGCTTCGCCCCGACCCTGCTGGGCGGCGGCCAGGTGGCGCAGTCGGCCTTCCTGCTGGTGGGCTTCGTGCTGCTGGGCCTGTCCTACGGCCAGTCCTCCGGCGCGGTGACCCGCAACTTCGGCTCGCGCTACCGCTATACCGGCGCCGCCCTGACCTCGGACTTCGCCTGGCTGATCGGCGCCGCCTTCGCCCCGCTGGTGGCGCTGGGCCTGTGCGCCCACTTCGGCCTGGCCTACATGGGCGCCTACCTGCTGTCCGGCGCACTCTCCACCCTGCTGGCCCTGCTGGTGCACCGCTGGCTGAAGCAGCGGGAGTCCGGCGCGGCCGCCTGAGCCGCCGCGGCCTGCGCCCCGCGTCCGGCGACGGAGCGGGGGTGCCGCGGCTAGAATGGCCGCCTTCCTGCAGCAACCGATCGCCGTGACCGTTCCCGATACCGATCCCGAGGTCCAGCTGCGCCGGATCCGCTGGCGCTGCCGCCGTGGCATGCGTGAGCTGGACCAGCTGTTCGAACGCTGGCTGGCGCACCGCTGGGAGCAGGCTTCCGACAGCGAACGTGCAGTATTCCTACGGATGCTGGACTGCGAAGACGATAGGCTCTGGCGCTGGTTCATGGGTTACGAGGCCTGTCCGGATGCCGAGCTCGCCGGGCTCATCGCCAGCATCCGCGCCATTCCGGCTTGAGTGGCGCCCCTCGCGCTGGCCGCTGCTGGCGCTGCTGATCCTTGGCCCGCTGGCGGCGGCGTGCGTGCTTCTGTCCGCGATTCCGCCGCTGCCTGGGCGGCTGCTGGCGCTGGCTGCCTTCGCCTGGGGGCTGTGGCAGGCCCGGGCACATGCGCGCAGGGCCAGGCGCGAGCTGGTGATCGACGCCCAAGGCACCGCCTTCCTCGACGGGGAGGCGGCGCAGGCGTGGATGATCCGCTGGCGTGGCCCGCTGGCGGTGGTGCAGCTGGTCGACCATGGCGGCCGCCGCCAGGACCTGGCCTGGTGGCCGGACACCCTGCCGCCACCGGCACGGCGTGAACTGCGACTGGCCGCCGCGCGCGACCATGCTTCGCTGCACACACGGGCGATGGCACCATAGCGGCCCCAAGCACCGGGTCCCCGGTGCATCCCCAGGGCCTCATGTTCAGACCGGTACCCGTCGCCATCGGCCTGCGTTACCTGCGTGCCAAACGCCGCAACGCCTTCATTTCCTTCATTTCCCTGGCTTCCATCATCGGCATCGCGCTCGGCGTGACCGTGCTCATCACCACCATGGCGGTGATGAGCGGGTTCCAGAAGGAGATCCGTGACCGTCTGCTGCAGTTCGCCGCACATGCCACGGTGTCGGCGAGCGGTGAGCCGATGCGCGAGTGGCAACAGGCGCTGGACGTGGCCTCGCGCGATCCGCGCGTGGCCGGCGCCGCACCCTACGTGGAGACCGAGGCGCTGCTGTCCGGTCCACGCAAGCAGCCGGCGATGGTCCGCGGCGTGACACCGGCACTGGAAGACACGGTCTCGGAGATCGGGCACAAGCTCAAGAGCGGCGAGGAGGATTCGCTGGCGCCGGGTTCCTACAACATCCTGCTCGGCCAGGAGCTGGCGCTGTGGCTGGGTGTGGAGGTTGGCGACCCGGTGCTGGTGATGCTGCCGGAGTTCCAGGGCTCGCCGATGGGCGCGATGCCGCGCTACAAGCGCTTCATCGTCAGCGGCATCTTCGAGGCCGGTCACAACGAGATCGACCGCGGCCTGGCGGTGGTCCACATGGAAGACCTGCAGCGCGTGCTGCGGATGGACGGGGTCACCGGCGTGCGCCTGAAGCTGCACGACCTCAACCAGTCGTACGCGGTCGCGCGCGACCTGGCGCTGCAGCTGCCGGGCTTCTACCGGGTCAGCGACTGGATGCAGGAGAACGCCAACCTGTACCACTCGCTGAAGATGGAAAAGACGGTGATGGGCATCCTGCTGTCCCTGATCATCCTGATGGGCGCCTTCACCCTGGTGAACTCGCAGGTGATGCTGGTGATCGACAAGCAGGCCGACATCGCCATCCTGCGCACGCTCGGCCTGACGCCCGGGGGGGTCATGCTGGTGTTCATGGTCCAGGGCACCCTGATCGGCATCGTCGGCACCGTGCTGGGCCTGGTCGGCGGCGTCACCCTGACCTGGAACCTGCAGCGCATCCTCAATGCGATCGAATCGCTGTTCAACATCACCCTGCTCCCGAGCGACGTCTACTACATCACCGGCCTGCCCACCGACATGCAGACCGGCGACGTGGCGGCCACCCTGGTCGTGGCGCTGGTGATGAGCATCCTCGCGACCCTTTACCCGGCGTGGCGCGCGTCGCGCACCCAGCCGGCGGAGGCGCTGCGCTATGAATGAGGCCAACCCCATGGACGAGGCGCTGCGCGCCGAGGGCCTCGGCAAGACCTACGCCGAGGGCAAGCTCAGGACCCGCGTGTTCGACAACCTGGACCTGCGGGTGGCGGCTGGCGAGACGGTGGCCATCGTCGGCGCTTCCGGTGCCGGCAAGAGCACGCTGCTGCACCTGCTGGGCGGGCTGGACATGCCCACCGCCGGCGAGGTCTACGTCGCCGGGCAGAAGATGTCGGCGCTGTCCGACGGCCAGCGTGGCCGCCTGCGCAATCGCGCGCTGGGCTTCGTCTACCAGTTCCACCACCTCCTGCCGGAATTCACCGCGCTGGAGAACGTGATGATGCCGGTGCTGCTGGCCGGCGGCGATCCGGCCGAGGCCACCAGCCGCGCGACCGCGCTGCTGGAAGCGGTGGGCCTGGCCAAGCGCCTGGACCACAAGCCGGGCGAGCTGTCCGGCGGCGAGCGCCAGCGCGCCGCGGTGGCGCGTGCCCTGGTCAACCGACCGGCCTGCGTGCTCGGCGACGAGCCGACCGGCAACCTCGACGAGAAGACCGCGGCGACGGTATTCGACCTGATGCTCGAGCTCAACCGCGCCCAGCGCACCAGCCTGGTCCTGGTCACCCATGACCGCCGCCTGGCCGGGCGCCTGGACCGGGTGCTGGAGCTGCACGAAGGCCGGCTGCGCGAGATCACCGCGGCCGTCTGAGTGGGGTGGGGCGCTTGTCTCCGCCCGACCGGCCTTCGGCTTCAGTCCGGTGCGCTGCCAGCGTGGCGGTCGACGTGGCCGAGGTCGCGTCCGGGCGCGATGCGGTCGCGCACCCGCTGCTTGAGCACGGCGATCTCCGGGAAGCCGCCGTCCCCGGCGCGCGACCAGATCCGCTCGCCATCCACATGGACCTCGAACACGCCGCCGGTGCCGGGGACCAGCGACAGCCGCGCCAGCTCGTTCTGGAACGTGGACAGCAGCTCCTGAGCCATCCAGCCGGCGCGCAGCAGCCAGCGGCAGCGAGTGCAGTAGTGGATCTCGACGTGGTGGTCCAAGGCGGTCCTCCGGGCGGGATGCGCAGTATCGCGCGGGTCGCCACGTCGCGGGCCTGGTAGCGGGCGAATTCCTACACGTAAGCGCGGATGCCGCCGATGGCGTGGTGCGCGCGCGTGGCTAGGCTGGACCGGGTGACCGCGCATGGCGATACCAGCACGTTGACCGGGGAAGAGCGTCGGCCCGCGCCGCCGGTGCCAGCGAACTGCGTGCCCGTTGAAAGCGCCGGGGGTGTCGCGCGGATGGTCGCGCGACCCGCCGGCCTGGCCTGCGCCGCGGCCCTGCTGGCTGGCGTGACCGGATGCCTGTTCCTGCCGGCCCTGGCGCCCGCGCCGCTGCGCTGGCTGGCGCTGCTTGCCGGCTTGCTGGCCTGGGCCTGGCCGTGGCGGGGCCGCGCCCTTGGTGCGCTGCTGCTGGGATTCGGCTGGGCCGGACTGCATGCGGGCTGGGGCCTGGCGGCACAGCTGCCGGAAGCACTGGATGGGCGCGACGCGCGGGTGGAGGGCAGGGTGGTGGGCCTGCCGGAACACGAGGCGCGCCGTACCCGGTTCCTGCTGCGGGTGGGCGAGCAGGCCCCGCCGGAACTGCGCGGCCGGCTGCTCCAGCTGTCCTGGTACGACGACTTCGGTGCGCAGGAACCGGGCGCGCGGCTGCAGCTGCAGGCCGGCGCGACCTGGAGCATGCATGCCCACCTGCGCGCGCCGCGCGGCCTGGCCAATCCCGGCGGTTTCGATGCCGGGCGCCACGCCCTGGCCCAGCGTATCGCCGCGACCGGCTACCTGCGTGCACCGCAGCTGGCGCGTCCGCTGGCGCCTGCGCGCGGCATCGATGCCTGGCGTGGCCGCATGGCCGGGCGGATCGATGCCGCGGTGGCTTCGCCGGCGGCGCGCTTCGTGCGCGCGCTGGCGCTGGGCGACACCCGCGGCCTGCAGGACCCGGACTGGGCGGTGTTACGTGCGGTGGGCCTGACCCACCTGATCGCGATCTCCGGTTTCCATGTCGGCCTGGCCGCTGGTTTCGGCGCCTGGCTGGTGCTGGGACTGTGGTGGCTGCTGCCCGGCCTGGCCCGGCGCATTCCGCGTCCGCAGGCGGCGGCGCTGGCGGCGGTGGTCGCGGCCACCGGCTATGCCGCGGTGGCCGGGTTCGCGCTGCCGACCGTGCGTACGGTGTTGATGATCGCAGTGGTGGCACTGGCGCGCCTGGCACGGCGCGCGCAGGGACCGTGGGAAGGCCTGGCGCTGGCCCTGCTGGCGGTGCTGCTGGCCGATCCGCTGTCGGTGCTGCAGGCCGGGTTCTGGCTCAGCTTCGCCGGCGTGGCCTGGCTGGTCTGGTGCCTGCCGGTCGAAGGCGGCAGCCACTGGCTGCGCGATTTCCTGCGCGCCCAGGGCGTGGCCACCCTGGGCCTGCTGCCACTGGGTGCGGTGCTGTTCCAGCAGGCTTCGCTGGCGGGGCCGCTGGCCAACCTGCTGGCAATCCCGTGGTGGAGCCTGGTGGTGGTGCCCTTGAGCCTGGTCGGCACCCTGCTCGAGGCATTGCACGGCGGAGCGGGGGGCTGGGCCTGGCGCCTGGCCGCGGCCTGTTTCGATCCCAGCTGGCGCCTGTTCGAGGGCATGGCTGGCAGCCCCTTCGCGCTGTGGTGGCTGCCGGAGGCGCGCGGCTGGGCGGTGCTGCCGGCCCTGGCCGGGGCGTTCTGGCTGATGCTGCCGCGCGGGGTGCCGGGCAAGCCGCTGGCATTGCTGCTGTGGCTGCCCCTGCTGCTGCCGGACCGGGAGCTGCCGCCGCCCGGCGGGGTGGAACTGCACGTGTTCGACGTTGGCCAAGGGCTGTCGGCGCTGGTACGCACCCGCCACCACAGCCTGCTGTACGACGCCGGGCCGGCGGTGCGCGATGGCTACGACGCTGGCGAACGCGCGGTGCTCCCGGCGCTGCGCGCGCTGGGCGTGCACCACCTGGACCGCATGGTGGTCAGCCACGCCGACCAGGACCACGCAGGGGGCTGGCCCGCGGTGCGGGAGGCGGTGCCGGTGGACCTGGCGCTGGCGCCGGAGGGTGCGCCGCTGGAGGTCGATGGTCCCTGCGAGAGGGGGATGGGCTGGGAATGGGACGGGGTCCGTTTCCGCTTCCTGCACCCATCCGCGTACTTCCCCTACCTGCGCAACGAGGCCAGTTGCGTGCTGCGGATCGAGTCGGTGCATGGGGCGATCCTGCTGCCGGGCGATATCGGCGAGGTGATCGAGCAGCGCCTCCTGCGCAGCCCGGACGAGCTGCGCGCGGACGTGGTGGTGCTGCCCCACCACGGCAGCGGCGGCAGCTCCTCGCCGGGCTTCGTGGCCGCCACGGGTGCGCGCCTGGCCCTGGTGGCTGCCGGCCACCGCAACCGCTTCGGCCATCCGCACGGGGTCGTGGTCCGGCGCTGGCGGCACCATGGCGCCGAGGTCCTGGCCACGCCCGCCTCGGGCGCGATCCGGGTCTGGCTGGACGGGGAGGGCGTGGCGGTGCGCGAGCGCCGCGCCTGGCGCCGGCGGCTGTGGGACCGGCCGGTGCCGCAGCCCGGCGAGCCGGATGGATAGCGCGCCGGCGCGACATGCGCTCCTTCACATGCGCCGGCGTGCGGTGGGCTGGCGCCGCGCAGGCGTTTGCCGTCATCCTTACGCCCCTGTGCATGACGGCCGCAGGCCGGAGGTGGTTCAGGTGTGGGAACTGGTGAAGGCCGGCGGCTGGCCGATGCTGCCGTTGATCCTGTTGGGGCTCGTGGCACTGGCGATCATCATCGAGCGGCTGTGGAGCCTGCGCCGGGTCGAGGTGATGCCGCCGCGCCTGGGCGAGGAGGTCCGTAACTGGGCCGCCCGTGGCGAGCTCGAGCCTGCCCACATCGAATCGCTGCGGCGCAATTCGCCTCTCGGCGCCCTGCTGGCCGCCGCGCTGGACGTGCGCCAACGCCCGCGCGAGCTGATCCGCGAGCGCCTGGAAGACACCGGCCGCCACCTGGTGCACCGCATGGAGCGCTTCCTCAACGCCCTCGGCACCATCGCCTCGGCCGGCCCGCTACTGGGCCTGCTGGGTACCGTGGTCGGCATGATCCAGATGTTCCTGGGCATCCTCGACCACGGCCTGGGCGACGTGAACCAGCTCGCCGGCGGCATCGGCAAGGCCCTGGTCTGCACCGCCACCGGCATGATCGTGGCGATCCCGGCGCTGGCCTTCCACCGCTTCTTCCGCAGCCGCATCGCCGGCTACGTGATCGAGATGGAGGAGGAGGCCACCGCGCTGCTGGACGCGATCGAGCGTAGCCCGGCCGCCACGCCGGCCAAGCCGGCGCGCGCGCCGCAGCGCCCGGCGCCGGTGCGCGGCTGAGGACCGGCCATGCGGATCCGCGACCAGCGCGCCCATGACGAACCCGGCATCGACCTGGTGCCGCTGATCGACGTCATCCTGGTGCTGATCATCTTCTTCGTGATCACCACCACCTTCGACGTGCGCTCGACCCTGCAGCTGCAACTGCCGGTGGCCAGCGCGCAGCAGCCGGCGCCGCCGAAGACGATCAACATCCTGGTCAATGCCGACGGCCGCTACTTCGTCGGCGAGCAGGAGGTGCTGCGCACCGACGTGGAGGCGGTCAAGCAGGCCATCGCCGCGGTCGCCGGCGACGACCGCGAGCTGCCAGTGATGCTGCGCGCCGACGCCCGCACCCCGTACCAGGCGGTGGTCACCGCCCAGGACGCCCTGGCCCAGCTGGGCTTCCGCCGCATCGCCATCGCCACCGCACCGGAGCCGCAGTCTTGAGCCGTACCCCCCGGCAACCGGTCTGGCCGATCTACCGGCGCCTGCTCGGTTACACCCGCGCCTACTGGATGTTCCTGGCCGCCGCGCTGGTCGCCATGGCGGTCGAGGCGATCGCCGGCGCCGGTTTCGTGCGCCTTATGAAGCCGCTGACCAACAACTTCGTGCAGCCCACCGCCGAGGACGCGGTGTTCCTGCCGCTGGCCATCGTCGGCCTGTTCGTGCTGCGCAGCGTGGCGACCTTCGTCACCGACTACGGCATGGCACGCACCGGCCGCAGCGTGGTCCGCGACCTGCGCGAGCAGGTGCTGGCCAAGTACCTGCGCCTGCCTTCGGCGCACTTCGATGCCGAATCCACCCCGGTGATGGTCAGCCGCCTGAACTTCGATACCGAGCAGGTCACCGCCGCCAGCTCCGAGGCGCTCAAGACCTTGGTGACCGACAGCCTCACCATCGTCGGCCTGCTGGGCATCATGCTATGGGCGAGCGTCAAGGTGACCTTCGCCATGCTGCTGATCACCCCGCTGATCGGCGTGATCGTCTGGTACGTGGGCAGGCGCTACCGCCGCATCAGCGGCGGCATCCAGGACGGCATGGGGCGGATGGCCGCCAGCGCCGAGCAGTCGCTGGCCGCGCAGCAGGACGTCAAGATCCACGGCGCGCAATCGCTGGAAACCGGCCGTTACGCCGGCCTGGCCAACCGCATCCTCGGCCTCAACATGAAGGTCGAGAGCACCCGCGCCGGCGCCTCGGCGATGGTCCAGCTGCTGGCGGCGCTGGCGCTGGCGGCGATCGTGTGGGTGGCCGCGCGCGAGGCCCTGCAGGGCCGCCTCGACGCCGGCGACTTCGTGATGCTGATGACCGCGATGATGGCGATCATCCCCTCGCTGCGGCGCGTGACCAGCGTGCAGACCGCGGTGTCGCGCGGCGTGTCCGCGGCCGAGCGCCTGTTCCAGATCCTCGACAGCGAGGAAGAGGCCGACACCGGCAGCCGCGCCATCGGCCGCGCCCGCGGCGACCTGGCGTTCGAGCATGTCAGCCTGCGCTACCGCGACCAGCCGGGCTTCGCCCTGGACGATGTCAGCTTCGTCGCCCGCCCGGGCACGGTGACCGCGATCGTCGGCCGCTCCGGCTCCGGCAAGACCAGCCTGGTACGGCTGGTGCCGCGCTTCTACGAGCCCAGTTCCGGGCGCATCACCCTGGACGGGGTGCCGCTGCACGAATACCGCATGGCCGACCTGCGCCGGCAGATCGCCCTGGTCGGGCAGAAGGTGATGCTGTTCGACGACACCGTCGCCGCCAACATCGCCTACGGCTCCGATGCCGACCATGCCGCGATCCGTGCCGCGGCCGAGGCGGCCAACGCCTGGGAGTTCATCGAGCGGCTGCCCCAAGGCCTGGATACGCCGATCGGCGAGAATGGCTCGCTGCTGTCCGGCGGCCAGCGCCAGCGCCTGGCGATCGCCCGCGCGATCCTGCGCGACGCCCCGGTCCTGATCCTGGACGAGGCCACCGCGGCCCTGGACAACGAGTCCGAGCGCCTGGTGCAGGATGCGCTGCAGCGGCTGATGCCCGAGCGTACGACCCTGGTCATCGCGCACCGCCTGTCGACCATCGAGCACGCCGACCAGGTGCTGGTGCTGGACCAGGGCCGGATCGTCGAGCACGGTACCCACGCCGAGCTGGTCGCCGCCGGCGGCCTCTACGCCCACCTGCACAGCGCCCAGTTCCGCGAGCCCCAGGCGTGATGGAAACCGGCAAGGACACGAAGCGGCCGGTCGCAACGGCGGTCGCCCGCATGCATGTCGAGGGATGGCGATGAGCCGCGGTGCCCCGAAGACCCCGTCCTGGTGGTTCGACGGCAGCCCGGTGCCGCTGCCGGCACGGCTGCTGGCGCCGGTGTATGCCGGCGCGATCGCCCTGCGCCAGAGGCTTTACCGCATGGGCCTGCTGCGCAAGGAGAGCGTGCCGGTGCCGGTGATCGTGGTCGGCAACCTCGCCGCCGGCGGCGCCGGCAAGACCCCGCTGACCCTGGCCCTGGTCGAGCGCCTGCGCCAGGCGGGCTGGCGTCCGGGCGTGGCCAGCCGCGGCTACGGCCGCGCCGACACCGCGCCGCGCTGGGTGCTGCCCGAAACCCCGGTGGAGCAGGGCGGCGACGAGCCGGTGCTGATCGCGCGCCGCGCCGCGGTCCCGGTGCGGGTGGACGGCAACCGCGTTGCCGCCGCGCGCGCGCTGGTCGAGGCCGGCTGCGACGTGGTCGTGTGCGACGACGGCCTGCAGCACTACCGGCTCGAGCGCGACATCGAGATCGAGGTGATCGACGGCACCCGCCGCTACGGCAACGGCCGCATGCTGCCGGCAGGTCCCCTGCGCGAGCCGGCCGAGCGTGGGCGCCGCTGCGACTTCCGGGTGGTCAACCTGGGCCACGGCGGCACCGCGGCGAGCACCCCGGGTACCGGCCGTGCCGCCGAGCGTGCCGCCACCTGCGAGACCGGCTTCGGCGAATGGCCCATGCACCTGCGCACCCGCAACGTGCTGCCGCTGGCCGGCGGCCGGCCGCGCCCGCTGGCGACCTTCGCCGGGCTGCGCGTGCACGCGGTGGCCGGTATCGGCAACCCGGGCCGGTTCTTCGACACCTTGCGCGCGGCCGGGATCGGCGTGGTGCCGCATGCCTTCGCCGACCACCACGCCTACCAGCCGTCCGACCTGGACTTCGGCAACGACCTGCCGGTGCTGATGACCGAGAAGGATGCGGTCAAGTGCGCCGGCTTCGCCGACGAGCGCTGCCACGCGGTGCCGGTGGACGCCGAGTTGCCTGCCGCGTTCTGGATCGCACTGCTGGACCGCCTCGGCCCGCGTCCGCCGCAGGACTGAGTCGCCGCGGCCTTCGCTGGCCGCCGTCGCCGGTCCTCCTACAATGCCCCCGTCCGATCGGAGAGAGCGCATGTCGCAACTGGATTTCGTGGTCGCGGTGCCGGCCCGCTACGCCGCCAGCCGCCTGCCGGGCAAGCCGCTGCGCCCGCTCGGCGGCGAGCCGCTCGTGCTGCACGTGGCGCGACGCGCGCTGGCCGCCGGCGCGCGCGAGGTGTGGCTGGCCACCGACGACCAGCGCGTGGCCGAGGCAGTGGGCAACGAGCCCGGCGTGCGCGTGGCCATGACCTCGCCCGAACATGCCTCCGGCACCGACCGCCTGGCCGAGTGCGCCGCGATCGCCGGCTGGAGCGACGACACCCTGGTGGTGAACCTGCAGGGCGACGAACCCTTCGCTCCGGCCAGCGGCATCCGCGAGGTGGCACGCATCCTGGCCGACAGCGGTGCCGCCATGGCCACCCTGGCCGCGCCGGTGGAGGAGGCCGAGGTCCTGTTCGACCCCAACACCGTCAAGCTGGTGCGTGCCGCCGGCGGTGATGCCCTGTACTTCAGCCGCGCACCAATCCCGTGGCCGCGCGATGCCTTCGCCCGCGACCGCGGCATGCTGCCGGAGGGCGGGCACTGGCTGCGCCATATCGGCATCTATGCCTACCGTGCCGGTTTCCTGCGCGCGTTCGCGGCGATGCCGCCGGGCGTGCTGGAGCGGATCGAGTCGCTGGAGCAGCTGCGCGTGCTCGAGGCCGGCCACCGCATCGCCGTGGGCCTGACCCCGGAACCGTTCCCGCCGGGCGTGGACACCCCCGAGGACCTGGAGCGCGCCGAGGCCCGCCTGCGCGGAATCCGCGCATGAGCACCACCCGCATCCTGGTCGTGTGCCTGGGCAACATCTGCCGCTCGCCGATGGCCGAGGGCGCGCTGCGGGCGCGGATCGCCGCCTCGCACCTCGACGGCCGGGTGGAGGTCGACTCGGCCGGCACCGGCGGCTGGCACGCCGGCGAGCCGCCGGACCGCCGCGCCATCGCCTGTGCCCGCCGCCACGGCGTGGACATCGGCGGCCTGCGCGCGCGCCAGGTCCGCAGCCGCGATTTCGAGGACTTCGACTGGCTGCTGTGCGCCGATGCCGACAACCTGCGCGACGTGCGCCGGCTGGCCCCGGTGGAAGCCCGCCACAAGGTCGCCCTGCTGCTGGACTGGGCCGGGACCGTGCCCGGCGGGGAGGTGCCGGATCCCTACTACGGCGGGGACGACCACTTCGAGGAAACCTGGTCCCTGGTGGACGCCGCGGCCCTCGCCGCGGTCGAACGGCTTTCCACGCGCGCCGGCTTGGGCATAATCGTCCCATGAACGCGGCGACCCTACAGGAACTGCCCGCCGGGCTGGACTGGCTCAATGCCACCCCGGCCTCGCTCAACGATCTGCGCGGCCGCCCGGTCGTGCTGGCCTTCGTCAACGCCGCCTCTGCCTGGTGCACCCAGCGCCTGCAGGAGCTGGCGAACTGGCAGGCCCGCAACCCGGGACGCCTGCACGTGCTGGTGCTGCAGGTGCCGCGCTTCGACTGCGAGCGCCAGCCGCAGCGTTCGCTGAAGCTGCTGCGGCGCCACGGCAACGCCTTCCCGGCGCTGCTGGACGCTGACTGGGCGGCCTGGCAGCGCTACGGCATCGAGTCCTGGCCAACCCTGCTGCTGGTCGACGCCGAGGGTCGCGAGCGCGAGCGCATCGTCGGCCTGAACGGCGACCTGGACCGCGCGCTGTCCGCCCTGGCCGAGAACGTCGCCCCGCATCCGGACGGCGGACGCCTGGTGGAGACGGTGCCCGAGCCGCGCCTGTCGCTGCGCTTCCCGTCCGCGGTCGCGGCCAGCGCCGACCGCCTGTTCATCGCCGACAGCGGCCACCACCGCATCCTCGAGTGCACCCATTCGGGCC
Organism: Pseudoxanthomonas suwonensis 11-1; assembly: GCF_000185965.1. Classification (NCBI taxonomy): domain Bacteria; kingdom Pseudomonadati; phylum Pseudomonadota; class Gammaproteobacteria; order Lysobacterales; family Lysobacteraceae; genus Pseudoxanthomonas; species Pseudoxanthomonas suwonensis. Next base: position 1,452,444 of record NC_014924.1, read on the forward strand.
GCGTCCTGCGCCAGTTCGGCCTGGGCACCGCCGATTCGATGGATGGCCCGCACGACCAGGCCGCGTTCAACCGGCCCCAGGGCCTGGCGCTGGAGCGCGAGGTCCTCTACGTGGCCGACACCGGCAACCACTCGCTGCGCCGGATCAACCTGCTCAATGGCACGGTCGACACCCTGTGCGGCAATGGCCGCGCCGGCGACCCGCTGGAAGGCCCGGTAGCCGGCACCAACACCTCGCTCAACCATCCGGTCTCGCTGGCCATCGCCGCCAACCAGGTGCACATCGCCTGCGCCGGCGACAACCGCCTGTGGAGCTACGACCTCGGCCGCGGCGAGCTATCGCTGCGCGCCGGCACCGGCCGCCTGGAGATGCGCGACGGCAACGCCCGCACCATCGCCGCGTTTGCCCAGCCGACCGGCCTGGCCGCGGTGCAGCAGGTGCTGTACGTGTGCGATGCGCTGGGTTCGGCGATCCGCTCGCTGCAGCTGCGCAGCGACCTGGTCCAGACCTTGGTGGGGCAGGGCATGTGGGACTTCGGTGACGCCGATGGTCCGCGCGCCAGCGCCCGCCTTCAGCATCCGCTGGGCATCGCCCTGAGCGCGGACGCGCCGCTGCTGTGGATCGCCGACAGCGGCAACGGCAGCCTGCGCACCCTGCGCCTGGGCGGCGGCGAGCTGACCACGGTGAGCCTGCCGCGGCGCCTGCACGGACCGACCGGCCTGGCCATCGCCGGTGGTGCGGTGTGGATCGCCGAGACCGACGCCCATGCCGTGCTGCGCTATGACATCGTCACCGGTGAACTGGGCGACGTGACCATCAGCGAATGAGCAGTCCAGCGGTGCCGGAGTTCGATGGCAAGGCCTTCGTCTCCGGCCTGAGCACGGCCCCGGGCGTGTACCGCATGTACGCGGCCGACGGCAGCCTGCTGTACGTCGGCAAGGCCGGCGCGCTCAAGCGCCGCGTCGCCAGCTACTTCAGCAACACGCCCAAGAGCCCGCGCATCCACTCGATGGTCGCGCAGATCGCGCGCATGGAGGTCACGGTCACCCGCACCGAGGCCGAGGCGCTGCTGCTCGAGAACCAGCTGATCAAGTCGCTGTCGCCGCGTTACAACGTCTCGCTGCGCGACGACAAGAGCTATCCCTACGTGCTGCTGACCCGCGAGGAATGGCCGCGGCTGGCCTTCCACCGGGGCCCGCGCGCGGTGCCCGGGCGTTACTTCGGTCCCTATGCCAGCGCCAGCGCCGTGCGCGAGACCATGAACCTGATGCACAAGCTGTTCCGCCTGCGCAGCTGCGAGGACAGCGTGTTCCGCAACCGCAGCCGGCCCTGCCTGCAGTACCAGATCGGCCGCTGCAGCGCGCCCTGCGTGGACCTGGTCGCGGCGGACGACTACGCCGAGTCCGTGCGCCGCGCCTCGCTGTTCCTGGAAGGACGCAGCGACGAGCTGGGCAAAGAACTGTCAGCGGCAATGGAGAAGGCCGGCCAGGCGCTGGAATTCGAGGAGGCAGCGCGCCTGCGCGACCTGCTGGCGCAGCTGCGCGGCATGCAGGCGCGCCAGTACGTGGACGGCCATGCCGCCAACCTCGACGTGATCGCCTGCGAGATGCAGGGCAGCCACGCCTGCGTGCTGCTGCTGGCGTTCCGCGACGGCCGCAACCTCGGCACCCGCGCCTTCTTCCCGCGTACCAACGGCGAGGACAGCGCGGAGGAAGTGCTGGCCGCGTTCGTGTCGCAGTACTACGCCGAGCAGCCGGCGCCGCCGGAGATCGTACTGGACCGTGCCATCCCCGACGCCGACCTGATCGAACTGGCGCTGGCCGAGGGCGCCGGGCGCAAGGTCGTGCTCAAGTCCAGCGTGCGTGGCGAACGCGCCGGCTACCTGGAACTGGCGCGGCGCAACGCCAAGGTCGCCCTGGCCAGCGAAATGGCCAGCCGCAACGCGCAGCAGCTGCGCAGCGACGCCCTGCGCGAACTGCTGGGGCTGGAGGAGGCGCCGTCGCGGGTCGAGTGCTTCGACATCAGCCATACCCTGGGCGAGGCCACCGTGGCCTCGTGCGTGGTGTTCGACCCGGCCGGTCCGGTGCGCAACCAGTACCGTCGCTACAACATCAGCGGGATCGAGCCGGGCGACGACTACGCGGCCATGCGCCAGGCCATCGAGCGCCGCTTCCGCCGCGCGATGGAGGCCGAGGCCGGCGTGGCCCCGCCGGGTGCGAACTCGGTGCTGCCGGACGTGCTGCTGATCGACGGCGGGGCAGGGCAGCTGGCCCAGGCACGCGAGGTGCTGGCCGACCTGGGCGTGGAGAACGTGCTGCTGGTCGGCGTGGCCAAGGGCGAGCAGCGTCGCGCCGGCGACGAGACCCTGGTCTTCCCCGACGGCCGCGAGGTGCGCCCGGGCGCGGCCTCGCCGGCGCTGCAGTTCATCCAGCAGGTGCGCGACGAGGCCCACCGCTTCGCCATCACCGGCCACCGCGGCCGGCGGCAGAAGGCGCGCACCAGCAGCCGCCTGGAGGACATCCCCGGCATCGGCCCGCGCCGCCGCGCCGCCCTGCTCAAGCATTTCGGCGGCCTTGGCGGGCTCAAAGCGGCGGGCGAGGAGGAGATCGCCCGGGTCGAAGGGATCAACGCGGCCCTTGCCACCCGCATCTACGCTACCCTGCACGGGCTGCCCGTGCCCGGCACCGATTCCCAGCAAGACTGATGACCCTGACTGTTCCCACCTGGCTGACCCTGCTGCGGATCCTGATGATCCCGGTGCTCGTCCTGGTGTTCTATCTGCCCTACAGGTGGACCAATTTCGCCGCCGCCGGAGTGTTCATCCTCGCCGCCGTGACCGACTGGCTGGATGGCTGGGTCGCACGCCGTTACGGCATGCACTCGGCCTTCGGTGCCTTCCTCGACCCGGTGGCCGACAAGCTGATGGTGGCCGTGGCCCTGTTCCTGATCGTCCAGGGCCATCCGACCCCGTGGATGGCGTTCTGGGCGGCGGTGATCGTCGGCCGCGAGATCGCGGTCTCGGCCCTGCGCGAGTGGATGGCCGAGCTGGGCCAGCGGGCCACGGTGAAGGTGGCCATGATCGGCAAGGTGAAGACCACCGCGCAGATGGTCGCGCTGTCCTGCCTGCTGTATTCGGTCAGCCCCAACCGGCAGACCGCGGGCATCTGGATGGGCGAGCCGGTGTTCCATATCGGCGACTGGCTGCTGGCCATCGCCGCGCTGCTGACCCTGTGGTCGGGCTTCCAGTACCTGCATGCGGCATGGCCGGCATTGGCCGAGGACGAGCAGGCTTCGGCCGCGCGCAGGAAGGCCAAGAAAATGCACGGGACCAGTTGACAGGTTTCGTGAAAACCCTAAAATGCGCGTCTCCCAAGCGGGAATAGCTCAGTTGGTAGAGCGCAACCTTGCCAAGGTTGAGGTCGCGAGTTCGAGTCTCGTTTCCCGCTCCAGATCGATGGTCGTGGCGAACCCCCGAAGGGGTTGGGCAGCGACTCGACAAGGCCCCGGAGACGGGGTTTTGTTTTGAGGGTCTCTCCGGCGGTTTTCCGCTGGCGGTACCGGTCACCGGCCTGGTGGCAGAGTGGTTATGCAGCGGACTGCAAATCCGCGTACGCCGGTTCAATTCCGACCCAGGCCTCCATCGGTACCGGCGCTGAAAAACTTATGCGGGAATAGCTCAGTTGGTAGAGCGCAACCTTGCCAAGGTTGAGGTCGCGAGTTCGAGTCTCGTTTCCCGCTCCAATCCGCCAGCCACCCCACGGTGGCAGGCAGCCAAGGCCCCGGGTAACCGGGGCTTTGCCGTTTCCGGGGTACGGGGTTCGCGAAAGCGACGGACCGCAGGCCCGCTCAGCGGGCCGGGGCGGGGCCGGTCGAATGGCGCAGCTGCAGCTGGTAGGGCACGCGCACCATGTGCGCGGGGCCGTGGCCGTCGATGGCGGTGATCAGCTGCTGGGCGGCTATCCGGCCCATCTCGCGGCTGGGCTGGCGCACGGTGGTCAGGCTGGGCCACACCTGGCGCGAGATCGGGGTGTCGTCGAAACCGAACACCGACAGCTGCGCCGGTACCGCAAGGCCGCGCGCGGCCGCCTCGTAGAGCACGCCGCAGGCGGTGTCGTCGTTGGCGGCGAAGATCGCGGTCGGCGGATCGTCCATGTCCAGCAGCTGGCGCGCGCCGGCGATGCCCGATTCGAACGAGAACTCGCCTTCCACCACCAGGTCCGGATCCGGCTCGATCCCGGCCTGGCGCAGGCCGTCGAGGTAGCCGGCCAGGCGCCAGGCGCGGCCGCCGTGGCTGCGGTGGCCGGTGATGTGGCCGATGCGGCGGTGCCCGAGCGCGATCACGTGGGCCATCATGTCCGCCGCCGCGGCGCGCTCGTCGAGGATGGTGCCTATGCCGCCGTTGTCGCGCTTGGCCGAGATGGTCGCGTAGCGCACGTTGAGTTCGCGCAGGCGCTTGACCAGGGCGGCGTCGTCGGACAGCGGCGGGGTGAGGATGAGGCCGTCGGGACGGTACTGGGCGACCAGGGTCTCGACCGATTCGACGTGGCCGCGCTGGCCGAAGTCCACCGGGCGCAGGGTCAGGCCGTAATGCGACTGCTCGCAGGCGGTCAGCACGCCCTCGATCACTTCCATGATGTAGCTGGGCGAGGGGTTGTCGTACAGCAGCGACACCAGGTACGAGCGGCGCCCGGCGAGGCTGCGCGCGGAGGTGTTGGGCCGGTACTTCAGCTGGCGCGCGGCTTCCTCGACCCGCAGGCGGGTTTCCTCGCGGACATTCGGTTCGCGGTTGAACACCCGCGAGACCGTCTTCATGGATACGCCCGCAGCGGCGGCGACGTCCTCGATCCTGGCTCGCACTGCATCTCCCCTGGCCCGCGACTGGAGCGGGTGGCAGGCCATTCTAGCGGAGCGGGCGGCGTGCAGCCCTTGGCCGATGGCACAATGCGCGCGGTGCCCTGCACCGGACCTGCCCCGCCCGGGTGGTGAAACTGGTAGACACAGGAGACTTAAAATCTTCCGGCCGCAAGGCCTTGCGGGTTCGATTCCCGCCCCGGGCACCATTCAACGCCGCTGGAGCCATATGCAGGCGACCGACATCGAAGTCCCCCTTCCCGCGGATGACGCCCGCGTCGCGGTCATTGGGCTGGGGTACGTGGGTTTGCCCCTTGCGGTGGCTTTCGGGGCGCGCAGGCGGGTCCTGGGCTTCGACGTCGATGCGGCGCGTGTGGCGGAACTGCGCGCCGGCCATGACCGCACCCGCGAACTAGCGGCCGACGCGCTGGCCTCGGCCGGCGGGCTGGAGCTGGGTTCCGATCCGGCGGGCCTGCGCAGCTGCGCGATCTTCATCGTTGCCGTGCCGACGCCGATCGACAGTTTCCGCGAGCCGGACCTGGAGCCGCTGCGCCAGGCCACCAGGCTGGTGGCCGCCGCGCTGAAGCCGGGCGACCTGGTGATCTACGAATCCACGGTCTATCCCGGCACCACCGAGGAGATCTGCGTACCGATCCTGGAAGAGGGTTCGGGACTGCGCTTCAACGTCGATTTCAGCTGCGGTTACAGCCCCGAGCGGGTCAGCCCGGGCGACCACCATCGGCGCCTGGCCGACATCCGCAAGATCACCTCCGGCTCGCATCCGGCTGCCGCGCGCGCCGTGGACGCGCTGTACCGTTCGATCATCACCGCGGGCACTTGGCCGGCGCCCTCGATCCGCGTGGCCGAGGCGGCCAAGGTGGTCGAGAACATCCAGCGCGACGTCAACATCGCCCTGGTCAACGAACTGGCGCTGGTGTTCGACCGGCTGGGCATCGACACCGGCGATGTGCTGGAAGCGGCCGGGACCAAGTGGAACTTCCTGCCGTTCCGCCCAGGCCTGGTCGGCGGCCACTGCATCGGCGTGGATCCGTACTACCTGCTGCACAGGTCGCGCAACGCCGGTTTCCATCCCGAGCTGATCCACACCGCGCGCGAGGTCAACGAGCGGGTGGTCGGCCACGTGGTCGGCAAGGTGCTGTCCCTGCTGCGCGAGCGCGGGCGGGAGCCGGCGCAGTCGCGGGTGCTGGTGCTGGGCGTGACCTTCAAGGAGAACTGCCCGGACCTGCGCAACAGCCGCGCGCTGGACCTGGTGCGCGAGCTGGCCGCCTCCGGCGCCCGGGTCGATGCGGTCGACCCATGGGCCAGTCCGGACGAGTCGGCCGCGCTTGGCGTGCCGCTGCAGGACGAGCCGGAGCAGGGCGCCTACGACGCCATCGTGCTGGCCGTGGTCCACGGCCAGTTCCGCGACTGGGACGCGGGGCGCATCCGCGCGCTGGGCCGGCCCGGCGTGGTGGTCTACGACGTCAAGTCGGCGTGGCCGCGCGAAGTGGTTGACGCGCGCCTGTAGGCGTGTTCGCCCCGCCGCTGCGCGGGGCTGGCTAGACTCAAGGACACCGTACCGCGAGGAGCCATGATGCACCGCTATCTCGGCTATGCCGCCGCCTGGGCCCTGTTGCTGGCCTCGATCCCGCTGGCCCTGCGCTGGCCCAGCTGGGGCTGGGGCGTGGGCATCGGCCTGGTCCTGGTCGCGGTCGGCAGCTGGGACCTGCTGCAGGCGCGCAGCACGCTGCGCCGCAACTACCCGCTGCTGGCCCACTTCCGCTACGGGCTGGAATCGATCGGGCCGGAGATCCGCCAGTACTTCGTCCAGGCCGACACCGACCGGGTACCGTTCTCGCGCCAGCAGCGCGAGCTGGTCTACCGGCGCTCGAAGAACGTCATGGACGTGCTGCCGTTCGGGACCCTGCAGGACACCTACGCCAACGACTACGAGTGGATCAACCACTCGCTGGTCCCGACGAAGATCGCCGACCACGACTTCCGCATCACCGTCGGCCCGGATACCGCGCAGCCGTACCGCGCCAGCGTGTTCAACATCTCGGCGATGAGCTTCGGCTCGCTGTCGGCCAATGCGGTCCGCGCGCTCAACGAGGGTGCCAAACGCGGAGGCTTCTACCACGACACCGGCGAAGGCTCGATCTCGCCCTACCACCTGGAGAAGGGCGGCGACCTGGTCTGGGAACTGGGCTCGGGCTACTTCGGCTGCCGCGACGCCAACGGGCGCTTCGACCCGCAACGCTTCGCCGAGCAGGCCGCGCGGCCGCAGGTGAAGATGATCGAGGTCAAGCTGTCGCAGGGTGCCAAGCCCGGCCACGGCGGGGTGCTGCCGGCGGCCAAGGTCAGCGCCGAGATCGCGGCCACCCGTGGCGTGCCGATGGGCGCGGACTGCGTATCCCCGGCCAGCCACCCGGAATTCGATACGCCGCTGGGGCTGCTGGAGTTCGTGGCCCGGCTGCGCGAGCTGTCCGGCGGCAAGCCGGTCGGCTTCAAGCTGGCGATCGGCCACCCCTGGGAATGGTTCGCCATCGCCAAGGCCATGCACCGGAGCGGGCTGCTGCCGGACTTCATCGTGGTCGATGGCGCCGAGGGCGGCACCGGCGCCGCACCGGTGGAGTTCATGGACCATATCGGCGTACCGATGCACGAGGCGCTGATGCTGGTCCACAACACCCTGGTCGGCTTGGGCCTGCGCGACCGCATCCGCCTGGCCGGGGCAGGGCGGATCACCAGCGCCTTCGACATCGCCCGCACCCTGGCCATGGGCGCGGACTGGTGCAACGCCGGGCGCGCCTTCATGTTCTCGCTGGGCTGCATCCAGTCGCTGAGCTGCCACAACGACCGCTGCCCGACCGGCATCGCCACCCAGGACCCCCGCCGCTGGCGCAACCTGGACCCGGAGGACAAGGCGACCCGGGTCTACCAGTTCCACCTCAACACCGTGAGGGCGCTGCGCGACCTGCTGTGCGCGGCCGGGCTCAACCATCCGTCCGAGCTGGGGCCGGAGCACATCGTGCGCCGGGTCTCGCCGACCGAGATCCGTTCGCTGTCGGCGCTGTATCGTTTCCTGCGTCCGGGCGAGCTGCTCGCCGGGAGCCTGCCGGAGCACGCGGTGTTCCGCGACTTCTGGGAGGACGCCAGCCCGGACAGCTTCGGTCCGCCGGCGCGGCTGGCGGCGCTGCGTGCCACCAAGAACTGCTGAGGTTGGGACCGGCGATGCGGTACCGGAAGCAAAACCGTTGACCTCTTCGCCACGTCCCATTAACATGCGCAGCCCGCACTGACCCGTGCGGGCTTACCGGGCGGTTAGCTCAGCGGTAGAGCATTGCCTTCACACGGCAAGGGTCGCAGGTTCGATCCCTGCACCGCCCACCAGAATCCAGAAAGGCCGGCTTCCAAGCCGGCCTTTTTGCATGCGGCTTTCACGCGCGGTTGCTTAACAATGTGTCGATTTGGCCGCATTATCAGCGCCTTGCGCGATGCGGTTCCGCGAACAGGGAGTCGAACTTGCCGGGAGCAGTCCCCCCCAGGTACATACGCTGGCGCCTGCCGCTGCTGGTTTCCGCGGCTGTCCTGATCCTGCTGGTGCCGTTCCTGCTGGTCCGGGAATGGACCGATTACAGCGACGATGCCGACGAGCACGTCCAGCACAGCCTGCAGGTCGAAGCCACCAGCCAGCGCCTGCATGCCCTGGTCCGCGAGATCGACTCGCTGGCTTTCGCGATCAGCGGCGGTTCGGACACCCCGCCGCTGCGCCGCCGCCTCATGCTCGACATGGCCGAGCTGGATCCGGCGGTCGAGCGGTTGGCCGAACTGACCCGGGACAACCCGGAACAGCAGCAGCTGATCGGTCGCATGCGCACCCTCCTGCGCCAGCGCGAGGACCTGGTGCGGACCCTGGTCAGCGGCAACGCCACGCCCGAACAGCGCACCGCGGCCGCCAACGAGATGTACGGGCGCTACCAGGTCCGCGACCTGTTCCTGGAGTTCATCCAGAACGAATACACCCTGCTGACCGAGCGCTCCCACTACGCCGACGTGCAGCGCGCCCGCGCGCGCTGGCTGGCGCTGGCGGCGCTGCTGGGCCAGGTGTTGCTGACCGGTGGCGTGATCTTCCTGCTGTACCGCCAGGAAGCCCGGCGCTCGGCCTCGGAGGAGGAACTGGCCCGCGCCAGCGCCCGCGCCCTGGCCGTGCTGCAGACCGTGCGCGAGCCGATCGTGCTGCTGGACCGCGAGCAGCGGGTGCTGATGCACAACACCGCGTTCTCCGAGCTGTACGGCGACACCGGCGACGAGGACAGCCACCACGAGCCGCTGCGCGAGGTCGGTGACGGGGCCTGGGACGACCAGGTGGTGCTGCAGCGCCTGTCCGACGTGCTCAGCCGCGGCCGCGAGCTGTGGGACTACGAGCACGTGCAGCGCACCACCGACGGCCAGGTCCGGACCATGCTCATCAACGCCCGGCGGATGACCCTGCCGGACCGATCCGACGACGTGGTCCTGATGACGGTCAGCGACATCAGCGCGCAGAAGGCGGCGCAGCAGCGCATCGCCGACCTCAACCGCCAGCTCGAGGGCAAGGTCGCCCAGGTCTCGGAGGTCAACCGCGAGCTGGAGGCCTTCAGCTACTCGGTCTCGCACGACCTGCGCGCGCCGCTGCGCCACGTCGCCGGTTTCGCCGACAAGCTCTCGCGCCACCTCGGCGACTCGCTCGACGATCGCGGCCGCCACTACCTGGACGTGATCAGCAACTCGGCGCGGCGGATGTCCTCGCTGATCGACGACCTTCTGGTGTACTCGCGCCTGGGGCGCAGCGCGCTGAAGCTGCAGGCGGTGGACATGCAGTCGCTGGCCGAGGAGGCCAGGTCGGTGCTGGACACCAACCGCATCACCGACGCCGAGGAGAGCGGCCGCACGCTGCACCGGATCGAGTGGCGGATCGCGCCGCTGCCGGTGCTGGTGGCCGACGAGAACATGATGCGCCAGCTGTGGCTCAACCTGCTGGGCAACGCGGTCAAGTATTCGTCCAACAGCGAACCGGCGATCGTCGAGGTGGGCTACGAGACCACCGCCGACGGCAGCCACCATTTCACCGTCCGCGACAACGGCGTCGGCTTCGACATGGCCTACGCCGGCAAGCTGTTCGGGGTGTTCCAGCGCCTGCACAAGGCCAGCGAGTACCCGGGCACCGGCATCGGCCTGGCCAGCGTGCGCCGCGTCCTGGCGCGCCACGGCGGCCGGATCTGGGCCGAGTCCGAACCCGGCAACGGTGCTACCTTCCATTTCGTCCTGCCAGGGCAGGATTCCGCAACCTCCGGGAGCTTCGACGCATGAGCGCCATCCGTACCATCCTGCTGGCCGAAGACAGCGCCGCCGACGCCGAAATGGCGATCGACGCGCTGCGCGAGGCCAACCTCGCCAACCCCATCGTCCATGTCGAGGACGGGGTCGAGGCCATGGAGTACCTGGAGCGCACCGGCAAGTTCGCCGACCGTGCCGACGAGAACCCGTCGGTCCTGCTGCTGGACATCAAGATGCCGCGGATGGACGGCCTGGAAGTGCTGCAGCGGATCCGTGCCAGCGAGAAGCTCCGGCGCCTGCCGGTGGTGATCCTGTCGTCCTCGCGCGAGGAGAGCGACCTGGCGCGCAGCTGGGACCTGGGGGTCAACGCCTACGTGGTCAAGCCGGTCGACATCGACCAGTTCTTCGGCGCGGTCAAGACGCTCGGCCAGTTCTGGGCGGTGATCAACGCCATCCCGGACTTCGAAGGCTGAGCCCATGCCGCTGCGTGCCATAAGCCGTGACGCGCAGGTCCGGGTCCTCTTCATCGAGGACTCCCCGGAGGATGCGGACCTGATCCGTTTCCAGCTGGAGGATGCGCACCTGGACGCCGAGTACCACCGGGTCGAGGACGAGGAGAGCCTGCGCGAGGCGCTGGCCGGGTTCAAGCCGGACATCGTGCTGTCGGACCTGAGCATGCCGGGCTTCTCCGGCCACGATGCGCTGCGCATCGTGCGCGAGCATTCGCCGCAGGTCCCCTTCATCTTCGTCTCCGGCACCATCGGCGAGGACGTGGCGGTGGCGGCGTTGCGCGAGGGCGCCAGCGACTACATCCTCAAGAACAGCAGCGCCCGCCTGCCGGCGGCGGTCGAGCGCGCCCTGCGCGAGGCACGCACCGAGGCCGACCGCCAGCGCGCCGAGCGCGAGCTGATGCGCACCCAGCGCCTGGAGAGCCTGTCGCTGCTGGCCGCCGGCCTCAGCCACGACCTGCGCAACATCCTGCAGCCGCTGCTGATCGTGCCGGACCTGATCGCCCAGCGCAGCGACGATCCGCGGCTGAAGCAGCTGGCGGCGGTGGTGGCCGAGTGCGGGCGCCGCGGCCACGAGATGGCCGAATCCATGCTGTCCTTCGTGCGCGGGTCGCGCCGGGCCGCCGAGCGTTTCCGGGTGGCCGACCTGTTCCATGCGGTGGAGCTGCTGCTCAAGGGCAGCCTGCCGCGCAACGTGCAGTTCGAACGCCGCCTGGAAGCGGCCGATGCCGAACTGCATGGCAACTACACCGAGCTGCAGCAGTGCCTGCTCAACCTGTGCCTCAACGCGGTCCAAGCCATGCCCGATGGCGGCCGCCTGGAGCTGGTGGGGCGGCTTGAAGGCGAGCAGGTGGTCCTGACCGTGGCCGACAGCGGCGTGGGCATGGACCAGCGCACCCTGGAGCAGCTGTTCACCCCGTTCTTCACCACCAAGAGCGACGGCACCGGACTCGGCCTGGTTTCCTGCCGCCGCATCGTCGAAGGCCTGGGCGGCCAGATCAGCGTGCACAGCGTGCCGGGCGAGGGCACACGCTTCGACGTGCGCCTGCCGGTGCCCTCCGAGCCGGCCGAGGACGAGTTCGGCATGGCGTCGGCCGTGCCCGGCCAGGGCGAACGCATCCTGATCGTGTTCCGCGATGGCACCCGCCTGTCGCTGCTCGGCAACGCCCTGGGCAGCCAGGGTTACGTCACCGAGCTGGCCAGCGACGGCGCCGCGGCGCTGCGTTCGTTCGCCGAAGCCGGCGAGCCCGACGTGCTGGTGGTGGACGACAGCATCGCCCTGTTCCCGGCGACCGCGCTGCTGTCGACCATGTACGAGGCCGGCTACCGCGGCCCGACCATCCTGGTCGGCGACGCCGAGAAGTTCGACCGCTCGGTGGTGCCGGAGGGCGTGGTGCTGGAGATCCTGCCGCAGCCGCTGGACATGCACCGCCTGTTTGCCGCGGTTGCCGGCGTGCTGGCCAGGCGCAACGCCCGCTGAGCGTCCCGCCATGGGGCGACGCGCGGCACCGCGCGCCGCGATGGAGCCCGCCTATACTCCCGCCATCTGCCAAGGGAGGCTGTATGGGGATCACGGCGCGGCGCCGTTTCGGCGTGCTTGGGGCGATTGTGGTCGTACTGGCGGGCCTGCTGGCCTCCGGATGCGGCCGTGATCCGGGTGGGCAGCTGCCCCAGGTGGGCGGCGAGAAGCTGCAGGCCACGCGCGAGGAGGTCACCGGCTTCGGCCTGGTCCGCGCCTGGGCCGACCAGCACGAGGGCAGCCTTGCCCTGGCCCTGGAGTTCTCGCAGCCGCTGGTCGGCACCCAGGACTTCGATGCGTTGCTGCAGGTCGAGCCCGCGGGCACCGGCAGCGACGGCAGCGGCTGGACCCTGTCCGACGACGGCAAGGTGCTGCGCTATCCGTTCGTGGAGGCCGCGCGCGACTACACCGTGACCCTCACCGGCACGCTGCAGGCCGCCGCCGGCGACAGCCTGGCCCCGCCGCTGCAGAAGACGGTCCACACCGGCGAACTGGAAGCGGCCGCCGGCTTCGCCTCGCAGGGCAGCGTGCTGCCGGCGCGAGAGAGCCGCGGCCTGCCGGTGGTGTCGGTCAACGTCGACGAGGTCGATGTCGAGTTCCTGCGTGTGCGCGAGGACGCGCTGCCGCGCTTCTTCGCCCAGTTCCAGCGCGGCGGCCGCCGCGGCGGCTGGGAACTGGACAACGACTACGGCGAGGGCGCGCCGCTGCGCGAGCTGGCCGAACCGGCCTACCTCAACCGCTTCGTGCTCGGCGGCGAGCGCAACCAGCGGGTGGTGAGCCACCTGCCGGTGCAGGACATTGCCGAGCTGCAGCAGCCGGGCCTGTACTTCGCGGTGATGCGCCGGGTTGGTCGCTATTCGGATTCCTACGACACCGCGTTCTTCACCGTCAGCGACATCGGCCTGCACGCGCGCGCCTATGGCGAGACCATGTACGTGCACACCGCCTCGCTGCGCGACGGCGCGCCGCTGAAGGGCGTGGAGCTGCGGGTGCTGGATGCCAAGGGCCAGCCGATCCTCAAGTCGGCCACCGACGGCAACGGCAACGCGCTGCTGGACTACCGGCTCGATGCCGGGCACGTGCTGGTCGCGCGCCGCGGCAAGGACGTCTCGCTGCTGCCGTTCAACCAGCCCGCGCTGGACCTGTCCGAGTTCCCGGTCGCGGGCCGCGCGCAGGCGCCGTTCGACGTGTTCGCCTGGTCCGGCCGCGACCTGTACAGGCCCGGCGAGACCCTGCGCATCTCCGCGCTGCTGCGCGACTTCGACGGTCGCGCCATGCCCGCGCCGAAGGATGGTGCCGGGCAGCCGCTGTTCCTGCGCCTGAAGCAGCCGGACGGGCGGGTGTTCCGCGAGAGCCGCCTGGACGCGGGCGAGCAGGGCTACTACGCCTTCGAGCAGGTGATCCCGGACGACGCGCCCACCGGCCGCTGGCAGGTGGAGTTCCGCACCGGCCCGGCCAAGGGCCAGGCGGTGCAGGGCATGACCCTGCGCATCGAGGAGTTCCTGCCGGAGCGGCTGAAGCTGGACCTGTCCACCTCAAGCGCCGGCGAGGCCCTGGCCCCGGGCAAGCCGCTGCAGCTGCGCGCCGAGGCCGCCTACCTCTACGGCGCGCCGGCGGCGGGCAACCGTTTCACCGCGCGCATGGCCCTTGCGGTGGCGCGCGAGCCGGTGGTCGGCTGGCCGGGCTACGCCTTTGGCGATGCCACCGTGGACCTGCCGCGCGATCCGCGCGACGTGCTCGACACGGAGTTCGACGCCAACGGCCGCCTCGAGGCCGACCTCGAGCTGCCGGAGGAAGCGGCGCGGGCGAAGACCCCGGTCAAGGTCACCGTGCTGGGCGAAGTGCACGAGAGCGGCGGGCGCCCGGTCAGCCGCAGCCTGCAGCGCGTGCTGTGGCCGGCCCCAGCCCTGGTCGGCGTGCGTCCGCTGTTCGAGCCGGCCGATGGCGCGCCGGCCGAGTCCAATGCGGGTTTCGAGCTGGTGCGCGTGGATGCGCAGGGCAAGCCGCAGCCCGCCAGGGGCCTGGAACTGACCCTGGTGCGCGAGCTGCGCGACTACCACTGGCGCCGCGACGACAGCGGCGGCTGGAACCATGACTTCACCCGCCGCTTCGAGAATGTCGAGACGCGCAAGCTCGACGCCGGCACCAGCCCGGTGCGCTTCGACGTGCCGGTAGCCTGGGGCGAGTACCGGATCGACGTGTTCGATCCGGCCACCGGCCTGACCATGCGCTATCCGTTCCATGCCGGTTGGAGCTGGGGCGACGACAACCGCGGCGCCGATGCGCGCCCGGACAAGGTCAAGCTGGCCCTGGACCGCACCGCCTACCGCGCCGGCGACACGTTAAAGGTCACGGTGACCCCGCCGCAGGGCGGACGCGGCGTGCTGCTGGTCGAGAGCGACCGGCTGCTGCACGTGCAGGACATCGAGGTGCGCGGCCAGGCCGGCAAGGCCGCCGCCACCTTCGAGATCCCGGTGACCGGGGACTGGGAGCGGCACGACGTGTACGTCACCGCGCTGGTGTTCCGTCCCTCGGCGGTCGATTCGCTGGTCGCCCCGGCGCGCGCGGTGGGCGTGGTCCACGTGCCGATGCGCCGCGACGAACGCCGGGTCGCGGTCGGCCTCAAGGTGCCCGGCCAGATCCGTCCGCAGCAGGACCTGCCGGTCACGGTCAGCGTGCCGCAGCTGGCCGGCAAGCGCGCCCACGTGACCGTCTCGGCGGTGGACGCGGGCATCATCAACATCACCCGCTTCCCGGTGCCGGATGCGGCCGCGCAGTTCTTCGGCCAGCGTCGCCTCGGCAGCGATGCCTACGACGTCTACGGCCGGGTGATCGGCAGCTACGAGGGCGGCACCGCGCGCCTGCGTTTCGGCGGCGACATGGCGCTGCAGGCGCTGCCGCAGGCACGCCGGCCCACCGCACGGGTGCAGACCGTGGACCTGTTCTCCGGTCCGGTGCAGCTGGATGCGAAGGGCAATGCGCGCCTGGACCTGCCGCTGCCGGACTTCAACGGCACCGTGCGCGTGTCTGCCCTGGTGTACGCCGACGCGCACTACGGCAAGCGCGATGCCGAGGTGGTGGTGCGCGCGCCGGTGGTGGCCGAGGCGGGCATGCCGCGGGTGCTGGCCCCGGGCGACCGCGGCACGGTCAGCCTGGACGTGCAGAACTTCAGTGGCAGCGCCGGCGAGTTCCGGGTGCGGGTGGAGGGCGAAGGCCCGCTGGATGTCGGCAATGGCGAACGCCGCATCCGCCTGGAGGACGGCGCCAAGGCCACGCTGGAATTCCCGCTGGCCGCGCGCCCGGGCAGCACCGTGGCCAAGGTCCGCGTACGCGTGGACGGCGGCAGCTACGTGGTCGACCGCCGCTACGACCTGCCCGTGCGTCCGGCCTGGCCGGGCGTGCTGCGCGCCCAGACCCGGGTGCTGGAGGACGGGGCGACGCTGTCGCTGGACGGCTCCCTGGCCGAGGGCCTGATCGGCGACACCGTGGACCTGCGCCTGCGCATCACCACCACGCCGCCAATCCCGTATGCCAGCGCGCTGAGTGGCCTGCTCGACTATCCCTACGGCTGCGCCGAGCAGACCACCAGCAAGGGCTACGCGGCGCTACTGATGGAGCCGGGCACCGCGGCCCGGCTTGGCGGTCCCTCGCTGCCGACCGGGCAGCGGCGCGCGCGCGTGGAAGGCGCGATCGGGCGCCTGGTCGCGATGCAGGGCGCCAGCGGCCACTTCTCGATGTGGGGCGGGCAGGGCGACACCGAGCCGGCGCTGACCCCGTACATCGCCGAGTTCCTGCTGGATGCGCGCGAGGCTGGCTTCGTGGTCCCGGCCAATGCCCTGCAGAAGGCGCTGGACCGCCTCTCGGAGGACCTGCTCTCCGGCGATCCGCAGTTCTACGGGCGCGACCACCGCGAGCACCTGCGCTTCGCCTACCGCGCCCATGCCGGCTACGTGCTGGCGCGGGTCAACCGCGCGCCGCTGGGTACGCTGCGCGCGCTGTACGACCAGGAAAAGGGACGCAGCCTCACCGGCCTGCCGCTGGTGCGGCTGGGACTGGCGCTGGCGCTGCAGGGCGACGTGCGTCGCGGCGATGCCGCGATCGCCGACGGCTTCGCCCTGGATCCGGGCAAGCGCCCGCGCTGGCTGGGCGACTACAGCAGCGCGATCCGCGACGACGCGCTGATGGTCGCGCTGCTGCACGAGCGCGAGCGTGCCGTGGCGAAGTTCGACGCACGGGCCATGGAGCTTTCGCGCGCGCTGCAGTCGCGGCGGTCGGCTGATGGCAGCGGACGCTTGTGGCTGAGCACCCAGGAGCAGATGGCGATCGCGCGCCTGGGCCGCGCGTTGCAGGCCGGCGATGGCCGGCAAGTCGCCGGCCAGTGGCGGGCAGGGCAGGTGGCCGAGGAGGTCGGTTCCACCGTGTTCGCGCGCGCGCTGGACATGGCGGCACTGGCTTCCGGTGCGCGTTTCCAGGCCCACGGCGGGCCGTATTACGCCAGCATCGAGGTGGCCGGCGTGCCGCGCCAGCCGCCGGCCGAGGACCGCAGCGTGGCCAGCGTGCGCCGCGACTGGTTCTGGCCCGACGGCCGCCGCTGGAGCGGCGGCACGCTCAAGGAAGGCCAGGTGCTGGTGGCCCGGCTGAGCGTGGAGGCGGACCAGCCGATGCCTGACGCGCTGGTCACCGACCTGCTGCCTGCCGGCCTGGAGGCGGAGAACCTCAACCTCGGCGACCCCGCGCAATGGGAAGGCATCAGCATCGACGGCGTGTCGTTGTCCGAACGCGGCGGCGAGGCATCGATCCGCCACGAGGAATACCGCGACGACCGCTACGTGGCGGCGATCACGCTGCGCGGCGGCATCGCGCGCCTGTACTACCTGGTGCGCGCGGTCACGCCCGGTACCTACGTCGTGCCGCCGCCGCAGGTGGAGGACATGTACCAGCCGACGCTGCGCGGCACCGGCGTGGCGCGGCCGGAGCAGATCACCGTGACCCCGCCCTGAGCGGCGGGTCGCGGGAATAGAAAAACCCCGCCGTGAGGCGGGGTTTTCTTCAAGGCTTAATCCCCTTGTGGGGAATCAGTCCAGCGGGGTGATATTGGAGGCCTGCGCGCCCTTCGGGCCCTGGGTGACCTCGTAGCTCACGCGCTGGCCTTCCCTCAGCGAGCGGAAGCCCTTGGCATTGATCGCGGAAAAGTGCGCGAAAACGTCCGCGCTCCCGTCTTCCGGCGAGATGAAGCCAAATCCCTTGGCGTCGTTGAACCACTTGACGGTACCGTTGGCCATGATGCTGCTTAATCCTTGCGTTTAGATGGAGATGCGGCGGCCGCCGCGAGCGCGAGTATGCAAATACATGCGCCGGCTGACAATCAGTTTCGTCAATCAGTTTCTGCTGTTACCGGTAACTTTCAGCTCGCGTTTACCAGGCTGCGAACCAGGCCCGGAATCCCCGCCGAAGCGGCAGCGACATTCGCGAGCACCTCGTCGAGCGTGATCTCGGCGGCATCGCCGCAGCCGGCCGCCCAGTTGGCGACGATCGCGAGGCAGGCGTATTCCAGGCCCAGTTCGCGCGCCAGCGCCGCTTCCGGCATGCCGGTCATTCCCACCAGGTCGCAGCCGTCGCGGCGCATGCGCGCGATCTCGGCATTGGTTTCCAGGCGCGGGCCCTGGGTGGCGCCGTAGCAGCCGCCATCGACCAGCTCCAGCCCCGTCCCCGCCGCCGCTGCAAGTACCTCGCTACGCAGCCCTGGGCTGTACGGCTGGCCGAAATCCACGTGCAGCGGTTCGCCTTCGCCGTCCCAGAAGGTCGAGTCGCGTCCCCAGGTGTAGTCGATCAGCTGGTCCGGGCAAGCGAGCACGCGCGGGCCATACGCATCGGTGATGCCGCCGACGGTGTTGAGCGCCAGCACTCGGCGCACGCCGGCCTGGTGCAGGGCGTGCAGGTTGGCGCGGTAGTTCACCCGGTGCGGCGGCAGCGCGTGGCCCTCGCCGTGGCGGGCGAGGAAGGCGACGCGCGCATCGCCCAGGCGGCCGATGCGCACCGGGCCGGACGGCGGACCGTACGGCGTGTCGAAGCTGCGGGTCTGGACGTCTTCCAGGGCGGCCAGGCGGTACACGCCGGTGCCGCCGATCACGGCAAGGGCCAGCTCCACCGGATCAGTCCTTGAGCGCGTAGATGGCCGGCAGGTTGCGGCCCTGCTCGTAGTAGTCCATGCCGAAGCCGAACACGTAGCGGTCGGGCAGGTGCAGGCCTTCGTAGTTGGCGCGCACGCCGTCGACGCAGCGGTCGTGGTCCTTGACCGTCAGCGCGGCGATGCGCACGTCGGTGGCGCCCTGTTCGATGCACCAGCGGCGCACTTCCTTCAGGGTCTGGCCCTCGTCGAGGATGTCGTCGGCGATGAGCACGCGGCGGCCGTACAGCGAGGTGGCCGGGCGGTGCTTCCACACCAGCTCGCCGCCCTGGTTCTGGCCGCGGTAGCGGGTGGCGTGCATGTAGTCGAACTGCAGGTCCAGGCCGCGCTTGCCCAGTTCGAGCGCGAGCTGGCCGGCGAACAGCATGCCGCCGTGCATCACGGTCAGGAACACGGGGACGAAGCTGTCGCCCATGCGGTCGGCGGGGACGTCGCCGATGTAGTCGCGGGCGATCTCGTCGGCCATGCGGGAGATGGTGGCGTCGATGGTGGGCCGGTCGACCAGCAGGTCGGACTTGGCCAGGACTTCGGAAATGATGAGCGGAGTGGACATCGGATCAGGCTACAGGATGGGAAGACGGATGTGTTGTCGCGGTCAGGCGGCGGAAGGGGGCAGGCGGCCGCGGGCGCTGGCGTGGCGCGCGTCGGCCAGCAGGCCATCCCAGCCGAGGGCGCCGCGGCCGACCAGGCCGAGCAGGGCGGCGGTGTTGAGGCGGCGGTCGCGGACAGCCTCCAGCGATTCGGCGACCAGTTCCGGATGGCAGACCAGCACCACGTCGCAGCCGGCATCCAGGTGCGCCAGCACGCGGGTGCGGACCCCGCCCACGCCGTGCGCGGCGGCCATGCCGATGTCATCGGAGAACACTACCCCGCGGAAACCGAGTTCGCCGCGCAGGAACCGTCCGATCCAGAACGGCGAGTAGCCTGCCGGTTCCGGGGCGATCGCCGGGTACTGCACGTGGCCCATCATCACCGCGTCGGCGCCGGCCTCGATCCCGGCCACGAACGGCACCAGGTCCTCGGCGCGCAGCGCTTCCAGCGGGCGCGGGTCCACCGCGTGGTCGAAGTGGGTGTCCTCGAGCACGGTGCCGTGCCCGGGGAAATGCTTGAGGGTGGCGCCCATGCCCACCGAATGCATGCCGCGCACGTAGGCACGGGTGAGCTCGGCCACCACCTGCGGCTCGGCGGCGAAGGCGCGGTCGCCGATGGCACGGTTGCCGCGGCCCAGGTCGACCACCGGGGCGAAGCTCAGGTCCACGCCGCTGGCGCGGATCTCGCTGGCCATCAGCCAGGCGTGCTCCTCGGCCAGGGCCAGGGCGGCCTGCGGGTCGCGGGCGTACAGCTCGCCGAGGCGCTGCAGCGGCGGCAGCTCGCTGTAACCCTCGCGGAAACGCTGCACGCGGCCGCCTTCCTGGTCCACGCAGACCAGCTGCGGACGCGGGGCGGCCTCGCGGATGGCGGAGGCCAGTTCGGCGACCTGCGCGCGCGAGGCGAAATTGCGCTTGAACAGGATCACGCCGGCGACTGCATCGTGCTGCAGCCAGTCGCGCTCCTGCGCGGTCAGTTCGGTGCCGGCGACGCCGATCACGAGCATGCGGGGGAACTCCAGGGCGCGCGGGGAAGCGCGGCGGGCATTGTCGCAGATAGGGGGCAAAGGCCGCGACGAGGCCGGGGCAGGGAGCTCAGGCGTCGGCGCCCGCGCGCTCGGCCTCGCTCCACTGCGAATACGGGCGGTCGGCCAGGGCCAGGTTGTAGTAGCGGCGCAGCTCGGTGACCTCGGCGCCCAGCCAGTCCGGGCAGGCGAAGGCCTCGTCCACAGCGTCCAGCTCGATCTCGGCCACCACCAGGCCGGCGTTCTCGCCCTCGAACTCGTCGATCTCCCACAGGTGGCCGCCATGGCGCACGTAATGGCGCTGCTTGCGCACCAGGCCGCCCACGCACAGGTCCAGCAGCTGGCGGGCGTCCTCCACCGGTACCGGGTAGTCGAACTCCAGCCGGCTGGGCCCGGCCTGGGCCGACTTGATGTTGAGGAAGGCGGCCTCGCCCTCGATCCGGACCCGGATCGAGGCCTTCTGCCCGCCACCGGCCAGCACGTCCAGGTCGTTGAGGTAGCCCTGGGCCATGGCCTGGGTGCGTTCCACCGCCGCGCGCCAGCCGTCGCCGGCCAGCAGGAACTTGCGTTCGATCTCCACGCCCATGGCGGCGCGACTCCTGGGTTGGGGGGCGACATGATGCCAGCGACGGCCTTCGGCGGGGCCACGAGGCCGCCTGGATCATGGACGCTCCGGGCCCGGTTCGTGTATTAAACCCGCTGCCCTTGCTTCCGGACCCCGGACTGCCGCATGCAGAAAGACAGCACGATCCGCCTGCTCATCGTCGACGATCGCGTGGAGGATGCGGAGGCGGTCGTCACCGCCCTGCGCAACGGCGGCATCGCGGTGCGGCCCCTGCGCCCGCAGGGCCCGGCCGAGCTGGCGCAGATGGTGGCCGGGCAGCTGGTGGACCTGGTGCTGGCGAGCAATTCCACCAGCATGCCGCTGGAGCAGGTCTGCGCCCAGGTCGCCGCCAGCGGCAAGGACCTGCCGCTGCTGGCCCTGGTGGACCGGATCGACGATGCCGCGGTGCTGTCCAGCCTCGGCAACGGCGTGCGCGCCCTGGTGCTGCGCTACCGTGCCGAGCACCTGCTGGCGACCATCCGCCGCGAGTGGTCCGACCTGGAGGCGCGCCGCGGCCTGCGCCGGCTGGAGGCCCAGCTGCGCGAGACCGAGCGTCGCTGCGACGCCCTGATCGCCTCCTCGCGCGACCCTGTGGCCTACATCCACGAGGGCATGCACATCCGCGCCAACGATGCGTACCTGGAGATGTTCGGGTTCGAGACGTTCGAGGACGTGGAGGGCATGTCGCTGCTGGACCTGGTCGCGGCCCAGCACATCGACGGCTTCAAGCAGCTGCTCAAGTCGCTGTCGCGCGGCGAGCCGCCGCCGGCCGAATACCTGATGGAGGCGCGCCACCTCGATGGCACGACCTTCCCGGCGAAGATGGAGTTCGCCACCGCCACCTACGAAGGCGAGGCCTGCGTGCAGGTGGTGTTCCGCCGCCGCGAGGAGCTGGACCCGGAGCTGGCGCGCGAGGTCGAGGAACTGCGCCAGCGCGACCAGGTCACCGGCCTGCTCAACCGCCCGACCTTCATGCGCCTGCTCGAGGATGCGGTGGCCCGGGTCGGCCGCGACGGCGGCCAGTACGGCTTCCTGCTGCTGGAGCCGGACCACTACGCCCGCCTGCTGCCGGACATCGGCCTGGATTCGGCGGACAACCTGATCGCGGCCTTTGCCGAGCGCCTGCGCAGCACCCTGGACCCGGAAGTGCCGGTGGCGCGTTTTGGCGAGCACAGCTTCGCGGTGCTGGTCGATGGCAACCACGCCCGCACCCGCGCCGTGGCCGAGGCCCTGCGCGACGCGATCGCCACCCACGTGTTCAGCGTCGGCGCGCGTTCGGTCGCGGTGACCGCCAGCATCGGCGGCGTGCAGGTCGGCGAGAAGATCGCCAGCGTGCCGCAGATCCTGTCCAAGGGCAGCCACTGCCTGCACGCCTCGGTGGAGATGGGCGGCAACAGCGTCCAGGTGTTCGACCCGGGCGCGGCCGACCGTGCCGAGGAAGAGCGCATCGCGCGCTGGGTCGAGCGCCTGCGCGAGGCCCTGGCCGGCGACGGCTTCGTCCTGCACTACCTGCCGGTGCTCGGCCTGCAGGGCGACGGCGGCGAGCTGTACGAGGCGCACCTGCGGATCGAGGTCAACGGCGAGCTGGTACGGCCCTCGGCCTTCGCCGCGATCGCCGAGGAGCACGGCCTGCTGGGCGAGATCGACCGCTGGGTCGTGCGCCAGGCGATCGCCACCCTGGGCGAGCGCGACCGCGCCGGCCGCAACACCCGCATCCTGGTGCGGATGTGCCCGGACTCGTTCGCCGGCGACGGCATGGCCACCCTGATCCGCACCGAGCTGGCCGCCAACGGCGTATCCGGCGACCGCCTGTGGCTGGAGGCGCCGGAAGCCAAGGTGTTCACCCACCTGCGCGATGCCCAGCAGTTCCTGTCTGCGGTATCGGCGCTGGGCTGCCGCGTGGGCCTGGAGCAGTTCGGCTCGGGCCTGGACTCGTTCCAGCTGCTGGCGCACTTCCGCCCGGCCTTCCTCAAGATCGACCCGGACCTGACCGAGGACCTGTCCAAGGCCGGCGGGGCGCTGGACAAGGTGCGCGAGATCACCGCCCGGGCCCAGGCCGACGGCATGGCCACCCTGGCCGAGCAGGTCGGCGATGCCCACGCCATGAGCCAGCTGTTCACCCTCGGCGTGGACTATGTGTCCGGTGACTTCGTCGCGCCGGTGGGCCCGGCGATGAACTTCGAGTTCGGCTGACCGCAGGCGCTGCCTGCGGCCAGCCACCACCACCACCAGGGTGGAGGAGGACCGCATGCAGCCGTCGCGTTTCGAAACCCACGTCGTCGAAAACCAGCCGCCCGCGTTCGCCCCGCGCGACCTGTGGGGCGACGACCTCGCCCTGCGCGAGGCGGTGGTACGCGGAGGTGCCGGCGCCTTCACCGCGCGCCTGCAGGCCTACGGCGCCCTGGCCGGGGACGAGCTGTACCGGCTCGGGTTCGACGCCAACCGCGACCGGCCACGCCTGCGCACCCATGATGCCCAGGGCCGGCGTATCGACCTGGTCGAGTTCCACCCGGCATACCACCGCCTCATGGAGCTGGCCAAGGCGCACGGCGTGGCCGGCCTGTCCTGGCACGAGCCCGTGCCCGGCGCGCAGGTGGCGCGCGCGGCGCTGGCCTACCTGCACCACCAGGCCGAGGCCGGCACCAGCTGTCCGCTGACCATGACCCATGCCGCCGTGCCGGTGCTGCGCCAGGCGCCGGCACTCGCGCAGTGGGCGCGCCTGGCCGCGGCGCCGGCCTACGACCCGCGCGACGTGCCGATGGCGGCCAAGACCGGGCTCACCCTGGGGATGGGGATGACCGAGAAGCAGGGCGGCTCGGACGTGCGCGGCAACACCACCACCGCCACGCCGCTGCCCGGCAGGGAGGGCTGGCGGCTGGTCGGGCACAAGTGGTTCTTCTCCGCGCCGATGTCCGACGGTTTCCTGGTGCTGGCGCAGACACCCGACGGCCTCGGCTGCTTCCTGCTGCCGCGGCGCCTGCCCGATGGATCGAAGAACGCGTTCCGGCTGATGCGGCTGAAGGACAAGCTGGGCGACTGGTCCAACGCCTCGTCCGAGGTCGAGTTCTGCGACGCCCTGGCCTGGCCGGTGGGCGAACCCGGTCGCGGCGTGGCCACGATCATCCCGATGGTGATGCTCACCCGTCTGGACTGCATGCTCGCGGCCGCGGCGCAGGCGCGCATGGCCATGGCCCAGGCCGTCCACCACGCCCGCCATCGCGTCACCTTTGGCCGGGTGCTGGTCGGGCATCCGCTGATGGCCAACGTGCTGGCCGACCTGGCGATCGAGTCGGAAGCGGCCACCGTGTTGGCGCTGGACGTGGCCGCGGCGGTGGAGGCGGGGCAGGGCGATGCCGGGGCCGCCGCCTACGCACGGGTGGCGACGGCCGTGGGCAAGTACTGGCTGTGCCGGCGCGCGCCGGCACTGGTCAACGAGGCGCAGGAATGCCTGGGTGGCGCCGGCTATGTCGAGGAATCGCTGCTGCCGCGGCTGTACCGGCAGGCGCCGCTGAACTCGATCTGGGAAGGCAGCGGCAACATCCAGTGCCTGGACGTGCTGCGCGCGCTGGCGCGCGAACCACAGGTGGCGCAGGCGCTGCGCGGGGCGCTGGAGCGGGCCGCGGGGTTCGATCCGGTGCTGGCGCGTGAAGCCGAAGCGATCGGGCGGCAGCTGGCCGCGCCGGCGGCGGAGCTGGAGGTGCGTGCGCGCTATCTGGTCGAACGCATCGCCCTGGTGCTGCAGGGCGCGGCCCTGCATGCGGCGGGCAGCCCGGTGGCCGAAGCGTTCGTGCGCAGCCGCCTGGACGGTGCCCACGGACTGGCCATGGGCACGCTGCCGGTTGATGTGGATTTCGCTTCGGTGCTGGAGCGGGCGCTGCCGTAGCCGCGCCCGCGTACCTCAGTCGAGGAACTGCAGCTTCGCCAGCTCGGCGTAGAGCCCGCCCTGGGCCAGCAGCTGTTCGTGGGTCCCCTCGGCCACGATCCGGCCCTGGTCCATCACCACGATGCGGTCGGCCTGCAGCACGGTGGCCAGGCGATGCGCGACCACCAGGGTGGTGCGGCCGCGCATCAGGTTCTGCAGGGCGTGCTGCACCGCGCGCTCGCTCTGCGCGTCCAGCGCACTGGTGGCCTCGTCGAGCAGCAGCACCGGCGCATCCTTGAGCAGGGCACGGGCGATGGCCACGCGCTGCTGCTGGCCGCCGGACAGGCGCGCACCGCGCTCGCCCAGCTCGCTGTCGTAACCCTGGGGCAGGGCGGTGATGAAGCCGTCGGCCTCGGCCGCCACGGCGGCGGAACGCACCTCGTCGTCGCTGGCCTCGAGCCGGCCGTAGCGGATGTTGTCCATCGCGCTGGAGGCGAACAGCACCGGCTGCTGCGGCACCAGCGCGACATTGGCGCGCAGTTCGGCCGGATCCAGTTCACGCAGGTCGACGCCGTCCAGGCATACCCGGCCGGACTGCGGATCGTGGAAGCGCAGCAGCAGCGACAGCACCGTGCTCTTGCCCGCGCCCGAGGGGCCGACCAGGGCCACGGTCTCGCCCGGGCGCACCTCCAGGTCGAACCCGTCCAGCGCCGGCGCAACCTCGCGCCCGGCGTAGTGGAAGCGGACGTCCTCGAAGCGGATCGCGCCGCGCACCGGCTGCGGCAGCGGCTTCGGACTGGCGGGCGCGGCCACCGCCGGCTGCTCGTGCAGCAGTTCGGAGATGCGGCCCATGCCCCCGGCCGCTCGCTGCAGTTCGTTCCAGACCTCGGCCAGGGCGCCGACCGAGCCGCCGCCGATCAGCGCGTACAGCACGAACTGGCCCAGGGTGCCGGCGCTCATGGTGCCGGCGACCACGTCGTGCGCGCCGGACCAGAGCACCAGCACGATCGCGCCGAAGATCAGCACGATGGCCGCGGCGGTCACCATCGACTGCGCGGCGATGCGCCGGCGCGCGGTCGCCACCGCGATCCGCAGCGCCTCGCCGAAACGCTCGCGCTCGTACGGCTCGCGTGCATAGGCCTGGACCGTGCGCACCGCGCCCAGGCTCTCGGCGGCCAGCGCGTTGGCGTCGGCGACCCGGTCCTGGCTGGCACGCGAGGCCTTGGACAGGCGTCGCGCGCCGAGCACGATCGGCAGCACCGACAGCGGGATGCCGACCAGCGAGTACATGGCCA
Organism: Pseudoxanthomonas suwonensis 11-1; assembly: GCF_000185965.1. NCBI lineage: Bacteria > Pseudomonadati > Pseudomonadota > Gammaproteobacteria > Lysobacterales > Lysobacteraceae > Pseudoxanthomonas > Pseudoxanthomonas suwonensis. Next base: position 1,478,202 of record NC_014924.1, read on the forward strand.
GGCGCGGGCTGGTGACGAACAGCATGGCCAGGCTGCCGACCACGGTGACGCTGCTGCGCAGGGCCACGGACATGGTCGTGCCGATCACGCTGCGCAGCAGCTCGGCGTCGGCCGACAGGCGCGAGACCAGCTCGCCGCTGCGGCTGCGGTCGTGGAAGGCCGGGTCAAGCCCGATCAGGTGCCCGTACAGGCGCTGGCGCAGGTCGGCCACCACCCGCTCGCCGAGCAGGGACACGAAGAAGAAGCGCGCGGCGGTGGCCAGGGCCAGCGCCACCGCGACCACGAACAGCACCGCGAAGGCCTGGTTGATCGACTCGCCGCCGCTGAAGCCGCGGTCGATCATGTGCCGCACCGCCACCGGCAGGCTCAGGGTCGCGGCCGAGGACAGCGCCAGCGCGAACAGCCAGGCGACGAACAGGCCGCGGTGGCGGGCCAGGAACGGCCACAGCGTGCGCAGGCTGCCAAGCCGCTGCAGGCGGCTCTCCGAAGAGGGGGTTTCGCTCACTGGATGGCTCCGGGGACGGCGACGCGCACGCGGTCGCGGGTGGCGTCGCGCAGGCGCGCGCGCAGGGATGTGGCCTGGTCGGCCGGCAGGCGCAGGCCGAGCCGGGCGCCGTCGGCGACGAAGCTCTCGGAGGTCTTCTCCGCCGCATGCGCCGCCAGCGCGGCGTGCACCGCGCCGAGGGTGTCGAACGGGCACTCGACCTCGAGCTCGACCATCTCCACCAGCGGCTGGCGCGGCGCCACGCGCAGGCACTCGGCGGCGGCACCGCCATAGGCGCGCACCAGGCCGCCGGCACCGAGCTTGATCCCGCCGAACCAGCGGGTCACCACCACCGCCACCCGGTCGTAGCCCTGGCCATCGATCGCGGCCAGGATCGGGCGCCCGGCGGTGCCCGCCGGCTCGCCGTCGTCGCTGGAGCGGTAGTCCTGGCCGATGCGGTACGCCCAGCAGTTGTGGGTGGCGTCGGCGTGGGAGACGGAGGCTACGAAGCCGAGCGCCTGTTCCGGCGAGGCGACGGGCGCGGCGTTGGCGAGGAACCGGCTGTGCTTGACCTCGAGCAGGTGGCTGGCCGGCGCGGCGAGGGTATCGGTCATCGCCGCCATTCTAACCGGCGGCTGCAAGGGCACCGTCGTGGTTCAGTCCGTTTGCGGCAGCAGCGGGCGCAGGTCGTCCGGGACTTCCAGCTGCGGGTAATCGCGCACGAACCATTCCAGGCTGGCGCGCGCGCCCGCGATGTCACCCTGGGCCTGCAGGTCGCGGATCCACTCCAGCCAGGCCTGCGGATCGTGTGGGAAAGCCACGACCACGCCGGATGGCGGTGGCTGGGCCTCGTGCACCGGCGCAAGCGCCGGTGCAGGCAGGGCTTGCGCAGGCGCCGCCACCGCAGTGGCCGGACGCGCCGCGCGCAGTTCGCGCTGCTGCCGGGCACGCCGGGCATGTTCGCGCTCGCTGTCCCGGGCCTCGCGGGCACGGTCCTGCTGCTCCTCCGCCATGCGCGCGGCCTCGGCGTAGCCGGCGACCTCCGCGGGCTGCGGCGCGGGCGGGGCGGGTGGCGAGGGAAGCGGTACCACCTCGTCGGCGACGGCTGCGAAAGGCGGCGGGGGAGGCGGAGGAGGCGGAGGTGCGGGCGGCTCGAACGACGCCGCGCCAGAGGCGAGCGGCGGTGGCGTTTGCAGCTCGTTCCTGACCTTGGCCGAGGCCCCGCCTGCGGAGCGATCCGTGCCGTCGTTGCCGGCGGTGGCCGGCATGGCCTGCGCGGCCTCTTCGGCCTGAGGCGATGCATCCTCCAGCACCGCCGACTCCGCCGCCCCAGCGGATTCCGCTGGCAGCGGCGTGGCAGCCGGCTGCGCCGGCGCCGACGTGCCGGCCTGTTCTCTGACCGGCAGCATCTGCCCGGGCCTCGGCGGTTCGCGCAGCTGCCAGGCCACGCCGAAGGCCAGCACCAGCGAGGCCGCCAGGCCAAGCGGCGCGATCCAGCGGCGCGGGCGGCGCCGGTGCTGGGCCGCGGACCGTGCGGCAGGCGCCGTCGTGGCAGGGCATGCGGGCTGCGCGCGCGCCGCGGCAAGGATGCGCGCGTCGATCCCGGGCGACGGGCCGGGACCAGCGGTGGCCTCCAGCTGGCGCTGCAGCTCCAGTTCCTCCGGCGTCAGCGGCTCGCGGCGGCTCATGCCTCAAGCCTCCCACGCAGGCGGTCCATCGCATAGCGAAGCCGCGACTTCACCGTCTCCCGGCCGACCCCGGTGATGCGTCCGATCTCCTCCAGCGGCAGCTCGCCATGCAGGCGCAGCAGGACCGCCTCGCGCTGTTCCGGTGGCAGTTCGTCCAGCGCCCGGTACAGGCGCGCGGATTCCTCGACCTGGCTGGCATGGCGCTCGGGATCGTCGCCGGAAGCCAGTGCCGCGGTGCGCTGGTCGGCGTCCAGCGGCGCCGGCGGGCGGTGCTTCTGCGCCCGCCAGTGGTCGGCCAGCCGGTTGTGGGCGATGCGGTACAGCCAGGCACCGAACGGCGCGTCCGGGTGCCAGCCATCGCGCGCGGCGATCACCCGCTGCCAGACGTCCTGGAACAGCTCCTCGGCCAGTGCGCGGTCGCGTACGTGGCCCTGCAGGAAACGGAACAGCGGCAGGCGGTGGCGCGCGTACAGCGCCTCGAACGCGGAGGCGTCGCCGCCGGCCCAGGCCTGCATCAGGGTTTCGTCGCCGTGTGGCTCAGCCGCCTGGTCCATGCCCAGCACCCTACCTTGGCCGTGGCCCGGTGCAAGCCGCAGCGCGGCAGGCGGGCAGGGCATTGGCAGGGCGGCGGGCAGGCTCATGCCCGGTACAACGCACGGGCGGGCGAAAAGGGGTCGAGCGGCAGCGGCGCAGGCGCTATGCTGGCCGCCGCTGTAAAGGTTTCCACGGAGCCGATGACCCCAATCCGTCGCCTCGATGCAGTGGCGTCCGCCGCGGGCATGCGCGCGCCCGTGGCACAGGATCGCCTGCATGCGGCCCTGCGGGAGCTGCTGCCGGAGGCGGACTGGATCGCCGCGGGCTGGCGTTGCCCGGACGCGCCCGGCATGGCCGAGGGCGGTGACGGGGACGCACCGGGATTGCTGCAGCGTGCGCTGGACGACGAAGCCGGGCTGCCGCCCGATGTGCTGGTCGAATCCTGGGACGAGGGCGATGCCCGCCTGGTGGTGCTGGCGCGCTGCAAAACGCCGCCGCCCGCGCAACGACTGCAGGCCTGGCGCGTGGCCGCCCGCAGCCTGGTGGAAAGCGGGCTGCAGGCCGCGCGCCTGCAGGCGCGCCTGCAGGCCCTGGAGCAGTCGCGGCGCCTGCAGAAGGCGCTGTACGAGATCGCGGACCTGGCCGGTGGCGAGGTCGAGATGCAGGAGATGCTGGCGCGCCTGCACGGCATCATCGGCTCGCTGATGTACGCGCCCAGCTGCTACATCGTCGAATACGACGACCAGCGCGACACCCTGCGTTTCCTGTACTTCGCCGACGACCGCGATCCCTTCCTCACCCAGGGCACGCGGGAGTGGTCGTCCGACGAGATGGCGGGCACGCTGACCCTGGCCCTGCTCAGGCATGGCCAGGCGCTGCGCGGTCCGTCGCGCACGATCCGCCAGCCGCTTGGCCTGCCCCTGGCCAAGGAGGGGCATGGTTCGGAAAGCCTCGACTGGCTGGGCGTGCCGATGCGCCGCGGCGACCGCGTGTGCGGCGCGATCGTGGTGCAGAGCTACGACCGCGCCGACTGCTATACAGAAGAGGATCGCGCGCTGCTGGGCTTCGTCGCCCAGCACGTGCAGACAACCCTGGACCGGCGCCAGGCCCAGGCCGAGCTTGAGCGGCGCGTGCTGGAGCGCACCCTGGACCTGGAGCGCGCCAACCGCGAGCTGCAGGACGAGGTGGTCGAGCGCCAGCGCGCCGAGCGCCTGCAGCACGCGCTGTACCGCATCGCCGAGATGGCGGTCAGTTCCGAGAGCCCGGCGCAGTACTACGCCAAGGTCCACGCCGCGGTGGCGGACCTGCTGTACGCGCGCAACTTCTACATCGCCCTGCTGGGCGACGACCGCCGCTCGATCGAGTTCGTGTACTCGGTGGACGAGGCCGGCGAAGAACGCCCGCCGCGGCTCCTCGGCAAGGGCCTGACCGAGTACGTGATCCGCACCGGCCGCACCCTGCTGGCGCACCGCGGCGACATCGACGCGCTGATCGCCGACGGCGAGGTGCATGGCCCGGGCAAGGTCCGCGCCAGCAGCTGGCTGGGCGTGCCGCTGCGGCTGGACGGCGAGGTGGTCGGCGTGATCGCGGTGCAGAGCTACGAGCCGGCGATCCGCTTCAGCCGCGACGACGAGCGCCTGCTGTCGTTCGTGGCCCACAACATCGGTACCGGCCTCGGCCGGCAGGCGGCGCAGGAACGCCTTCGCCTGGCCCACGCCGACCTGGAGCGGCGCGTCGGCGAACGCACCGGCGAGCTGGAGCGGGCCAACGAACAGCTGCTGGCGCAGATCGGCGAGCGCCTGCGCGCCGAGCAGCGGCTGACCCACCAGGCCCTGCACGACGCCCTGACCGGCTTGCCCAACCGCAGCTGCCTGCTCGACTCGCTGGCCTCGGCGCTGGAGCGCGCCAGCGACATGGCCGGCGACGTCCCGGGCTTCGCCGTGCTGTTCCTGGACCTGGACCGCTTCAAGGTGGTCAACGACAGCATCGGCCACGCCGCCGGCGACGACCTGCTGGTGGCGGTCGCGCGTCGGCTGGTGTCGGCGGTGGGCAACGACGCGGTGGTCGCGCGCCTGGGCGGCGACGAGTTCGCGGTGCTGGCGTCCTGCAAAGACGGTATCGACGGCGTGCACGAACTGGCCCGGCACCTGCTGTCGGTGATCGGGCAGCCGCTGTGGGTCGCCGGGCGCGAGCTGTTCCCCTCGGCCAGCATGGGCATTGCGCTATGGCATCCGCGCTACCGCAGCGGCGAGGAGCTGCTGCGCGATGCCGACGCGGCCATGTACCGGGCCAAGAACGAGGGTCGCGACCGCTTCGCCGTGTTCGACGAGGCCATGCGCGAGCAGGCCGTGCGCAGCCTGGACCTGGAGGCGGACCTGCGCCGCGCCATCCAGCGCCGCGAGTTCATCCCGTACTACCAGCCGATCGTGCGCCTGGAGGACGGCGTGGTGGCCGGCCACGAGGCCCTGCTGCGCTGGCGCCACGAGAAGCGCGGCCTGCTCTCGCCGGCGGCATTCATCGCCCTGGGCGAGGAGAGCGGGCTGATCGAGCAGGTCGACTGGCTGCTGTACGAGCAGGTCATCGAGGAACTGGCGCGCGGCGGCAGCGACTACATCTCGGTCAACGTCTCGCCGCGCCACTTCCGTTCGCCGGATTTCGCCCGCCGCCTGCTCGGCCTGCTGGACGATGCCGGCGCCGACCCGGCACGGCTGCGCCTGGAGATCACCGAGGTGGCGCTGATGGACGATGCGCCGCGCACCCGGCGCATGCTCGACAGGCTGCGCGACCGTGGCGTGCGCGCGGTGCTGGACGACTTCGGCACCGGCTTCTCGGCGCTGTCCTACCTGCACCGGTTCCCGATCCTGGGACTGAAGATCGACCGCAGCTTCGTCGCCGGCCTGGATGCCGAGGGTGGACGCGAGGAAAGCCTGGCCCTGGTGCGCGCGATCCTGGCGCTGTCGCGCAGCCTGGGCATGGACACGGTGGGCGAGGGTATCGAGACCGAGGCCCAGCGCGACACCCTGCTGCAGCTGGGCTGCAGTGCCGGCCAGGGCTACCTGCTCGGCCGCCCCGCCTCGTGCCGGCGCCGCTGAAGCGGCTCAGCTGCGGATCACCAGCAGCCGCACCTCGCTCATGTCCTCGATGGCGTACTTCACGCCCTCGCGTCCGAAGCCGGAATCCTTGACCCCGCCGTAGGGCATGTTGTCCATGCGGAAGCTGGGCACGTCGCCGACCACCACGCCGCCGACCTCGAGCCTGTCCCAGGCGCGCATGGCATGGGACAGGCTGTCGGTGAACACGCCGGCCTGCAGGCCGAAGTCCGAATCGTTGATGGTGGCGAGCGCCGCGTCGAAATCCTCGAAGCGCTCCATGAGCGCAACGGGGCCGAACGCCTCCTGGCGCTGCAGCTCGCAGTCGCGCGGCACGTCCTCGAGCAGGGTGGCCTCGAGCATGTTGGCCTTGCGGCTGCCGCCGGCGAGCACCTTGGCACCGGCCTTGCGCGCGGATCCGATCCAGCCTTCCAGCCGGCGCGCGGCGTCCTCGTCGATCATCGGGCCGATGAAGGTCTTCTCGTCCTTCGGATCCCCGGCGACGAAGCCGGAGATCTTCGCCACCAGCTTCTCCTTGAGGGCGTCGTAGACGTCGGCATGGGCCAGGATCCGCTGCACGCTGATGCAGCTCTGCCCGGACTGGTAGTAGGTGCCGAAGGCCAGGCGCTCGACCACGTGGTCCAGGCGCCCGCCCTGGTCGGCATCGACGATGCACGCGGCATTGCCGCCCAGCTCAAGGGTGACCTTCTTGCGCCCGGCGCGGGCCTTGAAGTCCCAACCGATCAGCCCGCCGGTGAAGGACAGCAGCTTGATCCGGTCGTCCTCGACCAGCGGGCTGGCCACGTCGTTGTCGCAGGCGAACACCGAGAACGCGCCCTTCGGCAGGTCGGTCTCGGCCAGGACCTCGGCGATGATCAACGCGCCGACCGGGGTCTTGCCGGCCGGCTTGAGCACGAACGGGCAGCCGGCGGCGATCGCCGGGGCGACCTTGTGGGCGACCAGGTTGAGCGGGAAGTTGAACGGGGTGATGAAGCTGCAGGGGCCGATCGGCACGCGCTTCCAGATGCCACGGTAGCCGCGGCCACGCTCGGAGATCTCCAGGTCGACGGTCTGGCCCTCGATCCGGGTGGCCTCCTCGGCGGCGATGCGGAAGGTGTCGATCAGCCGGGTGACCTCGCCGCGGGCGTCCTTGATCGGCTTGCCGGCCTCGATGCACAGGGCCTCGGCCAGTTCCCCGGCGCGCTCGCGGAAGCGGGCGATGCAGTGCTCGAGGATGGCCTGGCGGCGGTAGGCGCGCAGGGCGGCCATCGCCGGGGCGGCCTCGGCCGCGGCGGCGATTGCCCGCTCGACCGTGGCCGCGTCGGCCATGGCCACCCGGGTCGCGACCTCGCCGCTGTACTTGTCGCGGACTTCCAGGTCGGCATTGGGGGATTCGGCGACGTTGGCGACGTAGAGCGGGTAGGTCGGCTTGAGCATGGGGCTGTCCTGGGCAAGGCGGGCAGGTGGCCGGAGTATGCCGCGGCCGGCGGGAAGGGCGCGTGGGCGGCCCTGCCGGGACGCCGGTTCGGCGCTGTTAGGCCACGTCCGGCCCCGGGCGTCTAGAATGCGCACATGCAGCACGATGCCGTCACCCAGCCCACGCCGCCCGCCTCCATCGGACCCTGGCCGCGCCGTCCCACCCGCCAGGTCGACATCGGCGGGGTGGCCGTCGGCGGCGGTGCCCCGGTGGTGGTCCAGTCCATGACCAATACCGACACCGCCGACGTGGCCGGGTCGGTCAAGCAGGTGGCCGAACTGTGGCGCGCCGGTTCGGAGCTGGTGCGGCTGACCGTCAATACGCCGGAAGCGGCCGCGGCGATCCCGCGGATCCGCGAGAAGCTGCTGATGATGGGCATCGACGTGCCCCTGATCGGCGACTTCCACTACAACGGCCACCAGCTGCTGGCAGGCGAGCCGGCCTGCGCCGAGGCCCTGGCCAAGTACCGGATCAACCCGGGCAACGTCGGCTTCGGCAAGAAGAAGGACACCCAGTTCGCCTCGATCATCGAGAAGGCGATCGAGTACGGCAAGCCGGTGCGCATTGGCGCGAACTGGGGCTCGCTGGACCAGGCCCTGGCCGCGCGCCTGATGGACGAGAACAGCCAGCGCGCCGAGCCCTGGGATGCCGGGCGCGTGCTGCGCGAGGCGCTGATCCGCTCGGCGCTGGATTCGGCCGACCGCGCGGTGGAGCTGGGCCTGCCCGCCGGGCGCATCGTGCTCAGCTGCAAGGTCAGTGGCGTGCAGGAGCTGATCGCGGTGTACCGCGACCTGGCCTCGCGCAGCGACTACGCCCTGCACCTGGGCCTGACCGAGGCCGGCATCGGCAGCAAGGGCATCGTCGCCTCCAGCGCGGCGCTGGCGGTGCTGCTGCAGGAGGGCATCGGCGACACCATCCGCATCTCGCTGACCCCGGAACCGGGCCAGCCGCGCACCGCCGAGGTGGTGGTCGCGCAGGAGCTGCTGCAGACCACCGGCCAGCGCGCCTTCACCCCGATGGTCACCGCCTGCCCGGGCTGCGGCCGCACCACCAGCACCTTCTTCCAGGAACTGGCCAAGACGGTGCAGGAGCACGTGCGGGCGAAGATGCCGGAATGGCGCATCTCGCACCCGGGTGCCGAGAACCTGTCGTTGGCGGTGATGGGCTGCGTGGTCAATGGCCCCGGCGAGTCGCGCCACGCCGATATCGGCATCTCCCTGCCGGGCACCGGCGAGGCGCCGTCGGCGCCGGTGTTCGTCGATGGCGAGAAGAAGGTCACGCTCAAGGGCGAGAACATCGCCGCCGAGTTCGTGGCCCTGATCGACGAGTACGTCGAGACCCGTTATGCCCGCAAGGCCGGCTGAGCCGGCCACGGACGATCCGACGGCGCCGGCGTTGCCGCGCCGCAGGCTGGGCCTGCTGCTGTTGCTGTTCCTCGGCGTGCTGGCACCGCTGTGGCTGTTCGCCGAGCTGGCCGACGAGATCCATGAGTTCGAGCAGATGGTGGAGCTGGACGAGGCCGTGCTGCACTGGTTCAACGGCCTGGCAGGGCCGCGCCTGGACGCGTTCTTCGTCGCCGCCAGCCATGCCGGCTACGAGTACGGCGTGATCCCGGCGGACGTGCTGCTGTCGCTGGTGCTGCTGCTGAAGAAGAAATGGCGCGAGGCGATCTTCGCCAGCGTGTCCTTCGTCGGCTCGGCCCTGCTCAACATGGCGGCCAAGCACGGCTTCCGGCGCGAGCGTCCCTCGCTGTGGGAATCGATCGCCCCGGAGACCACCTTCAGCTTCCCCAGCGGCCACGCCATGGGTTCGATGACCCTGGCGATGGTCGCCGTGCTGCTGGCCTGGCGTACCCGCTGGCGCTGGCCGGTGCTTTCGGCCGCGCTGGTGTTCGTGCTGCTGGTGGGTCTGTCGCGCCTGTACCTGGGCGTGCATTACCCCTCCGACGTCATGGCCGGCTGGGCCGCGGGCCTGGCCTGGGTCGCGGGCACCTACCTGGTGCTGTTCCGCGCGCGCCGGCCGTGGCGCAGGCGCCTGCGCTGAGTCAGTCGCCGGCCGTTCCCCAGGGCGAGGGCAGGGCATCGATGTGCGCCACCAGCGCGTCGCGCAGGCGGACATGGTCGGCCGCGGAGGGGTGCCAGTGGCAGGCCTGCATGTCCAGGCCATCGACCGGCAGGAAGCTGATCCGGCGGTCGCCCTCGCCAAGCAGCTTCGTGGCGACCTGGCGCGCGTGGTCGCGGATCTCGCCGTCGACCGCATCGGTGGCCCACAGCACGAAGTGCGCACCGGGCCAGCGTGCGCGCAGCTGGCGCACGAAGCGCGTGTAGCCGTGCACGTAGTCCGCGCGCAGGGCGGCGCGGTCGGCCCAGGGCTCGCCCTCGTTCAACGCGGTGGAGAAATCGTTGGTCCCCAGGGCCACCACCACCACCTGTGGCTGCCACGAGGTGTCGCTGTCGACGTGTTCGTGCGACAGCAGCAGGTACGGCCAGGCGGTGGGCACGGTGTCGCCATCGTGGCCGCTGTAGTTGCGCACGATGCCGCGGCCGGAGATCGCGTTGATCCGGTAGTCGGCGTTGTAATGCTTCGCCACCTGCGGGCCGAACGCGGCGCTGGTGTCCGTGGTCATGTCGACCTCCTCGCCACTGCACTCGCGCGTGGTGGAGACGCTGCCGTAGCCGACGGTGTGCGAGTCGCCGATGAACTCGATCCTGCGCTCCCGCCGTGGCAGCTCCGCCGGGCTGGAACCCGGCGGCAACAGGAAGCCGCCGAAGACGTGCGCGGCGGACTGGCTCTCGCTGGCGGTTTCCAGGCGCAGCGCGTGCGTGCCCGGATCCATTCCATCGATGCGGTAGCGCCCCGGCGACGGCTTGCGCAGGCTGGCCACGCGCTGGCCGTCCACTTCCACGTGCACGGTCAGCGGCGGCTCGACCAGCTCGAACCCGGCTGCGCTGCCCTCGAACGCGGTCTCGAAGTACACGCCGGGCCATTGGTGGGCGAGGCCGCGTGGATGGGCGACGGTGCGGCCGCCCGTGGCGACCGGCGCGGGCGTGGCCTGCAGCGCCGGATCGGCGGCGACCCGCACCTGCGCATGCACGGGGGCGACCAGCGCCAGCAGCAGGACGAAGGCTAAGGAATCGAAGCGGAGGCGGCGTGCCATGCATGTCCTTGCGGCTCCAGCGGGAGCGCGAGGATGGCAGCGGGGGCCTGGAAAGAACAAGGCCCGGGGGTTGCCCGGGCCTTGTCTGGAATATTGGTGGAGCCAGGGAGGATCGAACTCCCGACCTCGTCATTGCGAACGACGCGCTCTCCCAGCTGAGCTATGGCCCCACGGTCTGACGGTGACGTCAGGCCGCGCATTCTAGCGCGGGCTTCCGGCTTCGCCAAGCACCCCGTCGCGCTGGATCGCGGTGCGGCTTCAAACGGCGCTGGTGGCGCGCTTGCGGGTGCGCTTGCGTGCGGGCGTGGCCTTGGCGGCCTTGCCGGCCTTCTCCGCGGGGCGCGGCGCCGGCGCTTCGACCTGGCCGATCCAGGCGAGGGTGTCGAGGTGGGCGAGGAAATGGCGCAGGTATTGCGGCGAGAGCCCGCCCATCAGGTTCAGCGCGCGGTGCACCAGCTTGCCCGAGTTGAGCGGGCCGGCATCCTCGGGCAGGTCCTGCAGCGAGCGCCGCAGCTGGCTCTCGCTGCGTACCTGCGCCCACAACCGGCGCAGCTCGCCGAGCATGGCCATCTCCTGCACCTCGCCGGCGGAGGTGGTGCCGTGGCGCTGGCGGGCGATGCCGGCCAGCCGCGCCGTGACTTCCGCCAGCGGACCGGCGGTGGCCGACGCGGTGTTCCCCTGGGGGGAAGCCACCGCCGCATCGAGGTCCGCCGCGTAGCGTTCCAGCAGTCGCGCCAGGCGTTCCTCGATCCGTGCGCGCGCCAGGCCCTGTTGGGCCTGGGCACGCCGGGCCAGCGCCTCCAGCGCGGCGAAGCGCAGCGGCTGGGCGCGGTCGGCACCGGCCGCACGCCAGCGCGCGAGGCAGGCCTGGATCTCCTCAATCGGCATCGCTGGCTTCCTCCTTGCGCGCGGGCCGGGGGATGGGCGCGATCTCCACGCGGCGGTTGCGCGCGCGGCCCTCCTCGTCGTCGTTCGGGCTGACCGGCTGCTGCGCGCCGAACGCGGCGGCGAACACCGAATCGGCCGGCACGCCTTCCTCGATCAGGGCGCGGGTGACGGTCAGGGCGCGCTGCGCCGAGAGTTCCCAGTTGTCGGCGAAGCGGCGGTTGCCCTCGTGCACGGGACGGTCGTCGGTGAAGCCGCTGACCATCAGCACCTGTTCGCCGGCCTCCAGGTAGCGCGCCAGCGGCGCGGCCAGCGAGCGCAGCACCTGGCGGCCCTCCGGCTGCAGCTGGTCGGAGTTGAGCGCGAACAGCACGTTGCCGCGGATGCCGATGCGGCCATCGACAAGGGTCACGCGGCCGTCGGCCAGCGGCACAGCCAGCGCCTGTTCCAGCGCGTGGCGCTGTTTCGCCTCGGCCTGGCGCTGGCGCACTTCCTCGTCCAGCCGCGCCGACAGCTGCAACTGCACCCCGATCACACAGACCAGGATCAGCACGAACACGCCCAGCAGCACCGCCATCAGGTCGGCGAACGCCGCCCAGACCGGTGCGGCCAGCCCGTCCTCGTCGCCGGCCTGGTCGATCATGCCGCGCTCCGCGCCGACAGGCGCTGCAGGTCCTCGACGATCTGCTTCTGGCTGAGCATGCCGAGGTCGATCACCTCGCGGGCCTGGGCCACGTAGTAGGCCAGCTGCTCGTCGCTACGGCTGGCGGCCTTCTCCAGCGCCGCCTCGATCTGCTGCATGCGCTCCACCAGCAGGGCGTTGCCCTGGGCGAAGGCCTCGACCGCGGCGCCGAAGGCCTCGGCCAGGCTGGCGACCTCGGCGGCGCCGGCGGCCACCTGGGCGCCGGCTTCCTGCAGCTGCTCGCCGCGGCTGTGGACCTGCTCCTCGAAGCGGGCGCCGGTGCGCTCGAGCAGGGCAGCGGTGGATTCAACCAGCGACTCCAGCGCGGCGCGCTGCTCACCGGAGGCACGGTTCACGCCTTCCAGCAGCTGGCCGAACATGGCCATGTGCTGGCTGCGCTCCTCCAGCAGGGCGGTGTCGCGGGCCAGGCTCTCGGAGAGCTGGCGGCGCACCTCGGTGATGACCTCGGCCGCGGCCTGCGGCGCCTCGGCGGCGGTGCGGGCCAGCTGCGAGATCTCGGCGATGGTCGCCTCGGCCTGGGCCTGGGTACGTTCGCTGATCTGCGCCGCGGTGCTGGCGAGGGTGTCGCACACCGCCTGCTGGCGCGCGGCGGCCTCGTCGCCGGCCTGCTGCCACTGCTCGCGCAGGGCGGTGCCGGCGGTTTCCAGGGTGGCGCTCCAGCGGGCCAGGCGCTCATCCTCCTGGCTGGCGAAGGCCGCCTGCAGCTGGGCATGGGCCTGTTCCAGCGAGGCCAGCAGGGCGGCGGACTGGCGCTCGATCGCGCTGGCGGCCTCGGCCAGGGCCTGGCGCTGCTGCGCGGCGGCTTCGTGGTTGGCTTCCTCCTGGCGCGACAGCACCTGCTCCCAGCCGGCGGCCAGGCTGCTGCCGGCCTGCCCGAGCTGGGCGCCGATGCGCTCGACCAGGGTTTCGGCATGGGTGCCCATGGTCGCGGCCAGCTGTTCCTGGCCGCCGCGCAGGTCCTGCAGCAGGGCGTCGCCGGCCTCGCGCTGGGCCTGCAGGGCGACGCTCCACTGGCCGGCGATCTCCGTGCCGAGGGCGCGCAGGGCCTCGCCGCTGCCCTCGAGGTGGCGCTGGACCGCGCCGGTGACGCTGTCGCGGGTGGACTCGGCATGGCTGGCGATCGCCGCCAGGGTCGATTCCAGCACCGGCTGCACCGCGGCGCGGGCCTCGCGCGCGCTGCTGGCGACGCTGTCGGACAGGGTGGCCTGCACGGCACCGGCCAGCTCGCGGAAGGTGGCCTCGGTGCGGGCGTGGAAGGCTTCCTGCTGCGCGAGCTGGCGCTCGGCGCCGGCGGCGTCGCGCTGCTCCAGCGCCGTCGCCATCTGCTCCAGGCGCTCGACCAGGGCAGGCAGCAAGCCGGCCTGGGCCTGCAGCAGCTGCACGGTCTGCTCGCGCTGGTACGCCTGCGACCAGGGGCGCAGGGTGGTGGCGGTTCGGGCATCCAGCTGCTGCGCGGCGCGGGCGCGGGCGCGACGGCTGAGGGCCGAAAGCAGGCCCAGCGCGGCCGAGGCGGCCACGCCGGCGATCGAGGTGCCGAAGGCGAAGCCCAGGCCGCGTACCGGCGCGGCCAGCGCGTCGCGGATCGCGTCCAGTTCGGCCGTGCCTTCCAGGGCCACGCCGGTGCCGCGCAGGGTGGTCATCATGCCCAGCAGGGTGCCGAGCATGCCCAGCAGCACCAGCAGGCCGACCAGGTACGGCACCAGGGCCGGGCCCGGCAGCGGCAGGCGGCCACCCTCGATGCGGATCCGCACCGGCTCGCGCAGGCCCGGATCCAGCTGCGCCAGCCAGCCTTCGAGGCTGGACGGCGTCGCCTCCAGCCCGGACAGCGCGCGCTCCAGGCCCAGGGTGGCCTGGCGGTAGCGGTACAGCTCCAGCACGCCGACCAGGTAGAAGGCCAGCACCAGCAGGGTGAACAGCAGGGCAAGCGGGTGCCCGGCGGCGTAGCCGGCGCCGATCCAGAGCACGGCGGCCAGGCCGGCGAGGAAGGTGGCCAGTTCAGGAAGGATTCGTTGCATGGGGTCCAGTCGGGGCGGGGCCGAGGGCGGCAAGCAGGCCTTCGGCGGGTTGCAGGCGGATGTCCAGTTCGGCGAGCAGCAGCTCGCGCATGTCATGGCGGAAGCTGTCCAGCCAGGCCGGGGCCGCGGCGGAGGCCGATGCCTCCTGGTTCTCTGGCGACAGTTCGCGGAAACGGTGTTCCAGCACCGGGGTGGCGCGGGCCAGCAGGCTGCGGGTAGGACGGGCCAGGGACTGCTCCATCACCGCGTCCACCGCCGCCAGCCGCGCAAGCGCGGGCGAGCGCGCGGCCAGGTGCTGGCGCAGGGACTCGCGCAGGCGGCCGGTGCCGCTCTCCAGCAGGTGCTGCAGGGCCATGTGCCGCTGCTGGAAATAGGTCCACTCGAATGGCGGGCGCGGACCGTCCGGCGGCGCGGCGAAGGCGCGGTCGCGGGCGATGGACTGGGCCAGCGAGGCACGGGCCTGGGCCAGCTCGGCCGCCGCGTCGCCGGTTTCGCCGGCCACGGTCCCGGTGGCGTCCCCGGCAGGCGCATCCAGTACCCGCGCCAGTGCCACCGCCTGCTTCCATTCCAGCCAGTGGCTGAGCAGCTGCGACAACGGGTGGCTCGGGGCGTCCACGCCCGTACCCGCCAGCTGGGCGAGCTGGCGGACGAAACGGGGGCCGCTGGGCGTGGTGCGGGACGGGGACTGCATCGGGCGGAAGGTGTTCTCTCGACCGGGCGGGGCCGCGACCTGCCGCTGGACCGGCGCGACGCCGGAACGGGGGCGGGCGGGGGTTCCTGCGGTGAGCGACTCCGGCGACGGACCTGGGGCCGGGCTGCGGCCAATGGCTCCAGCGCGGGCCGGCAGGCGGCCCGGTTACGGGCGGGGCCGGGGCGTGGCCCGCCCGGAAAGGCCCGCGATTCTAGCCCGCGGCGCCAGTGCGGGCCAGCAAGGGCTGCAGCACCGGCTCCAGCTCGCGCTGGCGCCAGCCATGCAGCGGCTGCGGCCAGTCGCCGCTTTCCAGCAGGGCTTCCAGGTGCTTGCGCGAGGCCAGCACGCCATCCGGCAGGCCCAGCGCGGCGCTGTGGCGGGCAACCGCGTCCTGCAGCTTGCGCACGGCGTTGCGGTCGGGTTCGGCGGCGATCGCGGGCATTTCCGCTTCGTCGCCGAGGGGGGTGGTCAGGGCCTGCCACAGGGCCTTGCCCAGCTTGCGCGGGGCCTTGGGGGTGGAATCCAGGCGGGCCTGCAGGTCGGTGCCATCGGCCGGCGGGTTGCGGGCCAGGTCCAGGGCCAGGTCGTTGTCCAGGATCCAGCTGCGCGGATTGTCCTGGGCGCGGGCCTGCTGCTCGCGCCAGCGCAGCAGGCGCAGCAGGCGGCGCTGGCCGGCGGCGTCGAGGAACTGGCCGGCGCGCATGGCCAGGTGCGGCCAGCGCTCGGGTTCGTCGTGGGAGGCCTGCTCCACGGTGCGGGCCATGTCCTCGTCCAGCCATGCCTCGCGGCCGAGCTCGCGCAGGCGGGCGAGGGTGGCCTGGTAGACCGCATCGAGATGGCGCACGTCGTCGGCGGCGTATTCCAGCTGGGCCGGGCTCAGCGGGCGGCGCATCCAGTCCGAGCGGGTCTCGCCCTTGGCCAAGGTGGTGCCGGTGACCTGGGCGACCAGGCGCTGGTAGCCCATGCCGGCGCCGAAACCGGCAAGGGCGGCGGCGACCTGGGTGTCGTACATCGGCCGCGGCACGGTGCCGCAGGCGCAGCGGAAGGTCACCAGGTCCTCGCTGGCGCTGTGCATCACCTTGAGCACATGCGGGGCATCCAGCCAGGCGGCGATGGCCTCGGGCATGCCCGGGACCAGGGCGTCGACCAGCAGCACGTCACCGCCCACGGCCATCTGCACCAGGGCCAGGCGCGGCCAGAAGGTGCGTTCGCGGATGAACTCGGTATCCAGGCCGATGCGGGAGGGGGCGGACTGCAGGCGGCGCAGCAGTTCGGCGGGCTGGTCGATCCAGAGGACTTCTGACACGTGGGGGATCCGGTCTTGCGTTGGTCTTGCGCGTATTGGCTGGGATAGCCTAACGGCAAACCCGCCCATGGGCGGCATGGTTTCTTCAAGGGAGGCGTCTTGCGCGCGAGTGGCCGGGCATTGCTGTGGACGGGAGTGCTGGTGGGCCTGGTGGCCTGCGGCGGTCCGCAGCCGCCGGAGCCCGGCGACGCGGCGGCCGCGGACGGGGCGCCGGCGTCGAAGCTGGATATCTCCCTGCCCAGCGTGACCGTCAGCGGCGACGAGAGCGCCCAGGTGGTCGAGGCCTGGACCCCGCCCGAGGTCCCGATCGACGACGACACCGATCGCGCCGCCCTGCGCCGCCAGGCCGAGGCCGCGCTGCGCCGGGGCGACCTGTACGAGGACGCGGAGGCCGCCGCGCCGATCTACCTGGCCCTGGTGCGCAGCGATGGCGACGACCGCCTGGCCCGCGACGGCCTGCGCCGTACCACCGCGGCGGTGCTGGCCGCGGCCGACCGCGCACTGGACGCGGCCGCGATCGACCCGCAGTCCGGCGCCCTGGCCCAGGCCGTGGCCCTGGCCGCGGTGGCGCGCGCGCTGGCGACCGACGATGCCAAGGTGCGCGAGCTGCAGGCGCGGGTGGAACTGGCGCGGCGGGCCGCGGCCCTGGTCCATGCCGGCCGCGAGGACCTGCGCGCCGGAGTGCTGGATGGCAGCGGAGCGCTGGGCTGGTTCCAGGAGGCGCTGGCGCTGTCGCCGGGCCACCGCGACGCGCGCCAGGGCCTGGCGGCGGTCGAGAGCGCCCTGATCGACCGCGCCCAGTCCGCCGCCGACGCGGTGGAGTTCGATGCCGCCGGGCGCTGGCTGGACCAGGCCGCCAGCGTGCGCGGCGACGGGGCAGGCGCGGTCGCCGATGCGCGGGCGCGGATCGAGGCCCAGCGCGCGCGCAACATCGCCGGCCTGCGCGATGCCGCGCTGCGCGACCTGCTGCGCCCCAACGGCCTGCGCGACGCCCGCGTGCGCCTGGCCGAGGTGCTGCGCATCGCCCACCCGGGCGATCCGGTGGCGGCCAACCTGCGCGAGCGCATCGACCTGGTGACCTACTACGGCCCGTTCCGTCCCGGCCAGGTGTTCACCGACGCCCTGGCAGACGGCAGCCGCGGCCCGCAGATGGTGGTGGTGCCGCACGGCGGCTTCCGCATGGGCGCGGAAGAGACCGATCCGCTGGCTTCGGACGCCGAGAAGCCGGCCCACTACGTGCGCTTCAACCGCGGCTTCGCCATGTCCCTGACCGAGGTGACGGTGGCCGAGTTCGGCCGCTTCGTGGCCTCCGCCGGCGCCCGCCCGCGCGCCACCCGGCGCGGCAACTCGCTGGTCTACGACGAGCGCAGCGGCAACTTCGTGCGCCGCAGCGGGGTGGACTGGCGTTCCGGCTACGACGGCCGCCCGGCCGGGCCTGGCGATCCGGTGCTGCACGTCAGCGTGCGCGACGCCGAGGCCTACGCGGCCTGGCTTTCGGAGCAGACCGGGCGCCACTACCGGCTGCCCAGCGAGGCCGAGTTCGAGTACGCCATGCGTGCCGGCAACCCGGGCCGCTATCCCTGGGGCGACGCCGGCGTGCCGCCGCCGGACAGCGGCAACTTCACCGGCGGTAACGACATGTCGCCCAGCGGCCGGACCTGGAACAACGCCTTCGTCGGCTATGGCGACGGCTACTGGGGCGTGGCCCCGGCCGGACGCTTCAAGCCCAATGCATGGGGCCTTCACGACATGGCCGGCAATGTCGCCGAATGGGTTGCCGACTGCTGGCACGCGAGCTACAAACGCGCCCCGGCCGACGGTGCCGCCTGGTTCAACCCCGGGTGCCGCGCGCGCGTGGTGCGCGGCGGTTCCTGGGCAGGCTCGCCGGCCCAGACCCGGGCGGCGTTCCGCCTGCGGGTGGATTCGGACGTGACCAGCGCGCGCATCGGCTTCCGCGTGGTGCGTGGTATCTGACTAGGGAGAGGGACAGGCGATGCGCATGGATCCACAACGCGGGCAGACGACCCGCAGGCGTGGCGGTGGCTTCGGTGGCGGGTTGCGGATACTGGTGGTGCTTGGCTTCCTGGTCTACGGAGGCTGCTACTACCTGTCCAACCGCACCCAGGACCCCTACACCGGCGAGACGGTGCTGATCGACAGCAACCTCGGCCCCGAGCAGGAACGCGCGCTGGGCCTGCAGGCCTACGAGGAGATCCTCGGCCAGGAGCCGCCGCTGCCACGCTCGGATCCGGCGGCGCAGCAGGTCACGCGCATCGCGCAGCGGCTGATCGACAAGGTCGACGAGGTCACTGCGGAGCTGGCGGCCGGGCACGGCCTGGAAGCGCCCACCCACTGGCAGCAGTTCGACTGGGACGTCAACGTGATCCAGTCCGACCAGGCCAATGCCTTCTGCCTGCCGGGCGGGAAGATGGCGGTCTACACCGGCCTGTTCCCGGTGGCCCAGAGCGAGGACGCGCTGGCAGTGGTGATGGGCCACGAGATCGCCCATGCGCTGTTGCGCCATGGCGCCCAGCGCATGAGCCA
Source organism: Pseudoxanthomonas suwonensis 11-1 (assembly GCF_000185965.1). Lineage (NCBI taxonomy): Bacteria > Pseudomonadati > Pseudomonadota > Gammaproteobacteria > Lysobacterales > Lysobacteraceae > Pseudoxanthomonas > Pseudoxanthomonas suwonensis. Next base: position 1,496,775 of record NC_014924.1, read on the forward strand.
GCAGAAGCTGACCCAGATCGGGCAGATGGCCGGTGCCGCCGGCGGCCTGGATCCGCAACAGCAGCAGATGGTGATGGCGGCGATGGGCTACGGCTACCTGCTGCCCTACGCGCGCAGCCACGAAACCCAGGCCGACGAGGTCGGGCTGATGCTGGCGGCGGCGGCCTGCTACGACCCCAACGAGGCGATCGGGCTGTGGGAGCGGATGTCCGCCAGCGGCGGCGAGGCGCCGCCGGAGTTCGCCTCCACCCATCCCAATCCGGGCACGCGCATCCAGACCCTGCAGGCACTGATGCCCAGGGCGATGGAGTACCGGGAGAAGTTCTGCCGGCAGTGATGCCGGCAGTCGTTGCACTCAGCGGCGCGGCTTGCCGGGCGGCGGAGTCGTGGTGTCGGGGCGGCCGGTCGGGCGGCCCAGGCTGCCGGCCAGCCCACGCTGGAATTCCTGCCACAGCTCGAGGTTGCGCTCGGTCAGCTGGTTCATGGCCGTCCATGGGGTCTGGCCCAGCAGGTTCCCCATCTGCTGGCGGAAGGTCTGCTGCTGCTCGAGGAACAGCTGCATGCTGCGCTCGAGGTAGTTGCCCATGAAGCCCTGCAGCGAGTCGCCGTAGAAACGGATGATCTGGCTCAGCAGCTGGGTGGAGAGCATCGGCTCGCCGTCCTGTTCCTGCTCGGCGATGATCTGCAGCAGGACCGAACGGGTCAGGTCCTCGCCGCTCTTGGCGTCACGGACCTCGAAGGACTCCCCGTCGAGGATGAGCTGGCGCACGTCCTCGATGGTGATGTAGCTGGAAATCTCGGTGTCGTACAGCCGGCGGTTCGGGTACTTCTTGATGATGCGGGTGGCAGCCATCTAGAGCGCTCACTCGGGGTTTCAATGTGTACCCGAGCATGGCGCACTGCAGCACCGCTTGCAACTGCCGTCCGTCCTGCCGGTGGGCTACCAGCCCATGTGGTGGCCGCCGTTGATGTCCAGGTTGGAGCCGGTGATCCAGGCCGCTTCCTCGGCGACCAGGAAGCCGACCGCGTAGGCGATCTCCTCCGGACGGCCCAGGCGGCCGGTGGGGATGTCGGCCACGATCTTGGCGCGGACCTCCTCCGGCACCGCCATGACCATGTCGGTGGCCACGTAGCCGGGGGACACGGTGTTGACGGTGATGCCCAGGCGGGCGTTCTCGCGCGCCAGCGAAATGGTGAAGCCGTGCATGCCGGCCTTGGCGGCGGCGTAGTTGGCCTGGCCGTACTGGCCTTTCAGGCCGTTGATCGAGCTGATCTGGATGACCCGGCCCCACTTGCGCTCGCGCATGCCGTCGATGACCGGACGGGTGACGTTGAACACCGAGTTGAGGTTGGTGTTGATGACCTCGTGCCACTGCTCGGCGGTCATGCGGTGGAAGGTCGTGTCGCGGGTGATGCCGGCGTTGTTGACCAGGATCTCGACCGGACCCAGCGCCTGCTCGACGCCGCGCACGAGGTCAGCGGCGCCTTCCGGGGTGCCGACGTCGCCGGGGACGAGGGTGATGTCATAACCCTCGGCCTTCATCTGCTGCTGCCAGGCGCGGGCCTTTTCCTCGTTGCGGTAGTTGGTCGCGACCCGGTGGCCCATGTCCGCCAGGCGTTTGCAGATAGCGGTACCAATTCCGCCGGTGCCACCAGTGACAAGTGCGACGCGACTGCTCATGGGGTTCCTTGCCGGCTCGGCTATTCAGACAGTTCCGGGCCAGTTGTAGTGAGCGCTTCGTGAAAGTGCAAGCGCGCCGGAAGCCGTGCACGCTCGAAGTGCATGATCGCGCGCCGAAGTAGTGCGTCGACCTTGTTCTGGCCCCGTAATGGTGCCGGGTCCTGTCCGAGCAGGGACCAGCAATGTTGCAGTGCAGGAACCGGATCCGCCGGATCCACGGGCAGCGCGGCGCTGGACTTGGACAGTTTGTGGCCGTCGGCATCCAGCAGCAGCGGCAGGTGCAGGTAGCGCGGGGTGGGCAGGCCGAGCGCGCGCTGGAGCAGGATCTGGCGCGGGGTGGAGTCGAGCAGGTCGGCGCCACGCACCACATCGGTGACGCCCTGTTCGGCGTCGTCGACCACCACCGCCAGCTGGTAGGCCCAGAAGCCGTCGGCGCGCAGCAGCACGAAGTCGCCGACCGCGCGGTCCACGTCCTGGGCGTAGCGTCCCTGCAGGCCGTCCTCGAATTCCACACGGCTGCCATCGGCCACCCGCAGCCGCACCGCCGGATGCGGTCGGGGCACGGTGGTGACGCAGCGGCGATGGATACCGCCGGCGGCGGCCAGCTCGCTGCGGCTGCAGGAACAGGGGAAGGCCATGCCCGAGGCGAGCAGGCGGTCGAGCGCATCCCGATAGATCGCGCCGCGGTCGCTCTGCCGCACCACCGGCAGGTCGGACTCCATGCCGAACGCGGCCAGCGCGGCCAGCTGCGCATCGGCCGCGCCGGGCACTTCGCGCGGGCGGTCCACGTCTTCGATGCGCACCAGCCACTGGCCACCGGCGACCCGCGCCAGCAGCCAGCTGCCCAGCGCGGCGACCAGCGATCCGGCGTGCAGCGGCCCGGTGGGCGAGGGTGCGAAGCGGCCGCGGTAGGGAACGTCGGATGCCTGGGATTCTTGCGCCATCGGCGCATGGTCGCGGCGCGGCGGGCTTGATTTCAAGGGTGGCGGCATCCATCTGCCGGATGTCCCCAACGAACAATCCCGGAGCCTGCAGAGTGTTCAGCCGTATCGCCCTGTTCCTTGCCACCAACCTCGCGGTGCTGTTCCTGGCCAGCATCGTGATGTCGCTGCTGGGCGTCAGCCCCGACCAGATGGCCGGCCTGCTGGTGCTGGGCGCCATGTTCGGCTTTGGCGGCTCGCTGATTTCGCTGCTGACTTCCAAGTGGATGGCCAAGCGCGCCACCGGCGCCCAGGTCATCACCCAGCCGCGCAACGAGGCCGAGCGCTGGCTGCTGCAGACGGTGCGCCGCCAGGCCGAGGCCGCCGGCATCGGCATGCCCGAGGTGGCGGTGTACGACGCGCCGGAGATCAACGCCTTCGCCACCGGCGCCAACCGCAACAATGCGCTGGTGGCGGTGTCCACCGGCCTGCTGCGCAACATGAGCGCCGACGAGGCCGAGGCCGTGCTGGGCCACGAGGTCGCGCACGTGGCCAACGGCGACATGGTGACCATGGCCCTGCTGCAGGGCGTGCTCAATACCTTCGTGATCGTGCTTGCGCGCGTGGTCGGCGGCATCGTCGACACCTACCTGTCCGGCAACCGCGAGGGCGAGGGCCGCGGCATGGCCTACTTCGCGATCGTGCTGGTGCTGGAGATGGTGTTCGGCCTGTTCGCGACCATGATCGCGATGTGGTTCTCGCGTCGCCGCGAGTTCCGCGCCGACGCCGGCGGCGCGCAGCTGGCCGGTCGCCACAAGATGATCGCCGCGCTGGAGCGGCTCTCGCTCAACCATGGCCAGAGCACGCTGCCGAACCAGATCGCCGCCTTCGGTATCTCCGGCGGCATCGGCGAGGGCCTGCGCAGGCTGTTCCTGAGCCATCCGCCGCTGGCGGAGCGGATCGCGGCGCTGCGCGCCTCGACCGCGGCCTGATCCGGTCGACCGGAAGCAAACGGCCCGCCAATGGCGGGCCGTTTCCGTTGCAGGCCGCGGCACGGGTCAGCCGGCAGCGCCGGGAACCTGCTGGCACTGCACCGGCTCCTGGCCGGACTGGGTCAGGGTGGCTTCGTTGCCCTTGTTCCAGAATTCGTTGCCGTTGGCGTCCGCGTAGCGCGCGCCGGAAGCGGAGCGCGCCTGCATCAGCACCAGTTCGCCGCGGTCATGGACCAGGGTGACGGTGCCGGCGCCATTGTCGAAACGCGCGGAGAGGCGCTGTTCGCCGCACTGGAAGGCGCTCTGGACGATGTCTTCGTTGATCGCGCCGGACATGGCCGGATCGAGCTCGGCGCTGGAGGGATCGCCAGCGGTTACCGCCGCCGCATCGCCGGCCGGGGGCGGTGCGGCGCCGGGGTCGGTGGCCGGCTCTCCCGGTTCCGCGTCGCGCTGGCACGCCGCCAGCGCCACCACCATCAGCAGCGGGGCGATGGCATGGATGGATCTGTTCATGCGGAACGCTCCTGGCCCTTGTGGCGACCTTCGGCGATTTCCTCGACCAGCTTGGAGCAGAAGGCCGGCAGGTCGTCGGGGGTGCGGCTGGTGACCAGGCCCTGGTCGACCACGACCTCGCGGTCGACCCAGCGGGCGCCGGCGTTCTCCAGGTCGCGCTGGATGTTCTGCACCGAGGTCAGCTCGCGCTTGCCCACCACGTCGGCATTCACCAGCACCCAGGGGCCATGGCAGATCGCGCCGACCGGCTTGCCTGCCTGGAAGAAGGCGCGGGTGAAGCGGACGGCGTTGTCGTCTGCGCGCAGGGCGTCCGGATTGAACAGGCCGCCCGGGATCACCAGGGCGTCGTAGTCGGAGGCGTCGGCATCGGCCAGGGCCTGGTCGACGTCGACCTTCTCGCCCTTGTCGAAGTGGCGCATGCCCTGGATCGAGCCCTTCTCGGGCGACACCACGTCGACCTCGGCGCCGCTCTCGCGCAGGGCGCGCAACGGCTCGAGCAGTTCGGATTCCTCGAAACCGTTGCTGGCCAGGATGGCGACGCGCTTGCCGGAAAGCTTGCTCATGGGGGCTCCTTGCGGGGGAATGGGGAGCGCCCACGATAGGTGCCACCCTGCGCCGCAGGCGCGAAGGTGGCGTGGTCGAAACATTAAGCGCCGACCGTCGTTCAGCCTCAGCGCGGCGCCTGCTCCAGCCGCAGCACCGGGTACAGGCCATGGCGCTGGTCCCAGGCTGGATGCCGGCGGTAGAAGAACTCCAGCCGCGCCGCCGGGTCGGCCGCGAAGGCCTCGTCTTCGGCCAGGCGCCGCTCGAATTCGCCGCGCACCGCCGGATCGCGCAGCATCTCCCGCGCGACCTGTTCGGCGACGTAGTCCTCCATGTACTCCTTGCGCTCGAAGGCGTTGTTGAAGCTGCCCCAGGCCACCAGCGAGTCCGGCGCCCGTGGCTCGAGCAGCGCCAGCACCACGCGGGCCAGCGGTTGCGCGACCGGCACGTACAGTGCGCCGGCGCGCACGTCATGGCGCTCGCGCTGCCAGTCGCCCTGCAGTTGCAGGCCTTGGCGGCCCTCGAACGATCCGTCGGCAAAACCGATCATGGTGGCGCGGAAGGCATCGGCCTCCACGCCTTCGAGCGGCTGGTCCAGTCGCCGGTACTGCACGCCGTGGGTGTCCAGCACGCGCTGCACCTGCGCCGCCCATGCCGGCGGCACCAGGTAGCCCCCCGCCGGCACCTTGACTTCCACGCTGGGTACCAGCTGGTAGCGCAGCGGCAGCTTCCAGACCTGCGGGGTGGTCTCGTCGTAGCGGGTCATCAGCGCGCCGGATACGTCCGACGGCGTGCGGGCGTAGGCGTAGCCGCGGAAATCGATCGTACGGGTCGCGTCGGTGGCATCCCAGGCCAGCGCCTCGACCTTGCCAGCCAGGCGCGCGGCGCGCGCATCGGCGGCATCGGCCTCGGCACGCCAGCGTGCGCCATGCCGGGCGATCTGCTCCAGCACCGCGACCACGGTGTTGCGGGTGGTGCGCACGCGCTCGGGATAGGTGCGCCAGGAATGGGTCTCGACCAGCATGCCCAGGCGGTTGCGCAGCACGAAATAGCCGTGGGAGAAGCGCGGCGGCGGCACGTCGTCGGCGAACCCGGTGGAGGGGTCGTCCTCGACCAGGAACGAGGGATAGAAGTCCAGCGGCAGCGAGCCGGCCTTCGCCAGGTCGGCGATCACCGCGTCGCGCCACCGGCGGCCGGCCTTGCGCAGGACCGCATCGCCGGAATGCAGCGGCTCGACCTGGATGGAGACGTCGTGCTCGAACTGGGCGCCGTCGGTGGCGTGCAGGTCGACCATCGCCAGCGGATCCCATTCGCGCACCAGGGCCAGCATGGCCTGCATCTCGGGCGAATCTGCCTTCAGGTAGTCGCGGTTGAGGTTGTAGCCCTGGGCCGTGGTGCGCCAGCCGGTTTCCTCCGGGCCGCGCTGGTTGGGACGGTTCCACGCGCCGAAGCGCTCGTGGCCATCGACGTTGAACACCGGCACGAACAGCCACACCACCTTGTCCAGCACGCCAGGCGCCGCCTTGCCTTCCAGCACCTCGCGCAGGGCCAGGAAGCCCGCGTCCTTGCCGTCCACCTCGCCGGCGTGGATGCCACCCTGGACCAGCACCACCGGCAGCTTGCGGCGGCGGGCCTCGGCGGGATCGAACGCACCGGTCGCGGTGACCACCAGCAGCTGCATCGGCCGGCCCTCGGGCGTGGTGCCGAACTGCAGGGCGCGGACCCGGTCGGGCCAGCGCTGCTGGAACGCGCCTGCCAGGGCCGGGACCTCGTCGTAGCGGCCGGTGCGCAGGAAGCCGGAGCGCTCGGCCACCGTGGCCAGCGGCTCGACGGGCTGGGCGGAGGCGGGCAGGGCGGGCGTGGCGGCGAGCAGGCAGGCCAGGAGCAGGCGGGAGCGGAGCGTCATTGATCGGGCCAGGGCGGAAAGCGGACATGATGCCAGCGGCGTCTGGTCGCGGCAGCCGCACGATCCCCTCGGGTACCGGCCGCGATGCGGGATCAGGTACCCTCCGTTTCTTTTGTGACGGTACCCGGGATGAGCACGACCACCGCCGGACAGGGGCGCATGCCCCGGCAGATCCCCTTCATCATCGGCAACGAGGCCTGCGAGCGCTTCAGCTTCTACGGGATGCGCAACATCCTGGTGCAGTTCCTGATCACCTCGACCCTGCTGCAGCACATCATGGCCGGGCAGGAGCGGGAGCTGGCCGCCAAGGACCTGATGCACAGCTTCATGATCGGGGTGTACTTCTTCCCGCTGCTGGGCGGCTGGCTGTCCGACCGCTTCTTCGGCAAGTACAACACGATCCTCTGGTTCTCCCTGGTGTACTGCGCCGGCCATGCCTGCCTGGCGCTGTTCGAGGACAACCGCGCCGGCTTCTTCACCGGCCTGGGCCTGATCGCGCTGGGTGCCGGCGGCATCAAGCCGCTGGTGGCCTCGTTCATGGGCGACCAGTTCGACAGGACGAACAAGCACCTGGCGCGGGTCGTGTTCGACGCCTTTTACTGGATCATCAACTTCGGTTCGCTGTTCGCCTCGCTGCTGATGCCGCTGTTCCTGAAGAACTTCGGTCCCTCGGTGGCGTTCGGCATTCCCGGCCTGCTGATGTTCGTGGCCACCCTGGTGTTCTGGCTGGGTCGCAAGCGCTACGTGCTGGTGCCGCCGCAGCGGGTGGTGGACCAGCACGCCTTCTCCCGGGTCATCCGTACCGCGCTGCTGGCGCAGGCGCCGGGGCAGGGCAGGGCCGGCCTGTGGCTGGCCTGGATTGGCGTGGCACTGGCGGTGGCCTCGTTTGGCCTCATGCCCTCCCTGGGCTTCGTGATCTCGTTCTGCGTTGCGCTGGTGGTGCTGCTGGCAGGCGTCGGCGGCGGTGCCTGGATGCAGCTGGAGCGCGCGCGTGGCGTGCATCCGGACGAGGCGGTGGACGGTGCGCGTTCGGTGCTGCGGGTGCTGGTGATCTTCGCCCTGACCACGCCGTTCTTCTCGCTGTTCGACCAGAAGGCCTCCACCTGGGTGATCCAGGGCAACGAGATGACCAAGCCGGAATGGTTCGTGTCCTCGCAGATGCAGGCACTGAACCCGGCGCTGGTGATGATCCTGATCCCGTTCAACAACCTGGTGCTGTACCCGGCGCTGCGCCGCTTCGGCTGGGAGCCCACCGCGCTGCGCCGGATGACCGCGGGCATCGCCTTCAGCGGCCTGGCCTGGATCGTGATCGGCGGCATCCAGGTGGTGATGGATGGTGGCGAGCCGATGTCCATCGTCTGGCAGGTGCTGCCGTACGCGCTGCTGACCTTCGGCGAGGTGCTGGTCTCGGCCACCGGCCTGGAGTTCGCCTACAGCCAGGCGCCGGCGGCGATGAAGGGCGTGGTCATGAGCTTCTGGAACCTGACCACCACCATCGGCAACCTGTGGGTGCTGCTGGCCAACGCTGCGGTGCGCAACGACACGGTCACCGGCAGCATCGCCACGACCGGGCTCAGCACCACCGCCTTCCAGATGTTCTTCTTCGCCGTGTTCGCCCTGGTCGCCGCCCTGGTGTTCGGCATGTACGCGCGCAGTTACCGCATGGTCGACAACTACCGCGCCGCCGCCTGAGGAGCACCGATGCTGCAACCCGTGACCCTGGCCCTGATCGCCATCACCGCACTGGTGTCGTGGCGGGCCTTCAGCGACCGCCGCCTGCTGGACCGCATGATCCTGTGGCCGCCGGCGGTCGCGCGGCAGCGCGAGTACTGGCGCCTGCTGACCCATGGTTTCCTGCATGCGGATTTCCCGCACCTGCTGTTCAACATGTTCACCCTGTTCTTCTTCGGTGGCCTGATCGAGCGGCTGATGACGGGCATCACCGGCAGCCGGTTGACCTTCCTGCTGTTCTACCTGTCGGCGATCGTGGTGGCGATCCTGCCCAGCTACCTGAAGAACATCGGCAACCCGCGCTACTTCAGCCTGGGGGCGTCGGGCGCGGTGTCGGCGGTGCTGTTCGCCTTCATCATGGTCAAGCCGTGGTCGCTGATCCTGGTGTTCTTCGTGCCGATGCCGGCGATCGTCTACGCCGTGTTCTACGTCGGCTACAGCATCTGGATGGACCGCCGCGGTGGCGGCAACATCAACCACAGCGCGCACCTGGCCGGCGCCGCCTACGGCGTGCTGTTCATGGTGGCGATGGCGCCGGAAGTCCTGGAGCTGTTCTGGCAGCAGCTGCTCAACCCCCGCTTCGGCTGAGCGGGGATCACCTGCCGTGAATGCGGCGCGTGCCAGCCTGCCCCGGTCACCCAGCGACGGAGGCATCCATGGCGACACGCAAGGCCCGCACGCCCGCCACCCCGGCAGGCACCCGCGCTTCGCGCCCCGGGACATCCGCCCGCGGCAGCGCGAAGAAGACCGCAAGCCGCGCCAGCGCTGACAGCGCGGAGCCCAGGCGCAAGACCGCCAGCGCGTCCCGCACTACGGTGGCGAAGAAAGCCAGTGCGGCCAGCGGTAGTACCGCACGCAAGAGCGCCGCCAGGAAATCGACCGCGACCGCGGCGAGAAAGGCTGGGGCTCGCAAGGCCGCGACAGGTGCCACCAGAAAGGCTCCGGCGAAGAAGGCCGTGGCGAAGACGACCGCGGCACGGAGGTCACCCGCCAGCAAGGCCGCTACGACCCGCAAGCCCGCGGCGAAGAAGGCAGCGCCGGCAAGGAAAGCGACCGCGAAGAAGACGTCGACTGCCAGCAAGTCGGCAGCGGCGAACAAGCCGGCCGCGAAGTCTGCTGCCAGGAAGACCACCGCCAGGAAGGCCGCGACGAAGAAAGCCGCGGCGAAGAAGGCCGTAGCGAAGAAGGTTGTAGCGAAGAAGGCCGCCACGAAGAAGACCGTGGCAAGGAAGGCGCCCGCTTCGAAGGCCACGAGAACGCGCACTGCCGCCAACACTTCGGCGCCGAAGCCCACGGCACGCAAGCCGGCTATCGGCCAGGCGACGCGTGCGGCGGCCAGCGGCAAGCCCGATGGCGCCCGTCGTACGCGCCGCCCGCGCAAGCCCACGCCGGAGGAGGCGCTGCAGCGCACGCACGAGTTGCTCGAGGCGCACAACGAGCAGGCCAGGCAGGTCCCGGCATGGCGCCTGCTGGAGGGCGGGCAGGGTGGTGGCACCGCTCCGGCGCCGACCGAGGCCTCGCCCGAACTGGCGGTGCGCCAGAACGAACTGCACCTGGCCGAAACCCGGGCCAAGGCCACCCAGGGCAGCGCCAGCATCCAGGACCGTCGCAACCAGCGGCGGCGCGACCAGCGCTGAGAGCAGGGCAGCGCCCGGCGGCCGCCTCAGGCGGTGCCGGGCGCTTCGTCGGGGTAGTTCGCTTCCAGGCGGCTGTAGACGTCGGAGGCGAGCTGTTCGCACTCCGTGGTCTCGGTGCGGCCGTCCACCGCCATCTGGTAGAGGCCTTCGAGCAGGGAAGCCTCGCTGGGATTCCACTGCGCCTGTTGCTTCGGGTTCGTCGTGCTCATGCGGCGCCTGTTCGCGCACTCTTCACTTGGCTGAATCAAACCTCAGGTCAGGGGCGTATGCAAGCAGTCATCACGCAGGCTTGGCAGTCAGGTACGTGAAAATGCGCCCGTCCAACGTCCAGGGCGACCGATGACCACCAACCCCGAGATCCACCACGACGCCAACGCCCACCGCTTCCGCACCGAGGTGGAAGGCGAGGTCGCCGAGCTCAGCTATCGCCTTGATGGCGGGCTGCTGGTGATCGACCACACCTGGGTTCCCGAGGCGATCGGTGGCCGGGGCATCGCCGGGGAGCTGGTGCGCACCGCGTTCGAACATGCGCGCGGGGCGGGCCTGCGGGTAGTGCCGGCCTGTTCCTATGCCGCTTCCTGGGTGACACGACATCCCGAATTCGCCGACACCCTCGCCGGCTGAAACAACGCAACACACGGGGCGCGACCCCACGGCGCCCGCCAAGGAAGCACGCATGACCCGCCCCCGGACCTGGACCGTCCTGCTCCTCCCGCTCCTGATCGCACTTGCCTTGCCGGGTTGTCGCGACGAACCGGCCACTGCGCCCGGTGATGCCACTACCGCTGATGGCACCGCCGGCCAGGAGCCGGATCCCGCCGCACCCGTGGCGCAGCCGCCGGTGGACCTGAAGGACGTGATGGAGCGCGATCCGCGCTACCTGATCGGCATCAGTTATCCGCCGGGCATGTCCACCCATCCGGGCCTGGCCGCCGCACTGCACGCCTACGCCGAAGGCGCACGCGCCGAACTGCTGGATGCGGTCGGATCCCTCGATGCCCCGCCGACCGTGCCCTACGACCTGTCGCTGGGTTTCCGCCTGCTGCTGCAGACGCCGCAGGTGATCGCGGTGGCGGCCGACGGCAGCGTCTATACCGGGGGCGCCCATGGCCAGCCGCTGGTGGCGCGCTTCGTCTGGCTGGTCGGGCGCGAGGAGATGCTCACCGCCGACCGTCTGGTCCAGGATCCCCGCGGCTGGGAGGTTGTGGCCCGCCAGGTGTCCGAGCAGCTGGCCGCCTCGGCGCAGATCCGGGCGATCGACGGCTCGCTGAGCCCGGAGGAGCGCAAGAACCTGCTTTCCTCGGCGCTGCGCATGATCGACGAGGGCACCGGGGCCGATCCGGAGAACTTCGCCCAGTTCGAGCCGGTGCCCGCCGCGGACGGGCGGATCGCGGCCCTGCGCTTCGTGTTCCCCCCCTACCAGGTCGGTCCCTACGCGGACGGGGTACAGTACGCCGAGGTGCCGGCCGCTACGCTGCTGCCTTACGTGGCCGGGGAGTACCGGGAGCTGTTCGCGCAGTAGGAGGACGCTGATGGGGGCGGGATCCCTTGCCAGGCGTCGGGTCGAAGCGCTGCTCGCCGATGCCGACGTGAGGATCGGCGGCGATCGCGCCTGGGACCTGGAGCCACGTGACGAGCGGTTGTGGACGCGCCTGCTGGCGCAGGGCTCGCTGGGACTGGGCGAGTCGTACATGGATGGCTGGTGGGACACCGGCTCGCTGGACGGCCTGCTACTGCGGCTGATCCAGGCGCGGCTGGGCGAAAAGGTGCGTGGCCTGGCCGGGCTGCGCGACGTACTGGTCGCGCGCCTGACCAATCCGCAGACCCGCAGCCGTAGCGGCGAGGTCGGGCGCCGCCACTACGACCTGGGCAACGACCTGTACGCGGCGATGCTGGGCCGGCGGCTGGTCTACAGCTGCGGATACTGGCGCGATGCCGCCGACCTCGATGCCGCCCAGGAAGCCAAGCTCGACCTGGTCTGCCGCAAGCTGCGCCTGCAACCGGGCATGCGCGTGCTGGACATCGGCTGCGGCTGGGGCGAAGCGCTGAAGTTCGCGGCCGAGCGCTACGGCGTCTCCGGGGTGGGCGTGACCATCTCCGCCGAGCAGGCCGCCTACGCGCGCCAGCTGTGCGAAGGCCTGCCGATCGAGATCCGCCTGCAGGACTACCGCGACCTGGACGAGCGCTTCGACGCCGTGTTCTCCATCGGCATGTTCGAGCACGTGGGCGTGCGCAACTACCGCGAGTACTTCGAGGTGGTGCGCCGCTGCCTGCCGCCTGGCGGGCTGTTCCTGCTGCACACCATCGGCAGCAACGTCTCGGTGCGGCGCACCGATCCCTGGATCGCGCGCTACATCTTCCCCAACTCGATGCTGCCCTCGGCCGCACAGGTCACCCGCGCCAGCGAGGGGAAGTTCGTGGTCGAGGACTGGCACAACTTCGGCCCGGACTACGACCGCACCCTGCAGGCCTGGCGCGACAACATCGAGGCGGCGTGGGAGCGGCTGGGTCCGCGCTACGACGAGCGCTTCAGGCGCATGTGGCGGTTCTACCTGGCCGGGTCCATGGCCAGCTTCCGCGCGCGCCGCGCACAGCTGTGGCAAGTGCTGCTTTCGCCGGAGGGCGTGCCGGGCGGGCTACGGGTGCCGCGCTGAGGCGTGGCGAAAATCTAGCCAACCCTCTTGACACCCCCGCCACTGCTGGCGCGCAGACGCTTATCCACAGCTTCGTGCAGGTTTGATCCACACCGATTGTGGAAAACCCCCGCGAGCGGCGATCGCAGGAAAGAAGACGCCGCCCGTAGGCGGCGTCTTCGTGGACCTCAGCGGCCGGCCTTGTCCAGGCCGCGCTTCTCGAGCAGCGGTTCGATCCGCGGCTCGTGTCCGGCGAAGTCGCGGAACAGGTCCAGCGCCTCGCGGGTGCCGCCGCGCGAGAGCAGGGTGGCGCGGAAGCGGTCGCCGTTCTCGCGCTTCAGGCCGCCGTTCTCCAGCATCCAGGCCTGGGTGTTGGCGTCCAGCACCTCCGACCAGATGTAGGCGTAGTAGCCGGCCGAGTAGCCGCCCATGATGTGGCTGAAGTACGGGGTGCGGTAACGCGGCGGCACCGGGGCGTAGGCGATGCCGTCGGCGGCCAGCGCATCGGCCTCGAACTTCATCACGCCATCGGCTTCCGGCAGCTTGTCGGCTCCGACCTGGTGCCAGCGCTGGTCGAGCATGGCCGCGCCCAGGTACTCGGTGGTGGCGAAGCCCTGGTTGAAGGTCGAGGTGGCCTTGACCTTGTCCAGCAGCGCCTGCGGCATCGGCTCGCCGGTCTCGTGGTGCTTCGCGTAGTTGGCCAGCACTTCCGGCCAGTCGGCCCACATCTCGTTGACCTGCGAGGGGAACTCGACGAAGTCGCGCGGGACCGAGGTGCCGCTGAAGTACGGGTAGGTCACGTCCGAGAACATGCCGTGCAGGGCGTGGCCGAACTCGTGGAAGGTGGTGGTGACCTCGTCCCAGGTCAGCAGGGTCGGGCCGCTGGCCGGCTTGGTGATGTTGAGGTGGTTGGCCACCACCGGCTTGGTGCCGCGCAGCCTGGACTGCGACACGTACGAGTTCATCCAGGCACCGCCGCGCTTGGACGCGCGTGCGTACGGGTCGAAGATGAAGATCGCCAGCTGGCTGCCGTCGGCGTCGAGCACGTCGTACACCCAGGTGTCGGGGTGGTACTTCGGCAGGTCGGTACGCTCCTTGAAGCTGATGCCGTAGAGCTTGCTGGCGGCGAAGAACACGCCGTTCTCCAGCACGCTCTTCATCTCGAAGTAGGGCTTGAGCTGCGACTCGTCGAAGTCGTAGGTCGCCTTGCGCACCTTCTCGGTGTAGTAGGCCCAGTCCCAGGCCTCGAGCTGGAAGGTCGGCTCGCCCTTGGCGGCCTGCTCGCGGTCGATCATCTTCTGCAGCTCGGCGGCCTCGCGCCTGGCGTTGGCGACGGCGGCGGGCGCCAGCTTGCCCAGCATCTCATTCACCGCTTCCGGGGTTTTGGCGGTGGACTGCTCCAGCGAGAACGCGGCGTGGTTCGGGTACCCGAGCAGGGCGGCGCGCTCGGCGCGCAGCTTCATCACCCGGGCGACGATGCCGGTGTTGTCGTACTCGTTGCCGCGGGCGCCACGGCCGACCGAGGCCTCGTGGATGCGGCGGCGGGCCTCGCGGTTCTCCAGGTAGGCCAGCGGCGGCTGGCCGGTGGTGTTGAGCAGGGTCACCACGTACTTGCCATCGAGGCCGCGCTTCTTCGCTTCCTCGGCGGCCGCGGCCACCTGGGCGTCGGTCGAACCGGCCAGCTCCTCGGCGCTGTCAAACACCACGGCCGAGGCGTTGACCTCGTTGAGCACGTTCTGGTCGAACTGGGTGCCCAGCTTGGCCAGCTCGGCGTTCATGTCCCGCAGCCGCGCCTTGTCCTCGTCGGACAGGTTGGCGCCGGAGCGGACGAAATCGGTGTAGTAACGCTCGACCAGGCGCACGCCCTCGGCGTCCAGGCCCAGGCTGTCGCGCTGGTCATGCAGCGCCTTGATCCGCTCGAACAGGGCGCCGTCGAGCATGATCGCGTCGCGGTGCGCGGCGAACTTCGGCGAGTAGTCGGCCTGGATGGCCTTGCGCGCGTCGTTGGTGTCGGTGCCGACCAGGTTGAAGAACACGGCGCGGGCGCGGTTGAGCACCTGGCCGCTGTTCTCCAGGGCGATGATGGTGTTCTCGAAGGTCGGCGCCTCGCTGTTGGAGGTGATCGCCTCGATTTCCTCCAGCTGCTCGGCCATGCCGGCGTCGAACGCCGGGGCGAAGTGCTCGTCCTTGACCCGGTCGAAGTGCGGGTACTGCAACGGCAGCTCGCTCTCGACCATGAACGGGTTGTCCTGGGTCGAAGCGGCCGTGGAGGCCTCGGCGTTGCCGGGGGAGGGACCCTCGGCGCTGGTGCAGGCGGTCATGCCGAGTCCGAGGGCGGCAGCGAGTGCCAGGGAAAGGCCGGTCTTCTTCATGGGTTGGAACAGTTCCTTGGGAAACAAACCTCCCAAGGGTACCCCAGCCCGCGCCGGCCCGGGGCGGCCTCAGCCTCCCGGCTGCGGCAGGTCCCTGCGCGGCGGCCGGTTCTTCACCTGTTCCGGCAGCAGCGACAGGATGTCATCGACGATGCCGGGTATGGCGTCACTTCTCCACGAAGGCGCGTTCGAACACATACTGGCCGAGGCTGCCGATGCGCGGCGAGGCGGTGAAACCACGGCTGTCGAGCAGGGTGCGGAAATCGGCCAGCATCTGCGGGCTGCCGCAGATCATGGCGCGGTCATGTTCCGGATCCAGCGGCTCCAGGCCGAGGGTGCGCATCATCTCGCCGCTGGCCATCAGGTCGGTCAGGCGGCCGCGGTTCGGGAACTCCTCGCGCGAGACGGCCGGGTAGTACAGCAGTTTCTCGCGGATGATCTCGCCCAGGATCTCGTGGTTGGGCAGTTCCTTCTCGAAATAGTCGCGGTAGGCCAGGTCCTGCACGTGGCGCACACCGTGGCAGATGACGATCTTCTCGAAGCGCTCGTAGGTTTCCGGGTCCTTGACCACCGACAGCCACGGGGCCAGGCCGGTGCCGGTGCCCAGCAGGTACAGGTTGCGGCCGGGGTGCAGGTCGCTGATCAGCAGGGTGCCGGTGGGCTTGCGCCCGATCAGGATGCTGTCGCCGGGCTTGATGTGCTGCAGGCGCGAGGTCAGCGGGCCGTCCTGGACCTTGATCGAGAAGAACTCCAGCTGCTCTTCCCAGTTGGCGCTGGCGATCGAATAGGCGCGCAGGATCGGCTTGCCGCTCTCGGTGGGCAGGCCGATCATCACGAACTGCCCGTTCTCGAAGCGGAAACCGTCGTCGCGGGTGGTGGTGAAGCTGAAGTAGGCGTCGGTCCAGTGACGGACGTCGAGCACCGTTTCGGTGCCGTAGGCGGAGGACATCGGGGAGGGATTGCCGGTTCTGGTTCGCCGCCCATTGTATCCGACCGCCCGGGCCCGACCCTTGAGCGTGGTCAAACGGCCGGATGGCGGCGGCCCGGGCGAGGCCGCCGCCGGCGTGCGCTCAGCCCTGCGGCGGCTCCAGCTTCAGCAGCTTGCCGTCGGCCTCGTCGGTGACCAGGTAGATGTTGCCGTCGGTCCCGGCGCGGACGTCGCGGATGCGCTCGCCCAGGCTGTCCAGCAGGCGCTCCTCGCCGACCACCCGCTCGCCCTCCAGCTGCAGCCGGATCAGGTTGCGGTGGGCCAGCGCGCCCAGGAACAGGCTGTCGTTCCAGGGCTTGCCCTCGTGGCCGGTGTAGAACGCCATGCCCGACAGGCCCGGCGAGATCTCGAACACGTGGTGGGCCGATTCGGTGCCCTCGTATTCCTTGCCCCGGGCCTCGGCGATCGGCTGGCCGGAGTAGTCGATGCCGTGGGTGGCCAGCGGCCAGCCGTAGTTGAGGCCCGGCAGGGGCAGGTTGATCTCGTCGCCGCCGCGCGGGCCGTGCTCGCTCTCCCACAGCTTGCCGGTGCGCGGGTCGAAGGCCAGGCCCTGCGAGTTGCGGTGGCCGTAGCTCCAGATCTCCGCGCGCGCGTCGTCGCGGCCGACGAACGGGTTGTCCTCGGGGATGCCGCCGTCCAGGCGCAGGCGCACCAGCTTGCCCTGCAGCTTGTCCAGCTGCTGCGCCATCGGCTTGAACGAGCGGTCGCCCTGGCTGATGAACACATGCCCCTGGTCGTCGAATGCCAGGCGCGAGCCGTAGTGGTGCTCGGCGTCGACCTTCGGTTCCTGGCGGTAGATCACGGTCAGGTCGGTGAGGGTGTCGCCGTCGAGGGTGGCGTAGGCGGCCGCGGTGCCGGAGGTGTTGTTCTCGCCCGGCTCGGCGAAGGTCAGGTAGATGCGCTGGCTGGTGGCGAAGTCCGGGGCCAGGGCCACGTCGAGCAGGCCGCCCTGGCCGCGCGCGGCGACCACGGGCACGCCCTTGACCGGCGCGGAGATGCTGCCGTCGGCGCCGATCCGGCGCAGGTTGCCGCCGCGCTCGGTGACCAGGAAGCCGCCCTCCGGCAGCGGGGCCACCGCCCACGGGTGCGCCAGGCCGCTGGCGACCACGCTCAGCTTCGCCTGGCCCTGCTGGCTCTCCAACACCTGCGGCTCGCTGGCCTGCGGTGCGTCCACGGCGGGCGCCGGGGCGCGGTCGCAGGCGGCCAGGCCTGCGGCCAGGGCGATGGCAAGGAGGGAGGGCAGGTGCCGGGTGTGCTGCATGCGTGGACGCTCCAATGGTGCAAAGAGCGTCAACGATAGCCGGCGGCCTGCAGCTCGAACAACTCGGCGTAGCGCCCGCCCTGGGCCATCAGCTCGGCGTGGGTGCCGCTGGCCTCGACTTTGCCGCCGGACAGCACGAGGATCCGGTCGGCCATGCGCACGCTGGAGAAACGATGCGAGATCAGCACGGCGGTGCGGCCCCGCGAGAGTTCCTTGAAGCGCTGGAACACCTCGAACTCGCTGCGCGCGTCCAGCGCCGCGGTGGGCTCGTCGAGGATCATGACCTGGGCGTCGCGCATGTAGGCGCGCGCGATCGCCAGCTTCTGCCACTGTCCGCCGGACAGGTCCACGCCGGTCTTGAAGCGGCGCCCGATCAGCTGGTCGTAGCCCAGCGGCAGGCCTTCGATTACTTCGTCGGCCATGCCGCGGCGGGCGGCGTCGCGGATCCGCTCCATGTCCTCCAGCGCCTCGATCCGGCCCACGCCGATGTTCTCGCCGGCGGTCAGGTGGTAGCGCACGAAGTCCTGGAAGATCACGCCGGTGTTGGAGCGCAGGTCGTCCAGGTCGTAGTCGCGCAGGTCGCGGCCATCGAGCAGGATGCGTCCCTCGTCCGGGTCGTACAGGCGCGCGAGCAGCTTGACCAGGGTGGTCTTGCCCGCGCCGTTCTCGCCGACCAGGGCCAGGACCTCGCCGGCGCGCAGCTCGAAGCTGAGCCCGCGCAGCGCCCAGTGCTCGTTGCCCGGGTAGCGGAAACCGACGTCCTCGAACACGAAGCCGCGCTGGATCGGGCGCGGGACCGGCACCGCGTCGGGACGCGAAGCGATCTCCGGCTCGATCTCGAAGAAGGAGAACAGGTCGTCCAGGTACAGGGCCTGGCCGGCGACCTGGGAGAAGCCGACCAGCAGGCCCTCCAGCAGCTGGCGCAGGCGCATGAAGCTGCCGGCCAGGAAGGTGAGGTCGCCGATGCTGAAGTCGCCGCGCACCGTGCGCCAGGCGATGTAGGCGTAGGCCACGTAGTAGCCCAGGGTGCCAAGCGCCGCCAGCACCGTGCCCCACAGCGCACGGCGGCGGGCGAGGGCGCGGTTGGCCAGGTAGAACTTCTCCGCCAGCACCTTGTAGCGGTCGACCAGGAAGCGGTGGAGGTTGAAGATCTTCACCTCCTTGGCCGTTTCCACGCTGGCGCCGGTCTGGCGCAGGTATTCGAGCTGGCGCCGCTCCGGGGTCCACTGGAAATTGAGCGAGTAGCCCAGCGCGTTGAAGTGCGCCTCGCCGACGAAGGCCGGGACCAGGGCCACCGCCAGCAGCAGGATCAGCCAGGGTGCGTACACGAGCAGGCCGACCGCGAAGCTGACCACGGTGATCGCGTCCTGGACCTGGCCGAACAGCTGGCTCATCAGGTTCATGCGGCTCATGGTCTGGCGCCGCGCGCGGTCCAGCTTGTCCTGCAGGTCCGGGTCCTCGAAGTCCTCCAGGTCCAGGGTCGCCGCGTGCTCCATCAGGCGCACGCTGCTGGCGTTGGTGAACAGCTCCGAGAGCAGGCTGTCGGCATAGCTGACCAGGCGGCCGGTCAGGTCCGAACCCACCGCCACCGCCAGCTCCAGTGCCAGCAGCCACAGCAGCGGCGACAGCAGCCCGCTGCGCATGGCATCGCCGAGGCGGTCGAAGCCGACGCCCAGCCCGGCCAGGCGGATCACCTCGTCGATGATCAGCTTGCCGATGTAGAGCATCAGCACCGGCATCAGCGAGCGGACCAGGCGCAGGCCGAGGCTGGCCAGGGTCAGCCCGGGGCTGGTGGCCCAGATCTGGCGCAGGAATGGCGGCAGGTTGCGCAGGGCATCGAAGCGCTCGCGCAGGCTGGGACTGCCCTGGCCACGGGCGGGCCGGGTCTTCGGTTCGGGAGAGGCACTCATCGACGCATTGTGCCGGGACCAAGGTGGCCCCGTCGTCCACGGCCCCCGCCAGCCGCGAATGCCGCCCCCAATCCCGAATCCCGAATCCCGAATCCCGCCCAATAAAAAGGCCCGCCGAAGCGGGCCTTCTTATTGGGCTGAACCAGACTCAGAACGCGCCGTGCAGATCCTTCAGCTGCGACTCGCGCGAACCGAAGTAGGCCGCCAGGTCGGCGATCTCCTGGTCGTTCAGGTCGGTGGCCTGCGGGGTCATCAGCGCGTGCTGGCGGGCGCCGCTGCGGTATTCCTTCAGGGCGTGGGCCAGGTAGTCCGGGTACTGGCCGCCGAGCTTGGGGTAGCTGGCGTCGATCGGGGCATTGCCTTCGGCACCGTGGCAGTCGATGCAGCTCTGGGCGGTGGCCTTGCCCTTGGCGGTGGCAAGCTGCTCGCCGATCGGGGCGCGGCCGGCCGGCAGGCCGGCGGAGGAGCTGGCCGGCGCGTGGCCTTCGGCGGCGGTGGAGCCGTCGCCGCCACCACAGGCAGACAGGGCCAGGACGGCGGTCAGGGCGAGGGCGAGACGCGGGGCGTGCACGGCTTTCGACATGGGCGGCTGGCTGCTTACTTGATGGTGGAAAGGAAGGCGGAGATGTCGGCGATGTCCTGCTCGGTGAAGCTCTGCGCCTGGGCACGCATGGTCGGGTGCCGGCGCTTGTTGTCGCGGTACTCGTGCAGGGCCTGGCTCAGGTACTCCGCCGACTGGCCGCCGATCTTCGGCACCTTGAAGCTGGGGTACGCATTCTTGTAGCCGGTGATGCCGTGGCAGCCCTGGCAGGTGTAGGCCAGGGAGCGGCCGCGCTCGGCGTCCCCGGCGACGGAGGCGGGAGCTTCGGTCGTGGCCCCGGTCGCGGCCTCCGGCCCGGTCGGCTGGGTGGCGTCCTGGGCGATGGCGCCGAAGGACAGGGAGGTAACCAGGGCAAGGCAGGCGGCTAGCGGCAGCGGGCGGCGCATCATTCGTTAGTCCGGTCGGTCTCGTATGGAGTCGGTCGTGCCGGTCTACCCCTCCGGACACGAAAACCGCCGCAGTATAGCCCTGCCTTAACGAAAGCGGGAACCGCCCGCATTGCGCTCGATCAATGACCCCGTCCCGGCAACCGCCAACCGGTCGATCATGGGTGGACCATGACCTTCGGCGCATGGCGGCTGACCGTCTGGGTGATCTACTTGCATACAACACCTGATCACACTCCTTCCTGGACCCCGACCCGCATGGACACCCTTATGTCCCGTCCTACCATTCGTAACCTCGCGCGCACCGGCCTGCGGGCCACTGCCATCGCCCTGGCGCTGGCCACCGCCCTGGCGGCGTGCAAGGGCGGAGCCGGCGGCCCGCCCGCCGCGGAAGGCGACAAGCCCGCCGCCGTGGACGCCACCCCGGTCGAGGTGGCCAACGCCACCCGCCGCGCGATCGCCGCCAGCTACGCCGGCACCGCCGCCCTGGAGCCGCGCGCCGAGTCCCAGGTCGTGGCCAAGACTTCCGGCGTCGCGCTCGCGGTGCTGGTCGAGGAAGGCCAGCAGGTCCGTGCCGGCCAGCCGCTGGTGCGCCTGGATCCGGACCGCGCGCGCCTGGCCGTGGCCCAGAACGAGGCCCTGGTGCGCAAGCTGGAGAACAACTACAACCGCGCCCGCCAGCTGATCCAGCAGCAGCTGATCAGCGCCGGCGAGGTCGACCAGATGCGCTACGACCTGGAGCAGGCACGCGCCGCCTACGACCTGGCCCGGCTTGAACTGTCCTACACCACGGTGGTGGCGCCGATCTCCGGCGTGGTCGCCTCGCGCGACATCAAGCCGGGCAATTTCGTGCAGATCAACTCGCCGATCATCCGCATCGTCGACAGCAGCCGCCTGGAAGCGACCCTCAACGTCCCCGAGCGCGAGATGGCCAAGCTGCGCGCCGGCCAGGCCGTGACCCTGGCCGCCGACGCGCTGCCGGGTCGCAGCTTCACCGGCGTGGTCGACCGCGTCTCGCCGGTGGTGGACACCGGCACCGGCACCTTCCGCGTGGTGACCTCGTTCTCCGGCGACAACGAGCTGACCGCCGGCATGTTCGGCCGCCTGAGCATCAACTACGACCAGCGTGCCGATGCCCTGGTGGTGCCGCGCACGGCACTGCTGGAGGATGGCGGCGAGCCGGCCGTGTACGTGGTGCGCGACGGCCATGCCGCGCGCGTGGGCCTGAAGCTGGGCTACAACGACAGTGGCTGGGTCGAGGTCCGCGAGGGCCTGTCCGAGGGCGACGCGGTGGTGGTGGCCGGCAAGGCCGCGCTGCGCGAGGGCACCGCGGTGCAGGTGCTGGACCGTGATCCGCCGGCCGAGGTCGCCGGCAAGACGCCGGCGCAGGCGGCCGCGGCGCAGGCGGCCAACTGATGAGCGCGCACGAACCCGCACCCGCACGCGGATTCGACCTGGTCGAGTTCGCCACCCGGCGCCGCGTCACCATCGCGATGATGACGCTGACCCTGGTGCTGTTCGGACTGATCTCGCTGTCCAGCCTCAAGGTCGAGCTGCTGCCGGACCTGAGCTACCCGACCCTGACCGTGCGCACCGACTACGAGGGTGCGGCGCCGTCGGAGGTCGAGACCCTGATCTCGCAGCCGGCCGAGGAGGCCCTCGGCGTGGTCAAGGGCCTGCGCAAGCTGCGCTCGATCTCCCGCACCGGCCAGAGCGACGTGGTCCTGGAATTCGCCTGGGGCACGGACATGCAGCAGGCCGGCCTGGAAGTGCGCGACAAGATGGAGACCCTGCAGCTGCCGCTGGACGCCAAGCCGCCGGTGCTGCTGCGCTTCAATCCCTCGACCCAGCCGATCATGCGCCTGGCGCTGAGCGCGAAGCAGGAGCCGGCCGACGAGGCCGACGCCGTGCGCCGGCTGATGGAGCTGCGCCGCTATGCCGACGAGGACCTCAAGCGCAAGCTGGAGGCGGTCAGCGGCGTGGCCGCGGTCAAGGTCGGCGGTGGCCTGGAGGACGAGATCCAGGTCGACATCGACCAGCGCAAGCTGGCCCAGCTGGGCCTGTCCCTGGACAAGGTCATCGAGCGCCTGAAGCAGGAGAACGTGAACCTGTCCGGCGGCCGCCTGGAGGAGGGCACACAGCGCTACCTGGTGCGCACGGTCAACCAGTTCTCCTCGGTCGAGCAGATGCGCGAGATGCTGCTGACCACCGCCGGCGGGCAGTCCTCCAGCGCCACTGGCGAGAACCGGCAGCTGATGATGGCCATCCTCGGCAGCCGCGATCCCAACGTGATCGCCGCCCTGCGTGGCGACGGCAGCGGCGGCAGCGGCATGGCGCCGGTGCGGTTGAAGGACGTGGCCGAGGTGCGCCAGGGCTACAAGGAGCGCGAGGCCGTGATCCGCAGCGGTGGCATGGAGGCGGTCGAACTGGCGGTCTACAAGGAAGGCGACGCCAATACCGTGGCCGCGGCCGATGCCCTGGCGCAGAAGCTGGAGCAGGTGCGCAAGAGCCTGCCGAAGGACATCGAGCTGACCGCGGTCGAGGACCAGTCCACCTTCATCCGCCACGCCATCAAGGACGTAAAGGTGGACGCGCTGGTCGGCGGCATGCTGTCGATCCTGATCATCTTCCTGTTCCTGCGCGACGGCTGGAGCACCTTCGTCATCTCGCTGTCGCTGCCGGTCTCGATCATCACCACGTTCTTCTTCATGGGCCAGCTGGGCCTGAGCCTGAACGTGATGTCCCTGGGCGGCCTGGCCTTGGCCACCGGCCTGGTGGTGGACGACTCGATCGTTGTGCTGGAATCGATCGCCAAGGCGCGCGAGCGTGGCCTGGGCGTGCTGGAGGCGGCGATCAGCGGCACCCGCGAGGTGTTCATGGCCGTGGTCGCCTCGACCCTGACCACCATCGCGGTGTTCCTGCCGCTGGTGTTCGTCGAGGGCATCGCCGGCCAGCTGTTCCGCGACCAGGCCATGACCGTGGCCATCGCGATCGCCGTGTCGCTGGTGGTGTCGATGACCCTGGTGCCGATGCTCAGCGCGCTCAAGGGCCGTCCCCCGCTGGAGTTCCAGCCCGAGCCCGAGCGCGCGCCCTGGCGCCCGCAGCGCACCTGGCAGAAGCCGGCGGCGCTGACCGGGCGCGGCATCGGCGCCCTGTTCCGCTACGGCTTCTACGCGGTGGCGTGGCTCGTGGTGCGCGCCTTCCGCCTGGTCGCCGCGGTGGTTGGCCCGGTGATGCGCAAAGCCAGCGACCTGGCCATGTACCCGTACAACCGCGCCGAGGCCGGCTACCTGCGGATCCTGCCGCGCGCGCTGGAACGTCCCACCCTGGTGCTGGGCGGCGCGGCCCTGGCTTTCGCCCTGACCATGGCGACCCTGCCGCTGCTGGGCGTGGACCTGATCCCGCAGCTGGCCCAGGACCGCTTCGAGATGACCGCCAAGCTGCCTCCTGGCACGCCGCTGGCGCAGACCGATGCCCTGGTGCGCGAGGTGCAGCGCAAGCATGCCGGCGAGGAGGGCGTGAGCCTGCTGTACGGCGTGTCCGGCACCGGCACCCGGCTGGATGCCAGCCCCACCGAAAGCGGCGAGAACATCGGCAAGCTCACGGTGGTGATGACCGACACCTCGCGCGAGGCCGGACTGCTGGAGAAGCTGCGCCAGACCATGAAGGCGTACCCGTCCGCGCAGGTCGACTTCGCGCGGCCGGAGCTGTTCGCGCTGGCCGCGCCGCTGGAGATCGAGATCGAGGGCAACGACCTGGAGACCATCCGCGTGGCCGGCACCCGCCTGGCCGGGATGCTGCGCCAGAACCCGCACTACGCCGACGTGAAGTCGACGGTGGAGCAGGGCTTTCCCGAGATCCAGGTGGTCTTCGACCAGGACCGCGCCGCGGCCATGGGCCTGACCACCCGGCAGATCGCGGACGCGGTGGTCAACAAGGTGCGCGGCAACGTCGCCACCCGCTACAGCTTCCGCGACCGCAAGATCGACGTGCTGGTGCGGGTGGGCGAGGCCGAGCGCTCGTCGGTGGAGGACATCCGCCGGCTGATCGTCAACCCCAGCGGCAGCAACCCGATCGAGCTTGCGGCGGTGGCCGACGTGGTTTCCACCAGCGGCCCCAGCGAGATCCACCGCGTCGACCAGCGCCGGGTGGCGATCGTCTCGGCCAACCTGCGCGGCATCGACCTCGGCGCGGCCGTGGCCGAGGTCCAGCAGATGGTGGCGCAGAACCCGCTGGGCACCGACGTCGGCATGCGCATCGGCGGCCAGGGCGAGGAGCTGGGCGAATCCCTGCGCTCGCTGCTGTTCGCCTTCGGCCTGGCGGTGTTCCTGGTCTACCTGGTGATGGCCTCGCAGTTCGAGTCGCTGCTGCATCCCTTCGTGATCCTGTTCACCATCCCCCTGGCCCTGGTCGGAGCGATCGCGGCGCTGCTGCTGACCGGCTCGCCGATATCGGTGGTGGTGTCGATCGGCCTGATCCTGCTGGTCGGGCTGGTGGTCAAGAACGCGATCATCCTGATCGACAAGGTCAACCAGCTGCGCGAGGCCGGGGTTGCCAAGCGCGAGGCCCTGGTCGAGGGCGCGCGTTCGCGCCTGCGCCCGATCATGATGACGACCCTGACCGCGGTGTTCGGCTTCATGCCGCTGGCGCTGGCGCCGCTGTTCGGCAGCCCCGGCGCGGAGGTGCGTTCGCCGATGGCGATCACCGTGATCGGCGGCCTGCTGGTCTCGACCCTGTTGACCCTGGTGGTGATCCCGCTCGTGTACGACCTGCTGGACCGCAAGCCGGACGGCTACTACGCCGAGCGTGGCGCGCGGGCGCGGCGCGACGCTCGCGAGGCGGGGCAGGTGCTGGCGCACGACCAGGACCCGATCGGCGGCGGCGCGGAGGCCTGAGCGGATGAACATCACCGAGCTGTCCATCCGCCGCCCGGTCACCACCATCATGCTGTTCGTGTCGATGGTGGTGATCGGCCTGATCGCCGCGCTGCGCCTGCCGCTGGAGGCCGAGCCGGAAGCCACGATCCCGTTCTTCTTCGTCTGGCTGCCGTACGACGGCTCGACCCCGGAGGAGATCGAGCGCAACGTGCTGCGGCCGGTCGAGGAGGCGCTGTCGACCATGCCCGGCATCCGCTCGATGAACTCGCGCGCCAATGCCGACAGCGCCCAGATCCAGGTCGAGTTCAGCGACTGGAACCGGGACATCGCCATCGCCGCTTCCGAGGCGCGCGAGCGCATCGACGCGATCCGCGACCAGCTGCCTGACGACTTCCGCCGCTACTACGTCTACCGCTGGACCACCTCCGACCGCGAGGCCATGAGCCTGCGCCTGGACAGCGAGGAGGACCTGACCTCGCGTGCCGACCTGATCGAGCAGGTGATCAAGCGCCGCCTGGAACGCGTTCCGGGCGTTGCCCGCATCCAGGTCGAGGGCGTGGCCAGCCAGGAACTGCTGGTGGCGCTGGACAAGGACCGGCTCAGCGCCCACGGCGTGGCCCTCAACGAGCTGGTGCAGCGGCTGCAGGCGGCCAACTTCTCGGTTTCCGCGGGGCAGATCACCGAGGCCGGGCGCCGGCTGCGGGTGCAGCCTCGCGGCGAACTGCAGGAGGTGCAGGCGCTGCGCGACCTGCCGGTCAACAACCGCGGCGTGCGCCTGTCCGATGTCGCCGAGGTCTCGTTGCAGCCGCAGCGCATGAACTACGTGCGCAAGCTCGACGGCCGTCCCAGCGTGGCGGTGGACATCTTCAAGGAGCGCGCCGCCAACCTGGTCGACCTGTCGCGCTCGGTGCGCAAGGAGATCGAAGTCCTGCGGGAGGACCCGGCGATGCGCGGCATCGGCATCGAGGTCATCGACGACCAGGGCCAGGCCGTGACCAGTTCGCTGGCGGCGCTGGCCGAGGCCGGCGCGATCGGCCTGGCGCTGTCGGTGATCGTGCTCTACGGTTTCCTGCGGCACTGGCCCTCGACCCTGATGGTCAGCCTGGCGATCCCGATCTGCTTCGCCATGACCCTGGGCTTCATGTACTTCGCCGGCATCACCCTCAACATCATCTCGATGATGGGCCTGCTGCTTGCGGTCGGCATGCTGGTGGACAACGCCGTGGTGGTGGTGGAGAGCATCTACCAGGAACAGGAGAAATACCCGGGGCGCCAGGCCCTGGCCTCGATCATCGGCACCCGCCACGTGGCCATCGCGCTGTCGGCCGGCACCCTGTGCCACTGCGTGGTGTTCCTGCCGATGCTGTTCGGCGAGAAGAACATCATCAGCATCTACCTGGGGCAGCTGGCGGTGACCATCTCGGTCTCCCTGCTGGCCTCGTGGCTGGTGGCCATCAGCCTGATCCCGATGCTGTCGGCACGGATGAAGACCCCGCCGGCGGTGAAGTCGCCGCTGATCAGCCGGCTGCAGTCGCGTTATGCCAACGCACTGCGCTGGACCCTGCAGCACCGCGGCTGGAGCGTGGCCGGCATCGTCTTCATCACCCTGGCCAGCATCGTCCCGATCATCAATGCCAGGAGCGGCGGGGACGACAGCTCGCCGGACGAGATCAACATCTTCTACCAGTGGAAGGGTGCCTACTCGAAGGAGGAGATGGGCCGCGAGGTGGCGCGCGTGGAGGCGTTCATCAACGCCAACCGCGAGGAGTTCAAGGTCGACCGCGTGTACAGCCGCTACAGCGAGCAGGGCTGGGCCTCGACCCGCCTGTACCTGACGATCGACGACAGCGAGCTCAGCAGCCAGATCCAGGAGAAGATCCGCAAGGGCCTGCCGCAGTCTGCGCGCGCCAGGATCGGGCTGGGCTGGCCGGGCAGCTCCGGCAACCAGAACCAGGGCGTGAGCTTCTCCCTGATCGGCGATTCCTCGCAGACCCTCGAGGAGCTGGCCGCCGACATCGTGCCGCTGCTCAACCGCAACGAGAACCTGCGCGACGTGCGCGTGGACACCGGCGACGCCAACACCGAGCTGTCGGTGCGGGTGGACCGCGAGCGCGCGGCGGCCTACGGCTTCAGCGCCCAGCAGGTGGCCGAGTACGTGGGCATGGCCCTGCGAGGCTCCTCGCTGCGCGACTTCCATCGCGACAACGTGGAGATCCCGGTGAACGTGCGCTTCGCCGGTGCCGAGCACTACGGCGTGGAGGACCTGGCCTCGTTCATGGTGCGCGCGCCCAACGGCGTGGAGGTGCCGCTGCTGGCGATGGTGGACGTGGGCTTCAATCCGTCCGCCACCTCGATCCAGCGCCTGAACCGGCAGACCATGCTGAAGGTGGAGTCGGGCGTGGCCAAGGACGTGTCGGTGGCCGACGCGCGCAAGGCGATCGAGGAATCGCTGAAGGCGGTGCAGTTCCCGCCGGGCTATGGCTACACCTTCGACAGCGGCAGCTTCAACATCAACTTCGACGGCATGAACCAGATGCTGATGGCCATCGCGATCGCGCTGGTGCTGATGCTGGTGATCATGGCCGCGGTGTTCGAGTCGATGCTGTTCCCGGTGGCGATCATGTCCTGCGTGCTGTTCTCGATCTTCGGCGTGTACTGGCTGTTCTGGATCACCGGCACCGAGATGAACATCATGGCAGTGATCGGCATCCTGGTGCTGATGGGCGTGGTGGTGAACAACGGCATCGTGATGATCGAGCACATCAACAACCTGCGCCGCCGCGGTATGCCGCGTACCGATGCGCTGGTGGAAGGCAGCCGCGAACGCCTGCGCCCGATCATGATGACCATGGGCACGGCGATCCTGGCGATGATCCCGATCGCGCTGAACACCCAGACCGTGGACGGCATGCCGCCGTACTACCCGATGGCGCGTGCCATCGCCGGCGGCCTGGCGTTCTCCACGGTGGTCAGCCTGCTGTTCCTGCCGACCATCTACGCGATCCTGGACGACCTGCGCACCGGCACCTCGCGGCTGGTGCGCAAGGCCCGGGGCCTGGACCGTGGCGACCCTGGCGCCCAGGTGCCGGCCGTCGTCGTGGAGTAGGCGGCGCGCTAAAAGCCGGAACGGAAAAAGCCCGGCGCGAGCCGGGCTTTTTTTCTTCCACCACGTTTGCCGGCTGCTTCAGCCAACCAGCTTGCCCAGCATGCGCAGGCCGCCGGTCCACACGCCGATGGCCGTGCCCAGGCTGGTGAGGAAGAAGTTCAGCAGGATCCGCGCCACCCGGTTGCGCCACCAGCCCTTCAGGCTCTGCACGTCGTCGCGCAGGGCCATGAAGTCGGCGTAGGTCGGCTTGCGCAGGTTCGCCTCGACGAATGCGCTGACCGTGCCCGAAGCCAGCGCCGGATGCAGCGGGGTGAGCGGGGAGGCGATGAAGGCAGCGAGGATGCTCAGCGGATGGCCGCCGGCCAGCAGGCAGCCCAGCGCGCCGAGCAGGCCGGTGGCCAGCACCCACTGCAGCAGCAGGTCCGCGCCCACGTCGACGCCGCCCTGCCAGAAACCCCAGGCGAAGCCGCCCACCAGGAAGGCGCCGATGATGGTTTCCAGCCACGGGAAGCTGGACTTCTCGCGCACCGACTCCAGTTCTCCAAGGGCCGCCGCAGGCTCGTCCTGGTCCTCGGCCAGGTGCCGGGCCAGGCCGGGCAAGTGGCCGGCACCGACCACCGCCAGCACGTTGCGCGCGCCGCGCTCCTGCCGCAGCCGGGTGGCCATGTAGCGGTCGCGCTCGGCGATCACGGTGTCGTACAGCGCCGGGCTGTGCGAGGCGAACTCGCCGAAGCTGGCCTCCAGCATGTCGCCCTGCTTGAGCTTCTCGATCTCGTCGTCGCCGACTTCCTCGTCGCCGAACATCGCCAGCAGGATGCCCGCGCTGGTCTTGGCACGGCCCCACCAGCCCAGCCGCTCCATCGCGCGGCGGAAGGTCAGGCCGACCTCGCGGTCGATCAGCTGCACCGGCAGGCCACGCTCGCGTGCATCCAGCACCGCCGCCTTCAGTTCCGCGCCGGGCTCCACGCCCAGTTGTTCGGCAAGGCGCCGCTGGTAGGCAGACAGGGCCAGGTTGGCGGCGAACAGGCTGGTCTTGCCGTTGCGGATCACCTGGACGATGTCCATCTTCGCCAGCACGTCCGGATCGGTCAGCGACTGCAGGCGGCCGGGATCGAGCTCGACCGCGACCGCGTCGTACTCGCCGCTGGCTACCGCGGCGCGCACCGCCTCGATGCTGGCCTGGGAAACGTGCGCGGTGCCCAGCAGGGTGTAACGCACGCCATCGCGTTCGACCACGCGCAGCGGCTGGTCGGTGAGCGGGCTCTCGGTAGCGGATTCGGGCTGGGCGTCGATCGTGGTCATCTCTGGCGTGCTGTCGGCGTCCCGGCGGGACCCGTCATGGGGGAGGGCGGCCGGGGCCGGCGGCGTCAGTCGATGTAGCGCTTGAGCAGGTCGCCGTAGGCGTCGATCCGGCGGTCGCGCAGGAACGGCCAGATCCGGCGGACGTGCTCGCTGCGCTGCAGGTCGACCTCGCACACCAGCACGGTGGCGTCCTCGCCGGCCTGGGCCAGGAACTCGCCCTGCGGGCCCAGCACGTGGCTGTTGCCCCAGAACCGGATGCCCGAGGCGCCCAGCGGCGAGGGCTCGTGGCCGACGCGGTTGCAGGACAGCACCGGCAGGCCGTTGGCCACGGCATGCCCGCGGTGGCTGAGGATCCAGGCGTCGCGCTGGCGGTCCTTCTCGTCCTGGGCGTCGTCCGGGTCCCAGCCGATGGCGGTGGGGTAGAGCAGCAGCTCGGCGCCGGCCAGCGCCATCAGGCGCGCGGCCTCCGGATACCACTGGTCCCAGCACACCAGCACGCCGAGGCGGCCGATGGAGGTGTCGATCGGCCTGAAGCCGATGTCGCCCGGGGTGAAGTAGAACTTCTCGTAGAAGCCAGGATCGTCCGGGATGTGCATCTTGCGGTACTTGCCCAGCAGGGTGCCGTCCTTCTCCAGGACCACCGCGGTGTTGTGGTACAGGCCGGGGGCACGGCGCTCGAACAGCGAGCCGACGATGACCACGCCGTGCTTCCTGGCCAGCGCACCCAGGCGCTCGGTGCTGGGTCCGGGGATCTGCTCGGCCAGGTCGAACTCGGACACCGACTCGTGCTGGCAGAAGTAGGCGCCGTTGTGCAGTTCCTGCAGCAGCACCAGCTGCGCGCCGGCTGCGGCGGCCTCGGCCACGCGGGCTTCGATCGCGGCCAGGTTGGCGTCGGCATCGCCCTGGTTGCGTTCCTGCACCAGGGCGACGGTAAGGGTCTTGCGGCTCATGGGCGGGGGCGTCTTGCGTAGTGGAAGCGGATGGTAACCCGTGCCCTGCGCACGGGGCCTGAAGCCCGGCGCGTGGCGCGGGCTTCAGCGGGCATTGCCTGCGTGGGGGCTCAGCGGCCGAGGCCGGCCGGCAGCTGCATGCTGATGCAGTGCAGGCTGCCGTTCTGCCAGATCAGGGCACGGCACGGCACCTGCACGATCTCGCGGCCGGGGAATGCCTGCGCCAGAACCGCGGCAGCGGCATCGTCGGCCGGATCGCCATAGGCTGGCATCAGCACCGCGCCGTTGACGATCAGGAAGTTCGCGTACGAGGCGGCCAGGCGGCGGCCTTCGTCGATCACCGGTGCCGCCCACGGCAGCGGGAACAGGCGGTACGGCCTGCCGTCGGTGGTGCGCAGCGCGGCGATCTCGTCGGCCATCGCCTTCAGTTCGGCATGGTGGCTGTCGGTCTCGTCGTCGCAGGCCTGGAACACGATGGCGTCGCCCGGCGCGAAGCGGGCGAGGGTATCGATGTGGGCGTCGGTGTCGTCGCCCTCCAGGTAGCCGTGATCCAGCCACAGCACCCGGTCCTGGGCCAGCCAGCCGGCCAGCTTCGCGGTCAGCTCCTCGCGGCTGGCCTGCGGGTGGCGTTCGTGCAGGCAGCGCCAGGTGGTCAGCAGGGTGCCGGCGCCGTCGGTCTCGATGCCGCCGCCTTCCAGGGCGAAGTCGATGCGCTGGTGCGCGGCGTCGCCGAACAGGCCCTGCGCGGCCAGCGCCTGGACCAGGCGGTCGTCGCGCCCGGCCTCGAACTTGCCGCCCCAGGCGGTGAAGCGGAAATCCAGCACCCGGAAGCCTTCGCCTTCGCGCAAGGTAATGGGGCCGGAGTCGCGCAGCCAGGTGTCGTCATAGTCGAACGGGATGAAACGCACCCGCTCCATGTCGATCCGGGCCGAGCGCAGGCGCGCCTCGGCGTAGGCCTCGACATCGTCGTCGGCCACGCAGATCCACGCCTCCTGGAAACGGGTGATCGCGGCGACCAGGGCGATATAGGTCTCCTCGACCTCGCCCAGGCGGTCGGCCCAGTCGGTGCCGGCGTGCGGCCAGGCGACCAGGATCGCGGACTGGGGTTCCCACTCCGCGGGGAAGCGCAGGTTCTCGGTCATTCCATTCGGGTCATGCAGGCCCGGCCAGGCCGGGCGGGGCGGGGGACGCAGCGGGGGCTGCGGCGGTGCCGGCAGGCGCCGGCCGGACTTCGCCGCCCCGCGTGGCAGGGCGGCACTGGAGCGGGTACGGCTGGATCAGCGGACCGGCGGCTTGGGGCCGATCTCGTTCGGCGAGGCCTTGTGCGCGACCACGTCGATCACGCGGCTCTTCTCGAAATACACCACGAATTCCGGATAGACCCAGCGGTTGATGGTCGGCCACTGGCTCTTCTGGCCGCCGCGCGGGTCCAGCTTCTCCTGCGGCGCGCCGAAGCGGGCCTCGACCTGGGCCATGGTCAGGCCGCGCGCGGGCGTGGCGGCCGCCGGCTTGTCGACGCGCTCGATCAGCAGGGTATCGGCCTGCGCACCGGCCGACAGGGCGGCCAGCGCGAGCAGGGACAGGACTTGGAAGCGGTGCTTCATCGTGGTGTCTCCCCAGACAAGGATCCGCGCGGCCGGGGTGGCCGGGCGGGGTACAGGGCCGATTGTAAGCAGAACGGGTGCAGATGCGGTCGCGGCCGGCTGGCGGGGCCCGGAAACGCGAAAGGCCGCATCGCTGCGGCCTCCCGGTTACAAGCCTGCGGCCTGGCGGCCGCCTGCCGGCTTCAGCGCTGGCGGGCCTTGAAGCGCGGGTTGGACTTGCAGATCACGAAGACCTTGCCGCGGCGGCGGACCACCTTGCAGTCGCGGTGACGGGTCTTCGCCGACTTCAGGGAGGACAGGACTTTCATGACACACCTCGGAGGACGACGGATAGGGAAGCCAGGGCCGGACGGCCGAGGCATGAAAATAAGCCCGCCATTCTAGCCATGTTTCCACAGCCCTTTCAAGCAGTTGCGCAAACGGGGCGTGTGAAGGGCGTCGCGGGCTACAATTCCGGCATCCCCACGACCCCCTGGAGCCGCCATGTCCCACCCTGTTCCCGTCCTGACGATCGACGGTCCTTCCGGGGCGGGCAAGGGCACGGTGAGCCGGATCGTGGCCGGCCGGCTGGGCTGGCATTACCTTGATTCCGGGGCACTTTACCGGGCGGTGGGCGTGGCGGCCAGCTGGGCCGACCTGGACCTGGCGGACCCCTCGGCCCTGGTCCGCTGCACCTTCGACACCTCGATCGAGTTCCGCGACGGCGCCGAGGGCCTGCGGGTGCTGGTCAACGGCACCGACGCCACCTCCGAACTGCGCCTGGAGACCGCCGGCGCCGTGGCTTCGGCCATCGCCGCCATCCCCGAGGTCCGCGAGGCGCTGAAGGAGCGCCAGCGCGCGTTCCGCCAGGCACCGGGCCTGGTGGCCGACGGCCGCGACATGGGTACGGTGATCTTCCCCGACGCCACCGCCAAGGTGTTCCTCACCGCCAGCGCCGAGGAGCGCGCCCGGCGGCGCTATAAGCAGTTGAAGGAAAAAGGGGTTTCGGTTACCTTAGACGGTCTGCTGCGAGAGATCCTCGCCCGCGATGCCCGCGACGCCCAGCGCGCGGTCGCACCGCTGAGGCCGGCTGATGATGCCGTCCTCATCGATACGACCGGGCTGGACATCGACCAGGTCGTCGCACGCGTGCTGGCCACCGTGCCGTCGCACGCCGCCTGACCCGGCCAGCCGGACCGTCGCGGAAACAGCAGAAGGCGCATCCTGCGCCAGGTCCCGTCGCGGGAACGCGACGGGGTTCAATCAACCAACCACACAGGGCGCCTGCACGGGCCTGCTACAGGGGGGCGCGGTAGCCATCGCGAGCGATGGGCCACGCCCGTGTGTTCAACCGAGTATTCACTAATGACCGAATCTTTTGCCGAGCTGTTCGAACAGAGCCAGGCCAACCTTGCCAAGCTGAAGCCGGGCGCGATCGTCGTCGGCACCGTCGTGGACGTCCGCGGCGACGTGGTGGTGATCAATGCCGGCCTGAAGTCGGAAGGCATCGTGCCGATCGAGCAGTTCCGTAACGACGACGGCGAGATCGACGTGGGCGTGGGCGACCAGGTCAAGGTCGCGCTCGACTCGCTCGAGAACGGCTTCGGCGAGACCGTGCTGTCGCGCGAGAAGGCCAAGCGCGCGATGGTGTGGGACGAGCTGGAAGAGGCGCTGGAGAAGAACGAGACCATCACCGGCCGCATCAGCGGCAAGGTCAAGGGTGGTTTCACCGTCGACATCAAGGACGTCCGCGCGTTCCTGCCGGGCTCCCTGGTCGACGTCCGTCCGGTGCGCGATCCGGCCTACCTGGAAGGCAAGGAACTGGAGTTCAAGCTCATCAAGCTGGACCGCAAGCGCAACAACGTGGTCGTCTCCCGCCGTGCGGTGGTCGAGAGCGAGCACAGCGAGGAGCGCGAGCAGCTGATGGAGAAGCTGGTCGAGGGCGCCAAGCTGAAGGGCGTGGTCAAGAACCTGACCGACTACGGCGCGTTCGTGGACCTGGGCGGCATCGACGGCCTGCTGCACATCACCGACATGGCGTGGAAGCGCGTGCGCCATCCGTCCGAGGTGGTCAACGTCGGCGACGAGCTGGAAGTGCGCGTGCTGAAGTTCGACCGCG
The DNA here is from genome assembly GCF_000185965.1 of Pseudoxanthomonas suwonensis 11-1. NCBI lineage: Bacteria > Pseudomonadati > Pseudomonadota > Gammaproteobacteria > Lysobacterales > Lysobacteraceae > Pseudoxanthomonas > Pseudoxanthomonas suwonensis. The sequence goes on from NC_014924.1 coordinate 1,530,786, forward strand.
AGCGCAACCGCGTCTCGCTGGGCCTGAAGCAGCTGGGCGAGGATCCGTGGGACAACATCGCCCGCCGTTACCCGGCCAACAGCCGCGTGTTCGGCAAGGTCTCCAACGTCACCGATTACGGCGCGTTCGTCGAGATCGAGCCGGGCGTCGAGGGCCTGGTGCACGTGTCCGAGATGGACTGGACCAACAAGAACGTCAACCCGTCCAAGGTCGTGCAGGTCGGCGACGAGGTCGAGGTCATGGTCCTGGACGTGGACGAGGAGCGTCGCCGCATCTCGCTGGGCATGAAGCAGGTCGCCGCCAACCCGTGGGAGACCTTCGCCGCCATCCACAAGAAGGGCGACAAGGTTTCGGGCCAGATCAAGTCCATCACCGACTTCGGCATCTTCATCGGCCTGGACGGCGGCATCGACGGCCTGGTCCACCTGTCGGACATCAGCTGGAACACCACCGGCGAGGACGTGCTGCGCAACTTCAAGAAGGGCGACACCCTGGACGCCGTCGTCCTGGCCGTCGACCCGGAGCGCGAGCGCATCTCCCTGGGCCTGAAGCAGATGGAGCAGGATCCGTTCGGCCAGTACATGGCCGCCAATCCGAAGGGCTCCAAGGTTTCCGGCGTGGTGAAGGAAGTCGACGCGAAGGGCGCCGTGGTCGAGCTGGCCGACGGCATCGAGGGTTATGTCGCCGCGCGTGACATCTCCTACGACCGCGTCGACGACGCCACCCAGCACCTGAAGGTCGGCGACAAGGTCGAGGCCAAGTTCGTGGGCATGGACCGCAAGGGCCGCAGCCTGCAGCTGTCGATCAAGGCCAAGGACGAAGCCGAGACCGCCGAGGCCCTGGCCGAGTACAACAAGGCCGCCGCCGAAGCCGCTACCGGCACCACCAGCCTGGGCGCGCTGCTGCGTGCGCAGCTGGGCAACAAGTCCGAGTAATACCGAAAGTGCGTTAGGCCCCGCGGCGACCCGGTGATCCCGGGTCGCCGCGGCGTATCGGCCCGCTTCCATAGTCCGAGATGACCAAGTCCGAACTGATCGAGATCCTGGCCCGCCGCCAGTCGCACCTGAAGGCCGAGGACGTCGACCTCGCCGTCAAGTCGCTGCTGGAAATGATGGCCGGTTCGCTGGCTTCCGGCGAGCGCATCGAGATCCGGGGCTTCGGCAGCTTCTCGCTGCATTACCGTCCGCCGCGCATCGGCCGCAACCCGAAGACCGGCGAGTCCGTGGCCCTTCCGGGCAAGCACGTGCCGCATTTCAAGGCCGGCAAGGAACTGCGCGAGAAGGTCAGCGACGTGGTCCCGGCGCCGTCCGAGCCGCAGGACGCCTGATCCACCGCGCCGTACCGGTTCCGGTCGGCTAAGCTTGGGGGTGCCCGCGCACGGAGCCTCCGCCCATGAACATCTTCCGCCTGCTGGTCCTGCTCGCGTTCCTTGCGATCGGGCTGGTAGTGGGGTCGCTCAATTCGCAGCAACTCCGACTCGACTTCGGCATGATCGAGGTCAACACCACTTCGGGCATCGCCCTCGTCACCTCGCTGCTCGCGGGCGTCCTGCTCGGCGGTGGCCTGGTCGTCGCCAGCACGGTGCTGCCGCTGCACGCGCGCCTGCGCCGGCTCGAGCGGACCCGCACGGCCGACGGCACCGCCGTCGATGCCATCCAGACACCGGCACCGTACCGGGAAGGCAACTAAGCAAATGGAATTCATCTCCGAGTGGTTCTGGTTCTTCCTGTTCCTGCCGCTGGCCGCGCTCAGTGGCTGGGTCGTCGGCCGCAGGGGCGGGCAGCGCCACGGTGACACCCAGGTCAGCCGCCTGTCCGGCACCTATTTCCGCGGCCTGAACTACCTGCTCAACGAACAGCCGGACAAGGCGATCGAGCTGTTCCTGCACATCGCCGAGCTCGACAAGGAAACCTTCGAGACCCAGCTGGCCCTGGGCCACCTGTTCCGCCGCCGTGGCGAGGTCGACCGCGCGATCCGCCTGCACCAGGGCCTGGTCCAGCGCAGCGACCTGTCCGACGCGCAGCGCGTCCAGGCCCTGCTGGCGCTGGGCGAGGACTACATGAAGTCCGGCCTGCTGGATCGTGCCGAGACCGTATTCACCGACCTGGCCCGGATCGACCAGCGCGCGCCGCAGGCGCTCAGGCACCTGATCGGCATCTACCAGGCCGAGCGCGACTGGGAGCGGGCGATCGAGAACGCCATGCGCTTCGAGGAAGCGACCGGCGAGCCGATGGGCAAGCTGGTGGCCCAGTTCGAGTGCGAGCTGGCAGAGCGCCTGCGCGGCAACGGTGACCTGGCCAGCGCCCGCGCCGCGATCGCGCGTGCCTACCAGGCCGATGCCACCTGCGTGCGCGCCGGCATCCTCGAAGGCCGCATCGAATCCGATGCCGGCAACCCCGAGGGGGCGATCCGCGCCTTCGAGCGCGCCGCCCGCCACGACCCCGACTACCTGCCGGAAGTGCTGCCCGGCCTGCTGGCCGCGTACGCCCAGGTCGGCGACACCAGCGGCGCGCGTGCCTTCCTGGCCGAGATGAGCGAGCACTACCGCGGCATCGCCCCGGTGCTGGCCCTGACCCGCCTGATCGAGCAGCAGGAAGGCGCCGTGCAGGCGCGCGACTACCTCGGCCGCCAGCTCAAGGACCGCCCCTCGGTGCGCGGCGAGGCCGCCCTGATCGACCTGACCCTCGCGGTCGGCGCCGACAGCACCGCGACCCTGCACGACCTCAAGCACATCACCGACCAGCTGCTGGTGCGCAATCCCAGCTACCGCTGCACCCGCTGCGGCTTCGGCGCGCGCACCCACCACTGGCAGTGCCCGAGCTGCAAGGAGTGGGGCACGGTCAAGCCGCTGCTCAACTACGCGGTGGTGTGAGCATGATCGCGGCCGCGGGCACCGTGGCGCTGCTGGCCGCGGTCTCGGCGGTGGCGACCTGGCTGACCCTGCGCTACGCGCGACGGCGCCTGCTCGACCTGCCGGGCGAGCGTCGCAGCCACAGTGTCCCAACCCCGCGCGGCGGTGGCCTGGGCATCACCGTCGCCCTGTTGCTGGGCACGCTGCCTGCAGTCGCCGGCGGCGTGCTGGCGCCAATGCCCGCCGCGGCGTTTGCCGTCGGCCTGGTGCTGGTCGCAGGGATCGGATGGATCGACGACCACCGCCCGCTGTCGCCCTGGTCGCGACTTGCGATCCAGTGCCTGGCCGGACTGGTCCTCGGCGCGGGCGTGCATGCAGGGCAGGGTGAGCTTCGCTGGGCACTGCTGGCCTTCGCCGCCGTACCGGTGCTGGTAAACGTCTGGAACTTCATGGATGGCATCGACGGCATCGCCATCACCCAGGCGATGATCGCGCTGGCCAGCTTCGCCATGGTCACGCCGCCGGCCGTCTCGCTGCTGGCATGGGCCGCGTGCGCGGCCTGCCTGGGCTTCCTTCCGTTCAACTGGCCGCGGGCGCGCATCTTCCTGGGCGATGTCGGTTCCGGGACGCTCGGTTACCTGCTGGCCGCGGTGCTGGTATGGACAGTGGCCTCGCTCTGGGAAAGCCGGGGCTGGAACGTGCTGGTGCTGGTGCTGCCGCTCTCGGCCTTCCTGGTCGACGCCTCCATGACCCTGGCGCGACGGGTGCTGCAGGGGGAGCGTTTCTGGCTTCCACATGTATCGCACCTGTACCAGCGCTGGGCGAAGCATGCAGGCAGTCATCCAGCAGTTAGTAACTACTACGGTTTGTTCAGTCTGCTGGCAGGTTTGCTCACGTATGTTGCGGTGGCATCTGGAACAGTTATTGCCGTCGCAGCAACGGTCCTGTGGCTCGTGCTCGCGGCCGTGATCTGGCTGGTCCAGGGGAGACGCATCCAGCACACCTGACAGGACCGCCGTACGCATGAAAACCGGCCCAGCACTGCCAGTCTCACTCCCGCGTACGGCCATCGTCCTGCACGACCTGCTCATGGCGGCCGTGTGCTGGCAGGCACTGCACGTGCTGCGTTACGGCGCCCGCTCCGAGACGTACGACTGGACCCAGCTGACGCCGACCCTCGCCATCGTGCTGGTCGCACAGGGCCTGGTGTTCTGGCGGGTCGGGCTCTATCGCGGCCTGTGGCGTTTCGCCAGCGTTCCGGACATCTGGAACATCCTCAAGGCCGCCGGTCTTGGCACCGTCGCCATCGTCATCTGCCTGGCAATCTACAACCGCATGGACGCGCTGCCGCGTGCAGTGCTGTTCCTCTATCCGCTGGCCCTGGCCGCGATGCTCGGCGTGCCGCGCCTGCTGTACCGGGTGTGGAAGGACTACAACCTTTCCCGCAGCACCGCGACCCAGCAGCGCGTCCTGATCATGGGTGCCGGCCAGGCGGCCGACGCCCTGGTGCGCGACCTGCGCCGCTCCGGCGCCTACCAGCCGGTCGGTTTCCTCGACGACGCCCCGCACCTGCAGGGATCGCAGCTGCACGGCATGCCGGTGCTGGGAACGCTTGAGGAAGCGGCTACCGTGGCCCGCGAGGTCGGCGCCGGCATGCTGGTGATCGCCATTCCCTCGCTCGACGCCGCCGGCATGCAGCGCGTGCTCGGCATCTGCGAGCACAGCGGCCTGCCGTTCCGCACCGTGCCGCGCCTGACCGACGTGCTCGAGGGCAAGGCCCTGCCGGGCGAGCTCAAGGAAGTGGCGATCGAGGACCTGCTGCACCGCAAGCCGGTGACGCCGGACTGGGGCCTGATCCGCGACTGGCTGGGCGGCCGCACCGTGATGGTGACCGGCGCCGGTGGATCGATCGGCTCGGAGCTGTGCCGCCAGTGCGCGCGCCACGGTGCCAGCCGGATCGTGCTGCTGGAGATTTCCGAACTGGCCCTGCTGACCATCCATGCCGAGCTGCAGGACGCGTTCCCCGGCGTCGAGGTCGTGGCGGTGCTGGGCGACTGCGGTGACCCGGCGGTGACCCGCCGTGCCCTGGAGCGTTGCGCACCCGACGCTGTCTTCCATGCCGCCGCCTACAAGCAGGTCCCGCTGCTGGAAGGCCAGCTGCGCGAGGCCGTGCGCAACAACGTGCTGGCGACCCACACCGTGGCCGAGCTGTGCCGCGAGTACCGGGTGGGCACCTTCGTCCTGATCTCCACTGACAAGGCGGTCGATCCGGCCAACGTGCTGGGCGTGTCCAAGCGGGTGGCCGAGATGATCGCCCAGTCCATGGACGAGCGGGTCGAGGGCACGCGCTACGTCACCGTGCGGTTCGGCAACGTGCTGGACTCGGCCGGCAGCGTGGTCCCGCTGTTCCGCGAGCAGATCCGCCGCGGTGGCCCGGTGACCGTCACCGACCCCGAGGTCACCCGCTACTTCATGACCATCCCCGAGGCCTGCCAGCTGATCATGCAGGCCGCCGCCTCCGGTTCGCACGCGGCGATCTACACCCTGGACATGGGCGATCCGGTGCCGATCCGGCTGCTGGCCGAGCAGATGATCCGCCTGGCCGGCAAGCAGCCGGGGCGGGACATCGCCATCGTCTATACCGGGCTGCGCCCGGGCGAGAAACTGCACGAAACCCTGTTCTACCCGGACGAGCACTACCGTCCCACCGCCCACCCCAAGATCCTCGAGGCGGGGGCGCGGGGGTGCCCGGCCGACCAGGTCCTGCAGGAAGTCGAACACATGCGCTTCGCAGTCTCGCGCTATGATGAGAGCACGTTGCGGCAGGCCCTGCAGGTCCTCGTCCCCGAGTTCTCGCCCCGGGCTGCCGCTGAACCCGAAAACACCGCAACGGTGGTTCAGTTCCCAGCTCGAGAGGCAGCAAGGACAAGATGACGAAAAGGATTCGCAAGGCAGTCTTCCCGGTAGCCGGTCTTGGTACCCGGTTCCTCCCCGCAACCAAGACCGTTCCCAAGGAAATGCTGCCGATCATCGACCGGCCGCTGATCCAGTACGCGGTGGATGAGGCCATCGAGGCCGGGTGCGACACCCTGGTGTTCGTCACCAACCGCTACAAGCATTCGATTGCCGACTATTTCGACAAGCACTACGAGCTGGAGCAGAAGCTCGAGCAGGGCGGCAAGCTGGAGCAGCTGCAGCTGGTCAGCAAGCCGCTGCCGGACCACGTCCGCGTGGTGTACGTCACCCAGAAGGAAGCCCTGGGCCTGGGCCACGCCGTGCTCTGCGCCAAGGACGTGATCGGCGACGAGCCGTTCGCGGTCCTGCTGCCGGACGACCTGATGTGGAACCGCGGCGACGGCGCGCTGAAGCAGATGGCCGACCTGGCCGAGCGCACCGGCGGCGGCGTGATCGCGGTCGAGGAAGTGCCGCGGGAGAAGACCTCCAGCTACGGCATCGTCGCCACCCGCGACTTCCAGGGCCGCAGCGGCCGCATCGAGGCCATGGTCGAGAAGCCCAAGCCCGAGGACGCGCCGAGCAACCTGGCCGTGGTCGGCCGCTACATCCTGCCCGGCGGCATCTTCCAGAAGCTGGAGACCACCGGCCGCGGTGCCGGCGGCGAGATCCAGCTGACCGACGCGATCGCCGCGACGATCAAGGACGGCGGCCATATCGATGCCTACCACTTCGTCGGCCGTCGCTTCGACTGTGGTGCGCACATCGGCCTGATCGAGGCGACCGTGCACTTCGCGCTGGAGCACCCGAAGCATGGTGCGGCCGCGCGCGAGGCGATGCAGGCGGCGCTGGACGAGAAGCGCGGCTGACCGGCCCGCGAAGCTGCAAACGAAAACGGCGCCCGAGGGCGCCGTTTTCATGTCCGCGAGGGGCGAGGCTCAAAGCGCCTCGAAGATGCCCGCCGCGCCCATGCCGGTGCCAATGCACATGGTGACCATGCCGTACTTCTGCTGGCGGCGGCGCAGGCCGTGGACCAGGGTGGCGGTACGGATGGCGCCGGTGGCGCCCAGCGGGTGGCCCAGGGCGATGGCGCCGCCCAGCGGGTTGACCTTGGACGGGTCCAGCTGGCTGTCGCGGATCACCGCCAGCGCCTGCGCGGCGAAGGCCTCGTTGAGCTCGATCCAGTCCAGCTGGTCCTTGCTGAGGCCGGCCTGCCTGAGCGCCTTCGGGATCGCGGCGATCGGGCCGATGCCCATCACCTCCGGGCGCACGCCGGCCACGGAGAAGCTGACGAAGCGGGCGAGGGGAGTCAGGCCGTATTCCTTGATCGCCTTCTCCGAGGCCAGCAGCACTGCACCGGCGCCGTCGCTCATCTGCGAGGAGTTGCCGGCGGTGACGCTGCCGCCGAACTGGCCGTTGCGGAACACCGGCCGCAGCTTGCCCAGGCCCTCGATCGAGGTGTCCGGACGCGGGCCTTCGTCGGTATCGACCAGGCGCTTCTTCAGCTGGATGGTGTTGCCGGCCAGGTCGGGCAGGTGCGAGACGACCTCGTACGGCGAGATCTCGTCGCGGAACTCACCGGCGGCGATGGCGGCCAGCGCCTTCTGGTGGGAGGCGAGGGCAAAGGCGTCCTGGTCCTCGCGCGAGACCTTCCATTCCTCGGCGACCTTCTCGGCGGTGATGCCCATGCCATAGGCAATCGCCACGTTCTCGTCGTGGGCGAACACCTGCGGGCTCAGGGCGACCTTGTTGCCCATCATCGGCACCATCGACATCGACTCGGTGCCGCCGGCCAGCATCAGGTCGGCGTTGCCCAGGCGGATCTGGTCGGCGGCCAGGGCCACGGCCTGCAGGCCGGATGAGCAGAAGCGGTTGATGGTCTGGGCGGCGATGGTGTTCGGCAGGCCGGCCAGCAGCAGGCCAATGCGGGCCACGTTCATGCCCTGCTCGCCCTCCGGCATGGCGCAGCCGATGATGGCGTCGTCGATGCGGCTGGTGTCGATGCCCGGGGCCTGGGCGACCACGGCCTTGAGCACGTGGGCCAGCATTTCATCGGGACGGGTGTTGCGGAAAACGCCCTTGGGCGCCTTGCCAACCGGGGTGCGGGTGGCGGCGACGATGTAGGCGTCCTGGATCTGCTTGGTCATGGCTTTCTCCGAAAGCCGGGATTCGTGATTCGTGATCCGTGGTTCGCGATAGCGCATCACGGTCGAATCCTTCACGCCGGCATCAATGGTTTCCCGGGAGGGGATGCGCTCTTGCGAATCCCCGATCCCGAATCACGAATCTCAGTTCCTGAGCGGCTTGCCGGTCTTGAGCATGTGGCCGATGCGCGCCTGGGTCTTTTCCTGCTGGGCCAGTTCGACGAAGTGCTTGCGCTCCAGGCGCAGCAGCCACTCCTCGTCGACCTGGCTGCCGCGGTCGACTTCACCGCCGCTGACCACGGTCGCGATGCGGGTCGCGATCTCGTCGTCGTACGGGCTGATGAAGCGGCCTTCCAGCATGTTGACCAGCAGCATGCGGAAGGTGGCGATGCCGACGTCGCCGGCGACCTGGATGCGGCGCTCCGGCAGCGGCGGGCGGTAGCCACCCTCGGCCAGGTTGCGCGCCTCGGCCTTGGCCACGTGCAGCAGCTCGTAAGCGTTGAACACGATGCGGTCGGTCGGGCGCAGCAGGCCCAGTTCCTTGGCCTCGAAGGCCGAGGTCGACACCTTGGCCATCGCCACGGTCTCGAAGGTCTTCTTCAGCTCGGCGAACACGTCGCCGCCCGGACCGGCCGCACGCGAGGCACGCACCGCCAGCTCCTTCAGGCCGCCGCCGGCCGGCAGCAGGCCCACGCCGGCCTCGACCAGGCCGATGTAGCTCTCCAGGTGGGCCACGGTGCGGGCGCTGTGCATCTGGAACTCGCAGCCGCCACCCAGGGCCAGGCCGCGCACGGCCGCGACCACCGGGACCAGCGCGTACTTGATGCGCTGGCTGGTGCGCTGGAAGTTGGCGACCAGGGCGTCGAACTCGTCGACCTTGCCGGCCTGGAGCAGGCCCAGCGCGCCGGCCAGGTCGGCGCCGGCGGAGAAGGGCTCCTTCTGCTGCCAGATCACCAGGCCCTGGAAGTCGCGCTCGGCGATCGAGATCGCTTCCTGCAGGCCGTTGAGCACGTGGTCGGACACGGTGTTCATCTTGGTCTTGAACGAGACCACGGCGATGCCGTCGCCGTCGTGCCACATGCGCACGCCGTCGTTCTCGTAGACCGTGGTGCCCTGGTCGAACTTCTCGCCCAGCAGCGGATCGGGGAAGCGCTGGCGCTGGTAGACCGGCAGCGACGAGCGCGGCACAACGGAATTACTGGCCGGGCTGTAGCTGCCCTCGGCGGCGTGCACGCCCTCGCGGCCGTCCAGCACCCACGCCGGCAGCGGGGCGTCGCTCATGGCCTTGCCGGCGGCGATGTCGTCGGCGATCCACTGCGCCACCTGCTTCCAGCCGGCGGCCTGCCAGGTCTCGAACGGGCCCAGCGACCAGCCGTAGCCCCAGCGGATGGCCAGGTCGACGTCGCGCGCGGTGTCGGCGATGTCGGCCAGGTGGTAGGCGCTGTAGTGGAACAGGTCGCGGAACGCGGCCCACAGGAACCGGGCCTGCGGGTGCTGGCTCCCGCGCAGTTTCGCGAACTTCTCGGCCGGATTCCTGATCTTGAGGATCTCGACGACCTCGTCGGCGGCCTTGCGGTCGGCCGGGCGGTAGTCCTGCTTCTCCAGGTCCAGGACCACGATGTCCTTGCCGACCTTGCGGAAGATGCCGGCGCCGGCCTTCTGGCCCAGGGCGCCCTTGGCGATCAGCGCCTGCAGCCAGTCGGGCGACTGGAAGTACTTGTGCCACGGATCCTGCGGCAGGGTGTCGGCCATGGTCTTGATGACGTGGGCCATGGTGTCCAGGCCCACCACGTCGGAGGTGCGGTAGGTGGCCGACTTCGGACGGCCGACCAGCGGGCCGGTGATGGCGTCGACCTCGTCGAAGCCCAGGCCGAACTGGCGGGTGTGGTGGATCACCGACAGGATCGAGAACACGCCGATCCGGTTGCCGATGAAGTTCGGGGTGTCCTTGGCGTAGACCACGCCCTTGCCGAGGTTGGTGGTCAGGAAGGTCTCAAGGCCCTCCAGCACCGCCTTGTCGGTGGTCTCGGCCGGGATCAGCTCGGCCAGGTGCATGTAGCGCGGCGGGTTGAAGAAGTGCACGCCGCAGAAGCGGTGGCGCAGCTGCTCCGGCAGCACCGCGGCCAGGGCGTTGATGCCCAGGCCCGAGGTGTTGGAGGCCAGCACCGCGGTGTCGTTCACGAACGGCGCGATCTTCTTGTACAGGTCCTGCTTCCAGTCCATCCGTTCGGCGATCGCCTCGATGACCAGGTCGCAGTCGCGCAGCTGCTCCAGGCCGGTCTCGTAGTTGGCCGGGGTGATGGCGGCCGCCAGCGACTTGCTGGCCAGCGGGGCGGGGCTGAGCTTGGCGAGGTTGCCGATGGCCTTCAGGACGATGCCGTCGGCCGGGCCCTCCTTGGCGGGCAGGTCGAACAGCACGGTGTCCACGCCGGCATTGGTGAGGTGGGCGGCGATCTGCGCACCCATGACGCCGGCACCAAGCACCGCGGCGCGACGTACAAGCAGTTTCTGAGACATATCTTGCAACCTCTTGATAAATGAATGATTACTTGGTTTCCGCCTGCAATCCTGCGGCGGCAAAGCGGATGAGTTCCCGGGCGGCCCGGCTGCGATGGGCGGCCTCGCTGGCGCTGGCCGGGCGCTTGATCAGGCCGAAATCGGACATCGCATAGGTCAGGGCGCCGGCCAGGAAGTCCAGGCGCCAGTACAGGGTTTCCTTGTCCAGCCCCGGCAGCAGGCCGGACAGCGCCTTGCCGAACTCCCGCAGCACGTGGCCGTAGTGGTCGGACAGGAACCGGCGCAGGCTTTCGTTGTGCTCGGCGTAGGCGCGGGCGATCAGCCGCACGAAGGCGGCGCCGCCGTTGCGATCCTGCGCCAGGGCCAGGGCAGGATCGATGAAGGCGGCCAGGATCGGCTCCAGCTGGCCGGGGTGGTCGCGCAGGGCGGTCTCCAGCTGCCGCAGGCGGTCGGCCGTCATCACGTCCATGCGCCGGCGGAACACCTCGTTGATGAGGTTTTCCTTGGAGCCGAAGTGGTAGTTCACCGCGGCGATGTTGACCGCGGCCTGGCTGGTGACCTGGCGCAGCGAGGTGCCGGCGAACCCGTGCTGGGCGAACAGCTCCTCCGCCGCGGCCAGGATGCGTTCCTTGGTGGAGAAGTGGGTGGGCTTGCCCATCGGTCCAGGGTGTGAATCAAACGATTGTTTTATCCTGCGCCGGGCCCGCTCCGGTGTCATTTTGCGGTGCAACATCCGGCTCCCTGCAAAGGCCGGCCGCGGATGCTAGAATTGTCCAACGCTACCCAAGCTAAGCCCGCGCCCCGTCGCGGGTTTTTCCTTCAAGGCCCGGTCCCGGGCCGGTCCCGTCCCCTCTACCTGGAAGCAGAACCAATGGCGCTGGAGCGCACCCTTTCGATCATCAAGCCCGATGCCGTCGCCAAGAACGTGATCGGTGAGATCTACACCCGTTTCGAGAAGGCCGGCCTGAAGGTCGTCGCCGCCAAGTACAAGCAACTGTCGCGCCGCGAGGCCGAGGGCTTCTACGCCGTGCACCGCGAGCGTCCGTTCTTCAACGCGCTGGTCGAGTTCATGATCTCCGGCCCGGTGATGATCCAGGTCCTGGAAGGCGAGAACGCCGTGCTCAAGCACCGCGAGCTGCTGGGCGCCACCAACCCGAAGGAAGCCGCGCCGGGCACCATCCGCGCCGACTTCGCCGAATCCATCGACGCCAACGCCGCCCACGGCTCGGACTCGGTCGAGAATGCCGCCATCGAGGTGGCGTACTTCTTCGCCGCCACCGAAGTCGTGTCGCGCTGAGCGCACTGAAGTAGAAGGTCGAATACGTGTCCGGACTGCAGCCGATCCCCAGCGTGACCACCACCGGCGAGCCGATCGCCGCGGCGGCGCCCGCGCGCGCGGACCTGCCGCAGGCCGCGGCTCCGGGGAAGCAGAACCTCCTGGAGCTGGACCGCGAGGGCCTGGAGCGCTTCTTCGAGGAAACCCTCGGCGAGAAGCGCTACCGCGCCCACCAGGTGATGAAGTGGATCCACCACCGCTATGTCACCGACTTCGACCAGATGACCGACCTCGGCAAGGCGCTGCGCGCCAAGCTGCATGCGCATGCCGAGGTCGTCGTCCCCAACGTCGTGTTCGACAAGCCCTCCGCCGACGGCACCCACAAGTGGCTGCTGGCGATGGGCGCCGATGGCAAGAACGCCATCGAGACCGTGTACATCCCCGACAAGGGGCGCGGCACCCTGTGCGTGTCCTCGCAGGTCGGTTGCGGCCTCAACTGCACCTTCTGCTCGACTGCCACCCAGGGCTTCAACCGCAACCTGACCACCGCCGAGATCATCGGCCAGGTCTGGGTCGCCGCCCGCCACCTGGGCAACGTGCCGCACCAGCAGCGCCGCCTCACCAACGTGGTGATGATGGGCATGGGCGAGCCGCTGATGAATTTCGACAACGTCGTGCGCGCCATGAGCGTGATGCGCGACGACCTGGGCTACGGCCTGGCCAACAAGCGCGTGACCCTGTCGACCTCCGGCCTGGTGCCGCAGATCGACCGGCTCTCGGTCGAGAGCGACGTCTCCCTGGCGGTGTCGCTGCATGCGCCCAACGATGCGCTGCGCGAGACCTTGGTCCCGCTCAACAGGAAGTATCCGATCGCCGAGCTGATGGCGTCCTGCGCCCGCTACCTGCGCGCCAACAAGAAGCGCGAGTCGGTGACCTTCGAATACACCCTGATGAAGGGCGTCAACGACCAGCCGGAGCATGCCCGCCAGCTGGCCAGGCTGATGCGCCAGTTCGACAACGCGGTGCAGGCGCGCGATTCGGGCAAGGTCAACCTGATCCCGTTCAACCCGTTCCCGGGCACCCGCTACGAGCGCTCGGACGAGGCCACCATCCGCGCCTTCCAGAAGATCCTGCTCGACTCGCAGGTGCTGACCATGGTCCGCCGCACCCGCGGCGACGACATCGATGCGGCCTGCGGCCAGCTGAAGGGCCAGGTCATGGACCGCACCCGCCGCCAGGCCGAGTTCCGCCGCAGCATGGAACGCAACGACCAGTCACCGGCCGGGGGCCATGCGGCGCTCTGAGCGGATCCTGCTGATCCTGCTTGGCGCCCTGCTTCTGGCAGGCTGCGCCCGCCCGGCGACGGTCAAATCCCCGAAGATCCGCGGCGCCGAGCGCATCGCCCCGGTGTACAAGCTGGGCGACGGCGCCGACACCAAGCGCCGGGTGCAGTTCCGCGACACCGTGGGCCTGGCCGCGCAGCGCCTGGCCGCCGGCGACCTCGCCGAGGCCGAGCGCCTGGCCCGCCGTGCCCTGTCGCTCGATGCCTCCGTCGCCGACGGCCACACCCTGATGGGTGCGATCGAGTCGGCCCGTGGCAACCACCAGGCCGCCGGCGGGTATTACCGCAAGGCCGCCGAGCTGGCGCCCAACGACGGCGACGTGCTCAACAACTACGGTGCCTGGCTGTGCGCCAATGGCTTTGCGGCCGAGTCGCTGGTCTGGCTGGACCGGGCGATGGCCGCGCCGACGGCGGGTTCGCGCGCCTCGGCCCTGGCCAATGCCGGCGCCTGCGCGCTGCGCAGTGGCCAGTCCGAGCGCGCCGAGCAGGACCTGCGCAAGGCGCTGGAGCTGGAGCCGTCGCATCCGGGCGCGCTGGAACAGATGGCGACCCTCGCCTACGGGCAGGGCAGGCTGATGCAGGCGCGGGCATTCGCCGAGCGTCGGCTGGCGGCTGCGCCCGCCGACGCATCCGTGCTACAACTCGCGGTCAGGATTGAACAGGGGCTCGGCGACAGGGTGGCCGCCAGCCGGTATCAACAGCGGCTAAGGGAGGAGTTCCCGCAGGCCGTCACTGGAAAAACCGGGGAAGATCCACAGTGATCCAAGCTGACAACGCGAACGTCGGGGGAGACGCTCGGGGTTGCGGAGAGCTGCTGAGGGAGGCACGCATCGCAGCCGGACTGGACGTGCGGGAGGTCGCATCGCGGCTCCACATGCCGGTACACGTGGTCGAAGCGCTTGAACAGGGCCGTTGGGACGTCATCGGCGCGCCCGTGTTCGTCCGTGGCCAGCTGCGCAGCTATGCGCGGCTGCTGCGCGTGGACCTGGAGCCGCTGCTGCAGGCCCAGGTCGCCGCGCCGGTGCCGGTCGAACTGGTCAGCCATGCGCATACGCCGCGGCTGCAGCGGATCATGGAGAACGTCGGCCGCCGTGCGGTCTACGTGGTGATCACCGCCACCATCGCCGTGCCGGTATGGCTGGCGACCCGCTCCCACTTCACCGAGCAGCCGCCGGCTACCGCGTCGCTGGACGTGGTGCCGCCGGCGGTGGTGGAAGGCGCCCCGGTCGGCAGTCCGGCCCCGGCGCCGCGCGTCGTCGCACCGTCCGCGCAGGACGGCACGCCGTACGTGGCCTCGCTGGCCCCGGCGGTACGCCAGGCCCAGGCCGCCGCGCCGGCGACCCTGGAACTGGCCTTCGATGGCGACAGCTGGCTCGAAGTCACCGGCCGCGACGGACAGGTGCTGGAGCAGCGACTGGTGCGCCAGGGCGAGTCCCGCAGCTTCCAGGCCACCGAGGTGGCCGGGGTCGTGCTCGGCAATGCCGCGGCGGTACGCGTTCAGCGGGCGGGCAGTATCGTGGACCTGTCGCCCTTCAAGCGGGCGAACGTGGCCCGCTTTGCGGTATCCTCTGACGGCTCCGTCAAGCCCGCGCAGTAACACGCGGTCCGCGGACCCATCCAACAAGAACAAGAACACAACCCCGCTGCGTACCGCGCGGGGCAGGACACCGCATGGCAATCGACGACCTTCTGGACGAGCACGAACAGGGCGAACGCGTCCGCGCATGGCTGCGCAAGAACCTCCCCGGCATCATCGCCGGCCTGGCCTTGGGCCTGGCTGCGATCTGGGGCATGCGCCAGTGGCAGGAACGCAACCTGGGCGCGCAGCAGCAGGCCCATGCCGCCTACACCCAGGCGCTGGCCAAGGTCGAGGCGGGCGAGGAAGACCCCGGCGCGGCACTGGCTGGCCATGAAGGCGTGTACGCCACCCTCGGCGCGCTGCACGTGGCCAAGGCCCAGGTCGAGGCCGGCAAGACCGAGGACGCGATCACGACCCTGCGCGGGATCAAGGCCGAGCCGGAGCTGGAGCCGGTGGTCAAGCAGCGCCTGGCGCAGCTGCTGGCGGCGACCGGCAAGGCCGACGAAGCGGTCAAGCTGCTGGAAGGCGACGATTCGGGCCTGGGCCTGGAGCTGCGCGCCGACGCCCTGGTGGCCGCGGGCAAGCCGGAAGAGGCGCGCGCGCAGTACCAGCGTGCGCTCGAGGTGCTGGACGCCGAAGCGCCCGCGCGCCGGCGCATCGAACTGAAGTTGCAGGACGCCGGTGGCGACCTGCCGGAAGTGGCGGAGTCGAACTGATGGAGCGCACCGACATGATCAAGCGCGTGGCGGTAGCACTCGTCATGGTTTCGCTGCTGGGCGGTTGCAGCACCATGAAGAGCTGGTTTGGCGGCAAGAACGCCGCGGCCAAGAAGGCGGCCGAGCCGGCCGAGCTGGTCAAGTTCGATGCGACGATCAAGCCGCGCAAGGCCTGGTCGGTCGACCTCGGCGACGGCGAGCGCCGCATCGGCGCCCGCCAGGGCCCGGCGGTGGCCGATGGCCGCGTGTTCGCCGCGGCCGGCGAGGGCAGGGTGCTCGCCCTGGACCTGCAGACCGGCAAGCGCGTGTGGGAATTCAAGGCCGACAAGAAGGAAGGCCTGCGCCTGACCGGCGGCCCCGGCGTGGGCGGTGGCCTGGTCGCGGTCGGCGGTCTGGACGGCACGGTGCTCGTGCTGGACGCCCAGGACGGCAGCGAGCGCTGGCGCGCCAAGGTGCGCAGCGAGATCATCGCCGCCCCGACCGTGACCCAGGGTGTGGTCGTGGTCCGCGGCAACGACGGCCGCATCACTGCGTTCGACGCCGCCAACGGCGAGGAGCGCTGGTCCGTCACCCGCGAGCTGCCGAACCTGACCGTGCGCGGCAACGCCAAGGTCACCGCGGCGCCCGGCCTGCTGTTCGTCGGCCACGATGACGGCGCGCTGGTCGCGCTGGCGCTGCAGGACGGCCGCGTACTGTGGGAACAGGCCGTGGGCCTGCCCGAGGGCCGCACCGAGCTGGAGCGCATGGCCGACGTCGACAGCCCGGTGGTGATCGACGGCACCATGCTCTATTCCAACAGCTACCGCAGCCGCACCCTGGCCATCGACGGCCCCAGCGGCCGGCCGATGTGGCAGAGCGACCACGGTGGTGCCGGCGCGATCGGCGTCGCCCCGTCGGCGGTGCTGGTGTCCACGGCCGCCGGTTCGGTCTATGCGCTGGACAAGTCCAACGGCGTGGCCCTGTGGTCGCAGCCGGCGCTGGCGCGCCGTTCGCTGACCGGCCCGGCCGTGCAGGGTGATTACGCGGTGGTCGGCGACTATGCCGGCTACCTGCACTGGCTGCGCCTGGACAACGGCGAGATGGCCGGCCGCGCCAAGGTCGGTCGCAAGCGTGCCATCCGCGGCGCGCTGGTCGAGGCGGACGGATTGCTGCTGGTGCAGGACGTCAAGGGAGGCCTGACCGCCTTCCGCCTGGACTGACCGGACGGATGCGGGCAGGAATTTCGCGATGCTACCGCTGGTTGCCCTGGTCGGACGGCCCAATGTCGGCAAGTCCACCCTTTTCAATGCGCTGACGCGCAGCCGTGATGCGCTCGTCCACGACGAGCCCGGCGTCACCCGTGACCGCCACTACGGCGTGTGCCGGCTCGATCCCGATCGCCCGTTCCTGCTGGTGGACACCGGCGGCATCGCCGGCGACGAGGAGGGCCTGGCCGGCGCCACCGCGCGCCAGGCGCGCGCCGCCGCCGCCGAGGCCGACCTGATCCTGTTCGTGGTCGATGGCCGCGAGGGCACCTCCGCGCTGGACGACGAGATCCTGTCCTGGCTGCGCAAGCTGGCGCGTCCGACCCTGCTGGTGGTCAACAAGATCGACGGCACCTTCGAGGAGGCCGTGCGCGGCGAGTTCGCGCGCTACGGCTTCGCCGACATGCTGGCCGTGTCCGCTGCCCACCGCCAGGGCCTGGACGACCTCCATGCCGAGGTCCTCGAGCGCCTGCCGGAAGAGGGCAGCGTCGAGGAACTGGACAACGATCCGGACCGCCTGCGCATCGCCTTCGTCGGCCGCCCCAACGTGGGCAAGTCGACCCTGGTGAACCGCGTGCTGGGCGAGGAGCGCATGATCGCCTCCGAGGTCCCCGGGACCACCCGCGACTCGATCGCGGTGGACTTGGAGCGCGACGGCCGCCTGTACCGGCTGATCGACACCGCCGGCATCCGCCGCAAGGGCAAGATCGAGGAAGCGGTCGAGAAGTTCAGCGTGGTCAAGACCCTGCAGGCGATCGAGCGCTGCCAGGTCGCGGTGCTTATGCTCGACGCCACCGAGGGCGTGACCGACCAGGACGCCACCGTCCTGGGCGCCGTGCTCGACGCCGGCCGCGCCCTGGTGATCGCGGTCAACAAGTGGGACGGCCTGACCACCTACCAGCGCGAGCAGGCCGAGGCACTGCTGGAGCGCAAGCTCGGCTTCGTGCCCTGGGCCGAGGCGGTGCGCATCTCCGCCAAGCACGGTTCGGGCCTGCGCGAGCTGTTCCGCGCCATCCACCGCGCGCACGCCTCGGCGATCCGCACCTTCAGCACCAGCGAGGTCAACAAGGCGCTGGAGATCGCGGCCGAGACCAATCCGCCGCCGAGCATCCGCGGCCACGTGTCCAAGCTGCGCTACGTGCATCCGGGCGGCGAGAACCCGCCGACCTTCGTGGTCCACGGCACCCGCCTGAAGGTGCTGCCGGATTCGTACAAGCGCTACCTCGAGAACTTCTTCCGCAAGCGCTTCAAGCTGGTGGGTACCCCGGTGCGGATGCTGTTCCGCGAGGGCGCCAACCCGTACGAAGGCAAGAAGAACGAACTGACCGACCGCCAGGTGCAGCGGAAGCGCCGGCTGATGCGGCACGTCAAGCGCAAGTGAGCCTCGCGCCCGCCGCCGCGGAGATCACCCTGGGCCTGCTGGCCGGTGGTCGCGGCAGCCGGCTCGGCGGGATCGACAAGGCCTGGATGCAACGCGATGGCCAGCCGCAGGTGCTGCGGCTGGCGCGGCGTTTCCCGGGTGAGACCGGCCCGGTGCTGGTGAGCGCCAATCGCGACCCCGAACGCTACGAGGCCGAAGGCCTGCAGGCGGTGGCCGACCGCCTGCCACCTGGCAGCGGGCCGCTGGCCGGGATCGATGCACTGGCCGCCGCCTGTCGCACGCCGTGGCTGCTGACCCTGCCGGTGGACCTGTTCGATACCAACGACTGCCTGGTGCGTACCCTGGTGTCCTGCCGCGACGCCGACGGCGCGGTGGCCGAGGATGCCGACGGGCTGCAGCCGCTGGTCGCGCTGTACCGGGTGGAGGCGCTGCGCGAGGTCCTGTCGGTGGCGCTGGCCGCCGGCGAGCTTGCGCCGCGGCGGATGCAGGAACGCCTGCGCATGGCCCGGGTGGGTTTTGCTGGCGTACGCTTCGGCAACCTCAATACCCCCGAAGACCTGGCCGCGGTGCGCATCGTGCCGCCGCGCTGAGGCGCACCTCCCGACCCATCGCAAAGGAGCCGCGATGACCGACGCATTCCCCAGCCGCATCACCGTCAAGCACGCCCTGGAGCTGCTGCGCGCCGCCGCGGCCGAACGCGGACGCGCGACCGAGCAGGTGGCGACCCGCCGCGCCGACGGCCGCGTGCTGGCGGCCGACGTGGTCGCACCGATCCCGTTGCCGGCATTCGACAACAGCGCGATGGACGGCTTCGCGGTACGCCATGCCGACCTGTCCGCCGCTGCACCGGTGACGCTCGAGCTGGCCGGCGAACAGTTCGCCGGTCCGGACCTGGGCCTGGCCGTCGGCCCCGGCCAGTGCGTGCGCATCACCACCGGCGCGCCGCTGCCGTCCGGTGCCGACACCATCGTCATCCGCGAGGACGCCATCGAACAGGATGGGCGCGTGCAGGTGCCGGCAGGCATCCGCGCCGGTGCACACGTGCGCCGCCAGGGCGAGGACGTGGCCACGGGCGACGTGGTGCTGCGCGCCGGCCAGGTACTGACCCCGGCGCGGATCGGCCTGGCCGCTGCGCTGGGCATCGACCGCCTCGAGGTGGCAGCCCGGCCCACGGTCGCCGTATTCGCCAGCGGCGACGAGCTGGCCGAGCCGGGCATGCCGCTGCGCCCGGGCCAGGTCTACAACAGCAACCGCGAGCAGCTGATGGCCCAGCTGCGCGACGCGGGCCTGGAGCCGGTGGCCTGGCCGACCCTGCCGGACGACCCGGTGCTGATCGCCGCGGTGCTGGACGACGCGGTGGAGAACTTCGACCTGGTGCTGACCTGCGGCGCGGTCTCGGCGGGGGAGAAGGACCACCTGCCGCGCTGGCTGCAGGCGCGTGGCCGCATCCGCTTCTGGAAGGTGCGCATGCGCCCGGGGATGCCGGTGCTGTTCGGCGAGGCCGGACGGGCGCTGGTGCTGGGACTGCCGGGCAACCCGGTATCGGTGCTGGCGACCTTCCACGTCTTCGGACGGACGCTGCTGGACGCGCTCCAGGGCCGGGAGCCGCGCCCATGCTGGCGCGCGCGCCTGGCCGCGCCCTGGCACAAGCGCCACGACCGCCTGGAGTTCCTGCGTGGACGCCTGGACCAGGACGCCAACGCCACCCTGTGCGTGCATCCGGAGCCGGCCGACGGCTCGCACCGGCTGCGCGCCGCCGCATCCAGCGACGTGCTGATCGTGCTGGAGGACGGCGCGAATGCCTACGTGGCCGGCGACGTGGTCGAGGTGCTGCCGCTCTAGGCCCGGAGGCGCGGCGACGCAGCGTTGCGCGAGGCCGGTGCAATCCCGCTTCCGCCCGCGGGGCGATGGCGTCGATAATCCGGCGCATGGAGAGCGTAATGGTGACGCCGCGGCAGGCCCGCGAACGCCAGCGGCAGGGCGTGCTGCTGATCGACATCCGCGAGCCGCACGAGCGCGTTTCCGGCCAGGCCGAGGGCGCGCTCGCGGTGCGCCGCGCCGAGCTGGAGGCCGAGCCTGCGCGCCACCTGCCGGACCCAGCGGCCGAGGTGCTGCTGATCTGCCAGGTCGGCAAGCGTTCGCAGGCGGCCGCCGAGGCCTTGCGCGGTGCCGGTTTCGCCAGGGTGTACTCGGTCGATGGCGGCACCAGTGCCTGGTCCCGCGACGGCCTGCCGCTGGTGCGGCCGCAGCTGGAACCGGCCGAGGCCGACTTCCTCGAGCGCTATTCGCGGCACCTGCGCCTGCCCGAGGTCGGCATCGAGGGCCAGAAGCGCCTGGCTGGCGCGCACGTGCTGATGGTCGGCGCCGGTGGCCTCGGCTCGCCGGCGGCGTTCTACCTGGCCGCGGCCGGCTTGGGCCACCTGCGCCTGGTCGATGACGACATCGTCGACCGCAGCAACCTGCAGCGCCAGATCCTGCATACCGAATCCTCGATCGGCACGCCCAAGGTGGAGTCGGCTCGCGAGCGGCTGCAGGCACTCAATCCCTCGATCAGGGTCGAGCCGGTGCAGGCACGGGTCACCTCGGAGAACGTCGAGGCGCTGCTGGAAGGCATCGACGTGGTGGTCGACGGGTCGGACAACTTCCCGCTGCGCTACCTGCTAAACGACGCCTGCGTGAAGCTGGGCAAGCCGCTGGTGTACGGCGCCGTGCAGCGGTTCGAAGGCCAGGTGTCGGTGTTCGACGCCGGCCGCCATCGTGGCCGGAAGCCCTGCTACCGCTGCCTGTTCCCGGAACCGCCACCGCCGGAGTTCGCACCCAGCTGCGCCGAGGCCGGGGTGCTGGGCGTGCTGCCGGGCATCGTCGGCCTGCTCCAGGCCAACGAGGCGATCAAGCTGCTGCTGGGGATCGGCGAACCGCTGGCCGGGCGCCTGCTGCAGTTCGACGCGCTGGCCATGCGCTTCCGCGAGCTGCGCCTGCCGGCGGATCCGGATTGCCCGGTCTGTGCCGCGGGCCGGCCGTTCCCGGGTTACATCGATTACGCGGCGTTCTGCGCCTCAAGCTGAGCAGCGGGCCACGGCCCGCGGGGAGACGATACCGATGGCGGTTGAAGCCGGAAGCGGGGAACTGGTCAAGGTGGTGGCCCTGCTGGGCGCCGCCGTGGTGATGGTGCCGCTGTTCCGGCGCCTGGGGCTGGGCTCGGTGCTCGGCTACCTCAGCGCCGGACTGCTGGTCGGGCCGTTCGGCCTGGGCTGGTTCTCCGATCCGCAGGCGATCCTGCACGTGGCCGAGCTGGGCGTGGTGATGTTCCTGTTCGTGATCGGGCTGGAGATGCGCCCGGCCCACCTTTGGAGCCTGCGCCGGCAGATCTTCGGCCTGGGCACGCTGCAGATCGGCCTGTGCACCGTGGTCCTGGCCGCGGTGGCCTGGCTGTGCGGACTGCGCATGCCGGCCGCCTTCATCGGTGCGGCGGGCTTTGTCCTGACCTCGACCGCGGTGGTGATGCAGCTGCTGGGCGAGCGCGGCGACATCGCCCTGCCGCGCGGGCAGCGGATCGTCTCCATCCTGCTGTTCGAGGACCTGCTGATCGTGCCGCTGCTGGCGCTGGTGGCGTTCATGTCGCCGCTGCCGGCCGAGGCGGGCGAGGGCAGCCGCTGGATGGCGGTGCTGGTGGGTATCGGCGCGCTGGCCGGGCTGGTGGTGGCCGGCGTATGGCTGCTCAATCCGCTGTTCCGGCTGCTGGCACGGGTGCAGGCGCGCGAGGTGATGACCGCCGCGGCCCTGCTGGTGGTGCTGGGCGCGGCGGCGCTGATGGAGGTTGGCGGGCTGTCGGCGGCGATGGGCGCGTTCCTGGCCGGCGTGCTGCTGTCCGGCTCGACCTTCCGCCACCAGCTGGAAGCGGACATCGAGCCGTTCCGCGGCCTGCTGCTGGGCCTGTTCTTCCTCGGCGTGGGCATGGCCCTGGACCTGTCGGTGGTGGCCGCCAACTGGCCGCTGATCCTGTCCGGCCTGCTGGCGATGATGGCGGCCAAGGCCGCCTGCATCTACGTGGTCGCGCGGATCACCCGCACCGGTCATCGCGACGCCCTGGACCGCGCGGTCCTGATGGCCCAGGGCGGCGAATTCGCCTTCGTGCTGTTCTCGGCGGCGCAGGCGGCCGGGGTGATCGACGGCACGGCCAACGCCAACCTGACCGCGATCGTGGTCCTGTCGATGGCCCTGACCCCGCTGGCGGTGCTGGCCGTGCGCGGCCTTGCCGGACGCGAGGCGGGACCATCGATGGATGGCATCGAGGAGGTGGATGGCCAGGCCGGCAGCGTGCTGATCGTCGGCTTCGGCCGCTTCGGCCAGGTCATGAGCCAGGCACTGCTGGCGCGCGACGTGGACGTGACCATCATCGACACCGACATCGAGATGATCCGCAGCGCCGGCGAGTTCGGCTTCAAGGTCTACTACGGCGATGGCACCCGGGTGGACGTGATGCGCGCATCCGGCGCCGCCACCGCCCGGGTGATCGCGGTCTGCGTGGACGACCGCCGTGCCGCCAGCCGCATCGCCCGGCTGTGCCGCGACGAGTTCCCGCAGGCCCGCGTGCTGGTGCGCGCCTTCGACCGCGAGCACGCGCTGGAGCTGGCGCAGCTGGACGTGCATTTCCAGGTCCGCGAGACCTTCGAGTCGGCGGTGCGCTTCGGCCAGGCCGCGCTGGAGGCGCTGGACATGGAGCCGGAGCTGGCCGCGCGGATCTCCGACGCGATGCGCCGGCTGGACGCCGAGCGTTTCGCCCTGGAGCTGGCCGCCAGCGACGTGAATGCCGGCAAGCCGCTGGTCATCGGCAATACCCCGCCGGCCACGCCGACGCCGTTCACCCCGCCCAGGCGGGCCTCGAAGCGCCTGGATGCAGGCGAGGGAGGGGAATCCGGGGGCGCGGGCGCGCCGCCGGCCGCCTGAGCATGGCGGCCCCGGCTCAGCCGTGGCGCTTGCGCGCGGCCTCGAACGCGGCCAGCTGTTCCGGCGTGGCCTCGCGCTGGTGGTGGGCCTTCCACTCGGCGAAGGGCATGCCGTAGATGGCCTCGCGGGCTTGTTCCTTGTCCATTTCCAGGCCAGCCTCGAGCGCGGCCTCGCGGTACCAGTCGGCCAGGCAGTTGCGGCAGAAGCCGGCCAGGATCATCAGGTCGATGTTCTGGACATCGCTGCGTTCCTGGTTGAGATGCCGCAGCAGCCGGCGGAACGCCGCCGCCTCCAGTTCCACCTTGTCGACCATGCTCCTACCTCGCGCGTCCGGAATCGGGGACAATGTGCCGGTCCGCCGTCCCGCCCCGCAAGCATCCCGATGACCGCACGCATCCTCGATGGCCGCCGCGTTTCCGAAGACCTGCTCGACGAACTGAAGACGCGGGTCGATGCGCGCGTGGCCCGCGGCCTGCCGCGGCCGGGTCTGGCCGTGGTCCTGGTCGGCGACGACCCGGCCTCGTCCGTATACGTGCGCAACAAGCGCCGGGCCGCGGAGAAGGTCGGGATCGAGGCGTTCGACTACGACATGCCGGCCGGCACCAGCGAGGCCGAGCTGCTGGCCCTGGTGGACCAGCTCAACGCCGATCCCAAGATCCACGGCATCCTGGTGCAGCTGCCGCTGCCGGGCATCCCCGACGCCAGCCGCCTGATCGAGCGGATCGACCCGCGCAAGGACGTGGACGGCTTCCATCCCTCCAACGTTGGCCACCTCGCCCTGCGCCAGTTCGGCCTGCGCCCGTGCACGCCGCGCGGGATCATGACCCTGCTGGCCCATACCGACCGCCCGGTGCGCGGCCGCAACGCCACCGTGGTCGGCGTGAGCAACCACGTCGGCCGGCCGATGGGCCTGGAGCTGCTGATCGCCGGCTGCACCGTGACCAGCTGCCACAAGTTCACCCCGGCCGAGGTGCTGGAGCAGTCGGTGCGCAATGCCGACATCCTGGTGGTGGCCGTGGGCCGCCCGGGCATCGTCCCCGGCGAGTGGGTCAAGCCCGGCGCGGTGGTGATCGACGTTGGCATCAACCGGCTCGAGGACGGCCGCCTGGTCGGCGACGTCGGCTACGAGGCCGCGGCCGGGCGCGCCAGCTGGATCACCCCGGTGCCTGGCGGCGTGGGCCCGATGACCGTGGCCACCCTGATGCAGAACACCCTGGAAGCGGCCGAGGCGGCCACCGCCGCCTGATCGCTGGTCACTGACCGCTGATCGCTTGCCGGGCAGCGCCCCGGCAGCCTTGCCAACCACCGCTCGCGACGGCTTCACGACGCCGTCGCCACACTGCCACGCTGGACTGCGGGTGGAGGAGCGGCTTATCGGCGCCATGGACAGACG
The DNA here is from genome assembly GCF_000185965.1 of Pseudoxanthomonas suwonensis 11-1. Classification (NCBI taxonomy): domain Bacteria; kingdom Pseudomonadati; phylum Pseudomonadota; class Gammaproteobacteria; order Lysobacterales; family Lysobacteraceae; genus Pseudoxanthomonas; species Pseudoxanthomonas suwonensis. The sequence goes on from NC_014924.1 coordinate 1,555,128, forward strand.
CTGCTGGCGGACGGCCGCGCTCGCGATGCCGTGCCTGCTCGCCGGTTGCGCCGGGCCGCAGTCGGCGCTGGACCCGGCCGGTCCTTCGGCCTCGGCGATTGCCGGGATCTGGTGGGCGATGTTCTGGGGCGCCCTGGTGGTCTGGGTGCTGGTGACCGTGCTCCTGCTGCTCGGCCTGCGCCGTCGCCGCAACCTGTCCGAGGCCGGCGGCCGGCGCATGATCGTCGCCGGCGGACTGGTGCTCCCGACCGTGGTCCTGCTGGCGCTGCTGGTGCATGGCACCCTGGCCAGCGACCGGGTCACCGGCCGCAGCGTCGATGCCCGGCACGTCGTCGCCGTCACCGGCCGGCAGTGGCACTGGGACTTCGTCCACCTGGGCGATGACGGCCAGCCGCTGGCCGCATCCACCGACCTTCTGGTCATGCCGCTGGGGCGGATGGTCGAGTTCCGGATCCAGAGCGCCGACGTGATCCACAGCTTCTGGATCCCGCGCCTGGGCGGGAAGATCGATGCCATCCCCGGGCGCACCAACGTGCTGCGCCTGCAGGCCGACCAGGCCGGGCCGATCCGCGGCCAGTGTGCCGAGTTCTGCGGACTCGAACACGCGTTCATGGGCTTCGAGGTGCAGGTGCTGGCGCCAGCCGAGTACGAGGCCTGGCTGCGCGACAACGCGGTGGCGCTGGCCGGGGAGGGCAGGCCATGAGCGAGGCCCGCATGGACACCCTGCCCCCGGAGGAGAACCGCCGCCGCCTGGAAGCGCTGGCGCGGATCTGGGACAACGCGCCGGGCTGGCGCGGCCAGCTGACCGCGGTCAACCACGGCACGGTCGGGCTGCGCTTCATCGCCACCGGCTTCGCCTTCCTGCTGGCCGGCGGCGCGCTGTCGATGTTCATCCGCCTGCAGCTGGCCTGGCCGGGCAACCAGGTGCTGGATCCGGAGCGCTACGCCCAGTTCGTGACCCTGCACGGGACCACGATGATGTTCCTGTTCGCGGTGCCGATCATGGAAGGCTTCGCGATGTACCTGCTGCCGAAGATGCTGGGCGCGCGCGACCTGCCGTTCCCGCGGCTGGGTGCGTTCGGCTACTGGTGCTACCTGTTCGGCGGGCTGTTCCTGTACTCCGGGCTCCTGTTCGGGGAGGCGCCGGACGGCGGCTGGTTCATGTACGTGCCGCTGACCGATGCCACCTATTCACCCGGCCGCGGGGTGGACTTCTGGCTGATCGGCGTGACCTTCGCCGAGATCGCGGCGGTGACCGCGGCGGTGGAGCTGATCGTGATGATCCTGCTTTGCCGCGCGCCGGGCATGGACATCCGGCGCATGCCGCTGTTCGCCTGGGCGATGCTGGTCACCGCGTTCATGATCGCCTTCGGCTTCCCGCCGCTGATCCTCGGCAGCATCCTGCTGGAGATCCAGCGCGCCTTCGGCTTCGTGTTCTTCGACGTGGCCCGCGGCGGCGACCCTCTGCTGTGGCAGCACCTGTTCTGGCTGTTCGGGCACCCCGAGGTCTACATCATCTTCCTGCCCGCGGCCGGGGTGGTGTCGATGGTGGTGGCGACCTTCGCCCGCCGGCCGATCGTCGGTTACCTGTGGATCGTGCTGGCCCTGGTGACCACCGGCTTCCTCAGCTTCGGCCTGTGGGTGCACCACATGTTTGCGGTCGGCATCCCGCTGCTGGCGCTGGCCTTCTTCAGCGCCGCAAGCATGGCGGTGGCCATCCCCACCGGCATCCAGGTGTTCGCCTGGCTGGCCACGCTGTGGGCGGGGCGACCGTGGCTGCGGGTGCCGATGCTCTACCTGGTGGGGTTCTTCATCACCTTCGTCGGTGGTGGCCTGACCGGGGTGATGGTGGCGCTGGTACCGTTCGACTGGCAGGTGCACGACACCCACTTCGTGGTCGCGCACCTGCACTACGTGCTGATCGGCGGATTGATGTTCCCGATGTTCGCCGGCCTGTACTACTGGCTGCCGCTGGCCAGCGGGCGCATGCCTTCGGAGAGCCTCAGCCGCACTGCGTTCTGGATGGTGTTCACCGGCTTCCACCTGACCTTCCTGCCGATGCACCTGACCGGACTGCTGGGCATGACCCGCCGCGCCTACAGCTACCCGGAGCAGCTGGGCGTGCACTGGCTCAACCTGCTGTCCACGGCCGCCGGCTTCGTGCTGGCCGCCGGCACGATCGCGATCCTGGTCGACGCCGCGCTGTGTTTCCGCCATGGCCGCCCCGGACGGCGCAATCCATGGCGCGCGGGCACCCTGGAATGGGCGCTGTCGCATCCGGTGCCGGCCTACAACTTCGCGTCGCTGCCGGTGGTCGCCGACCGCTACCCGTTGTGGCGGGACCGTGGACTGGCCGCACGCACCATGGAGGCCGACGGGCTGCTGGGCGATCCGTCGTCCGGGCGCCGCGAGTCACTGGGCACCTCGATCCTCGGTGGCGTGCCCGAGCAGGTGATCCGCCTCTCCGGCTCCAGCTGGCAGCCGCTGCTGTGCGCGCTGACGATCGCCGTGCTGCTGGCCTGCTTCATCGCCGGGTTCTACCTGGGCTCGGCGCTGATGCTGGTGGTCCTGCTCGGCCAGTTCTGCACGTGGGCCTGGACCACCGGCGACCGCCATGCCCCGGCCACGGTCCAGGCCGGGCCGCGGCTGGAGCTGCCTGTCCAGTACGCCTGCCGCAACGCGCCGGGCTGGTGGGCGCTGGTGGTGTCGCTGCTGATCGATGGTTCGCTGTTCGCCTCGCTGGTGTTCGCCTACTTCTACCTTTGGCTGGGCACCGATGCCTGGCCGCCGGCGCCGATGCACGCGGGCGCCGGCGCCGGGGCCTGGGCCGCGCTGGCGCTGCTGGGCGTGTGCTGGATCGCCTCGGCCACCTCCGCACGACTGATGCGCCGCGGTGGCGGGCGCGCGCTGGCCTTGCCGCTGGGCGTGGCCGCGCTGGCCGGCGCCGGGTTCCTGTGGATGCAGTGGCGGGCGGTCGCCTCGGGAACCGGCGCGCCGGGCGAGCACGCCTATGCCTCGGTGGTCTGGACCCTGGCCGGCTTCCACGCGGTGCATGTCGCGGTGGCGATGGTGGTCGGCCTGTTCGTCGCCGCGCGCGGCCAGCGCGGCTACGTCGGCGTCGAACGCCCGCTGGAGCAGCGCATCGCCGCGGCATTGTGGGCCTACGTGGCCGCCCAGGGCGTCATGGCCTGGGGCGTGATCCACCTGTTCCCGGAGTGGGCGTGATGGCCGGGTTCGCGAGGCCATCGACCCTGGTCGGCATCGCCGCGCCGATGGCGGTATGGGCGCTGCACTTCGTCGTGCTCTACAGCCTGCAGGGCCTGACCTGCGGCGAGGGCTGGAACCCGCGTTCGTCGTTCTGGGCGATGGTCGCGCTGACCATTCCGGCGCTGGCGGTGATCGCCTGGCTGGGGCTGCGCGCGCTGCGCACCGCCAGGGCCGCCGCTTCCGGCGAGCCGGCCGCGCGGCGTGCGCGCTTCGCTGCCCAGGCCACCGGGTTGTGTGCGGTGCTGGCGGCGGTGGCGGTGCTGTTCACCGTGGTGCCGGTGCTGCTGCTGCCGGTCTGCAGCTGAGGTCGCCATGCGCAGGAGCCTGAAACAACCCGTCCCCGACAACCGCAGCCACACCGTGGCCAGCCGGGTGGCGATCAAGCAGCACCCGCTGCATCCGATCCTGGTGGTGTACCCGGTGGCGGCGCTGACCCTGCTGCCGCTGGCGGACCTGCTCTACCTGTGGCTGGACGATCCGTTCTGGGCCCAGGCGGCGTGGTGGCTGAGCGTGCTGGGCCTGGCAGGCGGGGTGTTCGCCGCGCTGTTCGGGATCGCCGACATGTTCCTGATCCGGGTGGTGCGCCGGCATGTCTCGGCCTGGATCCACTTCATGGCCGGGGTGATGCTGCTGGCCCTGGCCGCCGCCGGCGTCAGCCTGCGCCTGCCGGACCCGGCCGCGGCGATCTGGCCCTGGGGCCTGTTCCTGTCCGGGATCGGCTTCGTGATGGTGGTGATCGTGGGCTGGCTGGGCGGCGCGCTGACCTTTCGCCACGGCATCGGCGTCTACGGCTACAAGGCGGCCGAAGAGGAGGGCGGCGACGACGCGCCGCCGGCGGCATGAGGATCACCGGTGCCGGCGGCCGCGACCGGAGGGGCGGGCAGGTCGCCGAAAGTGCGCGGCTTGGCTCCGGTCAGCGCCGCCAGGGCCATCAGGAGCAGCAGCGGGATCCAGCCCACGACCCGGTAGAAGCCGGCGCTGTGGCGTTCGTGGCCCTGGCCGAGCTGGTACAGGTGCAGGCCGAAATACAGGTGCAGCAGCACCGCGGCCATCACCACCAGCAGCTTGGCCGCCAGCCAGGCCCCGAACGGGACCATGCCGATCAGGACCATGCCCAGGGCGATCGCGATGATCCCCGCCGGGGTCGCGATGCGGAAGAACAGCAGGTTGGTGACCGGATTGAAGTAGGCCGGATGGGCGTCGCGGCCGCCCCGGTGGCGAGCCACGAACAGCCGCGGCAGGAAGAACAGGCCGCAGAACCAGACCAGCACCGCGCCGATGTGCAGCAGCTTGAGCCAGAAGTACACGCGCGGTTCCTCGCGGGGCGGATTGCCAGGAAGGCTACGCGCCCGCGCGCGAAGCAGGCGTGGGCGGCCGCGGTCGGCGCCGCGGTCCTGCTGCCGCTGCCCGCGCTGGCCCTGCCGGTGTGCCGGCCGCCGGGCAGCCTGGCCGAACCCTGGGCGCCGCCAGGCGCGTGGCTGCTGCCGCCGGCGCTGCTGCTGGCGCTTTACCTGGCTGGCCTGTGGCGGCTGTGGCGGCGTGCGCCCGGGCGCGGGATCACGCCGCTGGAGGCCGCCGGCTTCGTCGCCGGGATCCTGCTGCTGGCCTTCGTCCTCGGCGGCCCGCTCAATGCCTATGCACGCTGGTCGCTGGGCGCGCACATGGCCCAGCACATGCTGCTGCTGGCGGTAGTGCCGCCACTGCTGCTTGCCGGGCGTGCGTGGGCCGCGATCTCGCTGGCCCTGCCACGGGCGGTGGCCGGCGGGCTGCACCGGCTGCTGCATCCAGCCAGCACTTGGCTGGCGGCCCGGCTGGGACCGGCCACGGTCGCGCACGCGGCGGTCATGGTGCTGTGGCACCTGCCGGGCTCGCTGCAGGCGGCGCTGGCCAGCGAGCGCCTGCACGAGGCCATGCATGCCAGCTTCCTGCTGGCCGGGCTGTGGTTCTGGAGCGCGCTGTGGCGGCGGATCCGCGGGCAGGGCGCGGGGCCGGCGCCGGGCGTGGTGGCCACGGTGTCGCTGATGATGGTGATGGGCTTCCTGGGGGCGCTGCTGACCTTCGCCCCGCGTCCGCTGTACCCGCTGTACGGGTTCCGGGCGCCGGAGGTGGGCCTGGAGGCCCTGGCCGACCAGCAGCTGGCGGGCCTGCTGATGTGGGTGCCCAGCTGCCTGCCGTACCTGGCCGGGGCGCTGTGGCTGACCTGGCGGGGCCTGGGCCGGGCCGGCAGGGCGGTCCGGCGGCCCGCGGCGGGGTTGCCTGGACGGAACACTGGATAGCGCCGGCGGCCCCCGCTTCGGGCGTATAATGACGCGCTTCCCCACATCCGGGTAATGCCGATGCTGCGCATCCAGGCCGAAGCACTCACCTACGACGACGTCTCGCTCGTCCCCGCCCATTCCACCGTGCTGCCGAAGGACGTCTCGCTGGAGACGCGCCTGACCCGCGACCTGCGGGTGAAGCTGCCCATCGTCTCGGCGGCGATGGACACGGTGACCGAAGCGCGCCTGGCCATCGCCATGGCCCAGCTCGGCGGCATCGGCATCATCCACAAGAACCTGACCGCCGAGCAGCAGGCCGGCGAGGTCGCCAAGGTCAAGAAGTTCGAGGCCGGAGTGATCAAGGATCCCTTCACCGTCGGTCCGGACGCGACCATCGGCGAGGTCCTGCAGCTGACCCGCGCGCGCAACATCTCCGGCGTGCCGGTTGTCGACGACAACGGCCAGCTGGTCGGCATCGTCACCAGCCGCGACATGCGCTTCGAAAAGAAGCTCGACGACCCGGTGCGCCACATCATGACCAAGAAGGACCGCCTGGTCACGGTGAAGGAAGGCGCCAGCGACGAGGAGATCTTCCAGCTCCTGCACAAGAACCGCATCGAGAAGGTGCTGGTGGTCAACGATGATTTCGCCCTGCGCGGCCTGATCACCGTCAAGGACATCCAGAAGAAGACCGACAACCCGAACGCGGCCAAGGATTCGCATAGCCGCCTGATGGTCGGTGCCGCGGTCGGCGTGGGCGGCGACACCGAGCAGCGCGTCGAGGCGCTGGTGGCCGCGGGCGTGGACGTGCTGATCGTCGACACCGCGCACGGCCATTCGCAGGGCGTGCTGGACCGCGTGGCCTGGGTCAAGAAAAACTTCCCGCAGGTGCAGGTGGTCGGCGGCAACATCGTCACCGGCGAAGCCGCGCTGGCCCTGTACGACGCCGGCGCCGACGCGGTTAAGGTCGGCGTGGGCCCGGGCTCGATCTGCACCACCCGCGTGGTCGCGGGCGTGGGCGTGCCGCAGATCACCGCCATCGACCTGGTGGCAGAGGCGCTGCAGGACCGCATCCCGCTGATCGCCGACGGCGGCATCCGCTACTCCGGCGACATCGGCAAGGCGATCGCCGCCGGCGCGTCCACGGTGATGATCGGCGGCCTGTTCGCCGGCACCGAGGAATCCCCGGGCGAGGTCGAGCTGTTCCAGGGCCGCAGCTACAAGAGCTACCGCGGCATGGGCTCGCTGGGCGCGATGGAGAAGGGGTCCAAGGACCGCTACTTCCAGGACGCTTCCGACGCCGACAAGCTGGTGCCGGAAGGCATCGAGGGCCGCGTCCCGTACCGCGGCCCGGTCGGCAGCATCATCCACCAGCTCGCCGGCGGCCTGCGCGCCACCATGGGCTACGTCGGCTGCGGCACCATCGAGGAGATGCGCAGCAAGCCGAAGTTCGTGGTGATCACCGGCGCCGGCCAGCGCGAGAGCCACGTGCACGACGTGACCATCACCAAGCAGCCGCCGAACTACCAGATCGGTTGAGGCAGGGGCAGGCCGCTCGGCCACCCGGCGCACCGTCCACTGCCAGCTGAACCCAATGACCGACATCCATAGCGACAAGATCCTCATCCTCGACTTCGGCGCGCAGTACACCCAGCTGATCGCCCGCCGCATCCGCGAGATCGGCGTCTACTGCGAGATCTGGGCCTGGGACCACGACCCGGCCGAGATCGCCGCGTTCGCGCCCAAGGGCATCATCCTGTCCGGTGGCCCGGAGTCGACCACGGTCGAAGGTTCGCCGCGCGCGCCGCAGGAAGTGTTCGATTCGGGCCTGCCGGTGCTCGGCATCTGCTACGGCATGCAGACCATGGCGGTGCAGCTGGGCGGCGCGACCGAGGCCGCGGACCAGCGCGAGTTCGGCCATGCCGAGGTCTCGCTGGTGGCGGCCGACCGCCTGTTCGAGGGACTGAAGGACCATCCCGGCTCGCCGCCGCGGCTGGACGTGTGGATGAGCCACGGCGACCACGTGTCGGTGGCGCCCCCGGGTTTCACCGTCACCGCGAAGACCGACCGCATCCCGGTCGCGGCCTTCGCCGACGACCGCCGCGGCTGGTACGGCGTGCAGTTCCACCCCGAAGTGACCCACACCAAGCAGGGCGAAGCGCTGCTGCGCCGCTTCGTGGTCGACATCTGCGGCTGCCAGACCCTGTGGACCGCCGAGCACATCATCGAGGACCAGATCCGCCGCGTGCGCGAGCAGGTCGGCTCCGACGAGGTGATCCTGGGCCTGTCCGGCGGCGTGGATTCGTCGGTGGTCGCGGCGCTGCTGCACAAGGCCATCGGCGACCAGCTGACCTGCGTGTTCGTCGACACCGGCCTGCTGCGCTGGCAGGAGGGCGACCAGGTGATGGCGACCTTTGCCGAGCACCTGGGCGTCAAGGTGATCCGCGTCGACGCCGCCGATCGCTACTTCAAGGCGCTGGAAGGCGTTTCCGAGCCGGAAGCCAAGCGCAAGATCATCGGCAACCTGTTCGTCGACATCTTCGAGGAGGAGTCGGCCAGGCTGAAGAACGCGCGCTGGCTGGCCCAGGGCACGATCTACCCGGACGTGATCGAGTCGGCCGGCAGCAAGACCGGCAAGGCCCACGTCATCAAGAGCCACCACAACGTCGGCGGCCTGCCCGAGCACATGAAGCTGGGCCTGGTCGAGCCGCTGCGCGAGCTGTTCAAGGACGAGGTGCGCCGCCTCGGCGTCGAGCTGGGCCTGCCGCGCGAGATGGTCTACCGCCATCCGTTCCCGGGCCCGGGCCTGGGCGTGCGCATCCTCGGCGAGGTCAAGCGCGAGTACGCCGAGCTGCTGGCACGTGCGGACGCGATCTTCATCGACGAGCTGCGCAAGGCCGGCCTGTACGACAAGACCTCGCAGGCCTTCGCCGTGTTCCTGCCGGTCAAGTCGGTGGGCGTGGTCGGCGACGCCCGCGCCTACGAATGGGTGATCGCACTGCGTGCGGTGGAGACCATCGACTTCATGACCGCGCACTGGGCGCACCTGCCGTACGAGTTCCTCGGCAAGGTGTCCAACCGCATCATCAACGAACTGCGCGGCGTCTCCCGCGTGGTCTACGACATCTCCGGCAAGCCGCCGGCGACGATCGAGTGGGAGTGATTCCGCGCAGGCCCTGATACACCCGGTCGTCCTTTCCCGGGGCGACCGGTCCGATGCCCCTCCGTGCGCGGGGCAGGCCGCCGGCACCGCCGGCGCTTGCGGGGAACCGTTCCCCGCGTTCGATCAGCAGGTAGTAGCAGTGGACTGGGTCCCGGTGGTGTTCCTGGCGTTCAAGATCTCGGTGTTCGGGATTTGCATGTTCCTGGCCATCAAATGGCATTACGACCAGGGCAGGAAGGCGCGGGCCGAAAGCGAGAAGCTGCGCGCGAGCTACGCGCAGCCCGAAGCCGCGGAGCCTGCGGCTGCCGGGCCGGAGGCCGGCGACAAGCCGCGGCCCTGAAGCGCGCCATCGCGGTATAGCCCATCTCCCGAGGTGAGAGGGCTTGGGGAGAGGGCCGGTGCGGCAGTGGTGGCCCGGCCGCATGCCACCAAGACGGCCCCGGTCCGCTGGATTCGCGCGTTACCCAGCCGCCGGGCTCGACCGTGGCGCGACCAACCTCGACACACCCTGCTGCGCGCCCTGTGTCCGGGCCGGATCGTCGCTGCTAGACTCCCGCGCTGCCACGGCAAGGACGCCGCGCATCATCCGGACCGCCCTTCCGTGTGCCACGGGAACCTGCGCAGGCTGCTGTCCCTGCGCTCCATGGATGCTCCAGGGGAGGAGGAAGGACGATGGGAAGACTGGTCGTACTGATCGTGCTGGTGGCGGTGGCGTGGTTCGCCTGGGACCGGGGCTGGCGGATCGGGGAAGAGCATGTCCACGAGTACTACGACCGCCAGGTCGAGCTGTTCGGCGCCTATGACCACGAGGAGCTGTGCAAGCTCCTGGCCGACGACTTCAGCATGGACGTCACCACCTATGCCAACGGGCAGCTGGTCGACGACGACGTCTACGATGCCGACGAGACCTGCGCGATGACCCGCAAGATGGTCGATGGGATGCGCATCCTGAATTCGCGCAGCCGCGGCCTGCTGGATTTCGATATCAACGTGGACATCCATTCCATCGACATCGCCCCCGGTGGACGCAGCGCCAGCGTGGACGCGACCACGACGGTGCGGATGGGCGACCGGCTGGTCAGCCGCAGCCGGGGCACCGAGCGCCTGTCGCGCGCGCGCTGGCGGGTGCGCAGCCACGGCGGCGAAGGCAGGAGCTGGACCTACTGAAACCAGTTCCGGCCGTCGTGCCCCGGATTCACGGGGGCGCGACGGCAGGAGTCGCAGCGTAGGGGCTCCGAATCCCGGGAATCCCCCGCCATGTCCGACGACACCAAGCAGGTCGGCTCGCCCGACCGCGACCGCATCAACCTCTCCGAGGACTACGAGGTCCGTTACTGGACCGGTGCCCTTGGCGTGAGCGAGGAGCAGCTGCGCGAGGCCGTGGCCGCGGTGGGTCCCACCGCCGAGGCCGTGCGCCGCCACCTGGGCAAGTGATGGGCGTGGCATGAGCCTGGTCGATTACCGGCGCAAGCGCAGCTTCGACCGTACCCGCGAACCGGAACCGGGCAAGCCTGCGCCGCGCGGGCAGCGCCCGATCTTCGTGGTCCAGCTCCACCACGCCAGTCGTCGCCACTACGACTTCCGCCTGCAGGTCGGCGATGCGCTCAAGAGCTGGGCCGTGCCCAAGGGGCCCAGCTATGACCCCTCGGTCAAGCGCATGGCGGTGGAAGTCGAGGACCATCCGCTGGACTACGCCGGCTTCGAGGGCGATATCCCGAAGGGCGAGTACGGCGGCGGCCACGTGGCCCGCTTCGACCATGGCGTGTGGTCCACCGCGGGCGACCCGGAGGAGCAGCTGGCCAAGGGCCACCTGCGTTTCGAGCTGTTCGGCGACCGCCTCAAGGGCGGCTGGCACCTGGTGCGCTCGGGCAAGCCCGCTCGCCAGCCGCAGTGGCTGCTGTTCAAGGACAAGGATGGGTGGGCCGGCACCCTTGAGGCCGACGACCTGCTGGCCGAGGTCACGCCCCCGCCGGAAGCCGACCGCAAGCGCGCCGGCAGCGGCAAGGCCAAGCCCAGGCGCCTGGCCGCGGTGCCGGCGCCGCGTGCGCGGCGCAAGGACTGGAAGAAGCGCGCGCTGGCACTGGACGGTTCGCGCGCCGCCGATGCGCCCGACGGTCCATTCCAGCCGCAGCTGGCACGCCTGGGCCAGGCCGCGCCGGAGGGCGAGCAGTGGCTGCACGAGATCAAGTGGGATGGCTACCGCATCCTCGCCACCGTCGAGGAGGGCGAGGTGCGGTTGTGGTCGCGAAACGCGCTGGAGTGGACCGACCGCGTTCCCGAGATCCGCGACGCGGTGAAGGCGCTGGGCCTGCGCAGCGCGGCGCTGGATGGCGAGCTGATCGCCGGCAGCGGCACTCGCGAGGACTTCAACCTGCTGCAGGCCACGCTGTCCGGCGAGCGACCGGGCACGCTGGCCTACGTGCTGTTCGACCTGCTCCACGTCGACGGCGTGGACATCACCGAGGCATCCCTGCTGGAGCGCAAGGAACTGCTGCAGGCGGTGCTGGAGAAGGGTCCCGCGCACCTGGCCTACAGCTCGCACATCCCGGGCGACGGCCGCCAGGCGATCGCGCTGGCTGCCGAGCGCCACTTCGAGGGGATCATCTCCAAGCGCGCCGATCGTCCGTACCGGCCGGGACGCGGCGACGACTGGCGCAAGACCAAGCAGCTGGCCAGCGACGAGTTTGCCATCGTCGGCTATACCGCGCCGCAGGGCAGCCGTACCGGTTTCGGTTCGCTGCTGCTGGCGCGGCCGGATGCGAAGCATGGCTGGCGCTATGTCGGCCGGGTAGGCACCGGCTTCAGCGACGAGATGCTGCGCGAGCTGGCACCGCGCCTGGCGAAGGACACCAGCAGCAAGCCGACCGCGCACGTGGACACCATGGACACCGCGCTGCGTCGCGCGACCTGGGTGCCGCCGCGCATGGTGGTCGAGGTCTTCTATCGTGGCATCGGCGGGCAGCAGCTGCTGCGCCAGGCCTCGTTGAAGACCTTGCGCCCGGACAAGGACATCGAAGACCTGTACGACAGCGACCGCGGCCCGGGTGTCGCGGAGGAGACGGTAATGGCGGCAAAGGGGAAGGCAGCCACGAAGAAGACTGCGGCGACGAAGGGGGGGGCGGGGAAGACCGCCACCGCGAAGACGGCCACGAAGAAGGCGCCGGCACGCGAGGCAGTTGCCAAGGGCGCACCCACGAAGGCTGCGAAGAAGGCAGTAAAGGCTCCTGCGGAGAAGGCCGCCGCGAAGGCCGCGAAAACATCGGCCAGCAAGATCGTAGGAAAGACTCCCGGCGCGAAGACGGGCGCCTCCCGCGCCGCCACGCCGACGAAGGCCAGCGCCGGCACCAGTCGCAAGCGCGCGACCACGCCGCAGGACTGGCCCAGGCTTTCCAGCCCCACCAAGGTCCTGTTCCCGGACATCCGCGCCACCAAGCAGGAGGTATGGGACTACTACGCGGCGGTGATGGACCACCTGCTGCCTGAGATCGTCGGACGTCCGCTCTCGGTGATCCGCTGTCCGTCCGGAACGGGCAGGCAGTGTTTCTTCCAGAAGCACCTGACCGCCGGGCTGGAACGGGTGGCCTCGGTGAAGCTCAAGGAGGAGAGCGGCACCAACGCCGAATACCTGGTGGTGGAGGACGAGGGTGGGCTGATGGAGCTGGTGCAGTTCAATGCGCTGGAGTTCCATCCCTGGGGCTCGCATGCCGACAACCCCGACCATGCCGACCGCGTGGTGTTCGACCTGGATCCCGGCCCGGACGTGCCGTTCGCCGAGGTCAAGAAGGCCGCGGTCGATATCCGCCGCCAGCTGGAAGCGCTGGAGCTGGCGTCGTTCCTGCGCGTGACCGGCGGCAAGGGCCTGCACGTGGTGGTGCCGCTTGCGCCGGGCTGCGACTGGGAACTGACCAAGCGCTTCGCCCATGGCTTCGCCGATGCGCTGGCCAGGTCCGAACCGGACCGCTTCGTCGCGACCGCGACCAAGAGCCTGCGCAACCGCCGCATCTTCGTCGACTACCTGCGCAACGGTCGCGGCGCCACCGCGGTGGCTTCCTACTCGCTGCGTGCGCGGCCGGGCGCACCGGTCGCGATGCCGATCGCCTGGAACGAGCTGGCGCGACTGCCTCGCGCCGACGTCTACACGATGCGGGACGTGCCGGAACGCCTGCGGCGCAGGCGCAAGGATCCCTGGGAGGGAATCGATGGACTGCGCCAGAACCTCGCGCGCTGGGCCAGGGACGAGTAGGGCTGCCGGTATGATTTCGACGATTTCCCGGGAAAACAACGATATCGATGGCGCCATTGGCGCCGGGGTGTCATCCTCCACCGGCCCTGTCCGCCCCGCGGACGACAAGGGGGGGCGCACTGATGGACGTTTCGTCGCTATGAGCGCCACCGGCACGCCACACGCCAGCCCCGGTGACGAGCACCTGCTGTTGCAGGGCGTTACCGATTACGCGATCTACATGCTCGATGCATCGGGCACCATCCTGAGCTGGAACACCGGCGGCCAGCGGATCAAGGGCTATACCGATGCCGAGGTGATCGGCCAGCACTTCTCGCGGTTCTATCCGCAGGAGGACATCGAGCGCGGCGAACCGCAACGTGCGCTCGGCATCGCCGCGCGCGATGGCCGTTACGAGACCGAGGGCTGGCGGGTGCGCAAGGACGGCAGCCGGTTCCGTGCCCATATCGTGATCGACGCGATCTGGCAGGACGGCGAGCTGGTCGGCTTCGCCAAGATTACCCGTGACATCACCGCGCGGCACCTCGCCGCCGAGCAGAAGCGCCAGGCTGAGCAGGCGCTGGCACAGGCGCAGAAGATCGCCGCCGTCGGCCAGCTGACCCTGGGCATCGCCCACGACTTCAACAACCTGCTGGCGGTGATTACTGCAAGCCTGGACCAGCTGGACGTGGCCGAGGGCCGCAGGCGCGAGGTCCTGGTCGATGCGGCACGCCAGGCCGCCGGCCGTGGCGCACGGCTGGTCCGGCAGATGCTGGCCTTCTCGCGCGGACAGGCGCTGGAGCCGAAGTTGCATGACGTCAACGCACTGATCGACGGCGCCAGCGAGGTCTACCGCCGCGCCGCCGGCCCGATCACCCAGTGCGTGTTCGAACTGGCCGAGGCCGATACCCGGGTGATGGTCGATGCCGAGCAGCTGGAAGCCGCGCTGGTCAACCTGGTGGCCAACGCGCGCGACGCGATGGAGACGCCGGGCACGATCCGCATCGCCACCCGCATCGCGCGTCCCCGCGCCGGGTTGCACCTCGAGGCCGTGCCCGGGCGCAACCACCTGCATGTCTCGGTCGCGGACGACGGTCCCGGCATGCGCGAGGACGTGCGCCTGCGCGCGATGGAACCTTTCTTCACCACCAAGGACGTGGGCCGCGGCAGCGGCCTGGGTCTCAGCCAGGTCTTCGGGTTCGCCAGCCAGTCCGGCGGTTTCGCTTCCATCGAGAGCGCGCCGGGCGAGGGCACCTGCGTGACCATGGCCATTCCCCTTCCGGAGAACACCAACGATGCCTAGGGTGCTGTATGTCGAGGACGATGCCCTGTTGCGCATGGTCACGACCATCGCGCTGGAAGATGCCGGTTACGCCGTGGTCGAGGCGCATGACGGCCACCAGGCGCGCCGGCTGCTGGACGAGGAGGGCGGCTTCGACTTCGTGATCAGCGACATCAGCATGCCCGGCGGCATGAGTGGGGTGGAGGTGGCGCAGGCGGCCCAGGCCGTGCGCCCCGGCTGCCGCACCATCCTGGTATCCGGTTACGCCACTGCGCAGTTGCCGCCGCTGCCGGAATCGGTGGTCTACCTGGGCAAGCCGTTCCGGGTGCAGCAGCTGATCGACACCCTGGCGGGGGCCACCGGCAGCCCGGCCTGAGCCGGCCGGGGTCGGAAAAGCCCTACACGAAGGGCCGCGGTCGCCCGATGGTCCGCCGCCCCCGGGGGCCGCAGACTATGCGGATTCCCCGGACGGCCCTCCAGCGCCGTCACTATTGCGCCAGTCCCCAATCCCTGGCGCCGCTCGGCCGCCTCGTGCGGCCTTTTTCTTCCTTGCGCCCAGTCCTTCCTCCCCCCTGGGAGGCGGCAATGCCTGCGCGCGGCGTGCACCTGGCGTCGGCGGCTTGCCCGTCCGATTTGCTACCCTGCGCCGCCGTCCGTATCGCTGTCCGGTGCCATCCATGCCGTTGCGTGTCCTGCCCATCCTCCTGCTGGTCGTGCTCAACACCCTGGTCCACGCCGTGCCGTTGCTGCTGGTCGGGCTGGTCAAGGCGGTGCTGCCGCTGCGTCCGGTTTGGCGCGCCTGCAACCCGCTGCTGACCGGGCTGGCGGAGAACTGGATCGCGGTGAACACCTGGATGATCGGCGCCTTCACCCGCACCCGCTTCGAACTGGAGGGAATGGCCGACCTGGAGCGCGACGGCCACTACCTGGTGCTGGCCAACCACCAGAGCTGGGTCGACATCCTGGTGCTGCAGAAGGTGTTCAACCGCAAGGTGCCGCTGCTGCGCTTCTTCCTCAAGCGATCGCTGTTCTGGGTGCCGGTCCTGGGTCTGGCCTGGTGGGCGCTGGATTTCCCGTTCATGGGCCGCTACAACCGCCGCCAGATCGCGAAGAACCCGGAGCTGGGGCGGCGCGACATCGAAACCACGCGCAAGGCCTGCGAGAAGTTCCGCGACATCCCGGTGTCGATCATGAACTTCGTCGAGGGCACGCGCTTCACCCCGGCCAAGCACGCGCAGCAGTCCTCGCCGTACCGGCACCTGCTCAAGCCCAAGTCCGGCGGCGTGGCCTTCGTGATCGACGCGATGGGCCAGGGCCTGCATTCGATCCTCGACGTCACCATCGCCTATCCGGACGGCCGCCCGTCGATGATGGACCTGATGGCCAACCGCGTCGGCACGGTGCGGGTGAAGGTGCGCCAGCGCCCGATCCCGGCCGGACTGGTCGGCGGCAACTACCAGGACGACCGTTCCTTCCGCGCCCGTTTCCAGCAGTGGATGAACGGCCTGTGGCAGGAGAAGGACGCCGACCTGGACCGGCTGCTGGGCCGCTGAAACGCGCGGCAGGAAGCGGGGGTTCGGGCTGAACGCCCGGGCCGGCGTGGTTTGCGCGGGCCGGCGGCAGCGGCTAAGGTGGTCGACAGCCGAGGCGCCGTGAGTCCACCGGTCCTTCGCGGCCATCCACCCATTCCCCCCTTTCCTTATCAATTACCAGGGAGAACCTTCCATGGAGATCGCTGCCGCACGCGTGGCCACGTTCCATTACATCCTCACCGACGACGCCGGCCAGGTGCTCGACCGTTCGCCGGACGAGCATCCGCTGAGCTACTTCCACGGTGGCGGCAACATCATCCCGGGCCTGGAGAAGGCGCTCGAGGGCCGTAGCGCGGGCGACGCGCTGACCGTCGACGTGCAGCCGGCCGAGGCCTATGGCGAGCGCGTCGAGGGCCTGGTCCAGGACGTGCCGCGCGAGGCCTTCCAGGGCATCGACACCATCGAGCCGGGCATGCAGTTCCAGGCCAATGGCGGCCAGGGCCCGGTGCTGGTCACCGTGGTCGCGGTGAACGACACCCAGGTGCGGATCGACGGCAACCACCCGCTGGCCGGCCAGACCCTGCACTTCGACGTGCGCATCACCGATGTGCGCGAGGCGACCGAGGAAGAGAAGCAGAACGGCCGCGTCGCCGGCTGATCCGCTTCCCACGGATGCATGACAGGACGCCGGCGCAATGCCGGCGTCCTGTTATCCGCAGTAGCGCATCCAGATGCAGTCCAGCGCATCCAGCGCGACATGCAGGACCAGGCCGGTGCCCAGCCAGCGCGTGCGTCGCGGCAGCATCAGGCCGGCATAGACCGCGGCGGCCGGCCAGGTGTGCAGGGGATGGAAGCCGATGCTGCAGCGTCCCGGCGCGTACACGGGATCGGCCAGCAGGTGGTCGATGTCGATCAGCCAGCCGGCCAGCAGCCATGGCGCGGCAGCGCGCCAGTGCCTGGGCCAGGCGATGCGGGCCACGCCCAACGGCACCAGCACGTGCAGTGCGATATGCAGCAACGGGCGAAGTTCGAATTCGGGCAAGGCGGGGCTCCGGCGGGAGCGCGCATGTTGCCTGTGCCGGCGCTGCAGGTACACCGCGCGGGCGGGTGGATCAGCGCCCTGGCGCGCGGGGCCGGGCGGAGGCGCGTGGAAGCGCGACGGCCGCCCCGCGCACGGGGCGGCCGCGGAAGGCTCAGGCGGCCTTCTTCTTCTTCGCCGCCGGGGCGGCAGCCTCCGGCGCGGGGGCATCGACCTTGGTCAGCACCGGGGTGTTGCCCAGTACTTCGATGCGGCCACCGGCCTTGCGGAAGGCCTCAAGGTCGTGGGCGATGCGCTCACGGGTGAGGGTGCCGCCGGACTTGCCGGTGTCGGCCAGCTTGCGGCCCTTGGTGGACGTGGAAGCGGTCTTGCGGACGGCCATGTCGTCTCCTTGGTCAGTCGAGGGTGAGCGGGAGGCCGCGCTGCCGCTGGTCGCGGTAGCGGGCACGGATGTCGATGCAGGCCCCGCCGCCCATCGCGAACTCGCGGCAGATGGCGGGACGGTCTTCGTAGATCGAGCAACGCAGGTGCAGCGGATCGATCGCCGCGCACCAGCCGTCCTCGTCCTTGGCCATGGTTTCCAGGCCGTGTTCGTCGATTGCGATGTACCGTGAGGGCACCCGGTCGCCCGGCAGCAGCAGGACCGGCAGGCGGCAGCACACTGCGTCGCAGCGCCTGCAGTCCACGCCGGCCTCCAACGCGCTCAGGACTTCGTCCCCGGCGGGAAGGGCAGGTTGCGCGGAAGCGCGGTATCCACACCGGCGGACCGGTGGGCGTGGAGGACCGGAAGGAGGATGACGACGCCCTGGAAGCGGCTTGCCGGCCGGCGCGGATGCGGCCTGGACCGGGAAGCGTGGAGCGCGTGGCAGCTCGCGCGGATGGATGGACTGCCGGAATGCCGGCCGAGTATAGCGCAAATCGGCGATCCGTGCCGAACTGGCGGGGGATCTGCCGGTAACGGCGTGCAAAACGCTGCATTCCACGGGCTTCGCGCGCATCGCCCGCGCTTCGTCGCTGCTAGCATCCCGCGCTTCATGCTTCCCGGTGGTCAACCATGAACCTGCAACCATTCCATCCCGTCGGCACGCCCGGCCAGCCCTGGGGCAAGGCCGAGAAGGCGCAGTGGCTTGCCATGCAGCGGCGCCAGCGCAGCCACGCCGAAGAGGTGGTGGAGCCGCTGCGGGCACTGGCCGGGGACTGGGACGTGGTCGAGTACGGCTCGCTCGACTACGCCGACGACGGGCACTACCCGTTGCTGGCGCTGCGCAGCCGTGGCTGGGACGACAGCCTGCCGGTGGCCCTGGTCACCGGCGGCGTGCACGGTTACGAGACCAGTGGCGTGCAGGGTGCGCTGCTGTTCGCGCGCGGGCATGCGGCGGCGTACGCCGGCCGCATCAACCTGCTGGTGGTGCCCTGTGTCAGCCCGTGGGGCTACGAGCGCATCCACCGCTGGAATCCCGATGCGATCGATCCCAACCGTTCCTTCCGCCAGCCCAGCCCGGCCCGCGAGTCGGCGGCGCTGATGGAGCTGGTGGAGCCGCTGCGCGGCCGCTTCGTGCTGCACGTGGACCTGCACGAGACCACCGACAGCGACGAGAGCGAGTTCCGCCCGGCGCTGGCCGCGCGCGATGGCAAGCCGTTCGAGCCGGGCCACATCCCCGATGGCTTCTACCTGGTGGACGACAGCGCCAGGCCGCAGCCGGAGTTCCAGCAGGCGGTGATCGAGGCGGTGGCGAAGGTCACCCATATCGCACCGGCCGACGCGGACGGCCGGATCATCGGCTCGCCGGTACTGGCCCCGGGCGTGATCGCCTATCCGCTGGTCGAGCTTGGGCTGTGCGCGGGGATCACCGGGGCGCCCTACGTCACCACCACCGAGGTCTACCCGGACAGCCCGCAGGCCACGCCGGCACAATGCAATGCGGCCCAGGTCGCGGCCATATGCGCGGCGCTGGATCATGTGCTGGCGGTCGCGCGTCCATAAGGTTTTCCCGGCGCCGGCCGACAACATGTGCGCCGATCCGCGCACGCGGATGGAGGGCCGGTGCCGCGACAGGCGGTCGCCGGTGCCCGGCAGGCGATGCGTACCCGGCGGCCCTGCCGTCGGGGAGGGGCGGTACAGGAGGTCATCATGCGGTGGATAGGCTGGCTGTTTGGAAGCAGGCGTGCCCAGGGCGCGCCTGCGCCGTCGCGCCCGTATGCGGATGGGGCCGACGCCAGCGATCCAGCCGCCACCGATGTCGCAGCGCAGGGCGGGCCAGCCCTGCACTGGAGCGTGCGCCTGGCGGCGCTGGCCCTGCCGCTGGAGGCGGAGACTGGAGTCGATCCGCGCCTGCTGCCGGAGGTCGAGGCCGCGCTGCTGCAGCTGGTGCACGACAAGGTGCGGCTGCCGCGGCGTCCGCAGTTGCTCCCGCAGTTGCTGGGCATGCTCAACGACGACCGCGCCTCCGGCCGCCAGATCGCCGAGGTGATCGCCCGCGATCCGGCGCTGGCGGCAAACCTGCTGCGCCTGGCCAACAGCCCGATGTACAAGGTGCACTCGTCCACCGTGGAAAGCCTGGACCGCGCGGTCGCGCTGGTCGGCACCGAGGGACTGCGCCAGCTGGTGGCGGTGGCGCTGATGCAGCCGGTGATGCGATTGGAAGGCGGCGCGACCGGCACCCTGCCGGAGCGGGTGTGGGAGCACACCGAACTGGCCGCGGCACTGGTCGCGCGCAACGCGTCCGGGCGTGGCCGCGATGCCGTGTTCGCGGCGCAGATGCTGGCGCTGATGCAGGGCCTGGGCGCGATCATGGTGGTGCAGGCGCTGCGCGATGCCTGCGCCCGGCTGCGCTGCGCGGCCCCGGATGCCCATGCCACCGGCGAACTGCTGCAGCGCTGGGCGCGGCGGATCGGCCGCGGCGTTGCCCAGGCGTGGGAGCTGCCGGCACTGACCGGCGTGGCCGACGTGGCCACCATCTTCGATGGGCTGCTGGAAGCGGCCAGCGACAGCGCGGTCGATGCCATGCAGGCGCCGGCGGCGGAAGCCGTGACCGACGCAGCCTGACACCCGTGCGGGGCGACGCCCCGCCTGCTGGCCAAGGCAGGGCGCGGCCACCAGTCACGCAGTCGCCCTCATTTATATGTGCATGTGCAGCATCGCTCGACCGGTGCTGCGTGGAGGGTCGTGGGCCGGCGGATGCGCACCGGCTGTCGACCATGCGCAGCCCTCCCGCGTCGACGGCTCGAACGCATCCGCCAGCCTGCTTGCCTGGCTGCAGGATCGCGCGGAGCCGGCCGCCGCTGTGCGACCGCTGGGTGCACGCGCATCGCGCGCGACTGCAATCCGCGACGTCGAATGCGCGTGCCTGCAGAGGAGGCTGCATACAAGCGCGCGGAAAATGTCCAGCGCTGTCGTCGCGGAATCGCGATCGCCGCTGCGCGGAAAAGCGGAAAAACCGGCCCGGAAGGCAATGAATACGTATGCACAAAGCTTCCCTACGTTGAACCCGCCACTACCATTGCCGCCACGCACCGGGCCTGTACACGGTGCCCGTGCAGGGCAGGGCGATCGCGCAGCGACGTACCCCGCCCCCGAACACAACGTCCTTGGAGAGGGGAACATGTACCTTAAGCGCAACCTGCTCAGCGCGGCGCTGGCTTCCGCCATCGTTCTTGCCGCGACCAGCGCCCACGCCCAGAACACCCAGGCCACGGCCGGCGAAGCCGCCGACGCCACCGAGCTCGACACCGTCACCGTCACCGGCATCCGCCGCGGCATCGAGAGCGCGATCTCGGTCAAGCGTGACTCCACCTCCATCGTCGAGGCGATCTCGGCCGAGGACATCGGCAAGCTGCCCGACGTGAGCATCGCCGAGTCGATCGCCCGCCTGCCGGGCCTGGCCGCCCAGCGCGTGGCCGGCCGCGCCCAGGTCATCTCCGTCCGCGGCCTGTCGCCCGACTTCGCCACCACGCTGCTCAACGGCCGCGAGATGGTCAGCACCGGCGACAACCGCAGCGTCGAATTCGACCAGTACCCGTCCGAGCTGATCAGCGGCGTGACCGTGTACAAGACCCCGGATGCCGGCCTCGTCGGCCAGGGCCTGTCGGGCACCATCGACATGCAGACCGTGCGTCCGCTGAGCTTCGGCGAGCGCGTGTTCTCAATCAGCGGCCGCTACCAGAAGAACTCGTTGGGCGAAGCCGCCGGCGAGGATCCGTACGGCAACCGCATCAGCTTCAGCTACGTCGACAAGTTCGCCGACGGCACCCTGGGCGTGGCCATCGGCTTCGCCCACTCGGAGATGTCCAAGCAGGAGAACCAGGTCGGCCTGTACGAGCCGTGGCAGGCGATCGGCGAAGGCTGGCGTCCGGGCGTCGAGCCGGGCACCTTCTACTCCGACGGCATCAAGGCCCTGCGTCGCACCGGCAAGGCCGAGCGCGACGGCCTGATGGCGACCATCCAGTACCGCCCGAACAACACCTGGACCAGCACCTTCGACGCGTTCTACACCGACGCCGAGGAGCACGACACCGCCAACCAGCTGGAAATCCACCTGGGCGACTTCAACGGTGGCTTCGACCGCCTGCAGGTCGACAACGCCGTGGTCAACGGCAACGGCAGCTTCACCGGTGGCATCGCCCGCAACGTGTACCCGCTGGTGCGCGGCATGTACAACGAGCGCGAGGACAGCATCAAGGCCTTCGGCTGGAAGAACGAGCTGTCGTTCGAGAGCTGGCGCCTGATGGTCGACATGAGCTGGTCGAAGGCCGAGCGCGAGGAGACCAACCTCGAGAACAACCTGCAGCGCCTGCCGTCGCCGATGCTGGATTCGGTCACCCTGGACTTCAGCGGCAATGGCTTCCCGCAGATGACCCCGGGCCTGGACTACTCCAACCCGGCCTCGCTGTACCTCACCAACACCATCTACGGCTCCGGCTACGGCAAGGTCCCGCAGGTCGAGGACGAGCTGCGCGGCTTCCGCGTGGTCGCCAACTTCAACGCGCCGCAGGCGCTGTCCTGGCTGTCGGACATCGACCTGGGCGTGAACTACGCCGACCGCAGCAAGAGCAAGCACCAGGCCGAAGGCAACATCAACCTGGGCGCCCAGGGCGAGACCAGCATCGCCGCCGACCTGCAGTACAAGCCGGTCAACCTCGGCTTCGCCGGCGCAGGCCTGATCCCGGCCTGGAACGTGCCGGAAGCGGTCAAGCGCTACATGGTGTTCGCGCCGGTCGATGACCTCGACTACCTGATCCCGAAGCAGTGGAGCGTGGACGAGGAGATCGTCACCACCTTCGTGCGCGCCAACATCGACACCCAGCTCGGCTCGGTGCCGGTCCGCGGCAACATCGGCTTCCAGGCCCAGCACGTCGACCAGTCCTCCGACTCGAACTACTGGGACGCCTCGCAGCCGGTGGGTAGCCAGGTGCTGCCGATCAGCAAGGGCAAGAGCTACACCGACTTCCTGCCGAGCCTGAACCTGGCCTTCGAGCTGCCGGCCGAGAACACCCTGCGCTTCGCCCTGGCCCGCCAGGTCGCGCGCCCGCGCGTCGACGAGATGCGCGCCTCGATGGACTTCGGCGTCGACACCAGCACCGGCAAGCCGGGCGCCGGCGGCGGCAACCCGGAGCTGGATCCGTGGACCGCCAACGCGATCGACCTGTCGTGGGAAAAGTACTTCGGCAACAAGGCGTACATCGCGGCGTCGGTGTTCTACAAGGACCTGCGCACCTACATCTACAGCCAGCTGCGCAGCGACTATGACTTCACCCCGCAGGTCCAGTCCTGGCTCGACGCCAACGGCGACACCCTGCCGCCGGGCGTGGTCGTGCAGAACACCGGCAACTACACCGCGCCGTTCAACGGCGAGGGCGGCACCCTGCGTGGCGCCGAGCTGACCGCCTCGCTGCCGCTGGACCTGTTCTCCGACGCCCTGCGCGGCTTCGGCGTCGTGGCCAGCGCCGGCTTCAACGACAGCAGCATCGTCATCCCGCCGGATCCGGGCACCGTGTCGTCGGTGGGCTCGGACCCGATCATGCTGCCGGGCCTGTCCAAGCGCGTCTACAACTTCACCGCCTACTACGAGAACAATGGCTTCGAAGTGCGCGTGAACCAGCGCAAGCGTTCGGACTTCATCGGCGAGATCGGCAACTTCGACGGCGCCCGCACCCTGCGCTACGTCGAGGGCGAGGACACGATCGACGCCCAGGTGGCCTACAGCTTCGGCTACGGCAGCGCGATGGAGGGCCTGAGCCTGTACCTGCAGGGCAGCAACCTCAACAACTCGCGTTACCGCACCTACGCCGGCACCAAGGACCGTCCGCTCGAGACCGTCGAGTGGGGCAGCACCTGGCTGGTGGGCCTGAGCTACAAGTTCTGATCCACGCGTAAAACCTCCCAGCACCACTTGGCCCGCCCTTCCCGGCGGGCCATTTTTTTGCGCCAGGCCACGGCGGACTGGCCTGGAGGTCATGCCAACTTTCCGCATGGGCGCATGCGCGTGGACGGTGGTATCCATGCGCTTTCCATAGCTGCCGGAGAGCCCATGGACACCACCCGCCGCGACCTGTTCAGGCTTGGCGCGCTTGCCGCCGCCGCAACCGCCCTGCCGGGCTTCGCCAGTCCCGCAGGGGCGCAGAAGCCATCCGCGGTGCCGGTGGAGCGGGCAAAGCGGCCGCTGGACATCCTGATCCTTGGCGGCACCGGCTTCACCGGCCCGTTCCAGGTCGCCTATGCGTTGGCCCGCGGGCATCGGGTGACCCTGTTCAACCGCGGCAGGCGGCCGTCGCCGGAATGGCCGGGCGAGGTCGAGCAGCTGCATGGCGACCGCGAGACCGGCGACCTGGAGGCCTTGCGCGGACGCCGCTGGGACGTGTGCATCGACAACCCGACCAGCCTGCCATCGTGGGTCCGCGACGCCGGCAGGGTGCTGCGCGGTAATGTCGGCCACTACCTCTTCATCTCGACCATCTCGGTCTACGCCGACGGCAGCCGGGCCGGGATCGACGAGGACGCCCCGCTGGCCCCTTACCGCGGCCGCGACGCCATGGCCGAGACCCGCCAGACCCTGATCGCGGACATGGAGAACCTGTACGGCCCGCTCAAGGCGCTGAGCGAGGTCGAGGCGCGTCGCCAGTTCGGCGAGCGCACCACCATCGTCCGCCCCGGCTACATCGTCGGCCCGCGCGACGAGACCGACCGCTTCACCTACTGGCCGCACCGGGTGGCACAGGGCGGCGAGATCCTTGTGCCGGGCGACGGCCTGGACCCGATCCAGGTGATCGACGGCCGTGACCTCGGCGAGTGGATGATTCGCCTGGCCGAACAGGGCACAACCGGCACCTTCAATGCGGTCGGGCCGGCATACCCGCTGACCATGGACGCGCTGCTGCATGGATGCCAGGCGGTGACCTCGACCGCGCTCACCCTGACCCACGTGGACCCGGCCTTCCTCGAGGCGCAGAAGGTGGACCTGCCGATCTGGGTGCCGCGCAACCGCGGGCCGTATGCCGGCTACGGCCAGGTCAGCAATGCGCGCGCATTGGCGGCCGGCCTGAGCTTCCGTCCCCTGGCCACCACGGTCGCCGACCTGCTGGCCTGGTTCGGCTCGCTGCCCGCCGAGCGCCAGTCCGCCCTGCGCGCCGGTATCGACCGCGCCCGCGAGGCCGAACTGCTGCGCGCCTGGCACGCCCGCGGCGGGGCTGGCTGAGCCGGCAGGCCCACTTGCGCGCGGCGCGGCCTGTTCACGGCCGTGCCACGCCGCCCTGCGTAAGGTCGCCGCCCAACACAACGGACTGGAGCAGGGCAATGATCAAGTGGGCCATCATCTTCCTCGTCATCGGGCTTGTCGCCGGCGCCCTCGGACTGACCGGCGTGGCCGGCGTGTCGATGGGTATCGCCAAGTTCCTGTTCATCGTCGCCCTGCTGATCGCCGTGGTGCTGTTCGTCCTCGGTGTTACCGTCTTCAAGAAGATCACCTGAGCGGTCGCGCTTGGCTGGTGCTAATGTCGGCGGCGACATGACGACGACCGCGATTGTTGCCCGGGCCGCCTGGCTTTTTCTGCTCCTGGTTCCCCTCTCGGTGGGCGCGCGCGAGCGTGCCCAGGCAAACCATCTTCCGTTGCCGGTCATGGACCTGGGGCGGTTCGCCGGCCAATGGCACCACGTGGCCTGGCTGCCGGTGGATTTGCAGCGCAAGTGCGTGCGCGATAGCCGGGTCTCCCTGGCGCGCGTTGAAGAGGGCTTCGAGCTGCGACGCTCCTGCGTCGACAGCGACGGCAAACTGCTGGAGGAAACCGCCGACGCCGTCTCCGTGCCTGGTGCACCGGGCTCGCTGCAGGTGCGCTCCGCACCGCGCTGGCGTGCATGGATACCGATGGGCTGGAGCCGGCGCTGGGTGCTGGCGGTGGACCCGTCCTACCAGTGGGCGCTGGTCGGGGCTCCGGACCAGGACCATCTCTGGGTCCTCGCGCGCCAGCCGCACATGGACCGCACCCTGCTGGCCAGCCTGGTCGAACGTGCGCAGGCCATGGGATATCCGGTGGATGAACTGGTGTTCGAGCCGGGTGCGCATGGCGGCGAGGCGCGGCGGATTCCCTCCACCCTCGTGGCCTCGACCAACGAGCCGTTCTGGCAGGCGAAGGTCGAGGGTGCGGTGGTGCAACTGTCGGGTCCCGCGCTGGAAACGCCGCGGCGACTGCCGCTGGTCGTGCGCGAGGATTCCCTGGTGCCTGGCGTGCAGCGCATCGTCGCACGCGATGCGCAGGGCGAGCTCGTGCTGCGGGTCGCGGCCGATCCCTGCCAGGACAGCATGTCGGGCGCGTGGTTCCCGCTGCAGGCCTCGCTGTCGGTGGATGGGCAGGCCGCGGTCGCTGGTTGCGCGCGTCCCGCGGACCTGCCGGCTCCGGTGGAGCCGCGCTAGCCCGATACAATGGCGGCCGTTCTTTCCTGCCCAAGAGGATGCAATGGCCGCCATTCCTTCCTGCCCCCAGTGCGGGCTGGACAACACCTACGCCGACGGCGCGCTGTGGATCTGCCCGGACTGCGGCCATGAGTGGACCGCGGAGGAGGGCGCCGAGGCCGACGCAGACGCCGCGGTGCGCGACAGCAACGGCAACGTGCTGGCCGCCGGCGACACGGTCGTCGTGATCAAGGACCTAAAGGTCAAGGGCTCTTCGATCCCGCTCAAGCAGGGCACGGTGATCCGCAACATCCGCCTGGTCGAAGGCGATCCGGAGCACATCGAAGGCAACTCCGAGAAGATCAAGGGGCTGGTGCTCAAGACCCAGTTCCTGCGCAAGGCCTGAGGGTGATTGGTGATTGGTGATTGGTGATTGGTGATTCGTGATTGGTGATTCGTGATTGGTGATTCGTGATTCGTGATTGGCGCGGAGCCTAGTCCGGACAAGCGACGCGCTCCGGTGTTGGGTGGGGCCGGAGCACCGTTCCTCTTCGATCTGGAGCGGGGTAGGGAGAGCGCCGGGCGCCGGCGCATCTCCCGGATCGCGGCGTAGGCGAGCGCCCGTACCAGGCCGTCTCCTGCGTGCCCATTCGCATGTGGCCGCTATGATTCGATGTTCGTCCGGCGCCACCGCGCCGCGGTCCTTTTCCCGGCCACGCTGCCTGCCAGCCCGGCCCGTTCCAGGAGTCCATGCATGCGTTCCAGAGCTTTCGGCCGTACCGGCCACACAGTCGGCGAGATCGGCTTCGGCGCCTGGGCCATCGGCGCGGCCTGGGGCACGGTCGACGACGGCGAGTCGGTCGCCGCGCTGCACGCGGCGCTGGATGCCGGCCTGGATTTCATCGACACCGCCGACGTCTACGGCGACGGCCATTCCGAGCGCCTGATCGCGCGCGTGCTCAAGGAGCGTGGCGGCAAGCGCCCGTTCGTGGCGACCAAGGCCGGGCGTCGCCTGCCCAGGCAGGAGGTGGCCGGCTACACCGCGCAGAACCTGCAGGAGTGGATCGACCGCAGCCGCCGCAACCTGGAGGTCGAGACCCTCGACCTGCTGCAGCTGCATTGCCCCCCGACCGACGCCTACTACCACCCGGAGCTGTTCGAACACCTGGAGCGGCTGGTCGAGCGCGGCGCGATCGCGCGCTACGGCGTGAGCGTCGAGCGCGTCGAGGAAGCCCTCAAGGCGATCGAGTACCCGAACGTCGCCAGCGTGCAGATCATCTTCAACATGTTCCGCCTGCGCCCGGCGCAGCTGTTCTTCGCCGAGGCCCAGCGCCGCGGCGTGGCGGTGATCGCGCGCGTACCGCTGGCCAGCGGCATGCTCAGCGGCAAGTTCCGCCCGGATACCCGCTTCGAGGAAAGCGACCACCGCAACTTCAACCGCAACGGCGAGGCCTTCGACGTCGGCGAGACCTTCTCCGGCGTGCCCTACGAGGTCGGCCTGGCAGCGGTGGAGAAGCTGCGTCCGCTGGTGCCGGAAGGCGCGACCCTGGCGCAGCTCGCGCTGCGCTGGATCCTGATGCACGAGGCGGTGAGCGTGGTCATCCCCGGCGCGAAGAACCCGCAGCAGGCCCTGGCCAATATCGCCGCCGCCGACCTGCCGGCGCTGTCCGACGAGGCCATGGGCGAGGTCGCGCGCATCTACGAGCAGGACATCAAGCCGTACGTGCACCAGCGCTGGTAAGCGCGGCGGCATCTTCCGGGAACGAGCAGGGACATGAGGATCCTCGTGGTACTGACCTCGCACGACCGCCTCGGCGATACCGGCGAGAAGACCGGCTTCTGGCTGGAGGAACTGGCCGCGCCGTACTGGCGCTTCCGCGACGCCGGCGCCGAGGTGGTGCTGGCCACGCCGCGCGGCGGTGCGGCTCCGCTGGACCCGCGCAGCGACGCGCCGGAATCCCGGACCGACGACACCCGCCGCTTCAAGGATGACGCCGCGGCGATGGCTGCGCTGGCGGATACCCGCAGGCTGGCCGAGGTGTCTACGGATGATTTCGACGCGATCTTCTATCCCGGCGGCCACGGTCCGTTGTGGGACCTGGCCGAGGACCGGCAGTCGCGGGCCCTGCTCGAACGTGCGGCCGCCAGCGGCAAGCCGCTGGGCCTGGTCTGCCACGACCCGGCCGCGCTGCGACATGCCCACCGCCCTGATGGCGCGCCGCTGGTGCAGGGCCGCAAGGTCACCGGCTTCAGCGACAGCGAGGAGGCCGCGGTGGGCCTGGCCGAGGTGGTTCCGTTCTCGGTCGAGGCCATGCTCCGCGACCACGGCGGCGAGTACTCCAGGGCGGGCGACTTCCAGCCCTACGTCGTGACCGACGGCCTGCTGGTGACCGGCCAGAACCCGGCCTCGTCCGCGCCAACCGCCGAAGCGCTGCTGGCCCTGCTGCGCTGAGCCAGGCGGGGTATCCGCCGAGCCCGTACTGGACAGCCTGCCGGCACCGGAGGCACGCTGGCGTCGGGTCCCACAGGCCTGCAAGGTGCCGAATGCGTAGAGCTGCGCTCGCTTCATGCCTTATCGCCGTCCTGGTGTCGCTGGTGGCGTGTTCGCGATCGCCAGGAGAGGGGGCGGAGACAACTGCCGTCAACCCGCCTGCACTGGTGGAAGAGGCCCTGTCGTCGGACGACCAGGTCGCGGACCAGCAGGCTCCCGTGGATGGGGCCGCGGACGATGGCATCGCCGACGAGCCCGATCCAACCATCGCCGGCCTGGCGGGTTCCTGGTCGCTGTGGGAGGACACGGAGGGCGGCACGGTGTGCCCGATCGAACTCAAGGAGACGCCGGTACTGGGAGGCCATGCGCGTGAAGTCGACCAGGCCTGCGTGGAGCAGCTCGACCTGGCCGGAGACATGCATGCCTGGTTCGTCGACGAACGCGACCGCTCGCTGGTGATCGTCGATGCCACGCGCCAAGCCATCGTGCGCCTGCCGCGTTCTGGTGGCACCGAGTTCTACCTGCCGCGCGAAGCGGGCCGGCGCTATGGCCTGATGCTCAGCCCGGCCCGGTAAGCGGCGGGCGCTCCGCAGCCGTCCAGCCCGGCGGCAGGCGTAAAATGCGCGTTCCTGTTCCCGGAACACGCGCAGTGGCAAAGCAGACCTCCACGGGCCCGACGCCCGTGGCCATGGAGGACAACCAGGCATCCGCCCAGCTGCGCATCGTGCCGGCCACCGCGGCCGATATCGATGCCCTGTCGGCGCTGCTGGTGGAGACCGTCGCCAGCAATGGTTCGGTCGGCTTCATGCATCCGCTGCCGATGGAGCAGGCGCGAGCGTTCTGGACCGCTGCGCTGGAAGAGGCCGGGCAAGGCAGGCGCGTGGTGCTTTGCGCCTGGCGAGATGGCGAGCTGCTGGCCACCGGTTCGCTGGCCCTGGTCCAGGCGCCCAGCCAGCCGCACCGTGCCGAACTGACCAAGGTGATGACCGCCCCGGCGGCACGCGGCGCCGGTGTGGGTGCGATCCTGGTGCGGGCGCTCGAGCAGGTCGCGCGCGAACGCGGGCGGCGCCTGCTGACCCTGGATGCCTCGCTGGTCGAGGGCGCGACGTCGTTCTACCGCCGCCTCGGCTACCACACCACCGGCGACATCCCCGAGTACGCGTACAAGCCGCTGGGCGGCCTGGGCGCGACCCGGATCATGTGGAAACTGCTGGATGCACGCGAGCCGATGCGTGTCACCGCGGTCGATCGGGCCATCGACGAGCGCCATATGTGCCACGCGCTGGACCTGGCCGAACGCGCCGAAAAGGAGTTCGACGAGATCCCGGTCGGCGCGGTGGTGGTCTCCGCCGCGGGCGAGGTGATCGGCGAGGGCTGGAACCGCAACATCCTCGACCATGATCCCAGCGCGCACGCCGAGATCATGGCCATGCGCCAGGCCGGACAGGCGCTGTCCAACCACCGCCTCGTCGGCGCGACCCTGTACGTGACCCTGGAACCATGCGCGATGTGCGCCATGGCCCTGGTCCATGCCCGCATTGCGCGCGTGGTCTACGGCGCGGCCGATCCCAAGACCGGCGCCTGCGGCAGCGTGTTCGACGTGATCGGCGACCCGCGCCACAACCACCGCGTGCAGGTGCAGGGCGGGGTGCTGGGCGAAGAGGCCGGGCGGCGCCTGACCAACTATTTCCGCGCCAAGCGCGGCAAGCCGCTGGTCTGAGCGGCGGCGCGGCGGTTCAGGCCTGCGGCGGTTGCGGCCGGATCGGGCGGTGGTCCATTTCCTCGTTGATCGCGGTCACCGCCAGGGTGGACTCGCGTGCCAGCAGGAAACTCGCCGCGAACATCGACAGCACGCCGCCGGAGGCCAGCCAGATCGGCAGCGCGCCGAAGCGGTGGCCGGCGAACGCGTCCACGGCCACCGCCAGGCTGGTGCCGACGAAGCAGGTGATCGCGATGTAGAGCAGCTGCCCGGCGCGCAGCATCAGCAGGCTGCGCAGCCGCTGCAGGGCGATGCGCTTCTCGTACAGCGCCCGCTCGCGCTCGTCGTGCACGTCCACCAGTTCCCGCAGCAGGGTGCGCGCGCGGTCGATGATCCGGGCCAGGCGGTTGTTGGCCGACAGCAGCAGCGAGGCGGTTGCGGTCAGGAAGAAGGCCGGCGCCAGCATCGCGGCCAGGATCGCGTGGGTGCTCGACTCTTGCATGGGCCAGGCGGGCGTGGGGACTGCGGTATCATGCCAGTCCCCGCCGCGCCCGCAAGCGCGGCCCCGCCAACGGAGCTGCGCAGCGCATGGCCATCGCCTCGGGAATGGACCGCCTGATCTGGATCGACCTTGAGATGACCGGCCTGGATACGGACCGTGATTCGATCCTGGAAATCGCCACGGTGGTGACCGATGCCCAGCTCAACGTGCTTGCCGAAGGCCCGGAACTGGCGATTTCGCATCCGTTGCAGGTGCTGGAGGCGATGGACGACTGGAACCGCAACCAGCACGGCCGCTCCGGCCTGTGGCAGCGGGTGCTCGACAGCGACGTGACCCTGGCCCAGGCCGAGGCACGCACCGTGGCCTTCCTCAATGAGTGGGTGCCGGCCAAGGCCTCGCCGATGTGTGGCAACTCGATCTGCCAGGACCGCCGTTTCCTGCACCGGCTGATGCCGCGGCTGGAGCAGTACTTCCACTACCGCAACCTCGATGTCAGCACGCTCAAGGAGCTGGCCCGGCGCTGGTGCCCGGACGCGCTGGCCGGCGTCGGCAAGCAGGCCGCGCACACCGCGCTGAGCGACGTGCACGACTCGATCGCCGAACTGCGCCATTACCGCGGCTTCCTCGGCAGGTTCTCCGGCCTGTCCGGAGGCTGAAGCTACGGGGCTGGTCGCCGGCCCTACGTTACTGAGCGCCCGCATCTGTCCTGGCCACGGGGCGAGGGCCATCGGGCAATTCCATCTGGCGAACCCGCCGCTGGCCAGCTGGACTCGCTGCCCTGCCAGACGGACCGGTAGTCCCTGCGCGCGCTTTCAGGAGCGCTTCGTTCCGGGTGCATGACTGACGCTGACGCGGCTTCCCCGACGACCGCGTTCCGTGCAATGCGGATGCTTGCGGGCGCTTGATCGACGGCGGATGCCGGAACAAGAAAAGGCCATGCCGGTGTACCGGCATGGCCTTCGTTACGGCGCAGGCAGCCCGTGTGGGCCGCCCTGGTCAGCCGGCGCGGCTCTTGGCCAGGCGCAGCCAGGTATCGACCACGGTGTCGGGGTTGAGCGACACCGACTCGATGCCTTCCTCCATCAGCCACTGGGCCAGGTCCGGGTGGTCCGAGGGACCCTGGCCGCAGATGCCGACGTACTTGCCCTTGGCGCGCGCAGCCTTGATCGCCATCGACAGCAGCTTCTTGACCGCCGGGTTCCGTTCGTCGAACAGGTGGGCGACGATCGACGAATCGCGGTCCAGGCCCAGCGACAGCTGGGTCAGGTCGTTGGAGCCGATGGAGAAACCGTCGAAGATCTCGAGGAACTCGTCCGCCAGCAGCGCATTGGACGGGACCTCGCACATCATGATGATCTTCAGGCCGTTCTCGCCCTGGCGCAGGCCGTTGGCGGCGAGCACCTCGACCACCTTGCGGCCTTCCTCCAGGGTGCGCACGAACGGGATCATGACCCAGAGGTTGTCCAGGCCCATCTCGTTGCGCACGCGCAGCACCGCCTTGCACTCCAGCGCGAAGGCGTCGGCGAAGGACGGATCGACGTAGCGGCTGGCGCCGCGGAAGCCGATCATCGGGTTCTCTTCCTCAGGCTCGTAGCGGTGGCCGCCGATCAGGTTGGCGTACTCGTTGGACTTGAAGTCCGACAGGCGCACGATCACCGGGTTCGGCGCGACCGAGGCGGTGAGGGTGGCGATGCCCTCGGCCAGGCGGTCGACGTAGAAGCTGACCGGATCAGCGTAGCCGGCGATCTTGGCGTCGATCTTCTTCTTCGTCTCGGCGTCCTGCCTGGCGTAATCGAGCAGGGCCTTGGGATGCACGCCGATGTGGCTGGCGATGATCATCTCCAGGCGCGCCAGGCCGATGCCGGCATTGGGCAGCTGGCCGAAGTCGAACGCGCGCTCCGGGTTTGCGACGTTCATCATGATCTTCAGCGGCGCCGGCGGCATGTTGCCGAGATCGGTCGTGGTGCGCTCGAAGGGCAGGGCGCCTTCGTAGATGTAGCCGGTGTCGCCCTCGGCGCAGCTGACGGTGACTTCCTGGCCGTCCTTGATCAGCTCCAGCGCGTTGCCGGTGCCGACCACGGCCGGCACGCCCAGCTCGCGGGCGATGATCGCCGCGTGGCAAGTGCGGCCACCGCGGTTGGTGACGATCGCGCTGGCGCGCTTCATCACCGGCTCCCAGTCCGGGTCGGTCATGTCGGCGACCAGCACATCGCCGGGCTGCACGCGCTCCATGTCCTCGAGCGAGCGCACGACGCGGGCAATACCGGCGCCGATCTTCTGGCCGATGGCACGGCCCTCGGCGATCACTTCGCCGCGCTGGCCCAGGGTGAAGCGCTCGATCTGGGTGGCGTGGCCGCGCGACTTCACCGTCTCGGGGCGTGCCTGCACGATGAACAGCTTGCCGGTCACGCCGTCCTTGGCCCACTCGATATCCATCGGGCGGCCGTAGTGTTCCTCGATGGTCAGTGCCTGGCGGGACAGCTCCTGCACGTCCTCGTCGGACAGCGAGAAGCGGCTGCGCAGTTCCGCAGGCGTGTCCTCGGTGCGCACGCGCTCGCCGGGCTTGTCCGAATACACCATGCGGATCGCCTTGCTGCCCAGGGCGCGGCGCAGGATCGCCGGCTTGCCCTGCTTCAGCGTGGGCTTGTAGACGTAGAACTCGTCCGGGTTCACCGCGCCCTGCACGACCATCTCGCCCAGGCCGTAGCTGGCGGTGACGAACACCACGTCGCGGAAGCCGGACTCGGTGTCCAGGGTGAACAGCACGCCGGAGGCGCCGACATCCGAACGCACCATCAGCTGCACGCCCGCCGACAGGAACACGTCCTCGTGCTTGAAGCCGTGGTGCACGCGGTAGGCGATCGCGCGGTCGTTGTACAGCGAGGCGAACACTTCCTTGACCTTGTGCACGACGTCGTCGGCACCGGTCACGTTGAGGAAGGTTTCCTGCTGGCCGGCGAAAGAAGCGTCGGGCAGGTCCTCGGCGGTGGCGGAGGAACGCACCGCGACGGCGATGTCGCCGCCGCCATTCTCGCTGCACAGCCTCGCGTAGGCGGTGCGGATGTCCGCGTCCAGCGCTGGCTGCAGCGGGGCGTCGATCACCCACTGGCGGATCTCGCGGCCAGCGGCGGTCAGCGCGTTGACGTCCTCCACGTCCAGCTGCGCGAGCCGGTCGTAGATGCGCTGGTGCAGATCGTTGTGCGCGATGAAATCCTTGAATGCCTCGGCGGTGGTGGCGAAGCCACCGGGCACCGAGACGCCGAGGCCGGACAGGTGCCCGATCATCTCGCCGAGGGAGGAATTCTTGCCGCCTACGCGTGCCAGGTCGGCGAGGCGCAACTCATGCAACCACAGGATGTTCTGGTTCAAGTGCGATGCTCCGTGGAGCCACGCCCGGCCGGGCAATGGCCGTGTCCCGAGGTATGTGGGGCCGTTATGATGCCGCTGCGAATATGGGCATATCAATGTTGATCATGTCACTCAATACGAATCCTGGAGACGCCGCAGGCATGAATGCAATACGCCCTGTTTTCTACGTATCGGATGGTACCGGTATCACGGCGGAGACCATCGGCCACAGCCTGCTCACGCAGTTCAGCGGCTTCCAGTTCCTCACCGATCGCATCGCCTTCGTCGACGACATGGACAAGGCGCGCGAGACCGTCCTGCGCATACGCGAAGCAGGCGAACGGTATGGCGTGCGCCCGATCGTGGTGAACTCCTGCGTCGATCCGCAGATGAGCACCGTCATCGCCGAAAGCGGCGCGCTGATGCTGGATGTGTTCGCTCCGTTCATCGGACCGCTGGAGCGCGAGCTCAACCAGCCCAGGCAGGCGAGGGTGGGTCGCGCGCACGGCATCGTCGACTTCGACAGCTACCACCGCCGCATCGAGGCGATGAATTACGCCCTTGCGCATGACGATGGCGTCGCGCTGGACTACAACGAGGCCGATGTCGTGCTCGTGGGTGTATCGCGCGCGGGCAAGACCCCGACCTGCGTCTACCTGGCCCTGCACTACGGAGTGAAGGCGGCGAACTATCCGCTCACCGATGGCGACCTCGACCACGACCAGCTGCCGCCGCGGCTGAAGCCGTTCCGGCGCAAGCTGTTCGGCCTGACCATCGACCCGGAGCGGCTGCAGCAGATCCGCCAGGAACGGCGGCCGGATTCGAACTATTCGCGGCTGGAAACCTGCCGCCGCGAGGTGCAGGCGGCCGAGGCGCTGTTCGCGCGCGAGCGCATCCCGACGCTGAGCACCACGCATACCTCGATCGAGGAGATCTCCAGCAAGGTGCTGGCCACCTTCGGCCTGCAGCGGGAGATGTTCTGAGGCCGCCGATTCATGGGGTCGGCAGGGCCTGATTTCAACGCTGCCGCGTGCGCGCGATGCCGTGTAGCATCGGACGCATGCAGCAGCAGACCCTCCCCATCGCCGCGCGCATTCCCAGGATCGGCCGCTTCAGCTGGCTGATGGGCCTGTACGCGGAGAACCACGCCCGCCTGACCCGGCTGTTCGCGCCGGCCGGGCTGGCCCGCGGCAGCTACATCTCCTCGCTCGGCGACGGGCTGGACGTGCGCCTGGACGTGCTCGAGCGCCACGCCTACACGGTGGAGCTGCGCCTGACCTACGACATGTGCGATCCGGTCACCGGCGAGCCCGATCCTTCCGCCTACCTGCGCCTGTACAACGACGCCCGCCAGGTCGAGACCACCCACTGCTACGTGGGCCGGCGCTGGCAGGACACGATCGGCATGTATCCGCCGCCGGCGGAAGTGGTCGGCCACCGCCTGCGGATGAACACCTTCCTCGGCAAGTGGCTGGAATACCTGGCCGAGCAGGGCCATGGCGTGGCCACCCTGTCCGCGGCACCGCCGCGGCCGGAGGCGCCGGCGGTGAAGCTGGCGGAGGGTTGAGCATGGCCTTCGATCCGCGCTCCATCCCGCTGTCGGTCCTGGACCTGGCCCCGGTCTGCGAGGGCTCGCACGTGTCCACCGCGCTGGCCAACACGGTCGGCCTGGCCCGCCACGCCGAATCGCTGGGCTACCGCCGCTTCTGGCTGGCCGAACACCACAACATGCCCGGCATCGCCAGCGCCGCCACCGCGGTGCTGATCGCGCACGTGGCCGCGCACACCTCGCGGATCCGGCTGGGGGCGGGTGGGATCATGCTCCCCAACCACTCGCCGCTGCAGGTGGCCGAGCAGTTCGGCACCCTGGCGGCGCTGCACCCGGGCCGGATCGACCTCGGCGTCGGCCGGGCCCCGGGTACCGACCATGCCACCGCCAAGGCCCTGCGTCGCTATTTCGAATCCGCCGACCGCTTCCCCCAGGACGTGCAGGAGCTGCTGGGCTTTTTCGCCCCCGAACAGCCGGGGCAGGCGGTGCGCGCCGTGCCCGGCGCGGGCCTGGACGTGCCGGTGTGGATCCTGGGCTCCAGCCTGTTCGGCGCCCAGCTCGCGGCGGCCCTGGGCCTGCCGTACGCGTTCGCCTCGCACTTCGCGCCGGATGCGATGGAGGAGGCCATGCTGGTCTACCACCGCCACTTCCGTCCCTCGAAACAGTGCCCCGAGCCGTACGTGATGCTGGCGGTGAACGTGGTTGCGGCCGGAACCGACGTGGAGGCCCGGCGCCTGTTCACTACCCCGCAGCAGGCCTTCGTGAACCTGCGGCGCGGCAAGGCCGGGCTGATCCCGCCGCCGGTGGACGACATGGAGGGCTACTGGACGCCGGAGGAGAAGGCCGGGGTGGAGCGGGCGCTGGCCTGCAGCGTGGTCGGCGACCGCGACACAGTGGCCGAGGGCCTGTCCCGCTTCGTCCAGCGCCATCGCCCCAATGAGCTGATCGTGGTGGCCAACATCCACGACCACCAGGCCCGCCTGGACTCCTACCGGATCGCCGCCGGGGCCTGGGGGCTGCAGCCGGCCCGGACGGACGCCTGAACGGCGCCGACAGGCGGCGCTCGCTATTCCCGGCGAATGCGGGTATGGTGCGCTCACTGTGTTTGCATGGGTCACCGTGAATCGTGGCCTGATGCAGTCGATCCGACGATCGCGCTACATCGTTCCGCTTTGCCTAACACCTGCAACCCAGTACCCGTCACGGATGTCCCGTGACCGGTTTTCATTTATCCGTTGAGGAGTTAGCAAACATGTCCGATCGTCAGACCGGTACCGTCAAGTGGTTCAACGACGCCAAGGGCTTTGGCTTCATCACCCCGGAGAGCGGCGCCGACCTGTTCGTGCACTTCCGCTCGATCCAGGGTTCGGGCTTCAAGTCGCTGCAGGAAGGCCAGAAGGTCTCCTTCATCGTGGTGCAGGGCCAGAAGGGCCTGCAGGCCGACCAGGTCCAGGCGCTGTAATTGACTGATGCCCCGGCCTGGCCGGGGTAGCAGACAGGAACGCCGGGGGCGCAAGCCTCCGGCGTTTTCCGTTTCAGGGCCGCCCAACGGATGGCGAACATGGGCCATGCGAGGATGTGCCGCCCCCCGAGGAGCCGACGATGCTGACCGTCCACCACCTTGAGAACTCCCGCTCCCAGCGCGTGCTCTGGCTGCTGGAGGAACTGGCCCTGCCGTACCGCGTGGTCCTCCACAAGCGCGACCCCAGGACCCTGCTGGCGCCGGAGGCGCTGCGGGCCGTGCATCCGCTGGGCAAGGCCCCGGTGCTGGTCGACGAGGGCCAGGCCTTGGCCGAGTCCGGCGCGATCCTGGAATACCTGGTCGAGCGCTACGACACCGGCCACGATTTCTCGCCGCCGCAGGAGCCGACCCTTTCCGAGGAGCGGCTGCTGTACCGCTACTGGATGCACTACGCCGAGGGCTCGGCGATGCCGCCGATGCTGCTGACCCTGGTCCTGCGCCGGATCCGCAATGCGCCGATGCCGTTCTTTGCACGGCCCATCGCCCGTGCCCTGGTCGACCGCACCCTGTCGGCCTTCGTCTCGCCGCAGGTCAGGCTGCACCTGGACTGGATGGAGCAGGCGCTGGACGGTGGCGGCTGGTTCGCCGGCGAGCGCTTCACCGCCGCCGACATCCAGATGAGTTTCCCGATCGAGGCCGCCGCCGCGCGCGCCGGCCTGGACAGCTATCCGAACCTGCGCGGCTTCCTCGAGCGCATCCACGCACGCCCGGCCTACCAGCGTGCGCTGGAGCAGGGCGGCCCGTTCTCGGTCGCCACCGGCTGACCCTGGACCGATGGATGGACCCGGCCGCGACGCGCGCCGGTGCATCCTGGGCGCATGCAGATCGAATTCGACAACAGCTTCCTGCGCGACCTGCCCGGCGATCCCGAGGCCGGACCGCGGGTGCGCGAGGTATTCGCGGCCTGGTCGCGGGTGGATCCCACCCCGGTGGCCGATCCGCGCCTGCTGGCTTGGTCGCCCGAAGCCGCGGCCCTGGTCGGGCTCGGCGCCGAGGACGTGGCCGATCCGGACTTCGCGCGTGTGTGCGGTGGCAACGCCCTGCTCGAGGGCATGCAGCCCTGGGCGGCCAACTACGGCGGCCACCAGTTCGGCAGCTGGGCCGGGCAGCTGGGCGACGGGCGCGCGATCTCGCTGGGCGAGGCCATCGCGGCGGACGGCCGGCGCTGGGAGCTGCAGCTCAAGGGGGCGGGGCGCACGCCCTACTCGCGCTTCGCCGATGGCCGCGCGGTGCTGCGCTCCTCGATCCGCGAGTTCCTGTGCAGCGAGGCGATGCACCACCTGGGCATTCCCACCACCCGGGCGCTGTCGCTGGTCGGCACCGGCGAGGAGGTGGTGCGCGACATGTTCTACGACGGCCACCCGCGTCCGGAGCCGGGTGCCGTGGTGTGCCGGATGGCGCCGAGCTTCCTGCGCTTCGGCAGCTGGCAGCTGCCGGCGTCGCGCGGCGACACCGCGCTGCTGCGCCAGCTCACCGACCACGTCCAGCGCCATCATTTCCCCGACCTGCACGGACTCGGTCCCGCCGGCGATGCCGAATGGTTCGCGCAGGTGTGCGAGCGCACCGCGGAGATGGTGGCCGGCTGGATGCGGGTGGGCTTCGTCCACGGGGTGATGAACACCGACAACATGTCCATCCTCGGCCTGACCATCGACTACGGTCCCTACGGCTGGCTGGAGGACTACGACCCTGGCTGGACTCCCAACACCACCGACGCCCAGGGTCGGCGCTACCGCTATGGCACCCAGCCGCAGGTGGCGTACTGGAACCTGACCCGGCTGGCGCAGGCGCTGGCACCGCTGTTCGGCGAGGCCGCGCCGCTGGAGGCCGGGCTGCAGCGCTTCCTCGACGCCTGGGCCCGGGCCGAGCGCGAAATGGTCGCCGGCAAGCTGGGCCTGGCGCGGGCAGGGGCCGATGACGTGGCCCTGTTCGAGGACCTGCGCACGGTGCTGCAGGCCGGGCAGTTCGACCTGACCGCCTTCTTCCGCAGGCTGGGCGAGGGTGACCCGGCCGCCGACGATGCCGGCGGGTTCGCGGCCGTGTCCTACGACGCCGATGCGTTCGCCTCCGCCACTGCGGCGCTAAGTGACTGGCTGGCGCGCTATGCCGCGCGCCTGGCCGACGACCCGCTGACCGCGGAGCAGCGCCGCGAACGCATGCGCCTGGCCAATCCGCGCTACGTGCCGCGCAACTGGCTGGCGCAGGAAGCCATCGACCAGGCCGAGGCCGGCAACCTCGCGCCACTGTCGAACCTGCTCGAGGTGATGCGGCGGCCGTACGAGGACCAGCCCGGGCGCGATCATTACGCCGGCCTTCGCCCCGGGTGGGCTCGCGACCGGGCCGGCTGCTCGATGCTGTCCTGCAGCTCCTGACGCGCTAACGTTCGCGTCTTCCACAACGCGACCACCCGGAGACCCCATGACCGCAACCGCCGCCGGAGCCGCCGCCCAGCCGGCCTGGGCCTCGCTGCTGCGCGATGTCCCCGATTTCCCGTCGCCGGGCATCATGTTCCGCGACATCTGCCCGCTGCTGGCCGACGGGGAGGGCTTCGCCGCCATGCTCGAGGACCTGGCCGCACCGTGGCGTGGCATCGGGATCGACGTGGTCGCGGGGGCCGAGGCCCGCGGTTTCATCCTCGGCGCCGCGCTGGCGCCGCTGCTGGGCGCGGGCTTCGTGCCGCTGCGCAAGCCGGGCAAGCTGCCGGGCCCGGTAGTCGAGGAAAGCTATTCCCTGGAATACGGCAGCGATCGCCTGCAGATCCAGGCCGGCGCGGTGGCTCCGGGCACCCGGGTGCTGCTGGTCGACGACGTGCTCGCCACCGGTGGCACCCTGGCGGCGGCAGCGCGGCTGCTGGTCCGGCAGCAGGCCCGGCTCGTGGGCGGCGTGGTGCTGCTGGAGCTGGAAGCCCTGGGCGGCCGCGCCCTGTGGAAGGCCGATGCGCCGCTGGTGGCGCTGTTGAGGCGGTGATTCGGGATTGGGGATTGGGGATTGGGGATTCGCGGGAGCGCGTGGGCTGGTATGCGGAGCGCACGCGCCGGTGCAATGCCACGCCCTGAACGGCGTGGCAGGGCCCGGGATGCGGTCTTCGGCCCTGTCCGCCTACGGCTGCGGCGTCAGAGCTTGCGCACCCGGAAGCGCCGGCCCTTGATCTTGCCGGCTTCCAGCCGCTGCAGGGCACGACCCACCTGGGCATTGGCGATCGCGACGTAGGAGCGGGTGGCGCCAATCACGATCTTGCCGATCGCCGGGCCCGGCAGCCCGGCTTCGCCGGTCAAGGCGCCGAGGATGTCGCCGGGGCGCAGCTTGTCGGTCTTGCCGCCGTCGATGCGCAGGGTGGTCATCGGTGCCTGCGCCGGCTGCGCGGGGCGGCCGGTCGCCAGCGGCGCGTTCTCGCGCGGCGGCGGGCTGTCCTGGGCGGCGGCGATCATCTCGGCTCGCGCGTTCTCGCGGCCGGCGACCAGGCTCAGGGCCAGGCCACGGCGGCCGGCACGACCGGTGCGGCCGATGCGGTGGCGGTAGGCATCCACGTCGGTGGGCAGCTCGTAGTTCACCACCGCGGCCAGGTCCTCGACGTCCAGGCCGCGCGCGGCCACGTCGCTGGCGACCAGCACGTTGCAGCTGCGGTTGGCCAGCTGCAGCAGCACCTCGTCGCGGTCGCGCTGCTCCATGTCGCCGTGCAGGGCCAGGGCGGAGAAGCCGAACTGGCGCAGCGAACCGGCAACCTCGTCCACGTCCTTGCGGGTATTGCAGAACACCACCGCCGACTCGGGGCGATAGCGCAGCAGCAGGCCGGCCACGGCCTTCTGCCGGAACTGCGCATCCACATCGAAGAAGCGCTGCTCGATGTCCGGCGCCGATTCGCCGCCTTCCACCGAGACCTCGACCGGATCGCGCAGCAGCTGGCGCGCCAGCTCGCGGATCGAATCGGGGAAGGTGGCCGAAAACAGCAGGGTCTGGCGCTGGCCGTGGCAGCGGTTGGCGATCTCGCGCACCGGCTCCTCGAAGCCCATGTCCAGCATGCGGTCGGCCTCGTCCAGCACCAGGGTGCGGACCACGCCCAGGTGCAGCACGCGCTTGCGGGCCAGCTCCTGCACGCGGCCAGGGGTGCCGACCACGACCTGCGGGTCGTGCGCCTCAAGCGAGGCGATCTGCGGCTCCAGTGCCATGCCGCCGGTGAGCACGCTCAGCTTGAGGTTGGGGATGCCGGTGGCCAGGCGGCGCAGCTGGCGGCCGACCTGGTCGGCCAGTTCGCGGGTCGGGCACAGCACCAGCGCCTGGCAGCGCGACTCGGCCGGATCCAGCCGCTGCAGCAGGCCCAGGCCAAAGGCGGCGGTCTTGCCGCTGCCGGTGGGGGCCTGCGCCAGCAGGTCGCGGCCGTCGAGGATCGGCGGCAGGGACTGCGCCTGGATCGGGGTGGCGGCGGTATAGCCCAGTGCATCCAGGCCGGGAAGCAGGGCGGGGGAAAGCGGCAGCGAGACGAAATCGGTCATGCGCCATTGTCGCAGGTGTGGGCCGCCGTCGCCCGGTCCAGGCCCGGGCCCGGCGCCGCCCCGCGTACAATGCGCGGATGCCCTTGATCACCCTGCAGAACGTCGACTACAGCGTCGGCGGCCCGTTGTTGCTGGAACACGCCGACCTGTCGATCGAACCGGGCGAACGCATCGCCCTGATCGGCCGCAACGGCGCCGGCAAATCCACCCTGCTCAAGCTCATCGCCGGCGAACTGCAGCCGGACGACGGCCAGGTGCGGGTCCAGTCCGGCGTGCGCGTGGCGCGGCTGGAGCAGGAGGTACCCGGTGGAACCGAGGGCAGCGTGTTCGAGGTGGTCGCCGGCGGGCTGGGCGAACTGGGCACCTGGCTGGCGCAGTTCCACCAGATCAGCCATGCCGAACATTTCGATGCGAAGGCGCTGGAGAGGGTGCAGGCCAGGATCGATGCCGCCGACGGCTGGGCCCTGGACCAGCGCGTGGCCGAGGTGCTCAGCCGGCTGGAACTGGATGGCGATGCGGTGTTCGCGCGCCTGTCCGGCGGCATGAAGCGCCGCGTGCTGCTGGCGCGCTCGCTGGTCTCGGCACCCGACGTGCTGCTGCTGGACGAGCCGACCAACCACCTGGACATCGAGGCCATCGACTGGCTGGAAGGCTTCCTCAAGGAGTGGGGCGGCTGCGTGGTGTTCGTCACCCACGACCGCCGCTTCCTGCGCGCGCTGGCCACCCGCATCGTCGAGATCGACCGCGGCCAGGTCACCAGCTGGCCGGGCGACTGGGCCAACTACGAGCGCCGCCGCGAGGAACGGCTCAATGCCGAGGCGCAGGAGAACGCGCGCTTCGACAAGCTGCTGGCGCAGGAGGAAGCCTGGATCCGCCAGGGCATCAAGGCCCGCCGCACCCGCGACGAGGGCCGCGTGCGCCGGCTCAAGGCCATGCGCGTGGAACGCGCCCAGCGCCGCGACCTGTCCGGCAACGTGCGCATGGAGGCCGCCCAGGGCGAGTCCTCCGGCAAGAAGGTGATCGAGGCCAAGGACCTGTGCTTCGCCCATGGCACGCAGGTGATGGTGCGCGACTTCACCACCACCGTGCTGCGCGGCGACCGCATCGGCCTGGTCGGCCCGAACGGCAGCGGCAAGACCACCCTGCTCAAGCTACTGCTGGGCGAACTGCAGCCGCAGTCCGGCGAGGTCAAGCTCGGCACCAACCTGCAGGTGGCCTATTTCGACCAGTACCGCGCCACCCTGCGCGAGGACTGGAACGCGATGGAGAACGTGGCCGGTGGCCGCGACTTCGTCGAGGTCAATGGCTCGCGCAAGCACGTGCTGGCCTACCTGCAGGACTTCCTGTTCTCGCCCGAGCGTGCCCGCGCGCCGATCACCCGCCTGTCCGGCGGCGAGCGCAACCGGCTGCTGCTGGCGCGGCTGTTCGCGCAGCCGTCCAACCTGCTGGTGATGGACGAACCGACCAACGACCTGGACGTGGAAACCCTGGAGCTGCTGGAGGAACTGCTGGCCGACTATCCCGGCACCCTGCTGCTGGTCAGCCACGACCGCGACTTCCTCGACAACGTGGTGACCTCGACCCTGGTGATGGAGGGCGAAGGCAGGGTGGGCGAGTACATCGGCGGCTACAGCGATTGGCTGCG
The DNA here is from genome assembly GCF_000185965.1 of Pseudoxanthomonas suwonensis 11-1. NCBI lineage: Bacteria > Pseudomonadati > Pseudomonadota > Gammaproteobacteria > Lysobacterales > Lysobacteraceae > Pseudoxanthomonas > Pseudoxanthomonas suwonensis. The sequence goes on from NC_014924.1 coordinate 1,598,019, forward strand.
CCAGCGTCCGGCCCCCGTCGCACCCAGGGCCGTGGCAGCGGACAAGCCCGCAGCCCAGCCGGCGGCACCCGCCGCGCCCGCCGCCGCGGCGCCGGCCGGCAAGCGCAAGCTCAGCTACAAGGATGCGCGTGAACTGGAGCAGCTGCCGGGGAGGATCGACGCGCTCGAGGCCGAGCTGGCGGAGCTGGCCGCGGCCATGTCCGATCCGGCGTTCTACCAGCAGGAGCCGGGCGCGGTGGCCGCGCACGGCAAGCGCATGTCCGAGGCCCAGGCCGAGCTGGACGCCGCCTACGCGCGCTGGGCAGAGCTGGACGGCTGAAGCCGTCCGCGCCATCGTGCGCGATGGTTCCCTTGCCCGTGGAGGGGCAGGCAATGGCAACGGATCGGTTCTCCATGCGCGTGCGGCGCCTGGCCTGGCTGGCGATGCTGGCACTCGCGCCGGCCGTGGCCGAGGTGCGGGATGCGTCGCCTGCAGGTTTCACCATCGAGAACAGCCGCAGCGTGGCCGTGCCGCCGGCACGCGCCTGGCAGGCGCTGGTCGAAGACGTGGACCGCTGGTGGCCGAAGGACCACAGCTGGTGGGGCCGGGATTCGGTGCTGTCGATCGATCCACGCCCCGGCGGGTGCTTCTGCGAGACCGGCAAGGATGGGCGCGGTGCCGCGCACATGCAGGTGGTGTTCGTCGATCCCGGCTCGACCCTGCGCATGACCGGTGGCCTGGGCCCGCTGCAGGGCATGGGCCTGCACGGCGCGCTCGAGTGGCGGCTTGCCGCCGAGGGCGAGGGCACCCGCATCACCCTCCATTACCGCGCCGGGGGCTACACGCCCGACGACCTCTCGAAGTTCGCCCCGGTGGTCGACAGGGTGATGGCCCAGCAGCTGGACGGGCTGGCGGACTACCTCGCGCGCCCCTGAGCCCGCGGCGTGCTGTCCAGGGCCAGGAACGCCCAGAACGGCACGCCGTCCTCCGCCCACCACTGCGCCGCGTCGGCCAGGACCGCGACCAGGGTTTCCAGGTCCTTCGAACGCGCCGCCTGCAGGCTGGAGACGCCGTCGATCGCCAGCACGTAGCCCGGCGCCGGCAGCCACGACAGGTCGCGCAGCGCGTCGAGCAGGCCATCCCAGTTGCGGCCCCAGCCGGCGGGGAAGTCCAGCGTGGTGCCGATCCGCAACAGCAGCGAGGCCTTGTCGCGGCAGCCCTCGAGGTCGACCCGGCGCAGCAGCAGGCCTGCATCGCGCGCGGCCGCGGCCAGCGCCGGCAGGTCGGCCGCCTCCACCTTGTACACCCCGGCCCGGGTGGCGTCGTCCAGGCCGATGTCGAATCCGGACTGGCTCATTGGCGCACCCCGCGTGCAGGCGCCTGGAAGGCGCGGAAGCTTTCGTAGTGGTCGGCGGTGTAGTACCACTCCACCGGCGGATCGCCCCCGGTCACGATCCGCCGCGCACCGCGGTGCGAAAGCCCCGGCGTGGGTACCGTGTACTCGTGGTAGTGGCCACGCGGGCGCTGCGGCAGCCGGCCCTCGCGGTTGGCGAACACGCTGCCGTCCTGGCGATGCGGAAATGGTCCGCCCTGGAGGATGCGCTCGACCACCGGACCCGCCTCGGCAGGTAGGAAGGAAGGCAATGCGGCTGCCTGCCGGCCGGTGCCGGGCGCCGACGAAGCTTCCGTCTGCGTGGCCGGGGCGCCAGTGGCGGCGGTGGCCGATGGACCAGGGCGTTGCAGCCAGGCCAGGCCGACCAGCAGCAGGGCGGCGACCAGCAGCGGCAGGCTGCGCGAGAGCGGGGAGCGTTGGCGTTTCGACATGCGTCGCAGTATGCGACGCGGCAAAGCCGGATTTCCGCCCCGCTTGCACGCGCCGTTAGCACGGGCTTCACGATTGCGGCACGAACGCCGCCGTTTCCCCCGGCGGAACGCCGCATTGCCGGCCTTGGACCTTGGTTGCCCGGGCCGGCGTCCCTACACTGTGCAGGCCGCCCGGATGTTCCGGGCACGCCATCAAGGAGACCACCATGGCTTACACCCTCCCCGAGCTGCCGTATGCCTACGATGCGCTGGAACCGCACATCGATACGGAGACGATGAAGATCCACCACACCAAGCACCACCAGACGTACATCAACAACGTCAACGCCGCGCTGGAAGGCACCGAGTACGCCGACCTGCCGGTCGAGGAGCTGGTGAAGAAGACCAAGTCGCTGCCGGAGAACCTGCAGGGCGTGGTGCGCAACAACGGCGGTGGCCATGCCAACCACAGCCTGTTCTGGACGGTGATGGCCCCGAACGCCGGCGGCGCCCCGAAGGGCGACATCGCCAAGGCCATCGAGCAGGACCTGGGCGGTTTCGAGAAGTTCAAGGAAGCCTTCACCAAGGCCGCGCTGACCCGCTTCGGCAGCGGCTGGGCCTGGCTGAGCGTCACCCCGGACAAGAAGGTCGTGGTCGAGTCCTCGGCCAACCAGGACAGCCCGCTGATGGACGGCAATACGCCGATCCTGGGCCTGGACGTGTGGGAGCACGCGTACTACCTGAAGTACCAGAACCGCCGTCCGGAATACATCGGCGCGTTCTTCAACGTGGTCAACTGGGACGAGGTCGAGCGTCGTTACCAGGAGGCGGTCAAGTAAGCCTCCGGGCTTCCTTCGATCCCACGCAAGCGCCCCGGCAATGCCGGGGCGTTTTCGTTTTGCGGCAGTTGCAGGGTGGGCTGCATCTGGCTTTGCCGTTGCCGTTGCTGTTGCCGTTGCCGTTGCTGTTGCTGTTGCTCTTCCCGCCCGTTATAGCGAGCCGAGCATCGGAGTGCCGGCGGGGGCGTAGAGGCCCGCATGTCTGAGCGAAGCGAGTTTGCGGGCCGTCCCCCGGCGGTGCGAGAAGCGCAGGTTACCGACCGGCGAAGCCGGTCGGGCGAGCGGTTCGGGCCGTGCTTTCTTTTTGGTTACTTTTGATCAGCCATTCGGCTGCTGAAAAGCGCTTCTTTGCACAAGCAAAGAAAAAGTGACTCGCCCAAGCCGCGAAGCGGATGGCGAAAGCTTTTGCTCCTGGGGCTCCCGCAGGAGCCTGCCCTTGTCTCTGGTTCCAGCTCAAAGGCAACAACGATGGGGCAGACCAGGGCCGAAGGCACGTCGGCCAAGCTAAACGAGAGAGCCAAAACCAAAGCCGGATCAAAATCTGTTTCGCCCGCCGCTGCGCGGCTACGGCGAGTTACTTCTTCTTTGCTCCTGCAAAGAAGAAGTAACCAAGAAGAAAGCAGGCCCGGTCGCGAACCGGCCGGCTGCGCCGACCGGTCCCCTGCGCTTCTCGCGGTGATGGGGGACGGCCCGCAAACTCGCTTCGCTCAGACATGCGGGCCTCTGAAGCCCCCATCGCCGCTGCGATGCTCGGTTCGCTCCAACGGGAGGGGGCAGCAACAACAACAGCAACCGCAACAGCAACCGCAACAGCAAAGGTCACGGGACAGCCGTGGCGCGAAGCCGCGACGGTGGGGCGCCACGCACAGATCCTGGGCGCAAAAAGAAAGCCCCAGCGCGAGGCCGGGGCTTCCAGTGTTACTGCATGTCGCGGAGGCTTACTGCGTGATCGCGGTTCCGCCGTCGCGCTTCTGCTGCTCGAGGTACTCCTTCGACGGCTCGTCGAGCTTGTCGCCGAGCATGCGGCGGACCACGATGAAGAACACCGGGATCATCAGCAGGCCGAGGAAGGTGGCGAACAGCATGCCGCCGATCACGCCGGTGCCGATGGCATGGCGCGCATTGGCGCCGGCGCCGGTGGACAGGGCCATCGGCACCACGCCCATGATGAACGCGAACGAGGTCATCAGGATCGGGCGGAAGCGCAGGCGGGCCGCCTCGATGGTGGCGTCGCGCAGGGTCTTGCCCGCTGCACGCTGCTCCACCGCGAACTCCACGATCAGGATCGCGTTCTTGGCCGCCAGGCCGATGATCGTGATCAGGCCGATCTTGAAGAAGATGTCGTTCGGCAGGCCGCGGGCCAGGCTCAGCAGGACCGCGCCGAGCACGCCCAGCGGCACGACCAGCAGCACCGCCACCGGGATCGACCAGCTCTCGTACAGCGCGGCAAGGCACAGGAACACCACCACGATCGACAGCACCAGCAGCAGGGTCGCGGTGTTGCCGGCCAGGATCTCCTGGTAGGACATGCCCGACCAGTCGAAGCCGAAGCCCGGCGGCAGGTCGTTGGTGACGATGCCTTCCATGATCGCCATTGCCTCGCCCGAGCTGTGGCCCGGTGCCGGCGAACCGACGATGTTGACCGCGGCGTAGCCGTTGTAGCGGTTCAGCGACGGCGGGTTGGTGGCCCACTGCGCATCGACCACGGTCGTCAGCGGGATCATCCCGCCCTCGTCGTTGGGCGTGTAGAAGTGGGCCAGCGACTCGGCACCGGTGCGGTACGGGGCGTCGGCGCGCAGGTTCACGCGCTTGATGCGGCCTTCGTAGAAGAAGTCGTTGGCGTACACCGGCGCCAGCATCAGGCTGATGGCGTTGTAGATGTCGCCGACCTGCAGGCCCATGGCCTGCGCCTGCACGCGGTCGACCTTCAGCTGCAGCTGCGGGGCGTCCTCCAGGCCGTTCGGGCGCACGCCGACCAGCGCCGGGTTCTGCGCCGCGGCGCCGAGCAGCATGTTGCGCGCCTGGGTCAGGCCTTCCTGGCCCTGGCCGGTACGGTCCTGCAGCCACATGTCGAAGCCGCCGAACTGGCCCAGGCCCTGCACGGTCGGCAGGTTGACCACGAAGATCGTGGCCTCCTTGATGCCGAACAGGGCGCCGTTGGCCTGCTGGATGAACTCCGGCGCGGTCAGGTCACGCTGGTCCCACGACTTGAGCTTGATGAAGCCCATGCCGACGTTCTCGCCCTGGCCGACGAAGCTGAAGCCGGCCACCTGCAGCATGCTCTCGAAGCCCTCGACGCCTTCCAGGCGCTCGCGCATCTGCGCGAACACGTCCTGGGTGCGCTGCAGGCTGGCGCCCGGCGGCAGCTGGACGATGGCCAGCGCGTAGCCCTGGTCTTCCTCGGGCAGGAAGCTGCCAGGCATGCGCGACAGGCTGAAGCCGCACAGCACCGCCAGCACCACGAACAGGATCATCCAGCGCGGGGCATGCCTGACGGCGCTGCCGATGTGGCCGACGTAGGTCCTGCTGATCCGGTCGTAGTACTTGTTGAAGGTGCGGAACACCACGTTGGAGTTGGCGTGGTGGCTGGGCTTGAGGAAGGTCGCGCACAGCGCCGGGGTGAAGCCCAGCGCCAGGAACGCCGAGAAGCCCATGGCGATTGCGATGGTCAGCGCGAACTGCTTGTAGATCTCGCCCGCCGCGCCGCCCTGCAGGGCGGAGGGGATGAACACCGCGGCCAGGACCACGGTGATCGCCACCACGGCGCCGGTGATCTGGCCCATGGCCTTGATCGTGGCGTCGCGCGGGGCGAGGCCCTCCTCGGTCATGATGCGCTCGACGTTCTCGATCACCACGATCGCGTCGTCGACCACGATGCCGATCGACAGCACCAGCGCGAACAGGGTCAGCTGGTTGATGGTGAAGCCGATGATCGACAGGCCGACGAAGGTGCCGAGCAGTGCCACCGGGATGACCAGGGTCGGGATGATCGTCGCGCGGAGGTTCTGCAGGAAGATCAGCATCACCAGGAACACCAGCACCACCGCCTCGAGCAGGGTCTTGACGACCTCCTCGATCGAGATCTTGACGAAGGTGGTGGAGTCGTACGGCGACATCCAGGTCACGCCCGCCGGGAAGGTGGACTGCAGCTCGTCCATCTTGGCGCGCACGGCGTCGGCCACGTTCAGGGCATTGGCGCCCGGCAGCAGCTGGATCGCGAAGGCGCCGATCGGCTTGCCGTTGTAACGGGTGTCGAAGCCGTAGGCGCCCGGGCCGAAGGCCACGCGGGCGACGTCCTTCAGGCGCACGGTGGTGCCGTCCTCGTCGGCGCGCAGGATGATCTCCTCGAACTGCTCCGGCGAGCTGAAGCGGCTCTCGGCCGAGACAGTGGCGGTAAAGGCCTGGCCCTCGGGCGCGGGGTCGGAGCCGATCGAGCCGGCGGCGAACTGCACGTTCTGGGCGCGGATGGCGGACAGCACCTGGGTCGCCGACAGCCCATAGCCCTGCAGCCTGTCGGGGTTGAGCCAGATGTTCATCGCGTACTCGGCGCCGAACTGCTGCACGCTGCCGACGCCGGGGATGCGCGAGATCTGTTCGATCACGCGCGAGCCGTTGAGGTCGTTCAGCGCGTTGCGGTCGACCGCCGGGTTGTCGGAGATCAGGCCTACCACCATCAGGAAGCCGGCGTTGGCCTTGGCCACCACCACGCCCTGCTGGGTCACCTCGGTCGGCAGGCGCGGGGTCGCCAGCGAGACCTTGTTCTGCACCTGGACCTGGGCGATGTCAGGATCGGTGCCGGTCTCGAAGGTCAGGGTGATGCTTGCGCGGCCGGTGGCGCTGGAGGACGAGCTGAAGTACAGCAGGTGGTCGATGCCGGTCAGCTGCTGCTCGATCACCTGGGTGACCGCCTTCTCGACCGTCTCGGCGCTGGCGCCGGGATAGGTGGCGCTGACCGTCACCTGTGGCGGGGCGATGTTGGGATAGGACTCGACGCCGAGGCCGAGGATCGAGATCACGCCCGCGAGCGAGATCAGGATCGCAACGACCCAGGCGAAGACCGGGTGGTTGATGAAAAACTTGGGCATCGGAGGAAGTCCTTACTCGGCCGGCTGCGCTTCAGCGGCGGCTTCACCGGCTCCGGCCTCGGCGGCCGGGGCCTGCTGCGGGGCCTGGCCCTGGGCCGGGGCGGCGGCATCCTGGCCGGCCTGGTTGGCCTGGTAGGGGGTAGCCTGGACCGGAGCGCCTTCGCGCACCTTCTGCACGCCGGAGACGATCACCTTGTCGCCGGCCGCCAGGCCGGCGGTGACCAGCCAGTTGCCATCGGAAGCGACGCTGGCCTCGATGTTCTTGCGGACCACGTTGCCCTCGTCGCCGACGACCATCACGTAGGCGCTGTTGGCGTCGCGCAGCACCGCGGCCTGCGGCACCAGGAACACGCCCGACAGCTCGCCCAGGTTGGCCTTCAGGGTGACGAAGCTGCCCGGCAGCAGGGCCTGGTCCGGGTTCGGGACCAGCGCACGCAGCGAGACGGCGCCGGTGGCCGGATCGACCGTGGTGTCGGAGAAGTCCAGGGTGCCGGCCTGCTCGTAGGCGCGGCCGCCCGGCAGCAGGACCTGCACGGTGGACTTGCCGGCGCCGGACAGCGACACGTTGGCGGCGCCGCGCAGGCGCTCCAGCTCGGTCGAGCCGATCGAGAAGTTGGCGTACAGCGGGTCCAGCTGGTCGACGGTGGTCAGCAGGGTGGCTTCGCCCTGGCCGACCAGTGCGCCCTCGGTGACCTGCTGCTTGCCGGCACGGCCGGAGATCGGCGCGGTCACGCGGGCGTAGCCGAGGTTGATCTCGGCGGTACGCACGGCGGCACGGGCGGCCTCGACCGCGGCGGCGGCGCTGCGCTCGGCGGCCACGGCGTTGTCCAGGTCGTTCTGGGACACGAAGTTCTGCGGGGCCAGCTGGCGGGCGCGGTCGGCGCTGGAGCGGGCGTTGGCGTAGCTGGCCTCGGCACGGGCGAGGTCACCACGGGCGACGCCCAGCTGCGCCTGCAGCGGGGCCGGGTCGATCTGGAACAGGACCTGGCCTTCCTTGACGTCGCTGCCTTCCTGGTAGACGCGCTTGACCAGCACGCCGGGCACGCGGGCGCGCACGTCGGCCGACCGGTACGGCGACAGGCGGCCGACCAGCTCGCGCTCGAGCGGCACGGTCTGCGGCTGGACCTCGACCACCCCGACCTGGGGCGGGGGCGGGGTGGCGGCCTGTTCCTGCTTGCATGCAGCCAGGGCCAGCAGGCTGCAGGCCAGGAGCAAGGGGCGGTACATCGTCATGGGGAGGGCTCCGGAAAGGATGTCGTGGAGTGTTTCAGGTTCGGGAAGCTGGCGGCGCGAAAGCGCGCAGGAAGCTGTCGATGGCGAACGCGGCCCACTGCGAACGCGCCTCGGGCGTGTCGCGGTGGGGCGCGAGATGGCGCTGCCGGTCGAAATCCAGACCGACAATCATGCCCAGCAGGAGCTCGGCCGCGCAGTGCGGATCGTCATGCCTCAGCAGGCCGCGGCGCATGGCCTGCTGCAGCCAGCCGCCGAGGCGGTCGAGCAGGGCGCCGACATAGTCCTGGTACATGGCGGCCACTTCCTCGGGGAACTCCGCGGCCTGGGCGGTGACCAGGCGTGCGGTACCAAGGGTACGCGGTTCGGCCAGGTGGGCGAGATGGTCCTCGGCGAAGGCGACCAGGGCCTTGCGCAGCGAGCCGGCAGTCGGCGCGGGCGGCAGCCGGATCGCAGCCATGCCGTCGCTGGCGACCAGGTGCATCAGCGCCTGCTTGGAGCCGTAGCGGGCATACAGGGTCTGCTTGGAGCAGCCGGCACGCGCGGCGATGGCATCCATGCTCACGTTCACGCCGAATTCGGCCACCAGCGCACGCACCGCGTCGCGCACCCGCTGGTGGCGGGCGTCGTCGGGCGCGGCTCCGGCGGGCGCGGAAGGCGGGCTGGCTTGCATGGGGCTGGACTATACCGTCCAGTTCATTAAATGAAAAGCACGTTTTTTGCCGCTATGCGTCACGGCTTTGGCGGTTGCAACCGATACAATCGCGGCACCTTCAAACCTCGGCGCATCCGCCATGACTCCGAAGCCAGCTGCAAAGGCTGCCAAACCTGCCAAGACCTCTCCCCGCAAGTCCGCCGCTCCCGCCCCGGCCAAGGCTGCCAAGGCTGCCAAGGCTGCCAAGGCCAGCAAGGCCCGCGCGGACAAGCAGGCCGCGCCGCCGGTGGCACAGGCGCCCGGGTTCACGCTGGAGCCGGTGATCGCGGCCTCGCGCAAGCTGGTTCCCGCCGCGCGCCAGGCCGAGCTGGCCGGCTTCCTCGAAGCCTTCTACCGGCGCATGGAAGAGGACGAGTTCCCGCACCACGAGCCGCAGGCCTGGGCTGCCATCGGCGCCGACATGCTGGAGTTCGCGCGCAAGCGCAAGCCGGGCACGGCCAACGTGCGGGTGTTCAACCCGGCCCTGAAGGCGAACGGCTGGGAATCGCCGTACACCGTGCTGCAGATCGTCAACGACGACATGCCGTTCCTGGTCGACTCGGTGAGCATGGCGCTGGCCGAGATGGGCGTGTCGGTGCACGTGCTGGGCCACCCGCTGGTGCGGATCGAGCGCGACCGCGCCGGCAAGCTGGCCAAGGTGGGCGAGGGCAAGGCCGAATCGCTGATGCTGCTGGAGATCGACCGCCAGCCGGCCGAGGCCATGGCCGCGATCGGGAAGCGCGTGGCCCAGGTGCTGGCCGAGGTGCGCGCGGTGGTGTCCGACTGGGGCCTGATGCGCGACCGCATGCAGACCCTGGCCGACGACCTGGCCACCCGCCGCATGCCGGTGGACGACGCCAACCGCCGCGAGGCGCAGGAGTTCCTGCGCTGGGCCGCCAACGACCACTTCATCCTGTTCGGCTACCGCGAGTACCGCGTGCTGCGGCAGGGTGGCGAGGACGTGCTGGCGCCGGTGGAAGGCTCCGGCCTGGGCCTGATGCGCGGGCACGACAGCGCCGCCCCGCGCCCGGTGCGGACCCTGGCCGCGCACGGCCTCAACGAGGCCGGCGCCGGGATCGAACCGCTGATCCTGACCAAGACCAACGCCCGCTCGCGCCTGCACCGCAAGGGCTACATGGACTACATCGGCGTCCTCGAGTTCGACGCCGGCGGCCGCATCATCGGCGAGCAGCGCTTCCTTGGCCTGTACACCTCCAGCGCCTACAACCGCCGCCCGTGGGAGATCCCGCTGGTGCGCGAGCGCCACGAGTACGTGATGCGCAAGTCCGGCCTGGCGCCGAACAGCCACAGCGGCAAGGCCCTGCGCCACATCCTCGAGACCCTGCCGCGCGAGGAGCTGTTCCAGTCCAGCCCGGAGGACCTGTACCGCACCGCCACCGGCGTGCTGAGCCTGCAGGAGCGCGTGCGCAGCCGCCTGTTCCTGCGCCGCGACCGCTACGGCCGCTTCTTCTCGGCGCTGGTCTACATTCCGCGCGAGCGCTTCAACACCGACGTGCGCCTGCGCATCGAGGCCATGCTGCGCGAGGCGCTGCACGGCGAACACGTGGACGCCAGCGTGGTCCTCGGCGAATCGCCGCTGGCCCAGCTGCACCTGATCGTGCGCCCGAAGGCGGGCGAGGTGGTGGACCTGGACATCGCCGCGCTGGAGGGCCGCCTGGCCCACCTGCTGCGCAACTGGCAGGACGACCTGCGCGAGCTGCTGATCGCCCGCCACGGCGAGGCCGAGGGCCTGCGCCTGGCGTCCAGCTACGGTCGCGCCCTGCCGGCCGGCTACATCGAGGACGTCTCGCCGGAACTGGCGGCCAACGACGTCGAGCAGCTGGCCGCGCTGGCCGGTCCCGACGACATGCGCCTGGGCCTGCACTCGACCCCGCGCGAGGGCGGCACCAGCCTGCACCTGAAGCTCTATCGCCAGCAGGACGACATCCCGCTGTCGGACGTGCTGCCGCTGATGGAGAACATGGGACTGCGGGTGATCACCGAGCATCCGTACCGCCTGCAGGCTTCCCTGCCGGGCGGCGACACCCAGCCGATCCACATCCAGGACTTCGAGGTCGAGGCCCAGGCCGACGCCGGCGACGCCGGTGCATTGGCGGCCGAGTTCGAGCAGGCCTTCGCCGCGATCTGGGCCGGCCGTGCCGAGAACGACGGCTTCAACCGCCTGATCCTGGGCGCCGGCCTCGACTGGCGCCAGGTCTCGCTGCTGCGCGGCTACTGGAAGTACCTGCTGCAGACCGGCGTGCCGTTCTCGCAGGGCTCGGTCGAGCAGACCCTGGCCCGCTACCCGTTGCCGGCGCGCCTGCTGGTGGAGCTGTTCGAGGCCCGCTTCGACCCGGCCAGCCTCAACGCCACCCAGCTGCGCGCGGCGCAGCAGCGCCTGGCCGACCAGCTGCGTCCGCTGGCCCGTGGCGACGAGGCCACCGTGCGCATCCTGCAGGAGGTGGTCGACGCCCGCGGCGGCGACCGCGCCGCCCGCGCCGAAGCAGTGCGCGAGGCCCTGCTGAAGCTCCTGGACCGCGTCGACAGCCTCGACGACGACCGCATCCTGCGCAGCTTCATCGACGTGATCGACGCGACCCTGCGCACCAGCTACTTCCAGCGCAACGCCGACGGCAACCCGGCCGAGACCATCAGCTTCAAGTTCGACCCTGCGCAGATCCCCGAGCTGCCCAAGCCGCGTCCGTACCGCGAGATCTTCGTGTACGGCCCGCGCGTGGAAGGCGTGCACCTGCGCTTCGGCCCGGTGGCCCGTGGCGGCCTGCGCTGGTCCGACCGCCGCGAGGACTTCCGCACCGAGGTCCTGGGCCTGGTCAAGGCGCAGATGGTCAAGAACACCGTGATCGTGCCGGTCGGCGCCAAGGGCGGCTTCTACGCCAAGCGCCTGCCGGACCCGGCGGTGGACCGCGACGCCTGGTTCGCCGAGGGCGTGGCCTGCTACAAGCTGTTCATCCAGGGCCTGCTGGACATCACCGACAACATCGTCGGCGGGAAGATCGTGCCGCCGCGCGACGTGGTCCGCCACGACCAGGACGATCCGTACCTGGTGGTGGCCGCCGACAAGGGCACGGCGAGCTTCTCCGACATCGCCAACGGCCTGGCCATCGCCCATGGCTTCTGGCTGGGCGACGCGTTCGCCTCCGGCGGCTCGGTCGGCTACGACCACAAGGGCATGGGCATCACCGCCCGCGGTGCCTGGGAGTCGGTCAAGCGCCACTTCCGCGCCCTGGGCCGCGACAGCCAGAGCGAGGACTTCACCTGCGTCGGCATCGGCGACATGTCCGGCGACGTGTTCGGCAACGGCATGCTGCTGTCCAGGCACATCCGCCTGGTCGCGGCGTTCGACCACCGCCACATCTTCCTGGACCCGGATCCGGACGCGGCGCGTTCCTTCGCCGAGCGCGAGCGCCTGTTCAAGCTGCCGCGCTCCAGCTGGGCCGACTACGACGGCAAGCTGATCAGCAAGGGCGGCGGCGTGTTCCCGCGCAGCGCCAAGTCGATCGAGATCAGCCCGCAGGTGCGCGAGGTGCTCGGCCTGGCCGACGACGTGCGCTCGCTGTCGCCGGCGGCGCTGATGCAGGCGATCCTGCGCGCGCCGGTGGACCTGCTGTGGAACGGCGGCATCGGCACCTACGTCAAGGCCTCCAGCGAGCAGCATTCGGACGTGGGCGATCGCGCCAACAACGCCATCCGCGTCAACGGCGGCGAGCTGCGCTGCAAGGTGGTGGGCGAGGGCGGCAACCTGGGCATGAGCCAGCTGGGCCGCATCGAGGCCGCCCAGCAGGGCGTGCTGCTCAACACCGACTTCATCGACAACTCCGCCGGCGTGGACACCTCCGACCACGAGGTGAACATCAAGATCCTGCTCAACGCCGCGGTGCAGGACGGCTCGCTGACCATGGCCGCCCGCAACAAGCTGCTGGCGTCGATGACCGACGAGGTCGGCCGCCTGGTGCTGTTCGACAACTACCGCCAGAACCAGGCCATCAGCCTGATGGAGCGGATGAGCGCCAGGCGCCTCGGCTCCAAGCAGCACTTCATCCGCACCCTCGAGGCGCAGGGCCTGCTCGACCGCCAGATCGAGTTCCTGCCGTCGGATGCGGAGCTGTCGGCGCGCAAGGCCCGCGGCCAGGGCCTGACCCGTCCGGAGCTGTCGGTGCTGCTGTCCTACGCCAAGCTGGTCGCGTTCCAGCAGCTGCTGGATTCGGACATCCCCGAGGATCCGTACCTGTCCAAGGAGCTGCAGCGCTACTTCCCCGAGCCGTTGCAGAAGAAGTACGCGCCGCTGATGGAGAGGCACCGCCTGAAGCGCGAGATCATCGCCACCGCGGTGACCAACCAGACCATCAACCGGATGGGCGCGACCTTCCTGCTGCGCATGCAGGAGGACACCGGCCGCAGCCCGGCCGAGGTGGCCAAGGCCTACACCATCAGCCGCGAGGTGCTGGACGCGCGCAGCCTGTGGAACCAGATCGACGCGCTGGACGGAAAGCTGCCGGAAGCCGCCCAGATCGACGCCCTGCAGGTGATCTGGAACCTGCAGCGCTCGTTCGTGCGCTGGCTGCTCAACCGCCCCGGCCCGATGCCCAGCATCGCCGCGGCGGTCGAGCGTTACCACGACGCGTTCAACGCCATCCGCTCGGCCTCCGGCGTGCTGCCGGACTCGCAGCGCCCGGCCTACGAGGCCTCGCTGCAGGAGTGGAAGGACAAGGGCATGCCGCCGGCGCTGGCGCAGCAGCTGGCCGAACTGCCGTACCTGGAGCCGGCGTTCGACATCATCGAGCTGGCCGCCGAGCGCAAGCTCAAGCCGGTGGAGGTGTCGCGCGTGCACTTCCGCCTTGGCGAGGCCCTGGGCCTGCCGTGGCTGTTCGAGCAGATCGACGCGCTGGCCGTCGACGGCCGCTGGCACGCGGTCGCGCGCGGCGTGATGCGCGACGAGCTGGCGGCCCACCACCGCACCCTGGCTTCGCAGGCGGTGGCGCAGCCGGCTTCCGACCCGGATGCCAAGGTGCGGCAGTGGCTGCAGCGCGACGATGCCTCGCTGCGCTTCACCCTGGGCATGCTCGAGGAGCTGTCGGCGCAGAAGACGCTCGACTATCCGACCCTGTCGGTGGCCGTGCAGAAGCTGGGCCAGCTCGCCTCGCGCGGCTGATCCACTCTGCGCAGGTGACGGAAACGGCGGCCTCGGGCCGCCGTTTCCGTTTGCGTGGCGGGTGGCGGTGGTCAGCGCCGTGCTGATTTCGGCGGTAACGAAAAACACCGCCGACACGCGGGCCGGTTATCCTCCCGCGACAGGGATGACCGCCGGATGGAGACATCGATGACCGCAAGCCCCCGCATCGCCTTCCTCGCCAGCGCCGCGCCCGGCGCCCAGGAGGCGCTGGCCGCGCTGGTGGAGCGCCACGGCACCTGCCCGGTGCAGGAAGCCGACGTGATCTGCTCGCTCGGGGGCGACGGCTTCATGCTCCAGACCCTCCACCGCCACGGTGGCCTGGGCAAGCCGGTGTACGGCATGAAGCTGGGCACGGTCGGGTTCCTGATGAACCACTACCATGCCGACGACCTGCTCGAGCGCCTGGCCGCGGCCGAGCCGGCGATCCTGCGTCCGCTGGAGATGGTGGCGCAGACCGAGTCCGGCAGCACCGTCGGCTCGCTGGCCTACAACGAGGTCTCGCTGCTGCGCCAGACGCGCCAGGCGGCGCACATCCGCATCGACCTCAACGGGCAGCAGCGGCTGGACGAACTGGTCTGCGACGGCGTGATGGTGTGCACCCCGGCCGGCAGTACCGCCTACAACTTCTCCGCCCACGGCCCGATCCTGCCGCTGGGCTCGCAGACCATCGCCCTGACCCCGATCGCGGCGTTCCGCCCGCGGCGCTGGCGCGGCGCGATCCTCAAGGCCGAGACCGAAGTGCGCTTCGAGATACTGGATCCCTACAAGCGTCCGGTGAGCGTGACCGCCGATTCGCACGAGACCCGCGACGTGGTCGAAGTGGTGATCCGCGAATCGCGTGACCGCACCGTGACCCTTCTTTTCGACCCTGAACACAACCTCGAAGAACGTATCCTGAGCGAACAATTCGTGGTATGACGTTGTAACCGCGCTGATCGCGCGCGGTGTGGAGGCCGGAGTGCCTCCGGGGAAACATTCGAAAAACTCGGAAGGAAGCTTCAACTGAAGGGGAGGGGTCCCGTGAAGTTGTGGTATCTGCTTTTCCTGTGCATGTTGCCGGCGCAGGCCGTCGGCGCGTGCGCGTTCGACACCAACCTGCAGCCCTTCAAGGTCGCCCGCAGTTCGCTGCTGGACTGGTCCGACCTGCCGCCTCCGGAACTGGAACAGGTGACGCTGACCCGCGGCCTCGGTGGCGGTGCGTCCTGCGACGAGCTCGGGTTCCTGAACATCCAGCTGAAGTGGCCGCGCGGTACGCCCTACGACCTGGAGGAGATCGGCTTCGAGTACCGGGTCGTCTCCGGCGAGGCGCCGGAGGACCTGGTTCCGGACGCGCCGGTGGTGGCGCCGATCCGGGGACGGCGGACCGAGCACCAGCTGACCTGGAACGACGGAACACCGGATGGGCAGCAACCGCTCCACCTGGTGCTGGAAGTACGCCCGGTGACCGCCGAAGGCTGGCGCGGGCGTCCGTTGCAGGTGCGGGTCGACTCTCCCTGAGGGCGGCGGCGCGGGCGTCGTGGCGGTGCCATAATCGCCGCATGACCGCGCCCGACCGCCATATCCAGGACAACGCACCGCGGGTACTCACCGTGGCGGTGACCTCGCGTGCCCTGTTCGACCTGGAGGAAGGCCACTCGCTGTTCGAGCGCGAGGGCGTGGACGCCTACGCCGAGTACCAGCGCCAGCTGGAGGACGAGATCCTCGAGCCGGGCGTGGCCTTCCCGGTGGTGCGCAAGCTGCTCGCGCTCAACCAGCGCCTGCCGGAGGATGCGCCGCAGGTGGAGGTGATCCTGCTGTCGCGCAACTCGGCCGACACCGGCCTGCGCATCTTCAACTCGATCCAGCACTACGGCCTGGACATCGTGCGCGCGGTGTTCACCGCCGGCGAGCCGACCTGGCCGTACGTGGCGCCGTTCGGCACCAACCTGTTCCTGTCGGCCAACCCGGAGTCGGTGCGGCGTTCGCTGGAGCACGGGGTGGCGGCGGCGACCATCCTGCCGGCGCGCGCGGCCGACGCGGCGCGCGACCAGCTGCGCATCGCCTTCGACGGCGACGCGGTGATCTTCGGCGACGAGAGCGAGCGCATCTCTCGCGAGCAGGGCGTGGCGGCATTCGGCCTGCACGAGCGCCAGCGCGCCCGCGAGCCCCTTTCCGGCGGCCCGTTCCGCAGCTTCCTGGCGGCCCTGCACCAGCTGCAGGCGGCGTTCCCGGCGGGCGAGGACGCACCGATCCGCACCGCCCTGGTCACCGCGCGCTCGGCGCCGGCGCACGAGCGGGTGATCCGCACCCTGCGCGAGTGGGGCGTGCGCCTGGACGAGGCGCTGTTCCTGGGCGGGCGTGACAAGGGGCCGTTCCTGGCCGCGTTCGGCGCCGACATCTTCTTCGACGACTCGCGCCACAACATCGACAGCGCCCGCATGCACGTGGCCGCCGGCCACGTGCCGCACGGCGTGGCCAACGTCGAGGACTGAGGCTCAGGCCCCGGCGTGGCTGCCGGCGTGGGCGCCGGCCAGCTCCAGCAGGCGCTGCGCGATCTTGTCCAACGGCACGATGTCGTCGGCCGCGCCGAGCCGTACCGCGGCCCCGGGCATGCCCCAGACCACGCTGGTGGCCTCGTCCTGGACCAGGGTCGGCGCGCCGGCTTCCTTCATTTCCATCAGGCCGCGGGCGCCGTCGTCGCCCATGCCGGTGAGGATCGCGCCGACCGCGTTCGGCCCGGCGGCCACGGCCACCGAGCGGAACAGCACGTCCACCGCGGGACGGTGGCGATTGACCGGTGCGCTGCCATCGACCCGGCAGCGCCAGCGCGCACCGTCGCGGATGATGCGCAGGTGGTGGTCGCCGGGCGGCAGGTAGGCATGGCCCGGCAGCACCAGCTCGCCGTCGCTGGCCTCGCGCACCAGCATCGGCGAGTGCCGGTCCAGGCGCTCGACAAAGGCGCGGCTGAAGCCGCCGGGGATGTGCTGGGTGAGCACGACCGCCGGCGCATCCGGCGGCATCTGCTCGAGCACGTAGCGGATCGCCTCGGTGCCGCCGGCCGACGCGCCGATCGCGATCAGGCGGTCGGTGGTGCGGAAGCGGCCGGACAACGGCATGGACGCGCGTGGCGCAGCCGGTTCCAGCCGCTGCGCCGGGCGCATCAGCGCCTGCACCTTCGCCCGCGCCGCGCCCTTGACCTTGGCCACGATCTCGTCGGCATAGGCCTCCAGGCCCTGGGCCACGCCCAGCCTGGGCTTGGTGACGAAATCGACCGCGCCCAGCGCCAGCGCCTGCAGGGTGACGTCGGCGCCGCGCTCGGTCAGCGAGGACACCATCACCACCGGCATCGGCCGCAGCCGCATCAGGTTCTCGAGGAAGGCCAGGCCGTCCATGCGCGGCATCTCGACGTCGAGGGTGATGACGTCGGGGTTCAGGCGCTTGATCTTCTCCCGCGCCAGGAACGGGTCGGCGGCGGTGCCGACCACCTCGATCCCCGGCTCGCGCGCCAGCAGCTCCGAGAGCACCTGGCGCACCACCGCCGAGTCGTCGACCACCAGTACCCGGACCGCCATCAGAACAGCTCCACGCCACCGCTGACCGGCGTGCTCGACAGGCGCGACCGGACCGCGGTTTCGGCGGCCAGGACCTCGGCGCCGTGGGCATGCGGCAGGCGGTTGACGATGACCTTGCCGGTATGCGGGAAGAACCAGACCTTGCGCGGGTGGATGCCGCGCAGGTCCTCGGCCACCACCGGGATGCGCTCGGCGTCCAGGTAGGACAACACGAAGTCGGCGTTGCGGGTGCCGACCGGGTTGCTGGTGAAGCCCTTGAGCACGTTGGCGCCGCCGAACACCTTGGCTTCCAGGCGCTTGCGGTTGGCGCCGCGCTTGAGCAGCTCGTTGATCAGCATTTCCATGGCGTAGCTGCCGTAGCGCGCCGGTGCGCCGTCGCCGGTGTTGCCGTCCGGCAGCAGGAAGTGGTTCATGCCACCGAGGTTGAGCAGCGGGTCGCGGATGCAGGCGGCCACGCAGGAGCCCAGCACGGTCACAAGCGCGGTGCCGTCGTCCACCACCAGGTACTGGGTGGGCAGCAGCTTGGCGGCCGGGACCTGGAACTGCGGGTCGCGGTAGCGCATCACCCCGTCGGACTGCAGGGCCAGGCTCATGCGCGCACCGTGCGGCGGTAGAGGGTGCGGCCGCAGGGCTGGATCAGGTCGGCCGCGTGCAGGTAGTTCTCCGAATGCCCGGTGTAGAGCAGGCTGCCAGGCTCCATGTGGGTGACCAGGCGCGAGAGCACGGCGCGCTGGGTCGCCTTGTCGAAGTAGATCATCACGTTGCGGCAGAAGATCGCGGCGAAGCTGCCGCCGACGTCGTAGCGCGGCGCCAGCAGGTTGAGCGGGCGGAACTCGACAAGCGCCTGCAGCGCCGGATGCACCCGGCAGCGGCCGTCGTTGGGGCCGGTGCCGCGCTGGAAGTAGCGGCGGCGGGTGTCCAGGTCGAGCCCGTTGATGCGCTCCATGGCGTAGACGCCACGGCGCGCCGTGGCCAGCACGTTGGTGTCGATGTCGGTGGCCAGGATGCGCACCGGCGGGGTCATGGTGCCGAAGGCCTCGCAGGCGGTGATGGCCATCGAATAGGCCTCCTCGCCGGTGGAGGCGGCGCAGGACCACAGCCGCACCGGGCCGTCTCCGGCCAGCCCCTGCAGCTGCCGGTGCAGGTGCTCGAAGTGGTGCGGCTCGCGGAAGAAGGCGGTGAGGTTGGTGGTCAGCGCATTGGTGAAGGACTGCCACTCCGGGCCGGACGGATCGGCATCGAGCAGGTCCAGGTAGGCGCCGAACTCGTTGATCCCCAGCGCCCGCAGGCGGCGCGAGAGCCGACCGTAGACCATGTCGCGCTTGGCGGGGGCCAGGGCGATGCCGGCGCGGGCGTGGATCATCCGGCACACGCGCTGGAAGTCGCGGTCGGAGAACGCGAAGTCGCGCTGTTCGGTCGGGGGATGGGGGAGATGGGCGCTCATGTTGCTCGCTGCACCGGCACACTGCCGCTGATGCGGTTATCGGCCGGCGGCGGCAGGAGTGAAGCCCTGCCGTCGTTGGCACTCGGAAGGCGTCGGCTCAGACCGCCAGCGCCTGCCGTGGCGTGGAGATGGCGGTATCACCGCCGGGCTGGCCCCAGCTGTCTTCCAGGCGGAACGCGGCCATGGCCGCGCCGAGCCCGACGGCCTGTTCCTCGAGCGCCCGCGCTGCGGCGGAAGCCTCTTCGACCAGGGCGGCGTTCTGCTGGGTGGTCTCGTCCATCTGCACGATGGTGCGGTTGACCTGGGCGATGCCCTCGGCCTGCTCCTGCGAGGCGGCAGAGATCTCGGCCATGATGTCGGTGACCCGCTGCACGCTGGTGACGATCTCGCCCATGGTCCTGCCGGCCTGCTCGGCCAGCCTGGCGCCATCGGCGACCTTGCCGGTGGAGTCCTCGATCAGCTGCTTGATCTCCTTGGCCGCGGTGGCCGACCGCTGGGCCAGCGAACGCACCTCGGTGGCGACCACGGCGAAGCCGCGGCCCTGTTCGCCGGCACGCGCCGCTTCCACCGCCGCGTTGAGCGCGAGGATATTGGTCTGGAAGGCGATGCCGTCGATGACCGAGATGATGTCGGCGATCCTGCGCGAGGAGGCCTGGATGTCGGCCATGGTGGTGACCACCTGGCCGACGACCTGGCCGCCCTCGGATGCCACCGAGGCGGCACCGATCGCCAGCTGGTTGGCCTGGCGGGCATGGTCGGCGTTCTGCTTCACCGTGGAGGTCAGTTCCTCCATGGAGGCGGCGGTTTCTTCCAGGTTGGCCGCCTGCTGCTCGGTACGGCGCGACAGGTCGTTGTTGCCGGAGGCGATCTCGGTGGCGCCGCTATTAATGGCGGAGGAGGCGGCCTGGATGCGGGACACGATCGACGCCAGGTGGTCGACGGTCGCGTTGGCATCGTCGCGCATGCCGGCGAACACGCCCTGGAAGTCGCCTTCCATGCGCACGGTCAGGTCGCCCCGGGCCAGGGCACGCAGGACCATGGAAACCTGCCGGGCGCTGCCGGACAGCGTCTCCAGCAGTTCGTTGAGGTTGCGCGACAGGGCCAGGGCGAAGTCGCGCTTGTTCTCCAGGCCCAGGCGGGTGGACATGTCGCCGGCGACGGCGGCTTCGACCAGGCGGCTGACTTCCTCCTCGACCCGGACCTCGTCGGTGCGGTCCAGCCACTCGACCACGTAGCCGATCAGGTTGCGGCCGCTGTCGCGCACCGGGTTGACGGTCAGGCGCATGTGGTGGCCGCCGACCAGGATGTTCGCCCGGTGGGTGCCTTCCAGGCCCGCCAGCAGGCGCGACTGGTGCGCCGGGTTGCGGTGGAAGGCATCGATGCTGCCGCCGACCAGGGACGAGACCTCGAAGTTCGGCAGGTCGCGGCGGATGTCGGCCTCGGCGGCCCGCAGGGTGTCCAGCAGGGCCCGGTTGCCGTAGACGATGGTGCGATCGGCATCGGCGATCATCACGTTGGTGGTGACGCTGTCCAGCGCCGCGCGGATGCGCAGGTACTCGCGGCTGGTCTCGCGGTTGCCGTCCAGGCGCTCGATCAGCTGGCCGCTCATCGCCACCAGGGTGCTCGCAAGGGAGCCGGGCGGGAACTCCATCGCCGCGATGTCCGCAGGGACCGGGCGCTCCTCGGCGACGTCGCCGGCGAGCTTGGCCAGGCGGCGCGGACCGTAACCGAGGTACATCAGCTGGCGTCGCATCTGCACCGCCATCATCGACAGCAACACGGTTTCGGTGACCACGTAGCCCGCGTGCAGCAGCACGATGCCGAATCCGCTGCCGGCCGGGTACACCGGGAACGGCAGGCCGGCGCGCTGCAGGAAGAAGAACACCAGGTGATGCACGGCGATCGCCGCGGCGGCCACCACGATCGGCACCCAGTCGCGGTAATACAGCAGCACCGCGATCAGCATGATCACGCCGAAGTGCGCCTCGACCATGCCGCCGGACTGGTGGATCAGGGCAGCGGCCAGGACCATCAGCGCCAGCGCCACCGATACCCGGCTCAGGCGGGTGCCGGCGAACAACCGGACCTGGACCAGGACGAAAGCGACCGTGGGCAGGCTCACCATCAGCGCGGCGTCCCACTGCCCGTGCCAGGCGGCCAGGCCAAGCGAGATCGCGCCGACCACGCAGGCCAGCTTCACCAGCAGGCGGTCGGCCTCGGCGGCCTGTTCGGCGAGGAAGGCGTAGCGTTCGCGCCCGACCAGGCGGGACGCGGCGGTTCGGTTGGACATGTCGGTATTCCTCAGGAACAGGTGCAGTCGCTGGCGACGACGAGGGGTGGGCGACGCGTTGCGAGGGCGGCCTTCAGCAGCGCGGGCAGCAGGTCGGCGCCACTGCAGGAGCCGCCCCAGTTGGCGGGGCCGGCGTACAACAGGCGGGCGTCGGCCGTGGTGACGATCAGGGGGTAGGGGAGGGCGAGGGCGGAGGCGGGCAGTTCACGTAAGGCGAAGCCTCCTGCTTCGATCCGGGCCCGGAGCTGGCCGCTGTGCCCTTGGGGCAGGCCGGTGCAGCTGCAGCCCGGCCTCAGCCAGGCGGTAGCTGTGTCCGGGCGGGGAAGTCCGGCGACCAGTGCTTCGACGGCCATGGCATCAGCAGCGGAGGCCAGCGAACGCGAGGGACGCAGCGTGGCCAGGCCCAACGCCATCGCGACCAGCCACAGGATGAGGAGCAGGCTTCCGGCAATGCCGGGCAGCCAGCTGCTTGCTTGCGGTTGCGGAGCGTCCACGCACATCTTCCCCATTCCTGGTCGTGCCGGGTCCCCCCCAGGGACCGTCTACCAGACCATCGGCCGCCAGGAGCGGAGCCTTTAGCGGGATGCGGTGGAAACGGACGCTCCGTGCGAAAAAAGTGACCGTGGTCGCTGCCGGTACGTGTTCCCGGGTTCAGAACTTTGCCCACTCGGGCTCTTCGCTGCGGGCGGCATTTCCCTCGAAGCGGACGGGCCGCGGCAACGGGGCACGGCCCGGCGCGGCGCGGTGGCTGGACGGCTTCGCCTGCGCGGTAGCGTGGCCGGCGATGGCGGCGGTGTCGGCGGTGTCGGCGAGGCGGAAGGCAGCGATGGCCCCGGCCAGGCCAATGGCCTGTTCCTCCATGGAGCGCGCCGCGGCGGAAGCCTCCTCCACCAGGGCGGCGTTCTGCTGGGTGGTCTCGTCCATCTGCACGATGGTCTGGTTGACCTGCTCGATGCCGGCAGCCTGCTCCTGCGACGCCGCGGAGATCTCGGCCATGATGTCGGTCACGCGCTGCACCGAGGCCACGATCTCGCCCATGGTCTTGCCGGCCTGCTCGGCCAGCTGGGCGCCATCGGCGACCTTGCCGGTGGAGTCCTCGATCAGCTGCTTGATCTCCTTGGCGGCCGTGGCCGAACGCTGGGCCAGCGAACGCACCTCGGTGGCGACCACGGCGAAGCCGCGGCCCTGCTCGCCGGCACGCGCCGCTTCCACCGCGGCGTTGAGCGCCAGGATGTTGGTCTGGAAGGCGATGCCGTCGATCACCGAGATGATGTCGGCGATCTTGCGCGAGGACGCCTGGATGTCGGCCATGGTGTGGACCACCTGGCCGACGACCTGGCCGCCCTGCGAGGCGACGGAGGCGGCGCCGATGGCCAGCTGGTTGGCCTGGCGGGCGTGGTCGGCGTTCTGCTTGACGGTGGAGGTCAGCTCCTCCATCGAGGCGGCGGTCTCCTCCAGGTTGGCGGCCTGCTGCTCGGTGCGGCGGGACAGGTCGTTGTTGCCCGAGGCGATCTCGCTGGCGCCGGTGTTGATGGCGGTGGAGGCGTCCTGGATGCGCGAGACGATCGAGGTGAGCTGGTCCACGGTGGCATTGGCGTCGTCACGCATGCGGGCGAACACGCCGTGGAACTCGCCTTCCATGCGCACGCTGAGGTCGCCCTGGGCCACGGTGCGCAGCAGGTCGGAGAGCTGGTCCAGGTTGTGGCCGGTGGTCTCCATCAGGCGGTTGAGTCCGGCGACCATCGCCCGGAACTCGTGCTGGAAGGCATCGGCGTCGCCGCGGCGGGTGAAGTCGCCGGCCGCCGACGCCGCGACCAGGCCCTGGATCTCGGCATTGATCGCGCCGAGGTTGTGCTTGCAGGTGTCCATGGCCTCGGTGATCGCGGCGCGCTCGCCGGGCAGGCGCTCCATGTCCTGGGACAGGTCGCCCACCGCGTAGCGGCGCATCACTTCCACCGCGCGCATGGTCACCGAGACGTGCTGTTCCACCAGGGCGTTGGCGTCGCGCACCATCAGTCCGTATTCGCCCGGAAAGCTGCTGTCGTCGATCCGGTAGCTGGTCTCGCCGGCCTCGTGGCGGCGCGCCATCTCGCGCTGGCCCTCGATGACCCCGCGCAGGCGCTGCTGCATCTGCTCGATCGCGTCCAGCATCTGGCCCAGCTCGTCCTTGCCGTGCTCGCCCATGTGCACGTGCAGGTTGCCATCCGATACGCCGCGCACGGCGGCCAGGGCACGGTTGGTCGCGCTGAGCACCGAACCGCCGATGGCCCAGCCCGCCAGCAGGGTAACCAGCACCAGCAGGCCACCGGCCAGGGTCATGACCCCGGTGAACTGCAGCGCCTGCATCTGGGTGTCGTCCAGGTAGACGCCGGTGGCCAGCACCCAGCCCCAGGGCTCGTACTGCGCGGCATAGGCGGTTTTCGGCGCAGGGTCGGTGCTGCCGGGCCGCGGCCATGCATAGTCCACGAAACCGCCGCCGGCCACCGCCTCCTCGACGAACGCCGGGAAGATCGCCTTGCCGTTGGCATCGAGCACGTCATGCAGCAACCGGCCTTCGAGGGTCGGGTGCATGAGCATCCGCGGCTCATGGTTGAGCACGAAGAAGTAGTCGATCTTGTCGGCGCTGTGCATGCCACGCATGGCCTGCAGCGCCGCCGCCTTGGCCGCCTCCTCGTCCAGTTCGCCGGACTCGGCCATGCGCCCGTACTGGCCGATGACGCCCAGTGCCATCTCCACCTGCGCGCGCACCGCGGCCTGCCGGGTCGCGGTCAGGTCCAGGTACTGCAGGCGTGCCGCGACCACCGCAAGCGCGACGATGCCGACGGCGACGAAGGCCGCCTGCAGCAGGAACTTGCGCTTCATCGACAGGTCGGCGAGGAAACGGCTGAGCGTCTTGAGGGTAATCATTCGCAAGAAACGGCTTGTTCGCGGGTCTGCAGGGCTTATCGGCTGGCGCGCTGCTTTCTTCACACCAGGTGGCACGAAAAGCAGAAGCCCCGGACGGGCCGGGGCTCCTGGCTGGTGAAGCTTTGGTCCGCTTAGAACTCGGCCCAGTCGGCCTCGTTGATCACGGTGGCCGCCTGCGGGGCGCGGCTGGTACGCACCGGCGCCTGCTGCGACCTGCGCGGGGCGAACGGCACCGCCGGCGCTACCGGGGCCTGCTCGCTGGCCGCGGAGGTGAAGCCGTCCTCGAGGCGGAACACCGCGATGGCCTGGGCCAGGCCCGCGGCCTGTTCCTCCATGGAGCGTGCCGCGGCGGAGGCCTCTTCCACCAGGGCGGCGTTCTGCTGGGTGGTCTCGTCCATCTGCACGATGGTCTGGTTGACCTGCTCGATGCCGGCGGCCTGCTCCTGCGAGGCGGCGGAGATCTCGGCCATGATGTCGGTCACGCGCTGCACCGAGGCCACGATCTCGCCCATGGTCTTGCCGGCCTGCTCGGCCAGCTGGGCGCCATCGGCGACCTTGCCGGTGGAGTCCTCGATCAGCTGCTTGATCTCCTTGGCGGCGGTGGCCGAACGCTGGGCCAGCGAGCGCACCTCGGTGGCGACCACGGCGAAGCCGCGGCCCTGCTCGCCGGCACGTGCCGCTTCCACCGCCGCGTTGAGCGCGAGGATGTTGGTCTGGAAGGCAATGCCGTCGATGACCGAGATGATGTCGGCGATCTTGCGCGAGGACGCCTGGATGTCGGCCATGGTGGTGACCACCTGGCCCACGACCTGGCCGCCCTGCGAGGCCACCGACGCGGCGCCGATGGCCAGCTGGTTGGCCTGGCGGGCGTGGTCGGCGTTCTGCTTGACGGTGGAGGTGAGCTCCTCCATCGAAGCGGCGGTTTCCTCCAGGTTGGCGGCCTGCTGCTCGGTGCGGCGCGACAGGTCGTTGTTGCCCGAGGCGATCTCGCTGGCGCCGGTGTTGATGGCCGAGGAGGCGGCCTGGATGCGCGAGACGATCGAGGTCAGCTGGTCGACGGTGGCGTTGGCGTCGTCGCGCATGCGGGCGAACACGCCGTGGAACTCGCCTTCCATGCGCACGCTGAGGTCGCCCTGGGCCAGGCCGGTCAGCAGGCGCGAGACCTCGGCCAGGCTGATCGCGTTGGCATCCAGCAGGCCGTTGAGCTGGACCGCCAGCTGCAGCAGGAATCCGTGCTTGTCGCTGGTGTCGATGCGGCCGGACAGGTCGCCGGCGGCCGCGGCCTCGACCACGCGCGCCACTTCCTGCTCGACCCGGATCTCGCCGGTGCGGTCGCGCCATTCGCAGACCATGCCGACGTACTTGCCTTCGGCGTCGCGGATGGCGGAGACGCTCTGCGCGATGCAGGCCTCGCCGTACTGGACCTCGCGCACCGCGCGGCCCTCGCGTTCCAGGCGGGCGATGAAGTCCTGCGAGACCTTGCCGTCGACTTCCAGCACCTCGACCGACTGGCCGACCAGCGGGGCGGCCATGTCCAGCTCGGGCAGGGCGGTGGCGATCTGGTCGGCATGGTCTTCCAGCATCTGCGCCAGCGCCGGGTTGCGGTAGACGATGCGGTAGTCCGGATCGGTGATCATCAGCCCGGTCGAGGAATTCTCCAGCGCGGTGCGGATGCGCAGGTTCTCGGCGGCTTCCTTCTGGTCGCGCTCGGTGCGCTCGCGCAGGTCGTGCTGCATGCGCTGCATCGCGCGCAGCAGGTCGCCGATCTCGTCGCCGCCGCTGGTGTCGATGCGGCTGTCGAGCTTGCCGCCGGCCACGTCGTTGGCCACGGCCACCGCGCCGCGCATGCCGCCGGCGATGCTGCGGGCCATGAAGTAGGCGATCGCCAGGCCGCCGGCCACGCCGACCACCAGCATCACCACGATCAGCACCACCGAGGCCGCGTAGGCGCTGCTGGCGCTGGCGGCAGAGGCGTCGGCCTGGCGGTCGGCCTCCTGGATCAGGGTGGTCACCGCCGCGGCGGCGACGTTGTGCAGGTCGGAGGTCTCGCCGAGGAAGGTATCCAGGGCGTCGTCGGGCAGCTCCAGGTCGATCATTTCATTGACCGACTCGTACGAGGTGCGGGCGGCGGTCCAGGAAGTGGTCAGCTCCTCGAGCAGCTTGCGCTCCTCCGGGGTGGCCGCCAGCTTGCCGTAGGCCGCCAGGGCCTCGTCGATCTCGCCCGACAGCTTGGCGCTGCGATCACGCGCGTCGAGCTTGACCGCCTCGCTGGCGCGCACCAGGCCGCGGTAGGAGGCGGTCCGGTACTCGCCCAGCAGCGCGCGCAGCTCCGCGGCGACGGAGACGCTCTCCATGCTGCCCTCGGCCAGGTTGGTCGTGGCGCGGTTGAGCGAGGACAGCCCGTAATAGGCGCCGACGCCCTGTGCGGCCAGCAATACCAGCACCACGCCGAAGGCCAGCATCAGTTTGGGCGTGAGCTTGAGGTTCTTGAGCCAATGCATGCAGCGATACTCCCCGGATCTGCGCAGCGGTGACGGCGGGGTGCGCTGCATCCCGCCGGCGGACTTTCCTGTTTCTTATTTGAGGTTGGCGAGCTTGATGTTCGCCGGCGAGCTCACCGCGATTTCGGCGCGGCTGGCATCGCGCTGGACGGTGCCGACGACGCAGACGTCGCGGCCTTCCAGCTCTTCCGGCGTCGGCTTGAACTTGCCGCGCTGGTCGCCCGGGATGCGGGCGGAGAAAGTGTGGCGCGGGAACGCACCGCCCATGTACAGGAAGGTCGGCTCGCCCTCGGTGTTCTGGGCCCAGCGGGTCTTTTCCACCTTGCCGCAGACCATGACGTCCTTGCCGACGTAACGCACGGCCTGCTCGGCGGGGACTGCCTCCTGGGCGAACGCGGCGGCGGGCATGGCGGCCAGCAGCGCGGCGATCAGCGGGAGGGACTTGGACAGACGGTTCATTGGGGGTACTCCGATGGCGGGATTGGAAGGCTGGCTGCCATAGGGGCCTATCGGCAGCCTGGAGGGGGTCTTTAGGCGGCCGGGTCCAGCGCCTGGGCCTCGCCCAGGTCCGCGCTGTCCAGCAGGGTCTCGATGTCGAGCAGGATCAGCATCCGCTCGTCGAGGGTGCCGATGCCGCTGATGAAGCGGGTATCGACCGCGGCGCCGAACTCGGGGGTGGGGCGGATCTGCTCGGCCGCCAGCGGCACCACGTCGGACACGCCGTCGACCACGATGCCGACCACGCGGTCCTCGACGTTGAGGACGATCATCACGGTGAAGCTGTCGTAGCGTGCTTCCTTCAGGCGCAGCTTCAGGCGCAGGTCGATCACCGGCACGATGGTGCCGCGCAGGTTGATCACGCCCTTGATGTATTCCGGCGCATCCGGGACCCGGGTCACGGCGTCGTAGCCGCGGATCTCCTGGACCTTGAGGATGTCGACGCCGTAGTGCTCCTCGCCGAGGGTGAAGGTGAGGAATTCGCCGGTGGACGGGGCCGGGGTACTGCTCATTGGGGTCGCTCCTGCAGGGCCGCGCGGTGCGCGGGATCGGTTCCCGGGGGAGATCGGCCGTTCCGGCGGCAACTTTAGGGCGGGTTACACCACGCCCCGTTCGCGCGCCTTCCGCTGGCGCTCGACCTGGAAGATGAACTGGAGGATCCGCTTCTCCGCCGTGGCCGCCAGGCCAACGAAGCGGCAGCCGACCCTTACGGGGTAGCGCGCCAGCTGGGTGCGGCGCGAGGAATGGGCCACCTGCAGCCTCACCGCCAGCGGTTCGCCGCCGTCGGGAAGTTCCAGGGTGCAGGCGTCGATCTGGCCGCCGGGCGGGAAGCGCGATTCATCCTCGTCGCGTACCGCCAGCGCCAGGCCGCCGCCGCTGATGTCGACCACCCGCACCTGCAGCAGGGGCAGGCCCTCGGCCGGCGGCGGCACCTGCACGGTGGCCACCGGGCCGGGGATCAGCTCCAGCCGGTAGAGCTCGCGGCGCTGCAGCTGCAGCACCGAATCCGGAAGCGGCGCGGCAAAGGTCGCCGGGCCGTCGCCCGGGACGCGTCGCAGCTGCTGCAGGCGGAACTGGATCCGGACCCGCTCCAGCTGCGACACGCACATCAGGTAGTCCGCGCCCGCCATGCGCTGGTTGATGGTTTCCTGGCGGTTGCCGTCGATCAGCACGCCGTCCGGTCCGACCTCGAGCAGGGCGGTCGGGCAGGGCAGGCCACCGGGCATGACATGGGCGCTGATCAGCGCATTGCCGTCGCACAGGGCGTTGAGGATGCGGACGACCTCCCGCGGATCGCGCAGCAGGTAGCGCTCCGCATCGGGGAGGTCCACGGGTGCCGTGTCTGGGGCGGTGCCAGCCGTCATCCGGATAGGGTCGAAGCCACGGGTACCGGCGATATCGGCCGGCAGCGGCCGGACTTGAGGCCGGGGCAGTGGCCCGGCCATGGCATCAGGCCGCCTGCGGCAGCTGCTGGCGCTGGCGGGCCAGGCCGCCGACGTCGACGATCAGGGCCACGCGGCCGTCGCCGAGGATGGTCGCGCCGGAGATGCCGGGCACGCGCCGGTAGTTCTTCTCCAGGTTCTTGACCACCACCTGCTGCTGGCCGACCAGTTCCTCGACCTGCAGCGCCAGCTTCTGGCCATCGCCCTCGACCACCACCACCAGCGACTCGCCGCCGCCGTTGCCGAAGCCGAAGGTGCCGGACAGCGACAGCAGCGGCAGGTACTCGCCGCGCACGCGCAGCACGCGGCCGTCGCCGGCGACGGTGCGCACGTCCTCGGTCTGCGGCTGCAGCGCCTCGAGCACGTGGCTCAGCGGCAGGATCAGGATCTCCCCGCCGGTGGACACCACCATGCCGTCGAGGATGGCCAGGGTCAGCGGCAGCCGGATCACCACCCGGGTGCCGCGGCCTTCGGCGCTTTCCAGCTGGACTTCGCCGCCCAGGGCCTGGATGTTCTTGCGGACCACGTCCATGCCCACGCCGCGGCCGGACAGGTCGGTGACCTGGTCGGCGGTGGAGAAGCCGGGCTGGAAGATCAGGTCCCAGACCTGGGCGTCGGTCGGGTTGTCGGGGATCGCCAGGCCGCGCTCGGCGGCCTTGGCCAGGATCTTGGCGCGGTTGAGGCCGCGGCCGTCGTCGGCCACCTCGATCACGATGTGGCCACCCTGGTGCGAGGCGGCCAGGGTGATCGTGCCGGTCTCGTCCTTGCCGGCCGCCTTGCGCGCGTCCGGCATCTCCAGGCCGTGGTCGATCGAGTTGCGGACCAGGTGCACCAACGGGTCGGCGATCTTCTCGATCAGGCCCTTGTCCAGCTCGGTGCCCTCGCCGAGGGTGCGCAGGCGCACGTGCTTGCCCAGGCGGGTGGAGAGGTCGCGCACCAGGCGCGGGAAGCGGCGGAACACCGCGTCCACCGGCAGCATGCGCACGCCGATGACGGCTTCCTGCAGGTCGCGGGTGTTGCGCTCCAGCAGTTCCAGCCCGGCGAACAGGCGCTCGGCCTGGGACGGATCCATCCCGCCGCTGACCTGCTTGAGCATGGCCTGGGTGATGACCAGTTCGCCGACCAGGTTGATCAGGGCATCGACCTTGTCGACGCTGACGCGGATCGAACTCTCGGCCTCATGCGCCTGGCCGGCGGCGGCCGGGGTGGCGGCGGCCACGCCGGCAGCGGCGGCAGCGGCCGCCGGCTCGCCGACCGGGGCCTCGTGTGGGGGTGCCGCGGCGGCGGGCGCGGCCGTGCCCTGGGCCTGCGGGCGGATATCCAGCTCGCAGTCGTCCACCACCCACGCGAACACGTCGTCGATCGCGCTGCGCGGGACCTTGCCACGCAGGCCCAGGTCCCAGGCGATGCAGGCTTCCAGCGGGTCGAGCTGGTCGAACTCGGGCAGCTTCTCCAGCCGCGCGTTGACCTCCAGCGGACCCAGGTGCTCGAGCTCGCGGATGATGCGCAGCGGGTCGTTGCCGCTCATGAACAGCGAGGGCGCGGGACTGAAGGCGATGTCCCAGCCTTCCGGCTCGGGTTCCGGCGCGGCCTTGGCCACGACGGCGCCGGGCTGGCCCAGTTCCTGCTGCAGGCGCTGGTGCACGGCCTCGACCGCGGCCGGATCGGCCGCGCGGCCCTGGTCGGCCTCGGCCAGCAGGGCGCGCAGCACGTCGACCGAACCGAGCATGGCGTCGATCGCGCTGGCGGCCAGCGCGCGCTTGCCGCCGCGGATCTCGTCCAGCAGCGTCTCCAGCACGTGGGTGAGCGCCGCCATCCTGTCGAAACCGAACGTCGCCGCGCCGCCCTTGATCGAGTGCGCGGCGCGGAACACGGAGTTGATGACCTCCGGGTCGGTGCTGCCGCCTTCCAGGGCCAGCAGCCCGGCTTCCATCGCGTCCAGGCCTTCGCGGCTTTCCTCGAAGTAGGTGGCGTGGAAGCGTTGCAGGTCCATGCTCATGGGGCGTGCTCGCGGTTATCCGGATGGAGGCGGTTGTCCCGGGATCAGCCCAGGACCTTCTGCACGGTGGCGACCAGCTGTTCGGGATTGAACGGCTTGACCAGCCAGCCGGTGGCGCCGGCGGCCTTGCCTTCGGCCTTCTTGTCCGCGGCCGACTCCGTGGTCAGCATCAGCAGCGGGGTGAAGCGGTAATCCGGCAGGCCGCGCAGGGCGCGGATCAGCGAGATGCCGTCCATGTTCGGCATGTTGACGTCGGTCACCACCGCGTTGAAACGCTGGCCCTGGGCGCGGTCGAGCGCGACCTGGCCATCCTCGGCCTCTTCCACGGCGAACCCGGCCGTGGTCAGGGCGAACGAGACCATCTGGCGCATCGAGGCCGAATCGTCCACTACCAGAATGCGTGCGCTCATGCGGCGTTCTCCACTTTCTTGCTCAAGTCTTGTTGATCGGTAAGTCCCAGCTGGGCGGACAGCCCCAGCAGGCGCGCGGCGTCGCGCAGGGCGTCGCTGCAGCCGGACAGTTCGGTGCTGCGGCCCAGCTCGCGGCGGCTGCGGAAGAACGCGCACAGCACCTGCATCGCCGCGGTGTGCACGCGGGCGACGGACGAACCGTCCAGCGCCAGTTCCCTGGCGTCCAGGTGTGCCGACAGGCGTTCCTTGAGCCCGGCGCTGGCCTCGATGCCGAGGTCCTCGCCCAGGGAAACCGTGTTCATCGCCTCTCCACGCAGTGGGGTCCGACTGGATAACGGCCGATCCGGCGCAGGCTTTAGCGCTGGCCGCCGATCGCACCCGGCTCGAGCAGGCAGGAGGCGTCGAGCAGGATCATCGGATCGCCGCCAAGCCGGGCGATGCCGCGGAAGAGGCCGTCGACCGGGCGCCGCACCTGGGTGGTCCCCGGTGGCTCGACCTGGCCCTCGCCGAGGGTCACCACGTCCTCGACTGCGGTCACGCGCAGGCCCAGGACCTCGCCCTTCTCCTCGATCACGACGAAGCGGGTGGCCGGGGTCTCCGGCTGCGAGGGCTGGCCCAGGTGCATGCCCAGGTCCATGACCGGCACCACCTGGCCACGCAGGTTCATCACCCCGAGCATGGCCGGGACGGTGCCGCGCAGGGCCAGCAGCGGGGCCGGCAGCACCACTTCCTGGACCTTCAGCAGCTCCAGGCCGTAGCGCTGGCCGCCGCAGCGTAGGCGCAGCCAGCGCGGGGTCGGCTCGCGGCGCGGTGCGGACGGTTCCTCGCCATGGTGGCCGGCGGGGCCGTGCGAAGGCGGCAGGGCGGGACGGGCAACCGGTGCCGGCGCACGCGGGGCGAAGCTGGCCGGCGCCGGTGGGGCCACGCGCGCGACCGGGGCGGCTGGCGGCGGGGCAGGCGAAGTACTGGCGGCCGGTGCGACCGGAACGGGCGCGGGCTCGGGCTCGGGCTCGGGCGCTACCGGAGCCGGAGCCGGAGCCGGAACAGGAGCTGCGGCCTGGGCCTCGACCGGTGCGGCCACGGCCGGAGCTGCCGCCGGGGCAGGGGCCGGCCCAGGCGCGGCCGCGGGCGACGCTGCCGGCGTGCCGGCCAGCAGCCCGTCAAGGTAGTCGTCGAGCACGGCCGCGGCGCTCATGCCGCCTGTTCCAGGGCCTGGGCGTCGCTGGCGAGGATCCAGTCCAGCGCGCGGCGGTAGGTCGACAGCGCACGGCCCGGATAGGCCGCGTCGTCGCCGGGCTGCACCAGCAGCTCGGTGTTGCAGATGCGGGTGTCGACCGGGATCGCGTCGTCCCACACCCGCTCGCCGTGCTCTTCCTGCATCCGCTTGAGCGCTTCCTGGCCGGCGCGGGTGCGGCGGTCGTACAGGGTCGGCAGCACCGACACCGGCATCGGCCGGCGGCGCGAGCGTTCGACCATCTCCGCGGTGCGGCGCATGCCGGCCAGGCCGTGCAGGGCCAGCGGCTCGGCCTGGGTCGGGATGATCACCCGGTCGGCGGCGGCCAGCGCGTTGATCATCAGCAGGCCCAGGGTGGGCGCGCAGTCCAGCAGCACGTAGTCGTGCTGGCCGGCGTGGCGCGCCAGCGCCTGCGACAGGGCCAGGCCGAGGCCGGGCTGGTTGGCGCTGCGGCGCTCCAGGGTAGCCAGCGCCGGCTGGGCGCAGACGTAGTCAAGGCGCTCGACCGCGCTGGCGCGGGCCAGGCTGGCCAGGTCGCGCGGCGGGGTGCCGAACAGTTCCATGACGCCTTCCGGCGGCGGCTCGGGCGCCACGCCGAAGGTGCGAGTCAGGGAGGCATGCGGGTCCAGGTCGACCAGCAGCACGCGGTTGCCGCGCGACGCCAAGCCGCGGCCCAGGGCCAGGGTGGTGGTGGTCTTGCCCACGCCGCCCTTCTGGTTGGCGATCGCCCACACGCGCATCAGTCCGATCCTCCTGTGATTCTTCAATCCGCGGCGCCGGCCGGTGCCGTTGCGGCGGCTGCCGGGCCGTCGGCCACTCCGTTTGCTATCGGCCGCGGCGCCTCGCTCTTGACCGCGATGCCGTCCACCGGCGGGTCGCCGGATTCGGTTCCGGGCGCACCCGGTGCGGCCAGCACGATCAGCACCACCCGGCGGTTGCGGTTGCGGCCTTCCTCGGTGAGGTTGTCGGCGCGCGGGCGGTGCTCGCCGTAGCCGACCATGGCCAGCCGCTCCGGGGCGACGCCATTGGCCGAGAACAGGTGCACCACGCTGGCGGCGCGTGCTGCCGACAGTTCCCAGTTGGACGGGAACTGCACGGTGTTGATCGGGCGGTCGTCGGTATAGCCCTCGACCCGCACCGGGTTGGGCGTGTCGCGCAGCACGTCGGCCAGGCGCGAGAGCACCTGGCGCGCGGAGGCGTCCAGCGAGGCCGAGCCGGTGTCGAACAGGATGTCGCTGTTGATCTCCACTTCCAGCCACAGCTCGGCGCGGCGGACGGTGATCAGGCGTGCGTCGACCAGCGGAGACAGCGCCTCCTCGAGCCGCGCGGCGATCGTGCCGAGCTGGCGCTGGGCGCGCTGCACGGTGGCGCGGTCGGACACGTCCACCGGCACGCCGGTGCGCATGTGCGAGGCCAGGGCCGGCAGCAGGGTGGGGTTGGGCGCGGGCGAGGGCGCGGACGGACCACTGCGGGCGCCGGACTGGATCGGCGAGGGCCGGTCGAAATCCGCGCCCTGCAGCTGGTGGTTGCCCACCTGCACCGGGTTGATCGTGCGCGGCGCGCCGCCGAAGGCCGCGGTCAGGGCGTCGGCCAGCACCCGGTACTTGCCCTCGTTGAGGGTCGAGATCGCGTACATCACCACGAAGAACGCCAGCAGCAGCGTCATCAGGTCGGCGTAGGGGATCGCCCAGGCCTCGTGGTTGCCGTGTTCCTCGTGCTTCTTCCTGCGTGCCATCGCCGGTCCCGGGTCAGTGCAGGAAGCCGGCGAGCCTGGATTCGATGTTGCGCGGGTTCTCGCCCTGCGCGATCGCGATCAGCCCCTCGATGATCATCTCCCGCTCGCCGGTGCGGCGGCCGATCACCGCCTTGAGCTTGTTGGCGATCGGCAGGAAGAACAGGTTGGCCGAGGCGATGCCGTAGATGGTCGCGGTGAACGCCGCGGCGATGCCATGGCCGAGCTTGCTCGGGTCGGCCAGGTTCTTCATCACCGCGATCAGGCCGAACACGGCGCCGACGATGCCCAGGGTCGGGGCGTACACGCCCATGCCCTCGAACACCTTGGCCGCGGCCAGTTCCTGGCTCTCCTGGCTCTCCAGGTCGATCTCCATCATGTGCCGGATCTGTTCCGGCTCCACGCCGTCGACCAGCATCTGCAGCCCCTTCTTCAGGAACGGATCCTCCTGCTCGCCGACCTGCTGCTCCAGGCCCAGCAGGCCCTGGCGGCGGGCGATGTTGCTCCATTCCAGGATCTGCGCCATCAGCGCGGCGCGGTCGGCGGCCGGCGGGCGCAGGATCCAGCCGGCGATGCCCAGGGCGCGCTTGAACACCGCCGGCGGGGTGTGCACGAAGATCGCGGCGAGGGTGCCCAGGATCACGATCACGAAAGCCGCCGAGGACCACAGCGAGCCGAGGCCGGCACCCTTGAGGATGGCGCCGCCGACCAGGGCGATGATCGCCAGGAGTAGACCGATGAGGCTGAGGATATCCATGTGTCAGGTTATCGGCGGGCGCGGACGCGTACTTGAGTGGAGGGACCCGCCGCGTTGCGGCGGGATGCGCGTGGTGTGACCGGTCTTGCAGGACGTGGCGCGCGCCCGCGGCCTTCAGGTGGTGGCCGCGCGCAGTCCGTCCACGTCCAGGATCAGCGCCAGCCGGCCGTCGCCGATCAGGGTCGCGCCGGCATAGCCGGGCAGCCCGCGCAGTGCGCGCGGCAGCGGCTTGATCACCACCTCCTCGCGGCCGCGCACCTGGTCGACGATCAGGCCGAAGCGGGCATCGCCCATCTGCAGCACCACCACCGTCAGCGCGCTGTTGCCGGACAGCGGCTCCAGGCCCAGCCAGCGGCGCAGGTCGAGCAGGGGCAGGGTGTGGCTCTGGCGGTCCAGCACCGGACGGCCGTCGAACCAGCCCAGCGCCCCGGGCCTGGCGTGCAGCACTTCCTGCACGCGCGCCAGCGGCAGCGCGTACACGGCATCGCCGGCCTGGACCAGCAGGGTGGGCAGGATGGCGAGGGTCAGCGGCACGCGGATCAGGAAGCGGGTGCCGCGGCCGAGCTCGGACTGGATCTGGATCTGCCCGCCCAGCTCGCGGATGCGCGACTGCACGACGTCCATGCCGACGCCGCGGCCGGAGATGTCGGTGACTTGGGTCTTGGTCGAGAAGCCGGGCAGGAACACCAGCTGCAGGCACTCGTCAGCACCCAGGCGCGCCGCGGCCTCGGGGTCGATCAGCCCCTTCTCGCGCGCCTTGGCGCGCAGGCGTTCCGGATCGATGCCGGCGCCGTCGTCCTGGACTTCGATGGTGACGTAGTCGCCTTCCTGCTGCGCGGCCAGGCGCAGCCGGCCCACGCGCGGCTTGCCGGAAGCCTCGCGCGTCTCCGGCGCCTCGACGCCGTGGTCGATGCCGTTGCGCACCAGGTGCACCAGCGGATCGGCCAGGGCCTCGACCAGGTTGCGGTCCAGTTCGGTCTCGGCGCCGACCATCTCCAGCTCCACTTCCTTGGACAGGGAGCGGGCGACGTCGCGGGCGACCTTGGGGAAGCGCGAGAATACCTTGCCCACCGGCTGCATGCGGGTGCGCATGACCGCCGACTGCAGGCGCGCGGTGGCCACGTCGAGGCTGGCCACGGCGCGGTCGAGCTCGTCGTCGCGCAGGCGGGTGCGCAGGGTCTTGAGCCGGTTGCGCGCCAGCACCAGTTCGCCGATCAGGTTGACGATCGCGTCCAGGCGGCGGGTGTCCACGCGCACGGTGTGCTCGGCCTCGCCCTGGCCGGCACGGTGCGGCGGGGCGGCAGGCGCGGCCTTCGGCGCCGGCCGGGCCGGCGCGCGCGGCGGGGTGGCGACCGCGGTCGCGGCAGCCGGTGCCGCCGCGGGCACTGGATTGGCGCCAGGCGCGGCCTTGCCGTGCAGCTGGTCCAGCAGCGCCTCGAATTCATCCTCGCTGATCTCGTCGCTGGCGGCGGGCGCGGGCGTGGGCTTGGCTGCCAGGGCGCTGGCGCCGGGTGCGGCAGCGCCGTGCAGCTGGTCGAGCAGGGCCTCGAACTCGTCGTCGGTGATGAGGTCGTCGCTGCCGGTGGCCGCGGAGGCGGCCGGGACCGGCGCGGCCTGCACCGGCGCCGGCGCGGGCGCGGCGGCGGTGAGCGCGAACTGGGCGATCAGTTCCGGCGGGGCATGCTCGGGTTCGGTGCCGGCGGCGACCGCGTCGAGCATGGCCTGCAGCCAGTCCAGCGAGCGCTGGGCGGCGTCGAAGTGCAGCGGATCCAGAACCGCCTGGCCCGAGCGCGCCGCGCCCAGGGTTTCCTCGGCGGCATGGCACAGCTCGACCATCGGCTGGATGCCGAGGAAGCCGGCACCGCCCTTGAGGGTGTGGAAGCCGCGGAACACGGCGTTGAGCTGCTCGGCGTCGCCCGGCGCGCGTTCCAGTTCCACCAGCTGCTCGCCGAGGCGGTCCAGGATCTCCTGGGCTTCGACGATGAAGTCGGCGGCGATTTCCGGCGTCACCCCGCTCATGCGTTACAGCCCCAGGTCGGCCAGGAGGGCGTCGGCGTCGACCTGCGACACCGCGTGGCGATCGATGCCGGCCACGGCCGGACCGGCCAGCGCCGGCTCGCGCGATTCGCCGCGCGGCGGCAGGCCGAGTTCGCCGAAGCCTTCGTGCACGCGGCGGACGATGCCGGCCACGCGCTTGATGATCTGCCCGGTGATGTCCTGGTAGCTCTGGGTCAGGGCGATCTCGGTGAGGTTGCTGCGGATGCGGTCCAGGACCTGGTCCTGGCCGTCGGACACGCCCTCGGCGCGCAGGCCCTCGACCAGGGCGCGGCACTCGTCGGCCAGGTCCAGGGTGCGGTGGGTGGCCTGCTCGGTCATGTCGATGACGTGGTCCAGGCGCGCGCAGGCGTCGTCCAGCTCCACGCCGCTGGCCTCGGTGGCCTCGGCCGGCAGCTGCGGCAGTTCGCCCAGGGCCTGGCTGAGTTCGCGCGCCAGCCGGCCCAGGCCCTGCACCAGCGGCCGGGTGCGGGCCGCGGCGAGGGCGTCGATCTCGTTGCGCAGCGCGCTCTCGTCGCCGCGCTCGAGCGCCTCCAGTGCGTCGTGCAGGCGCTGCACCAGGGCGGTGCGCTCCGGGGAGGCGGTGGTGTTCATGCGGTGGCCGCCAGGCGCTCGAAGATCTTGTTGAGCTTCTCCTCCAGGGTCTGGGCGGTGAAGGGCTTGATGATGTAGCCGTTCACGCCGGCCTGGGCGGCCTCGAGGATCTGCTCGCGCTTGGCCTCGGCGGTGACCATCAGCACCGGCAGGGTCTTGAGCCGGGCGTCGGCGCGGATGTTGCGCAGCAGCTCGATGCCGGTCATGCCCGGCATGTTCCAGTCGGTCACGACGAAGTCGAACGGCTGCGCCCGCAGCGCCGCCAGGGCGGTGTGGCCGTCGTCGGCCTCGGCGGTGTTGCTGTAGCCCAGATCGTTGAGCAGGTTCTTGACGATGCGACGCATCGTCGAGAAGTCGTCCACGATCAGGATCCGCATGTTCTTGTTCACTTCGTGCTCCGTTGGCGTTTCGAGGCGGGCTCAGTCGTCTTCAAGACCGGCGTCGCGTGATTCGTACTGGGACAGGCGGCCGCGCAGGCGCAGCACGGCCTGGCCGTGGATCTGGCAGACGCGCGACTCGCTGACCCCGAGCACCGCGCCGATCTCCTTGAGGTTCAGTTCCTGCTCGTAGTACAGCGACAGCACCAGCTGCTCGCGCTCGGGCAGGCCCGAGATGGCGGTGGCCAGCTCGCGGCCGAAGTCGCCGCGCTCCAGCACCTGCTGCGGGGTCGGGCTGTTGCTGTTGACCTGCACGTCGCCGTGGTCCTCCACGTGCGAGTCCAGGCTCAGCACCTGGCCGCGCGAGGCGTCCTCGAGCAGGCGCAGGTATTCCGGCAACGGCATGTCCAGCTTGGCCGCCACTTCCTGCGGGGCGGCGGCGCGGCCGGTGGCCTGCTCGATCTCGCGTACCGCGGCGGCGGCGTCGCGGGCGCGGCGGTGGACCGAGCGCGGCACCCAGTCGCCACGGCGGATCTCGTCGATCATCGAGCCGCGGATGCGGATCGAGGCGTAGGTCTCGAACGAGGCGCCCTGTTCGGGGTCGTAGCTGCGGCTGGCCTCGATCAGGCCGATCATGCCGGCCTGGATCAGGTCGTCGACCTCGACGCTGGCCGGCAGGCGCGCGGCCAGGTGGTGGGCGATGCGCCGCACCAGGTCGGCGTGGCGGACCACCGCGTCGTCGCTGCTGGCGCGCTGCTGGACCGCGCGGTATTCGGCAACGGCGTTCATGCGGCCGCGCCTTGCCGGATCATCCGGTCGACGAAGAACTCGATGTTGCCGCGCGGCGCCGTCGGGGCCTGCCAGCGCGCGGTGCGGCGGGCGATCTCGGCGATGGCGCGGGCCGAGGGGCTGGCCGGGTAGGCGGTGGCGACGGCCTGCTGGCGCTGCACCGCCATGCGCAGCCAGTCGCACTGCGGGACCGCGCCGAGGAAGTTGAGCGAGACGTCGCCGAGGAAGCGCTCGCAGACCCGCGACAGCTTGTCGTACAGCCCGCGGCCCTCGGCCGGGCTGCGCACCATGTTGGCCACGACCTGGACCCGGTCCACGCCGCGTTCGCGGGACAGGACCTTGATCAGGGCGTAGGCGTCTGTGATCGAGGCCGGCTCGTCGCAGACCACCACCACCGCGTCCTGCGCGGCCTGGCAGAAGGTGAGCACGCTGTCGGTGATGCCGGCGGCAGTATCTACAACGAGTACATCAAGATCACGCTGCAGGTCATTGAAAACATTGACCAGGCCGACGTGCTGGGCGGGTTGCAGCTCGGCCATGTGCCGACGACCGGACGCGGCCGGGACCACCAGCATCCCGTTGGGGCCTTCCAGGATCACCTCGTCCAGCTCGCAGCGGCCGGCGACCAGGTCGGCCAGGGTGTGCTGCGGCGACAGGCCCAGCAGCACGTCCACGTTGGCCAGGCCCAGGTCCGCATCCAGCAGCAGGGTGCGCTTGCCCAGCGCCGCCAGCGATGCGGCCAGGTTCACCGACAGGTTGGTCTTGCCGACACCACCCTTGCCGCCGGTGATGGCGATGCTGCGGACGGGGGCGAGCGGTGCGGGATTCATGGGCGTGCGGAAGCTGGGGCTCTGGACGGGGGAACGGGGCTCATGCGGCGGCATGGTCGTGCTCCGGGATGTTCGGCTTATCGGCAGCGCGGCGCAGATCTTCAAGGCGCAGCACCAGGCTGGCGGCGTTGGCGCGGTGCAGGTCCTCCGGGACCCGCTGGCCGTCGGTCATCCAGGTCAGCGGTAGCTGGTGGTCGACCACCACCGACAGGGCGCTGCCGAGGCGGCCGGTCTCGTCGACCTTGGTCAGGACCACGCCCTGAGGACGGGCCGACTCGAAGCGGCGGACGACCTCGTCCAGGTCGGCGTAGTGCTGGTTGGCCGGCAGGACCAGCAGGGTGCTGACGTTGCGGGCGGCGCGCAGCCAGTTGAGCTGGCTGGCCAGGGCGCGGTCGCGCTGGCCCAGGCCGGCGGTGTCGACCAGCACCAGGCGGTAGTCCTGCAGGCGCTGCAGCAGGCTGACCAGGGCGGCATCGCTGTCGGCCTCGTGCACCGCGATGCCGAGCTGGCGGCCGTAGCCGTACAGCTGTTCGCGGCCGCCGATGCGGTGGGTGTCGGTGGTGACCAGGGCGATGTCGCGCGGGCCGTGCTCGGCCACGAAGCGGGCGGCCAGCTTGGCGATGGTGGTGGTCTTGCCGGCGCCGGTCGGGCCGACCAGGGCGATCACGCCACCGGCCTCAAGCGGGTCGACCGGGCACACCGGCAGGCGCCGGGAGATCAGGCCCAGCATCAGGCCGCGGCCGCGATGCATCGGGGTGTCGGCCGGCAGCTCCAGGACGATGTCGCGGGTGATCCCGGCGTCGAAGCCGTAATCCTCCA
The DNA here is from genome assembly GCF_000185965.1 of Pseudoxanthomonas suwonensis 11-1. Classification (NCBI taxonomy): domain Bacteria; kingdom Pseudomonadati; phylum Pseudomonadota; class Gammaproteobacteria; order Lysobacterales; family Lysobacteraceae; genus Pseudoxanthomonas; species Pseudoxanthomonas suwonensis. Next base: position 1,638,070 of record NC_014924.1, read on the forward strand.
TCAGCTCCATGGCCTTGAGCCGCACCGGCGAGCCGCGCAGGCGCTCGTCGGTAAGGCGGTGCATCTCGCGCTCGATCATGGCGCGCATCTGCGCCAGTTCCTCGCGCATGGAGCGCAGCTGGGCGTCGTCGGCCGGCGCCGCTTCCGGCACCGCGGCCAGCGCCGGGGCCGCCGGGGCCGCCGGGGCCATCGGTGCGACGGGAGCCTGGGCGACCGGGGCCGGCATCGGTTCGGGCGCGGCAGGCGCGGCGGGCGCGGCCGGCTGCGCGGGATGGGCCATCACCACCTCCGGCGGCAGCACCGACACCGCACGCGCGGTCGGGGTGGCCAGGGCGGCGGCCATGGCCGCGGCGAAGTCGTGCGGGGCCGGGGCGGTCGGCTCGGCCATGGCGGCCGGCGGCGGCGGCGCCGGAACGCTGGCGCGCTGGGCCTCGACCAGGGCGCGCTGGACCGCGTCCTCGTCGTAGTTGCTGGCGGCCACGATCTCCACGCCTTCCTCGGTGCGGCGGTTGGAGAGGATCACGGCATCCGGCCCGTGCTCGGCGCGGACCATCCGCAGCGCGGTACGCATGTCGGCGGCGACGAAACGTTTGATCTTCATGGTCAGGAGCCGGGATTCGTGATTCGGGATTGGTGATTGGAAGAAGCAGGGGCCGGGCCTGTGCGGCCTGCCCGTGTCTCTGGTCTTGTTGGCTTGTTCATTCCCGCGTCCTTCCAGTTCGCCGCGACCCGCTCTTGCGAATCACGAATCCCCAATCACGAAACACGGCTTCAACTAATCGTTCCGACCAGCTTCAGCCGCTTGTCTTCCGGTACCTCGGTGTAGGCCAGGACCGACAGCGACGGCACGCTGTGGCGCACCAGCCGCGCCAGCGAGGCGCGCACGGTGGCCGGTACCAGGACCACCGCCGGCTCGCCCTTCGCCTCCTGCCGCCCGGCGCAATCGGCCAGGCTCTGCTGCAGGCGTTCTGCCAGCCCGGGCTCCAGCACCGCGGCGCCGTTGCCCTGCGAGGACTCCTGCAAGACCCGTTCCAGAGGCGCGGCCAGGGTGAATACCGGCAGCTCCGGCGAGGCGCCGGCGATCTCCTGGACGATGAAACGCCCCAGGGTGTTGCGTACCGCGGCGGTGAGCACCGCCGGGTCCTGGCTGTAGGCGCCGTGCTCGACCAGGGTCTCGGCGATCTTGCGCAGCTGCCGGATCGGGATGCGCTCGACCAGCAGGTTCTGCAGCACGCGGGCGACCACCGACAGCTGCAGGGTCTTGGGCACCAGGTCCTCGGCCAGCTTCGGCGCGCTGCGGGCGAGGGTGGCCAGCAGCTGCTGCACTTCCTCGTGGCCCAGCAGTTCCGGGGCGTGCTCGCGCACCAGGTGGGACAGGTGGGTGGCGACCACGGTGGCCGGGTCGACCACCGTGTAGCCCATGGCCTCGGCCTGGGCGCGCTGGTGCGACTGGATCCATACCGCGTCCAGCCCGAACGCCGGGTCCTTGCCCTTGATGCCGTCGATCTGGCCGAGCGCGCCGCCCGGGTCCAGGGCCAGCTCGCGGTCCGGGTGGACCTCGGCGGTGGCCACCGGCACGCCATGCACCAGCAGCCGGTACTGGGTGGCCTGCAGTTCCAGGTTGTCGCGGATGTGGACCGGCGGGATCAGGAAGCCGATCTCGTGGGTCAGCTTGCGGCGCACGCCCTTGATCCGGGCCATCAGCTCGCCGCCCTGGCTCTTGTCCACCAGGGGGATCAGGCGGTAGCCGACCTCCAGGCCCAGCGGGTCGACCGGGCGCAGCTCGTCCCAGTCCAGCTCGCCGGTGGGCTGGCCGGGCGCCACCGCCGGGCCGGCGGCTTCGGCGAGGGCGCTGGCGGCCCGTTCCTGCTGGTCGCGCTGCCACATCTTCCAGGCCGCGTATGCCAGGGCCGCGCCGAGCGTCAGAAAAGCGACGTTGGGCATGCCCGGGACCATGCCGACCAGCAGCAGGATGGCGGCGGCGACGCCCAGCGCCTTGTGCTGGCCGAAGGCCTGGCCGACCATCGCCTTGCCCATGTCCTGGGCGCGCGAGGCCCGGGTGACCAGCATGGCCACGGCCGAGGACACCAGCAGGGCCGGCAGCTGCGCCACCAGGCCGTCGCCGATGGACAGCAGGGTGTAGGTCGAGGCCGCGTCGGCGGCGGCCATGCCGTGCTGGAGCATGCCGACGGCGAAGCCACCCAGCAGGTTGATGAACAGGATCAGGATGCCGGCGATGGCGTCGCCGCGGATGAACTTGCTGGCACCGTCCATGGAGCCGTAGAAGTCGGCTTCCTCGCGGACCTCGTCGCGGCGGAGCTTGGCTTCCTCGCGGGTGATCAGGCCGGCGTTGAGGTCGGCGTCGATCGCCATCTGCTTGCCGGGCATGGCGTCGAGGATGAAGCGCGCGGTCACCTCGGAGATGCGGCCCGAGCCCTTGGTGATGACCACGAAGTTGATGATGGTCAGGATCGCGAACACCACGATGCCGACCGCGTAGTTGCCACCGACCACGAACTCGCCGAAGGCGGCGATCACCTTGCCGGCGGCGTCATGGCCGCCCTGGCCGTGGAGCAGGATCACGCGGGTGGACGCCACGTTCAGCGCCAGCCGCAGCATGGTGGTGGTCAGCAGGATGATCGGGAAGATCGTGAAGTCCAGCGGGCGCTTCACGTAGACCACCGCCAGCAGCACCACCAGCGAGATGGCGATGTTGAAGCTGAAGAGCGCGTCCAGGACCAGCGGCGGCAGCGGCACCACCACCATCGCCAGCAGGGCCAGGACCAGCAGCGGTGCGCCGGCGCCGTTGCGGGCCATTTCCAGCAGGCGGCGGCCCATGGGCTGGGGGGCGGTCGTGCTCACAGGCCGTCACCCCTGGCCGGGAACTCCTCCACCTCGACCGTGCCGAGCTGCGGCGGGCGCCCGGCACCGGGGCGCCAGGCGCGCAGCTGGTACACGTAGGACAGGACCTGGGCCACGGCGGCGTAGAGTCTCACGGGGATTTCCTTGTCGATCTCCCCCTCGCGATACAAGGCGCGTGCCAGAGGCGGCGCGGACACCGTGGCGATGCGGTGCTGGTCGGCGACCTCGCGGATGCGCATCGCCATCTCGTCCACGCCCTTGGCCACCACCTTCGGCGCGCGCATGGTCCCGCCCTCGTACTTGAGGGCCACCGCGTAGTGGGTCGGGTTGACCACCACCACGTCGGCGGTCGGCACCGCCTCCATCATCCGGCGCTGCGACATCTGGAACTGCATCTGCCGGATCTTGCCCTTGACCTGCGGGTTGCCGTCGGTCTCCTTCATTTCCTCGCGCACTTCCTGGCGCGTCATCTTCAGCTTCCGGGTCCAGTTCCACTTCTGGTACGGCGCGTCGGCCAGTGCCAGCAGGACCAGGGCAACGGCGGCTGCACCCAGCAGGCGTCCGGCGAAGTGCAGCCCGGTGCTGGCCGCGTCCTCCAGCGACTGGCCGGGCATGGCCTTGAGCACGTCGAAGCCGTGGACCAGGACCAGGCCGCAGGCGATCACCAGCAGGGCCACGCGCAGCAGCGACTTGGCCACCTCGACCAGGCCTTCGCTGCTGAAGATGCGCTTGAGCCCGGCCAGCGGGTTGAGCCGCTCCGGCTTGGGCTGCAGGGACTCGGTAGTGAAGTGGAAGCCGCCCATCAGGCCGGGGGCCACGAAGCAGGCGGCCAGGGCGACGCCGATCAGCGGCAGCATCACCAGCACCAGCCGCAGCAGCAGGATGCCCATGTAGCCGAACAGTTCGCCGGGGGACTCGAGCATGACCAGGTCCGGGGTCAGGGCCTGGCGGAACCAGCCACTGGCACCGCGCGCGAACATCGAGCCGCCGGCCATCATCGCGACCACGCCGCTGCCGAACAGCACGGCGTTGGACAGCTCGCGCGAGCGCGGCAGGTTGCCCTGCTTGATCGCCTTTTCGCGACGTCGGCCTGTTGGCTGTTCGGTTTTTTCCTGGCCGTCTTCGTTCTCGGCCATGGCAGGCTCCGGCGCCGGGAGGAGGGGGCGCGACGGGTGCGTGCAAGTCCTGTTCCAGACTTGGGCCCCTTTCCTCCGGAGAGGGGAGAAAGCAGAAGGCCCGCCATCTGGCGGGCCTTGCCTTGCCTGGATGGGGGGCGTCGCCCGATGCCGGCCGCTAACGCCGCGGCACCGCCATCCCCGCATCGAAGGCGGTATCGAACAGCGCCTGCACCGGGCGCGCGATCTCGCCGGCCAGCACCGACAGCAGGAGCAGGCCGGTCAGCACCGCCACCGGCAGGCCCAGCTGCACCGGGTGCAGCGAGGGCGCGGCCTTGGCCAGCACGCCGAAGGTCAGGTTGGTGGCGAGCATCGCCACCATCAGCGGCAGGGCCAGGCCGAGGCCACCGCGCAGCACCGCCGAGAACAGTTCAACCGGCGTGGCCAGCCCGGCGGCGGCATCGACCCAGGCGGCGCCGATCGGCAAGGCCTGGTAACTGCGCACCAGCATGGTGATGACCGCCAGGTGGCCGTCGCTGGTGAAGAACAGTAGGCCAAACGCGATGTAGAACCACTGCGCGACCACGCCGGAGCTGGTGCCGCGCAGGGGGTCGTTCATCTGCGCGAAGGACAGGCCCATGCCATGCGAGATCAGTTCGCCGGCGTAGGCGCCGGCCTCGAACACCAGGCGCAGGCAGAAGCCCATGGTCACGCCGACGGCCAGCTCGCGGGCCACGCCCAGCACGGTGGCCGCGTCCAGGCCGGCGAACTCCGGCGGCTTCGGCAGCATGGGTGCCAGGGCCATGGCCAGGGCACCGGCGACCAGGACCCGCAGCCGCAGTGGTACCGCGCGGGTGCCGATGAGCGGCATGGCCATCAGCAGCGCGCCGGTGCGCAGCATGGTCCACATGACCGTGCCGATCATGCCGAAGGCCTGCTGGCCGTCGATCACCATCGAGGTCGCCGGATCCACTGCCGTCGTCTCAGCCGATCAGGTGGGGAATGCGCTGGAACAGGGTCGTGGTGTAGTCGACCAGGTAAGCCAGCAGGAAACTGCCCATCGCGAACATGGCGGCGGTCAGGGTGACGGCCTTGGTGACGAAGGCGATGGTCGGTTCGTTGATCTGGGTCGCGGCCTGGACGATGCCGACGATCACGCCCACGGCAAGCATGATCAGCAGCAGCGGGCCGCCGACCCAGAGGGCGACCTCGAGGCCGCGGCGCAGTTCGGTAAGGGCGAGTTCGGGGCTCATGGGGAGGAGGATGCAAGGTTGGTGCCACCAGGCGGTGGCGGCCCTCCGGCACCGCCCAGCTTTTGCGGTTGCGGTTGCCGCCGCCGTTGCTGCTGCTGTTGCTGTTGCCGCGGCCCTTGCTGTTGCTCTTGCTCTTCCCCGCCCGTTATAGCGAGCCGAGCATCGGAGTGCCGGCGGGGGCTTTAGAGGCCCGCATGTCTGAGCGCAGCGAGTTTGCGGGCCGTCCCCCGCCGGTGCGAGAAGCGCAGGTTACCGACCGGTGGAGCCAGTCGGGCGAGCGGTTCGGGCTGTGCTTTCTTTTGGTTACTTTTCTTTGCACAAGCAAAGAAAAGTGACTCGCCCAAGCCGCGAAGCGGCTGGCGAAAGCTTTTGCTCCTGGGCTCCGCAGGAGCCTGCCTTTGCCTCTGGTTCCAGATCCAAGGCAACGACGAGGAGCAGCCCAGGGCGGAAGGCACCAGCCACGCAAGCCAAAGCGAGAGCCAAAGCCAAGGCCAAGGCAAGGCCAAGGCAAGGCCAAAACCAAGATCAAAATCTGTTTCGCCCGCCGCTGCGCGGCTACGGCGAGTTACTTCTTCTTTGCTCCTGCAAAGAAGAAGTAACCAAGAAGAAAGCAGGCCCGGTCGCGAACCGGCCGGCTGCGCCGACCGGTCCCCTGCGCTTCTCGCGTCGATGGGGGACGGCCCGCAAACTCGCTTCGCTCAGACATGCGGGCCTCTGAAGCCCCCATCGCCGCTGCGATGCTCGGTTCGCTCCAACGGGGAGGGAGGGGCAACAGCAAAGGCAAAGGCAACAGCAACAGCAATGGCGGAGCAACGGCAGGAGCTGGAGCAACCGCAAGGGCGGAGGAGCTAGACCCCGTTGAAGCTCGCGGCCAGGGTTCCGACGGTCAGGACCCAGCCGTCGACCAGCACGAACAGCAGGATCTTGAACGGCGCCGAGATCAGCATTGGCGACAGCATCATCATGCCCATCGACATCAGCACGCTCGCCACCACCAGGTCGATGATCACGAACGGGATGAAGATCAGGAACCCGATCTCGAACGCCGTCTTCAGCTCCGAAGTCACGAACGACGCCGCCAGCACCGGGAACGGCACCGCCTCGGGGCTGGCATAGGTGTCGTGGCCGGCCAGGCCGGCGAAGGTCATCAGGTCGGTCTCGCGGACCTGCGCCAGCATGAACGCGCGCAGCGGCGCCGTGCCCAGGTCCCAGGCGCTGCGGAAATCGATCTCGCCGTTGAGGTAGGGCGCGAAGCCGGCATCCCAGGCCTTCTGCCACACCGGCATCATGATCATCGCGGTCAGGAACAGCGACAGGCCGACCAGGATCTGGTTGGACGGGGTCTGGCCGGTGCCCATGGCCTGGCGCAGCAGCGCCATGACGATGATGATCCGGGTGAAGCAGGTCATCACCAGCAGCAGCGAGGGCAGCAGGGTGATGCCGGTCATCAGCAGCAGCGTCTGCAGCGGCACGCTGATGGGGTTGTCGCCGATCTGGCCCACGGTCACGTCCGGCAGCGCGGGCAGCTGCGCGCCGGCGGCGGCAGGTGCGGCAATGGCCAGCATGGGCATGCCGGCCAGCAGCAGCACGGTGATGATCAGGAGCAGGCGACGGCAGTGCATTTCAGCTGTTCCGGCGCAGCCGCTGCGACAGCAGCTGGGCGAAGTTGGGCAGTTCTTTCAGGTTCGGCAGGCGCGGGGCCTCGGGCGGGGGCAGCGGCTCGGGCAGTTCCTGCAGCAGGCTGACGCTGCCCGGGGTGACGCCCAGCAGCAGCTGGCGGCCACCGACCTCGACCACCACCGCGCGCTCCTTGGTGCCCAGCGCCAGCTGGGCGACCACGCGCATGCCCTCGACCTGGCGGAAGCCGGTGCCGGGCAGGCGCTTGAGCAGCCAGGCCAGGCCCAGGATCAGGCCCAGAACCAGCGCCAGCGCGAAGAACGCCCCGAACAGGCCGGGGCCGGCCGGGGGGGGCGCCACCGGACGCGCGGCCTGCGCCGCCGGCGCGGCGGCGGCCAGCAGCAGGACCAGGTTCAACGCAGTCTCCGGATCCGCTCGCTGGGGCTGACCACGTCGGTCAGGCGCACGCCGAAGCGGTCGTTGATCACCACCACCTCGCCATGGGCGATCAGGGTGCCGTTGACGTAGACGTCCAGCGGTTCGCCGGCGCCGCGCTCCAGCTCGATCACCGAGCCCTGGTTGAGCTGCAGCAGGTTGCGGATCGGCATGCGGGTGCGCCCGACTTCCAGCGACAGGGTCACCGGTACGTCGAGGATCACGTCCAGGTTGAGGTCGTTGCCGGCCAGGCCGGGCTCGGACTGCAGCGCGTCGAACTGCGCCGCGGCGGCGGATTCGTTGTTCATGCGGGGATTTCCTCGGGGGCGGCGGCCTTGCGCGCGGTCTCGCTGCCGGGCGGGTGGGTGCGGGTGATCTTCACCGCGTTGCAGCCGTTGGACACGCCGAACTGGCCGGTGAACACCGGGATGTTCTCCACGCACACCGGCACCGTCGTGGACAGGTCGATCGGCAGGATGTCGCCCACCTTCAGGCGGGTCAGCTGGCGCAGGTCGATGCGCTTCTGCGCCAGCACGCTGGAGACGGTGACCTCGGCCAGCTGCAGCTGCTCGCGCAGGGTGGTGTTCCAGCTCTCGTCGCGGTCGATGCGGTCGCTCTGGATGCCGGCGTCGAGCAGCTCGCGGATCGGCTCGAGCATCGAGTAGGGCAGGGTCACGTGGATCTCGCCGCCGCCGCCGTCCAGCTCGACGTGGAAGCGGCTGACCACCACGTACTCGCGCGGGGTGACGATGTTGGCGAAGTGCGGGTTGATCTCGGAGTTGATGTACTCGAACTCCACGTCCATCACCGGCGCCCAGGCCTCGACCAGGTCGGCGAAGGTCTGGCGCAGCATCAGCTGGATGACGCGCATCTCGGTGACGGTGAACTCGCGGCCCTCGATCCGGGTGGGGTAGCGGCCGTCGCCGCCGAAGAAGTTGTCCACCACGGCGAACACCAGCTTCGGCTCGAACACCACCAGGCCCATGCCGCGCAGCGGCTTGAAGCGCACCAGGTTGAGGTTGGTCGGCACGTACAGCGAGTGCATGTACTCGCCGAACTTGATCATGTCGATGCCGCGCACGGAGATGTCGGCCGAGCGCCGGATCAGGTTGAACAGGCCGATGCGCCACAGGCGGGCGAAGCGCTCGTTGACCATTTCCAGGGTCGGCATGCGCCCGCGGATGATGCGGTCCTGGCTGGCGAAGTCGTACGGGCGCGCCACGCCCGGGTCCACCGGCTCCGGGTCGGTGCTGACCGCGCCGCTGTCGACGCCGTGCAGCAGGGCATCGATCTCGTCCTGGGAAAGCAGGTCGTTGATGGTCATGGGCGCGGGCGCCTTACTGGGTCACGAAGCTGGTGAACAGCAGGGCTTCGGCGCAGGGCTTGCCGGTCTCGGTACGCATCAGCTTGCGCACCTCGGCCAGGGCCTCGGCCTGCAGCGCTTCCTTGCCGGCGCGGTTGGCGATGCCGTCGGCGGTCTGCTGGGCCAGCAGCATCAGCAGGCGGGCGCGGATCGCCGGCGCGTGCCGCTGCAGCTCGGCCAGGTCGGCGTTGTCGCGGGTCATCAGCTGGATCTCGACCTGCAGGTACTGCGGACCGTCCAGGCCACCGTTGAGGTTGACCACGAACGGCGGCTCCAGGGCCAGGTACTGCGCCTGCGCCGGGAGCTTGGGCTTGGCGGCTTCGGCCGCAGCCTGCTCGGCGGCGACGGCGCGCCGGGAACTCCAGTACCAGCCGCCGCCGGCGCCACAGGCGACCAGCACCGCGACCAGGGTGATCACCAGGGGCAGCTTGCCGCCGTCGCGGGGACGGCTGGTCGGCGTATTGCGGGGGGTCCTGTCGGCTGCGGTGGCCACGCGTCGATCTCCAGTGGATTGCATGGGACTGGATGCAAGCGGTGTGCCGGAACCGCGGCGACGGTTTGACGGCGGGTGGGAAAGGGCACTGCGGCGGCCCAGGACGCGCCTGCGTGGGTCGCGCCGGCGATCTTCCGGCGCTCATGCCCGAACGAGCGGACGGGCTAGACCCCGGCGGGATGCGCTGTATTGGGAAACCCGGCTACCCGGGAGCGGCGACCATCGGCCGCCGACGGGATCAGGCGTAGGCGTCGAGCAGGCCGCGACGCAGGACGCGGACCGGCGCCGGCGCAGGTTCATCGGCGGCCAGCTCACCGGTGGCGCCATGGCGGCCGCGTGGCGGGGCCTCGCGGTCGCCGGCCTGGCCGTCACCGACCCCGGCATGGGCCAGCTCGAAACCGTGCTGGCCCAGCATCTCGCGCAGGCGCGGCATGCCCTGTTCAAGCGCGACCCGGACCTCGGCCTGGGCGCTGCTGAAGTCGGCGCTCAGGCGCTCGCCGTCCAGCTGCAGGCGCACCTCGATCGGGCCCAGGTCCTGCGGCGCGATGCGGATCACGGCGTGGCTGAGCTTCTGCCCGGCCAGCCATTCCACATGGGCGCCGACGTCCTCGGTGAAACCGGGAGCGTTGAGCTGCGGGGTCGGCAGGCTGGCGGGAGCCGCCGGCAGGGCCGGGGCAGATGCGACCGGGTTCGCCGGGGCCGCCGGCAGCACGAAGGCCGGGGCGCTGGCGTCGGTGGTCGTCGCCGTCGGCTGTAGCTGCTGCAGGAGACGTGCGGCATCGCCGCCGCGCCCGGCGCCCGCCTGGTCGGCAGGTGCCAGCTCCGGCCCGGCGCCTTCCGCGGGTTGCAGGGAGGTGGACTGGCCGTTGCCGGCCTGGAGCGTGTCGCCCAGGCGCGGCAGCGCGGTGCCATTGCCGATGACGGACTCTGGCGCGGCGTCGGCGTCGGCGTCGGTGGCGGCATCGCCGCCCAGAGCGGTGGCAGTCGGGTTGATGCCGGTCGTGGCCGGTACGGAGGGCTCCGCCGGCGGCTGCAGCAGCCAGCCCAGGCCGGGGGGCGGCCAGGCCGCTTCGGCTCCAGCGCCGTCTTCGGCCATGTCATCGGAATCCGTGCCGGCGTCGCTGTCGCTGGCCGCGGCCAGGGTTTCTTCCGGCGCGCTCGCGCTGGCCTCGTCGCTGGCCCCGGTGCCGTCGCCCGGCTGGCGCCGATCGTCGGCGCCCACGCGCGAAGCCTTCCCGGTTTCAACCGGCTTGCCCGGACGGGCGCCTTCCGGCTGCGGCCTGCCCTCGAGCAGGCGCGCGAAGGCATTGCCGTCGCCGGACTCGCGTCCGGGCGTGGAGGAGGGCGAAGGAGCCTGCGGCGGCGAGCCGGGCAGGGCACCGACGGCGGACGTGTTCACTGCGGCTCGCCCTCCTGCCGGGCTTCCCTGGCCTCACGCACGCGGCGCGCGCCGAGGTCGTCCATCTCGCGCTGGCTGCGGCGCTCGTCGACCTTGCGTTCCTGGGCGCGGTAGCTGGCGGCCAGCTGTTCCAGCACCTGCTTGTCGCGGCTGGCCAGCAGCAGGCGCGCGCGTTCGGCGTCCAGGTGCTGGCGGCTGAGGTCGACGTTGCGGGTCTGCTGCTCGACCGCGCTTTCCAGGCGGTCGAGGAAGGCACGGCGGTTGGCCAGCTGCGCCGGGCTGATGGCGGTCATCTGGCTGGAGGCGTACTCCTCGGCGTAACGGCGCAGCTCTTCCAGGCGCGATTCCTGCAGCTCGTGCGCCCGCTGGCGCTCGGCCAGCTCGCGGGCCACCGCGTCCTCGTGTTCCTGCGCCCGGCGCAGCAGCGGGTCGATGCGGCGCGACTGCATCATGCGGCGTTCTCCTTCAGGTGCAGCACGTCATCCAGGGCCTGGCGGCTCTGCTGCAGGTCGGCCGAGCGCAGCACGTCCTGGCCCAGGAACTCCATGATCTCCGGCCAACGCGCCAGGGCCTCGTCAACCACCGGGTCGTTGCCGCGCTGGTAGGCGCCGATGGCGATCAGGTCGCGGTTGGCGTTGTAGGCAGCGACCAGGCGCTTGAGCGCGCGGATGCGCTCGCGCCAGGTCTCGTCGGCGATGTCCTGGACCACGCGGCTGACCGAGGATTCGACGTCGATGGCCGGGTACAGGCCGGCGTCGGCGATCCGGCGCGACAGCAGGATGTGGCCGTCGAGGATGGCGCGGGCGGCGTCGGCGATCGGGTCCTGCGGATCGTCGCCCTCGGTCAGCACCGTATAGAAGGCGGTGATCGAGCCGCGACCTGCCGCACCGTTGCCGGCGCGCTCGACCAGGGCCGGCAGCTTGGCGAACACGCTCGGCGGGTAACCGCGGGTGGTCGGCGGCTCGCCCACCGACAGGCCGATCTCGCGCTGGGCCTGGGCGAAGCGGGTCAGCGAGTCCATCAGCAGCAGCACGTTCAGGCCCTGGTCGCGGAACCACTCGGCGATGGCGGTGGCGCGGTAGGCACCGTGCAGTCGCGCCAGCGGCGGTCGGTCGGCGGGGGCGGCCACGACCACGGCGCGGCGCAGCCCTTCCTCGCCCAGGGTGGTCTCGACGAAATCGCGCACTTCGCGGCCACGCTCGCCGATCAGGCCCACGACGATCACGTCGGCCGAGGTGAAGCGGGTCATCATGCCCAGCAGGGTCGACTTGCCGACGCCGGAACCGGCGAACAGGCCGACGCGCTGGCCGCGGCCGATCGGCAGCAGGGCGTTGATCGCGCGCACGCCGACGTCCAGCGGCTGGATGATCGGTTCGCGCGCCAGCGGGTTTATTGCGACTCCGGCCATGCCGACGCTGCCTTCGGCGCGGACCGGGCCCTTGCCGTCCAGCGGCACGCCGTCGGAGTCGATGACCCGGCCGAGCAGGCCTTCGCCGACCTCGACGCCGCCGCGGCGGCGCACCGGCACCACCCGGGCGTTGGGCAGCAGGCCGTGCAATTCGGCGCTGGGCATCAGCGAGGTGCGGTCGCCGGCGAAGCCCACGACCTCGGCTTCGACCCAGCCGCCATCGGCCACTTCCACCTTGCAGGTGGCGCCCATCGGCGCCTCGCAGCCGGTGGCTTCCAGGGTCAGGCCGACGGCGCGGCGGAGGATGCCTTCGCGGATCAGGCCGCGTCCGGCGGCCGGGTCCAGGGCGATGCCGCCCAGGCGCATGGACAGGCGCAGGTTGCGCGCGGACAGCCAGTCGGCGGGAACGGCGCCTCCGAGCGCCGGGGCCTGGCCGTTGGCGGGAGCGGGACTCATGCGCCGGCTCCGGCCTTGTGGATCACGCTTTCCAGCGCGCCGCGCAGGCGCGCCTGGAGGGTGCCGTCGATGCGGACCGCCTCGGCGTGCACGCGCAGGTCACCACGGCCCAGGCTCGGGTCGGGCACCAGGCGTGCTTCGGATACCAGCGCCAGCATCGGTGCCAGCGCGCCGATGTCGTCCGGATGCAGGCGCACCTCGACCTCGCGGCTGGCGCCGCCGACCGCGTCCAGGGCCTCGGACACCAGCTCCGACAGCAACGCAGGGTCGGCCTGGTAGGCGCGTCCGACCAGGCTGCCGGCGATGCGCACGGCCAGGTCGCCGAGGGCGGCGGTGACCTCGTCCTCGAGGCGGGCGAGGGGGCGGGTGAAGTTGTCGAGGATGCCCTCGATCTGGGCGGTCAGGCGGCGGACCTCGGCCTGGCCCTGGGCGAAGCCTTCCTGGTGGCCCTGGGCCAGCCCGGCGGCATAGCCTTCTTCGCGCGCGGCGTCCTGGATGGCCTGGATCTCCTCCAGGGTCGGCGGCACCGGGATGGGTGCATCCTCGACCAGGGTGGCCGGTTCCGGCGCAGGCGGCGTCGCCACCTGCAGCTCCGGGGCCAGCCAGCGCACGGCGCCAGTCATACCAGCTCCTCGCCGGCGCCGTTGCTGAGGGTGATCACGCCCTCATCGGCCAGGCGGCGGACGATGGTCATGATCTCCTTCTGCGCGGCCTCCACGTCGGCCAGGCGGACCGGGCCGCGGGCCTCCATGTCCTCCAGCAGGATCTCGGCGGCGCGCTGGGACATGTTGCGGGTGATCTTCTCGCGCACCTTGACGTCGGCGCCGCGCAGGGCGATGCCCAGGCGCTCGCCGGAGACCTCGCGCAGCAGGGTCTGCAGTTCGCGGTCGTCCAGCTCGACCAGGTCGTCGAACACGAACATCAGGTCCTGGATGCGCTGGCACAGCTCGGTGTCGACCTTGCCGATCTCGCCGAGGATGGACTGGTCCTGCCCGGTCTCGAGGAAGTTGAGGATGTTGGCCGCGACCTTGACCCCGCCGATGCTGGAGGACTTGAGGTTCTGGTTGCCGGCGAACTGGCGCTCCATGATCTCGTTGAGCTCGTTGAGCGCGTTCGGCGGGATGCCGTCGAGGGTGGCGATGCGCAGCAGCACGTCGGCGCGCACGCGCTCGGGCAGGAACTTCAACGCCTCGGCGGCCTGGTCCGGGTCCAGGTGGGACAGGACGATCGCGCAGATCTGCGGGTGCTCGTTGCGCACCAGGTCGGCGACCGCGCGCGGGTCCATCCACTTGAGCGTGTCCAGGCCGGTGGTGTTGCGGCCCAGCAGGATGCGGTCGATCAGGCTGCCGGCCTTGTCCGCGCCGAGGGCCTGGATCAGCACGTTGCGGATGTAGTCGTCGGCACCGACGCCCAGCGAGGTCTGGCGCTCGAGCGCGTTCTCGAACTGGTCCATCACGTCCACCACCTGCTCGCGGCTGATGCCGCTCATGGTGGCCATGGCCAGGCCGAGCTTCTGCACTTCCTTGGCGCTCATGTGCTTGAGCACCTCGGCCGCGTCGGCCTCGCCCAGCGACAGCAGCAGCACGGCGGCGCGCTGCACGCCGGTCAGTTCACCCTGGATACTAGGCTGCTTCATTTCCCAACCAGTCCTTCACCACCTGGGCGACCCGCTTGGAGTCGGCACGGACGGCCTCGCGCGCGTTGCGCAGGCGGTCCTCGTAAGAATTCGAGGAGGGCAGGGCCATCGGCGCGCCCGGCGCCTGCAGGCCCAGCTGGGCGGTGTCCCCGGCCAGCGCCGGGATGTCCAGGTCGTCCTCCACCAGCGAGACCTCGGCGGTCGCCGGCTCGTCGCTGGCTTCCCCGGATCCGCTTTTCTTCGCGCCGGCCGGCGAGGCGATCTGGCGCAGGCTCGGGCGCAGCACGCCGAACAGCAGGGCCAGGACCACCAGGGCGCCGGCCAGCACGCGGGCGATATCGCGCATGCGCGGGTCCTCCCACCACTTCAGCGGCTCGGCCGCCGGGGCGTCCTCGCGCACGAACGGTGCGTTGACCACCGAGACCACGTCGCCGCGCGCCGGGTCGAAGCCCACCGCCTGGCGCACCAGTTCCTGCACCCGCGCCAGCTCCTGCTCGGACAGCGGCTGCAGCGCGACCTTGCCGTCGCCACCGGCGCGCGGCACGTGGTCGACCAGCACCGCGGCGGTGACGCGGCGGATGCGGCCGGCCGGCTGGCGGGTGTGCTGCAGGGTGCGGTCCAGCTCGAAGTTGCGGGTGGCGCTGCGGGAGCTGTTGCCGGCGGCGGTGGCGGTCGCCACCGTACCCGGCGCCGGGGTGCCGTCGGCGTTCTGCTGCGCGACCGCGCCCGGTGGGGTGTTGCTGGTGGCGCCGGGGATGCCCTGCGGGCCTTCGCCGGCGGTCGTGTTCTCGCTGACCTGCTCGCTGCGCAGCTTCTGCGGCTCGGCGTTGAACAGCTCGCGGGCCTCCTCGGTGACCGAGAAGTCCATGTCCACGGTGACCTCGGCGTTGACCCGGCCGCTGCCGGTCAGCGGCTCGAGCAGTTCGCGGATGCGCTGGTTGTAGGAGGTCTCCTGGCGGCGAACCTGCTCGAACTGGACCGCGCTGAGCTCGGAGGCGCTGTCGTTGCCGTTGCGGCTGATCATGCGGCCGTTCTGGTCGACCACGGTGACCCGCTCCGGGGCCAGGTCCGGGATCGAGGAGGAGACCAGGTGGACGATGGCGTCTACCTGGTTGCGCTCCAGCACCGCGCCGGAACGCAGCTCCAGCACCACCGAGGCCGAGGCGGCCTCGCGTGCGCGGGTGAAGGCGGAAGGCTTGGGGATGGCGAGGTGGACGCGGGCGTCGCGCACCGGGCGCAGGGTGGAGATGGTGCGGACCAGCTCGGTCTCCAGCGCATGCTGGTAGCGCGCGTTCTCGACGAACTGGCTGACGCCGAAGCCCGGGTCGCGCTCCATCAGCTCGAAGCCCAGGCGGCCGCTCTCGGTCAGGCCGGAGCCGGCCAGCTTGAGGCGCGCGTCGTGCAGGTTCTCCTCCGGCACCGAGATCGCGCTGGTGGCCTGGTCGATCCGGAAGGGGATCTGCGCCGCGCGCAGCAGGTCGGTGGCCTCGGCCGTGGCCTTGGGATCCAGGCCGGTATAGAGCGGGGTATAGGCCGGCTTCTGCGACCAGAAGAAGATGTACAGGCCGGCGGCGACCGCCAGCGCGATCGCCAGCAGGGTCCCGAACTTCCGGCCCAGCTGCATCTCCTGCAGCTTGACCACCGCCGAGGCCGCCTTCTCGGTGGCCTGTTCGCGGTTGAAGCTGTCCTTGGAAAGGGTCATTGCCATCTCGCTTCAGTCCCTGGTCACAGCGGCATGTTCATGACGTCCTGGTACGCCTGTACCAGTCGGTTGCGGACCTCGACGGTGGCGCGGAAGGCCACCTGCGACTGCTGCGAGGCGATCATCACCCGGGCCAGGTCCGCGCCCGGATCACCACGCTCGAACGCGGTCTGCAGCTCGCCGGCCTTGGCCTGGGCGGCGTTGACGCCTTCCAGGGCGCGGGCCAGGGTCTGGGTGAAACTCGGCGCGGCCGTGCCCTGGGTCGCGCCCGGTGCCTGCATGCCGCCCAGTCCCTGGAGCGCGTCGCTGCGCGCCACGTCGCCCGCACGCGCGGCCGCCTGGCCGAGCTGGCCCTGGTAGGCGCGGATCTGCGACAGGACGGAGCTGATCGAGTCGGTCATGGGTTTCCCTGCGGCGTGGGCCGGTGTCGTCGCAGGCAATGCAAGCGGCGTGCCACGAGGCAGGAAGCGCCCTGCGTCGGAAAACTGGCCCTGCGCCGAGGCCACCCGGACGCGGGACGCCAGAAACGCGAGTGCCCCGCGATGCGGGGCACTGCTGGGGCGACAGGGTGGGGAGCAGGCCGCGACCGTCAGCTGGCCAGCTGTTCGGCGTGCTCGCGGTCGATCCCGTACTTGCGCAGCTTCTCCACCAGGGTGGTGCGGCGCAGGCCGAGCAGCTGGGCGGCGTGGGCGACCACGCCCTGGGTGCGGTCGAGCGCGGCGCGGATCAGCTTCAGCTCGATCTGGGCCATGTGCTCGCGCAGGTCCAGGCCGTCCTCGGGCAGCTCGTTGGCGTCGTTGGCGGCGGCGGGCGACGGCGCGGCGGCCTGGGCCGGGGGGGGCACGGCGGTCGCGACCACGGCCTGGGCCGGGGCCTTGAGCACCGGCTCCACGCCGGCCGGGACGTGGGCGCGGTAGCGCGCCGGCAGGTCGTCCAGGCGCACCAGGCCACCGGGATTGAGCACGGCCAGGCGCTCGACCAGGTTGGTCAACTCGCGCACGTTGCCCGGCCAGGCGTAGCCGGCGAGGGCGGCGAGGGCGGCGTCGGCGAAGCGGATCTCGCCGCGGCCGGAGCGGGCCAGCTGGCCGGCGATGGTGGCGACCAGCGCCGGCAGGTCGTCGGTGCGCTCGCGCAGGGCGGGCATCTCGATGGGGAACACGTTGAGCCGGTAGAACAGGTCCTCGCGGAACTGGCCTTCGGCGATCCGGTCCTCGAGGTTGCGGTGGGTGGCGGCGATCACCCGCACATTGCACTTGATGGTCTGGTTGCCGCCGACGCGCTCGAAGCTGCGCTCCTGCAGCACGCGCAGCAGCTTGACCTGCATCGGCAGGCTCATGTCGCCGATTTCGTCCAGCAGCAGGGTGCCGCCCTCGGCCATCTCGAAGCGGCCCTTGCGCGCGCTCAGTGCGCCGGTGAATGCGCCCTTCTCGTGGCCGAACAGCTCGCTTTCCAGCAGTTCGGGCGGGATCGCGCCGCAGTTGATGGCCACGAACGGGCCGTCGCGGCGGGCCGACTGCTGGTGGATGGTGCGGGCGACCACTTCCTTGCCGGTGCCGGATTCGCCCAGCACCAGGACGGTGGTGTCGAACGGGGCGACCTGGCCGATCATCCGGCGCAGGCGCTGCACCGCCGGGCTGGTGCCGGTCGGGCCGTCGTCGGCGCCGGTGCCCTGCTGCTCGGCGTCCAGGCGCTTGAGGCTGGCGCGGCGCAGGCAGGCTTCCAGCTGGGCGTGGCGGATCGGCGACTCCAGCGGCCAGACTCCGGCCTCGTGCAGGCCGTGGGTGGCGGCGAAGCCGGCGGTGTCGCCCTCCAGCAGCAGCACCGGCGGCGGCACCGGGGCGGCGCCCAGCCAGTTGAAGAAGTCACGCGCGGCCGCGGCATCGTCCAGTGATCCAACCACCACCGCCATCCAGTCGGTGGGGCGCTGGCGGCTGGTGGACACGTCCCCGGGGCAGGACGCCCAGCGCGGGTTGAGGTCCATGAACTCCAGCAGCCCGCACAGGTGCTCGGCCCGGGTGGCCTGGCTGTCGATGACGAGGATGCGCGATTCGCTCATGACGCTTGGACTCCGGCAAGGCGCTCCAGGATCGGGACCACTTCCTGGAGGTAGGACAGCTTGCTGACGAAGCCGTCGGCACCGGCACGGGTGGCGTGCTCGCGGTGCTCGGCGTCGTCGAAATGGCTGGCGATGACGATGAAGGGCGGCTCGTCCTGCGCCTTGATCAGGCGGGTCGCCTGCAGGCCGCCCATCTCGGGCATGGCCAGGTCCATCAGCACCACGTCGGGACGCAGCGCCTCGGAACGTTCGATAGCCTCCAGCCCGTTGCCGGCGGTGCCGGCCACGTCCAGCCACTCCAGCTTGCGGAAGTGGCGCATGGCGGCGTTGATGAATCCCTCGTGGTCGTCGACCAGCAGGACGCGGATCTTGCGCATCGGGCTACTCCGGGGGTATCAGCCCGCGCGGGCCAGTGTGGCCGCGGGGGCGGCGCGCCGGCGTTCGCGGGCGGTGGGGATGGACAGCTGCTCACGATACTTTGCGACCGTCCGGCGCGCGATATGCACGCCCTGGCGGGCCAGCAACGCGGCGATGGCGTCGTCGGCCAGCGGCCGGCCGGCCGGTTCGGATTCGATCAGGCGCCGCACCATCGCCCGCACGGCGGCGCCGGAGACGTTGGCGCCCTCCAGGCGGACGGCGAAGAAGTGCTTGAGCTCGAAGGTACCGCGCGGGGTCTGGATGTACTTGCCGCTGGTGATGCGCGAGACGGTGGACTCGTGCATGCCGATCTCGTCGGCCACTTCCTTGAGGGTCAGCGGGGCCATGGCCTCCTCGCCCTGGACCAGGAACGCGGCCTGGCGCTCGACCAGCACCTTCGTGGTACGCAGCAGGGTGTCGTAGCGCATGGACAGGCCGCGGGTCAGCCAGCGGGCCTCCTGCAGCAGCTCGCGCAGGGCGCCGGCGCCTTCGCCGTCACCGGACTGGGCCAGGGCGCGTTCGTAGCCGGCGTTGATCGCCAGGCGCGGTGCGGTCGCCGGGTTCAGTGCGACGCGCCACTGGCCGTCGGCGTGCCAGGCCACCACGTCCGGGACGATGTAGCCGTCGTCGGCTTCCATGGCCCCGTGCAGCGGGCGCGGCTGCAGCGAAAGGATCAGGCGAACCGCCTCGGCGACGTCGGCCTCTTCGACCTGCAGGCGCGCGGCGATCGCGGCATGGTCGTGGGCGGCCAGCGCATCCACGCAGGACTCCAGGATCCGCGACGCCAGGTGGCGGCCCGGGCAGGGCGAGGGCAGGGCGGCCAGCTGCGCCTGCAGGCATTCGCCGGCATCGCGCGCGGCCAGGCCGGCGGGTTCGCCGTGCAGCAGGCGGTGGCGGATGGCCTCGATGCGCTCGGCGGCGACATCGAAGCGGGCGGTGGCGCGTAGCAGCAGGGCGGCGTGGTCGCCGTCCAGGTAGCCGGCGTCGTCGCAATGCTCCAGCCAAAAGGCGGCGATCTCCAGCTGCGCCGGGTCCAGTTCCAGGGACAGGGCCTCTAGCACGCGCACGCAGGGGTCACTGGAACCACTGTCGGCGATCCGCTGCATGCGGTCCTCGCCTTCGCCGCTCCAGCTGGCGCCGGGCACGTCCCACATCGAAGGTTCGGGCAGCTCGTCGAAGGCCGCGGTCTCGACGGCGGCCGCTTCCCCGGGGGCCACGTCACCGGCGGCGGGCGCCTGGGCTTCGGCCTGGGCCTCCTCCTCCAGTTCCAGCATAGGATTGAGTTCGAGCGCGCGGTTCACCTCGAGCTGCAGCTGCTGCGCGTTGAGCTGCAGCAGCCGGATCGACTGCAGCAACTGCGGCGTCAGGTTCAGCTGCTGGCCGAGCTGGGCGGACTGGATGGCCTTCATCTTGCATTCCCCGGAACCGGCGCTCGATTGATGGCGCCGATGGGTGCCATCGTGCACGCCTTGTGACGGCGGAATAATCGGGGGGTGCCTGAGCCGGGAGGGTGTTTTCCCTACGTCGTGTAGGGGTTATCCCCACAAGGCTGTTGTTTTTCCGGCATCCGGTCACGCCGCAAGGCGATCGGGGCGGCGGAATTCCGCCGGCAGGGGGTCTCAGCCCAGCTCGTGCTGGTGCCTGACCGCCAGCAGCACCAGTTCGCTGGCGCGGCGGCATCCGAGCGCTTCCATCATCCGCGCGCGGTGGGTTTCCACCGTCTTCACGCTGATCCCCAGGCCGCTGGCGATTTCCTTGCTGCTGAGGCCCTGGCCGATCTGGGCCAGGATCTGGCGCTGGCGCGGCGGCAGGGCGGCGACGCCCTCCGGCCGCGACTGGCGCGAACGTCCGATCAGCGGCGCGATCATCCGCGAGGAAATGCGCGGGCTGAGGAACACCTCGCCACTGGCCGCTGCACGCAGGGCCAGTTCCAGCTCCAGCGGCGCCGCATCCTTGACCACGAAGCCGGCGGCGCCGCGATCCAGCGCGTCACGCACGTGCATCGGATCGTCGTGCATGGACATCATCACCACCCGGGTCTCCGGGCTCTGCCCGAGGATGCCGCTGAGGGCTTCCAGGCCGGTGCGGCCGGGCAGGGACAGGTCCAGCAGGACCAGGTCGGGGCGGTGGATCGCGGCCAGGTCGATGGCCTGGTCCGCGTTGGCGGCCTCGGCGACCACGTCCACGCCGTCGAAGGTCTGCAACAGCCGGCTCAGCCCTGCGCGGACCAGGGTGTGGTCGTCAACGATGAGAACTCGCACGGGTTGCTGCAATCCCCGGAAAAACCCCGGTCACCTTAGCCCATGGCCGGGGGCTTTGGTACCCGCCGCGACCGGCATCACAACTTTGTCAGGGACTTAGCGCCGCCGGGCGTCGGCGACCTGACGCCGGTGCATCCGGAACAGGTGGCGGCCCATGGCGTCCTCCAGCCCCTGTGGCAGGGCCGGGAAACGCAGCCAGGCCCAGCTGGCGTCGGCGTCCTGGGCAGTGGCGCTGACGATCACCGGCAGCTCCAGGTCGTCCGGGAGCCAGTCCACCGGCTGCAGGCGCACGGCGCCGGCCGAGTCCACGGCGGGGAGATCGGTCCCGGCCGGCAGCTGGAGGCGCAGGCCGCGGACCGACCAGCGCAGCGGGGTGGCCGGCAGGGCCGGGTTCCCCTGGCGTACCAGCCGGCCCAGCAGCAGCAGGACCAGGTCGAGCTTGGCGTCCAGGCGCTGGGCGAGGATCGGCAGCTCGCCGCGCTTCTCCTCACCCGGTTCGTCGCTGCGCAGGTCCTCGACCTGGGCCAGGCCCAGCAGCATGGACTCGGCCTGGGCAGTGCGGGCCTGGCCGCCGGGCAGGAAGCAGGCGGGAAGCACGCCGTCGCAGGCCAGGACGTCGCCGAACAGGCCGCTTTCGGCCATCTGTGCCTGAGCGGGCCAGGTGGGGGTCATGCCGTGCCTCCGGGCAGGTTGCCGTCGTCGGCCAGCATAAGATGCTGGAGCTGCAGCAGCCCACGCAGGGCCTGCAGCGGGGCATGCGCGCCGGTGGTCTCGATGAACTCGCGCAGCCGCGCATCGTGCCCGGCCAGGACGTCGCCGGCGGTGCCGAAATCCTCGCGGTCCAGGGCCTGGCGCAGGGAGGCCAGGTCGTGCAGCAGGGCGGCGAGGGTGGCGGCTGGCATGGTCAGCTCACGGTGTAGGCGTGGACCGCGCGGTTGGCCTGGCGCTGCTGGCGCATCAGTTCCTGCAGCTGGGCCTGGCGCGCGCGCATGGCGGCGATGGCGTCCTGCTGCCGCTGCTGCAGGTCCAGGATGCCGTCGCGCAGCGCCGAGGCACCGGCGCTGGCGCAGAACTCGCGCACCGCCTGGTCGTAGGCATCGATCATCGGTGGCATGGCGTCGATCTCGCCACGCTCCAGCGCCGCGCCGATCAGGTCCATGGCCTCGTGCAGGCTGGCCAGGCGCTGCGCCGGGGTCATGACGGCACCGCGCTGCGCTGGGCCTGCGGAATGGAGTTCCAGGCCGCCTCGACCTCGCCCAGCAGGTCCAGCGACTCGGACAGGGCCGCCCGGTCGTTGTGCAGGTTGGCCTCGGTCAGGCGGCGGATGAGGTAGTCGTACAGCGAGGACAGGTTGGTCGCCAGCTGGCCGCCGGCCTCATGGTCGAGCGAGCCGTTGAGGTGGCCGATGATCGCGCAGGCCTCGCCGATCGCCTTGCCCTTGAGGGCGATCTCGCCCTGGTCCAGGCAGGCCTGGGCACGGCGGATGCGCTGGGTAGCCCCCTCGAACAGCATGGCGACCAGCTGGTGCGGATCGGCCTCGGCCACGCGGGCGGAGATGGCAGTCCGGCGGTACTGGTCGGCCAGGTTGCGCTTGGCGGCGTACATGATGGTTGGTCCTCGTAGCGGTCTGGGAGCGGCGGCCGGGAGCGGCCACCGACAACCGGGGTATCGGCCCGTATGGCTTCGGCTTGAGCCGGCGCCGGCCTCAGCTCTTGCTGTTCTGGGCCAGCAGTCCATTGAGCGAGCTGGCGCCGCTTTGCAGCTGCACGATCATGGTTTCCATGGCGGTGAACTGGGACAGATAGATGGAGCCCAGCTTCTCCATTCGCAGGTCCAGCTGCTTCATCTGGTCCTCGAGCCTGCTGCGCTCCTTGTTGAGGTTCTCGGTGCGCAGTGCGATCGCGCCTTCGCTGCTGTCCAGCTGGGTCTTGAGTACCGTCTTGAGCGATGCAGCGAGGCTTCCCTCCCCGCCGAACAGGCGGGATACGCCCTGCGGATCGGACGCCATGGCCTCACCGAGCTTCGTCTTGTCGAAGCTCATCACGCCGCTCTTGTCCAGGGTTACGCCGAGCGCCTTGAGCGGCAGGCTGCTGCCGCTGGCCAGGTTGCGCAGCTGCTGTTGCAAGCCGCGCACCAGGGAGTCTCCGGTGAGCGCCGACGCGGTCTTGGTCGTGGAGTTGTAGCTGCTCGTCGACTTCAGTACCGAGCCTACGCTGTTGTACGCGGAGACGAAGGCCTCGAGCGCGCTTTCCAGCGCTGCGTGGTCCGAACTGACGTCCAGGCGGAAGCTCTCGCCCGGCTTGGCCGCGGACAGTGTGAGGTTCACCCCGGGCACCAGGTCGCCGACCGTATTGGTGGAGGAGGTGCGCTCGAAACCGTCTACCCGCACCCGCGCATCGGATGCGGCGACCTGTTCCAGTAGCCCCCCTCCGGCACCGTTGGTCAGTGCCAGCAGGCCGCCATCCCCGCCAGTCGTGGTGATCGACAGGGCATTTGCCGTGCCGGTATCACGAGCGGTGAATACCAGGTGTTCGCCGTCATCGGCGGTGATCACGGTGGCCCCGACGCCCTTGCCACCGGCCGCACGGTTGACCGCACGGGCGATGTCGGCGAGTGTGGCGCCGTCCTCGAACTCGATCGTCAGCCGTTGGTCATCCTCGCTGCCCCAGGCGATCGAAAGCGTACCCGTGCCAATGACCGCACCGGCGGCGTGGCCGGCGGAGGACAGCTTCTGCGCGGTGGCCACCGACAGCACTTCGACGGCATAGGAACCGGACATGGCCGAGGAGGTCGTGGCCGCGGTGAAGCCAGCCCCATCCTGGACCTTGGCCAGGTAGCCCGGCTTGTCCGCGGCGGTGCCGAGCTTCTCGAGCGCGGTCTGCAACGAGGTCAGCGAGCTCTTGATCTGCCCAACGGCCGAAAGTTTGGCGCTGACCGAGCTGGCCTGGCTGTTGATCCGGCTCTCGGTAGGCAGGCGCGAGGCCTGGACCAGTTGCGAGACCAGGCCAGGGATGTCCAGTCCGGAGCCACCGGTTGCGATCGAAGTCATGCTGCGTCCTCGGTTTCGCCTGCCATACCGCTGCGCAGGCCTCCTTCATCGATAGCGGCCATCGGCGGCCGGACTTGAGCGGGCACCTTGCCCATCAGTCCGGCATCCAGTTGGCCAGCCAGGCGCGGGCACTGGCCTCGTCAAGCATCCAGTCACGGTGGATGGCTTCGCGCAGGGTGTCGCCCGCCTTGGCGGCCGCATCCAGGTCATGGATATGCATGCGGATCGCATCGGTCCAGTCCTTGAAGCGCGGCTTGACCCGGGTAACCGGCAACCCGTCCTGGAACGCTGCCACGTCGCTGCACACCACCGGGAAGCCGCAGGCGCCGAGCTCCAGCACCCGCAGGTTGCTCTTGCAGCGGTTGAACTGGTTGTCCTCCAGGGGAGCGATGGCAAGGTCCAGGTCCAAGCTGGCCAGCTTGGCCGGGTAGTCGAGGATGGACACCCCCTCGTGGAACTCATGGATGAACGGGCGCAGCTTGTCCGGGCACATGCCCATGAATACCCATTCGACCTCGCCGGAAAGTGCCTCAACCACGTCCGCGACCATCTCCAGGTCGCCGCGGTGGCTGACACCGCCGGCCCAGCCGACGCGGGGCTTGCGACCGCGGCCGCGGCGGCCCTGCTGCTGGCCCCACCATTCAGACGGGAGGCGGTTGCGGGAAACACGGATGTCCGGATGCATGCCGTGCAGTGCCTCGGCCAGTGGCCCGGTCGAAACCACCAGACGGTCCATCTGCCGGAGCGCGGTGCGCATGCTCTTGATCACGTCCTGGGGCAGTTGGTTGCGGTGCACGCTCTTGAGCGGGACGTTGGGCAGGTAGTCGTCGAGTTCGGCCACCTTGAAGGCGCGGCTGAACTTCGTCATGCGGCGCTGCGCCTCGATCTGGTCCTTGAGCATCTGCCGCTGGAACACCACGGCGTCTGGGGCGAGGCGTTCCATCTCCGCCGGGTTCAGGTAACGGTCGCCGATCCTGACGTCGGCCAGCCCGGTCGAGGCCATGGTGCGGCCCGGGTGGATCACCCGGTAGTAGCCGCAGCCGAAGCGGTCGGCCGGCAGGGCGACCACGGTGGGAAGCGGCCGGGCCTCGCGCGGGGGCGGATTGAGCCACGCACTGGTCTCCAGTGCGAAGGCCGGCCCATGCAACGACAGGTGGCGGTTGTAGGCGGGATCGAAGGCGAGCGCGGGCAACCATTTTGCATACGCGGCCTCCTGCGCCTCGAGCAGCACGGCGGCCTTCTCCCCGACGCTGGTCCCGTCCTCGCGGGTGCGGCTCGCGCCCCCTTCGTGGAGCACGACCGCGTGGGGCGTCCACACCACCAGGTAGCCGGCCTGGCGCACTGAGAGGCACAGGTCGAGATCACTGTAGGCATTGCGCAGGGCACCGCCGCCCAGTCCGCCGACCTCGTCGAATACGGACCGGCGTACCATCAGGCAGGAGCCGGACACCGCGCTGTAGTCCTGGTCGACCTGCAGCCGGTACATGTACCCCGGGGCGTCGAGCTTCTCGCCAGCAAATGCGCTGTCGCAAGGTCCGCGCAGTCCCAGGAGCAGGCCGGCACTGTCGACCGTCCCGTCCGCACGGAGGAGCCGGGCGCCCACGATGCCCACTTCCGGCCGGCACGCGTGGTTGACCAGGGCGTCGAGCCAGTCTTCGCGGACGATGGCGGTGTCATTGTCCAGGAGGAGGAGATAGTCACCGCGCGCGCGTGCCGCGGCGGCATTCACCATCGCCGCGTAGTCGAACTCCCCCGGATGGCGAAGCACGCGCAGTTGCATGCTGCCGAGCGCCTCGATTCCGTCGAGCCAGCCGCAGGCGTCCTCGTCGGTGCTGCCGTTGTCGACGATGATGACCTCGTAATTGCGGTACGCGGTCTTTTCCAGGAGGCTCTCGACGCAGCGCTGGAGGAGGGCGAACTGGTTGCGGGTTGGCACGATGATGGACACGCCGGGTGAATCCGGGTGGCCGTAGCGGATCCGGTAGCAGCCGGGGAGATGTGACTCGACCTCCGCGTCCGGGTAGCCGCGCACGTGCAGGTGGGCGAGGATCGCGTCGATCTCCTCCTGGCGGCTGGCAAGCACCTGCGGGCCGGTGACCAGCAGCGGCTCGGCGCAATGATCGATGCCGGCCAGGCCGCCGTCGTTGATCAGGCGCAGGACCAGGGCCAGCTCGTGGCTGTCTCCGTGGCCTTCAGGGAAGCCGCCGGTCGCGCGCAGGGTCCCATGGTGGAAGCACCAGTGACGCGCCATCGAGGACGGGGCTGACAACAGCAGGTCGAGGTTGAGGTCGGGGCGCAACAGTGCCGACATGTTGCCCTCCGGGTCGCTCATGACTTCGTCGGCGTAGAGCGCGCGCAGACCTTCGGGTGCATTCGTCAGCCGCTCGCACAGGGCGGCCAGCCCGCTGGGTGTGAAATGTTCGCCGGCCTCGACCTGGATCAGCCATTCACAGTCCAGCGACGCCGCGGCCTCGTTCAGGGCGGCGGCCACCGGCCGGTCGCTGACCAGTATCTGGCAGGCAAGCGGGAGCGGCGGCTCGTCGCCCGCAAGCGCGCATGCGCGGATTGCCACGATGCTCAGGCCGGGCGGAGCGCCGTTCTCCGGTGCAAGGCTCAGCAGGGTACGGCGCAGCGGCCCAAGGTCCTGGTTGCGGTCGATGACCAGCACCCCGATGGCCGGTGGTGTGGTGTCATTGCGGGCATCCGCCAGGCACGGTGTGCCGGTCGTGGCGCGCTGGCCGATCCAGTCCTGGACCGTGGTGCCGGATCCCGGCCCTCGGGCGATCCCCAGCGCTTCCAGCCTGCGCGCCCGCTCCTTGCGCACGAACTCGCTGCCGAGATCGGGGTGGCGCGAATAGACGTGCCGGTACAGCGCCGGTGAATCCCGTCGCGCCTGTTCCGAGCGGCGCTCGTCGGGGCCCGCCTCCGGGGCACGGACACGCACCTGCACCGTCGCAGCTTCCACGTGCACGAAGTCGATGTGGGCGGACAGGCGGAGCAGGAAGTCCCAGTCCTCTAGGCCCGACATGGTTTCGTCGAAGCCGCCGACGGTGGGCAGCAGGGAGCGCGGCCAGGCGAAGGTGTTGACCGGGATGTAGTTGTCTACCGAGAGACGCTCCCGCGAGAATCCGGCGTGGCGGAAGATGCTCTCCTCGCGCAGGACCTCGCGGTTTTCGCCTTCGATCCGCTCAGTGATGAAGCTGGCATCGGTGTAGACGACTTTGCCCGGATGCCGTCGCATCGCATCGGCCAGGGTCTGCAGGTGGTCCGGCAGGAACAGGTCGTCGTCGTCCAGGTACACCAGGTGCTCGCCGGCGGCGAGCCGGTGCGCCGTGTTGCGCGCGGCGGCCGGGCCGAGGTTGCGCGGCTGGCGCACGTAAGTGATCCGGAAGGAATACTGCGCTAGCAGGTTCTCGACTTCCTCGCCCGCGTCGTTGACCAGCACCACATCGAAATCGCGGAACACCTGCCGTTCAAGGCTGTCGAGCGCGTCGCGTAGAAGCCGCGGACGGTTGAACGTGGTCAGGACCACGGTGAAGGCCGGTTCGAAGGACGTCCCGGCCTTGCGTTCCAGGGCACGCAGGTTGTCCACGGTAGCGCCGAGGGCAACCGCGGCGTATGCCATGCGCAGGGCGATGCCCGGCTCGCCGAGGGCCTCGACGGTCGCCGCGGTCCTTGCCAGCGCCTCGGCGCGGCCGCTGTCGTCGTCTGACAGGTCGGGATAGAGACGGCCCGGCGGGTAGCGCTCGAGCATGTCCTGGGCCACGCGGGCCTCGAACAGGCGGCTGGCCGTGTTCGACAGGCTGGACGCGTGCTGGCGCCAGCGGCAGAGCACCGCGTCGACCTTCTTGAAGCGGGCGGTGTCGGCGAGCCGGGTCCACATGTGGAAATCGTGGCAACGGGTGAAACGCACGTCGTAGCCACCATGCGTGGCGTACAGCGAGCGCCGCACCGCCGTGCCCGGATTGGGCAGGCAGTTCGAACGGACCAGGGTCGGGAGCAGGGACACGCCGTGGAAGTCCGGGTACTGGGTCTTCCAGCGGCGCCCCGGCTCGGCGTCGTCGAAGATCTCCAGGTCGCCGTAGTAGACGTCGGCCTCGGGGCAAGCGGCGATGGCGCGGCGCAGTTCCGCAAGCGCGTTGGGTGGCTGGTGGTCGTCGCTGTCGATCCACACGATGAACTCGCCACGCGCCCTCGCGATGCCGAGGTTGCGCGCGGCGGCGCCACCGCCGTGGTTGCCCCGCACCAGGACGATGCGCGGATCGTCGAAGCCCTCGACGATCTCCACCGAGCGATCCGTCGATCCGTCGTCGACCACGATGACCTCGAAGTCGTCCCCCTGCTGCGCGAGGACGGAGCGGAGGGTGTCTGCGACGTAGCGCTCCCGGTTGTACACCGGGATGACGATGCTGAAGGCGGGCGGATTCGGGTTCATGCGTGGCTCCGGTCCCGCGCGGTCCGCGCGGGGCCTTTCGATGCGGGCTGTTCAGCGGGACGTGGGGCCGGCAGCCGCGGGATCGCGGCAGGCCGGACAGCCGCCTCGATCACTCCGGCTCATACAGCGCCTTGTCCAGCAGTGGACGATGGGCGTCGCTGAAGTCCCCGGGCGCGAGCTCGAACACCGCCATGCGCCCGACCATCCGGCTGGGCCGCACGACCGCTTCGACGTAGTGGTAGTGGGGCCGGTCCGCGTAGTCGTCGAACAGCACGGTGACGGGTGCTTTCGTGAGCGCCGCGCAGACCAGGAAGCAGGCAGGGCGGAAGCGCCCGTCGATCAGCACCACCTCCGGCTGCCGGAAGAACTCCTGCTGCCAGATGCCGGCGGAATAATCGGGGTAGTTGGCGCGGCCTTCGTTTCCGGTGGGCCGCCCCCAGTCACCGGTAGCGCCGATGTCGGCGTAGTACATGACCGGCATCGAGGCCGGCGCGGATGCCTGGAGATAGGTGCCGAGGCGGCACAGCCACCTGGGGTCGCTTTCGACCGAGAAGATGGTCTTGCCCGCCATTTCCGCGGCGAGCACGGTGGACCCGCCGCTGCCGTACTCGAGGATGGTGTCGGCCGAGGCGTACTGCCGGGCGACTTCGCGGCTTTCGTCCTCGGGCAGGGTGAGTACCGGGCGCCTGATGGTCGCCGGGATGCGGATGCCTGCCAGTACCGGGCCCGGACGGGACCTGTCGGCAGCGGCGCCGTCAGGCCGTCCGGAGACCAGCATCCCGGTACCGTGCAGGGCATCGGTGGCAATGGTGAAGGCCGAGTCGGTGAGCCGGTCCCAGAAGGCGGCCGCCTGTTCCGCGGCTGGCCGTTCCGGGGCCTCGAGCACGACATCGAAGCCCCTGGGCGAAAGGTGGGACGAAACCACCGGCAGGACGTGGTCCAGGCAATCCTGTTCCGGGACCGCCCGCGGCGTGGCGACCCAGACCAGCTCAAAGGCCGCGTCCGGCGGGAGGCCGGCCAGGTCGGGGAAGCGCGTGCGCCTGTCGCCGACCTCGGCATCGGCCAGGTCCACGGTGTCGACGTGGCAGCGGTCGGCAATCCCCAGGCGCGCGAAATCGGCACGTAGCCGTTCGGCATCGGTCGGGTCGGTGCCGAGCGTGCGCAATCCGCCGCCCAGGGTGCAGGCCATGATGGCGAGGACCGTCGTCCATGGCCCCTGTCCGACTTCAAGCACCTGTGGCCGTGGGCCCAGGGCGACGAGACGGTTCCATGTCGACCACGCCTGCAGGGGGTCCGTCCCCGGGAGCTCCGGGAGTTCCAGGAGGCGGGGGCAGGCGGCCGCCAGTTTCTGTGCCGAAGCGATGGACCAGGGCGTCACGGTGCTGGATTCCTGTATTGGGAACGGTCCGGCACGCGCGCCGGGCCCGCCTTGCTCAGGCAAGAAGCATTCCAGTCCGGACTGGCGGGATACCGTCCCGTGGCCGTTACCGGACGGGCCCAAAGAAGAAAAGCCCGCCTCCGTTGCCGGAGGCGGGCCTGGGCGTGCCGGCCGGGGCCGGCCAGCGGGTTACTGCAGGAGGCTCAGCACGTTCTGCGGGACCGACTTGGCCTGGGACAGCATCGCCGTACCGGCCTGCGTCAGGATCTGGTTCCGCGTCAGTTCCGCCGTCTCCTTCGCATAGTCCGCGTCCTGGATGCGGCTGCGCGAGGCGGCCATGTTCTCGGAGCTGACCTGCAGGTTGGCGATGGCCGAGCTGAAGCGGTTCTGGATCGCACCCAGGTCGGCGCGCGCTTCGTTCACGCTCTGCAGCGCGTCGTCCAAGTCGTCCAGCTGGGTGGCGCCGCTGCCGGCAGCCATGCCCGACACGCTGAAGGCGGAGGCGGTGATGCCGCTCAGCGCCGAGCTGATGTCGTTCAGGGTGATGTCGATCTTGTCGTTGTCGGTCGCGTTGGCACCGACCTGGATCGAGATC
Organism: Pseudoxanthomonas suwonensis 11-1; assembly: GCF_000185965.1. NCBI lineage: Bacteria > Pseudomonadati > Pseudomonadota > Gammaproteobacteria > Lysobacterales > Lysobacteraceae > Pseudoxanthomonas > Pseudoxanthomonas suwonensis. Next base: position 1,668,000 of record NC_014924.1, read on the forward strand.
GTGCCGCTGGCATTGAGCAGCTGCTTGCCATTGAACTTGGTGTTGTCGACGACGCGGGTGATTTCGTCCTTCAGCTGCTGGACTTCCTTCTGCAGCGCCTGCTTGTCTTCGTCGGAGTTGGTGCCGTTGGCGGCCTGCACGGCCAGCTCGCGGATGCGCTGCAGGTTGTTGGAGATTTCCTGCAGGGCGCCTTCGGCGGTCTGCGCCAGCGAGATGCCGTCGTTGGCGTTGCGGGCGGCCTGGTCCATGCCGCGGACCTGGGTGGTCATGCGCTGCGAGATGGCCAGGCCGGCGGCGTCGTCCTTCGCGCTGTTGATGCGCAGGCCGGAGGACAGGCGCTGGATCGAGGTCGCCAGGCTCGCGCTGTTGGTGCTCAGGTTGCGCTGGGCGTTGAGCGACATCACGTTGGTGTTGATGACTTGCGTCATTTTGAGTCTCCTCTAAGCGATTCATCCCGGCGGGTAGGACTGCGTAAGCCTTGGCCGGACCTCCGCAGGGGGGTCATCAATCTGACCGGTGCCGCTGCTGTATTGATTAACGGCGCCGGGGTCGGAAGCTTTAGTGCCTGCGCCGGATTTTTTTCTTTGCCGCCGGGGACTTGCGTCGCCAATGGGGCGGATTCCGGGGCGCATCCGGCTACGGTATCGGTTAACGGCAGGGCGCCCCCCGGACTTTAGGCCCGGCCTGAAAAAAGGGACGGCGCGGTTGCCCGCGCCGTCCCGGTGCCGCTTTGCCGCGTCGATCAACGCAGCAGGTTGAAGAGCGAGAGCCCATGCATGCGCGTGAATACCGTCTGCGCCGTCTGCAGCGCGGTGCTTTCAAGCTGGAAGCGGGTGATCGCGTCGGCGTAGTCAAGGTCTCGCATGGCGGAAAGCGTGGTCTTCAGGGTGACCGAGTTGGCTTCGCGCAGGGCGCCAGCATCATCTATCAATGCGAGCTGCGCACCGCCCAGTGCACGCGCATCGATGAGCTGTTCCGCGGCACGCGCAACGTCGCGCATGCCCGCCTGCAATGCATTGCGCCGCGCAGCATTGTCCGCAATGGTGACGGTGGGCGACTCCAGCGCACTGGCCAGCGCCTCCACGGTCGCGAATATGTCGCGCGTGCCTGCGGGACCAATCTCCAATGCGTCGCCTTCGGCGGGCGTGCCGCTGATCCTCACTCGCAGGCCGGCAAACTCAATGTCCTGCTTTGCAGTCCAGGTTCCGCTTGCAATCGGGTTGCCGGCGTGGTCGGTTACGCTATAGGTGTTATCGCCGGTGAACTCGACGCGATATCCAGCTCCTTCCCAGCCACCTGCCGGGCTTCGGCTGAATCCTTCCAGGATCATGGAGCCCGTATTGGCAGGGTCCATGCGTGCATCCACGGTCCCGTCGCCGGTGCGAACCCGCATGAACACCTCGCTGCCCGGCAGCGTGTCCTTGACGAACGTGCCCGGTGCGATCTCCACCATGCGCTGGGTCTGGTCGCCGTTGTAGGCAATGCCACCCGCCACGCGGCCAAAGGGCGCAACATCATCTGCCGCCCCGGCGAACAGGTAGCGTCCCGTCCCATCGCTGCTGTTGGCCAGGCTCACCAGATGCTCGCGCAGGCTGCGAAGCTCGGCGGCGATGGAGCGGCGGTCGTCATCCGAGAGCGTGTCGGAGTTGGCCTGCACCGCCAGCTCGTTGATGCGGATCATGTCATCGCCGGCCAGTGCCAGCACGTTCTCCTGCATGCCAAGCCGGTTGTTGATGTTGTTGGCATTCAGTCCGAAGCGCTCGAGTTCGGCCAGGCTGCGGTCGAGGCCGACCGCGGCGCCGGCACCGACCGGATCGTCCTTGGCGGTGACCGTCTTCCTGCCGGTGGCGATCTGCTGCTGCAGCGAGGCCAGCTGCTTCTGCCGCGACAGCATGGTCGCCAGCGACTGGTCGTACATCATGCTGGTGGAGATGCGGTTGCTCATCGGCGGACGGCGCTCAGGATGGTCTGGAACATGGTGTCGGCGGTGGAGATGATCTGCGCCGCGGCCTGGTAGGCCTGCTGCAGGCGCAGCATGTTCGCCGCCTCCTCGTCCAGGTTCACGCCGGCCACCGCGTCGCGCGCGGCCTGGGCGTCGTTGTGGATCACCTGCTGCGCGTCGGCCGCGTATTCGGCCTGCCGGGCCGCCGAGCCGACCATGGTGGTCAGGCCGCCGACGGCGCCGTTGAGGCTCATCGTGCCGCCGCTGACCACGCGGGCGTCGTCCAGGTTGGCCAGGCGCGAGGCGTTGCCGTTGTCGCCCGAGCCGGTGCCGTTGCGCGCGACCACGAACTGGTCGCCGGCGGCCGGAACGCCGTCGAGCACGACGCTCCAGCCGTTGGCGCTGATGCGCTGGCCCGGCGTGTAGTCGAACGGACCGGCGCCGTCGACCATGTACTCGCCGGAGTCCAGGAACTCGATCGTGGCCTCCTGCAGCAGGGCGGGGTTGCCCGCGGCCTCTACCCGCAGCCCGGACAGCACGCCGCTGCCGATGTTGGACACGGCGGCACTGCCGCGCACCGGGAGCGCCGCCGCGATGCGCGAGGGATCGCTGATCGCCACGCCGATCGACCCGGACGCGCCGGCGGTCGGCTGCAGCAGGAAGCGGTCGCCCGGTGCGGCGCTTCCGGAGACCTCCAGCGAAATCCCTGCGACCACGAACGGATCGGCCGCGGTGCCGCTGCCGGTCATCGGCACGGCTTCGCCGGTATCGGCACGCAGCGCGGTCCAGCCGCCTTCGCCGAAGCGCAGCACCAGATCCTGGCCCGACAGGGCGGAGACGTCGCCGACCCGGGCCTGGAGGCTCGCATTGCCGGCGTTGCCGGCGTGCTGGTTGACCAGCGGCGCCGGCACGTCGAAGAAGCTGCCGCCGAGGTTGCCGTACAGGTCCATGCCTGCGGCATGGCCTTCGTTGAAGGTCGCTGCCATGGCCACCGCGATGCGGCCAAGCTCGGCGGCCGCCGGGTCCAGCACGGTGTTCCGGAACTCGACCAGGCCGCCCATGCTGCCGCCCAGCGCACGCTGGTCGAGCACGGTGGTCGTGCCGCCGCCCTCCAATGCCAGCTGCAGGCGCTCGGGCCGGTAGGTGTCGGGCACGGTGGTGATGCTGGAGGCCTGGACGCCGACCACCAGTGGCTGGCCGCCGGCGGTGAACACGCTGATCGGACCGCCGTCCTGGCTCAGCGCGGTGCCCCCGGTGAAGCCGACCAGTTCGGCCACCAGCTGGTCGCGGCGGTCGAGCAGGTCGGGCGCGGCCTTGCTGGCGTCCGAACCGATCTCGCCATTGATGCGGGCCACTTCCCCGGCCAGGCGGCTGATCTCCGAGGCGCCGGCCAGCAGCTTGTTGTTGACCTCCGAGTCGAGCGCGCGCAGCTGCCCGTCGAGCTGGCGGAAGCGGCCGGCGAGGGCGCCGGCCTCGGCCAGCACGTTCTGCCGTTCCGCGGCGCCGGCGGCGTTGGACGAAAGCGCGCTGACCGAATCGAAGAAGTCCGACCACACCCCGGCGAGGTTGGTGGCGCTGTCCGAGAACAACGTGTCCAGGCGGCCGGTCAGGGTCGAGAGCTGCTCCAGCCGTGCCAGTTCGCCGCCGCTGTCGAGCAGCCGCGAGGTGGCCAGCTCGTCCGCCAGGCGGCGGATGTCCGCGACCTGGGTGCCGTTGCCGACATGACCGTAGCCGTAGTCGCTGGGCCGGCGCGCGGCGAAGTCCACCCGCTGCCGGGTGTAGCCCTCGGTGTTGACGTTGGCGACGTTGTGGCTGACCGTCGACAGTGCCCGCTGGAAGGCGAGCAGGGCACCGGTGCCGGTGGAGAGGACGGACATCGCTTATCTCCTTGTGATGCCGCTGGCCATGTCGCCGGCGGTCGCCAGCGCGGTGTTGGCAGTGCGTGCCGCCACGCCGGCGATCGCCTGCATGGCGCGGTTCACGGTGGGCCCGTTGGCGATCGCGGTGATCTTGGCGGCGTAGGCAGGGTCGGTGGCGTAGCCGGCGCCCTGCAGGGCCTGGGCGAAGCGGCGCACGTCGCCGCCGGCTTCCAGGGCCTTCTGGTAGCGCGGGTTGTTCTTCAGCATGCGCACGTAGTCGGCGAAGCTCTCGGCGGGCGAGGCATAGGCACGGAACTGCGCGGTCTCGGTACGGCGCTCGCCACCGACGTACTCATGGGTGCGGGTGGTTGCGCGCTCGCCATTCCAGCCGTTGGCCTTGATGCCGAACAGGTTGTTGGCGTCACCGCCGCCGTTGCGCTGGATCTGGCGCCGGCCCCAGCCGGTCTCCAGCGCGGCCTGGGCGACCAGGGCGCGGGCGTCCACCCCCAGCTCCTTCGCCGCGGCCTGGGCCTGGTCCCAGATGCTGGCGACGAAACGTTCCGGGCTGCGCTCGGCGAACTGTCCGGCAGCCTGGGCCGCGGCACCAGTGGTGGCCACTGCACCTTCCGGACCGGCCATCAGCTTGCGTACGAAGGTGTCCATCGGCGAGCCCTGTTCGGCGGAGGACTCGCGACCGGCGATCAGGTCCAGGGCGCGGGCGGTTTCCGGATTGACCGCGGTGTCGCCGGTACCCGTCCCGGCGTAGGCCATGGCCGCCGCGGCGGCGCGGGTCGGTCCCGGGCGCACCGGGAGGCTGGTATCGACGCCGGCAGGCGCCGCCGACAGGTCGACCCCGCTCTGGCGCGACAGCTGGCGCGCGATCATCGGCGCCAGCCCCAGGCCCCTGCCGGAGGTCAGGGCCTGCGCGATCTTCTGGTCGTACATGTCGCGGAAGGTCTGGTTCTCGTTGGGGAACAACGAGTCGCCGAAGCTGGCGTCGCGCATGCTCTTGACCAGCATCTGCGCGAACTGGCCCTCCAGCTGGCGCGCGACATGGTCGATCTTCGCGGCTTCGGGCCGCGACTGGGGCGACAACTCCAGTGGGCGGGCATCGATGCGCATCAGATCACTTCCAGCTCCGCGCGCAGCGCGCCGGCCTGCCTGAGCGCTTCGAGGATGGCGATCAGGTCGCCGGGCGCGGCGCCGACCTCGTTGACCGCGCGCACGATCTCGTCGAGCGTCGTGCCGCCCTCGAAGCGGAACATGCGGCTGCCTTCCTGGGTGCCGCTGACGGTCGAGTTCTGCGCGACCACGGTGCCGCCGCCGGCCAGGGCGCCGGGCTGGCTGACCTGCACGCCCTCGTTGATGGTCACGGTGAGCGCGCCATGCGCGACCGCCGCCGGCATCACCCGCACCTGCGAGCCGATCACCACGGTGCCGGTGCGGGCGTTGACGATGACCTTGGCCGGGGCCGAACCCGGGCTCAGCTCCAGGTTCTCGACCTGGGCGAGGAACCCGATGCGCGAACCCACGTCCGCCGGCGCCGCCACCGAGACGGTCACGCCGTCGACCGCGCGCGCCACGCCCGGGCCGAAGTAGGCGTTGATCGCATCGACCATGCGCGAGACGGTGGTGAAGTCGTTGCGGTGCAGGTTGAGGGTGATGTCGCCGCCGCCGTCCAGCACGCTGGGCAGGGCGCGCTCGACCGTGGCGCCGTTGGGGATGCGCCCGGCGCTGGGGATGTTGACCGCCACCCGCGATCCGTCGCGGCCCTGGGCGCCGAAGCCGCCGACCACCAGGTTGCCCTGGGCAATGGCGTAGACCTGGCCGTCGGCGCCCTTGAGCGGGGCCATCAGCAGCGAGCCACCGCGCAGCGACACCGCGTTGCCGATCGAGGACACGGTGACGTCGATGGTCTGGCCGGGCTTGGCGAACGGCGGCAGCTCGGCGTGGATCGCCACGGCGGCCACGTTCTTCAGCTGCGGGTTGACGTTGGCCGGTACCTGCACGCCCAGCTCGGAAAGCATGTTCTTCAGGCTCTGCACGGTGAAGGGCGCCTGGCTGGTGCGGTCGCCGCTGTTGTCCAGGCCCACGACCAGGCCGTAGCCGACCAGCGCGTTGCCGCGCACGCCGCCGACCTGGGCCAGGTCCTTGATGCGCTCGGCCTGGGCCGGGCCCGCGGCCACGGCCAGCAGCGCCAGCAGCCCGGCGAGGGCGCGGCGGCCGTGGCCGGCAAGGCGCGTACGGTTGCTGTGCAGTGCCATGGTCGACCTCAGTACGGGTAGATGCGCGAGTTGAAGAAGCGGCCCAGCCAGCCCATGGCGTTGGCCTGGGCGATGGCGCCGCGGCCGCCGTAGACGATGCGCGCCTCGCCGACCCGGCTGGACGGCACGGTGTTGTCGCGGGAGATGTCCTGCGGGCGGACGATGCCCTGGATCTGGACCAGCTCGTCGCCCTGGTTCAGGCGCAGGTTCTTCTGGCCCTGGACCACCAGGTTGCCGTTGGGCAGGCGCTGGATGACGCTGACGGTGACGCTGCCCTGCAGGCGGTTGCTCTGGCTGGACTTGCCCTGGCCGTCGAAGTCGCGCTCGCCATTGGCCGAGGCCGAGAGGATGTCGCGGCCCTTGTAGGTCACCGGCCCGCCGAACAGCGAGGTCACGCCGGTGGACAGCTCGCTGTCCTTGCTGACCTGGGTGGTGGCGCTGGTCTGGGCGGTGGTCGACTCGACCAGGTTGATGGTCAGCAGGTCGCCGACGTCGCGGGCGATGCGGTCGCCGTACAACGACAGGCCCTGGCCGCCGGCGTAGATCGCGCCGGCGGTGGGCGCGGCCTGGACCGGCATCACCGGCACGACCGGGGCCATGGGCGGGTAGGGACGCACGTCGCCGGCGGCCACGCAGCCGCCCAGCAGCAGCATGGCCGGCAGGGCCAGTGCGATGGCGAAGCGGGATCGCAGGTTCATGGCAGGCTCCAGCGGCGCGGTGCGCCGGTCAGACGTTGTTGTTGAGGTAGCCGAGCATCGAGTCGGTGGTGGAGATGGCCTTGGCGTTCATCTCGTAGGCGCGCTGGGTCTCGATCATGCTGACCAGCTCCTCGACCACGTTGACGTTGCTGCCTTCCAGCGCGCCCTGTTCGACCAGGCCCAGGCCGTTGAGGCCGGGGGTGCCGTTCTGGGCCGGGCCGGAGGCGGTGGTCTCCATGTACAGGTTCTCGCCGCGCGCCTGCAGGCCCGCGGGATTGATGAAGTCGGTCAGGGTCAGCGCGCCGATCTCCAGGGCCTGGCCGTCGCCGGCCATCTGCACCGTGATCGTGCCGTCGGTGCCGATGGTCATCGACTGGGCGCCCTCCGGCACCTGGATGCCGGGCTGCACCGGGTAGCCGCTGCTGGTGACCAGCTCGCCCTGCGCGTTGACCTGGAAGCTGCCGTCGCGGGTGTAGGCGGAGGTGCCATCGGGCATCAGCACCTCGAAGAAGCCGCGGCCGTTGATCATCACGTCCAGGGCGCGGCCGGTCTGCTGCGGGTTGCCCTGCTGGAAGTCCTTGGCGGTGGACACCACGCGCACGCCGGTGCCCAGCTGCAGGCCGGAGGGCAGCTGCGTCTGTGCCGAGGTCGAGCCGCCGGGCTGGCGCACCTGCTGGTACAGCAGGTCCTCGAAGTTGGCGCGGTCGCGCTTGAAGCCGGTGGTGTTGGTGTTGGCCAGGTTGTTGGCCACCACGGACATGCGCGTCTGCTGCGCATCCAGACCGGTCTTCGCGACCCAGAGTGCCTGATTCATGACGCGGTACCTCACGTGACGGATTGACGCCACTGCCGATGCATGAGGCGTGCCAGAACCGTGTCGGCGGGTTGGCGCGGGGCCTGTCCGCAGGGGGCGAAGAGGATGTGCGCCTGCCGGCGGGAAGGAGGGCGTCGCTGCGCTGCGCCTGCAGCCGGGCCTCCCACGCTGCTCCCTCCGCGGGGCAGGTGCGTGCATGCGTACGCGGCAGCGACGCGCCGGGACGGGTACGTTCCCGCAGCCGGCAACAGGACAGCGTCGGCGTGGCGCGCCGTGCGGGGCCAGGTCCCGGCCGCCCGGCAGCAGGATCAGCCGCCCAGGCGCAGCAGGCTGGTGGAGGCGCGCGCGTTCTCGTCGCCGGTCTTGATGACCTTCACCTGCATCTCGAACTGGCGCTGCAGCTGGATCATCTGTACCAGGGCACCGGCGGCGTCGACGTTGCTCTCCTCCAGCGCGCCTGTGGTCATCACCGTGCCCGGCGCCTGCTGCAGCGGCTGCTGCGGGGCGGTGTTGCGCATCAGGCCGTCGAGGCCGCGGGTGAGCTGCTGCGGGCGGGCATCGACCACTTTCAGCCGGCCAACCATGGCCATGGTGTCGGCGCCTTCGCCCAGCGGCACGATCGACACCGTGCCGTCCTGGCCGATCTCCAGCGCCTGGTGCGGGGGCAGGGCGATCGGGTTGCCGTCCTGGCCGAGCAGGGCGTGGCCGCCGGAGGTGACCAGCTGGCCGTTGGGCGTCAGCGAGAGGTCGCCGGCGCGGGTATAGGCCTCGCTGCCGTCGGGCGCCTGCACCGCCAGCCAGCGGTCGGCATGCAGCGAGACGTCCAGCGGATTGCCGGTCACCCGCAGCGCGCCGGCGCTGGCGTCGAAACCCTGGTCCACGTGCAGCGCGGCCACCCGCGACGGATAGCCGGCGCCGCGGACCGGGAAGGCCTCGGTGTTGGCCAGCGCCGCCTTGAAACCGGCAGTGTCGGCATTGGCCAGGTTGTGGCTGACCGTGGACTGGGCCTGCAGCGAGGCACGGGCGCCGGTCATCGCGATATAGAGCGCTTTGTCCATGAGAAGCCGTGATTGGTGATTCGGGATTCGGGATTCGTAACAGCGGCCTGGCCGGGATCGTGACGATGGGGGAAGGAGCGTGCTTTTGCTCCTCCCAATCACCAATCACCAATCACCAATCACCAATCACCAATCACGAATTACCGGATATTGATGACAGTCTGGGTGGCCTGGTCCTGGGTCGAGATCATCTGCGCGTTGGCCTGGAAGTTGCGCTGCGCGGTGATCATGTTGACCAGCTGCTCGGTCAGGTCGACGGTCGAGGCCTCGAGCGCACCGGCCTGGATGCGGCCGAAGTCCGACGAGTCCGGGGCGCCGCTGCGCGGGGTGCCGGAGGAGTGGGTCGCGGCCCACATGTTGTTGCCGACCGCCTGCAGGCCCTGTGGATTGACGAAGTTGGTCAGCACGATCTGGCCCAGGGCGACGTCGTCGCCGTTGGAGTAGCGGGCATAGACCACGCCGTCCTCGGCCACGTCGATCGTGGTCAGCTTGCCGGAGGCGAAGCCGTCCTGGTTGATGCTGCGCAGCGCGAAGCTGTTGCCGTACTGGGTGCTGCCGCTGATGTCCAGGCCCAGCTCCAGCTGGCCGGCGCCGGTGCCGGGGGTGTACGGATCCATGGCGATGCGGCCATCGGCCGGGGACACCAGGCTGCCGTTGGAGTCGAACTGCAAGGTGGTCGGCTCGCCGACCTGGTTGCCGTCGACGTAGTTGTAGACCTGCCACTCGTTGGCGTTCTCGGTCTTGACGAAGTACGACGTCTGGACGTGGGCCACGCCCAGCGAGTCGTACACGGTCACGCCGCCGCTGCTGGCGTTGTAGCTGTTGGACTCGGACGGGTCGAACGGCTGCACGGTGGGCTCGGCGGCCGCGCCGGGCAGGGTGACCATCAGCTCGACCAGGCCGGTCTGGCGCGGCGGGCTGTCGCTGGTGGCCAGCTGCAGGTCGGTGGTGCGGCCGACATCGAAGCCGCCATTGGCGTTGGGTGCGTACACCTGCAGGCGGGCGCCGTCCGGGGTGACCACGAAGCCGCGGTTGTCCGGCTGGAAGTTGCCGGCACGCGTATAGAAGGTGTCGCCGTTCTTGCTGACGGTGAACAGGCCCTCGCCATCGATCGCGAAGTCCAGGCTGCGCCCGGTCGGGTCGATGTTGCCCTGGGAGAACTGCTGGGCCACGTTGCTGACCTTCACGCCCGAACCGACGGCGTTGCTGGCCAGGCCGTAGCTGGTGGAGGAGAACAGGTCGGCGAACTCGGCACGCGAGCTCTTGAAGCCCACGGTGTTGGAGTTGGCGATGTTGTTCGAGGTGACGTTGAGGTCGGCGTTGGCCGCGTTGATGCCGGACAGCGATGCGTTGAAGCTCATGGCGGACTCCTGCGGAATTCGTTGGGTTCGGCTCAGCTGACGCGGAGCACGTAATCGAGCGGGACGGTGCCCAGGCCCGGAAGGTCGAGGAACAGGCCGTCGCTGCCGGCGGTGACGCTCTCCACCCGGCCGCGGACGTAGGTGTCGACCGGGCGGGTGCTGCCGTCGTTGGCCGTGTATTTGGCGCTGATGCCGTAGTTGCCCGGGGGCAGGCGCTGGCCGCCGAAATCGGTGCCGTCCCAGGCGAAGGGGACCTCTCCGGCGCGGGTCGCCGGCACGCTGAACTCGCGCACGGTGCGGCCGTTGGCGTCGGTCACGGTGAACTGCACGCTGCCGGCATCCGGCGCAGCGACCGCGCCGTGGGCGCTGCCGGAATCGTCCAGCGCCAGCTTCGTCGACGGCACCAGCACGTCGCGGCCGACCATGGCGGCACCGCGTAGCAGCTGGTCGCTGCCCAGCGCGGACTGGAACGCCCGCACCTGGCTGTTGAGCGTCTCGATGCCCTGGACGGTGGAGAACTGCGCCATCTGGCCCAGGAACGCGCTGTTCTCCATCGGGTTCAGCGGGTCCTGGTGCTTGAGCTGCTCGGTCATCAGGCGCAGGAAGTCGGCCTGGCCGAGCGAGTCGCTCTTGTCCTTGCTGGTGGTGGCCGGGCCCAGCCCGAGGCTGGAATAGATGTCGCTTGGGATCGCGCTCATGACGGGGCTCCTCAGCGGCCCATGCTCAGGGTGGCGATGGCCAGTTCCTTGGCCGTGTTGATGATCTCCACGCCGGCCTGGTAGCTGCGCGAGGCGGAGATCATGTTGACCATCTGCGAGACCGGGTCCACGTCGGGCGCGAACACGTAGCCGTCGGCGTCGGCCAGCGGGTGGCCGGGCTCGTAGCGGCGCACCGGCGGGGCGTCGCTCTGTGCGATCTCGCGCACGCGCACGCCGGTCAGGGCCGGGTCGCTGCCGCTGGCCTGGGCCTGGAACACCGGTTCCAGCGGCTTGTAGACCGCTTCGGGCGAGCCGGCCACGGCGTCGGCATTGGCCAGGTTGGAGGCGATGGTGCTCAGGCGCACCGACTGCGCCTGCAGCGCGGAACCGGCGACGTCGAAGATCGGGAGGTTGCTCATGCGCGGGCTCCTTACTGGCCGGTGATGGCGGTGAGCAGGGTGCGGACCTTGCCCTCGACGAAGCTCAGCGAGGCGCGGTACTCCAGCGCGGCGCGGCCGTAGGCGGCGCGCTCGACGTCGGCGTCGACGGTATTGCCGTCGAGGCTGGGCTGGCTGGCCTGGCGGGTGTACTGGAACGGCGCCAGGCCGGTGGCGATGGCGTCCTGCAGGTGCGACTCGTGGGTCGCCGCCGGCACGCCCGGGCCGTTGGCCACGCCGCCGGTGCGGCTGCGGGTGGCGGCATCCAGGGCGGCATTGAAGTCCAGGTCCTGGGCCTTGTAGCCGGGGGTGTCGGCATTGGCCAGGTTGCTGGCGATCAGCTTCATCCGCTGCTCGCGCAGGGGCAGGGCGTCCGCATGGACACCCATATAGGAAGAGATCGGATTGAGCATGGCGACTCCAAACGCGGAAGGTCGCCGTGGCTCAGGCAAGGCGCGTGCCAGAACGCGCCGCCGGGTCGTCGCCGGGGCTTGCGGGCCACCGGCGGGGGCTGTCAGCGGATCAGGCCGCCGCCTCGGCGGCGACCTGGCGCAGGCGCGCCAGCACGTGGTCGGCCAGCTCGTGCGGGCTGTACTTGGCGACGAAGGCGTTGGCGCCCACGCGCTCGACCATGGCGTTGTTGAACACGCCCGACAGCGAGGTGTGCAGCAGCACGTACAGGCCGGAGAGGCCCGGATGGCGCCGGATTTCCGTCGTCAGGGTGTAGCCGTCCATCGCCGGCATCTCGATGTCGGAGATCACCATGGCGTAGCGCCCGGCCGGATCCTCGCCACCGGCATGCACCTGCAGGAGGTGTTCCAGTGCCTGGCGGCCGTCGGACAGCAGGGTCACCCCGACCCCCAGCTGGTCCAGCACGCTGCGGATCTGCTGCCGGGCCACGCGCGAGTCGTCCACCACCAGCACCTGCATCGGCGGGGCGTTCTCCGGCAGTGCCATCTCCGGGGCGAGGGTGGCGTCCATCCGCGCCTGGGTGATGTCGGCCAGCACGCTTTCCACGTCCAGCACCTGGATCAGCTCGCCCTGGAAGCGGGTCACCGCGGTCAGGTAGGTGCTCTCGGCGCCCAGGTCCGGTGGCGGATGGATGTCCTCCACCGCGATGTTGACGATGCGCTCCACGTCGCTGACCAGGAAGCCCTGCACCGAGCGGTTGAACTCGGTCACCACCAGGTACTGGGTGCCTTCCTCGCCCGCACGCTCCGGGTGGCCGATGGCCAGGCCCAGGTCCAGCACCGGCACCGAGCGCCCGCGCACGTCCGCCGCGCCGGCGAACTGCGGTGGCAGGCCGGGCAGCTGGAACAACGGCGGTCGCCGCAGCACCTCCTGGACCTTGAACACGTTGACGCCAAAAAGCTGGCGTCCGCCGAGGCGGAACAACAGCAGCGCCAGGCGGTTGTGGCCGGCCAGGCGGGTGCGCTGGTCGATGCGGTTGAGCAGGTTGTGGGTCATGCACGCGGTATCGGCCATCGTCGCCGGTGCTTGAGCCCGGCCCCGTGGCACGCGGCTTGCAAGGCTCCGGCGGATTCCCGCCCGAGCCATGCCCCGCATGTCCCAGCCGCGCCGACTGCTCATGTTCCTACTCGTCCTGCCGATGGCATGGGCGTCGGCTTCGCCGTTCCAGCCGGTGGAGTCGATCCGCGCGGCCGCGGTCGCGGCGGTGGGCGGCGAGGGCGAGGCCAGCCTCGACCCGGCGCTGCGCATGCCGGCCTGCGGCAAGCCGCTGCAGGCACGCCAGTCCACCGCGACCACGGTCGAGGTGTCGTGTCCGGATGGCTGGCGGCTTTATGTACCGGTGCGCCAGCGCCGCAGCCAGCAGGTGGTGGTGCTGGCCCGGGGCGTCGCCGCGGGGGAAACCCTGACGGCCGATGCCCTTGCCACCGCGCAGCGCGATGCCTCGCGCCTGGCCGGGGCGACCCTGTCCGACCCGGCCCAGGCCTTGGGCCAGGTCGCGCGCCGCACCCTGGTCGCCGGCAGCGTGCTGGGTGCCGGCGACCTCGCCTCGCCACGCATCGTCCGCCGGGGCGACCAGGTCGCACTGGTCTCCCGGCGTGGCGGGGTGGAGGTCCGGGTTGCGGGCCGCGCTCTCGGCGATGCCGGCGTGGACGAGCGCGTAAGCGTGGAAAACCTGTCCTCCAGGCGTATCCTCCAGGGGCGCGTCGCCCCCGGTGGGGACGTACTGGTGGCTCCCTGAACGGCAGCAGGGCAAATCCCGTGCCTGATCCCTAAAGTTCCCGCCCGACCATGCCGATACCCACCGCGTACCCCGTCCAAGGACTCATTCCAATGAGCCAGAAGATCGAAGGCAGCCTCCCTCCGCCGGCCGTGCGCAGCACGACCCAGGTCGGCCGTACTGCCCCCGCTGCTGCCGGAGCCGACCGCTCCGAGCCGGTGGAAGCCACCCGCGCCGGCGACAGCCTGCGCCTGACCGGCGAAGCCACCGGCCTGCAGGCCCTGCAGCGCGAACTGTCCACCGCCCCGGCGATCGATGCCCAGCGCGTGGCCGAAGTCCGCCAGGCGCTGGAGAACGGCACCTACAAGATCGATCCGGCGCGCATCGCCGATCGCATGATCGAGATGGACAGGCAGTTCGGCTGAGCGCCGCCATGACCATGCCGGCCGCCAACGACGCCGCCCTGGACCGCCTCGCCGCCGCCCTGGCCGACGAGCGCCGGGCGTTGCTGGACCACGACGTCGAGCTGCTGATGCGCTCGACCGGCGAGAAGCTGGCCGCCCTGCGCGAGCTGGAGGACGCCGTGCCGCAAGGGCAGGGCGAACGCCTGGCCGAGCTGGCCGAAGCCAACCGCCGCAACGGTGCGCTGCTCGCGCGCCGCCGGCGCGAGGTGAACTGGGCGCTGCGCCATCTCGGCCGCGCCGAAAGCGCGCCGGCCTACGACGCCCACGGCCAGGCGCAGCAGCTGCACGCACGCCGCGACCTCGCCGTCGCCTGATCCGCGTACGGCGCGGCTAGAATCCGGTATTCACCGGAGCCGCGCCGAGCGCCATGCCACATCGAAACCGCGAAGGCCTGATGCCTTCACCCGCGATCCTCGACCGCCTGGGCGACAGCCTGCACGAGGGCGTGATGCTGTTCAGCGCCTCCGGCGTGCTGGTCTACGCCAACCCCGCCGCCACCAGCCTGTGCCAGGGCTGCAGCCAGGACCCCGATTCCGGCCTGGCCCTGGAGGCGCTGCTGCCCCGCGACGCCATGCCGCAGGCGCGCGCCGACGGCCGCTGGAGCGGGCACCTGTCCTTTGGCAAGGACTCGATCCTGCTGGTCCACGTGTACTTCTGTCCAGACGAGGACGGCTGGTTCCTGGTCCTGCTGCAGGACCTGCGCGAGGTGCGCGCCTACGAGCAGGACCTGCTGCGCCGCCACGCCGAGTTGAACGTGCGGCTGACCGCCGCCCAGGCCAAACTGCTGCAGGCCGAGAAGCTGGCCTCCATCGGCCAGCTGGCCGCCGGCGTGGCCCACGAGATCAACAACCCGATCGGCTACGTGCACTCCAACCTGGGCAGCCTGCAGGAATACCTGCACAGCCTGTTCGCCCTGATCGACGCCTACGAGCGCGCCCTGCGCTCGCCCGACCCGCGGGCGATGCTGGCCGAGATCGACCAGACCCGCTCGCGGCTGGACATCGACTTCATCGCCCGCGACCTGCCGCAGCTGATGACCGAGTCGCGCGAGGGCATCGAGCGGGTCACCCGCATCGTCAAGGACCTCAAGGACTTCTCCCGCTCCGAGCGCGACGAGTCGTGGAAGCTGGTGGACCTGCACGCCGGCCTGGAGTCCACCCTCAACATCATCTGGAACGAGCTCAAGTACCACGCCACCCTGGAGAAGGACTACGGCGAGCTGCCGCCGGTGGAGTGCCTGCCGTCCGAGCTCAACCAGGTGTTCATGAACATGCTGATCAACGCCGGCCAGGCCATCGGCGAACGCGGCACCATCCGTCTCTCCACCGGCCACGCCGGCGACGAGGTCTGGGTCGAGATCGCCGACAGCGGCCCGGGCATCCCGCTGGACGTGGTCCAGCGCATCTTCGATCCGTTCTTCACCACCAAGCCGGTGGGCAAGGGCACCGGCCTGGGCCTGTCGATCTCCTACGGCATCGTCGCCAAGCACCACGGCCGCATCGACGTGGACAGCCAGCCGGGGCGGGGCGCGAAGTTCCGGATCGTGCTGCCCGTGCGGCAGCCGCGCGCGGCCTGAGGCCGCACCCGGTCCGGTGCAGGACAGTCAGTCCGGGCGCAGCGGGCTGCGTTCGGCGTGCGTGCGGAACGCCTGGCGGATGTGCTCGCGCAGTTCGTCGTCGTTCCACGGCTTTGTCAGGAAGCGGTAGATCGCGCCGCGGTTGATCGCGTCGGTGACCGTGGCCAGGTCGGTGTAGCCGGACAGCACCATGCGCACCGTGTCCGGGTACAGGGTCTTCACCCGGCCCAGGAACTCGGTCCCGCTCATGTCGCTCATGCGCTGGTCCGACAGGATCACCTGGACCTCGTTGGTGGCCAGCAGGTCGAAGGCGTCGCGCACGTTGCCCGCGGCCAGGATCCGGTAGCCGTCGCGGCGGAACAGGCGCACCAGCGAGCGCAGCACGTTCTCCTCGTCGTCCACCAGCAGCAGGGTCTGGTCCTGCTTGGTGGCGGCGAACAGCTCCGGGCGCATGTAGCGCCGGCGCAGGACCATGCCCGCCGACTCGGCCGGCATCGGCTCGCCGAACAGGTAGCCCTGGAACAGGTCGCAGTCGCTGCGGCGCAGGTAGCCCAGCTGGGCCTCGCTCTCCACGCCGTTGGCGATCACCTTCATGTTGAGCTGGTGGCCCATGGCGATGATCGCGCGCACGATCGCCGTCTCGCGCTCGCCGGCCGGCGCGCTGCGGATGAAGCTGCGGTCGATCTTGAGCATGTCCACCGGATAGCGGACCAGCGCGCTGAGGCTGGAATCGCCGGTGCCGAAGTTGTCCAGGGCCAGGCGCACGCCTTCGCGGCGCAGCGCGGCCAGGCCGTCGTACACCGGGGTGACGCTGGCGGCCAGGGTGCTCTCGTTGATCTCGATCAGCAGGCTTTCCGGCGGCAGCCCGGCCTGGCGCAGCATGCCCAGCACCTCGTCGACGAAGGCGGGGCGCAGCAGCTGCAGGGTGGAGACGTTGACCGCCACGAACAGGTCGTCGAAGCCGGCGTCGCGCCAGACTCGGGCCTGGGCGATGGCGTTGCGCAGCACCCACTCGCCGATCTGCACGATCACGCCCAGGCGCTCGGCCACCGGCATGAACCGCTCCGGCACCAGCAGGCCCAGGGTCGGCGACTGCCAGCGCAGCAGCGCCTCCATGCCGACCACGCGGCCGTCGCGGGCGCTGATCTCCGGCTGGAAGCGCAGGCGCAGCTCGCCGTTGGGCACGGCGTCGACGATCTGGCGCGCGATCAGGCTCTCGTTGTGCACCGTCTGCAGGCTGGCGCCGCCGTAGAACTGGATGCGCTCGCCGACATGGCTGGCCTGGCGCGCGGCGATCTCGGCCAGGCGCAGCAGTCCGTCGGCATCGGTGGCCTGCTGCGGGCACATCGCCACGCCGGCCTTGGTGCTCAGGAACAGGGTGTAGGGCAGCACGCCGAGCGGCGCCTCGGCCTCGCGCAGCAGTTCCTCGGCCAGCTGTTCCGGCGCCGGCATGCCGGGCAGCAGCGGGATCACCGCCACGAACTCGTCGCTGCCGTGGTACCAGACGTGGCCGCGGCCCTGGAGCAGGGCGTGCAGGCGCCGGCCCAGCTCCTCCAGCGCCTGGTCGCCCACCTCGAAACTCATGTTCTCGTTGACCGAGGCGAAGTGGTCGATGTCCAGGTGCAGGGCCATCAGCGGCGGACCGCCATCGCGGGCCTGCGCGACCAGGGCCTGGACCACCGGATGGCCGGCGCCGAGGCGACCGGGCGCGGGCAGGTGGGCGGGCGGGGCGGAAGCGGAGATCGGAAACACGTGTCCTCAACCGTGGCTTGCGTAGGGCAGCAGCAGCTCGATCCGGGTACCGGTCCCGGGCGTGCTGTGGATCGACAGGCGGCCGCCGGCGCTCTGCGCGCGCTCGCGCATGATCACCAGGCCCAGCCCGCCGGCCTGCGCGGGATCGAAGCCGCGACCATCGTCGCGGATATGCAGGCGCAGGGCGTCCTCGTCCCCGGAGAGGGCCAGGGTCACGTGGCTGGCGCCGGCGTGGCGCAGGATGTTGGTCAGGCCTTCCTGGGCGATGCGGAAGCAGGCCTGCTCGACCTCGCGCTCGGGGCGGCGCGGCAGCGGCGTGACGTCCAGTTCCAGGTCCACCGCGTGGTGGCGGAACAGGGTGCCGGCATGCCAGCGCAGCGCGGCCTCCAGGCCCAGCGCATCCAGCTGCGGCGGGCGCAGCAGCATCGACAGGTTGCGCAGCTTGTCCAGGGTGGCGTCGGCAGTGGCGGCCACGTCCTGCAGGTCCTCGCGGCGGCGCGCCTCGTCGTCCTCCATCATCGCCGCGTGCGCCGACAGCTTGATCGCGGTGATGGCCTGGCCGACGTCGTCGTGCAGCTCGCGCGAGATCGCGCGCCGCTCGTCCTCCTGGGCAGAGAACAGGCGCCCGGCCATGGCCTGAAGCTCGCGGTTGCCATTGGCCAGGGCATCGCGCATGCGCTCCGGCTCGCTGAGGTCGCGCACCAGCAGCAGCTGGCAGTCCTGGCCGCCGTAGCGCGCGGCCGCGCGCGACAGCGCCACCCGGAAGGTCTCGCCGTCGGCGCGGTGCATCCGCGGCGAGACCCCGGCCAGTTCGCCGCGCAGCCAGCCGCGCAGCGCGGGCAGGTCCTGCGGGTCGACCAGGCCGCCCAGCGGCTCGCCGATCAGCGCCTCGGGGGCGCGGCCGAACAGGTCGGCGCAGGCGGGGTTGGCGTAGAACACGCGTTCGTCGCGCAGGATCATCAGCCCGTCCGGGAGGATCCGCACCAGCTCGCGGAACTGCTGCTCGCGCTCGCCGAGCAGGCGCCGGGTCTGCTGTTCCTCGGTGACGTCCTGCACCGTGCCGCGCAGGATCCGCACGCCGTTGCCTTCCTGGCGGCGGCCACGCAGGTGCAGCAGGCGCTCTTGGCCGCCTTCGCCCAGCACCGGCAGCAGCAGGTCCAGCGATGACTGGGCGCCGGAGGCCAGGTCCGCGAGCATGCGTTCCAGCCGGGCATGGCTGGCGGCGTCGGCGCCGACCAGGACCTCGGTCAGGGCCAGGTCCGGCCCCGGTGGATGGCCGGTGAGCTGGCGCAGGATCGGGCACAGCCGGGTGGCGCCGGTGGCCATGTCCATTTCCCACGAGCCGAGCCGGGCCAGCTCCTGCGCTTCCTGCAGGCGCAGCAGGGCCTCTTCCTCGGCGGTGCGGTCCAGGGCCACGACGAGGCGACGTGCGTGGCCAGTGTTCGACTCCGGCAGGTCGCTGCTGCGCAGCTCGACGTGGCGCAGGCGGCCATCGCGGGCGGTTACCCGGGCGAGCTTGATCTGCAGCTGCTCCGGTTGCATGCGTACTTCCGAGACCGCCTCGGCCAGGGCGTGCTCGTCCCGCCAGACCTGGTTTATCGGCATCCCCCGCAGCTGCTCGCGCGGCCAGCCCAGGAACACGGCGCCGGCTGGATTGGCGTCGAGGATCTCCAGCGCGTCCAGGTCGACGGTGAACATCGGGTTGGGGTTGGCCTCGAACAGCTCGCGGTGCCGGTTTTCCGACGCCCGCGCGCGGTCGCCGGCGCGCAGCAGCCGGTGCAGCAGGCGGTAGCACAGGAAATAGAGCAGGGCCGCGGTGCCACCGATATAGGCGGCGCCCTTCCAGGACTGCAGGCGGGTGAGGGCGGCGGTGTCCGTCGCCAGCGCCGCCAGCATGCGGTCGCTGAACAGGATCCACAGGATCCCGACGGCCAGGTACAGCAGCGGAATACGGATCGCGAGCGCGCGCGCGCGGACTTTGGAGTCCCCCACGCCGGCCCCTGGCCCGGACGCGCCGGACCGGTCGAGCTGTGCCATCGACTTGCCCCGGAACGAGAGGCGCAAGCATACCAGCGGGCATGGCCGTTCCG
Organism: Pseudoxanthomonas suwonensis 11-1; assembly: GCF_000185965.1. NCBI lineage: Bacteria > Pseudomonadati > Pseudomonadota > Gammaproteobacteria > Lysobacterales > Lysobacteraceae > Pseudoxanthomonas > Pseudoxanthomonas suwonensis. The sequence goes on from NC_014924.1 coordinate 1,687,201, forward strand.
GACTCAACTCCGGCCCCGTGATGCCGTTAACGGCATGACCGCCCCGATCACGGGGGAAGTTTGGAGAGAGCAGGGCGTGGATCCCGGCGCGATTGCCAGCCTGTTGCAGCACCCCATCGAAAGCGCCCTGCTGGTGCTGGATGCGGACGGCCGACCGGTCGCCGCCAATCCGGCGGCCCAGGCCATGGCGCTGCCGGATGCGGCCGCGCGCTACGCCAGCCTGCTCCAGGACCTGCGAGCAAGCCTGTCCGCGGGCGAGCGCCAGGCCGTGGCCTGCAGCCTCCCCGGGCCCGATCGGCGGCTGGATGGCTGGCTGCGCGGGGTGCGCGGGCCCGACGGCGGCACCATCGCCTACACCCTGAGCATCCCCGATCCCGAGGGCGCCAGCCGCTGGCAGGTGGCGCTCGACAGCGCCGGCCACGGCCTGTGGGACTGGGACATCGGCGCCAACCGCATCTTCCGATCCGAGACCTGGCGGGCGATGCTCGGCTTCACCGCCGAGGACGCTCCGGACAGCAGCCTCGAATCGGCGATGGCCATGGTCCATCCCGAGGACGTGGAGCGCGTGCGCGAGGCCCTGCGCGCGCACCTCGACGGACGTACCGACGCCTACACCTGCGAACACCGCCTGCGCCACTGCAATGGCAGCTGGCGCTGGGTACGCGACAGCGGCCGGATCGTGGCCTGGAGCGCCGACGGCCGCCCGCTGCGGATGATCGGCACCCACACCGCGATCGACGAGCAGAAGCAGCTCGAGGAACGGCTGCGCGGCCAGCAGGCCCTGCTCGAGGAGATCCAGCGCCTTGCCGGCATCACCTCCTGGTCGTGGACCCCGGGCGTGGATGTGGGCTGGTGGCCGCGCGAGTTCTACCGCCTGCTCGGCCATCCGCCGCGTGACCGCGACAGCGCCCGCGCCTGGCTGCGGCGCCTGCCGCGGGAGGCCGCCTCGGCCCTGCGCCGGGCCTGGCAGCGCATGCGCCGCGACGGCATGCCGGTGCGCTTCGAACTGGAACTCAGCGACGCACAGGGCCAGCCGCTCCACCTGCAGGCCTGGGCGCGTCCGCAACTGGACGCCGCCGGCCATATCGAGCGCGTGCTCGGCCAGTTCCAGGACGTCACCGCGCAGCGCACGGCCGATGCCTTGCTGCGCTGGCGCACCGAGCTGCTGGACCGGGTCTCGGCCCTCGGCCACATCGGCGGCTGCGAGATCGAGCCGTCAACCCGCCGCGTGCAGTGGACCGAAGAGTGCTACCGCATCCACGGCCTGCCGCCGGGCCCGCTGACCCTGGACGACGCCCTGGCGCTGTATACCCGCGATTCGCGGGAAGCCTTCGAGGCCGCGCTCTCGCGCCTGGCCGAGGGCGGCCCCGCCGAGCGCCTGGAACTGTGCTTCTACCGCCCCGGCGGCCAGCGCGTGTGGGTCCAGGTGACGCTGGAGCTGGACCGGCGCGAGGGCATGGCCGGTCGCTTCGTCGCCCTGTTCCGCGACATCAGCCGCGAGCGCGAGACCAGCGAGCGGATCGAGCTGCTTTCGCATTACGACCTGCTGACCGGCCTGCCGAATCGCTTCCTGCTGCGGGTCCAGGTAGAGGAGGCCATCGCCGACGCGCTGGCCAGCGGCGACGCCTCGCTGGCCCTGCTGCTGCTGGACCTGGACGGCTTCAAGAACATCAACGACACCTTCGGCCATGCCGCCGGCGATGCCATGCTCAAGGCCGTGGCCGGACGCCTGCACATGGCGCTGGCGCAGGGCGACCTGTTCGGCCGCCTCGGCGGCGACGAGTTCATGGTCATGCTGCGCGCCGATGCGGCGCAGGCCGAGGCCGCGGGCCTGAAGCTGATCAATGCGTTGTCCGAGCCGCTGCCGTTCGGCGGCGAGCTGCTCAAGGCCGGCGCCAGTGTCGGCGTGTCCGTGCTTGGCGCCGACGGCACCGCCTTCGACGAGCTGCTGCGCGCCGCCCATTCGGCGCTGCGCGTGGCACGCGAGCGCGGCCGCAACACCTTGCAGATGCACGACGCCGAGATCCACCGCCAGACCCGGCGCCGGCTCGAGATCGAGCACACCCTGCGCGGCGCGCTGGAACGCGAGGAGTTCTCCCTGGTGTACCAGCCGCAGATCAGCATCACCGACCGCCACGCGCCCGGTATCGAGGCGCTGGTGCGCTGGCACCGCCCCGGCGGCACCTGCCACCCGGGCGAGTTCATCCCGATCGCCGAGCAGAGCGGGGAGATCGTGCGCCTGGGCGAGTGGGTGATCGCCGAGGCCTGCCGCCAGGCCGTGGCCTGGCACGCGGCGGGGCTGGATTTTGGCCGGGTCGCGGTCAACGTCTCCGGCGTGCAGCTGCGCGACCGCGGCTTCGCCGAGCGGGTGGTGGCCCTGTGCCAGCGCGCCGGCTGGCCGCCGGCGCGGCTGGAGCTGGAGCTGACCGAGTCGGCCCTGATCCTGGACAGCGAGAGCCTGCGCCACTGCTTCAAGGTGTTCGAGCGGCACGGCATCCAGCTGGCGGTCGACGACTTCGGCACCGGCTTCTCCAACCTGCACTACCTCAACCGCTTCCCGGTGCAGCGGCTGAAGATCGACCGCAGCTTCGTCAGCGGCATGCTGCACGACGCCAACGCCGGCGGCGTCACCCAGGCCATCATCCACCTGGGCCACGCCCTGGGCATGCGGGTGGTGGCCGAGGGCGTGGAAACGATGCAGGAGCAGGAACAGCTGCGCCTGTGGGGCTGCGACGAGGTCCAGGGCTACGTCCACACCCGCCCGCTGCCGCCGCGCGAACTCGCGCAGTGGTTGCGCCAGGCCAGCGAGGCCGGCGTGATCGACTGGTCGCGGCCGATGACGGTGTAGGGCCGGACTGACCGGTTGGAGTCTCCCGACGCCGGCTTTCGCCGGCGTCGGCGTTTCGGGGATGGCTTGTTCCGGCTGGGCAATTGCAGCAACCGCCCGCGACATCCCCCCCCATCCACTCCATCCACTCCATTCCGGCGGCTGCCAGCGGACGACGATGGACTGCTCCAGCAGGGACCGGCGCTCGAGGTCGGCGGCATGGTGCCGACGGTCTGCCAGGTCGCAGGCGAAGGCGTCCGGGTCCCGGCGAGATCAGACGTTGGTCTGCTGGAAGCCGCCGCGACGACGGCGTTTCCAGTGCGTCGCGGGCTTCGACGAGTGCGCGGGCACGGCTATATCCAGATGCGCCAGCCAGCCAAGCCGACATCCGGGCATCGAACAGGCCGTCGTCCCGGCAAAGCCGGGACCAGCCACTGCGCTCGAAGGGTGCGAGTCCGCGCCTGGCGATCCGTAGGCGACGGCCTGGCGACACGCACTTGAGGTGAGGTGAAGTCTTGCTTGCCGGGGCGTCACGGCCTGCTTGCGTGCCCGCAGTGCAGGACCGGCAGGAATCACGGAGGGCGAGGCCGCTCCGCGGACAGGACAGGGCCCTGGCGGCTAGGCCGCGAAGGCGGCAGGCGTGTCGTTCGCGACAGATGCAGCAGGTGTCGGAGCGGCGCCGTTGGAGAGCGAAGTTCCCACGCTATCGGCCGCGGTTGCCGGAGCCGTTGTTCCCGGGATCCCAAGGTCCCAGTCCTGGCATGCCGCCACCGGATCGCCATCCGGGGCAGGGCCGCCTGCATGCATCGCGGCGGCCAGTTCCTCCAGCGCCATCGCCTCGAGCTGCGCCATGAGTCCGGCGTTGCGGGCAGTGGCCGCATTCCCGGAGTCCTGCATGGCAGCAGGCCCCGGCATGGAGCCGGGGCCTGCGGGCAAAGCATTGCCGTGGGTGCCGCTCAGAACAGTTCCACCGTGCCGGCGCCCATGCTCTGCTGGGTCACGGGCTTGTGCGGTGGCTGCTCCCACTCGCCGCGCAGTTCGCGCAGGCGCTGGCCGAGCTTGTTCAGGGCGCGGATCAGTTCGGCGTCGTCGCCCTTGTTGCGCTGGAGCAGCTCCTGCAGGGCCATGGCCTCGCGGTTGATCGCATCCAGGCGGTCCAGGTGGACATGGGCGCCGCCCAGGGCCTGGGTGGCGATGTCCTCGAACTGCAGGGCGCGCACCGCCTCGGCCACCGAGCCGTCGATGGCACGGCCGCAGTCGGAGATCTCGCGCATGCCTTCGCCTAGCGAGGCGTTGATCGCGGCCACGTTCTGCAGCATCTGCGCGGCCTCGGCACGCGCCTCGCGGGAGCGGTCCAGGTCGCGTGAGGCCATGTGGGTCACGGTCTCGCGCACCTTGGCGATGGCGTCCTTGGAGCTGTGCGCCAGCTTGCGGATCTGCTCGTTGAAGGTGGTCGAGCGCTCGGAGAGGTTGCGCACCTCGTCGGCGACCACCGCGAAGCCGCGGCCGGCCTCGCCGGCGCGGGCGGCTTCGATCGCCGCGTTCAGCGCCAGCAGGTTGGTCTGGTCGGCGATCGACTTGACGTCTTCCAGCAGGGCGAAGATGCCGTCCAGGTGCTGCGCCATCTGGTCGATGTGCGAGACCGTGGTGGTGCTCTGGCCGGCGACCTGCTCAAGCGCCTCCACCAGCTGCTCCATCTGCGAGCTGGCGTGCTGGGCGAAGCGGGCCACGTCGACCCCGCCGTTGCCGTCGCGGTCGGCGATGATCCGGGCCATGGCCTGGCTCTGCTGGCGCGACTTGCGGTTCATCGCGTCGAAGCTGCCACCGAGGCCGGCGACGGCCTGGCGGATCAGTTCGCGGGCCCGGTCGATCTCGCTGCGCGAGCCTTCGATCTCCTTGCCGACGAAGTTGCGCAGTTCGCCCAGCAGCTGTTCCTGCTCGCGGACGACACGTGCGTGTTCCCCCGACGGAGCGGCGTGGCCGGGGCCGCGCAGCAACAGCCAGGCGGCAAAACCGAACCAGCTCAGGGTCTGGGTGGTGAGGATGGCCCAGCGGGCCGGGGCCGGCCAGTCAAAGCCAATGGCGATGGGGGCCAGGAGGGTCAGCACCAGGGGTGCGGCCATGCGGAAGAACAAGCGGGAGTCCATGGGTGATCTCTGCGGAACCACGTTCGCAGTATCGGCCGCACCCCCGCCTCCTTTAGCCACCGTTGCATCCGGCGGCATCCGCAAGGCTCAGTTGCGGTGCGCGCGCACCGCGTCGGCCATGGCCTTGCGGGCCAGCAGGAAGTGCCACTGGCTGCCGCCCAGCTGGCGCCAGAGCATGGCCGAGCGCACCGCCGCCAGCAGCAGCGCGCGGATCTCCGAGACCACCCCGGCCTGGCCGAGGTAGTGCGGGTTGCCCTGGACCATGATCCGCGGCCGCAGGTGGCTGATGGTGTCCGCATACAGGGTGCCCAGCGCCGACAGCACCTCCGGATGGGTGCTGCCCAGCTCCAGCGCGCGCGGGGCGATCGCCGACAGGCCGGTGGCAACCGCCTGCAGGGTCGCCGGCTCGGAGGAGAAGCGCCGCTCCAGCTGGACCGTGGCCAGGCCCAGCCGCGGCAGCAGCGGGTCGTCGGCACGGCTGGAGAGGTAGGCGTCGAGCAGGCGCAGGCCCGGGGCCAGGGCGGGCACGCCGCCGTAGACCGCGGCGGCGGAGGGGGCGTCGATCCGGAACACGCTGTCCAGGACGGGCTGGGCGGCGCCGGTATCGCTGTGTCCGGTCTCGGCGATGCGCCGTACCTGCTGCAGTGACTGGGCCAGGCCGGCCAGTGCCAGCACGCGATCGCTGTGGGGATTTTCCATGGACCTATTCTAGCCGGCGGCCCCGCCGGCCTGTCCCGGCACCGGCGCGTCGGTGGACGCGATCACCGCGCCGCCAAGGCACACCGGACCGTCGTAGAGCACCAGCGACTGGCCCGGCGTGGCCGCCCGCTGCGGCCGCACGAAGCGCACCGACAGGGTGCCATCGTCGCGCACGCGCACCCGGCAGGGCTCGTCCTGCTGGCGGTAGCGGACCTGGGCGGTGCAGTCGAACTCCGTCGCCGGCGGCGCGCCCTCGACCCAGTGCATGGCCTCGGTCTCGACCGTGCCCGCCATCAGCCAGGGACTGTCGCGGTCCTGGTCCACGTACAGGATGTTGCCGGCCACGTCCTTGCCCACCACGTACCACGGCGCCGCCGGGCGCCCGCGCACGCCGCCGATGGCCAGGCCTTCGCGCTGGCCGAGGGTGAAGTAGAAGACGCCCGGGTGGGTGCCGATCCGCACGCCCTGCGGGTCGCGGATCTCGCCCGGCTGCGCCGCCAGGTAGCGGCCGAGGAACTCGCGGAAGTCGCGTTCGCCGATGAAGCAGATGCCGGTCGAGTCCTTCTTGGCATGGGTCGGCAGGCCGGCCTCGCGCGCCAGCCTGCGCACCTCCGCCTTGGGCAGGTGGCCGATCGGGAACAGGGTCGCGGCCAGCTGGGCCTGGCCCAGCTGGTGCAGGAAGTAGGTCTGGTCCTTGTCGCGGTCGGCGCCGCGCAGCAGCCGCCAGCGTCCGCCCTCGTGCAAGACCTGGGCGTAGTGGCCGGTGGCGATGCGCTCGGCCCCCAGCTCGCGCGCCGCGTCCAGGAAATGCTTGAACTTGACCTCGCGGTTGCACAGCACGTCCGGGTTGGGCGTGCGCCCGGCGGCGTACTCGGCCAGGAAATGCTCGAACACCCCGGCCCAGTATTCCTTCGAGAAGTCGCGGAAATGGAACGGGATGCCAAGGCGCCCGCACACGGCCACCGCGTCGCGGCGGTCCTCCTCGGCGCGGCACTCGCCGCTGCCGTCGTCGTCCCAGTTCTGCATGAACAGCCCGGCCAGCGGTTCGCCGGACTGGGCCAGCAGCCACGCCGCCACCGAGGAATCGACGCCGCCGGACACGCCGACGACGGTACGCGGTGCGGTACTCACAGCTGCCGTACCAGGTCCAGCGGGTGGCGGCGCCCGGCCAGCCAGTCGGCGGCGACCTGCCAGACCAGCGGACTGCGATGGCGGGAGGACTCGGCCAGCAGCTCGTCAGGCGCCAGCCACACCGCGCGCTCGATGCCCTCGTCCAGCGCCCGCTCCGGGTGGTGGAGCAGGGCGGTGCCGGCGAAGGCGAAGCGCAGGTAGTCGCTGCCGTCCGGGGCCTGCCACTGGTAGCAGCCGATGAAGGCGTCCAGGCGGATGTCCCAGCCGGTTTCCTCGAGGGCCTCGCGCACCGCCGCCTCGGCCGGGGTCTCGCCGGGCTCCAGGTGGCCGGCGGGCTGGTTCAGCACCAGCTCGCCCCGGATGCGTTCCTCGACCATCAGCAGCCGGCCCTCGCGGGCGACCACGCTGGCGACGGTGACATGGGGGTGCCAGTCGGCCATCAGAACTCGTCGCCCGCCTCGGCGCCAGACAGCTCCAGCTCCATCGCGTCGGCGGCCATGGCCGCGAAGATGATCGCGTCCTCCAGCACCTTCGCCGTGGCATCGGCCGGCAGTTTGATGACCAGCACCGCGAACGGGCCCTGGCGCTCCCAGGCGCCCAGCTTCAGGTCCGAGGTGGCCTGCAGCAGGCGGTTGGCCACCGCCGCGGGGAACTCCCCGTCGCCACGCCAGGCCGGCGACCAGACCTCGCGCACGCGGACGTTGCCGTACTCCTCCACCGGCGAGCGCACGAACACCAGCTGGGTGCGGGCGCTGTCCGGCATCTCCAGCACCAGCCGGTAGTCGCCGTCCTCGTCGAGCTCGTAGCGGTACTCGATCGAATCCAGCAGCGCGGCCACGTCCGCATCGGCGGTGCGGGCGTCGGCGTCGGGGGCCTGGGCGCTGGCGGCGAAGGGCAGGGCCAGCGCCATCAGGATGGCGGCAATGCAGGGGAACAGGTTCATGGGGAGCCTCCGTGGCAGTCGGCGGATTGTCCGGCAGGCATGGCGGCGGCGTCCAATCGCGCGTGCACATGCATGGGGCAGGCGCCGGCGCGCCCTTATAATCGGCGCATGTCCAGCACCCCACGCCACGAACACGACCACGAGCACGGCACCCTGGTCGATCCCGGCCGGCCGGAGATCGCACCGCCGCCGATGTACCAGGTGATCCTGCTCAACGACGACTACACCCCGATGGACTTCGTGGTGGCCGTCCTGCAGCAGTTCTTCGGCCTGGACCTGGAACGCGCGACCCAGGTGATGCTCCACGTCCATACCCGCGGGCGCGGCGTCTGCGGTGTCTTCACGCGCGAAGTGGCCGAATCCAAGGTAGCCCAGGTCAACGAGTTCTCGCGCATGAACCAGCATCCGCTGCTCTGCACGATGGAAAAGGCCTGAGCCGCGGGATCCACCCGCCCGGTGCCGGCCTGCCGCCGGCTGAACACGGCGTTGCGCAGGCACGCTGGAATTGCCGGCCACAGGCCGCATATTGTTGGCATACCGCCGGAGCGAGCCATGTTCAGCAAAGACCTCGAACAGACCATCGGCCAGTGCTACAAGCGGGCGCGCGAAGCCCGTCATGAGTTCATGACGGTCGAGCACCTGCTGCTGGCCCTGCTCGACAACCCATCCGCCCAGGCCGTGCTGCGGGCATGCGGTGCGGACGCCGAGCGCCTGCGCACCGACCTCGAGCAGGCGATCGAAGCCTCCGTGTCCCGCCTGGCCGACGACGACGGCCGCGACACCCAGCCCACCCTGGGCTTCCAGCGGGTGCTGCAGCGGGCCGTCTACCACGTGCAGTCCTCGGGCAAGAAGGAGGTCACCGGCGCCAACGTGCTGGTGGCGATCTTCGGCGAGAAGGACTCGCACGCGGTGTACTTCCTCACCCAGCAGGACGTGACCCGCCTGGACGTGGTCAACTACCTGTCGCATGGCATCGCCAAGCTCGGCGACGAGTCCGAGCCGGGCGCCGCCTCGCCGGACGGTGAGGGCCGGGCCGAAGGCGGGGAGGGCGAAGGCAAGGCCGATGCCCTGACCGAGTACGCCACCAACCTCAACGACCATGCCCGGGCCGGCAAGATCGACCCGCTGGTCGGCCGCGCCGACGAGATCGAGCGCACCATCCAGGTCCTGTGCCGCCGCCGCAAGAACAACCCGCTGTACGTGGGCGAGGCTGGCGTGGGCAAGACCGCCATCGCCGAAGGCCTGGCCAAGCGCATCGTCGACGGCGAGGTGCCCGAGGTCCTGTCCGACGCGGTGATCTACTCGCTGGACCTCGGCGCCCTGGTGGCCGGGACCAAGTATCGCGGCGACTTCGAGAAGCGCCTCAAGGGCGTGCTGGCCGCGGTCAGGAAGATCCCTGGCGCGATCCTGTTCATCGACGAGATCCACACCATCATCGGTGCCGGCTCGGCCTCGGGCGGCACCATGGATGCATCGAACCTGATCAAGCCCGCCCTGGCCTCGGGCGAGCTGCGCTGCATCGGCTCGACCACCTTCCAGGAATACCGCGGCATCTTCGAGAAGGACCGGGCGCTGGCCCGCCGCTTCCAGAAGATCGATATCGTCGAGCCGACCGTGGGCGAGGCCTACGAGATCCTGCAGGGCCTCAAGCCCAGGTACGAGGCCCACCATGGCGTGACTTACGCCGACGAGGCTATCCAGGCCGCGGTGGACCTGTCGGTCAAGCACATCGCCGACCGCCTGCTGCCGGACAAGGCCATCGACGTGATCGACGAGGCCGGCGCCCGCCAGCGCCTGCTGCCGGAAGGCTCACGCAAGGAGCTGATCGACGTCGAGGAGATCGAGACCATCGTCGCCAAGATGGCGCGGATCCCGGCCAAGCAGGTCACGGCCACCGACAAGGACGTGCTCCAGCACCTGGAGCGCAACCTGAAGATGGTGATCTTCGGCCAGGATCCGGCGATCGAGACCCTGGCCTCGGCGATCAAGCTGGCGCGCAGTGGCCTGGGCAACCCGGACAAGCCGATCGGCAACTTCCTGTTCGCCGGCCCCACCGGCGTGGGCAAGACCGAGGTCACCCGCCAGCTGGCCCTGCAGCTGGGCATCGAACTGGTGCGCTTCGACATGTCCGAGTACATGGAGCCGCATTCGGTGTCGCGCCTGATCGGCGCGCCCCCGGGCTACGTCGGCTTCGACCAGGGCGGCCTGCTGACCGAGAAGATCGTCAAGACCCCGCACTGCGTGCTGCTGCTGGACGAGGTGGAGAAGGCCCACCCGGACATCTTCAACATCCTGCTGCAGGTCATGGACCGCGGCGTGCTGACCGACACCAACGGCCGCGAAGCCAACTTCAAGAACGTGGTGATCGTGATGACCACCAATGCCGGCGCGGCGCAGGCCTCGCGGCGCTCGATCGGCTTCACCCGCCAGGACCATTCCACCGACGCGATGGAAGTCATCCGCCGCAGCTTCAGCCCGGAGTTCCGCAACCGCCTCGACGCGGTGGTGCAGTTCCAGGCGCTGGGCTTCGACCACATCCTGCGGGTGGTGGACAAGTTCCTGATCGAGCTGGAGATGCAGCTCAACGAGAAGCACGTGGCCATGACTGCCTCGCCGAACGCGCGCGAGTGGCTGGCCCAGCACGGCTTCGACCCGCTGATGGGCGCACGTCCGATGGCGCGCGTGATCCAGGACCGGATCAAGCGTCCGCTGGCCGACGAGCTGCTGTTCGGCAAGCTGGTCAACGGCGGTCGGGTCAACATCGACGTGGTCGATGGCGAACTGGTCGTGGAAAGCCAGTCCGAGCCGGAGAAGCTGCTCCCGGCCACGGTCTGACCGACCGGCGCCCAGAAAGGAAAGTGGCGGCAAGATTGTCGCCACTTCCGCCCAGGATGCCTCCTTTTCCGGGAGGCGGCGGGCAAGGCTCAGCGGGCGCGGCGCTTGCGAACGGCGAACTGTTCGGCGCTGATTTCCTCGACGCGGGCCACCTTGCAGTCGTCGCGACGGGTGCGTACGACGGTGTCGCTCGGGCACAGCCGGTTCTCGGTGCCCTCGGCGACGATCTTCAGGGTGTTGGTCGTGGCCAGCGAGCCGCAGTCGCCGCGGAAGGTCAGCAGGTAATGGGAGTCTCCATCGCGCAGCGCCATGCTCGTGGTACTGCCCGCGCGCACGACCTCGCGATCGGCGCCGAGCTCGGTGCAGCCTGGGAGCGGGCTCGCATTGCCGGCGGCATGCGCGCTGGTAGCGGCTCCGGCCAGCAGGACGGCCAGGATGGACAGCTTGGTGTTCATGTGGGGTCCGATTGCCTGTCATGGTCCGGATTGGACCTGCGATCAGGCTACGGAGGCATGCGCACGGGCGAATCTGCCTGTGGTGACAATGACTTGCGTCATTGTGAAGGAAGTCGGAGAGACTTCCGTCATGGGCCTTGGGCAATGCGGGCCAAGCCGAGAGGTGCCTGCGCGCGGGAACGCCTTTATCCGGTCCCGGACAATGGCTCTCGACGGACACATGTCCGGTAATCCCCCAATCCCGCTTCCAATGCAAAAAGGCGGCCCAAAGGCCGCCTTTCGTCTGGAGCTCCCGCCGCTTACTTCATGCGGTAGGTGATGCGACCCTTGGTCAGGTCGTATGGAGTCATCTCGACCTTGACGCGATCGCCGGTCAGGATGCGGATGTAGTTCTTGCGCATGCGACCGGAGATGTGGGCGATGATCTCGTGCCCATTCTCCAGGCGGACCCGGAAGGTGGTGTTCGGCAGCGTCTCGATGACGGTGCCTTCAAACTCGATGGAATCGTCTTTCGACATGCGTTTCCGATGTGCGCGGTGCGCGGGCAGGGCGTTAAAGGCGGCAATTTTACGCGAGAAGCGTCCCGGGCGCAAAAGCGGCCGTTCAGCCGCCTAGCGAAGACGCCGGCAGGCCCCCGAAATGCCCGCTCCATGGACCCACCAGCCCGGGCCCGGCAGCCAGTTCCGCCACTGCCCGGGCGAACGCCGGGCGCGGCCAGCGCTCGGCTCCCAGCGAGACCAGGTGCGGGTTCTCCACCTGGGCGTCCAGCAGTGGCCAGCCCCAGGCGTGCAGCTGCCGGGCGAGGGCGGCGATGGCGACCTTGGAGCCGCCCGATTCCCCGCTGAACATGCTTTCGCCGAAGAACATCCGGCCCATCGCGACCCCGTAGATCCCGCCGACCAGTCGCGTGCCGTCGAACACCTCGACCGAGTGGGCGTGGCCCAGGCGGTGCAGCCCGACATAGGCGGCCTGCATCTCCGGCAGGATCCAGGTGCCATCCTGGCCGGGGCGCGGGATGGACGCGCAGGCGGCGATCACTTCCTCGAACGCAGTGTCCGCGCGCACCTCCCAGCGGCTGCGTCGCAGCTCACGGCGGAAGCGGCTGGACAGGTGCACAGCGTCGGTGCGGAGCACCATGCGCGGGTCGGGACTCCACCACAGGATGGGCTGGCCTTCGGAGTACCAGGGAAAAATGCCCTGGCCGTAGGCCTGCAGCAGCCGTGACGGCGACAGGTCGCCGCCGACCGCCAGCAGGCCGTCCGGTTCGCGCAGGGCCTGCCCGACCGGTGGGAACGGGTCGTCGGGACCCAGCAGTCGCGGGAAGCGCGGGGCGGCCATCAGGGCTCCCCCGGGGCGCGGAACGGACCATGCCGGACCAGGGTCAGGGCATGCCCCGCGACCGCGGCGCGCTCCTCGGCGCACCAGCCGCGCAGGGCCTCCCGGAATCCAGGATGGGCCAGGTAGTGGTGGCTGTGCACCAGCGCCGGCAGGAAGCCGCGCGCCAGCTTGTGCTCGCCCTGGGCCCCGGGCTCGAACCGGGCCAGGCCATGCTCGAGGCAGTACTCGATGCCCTGGTAGTAGCAGGTCTCGAAGTGCAGGCCGGGCAGGCGCACATCGCTGCCCCAGTAGCGCCCGTGGAGGGTGTCACCGCCACGCAGGCAGAGCGCTCCGGCAACCGGAACGCCATCGTGGTATCCAAGGATAATCAAAAGGTTGCGCGACATTGCTCGCGCCATATGCCCGATGAATTCCCGGGTGAGCGCCGGTGCGTTGCCGTACTCGGCGAAGGTCTGCAGGTAGAACCCGTGGATGGCATCCAGCTCCGCCGGCGTCGCCTCGTCGCCATGCAGGCGGCGGAAGGTAAGGCCGGCGCGGGCGACCTTGGCCCGCTCCTGGCGGATGTTCTTGCGGTGGCGGTGGTCCATGTCCGCCAGGTAATCCTCGAAGGTCTTCCAGTGGCCCGGGTTCTTCCAGTGGTACTGGATGTCCTGGCGCTCCAGCCAGTCCCCGTCGAAGGCGGCCGATTCGTCGCCGAGGTGGAAGTTGACGTGGGCCGAGGACAACCCCGAATCCTCGACGGCCGCGGTGATGGCCTGGAGCAGGGAGGGGCGGAGGGCGGGGTCGCACGCGAGCAGGCGTGGCCCGGTGACGGGAGAGTAGGGCACGGCGAACAGCCACTTCGGGTAGTAGTCCAGCCCGTGCTGGTCGTAGGCCCGCGCCCAGGCATGGTCGAACACGAACTCGCCGTGGGAGTTGGTCTTCAGGTAGCCGGGAGCGGCCGCGACCAGGTTGTCGCCGTCCCACAGGGTGAGATGGCGTGGGGTCCAGCCCCATTCGGCCCGCAGGCAGCCGTGGCGTTCCAGGCCTTCGAGGAAGGCGTGCTGGAGGAACGGGTTGCTGCCGTCGTGCAGGGCATCCCACTGCGCGGGCGCCACCGCGTCCAGCCCGTCCAGCAGCCGGGTGCGCAGGGTAGTGCTCATGTCCGGGCTGGCCAGGCCCGGGCCCGCGGGCGGACGCCACCCATGGAGCAGCGTCCGCGTGCCATGGGCTGCCTCAGGCGCCCTTGTCCAGGTAGCGCTCGGCGTCCAGCGCGGCCATGCAGCCGAAGCCGGCCGAGGTGATCGCCTGGCGGTAGTGCTGGTCGGCCACGTCGCCGGCGGCGAACACGCCCTCGACCGAGGTGGCGGTGGCGTTGCCGCCCAGCCCCGAGCGGATGGTGATGTAGCCGTTGTCCATCGCCAGCTGGCCATCGAACAGGCCGGTGTTGGGCTGGTGGCCGATGGCGACGAAGAAGCCGTGGGCGGCGATGTCGCGGGTGCTGCCGTCCAGGGTCGACCTGACCCGCACGCCGGTCACGCCGGCGTCGTCGCCCAACACCTCGTCGATGGTGTGGTGCCAAACCGGCTCGATCTTGCCGGCCTCGACCTTGGCGAACAGCTTGTCCTGCATGATCTTTTCCGCGCGCAGGGTGTCGCGGCGGTGGACCAGGTAGACCTTGCGGGCGATGTTGGACAGGTACAACGCTTCCTCGACCGCGGTGTTGCCGCCGCCGACCACGACCACGTCCTGGTCGCGGTAGAAGAAGCCGTCGCAGGTGGCGCAGGCGGAGACGCCGCGGCCCTTGAACTTCTCCTCCGACTCGATGCCCAGGTACTTGGCGGTGGCACCGGTGGCGATGATCAGGGCGTCGCAGGTGTATTCGGCGCTGTCGCCGACCAGCCGGAAGGGGCGTTGCGACAGGTCGGCGGTGTGGATGTGGTCGAAGATCACCTCGGTGTCGAAGCGCTCGGCATGCGCCTGCATGCGCGCCATGAGGTCCGGACCCATCAGGCCGTGGGCGTCGCCCGGCCAGTTGTCCACCTCGGTGGTCGTCATCAGCTGGCCGCCCTGCTGCAGGCCGGTGATCACCACGGGCTTGAGGTTGGCGCGGGCGGCGTAGACGGCGGCGGTCCAGCCGGCGGGGCCGGAACCGAGGATGAGCAGGCGCGAGTGCTTGGAGGCGGTCATGTATATTCGTTCGGGAAAGAAAAGGGGCGCTGCGGCCGCGCATAGAGTGGCGGCCGGGCACAGGCGAATCAAGGCGAACCGTCACCAGGGGGTAGTTTCCATACCCCGGCGCCGGGGCTTGGTTTTTCTATGAATGCGTGGGTAGATTCGTTTAAGATCAATGCCTAACGCAGGATTCCTGCAGCCGGTTCAAGATTGCGGAGCGACGTGGCCAAGGCATTGACGGAACGCAGCAAGTCCACCCGCGGCAAGGCGCGCGAAGCAGGCGCGGCCAGCCCCGGGCGGCAACGCCTTTGGCGCGACCTCGCGCTGATCGTGATCGCGCCGCTGCTGTTGTACCTCCTGGCCTGCCTGTTCACCTATTCGCCGGCCGACCCGGGCTGGTCGCACAGCGGCAGCGTGGTCGCGCCGATCCACAACCTCGGTGGCAAGGCCGGTGCCTGGATCGCCGACGTGCTGCTGACCCTGTTCGGCCATGCCGCCTTCCTGCTGCCGGTGGTGCTGGGCGCGGTGGCGTGGATCGCGCTGTTCGGCCTGGGCGAGGAGGACGAACTGGGCCCGGCACTGCGCCTGGTCGGCACCTTCGGCTTCCTGTTCGGCGCCACCGGACTGCTGCACCTGCGCATCTTCGGCGTGCACGTGCAGGACGTGGCCCGCGCCGGCGGCGTGATCGGCCAGCTGCTGGGCAAGTCGCTGGAGGCCGGCTTCGGGCCGCTGGGCGCCAACCTGTTCCTGGTCGTGCTGCTGCTGGTTTCGGTCACCCTGGCCACCGGACTGTCCTGGTTCTGGGTGATGGAGAAGATCGGCGCCGGGGTGCTGGCGCTGCCGGGGCTGCTGCGGCGCAAGACCCAGCAGGCGGAGGAGTGGAAGCGCACCCGCGACATGCGCGAGGAACGCCAGGAAGTCCGCAAGACCGAGGCCGTGCGCCAGGCGCGGCGCGAGCCGGTGCGGATCGAGCCGCCGGCGCCGCCGGTAGTGGAAAAGAGCGAACGCGCCAAGCGCGAAACCCAGATCCCGCTGTTCCAGGGCACCGGCGGCACCCCCGACGGCCTGCCGCCGCTGGCCCTGCTGGACGATCCCAAGCCGCAGGCCAAGGGCTACTCCGAGGAGACCCTGGAGACGCTCTCGCGGCAGATCGAGTTCAAGCTCAAGGACTTCCGCATCGACGTGCAGGTGGTCGGCGCCTATCCGGGCCCGGTGATCACCCGCTTCGAGCTGGAGCCGGCGCCTGGCGTCAAGGTCAGCCAGATCAGCTCGCTGGACAAGGACATCGCCCGCGGCCTGTCGGTCAAGTCGGTGCGCGTGGTCGACGTGATCCCGGGCAAGTCGGTGATCGGCCTGGAGATCCCCAACACCAGCCGGGAAATGATCTTCCTGTCCGAGCTGCTGCGCTCCAAGGAATACGACAAGTCCGCCAGCCCGCTGACCCTTGCGCTGGGCAAGGACATCGCCGGCCGGCCGACGGTGGCCGACCTGGCGCGCATGCCGCACCTGCTGGTGGCCGGTACCACCGGCTCGGGCAAGTCGGTGGCGGTCAACGCGATGGTGCTGAGCCTGCTGTACAAGGCCACGCCGAAGGACCTGCGGGTCCTGATGATCGACCCGAAGATGCTCGAGCTGAGCGTCTACCAGGACATCCCGCACCTGCTGGCGCCGGTGGTCACCGACATGAAGGAGGCCGCCAACGGCCTTCGCTGGTGCGTGGCGGAGATGGAGCGCCGCTACAAGCTGATGAGCGCGGTCGGCGTGCGCAACCTGGCCGGCTTCAACAAGAAGGTCAGGGACGCGATCGACGCCGGCCAGCCGCTGATGGACCCGCTGTTCAAGCCCAACCCGGAGCTGGGCGAGGCGCCGCGTCCGCTGGAGCCGCTGCCGTTCATCGTCATCTTCATCGACGAATTCGCCGACATGATGATGATCGTCGGCAAGAAGGTGGAGGAGCTGATCGCCCGCCTGGCGCAGAAGGCACGCGCCGCCGGCATCCACCTGATCCTGGCCACCCAGCGCCCGTCGGTGGACGTGATCACCGGCCTGATCAAGGCCAACATCCCGACCCGCATCGCCTTCCAGGTCTCGAGCAAGATCGACTCGCGCACGATCCTGGACCAGTCCGGCGCCGAGACCCTGCTGGGGCACGGCGACATGCTCTACCTGCCGCCGGGCAGCGGCATGCCCGAGCGCGTGCACGGCGCCTTCGTCAGCGACGAGGAGGTACACCGCGTGGTCGAGCACCTCAAGGCCAGCGGCAAGGCCGAGTACGTCGACGGCGTGCTGGACGAGGTCCAGACCCTGGGAGACGGCGTGGTGATCGGCGCCACCGGCCTGCCGGAGACCAGCAGCGGCGGCGGCGACGAGTCCGACCCGCTGTACGACGAGGCCGTGCGCATCGTCACCGAGACCCGCCGTGCCTCGATCTCCGGCGTCCAGCGCCGCCTGAAGATCGGCTACAACCGCGCCGCGCGCCTGATCGAGGCGATGGAAGCGGCCGGCGTGGTCAGCGGCCCGGAGCACAACGGCGACCGCAGCGTGCTGGCGCCGCCGCCGCCGAGGGATTGAGGGCTGCTCCGGATCCGTGCCGGATCACGATGGCCCGGCTTAGCTGTCCGCCTCCGACGACTGAAGCCATGGGCGCTGGCGTGAGCCGGAACGACCAGGAAGCGCGGAGCCAGGCGCAGTGGCCGTCGCGGGTGGCTGGAATCGCGGCCTCACCCTGGCCCCTCTCCGGGTGGGAGAAGGCAGTTGCATCCGGCGTTCACGGGCTGCGCTGGACCATTCCCGTCCGCACGTGCGCTGCCAGCGCGCATCTTTTCCCTGTTCAGCTTCGCCGCTGCACACTTCGGCACGATCCACACGGACCTCGTCCCCATGCAGAACCGCTTCCGCCACGCCCGCCTCGGACTGCTTGCCCTGGCCCTCGTTTCCAGCACCGCCTTTGCTGGTGCGCGCGATGAACTGGTGCGCTTCACCAGCGGCCTGAAGGGGCTGGAAGGGCGTTTCGAGCAGCAGGTGTTCGACGCCAACGGCCGCAGCAAGGAGCGCAGCAGCGGCAGTGTCGCCGTATCCGCGCCGCGCCTGTTCCGCTGGGAGTACCAGAAGCCGTTCGCCCAGCTGATCGTCGCCGACGGCCAGAAGGTCTGGGTCTACGAACCGGACCTCAAGCAGGCCACGGTCAAGTCGCAGGGCGAGGAAGAGCGCAACAGCCCGCTGGTGGCGCTGTTCGAGCCGGCCCGGCTGGACCGGCAGTTCGACGTCAGCGAGGAGGCCACCGCCAGCGAAGGCCTGCAATGGCTGACCCTGACCCCGAAGATCGACACCGAGGCCAGCTTCCAGGTCGCGCGGCTGGGCTTCGGCCCGCAGGGCCTGGCCCGGATGCAGGTCACCGACCTGGTCGGGCAGAAGACCGAGATCCGGTTCGATGCCTGGAAGCGCAACCCGTCCTTCGGCGCCGGAACCTTCGTGTTCAAGCCGGGCAAGGACGTGGACGTGGTCGGTCACTGAGCCGTCGCCGGCGGCAGTGCCGCCGGCCTGCCTAATCCGACACACGGCGGGATGCGCCAGCGCTCTATCATGGACGCATGAGCCGCACCCGCCGTACTTCTTCCGCCGAGCCCGACCTGCTGGCCACTCCGGAAACCCCAGCCGATACGTCACGCCAGGAAGCGATGCGCCCCCTGGCCGAGCGCATGCGCCCGCGCAGCCTCGACGAGATGGTCGGCCAGCGCCGCCTGCTCGCGCCCGGTTCGGCCCTGCGCCGAGCCGTGGAAGGGGGCAGGGTGCATTCGATGATCCTGTGGGGGCCGCCGGGCTGCGGCAAGACCACGCTGTCGCTGCTGCTGGCGCAGTACGCCGATGCCGAGTTCCGCGCCATCTCCGCCGTGCTGTCGGGCCTGCCCGAGGTGCGCCAGGTCCTGGCCGAGGCCGGCCAGCGCTTCGACGCCGGGCGCCGCACCGTCCTGTTCGTGGACGAGGTGCACCGCTTCAACAAGACCCAGCAGGACGCGTTCCTGCCGCATATCGAACGCGGCAGCATCGTGTTCGTCGGCGCGACCACCGAGAACCCTTCGTTCGAACTCAACTCGGCGTTGCTGTCGCGCTGCCGCGTGCACGTGCTGGAGGCGGTCTCGGCCGACGACATCGTCGATGCGCTCAAGCGTGCGCTCGATGACGAAGAGCGCGGCCTGGGCGGGCAGGGGATCGTGGTGGAGGAGGGGGCGCTGCGCGAGATCGCCGGTGCCGCGGACGGCGACGTGCGCCGCGCCCTGACCCTGCTGGAGATCGCCGCCGAACTGGCCGCGGACGAGGGCGGCCACATCACCGAATCGACCCTGCTGCAGGTGCTGGCCGACCGCACCCGCCGCTTCGACAAGGGCGGCGAGCAGTTCTACGACCAGATCTCGGCGCTGCACAAGTCGGTGCGCAGCTCCAATCCGGACGCCGCCGTGTACTGGCTGGCGCGCATGCTCGACGGTGGCTGCGACCCGGCCTACCTGGCCCGGCGCCTGACCCGCATGGCGGTGGAGGACATCGGCCTGGCCGATCCGCGCGCCCTGCAGATGTCCATCGACGCCTGGGACACGTTCGAACGCCTGGGTCGTCCCGAAGGCGACCTGGCCCTGGCCCAGGTCGCGATCTACCTGGCCAGCACCGCCAAGTCGAACGCGGCCTATGCGGCCTACAACGCGGCCAAGGCCGACGTGCACCAGTACGGTACGGCCGAGGTGCCCATGCACCTGCGCAACGCGCCAACGAAGCTGATGAAGCAGCTGGGCTACAACAAGGGCTACCAGTACGACCACGACGCGGCCGGTGGCGTGGCCCTGGACCAGACCGGGTTCCCGGACGTGATGGGCGAGCGCGTGTACTACCGCCCGGTGGACCGTGGCCTGGAGATCAAGGTCAGGGAGAAGCTGGACCGGCTGCGCGAGGCGCGCGAGGAGGCGCGCCGCCAGCGTGATCCGAAAGCCGGCAAGTAGGAATGGAACGCCCGTGCCACGGAGGCCGGGCGGGGAAGAGGAGCAAGGGAATGCGCAGGATCCTGATCATCGCCATGCTGGCGTCGCTGCCGGCCACGGCACCGGCACAGCAGATCCACAAATGCGTCGCCGGCAACGGCGAGGTCTCCTACCAGTCCGATCCCTGCGGGGACGGGCGCGAGGCGGCGAAGACCTGGGAGCATGGCGAGTATGCGCCGGCAGCTCCGGTGCAGTTGCCCGCCAGTTCCCGCACGACCAGCGGCAGCTCGCGCAGGGGTGGGGCTTCTTCCACCCGTGTCGATCCCTCGTCGACCGCCGAACGCCGGTGCGAGGCCGCCCGTCGCCAGCGCGAATCCATCCTCCAGCACGAGCGCATTGGCCAGCGCTCGATGGAGCTGCGCCGCGAGCTGGACCGGAGGGTTGCCGAGGCCTGCAACCGCTAGCGGCTGCAGGCCCCATCGCATCCCGGCACAGCCGCTGGCTAGTTGCCGGCCTTCCGCTGCGCCGCGGCCAGCGCCAGGAACATGAAGTTCTCCGCGCCGCCTCCGATCACGTACTCGCGCTGCTGCCAGAAGTACGGCCAGGACTTCAGTTCCGGCAGGTCCGGGCGGATCAGTGCGGTGCCGGAGATCACGCCGCCGGGAATATAGCCCCAGTCGGCGCGGTTGGTGCCATAGGCCACGGTGGCGGAGTTGGCGCCTACGCCGGAGGCGAAGGACTCGGTCACGTTGCCCGGGTGCACGCCCAGCACGAAGTTGAGCGAGTCCATCTGCAGCGCGTCGCTGGTGTGCTGAGGCCAGCCCTTGCGGAAGTAGTACTGGTCCACGCCGAAACGCTGGATGTCCCAGCCCGCGCCCCAGATGTAGGGCACGTAGGGCACCCGGTACGGGGTCTTGGTGGCGTCGTCGGCGAGCCTGGCCTGGTGCGCGGCAACGGCCGCGTCGACCTCGCGCAGGAATCCGGCGTCCCTTACCAGGGGCAGGGCGACCGCGAGCGAGGGGCCGGTCTTGTCGATGGCCTCCACGATCTGCGGCTTCAGCGCCACCAGCCGCTCCACGTAGGCCGGGTCGCCGGTGCTGACCGCCAGCTCCGACAGCGCCGCGACCTTGGCGCCGATGCTGTCTGCGCGGTCGATCGCCCTGGCAGCCAGGTCGATCGCCGCATCCAGGGCTTCCTGCGCCATGGCCGGGTTCGAAGGCTTCAGCACCCGCGCCGCCACCGCCAGGCCCGATGCAGTGCCCAGTTCGCGGTCGGGATCGTCCTCGGTGAACACCCAGCGGTCGTCCTGCAGCGAGGACGTGCTGCCGGTGCGGCCGCCGGGGGGCAGGGCGGGGTCGTAGGCCAGGTTGTCTGTCTGGGTGGTGACGTCGCCGAGCAGCACGTACTGCTCCAGCGTCGGCTCGATCACGCCGCGGTAGGTCCGGCCCAGGGCGCGGTAGCCGGCCAGCACGTTGAGCAGGCCGTGCTCGATCTGCTGGATCGCATCGTTGACGCCGTCCGGGCGCAGCATGTGGGTTTCGCGGCGTGCCTGGTCGATGGTCGTGGCGTCGTGGTCCAGGCCGAACTCCTCGACCATCTGCGCCAGCAGCTTGATCGTGCCCATCTGGCTCTCGATGCGCAGGTCGTAGTCGCCGGCGTCGTGCCAGCCGCCCACGTCCATGCCGGGGATGCGGTCGCCGGGCTTGAAGCGGGTGAGGGTGTCCGGACCCTGGTCGTAGCCGTCGAAGTGCACCCCGGCCGGGGCCATGCGCGCATCATCCATGTGGTCCAGGCCATGCCAGGTGCGGTAGTTCTCCTTGACCAGCATGTGGCACATCTGCGCCGGCAGGAAATACTCCAGCGTCGGCTGCCACACGCCGCGGTCGAACACGTCCTCGCCGATGCGGAACGCATGCGTGCGCTTGCCGCGGTAGGACAGCTCGTACATGCCCGGCTCGCGCACCGCGCTCAGGTCCGCGGTCAGGTAGTGGTAGCGCAGGAAGCCGCCCCAGGCCCTGGGCGTGTAGCGCCCGGCTTCCTTCGGGCCATCCTCGGTCATCCGGTAGAGGATCAGCGGATCGGCGCGGGTGTCGCGCTTGTCCTGCTCGATGATCACGGTCTTGGCCTGGCCGGGCCGATAACCGACCTGGGAGACCTGGACCACCGGCTCGTAGCGCCACTTCGGATCGACGTTGGGCGTGACCACCCATGTGATCGCATCGTGCGTAGCGCCCGGGCGGGTCAGCTCGCGCACGATGTACCAGCCGTTGTTCATGTTGCCGCGGCCGTCGATCAGGTCCAGCCGGCCACTGCGACTTTCGATCTTCATCCGCTGCAGCGGGCTTTCCGGCGCCACCACCAGGGAGCGGCCGCTGGCCAGCGGCGCGGTCAGGGTGTGGCCCTCGATCGTCGTGACCGGGCCGTTGGCCTGGCGCGGGAAGGTCCCGGCATTGCCATCCATCAGGAACGACTTGCCGAACAGATCGGTCGGGAACAGTTCGAAGTTGAAGCCGACCTTGCCGTCCCACTCCGGCGGCAGCGGCTCGTCCAGGTGGACCGAGACCTGGAAGGCGTGGCCATCCAGCGGCGTGACCGCGACCTCGTAGCGGAAGTCCAGGTCCGGGTATTCGATGGGGTTGAAGCCCTTGCGGTTCTTGCTGTCGTCCGGATAGCGCAGGGCCTGGACCAGGCTGCCGTTGGCCGCGTCGTAGCGGGCCTTGCCATCGCCAGCCGGCACCGGCGACCACTGGCCCGGCGACGGCTCCAGCCGCAGGTCGCCATTGGCGGCCACGCGCTCGCCATGCTGGATCACGGTCACGCCGGTCTGGTGGCCATCGGGATAGATATCGGCGAATACGGTGACGTTGAGCCCCGGCGCCTCGAAATAGCCTTGCTCGTTGAGCTTCAGGCTCGACGCCGCCTGAGCCTGGAACGCGAGTACCGCCGCGATAGCCAACCCGATCCTGCGCTTGTAGTGCATTGTCTCTCCCCGGAATCGCGGCCGGCACGAGCGGCCAGTCTCGACATGCAAAGCCAAATTGGACTCAAAAATTGTCTTTTAATTCAAGGGCGTAGCTGATATCGACGACCGGCGTACGGCCGGCTAAGCGAATTCCTCGAGAAGTCCAGTATTTAAGGGCAAAGAGGCTCAAACAAGAGGTTTATGCTCTCTAAGCGGAAATCCACTGAGCAAGCTGGCATGGTCAAGTCCAGTGATGTCTCCTCACCGGCGGTGATCGCCTTCGCCGTCGGATCGTTCGTGCATTCGGATAGCCGAACCTACCAGGTGGAGTCCCTAGATGGATCGGGAAGCTTATTAGCGCGCGACATCGAGACCGGCGAGATGGCTCGCCTTCTGCAGGACGAACTTACTCCCAGTCCACACGCATTTACCGGCGACCTGGCACGGATAAGTGAAGAAGAGATAGCTCGTGCATTGCGTCAGTACTCCGTCCTCGCCCCTTTCATAAGCCAGAAGGCTACACGGGAAGACGTAGAGCGGTTGGCGAAGGAGCTCGAGCTGAAGCGCGCGCACATCTACGGGCAACTTTCCAAGCTTCGTGCTGCACCGCACTTCACCACTCTTATCCGTCGCCCGCGTGGGAGGGGTAAGGGATGCTCGCTTGTTAGCGAAGCGGTAGACCGGGTGATCGAGAAGCAAGTCAGAGCGGCCGTCAAGGCGAGGCTGCCTCTCACCGTAAAAACAATCTTCGAGGAAGTAGAGGCTGACTGTGCTCAGCAGGGCTTGAAGAGGCCATGTATGAAGACTGTTCGTAGTCGAATCGAGACGCTAGGGCCAGAGCTGCTCTTGCGAAAGAAGCATGGGGTCCGCCGAGCGAGGGAGCGCGTCACGGCGATGCCCGGGACCATTCCCGTCACGGCTCCTCTCGATATAGTCGAAGTGGATCATTCGCCGTTGGACATGTTTGTGGTGAGCTCACAGGATCGCGTATGTATCGGACGTGCATCGCTCACGGTGGTGATAGATACATTTAGCAGGGCAGTACTTGGTTTTCATCTTGGCTTAGAGCCACCAAGCGCCCTGACCGTTGCTTTAGCGCTAACTCATGCCGTGTTGCCAAAGAGTGTTTGGCTCAGCGAACGGGGCCTGAGCGACGCAGATTGGCCGGGCCACGGCCTCATGAAAACGCTGCGTGTTGACAACGCGGCGGAGTTCAGGTCGCCAGACTTCGAGGCTGCATGTGCGCGGTGGGGGATCGAGGTGACGTACCGCAAAAGAAAGGAAGACGGAGCATTCGTAGAGCGATTCATAGGGACAGTGCAGGGTTGGTGCTCGCAGGAGCCAGGCGCGAGCGGCAATGATCCGAAGAAGAAGAGGCGTGAAAAGGACCCTCGCGAAGATGCGCATATGACGCTCGCTGAGGCAGAGGCTTGGCTTGCTAGGCAGATCGTGCGGCGCTACCACCTAGCCCGTCACTCTTCACTTGGAATGGCGCCGTTGCAGGCGTGGCGGGCCGGTCTTATTGCCTCTGCAACGCCGAAGGCGATTTTGCTCGGCGGGGGAGATCCAAAGAGCTATAAGGGCTTGCACGCATACAACGAGGCCGCTACGCTCGAGAACGTTATCGGGGGTGTCTGAATGAAGCGATTCCGCAAGCCCGTAATTGTCGTCATATGCTTCTTGGCCATGCTTTCGTTTATGCAGAGCGCCCTCGCGGATGCTGGAAGCTTCGATATTGGCCTTGATGGGGAAACCCCCATTCCAAGTCTTGTGGCATCCCGGCTGAAAGAGTTGAGCAATCAGTCTGTTGGGCGTGTTCTCAGTCCTAATGAACTAGCCGAGTTCCAGGACATACTAAAGAAGCACGGGTGGCCTACCTATCGCACAAGCGGGCCAGAAATCATTGAGATCTGTGGCGACCTCTTGAGGCGCTCAGGGCAAGATTTCAGCTTTCAACGGTATATGTTGAGGCTCTTGGACCAACAAGTAGGCGATGATATTCGGCCGGCAGCGTATGCAAGGATTGCCGACAACATCTATGCCGCGCATGAAGACAAACAGCTTTATGGAACTCTGTGGCGTTTGGATGGGGATCGCGCACTGACTTGGCCCCCGATAAAGTCCGAAGACGGGATGCTCTTCTTCCGCGATTTTTATGGCATGCCAAGCTTGGATGAGGAACTGGCCGCGATTTCTAAGGCCTCGCCAGACTCTTACCACAACGTGTATGAGGGTGCTTTAGCCCAGCCGTCGGCAACGTATTCTCGCCCTGATATTCGCAGAACTCTCGGGGATCTTATCTACTTGGATCAGCAGCTGCGCAATGAGCTGAGCAAAGCTAAGGCCAAAGGTGACGAAGCTCTTTCCGAGAAGGTTCGAGAGAAGATTGTCGCAATCGACAGAGAGAACCTTTCAAGATTGAAGGCGATATTCGATGAGGTCGGATTCCCCACTCGCGAAATGGTGGGCATTGATGGTGTTTCTACCGCATTCTTGCTCGTCCAGCACGCGGACGAAGACCCACTCTTCCAACGACATGCGCTGGCATTGGCCGAACCGTTGATGAGGCAAAGACAAATGTCGAGGCGGCAGTTCGCCATGCTTTCAGATCGTGTGTCCCTGGCTTTCGGGGAACCACAAGTCTACGGGACGCAAATGGTGATGCAGGATGGGAAGTATGTACTTCAGCCCACAATAGATATTGATAATCTAGATTCGCGACGCAAGGAGATGGCTTTAGGGCCCCATTTAAAGATGCTTGAGAGTGCGAACTCTGACGAAAACTGAACGGTGGGGCAGTTGAATGTATCGATACTGTGTGTCTCTGGCATTCTTTGTGGCAGCTGCCGCCGGGGCTGCACCGGCGGAGGTGAACGAAATGCTCGATTCGAGTGCAGACGCTCGGACGGTACTAGCATGCCATGAAAGCTATGTTAAGAAGTTTTCCGCCATTCGGCCTGCTCTTTCTGCTACGGACGTTGCCATTGGGGCAAAAGCACACTGCGCTGACGAGGCCCGGATCTTCGAGAAGAATCTCCGGGCAGGGCGCATGAGCAACGCAGCTGAAGCGTGGCTCTTACCAGAATCCATCGATCGGCATATAGATAAATTCAACGATTACAAATTCTCTTACACCGTGGACCTCTACCTAAAGAGCTTGATCGGAGAGCCTCAAGACGACGGTTAGGCCACTATATGCGAGCGAAGTAGCAGAGGGCGGTCGGAAGCCGCCACTCAGGATCGACCGCGCTCGTATATGAAATCCATATTAGATAATGATTCTGCAAGGCGGCGAGTGAATTGTTCCTGCTCAGCGGTTCCGATGGCGCCAGCACGCACTTTTCGTACAGCAAGCATTTCACTTTCCGCGTCTGCGATTTCGCCGGTTTGAGTTAACAGCATTGAGGCCACTGTATCGGCCCGACCGAGCCCGCCTATGCAATTGACAACGACGCGTCTGCCCGCGTGGAGTTGGACCGACAGTTCCTGTCCTTGAGCACTCCAGGTTCTCATCCGGCTCAGATCAGGCGCGGCGCCGTCCACGATGCGAACACCATGCCACTTCAAGCCCAACACAGGCACGCCTGGGGAGATCTTGAAGGCGCAGCTCTTTAAACTCCCAAGCTCGATGAGCGAGATGAGAGTTGAGGCGCCCCAAAGCCTTAACGGCCAATAGATCGGCCTCTAGATCCCGTGCCCAAGAGCCGGTCATTGCGGGGGCCTTGGTGCTTCCCAGGCGAAGGTGGTTCCGAAAGCGCCAACTTGTCTGCCGACGCAAGCCGGGCGACTCGGAGCGGATGCGTCTCGTTTGTCCGGATTGAAGGTGGGGTGCCGTTCAATCCAGTTCTAGCGAGACCTTGGGAAGTGAGGTTTACGAGAAGCCTTCATGGGCAAGTCACGTAAGACATTTAGCCACTGACGCGGTCTTTGCCATGAGCGACCTAGACGAACCTACACAGCAAACCGTCTTTCAGGCCATTGAGGAGCTTCTCGCAATTGGGAGGTTCCCGAACGCCAAGAATATTCTGGTGCATCTCAATTGCACTTGCGAATCAGTGAAGATTTCGACGCATGTCAAGGCTTGGATGCGAGAGCTCGGCCCATCATATCGAGATGTGACCTTGGCGGCACTTCGGTCAGGGGCGCCGAGCGAAGAGTTTAGCGAGCGAGTGGCAAAAGTTGTTCAAGCTTTCAAGGACGAGTTTGTCGCGAGGCATGGTGACTTCAAGAGGCGCGAGACCGAGCTTCTGGCGCGTGAACACAAAATCCAAGTAAAGGAGGCGGCACTAGATAAGTTGGTGGCTAGGCTGGGTGGCTGGGCGTGCCTAGAAGATCGGGAGAAAATCTTAGGGGAGCGCGAATCTTTCTTGAGCGAATGGGAAGCGAGGCTGCGTGAAGCTGCTGCCGCTTTCGATGAGTCCGAGGCAGAAAGATTGGCTGCCGACAGGGCCTTGGGGCAGGCAAAGCTCCAACTTTATACACTGACCTGCAGACATGAGGAGGCAACCGCGAAACTTCGATTGTCGACTTTGGAGCTCGAGGAGAGGAATCGGCAGGATGAAGAGAATAGGAATGCGGTTCGACGAGTCATCGGGCCTCTGAAGCCCATAAACAGGGCTTGGCTGGTGGCGGAGATGGACCGTTTATTTACATGGGAGCAAAGATTGAGGGCTCGTGAGCGAGAGTTGCTCGAAGCCTCTGCTGACTTGGATGCGCTGGAATCGGAGCGGGATTCGGCGATTAAGCGAGAGTCGCGCACCCGTATCTCACTAATCGGACAACGCAGAAAGGTTAACGAGATGCGGGCTGAAATGATTGAACTGTCCCGGAAGCTCGGGGCTGCAGAGCGCTTGTGCGAGACCCTACAGTCGCAGCGAACTTCAAAGCTGATGGCTTCGTGGCAGGACCTAATTCGTGAGCTTTGGGCTGAGAGCGGTCAGCAGTCCAGGTAGCTAGGCACGAGTCCAGTCTAAGTTCACCCAGTCCATCCTAAGAAGGTCGCTCGAGAGCCAGCCCGGGGGACGAAGGTAGCGGTAACGAGCAGGGAAAGCCCGCTGCAGCGTGTCATCCCCATTTGAACATAATCAGCATTATGCGAAATCACGTATGCAGCCAGAACTGGCCTGCGATGTCCCTGCCCGCTGCAAATCTCAGTCCGAAGTTTGGGGAACTTCGGCCCCGCGCCTGAAGATGTGGCTTGGCGTTTGTACTCGCTTGCCTGGCAAAGCAGCAGCCCGTCGTTCCCGCATCGCCAGCAGCTGCCTGCAATTGCCGCATGCTCATGTACGGCACGAGTACGCCGGACTAAAGCCGCGTCCGTCGGCCAGTTCCAGCAGGGTGCCGCCCGGACGTCCATCGCGCTTTCTTGCCGGATCCCGCGAACAGGACGCTGACCACGCGGTCCATTGGCTCGATCCTCGCGGTGAGTACCGCGGAAACCGCGATCAATGCGGGGGTTACCGCGATTGGCGTCATCCAGGTGCTTTCGTACCACATCGAGAACTGGACCAGCACCGGCTGGCCTTGAACTGCGCACATTTCCTGGGCTTTTGCGGCGCCACGACTGCGGGAAAATGCTCGCCCCCGCCGGCTAACGAGCATCTCCCCTCGGGCGCTGCTGCCGTTGCTCGTGCAGGAAACCAGTGGCGAGGACGACCGTCGGTGCGATCCTGGCCCGCAGGATCGATCCTGCCGTGCCGAGGAATGCTTTCATGCGTTCATCTTCGACGGCCGCCCTTCATGCCTCAGGCGGCTGACGCGTGGGCACGTGCCTGTCCCGCCCACTCTTCCGCATCCGCCCCCGCAGGAATGTACAGCGGCGCGGAGGGATCAGTGGCCGCGCACCAGACTGCCTCGGCGACGTCCAGGGCGCGCGTGCCGGGGCCGACGGAGCTGGCCATGCGGGTAATGGTTTCCTGCATGTACTGGCCGTACACCGGGTCGTCGAAGCCGCGCAGGCCGGCACGGGCGGATTCGCGGAAGCGGGTCTCGCCGGAGGAACCGGGCAGGACCAGGTGGGCGCGCAGGCCGAACTGTCCGATCTCGGCGGCGAGCGACTCGGTGATGATGTTCACCGCCGCCTTGGCGGCGCGGTAGGCGCCGATCAGCGGAAGCGGCCGGTAGATCGCGCTGGAGGTGACATTGATGATGACGCCCTGCCCGCGTTCGCGCATCCGCGGGAGCACGGCCTGCGCCATGGCGATGGTGCCGAAGGTGTTGGTCTCGAACAGGCTGCGCACGGTTTCCATGTCCATCAGCTCGAACGGTGCTGGCGCGCCGAATCCGGCGTTGTTGACCAGCACGTCGATCTCCCCTGCCCCGGCAACCGCGGCCTGGATGCTCTGCGGATCGGTGATATCCAGCGGGAGTACCAGCAGGTCGGGCGACGGCGGCAGCACCTCGTCGTTGGGCGTGCGCATGGTGGCGACGACGCGCCAGTCGCGCGCCAGGAAGTAGCGGGCGGTTTCCAGTCCAAAGCCTGAGGAGCAGCCGGTGATCAGTACGGTCTTCATTGCCGGGGTTCTCGCGTGTGGTGGGCGAGTCACCACGGTAGGCGCCGGCCCCCGTACTGCCTCCAATCAAAAGTCCTTTTCCCATTTGCGGGAGTCCGGCAATGGTCGATCCACTGGCGGAGATGATCCTGCTGCTCAGGCCCACCGCACGCTTCTCCAAGCAGGTGGTCGGCGCTGGAGCCTGGCGGGTAAGCCGTTCCGATGGCGGGGAATCCTTCTACTGCGTAGTGCTCGAAGGCGGCTGCAGGCTCAGGCTGGACGGGTGCGACACGGTGGTCTTGCAGGCTGGCGACTTCGTCCTGGTGCCGGCCGCCTACGGGGTCACCATGTCCAGCCTGCACGAGGTGGATCCCGCGGCCAGCTCGATCCCGGTCGAGCTGGAAAAAGGGTTCTTCCGCATCGGCGCGCAACAGGGCCCGACCGACATGCGCATCCTCGCCGGGCACTGCAGTTTCGATTCGCCGGATGCCGCCCTGCTGGTGCCGCTGATGCCGCAGCTCATCCATATCCGCGGTGAGGAACGCCTTGCAACCCTGGTGCGCTTGCTTGGCGACGAGTCACGCGGGAAGAGGCCTGCACGCGACGTGGTGCTGGCGCGGCTGCTGGACGTGCTGTTCATCGAGGCGCTGCGCTCGGCTTCCGCTTCGGGCGTGGATCGCGGCCTGGTGCTGGCGCTTTCGGATCCGCGCCTTGCCGCTGCGATCCGCGCAATGCATGCGCATCCGGCAAGGGTCTGGACCGTCAACGAGCTGGCCAGCGAGGCCGCACTCTCCCGCTCGGCCTTCTTCGACCGCTTCAACCGGGTAATGGGCATGCCGCCGATGGAGTACCTGCTGGCCTGGCGCATGGCGCTGGCCAGGAACCTGCTGCGACATGGGGATATCGGCATCGCCGAGGTCGCCCAGCGCGTCGGCTACAGCTCGGCCAGCACCTTCAGCGTCGCGTTTTCGCGGCATGTCGGCATGCCGCCTGCACGGTACGCGCGCGGTGTCGAGGTCGCCACACGGCAGGAAGCCGATGGGCTGGGCCTGGATCCGTTCCAGCCAACCAGGCCAGACGGGATCGGGATTACCACGACCGCGCCTGCATGAATTCCGGTAGCCAGGCAGCCCGGTGAACGCGTGCATGCCGGAGCAGCGATTGGCCGCCCTGCCCTCGCTACCTACTGGTCGGCGCCGCGCGACCGCCGTCCTTCCTTGCGCTGCGCCGTAGGCCGGCTCTCCACGAATTCGGGGAAGGTGTCGGCCAGCGAATCGGTCTCGGGCAGGATGTAGAACACGCCGCCACGCTGGAAGGTGGGGCTCACGACCTGCTCGTAGAAGTCGGGCGCGACATTGATGCAGCCGTGGGTGATGCGGTTGTCGTCCGGCTGCGGAGAAGCCAGGCGCTCGGGGCGCTTCTCGGACTTCACGCCAGTGGCGGTCGGATGGATCGAGACGGCGGAGTCGTAGTCGACCCACAGCACGCGTCCAGCATCGATCGAGGGGCCATAGCCACCGACAAAGCGGCCGGCCGGCGTCGTACGGTCCCTGCCAGGAATCTCGCGAAGTGCGAGGCCGGCAACCCCAGGTGCCACATGGTCACCAATGGCCGAACCAAACAGGCCCGGGGCCGCGCCACGCAGCTTCCCGTCGCCACCGAACACCAGGATCTGTGCGGAGGCCTTGTCCATGATCGCGAAGGGGTAACCCTCGCTGTCGCGGGTCGCCACCACCCATCCCGCCAGTTCGATGACGGTATCCGAGACATCCTGGCCTTCCGGCAGCAGGTCGACGGCACTGGTGACCTCGTCCGCAGGAGCGGCCTCGTCGGCACTGGCGAGGAACGGAAGCGAAAGGCCTAAGGCCAACGCAAGAACGCCGCCACGGCCAACAAGCTTCGAACGGTGCGTATGCATGCTGACGGAACGACTCCCTGTATCCACTTCTGGTGCCCAAAAGCCCGATGGCCCTCTCGGGCCATCGGGTCACGGCTTACGCCGCGTGTTGCATCAGGAACGAACGATCAACCACGCGGCGTGCGACGCGGGGCGGATTCGAGCTGCTGGACGCGGCTCTCGATCTGGTCCAGGCGCTGGTTGGCGCGCTGGGCCGACTGGTTGGCGGATTCGGCGCTCTGCGCCGCACCCTGCACCCGCGAGTCGAGCTGGTCGAGCCGCGAGTTGATGGTCGCGAATTCCTTGTCATAGCTTGCGCAACCACCAAGACCCAGGCCGGCAACCATCGCCACGCCGAGCGTCATAGCCAGATTTCGCTTGGTCCGGAACATTCAAATCCTCCTTCGTCTGGGGTGTCGGAATATAGCCGCCTTTTCGTTGGCGTCATGACCCGAATTCAGCTGATGTTATGAAACGTAAATGGAGCGTGACAACAACCTCGTGAGGTGTCCGACATGCAGCCGAGCTCACGGGCCGAGTGTGAACCATTCCATGGTGCACGCGGCGTGTAGCTGATATGGGCACGACGAGAAGGACGCTCGACGCTTCCAGGTCGCGCGCATGCGACCAAACCCCGCGTCTGGGTATCCGACGTCCGGGACCGATGATGCTAGTTTTGGTTCCTGTCAGGAGACCGCCATGAACACACTGACCGGTTCCGCCGGATGTCGATCAGCAACCGCCCTGCTGCTGTCAGCAATGGCGATCCTGGGGTTGCCCTGCCTGCAGCTCCCAGTGCACGCCCAGACCATCGATGCGGGTGGCTAGGCCAACCTGATGCAGCAGCACACCATGATGCGCAACCAGAGCACTGGCGATGGACCCGAGTGGGTGGATCGCGAGGCACTGCGCAGGAAGCATGGCGGCAAGGTGCTACCCGGGTCCCGGGGCATACCCGAACCTGCGGCCGCTGTGGAAGGTGCTGCAGCCGATCGCGCTTTGCTGGCACATGACATGAGTCGAGCCATGGAACGCCGGCGCGCCGAGCTGCGGCCGGAGTATGAGCGACGTGTGCGCCACGATGGCCAGGAAAGCGCGGATCGCTGGTTGCGCGAAGTGGCTGCCGAAATGGGGCGCCGCGATGGCGAAGCGGCCAAAGGACGTTACGGGAAATAGGCAAATGGAGGGGGCAACCCTTCCCCTCCCCGTGATGCGACCGTGGCTTGGTTCGATTGACTACCGGGCTGCCAAGGCGGCCTGGTAAGTCGCACTGCACCGGGGGTGGAAGATTTTCCGGTAGCTGTTCGTTTGATCGCCCGCCCGAACGCGGCGTCCGCTATCCGGGGACCGGCTAGTTCTGGATACCCGCATCGCACTGCCACGGATCTGGGAGCGACGCGGGACGGGCATCCCCAGCGGGTGTCGGGACGATGGCTTCGGGATGACGCCGGGATCCCGCGACCGGACCAGGATGCAATAGGCGCGCGTCCGGAACAGCACCGCACGCGCGCACGATTGCAGCGTGCAGACGCATGCCGTGGTCAGGATCGGGAATCGTTGCGCGGATACACCAGGAATATGGTGGAGCCAGGCGGGATCGAACCGCCGACCTCCTGCATGCCATGCAGGCGCTCTCCCAGCTGAGCTATGGCCCCACGAGCATCGACCCGAAGGTTGATGCGGTACCGCTGAGTGGCGTCCCCACGGGGATTCGAACCCCGGTCGCTACCGTGAAAGGGTAGTGTCCTAGGCCTCTAGACGATGGGGACATATCGTCGCTTCGCCCGGCTTGCGCCGGATTTGGTGGAGCCAGGCGGGATCGAACCGCCGACCTCTTGCATGCCATGCAAGCGCTCTCCCAGCTGAGCTATGGCCCCACGAAGCTGAGGGCGCGAATATTAGACAGTCCCCGTAACTTGCGCAAGCATTTCTTCACGAATTTCTTCATCGACCAGTGGACGCAGTTCCGGGTCCACCGCCACGCGCTCGTCGAAGACGAAGCAGCGGCCGTCATATCCCTGTCCGCCCACCTGCTCGAACCAGCCCAGGATGCCGCCCTCCAGCTGCAGGACGTTGTCCATGCCGTCCTGGCGCATCCACAGCGCGGCCTTCTCGCAGCGGATGCCGCCGGTGCAGAAACTGACCACGGTCGCCTCGGCCAGGGCCTCGCGGTGCGGGGCCAGTGCCTGCGGAAGTTCCGTGAACTTCGTGATCGGCAGGGTCAGCGCGCCCTCGAAGGTGCCGTAGGCCACTTCCTGGGCGTTGCGGGTGTCGAGCATCACCACTGGCCGGCCTGCGTCGTCGCGGCCGCCCTGGGCCAGCCAGCGCGCGACCGTCGCCGGATCCACCGCCGGCGCGCGTTCGCCCTGCGCCAGCGGCGTGGCCTGGGGACGGCGGAAGCTGATGATCTCCGGCTTCACCTTCACCTTCAGGCGGGCGAACGGGACCGAACCGCTGGGGCTGTAGCGCGGCTTCAGCGCGGCCAGGCGCGGGTCGGCGCGCAAGCCGTCGACGAAACCGTGCAGGGCCTGCTCCGGGCCGGCAAGGAACAGGTTGATGCCCTCGCCTGCGACGAGGATGGTGCCCTTGAGATCGGCGGCCTGCGCGGATTCGTGCAGGCGTGCGGCAAGCGCGTGCGGATCGTCGATGTGGACGAAGAGATAGGCGGCGAGGTTGAGCATGGCGCCATTGTAAGGCGCGCCCCTGCCCCGCCCTCAGCGCAGCAGCCACCAGGGCAGGGCCAGGGTCGCGGCGAGGATCGCGATCATCGCCAGCAGCCGCGGCAGTACGTAGGCCGGCTGGGTACGCAGCTGCTGCATGAAGGTCTCGTGCTCGCCGCGCGCTTCCCGCTCGCGCGCTTCGGCGCGGGCCTGTTCGCGGCGCTGCGCCTGGTACTCGTCCAGCAGGGCGCGGGCGCGCGGATAGTCCGCCTTGTCGCGCAGCCACAGTCCTGGCGCCGAAAAGCCGAGCATGCCGGCTTCGGTCTCGTACCACTCCAGGCCATGCCGGTCGAGCAGCGCCCGCACCTCGGACGCCTCGTCGGCGGGAACGTTGCGCAGCGGAAACAGCAGTTTGGCCATGCGCGCATGATACCCGCCATCGCCGCAGCGACCGCGGCGGTTTACCCTTGCGTCCCCCCTGCACCTCCGCCTGCCATGCGCCGCCTCCTGCCCTGCCTTGCCCTGCTCTGCACCCTCTTCCTGGTCGCCTGCAACGAGTCGGCCCCGTGGCCTGGCGGCTCGGTGGCTGGCCTGGAACGCATCGACGAGGTCATTGGCGAGGGTGCCGAGGCCACGCCGGGCAGCAAGGTGAGCGTGCATTACACCGGTTGGCTCTATGACGAGCGCGTGCCGGAGAAGCGCAGTCGCAAGTTCGACAGCTCGCTGGACCGCGGCCAGCCCTTCAGCTTCGTGCTGGGCGCCGGCCAGGTGATCCGCGGCTGGGACGACGGCGTGGCCGGCATGCGCGTGGGCGGCAAGCGCACGCTGCTGATCCCGTCCGAGCTTGGCTATGGCAGCCGCGGCGCCGGCCGGGTGATCCCGCCCAACGCCTCGCTGGTGTTCGAGGTCGAGCTGCTGGACGTGGAAGCGCGCTGATCCATGCCTGGTCCGGTAATCCAGCTGCCCGGGCTTGCCATCGTCGGCGGTGGTCCAGCCGGCCTGATGGCCGCCGAAGTGGCGCGCGCGGCCGGGATCGAAGTCGATCTTTACGAGGCCAAGGGCTCGGTCGGCCGCAAGTTCCTGATCGCCGGCAAGGGTGGGCTCAACCTCACCCATGCCGAGCCCATGCCCGGTTTCGCCCGCCGCTACGGCGTGCGCGGGACCGAGGTTGCCGCCTGGCTGGCGGACTTCGGCGCGGACGAGCTGCGCCAGTGGGCGCGCGGGCTGGGCGTGGAGACCTATGTCGGCAGCTCCGACCGGGTGTTCCCGCTGGACCGCAAGGCCGCCCCGCTGCTGCGCGGCTGGGTGCGGCGCCTGAAGGAACAGGGCGTGCGCTTCCACGTGCTGCACCGCTGGGAAGGCTGGGATGCCGACGGCCACCTGCGTTTCAGCACGCCCGAGGACGAAGTCCTGGTACGTGCGCCGGCCACGGTGCTGGCGACGGGCGGTGGCAGCTGGCCGCAGCTGGGCTCGGATGGCGCCTGGGTGGATGCGGTTGCAGCCGCGGGTATCGACGTGGCGCCGCTGGTGCCTTCCAACTGCGGCTTCGACATCGGCTGGAGCCAGCATTTCGCGAACCGCCATGCGGGTGCCCCGCTCAAGCCGGTGATCGCCCACTGGCAGGACCCGGACGGAAGCTGGCGTTCGCTGCAGGGCGAATGCGTGGTCACCACCACCGGCATCGAAGGCAGCCTGGTCTATGCGCTGTCGGTGCCGCTGCGCGATGCGATCAGCCGCGATGGGCACGCCATCCTGCACCTGGACCTGGTGCCCGGGCGCGACTTGGAGCGTCTGCGTAGCGACCTGGCCAAGCCACGCAAGGGGCGCAGCCTCAGCGAGCACCTGCGCCGCCAGGCCGGCGTGGACGGGGTCAAGGCCTCGTTGCTGCGCGAAGTGCTCGATGCCCAGGCGATAGCCGACATGGACCTCGTCGCCGCCACGCTCAAGCGCCTGGCGCTGGTGCTCAGGCGTCCACGGCCGATGGCCGAGGCGATCAGTACCGGTGGCGGCGTGCGCCTGGAGGCGCTGGACCAGGGCCTGATGGCCACTGCCCGGCCCGGCGTGTTCTGCGCCGGCGAGATGCTGGACTGGGAAGCGCCGACTGGCGGCTACCTGTTGACCGCGTGCTTCGCCAGCGGCCTGCGCGCGGGCCGTGCCGCGGCGCGATGGCTGCAGGCCGGCCGCGACTGAGTCCGGCAACGGCGGGCCGGCAGCGGGATCAACCCGGCGCCAGCGGCCACTCCCCCAGCACGGCGTAGCGCGTTCCGCCCTGCGTGCGCAGGCTCTGCAGCAGGGCGAAGCCGCGTACCTGCCATTCCACGGCCGGCACCGGTCGTGGCGGAAAGCGCACGCTGGCGCGGCGACGCACGGTGACATGCGGCGCGAACGCAGGGCCGGGCGGCAGCCGGATCCGTCGCGCGGCCAGCGCGGCAGCCAGGGCCTGGTGCAGGCTGGCCAGCTGCGGCGGTGGCTCCGAGGGCCGCAACACCCAGATCGACTCGCCATGGCCGAAGCATTCGGCCTGGTCCAGTCGCAGGCCGAAACCCGGCAGGCTTACCTGGGCCGCCGCGATGCAGGCGTCCTCGACCAGGGCCTGCGGCAGCTGCGACCACTCGCCCAGCCAGTGCAGGGTCAGGTGCAGGCGTGCGTCAGGCACCCCTGCGCCACGCTGCGGCGGCAGCACGGCTTCCAGTGCCTGCTGCGCAGCACGGATCCCGGCCACCACCGGTGGTGCCGGCAGCAGCGCGAAGAACAGGCTGTGGTGTTCGTCGGCGGCGGCGAACAGGTCGTCCACGGTGCCGATCAGACCGCGGCTGTGACCACGATCTCGACCTTCCAGGCCGCGTCCGCCAGCCTGGCCTGCACCGTGGCGCGGGCGGGGGTATGGCCCTGCGGCACCCACTCTTCCCAGGCCTTGTTCATGCCGGCGAACTCGCCGATATCGGCCAGGAAGATCTCCGCGCGCAGGATCTTCGTCTTGTCGCTCCCGGCCTGGGCCAGCAGCGCATCGATGGCCTCCAGCACCTGGCGGGTCTGGCCGGTGATGTCCTGGCTGGTGTCCTCCGGGATCTGCCCGGCGAGGTAGGCCACGCCGTTGTGGACGGTCATCTCGGACATGCGCGGGCCGGTTTCGAAACGCTGGATCATCGGATTTCCCTGTAGGCGGACGTGGAACCCCGCGGGCGCGGCGGCGGCGCAGGATACAACGCCGCCCGGGACGCACGTGGTCGCCAAAGGTTGCCCCCGAAACCGCAATTCCAGTCAATCCGCGCTCAGCCGGCAGGCATACACTGGCCCAAGGCATCGACCTGGAGGGGGTCATGTTCGCACTGGCACTGGTGGCGGCCCTGGCCGCATCGCAACCGGCTTCGGTCCCGGCCCCCGGAATCACCGATCTGCCTGCCGTCCCGGCGCGACCACCGGCCCGGGTACAGACGCGCGACGAGGTGATGGCGGTTCCGCCGGAACTGCTGGCCCTGCTCCAAGAGCGCGTGATCGGTCCGGGTGGGAGCCGCGAGCAGCAGGTCGAGCGCCTCGTCGCCCTGGTGTTCGACAAGGACGGGCTCGCCGTCCAGTACGACAATGACCGCACCCGCACGGTGGCCGAGACCTGGCGCGACCGCCGCGCCAACTGCCTGTCGTACACCCTGCTGTTCGTGTCCCTTGCGCGGGCCGCCGGGATGGATGCGCAGGTCCAGGAGGTCGGCGAGGTGCTCTCGTGGTACCAGGACGGCGGCGTGATCTACAGCGCCAACCACGTCAATACCGGCATCCGCAACGGCATCCAGAACCAGACCATCGACGTGGACCGCAATATCCTGGTCAGCCGTAGCCGGCCGCGTGGCGTCGACGACGATCGCGCCCTGGCCCACTTCCACAACAACCGCGGCGCCGAATTGATGGCCGAAGGCGACCTTGGCGGTGCCCTCGCCTCGCTGGAGGCGGCGCTGGAAGAGGACGACAGGTTCGTGCCTGCCTGGAACAACCTGGGCGTGCTGCTGCAGCGGCTGGACGACACCGGCGGCGCCCGCCGCGCCTTGGAGACCGGGCACCGGCTCGATCCGGACCATGCCTCCACCCTTACCAACCTGGTCGCGCTTTATCGCCGCATCGGCGAGGACGCGCTGGCACGCAACCATGCGCTGAAGCTCGACCAGATCCAGGCCAACGATCCCTTCCACCAGTTCATGCTCGCCATGGAATGCGAGAACCGGGGCGACTACGCCTGCGCGATCAGCCACTACCGCGTCGCGATCAGGATCCAGGAAGGCGAGCACCAGTTCCATTTCGGCCTGGCACGCGCGTACTTCCTCGACGGCCAGCCGGGAAACGCCCAGCGCGAGCTTGGCCGCGCCCTGACCCTGGGCGGTAGCGAACAGGTACGCGAAGTCTACCGGCGCAAGCTCGACCACCTGCGGCGCTGGCAGGCTGGCGAGGGCCACGCCCTGTATACGCCCTAGCCGCGGGATCGAACCGGCGTCCGGCTTTGCCGGACCAGCGAATTGCATCTGGTGCAGCACGCAGCGGGAGGTGGGTCATGTATGCACTGGCATTGGCGGCGGCGCTGGCCGCGGCACCCATGGAGGGCCTGCCCGCTCCGGCGACGGTGTCGGAGCCGTCCACCCTGCCCACGGTCCAGGCGACCCAGTACATCCCCGGCATCGACGAGGTGCTGGAGATCCCGCCCGGGCTGCGGGCGATGCTGCAGGAGCGGGTGATCGCGCCCGGCGGCAACCGCGAGAAACGCCTGGAGCGACTCGCTGCCATGGTCCTGGAGGCCGATGGCCTGGCCCTGGCCTACGACAACGACCGCACCCGCACCGTGGCCGAGACCTTCCGCGACCGGCGCGGCAACTGCCTGTCCTTCACCCTGCTGTTCGTCGCCCTCGCCCGGGCGGCCGGGATGGAGGCGAACGTGCAGGAAGTCAGCGAGGTCCTGGCCTGGTACCGGGATGCGGGCGTGATCTACGGCGCCAGCCATGTCAACGCCGGCATCCGCAGCGGCATCCGCCTGCACACCCTGGACCTGGAGCGCAACATCCTCGCCATGCGCGACAGCCCGCGGAGGATCGACGACACGCGTGCCCTCGCCCACTTCCGCAACAACCGCGGCGCCGAGCTGATGGCCGCGGGTGACCTCGGCGGCGCACGTGCGCAGCTCGACGCCGCGACCGAGGCCGACCCCGGCTTCGTGCCGGCCTGGAACAACCTCGGCGTGCTGGAAATGCGTGCCGGGAACATCGAGGCGGCCACGCGCGCGCTTCGCACCGCCTGGAGCCTGGCCCCGGAACACACGGCCACCCTGTCCAACCTGGTGAAGCTGTATGAGCGCAGCGGCCAGTCCCGGGAGGCTGCGGACTTCGTCGCCCGCCTGGAACAGGTGCGGCGCAACGACCCGTTCGCCCAGTTCGTGCTCGCCCTGGGCTGCGAGGAGACCGGCAACTACGCCTGCGCGGTCACCCACTACCGCAACGCCATCCGCCTGCAGGCACGCCAGCACGCGTTCCACTTCGGCCTGGCGCGGGCCTACTTCCTGGGTGGCGAGCTGGACCTTGCGCGGCGCGAGATGGCGCGCGCGGCGAGGCTCGGCGACACCGACCGGGTCCGCGAGATGTACCGGCGCAAGCTGGACCACCTGGAGCGCTGGCCTGGCATCGAGGACGGACACGCCTTGAACGCACGCTAGACTTGGCTGATGGAAACCATCGATTTCGAGCTCCAGGGCGAGCATGTGGAACTGAACCAGCTGCTCAAGCTGGTTGGACTATGCGACAGCGGCGGCGCCGGCAAGGCCCTGGTGGCCAGTGGCGTGGTCGAGGTCGATGGCATCCAGGAGCTGCGCAAGACCTGCAAGATCCGCGCGGGCCAGGTCGTCACCGCGCCCGGCGTCGAGGTGCGGGTCCTGCCCCTCGGGTGAGCCGGCTCCCGCCGGTCGCCGTCGGGCCGCGGCAGTCTCCTAGAATGGCGGGCGAAGCGGCCGTCCCGGCCGCAAGCAAGCGAACCGGATGAAGCATCACCTGCCCGAGTGGCTGCAGGGTTGGCTGGGCACGATCGTGCCGATCGGCCAGGCCCTGCTGATCGTCCTTGCCGCCTGGCTGCTGCAGCAGCTGGTGCGCCGCCTCGTGCGGCGGCTGATGGACAGGCGCGGGCTGCCCCCGGAGATGGGGGTGGTCCTGCACCGGGTCTCGGCTGCCCTGATCGGCTTCGGCGCGCTGCTGATGGTGCTGGAGCGGCTGGGTGTGTCCGGCACCGTGCTGTGGACCGCCTTCACCAGCTTCGCCGCGGTCGGCGCGGTGGCGTTCTTTGCCGCCTGGAGCGTGCTGTCCAACATCTTCTGCACGGTGCTGATCTTCACCACCCGCCCGTTCCGCCTGTACGACTACATCGAGGTGGTCGAGAACGGCGAGAAACCCGGGCTCAAGGGCCGGGTGGTCGACATCAACCTGATCTACACCACCCTGCAGGAAGTGCCGCGCGATCCGGAACATGCGGGCAGCAGCCTGCAGGTGCCCAACAGCCTGTTCTTCCAGCGCGTGGTCCGGCGCTGGCGTGGCAGCGAGGTCCCGGTGGCGTGGATGGCGCCGCCTGCCGCGGCCGTGATCGAGGGTGGATCGACGTAAGCGGCCCGGACTGGAGACTCAGCGCAGCTGGCTGTCCTTGCTGCCGCGCCGGTTGTAGCCGGCGAAGTTCGCCTCCTCCTCGTCCTGCGCGGCCTGGCAGGTCACGCAGAGGCGCACGCCGGGCACCGCGCGGCGGCGCGCCTCGGGGATCGGTGCATCGCATTCCTCGCAGCGTTCCAGGCTCGGGCCCTTGGGCAGCCGTGAGCGCGCGCGCTCGACCCCGTCCTTGACGGTCGCGTCGATCTGTTCGTTGACGGCGTTGTCGCCCGCCCATCCGGTCGCCATGGGACACCTCCTGCTCGGCAGTACAGATACAGCCTGCCCCGGCCTATGTGAATCCCCGGCAAGTGCTGCTCGCTCTCCCGGCCAGTCTCCATTCTCTTCCGTGGGGGGGAGGCGCCAGGTCCTGTGGGCACGGGCCGGGCGCGGAGCGGGCTCCGGGGAGTGAGGGCCAGCCAATTGGAGATGGCACCGGTTCTTGCCAAGGCATGGCGCACTTCGACGACCGCCCCTCGCCGCCCGCCCGATCTTCTCCCGATCCCTCTCCGATGCGAGCGGCTCTAGCCGCACCTCCCTTCCAGATCATCGAGGATCGGACACTCCGGCCGCTCATCGCCGTGGCACTGGCTGGCCAGCGCCTCCAGGGTGCGCTGCATCGCCTGCATCTGGGCGATGCGCTCGCCCAGTTCGGCCGCGTGTTGCAGCGCGAGCTGCCTGACATCGGCGCTGGCGCGGGAACGGTCCGACCACAGCGCCAGCAGCAGGCCGATCTGCTTCATGCCAAAACCCAGCGCCCGCGCCCGGCTGATGAAGCGCAGGCGGTGCACATCGGCTTCGGCGTACAGCCGGTAGCCGGCAGCCGTGCGCGGCGGCGGCGGGACCAGGCCGATCTCCTCGTAGTGGCGGATCATCTTGGCGGACACGCCCGAGCGTGCAGCGGCCTCGCCTATGGAATGCAGGCCGTCGCCTGCCGCGGGTGCCTTCGCGCCGCGGCTCACGACTTCTTCCCCGCGTCCGCCGCCGGACGCCAGTGCCGCAGCAGCAGGGTATTGGCCACCACGCTGACCGAGGAGAACGCCATCGCCGCGCCAGCCAAGGCCGGACTGAGCAGGCCGGCGGCGGCCAGCGGGATGCCGATGACGTTGTAGCCGAAGGCCCAGAACAGGTTCTGGTGGATCTTGCCGGTGGTGCGCCGGGACACGTCGATGGCGTCGGCCACCAGTTGCGGTTGCGAGCGCATCAGGGTGATCGCCGCGGCGTGCATGGCCACGTCGGTGCCCGAGCCCATGGCGATGCCGACATCGGCGGCGGCCAGCGCCGGGGCGTCGTTGATGCCGTCGCCGACCATCGCCACCACGCCGCCGGACTTCAGTGCCTCGATGGCGGCGACCTTCTGCTCCGGGCGTACCTCGGCCTGGACCTCGTCGATGCCCAGCGCCTGCGCCACCGCGCCAGCGGCACCGCGGTTGTCGCCGGACAGCATCACCGTGCGCACGCCCATCGCGCGCAGGCGCTCGATGGCAAGGCGCGCACCCGGGCGCGGCTGGTCGCGGAAGGCCAGCAGGCCGCGCAGTACGCGCTGGCCGCCCTGCTCCACCGCCAGCCAGGACAGGGTGTGGCCGCTGGCTTCCAGCTCACGGGCCCGCGGCAGCAGCGCGTCCACGGCCACGCCAGCCTCCTGCATCAGGGCCAGGTTGCCGATCCAGGCCATGCGCCCGTCCACCCTGCCGCGCACGCCACGACCGGGCAGTGCCTGCAGTTCGTTCGCCGGTGCCGCCTGCACGCCCTCGTGCAGCACGGCCTGGGCCAGCGGATGTGCGCTGTGCTGCTGCAGCGCCGCGGCCAGCGCCAGCAGTGCATCGCGATCGCCATCCATCGGGATTGCTTCCAGCAGGCGCGGCTCGCCCACGGTCAGCGTGCCGGTCTTGTCGAAGGCCACCACCTGGATCGAGCGTGCCAGCTCCAGTGCGTGAGCGTCCTTGACCAGGATGCCGGCACGCGCGGCCACGCCGGTGCCGGCCATGATCGCGGTTGGCGTGGCCAGGCCCAGGGCACAGGGACAGGCGATCACCAGCACCGAGACCGCATTGAGGATGGCGCGGTCCCAGTCGCCGGTAGCGAGTCCCCAGCCCAGCAGGGTCAGCAGGGCCAGCACCAGGATCACCGGCACGAACACCGCGGCGACCCGGTCCACGGTGCGCTGGATCGGTGCCTTCACCGCCTGCGCGTCCTCGACCAGGCGCACGATGCGCGACAGCGCGGTCTCGGCGCCCGTGGCCGCGGTGCGCACCACGACCACGCCATCGGCGTTCACCGCGCCGGCCGTGACCCGGTCGCCCGGGTCCTTGGCCACCGGCACCGATTCACCGGTGACCAGGGACTCGTCGGCATGGGTGCGGCCCTCCTCGACGATACCGTCCACCGGGAAGCGCTCGCCGGGCCGCACCACCACCAGGTCGCCCACCGCCACCTGTTCGACCGGCACTTCGGATTCGCCCTGCGGCGTGCGCAGTCGCGCCGTGGTCGGACGCAGCGCCTGCAGGGCGCGGATCGCCCCGGTGGTCTGGCGCTTGGCGCGTCCCTCCAGGAACTTGCCCAGCAGGACCAGGGTGATGATCGCGGCCGAACCCTCGAAGTACAGCGGTGCGTGCGCGCCCTCGCGCAGCAGGTGGAACACGCTCAGGCCGTACGCCGTGGTCGTGCCCAGCGCCACCAGCAGGTCCATGTTTCCGGTGCCGGCGCGCAGCGCGCCCCAGCCCGCACGGTAGAAGCGCGCGCCCAGCCAGAACTGCAGCGGCGTGGCGAGCACGAGCTGGAGCCAGCCCGGCAGCATCCAGTGCCTGCCGAACGGCATGCCGACCATCGGCAGGACCAGTGGCGCGGCCAGCACGATGGCGATGGCCAGGTGGCGGGCCTCGGCGGACAGCTTCGGCTTTGCAGGCGTCGTGGTGGTCGCAGCGCCACGGGCGCCAACCCCGGCGGCAGGAGATTCCGCTCCCGCGTCTCCCGACGCAGGCGCTTCCGGCGCGGCAATCCGGTAACCGGCCTTGCGCACGGCCTCGGCCAGCACGGCTGGATCGACCGGGCCGGCGGTATGCACCCGCGCCCGCTCGGTCGCCAGGTTGACCGAAACCCCGACCACGCCCGGCACCGCGGCCAGGGCCCGTTCCACCCGGCCCACGCAGGATGCGCAATGCATGCCTGCGATCGCCAGGTCGGCCTCGCCCGCCGGCACGCGGTAGCCGGCCTTCTCCACCGCGGCGACCACTTCGGCCGCAGGCGGCAGCGATGCCCCACGGATCTCGGCCATTGCGCTGACCACGTTGACGCTGACTGATTCCACGCCAGGCAACGCCGCCAGGGCGCGCTCGACCCGCCCGGCGCAGGACGCACAGCTCATGCCTTCGACGGGCAGGCGAATTGACGCGGAAGGGCCGCTGGGGGCGGCAGGCACGACGGTGTTCTGGGTATCCATGGGCTACATGGTGGACCTTCCCATGATGGGAAGGTCAAGCGGGGATTCGGGATTCGGGATTCGGGATTCGGGATTGGTGATTGGTGATTCGGGATTGGTGATTGGTGATTCGGCATTCGTGATTCGCAGGGCCGCCCGCGACTCGTCACGCGCCAGGCCACGAGCCTTGGCGGAAGGACGCGTAGTCCGGGTAAGCGCAGCGCACCCGGGGACGCCGGACGAAGTAGCCCCTCCGGATTCGCCGAAGACGCGTTGCGCCGGTTGTGTCCCGGCAGCAGCCATGGATGGCCGCGGTAGCGAGTACGCACATGGATGTGCGCCCGGCGCCCGGCGGCCGGGGCCCGGCGCGACGCGGCTCCTTCCGAAGTCCGCGCTTGTAACCGAATTGGATCACCCGCGTGCGACTTGTCGCCCGCCAGGGGCCCAGCCCTCTCCCCTACCCGCTCCGCGCCCGCAGGACGCGGCTGTTCGACGGCATGACCAGCAATGGCGCGAGAGCCATGCCGTCCCGCCCGGGGCGAGGGACTACCGCAACACCGGCTCCAGCAGCCGGAAGGTTCCCGCATCCGCGTCCATCTCCACCATCCCGCCCACCGGCACGATGAACTGCTCGCGCAGGTGGCCGATCAGGGCGCCGCGGTAGGCGGGAATGCCCAGTGGGCGGATGTGGTCGTCGAGGACCTGCTCGATGCTCAGGGAGCCATGGCCTGCGCCGGGATCGCAGTCGGTGCATTGGCCGAAGATGAAACCGGCGATGCGGTCCAGCACCCCGGCCAGCTTGAGCGTGGTCAGCATGCGGTCCACCCGGTACGGCGCCTCTTCCACGTCCTCCAGGAACAGGATCGCGCCGTCGAACGCCGGCAGGTAGGGCGAGCCGGCCAGGCCGACCAGGACCGAC
The DNA here is from genome assembly GCF_000185965.1 of Pseudoxanthomonas suwonensis 11-1. NCBI lineage: Bacteria > Pseudomonadati > Pseudomonadota > Gammaproteobacteria > Lysobacterales > Lysobacteraceae > Pseudoxanthomonas > Pseudoxanthomonas suwonensis. The sequence goes on from NC_014924.1 coordinate 1,731,700, forward strand.
AGGTTGCCGCCCAGCAGCGGCCCGCGGGCACGGCCACCGTGGATGGCCATGGTGCGGTTGCCACGCTGGACCAGCTCGTCCTCGTCCGGCACCGGGTTGCGGTACTCCAGCAGCTCGCGCTGCAGGAACAGGCGGCGGAACTGGTCGACCACGAAGCTGTTCCAGCTGCCGGCGCCGATCGGGCCGTGGAAGGTCACCAGCCCGGTCCTGGCCTGGATCGCGCAATGCAGCGCGGTAATGTCCGAATAGCCCAGCAGGACCTTGGGATTGCGCCGGATCAGGCCGTAGTCCAGCAGCGGCAGCAGGCGCGCCGCCCCGGCGCCACCGCGCACGCATACCACCGCCTTTACTTCCGGGTCGGCGAACATGCGATTGATGTCGCCGGCGCGTTCGGCATCGGTACCGGCCAGGTGGCCACGGCGCGCGGCGTAGTGCTCTCCAGCACGGACCCTGAAGCCCAGCGCCTGCATCACCTCGGCGGCCAGCTGCAGCTTGAGGCTGTCGTCGGTGGCCGAGGACGGGCTGACCAGGCCGACCATGTCGCCGGGCCGCAGCGCCGGAGGCAGCAGCCGGGTGGGCGCGGGGCCCGCCGCAAGGGCACGCCCCGCTCCGCCAAAGGCCAGCAGCGACGCCGCCATCGCGCCGCCCAGGAAGTCACGTCTGTACATGCATTACCCCAGCCAGGCCAGTGGCGAGCCTAGCAACCGGCCATGGCCGCGGCCAGCATGGACCACGCCGTGCGCCGTCATTGTCGCCTACACGTGGGGCGGGCGAAGATTGGCGACCTCCTGCTCCAGGCTTGGCCATGCCCCACCCTCGCAAGCGGCGCCGTTGGATGATCGCGACCGCCCTCGTCCTCCTGCTGGTGCTGCTGTCGTGGGCCATGGCCCGCTGGCGCGGTCCGGTGCTTCCGGGATACGAGGTCGCCGCCGGGCCGCTGGTGCAGAACGTGGTGGCCACCGGCCGGGTCGCGGCGCTGTCGCGGGTGCAGGTCGGCGCGGAGATCTCCGGCCTGGTGCTGGAACGCCGGGTAATGGAAGGCGACCGGGTCGAACCGGGCGACGTACTGGTGGTGCTGCGTGCGGTGGATATCGAAGCCCGCCGCAACGAGGCGCGGGCCGCGCTGGAAACCCTGCGCAAGGCCGACCGTCCCGACGCCCAGGCCCGCTACCGCCAGGCCCAGGCTGACCTCGCCCAGGCCGAGCGCGAGGCCCAGCGCCGGCGCGAACTCGGCGAGCGCCAGCTGGTGTCGCGCGAGAGCGTCGAGCAGGCCGCGCAGGCGGTGGTCGCGGCCCGTGCCGCGGCCGGGCAGGCGCGCGTGGCCGCCGAATCCGTGGCCAGCGGCGGCGCCCTGGAAGCGCAGGTGATCGAACGCCTGCGTGCCGCCGAGGCCGACCTGGAGCGTGCGGTGATCCGCTCCACCGTGGCCGGCACCGTGCTGGTCCGCCAGGTCGAACCCGGCGATGCCGTCACCCCCGGCCAGGTGCTGCTGGAGATCGCGGCCGACGCCCCGGGCGAGATCCTGCTGCCGCTGGACGAGAAGAACCTGTCCCTGCTCGAGGTCGGCCAGCCGGCCACCTGCGTCACCGACGCCTTCCCGGGCCGCCCGTTCGCCGCCACCGTCCACCACATCGCGCCGGGCATCGATCCGGCACGCGGCACCGTCGACGTGCGCCTGCGGATCGATCCGTCCGCCGATTTCGTCCGCCAGGACATGACCGTGACCGCGACCCTCCTTACCGGCCGTCGCGACAGCGCCCTGGCCGTTCCCAACGATGCCCTGCTCGGCAACGGCCCCGGCGCCAGCCGCGCCGAGGTGCTGCGCGTGCGCGGCGGGCGCGTGGAACGGGTGCCGGTGACGCTTGGCCTGCGCGGCCTGGCGATGACCGAGGTCAGCGTAGGCCTGGCCGAAGGCGACACGGTGCTGGCTGCCAGCACCCTGGATGACGGGGAACTGCCCGCGGACGGCGATCGCGTGCGCCTGCGCGTGCAGGCGATGCCCGCCGCCCGGCCGGCGGCCGCCAGCAGCGAGGACCAGGACCTGCCGGGCGCCATCCAGGGCGGCGGCTGAGCCATGTGGATCGAAGCCACCATCGCCATGCGCTTCCTGCGCCAGGGCCGCGCGCAGTCGCTGCTGATCCTGTGCGGCATCGCGGTGGGCGTGGCGGTGATCGTGTTCGTCACCGCGCTGATCTCCGGCCTGCAGCAGAACCTGATCGACCGCACGCTCGGCACCCAGGCCCACGTCCGGGTCGAGGCACCGCGCGAGGTGAACCTGCTCGCGCCGGCGCCGGCGGGCACACTGCAGCTGGTGCTGGAGGATCCACGCCCGCAGTCGCTGCGTCCGATCGACGACTGGCTGCAGGTGCGCGACGTGATCGAGCGCCTGCCCGAGGTCACCGCCGTGTCACCGATCGTGTCGGGGCCGGCATTCGGCCGCCGCGGTGACGCCACCGAGTCCGTGGCCCTGGTCGGCATCGACCTGGAGCGCTACATCCGGGTGATCCCGCTGGACGAGCACGTGGTCGAGGGCCGGCTCGAGGTCGGCTCGGGCAACGGCATGATCGGCAACAAGCTTGCTGAGGACCTGGGCCTGCGCACCGGTGGCAAGCTGCGCCTGGATGCCGGCGACGGCCGCGAGGCGGTGATCAATGTCTCCGGCATCTTCGAGCTGGGCGTCAGTGAGCTGGACGCGCGATACGTGTACCTGGACCTCAAGCAGGCGCAGGCGCTGCTGGGCCTGCCCGGCGGCGTCACCGTGATCGACGTGACCGTGGACGACGTGTTCGACGCCGACCGCACCTCCGCGCGCATCCGCGGCCTCACCGGGCTGCAGGCCGAGAGCTGGATGGAGACCAACGCCCAGCTGATGAACGCGCTGACCTCGCAGAGCATGTCCACCAACATGATCAGCTTCTTCGTCGCCATCTCGGTGGCGCTGGGCATCGCCAGCGTGCTGGCGGTGAGCGTGGCCCAGCGCACCCGCGAGATCGGCATCCTGCGCGCGATGGGCACGCGCCGGCGTCAGATGCTGCAGGTGTTCCTCGTCCAGGGCGCGGTACTGGGCCTGATCGGCTCGGCCATCGGCGCTTTCGCCGGCTGGGGTCTGGCGGTCTCGTTCAACTCGTTCGGCCCGAAGCTGTTCACCATCGACCTGCCGCCGAGCCTGGTGCCCGCGGCGATGGCGCTGGCCACCCTTGCCGGCATCGGCGCGGCCCTGGTCCCGGCCTGGCGCGCCTCGCGCCTGGATCCGGTGGAGGCGATCCGGCATGCCTGAGTTGCGCGAGGTCCTGCGCCTGGAAGGGCTGCGCAAGTCCTACAACATCGGCCAGCCGAACGAGGTCGAGGTGCTGCACGGCATCGACCTGCGCCTGGACAGCGCCGACTTCGCGGCACTGGTAGGTCCCTCCGGTTCGGGCAAGAGCACCCTGCTCAACCTGGTCGGCCTGCTTGATTCGCCCACCGCAGGCGAGCTGTACCTCGGCGGCCAGCCGACCCGGGAGATGGACGACGAGGCACGCACCGCGCTGCGTGGCCGGCATATCGGCTTCGTGTTCCAGTTCCACCACCTGATCGGCGCGTTCACCGCGCTGGAGAACGTGCTGATGCCGTGGATGGTCGCCCACGGCAAGCCCGACCGTGAAATCCTGGACATCGCCCGCGGCCTGCTGGCGGACGTGGGCCTGGAGAAGTTCGCCGACCGTCGCCCGGACCAGCTTTCCGGCGGCCAGCAGCAGCGCGTGGCGATCGCCCGTGCCCTGGTCACCCGCCCTTCCCTGCTGCTGGCCGACGAGCCCACCGGCAACCTCGATACGAAGACGGCAGCTTCGGTGTTCGAGCTGCTGCGTCGCTTCAACGAGCAGTTCGGCTGCGCGGTGCTGGTGGTGACCCACGACCCGCGCCTGGCCGAGACCTGCGACCGCACCATCACCCTGGTCGACGGCGCGGTGCAGTCCGACGAACGCCACGGTTGATGGCCCGTCGTTCCCTTCTCCTGTCGGGAGCAGGGCGGTCAGCCACGTAGCCCGGATAAGGCCGCAGGCCGCATCCGGGGGCCCTTGCCCGAACAGAGCGGGTTCCACGAACGTCATTGACGCCCGCCCAAGGCTCCAGCAGTTACCGTGGCCGGCACGCTTCCATCGGCAAGGAGACACCATGAAACCCACCGCGCTTTCCCTCGCGCTGGCCACGCTGCTGGCGACCGGCGCCGCCGCCATCGTTCCGGCCCATGCCGCCGGCCAGGCGCAGGCCACCGTTGCCCCGGCGCCGTTCGAGGTCGTCGAAGTGCAGCGCTTCGAGGCCCCCTGGGCCATGACCTTCCTTCCGGATGGCCGCCTGCTGGTGACCGAGATGGCGGGCAGCCTGCGCCTGTTCGACCCGGCAAGCGGCAAGGTCGGCTCGGTCGCCGGCGTGCCCAAGGTGGCCCATGGCGGCCAGGGTGGCCTGGGCGACGTGGTGCTGCATCCACGCTTTGCCGACAACCAGCTGGTCTACATCAGCTACAGCGAGGCCGGCGAAGGCGGTACCGCCGGCGCGGCCGTGGCCCGGGCGAAGCTGCTCCTGGACAAGGATGGCGGCGGCCAGCTCGACGGACTGCAGGTGATCTGGCGCCAGCAGCCCAAGGTCAGCGGCCAGGGCCACTTCGGCCAGCGCATCGCGTTCGACCGTGACGGCAAGCTGTGGATCAGCTCCAGCGAGCGCCAGAAGTTCGATCCGGCCCAGGACATGAAGGCCAACCTGGGCAAGATGATCCGCCTCAACGACGATGGCAGCGTGCCTTCCGACAACCCGTTCGTGGACCAGGGCGGCGTGGCCGCGCAGGTGTGGTCGCTGGGCCACCGCAACATCCTCGGCGTGGCCTTCGACGGCGAGGGCCGGCTGTGGGCGCACGAGATGGGGCCCAAGGGCGGCGACGAGCTCAACCTCATCGAACGTGGCGCCAACTACGGCTACCCCATCGTCTCCAACGGCGACCATTACGACGGCAAGCCGATCCCCGACCACGACACCCGCCCGGAATTCCACGCCCCGGCAGTGAGCTGGAACCCGGTGATCTCGCCGGCCGGCTTCGTGATCTACAGCGGCGACCGTTATCCGGGCTGGACGGGCTCCGGCCTGATCGGCGGCCTGTCGTCCAAATCGCTGGTGCGGATCGCCTTCGATGGCACGAACGCGCGCGAGGCCGAACGCTACGACATGGGCCGCCGCATCCGCGAAGTCGAACAGGGCCCCGATGGCACCGTCTGGCTGCTGGAGGACGGCACCCGCGACGCCAAGGGCTGGCTGCTGCGCCTGGATCCGAAGAACTGACCGGCTGCCCTCCCCCTTTAAAGCCCTTCCCCTATGGGTGAGACGGCATGGCACCGCGTGCCACTGGCGCGCATGCCGTCGAAAGCCCGCGTCGCTGACGCGGGCCGGGGCGCGGAGCGGGTTGGAGAGGGTCAATAGCTTGCATCCATCCGAAACTGCACTCTGACCCCGGTTTCCCGGGTGCGCTTCGCTTACCCGGGCTACTAGGTTGATCCCTGGGCCCTAACCCCTCTCTCGGCAGGGAGGGGCCAGGGAGAGGATCGGCAGGGGGCCGAAATCGCACTCTGACCCCGGTTTTTTTCAGTCCTTGACCAGGCCGCCATCGACCACCAGGTTCTGCCCGGTCACCGCGCGCGACCAGGGCGAGGCGAAGAACAGCACCGCGTCGGCGAACTCGGCCGGCGTGGTGACCCGGCGCAGCGGGGTGCTGGCGGCGATCAGGTCGAACACCGCTTCCGGCGTGGCTGCGCTCGCGTCGGTGGTGCGCAGCAGGCCGCCGGAAACCATGTTCACCGTGATCTGGTCCGGGCCCAGGTCCACGGCCAGGGTGCGGGTCAGCGACAGCAATGCAGCCTTGGACGCGGTGTAGTCGTGGTACGGCACCACCGGGTTCTGGAACAGGTTGGTGCCGATGTTCACCACCCTGCCGTAGCCGGACTCGCGCATGCCTTCCAGCGTCGCCTGCACGGTATTGAGCGCGCCGCGCACGCTGCCCTCGAACTGGGTGGCGAAGCGCTCCCAGCCGATCCGGTCCGCATGCGGCCGCGCATCGCCGTCGAAGGCGAAGTCGACCAGCGCGTTGTTCACCACCACCGTGACCGGTGCATCGAAGTGCGCCCGCGCCCGGGCGACCATCGACGCGACCTGGGCCGGGTCGGTGACATCGGCCTGCGCGGCCAGCACGCGCTCCCCGCCGAACTCCTGCTGCAGCGCCAGCGCGGCCGCCTCGCTGCGGTGGTAGTTCACCACCACCCGCGCGCCCTGCCCCAGGAAGGCACGGCTGATCGCCGCGCCAAGGCCACGGGCACCTCCGGTGACAAGCACGACCTGCGACGAAAGCGGGGAAGCTGTGGCGTTCAAGAAGACCTCCTTGGGAAACGGGGGCGGCGAGGCCGCGAAGCAGGCCGCAGTCTAGTCCGTGCCCGCTGCCTCCGCTCCCGGCAGCACGCCTGCCGCCGAACCTCAACCCAGGCACACCGGGTCTGCACCAGCATGTCGATTCCCGCAGTCCCCAGCCGACGTAACCCGTAAGTCCCGTCGCGGCACCCCGCCGCGACCCACACTCCAGCAGGAGACAGCCATGGTTGCGCGCAACACGATCTGCCTGTGGTTCGACCGCGATGCCCTCGACGCCGCCCGCTTCTACGCCAGCGTCTTTCCCGACAGCTCGGTCGGCCGCATCTTCCACGCCCCCTCCGACTTCCCCTCCGGCAAGGTCGGCGACGTGCTCACAGTGGAGTTCACCGTCCTCGGCATCCCATGCGTCGGCCTCAACGGCGGCCCGATCTTCAAGCAGAGCGAGGCGTTCTCCTTCCAGGTGGCCACCGCGGACCAGGCCGAGACCGACCGCTACTGGGATGCGATCGTCGGCAACGGCGGCCGGGAGAGCGACTGCGGCTGGTGCAAGGACCGCTGGGGCGTGTCCTGGCAGATCACCCCGAAGGTGCTGATCGAGGCCATCAACGGCGATGACCCCGGCGTGGCCAGGCGCGCCTTCGAGGCGATGATGCGGATGCGCCGGATCGACGTGGCCGCGATCGAGGCGGCCATCCGCGGCTGAAGGATTGCCGGGCGCCCAGGCAGCTTCCCGGCCGGCCCACACGACCAAGGGAGCAGCGCCGCGCCTGCCGACGGACTGGTAACATGCGTTACCGACCGGTGGGGGGCCGATGTCAGGAGTGACGCATGTGGCGTAAGGGCAAGGATGCCTGGGTGCTTTTCCTGTGCGCCGTGGCCTGCCTTTGCCCGTGGCAATCGGCAGACGCGCTGGATCCGGCGCGCCCGATCGGCCAGTTCACCCACGTCTGGTACGAGAACCAGCTGCCGCAGGGCACGGTGCTCGGCATCACCCAGCACGCCGACGGCACCATCTGGGCATCCACCTACGCCGGCCTGGTGCGCCACAGCGGCGAGGGTTTCGATACCTTCGAGCCGCGCAACGCCCCGGTCCTCAAGAGCTCGGCATTCACCACCGTCTTCGCCGAAGGCGACGCGTTGTGGATCGGCACCCTCAACGGCGGCCTCTACCAGCGCCGCGGCCACGAGCTGCGCGAGGTGCCCCTGCCTGACGGCGCCGACAGCGTGTTCGGCATCGTCCGCGACACCGCCGGCGCACTGTGGCTGACCACCAACCTCGGCGTGGTGCGCATGGCCGGGGACCGTACCCAGCTGCTGGGCCAGGCCGAGGGCTTCCCGCCGCGCGGCTTCTACCGCGCCATCGTGGCCGACCCGGCCGGCGGGGTCTGGATCGCGGTCGATGGCGTGGGCGTCGTGCGCTGGCACGATGGCCAGGCGCGCCTGTACGACCACGCCGACGGCGTGCCCAGCAACGCGGTCTACAGCCTGGCGATGGGTGCCGATGGCACCGCCTGGGTCGGCACCCAGAACGGTCCGGCCTACTTCCGCGACGGCCGCTTCCGCCGCGATCCGCGGGTGGCCGCGCTGGACGATCGCCGGATCTATTCGGTGTATGGCGACCACCAGGGCACGATCTGGTTCGCGCCGCTGGACGTGGGCCTGTGCCGGCTCAGCGATACCTCCTTCGCCTGCGACAACTCGCTCGAGGGCATGTTTGGCGAGACCGTGCGCTCGATGCTGGAGGACCGCGAGGGCAACCTCTGGATCGGCACCACCTCCAGCGGCCTGCACCGCCTGAGCCAGTCCAAGCTGGTGACGATCACCGGCCCGCTGGCCTCCAACGCGGTCCGCGCGGTGCACCCCGCGCCGGACGGCACCCTGTGGGTGGGCACCGACGGTGGCGGCCTGGCCCGCTACCGAGAGCCGCAGCTGGAGCCGGCGGTCGAATACAACCGGCAGATGCGCAGCCAGCTGATCCGCGCCATCACCACCGACGCGGCCGGACGGCTGTGGGTCGGCGGCACCGAGGGCGTGATCCGCTTCGGTCGCGACGACAAGGCCCGCCACTTCGGCATCGGCGAGGGCATGCCGGGCACGATCGTGTTCGCCTTCTCCCCGGCCAGCAAGGGTGGCATGTGGGTCGGCACCCTGCAGGGCGTGGCCCGGATCGACGGCGACCAGGTCCACGTGGCCGAGCCTACCCGCGGCGACGACGTGCGCGCGCTCTACGAGGATCCGAACGGCACGCTGTGGATCGGCCAGCGCAGCGGCCTGCGCTGCCTGCGCGGCAACGTGCTGGACCGCTGCGATACCGACGGCCTGGCCGGCACCAGCGTGCTCGCCTTCCATCCCGGCGCCGACGGCAGCCTGTGGCTGGGCACCGGCAACGGCATCGTGCGCATGCGCGATGGCAAGGTCACCCGTTACGCCGAGCGCGCCGGCTTCCACGCCGACGCCGTGTTCGCCCTGCTGGACGATGGCGAAGGCGGTTTCTGGTTCAGCTCCAACCGCGGCATCGGCCGCATCGCCCAGGCCGACCTGGACAGGCTGGACCGCGGCGAGATCGAAACCGCGACGCTGCAGTGGTACGGCACCGCCGACGGCATGCTCAATTCCCAGGGCAATGGCGCATCCCAGACCCCGGCCGGGCGGACTGCAGACGGCCGGCTGTGGTTCGGCACGGCCAAGGGCGTGGTGGTGGTGGACCCAGGACGCATGCAGGGCAATCCGCAGCCGCCGCCGGTGGCGGTTGAGCGGATCCTGGTGGACGGGATCGAGGTCGATCCGGCGCGGCCGGGCCGGCTGGGTCCGGGCGTGGAGCGCCTGGAGCTGCATTTCGCGGCGATGAGCTACGTGGCGCCGCAGGCCGTGCGCTACCGCTACCGCCTCGAAGGCTTCGACCGCACCTGGACTAGCGCCAGCGCGACGCGCCGGGCCCATTACACCAACCTGCCCCCCGGCGATTACGTGTTCCGGGTGATGGCCAGCAACAACGACGGCGTCTGGAACGAGACCGGCGCCAGCGTGCGCTTCACCCTGCTGCCGCGATGGCACCAGACCTGGTGGCTGCGCAGCCTGGTGGTGCTGGGCCTGGCCGGACTGGTGGTGCTGGGCGTGCGCCTGCGCCTGCGTGCCGCGCGCATCCGCGAGCGCGAGCTGACCCGCGAAGTGGCGATGCGTACCGAAGCCCTGCGCGAGGCCAACGAGCGCTTGCAGAAGATCGCCGCCAGCGACGCCCTCACCGGCATTGCCAACCGCGGCGAGTTCAACCGCCGCCTGCGCAAGGCCTGGGACGACCACGCCGGGCGCGACGCCCCGCTGGCGGTGCTGGTCGTCGACGTCGACGACTTCAAGGCCTACAACGACAGCTACGGCCATCTCGGCGGCGATGCGGCCCTGGTGTCGGTCGCCACCCGCCTGGCCGGCATGGTCCGCGACGATGAAGGCCTGGTGGCGCGCTACGGCGGCGAGGAATTCGCGGTGCTGCTGGCCGACTGCGACGCCGCCTCGGCGCTGCAGCGGGCACGCGAGATGGTCGCCGACATCCGCGCCTGCACCATCCCGCACCGCGCCTCCAGCGTGGGCGACACGATCACCGTCAGCATCGGCGCCGCAAGCGTTCGCCCGTCCGCCGGCGGCAGCCCGGATGCACTGCTGCGTGCGGCCGATGCCGCGCTGTACCGGGCCAAGGCCGGCGGCCGCGACCGCGCCCTCCCGGCGGGCAGTGCGCCACCGGTGGTGCTGCCGTTCTGAGGCTTGCCGGGCGGGCCTTTCCGCCCCGTTCCGCTGGGCTTCGGCCGCAGGCGCGTACACTGCACCCTCGACATACGAGAGCAGATTGATGGCAAAGCCCAACTATTCCTTTGAAAAACGCCAGCGCGAACTGGCCAAGAAGAAGAAGCAGGACGAGAAGGACGCGAAGAAGCGCGCCGCCAAGGAAGCCAAGCCCGGCAGCGAACCCGCCCAGGGATGAGCGAGACCGGTTCCCGCCCCGGCTGCATCTGGGTGGATGCCGATGCCTGCCCGGTTCCGGTCCGGGAAATGCTGTTCCGCGCCGCCACGCGCGCGAAGGTCCAGGTCACCCTGGTGGCCAACCAGTGGCTGCGTACCCCGCCCTCGCCCTTCATCCGCGCCATCCAGGTGCAGGGCGGCTACGACGTGGCCGATGACGCCATCGTCGAGCGTGCCGCCGCAGGCGACCTGGTGGTGACCCAGGACATCCCGCTGGCCTCGCGCGTGCTGGCCAAGGGCGCGCAGGCGGTCAATCCGCGCGGCGAACCCTTCACTCCCGACAACATCGCCGAGCGGCTTTCGGTGCGGAACTTCATGGAAGAACTGCGTGGTGCCGGTGTGCAGACCGGTGGACCATCGGCCTATGGCGCGCGCGAACGCCAGGCCTTCGCCGCACGGCTGGACCGCTGGATCGCCCAACGGCGCTCCTGACTGCTCCACCGCGGATACGGGACGCCGCCAGGCGACGGCGTCCCCGTGTCCCCAGCTGCCCTCAGCGCTCGACCGGCCGTACCTGGTCGATCCTGAACGCGGCATCGCGGCCGGCTGCGCCGGTGCCCGGCTGTCCGCCGCCCACGAACACGCGGTAGTTCCCGGCGAATACCTGGCGCTGGCCTTCCGGCGTCACCGCGCTGAGGTCGCGCGGATCGAGCTGGAACTCCAGCACGCGGCGCTCGCCCGGGGCCAGGTGCACGCGCTGGAACCCGCGCAGGGCGATCCTCGGCAGGCCATCCACGTCCGGGAAGTCCAGGTACAGCTGGGCGACCTCGTCGCCGGCGCGCTTGCCGGTGTTGCGCAGCTCGGTGGTCACCTTGAGGCCTTCATGCGCACCGCCGGCGGCCGGCTCCAGCTTCAGCGGCCCGTAGCCGAAGCTGGTGTAGCTGAGGCCATGGCCGAACGGATACACCGGCTTGCCCTCGAAATAGCGGTAGGTGCGGCCGCGCATGTCGTAGTCGTCGAACGGCGGCAGGTCGTCGACCGAGCGATAGAAGGTCAGCGGCAGGCGTCCGGCCGGATTGGCATGGCCGGCCAGCACATTGCCGATCGCCAGGCCACCGGACTGGCCGGGGTACCAGGCCTCGATGATCGCGGCGGCGTGCTGCCTGGCCCAGGCGAGGTTCACCGGGCTGCCATTCATCACCACCACGACCAGCGGCTTGCCTGTGGCGCGCGCGGCTTCCAGCAGCGCCTGCTGGTCGGCCAGCAGGTCCAGGCTGGTCTTGTCGCCGCCCTTGAAGCCCGGCACCTCGACCGGCGCCTCCTCCGCCTCCAGGTCCGAGGTCAGGCCGACCACCGCCACCACCACGTCGCTCTGCGCCGCGGCGGCACGCATCTGTCCGATCGGATCGTCGACCACGCGCTTCCACAGCAGGCCGATGCCGGCCAGCACGCGCGCCTCGGTCGAGACCTTGATCGGATAGCGCTTGCCGGCTTCCAGGTGCACGGTCTTGAGCGTCGGCAGGCTGTTCCAGGATGCCTTGGACAGGTCCAGCAGCGGCTTGCCGTCGAACTCCATCTCGCCATTGAAGCCGCCCAGGCCGAGGCGATAGGTGCCGGTTTCCGGCGGCACCAGGTAGCCGGTCCACTCGACCTTGTGGATGTCATAGACCTGCGGCAGGTCCAGGCTGCGGGTGTTGACGTCCGGCTCCACCCGGGTGACCACCGGCTCGTCCGAGAAGCCGGTGCGCTTGAACCACTCGTGCATTTCGCCTTCGGCATAGCGCGCCGCCGGCTTCTCCCGCGTGTTGTAGTAGCGCGCGACGAGGCCTGGCTGGCCGTCCGGGGTCTGCAGCGCCGAGGTCGGGATCGGATCGCCGTCGGTATAGGTCTCGCTGAAGGGCACGTGGGTGATCGTGGCCTGCGGCATGGCCTGGCGCAGGCCCTCCAGCACCGACACCGGCGGTCCCGATTGCGGCGAGGAGTAGTTGCCTCGCAGCACGCGCGTGGCATCGGCCAAGGGACCGACCACCGCGAGCTTCGCCTGCGGCCGCAGCGGCAGCACGCCGCTGTTCTTCAGCAGCACCAGGCTCTTCTCGGCCACTTCCAGCGCCAGCGCCGCGTGCTCGGGCTTGCCCACGTCGGCCGGCGAAGCGGTCTCGGTCGAAAGCGGACGCAGGCCCGGCAGGTCGCCATTGCGGTAGCGCGCGGCGAACAGCCGCACCAGGGCGCGGTCCACGTCGGCCATGCTGATCAGGCCGCGCTCCAGCGCTTCCTGGTAGGGGCGCGCCAGGCCGGCCATGTCGACCAGGGTGGCGCCGTTGCACTCGTTGTCCACGCCCGAGCGCATTGCCGCGGCGACCGCCGAGGCCGCATCGGGCGCGTAGTGGTGGTGGCGGTTGATGTCGGTGACCGCGTCGCAGTCGGAGACCACGTAGCCCTTGAAGTCCCAGGCGCCGCGCAGGTAGTCCTTGAGCAGCAGGTCGTTGGCGCAGGCCGGCTGGCCGTCGACGCGGTTGTAGGCGCACATCACCGAACCGGCGCCGCCTTCCACGATCGCGGCGCGGAACGCCGGCAGGTAGGTGTCCTCCAGGTCGTGGCGGGAGACGTAGACATTGGCCGAGTGGCGGGTCGACTCGGGACCGCTGTGCACCGCGTAGTGCTTGGGCGTGGCGATGATGTCGTACCAGCGCGGGTCCTCGCCCTGCACGCCCTTCACGTAGGCCACGCCCATGCGTGCGGCCAGGAACGGATCCTCGCCGTAGGTCTCCTGGCCACGCCCCCAGCGCGGGTCGCGGAAGATGTTGATGTTCGGCGACCAGGTGTTGAGTCCGGTGCCCATGCGCCCGGTGCGTCCGGTCTGCCGCGCCAGCGCATGCAGGCCGCGCACCTCGGTGGCGATCACCTGGCCGACGCGCTTGACCAGCCCGTCGTCGAAGGTCGCGGCCAGGCCGATGGGCTCGGCGAAGTTGGTGGTCGGCAGCGTGCCCATCGCGCCGTGCAGCGATTCGGTCCACCAGTTGTAGTGGGGCACGCCCAGGCGCGGGATCGCCGGCGCGGTGTTGAGCAGCTGGTCGAGCTTCTCCTCCGTTGTCAGCTTGGCCACCAGGGCGCTGGCCAGCGCTTCCGCATCGGCGGCCGGATCCGCGTCCTGGCTGGCGGCCGGCGCCTGCCCTCCCGCCATCGCGGTCGAAGGCATCGAAGCCTGGGTTGCAGTGCACAACGCCAGCGCCAGCAGCAGCGGGCTGGCACGCAGGGGTCGGGTCATTCGATTCCTCCGGAAATCCCTTCCGCGACGCGCGGAAACGTGGGCAGAGGTTATCCGCAGCCGTGGCGAACGGCGATTTCAAAACGGATATGGCTGCTGGCTATTTTTCGATACCGGACATACGCCGCGTATCGCTGACGTATGCTCGGCCGCGCCCCGCACCAGGCACTGCCCTGCTTCGCCAGTGCCAACTGCGGCCTCCACGGCCGCTGCCACGCGGGACGCGACAACAACACGGACGATCAAAGGGAGACCCGTAATGCCCCTGCATTCCCGTACTTCGCACGCCAGGCAGCTGCTGCGCATCAGCGGCGGCTCGCTGCTCCTGGCCCTGCTCGTGATCGGCGCCGGCATCGCCCCGGTCCACGCGCTCGACGACCGCATGACGCCGATCGACGTGCCGGCCCAGCCCAATGCGATCAAGCTGCCCACCGGTCCGCTGCCGGACGCGAAGAACGCCGAGGCCTGGCACAGCCAGTACGGCAGCGTGTTCGCGCGCAACGTCACCGAGGCCACCCTGACCCCGTTCCTGCCCGATCCGGCCAAGGCCACCGGCGCGGCGGTGATCGTCGCCCCGGGTGGCGGCTTCCGCTCGCTGTCGATGGAGAACGAGGGCTGGGACGTGGCCCGCGCGCTCAACGAGAAGGGCGTGGCCGCGTTCGTGCTCAAGTACCGCCTCAACCAGACCCCGGCCGACCTCGATGGCTTCGGCGAGTCGATCCGCACCATGCTCTCCGGTCCGCGTCCGCCGCGTGACCCGGGTGCCACCGATGCGGCGAAGATGCTGGCCCCGCAGCTGGCCGACGCCCGCGCCGCCTTCGCCCTGGTGCGCAGCCGCGCCAAGGAGTGGAACGTGGATCCGGACCGCATCGGCATGATCGGCTTCTCCGCCGGCGCGATGCTGACCCTGACCACCGCCCTGCACGGCGAGGACGCCAAGCCGGCCTTCATCGGCAACATCTATGGCCCGATCACCACCTCGGACAACATCCCGGCCGACGCGCCGCCGATGTTCGTGGCCCTGGCCGCCGACGACGGCCTGTTCAACAACCAGGGCTTCGGCCTGGTCGAGAGCTGGCAGAAGGCCGGCCGTCCGGTGGAGTTCCACTACTACGAGCAGGGTGGCCACGGCTTCGGCATGTACAAGAAGGAAACCACCAGCACCGGCTGGTTCGAAGCCTGGGCCGCGTGGCTGAAGATGCACGGCTACCTGGACCGCAAGAAGTCCTGAGCCCCTGGCCGGCGCGGGTCAGCGGTATGGCCCTGGCCCGCGCCACACCAGTTCGCCGAGGTGGTACACGTAGCGCACCGTGATCACCTCGCGCGCATCGCCGATACCGATCATCTCCGCCGAAGCCGGATCCAGCATCCGGCACTTGCTGGCACCACGCCGCAGCGCCACCTCGGCCGGACACACCATGTAATGCCGCGTCCCCGGTAGCGGGATCGCCACCTCGGTCATGCCCTGTTCGATCCAGTCGCGCAGCTTCTGCTCGCCGAGCAGTTCGTAGACCACCTGGTAGCCGCCGACATCCATGACCGGCTCGCTCTGGCCGACCTGGTCGCGCGAGCCGTTGTTGTTGGCCATGCCGCCGCTGCGCCCGTCGTCGAACGGTGCCACTTCCTCCTCGAGCAGGCCCGGCGGGCGACCGTTCCAGGGATGCGGCGACTGCGAGGGCGCGCTTGCCTGCCGCGCCGGACGCGAGGACGCCTGCGGC
Organism: Pseudoxanthomonas suwonensis 11-1; assembly: GCF_000185965.1. Taxonomy (NCBI): domain Bacteria; kingdom Pseudomonadati; phylum Pseudomonadota; class Gammaproteobacteria; order Lysobacterales; family Lysobacteraceae; genus Pseudoxanthomonas; species Pseudoxanthomonas suwonensis. The sequence continues at coordinate 1,747,021 of NC_014924.1, forward strand.
GACGGCTCGGATTCGACCGGCGGACGCGGCGGCTTCTTCTCGCGTGGCGGTTCCGGCTGTGGTTCGGGCTGGGCCGGCAGCAGCAGGCGGCGCGGATCGCGCAGCTCGTGCGCCTGCAGCTCGCGTGCCGGTGCGCTGTCGGAAGGCGAAGGCGCGGGCGCCGGCACGTCCGGCAGCGGCGGCCCCGGCTGCGGACGGCCAACAAAATCCACCCGGATCCGTCCACCGCTGGAGGAACCTTCCTGGTTGCTGACCACCGGCGGCGGCTTGGCCAGCATCAGCAGCACCACCATCAGCACATGCAGGACAAGGCTGGCCAGCGCCGCCAGCCAGGGCTGGAGACGGTCGATGCGCGGTTCGGCCGACGGTGGGGGCGTCGCTGGAAGGTTCATGCCGCCGCGGGGGCGTGGTACGGACTGGCCCGCATGCGGGGAAACCGGACGTCCAAGGGAATGCGCATCCTAACGCCTGCGCCCTGCCCTGCGCCGCGGATCCATGGTGCTATTCACCTGCGGCATGCAGCGCCGCCCACGGATGCTATGGTCGCGCCGCGTTGTCCGCCCTCCTGCAGGAAGCCGACCGATGCCCAGCCCGCGCCTGTTGCTGTTGCCAGTACTGCTCCTTGCCACGCACGCGCCGATGGCCCGCGCCGCGCCCGATCCGGAGAGCGCCGCCTGGGTGTTCGGCGAGGCCCGCCGCCTGTGCGAGGCCGATGGCGGCGCGCTCTGGGGGCGCTCGCTGTGCGGGCCGATGATGATCGTGGACCCGGCCGATCGCGGCATCGTTGCCAGCGAAGCCGACGCGGGCGGGGTGCTGGTCGCCGCCGGAGCGGTGTACACCGGCACCCTGCCGCGCGAGGCGATGCTCGCCAACACCGCGACCGAATGGTCGGGCACCCGCTGGACCCAGCTGGTCTGGCCGCTGCCGCAGGAACCGGCCCTGCTGCGGGCGATGCTGGTCCATGAGCTGTTCCACCGCATCCAGGCCGGGCTTGGCCTGGACCGCAGCGAGGCCGGCAACCGCCACCTCGACACCCAGCACGGCCGCTACCTGCTGCAACTGGAGTGGCGCGCCCTGGCGCGGGCGCTGATGGCCGACGACACCACCGCCTTGCGCAGCCACGCCGCCGATGCGCTGGCCTTCCGCGAGGCTCGCCGGCGCCTGTTCCCCGCAGCGGCGCGCGAGGAGGCGCAGCTGGAGATCAACGAGGGCCTGGCCGAGTACACCGGCGTGCGCATCGGACTGGCCCACGATGAGCAGCGGCGCGCCTATGGCGTGTACGCGCTCGCCCGCTTCCTCGACGCCCCCAGCTTCGTGCGCTCGTTCGCCTATGCCAGCGGCCCGGCCTACGGCCTGCTGCTGGACCGCGCCAACCCTGGCTGGCGTGGCCAGCTCGGTGCAGAGGCCGACCTTGGCCGCATGCTCGCCACCGCCCTGGACATCGACCTCGACGCCGCGCCCGGGCTGGCCGCGCGCGAGCGCCGTTACGACCCGGACGGCCAGCTGCAGGCCGCCGAGGATGCGCGGGAACGACAACGCCAGGCGCGGCTATCCGCGTGGCGACGCGACCTCGTCGAAGGGCCGGCCCTGGTCCTGCCGCTGCAGGCCACCGGCTTCCAGTTCAATCCGCAAACCCTGGCGGCACTGGACGGCATCGGCACGGTCTACCCGGTCCTGCGCCTGACCGACCGCTGGGGCGAGCTGCAGGTCGACGGCGGCGCGGCCCTGGTCCACGCCGACCGCAAGCGCGCGGTGGTCGCCCTGCCACCCGGAGGCGACGGCCTGCGCGGCGAAGGCTGGACGCTGTCGCTCAAGCCCGGCTGGAAGCTGGTGCCCGGCGAGCGCAAGGGCGACCTCACCCTGTCCGCTCCGGCGCCCTGACTTACCAGCGGCTGCGCTTCATCCCCGCCGGCATCGCGCCCTGCGGCAGCTTGCGCGTGGCCACCGCCACGATCACGGCGCTGGACAGCAGGGTGCCGACCACCAGGCCGGTGATGGCGAGCAGGCCGCGGGTGGAGACACTGGCCCTGGCACGCAGCGAGGCGCGGCCCACGCGCACGCGCAGCGCGGCGGTATGGATATCGCTGGACGGGCGGGCGGTGGCTTCGTGGCGCTGGAGCTCGTGGGCCATGGTGTCGTTCCTGTAGAGGGGAGCTGGAATGTTGGGCGCGGCGACGTGAAAGCTGCGCGCGGCACCACCTCGACCACCACCTCGACCACCGCCTCGACCACCGCCTCGACCACCGCCTCGACCACGGCCTCGACCACGGCCTCGACCACGGCCTCACCGCGCTGCATCCAGCATGGGCCAAGCCCACGCATGGACCCGCACATGGCCCGCACCCGCCGCCCTGCCCGACCCGACGACCGTGGCCGCCACGCCGCGGTGCACCTGCCCGACCTGGATATCGACGGCTACAGCCTGTCGGTGCCGGATCCGGAGGCCGAGGGCTTCATCGGTGACCGTGCCAGCCAGACCGCGTTCCGTGGCCTGGTCGATGCCGCACGCGAACACCATCTCACCGCCAGGGATCCCTTCGGCCGCAAGCCCTCGCGCGAACTGAAGAAGGAGCAGATCGACCTGGTCCTGGTCCGCGGCGGCCTCGATGCCTCGCACGCCATGCACCTGGCCGTGGAGGAATACGCGCGCCAGCTCTGCTACGTGGTCCAGGTGTTCATGGCCCAGCCCGGGTGGAAAGGCGTGGAGCGCATCGTGCTTGGTGGCGGCTTCCCCGAGCACCAGACCGGCGGGCTGGCCATGCGCCGCGCCATCCGCCTGCTGGAGCTGGCCGATACCGGCGTCAGCCTGCTGCCACTGCGCCATGATCCGGACGAAGGCGGCCTGCTCGGCTGGTCGCCGCTGCTGCCGCAGGAACTGCAGCGCTACGACGCGTTCCTGGCCGTGGACATCGGCGGCACCAAGCTGCGCTGCGGCATCGTCGAGCATCGCCTGCGCCGCGATCCGACCGGCGGCCGCGGCCGGGTGCTGGAAAGCATGGTCTGGCGCCACAAGACCGACCATCCCGACCGCGAGGGCGCGGTGCGGCGCACGGCGGCAATGCTCAACGGCCTGGCTGCGCTGGCGCGCACGATGGGCCTGAAGCTGGCGCCGTTCGTGGGCATCGCCTGCCCCGGCACCATCGAACCGGACGGCTCGATCTCCGCCGGCGCGCAGAACCTGCCCGGCAACTGGGAGCGTCCTTTCCACCTGCCCGACGCGCTGGCCAGCTACCTGGAGCCGATCGATGGCCGCGCGCCGACGGTGGTGATGCATAACGACGCCGTGGTCCAGGGCCTCAGCGAGCTGGACCGGATGACCGACGTTCGCCGCTGGGGCGTGCTGACCATCGGTACCGGGCTGGGCAACGCCACCTACAGCACGCGCTGAGCGTAGCCCGGACAAGGCCGCAGGCCGTATCCGGGGATGGCCTTCGCGGCCACACTTCTGCGACTCATAACCAGGCCCCGGGTGCGCTTCGCTTACCCGGGCTACAAGAACCGTAGCCCGGATAAGGCCGAAGGCAGCATCCGGGGATGCTGCCCGGGGCCGCATTCCTGCAACTCGCAAGCGAACCCCGGGTGCGCTTCGCTTACCCGGGCTACAAGAACCGTAGCCCGGATAAGGCCGCAAGGCCGCATCCGGGGACGCTGCCCGGGGCCGCATTCCTGCAACTCGCAAGCGAACCCCGGGTGCGCTTCGCTTACCCGGGCTACAAGGACGTAGCCCGGACGAGCTTTACGGCTTCGGCGGAATCACCGCCTCCAGCAGCGGCTGCACCCACTTCTCGCGTTCGAAGTCGTACAGCACGAAGTCGCTGGAGAACTGCCAGTACAGGTGGGCGAAGCCGCGCTTCTCCGCGGCCCGGGCCACGGTCCGGGTCCAGTACACCCGGTCCTCCATCGGCGCCTTGTCGTAGGCGCCGTATTCGCCCAGCAGGATCGGCCGGTCATGCTTGCGCGACCACGCCTTGACCTTGTCGAAGTCGCTTTCGATCTTCGCCACCTGCCCTGGCGTGTTGAAGCGCACGCCGGTCTTCTCCGAGAACTGCGGCTCCACCCAGCTCGCGCCCTGGTGGGTGAAGGCGAACGGCTCGTAGTAGTGGAAGGTCACGATCAGGTGCCTGTCGTCCTCCGGCAGCTGCAGCGTGTCCAGCTCCTCGAGGTTGTTCCAGCGGGTCGGGCCGACCACCACGTTGCGGGTGGGATTGGTCCTGCGCACCACCTCCAGCAGCTTCGCGAACAGCCCGTTCCAGGCCTTGGCATCGAGTGCGCCGTGCGGCTCGTTGAGCAGTTCGAACACCACCTGGTCCGGCTGGCCGGCATAGCGCTCGCCCAGCTGGGTCCAGACCTGCTCCAGCTTCACCTCGCAGGCCGGCACGTCCTTCACGCAGTCGTTGAAGTCGTGCACGTCCAGGATCACCTGCAGGCCATTGCCCGTGCCCCAGCCGATCACCTGGTCCAGCTTGGCCAGCCATTGCGGATCGAGCCGGTTGGCCTCGTCCAGGTGCGGGAAGGTGAACAGCGCCACGCGCACCGTGCCGAAGCCGGCCTCGCGGATCTTCGCGAAATGCTCCTCGCGGTAATTGCCCTGCTCGCCCGCCTTCCAGTACGGGTCGTAGCCCAGCACGTTGACCCCGGCTCCCATGCGCGCGACCTGGTCAGCGGCGGACAGCGGCCTGGGATCGGCGGCCATGGCGTTGGGCAGCAGCGCCATCAGGCCCAGGCAGAGCCCGGCAAGCAAGGTGGTTCTGGACATGCGACTTCCCTCATGACGTCATCCATGGGCGTGTGCCCGTTGGACGGCAACCATAGCAGCCGCTTCGCGGGCGCGCAGGCCCGCGGCCAAGGTTCAACGCACGCGCCCAGGTGGCGAGTAATCGACCATGCGCAGGGTCCGGTCCTCGATGTCGCCAACGAACCGGCCGTGCCCGGCTGCGGTGGCACGCTTGATCGCCGCCCATTCCGGATCGGCCATGAAACGCGCCCAACTGGCCTGCATCGTCGCCTCGTCCGGCCAGCGCAGCAGGTAGACGAACTCCGGTCCATCCTCCGAACGCGACTCCCACATCGCCACGATGTCGAAACCATGCCCGGCCATCAGCCGCGCGGCGTGGTCGCGGAAGCGCTCGTGGAAGGCGATCCGGGTCTGGTCGTAGATACGGTAGATGCGCAGCTGGTGGATGGGGCCGTCCTGCCGCACCGGATCGGCGGCGATGGCGGGTGCGGCGGCAAGGGCGCCGAGCGCGAGGCACGCGGCAAGAGCGGTTGTCCGGAACATGCGGAGGTTCCTGCGGGGAGCTCGTTGAGTTCCGACAGGTCGCGGGCGAGGCGGTTCCCGGGCAGGCGCGACGCGGGTCACGATCCAGGGGATTCGCGGGCAGCGCTCGACCTACTCCCCAGCCTTCCGCCACCCTGCCAGACGCCATCCGCAGGTCGCTTCCGATCACGCCTGGACCTGAGTCCACATGGGCGGGGCCGGCGCGCTATCCCTCCCCGTACAGCGCCGGTCCCGCCTCGCGCATGAAGATGCCCAGGGTCACCGGGCCTACGCCGCGGAACGCCAGCAGGCGCCGCTCGAAGTCGGCGCGGTCGCGGGAGGCCTCGAACACGCCGAGGATCCGTCCGTCGTACTCGTCCACCAGGGTGCGGCACAGCTGCGACAGCCGGGTGGCGGTGGATTCGTCGTAGCGGCGGTAGCCGCCCTCGCCCAGCATCCGCACCAGCTGGGCGTGGCTGCAGGCGCACAGGCGCGCAGGGGTATCGCGGCCATGCTGGCGCACGATCACTTCCCAGGTGCGCGCTGCCAGCGCCTGGCTAATGCGGTTGCCGAACAGGAACGACGCCAGGAACCAGGCGAACAGCGAGGCCTCGTCGCCGGCCTGCACCTCGAAGCCAAGGTCCCGTGGCAGCAGTTCCCGGCGCACGTCAGTGCTCGGGCATCGGGATCCGCTCGGGCTCGCGGATCGGCTTGCCGTTCTCGTCGAAGAACGGGGAGCCGCGGTCCTTGCGCAGGCGGCCGCCAAGGACCCCGATGCCGACTTTCAGCAGCACCCCGGTCAGGGCGATATGCGAACCGCGGACCGGGCCGTGCGCGGATTCCGTATTGGCCACCGCCCGCCCTTCCGGACCGACCAGCTTCTGCACATCCGCGCCATTGGCGATGCAGGCCATGGGTATGCCGACGTACTGCAGGTCGGGCGTGGGCGCGGTGCTGGCCAGCGGCGTCCGGCAGCAGCTGGCATACCAGCGCACCACCCGCTTGCTTAGACTGATGCAGGCCACCTGGTCCTTGCCTTGGGTGATGCGCATGCGCGAAGGCTTGGCAGCGAGGATATCGGTGCCGCCCTGGGCATCGAGCAGTCCCGGCGTGCCCAGCCACTGGGCGAAGGCCTGGCAGTAGCGGCAGTAGCAGGTCACGCGCGCATAGGCGCCGCGGTCGTCGATCTCGCCCTGCACTGTTCCGCAACGGCACTGGATCCTTACGGTCATCCACTTCCCCTTGGTCGAACCGGAGCGCACGGTCCATCCGTGCGCCCCCATTCTGGCACCAGCGGCAGCGGCTTGGGTGCGGCGATCAGGCCTTGGCGCGATCGCTTGCGCGCTCGACCCGGAAGTCGATCGGCTTGTAGCTGAAGTTGTTGGACTGGCCCGCCGAGCAGGCGGTCATCGCCACCACCAGCGGCATCTCCGCACGCAGGCGTACGTGGTCGCCGGCCCTGCTCAGCGGCGGCAGCACCGCGATCTTCCCCTCGGCATCGACCGCCACGTGCATGAATATGTTGAACGCCACCGGCACCCGGTCGCGGTTGATGCCCCAGGGCGCCAACGCCCTGGCCAGGTTGCCTTCGCAACCCGGACGGCCCTCCTCCTCGCCGTAGAGCTTCTCGAACATCTCCTTCGAGCACGGCGTCAGGGTGAAGTCGTGGCGGCCGCAGGTGTCCTCGATGATGGTGAACATCGGGCGGCTGCGGTTGGAGTACAGCGTGTCGCCGGTAGTGAGCCACAGCTTGGAGGCGTAGTCGATGCTGCGGCCCGAGGACAGGTATTCGTCCAGGTCCTCGCGGTTGAACGCGGTCAGGTCACTGACCTGCTGCCCCATCGGATCGATCACCACCAGCTCGTCGCCGGCCTCCAGCTCCACCGCATGGCCGGAGCACGGCTGGATACGCACGGTTCCTTCGCACATCAACGCGGCCTCCGCACATGGAACGGGCAGGTCCATCCTGCCTCGACCTTGCGGCCGCTGTACTGGCGGGTCTCGGCGGCGGTGCCGAAGTCGGCCAGGTTGGGATTGATGCTGCCCTGCAGCGCGGTGTCGCGCTTGCGCGTGGCCGCCTGCATCTTGGCGTAGCGGCCATCCTCGCGCAGGCGGTCGAACTGGCGGTGCGAGTTGAACACCATCACCGGCACCTCGAACCGGCGGGCAATGCGCGAGGCACCCGGATGCAGGCCGATCACGAAGAACGGGTGGCCGCCCAGGCTGAGGCTGAAGCGCGGATCGTTGGGATCGCGGCTCACGTCCTCGGCCCAAGGCGTGCCGCGTCGCGCATCCAGGTCATGCAGGTGCTGCAGCTGCGACCACAGCATGGCCTCGAAGCGCTGCTCGTCCGTATCCGACGGGCCATCGAACAGGGCCACGAAGGAATGCACCGTGGTGTCCTCCTTCGGCTGGCCCTCGATGAAGCGGGCGAACCGGGTCAGCGAGTCCAGCAGCCGGGCATCGTTGCGGCGGTCGCCAAGACGGCCGAACTCGTGCGGCTGGATCGCATTCCTCGCCAGCGCGGCCTTGGAGCCGACGCAGGGAAAGGACGGATCGTCGATGAAGGAGAGGAAGCGCTCGGAGAGGCTTTGCTGGGTCGGCCTGGTTGCAGGCGTGCTGGCTGGGGTGCTCATAGGCAACGCACGCTATCGACCCGCCATGGACGGCCGCGTGTAATCGGGGCCGCTTCCCGGATCACGGTCAGAGGCCGTTGGGATGCATGACGGGCGCGCGAACGCCACGCGAGCGATCCGTTAATTGCTATCCCAGCATTCCAATGCTGGATGACACCCGGTGACAGACCCCACCACGTGCGTCGCGCGTGGCACTCTCCGGCCGCCTGTCACCGGAGTCCACGCGCATGTCCCTGGCCAAGCCCGTCCGCCGCCTGTACGCCCTTATCGCAAGCCTTGCCCTGTTCGCGGGCCTCGCCGCACCCGTCGCCGCCGCCGGCAAGGAGACCTTCGTGGTCGTGCACGGCGCCACCGCCGGCGCATGGGAATGGAAGCGCACCGGCAAGTTCCTCACCGACGAGGGCCACACGGTCTACCGCGTCACCCTCACCGGCCTGGGCGAGCGCGAGCACCTCAACAGCACCGAGGTGGACCTGGAGACCCATATCAACGACGTGGTCAACACCATCCTGTTCGAGGACCTGCACGACGTGGTGCTGACCGGCCACAGCTACGGCGGCATGGTCGTCACCGGCGTCATGGACCGCATCCCCGAGCGCCTGAAGCACGTGGTCTTCCTCGACGCGGCGGTGCCGGAGGACGGCCAGTCGCTGTGGGACATCTTCGGCGCCAACCAGCCGCTGCCGCCGGACCGCTTCAAGGACGGCTTCATGCAGGTGCCGTGGGTCAAGGAAGGCGACAAGCCGCCCTACAGCGTCAAGCACTCGATCAAGTGCTTCAGCCAGCCGGTGTCCTACAAGAACCCGGCCGCCAAGGCCCTGCCGGTGACCTACGTCGCCTTCGTGCCGAAGGAGCAGTCGATCGAAGAGCGCGCCAAGACCGACCGCGGCTGGCGCACCGCCGAATCCCGCGGCTGGACCGTCCGCACCTTCCCCGGCGGCCATGTCGCCCAGCAGGAAGACCCGGAAGGCGTGGCCAGGCTGATCATCGATTCCGTCAGTGACCGCAACAAGGCGCCGAAGAAGTAAGCCAGCCCCATCGCGGTATCCCATCACCGTGGTCCCGGCCTGCGCCGGGGTCACGGCCTGATGGTTGGCTGGGGACGTGCGCACTCACTGCAATCCCCTGCCCGTGGTCCTGGCCCTGGGCCGGGACCCGTCCGGCGACTTGGCTTTGAACCCTCGCTGCGGGCTCAATCACCAAGCGTCGGGTAATCCGTGTAGCCGTGCGCCCCGCCACCGTAGAAGGTGGACGGATCCGGCTCGTTGAGCGGAGCACCCTTGGCGAAGCGCTCGACCAGGTCCGGGTTGGCGATGAACGGCCGGCCGAAGGCCACCGCGTCGGCCACCCCCGAGGCGATCAGGTCCTCGGCGCGCTCGGCGGTATAGCCGCCGCAGAACACCAGCACCCCGCCGAACGCCTCGCGCAGCTGCGCACGGAAGCGGTCGCTCAGCTTCGGGCCGCCGGCCCAGTCCGGCTCGGCGATATGCAGGTAGGCCAGGCCGCGCCTGGTGAACTCGCGCGCCAGGTACAGCGCGCTCTCCTCCGGCTCCTCGTCGGCGATGTCGTGGCCGGCGAAGTGCGGCGACAGGCGCACGCCCACCCGGTCCGGACCCAGCTGTGCCACCACCGCGTCCACCACTTCCAGCGGGAAGCGCGCACGGTTTTCCAGCGAGCCGCCGTACTGGTCCTCGCGCTGGTTGCTGTTGGTCGACAGGAACTGCTGCAGCAGGTAGCCGTTGGCCGCGTGTACCTCGACCAGGTCGAAGCCGGCGCGGTCCGCGCGGCGCGCTGCCTGCGCGTACTGCCCGACCACGCCCGGCAGCTCCTCGAGCTTCAGTGCCCGCGGCAGCGAGGTCGGCTCATTGCCGGCGCTGCCGTCCGGGCGCACCACGAAGGCGTTGGCACCTTCCGCGACCAGCGGCGAAGGCGCCACCGGCGCCGCGCCGTCCGGCTGCAGCAGGGTGTGCGAGATGCGGCCGACATGCCACAGCTGCGCCGCCATGTGGCCGCCGCGCGCATGCACCGCGTCGGTCACCCGGCTCCAGCCGGCCTCCTGCGCATCGCTGTACATGCCCGGGGTCCAGGCATAGCCCTTGCCCTGCGGCGAGACCTGGGTCGCCTCGGACACGATCAGGCCGGCACTGGCGCGCTGGGCGTAGTACTCGGCATTGAGCTCGGTGGGCACGTCGCCCGGCTGGCCGGCGCGCGAGCGCGTCAGCGGCGCCATGAACACGCGGTTGGGCAGGCGCAGCGAGCCGAGGTCGAGGGGGGAAAGCAGGCGTGAAGTCATTGGGGGTCTTCTTTGTAGTAATGGGGGGAAGCAGTCGGCCGGGGTTGGCTCAACCGTGGCGCTTGCGGTGCCGGTCCAGGGTGCGCTGCACCCGCTCCAGCGCGTGCAGCACCTCGCGGCTGAAGCCGCCAGGTTCCAGCTCGCGCACGGCCGAGTGCGCCGCGCACACGATCCGGGTATCGGCCCAGTCCGCCGCCAAGCCTCGGGCCCAGCAGGCATAGGCATCGGCGGCGCCGGCATGTGCGCCCAGGGCGCGGCCCAGCATCGGGTGCATGCGCAGCCCGGACTGCGGCAGCACCCGGCCCAGCACGCCCGGAGCGGCCATGACGTTGAGGGTGTCGTCCACATGGACGATGGACGAGGCGCGGTGGCGCACCAGCACCGAGGCCACGTGTACCCGTTCGTCCAGGCAGACGAAGTCCACGCCGTCGGGCACCGAGAGGTCGAACACGTCCTGCAGCGGATGGTGCACGTGGTCCCACAGTTCGACCGGCGCCTCGGCCCACGGCAGCGAAGGCGCCACGTGGCGGTGGCGCAACGTCCCGTACAGCAGGGCCGAGGGGAACAGCCGGTGGGTCGCCTCCACGTGCAGGGTGTGGAACGGATGCACGTGCACCACCGCCTCCACCTCCGATCCGCCGGCGGTCAGCTGCAGCAGCGCCTCGCGCTGCCCCCTGCCGAGCGGCGCACCGTCCACCACCACGAAGCGGCCATTCGGCCGCCGCACGACGGACATGTGCGTGCCCACGTTGATGATCCCCGCGACCCGCTGGGGCGCACGGATGTTCCAGAAATCCTTGGCAAGCTGTTGCATGCGCGGAGTGTGACGATGCCGCGGTGAAGGTGGCGGCAGCAGACGCGGTTGGAGGCACTCTGGCCAACCGTTACCCTGGCAACGCCAGCGAAAAGCGTATCGGGGGAGCGGATGGCCACGGGAGAAGATTGGAGCGAGCTGGAAGTCGAGGCATGCGTTGCCTCCTACCTGCGCATGCTTACGCTGGAGCTCAACGGCCAGCGTTACAGCAAGACCGAGCACGCAAAGGCCCTGATGCAACAGCTGGACGGCCGCAGCCGGCCTTCAATCGAGTTCAAGCATTGCAACATCAGCGCGGTGATGCTCTCCCTGGGCTATCCCTACATCGATGGATATAAACCCCGCGCCAACTTCCAAGGCATGCTCCGCCGGGTCGTGGAGGAGCAAGCGAGCCAGAACGTCGCCTTGCAAGAGGCAGCGCAGGCCGCCGTGGCCCGTCCGGCAAGCGAAATCAGCGTGGCCGATGCCGATTTCACGAGTGCCTGGGTTCCTGCGCCGCCGGCCAAACGTTTGCGCGAGGTTCCCGCGTCTTACGCACCGACGTTCTCGCCTGCCAGACGCGATTACCTGGCCCAGGAAGGCAGGAACCGTTCGCTCGGCCTCGCCGGCGAACTATTCGTCATGGAACTCGAGGCGCGCAGGTTGCACCTTGCCGGGAAGAAGGTCCTTGGCGAGCGGGTCGAACATGTCTCGACCACCAAGGGCGATGGCCTGGGGTTCGACATTCTTTCCTTCGAGGAGGATGGTCGGGAGCGCCTCATCGAGGTCAAGACCACCGCGTTCGGTGAGCTGACGCCCTTTTTCGTGACCCGCAACGAACTGGCGCGTTCCGAGCGTGACGCCGGCCAGTATCACCTGTACCGCGTATTCGATTTCCGGCGGCGCCCACGCGTATTCGGACTGGTTGGCTCGATCGAGTCGAACTGCGAACTGCAGGCAGTGTCCTATCTGGCCCGCCTGGCGGGCTGATCTGGGACAAACGAGGCAACTGCCCGCAGGCCCGGGTTCTACGGGGTCAGGGCTTCTGGTGGATCACCACCCCGCCCCGCACCGTCCAGGCCACGTTGGCGAAGGCCTTGATGTCCTGCGCCGGGTCGGCGCCAAGCACCACCAGGTCGGCGGCCATGCCAGGGGCGATGCGGCCACGGGTGTCGTCCTCGTCGAACACCCGCGCCGGGTTGGTGGTCAGGCTGGCCAGCAGCTTGCGCCAGTCCAGGCCGGCCTCGGCCAGCAGCTCGAGCTCCCGGGTGGTGTCGAACTTGTCGATATATCCAGCGTCGGTACCGAACAGCACGGTGCCGCCGGCGGCCTGGAGCATGGACACCTGCGACTGCGCCGCGCCGACGAAGCGCCGCACCACCGACTCCGGCACCCGCTCGCGGCGGATCTCGATCTCGAACATGGACAGGGTCGGCACCAGGGCCACGTCCTCGCGCACCAGGCGGCTGACGGTCGGCGCCGGCCAAGGACCGGCCGCAGGCGTGGCATGGGCCAGCACGTCGGCCCCGGCCTGCAGGGCCACGACCAGGCCGCCGGCATCGGTGGCATGGGCGAACACCGGCTGGTCGCGGTCGCGGTCGACCTTGCTGATCGCCCGGGCCACCGAGGCATCCATCAGGCGCACGCCCTCGTTGCCCCCGACAATCGATCCGGTGAACAGCTTCACTCCACGCGCGCCCTGCGCCAGCTGTTCGGTCGCGCGCTTGCGGCCGGCCTCGGCATCGGCCACTTCGGCCACCGCACCCTCGATGCCGAGGTTGTGGTCGCGCACATAGATTGGGGTGCCGCCTGCCGGGAAGAACGGCACGCCGGTGCTCAACACCCGTGGGCCATTGATCTCGCCGGCCTCGATCCGGCGCACCAGCGCCTGGGCCTCGCCCGGTGCCGAGGCCAGGTCATAGACCGTGGTGAAGCCCCATTGCCCGTACTGCTCGCGCAGGGTGGAATCGAGCTTCGCGGCCGGGGTTTTGGCGACATTGCGGTAGGCCGGCCCCAGCAGGTGCGCATGGCTGTTCCAGAACCCGGCCACCACCACCTTGCCGCTGGCATCCAGGGTGCGCGTCCCAGCGGGGATGGCGACTTCGCCGGCGCGGCCGACCGCCTCGATCCGGCCATCGCTGACCAGGACAACCGCGTTCTCGATCGGCGCCTCGTACGGCGAAGGCTGGACCCGCCCGCCGACGATGGCCAGGTCGGCCGCGTCCGCCGGCGTGGCAAGGGCCATCAGGCCTGCCGCCAGCAGGCAATGGATTCCGTTCCTGCACATGCTGATCTCTCCAGTCAGGCCGCAATGGCAGCGGCGCAAGCCGTCGGGGTTCGGCTCTTTGGCGGCCGGTATGCCGAGCATAGCGAAGGCGCTCACATGCGGACTACGCCCCCTACCCCAAGGTCCGCACGACCCAACCCCACGACGAGCTGCGCGCCCTGTTCGAACAGATGGAGCAGACCAGCGACCTCGCCGGCAGGAAGCGCACCGAACTGCTGGGGAAGATCGAGGCCAACCTGATGCCCCACGCCAAGTGGGAGGAGACCGTGTTCTATCCGGCCTTCGCCGAGCGCGCCAACCGCGAGGGCCTGAAGATCCATGCCGAGGCCGTCGAGGAACACCGCGCGGTCGAGAAGACCGTGATCCCGGACGTGCACGCCGCCGACGTCGCCACCCCGCAGTTCGCCGGCCGGGTGAAAGTGTTCGGCGAGCTGATCGACCACCACGCCAGGGACGAGGAGAAGGAGATGTTCGCCATGGCGCGCAAGCTCTTCACCACGCAGGAGCTGGCCGAGTTCGACGAGGCCTACGAGGAATGGAAAGCCTCCAGTGCCTCGACCCTGGTCTCGGCGGTGGCCGGGGCCAAGACCGGGATGAAGGCCGCCGTGCGCAAGGTCACTCGCCGCGCGCAGTAAGGCCGGACCGCAGGAACCGCAGCGCCGGGTCGCCCCCCGGCCTGCGGCTGGATCAGGACTCGGCTTCGGGCACCACCGCCGGCATCGGGCCATCCGGAATACGGGTCCGCTCCAGGTAGCGCATCGCCTCCTGGTGGTAGGCCTCGTGCCCCGGCGCCAGGTAAGGCACCAGCAGGCGCACCCAGGCGCGGGTGACGCGACGGGTCTCGCCCGGGCAGTGCGCGGCGCGGGCGGCGGTCAGGTCGCCGGTGTCCACCAGGTGCGCGAAGGCCTGCGGGTCGGTCCCGTAGATCATGCATTGCAGGTTGAAGTAGCGCTGCTCGGCCAGCGCGTGCTCATCGGCGTAGGCGTCCAGGTTGTAGGCGCCGGTGCTGTTGGACAGCATCCAGTTGGCCGCCAGGCCGAGGTTCTCGGTCACCTGCTCCGGGGTCTCGTCCAGCCCGGCGAAACGCAGCATCAGGATCGCCGCCAGCTGGTCCACCGCGTCCTCCTGGCGGCCGGTCGCCGGCACGTCCAGCAGGTGGATCAGGGCGTGGCCGGTCTCGTGCAGCAGGATGAAGCGGACATTGGCGCGCACGTAGCGCAGCGGATGCTCCTTGCCCAGTTCCAGCGCCTGCTGGTGCTCCACCCCGCGCTCGTACAGGGTGCGCAGGGTCTCGTAGCACAGCACCACCTCGGCCCGGTCCGGCCGGTAGAACGCACCGAACTCCCCGCACTCGGCGGCCACGTAACGCAGCGTCCGCGGCATCGCGAACATGCCGTCGATGGCCTGGATCTCCGGCAGCTGGCCGAGCAGGTCGGCCTGGCTCATGCGCTTGTGGATCTGCTGCAGCTCCGGCGCTTCCGGCTTCACGTACACGTATTCGAAGCGGTAGTTCGCTTCGTCGCGAGCCGGCGCGGCTCGTTCGGCCGCTTCGGCCGGCTCCGCGACCGGTTCGACGACTGGTTCGACGGCCGGCGCCGCCCCGGTCGCCACTTCCGCAGTCGTGGCCGTACCCGGGGTTACGTCGCCTGTCTCCACGGCGACAGGCGCGGCGGCCGGCGTCACCTCGTCCGCCAGCGCTGGCACGGCGAAGGTGCCCAGGGCCATGGCCAGTGCCAGCAGTGGAGTACGGATCAGGGGCATCGGGCGGATTCGTCGGGGGTTGGCGGAAGCGTATGTGAAGGCGCGCGGCCATGCACGCAAGGGGTGGCGGGGGGATCGCAAGGTCAGCGCAAGGCCGTGACTGGCTGCGCACTGCCGGCATCGCTGAGCAGCGTGTGCCCGCCCACGTCCAGCTGGTACTCAAAGGTCTGCTGGAAGCTGCCGTAGCCCTCATCGCCCGGCGCGCCGTAGTTGGCACCGACCGAGATCGTGTGGCGGCCACGCGGCAGCGGCTTGAGCATCAGCCAGTAGCCGTCGGCGGCCATCCACGTCGAGGCCGCGTCCTCGGGATCGAACTGGAAGCAGCCGTCGCTGCGTACCCGCTGGCGGCGGGCATCGCGCAGCAGCTGGCCGTTGACCATCACCACCGCGCTGGCCAGGTGGTTGTTGTTGACCGCGACGGACTCCTGCATCTCCCTGCAGCCCGCCCTGGTCAGCTTCGACCGGCGCATGGACATGTTGATGATCGGCACCAGCAGGTACTTGCCTTCCGGCACCACGCAATGGCGCTTCGGCGTGAACTGGCCATTGGTCCCGGCGAGGAACCACACCGGCCCCTCCTGCCCCATCGCGCACCAGCTGCCATCCGGATCCAGGTACGGCGCCACCGGCTGCGAGAACGCCCAGCGCCACCACTGCGCAGTCCACTCGCCGAGGCTGCGGCCTTCCACCGCGCCATGGACCAGCAGGTCCTCGACCGTCCCGTGGCGCTTGCCCGCGGCCAGCGCCACCGGCGCCAGCAGTGCCG
Source organism: Pseudoxanthomonas suwonensis 11-1 (assembly GCF_000185965.1). Lineage (NCBI taxonomy): Bacteria > Pseudomonadati > Pseudomonadota > Gammaproteobacteria > Lysobacterales > Lysobacteraceae > Pseudoxanthomonas > Pseudoxanthomonas suwonensis. The sequence goes on from NC_014924.1 coordinate 1,762,814, forward strand.
CGCACAGCAGGCCCCGGCCGGCATTCCGGATCCTTTCCCCGCCCATCGTTCCCCCGATGCCAGCCATGGCTCCCCGGGCCCAGCATGCCCGGCCGCGGCCCGCGCTGACAACACGGCATCCCGCCACGGCCGTTTCACCACGCGGCAGGCATCGTCGGGGCACCTGCCCTAGAGCCAGCCCATGCCAGACCACGGAACCGTTCCCGCGCCCCGCAAGGGGCAGCCCGATGCCAAGCTTCCGCGGGAAGAGTTCGAACGGCGCTACCGGCTGGCCTTCATCGACCCGGCCTTCGACGGCCAGCGCGAGGCCATCGACCGGCTCGCCGCGATCGCCTGGGAGGCTTACCAGGAAGGTCGCAAGGCCCCGCGCACGCACAAGGCCGGCCCCGGATTCGCCGATCCGGACTACGACCTGTCCGACGAATGGCGTGCCGCACGCGATGCCATCCGCGCCGCCGAACAGCGCCAGCGCGATCCCGCCGCGCCCGACCGCCTGCTGCTGGTCTGCGCCTCGCCGCGCAGCGAGCACACCTGCCCCGGCGAGATGTCCAAGACCTGGCGCCTGCTGGAGGCCGCGCACGAGGCGGCCACCGCCGCCGGCGCCACCTGCGACGTACTGGAGCTCAACCGCACCACCTCCGAGTACGGCCGCAAGATCCATCCCTGCAAGGGTTGCGTCTCCACCGCCATGCCGCTGTGCCACTGGCCGTGCTCGTGCTACCCCAACCACGGCCTGGGCCAGCACCACGACTGGATGAACGGGATCTACCCGCGCTGGGCCGAAGCCCACGGGGTGATGATCGTGACCCCGGTGCACTGGAACAGCCCGACCTCGCCGCTGAAGCTGATGATGGACCGCCTGGTCTGCGCCGACGGCGGCAATCCCGATCCCACCTCGACCTCGGGCAAGGACGCCGGACGCGCCAAGGCGATCGAGCTGGCCGGCTGGGTCTATCCGCAGCACCTGGCCGGACGCGCGTTCTCGGTGGTGGTGCATGGCGATGCCGAGGGCACCCGGGGCGTGCGCCACATCCTGGCCGACTGGCTGCGCGGCATGGGCCTGGTTGATGCCGGCGCCCCCTCGCAGGTGGACCGCTACGTCGGCTACTACGAGCCCTACGCCACCAGCCACCAGGCGCTGGACGGCGACCACGCCCTGCTGGAGGAAACCCGCAACGCCGCCCGCGCCCTGGTCGAGCGCGTGCGCCAGCTGCGCGCGGGCCAGCACGAGGCCGGCAGCAACCTGGAAATGCCGCGCCAGAAGTAGCTCCGCGCCAGGCCGCTACGCGGTGCGCGGGCACTACTCCTGCAGCAGCCCATGGCGACGGTGCCATTGCTCCAGCGATTCATTCGGGAATCCCTCCAGCTGCACGTCGTCCGGCCCGTTCGGCACCAGCACCCAGTTGGCCTTCGAGCCCAGCAGCATGTGCACCCGCTCCGGCGGCTGCGGCAGCGGCGTGTCGATGGCCGAGGCATGCGGGTGCACCAGGTCCGGCCACTCCGGACTGAACAGCCACAGCGCGCTGCCGCAGTCGGTGCAGAAATGCCGCCGCGCCGAGCTTATGCGGCAGCCACCATCGTCCTCGCGGATCTTCGCCTGGTACACGCCCAGGTGCTCGCGCCCCTCCACCTCGAGCGTGTCGGCGCGGGCGCCGAGGTTGATCGCACTGCCGCTGCCGCCGGCGGTCTTGCGGCAGATCGAGCAGTAGCACTGCAGGAACGGCACCGGCGCATAGGCCTCGCAGCGGAAACGGACATTGCCGCAGTGGCAGGAACCTTCGAGTTGCATGGCATCGCCTCCCTCGGGAACCGTTCGCACCCTGCCGGCGCCTGCGCGAAGCCGGCGTCAGCACGGCTGCAGGGTTTACCGGTGCGGCGCTAGGCGAAGCGGCGCCGGCCCCGGGCCACCTTCATGTGGTGGGTGCCGGCCAGCGCGGTGGTGCGGCGCTTGATGTCCTGCATGAACACCCATTGCCCGGTCACCTGCGCGGCCCTGACCTCGATCATCATGTAGCCGCGCTGGCTGGTATCGGCCCAGGCCAGTTCCGGGTTGGCCTTGATGAACGCCTGCGCCACGTCCCGCGGATCGGCCGCCAGGTTGCCCTCCATGCCGCGCGAGGTCACCGCCTGTCCGGCGAACTCCACGCCTGCAGGCCGGCCGTCCTCCACCAGCGAGTACGCCCAGGCGTTGTGGCTGTCGCCGGACAGCATCACCAGGTCGGCATCGGCACGCTGCGCCGCCTGCAGCAGGCGCGAGCGCGCCGCCGGATAGCCGTCCCAGCGGTCCATCCACATCGGCACCCCCAGCCGCGATGCGTACACGTTCCGGCGGAACGCCTCGCGGGTGCGCTCGCTTGCCTCCGGGCGCAACCAGCCGGGCATCTCCTCCGGCATCAACGTGCGTCCCATGATCGTCGCCATGCCCACGAGCTGCCACGCAGTCACCCGCGCCTCGCGCTGCATGGTGTCGGCCAGCCAGGCCTCCTGCTCCCATCCAAGCATGCTTGCCGATGGGTCCTGCCACGTCCCGTCGCGGAACGCCTCCAGCGCCGGGCCCGGGTTGCCGGCGCGATGGGCCTGGTCCAGCTCCGGATACAGCGGCCGGGTGCGCCCGGTCAGGCGTGATTCGGTCCGGTAGAGCGTGGCCAGGGTGCCGATGCGGTAGGCCTTCCATGGTTCCTCCGAGACCGGCATCCACTCGCGGTACGCCTGCACCGCCGCGGCACGGCGGGTGTTCCAGTCGCCCTCGGTCGCCGGCTGGTGGTTCTGCGCGCCCCCCTCCCAGCTGTCGTTGGTGATCTCGTGGTCGTCCCACAGCGCCACCATGGCCGCGTCCTGGTGCAGCTTCTGCAGGTCCGGATCGGCACGGTAGCAGGCGAAGCGCAGGCGGTAGTCCAGCAGCGACACCATCTCCCGCTCATGCGCAGGCATGAGGATGCGCCCGGGGATGCGGTCGTGTTCGCGGTAGGAACCGATCCCGTACTCGTAGATGTAGTCGCCCACGTGCAGCCACAGGTCCAGGTCCTCGCGCTGGGCCGCGTGCGCATAGGCGTTGAACCAGCCATTGGGCAGGTTGGAACAGGAGAACACCGCCAGCCCGAAGCGCGCCACCGGGCCATCCGGCAGCGTGCGCATGCGCCCCACGGGGGAACGCGCGCCATCCGGTGCGATGAAGCGGTACCAGTGGGTGGTGCCCGGCGCCAGGCCGGTGACGGTCAGCTTGGCCGTCCAGTCACGGTAGGCGCCGGTGCGGACCGTGCCGCCCGCGACCACCCGGCTGAACCCATGGTCCAGCGCGACCTCGGCCTGCAGCTGCACTTCATCCCCGCCGGCCGCCGGCACGTAGCGCGTCCACAGCAGCATGCTGTCCGCGCCGGGCTCGCCGCTGGCGACGCTGTGGGTGAACCCCCTGGCGCCCAGCAGCTCGGCCGCCAGCGCCTTTCCGCCCGGCAGCAACAGCGCACCCACGCCGAGGCCGCCCGCCAGCACCAGCCGGCGCCGTTCGATATCGATGCCCATCCCTGCCCCCTTGTCTCTGGTCGTGGCATGGCGGCCCCGCCGGGACGCCATGGCTGCTGTGCCGGTTGCCTAGAAGCGTCCGCGGATGCCGATGTTCCACATCGAGCCGTACCTGTCGTAACGCTGCACACGGCTGCGCACGTTGGAATAGATGACGTCCGGCTCGTCGAACACGTTGCGGCCGGCCAGCTGCAGGTCGAAGTTCTCCGACAGCTTCCAGTTGACGCTGAGGTTCCACATCTGCCGTGCGGCGCGGTACAGCACGCCGTTGTTGGCCGTGGTCGGGGTGTTGCTCAGGCCGCTGACGCGGTAGTCGGACTGGTAGTTGCCGTTGACCTGGATATCGAGCCGCCCATACCGGTAGCCGAGCCCCCAGTTGGCCACTTCTTCGGGCAGGTTGACGCGCTCGCCGTCCGGTCGGATGCGGGTGTAGGAGCCGCGCAGGCTCAGTCCCTTCAGGGCGCCAGGCAGGAACGCCAGCTGCTGGCTGTACTCCAGGATCAGGCCCTCGTTGGTGCTGGTCCCCGGCACGTTGCGGGCGCTGCGGAACTCGTAGCCGGCGTACTCCTCCGGGTCGAAGCCCACGTCCTCCGGGTTGACCGTGAACCCGGTGGCCTGCATGTCCTCGATGTCCAGCCGGTAGTACGAAGCACCGAGCACGCCGGCCGGCTCGAAGTAGTACTGCAGTCCGGCGAAGTACTTGGTCGAGTGCTCCGGCCTGAGCCTGGAGTTGGGCACGGTGACGATCATGGTGTCGTCGTTGATGCTGACGATGCCGCCGAGGTTGCCGTAGTCCGGGCGCAGGATCGAATCGCTGAAGGCCAGCTGGCCCACCAGGCGCTCGCTGAAGTCGTACTTCACGCCGCCGCTGAGGAAGAAGTCCTCGTACCGGCCCTTGCGGGTCGAATAGGTCGGCTTGCCATCCACGCAGTGGTACTGGTAGCAGAGCCCCTCCACCGTCGAGGTCGACAGCCCGGCCGCCTCGACCTCGCTGGCCGGCCGGATCACGGCCGTGCGCGCCTCGGTTTCAGTCTGCTCGTAACGCAGGCCCAGGTCGAAACGCGCGTCCCCCCAGCGTGTCTGGCCCTCGACGTAGGCCGCGTTGACCGTCTCGCGCACGCGCTTGTTGTTGTCAAAGACGCGCTTGAGGTTGCCCACGGTGTCGGGCACGAACCAGTCCGGATGCGCCTTGTAGATCTCGTACATGGCGTAGTTGTTGTCGGCACGCCAGCCCTGGGAGTCGACGTTGCCGGCATCCAGGTTGAGGAAGCCGAACTGGTAGTGCTCCGTCCACGGGACCGCGGCGGCCGGATCGCGCTGGGTCAGGTCGCCATTGGGGCCGACGTACTGGTACTGCTGGTAGTGGCTCTCGTCGGTCTCCCAGTCGTTGGTGCGGGTGCCCAGGCCGGTAAGCAGGGTGAACGGATGGCCGCCGAACTCCAGCTCCTTCTTCACGTCCAGGTTGAGCCCGGTCTGGCGGTTGCGCGCGTCGGACTCGTTGTTGCGGACGTTGTTGCCGATGTCGTCGTCCAGGTTCCAGTTGGCCGGGTTGCTCCAGTCGCGGCCCGCGGTCTGCTGCAGGTACCAGGCCTGGGAGCCTTCCGACGCGCGCTCGGCGGTGAAGCCCAGCCGGGTCAGCCAGCTGTCGGTCCGCTGGAAGAAGCCCTCGCTGCTGTCGCGGAAGTTGAACTCGGAGGTGGAGTAGTTGCCCCGCAGCGCCACGTCCAGGGTCTCGCCCTTGAACTCCAGCTTGGGCGCCAGGGTGATGGTCGGGGTGGCCGCGTAGCGGTGGGAATACTCGGTACGCAGGCGCGGGCTCGAGCCGCCGGTGCCTACCGGGTTGACCACCAGGTGGGTGGGCGTGGAGTCCGGCGTGGCGTAGCTGGTCGTGGTGGTGCCCAGGTACAGGTAGGTGTACTGGTTGAAGTACTCCACGTCGTACAACGAGTAGGCGCTGCGCAGCGAGGCGGTCCACTCGTCGTTGATCCGGAAGTCGGTGCTGAGGTTGGCCGCGGTGCGGCTGGTCATCTTCGGGCCCGGGCGCCACATGAGCCGGTACGGCAGCACGCGTCCGTCCGCGTAGTAGGCCCAGTCGGTCTGGATGCGCTCCTGCTGCACGTAGTTCGCGTTGTAGCTGGCGTTGAACGCCACGCCGAAGCGCCCGTCCATGTACACGTCGGCATAGCCGATCTGGCCGGACGGATAGACCGTGGCGTGCTTGCGATCGTCGGGGAAGTACTGCCGCGAGAAGAACTTCGAGTCCGAGCTGGCCACCGCGCCAAGCTGGAACACGAAGTCGCGCCTGGTGCGGTCGAAGGCGTACTTGCTGCGCAGGTTGATGTTGCCGGCCGGGGCATCCGCATCCATGCTCGCTGTGAGCGTATTGTTGAGCTCGATCGACTCGATGCCGGTCACCGACATCTGCTCGAACGAGTTCTGGCGGCCGCTGTTGTTGTTCGACGTGGCCGTGGCCATGCGGCCGCCATCCAGGGTGAAGGTCGAATACTTCGGGTCCAGGCCGCCGATGCGCACCGCCGTGGCATCGACCTCGGTGTAGTCCAGCGAGATGCCCGGCATGGACTTCATGAACTCGCCGACATCGCCCATGGTCAGGGCGCCGTAGGTGTCCGCCGGCACCACGTTCTTGGCGTTCATGGCGGCACGGCGCTCCATGATCGCGATGTCCTGGCCGGTGAAGCTGCCCACCACGCGCACCGCGTCCAGCTCGGTGGCGTCGCCCGCTCGGGTACCCGTATACGACGGTGCCTCCAGCGCGATGTCCAGGCTGGCCACCTGTCCCGCCGTGACCGTCGCGGTCCGGGACGCATCGTTGAGGCCGGTATAGCGCACGGTCAGTGTCGCCTGGCCAGCCGGCACGCCGCTGATCCGGAACAGGCCGCCCTCCTCCGAGTACACGACGATGCCCGTGCCCTGGACCCGGATCTCGGCATTGCGCACGTACTCGCCGGTGGCAGTGTTGAGGACGCGTCCGCGGATGCCGCCGGTGTCCTGGTTCTGGGCTGGCACGGACGGCGCCTGGGCCGACACGTGCAGGGGCGCGAGCAGGGCCAACGCGACGGCGCCGGAGAGCGCCGACTTCCTGAGCTGGTGCATTTCAGTTTCCGGTATGGGAGAGGAAGGAAGCAGATGCGTCCTGCGTGGCAGGCGCGAACGGCTGTCTGGCATCGCCGGTCCAGCGCATGAGGGTCAGCTCCGCCGCCTGCTTCCCCTCCCGGGCGGAATCGCGCGCCAGGTAGAACAGGCCATGGCCGATGGGCTGGAAGCCAACGTCCGCCTTCTGGTGCCAGCCGCGGATGCCGGTCGCGGCGTCCGACAGTCCGTCCGCCGCCAGCGGCAGGAGCAGGCCGCGCGCCTGCCCCTCGCCGCCGGGACCGGGCACGCCGGCAAGCTCACCTGCGCGTGGGACCGCGGAGGCGTCCACCGCGAACAGCGTGTAGTTGGGTAGCCCGTCCTTGCGCCCGCGGTACGTGCCGAGGAACCAGCGCTGCAGGCCGGGGTCGTAGGCCAAGTTCTGGATCCCGTAGGTGGTGTTGCCGGTGCGCACGAAGTACTTGCCGTGCGCGGCCGCCGGCCCGCTGTAATGCGGCCGGCGCTCGTCCAGTGGACGGACGTAGCGCGCCCAGTCGCGCACGTCGTACTGCAGCAGGACCTGGTGGTCGTTGTCCGGGCGCGCGGTGTCGGAGAACACGCCATAGCCGACGGTCAGATAGTGCGGGCCAGCCGCGTTCCCGAACCGCGGGCCGAAGCCGACCCCGTCGATACCGGAGGTCCCGTACCGGTGCGGTGGCGGTGCCCCCTCCGGCTCGCCGCTTGCCTGGCCATGCGCATCGGCCACGAAGTCCCGCGCGACCTCCGGCAGATGGACCGTACCGATGATCCCGCTCGCCAACGCATCGATGCCGACACGGTCGATGCGATCGCCATCGATCACCGCGATGTAGAACGCGTTGTCCTTCTTGTACTCCAGCGACCCGTAGATGCATCCGTCCGCCGGATTGAAATCCAGGTCGCCAAGGTGTCCCTTCCACCCCTGCAGCGTCCCGACCAGCTTGCCACTGAAGTCGTACCGCGCCAGCAGGTTGGTGAAGGAGTAGTAGATGTATCCCCCCTGCACATCCACCGCGATGCCCTGCACGTGGCCGGACGCCCAGGGACCGGCGTGCTGTCCAAGCGGTGGCGGCAGCGGCGCGCCCGGCGCCTCATGCATCGGAAAGCAAAGACCCAGCGCAAGCAGCAAGGAGAACCCGGTTCGCGTCAGCACAGCTTCGTTGGCCCCATTCCGGAAAAACAATGCAGCGTCCCCGCCTCCATCAGGACTGGCCTTGCGGAGAGCGCGGGAATTCTTTCAACGAAGCGTTACCGGACCATTACTTCCGCGTGCACGCGGCACGACGTGCGTATGACAGTTGCCGATGCGCTTGCGCGGCCTGCCTGGCCCGCATGACGCACCACCGGGTTCGCCCGCGAGTGTGCGGATGTGCACCTGGCCTGCGGACTCATGGAACCGCACGCATAGAGCTGACCGCAGCCACGCCGCGCCCGCGGACAGAATTACAGCGCACACCCAGTGCTGGAGAAGCTGCCGGCGCCGATCCGACGCCGCCACCGCACCCTGCACTGGCCCTGCAGGGTTCACGGCCCTGGTCGGAATGCCCTCCTGCACCACCGCATGCAGCGCGCTAGCATCACGCGTGCATCTGCAATGGAGGAGTGCCGTGGCCACCATGCAACCCAAGAGCACCCGCAAGCCGCCCGAGCCGAGCGACGACCATGCCCCGATCGCGGCGTGGATCAAGAGCACCATGCCAGACCTGCAGCCGATCCTGGCCCACCTCGACGGCCAGATCCGCAAAGCCCTGCCCGAGGCCAGCTACGCACTGAAATGGAAGAAGGCTTACTACGGCCTGCCCGACAAGGGATGGGTGATCGAGCTGGTGGCCTACGACGTCTCGGTCAACGTGGTGTTCTTCGCCGGGGCGAAGTTCGACCCGCCTCCGCCGCTGGGCGAAGGCTCGCGCTACGTCAAAGTCAGGTCGCTTGAAGAGGCCAAAGCCACGACGGTTGCGAGCTGGATCGGGCAGGCCGGCGAGCATCCAGGCTGGAAATAGCTGTTTCCCCTGGACCATTGAAAGGCACCATCAGCTTCAGTGACGGCTGAAAACCTGGCCATGTGCGGGTTACCCTGGTCACAGATCCAACCGCAGCCGGGGAGGGGCGCATGGCAACAGGGGAAGAGGCGATCAAGCGGTTCCGCATGGGGGAGGTCTATCGATACCCGAGGCCTGCCCTGCCCGATCTTCCGACGGTGGATGGCATTCCCAACTTCCACCATATTGTGTCGGTTCCGGGCTTGGCGAGCCTCCAGCTCGAGAAAGGCATCAACTCCCCAAGCGCGACGCGCGCGGTCGACGGGGAGCGACTAGCGGCAGTCCTTCTGCAGAGCAGCGTGCATAAGCGCGGATCGATAGAGAACCCCTGGCACGACACCTTGGCCCCTGACGAGGGATTCGCGCGGTACTTCGGCGACAACAAGACACCCGACGTCGATCCTGGATTGGCCAATGGCAATCGGACCTTGCTACGTCAGTTCGAGCTCCATACCTCTCCAGATCGCGCGAAACGCGAACGCGCGGCCCCCATGCTCTTGTTTCGCTCTACACAGAAGGGACTTAAGGAATTCGCCGGTCTTGGACTGATCGTTGGCGCCAAGCGGGTCACCCAGTTCTCGGAGAAGAACGGCGGCTTCTTCACCAACTACCTTTTTGACCTGGCGATTCTCTCGTTGACGGAAGAAGACGAGAGCTTGGCCATGCTTTGGATCCGCGATCGTCGCGACCCAACCCTCGCGGCTCCTATCGCCAATGCGATGGCCCCCAAGTCATGGCAGGCGTGGGTCAAGTTCGGAAGTCCCGAGATCGAGCGGGTTCGGCGTCGAGTCACGCGATACCACATCCTCCCAAAGCGCGACCAAGTCGCTTCGGCAACCTCCGACACCGGCAAGACGCTAAGAACCATCTACCAGTTCTACGAACACCGTCGCCATCGCTTCGAAGCCCTGGCGAGCTTGGCCTGTGAATCGATGATTCGTGGAACCGGCGCCAGTTACCGGCGCGGCTGGCTCACCCGTGGCACGGGCGACGGCGGGCTGGACTTCGTCGGACGCATCGATATCGGTGAGGGCCTTTCGAGCACCAAGCTAGTCGTCCTTGGGCAGGCCAAGTGCGAGAAGATCGACACGCCAACGAACGGTGTGCACATCGCCAGGACCGTCGCACGACTGCGACGCGGATGGGTTGGGGCTTACGTGACTACATCCTTCTTCTCAGAACACGTTCAGCGCGAGATCTACGACGACCAGTACCCAGTGCTGCTACTCAATGGCACCAACCTAGCCAACGAAGTCGTCAAGCTGAAGCTCGCCTCGGGTCTGCCCAGTGTCGAGGAGTATCTCGAGCATGTCGATGCAGACTACGAGGCGCAGGTAAGCAGTCGCCGACCTGAAGAGGTGCTCTGGGAGTGAGACCCAATGCCCGGTTGAGCGGCAAGCCGTAAGGCCCCGGCTAAGATCAGCGGTAGCGCGCCATCGAGAGGGGTTCGGATTGGGCTTGCGGGATCTCGGTTAGCTTGCAGTACCAAGCTCAATACGTCCCTGCGCCGGGTCCCTAGGCTCCTGCTTACGCTTCTTAGCCCCGCTTTTCCGGTCGCGCTGCCCGATGGGATTCGCGATCCCCCAGAAAGAAGCCGCCTGGGCGAGGCTCATCTTGAGCAAGTCCACATTCCCAAGTTCGATCTGCTTCGCAGGGCGTTTCGGTGTGATCCCCATGGCATTCATGACCTGGGCAGCTACCGCACGTCCCAATGGAGGCGGTACGGCATTGCCGATCTGTCGTGCGCCGTGCCACTTCGTCTCATTGAACCGGAACCAATCGGGGAAGCCATGCAATCGCGCCATCTCCCGCACAGTCACGCAACGATTCCACTTGTAGTGAATGGGACGGGGACTGGTGAACGCGCCGCGCGCGGAATCGGTACCGGCACGCAGCGTATTGCTCAATCCACCTGGGGGTAGCTTAAAGAACCGAGAGATAGGTTCAATTTCACCAGGAGACGTCAAAGCGAAGCGCCGACGAGAGATCTCAGTGTGCTCCGACCTCATGCTCGAGGTAAGCAGGTGTGGATTCCACTTGCGACGGTAGCCGTAGGCCCAGCCTTCCGAGTCTTCGCACCTCATCAGCTTGGCGAAAGCGCTGGGCTTTCCAAAGTTCTTCACTTCGACTTCGTCGCTCGATATCAGTCGCACATACCGCTCCGCATCGGGCAGGTCTCCGAGCGCGTCCTGGCAAGTTGGTGCGCTCGGGAGGTCAGCCCCTACCGCACCGGGCCTGGAGGTAATCGCGCCGGGATATACAGGTACGCGTAGCCCCTGCTTACAACCCAAAAGGAACAGTCGCTGCCGGTCCTGGGGCACCCCATACTCATAAGCGTTCAGCACCTTCCAGTCTCTGACTACCTCGTAGCCGGCGGACTCAAATTCCTGAATCAGTTCATCCAAAAATTTGCGGTGCTTCCCCATCGTTAGCCCCTTGACATTCTCAAAGACGAAGTAGTCGGCGTCCAACTCACGGACGAGACGGACGAAGTCTTTGACCAGGGCATTACGGGGATCGTCGAGAGCGCGCTGTCCAATCAATGAGAACCCCTGGCAGGGCGCTCCACCGAACACCACATCCACCTTCCGCGTGCCGATGCCAGCAGCGTCCCGAATGTGCTGCGCGGTGAGGTCGGTTACCGACCGGGGCAAGACGGCACAATGGGGGAAATTGTAGGCGTGAACCGCAGCGTGCACCGGGTCGATCTCGACAGCGGCCACAACGTCGAAGCCCGCCTGCTCAAAGCCCAAACTGAGCCCGCCAGCGCCAGCAAAAAGATCGATTCCAAGAGGTCTGCTCATGCTGCTAAGTATAGGCGCCCTTCGGCGCGCCGTCGATCGGAAGATGCCTTGCCTCGCTATAGGGAAGCGCCGCGAGGAGGTGCGCTATGATCCTCCTCGTTGTCTCAGATCCTGCGACAGAGGCTAGGGCATGGACCGGCTGAGTCCCGAGCGCCGAAGCTGGTTGATGTCTCGAATCCGTGGGGAGCACACGAAGCCGGAGGTGGCGGTTCGAGCCCCGCTCCATCGGATGGGGTACCGGTTTCGCCTCCATCGCCGGGATCTTCCAGGAACGCCCGACATAGTCTTGCCGCGGTACTCCGCGGCCATCTTCGTGAACGGTTGTTTTTGGCACGGTCATTACTGCAAGCGCACAAAGATGCCGAAGTCACGTACGGATTACTGGGCGGATAAGATCGCAGTCAATCGGCGGCGGGATCGCCGACAGCGCCGGCAGCTTTCGAGCTTGGGGTGGAAGACTATCGTGGTGTGGGAGTGCGAGCTGAAGCGACCGGAGGAGTTGGCGAATAGGCTCCAGAAGCTCCTATCAGAACCCTAAAAGGCACCTGCCTACATTGAATAGAGGAACCATGGCAAAGCCAGTCAAGCCGAATCGGTATACGGAGATCATTGCGGAAGTTTTTCGCAAGCACTACACGCCTGGAGATCAACGCGTTCGCTTTGAGCGGGACGAATTCGTGGCGGCAGCGAAGGAGCGGAATATCGAACTGCCGAAGAATCTCGGTGACCCGATCTATTCCTTCAAGTATCGGAGTTCGCTGCCCGAGTCTATCGCTGAAACCGCGGCTCCCGGCTATGAATGGGGTATCTACAGCATCGGGAAGGGTAAGTACGAGTTTAAGCAGGTCAAGCCACTTTCGATCAGCCCTCGAGATAACCAACTGGTTGTGAAGATTCCGGATGCAACACCAGAAATCATTTCGGCCTACGCCTTGGGAGACGAGCAAGCACTGCTAGCCAAAGTGCGTTACAACCGGCTAATCGATATCTTTCTGGGGATAACAGCGTCCTCTCTGCAGAACCACCTTAGAACTACGGTTCGTGGCATCGGACAGATCGAAGTCGATGAGCTCTATGTCGGACTGGACCGAAATGGATGCCAGTATGTTGTCCCGGTGCAAGCGAAAGGGGGTAGGGATAAGCATGGCCGGCAACAGACAGAGCAAGATATCGCCTGCTGCGAACAGAAGTTCCCTGCCCTTCGTTGTCGACCGGTCTCGGCCCAGTTCATTACCGCCAATAAGATCGCCATGTTCGAACTTGCGCTACAGGACGGCGAGATCCGAGTGGTTTCGGAAGAGCATTACGAGCTTGTTCCTGCCGCTAGCATTACGGATCAGGACCTAGCGCTCTACGCCACCAGGAAGCGACCCGGCTAGCCATCCAGCGAAGCAACCTCTTATCGTTATCGCCTACCCATTAGCACCACCGACCGCGCGATGCACGACTGCGCCCCGAAGTACGTGGCAAGGATCAGCAGCATCGCCCGTGGCACGTCATGGCCGAAGCGGTCCCAGGCCAGCACGTTGTCGCTGATGACGAACAGGAACGCGCCCAGTGCGGCCATGCGGGTCGGAGCGGCCAGCGCCGGATCGCGCCGCAAGGCAGCGGCACGTGCAGCCGCCAGGCCCGCCATCAGGACCAGGACGAAGCCATAGGCCACCACGGGGATCTGCAGCGGCGCCGGCACCTTGGGCAACAGCAGGGTCACGCTACCCGCCGCGGCGATCACATAACCCAGGATGGCCAGCAGTCGCCCCTTCGGCGTCGCGCCCGGGAAGAACGCGGCGATATAGAACAGATGCGCCACCAGGAAGGCCAGCAGCCCCGGCACGAACAGGTCCTGCGGCAGCATCAGGAACACGTCGCCCGCCAGCGAGCAGAGCATGCCCACCAGCACCAGCGTCCTGTAGCGCCCCACGGCCGCACCGGCTTGAGCGACCGTCGAGATGATCGCCAGCATGGTCAGCGGCTTGCATAGGTAATGCAGCCACCACCAGTCCCCGCCCAATTCGGCACCCAGGATCGCGCCCAGGGCCAGGACGACCACGGCTACCCACGTTATGTCCCTACGCAGCTGCATTCCCTGCCCCATGGATCCCCAAGCTGCGCATCCTAGCCCGTCCCACCGCTGCAGCGACTGCCCGAATCGTCATGGCTAGACCTTCCAGGGGATGAGATGCCCGCTTCGCTGACGCGGGCCGCGCAGGGCCCGCGGCGCGCGGCGCGCAGGGCGCGGGGCGCGGGGTCGCGGGGTCGCGGGGCGGCGTAAAGGGTCGGTGCTAAGGCCTCAATCAGGCTGAGTCTTGAGCTTTGAGGCCACTCAATCTCTAGCAGCCCAGCTATCAGCACCCACTCAAATTGGCGCCAACCCATGCGCCGCATCCGCGCACACCGTCAGCGTCACCTGCTCTGCCTGCTCAAGTGCGCCCACCGCCTGCACCCGCATGCCAACCTGCAGCGCCTCCACGTCCACCGGCTGCGCCTTGCACAGGTTCCAGCGCGCCGGCAGCTGCACCGCCACCCGGCCGCGGTCCGGCACGTCCACCTCCACCACCGCGTGCCCGTCGTAGGCCCACGGCTGGGTATTGATGCTCGCCACGGTGCCGGCGATGGCCACGTTCTGCCCGGCGGACCCGGTCTGCCCGCGCGGCGTCGCACAGGCCACGACCACGAGGGCCAGGACCAGGACCAGCGGGAACGCCAGCGGAAGACGTCCGGGGGATTGCTGCATGGAATGTCCCTGCTCATCAGATGGATGGGCCCGAGACTAACCCGGCGGCACGTTGACGCCAGGTGGTGGGCACCCCACGCCGCCCGAAGGCGGCAGGGCGCCGACGAACGTCATCCCAGCTCTTCGAGCAGGATCCCCCAGCCCTCGGGCGGGCGGTGGGCGACCAGCGCATCACGCACCACCTCGTCCACCACCAGGGTCGCCAGGCTGCCGGCCAGGCGGAACATGTGCAGTCCTGCCGGATCGCTCGCCCCGGCGTCGGCCCCAGTGGTTCCCGTGCCCGGAAGGCTGCCAACCCCCAGCACGTTGAACAGCTGGTACCCCGGCCACTCCCTGCCCGTCTCCGGATTGACCAGCCGCACCGGGAAGCACTGGAAGTTGTCCACGCCCGCGCCGCGCAGGACCGCCACCAGGGTGTCGCTGGCGACCACCGTCCCGCCGGTCATGAAGTGCGGGCACGGCTCCCCGTCCGGCACGTTGACCTCGAACCTCAGCTCGGGCAACAAGCCACCGTCGACGGCCTCGCCAGCCATGACGCTGCGGTCGGGCAGCTTCGGCCCGCGGATGATGCCGTGGTCGTGGAGGTAGTCCTCGGACAGTTCGTAGTAGCGGGACATGGCCGCTCACCTCGCGGTGGGATGGTGCGATGCTAAGCCATCGTCTTCTTGCCCCCCTGCGGCGATCCGCCAACACCACCCGCGCCGGGGCGTCCAGCCGTGTACGCGGCCCGGAAGAGTTGGCGACGCCGCCGCCGAACCATGTCGATCCACCCCCTCCCCACCCGTCGTAAGGCCGTGAGTCGAGCACACCCGCCCGGCATGGCCCGGGCGGCCACCACCAAGGAGGAGACGTATGAAGATCGTGACCAGCCTCAGCTTCCAGGGGCAGTGCCGCGAGGCGTTCGAGTTCTATGCAAAGGTCCTGGGCGGCAAGATCACCGCATCGGTGCCCTACTCCGCGGCCCCCGGCGACGAGATGCCGGTGGACGAGCGCTACAAGGACTGGCTGATGCACGCCTGGCTGGACGTGGGCGACCAGTCGCTGATGGGCGCGGACATGGACGTGCAGTGGGCGCCCAACGTCGACAAGCCCAAGAACGGTTTCGACGTCACCCTGCACACCGACGACGTCGGGCAGGCCCGCCGCTGGTTCGAGCAGCTGTCCGAGGGCGGCAGGCAGACCATGCCGTTCGCCGAGACCTTCTGGTCCCCCGGCTTTGGCGGCTGCGTCGACAAATTCGGGATCCCCTGGATGATCAACACCGTCCCGGGCCCGGACTGGCAGTACAAGCCGGCCTGATTCCGCGCCGCATCACCGGGCGCGGGCCAGTACGGCCGCGCCCGTGGTGTCGCACGCATCAATGCACTGCACCTATGCGCTGATACGCGGGCGCATGCGTTGCCGTACCGGTCGCCGGCGTATGGATGCGGCGCTGCGATTGGCCCATTCCTCACCCATCTTTGGGCACTCCCCCCGCCTGCTGCGATGGTCCACTGTCGCCCCATCCCCCGACAGGCAGCAGGAAGCACGCCATGACTGAATGCGAGGCCCCCGATCCGGACACAGCGCTGAGCCTGCGCCTGGAGAACCGCGGCAACTACCTCATACGGGTCACCGCGGCCTTCACCGTGGACGGCGAACGGCAGCACCGGAAGCTGGAGGTGTTCCCCTACCAGAAGGCGGCGATCGACGACATTGACCAAGCCGCCACCGACCTGGAAGTGCAGCTGCGCTTCATGGGCGACCGCACGCGCTACCTGGCCGAGCCTGCGCCCGTGCAGGCCTGGCCGGAAGGCCACGGACACATCAGGCTCGACGGCCATTGGCGGGGGCCCGGCAGTGCGCAGTGGGTGCAGGCCGACTGATCCTGGGCGGGCCGGAAGCGGCACCGCTCCCCTGCCCTGGCTCCTTTGCACCAGGTTGGATCGTTTCTCTGTTCCGGAGAGTCTTTTTTGCCTTCCGTTGGACAAATTTTGTCCAACGGAATGAATCAAACACTCATCGATGGCGAAAATTTGTCCAACGGAATAAATCAGATGCTCTCCGTTGATGAAAATTTGTCCAACCGAATGAATCCAGCACTCATCGTTGATCAAATTTTGTCCAACGGAATGAATCAGACGCTCATCGATGATGAAATTTTGTCCAACGGAATGAATCAAACACTTTCCGTTGGACAAAATTTGTTCAACGGAACAGCTCAGATACTCTCCCGAGCCCCGGGCAGGCATACCCGTAGCGCCTGAAACGATCCGGGCACCGCGGCCCCGGCGTCTGCCGAGCGGCCCGCACCTCCCCGAGCCGTGCCGATTGCTAGGGCCAGCCGGCAACCGGGCAAAAGAAAAGCCGCCCAGGTGGGCGGCCAAGGATTGATCGGAGGTTTGGAATGTGACGGCGAAGGGCGCCTGATCACGCCCGTTGCCCTTGCTCAGGCCGCGCTCGGCTCCGGCTCGGCTTCTTCGGTCTTGCGGCTCTTCCTGGCCCAGCGCAGGCCCAGCTCCTTGGCGACACCGTCAAGGCCCTGCTGCTTGCCTGCCACGCGCAGCAGCTGGTAGCCCTTGAGAGCCACGTCCATCACGTCGCTGCCCAGGGCGATCTCGGTGTCGTTGCCGCGTTCGGACAGCCGACGCAGACGATCCAACAGCGGGCGCAGCTGGTCCAGCGCATCGAGGTCCTGCTTGGCCGAGGCCACGTCCACCGTGTCCGGGACGATATGCGGGTTCTGCTCCAGCACCCGCAGGGCCTGCCGGCAGAACACCTCCGACTTGGGCCCCATCTTCACCAGCCGCCGGCGCTCGGCCGGGGCCAGGGCGATCAACACCGAAAGCGCCTGCTCGAGCGCACCAAGGGCCTCACCGGCCTGCGCCAACTGCGCCTGGTCCAGCTGCAACGAAATCCTGTTCTGAGAGGTCATGGGAACTCCTTCCGGGGACACCGGCCCGATTGGCCGGCGGGAGGAGCGTGCACAAAGAATCTTTTTCAGACAGTCGGTCGATTCCCCAATGCAGCGTCGGATCGAATCCAAATGCTTTGTAGGGAGTTTCCGAAATTGTCTAGCTTTACTTGCATGCCAATGCGTCAGTACAGCAGCGAGCTCAACTGTGAGGGCTCCGCCATACGCGATCGTCAGTTGGCGGGCCGCTCTTGGCGACCTGAGAAGGCTCGACACTTCCAAAAAATCGGATGGACGGGCAAGCACGAGCCCAAAATTGCCCTGGATTTGTACCCCTTGCCTCTCGGAAATGCCTCAGTCTGCTACCCCCTTTGCCTCCATCACCTTTAAAACTTCAGTCACTTGACACAGTGAGCTGCAAACGTGCGTTCGGTGATTCTTGAGAAGCGGGCGGACTATAGAGGCCGTGTACTTGTCGGCCCGGAAAACGTCAATATATGGCGAATACATACAATGCAGTGCATCAACGAAATCGCTCTTCTTTAATTTTCGTGATCCATCTAGCAGCGAATTTCGTACGGAGGTGTGCGCGGTCCGGACCGATGCCGACAATCCAGGGCAGAACTTATCAATGTCTTCGGCCGACGTCGTCAACTGAGACAGCCCCAAGCCTGCGCCAATACGATTGGCAACTTTAATCAGGAGTTCGTCCTGAGCGAGCTTCCAACCACCGATTGAAAGGAGTTCATCCACCTGCGAGACACCTGCAATTCTGTACCGTTTGAGCTCACCGATGGCGCCCTCCATGGTTTCCAATAGCTTCTCTGCGGGACGCCTGACCCACTGCACGATGGGATTCAGTTCATCATGATGATTGGCAAACCAGCGCATCATCCATTCTGGATCCCTGAGACTTGAGAAGAATGCATTGTCCGCGTCTTCCGGTGTCGCTAATCCAAACACATAGCGATTGAGGGTCAATGCATCAGCAGGGCGCATCGGATAGATAGCCAAAAAATTATCAAGGTCAGCGGTTGAGAGCTTGTCTGCGAGTTTTCGCCGTAGGGAGTCACCGCGCCACACGTTGCTGCGCGCAGCTCTACGAGCCTTTCGATTTGGCGCCAGGCTGTCTATAGTGCCCTTAATTTCTCGCATTAAACTCAGGCCCATCGATGGCTTTGCAATGCCTCCTACATCGGGGAACCAACTTCCGTCGGGGCGGAAAATGTCCAGGCGGACTTCAGATCGTGCCGACAACGCCCTTATCTCTGACTCGACCAATTGATCGGTAGACATCAACGCATTGCGTTTGCAGAGGGCCGAAAGAACCCCTACACGAGCGGATGCAGAGGAAGTATAGGTGGCCCTTAGGGGAGCCATCTCACTGATATGAACCCCTGAGTAGGCGAAGATCAGATTCGGCCGACGCGAGAATTCGAACAAAGCGTCCCTTAGCTTTTCCTGGGTACCATCAAGGCGCTCTTCACTTAAGAGTGAATAGTCCGCGCTATCCAGATAAACGGTGATTGTCACGTTATCTCCGCCATTGCACTGATCAAGCTACTCGGCTGTTTATCCGCCTCGAGAGCGCTGCCATCCGCCCTCACGCGCCACGACCTGGTCCAACCGAAATCGACGCATGGCTTGACGTATCAATCGCCCTCCTCCTGGGGCATCACCTCAGGCTGCAGGGCGATGGTCGATGCCGTGCTACGCGGCACATATATCCGAAACCCGCACGGCTTGGGAGCCCTCGCCCCTTTGTTCTAGAGCACCTATTCGTGAATAGGGTTCTGGTTCGCTTAGGCAGCAAACCTGCGAGCCAGGCCACTGAGCGGATCGTCGAAGCCAAGCGCATAGGCGGTCAGCTGCAGGGGGGCCGCCAGATCATCAGTGTCTTGCGGCTGCAACTTCGGGTAGTAGCGATCCCCGATGATCGGCGCCCCCAGCGCCGCCATATGAACCCGCAGCTGGTGCTTGCGCCCGGTCACCGGCTCCAGCTGGTAGGTCCAGGTGGGGCCGTTGCGCTCCAGCACGTCGATCACGGTCTCGCTGTTGGGCTCACCCTCGACCTCGCGCATGCGGAAGAACGGCTCGCCTGCTTCCAGTCGGCTGCGGTGCAGGTGGGGGAAGCTGAGCCCCGGCAGTGGCGGTGCCACGGCGCGGTAGAGCTTGCGGATGCGGCGTTCGCGGAACAGGGCCTGGTAGGCACCGCGGGTGGCGGGCTGGGTGGAGAACATCACCAGCCCGGCCGTGTCCCGGTCCAGCCGGTGCAGGGGCACCAGGTCGGTGTTGCCGGTCAGGGCGACCAGCCGGGTCAGCAGGGTCTCGCGCACCCAGGCGCCGGTCGGTGCGACGGGCAGGAAATGTGGTTTGTAGGCCACCAGCAGGTGGTCGTCGTGGTGCAGCACGTATTCGCCGCCGGGCATCGGCGGCTCCTGCTCGACCTCGCGGAAATACTGGATCTCCGCGCCGAGCCGGTACGGCGCATCCAGCGGCAATGGCGCGCCGGACTGGTCGAGCACGCGGCCGCGGGCGAAACGGTCGCGCCATTGCGACTCGGGAATCCGGGGGAAGCGGGCGCACAGTGCCTCGAGCACGGTGCGCCAGGGGCCGGGCGGCAGCTGCAGGCGGCTGGGTGGAGTGGACATGGCAGGTCTTTCTACAGCCATGCATTTCCGCAAGTGATCCTGCCCTGCGCCCGGGAGCCGCTGCGCGGGGAGCGTTCCAGCGGTGCGAAGTGCGGGACACACACGGGTGTTGGCTGGCTTGCCAGATCAGCCACCACGGCAGCGCTGCCAACCGCCCTCGCGGGCCATGACCTGTTCCCATCCATTGGCCAGCCGCCGCATCGCCTGGCCACCAATGCAGGCATATCCCAGCTCGCGCGCTTCGGTAGTGCCCATCGCTGGCAGGGCGATGACACTGGCCGATGCCCCGGGACGTCCCTGGCGCCGGGCCTCCTCCTTCAGCACCGAGTGCTCCAGGCCCTCGCAGAAGCCGACCATGCCCGGGTGTGGGTGGGCGCGGTACTGCTCGCAGTTGAACGGCGTCGTGTCGCGGGCCATGGAGTTGTACGGTTGCCGCGGTGCAGATGGCGGCGGCTTGTACTGCCCGCGGGGCGCTTGTGCGCGCAAGGTCTGTGCCTGCACGTCCACCACCGGCAGTGAGGTGGCAACCACCAGCAGTCCAACCAGGCTCCATCCCCGCATCATTCCCCCCTCCCGGTTCCTGCACGCCATACCGGCGGTTGCGACGCTTCGCCAGAAGATACACCCCGGGTGCAACTCCAAGGGTGATGTTGCGACCCGCTCCCGGAAGAAACGACGCAGCCCAGGCACAAAGTGCATGGGCTGCCAGGGCTACTGGTGGCGTCGCCGCCCGTAGCGATCAGGCGATTACTCAGCCGCGTCCCACACCCGCCCCGAAACGGTGCCGCCCTTCTCCACCAGGAACACCTCCACCGCGAACACCTGGTAGGTGGGATCGTCGCTGGCGTCGAAGTTGTCCATGTTCGGGATCTTCCAGCCGTTGCGCTCCCACGCGGCGACGTGGTCGGCAAAGATGATCTTGTGGTCCTGGCCCAGCGGCAGCTGCTCCTTGGGGCGGCTCCAGTACTGGTAGAAGGTGGCGGTGTTGTTGATCGACGGCTTCTCCGTGCGGACGGTGCGGTAGGTGGTGTACTCCACGCCGTTGCTGGTGAAGGTCACGCCCTGCTCGCCGCCCTGGCCACCGGTGCGCACGCCGCGCTGGACCACGTAGTACTCGACCAGGTGGGCCGGATCGGTCGGGTCCATGTCCTTGTCGTAGCCCCAGCCGTACAGGGTCACGTAGCTGGCGCCGGAATCCTCGTTGAGGTGGTAGCCGATGACGCGGTTGCGGTCGCCGCGCTCCCAGCCCGGGCCGCCGACGTAGTTGTAGTTGCCGTCGACCCAGTCGATCTTGAAGTTGCCCTGCGGATCGAGCTTGAACGAGGCCTCGCCGCCATCCTTCCAGTGGGTGAAGAACCAGTCGCCCACGTGGCCGGTGGCATGCGGCTGGGTGAGCAGGGTCTCGCCCTCGAAGCGCTGGGTGTAGGCCTTGAACTTGCTGATCGGCGGCTTGGCCTGCGCGGCGGCGGCCTGTTCGGCCTGCGGCTGTGCCACCTCGGCCGCAGCATCGGGCGCAGAAGAAGAATCGCAGCCGGCGATACCCAGGATCAGGGCGGAAGTCAGGAGGGCTTGGGTGAGGCGAGAGGTCATGAGCTACCGGTAGACATGGGACGAGCTCTCAGCATGGCCTGACTGAGTCGTTTAGCCAAGCTGCAGGGCCCGGACCGTGGCAGGTGGCCCTTTCAAGGCGCTGCCCTCGCATGCCAGGCCCAACCGCTGGAACAGCAAACCGGCCCGCCGGAAGGCGGGGCTTGCCGCAGAGGACGCCCCTGCTCCGGTTGTGCGGTATTGACTCCGCCTTGCGCACCGGGGAGCGACTGCTCCTTGGGAACCTGCACTTGGCGCATCGGTCGCCGAGGCACTGCCCGGCCATCCACACATGGCGACGTGCCCGTCGCCAGTCGATGGCACGGCGTTGCAGGCTAACGATCCAGGCCCGCGTTGACCTCCTCCACCGGCCCCACATCGACGTTCTCAGCCGGCGGGTCCTTCCAGACCGCATCCACCCACTCGAAGTACTGCGCGGGCCGCCAGAACTTGGGCGCGTAGAAGTCCTGCCCGCGGATCTGGCTGAGAACGCCGTTCTGGCCCACCACATAGATGTCGGCTTGGTGGCGACGCACTGACTTCATCATTCCCTGTTGCGCCAGCCGCATCTGCTTGACCATCCGCGGCTTGGCCACGGCATCGCCGTACTGTTCCATGACCGCCGCGCCCTCCTCCAGCGCCCGCTCGCGCTCGCCCGCGTCCAGCTGCGACCAGTACCGCTCCCGCTGGACCACGAACTGGCGATAGCCGCGCTCGGCCGCCAGATCCGCCCAGACATATCCCATCGCCCGGTCAACCGGCTGCCCCACTCCTTTCCACGCCATCTCTGCGAGCACGGCCTGCGCCGGCTTGTCGGCAAACTCCGCCGCCTTGAGGAAGTTCGTGCGCGCCGCGTCGAAGCGAAGCTCACAGATATTCAGCTCACGCATACGGACCTCCTGTCCATGTCTGGCACAAAACCCTGTGCCCGGGTTCCAGGGCACTCCTGGTGAACTCTTCCCGCGGCGTTCCGGTCTGCCATCCTGACCGCGTCGCCCGCCGAGTTGAGTGTGCAAGGGTGCCTTATCAGAGGCAATCAGAAGCGCCCACGCCGCCATGCCAGAGTAAGCAGGCCACCCGGGTGAGGATCTCCCTCAATAATGCAGGGCGTGAAGTCGGATCAGCCGGGTACAAATGGGGCCAGGTTGGGAACGAGCCGGATTCTTCGGACGTTCGCCTGCACCCGTTTACAGCGGCAATGTGGGCGGCACCACACGCAGGGTGAAGTCGACGGAGCGCTGCTCGGCGGGCGCGCTGGCGTGGCGCTCCCAGGCCCCACGGCGCTGCCACAAGCGGCCATCGTCGCTGATGGTCAGGCCTCCCGGCGGCCCGTAGCTTCCCGGTGCGGCTTCGTCCGTACAGATGGCGAACGACAGGTCCAGGAACCGGTGGTCGCCACCGTCGTAGGTGGTGGGCGACAGCGCCGAGTAGCCATCGAGCACCAGACCACTCGGGTCCATCGGCTCCTCGCGCTGGTGGCCCGGCGCGGAGATGCGCATTACCGACTTCCCCCGGATCGGGGCATCGAACGCCAGGATCGCGCACATATGGCTATCGCCCGGCTCCCATGGGCCCAGCTGCGCTACCCGCAAAGTCTCCAGCGGGCCGGCCATATCCACCTCCTCGTGGATCGTGGCGCCGTCGGCCCGGGTCACACGCATGCCCTTCAGCTGAGCCGTGCCGGTGTGGGTGGCCGCGAACGGCTGGGGCTCGTCGCCATCGTTCCGCACCAGGTCGTAACGCACGCCGCCCTCGACGGTGTCCCAGGCGCAGGCCAGCTGGCTGGCGGTGCCTTCCAGCTGCGATTGCGCGTCCAGCTCCATCGTAGTGTCACCGTCGCCCGCACGCATCGACCGGGTCGCGGCATAGCGAAAGGTGAAGTCCAGCTGCACCAGCTGCCCTCGGTCGGCCACCTCGTTGCTGTCGGCGTAGTAGCTGACACAGGGCCCGGAGTCCGGATCGCTCCGTTCGTCGGCGCCGGACGAATCCGGATCAGACGTGCCGCAGCCTGCGACAGCGAGACATGCCACGAACAGCGAGGGAGTCGTTCCACGTCGCATCAGGTGCTCCTTGCCGGGGATCAACGTGGAGTCTAACGGAGCGTGGTCGGACGTCCTGGCCCGGCACGCGTAGCGGAATCCGCACCGGTGGACAGCGACACCTATGTGCTCACCTGCTCCCGGTACAGCGAGCTCAACCCGGTCCTGGCGCACATGGTCGCTGACCCCGGCGACTATTCCAGGTCCAGCTACCGGCGAAACGCCCTTGGCGCGCATGGCCCCGGGATCATTCCGCACCCCAACTACCTGGCCCTTGCTTGCCATCCAACCGGCCTGCAGACCACCTGTCGCGCACTGTTTTGCAGGCACTCGACCAGGGATGGATGACGGACTACGCGACCACACGTGCCAGAACAAAGCCTCCGGCAACGATCTATTCCGGAGACAGATCGAAGCGCTGGTCGGGAGAAGCCTGGAGCTCAGACCACGCGGCCGGTCACGCCCGGCGCCGGAAAAATGAACCTGCCCCCTTCTGTCCGCGCGCGGCCAATACCTTCCACGCGGCACGTGCCCGGGCAACCAGCCGGGCACGAGCCGCCGCGGTCAGGCCCGCTCGAAGTGATAGATCTCCACGCTTGCCGGGGCGATGGTCAGCGAGCCGGCCGAGGCGTCGAACGTCGACTCCCTGGCACCGACCTGCTCCGGCTCCCCGAGCGGGTTCTTCGCGTCCGGGCCGGGGCCGCTGAACTTCCAGCAGCGCCCCGCGGCCTTGGGCCTGAAGCCCTGCAGCGCGAGCGAGAAGCTGTGCGGTGCCTCGGTGGCGTTGATCACGGCCACGGCCAGGGTCCGGCCATCGGCGGTCAACGCCGCGGACACGTCCAGCGGATACGTGTCGCCGCCGGTATTGACGCTGGGCTGGTCGCCGCCGACCGGGTACTTCGGCGCCGGCGTGGGCGAGTTGCCGTTGACCACCACCGGCACGGTGCCAAAGCGCTCCTGGTAGAACTGGAACATCCGCCCCTTGATGCTGATCTGCGAACGCGTGCGGTCGAAGTTCATCCACGCGGTGGCCATGGTGAACCCGGCCATCGCGATGAAGTCGGTGTGGCGGAAGAACTCGTGGAACGCGGCGGCGATCGCCAGGGCACCCTTGAGGTCGTCCTCGAAATGGAAGGCCCATTCGTCGAAGAACACCTTGACGCTGCCCTTCTCCAGTTCCGGGAAGTGTTTCTTGTACTGCTCCCAGGCGTCCACCATGGTGCGGATGCGGTCGGGCATCTGGTGCACCCACTCGTTGAGCGTCTGGTTGACATCCACCAGCTTGCCGGTGGACAGGTCGAAGCGCTTGCCACCGGGCGGATAGGCGTGGGTGCCCAGCGCGTCGAACCTGCCCCAGCTGTCCTTGAACATGCCGTAGGCCCAGTCGCGATCCGAGCCCACATGCACCTGCGGCTGGCCTTCGATGAAGATGCCCTGGCCGGTGGTCATCTCGTCGACGAAACCGCCGGGAGCCACGATGTAGATGTCCGGGTCCACCTTGCGCATGGCGTCCACGAACATGTTGTGCTTGACCGTGTACTGGTCACGGGCCATGTGCCCGTACTGCCAGTGCCCGTACATTTCGTTGCCCACCGCCCAGTACTTGACCCCGTAGGGCTTGCTGCGGCCATTGGCCGCGCGCTTCGCGCCCCATTCGGTATCAGGGCTGCCGTTGACGTACTCCAGCAGCTGGGCGCCGGAGCGCGGATCGCCGAAGCCGGTGTTCACGCACCAGAACGGCTCGCATCCGATCAGCTCGCACAGCTGCAGCAACTCGTCCACGCCCACGTCGTTGGGCTGCACCGCGTTCCACACCGGGTCCATGATGGGCGGGCGCTGGTCGGGGTCGCCGATGCTGTCTTCCCAGTCGTGGGCGGAGATGAAGTTGCCGCCCGGCATCCGCAGGATGTGGCAGTTCATCTGCTTCATCAGCGCCACGGTGTCGGCGCGGAACCCGCGCACGTTGTCCGCCGGCATCAGCGACACCGCCCCCACGCCGAAGCGGCCACGGCCCTGGCCGACGATCTCCAGCCGCGCGTCGGTGGTGTCCACGCCAGCATCGAAACGGAAGCGTTGCGTCTGCCACTGCGACGACGCGCGCACCCGGGTGGAGAGCGCCTTGCCACCATTTCCACGGACCAGCCTGACGGTGACCGTCACGCCCGGGTCGGCCCACAGGACGATGCGGCCGTCGTAAGGCGTGCCGGATTTCAGGGCCAGGCCGTGCTGCACCATTCCCCGTTCCTGCGAACCATCGACGCTGACGACCGGGCTGTGTTCGCCCACCCAGGCGCGTTCGGTATCCAGCGCGATCGCGGAAACCGGCCCAATGGCCACCCACTTCTCCATGAAGCCCATCGCGCCGCGGCGATCATCCGGCTTGCGGGCACGCTCGGCGAGGACCCCGTAATAGAACTTGCGGTCGTCGAGCGTCTCGCTCCACAGGCTGTGGTTGATCAGGTTGCCGATGTGCTCGATGAAACCGCCGTAGATCATCGGCGGGATCGGCGGGCGTGTTACCGCGGGATTGATGGTGGCGGTAATGCCGCCGGAGGCCGCGAAGACCGGCGGAATGCACGCCGCCACCCCCAGCGCCGCCGAACCCAGCAGCAGGTTGCGCCGCATCAGGTCCACCTTGTGTTGATGCTCCATCTCCCCACCTCCCCATGGTCTGTCCGGATTGCTGCGCGCACGGCGCCGTGCTGCCGCCGCGCCGCGGCCAGGGCATCGCCCCGCGCCGGAATAGCATAGCCATGGCCGTGCGGGCCCTGCCCCGGCCACAGCAATGCGAATAACGTGCGGAAACATGCCAATCTGGGCATGGCAGGGACGTGCCGCGGCACTGCTTGTTGCCGGCTCAACGTCTATAAAGGGGACCAACGTCTATAAAGGGGACGGAGGGAATTAAGCGATTGGGAGTTTCCTGACGCCCCCTGACCGCAAAGACCGATCGCCGGCAGGGCGGCGCTGCGGCACCTTCGAGGCACATCCCAAGCCTCGACCGCGATGCCTCGTCAGCCCAGACTCGAACTGCCCGGCGTCCCGCTGCACGTCACCCAGCGCGGCGTGAACCGCTGTGCCATCTTCCTCGACGACGAGGACCGTCACCACTACCGCCGTGTGCTTCGCGAGGCGTGCCGCCGGCACGGGGTCTGCGTCCATGCCTTCGTCCTCATGGACAACCATGTCCACCTGCTGCTCTCAGCCGTGCAGAGCGGCGTGATCTCCCAGGCGCTCCGCCGCGCGGGCCAGGCCTATGTGCAGGCGTTCAACCTGCGACATGGGCGCTGCGGCACGCTCTGGCAGGGCCGCTTCAAGTCCAGTCTGGTGGATTCAGACGCCTACGCGCTCCGCGTGATCCGCTACATCGAGCTGAATCCGGTACGGGCGGCCATGGTGGAACGCCCTGACCACTACAGGTGGTCCAGTGTCCACACGACGTCCCCCCGCTTTCAGTAGCGGGGCTCTTTAGAGTCCGGGTTTCATCGTAGCGGCTTTGGCCGCCAACTGTTCGGCATAAGCGGCCGGCGTCAGACCGCCCAAGGTCTTCTTCGGTCGTTCCTCGTTGTACTCCCGGCGCCAGGTTTCGATCTCGGTGCGGGCGTGCAGCAGCGTCGGGAACCAGTGCTCGTTGAGGCATTCGTCCCGTAGGCGGCCGTTGAAGCTCTCGATGTAGGCGTTCTGGTTCGGCTTGCCTGGCTGGATCAGGCGCAACTGCACACCGCGCTCGTGGGCCCACGCCACCATCGTCTTGCCGCAGAACTCCTTGCCGTTGTCGGTACGGATCACCTGCGGCAGGCCGCGGGTCAGCGCCAGCCGATCCAGCACCCGGGCCACGCCGTGGCCGGAGATGGCCCGCTCCACCTCGATCGCCACCGCCTCGTGCGTGGCATCGTCGACGATGGTCAACGCCTTGAGCACACGCCCCTCGGCGGTGCGGTCGAACACGAAGTCCATCGACCAGACCTGGTTGGCCGCTTCCGGCCGCAGCAACGGTTGGCGCTCGCCCAGCAACACCTTCTTCCGCTTGCGCCGGCGCACCTGCAACCTGGCCTCCTGATACAGCCGTTCCACCCGCTTGTAGTTCACCGGCCACTGCTCCTGCCGCAGCTTCAGATAGATCATCCCGACGCCATAGCGCTTGTGTCGCTGCGCCAGCGCCAGGATCCGCTCGCGCAGCTCGACGTTGCCATCCGGACGCGGGACGTAGCGCAGCGCGCTGGCGCTCATCCGCACCATCGCCAGCGCCCGTCGCTCACTCAGTCCCCGATCCACCAGATGCCGCACCAGCGTCCTGCGCGCCGGTGCGGTCACCACTTTTTTCGCAGAGCATCCTTGATGACGTCGTTCTCGAACAGCTGCTCGGCCAGCAGCTTCTTCAACCGCGTGTTCTCGGACTCCAGCTCCTTGAGCCGCTTGGCCTCTGGCACGCTCATGCCGCCAAACTTGCTGCGCCACAGGTAGTAGGAGGCCTCGCTAAAGCCGTGCCTGCGGCACAGCTCCTTGACCGGTAGGCCAGCTTCGGCTTCACGCAGGAAGCCGATGATCTGCTCTTCGGAAAAGCGCTTCTTCACGTCCAATCTCCGTCTCGTTGGGGATTGGACTCCAAATCGACCTGCTACTCAAAGATGGGGGGACGTCGAGCGTGCGACCGCGTGGACGGCCGCCGCTTCGGCGGCCGAACGGGAGTGCGGCGGGAAGCTAGTGCCCGCTGCCGCTCAAGCTCCCCTCAGCTCGGGTCTTAATTCCCTCCGTCCCCTTTAGCTGGCCGAAGCTGCCCTCTAGGCCGCGACCACCTGACGTCTGTGTCGCCCCTCACGAAGTGCCAGATACACCTCTGACTGCAGGAACGCCATCACTGCCGCTGCGGTCTCCTTAAAATCCCGGACGTCCTCATCTCTAGGGACCTTCAATCGATCCCCATGGGCTATAGCGTTTCGAATTCCAAGCAACTTACTCAAGTTACCCGAGTGCTTCTCAACTTCCCGATAATTAAGTCCAAGCTGGAACATCAGCTTCATTAACAGTTCAGGCGTAACGTTCGACTTCGTATCCACCACCTTATCGGCAATATTTACCTGTGCCCCTACAAGCCGATCATAACTCTCTACAAAAATTTGCTCTCTAGCAGAAAGGTGCAAAGAAGCGTCTAACGGAGCAATATTTCTAAAGTAGTCGTGCTTACTGTTCGGATCACGAAGTGCCGCGAAAATCTTCCCCATGGTGGCTGCAACCAAAGGATAGGAAGCATCTACGCACTTCAAGCCAGCTGCATTTATCCAGGCCACATAAGTGAGCAGCGCAAACTTACAGTATCCCTCGACGTGAGAATAGATCAGAAGTACCAGAGATCGCTTGAGAGAATCGCGATCCGCCCCCGGGCTAGCAGGAATTAATCGTTCCAGCAGCGATATTTCGGCCTCCCGAGCGTGACGATCCCCTTCCAAGTCTCCGTAGACCTCATCAAGGGAACGCATTTCGAAGTGCCCCCTCAACGGCGTCAATCCTTTGCCTCAACAGCCCAGGAGAGTTCTTTCCACCCCCGGAGGTCATTCTTACAAATGCATCATCAAGCTTTACAGCCCGGAGCGCCGCAGCCAGCTCTCGGATTTGCGCATCGTCATTCAAATCAATCTTGTCAATGACAGCCTGAATGCCGATGGATATCGCCTCGAAATGATAAATACTAAATCCTGCCGCCAAGTCATTACCAGCCTTATTGCGAAACGCAAATGCTTTGTCGCCAAGCGCCTTGTTCAGCAAAGAGAATGTCTTCTGGAAAGCGGCACGCTCATGAGCGTAGTCAAAGGGAATTTTTCTGTCAGGATCCGCAACTCCCTCCATATACTCCGTCAAGAAGTCGGATACGTCGTGCTTGAACATCTGGCGAGCATTCTTAAGCGCAAAGAACCTCAATACTAGCTCTTCGTTCACAGCCGCCAAAACGCGCTCAAGGGTCAACCCCTCGATGCAGTTTTGAAAGTATTCCGTCTTGCTAAGCTCGACAATAAAGTCAGGAAAAACGTTACTGAGCATCCTAACAGCACAATTCCTGATCTGCTGGGGAGACAAGCCCACTCCCCCAGTATTCAGGCGCTTGAACATGTGATACCGAAACTTTGGATCGGTACCCTTTCGAATCACTTCCACCCTAATAAACGCACGCTTCAGACGAATCTGTAACGCGGATGGCAGCCCGTCAAAAGTAAGCCCATTAAGCTCATCGACAACATCGCAGTCGACGAGCTGCAACTTCTCCCCTTTCACAACAGGCGGATCCAGATGCGGCGCATCCAAGGCGCCCCTGAAGTGGAGATAAGACGAAATTCTCTGCAAACCATCAATAAGCTGGTACTTCCCATCATCCTCTTCGATTACAAAAATCGGAGGAACAGGCATCTCCAATATCAATGATTCAATGAACCTCGACCGCTGCCCCTCACTCCACCGAAAGAGGCGTTGGTAGTCAGGTCGAATATTAAGCTCACCACCCTCAGCCATATCAAGCAGTTCATTGAACGAAATATCGAGGGCCTGGGTGTTCGCCCTCCTGACCTCTCCAGCAATAGCAGCAATTAGATCCGCCATTTTCATTCAATCCTTTTGAAAGCAGAGCACCGCCTCGACGGCATCGGATCGGCTTCGGTAAGCCTTCGACTTGTTGTTAATTGAAGCCATAGACCTTCTAATTAAGAAGTCATTCCTTTGCCGTATCCTTAGTGAGTGATTTCGAGAAATTTCGGTAACGATCCGAGGAAGATCGTTGTGTATATCTTTATAGAAGGAATCCTGCACCACCATCACAAGGACCCCATGACTCTTTAAAACTCTAGATACTTCGCCGATGGACTTATCCAACTTATCGAAGTAGTCGAGGTGCGTTTTCAGGTAATAACCTGCTGACGCCTTTGATTCATGACTCGCAACAGCCCTCAAGAACTTCCCGCACGCCCCCCCCCAGCTCTCACGAACTTCAATCGTTCGTTGTGGAACGCGAATTGACCCCAACATCCTTCTCCCAAGATCCACATGGCAAGACGGCAGCAAGCCATGAAGCACCGCCAATTCCGATCGAGTCGTTGTCGCATAATCTATGCGCGTGCAGTATGGAGGAGAAGTAATTACAGCATCAACCGTCGAATCCGGGAGTGGAATGTTCGTACTATCCGCCAAGCGAATATCAATTCTTGAATCATTCACAATATCACGCTGGCTCGCCAGCGCATCAGCCATCTGGGCGAGCTTTGACCTGAAAGCCATGAAAATTCGCTCTTGCGAAACCGAAACTCTAATTTCACCTTTCTTTGGACTGCGTAACCATGTCGGGTTTGAGCCCCGAAACTTCCCAGCAAGGGATCTGGTAACCGCAAACAGGGCCACGTAGAACGCAGACGCGAGACATGAAATGGAATTTATATCCGTCTCTGCGTTTAACTGGCGACCGACTAGAACCTCTCGGATGCCCATCTCGACGGATCGCAAATGACACGCCGTCTGTGGACCGAACCACACCGAAAGAGGGTCATGCGCATCAAGAGGCTCAAACGAACGACTTACACCGATGATCTGATCAACAATCGGAAGCAGCGATGAGGCCTCACTGGGCGGCAGCAACCGTGCCTTCGCCACCACGACCATCGCGGGATTGATATCGAACCCAAGCGAGTCCACACCAGCACGAGCAGCTGCATAAGGAGTTGTTCCGCTCCCGCTCCAAGGATCTAGCACGACCGAGCCGCGCGCCAAGTCAATAGACTCGATAATCGTAGAAGCAAACTTTACGGGATAGCCCGCGTAGTAAGGAAAGAATTCGTCCCAGACAGTTCTATTTTTTGCGTCCTGTTTCGGACTAATTACTTCGAATGACTTCATATATATATCTGTCCGAAATTATGTGCTTCGCCGGCATTCTCCGCCGACGTCATGCAGCATATGGCCCTCTTAACCAGATCGTGCGTCTTGGCGGCTTCCACAAGCGCGGCAAAGACGTTACCCGCCTGCGCGCCATGCCAAAAGATACGCCAGGCCACGGGAGACGAACAGGCCGCCTCAGAGAGGCCCCTAGGCGGCGCCCCATTCGTACAGACCGTCATCTGCCGCTCTTCGCCAGCTTCCCCAGCCGAACCTGCACCCCCCCACGACCAGCACCCCTCCACTCCCACCGGCGCGCCCTTGCACAGTGTCCCCCGCGCCGGCAGCTGCACCGCCACCCGTCCGCGGTCGGGCGCGTCCACCTCCGCCACCACATGGCCGTCCTAGGCCCAAGGCTGGTGTCGATGGAGGCATTCATGCTTTCGATGGTGGTGCTGCCCGTGGCGGCGGGCAGCGCGTGGCGCGGCGCGCAACAAGCTGCCAGCACTTGCAGGAGGTCCAAGGCGAATGCCAGAAGAGAACGGCTTCGACGCGACGTTACACACCACCGAATCCGGGAGGCCCGCCGCTGGTTCGAGCAGCTGGCCGAAGGCGGGACCACGACCATGCCGTTCGATCCGACGTTCTGTCGCCGGCCTTCGGCGCCTGCATCGACCGCTTCGGCATACCGGATGGTCAACACCACTCCGCCGGAGGACTGGCCGAGCCCGCGGTAAGCCTGGCGAGGTTCCGCGCCGGCGCGAAGCGGTCGATTCGCGCCGGTCGATGACGGCAGGCCCGGCGGGCGGCCTTACATGTTCCTCCGGTACTCCCCGCCCACGTCATACAAGGCATGACTGATCTGCCCAAGTGAGTGGGTCTTGACCGCTTCCACCAGCGCCTCGAAGACGTTCCCCCGCCGACGCGCCGTGTCCTGAAGATACGCCAGGCCGTGGCCGTTGTGGACCTCGGTCACGGTTTCATCCTCAACCACGTGGGCGTGGCCGGTCTCGCCCTCCGGCGCCAGCCCGTTGCGATTGGCCTGCCAGGCGCGGACATTCTCAATCTGCTGGGCCTTCTCGGCTTCGGTGGAGCGGATCAGCTCGATCTCGGTGGCCACCTCGCCGGCGTGTTCCTTGGGCAGGAAGGTGTTGACGCCGACCAGGGGCAGGCTGCCGTCGTGCTTGCGGTGCTCGTAGTACAGGCTCTCTTCCTGGATCTTGCCGCGCTGGTACATGGTGTCCATGGCGCCGAGCACGCCGCCGCGCTCGCTGATGGCCTCGAACTCCTTGTAGACCGCCTCCTCGACCAGGTCGGTCAGGTACTCCACCGCGAAGCTCCCCTGCCAAGGGTTCTCGATGAAGTTCAGGCCCAGCTCCTTGTTGATGATCATCTGGATGGCCACGGCGCGGCGCACGCTTTCTTCGGTCGGCGTGGTGATGGCCTCGTCGTAGGCGTTGGTATGCAGGCTGTTGCAGTTGTCGAACAGCGCGTAAAGGGCCTGCAGCGTGGTGCGGATGTCGTTGAACTGGATCTCCTGCGCGTGCAGTGAACGGCCGGAGGTCTGGATGTGGTACTTCATCATCTGCGACCGTTCGTTGGCGCCGTAGCGCTCGCGCATGGCACGGGCCCAGATGCGGCGGGCGACGCGGCCGATGACGGTGTATTCCGGGTCCATGCCGTTGCTGAAGAAGAAGCTCAGGTTGGGCGCGAAGTCGTCGATGTCCATGCCGCGGGCAAGGTAGTACTCGACGATGGTGAAGCCGTTGCTCAGGGTGAAGGCGAGCTGGCTGATCGGGTTCGCCCCGGCCTCGGCGATGTGGTAGCCGGAGATGGACACCGAGTAGAAGTTGCGGACCTGGTGCTCGACGAAGTACTGCTGGATGTCGCCCATCATGCGCAGGGCGAACTCGGTGCTGAAGATGCAGGTGTTCTGGGCCTGGTCCTCCTTGAGGATGTCGGCCTGCACGGTGCCGCGCACGGTGCGCAGGGTCTCGGCTTTGATCCGCTCGTAGGTTTCGCGGTCGACCAGCTGGTCGCCGGTGATGCCGAGCAGGCCCAGGCCGAGGCCGTCGTTCCCCTTCGGCAGCTCACCGTGGTACCGGGGGCGCTGGCGGCCCTCGAAGAAGGCGTCGATCTTCTGCTGCGCCTGGGCCCAGCGGTCGGCATCGGCCTTGAGGTACTTCTCCACCTGCTGGTCGATGGCGGTGTTCATGAACATCGCCAGGATGATCGGCGCCGGGCCGTTGATGGTCATGGAGACGCTGGTGGTCGGCGCGCACAGGTCGAAGCCGGAGTACAGCTTCTTCATGTCGTCCAGCGTGGGCACGTTGACGCCGGAGTTGCCGATCTTGCCGTAGATGTCCGGGCGCGGCGCCGGGTCCTCGCCGTAGAGGGTGACCGAATCGAACGCGGTGGACAGGCGCGCGGCCGGCTGGCCGGCGGACAGGTAGTGGAAGCGGCGGTTGGTACGCTCGGGCGTGCCCTCGCCGGCGAACATGCGGATCGGATCCTCGCCGGTGCGGCGGTATGGATAGACGCCGCCGGTGTACGGGTAGCTGCCCGGCAGGTTCTCCTTGCCGAGGAAGGTCAGCAGCTCGCCCCAGGACTTGTACTGCGGGGCGGCGATCTTGGGGATCTTCTGGTGGCTCAGCGACTGCCGGTAGTTCTCGACGCGGATGGCCTTGCCGCGGACCTGGTACTCGGTGACGTCGTCGGTGATCGACTTCAGCCGCTGCGGCCATCCGCGCAGCAGGCGCTGGGCTTCGCTGGAGAGCGACTGGATGGCGTCGTTGTAGCGCTGGCGCAGGGTGTGGAGGGTGCGGTCGGGATCAGCTCCGGGAGCGGGCTGCAGGGCGTTGGAGTCGTACAGGGCCAGCGGCTCGGGCAGCAGCGGATCGCCCAGCTCGCGCAGGACTTCCCAGTAGTGCTGGGCGCGGCTGGCGGTCTCGGCCTCGGTCTCGATGCGGCGGTTGATCGCCCTGCCCTGCTCGGCGATCTCGGCCAGGTAGCGCACGCGGCTGCCCGGGATCAGCACCGTGGCGCGCGGCTCCTTCAGCGAGGTGTCGATGGCCGGGTTGAAGTCGCAGCGGGGAGAGCCAAAAGCAAAACCGGGGTCAGAGTGCAATTTCCCGGTTGCGTGGCTGGCTGCGTCGTCGGAGTCGGAGGAAATTGCACTCTGACCCCGGTTTTGCCCTGGAGCATCCGGGGAAATTGCACTCTGACCCCGGTTTTTCTGGCGCAGCAGGCGGCACAGGTTGGCGAACATCCAGCTCACGCCGGGGTCGTTGAACTGGCTGGCGATGGT
Source organism: Pseudoxanthomonas suwonensis 11-1 (assembly GCF_000185965.1). Taxonomy (NCBI): domain Bacteria; kingdom Pseudomonadati; phylum Pseudomonadota; class Gammaproteobacteria; order Lysobacterales; family Lysobacteraceae; genus Pseudoxanthomonas; species Pseudoxanthomonas suwonensis. The sequence continues at coordinate 1,797,367 of NC_014924.1, forward strand.
CGGGTAGACCGGCACCTCCTCGTCCGGCACCTGGAAGGCGACGCGGTTGCGCTTCCACTGCTTGCGCACGTCGCGCAACGCGTCCTCGGCGCCGCGGCGGTCGTACTTGTTGAGCACGACCAGCTCGGCGAAGTCGAGCATGTCGATCTTCTCCAGCTGGCTGGCGGCGCCGTAGTCGGAGGTCATCACGTACATCGGGAAGTCGACCAGGTCGACGATCTCCGAGTCGGACTGGCCGATGCCGGCGGTCTCGACGATCACCAGGTCGAAGTCCAGCGACTTGAGGTAGCCGATGCAGTCGCGCAGCACGGTGTTGGTGGCGCTGTGCTGGCGGCGGGTGGCCATCGAGCGCATGTACACGCGATGGCTGCGCAGCGAGTTCATGCGGATGCGGTCGCCCAGCAGCGCGCCACCGGTGCGGCGGCGCGTCGGGTCCACCGACAGCACGGCGATACGCATCTGCGGGAAGCAGGCCAGGAAGCGGTTGAGCAGCTCGTCGGTGACCGAGGATTTGCCGGCGCCGCCGGTGCCGGTGATGCCGACCACTGGGGTGGTCGGCCGGGATTCGGGATTCGTGATTCGGGATTCGCCAGGAGCGGCAGCCCAGCCGCGGCGCATCAAGGCGAGTTCCGCCTCGGAGAACTCGCCGTCCTCGATCCTCGAGAGCATGCGCGCAATCGAGAACTCGTCCGCAGACTCCCGCTTTTGCGAATCCCCAATCACCAATCCCGTATCACGGTTGTTGCGCGTGCGCGCAACAACATCCTCGATCATTTCGACCAGCCCCATCTTCATGCCGTCGTTGGGGTGGTAGATGCGCTCGACGCCGTAGGCCTCGAGCTCGCGGATCTCCTCGGGGGTGATGGTGCCGCCGCCGCCGCCGAACACGCGGATGTGGGAGGCGCCCTTCTCGCGCAGCATGTCGACCATGTACTTGAAGTACTCGACATGGCCGCCCTGGTAGCTGGACAGGGCGATGGCGTCGGCATCTTCCTGCAGCGCGGCGCGGACCACGTCCTCGACGCTGCGGTTGTGGCCGAGGTGGATCACCTCCGCGCCCTGGGCCTGGATCAGCCGCCGCATGATGTTGATCGCCGCGTCGTGGCCGTCGAACAGGCTGGCCGCGGTTACGAAGCGCAGCGGCGAGGTGTCGGCGTGGGCATCGGGGCGTGCCCCCTGGAGATGGCTGGCGGGCGTGCTCATTGCGTGTGCTGCACCGGAAGTCGGGGAATCACCCCGATTCTAGTGCTTGCACCCGAAACCGATTGGCGCGCTGCAGCGTGACTTTCGTCAAAAGGTGCGGGGGTTGGCAGTTGCCTGGCTATTAAGCCTTCCCGTCGGAGTGGGGCGGCGTTGCCCTACTCCCCACTCCTTTCAGAGAGGGCGCCGGCGGTGAGGGCCGGGAGTGCAGCGTATTCGCACCCCGCGTTGCGCGGCCGTTCGCTCGCGTATGGATTGGACCCTGCGCGAGACAACGAGCTGCGCGAGACAACGAGCACGAGTTGTCCGCTCGCATGCGTGCATTGCTACGCGGCGACCCTCTGCCTGGACGCGCAGCCAGGGCCGGCCCGACCCGCGTCAGCATCAGCGACAGCACCCAAGCGTCCAACGGCATGCGCGCGCCAGTAACGCGCAAGTAATGCATCTCACCTGACGGGATGCAGGTGGTTGTGGCGCTCGTGTAGCCCGGGTAAGCGAAGCGCACCCGGGGCCTCGCATGAAGCGGGCGTCGTCGAGGAACCAGGCCGCACCGTCATCCCGGATGCGGCCTTTGGCCTTATCCGGGCTACGAAGCGCGGCGACCGGCCCCTCTCCCATGGGGAGAGAGGGGCGGCTGAGCGCCAAGCGCTTCGCTCAGAACCGCGCTTCGATGCCGAAGGTGACCGTGTCGGCGCGGTTGAACTCGATGTAATCCCAGTCGTAGTCGTAATAGTACGAATCCGCGTAGACGTAGGCGGTGTAGACCAGGTTGAGGTTGACGTTGCGGTTGAGGTCCACGCCGATGCCGAAGCCGGCGTAGCCGCCGTCCATGTTGTCGGACCAGCCGTCCCCGCGCATGTCGGCGTCGAAGTAGCCGGCGCGCACGACGGCGTACCACGGGTTGCGCGCACCGAAGTTGAAGCGGCCGTTGAAGCCGATGCTGCGGAACTTCACTTCCTCGGCATACCAGCCGTCGTCGCTGGTATCGGCGAGGCGACCGGCGGCCACTTCGATGCCCAGCAGGGCGATCGGGCCGGCCTGCCACCGGTAGCCGGCATTGACGCCGAGCGCGTTCTGGTCGAGGTCCTCGTAGACCCAGCCCTTGCCGGCCTGGGCACCGATGAAGAAGCCACCGCGATCACGCTGCCCATGGCGCTCGTACTCGGCGCGGCGGTATTCCATCGCCGCCGGCAGCGCGGGTTCCTGCGTCGGCGTGGCGGCCGGGGTTTCCTGGCCCTTGCGGTAGTCGTTCCAGGCCTGCGAGACGGCCTGGGCCTGCGCGGTCTGGATGCCCACCGCGAGCAGCAGCGGGACGAACAGGATGGCGTGACGCTTCATTGGCTTCTCCCCTGAATGGTTGGCCCCTGCATCCATGCGGATCGGGGACGGGCCGCCGGTGGCGGACACGGGAGTACGGCCGTGCTGGACGGCCATGGCCAGCGTTTGCCGCCATGGCATCCAGGCCAGCGCCGGCACGCTCTCGCGTGCTCGATGGATCCCCCTGTGCGGGGCGAAATTTGCGATCTACATCACAGGAAGTCAAATGCCGTTTCAGGCGATGCCGAACGGCAGGTTCGGCGAGGACACCACGCGCTGGCCCACGGCCTCGCCCCGCAGGAAGCGCAGGCTGGCCTCGACCACGGCCGGATCGCCGGCGATGCGGTGGTGGCCCAGGCCGCCGGTGCTGAGCAGGCGGGCCCCGGGCCACAGGCGGGCGTAGCGCTCGCCCTCCTCCCACGGCACGTCCTCGTCCTCCAGGTCGTGGACCACCAGCGCCGGCACGCCGAGCGCGGGAACGTAGTGATGGATGCCAAGCTGGTCCACGCGAATGCCGATCTGGCGCTCGAAGCCCTCGAACATGCGCCCGACCAGGCAATGCGCCAGGCCGATCATCCGACCGAAGCGGTTCCCGGCCTCGCGCATGTCGGCGGACGGGGCCACCAGCACCACGCGCCCGGCGGCCAGGCCATCGCGCAGGGCCAGCACCGTCACGGCGCCGCCCATCGAGTGCGCGACCACCGCGGCGGCCGGGCCGTACTGGCGGGCGACATCTGCCACCGCGGCGGCGCAGGCCGGCAAGTTGGTCTGGCAACGCGCGTTGCGGCCATGGCCTGGCAGGTCGAAGGACACCACCGCGTATCCGGCCGCGCGCAGCGGTTCGATCCACGGCCGGCAGCGCAGGCCGAAGCTGGACCAGCCATGCACGAACAGCACGTAGGGCTGGGTCACCGGATCGCCCCATGCATATGTGGTGATCGCGTGGCCGCAGCTTTCGACCTGGCCGACGGTGGCGTCCTCGCTGCTGGCCGCGATCGCGCGGCTGCGCGAGCTGGCCATCGGCGTGGCGAACAGGCGCGAGGCATGGCGCACGGTGGCGCGCGGGGCGACCAGGCTGCCGGCACGGAAGGCCCAGCGCAGCGGCGGGGGGACAGCTGGTTTGCGAACGATCGTGCTTTTTACTGGCGAAGAAGAACGCAACGCTTCCATGGCGGGGATCCAGTCAGCGGGGGGAGGACGGACCTTCGGTCCGGTAACGGTCGAACAGGTCCTGCACCGCGCGGCGCGCCAGCAGCGGCGCTTCGCCTGGCTGGTGCAGGCGCAGGTGGTGCAGGCCGTAGAGGAAGCCATGCAGCTCGAAGCTGAGCAGCTCCGGATCGGCATCGCGGCGCAGGTGGCCCTCGTCGACGGCCATGCCCACGGCACGGACGATGGCCTGGCGCCACGTGTCCATCAGCTGGGCAACGTGGTCGCGCATGGGGCCGGGGCGGCCGTCGTATTCGGTGGCGGCGCCGAGGAAAACGCAGCCATCGGGATGGGCGATGACCCAGTCGATCCAGCCGTCGATCATCGCCTGCAGCCGCGGCAGGCCACGCGGCTGCTTGAGCGCCGGCTGCATCACCCGGGCGGTGAAGTTCGACGCGGCCCAGTCCAGGGTCTGCCGCACCAGGTCCTCGCGCGAACCGAAATGGGCGAACACGCCGCTCTTGGACATGCCCGCGGCGTTGGCCAGTTCGCCGATGCTCACCCCTTCCAGCCCGACCTTTTCCGCCAGCTCGCAGGCGCGGCCCAGGAGCATGTCGCGGGTGCTGGCGCCCTTGGCGGTGGCGGGAGACGGGAGGTTCATGGCCTGTAAAATAGCACGACCGTTCGCAAGAGCAAGCCCTCGACGGGACACCCGCGGCAGTGCGGTTAGAATGGCGCCCGCGACGCACGCCCTCCCCCATCCGGCCACGTCGCTTTTTTGTTTCCGGAACCGGCGCCCGGTACCGGCCTGTCCGTCCGCCCCACGCGCGACCCGACGCGGAGCCAGCCATGCTGTTTGAAACCCTCACCACCTCCGGACACGAGCAGGTGGTCTTCTGCAACAACCCCGACGTGGGGTTGAAGGCGATCATCGCCGTGCACAACACCGTGCTCGGCCCGGCCCTTGGCGGCGTGCGCATGCGCCAGTACGCCAACGAAGGCGATGCGGTGCGCGACGTGCTGCGCCTGAGCCGGACCATGACCTACAAGAACGCACTGGCCGGCCTCAACGTCGGCGGCGGCAAGGCGGTGATCCTGGGCGACCCCAAGGTCGACAAGACCGAGGCCCTGTTCCGCGCCTTCGGCCGTGCGGTCGATGCGCTGGGCGGCCGCTACATCACCGCCGAGGACGTGGGCACCGACGTCAACGACATGGAGCTGGTGTACCTGGAGACCGAGTACGTCACCGGCGTGCACCAGGTCCACGGTGGCTCCGGCGATCCGGCCCCGTTCACCGCCTACGGCACCCTGCAGGCGCTGATGGCCAGCCTGCAGCGCAAGCTCGGGCACGAGGAGATCGGCAAGGCCAGCATCGCGGTCCAGGGCCTGGGCCATATCGGCATGGAGCTGGTGAAGCTGCTGCGCGAGCGCGGCGCCAGGCTGTACGTCACCGACCTGGATCCGGCACGCGTGCAGCACGCGGTGGCGGAGTTCGGCGTCGAGGCGGTGGGCGTGGACGAGATCTACGACGTGCCTGCGGACGTGTTCGCGCCCTGCGCGATGGAAGGCGCGCTGACGATGGAGACCATCGAGCGGCTGAAGGCGAAGATCGTGTGCGGCTCGGCCAACAACCAGCTGGCCAACCACGCGGTGGGCGACGAGCTCCACAAGCGCGGCATCCTGTTCGCGCCGGATTACGCGGTCAACGCCGGCGGCGTCATGAACGTCTCGCTGGAGATCGACGGCTACAACCGCGAGCGCGCGATGCGCCTGATCCGCAGCATCTACCACAACGTCACCAGGATCTTCGACGTCTCCGAACGCGAAGCCATCAGCCCGCAGTACGCCGCCGACCGCATCGCCGAGGCCCGCCTGGCATCGATCGGCAAGCTCAAGCTGCCGATGGGGCGCGCGACTCCGCGGATGGGGCACCTCCGCGGCGAGCAGCACTGAAGCAAAGGCCCGGAAAACCGGGCCTTTGCTTTTGTGATTCGGGATTCGTGATTGGGGATTCGTAAAAGCGGGTTGCCCGAGAGCGTAACGCGCGGCTCACGTTGAGTGGCGGTAGGGCTTGCCGCTTCGCCACGCGGTTCGACGTTACCGCTGCTGCGCTGGCGCGACGATGGGGCGACTACGCAGGGTTGCCAAGGCCGCATCGGCCTTCGGCCTTGTCCGGGCTCCATGACTGAACGGCGAAACACGCGGGTGGCGCGCAGCGTGTAGCCCGGGTAAGCGAAGCGCACCCGGGTTCCCCTCCTCCATGGGACAGGGGGCGACGTAAAGGCGGTAACGCACCGTGCGTTTGATACGCGCGCTCCACATCTCCCGGAGCGCTCGAGCATTTACTCAGGGCTGGGACAGCCGCCAGCGTGTAGCCCGGGTAAGCGGAGCGCACCCGGTTTTTCTTTCCCCACGGGAGAGGAACCAGGGGTGCAGTCGTTATCGAGCATGCGTGGCGGGCAAGCTACGCCCAACCTGCTCCCAAGGGGGGCCGCAGATTGCCTGCGATCGGCAACAACCACCTTTAGCTGCCGACCCTCCCCCCCAACGCTTTCCCCGGGGAAAGGGCTTTAGCACTTGGTCAGGGTTGGGACATCCACGAGTACCCGGCCTTCACCCCTGCCCCGGTCCGCGCCCGGTCCGCTTCAGCGCAGGCGCGCGGCGGCATGCGACGGGGGCGCATGCAATGCCGTCCCACCTCAGCGGGAGATAGGCTTCAGAGAGCAGCCCGGCTAAACGAAGCGCACCCGGGTTCCCCGCTCCCCAGCGCCAGTGCGCGCACGCGATACCCGTTTCATCCCAAGGAGAGGCGGTGGGATCGTCTTTTGTTGCGCCCGCACATGACGCTTCCGCGTCCCGCACTACACTAGGTTCAAATGAAACCATCAGGGAGTGAGGCGGCCGATGCGAGCGTTCCAGCTTGGAGAGGAGATCGACGCGCTGCGTGAGGCCGTCCAGCGTTTCGCGGAGGCGGAGCTCGCCCCGCGTGCGGCGCAGATCGACCACGACAACGCCTTCCCGCAGGACCTGTGGCCCAAGCTCGGCGAGCTCGGGCTGCTGGGCATGACCGTCGATCCGGAATACGGCGGCAGCGGCATGGGTTACCTCGCCCACCTGGTGGCGATGGAGGAGATCTCGCGCGCTTCCGGTTCGGTTGGCCTGAGCTATGGCGCGCACTCCAACCTTTGCGTGTCCAACCTGTTCCTCAACGGCAACGAGGAACAGCGCCGCAAGTACCTGCCCAGGCTGTGCACCGGCGAATGGAAGGGCGCGCTGGCGATGAGCGAACCGGGCGCCGGTTCGGACGTGGTCGGCTCGATGCGCTGCAGTGCAGAACTGCGCGACGGCGTGTGGATCGCCAACGGCAACAAGATGTGGATCACCAACGGCCCCGAGGCCGACGTGCTGCTGGTGTACATGCGCACGGCGGGCAAGGAGGCCGGCAGCCGCTGCATGACCGCCTTCATCGTCGAGCGTGGCATGCGTGGCTTCTCCACCGCCCAGAAGCTGGACAAGCTGGGCATGCGCGGCTCCAACACCTGCGAGCTGGTGTTCGACAACTGCGAGATCCCACAGGAGAACGTGCTGGGCGAGGTCAACCAGGGCGTGCGCGTGCTGATGAGCGGCCTGGATACCGAGCGCTTGGTGCTGACCGGCGGGCCGATCGGCCTGATGCAGTCGGCGCTGGACATCGCCCTGCCCTACGTGCGCGAGCGCAAGCAGTTCGACGCGGCGATCGGCACCTTCGGGCTGATGCAGGGCAAGATCGCCGACATGTACACCGCGCTGCAGTCCAGCCGCGCCTTCGCCTACCAGGTCGCCCGCGACTTCGATGAAGGCCGCCGCTCGCGCGCCGCCGCCGCCGGCTGCCTGCTGCATGCATCCGAGGCCGCGGTGCAGGTGGCGCTGGAAGGCATCCAGGCACTGGGCGGCAACGGCTACATCAACGAGTACCCGGCCGGCCGCATCCTGCGCGACGCCAAGCTCTACGCCATCGGCGCCGGCACCAACGAGATCCGCCGCATGCTGATCGGGCGCGAGTTGTTCGAGGGGCGTGGGTGAGAGCCTCGGCGCGCTCCTTACGAGCAATCCAAGCCGCTCACCCTTTGGGGTGAGACGGCGGCTCGCGCGCCACTAGGCACGCCGTCGACGCCCGCGTCGCTCACGAGGGGCGCGGAGCGGCGTTTGGAGTGAGGGTGGGTAAGAACTGCAGTGTTCGAGGCGGCAGTGCGTAGTCCGGATAAGGCCGAAGGCTGCATCCGGGGATGACGCCATGGCCAAGCCTCTCGTGATCTGACACGTATGCCTGCCCCGGGTGTGCTTCGCTTACCCGGGCTACGGTGCCGCGGGCGCTCAAAGCCCCACGCCTCCGGAGAGCCGTTGGGACGGTTGGTAGCTAGCAGCTTGTTGAAATTCTCCCGCGCCAGAGCTTGCTTTCAAGCCCTCTGTTTGCGATATCGACCTCAGCCATAGTGGAGGGCGTGGGATGCGCGGTGCAGACGTCACTCAGGAATCGTTGTTCACGGTCGCCAAGCTCGCCGACTTCGTCCCGGCGGACCATCCGCTCCGATCCATTCGGGAGCTGGCCGATGAGGCGCTCAGGCGCATGAGCGGCCTGTTTTCGGCGCTGTACGCCGATACCGGCCGCGCCTCCATCGCGCCGGAGAAACTGATGCGGGCGCAGCTGCTGCAGCTGTTCTACTCGATCCGGAGCGAGCGGATGCTGATGGAGCAGCTCCACTACAACCTGCTGTTCCGCTGGTTCGTCGGTATCGCGATCGACGAGCCGGTCTGGGATCACTCCGTGTTCTCGAAGAACCGGGATCGCTTGAACGGAAACGAGGTGGCGAGCGAGTTTCTGGCCGAGGTGGTGCGGTTGGCGGAAAAGCGGGGCCTGATGTCGGACGAGCATTTCTCGGTCGACGGCACGCTGCTGCAGGCGTGGGCCTCGCACAAGAGCTTCCGTCCCAAGGATGGGACGCCGAAGGACCCACCGGGTGGTGGGCATCGCAACGCCCAGCCTGATTTCAAGGGTCAGAAGCGTCGCAACGACACGCACGAATCGGCCAGCGATCCGGACGCCAGGCTTTACCGCAAGGGCAATACCGGGGCGCAGCTGAGCTACCAGGCCCATGTGCTCATGGAGCATCGCAGCGGCCTGGTGCGTGCAGCGTGTGTCACGCAGGCCAGCGGCCATGGTGAGCGTGACGCGGCGTTGGCGATGCTTGGTTCGCTGCGCGGCCGACGACGGCGCACGCTGGCCGCGGACAAGGGGTACGACACGGCGGACTTCGTCGCGGGCTGTCGGGCCATGGGTATCACCCCGCACGTTGCGCAGAACACCTCGCACCGCCGCAGCGCCATCGATGGCCGCACTACCCGACACGCCGGGTATGCGATCAGCCTGCGGACGCGCGCCTGGATCGAAACGCACTTCGGATGGCTCAAGGCGGCTGCCGGAATGCGTCAGGTCAAGCAGCGCGGCCTTACGAAGGTCGAGGCGCTGTTTCAGCTGGCGATGGCGGCGAGCAACCTCGTCCGCCTGCCGAAGCTGATTGCCGCGGGGGCCGCGTGATGGCGGCCCCGGCGGGGAAGGTGCGCCTGGAAGCCCGAAAGCGGGCTTGTTTCAGAGCGCGGGACGCGCTTGCGGAGCGCTTGAGCAGCGAGAAATCCGCGCTGCCGACCGAGTCGGGGGCTTCGCCGGGTCGAATTTCAACAGGCTGCTAGGCGGGGTGTGGGTTCACGACACTCCTCCGCGCCTCCTCGCCGCAGCGCAGACGCAGCATGTAGCCCGGATAAGGCCGCAGGCCGCATCCGGGGATGAGGCCATGGCCAAGCCTCTGGTGATCTGACACGTTTGCCTATCCCGGGTGCGCTTCGCTTACCCGGGCTCCGGTGCCGCGGGCGCTCAAAGCTCCTCGCCGCGGGAGACTTAAGCAGTCAGTCGGTAGCCAAGCGGACTGAGTTCGCGACACTCGTCCGCGCCTCCTCACCGCGGCGCAGACACACCGCGTAGCCCGGATAAGGCCGAAGGCCGCATCCGGGGATGAGGCCGTGGCCAAGCCTCTCGCGATCTGACACGTATGCCTGTCCCGGGTGCGCTTCGCTTACCCGGGCTACACAGCCGCCTCCGTCTCCAGACGACGGCTTCTCTGCGGAAGCAGGAATCCGGTGACCTCGCCCCTGATACGCCCATCCGCTTTGGGGGCGCGTCGCGCCCTGCGCCGGGACGGCGGGACTTGGGAATGCGTAGCCCGGCCAAGGCCGAAGGCCGCATCCGGGAGAGCGCTCGAATTGCGTGGGGTCACACAGCGCTTGGGAACCGCCCGACTCCCCTACCCCTCTCGTGGGAGAGGGGTAGATCCATCAGCCAGGCACGTCGCGACGGCACCCGGCCGCGCGGATCAGAACTCCCGCGCGTACTGCAGGGTGGCCTGGCGGGCGTCGCCGCGGGGGCCGAAGCGCTGGTCGAGGCTGAAGCCGAGCTGGGAGCGCGGGCTGAGCCAGGTGCGGGCGGAGAAGCCGAACAGGCCGCCGGAGCGGGCCGGGTCGACCGAGGCCAGCGGCGACCAGGCTTCCAGGCCGACGAAGCTGGCCAGCGGCGTCAAGCCATCGCTGGACAGGGTCTGCTGCCATTCGGCGTGGCCCTGCAGGCGCCAGTTGCCGAGGTCGCCGAACGCTCGCAGGCCGGCCAGGGCCTGGCTGCGGTGGGCGTCGAGCGCGCCAGTGCGCAGGCCGAAGCCATTGGCGCCGTGCTCGCGGAAACCGTCGCTGTCGACTTCCGCATGCTCAACGCCCAGGTACGGCACCAGGCCGGCACCAGCGTGGCCGAAGCGCCAGCCGGTCTCGACCGCGGCCATGCGGAAGCTGCCGTCGTAGTCGGCATGCACGGCGTGGCGGCCGGCACCAGCGAGCAGTTCGCGGTCGGTCTGGCGCTGCCACTGGCCGCTGCCGAGCTGGCCGGACAGGTAGGCGTGTTCGCCCTGCAGGCCGAGATAGGCCTGGACCTGGGCCTGGCGCTCGCGGCTGCGGTCGGCAAGGCCGACGAAGCGGCTGTCGCCGCGGGTCTCGGCCACCGCCATGCCCGCGACCAGGTTGCCGTCCAGGCGCATGTCGTGGCCGGCCATCCAGCCGCGCACCTGGGCACCGCTGCCGCTGCTGGCCAGGTTCGCCGCACCCAGACCCTCGAACCAGCCGCCCGCATGGCGCGCGCCGCCGGCCAGGCGGTCCATGCGCCCGGACAGGGTGAAGCGGCCCATGTCCAGCGCATCGAAGGTCGCGGCCATGGCCGCGGCGTGCACTTCGCCGGACAGGCTGCGCAGCGAGTCGGCCGCACCCTGGGCGTCGGCAATACGCTGGAAGTCGCCGGCGATCTGGCTGAATCCGGCATCGATGGCGGCACCGCCGGTATCCAGCAGCGAGAACGCGGCCTCGATCCGGTTGGCCGCGCCCAGCGCATACGGGTTGGCGATGCCCAGCGAGCTGGCCGTCGCGGTGACATCGACGCGCCGCACGTCCAGCCACACGGAGTTGGCGCCGTACATCAGCGAGGCATCCAGGAACACGCCAGGGCCCGTGCCCAACCCGTCGAAACGGCCGGTGATGCCGCCGTCGGCGGTGATCACGTCCTCGCGCGCCTGGTAGACGTAGCCGGAGCGCACGCCGACCACCTGCACGTCGCCGCCTTCGATCGTCGCCTTGCCCCTGACGTCCAGGCCGCCGTAGCCAAGCATCAGTTCCAGGCGGCCGCCCTCCTGCTGGGTGTAGTCGCCATTTACGGTGAACACCGTCGCGTTGTCACCGACGCCATCCACCCGGACCACGCCGGCGTTGACCAGGTCCTTGCCAAGGAAGGCGGTGTCGACCAGGCGCCCGTTCGCACCCACGTACACATCCGAGCTGCCCAGGCCCGACGGCAGGCGCAGCGTGCCCTGCTCGACCCGCGTGTCGCCGGTGTACCTCAGGTAGCCGCCCAGCGTCAGCGTGCCGCTGCCGCGCTTGGTAAGGCCACCTTCACCGGTGATGTCGTTGCTCCAGGTGGACTCGCCGCTGAAGCTGACCTCGACGTCGCCCCAGTCGAACTTCCCGGGGCCGCCAAGCGCGGCGGCCACGTCCAGCAGGCCGTAGCCGAAGACCTCGTCCGGACCGGGGGCGCCGATGTCGGCGGCCGTGCCCAGCAGGGTCTGCCGCACCAGGTCGTTGTTGAAGTACGGGAACTTCTCCCACACCAGGGCCGCGGCGCCGGAGACCAGGGGCGCGGCATAGGAGGTACCGGCGCCGTAGTAGTACTTGATGTTGCCGGCGGTGCTGTCGTGGCCCGGGTACACCGCGGTGCCGGGCGCGGCCAGGCAGTAGTTCATCGCCACGCCGCAGGCGTTGGCGTAGTACGCGAGGGTGTGGGGCTGGGTGGTATCGACCGCGGTCACCGCCAGCCAGCCGCGTTCCAGGTCGGCGGCCGGGGTGGTGTTGTTGGGGCCGAGCTGGCTCGGCAGCGAGGCCATGTCGGTCGGCGTCTCGCGGCTCTCGTTGCCCGTGGCGAACACCACCAGGCCGTCGTGGTCATGGATGAAGAAGCGGTACTCGTCGGCGATGGCGGAGGTGGCGCGCGCGTCCTTCCAGTACAGGCCGCCCCAGGAGTTGTTCATGATCCGCATGCCACGCGCGACCAGGTCCTGGTGGATGCCCTTGACCCCGATCGCGCCGGTGACCTCGTTGCCCTGGCCCGAGCCGTCGTCCGTCGGCCGCTCGTCGTTGATGATGCGCGCCGACAGGATGGTCGCGCCCGGGGCGACGCCGCCGGGCCACTGGCCCACGGCGGCGCCGGCGGCCAGCAGGGCCACGGTGGTGCCATGGCCGACCACGTCATCGACCGAGGTGTTGTTCTTGCGCGGGTCGATATAGGTGAGGTTGGCCGCCACCCGCCCGGCCAGGCCGGGGTGGTTGCGGTTGACGCCGGTATCGATCACGCCGATGCGGTAGCCGGCGCCGGTGTAGCCGTCGCGGTAGGCCGCACCGCCGCGGATGACCGACAGGTGGTCGCCCATCCCGGGCTGTGCCAGGGGCGGTGGAGGTGGCGAGGTCGGCGGCGGCGGCGGAGGTGGCGGTGGCGGTGGCGGTGCCGTCGGCACGGTGGGACGGGTATTGCCCCCGCCTCCACCGCCACCGCAGGCGGCCAGCCCGCCGGCGAGCGTGGCGACGATCGCGATCGCCAGAAGTGAACGGGCCATGCCGGCCGCGTGTTGGTAGCCACTTCCCTGCATTGCGTTCTCCCCGAAACGTGGCGGTGCGCCGCCGGCTGCGTTTCCGGTTCTATACCGCAAGCCGCGCGCCTTGTCGCCTGCCAGGGTGGACGCTGGCGCACCCGTGCCCCCTGTGCCGATAATCGGGGCTCATCTCTTTGCGAGGCCCCCCATGTCCGACATCGTCATCGCCGCCGCCAAACGCACTGCCATCGGCTCCTTCCTGGGCCAGTTCAATGGCGTCCCCACCCCGACCCTCGGTGCTGCCGCGATCGCCGCCGCGCTGGAGCAGTCCGGCGTGCCCGCGTCCGACGTGTCGGAGGTGATCATGGGCTGCGTGCTGCCGGCCAACCTCGGCCAGGCCCCTGCACGCCAGGCGGCGCTGGCCGCCGGCCTGCCGACCTCGGCCGGCGCGACCACCATCAACAAGGTCTGCGGCTCGGGCATGAAGGCGATCATGCTGGGCCATGACCTGATCAAGGCCGGCTCGGCCTCGATCGTGGTCGCCGGCGGCATGGAGTCGATGAGCAACGCGCCGCACATGATCCCCAACTCGCGCACCGGCAACCGCTACGGCGGCTTCCAGGCGGTCGACCACATGGCGTGGGACGGCCTGACCAATCCGTACGACGGCCAGTCGATGGGCGTGTTCGCCGAGAAGACGGTCGAGAAGTACGGCTTCACCCGCGAGGAGCAGGACGCCTACGCGATCGAGTCGGTGAACCGCGCCCAGGCGGCGCTTGCCAATGGTGCGTTCGAGGGCGAGATCGTCCCGGTCAAGGTCGCCACCCGCAAGGGCGAGGTCGAGGTCGCCACCGACGAGCAGCCGGGCAAGTCCGACGTGGCCAAGATCCCGACCCTGCGTCCGGCGTTCAGGAAGGACGGCACGGTCACCGCGGCCAGCTCCTCGTCGATCTCCGACGGCGCCGCCGCCACCGTGCTGCTGTCGGCCGAGGAAGCCGCCCGCCGCGGGATCCAGCCGCTGGCGAAGATCGTCGGCCACTCCACCTTCTCGCACCAGCCGGAGTGGTTCACCACCGCCCCGGTGGGCGCGATCTCCAACCTGCTGGACAAGGTAGGCTGGTCGGTCGGTGACGTGGACCTGTTCGAGATCAACGAGGCGTTCGCCGTCGTGGCCATGGCCCCGATCCGCGACCTGGGCATTCCGCACGAGAAGATCAACGTCAATGGTGGCGCCTGCGCCTTGGGTCATCCGATCGGCGCGACCGGCGCGCGGCTGGTCGTGACCCTGGTCAATGCACTGCGCAAGCGCGGCCTGAAGAAGGGCGTGGCTGCGCTGTGCATCGGCGGAGGAGAGGCTACCGCTATCGCTCTGGAAATGCTGTAATCGTTTTTCACGAGCTCTTTACGAAACTCACCTGTTGCTGCTTGACAGCAGAAACGGGCTTGTCATCATGTTGGCGGCGCGCAACAGCGCGTTGCCCAAACTAACGACGAGGAATACCTAACATGAGCATCAACAAGCTGCTGATCGCCCTGGCCCTGGGTCTGGCCCTGGCTGCGTGCTCGAACTCCGAGCAGGCTCAGGACGCCGCCGCTGCCGCTGACACCGCCGCTGCCGAGGCCCAGGCTGCTGCCGACGCCGCTGCCGCCGAGGGCTCCGAGGCTGCCGACGCCGCCCAGATCGCTGCCGACTCGGCCGCTGCTGCTGCCGACACCGCTGCTGACGCCGCTGGCGCCGCTGCCGGCGCTGCGACCGACGAGGCCGCCGACGCTGCTGCCGACACCGCCGAGGCTGCTCAGGACGTTGCCGAGCAGGCTAAGGACGCTGCCGAAGAAGCCAAGAAGTAATAACGGCTTCCAGGTTGCACGAAAGGCCGCCGGGAAACCGGCGGCCTTTTTCTTTGCGCGGGATCCGGAAACTTCCTCCCGTCGCCCCGGTTTCTGGCGACGATTTACCCGACGGGAATCGCCCTGCACCTCTGTGTGTAAACGTTTACCGAAAAGCGCCGCGGGAGTTTCCCAGCAGACAAGCGCCGGATTCCGGATCCATTCCCGGGGCGCGTCGCCGTGGCTCTGCGCCGATGACGCCAACTGGAGTCGTCTGGCGCCCTCGAACCGGCGTGCCTCGCTGTTCCAGTCCTGCCTGATTGTGGTCGCTTTGGAACAGGCTGCAGCCCGTGCGGAAGGGCGACGCGGTTGGGACCGTTTCGCGCATAACCATCGTCCCTTGCACCTTCATTGCGCGGCAGGGACGACGCCGGCCCACAAAACTGAATAGGGAAATGAACGCCAGCTCAATAGGCCCAGCCTATTGCTGACTGACCGGTTCAGCGGTTCACAGCGTCCTGACTGGCTACGGGGAATGCTTCCGGCGCGCCAAACGGGCGCCATTCCCCGGAACAGGAGTCCAGCATGACCACCCGCAACCGCTTCCTGATGATCCCCGTCGCCGCCGCCCTCGCCTTCGGCATGGCCGCGTGCAACGACTCCTCGCGCCAGGAGGCCTCGGCCGCCGGCGACCACGCCGCCGCTGCCGGCGAGCACGCTGCTGCTGCCACCCGCGAGGCCGCGAGCAACGCCGCCCAGGAGACCCGCGAGGCCGCCGCCGAGGCCGAGGTTCGCGCCCGCGAGGCCAGCGAGCGCGCCGAGGCCGCCACCCGCGAGGCCGCCGCCGACGCTGCCGACGCCACCGCCAACGCTGCCGAGACCACCGCCGCCAAGGCCCGCGAGGCCGCGGCCGACGCCCGCACCGACAACGAGTGATCCATCCGGGCCGGCCGCCTCGCGGCCGGCCCTTGCTGCGGCGCCAGAAGGCGCAGGCGACGCGGTGGCTTATCCTCCGGGCACGCCTAACCGACGATTCCCATGCCCGTCCTCCGCAGCCAGATCGATACCCGCTCCCCCGGATTCCGCGAAAACGAAGCCCACCACCGGCAACTGGCCGAGGAACTCCACCGGCGCCTGCAACGGGCCGCCGAAGGTGGTGGCGAGAAAGCCCGCCAGCGCCACGTCGAACGCGGCAAGCTGCCGGTCCGCGAACGCATCGACACCCTGCTCGACCCCGGCTCGCCCTTCCTGGAAATCGCCCCGCTGGCCGCGGAGGAGATGTACGACGGCGCGGCGCCTGCCGCGGGCATGGTGTGCGGCATCGGCCGGGTGATGGGCCAGGAAGTGGTCATCGTCGCCAACGACGCCACGGTCAAGGGCGGCACCTACTTCCCGATGACGGTGAAGAAGCACCTGCGCGCGCAGGAGATTGCGCGCGAGAACAACCTGCCCTGCGTGTACCTGGTCGATTCCGGCGGCGCCTTCCTCCCGCTGCAGGACGAGGTGTTCCCGGACCGCGAGCACTTCGGCCGGATCTTCTACAACCAGGCGCGGATGAGCGCCGACAACATCCCGCAGGTCGCCGTGGTGATGGGCAGCTGCACCGCCGGCGGCGCCTACGTGCCGGCGATGTGCGACGAGAGCATCATCGTGCGCGATCAGGGCACGATCTTCCTCGGCGGCCCGCCGCTGGTGAAGGCAGCCACCGGCGAGGTGGTCGATGCCGAGGCGCTGGGCGGCGCCGACGTGCACACCTCGGTCTCCGGCGTGGCCGACCATTACGCCGAGGACGACCGCCATGCGCTGGAGATCGCGCGCGGCATCGTCGGCCACCTCAACCGCCGCAAGCAGCCCGCCGTGGCGTTGCGCGAGCCGCGCGAGCCGCTGTACCCGGCCGAGGAGCTCTACGGCCTGGTGCCGAAGGACACGCGCCGCCCGTTCGACATCCGCGAGGTGATCGCGCGCATCGTCGACGGCAGCGAGCTGGACGAGTTCAAGGCCCGCTACGGCAAGACCCTGGTCACCGGCTTCGCCCACGTGCACGGCTGCCCGGTGGGCATCGTCGCCAACAACGGCATCCTGTTCGGCGAGAGCGCGCTCAAGGGCGCGCACTTCATCGAGCTGTGCAACCAGCGCGGCATCCCACTGGTGTTCCTGCAGAACATCACCGGCTTCATGGTGGGCCGCAAGTACGAGAACGCCGGCATCGCCAAGGACGGGGCGAAGATGGTCACCGCCGTGGCCTGTTCCAGCGTGCCCAAGTTCACCGTGGTCATCGGCGGCAGCTTCGGCGCCGGCAACTACGCGATGTGCGGCCGCGCCTACGGCGCCCGCTTCCTGTGGATGTGGCCGAACGCGCGCATCAGCGTGATGGGCGGCGAACAGGCCGCCAGCGTGCTGGCCACCGTGCGCCGCGACGCGATCGAGGGCGGCGGCGGCCAGTGGAGCGCCGAGGACGAGGAGAGCTTCAAGGCCCCGGTGCGCGAGCAGTACGAGCACCAGGGCAGCCCCTGGTACGCCACCGCGCGGCTGTGGGACGACGGCATCATCGATCCGGCCGACACCCGCCGGGTGCTGGGCCTGGGCCTGTCGGCCTCGCTCAACGCGCCGATCGAGCCGGCACGCTTCGGCGTGTTCCGCATGTAACCGGGAGGACAGGCATGGCCGAGGCACGGGTATTGCTGGTCACCGGCGCCAGCCGCGGCATCGGTGCGGCCACCGCGACCCTGGCCGCCACACGCGGCTACACGGTGATGCTCAACTACCGCCGCGATGCCGAAGCAGCCGAATCCGTGGCCGAGGCCATCCGTGCCCAGGGCGGCCATGCCCTGGCGCTGCAGGCGGATGTCTCTGATCCCGCGCAGGTGGCCGCGCTGTTCGAGGGCATCGATGCGCGATTCGGCAGGCTCGACGCGCTGGTCAACAACGCCGGCGTGCTCGAGACCCAGGCGCGGCTGGAGGACCTGGATCCGTCCCGGGTCCAGCGCATATTCGCCACCAACCTGCTCGGTCCCCTGCTCTGCTGCCAGCAGGCGGTGCGACGCATGTCGACCCGGCATGGCGGCCGCGGCGGGGCCATCGTCAATGTCTCCTCGGTGGCCGCGCTCACCGGTTCGCCCGGCGAGTACGTGGACTACGCAGCGTCCAAGGGCGCGCTGGACACCATGACCCGCGGCCTGGCCCAGGAAGTGGCTCAGGAAGGCATCCGGGTCAACGGCGTGCGCCCCGGCTTCATCTACACGGACATGCATGCCGATGGCGGCGAGCCGGGCCGGGTCGACCGGGTCAAGGCGATGGTGCCGATGCGCCGCGGCGGCCAGGCCAGCGAGGTGGCCGAGGCCATCCTCTGGCTGCTGTCCGACCAGGCCTCCTACACGACCGGCGGTTTCATCGACGTGGCCGGCGGCCGCTGAAAAGGCGTGAAGTACCGCACGGTTCTGCTATGTTCGGCGGCGCTTTCCTAGAGGGGATCCCGCCGCATGCACCACCGTCCATCCGTCCTGCGACTGGCCGCCACCCTGCCCCTGCTGCTGGCCATGACCGCCTGCAGCGCCCAGGGCACGCCCGGGGCGTCCACCGCGCCTGCCGAGCCCGCCGCCGCTGCGCCCGAAGCCGCCAGCGACGCGGGCGCCGTCGCCACCGGCCAGTACCGCGACCTGTTCGCCGAGGCCGGCTACGACGCGGCCGCGGTGGAAGCGAAGGTCGAAGCCGCGTTCGCCCAGTTGTTCCACGGCGACCCGCGCAACCAGGCCGTGTACTACCCGTCCGGCAGCAACGACAACGGTCCCAAGGCCTACATCCACGACGTCAACAGCAACGACGTGCGCTCGGAGGGCATGTCCTACGGGATGATGATCGCGGTGCAGCTGGACCGTAAGGCCGAGTTCGACGCGATCTGGAACTGGGCCATGACCCACATGTACCACGCCGACCCGAAGCATCCGGCGCATGGCTACTTCGCCTGGTCGGTGCGCACCGATGGCACCGCCATCGACCAGATGCCCGCACCCGATGGCGAGGAGTACTTCATCACCGCGCTGTACTTCGCCTCCGCGCGCTGGGGCGATGGCGAGGGCATCTACGACTACCGCGCCTGGGCCGACCGCATCCTCAGCGACGTCCTCCACCGCGAGGCGATCACCGGCCCCACCTCGACCGCGAAGAAGGCCACCGCGATCAACCTGTTCGACAAGGACGCGAAGATGGTCCGCTTCACGCCGGACCTGGGCAACTCGGCGCATACCGACGCCTCTTACCACCTGCCCGCGTTCTACGAGGTCTGGGCGCGCGTGGGGCCGGAAGCCGACCGCGCGTTCTGGCGCGAGGCGGCGCAGGTCAGCCGCGACTACTTCGTGCGTGCCACCCATCCGGAGACCGGCCTGACCCCGGACTACGGCAACTTCGACGGCACGCCGTGGGCGGCGCCGTGGCGCGCCGAATCGGCGGACTTCCGCTACGACGCCTGGCGTACCGCGATGAACTGGTCGATGGACTGGTCCTGGTGGCGCGCCGATCCGCGCCAGGTGGAGCTGAGCAACCGCCTGCAGGGCTTCTTCCTGCGCCAGGGGCTGGACCGCTACGTCAGCCTGTACACGCTGGACGGCAAGCCCCTTGGCGGCGGCCAGACCACCGGCCTGGTGTCGATGAACGCGACCGCCTCGCTGGCCGCCGACCATCCGCGCAGCCTGGAGTTCGTGCGCGAGCTGTGGAAGCAGCCGGTGCCCGAAGGCCACCACCGCTATTACGACGGCATGCTCTACATGATGGCCCTGCTCCACTGCAGCGGCCGCTACAAGGCCTGGCTGCCGGAAGGCACGGCGAACTGACCATTACCAGCAACCGGAAAACAGGAACGGGCGCCGAGGCGCCCGTTTCCTTTTGCAGCGTTGCTGGCCGCGCTTAGCGGCGCGGCGGCTCCGGTCCGCAGTTGTCGCAGCCGCCGCAGGCACCACCATTCCCGCTGGCCGGCGGCGCGACCACCCGCGCAACGCGGCGCATCCACGCCGGCCTGCCATCGCGCACCAGCGGCGCGGCGATGGCGATGCGCACGCGACGCACGGTGCCGGGGAACTGGCGGCGCAGGAACATCCACAGCGCCAGCAGCACCACCAGTCCAACGATCACGTACTGCAACCACAGCGGCATGGTGCCTCCTCCTCAACCCGCGCCCAGGCGGATGGCGACCTGGTAGGTCAGCATCGCGGCCAGGTAGGCCAGCGCGAACAGGTAGCCGGCGGCGATGGCCATGGTCTTCCACGAGCCGGTCTCGCGCTTGATCGCCGCCCAGGTGGCGATGCACTGCGGGGCGTAGATGAACCACACCAGCAGGGCCAGGCCGGTGGCCAGCGACCAGCCATCCGAGATCAACGGGGTCAGCGCCTGCGCCGCGGCCTCGTCGTCGGCCGCCGACAGCGCGTACACCGTGGCCAGCGAGGACACCGCCACTTCGCGCGCGGCCAGGCCCGGGATCAGGGCGATGCAGATCTGCCAGTTGAAGCCCAGCGGCGCGAACACCACCGACAGCGCATGGCCGATGCGGCCGGCCAGGCTGTAGTCGATCGCCGGCATGGTCGCGTCGACGGGGGCCGCCGGGAAGTTCAGCAGCACCCACAGCAGCACGGTCAGGGCGAAGATGATGCCGCCCACGCGCTTGAGGAAGATCACCGCGCGCTCCCACAGGCCGATGGCCAGGTCGCGCGGGTTGGGCAGGCGGTAGGACGGCAGCTCCAGCAGCAGCGGATGCTCGCCCTTGTCGCGGCGCCACTTCTTCATCACGAACGACACCGCCAGCGCGCTGAGGATGCCGGCCATGTACAGGCCGAACAGCACCAGGCCCTGCAGGTTGAACCCGCCCCAGACCTCGCGCGAGGGAATGAACGCACCGATCAGCAGGGCGTACACCGGCAGCCGCGCCGAGCAGGTCATCAGCGGCGCGACCAGGATCGTGGTGAGGCGGTCGCGCGGATCCTGGATGCTGCGGGTGGCCATGATGCCGGGGATGGCGCAGGCGAAGGACGACAGCAGCGGGATGAAGGAACGCCCGGACAGGCCGGCGCCGGCCATCATCCGGTCCAGCAGGAAGGCCGCGCGCGGCAGGTAGCCGGATTCCTCCAGGGCCAGGATGAAGGCGAACAGCACCAGGATCTGCGGCAGGAACACGATCACCCCGCCGAGGCCGGCGATGATGCCGTCGACCACCAGGCTGGCAAGCGGCCCTTCGCTCATGCGCGCGCCGACCCACTCGCCCAGCGCACCGGCGCCGGCATCAATCAGGTCCATCACCGGCGTGGCCCAGGCGTACACCGCCTGGAAGATCAGGAACATCACCACGGCCAGGGTCAGCAGGCCGAAGACCGGATGCAGCAGCCAGCGGTCCAGGGCGTCGTCGATCTTCGCGGTGCGCTCCGGCATCGACACGGTCGCCGCCAGCAGGCGCCGGGTCTCGGCGTGCAGGTCGGCGTCCTCGGCCAGCTGCGCGGCCGGCGGCTGCGGATGGGCGGCGGTGCGGTCGATCAGCTCAAGCAGCTCGCGCGCGCCATTGCGGCGCACGGCCACGGTCTCGACCACCGGCACGCCCAGCTCGCGCTCCAGCGCGTCGCGGTCGATCACGATGCCGCGGCGCTGGGCGGCGTCGCTCATGTTCAGTGCCACCACCATCGGCCGGCCCATCTGCCGCACCTCGAGCACGAAGCGCAGGTGCAGGCGCAGGTTGGTGGCATCGACCACGCACACCAGCATGTCCGGCGCCGGCTCGCCCGGGTAGAAACCGCGGCACAGGTCGCGGGTGATCGCCTCGTCCAGGCTGGCCGGGTTGAGGCTGTAGGCGCCGGGCAGGTCCAGCACCGCATAGCTGCGGCCGGACGGGGTGACCAGGCGGCCTTCCTTGCGCTCGACGGTCACGCCGGCGTAGTTGGCGACCTTCTGCCGGCTGCCGGTGAGCTGGTTGAACAGTGCCGTCTTGCCGCAGTTGGGGTTGCCCAGCAGTGCCAGGCGCAGGCTCGCTTCCTGGACGCTCATGCCGCCTCCGCGCCCGCCGAGACCTCCACCCGGACCCGCGCCGCTTCCTCGCGGCGCAGGGCGAACCGGGTATAGCCGACCTGCACCAGCAGCGGCTCGCCGCCCACCGGACCGCGCGCGACCACCTGCACCGGCTCGCCGGCGACGAAGCCAAGTTCGCGCAGGCGGCGGGCAATGGCGTCGTTCGGGTGGCGATCCTCGACCGAGGTGACTGCGACGGGGGTGCGCAGCGGCAGATCTGACAGCAGCACGATGGCTCCAGACAATCAAGAATTGTTCTCAATTGTAGCCCATCAGCGGCAGGTGAAGGTTTCCCGCGAGCCGGTACGCCGCGCTGCGTCATGGCCCCGCACGGGCTGACCGTTATCATCCGAAACGGTTTTCCCCCGGAGCCATCATGGCCGAACCGCTGCTGATCCAACCGGCCGGCCCCGTGCTGCGCCTGCGCCTGAACCGGCCCCACCTGCACAACGCTTTCGACGCCGGGCTGATCGCGGCGCTGACGGGCGCGCTGGAGCAGGCCGGCGCCGACCCGGCCGTCCGCGTGGTGGTGCTGGAGGGCGAAGGCGCCTCGTTCTCGGCGGGCGCGGACCTGAACTGGATGCGTGGCATGGCCGCCGCCAGCGAGCAGGAGAACCGCGAGGATGCCCTTGCTCTCGCCCGCCTGATGCGCAGCCTGGACGAACTGCCCCGCCCCACCCTGGCCCGCGTGCACGGCCCGGCGTTCGGTGGTGGCGTCGGCCTGGTGGCCTGCTGCGATATCGCCATCGGCACGCCCAAGGCGCGCTTCGGCCTGACCGAAAGCCGTCTGGGCCTGCTGCCGGCGGTGATCTCGCCCTATGTGATTGCCGCCATCGGCCCGCGCCAGGCCCGGCGCTGGTTCGCCACCGCCGAACATTTCGACGCGGAAGCCGCACTGCACATGGGCCTGCTGCATGCGGTCGTGCCCGAGGAAGAGCTTGATGCCGCCGTGCAGGCGCAGCTGGACCTCCTGCTGAAGGCCGGCCCGATTGCCGCGGCCTCGGCCAAGCAGCTGGTGCGCCGGGTGATGGCCGGAGGTACGGCCGAGGCCCTGGATGCCGACAACGCCGCGCTGATCGCCGCGCTGCGGGTTTCGCCCGAGGGCCAGGAAGGCCTGGCCGCGTTCCTCGGCAAGCGCGCGCCGGCCTGGACCGGCAGCAAGGATTGAGTTCCGCGCGCCGGCCGCCCGTGGCGCCGGCTTCGCGGAGTGACCGTGTTCCAACCGCGCGCCCCGCGCCGCGGTTCCCACCTGGACCAGACATGCCAGCAAGCCCGATGTTCGAGCGCATCCTCATTGCCAACCGCGGCGAGATCGCCTGCCGCGTGATCCGCACCTGCCGCCGGCTCGGGATCGGGACCGTCGCCGTGTATTCGGAGGCCGACGCCGGTGCCCTGCACGTGCGCCTGGCCGACCATGCCGTCTGCATTGGTGCGGCGGTCCCGAGCGAGAGCTACCTGCGCGGCGAGGCGGTGATCGAGGCCGCGCTGCGCACGGGCGCCCAGGCCATCCATCCCGGCTACGGCTTCCTTTCGGAGAATGCCGGCTTCGCCGAGGCTGTTGCGGCGGCGGGGCTGGTGTTCATCGGCCCGCCGGCCTCGGCCATGCAGCGCATGGGCAGCAAGGCTGGCGCCAAGCAGCTGATGGCCGCCGCCGGGGTGCCGGTGGTGCCCGGCTACAACGGCGAGGACCAGTCGGCCGCGACCCTGGCCGCCGAGGCACGGCGCACCGGCTTCCCGCTGATGGTCAAGGCCGCGCACGGTGGCGGCGGCAAGGGCATGCGCGTGGTGCACGCGCCGGAGGACTTCGCCGCCGCGCTGGAAAGCTGCCAGCGCGAAGCCCGCAATGCCTTCGGCCGCGACCGCGTGCTGCTGGAGCGCTATGTACGCTCGCCGCGGCATATCGAGATCCAGGTGTTCGCCGACAGCCATGGCCAGGTGATCCACCTCAACGAGCGCGAGTGCTCGGCCCAGCGCCGCTACCAGAAGGTGCTGGAGGAAGCGCCCTCGCCGTTCCTGACCCCGCAACTGCGTGCGGCGATGGGCGAGGCGGCGGTCGCCGCGGCGCGCGCGATCGGCTACGTCAACGCCGGCACCGTGGAGTTCATCGTCGATCCCGACGGCAACTTCTACTTCATGGAGATCAATACCCGGTTGCAGGTCGAGCACCCGGTCACCGAGATGGTCACCGGGCTGGACCTGGTCGAGTGGCAGCTGCGGGTGGCCGCGGGCGAGCCTCTGCCGCTGCAGCAGTCGCAGGTGCCGCAGCGCGGGCATGCGATCGAGGTGCGGCTGTACGCGGAGGATCCGGATTCGGGCTTCCTGCCGGCCTCCGGCACCCTGCGCACCCTGGCCCTGCCCTCGCCTTCGGACCACGTGCGGATCGATACGGGGGTCGAACAGGGCGATACGGTCAGCGTGTTCTACGACCCGATGATCGCCAAGCTGATCGTCCACGATGTCGACCGCCCCAGCGCGCTGGCAACCTTGCGCGCGGCGCTGGCCGAATGCCATGTCGCCGGGCTGAAGACCAATATCGGTTTCCTCGAGGCGCTTACGCGGCATCCGGCCGTGGTCGAGGGCCGGATCGACACGGGCTACCTGGACCTGCACCTGGAGGAGTTCCTGCACGGTGCCGCGGCCGCAAGCGGCGCCGGGCTGGCGACCGCTGCAATGGCCTTCCTCCTGCGCGCCCAGCAGGAAGAGGCCGCGCGTGCGTCAGCCGGCAGCGATCCTTATTCGCCGTGGGCCCTGGCCGATGGCTGGCGCCTGCATGGGCGCGCGGCGCGGCAGCTGCGCCTGCGCTGCGGCGACGGCGTGCACGAGGTGCTGGCGCGCGGCCATGGCGGCGACTGGCAGCTGCTCATCGATGGCCAGGAACACGGCGTCAGCGGCGCGCGCAGCCATGGCGACCGGCTCGAGCTGCTGCTGGACGGCGCAGGGCGCCGCGCCCGCATGCGCTTCGATGGCGACACCCTGGAGCTGCATGACGGCCACCGCCGGCTGCAGCTGCAGCGCATGGCCAATGAGCGTGCCGGCGGCGACGAGACGGCTGGCGACGGCCAGGTGCGGGCACCGATGCCCGGCCGCGTGGTGGTGGTCCGGGTCGACGCCGGCCAGCAGGTCGAGGCCGGCGCCGAGCTGCTGGTGATGGAGGCGATGAAGATGGAGCTGTCGGTCAAGGCGCCGCGTGCCGGCACGGTCGCCGCGCTGCGCGCCGTCGCCGGCGATTTCGTCGAGGCCGAGGCGGTACTGGTGGTGGTCGGCGACGCGGCGGAGGCGGCATGAGCGACTTCGTCCGCATCGTCGAGGTCGCCCCGCGCGACGGCCTGCAGAACGAGTCGGCGATGGTCGCCACCGCGGACAAGATCGCGCTGGTGGACCGGCTCTCGGCCACCGGCCTGCGCGGCATCGAGGCCACCAGCTTCGTCAGCCCGAAATGGGTACCGCAGCTGGCGGACGCGGCCGAGGTGATGGCAGGGATCGAACGCCAGCCGGGCATCTCCTATCCGGTGCTGGTGCCCAACCTGCAGGGATACGAACGCGCGCGTGCCGCGGGCGCGGACGAGGTGGCGGTGTTCACCGCCGCGTCGGAGGCGTTCAACAGGAAGAACATCAATGCCTCGATCGACGAGTCGATCGAGCGCTTCATGCCAGTGCTCGAACGTGCCCGCGCGGACGGCGTGCGGGTGCGCGGCTACGTTTCCACCGTGCTTGGTTGTCCCTACCAGGGCGAGGTGCCGCTGGCCGACGTGGTGCGCGTGGCCCGGCGCCTGCATGAGCTCGGCTGCCATGAGATATCGCTGGGCGACACGATTGGCGTCGGTACGCCGCGCAAGGCGCGCGAAATGTTGCTGGCGGTTGCGGCGGAGGTGCCGATGCAGGCGTTGGCGGTGCACTTCCACGACACCTTCGGCCAGGCCCTGGCCAATGTCGCCGCCTGCATCGAAGCCGGCGTGCGCGTGGCCGACTCCGCGGTCGCCGGCACCGGCGGCTGCCCGTATGCGCGTGGCGCCAGCGGCAACCTGGCCAGCGAGGACCTGGTGTACATGCTGCATGGCATGGGGCTGGAGACCGGGGTGGACCTCGAGGCGCTGGCGGAGACGGGACGCTGGCTGGCTGGCGTCCTGGGACGTACGACCGGCAGCAAGGTCGGACGGGCGATGGCGCCCCAGCAAGACCTGGCGTAGGCCGGACAAGGCCCGAGGCCCCATCCGGGGCCAGCACAGGCACCAACGCGATCAGCCGGCCGTACCTGCTCGCCAGTCCTCTCCCTACTCCCCTGTTCCGCAGGGAGCGCGGAGCCCCGGGTGCGCTTACCCGGGCTACGCAGCCTGCCCGTCCCCCTCCCGCACGGAGAGCAACGCGTAGCCCGGATAAGGCCGCAGGCCGCATCCGGGGTGACTGCCACTCCGCAGCGTCGCCCATGCACAGTCCCGCGATAACCCCGCAGCGCGTGGCGACACGGCTGACCACACGCCCGCGCCACCGCGCTGCAGCGGCGAGCTGCGCTCCGCTAGTCCGGGCTACGTGCCAGTCGAGGCCTGCGGGCCCTGCAGGCGCGAATCCCAGCTCTCGGTCTGGCGCTGTTCGAGGCGGCGTTCGAAGGTGCGTTGCCAGGAGCCGCCCAGCGGCAGCTTGAGCGCGCCGCGCAGCTCGTCCTGGTCGAGGGTGCGGCGGTACAGCAGGTCCATCAGCCGCGGCAGCGGCCAGTCCGCATGCGGGCGTTCGAGCAGCACGAGGTCGTCGCCGGCCTGCACCTGGCCTGTCTCGATGACCCGGTAGTACCAGCCGCTGCGGCCGCTGTCCTGGACACGGCGGGCCATGTCGGCGATGCCGAAGCGGTCCGACAGCTTCCAGCACGGCTGCCGGCCCTGCGCCACCTCGACCACGGCGGTGCCCAGGCGCAGGCGGTCGCCGAGGCAGATGTCGGCCTCGGTGATGCCGGTGGTGCTGATGTTCTCGCCGAATGCGCCGGGACCCTGCAGCAAGGGATGCGCGCCGATCTCGGCGATCCAGGACACGTAGTGGTCCCGCGCGTAGTGATGGATGGCCTTGTCCGGACCGCCATGCACGCGGCGGTCGCCCTGCTCGTCGCCTTGCAGGCCCTCGGGACCTACCGCGGCCGGTCCCTGCCGCGGCCGCTTGGCGATGGCGCTATGGCTGCCAGGCCGCGAATACGGGACGACCGTGCCCGTCAGCACGGCCTCGATCCTGGCGATGACCTGGCCGCTCACGGGCCCACCACCGCGGCAAGGCAACGGCGATGGGCGCGTGGAGCCGGCATGTCAGGCCGCGGCGGGCAGCGCCGCGATCTCGGCCTTGAGCAGCTCGCCCAGGACCTTGATGCCGTGGTCGATCTTCTCCGCCGGCACGGTCACGAACGACAGGCGCAGGCAGTTGCGACGCGGCTCGACCGCATAGAACGGCGCACCCGGCACGAAGGCCACGTTGTGCTCGATCGCCTTGGCCAGCAGCGCGCCGCTGTCGATGCCTTCCGGCAGGTCGACCCAGATGAACATGCCACCTTCCGGACGGTTCCAGCGCGCCTGCTCCGGGAACTCGCGCTCCAGCGCGGCCAGCATGTGCTCGCACTGGGCGCCGTACAGGGCGCGGATCGACGGGATGTGCTTGTCGATGAAGCCGTCCTGCACCGCCTCGTACACGATGCGCTGCGAGAACGACGGGGTGTGCAGGTCGGCGGCCTGCTTGGCCTGGACCATCTTGCCGAGGATCTCCTCCGGCGCGACCACGTAGCCCAGGCGCAGGCCCGGGGCCAACACCTTGGAGAACGAGCCCATGTAGATCACGCCGTCGGGGTTCATCGACAGCAGGCTCGGCAGCGCCTCGCCGCCATAGGACAGCTCGCCGTACGGGTCGTCCTCGACCAGCGGCACGCCGGCCTTGGCGGCCAGCTCGACCAGGGCCTTGCGGCGCTCCAACGGCATGCGCCGGCCGGTCGGGTTCTGGAAGTTCGGCAGGCAGTACAGGAAGCGTGCGCCTTCCAGGTCGGCCGGGCTGATCTGGTCGGTGACGATGCCCTGGGCATCGCTGGGAAGGGAAGCAAACGCCGGGGCGAACAGCGAGAACGCCTGCAGCGCACCCAGGTAGCTCGGGGTTTCGACCAGGACCTTGCTGCCCTCGTCGATCAGGACCTTGCCCAGCAGGTCCAGGCCCTGCTGCGAACCGGTGGTGATCAGCACGCGCGAGGCCGGGATCTTGGCGCCATTGCGGCTCAGGCGCTCGGCGATCCACTCGCGCAGCGGGGTGAAGCCCTCGGTCGGGCCGTACTGCAGCGCCGCGTGCGGGGAATCGCGCAGGACCTTCTCGGTAGCTTCGCGCATGCGCTCGACCGGGAAGGTCGCCGGGGACGGCAGGCCGCCTGCGAAGGAGATGACTTCGGGACGCTCGGTGACCTTGAGGATCTCGCGGATCGCGGAGCTGGTGAGGGCCCGGGCGCGCCCGGACAGCGTGAATTGGGTCGTCATGGCGCCTAGTCTACCGGGATGCACGGGGCACCCCAATGATGCGCCGCAGCGCAGCACGGCCGCCACCGGTTCTTCACGAGGTCCGGTCGCATGCTTCATGGCAGAGGGGTAAGCCACGCAAGCACCAGCAACGAGGAGGCAGGCATGTCGTTCCGCCAGTTCCCCGCCACCGGCAACGATGGCAATTCCTACGTGATCATCGAATTCCACGACGAGAAGCCCGGTCCCGACGGCCGCCCGTCGCTGCGATACGAGTTGCCCGACGGCCAGCGCCTGGTCCGCAGGGACAAGCAGTTCAGCAACGAGGACGGCAGCCTGGTCCTGACCGCGGACTAGGCCCGGTCAGGGCTGCTCCAGCACCCGGCCGAGTCCGGACCGGTCGATCTCCCCTGCCGCCGCCCGCAAGAGTCCCACGTCCGCGTCGGCCTCGAAGCCGATGCGGAAGTGCACCTCGCCCGCCGGGGTGCGCGAGGAATGGATCGAGGACAGGCTGATGCCATGTTCCTCGAATACGTGCAGCAGCGCCCGCAGCGAACCGGGACGGTCCTCGGGCAGGTGCACGCTCAGGCGGCGGGTCTCGGTGAGGTCGGCAAGCAGGTAGCCCACCCGTTCGAAGGTGTAGCTGCCCTCCTCCAGCGTGTCCTCGCTCCACGCCGCGCGGTTGGCAGCCAGGTAGTGCTCGCGGAACTCGGCGCGGGCCGCGTCGTCACCACGCGCCAGCAGGTCCTTGAGCCCCGCGATCTCGTCGGACAGGCGCGACAGCACCTCGACCGCGTGCGGGTTGCCGAACTGGATGTCCTCGTACACCTGCGGGTTGAGCGAGAGGATGCGGGTGGTGACCGCGTGGTCCATCTCGAACCCGATCGAGCGGTAAGGCATCAGCGCCGCCGGTCCACCCAGCTCGCCGGCGAAGCTGCGCAGCACGCCGGCCTGGCCGAGGTGCGCGGCATGCACCATCGCCTGCACCACGGCCATGATCCGGTCGTGGTGTTCCGGCGTGGTGTGCACATACTCGCCCTGCAGCGCCTGCAGCAGCCGGTCCACCCAGCCACGCCAGCGCTCCAGGCGCTCCTCGCAGACCACCACGACGCGGCCACGCAGGGTGGGCGTCTTCAGCGGCGCGGTCATCGGGTGCAGGCCGATGACTTCGGCGCGCGAGGCGAGCATGGCCGCCACCGGCTGCTGCTTGATCGAGGTGATGTCCAGCCACAGCCGGCCTTCCTCGCGGCCGGCCGATCGCTGCACGTATTCGCCGATCAGCGCGGCCGCATTGCGGATCGGCACGCTGAACACCAGCACGTCGGCCTCCGCCAGCAGGCGCTCGGGATCGTCGCTGTGCGGGTCGGCCGGATCATGGCCGAGCACCTGCAGGCCCATGCGCTCGCGGAAGAAGCGCCGCAGCCAGCGGCCGTAGGCACCGGCGCTGCCGACCAGGCCAACGACCGGGTCCCGGGGCACCGCAGCCACGCTCAAAGCGCCACCGCCGGGAAACGGGCCACGCCCTCGTCGGCCAGCGCCGCGGCAGGCGCCGCCTGCACGTCCAGCTCTTCCCAGCCGTTGGCCAGGGTCGATTCCAGGGTGGCGTGCACACCCGCCAGGGCACGCTCGGCGGCGCGCTGCGGCGCTTCGCCGCGCAGCAGGAAGGTAGCCATCAGCGCGGTGAGCACGTCGCCGGTGCCGGCCACGTCCACGTGCAGCCGCGGCGAGCGCAGGCGCCAGGCCTGCTCGCGGCCGACCAGCAGTGTCACCAGGTCGTCGGCCTCGTCCTCGGCCTCGCTTGCGACGCTGTGCGCCAGAACCCATTCGGGCCCGCGCTCCAGCAGCGAGCGCGCCGCCTCAAGGGCATCGGATTCCAGCAGCGCCGGGCGCCCGGCCAGGCGCTCCAGTTCGAAGGCGTTGGGCGTCACCATCCAGGCCAGCGGCAGCAGGCGCTGCACGAACACCGCTTCCAGGCCGGGCTCGACGTAGGCGCCGGTGTGGGTGTCGCCGATCACCGGGTCCAGCAGGTAGCGCGGCGCAGTGCCGGCGGCGTGGTTGCGCTCCAGCCAGTCGGCGAAGGCCTCGCCGTTGGCGACGCTGCCGAAGTAGCCGGAGGCCAGCAGCGGCGCGCGCGCGGTGACGCCGCGCTCGTCCAGCCCCGCCAGCAGGTCGGCCAGCCAGTCGGCCGGCAGCACGTGGCCGCGCAGGGTGTCGTAGAAGGGAGTGTTGCTGAAGAGCGTGGTCGGCACCTCGGCCACGCGCACGCCCAGCATGCGCAGCACCGGGACCGCCGCGCTGTTGCCGGCATAGCCGTAGGCCAGCTGCGACTGCACCGATACCAGGTCCACTGGCGAAGGCCCTTGCGGGCGGTTACGGCGCTCGTGGACCAGGTGGCTTTCCAGTTCGCTCATGCGGTCGGCATTTTCAGGAGGCAGCGCATGCTAGCGCGTGCACCGGGCCAAGGCGCGCAGCGTTTCAGCAGCAACGGAAATATGCTGATTCCTGCACGTTTTCCGCCGGGTCCAACGGAAACGGGCCCGTAAGGCGGGCCCGTCGACGATGGATGCGCGTGAAACCGGCGCCTGACGGCGTCGTTGCCTGGAACCGGCCTCAGGACGAGGTCATGCGTCCCCAGAACGACTTGACGCCATCGAGGAAGGTGGCCGAACGCGGCGAATGCCGACGGCCCTCCTCGCCGCGGAAGGTCGCCTCGAACTTCTCCAGCAGCTCGCGCTGCTCGGCGGTGAGGTTGACCGGGGTCTCGACCACCACCCGGCAGTACAGGTCGCCTGGCGCGCGGCTGCGTACCGAACGCACGCCCTTGCCGCGCAGGCGGAAGGTCTTGCCGGTCTGGGTCTCGGCCGGGATGCGGATCTCCGCCTCGCCGCCGAGGGTCGGCACGTTGACCGTGTCGCCCAGCGCCGCCTGCGAGATCCGGATCGGCACCTCGCAGTGCAGGTCGTCGCCATCGCGGGCAAAGATGTCGTGCTCGCGCACGCGGACCTCGACGTAGAGGTCGCCCGGCGGGGTCCCCGGCGGACCGGCCTCGCCCTCGCCGTTCAGGCGGATGCGGTCGCCGCTGTCCACGCCGGCCGGGATCTTGACCGACAGGACCTTCTCGTCCTCCACCCGGCCCTGGCCATGGCACTTGCGGCAGGGGTTGCGCACCACCTGGCCGCGGCCGCCGCACTCCGGGCAGGCCTGCTGCATGGCGAAGATGCCGCGCTGGAAACGCACCTGGCCATGGCCCTGGCAGGTGGCGCAGGTCTCGACCTTGCCGTCCTCCGAACCGCTGCCGTTGCAGGTGTCGCACTCGGCGAGGGTCGGGATCTCGATCCGCTTCTCGACGCCGGCGACGGCCTCCTCCAGGTCCAGCTCCATGACATAGCCGATGTCCGCGCCGCGCCGCGCGCCGCGGGCCCCGCCGCCACCGAAGATGGTGCCGAAGATGTCGCCGAAGATGTCGTTCATGTCCGGCGCCGGGCCACCGCCACCACCGCCCATGCCGTGCTCGAACGCGGCATGGCCATGGGCGTCGTAGGCGCGGCGCTTGCCGGCATCGGACAGGACCTCGTAGGCCTCCTTGCACTCCTTGAACGCGGCTTCGGCCGCGGCGTCGCCCGGATTGCGGTCCGGGTGGTACTTCATCGCGCAGCGGCGATAAGCCTTCTTCAGCTCCTCGTCGCTGGCGGTGCGTGGCACGCCGAGGACTTCGTAGTAGTCGCGTTTCATTGAGAGGCCGGGATTGGAGTTTCGGGATTGGGGATTCGGGAAGGAACGGGGGCGGGAGCCGCAAAGAGAGGAAGAGCGGTTTGGAGCCCGCTCTTCCAATCACGAATCCCGAATCACGAATCCCGGCTCTTGTCGTCCTTGACCTCGGTGAACTCGGCGTCGACCACGTCGTCCTGGGCGCTGGCGCCCGGGGCCGGGCCACCGGCAGCGCCGGCGTCACCTTGGCCGGCGGCCGCGGCCGCCGCGTACAGCGACTGGCCAGCCTCCTCCAGCGCCTTGGCCTTGGCCTCGATCTGGGCCTTGTCGTCGCCCTTGAGCGCGGTCTCCAGGTCGGCCAACGCCGCCTCGACCTTGCCGATCACGTCGCCCGGCACCTTGCTGCCGTGCTCGGTAATGGCGCTGCGGGTGGCGTGGATCAGGCCGTCGGCCTGGTTGCGGGCCTGGACCAGCTCCTGGAACTTCTTGTCCTCCTCGCGGTGCGCCTCGGCGTCGGCGACCATCCGCTGGATCTCGTCCTCGGACAGGCCCGAGCCGGCCTTGATCTCGACCTTCTGCTCCTTGCCGGTCTTCTTGTCCTTGGCCGATACGTGCAGGATGCCATTGGCGTCGATGTCGAACGAGACCTCGATCTGCGGCATGCCGCGCGGGGCCGGCTCGATGCCGGTCAGGTCGAACTTGGCCAGCGACTTGTTGTAGCGGGCCTGCTCGCGCTCGCCCTGCAGCACGTGCACGGTCACGGCCGACTGGTTGTCGTCGGCGGTGGAGAACACCTGCGAGGCCTTGGTCGGGATCGTGGTGTTCTTCTCGATGATCTTGGTCATCACGCCGCCCAGGGTCTCGATGCCCAGCGACAGCGGGGTCACGTCCAGCAGCAGCACGTCCTTGACGTCGCCGGCCAGCACGCCGCCCTGGATCGCGGCGCCCAGCGCCACGGCCTCGTCCGGGTTGACGTCCTTGCGCGGCTCCTTGCCGAAGAACTCGGCCACGGCCTGCTGCACCTTGGGCATGCGGGTCTGGCCGCCGACCAGGATCACCTCGCCGATGTCGCTGGCGCGCAGGCCGGCGTCCTTCAGCGCGGTGCGGCACGGCTCGATCGAGCGCTTGACCAGGTCGTCCACCAGCGCCTCGAGCTTGGCCCGGGTCAGCTTGATGGCCAGGTGCTTCGGACCGGTGGCGTCGGCGGTGATGTACGGCAGGTTGACCTCGGTCTGCTGCGCGCTGGACAGCTCGATCTTGGCGCGCTCGGCCGCGTCCTTCAGGCGCTGCAGGGCCAACGGGTCCTTGCGCAGGTCGATGCCCTGGTCCTTCTGGAACTCCTCGACCAGGTAGTCGATGACGCGCGCGTCGAAGTCCTCGCCGCCGAGGAAGGTGTCGCCGTTGGTGGCCAGCACCTCGAACTGCTTCTCGCCGTCGATCTCGGCGATCTCGATGATCGACACGTCGAAGGTGCCGCCGCCCAGGTCGTAGACCACGATCTTGCGGTCGCCGCCGGCCTTGTCTAGGCCATAGGCCAGGGCCGCGGCGGTCGGCTCGTTGATGATGCGCTTGACGTCCAGGCCGGCGATGCGGCCGGCGTCCTTGGTCGCCTGGCGCTGGCTGTCGTTGAAGTACGCCGGGACGGTGATGACCGCCTCGGTGACCGTCTCGCCCAGGAAGGCCTCGGCGGTCTTCTTCATCTTCTCCAGCACCTGCGCCGAGATCTCCTGCGGGGCCATCTTGCGGCCCTCGCTGGTCTCGACCCAGGCGTCGCCGTTGTCGTGCTGGCGGATCGCGTACGGCACCAGGCCCAGGTCCTTCTGGACCTCGGCGTCGGTGAACTTGCGGCCGATCAGGCGCTTGACGGCGTAGAAGGTGTTCTTCGGGTTGGTGACGGCCTGGCGCTTGGCCGGCGCACCGACCAGGACCTCGCCGTCCTTGGTGTAGGCCACGACCGACGGGGTGGTGCGATCACCCTCGGCGTTCTCGATCACGCGGGCCTTGCCGCCTTCCATGATCGCGACGCACGAGTTGGTCGTGCCCAGGTCGATGCCGATGATCTTGCTCATTGCTTGGTTGCTCCCTCGAATATGGGTGGCCGGTGCTGCCGTGGCCATTGATCGCTAGATAGGGGTGGGCCGGCGCCATTCAAGTAGGCGCATTCAGCCAATCGTTCAGTCGTGGCGGGCGACCACCACCAGCGCCGGACGCAGCAGGCGCTCGTTGAGCAGGTAGCCCTTCTGGAACACCTGCAGCACCGTGCCCGGGGCGGCCTCGCCCGGATCGGCCTGGCTGATGGCCTGGTGGTGTTCCGGGTTGAACGCCTGGCCGGCCGGATCGACCACGACCAGGCCGTTGTCGGTGGCGACCTTCAGCAGCTGGCGCTTGGTCAGCTCCAGGCCCTCGCGCAGCGGGTTGCCCTCCTCGGTCCCGGCGGCGGCCAGGCCGGCGTCCAGGCTGTCGAGCACCGGCAGCAGCTCGCCCAGCAGCTTCTCGTTGGCGAAACGGCGGGCCTGCTCGATGTCGCGGGCAACGCGCTTGCGCTGGTTCTCGAGGTCGGCGCGCTCGCGCAGCGAGTCCATGCGCAGCTGCTCGATCTCGCCCCGCAGGGCCTCGATCTCCCCGCGCAGCTGGGCCTCGAGGCCCTCGGCATCCTGCGACTGGGGGGACTGGGTGTCGTGTTCGGTCATTGCAAATCGGCTCCGTGGCGGCGCTCCCGGCCGCCCATCCCCGCCCCAATGGGGGCCGCCCGGGACCGATTCAAGGCTGCGAGGCGCTTCCCGGGCCCTGGAGGGCGGCACCCAGTGCGTCGGCGGCCGCCTGGACCACCGGGATGACCCGGTCGTAGGCCATGCGGGTCGGGCCGATCACGCCCAGCACGCCCAGCACCTGGCCGCCGCTGCCGTACGGGGCGGTGACCAGCGAGACCCCGTCCAGCGGGGCCAGGCCGGTCTCCTCGCCGATGAAGATGCGCACCCCGGGGGCACGCTGGGTCCGCTCCAGCAGCTGCAGGATCTCGCGCTTGCGGGCGAAGGCCTCGAACAGCTCGCGCAGCCGCTCCAGGTCCGACAGGTCCTGCAGGCCCATCAGCCGGGTCTGGCCGGCCAGCACCATGTCGTCGCCCGGTGGCTCCAGTGCCTGCTCGGCCAGCTCGACCGAATGCTCCAGCAGGTGCTCCATCTCGTCCCGGGCCTGGCGCAGTTCGTGGACCAGGGTGGCGCGGATATGCGCCAGCGGCCGACCAGCGAAGTGGGTATTGAGGTAGTTGGCCACCCGCTCCAGCTCGTCGGTGCCGAAGGTGCGCTGCGGCTCGACCACCCGGTTCTGCACCTCGCCGTCGGCGAACACGACGATGGCCAGCACACGGCGCCCGTCCAGCGGCACGAAGTCGATCTGGCGGAAGGCGAACTGGCTGCGCCGCGGCGCGCTGACCACGCCGACGAAATGGGTCATGGCCGACAGCAGCTCGGAGGCGTTGCCCAGCAGGGCCTGGGTCCCTGCCCCGGCGGTCAGTTCGGCGCGCAGCCGGGCCAGCTCGTGGTCGCCCAGCGAGCGCACCTGCAGCAGGCTGTCGACGAACACCCGGTAGCCCTGCGCGGTCGGGATCCGCCCGGCGGAGGTATGCGGCGAGCTGAGCAGGCCGATCTCCTCCAGCTCGGAAAGGATGTTGCGGATCGTGGCCGGGCTGACGTCCAGGCCGGAGTGCCGGGCCAGGGTCTGCGAGCCGACCGGCTCGCCGTCGCGGATGTAGCGTCCGATCAGGGTACGCAGCAGCTGGCGCGAGCGTGGGTCGAGCTGGACCGGGTGGGGCTGGAGCGGGGTTGCCATGGTCCATAGATAGCGCCTGCCGCGGCAGGGCCGCAAGCAGGACGTGGCGGCGCAGTCTCAACCTGCGCGACCGGCGCCGGCGAGCATCGCGCCGGTAACGGCCACCCCTACAATGTGCCCATGCTGACCCATCTCGCCCTGAAGGATTTCGCCGTCGTCCGCGCCACGGAACTGGAGTTCGGACCCGGCATGACCGTGATCTCCGGCGAAACCGGCGCCGGCAAGTCGCTGCTGGTGGACGCCCTCGGCTTCCTGTCCGGACTGCGCGCCGACAGCGGCGTGGTCCGCCACGGCAGCGAGCGCGCCGAGCTGGCCGCTGGCTTCGACCTGTCCGGCAACGCCCTCGCGCGCCAGTGGCTGCGCGAGCAGGAACTGGACGAGGACGACGAGCAGTGCCAGCTGCGCCGGGTGATCCGCGCCGATGGCGGCTCCCGGGCCTGGATCAACGGCCGCCCGGTGACCCTGGCCCAGCTGGGCGAACTGGCCGGGCTCCTGGTGGAGATCCACGGCCAGCACGAGCACCAGTCCCTGCTCGCCCGCGCCAGCCAGCTGGCGCTGCTGGACGCCCACGCCCGCAACGACGCCGAACGCGCCGCCGTGCGCGAGGCGGCCGCGGACTGGCAGTCCCTGCTGGACGAGCGCGAGGCCCTGCAGTCGCGCGGCGACGTCGGCGATCGCATCGGCTGGCTGGAACACCAGCTGGCCGAGCTGGAGCGCGAGGACCTGGACCCGGCGGCGCTGGAAGCCCTGGACCTGGCCCATCGCCGCCAGGCCAATGCCGCCGGGCTGATCGCAGCCTGCGAGGAGGCCCTGGCCCGGATCGACGGCGACGAAGGCCCGTCGCTGGCCAGCCTGCTGCAGCAGGCCCGCGGCGGCCTGTCCCGGTTCGCCGGCGACGAGCCGCGCCTAGGCGAGGTCGACACCCTGCTGGAAGGCGCCTCGGTCCAGCTGCAGGAGGCCCTTGCCCTGCTCGGCCGGGTCCGCGACGACCTGGACCTGGACCCGGACCGCTTCGAGGAGCTGGAGCGCAGGCTCACCCGCATCCACGACCTGTCGCGCAAGCATCGCCTGCCGGTGGCCGAACTGGCCGCCCACCGCGACGCCGTGGCCGCCGAGCTGGAGTTGCTGCGCGGCGCCGGCGACCGCCTGCTGCAGCTGGATGCCGAGATCGCCCGCGCCAGCGCCCGCTGGAGCGAGGCCGCCGCTGCGCTCACCGCTACCCGCGGCGCGGCCGGCGAGGCGCTGGCGACCGCCACCACCGCCCTGATCGACGAGCTGGGCATGGGCGGCGGACGCTTCCTGGTCGAGCTGGAGCCTGCGCCCGCCGCCGGCACCCGCCCGGACCCGAACGGCGCCGAGCGGGTTGAGTTTCTGGTCGCGGCCAACGCCGGCCAGCCGCCGCGCCCGCTGCGCAAGGTCGCTTCCGGCGGCGAGCTGTCGCGCATCTCGCTGGCGATCGAGGTCGCCGCGCTGGGTTCGGACGCGGTGCCGACGATGGTGTTCGACGAGGTCGATTCGGGCATCGGCGGCGCCGTGGCCGAGATCGTCGGGCGCAAGCTGCGCGCCCTGGGCCGTTCGCGCCAGGTGCTGTGCGTGACCCACCAGCCGCAGGTCGCGGCCCAGGGCCATGCCCACTACAGGGTCAGCAAGGCGCCAGTGGAAGGCATCACCCGCAGTTCGGTCGAGCGCCTGGACGGCGAAGGCCGGCTGGCCGAGGTGGCGCGCATGCTCGGCGGCGTCGAGGTCGGCCCGGAAGCCCACGCCGCCGCCCGCCGGCTGCTGGAGGAAGCGGTGGCCGCCGATGCGGCAGAGTCCGCGCCCAGGCGTGGCGGCTCGCGCCAGCGCGCCGCGGCAGCCCGCTGAGGCGCCCACCCCTTGCTGCAACGAAAACGGCGCCCCTGGGGCGCCGTTGCTTCATCGGCCGAGGCGACCTTCAGCGCCGCGGGCGGCGCACGTAAAGGACCAGCGAGTGGTCCTCCAGCTCGTAGCCGTGCTGGGCGGCGATCTCGCGCTGCAGTTTCTCGATCTCGGCGCTCTCGAACTCGATGATCTTGCCGGTGTCCAGGTCGACCATGTGGTCGTGGTGGTCGCCGCGGTCCAGCTCGTAGATGGCCTGGCCGCCCTCGAAGTTGTGCTTGATCACCAGCCCGGCCGCCTCGAACTGGGTCAGCACGCGGTACACGGTGGCCAGGCCGATCTCGTCGCCCTGCTCCAGCAGGCGGCGGTAGATCGCCTCGGCGGTCAGGTGGTGCTGGGGCTGTTTCTCCTCCAACAACTCGAGGATGCGTACCCGCGGGTGGGTCACCTTCAGGCCCACGCGACGAAGTTCGTTGGATTCCATGCCCTAGCTCCATTCACTGCCGGTTTACCGCCGCCGCCCCGCAGGGAGGCCGCTCGACGCGCCGGGAGTGTATCATCGGGACCACTTTCACCCCCGCGTACACGCAATGCCAAGCCTGTCCCGCCTGCTGCTGATCGCCCCCGTCTCGCTGGCCCTCGCCGGTTGCGGCATCCTCTACAAGCAGCCGATCTACCAGGGCAACCTGATGGAAAAGGACGCGGTGGACCAGCTGCGTCCGGGCCTGAGCAAGCAGCAGGTCGCCGGCCTGCTCGGCACGCCGTCCCTGGCCGATCCGTTCCACGCCCAGCGCTGGGACTACGCCGCCAGCGAGCGCACCGACCGCGCCGGCAACGTGGAAGCCAAGACCCTGACCCTGCACTTCGAGAACGACACACTCGTGCGCTGGGAAGGCGACTACTTCCCCGAGCAGGACCTGGAGCTGGCCCGCAAGTCGCTGCGCCAGTTCGGCCCGAACATCGCCAAGGACAAGGACAAGCGCCGCCGCTGAGTTTCAGCGGCCGCCGCGCTGCGCGCCCGCACGCCGCCGGCGCGCTTCCTTGGGGTCGACCAGCAGCGGCCTCAGCAGCTCCACCCGATCCCCCTCGTGCAGCCGCGTCTCCGGCTGCGCCGCCACGCCAAACACTGCGTAGCCGGCCACCTCGTCCTTGCCTTCAAGATCGGCCGCGCGCACCGCGTCGGCCACGGTCGCCCCATCCCCGAGTTCCAGCCAGCACTGCGCGAAGCGGTGCGGCCAGGCGATGACGACCTCTACCCGCATCCCTCAGGCCTCGCGGTCGGCCACGCGCACGAAGTCGTCGACCATGCGGTCGGCCAACCCCTGGAAGCCGAGGGTGAACACCGGCCCGAGCAGGCGCGAGGCCGGCTCGAACTCCAGGGTCAGGCTGACCTTGCACGAGGATTCGTCCAGGGCATGGAAGATCCACACGCCGTGCAGCTTGCGGAACGGGCCATCGCGCAGCTGCATGTCGATGCGGCCGGGGCGCTCCAGGCGGTTCTCGGTGGTGAACCAGGTGCGCAGCGAACCCAGGCCCAGGTCCAGGCGCGCGACCATGCGGTCCTCTTCCTGCTCCAGGATCCGGGCCTGCTCGCACCATGAGAAACGCCGCGGGTAGGCGGCCACGTCGTTGACCAGGTCGAACATGCGGGTCGCCGGATGGCCGACCAGGGCACTGCGGGTGATGCTTGGCATTTAACCTAGGGCGTCTGCGGCCGCCCGATTTGGGCGACAATGGAGGGATGAGCAAGAAACCGCCCAATGATAAGGCAAAGGCCAAATCCAAGGCCGAGCCAGCCACCCGCACCATCGCCCTGAACAAGCGCGCGAAGTTCGAGTACCACCTGGTCGAGCGTTTCGAGGCCGGCCTGGCGCTGCAGGGCTGGGAGGTCAAGGCGATCCGCGCCGGCCGCGCCAACCTGACCGACGGCTACGCCTATGTCCAGGACGGCGAGATCTACCTGATCGGCGCCCAGGTCACGCCGCTGATCCAGGCCTCCACCCACGTGGTGGCCAACGACCGCCGCACCCGCAAGCTGCTGCTGCACCGGCACGAGATCGACAAGCTGATCGGCGGCGTCCAGCGCGACGGCTACACCATCGTGCCCACCGCGATGTACTGGAAGGGCAACAAGGTCAAGCTGGAGATCGCCCTGGCCAAGGGCAAGCAGGAGCACGACAAGCGCGATACCGCGAAGGAACGCGACTGGCAGCGCGAGAAGCAGCGGGTCATGCGCCGGCACAACAAGGACGCCTGAGCGCGCCGAGCAGGCAAGAAAAAAAGCCCGGGTTTCCCCGGGCTTTTCGCTTTTGGTGGAGGTGGGCGGAGTTGAACCGCCGTCCGAAGGTACTCGGTCTCCGGCACTACATGCTTAGCTCACCGTTGGTTCTCGTCCCTCGGCAGCACGGCGTGCTAAGCGCACCTCGGGACATGCCTGTTGAGTCTTGACCGCTGGCTGACAGGTAACCACCAGCGGAGCATCCCGTGATAATGACCCTACATCCACGAGCACAGGCACAAGTGGGTTCGGGGCTACGCCTTAAGCGGCGAGAGCGTAGTTGTCGTCGTTGGCAACTATGAGTTTTGCCGCTGGATTAACGAGGAAAGCTGCCCCCTCGGCATGCGCCAGTCGACTTCGCATCCCCCGTCGAAACCAGGACACCCCCGGAAACTTCGGGCGAAGTTGCATCGCCAGACGGTGACCAGTGTAGGGACGGCCACCTGCCCGCACAAGGCGCACGGCTTTCCAGGCACGGATACGGTTCATGCACCGGGTTTCACCCGGCGCCCCGCCCCGCCCTAGCCTGTGCCCCATGCCCCGCAAGGACGATCCCGAGCGCGTAGAGCAGGCGCCGCGGCTGGCCAGGCCAGTGGACGAGGTGCCGCAAGGCAGCCTGTCGGCCCTGCGCCGGGAGGCGGCCGGTTGCCGGCGATGCCCGCTGTGGCGACCCGCCACCCAGACCGTGTTCGGCGCCGGCCCGGCACGCGCGCAGGTCCTGCTGGTCGGCGAGCAGCCCGGCGACCGCGAGGACCTGGAAGGCAAACCCTTCGTCGGCCCCGCCGGACAGCTGCTGCGCAAGGCGCTGGTCGAGGCCGGCCTGGCTCCGCAATCGCTTTACCTGACCAACACCGTCAAGCACTTCAAGTTCCAGCCACGCGGCAAGCGCCGCCTGCACCAGCGCGCCAACGCCGCCGAGCAGGCGGCCTGCCGGCCCTGGCTGGCTGCCGAGCTGGACCGGATCAACCCGGATATCGTCGTCGCGCTGGGTGCGATGGCGGCGCAGACGCTGTTCGGACCGGGTTTCCGCCTCACCCACCAGCGCGGCCAGTGGCAACGCCTCGGCCCGCATACGCAGGCACTGGCCACCTGGCATCCGTCCGCCATCCTGCGCATGCGGTCGCCGGAGCGCGAAGCCGCTTACGCGCAGCTGCTGGCCGACCTTCGCCGCCTGCACGACCCGCCCGCGGGCTAACCGGCTGCAGTGATTG
The DNA here is from genome assembly GCF_000185965.1 of Pseudoxanthomonas suwonensis 11-1. Taxonomy (NCBI): domain Bacteria; kingdom Pseudomonadati; phylum Pseudomonadota; class Gammaproteobacteria; order Lysobacterales; family Lysobacteraceae; genus Pseudoxanthomonas; species Pseudoxanthomonas suwonensis. Next base: position 1,838,444 of record NC_014924.1, read on the forward strand.
CATCGCCCGCGCGGCGCCCTCGCCCGCTGTTCACGGCCGCGGCGCTGCAATGGTCCGGGTTTCCACACCGGAGTACGCCCCATGGCCCGATGCGACCTGTGCGGCAACGACTACGACAAGGCCTTCAAGGTCACCCTGGCCGACGGCAGCGGCGGCACCTACGACTCGTTCGAATGCGCGATCCAGGCGCTGGCGCCGACCTGCGAGCACTGCGGCTGCCGGATCATCGGCCACGGCGCCGAGAGCGACGGCCGCTTCTTCTGCTGCGCGCACTGCGCCACCCACGCCGGGGTCGAGGGCATCGACGACCGGGCCTGATGCCCGCCCTACTTCGGCGGGTCCTCCGGCGCAACCAGGTTGCGCCGTTCGAACCAGCGCAGCAAGGTCAGCACCGCGAGGGTCAGCATGGCGATGGCGAAGCCCAGCGCCAGGTAGCCGAAGCCCACGGTGATGCCGATCGCCGCCACCGTCAGCAGGGACGCGGCCGTGGTGATGCCCTGCACCCCGTCGCCCTTGCGGCTGGCGAAGATGGTGCCGGCGCCGATGAAGGAAACGCCGGCCACCACCGCCTCGACCAGGCGCAGCGGATCGATGCGCAGGCCGGTGCCGGCGTAGTGGTCGTCCTCCAGCACCATCCGGCTCAGTCCCAGCAGCAGGGCCGAGGTGCCCGCAACCAGCATGTGGGTACGGAAGCCGGCCGGTCGGTCCTTCAGTTCACGCTCGTAGCCGATGGCCCCGCCGAGGGCCATCGCATAGACCACGGCCGGCAGCACGCGAAGTTGTTCCATCCATTCCATGCGCGCACCTTCCCCGGCGCCGCGCGCAGGCGCCGTGAAGGATGGCGACGCGCCTCAATGCCCCAGCGGCGGTACCCATTGCGCGGCGGCAATACCAGCCTCCGTGGAGGTCCCGGGCGCATCCGCACGGGCCTGGGTGCCACCCAGCGCCTTGTACACCGCCACCGCGGCGATGTTGACCGCCGCCTCGGCCTCGGCCAGGGCGTCGTCGGCGGCCAGCTGGGTGCGCTGGGCATCGAGCAGGGTCAGGAAGTCGGTGCCGCCTTCGCGGTAGCCGACCTGGGCCAGGCGTTCGGCCTCGCGTGCGGCCTCGGCCTGGTCGACCACGATGCGCAGCCGCTCCTGGCGGCGGGCATAGTCCTGCAGCGCGTTCTCGGCATCCTCCAGCGCCGCGAGCACGGCCATCTCGTACTGCACCGCCGCCGCGTCGGCGCCGGCCTCGGCCGCGCGCAGGCGTGCGCGCACGCTGCCCATGTCGAACGCGGCCCAGCTGATCGACGGACTCACCTGCCAGGCCTCGTTGCGCCCGGCCACCAGCGAGGAGAACTCGCCGGACAGGAAGCCGGCGAAGCCGCGGATGCTGATCCGCGGGAACAGGTCGGCGGTGGCCACCCCTACCCGCGCGGTGGCCGAGGCCAGGCGACGCTCGGCGGCACGCACGTCGGGACGGCTGCGCAGCAGCTCGCGGGTATCGCCCAGCGGCAGCTCACGTGCGTAGGCCGCGACCGGCCGGGGTGCCAGCAGCTCGTCCAGCGCCCCCGGCTGCAGCCCCTGCAGCACGGCGAGCCGGTAGCGCGCGGTCGCCTCCATGGAGCGCAGCAGCGGGATGTCGGCCTCGATCGCCTTCAGCCGCGCACGGCTGCTGTGCACGTCCAGCGCGCTCCCCGCGCCCAGGTCGCGACGTGTCTCGGTCAGGCGCTGGGTCTGGTCGAGGTTGCGCAGGGTGCGCTCGGCCACCTCGATCCGCTTCTGGGTGCCGCGCAGCAGGAAGTAGTTGCGCGCCACCTCGGCGGCAATGCTCACCTGCACGTCGTCCAGCCCGGCCTGCTCGGCCTGCAGGTCGGCGCGCGCGGCTTCGGCGCCGCGACGCAGGCGACCGAACAGGTCCAGTTCCCAGGCCGCATCGAAACCGAGCGTGTAGACCTCGTCGATGCCACCGCCGGCCGCATCGGGCTGGCGGGTGCGGTCGCCGGTGGCGGCCGCACCCACGTGCGGCCACGGATCCAGCCGACGCTCGCTGAACACCGCGCGTGCCGCGCTGACGCGGGTCATGGCCAGGCGCAGGTCGGGGTTGGCCAGCAGCGAGTCGCTGACCAGCTTCTCCAGCACCGGGTCGTCGAACTGCGCCCACCACTGGGCCACGGCGACGCCGGGGGCGAAGGCTTCGCCGGTCGCGTTGTGCAGGTTCACGTCCGGCGGTACCGGAACGCGGTAGTCGGGCCCGACCGCGCACGCCGAGAGCACGGCGGTGGCGACGGCCACTACAAGGGTGCGGATCACCATGGCAGCGTTTCTCCCAGGTGGGTGAAGGTTCCGGTGGGGCCGTCGGCGCCCAGCAGTGCCATCGCGACACTGCTGCGGGCGCCATCGCTGACATCCATTTCGGCCCCGGGATTCATGTCGGTCTTGACGTTGCCGGGATGGATGGCATTGACCTTGATCCCCGCTTCGCGCAGTTCCCAGGCCAGCTGCACGGTCCAGGCGTTCACCGCGCTCTTGGAGGCGTTGTAGGCCGGGATCTTGATCGCGTAGTAGTCGGACTGCGGGTCGGCCTGCAGGGCGATCGAGCCGAGCACGCTGGACACGTTGACGATCCGCCCGGATCCGGAGGCGCGCAGCAGTGGCAGGAAGGCGCGGGTCACCTCGATCACGCCGAACACATTGGTATCGAAGGTTCGGCGCCAGGTTTCGGGGGACTGTTCCGAAGGCTTGCTGTCCCAGTCGTCCAGGGCAACGCCGGCGTTGTTGACCAGGATGTCGAGCCGGCCATGGCGGCGCTGCACTTCGTCGACGGCGGCGCGGATGCTTTCGCCGTCGGTGACGTCGAGCGCGATTGCCTCCACCGGCAGGCCCTGGGACTGCAGGCCGAGGCTGGCCTCGACCGCGCGTTCGCGGTCGCGCCCGGCCAGCAGCGTGTGGACCCCGGCCTGCGCCAGCTGGCGCACGGTTTCCAGGCCGATGCCGCGGGTGGCGCCGGTGACCAGGGCGATACGGGAAGTGGTGTTCATGGATGCGTTTCCTTTGTCATTCGTGGGGGACTGGCGCGGCGGGGGCGCCGCTGCCAGGAAAGGCTGCCGGCCCGGTGGCGACGGTTCGCGCCACATCCGGACATGGCAGGCGGGAACTCATGCGCGCACCTCGGCGCCGTCGGCATGCGCCGCGTGCGGCTCGTGGGTGACCAGCGGGCGGTTGGCCAGCTTGCGCAGGGCGACGTAGAACACCGGGGTCAGGAACAGGCCGAACAGGGTCACGCCGAGCATTCCGGCGAAGACGGTGATGCCGGTGACCGAGCGGACCTCCGCACCGGCGCCATGCGACAGCACCAGCGGCACGGTGCCGGCGATGAACGCCACCGAGGTCATCACGATCGGGCGCAGGCGCAGGCGGCAGGCTTCCAGCGCGGATTCGATGATTCCCTTGCCCTGCATCTCCAGCTCGCGGGCGAACTCGACGATCAGGATCGCGTTCTTGCACGCCAGGCCCATCAGCACCACCAGGCCGACCTGCACGAACACGTTGTTGTCGCCACCGGTCAGCCACACGCCCAGCAGCGCGGACAGCAGGGTCATCGGCACGATCAGGATCACCGCCAGCGGCAGGGTCCAGCTCTCGTACAGCGCCGACAGCACCAGGAAGGCCAGCAGCACCGCCAGCGGGAACACCACCAGCGCGGCCTTGCCCTGGGTCGCCTGCTGGTAGCTCAGCTCGCTCCAGTCGATGCCCATGCCCGGCGGCAGAACCTGCCCGGCCAGCTCGGTGATCTTCGCCATCGCCTCGCCGGAGGACAGCACGCGCGGATCGGCGTCGCCCATCAGGTCGGCGGCCGGATAGCCGTTGAAGCGGATCACCGGGTCCGGACCGTAGGTCTGGCGGATGTCGACCATCGAACCCACCGGCACCATCTCGCCCGCCGCATTGCGGGTACGCAGGTTGGCGATGTCGGTGACGTCGTCGCGGAACGGCGCGTCGGCCTGGGCGATGACCTGCCAGGTGCGGCCGAACATGTTGAAGTCGTTGACGTAGGCCGAACCCAGGTAGGTCTGCAGGGTCTCGAACAGCTCGGTCAGCGGCACGCCCTGGGCCTTGGCCTGGACGCGGTCGACCTCGGCATCCAGCTGCGGCACGTTGGCCTGGTAGCTGGAGATCGGGAAGCCCATGCCCGGCACCTGCGAGGCCGCGCCCTGGAAGGCCTGCACCGCGTTCTGCAGCTCGCCATAGCCCAGGCGGGTGCGGTCCTCGACGAACAGCGACCAGCCCGAGCCGTTGCCCAGGCCCTGGATGGCGGGCGGCATGAAGGCGAAGGTGAAGCCCTCCTGGATCGCGGAGAAGCGGGCGTTGAGCTCGGCCGTGATCTCCTCGGCCGTGGCCTTGCGCTCGCCGAACGGCTTGAGGGTGAAGAACACCACGCCGTTGTTCGGGGTGTTGGTGAACTGCAGCGGGTTCAGGCCCGGGAACGCGACCTCGTTCTGCACCCCCTCGACCTCGGAGGCGATCGCCGCCATGCGCTTGAGCACCGCGTCGGTGCGCTCGATCGAGGCGCCCTCGGGCATCTTCACGCCGGCGATGATGTACAGCTTGTCCTGTACCGGGATGAAGCCGGCCGGCACCGCGTTGAACATCACGCCCGCGCCGAGCAGCAGCACCGCGTACACCGCGAACACCGCGCCGCGACGCCCCAGCGCACGCCCCACCGCGCCCTCGTAGCGCTCGGAGCTGCGCTTGAAGAAGCGGTTGAACGGGCGGAACAGCCAGCCGAACAGGCGGTCGATGATCCGGGTCGGACGGTCCTTCTCCGCGCCATGCGGGCGCAGCAGCTTGGCTGCCAGGGCCGGCGACAGGGTCAGCGAGTTGATCGCCGAGATCACCGTGGAGATGGCGATGGTCACCGCGAACTGCTTGTAGAACTGGCCGGTGACGCCGGTGAGGAAGGCCATCGGCACGAACACCGCGCACAGCACCAGGGCGATGGCGATGATCGGCCCGGACACCTCGCGCATGGCCAGGTGCGCCGCCTGCAGCGGCGTGGCGCCGTCCTCGATGTGGCGCTCGACGTTCTCCACCACCACGATGGCGTCGTCGACCACGATGCCGATCGCCAGCACCAGGCCGAACAGGGTCAGGGTGTTTATCGAGTAACCCAGGACGTACAGCACGGCGAACGTGCCCACCACCGACACCGGCACCGCCAGCAGCGGGATGATCGAGGCGCGCCAGGTCTGCAGGAACAGGATCACCACCAGCACCACCAGGAACACCGCCTCCATCAGGGTGGTGATCACCGACTTGATCGAGTCGCGCACGAAGATCGTGGTGTCGTAGATCGACTGGATCTCCACGCCCGGCGGCAGGGTCTGGCGGATCTCCGCCATCTTGCCTACCACGGCGTCGCGGATCTCCAGCGCGTTGGCACCCGGGGCCTGGAAGATGCCGATGGCCGCCGCGTTCTTGCCGTCCAGGCGCGCACGCAGGGTGTAGTCGCCGGCCGCCAGCTCGATCCGGGCGACGTCGGACAGGCGCACGACCTGGCCATCGGCGCCGCTCTTGAGGACGATGCCGCCGAACTCCTCGACGCTCTCCAGCCGGCCCTTGGCGTTGATCGGCAGCAGGAAGTCGCTGCCGCCGGGCATCGGCTCGGCGCCGATCTGGCCGGCCGAGACCTGCACGTTCTGCTCGCGGACCGCACGCAGCACGTCGCCGGCGGTCATGTCGCGCGCGGCGACCTTGTCCGGATCCAGCCAGATGCGCATGGCGTAGTCGCCGCCGCCGAACAGCTGCGCATCACCCACGCCGGGGATGCGCGCCAGCTCGTCCTTGACGTGCAGGCGCATGTAGTTGCGCAGGTACAGTGAGTCGTACTGGCCGTCGGTGGAGGTCAGGTGCACCACCATCAGGAACACCGGCGACTGCTTCTGGGTGGTGATGCCCTGGCGGCGCACGTCCTCGGGCAGGCGTGCCTGCGCCTGGGCGACGCGGTTCTGCACCCGCACCGCGGCCTCGTCCGGGTCGGTGCCGGGGCGGAAGGTCACGGTCAGCTGCAGCACGCCGTCGGAGCCGGCAACGGACTTGAGGTACATCATGTCCTCGACGCCGTTGATGGCCTCTTCCAGCGGCGTGGCCACCGTCTCGGAGATCACCTTGGGATTGGCGCCGGGATACACGGTGCGGACCACCACCGAGGGCGGCACCACGTCGGGGTATTCGCCGATCGGCAGCAGCGGGATCGAGATCAGGCCCGCGGCGAAGATCACAATCGACAACACGGCCGCGAAGATCGGCCTGTCGATGAAGAAGCGCGAGAAGTCCATGGGGGTGGCTCCTGGATTCGGGAAAAGAAGGGCCCGCCCTCCCCACCATCGGGAGGGGGCATCAGGGGAGGACGGGCGCCTGAAGGGCCGCGCCGGGGCGCGGCGCCAAACCGCTCAGTTCATCGCGCGGCAACCGCAGGCGTGGTGGCGGGCTTGCCCATGACCACGGCCTGGGGCTGCACCGGCATGCCGGGGAAGAACACCTTCTGCACGCCGGACACGATCACCTTGTCGCCGGCGGACAGCCCCTGCTCGACGATGCGCAGGCCATCGGCCAGCCGGCCGATCACGATGTCGCGCCGCTGCGCCTTGCCTTCCTCGTCGACCACGTACACGTACTTGCGGTCCTGGTCGGTGAGCACGGCCTTGTCGTCGACCAGCGCGGCCTCGAAGCGGCCGCTGCCCGGCAGGCGGACACGAGCGTAGAGGCCCGGGGTGAAGCGACGATCGGCGTTGTCCAGCACCGCGCGGGCGCGGATGGTGCCGGTGCCGCGGTCGACCTGGTTGTCGAGGAAGTCGACCTTGCCCTCGTGCGGGAAGCCTTCCTCGTCGGCCAGCGCGACCTGCACCGGCAGCGTGCCCTCGCGCTCGCTGGCGCGCTTGCCGCTGCGGGCCAGCTCGGCATAGCGCAGGAAGCTGCGCTCGTCGGCGTCGAAGTGCACGTGCACCTTGTCCAGCGAGACCAGGGTGGTCAGCACGCTGGCACCATCGCCGGCGCCTACCAGGTTGCCGGCGGTCACCAGCGCCCTGCCCGCGCGGCCGTCGATCGGCGCGCGCACCCGGGTCCACTCCAGGTCCAGGCGGGCGGCGTCGACCGCAGCCTGGGCCGCGGCCAGGTCGGCCTGGGCCTGGCGGGCGGCGGCGCGACGCTGCTCCCAGGTCTCGACCGAGATGGCCTGCTCCTCGGACAGCCGGCGCGCACGCTCGGCCTCGCTGCGCGAGACCTCGGCCTGGGCGCGGGCCCGGGCCAGCGCCGCCTCGGCGCGTGCCAGCTCGGCGCGGTAGCTGCGGGCGTCGATGGTGAACAGCACGTCGCCCTTCTTCACTTCCTGGCCTTCGCGGAAGTTCACCGATTCGATGTAACCGGACACGCGCGGACGCAGCTCGACGCTCTCGACCGCTTCGATGCGGCCGCTGAACTCGTCCCACTGCTGCACCGGACGCACTGGGACCTCGGCGACGCCGACTTCCGGCGGCGGCATCTGCTCGGCGGCCTGGCCGCCGGTGCAGCCGGCGAGGACGGTCAGCGCGATCGCGCCGCTGGCACCCAGCGCCAGCAGGCGGCGCGGACGGATGTGGGGTCGGATCTTCCTGTTCATGGGGGTGGCCTCGTATGGCATGGGGAGAGGGAAGTAATGCGGACGGCTTCCTGCCTCCCGCGGATCGGGCAAGTCGTTCGTGTTCATGCGGCCCATCCCGGGCCGGGCGTGCCGGACGCGGCATCGAGCACCGCGGCGAAGTCGCGGCCGAGCATTCCCGGCGGACGCTCGCCGGCGGTGTCGGCGTAACTGACGATGGAGCGCGCATCGGGACTGCTGGTGGCCAGCAGCGAGACCATGGCGCGACCGATGCCCAGCGTTCCGTGCCAGCCGGCGCAGGCGCGGCCGGTGTTGTCCGGGGTCCATACCGGCGCATCGATCGACAGCATCTGCACGCGCACGCCCAGCGGTTGCGCTTCCTCGTGCAGCACCTGGACCAGCATCCGGCTGGCGGCGATCGCGACCGAGGCGTGGCCGTAGCCGGCCCAGCCGCAGCGCGCATGCGGGCCGCCGGCCAGCAGGTAACGGTCGCCGCCGCGCCGCTTCAGCAGCGGCAGCAGGTGCCGGGCCGCGGCCAGGTGCGGGAGCACTTCCTGCTCGAAGCTGGCCGTCAGTACCGGCGCCGGCTGGTCGAGCAGGCGCGAGGTCCGGCGCACGCCGGCGGTGGCATCCACGACGCCGCGCAGCCCACGTGGCCGGCGCGAGACGCGCCGCGCCAGCTCGGCGGCGGCGCCGTCGTCGGAGACCGAGGCGACCATCACCTCCAGCCCCGGCTCGTCGGCGTGCATGGCCGCCAGCCGCTCCAGGCGCGAGGCGTCGCGCGCCACCGCCAGCACCGGGCTGCCGGCTTCCAGCAGCGCGGCGACCACGCCCGAGCCGACGCGACCGCTGGCGCCGAGCACCAGGACCTCTGGAGCCAGCATCCCGCTCATGGGATTTTTTCTCCCGTTGCCGGGATAATCCCGTCAGAGCGACCGTGGCGGCAGCGGCGGGTGGCCGGCAGGGTGACGCCGCCCTGCTGCCGCCGGCGCGGCACGGTGAACTCGCGGAAATGCCCACGGGGCCTGCTTTCCCCCATTCGCGGGAGGTGCAAGTCATTGTCGACACTGGGGGCGTCGACGCGGGAAATGAGGGCCTTGAGGCGCCGTAACAGCATGGCGGCTCTCCTTCGTCGGGGAATGGAGAGGCAAGTTACGCCTCGAATCTGGACTTGATTAGTCCGGATTAAAGGGAATAATCGTCCCGCAGCAGGTCCAATCTCCTGCCGTCACCTTCTCCCCCCAGGATTCCCCCCCCCATGGCCTACGACCTCAACGACACCCTCGTCTTCGTCAAGGTGGTCGAACAGGGAAGTTTCATCGCCGCGGCCCGCTCGCTGGGCCTGCCCAAGACCACCGTCAGCCGCAAGGTCCAGGAGCTGGAGACGCGTCTTGGCGCGCAGCTGTTGCACCGGACCACGCGCCGCCTCGGCCTCACCGAGGCCGGCAACGTCTACTTCGAGCACTGCCAGCGCATCGCCCAGGAACTCGAGGAAGCCGAGGGCGCTGTCGGCCAGCTGCAGGGCGGCCCGCGTGGCTGGCTGCGCTTCACCGTGCCCTACTCCATCGGCATCGCCTGGATCTCGCCGCTGCTGGGCGAGTTCCATGCGCGGTATCCGGAGATCCGGCTGGACATGCACATGAGCAACGACCAGGTCGACCTGATCGGCAGCGAGATCGACGTGGCCCTGCGTGGTGGTCCGCTACCGGATTCGACCCTGATCGCGCGGCGGCTGGCCGGTTTCCGCACCCAGGTGTTCGCCAGCCCGGACTACCTCAGTCGCCACGGCGAGCCGCTGCATCCGGACGAACTCCAGCACCACCGCATCCTCGCCGTGCGCAAGCACTACCACTCGCATCCGACCCGGATCACCTGGCCGCTGAGCGACGGCACCGACACCACCGAGTTCCCGATCAACCCGCTGATGGTCGCCAACGATCCGTCGGCACTGATCGGCGCGGTGCTGTGTGGCGAAGGCCTGACCCTGGCCACCGACGTGACCGCCAAGCCCTACGTGGAAAGCGGCGCGCTGCGCCGGGTGCTGGCGGGCTGGACCGGGCCGGAGGTGGACTTCAACGCGGTGTTCCCGCGCGGCCGGGTGATGTCGCCCAAAGTGCGTGCGTTCGTCGACTTCCTGGTCGAGCGCCTGAGCACCAATGCGGACTACATGATGATGCACTGCCCCGCGCGCTGCCCGCACGAGGCCGCGGCGGAGAAGGCGACCATGGAGGAGGCAAGCGTGCGCGAGGGCAAGCGCATCCTCGAGGAAGTGGCGGCCTGACTGCCCGGGGATTGGCCCCAAGAAGAAGGGGCCGCTTACGCGGCCCCTTCTTCGTCATGCCTGTCGCGTGCGTGGATCAGGAACGCACCGGCACCAGGGTGATCTCGACGCGGCGGTTGGCGGCGCGGCCGGCCTCGGTGTCGTTGCTGGCGATCGGATAACGCTTGCCGGCACCGACGGTGATGAAGCGCTGCGGATTGATGTTCTGCGACACCAGGAACTGGGTCACCGCATTGGCGCGCTGCTCGGACAGGCGCTGGTTGACCTCGTCGCCGCCGACGCTGTCGGTGTGGCCGGCGACCTCGACCACGGTCTTGTCGTACTCGCGCAGGACCTCGGCCACGCTGCTGAGCACCGGGTAGAACTGCGGGTCCAGGTTGGCGCTGTTGAAGCCGAAGGTCACGTTGCCCGGCATGTTCAGGGTGATGTTGTCGCCGTTGCGGGTGACGCTCACGCCGGTGCCCTGCAGCTTGGCGCGCAGCGCGTTCTGCTGGCGGTCCTGGTAGGCGCCGACCGAGCCGCCGGCCAGGCCACCGATGCCGGCGCCGATCAGGGCGTGCTGGCGGCGCTCGACCGCGCTGTTGCCGGTCAGCAGGCCGGCGGCGACGCCGATGCCGGCGCCGATCAGCGCACCCTTGCTGGTGCGGTTCATCTGCTGGTCGCCGGTGTACGGGTTGGTGGTCTGGCAACCGGTGGCCACGGCCGCGACCAGGGCGGCGGTGCCGAGCAGGTTCAGGGTCTGCTTGCGGAAGTTCATTAGGGGCTCCTGTTCGGACGATGCGGCATGGCCGCGGCGCCCCGGATGCTAGTCCGGGGCCCGTGAACGGACAATGTCGATCGCGCCGGGACCCGACGGACGGTTACTCGAACGAGCCCACCGCGTCGTTGGCCAGGTTGTCGAAGCGGGTGTACTCGCCGAAGAAGCGCAGCTTCACCGCGCCGGTCGGACCGCTTCGGTGCTTGCCGATGATGACCTCGGCCAGGCCCTTGTCCGGCGAGTTTTCCTTGTTGTAGTACTCGTCGCGGTAGATGAACAGGATGATGTCGGCATCCTGCTCGATGGCGCCCGATTCGCGCAGGTCGGCCATCACCGGGCGCTTGTCGGTACGCGTTTCCAGCGAGCGGTTGAGCTGGGACAGCGCCATCACCGGCACGTTGAGCTCCTTGGCCAGGGCCTTGAGCGAACGGCTGATCTCCGAGATCTCGGTGGCGCGGTTCTCGCTGTTGCCCGGCACCTGCATCAGCTGCAGGTAGTCGATCACCACCAGGCCCAGGCCGTGCTCGCGCTTGAGACGGCGGCACTTGGAACGCAGCACGTCCGGCGACAGCGCCGGGGTGTCGTCGATGAAGATCTTGGTTTCCTTCAGCATCCGGATGGCGCTGGTGACGCGGCTCCAGTCCTCGTCCTCCAGCTGGCCGGTGCGCAGGCGCTGGGCGTTGACCCGGCCGTTGGAGGAGATCAGGCGCAGCGCCAGCTGCGCGGCCGACATTTCCATCGAGAACACCGCCACCGCCTTCTTCGACTTGATCGCCGCGTACTCGGCGATGTTCAGCGCGAAGGTGGTCTTGCCCATCGCGGGACGCGCGGCAAGGATGATCAGGTCCGTCGGCTGCAGGCCGGCGGTCATGTTGTCGAACTCGGTGTAGCCGGTCGGCAGGCCGGTGATGTTGCCGCCGCTCTCGAAGCGCTTCTGCAGCACCTCGAAGGCGTCGCGCAGCGCGGTGTTGAGGCCGGTGAAGTCGGTGCGGCCGCGGGCGCCGGCCTCGGCGATGGCGAACACCTCCTGCTCGGCGCGGGCCAGTAGCTCGGCGCTGTCGCGGCCTTCCGGCTGGAAGCCGTTGTTGATGATCTCGGTGCCGACCTCGATCAGCTGCCGCAGCACCGCCTTGTCGCGCACGATCTCGGCGTAGGCGCGGATGTTGGCGGCCGACGGCGTGGTCGTGGCCAGCTCGACCAGGTAGGCGCCGCCGCCGATCTGCTCCGAATAGCCCTGCGAGTCGAACCACTCGCCCAGGGTCACCGCGTCGAACGGCTGGCTCTTCTCGGCCAGCTCGCGGATCGCGCGGTAGATCAGCTGGTGGTCGCGGCGGTAGAAGTCCTTCTCCACCAGCACGTCGCCGACGGTGTCGTACGACTCCGGCGCCAGCATCAGGCCACCCAGCACCGCCTGCTCGGCCTCGACCGAGTGCGGCGGGACCCGCAGCTGCTCGATGCGGCCATCGGCGCCATCGCGGTCACGGTCGCGTTCGCGGTCTCGGTCTTTGCGGAAGCCGGGGCGTGCTGCCATTCGGGGTGGTTCCTCGGGTTGGCCGGCGCAGCGGGCGCACGGCCGGGTGGATCAGGTGCGGCTGGCCATCGTATGCGGGGGCCGGGGCCGCCGCCATGGATAACCCTGTGCATAACGCGTGGACATCTCGCCGGACGAGACGCCCACAAAAGCGAAGGGCGCCTTGCGGCGCCCTCCGTGGGTCCTGCGGCCTGGGCCGATCAGGCTTCCGGCTCGACCACGACCTTGACGGTGGTCTCGACGTCCGCGTGCAGGGCGATCTGGACCTCGAACTCGCCGACGTGGCGGATCGGGCCTTCGCCCATGATGACCTCGCTCTTCTCGACCGGCAGGCCGGCGGCGGTGAAGGCCTCGGCGATGTCGCGCGGGCCGACCGAGCCGTACAGCTTGCCTTCGGTCGAAGCGTTGGCCTTGACGGTCACGCTGGCGCCTTCCAGCTTGGCCAGGCGGCCCTGGGCGTCGTCGAGCAGGGCCTTGGCCTTGGCTTCGTACTCGGCGCGCTTGGCCTCGAACTCGGCCAGGTTGGCGGCGGTGGCCGGCACGGCCTTGCCCTGCGGGACCAGGAAGTTGCGGCCGTAGCCCGGCTTCACGGTGACCTTGTCACCCAGGTTGCCGAGGTTGACGACCTTCTGCAGAAGGATCAGATCCATGGTGTTGCTCCTCTATCCGTTAGCCGCGGCATGGAAGCGCGGCAACGCGTGCTGTCCGGATCGGACGAATGGGTTTGCAGCCAGCAGCTGACGTGCCCCGCCAGGGGCCGCATTGGATGCGGCCCCGGGGATGCCACGGATCAGATGTCGTGGTTGTCGGTGTACGGGATCAGGGCCAGGAAACGGGCGCGCTTGATCGCGGTCGACAGCTGGCGCTGGTAGCGCGACTTGGTGCCGGTGACGCGGCTCGGAACGATCTTGCCGTTCTCGGTCAGGTACTGGCGCAGGGTGTTGAGATCCTTGTAATCGATCTCCTTGACGCCCTCGGCGGTGAACTTGCAGAACTTGCGACGACGGAAGAACTTGGACATGGGTGTGCTCCTTAGGCGGCGGCTTCGGCGTTGTCGCCGTCGGTATCGGCGGCGGCGGCAGTGCCCTCGCCTTCCTCGTCACGGCGGCGGCGCTCGCCACGCTCGGGCTTGTCGCCCTTCTCGTCCTTGCTCTTCATGATCAGCGACTGCTCGGTCTCCGGGCCATCGCGGCGGATGACCAGGTGGCGCAGGATCGCGTCGTTGAAGCGGAAGGTCTCGACCAGCTCGTCGATCGCGGCCTGGGTGACCTCGGCGTTGAACAGGACGTAGTGGGCCTTGACCAGGTTCTGGATCGGGTAGGCCAGCTGGCGGCGGCCCCAGTCTTCCAGGCGGTGGATGGAGCCACCGGCGTTCTCGATCAGGCCCTTGTAGCGCTCGATCATCGCCGGCACCTGCTCGCTCTGGTCCGGGTGGACCAGGAACACGACTTCGTAATGACGCATTGTGTTTTCCTTGTGGATGCGGCCCTTGCGGGCCTGGCAGCCCCCCGTCGACCGGGAACGGAAGCGGTGGGGCAAGGGCCCCGCGACCTGCAGGCAGGCGCGGGGAGCCGGAAATTATGCCGGCCCGGGGACTTGGACGCAAATGGCGGCTCCGGGCCGGGTCAGCTGGCCCTGGCGGGACCGGCCGCTCCGGGCCAGCCAGCAGCTGGCTCAGGCCGGCTGGGTGGTGAAGCTCTCGCCGCAGCCGCACTCGGCCTTGGCGTTCGGGTTGCGGAACACGAAGCCCTCGCCCAGGCCCTGGCGGGCGAAGTCGATCTCGGTGCCGTCCACCAGCGGCAGGCTGGTGGCGTCGACGTAGATCCGCACCCCGGCATGCTCGAACACGGTATCGCCCTCGCGCTGGTCGCGGGCCAGGTCGGCCACGTGGCCCCAGCCGGAGCAGCCGGTGCGCTCGACGCCGAAGCGCAGGCCCAGGGCCTGCGGGTCGCGCTGCAGGAAGCGCTGGACGCGCTCCAGGGCGGCGGGGGTGAGGGTGATGGCCATGATCGGGGGAACCTCCGTGAACAGCGCGCCCATTATAGGCACCGGGCACCGCGGGCCGCCGGCCCGGGCGTGGAACGCAGCGGGCCGGCCGGCACGGCGCCTCGCCTGCCGCCACGTGCAACCGCTACACTTCCGCCCTTCCAGATGGGCTTCACGACACAAGGATTCAAGCCATGACGGTGGTCAGCGTCGAACATGCGCTCGCGGGCAAAGTTGCCGCCGGCGGCGAAGTCACGGTACGCGGCTGGGTGCGTACCCGGCGCGACTCCAAGGCCGGGCTGAGCTTCGTCAACGTCAGCGACGGCTCCTGCTTCGCCCCGATCCAGGTCGTGGCCCCGGCCAGCCTCGGCAACTACGAGTCCGAGGTGAAGCACCTGACCACCGGCTGCTCGGTGATCGCCACCGGCACCCTGGTGCCCTCCCAGGGCCAGGGCCAGAGCTTCGAGATCCAGGCCTCCAGGATCGAGGTGGTCGGCTGGGTCGAGGATCCGCTGACCTATCCGATGCAGCCCAAGCAGCACTCGCTGGAATACCTGCGCGAGTTCGCCCACCTGCGCCCGCGCACCAACCTGTTCGGCGCGGTCACCCGCATCCGCCACTGCCTGGCCCAGGCCGTGCACCGCTTCTTCCACGAGCGCGGCTTCTACTGGATCAGCACCCCGATCATCACCACCTCCGACGCCGAGGGCGCCGGCCAGATGTTCCGGGTTTCGACCCTGGACCTGGCCAACCTGCCGCGCACCAAGGACGGCGAGGTCGACTTCTCGCGCGACTTCTTCGGCAAGGAAACCTTCCTCACCGTGTCCGGCCAGCTCAATGTCGAGGCCTATGCCCTGGCCCTGAGCAAGGTCTACACCTTCGGCCCGACCTTCCGCGCCGAGAACTCCAACACCACCCGCCACCTGGCGGAGTTCTGGATGATCGAGCCGGAAATCGCGTTCGCCGACCTGGCCGCCGACGCCGACCTGGCCGAGGACTTCCTCAAGTACCTGTTCCGCACCGTGCTGGACGAGCGCGCGGACGACATGGCCTTCATCGCCGAGCGCGTGCAGAAGGACGCGATCACCCGCCTGGAGTCGTTCATCAACGCGCCGTTCGAGCGCATCGACTACAGCGAGGCGATCCGCCTGCTGCAGGCGTCGGGCAGGAAGTTCGACTTCCCGGTCGAATGGGGCCTGGACCTGCAGACCGAGCACGAGCGCTGGCTGACCGAGGAGCACGTGGGCCGCCCGGTGGTGGTGATGAACTACCCCGAGCACATCAAGGCCTTCTACATGCGCCTGAACGACGACGGCAAGACCGTCGCCGCGATGGACGTGCTGGCCCCGGGCATCGGCGAGATCATCGGCGGCAGCCAGCGCGAGGAGCGCCTGGACGTGCTGGACGCGCGCATGGCCCAGTTCGGCCTCGAGCCGGAGCACTACCAGTGGTACCGCGACCTGCGCCGCTACGGCGGCGTGCCGCACGCAGGCTTCGGCCTGGGCTTCGAGCGCCTGGTGGTCTACACCTGCGGCCTGTCCAACATCCGCGACGCGATCGCCTACCCGCGCGCGCCCGGCAGCGCCGAGTTCTGATCCCCACGCCAGCCTCCACGCCCGCGACGGCGTGGAGGCAGTTGCTCTTGCGAATCACGCATCCCGAATCCCCAATCACGGCCCGCAAATGATCCTGTTCCTGGCCCTGTGTTTCGTCGGCGTGGCCATCGCCGGGGCCAGCGCCTTCGTCATCTTCTGGCCACTGACCCTGGTCCACATCCGCGACCGCCACGCCGGGGGCGCAGCCGACTTCGGCCCGGGCGCGTTCCTCGCGCCTGCCGCCCTGGGCTGGCTGCTCAGCGGGCGTTACCACGCCGTCGGGGACCGTTCCCTCAGCGGCCTGGCCACTCCGGCCCGGGTCGCGCTCATCACCATCTTCGTCGGACTGGGCATGGCCGCCCTGCTCTGGCTTGTCTCGGAGCTAGGCCTATGACACGTGACACCTGGTGGGTCGCCACCCTCGGCCGCACCCTGCACTGGGCGCGCCTGCGCGAACGCGAGGCCGGTACCGCCGAGGTGCTGGACCACGACGGCGCCCTGCACACCTACGACAGCGAGGACACCGCCCGCTCCATGCTGCTGGACGCCGACTTCGTCGAGTTCGACGGCCTGGACGAGGAGGATGCGCTGGCCCGCGGCTTCTCGCTGGACGAGCTGGCCCCGCCGCGCGCCGACGACGATGCCGCGCTGCTGCCGCTGATGACCGTGAACCTGGGGCGCGACGCCTGAGATGTACACGCCGCGCGCCTTCGCCGAGGACGACCTCGCGGGGCTCGACGGCCTGCTGGCGCGCGATCCGTTCATCACCCTGGTCACCTCCGGGGCGGATGGCCTGCCCTTCGCCAGCCACCTGCCAGTGCTGTACCGGCGCGACGGCGAGCGTGTCGGACTGGAAGGCCACTGGGCCCGCCCGAACCCGCAGGCCGGCCACGCCGGCCCCGCGCTGGTGATCGTCCACGGCCCGCACCACTACGTCTCGCCGGGCTGGTACGCGGACAAGGCCGAGGCCGCGCGGGTACCGACCTGGAACTACGCCGCCGCACACCTGTACGGCTCGCTGGAAGCCTTCACCGGAGAGGACGACCTGGCCTCGCTGGTTGCCCGCCTGGGCCAGCGCTTCGAGCCTGGCGTGGGCGGTGACTGGGCCTACGACCACGCCAATCCGCGTGAACGCGCCCAGCTGCGCGGCATCGTCGGCTTCCGTTTCCATGCCGGGCGGATCGAACTGAAATTCAAGCTCAACCAGAACCATCCGCCAGCGAATGTGCAGGGCGCGATCGACGGCCTGCGCGCGCAGCCGGGCGAGGCCGCGGCCGAGGTGGCCGCGCTGATGACCTCGCGCCTGTCCGGTCGCCGGACCTGAGCGGATTCCACGCGTGCCGTGAACGGCAGCCTCGGGGATAATGCAGCGATGAGCGAAGACCTCCACGACCTGATCTCCCGCAACCACGCCTGGTCCGAGCGCGTCCGCGCCGAAGACCCGGAGTTCTTTTCCCGGCTGTCCAAGCAGCAGGCGCCCGAGTACCTCTGGATCGGGTGCTCGGACTCGCGCGTACCGGCCAACCAGATCATCGACATGGCCCCGGGCGAGGTGTTCGTCCACCGCAATGTCGCCAATGTGGTCGTGCACACCGACCTCAACTGCCTGTCGGTGATCCAGTTCTCGGTGGACGTGCTGAAGGTCAAGCACATCCTGGTGGTGGGCCACTACGGCTGCGGCGGCGTGTATGCGGCGCTGACCCGCCAGCGCCTGGGCCTGGTCGACAACTGGATCCGCCACGTCACCGACGTGGCCGAGCACCACGCCGACTGCCTCGGGCACGCCGGCGACACCGAGGTCCAGCACGCGCGCCTGTGCGAGCTCAACGTGCTCGAGCAGGTGGTCAACGTGTGCAAGACCCACGTGATCCGCGATGCATGGGATCGCGGCCAGGAACTGACCGTGCACGGCTGGGTCTATTCCCTGCGCGACGGCCGCGTCCACCACCTGGGCATGGACGTGGACCGCATCGAGGACCTGGAGCCGAAGTACCAGGCCGCCCTCGCCCGGATCGAACAGGACCGCGACCTGCGCTGATCCTTCCCCACCAGCAGGAGCCGCCATGTTCTCCGCCCCGATCAACCTGCAGGCCTGGATCGAGGAACACCGCCACCTGCTCAGGCCCCCGGTGGGCAACAAGTGCATCCACGACGGCGACTTCATCGTGATGGTCGTCGGTGGCCCCAATTCGCGCACCGACTTCCACTGGGACGAAGGCCCGGAGTGGTTCCTGCAGCTGGAAGGCGAGATGGTGCTACGCGTGCAGGAGAACCGCGATGGCGGCCCCGGCTCGCTGCGCGAGATCCCGATCCGCGCCGGCGAGACCTTCCTGCTGCCGCCGCGCACCCCGCACTCGCCGCAGCGCATGGCCGGCGGCGTGGGCCTGGTGATCGAGCGCAAGCGCCTGCCGCACGAGCGCGACGGCCTGCTCTGGTACTGCGAGCGCTGCAACCACAAGCTGTACGAGGAATTCTTCCAGCTGCAGGACATCGAGCAGGACTTCCCGCCGGTGTTCGACCGCTTCTTCGCCTCCATCGAGAAGCGCACCTGCGGCCACTGCGGGCACGTGCACCCGCCCCGCGCCGCGGCCCCGCGCGCAGCATCCGAGGAGACCGAATGAGCGACATCGCCGCGCTGGTGCGCGAACTGGACGCAGCCGATCCGCTGCGCGGATTCCGCGACGAGTTCCTGGTGCCGCCACATGGCGGTGGCGAGCAGCGCTACTTCGTCGGCAACTCGCTGGGCCTGCAGCCGCGCGGCGCGCGCGCCCACGTCCTGGAGGTGCTGGACAAGTGGGCGGCCGAAGCGGTCGAAGGCCATTTCAGCGGCGATACCGCCTGGATGGAGTACCACCGCCTGGTGCGCGAGCCCCTGGCACGACTGGTCGGCGCGCGTCCGGATGAAGTGGTGGCGATGAACACGCTGACGGTGAACCTGCACCTGATGCTGGCCAGCTTCTACCGCCCAGACGCGCGACGCCCGGTGGTGCTGATGGAAGCCGGCGCCTTCCCGTCCGACCGCCACGCGGTGGAATCGCAGATCCGCCTGCACGGGCTGGATCCGGCCGAGTGCCTGGTCGAGGTCGAGGCGGACGAATCCAACGGCACGCTTTCCGACCAGGCCATCGCCGATGCCATCGCCGCCCATGGCCCGCGTCTTGCGCTGGTGCTGTGGCCGGGCATCCAGTACCGCACCGGCCAAGCCTTCGACCTGGCGCGGATCGCGGCGCTGGCGCACGCCCAGGGCGCCAGGGTCGGCTTCGACCTGGCCCACGCCGTGGGCAACCTGCCGCTGGCCCTGCACGATGCAGGGGCCGACTTCGCGGTGTGGTGCCACTACAAGTACGTCAACTCCGGACCCGGCGCGGTCGCCGGCTGCTTCGTCCACGAGCGCCATGGCAATGCCAATCTGCCGCGCATGGCCGGCTGGTGGGGCCATGAGGCCTCGACCCGCTTCCGCATGGCGCCGGAGTTCGTGCCGGCCGTGGGCGCCGAGGGCTGGCAACTGTCCAATCCGCCGGTGCTGGCGATGGCGCCGCTGCGCGCCTCGCTGGAGCAGTTCGAACGTGCCGGCGGCATGGCCGCGCTGCGCGCCAAGTCCGAACGGTTGACCGGACTGCTGGAACGGCTGATCCACGAGCGCCTGGCCGACACCCTGCAGGTCGTCACCCCCGCCGAACCGCAGCGCCGCGGCTGCCAGCTCTCGCTGCGCGTGGCCGGCGGCCGCGGGCGCGGCCGCGCCCTGTTCGAGCACCTGCGCGAGCGCGGCTTCCTCGGCGACTGGCGCGAGCCGGACGTGATCCGGATCGCCCCGGTGCCGCTGTACAACCGCTACGCCGACGTACTCGAGCTGGTCGAGGAAGTGGAGCGCTGGCGCGCCGGCTGAGGCCGGCGTCCCTGTTCCGTCCCGGGCGCGACCGCCCTCCCCGCTCCTCGCCCACAGGATCCCGCCTTGGACAGTCGTGACTCCCGCTCCCTGACCCTGATCGGCGCCGGCCTGGCCGGCTCGCTGCTGGCGATCCTGCTCTCCCGGCGTGGCTGGAAGGTCACCATCTACGAGCGCCGTAGCGATCCGCGGATCAAGGGCTACGAATCGGGCCGCTCGATCAACCTGGCCCTGGCCGAGCGTGGCCGCCATGCCCTGCGCGCCGCCGGCGTGGAGGAAGCGGTGATGCGCCAGGCGGTGATGATGCGCGGGCGCATGGTCCACGCCACCGACGGCAGCACCATGCTGCAGCGCTACGGCCGCGACGATTCCGAGGTGATCTGGTCGGTGCACCGTGCCGACCTCAACATGACCCTGCTGGAGGCGGCCGAACGCGCCGGCGCCACCATCCACTTCCACCGCCGCCTGCATACCGTGGACTTCGATGCCGGCTACGCACGCCTGATCGACGACCGCGACGACCAGCCACACGACATCCGCTTCGACACCCTGATCGGCACCGACGGCGCCGGATCTGCGCTGCGCGCGGAGATGGTGCATCGCGCCGGCATCGGCGAGCGCACCGAGTTCCTGGACCACTCCTACAAGGAGCTGACGATCCCGCCGGCGCCGGATGGCGGCTTCATGATCGAACCGCATGCGCTGCATATCTGGCCGCGCGGACACTACATGTGCATCGCCCTGCCCAACGACGAGCGCACCTTCACCGTCACCCTGTTCCTGCCCAACCAGGCCGCGCCGGGCAGCGGGGACCCCTGCTTCGCCAGCGTGCGCAGCGGCGCCGAGGTGCGCGCCCTGTTCGCCCGCGACTTCCCGGATGCGCTGCCGCTGATCCCGGACCTGGAGAGCGACTGGGAGAACCATCCCCCGGGCCTGCTGGGCACGCTCTACCTGGACACCTGGCACATGGGCGGACGCGCGGTGGTGCTGGGCGATGCCGCCCACGCGATGGTGCCGTTCCACGGCCAGGGCATGAACTGCGCCTTCGAGGACTGCGTGGCCCTGGCCGATGCGATGGACCGCCACGAATGCCTGGCCGATGCCTTCGCCGCGTTCGAGGCCGAGCGCAAGCCCAATGCGGCGGCTATCCAGGCCATGGCCTTGGAGAACTACATCGAGATGCGCGACCGGGTGGACGATCCGGACTTCCTGCTGCAGCGCGAACTGGAGCGGGCGCTGCAGGCGCGCCATCCCACCCGCTTCGTGCCGCACTACACCATGGTGACCTTCATGCGCGTGCCATACGCGGTGGCGCACGAACGCAGCGAGGTGCAGCGCCGCATCCTGGTCGATGCCACCGCCGGCCACGAAGACCTGTCGCAGATCGACTGGGACGCGCTGGAACGGCGCATCCAGGCCGAGCTGCCGGAACTGGACGGCGCGCGGTGAACCGCCACCCGCCGCACGCGGGCTTGCGGCAATCGCGCGCGGCCCGTCCAATACCTGCATGACCGACAGCTTCCTGTTCTACGACCTGGAGACCTTCGGCGCGGACCCGCGCCGAAGCCGCATCGCCCAGTTCGCCGCCGTGCGTACCGACCGCGAGCTGCAGGTCGTGGACGAGCCGATCAGCCTGTTCGTCAGGCCGGCCGACGACCTGCTGCCCTCACCGGTGGCCACCCTGATCACCGGCATCGCCCCGCAGCACGCACTGCGCGAAGGCCTGAGCGAGGCCGAGGCGACCGCGCGCATCGTCGAGGAAATGTCACGCCCGGGCACCTGCACCCTGGGCTACAACTCGCTGCGCTTCGACGACGAGTACGTCCGCCACACCCTGTTCCGCAACTTCTTCGATCCCTACGAGCGCGAGTGGCGCGGCGGCAACTCGCGCTGGGACCTGCTGGACGTGATGCGCCTGGCCCACGCCCTGCGCCCCGAAGGCATCGAATGGCCCAAGCGCGAGGACGGCGCGACCTCGTTCAAGCTCGAGCACCTGGCCCTGGCCAACAACGTGCGCGAGGGCGATGCTCACGAGGCGCTGTCGGACGTGTACGCGACCATCGGCCTGGCCCGCCTGCTGCGCCAGGCCCAGCCGCGGCTGTGGGACTACGCCCTGCGCATGCGCGAGAAGCGCCATGCCGCCAGCCTGCTGGACACCTTCGCCATGAATCCGGTGCTGCATGTCTCGCAGCGCTACCCGGCCGCACGCATGTGCGCGGCGGCGGTGCTGCCATTGGCCGTGCATCCGGACATCAGCAACCGGGTGATCGTGTTCGACCTGGACGGCGACGTGGACGCGTTGCTCGAACAGGCGCCAGAAGAGATCGCCGACCGCCTGTACACGCCGGTGGCCGACCTGCCGCCGGGCGTGTCCCGGGTGCCGTTGAAGGAGGTCCACCTCAACCGCTCGCCGATGCTGGTGCCATGGGGCCACCTGCGCGCGCCGGACTTCCAGCGCCTGGGCATCGACCCGGAGCTGGCGCTGGCCCGCGTCGAACGCCTGCGTGCGCACGGCCCGGAACTGGCCGAGAAGGCCCGCCAGGTCTACGCACGGGGGGCACGCGAGCGCGGCGAGGAGGACGTCGACGGCGCGCTGTACTCCGGCTTCTGCGGCGACGGCGACCGCCGCCTCTGCGTCCAGGTGCGCGCCACCGCGCCGGCCGACCTGGGCAGCCGCGCCTTCGAGTTCCGCGATCCGCGCCTGCCGGAACTGCTGTTCCGCTACCGTGCCCGCAACTGGCCGGAAACCCTCACGCCGGACGAGCGCGGGCGCTGGGATGATTACCGCCGCAGGCGCCTGCTGGCCGACAGCGGCCTGTCCGAATACACCTTCGAAACCTTCTTTGCCGAGATCGCGACGCTGCGCGCGACCCATGCCGGCGACGGCCAGCGCCTGGTGCTGCTGGACCAGCTGGAAGCCTGGGGCCGCGAGCTGCACGACGGACTATGACTGCCTACTTCAGCGAGGCCAGCCTGCGCTTCCTGCGCGGCCTGGCGCGACACAACGACAAGGCCTGGTTCCAGGCCCACCGTGCCGACTACGAGGCGCACGTACGCCAGCCATTCCTGCGCCTGATCGGCGACCTGCAACCGGCGGTGGCCGCGATCAGCCCGCACTTCCGCGCCGATCCGCGCCCGGTGGGCGGCTCGCTGTTCCGCATCCACCGCGACGCGCGCTTCTCCAACGACAAGTCGCCGTACAAGAGCTGGCAGGGCGCGCGCCTGTTCCATGAGCGCCGCCGTGAAGTGCCCGCGCCCTCGTTCTACGTGCACCTGCAGCCGGGGCAGAGCTTCGTCGGCGCCGGGCTGTGGCATCCGGAGTCCGATACCCAGCGCAAGGTCCGCCAGTTCATCTTCGACAACCCGGAGACCTGGCGGCGCTCGGCGCACGCGCGGGCATTCCGCCGCCGCTTCGACCTCGACGCCACCGAGGTGCTGGTGCGCACGCCGCGTGGTTTCCCGGCCGACTTCGAATTCATCGACGACCTGCGCCACCGCAACTGGGTGTTCTGGCGCCCGCTGGACGACGCCACCATGACCGGCCCGCGCCTGCGCACGACGCTGGAGAAGGACCTGGCCGCGTTGGGCCCGTTCGTCGACTACCTCTGCGCCGCCCTGGACCTGGAGTTCTGAGCATGGCCGCAATGCCCGTTCCTTCCCGAAAGAGCCGCTGGCGCCTGCCGCTGGTTGGCGCCGGCCTGCTCCTGGTCCTGCTGGCCGCCTGGATCGCCGCGGGCCCGTGGCTGGCGGTGCGTGGCATCGCCGACGCGCTGGAACGGCGCGACAGCACTGCCCTCGCCCGCCATGTCGATTTCCCGCGGCTGCAGGCCAACCTGCGGGCGCAGGTGCAGGACCGCATGGTGCGCGCGGCCGGTGCGGACGTGGCCTCGCATCCACTGGGGGCGCTGGCGCTGGCTGCCGCAGGCAGCGTGGCAGGCGCCGGGGTCGAGCTGGCGGCTACTCCGCAGGGCGTGGCCGCCCTGCTGCAGGGCCATGTGCTGTGGCAGCGGGTACGCGGCCGCGACCGTGGCTCCAGCGAGGGCTGGAGCGTTGAACCGGCACGTCCGTTGCGGGATGCACGGCTGAGCTATGAATCGCTTTCCCGGGCCACCGTGACCGTCCAGCATGCGCCCGGCAATACCAGCGTCTGGGTGCTGCAGCGCCAGGGCCTGCACTGGCGCCTGGTCGATGTCCGCCTGCCGGGCGACCCGGCCGCGCCGCCACCGGCCTGACGCAGCCCTGTCCGTCCGGTAGTTTTTGCAGGACCCGGAGCATCCGCCGTCCAGCCTGGAGGATCGGAATGGAACAGAAGGAACTGGAGCGCGACGTCACCCCGCAGATGTGGGAGCGCCTGGCCGCACGGCTGGACGTCGAGCTGGCGGCATTGCGCGCGGTGGCCGAGGTCGAGTCGGCTGGCAGCGGTTTCCTTCCGGCGCCGGACCGCCGGCCCAAGATCCTGTTCGAGGGCCATGTCTTCCATCGCCTGACGGCGGGCCGCTACGGCGCCTCGCATCCCAACCTCAGCCATCCGCAATGGGACCGCAGGAAGTATTCCGGGTCGCTGGCCGGCGAATGGAAGCGGCTGGACCGCGCCGCCGCGCTGGATGCCGCCGCGGCGATGCAGTCGGCCAGCTGGGGCGCGTTCCAGATCATGGGCTTCAACTACGCGCTGTGCGGCTTCGACTGCGTCGGGGCCTTCGTCGAGGCCCAGTCCTCCGGGGCCGATGGCCAGCTGGAGGCCTTCGCCAGTTTCATCGCCCGCCCGGGTTCGCCTCTGCTGCTGCCGTTGCGGCGCAAGGACTGGGCGCGCTTCGCGCGTCTCTACAACGGCCCCGGATACCGTCAGAACGATTACGACGGCAAGCTCGCCGCGGCCTATGCCCGGCATGCCGGCAGTGCGGGCGGCCGCGCCGCCGGTCGCGGCACGCGCCAGCTGCCGCCCGGGCGGCCGGAGCCGGCGGCGCCGGACCTGGCGGCGCGCCCGCCCACCGGATCGGTGCGCAGGCAGCGGCGGCGGGTCCTCAACGTCCGTCCCGACAGCGTCGACCTGCGCGACTGGGAGTACCAGCCTCCGGTCTCCTCGGCGCCAAGTGACGTGCGTTATCCGCACGACGTGCGCCCGGTCCTGGACCAGGGCGACACCTGCGCCTGCACCGGCTATGCACTGGCCACGGTGATTGAGTACCTGCTGGTGCGCGCCGGCCGCCATGTCGAACCGGTGTCGCCGCACATGCTCTACAGCATGGCCCGCCGCTACGACGAGTGGGCCGACGAGGAGGACGACGGCAGCGGCAACGACAGCGGGATCGGCTCCTCGCTGCGTGGCGCGCTCAAGGGCTGGCTACGCCACGGCGCCGCCAGCGCCCGCCTGTGGCCGAAGCCGGCGATGCCCGAACCGAAGGCCGACGCCTGCGAGGACTGGTGGACCGACGCGCTCAAGCGCCCGCTTGGCGCCTACTACCGCATCGATCCGCGCTCGCTGCGCGACATGCACGTGGCCATCGACCAGGTCGGCGCCGTCTACGCCAGTGCCTGGACCCACGCCGGCTGGGAGGAGCTGCTCGGCGATGAGCCCCTGCCACGGCCCGAGGATCCGTCCGACCTGCCGCTTATCCGGCGGCTGCGCGGCGATCCGGGCGCCGGCCACGCCTTCGCCATCGTCGGCTACACCCGCGACGGCTTCATCGTGCACAACTCCTGGGGAACGCGGTGGGGCAAGGGCGGCCTGGCCGTCCTGCGCTACAGCGACTGGCTGGAGAACGCGATGGACTGCTGGGTCGCGCAGCTGGGCGTGGTGACCTCCGAGCACGAGGCGATCGCCGAAGCCACCTCGCTGCGCACCGATGCCCAGGGCCGCTGCGCGGTGGTGTCGCGCAATCCGATCCTGGCCGCGCACGAGCTCGCCCCCTTCATCATCAACATGGAGAACAACGGCCGCCTGAGCCGGCGCGGCCAGTTCCGCACCCAGCCCTCGGACCTGGACGCGCTGCTGCGCATCCACCTGGCCGAGGCCTGCCGCCGCTGGGAAATCGGACCCGACGGCGCAGTGGACGTGGCCATCTACGCCCATGGCGGGCTCACCGACGAGGAAGCGGCGGCCGGCTCGGCGCGGCACTGGGTGCCGAAGCTGTACGAAGAGCGGATCTTCCCGGTGTTCCTGATGTGGGAGACCGGCGCGGTCAAGACGCTCTCCAACCTGATCGAGGACCGCCTGGCACCGGAACGGGAGCGCGCCGCCGGCACGCTGCGCAAGCTGCGCGAGCGCTGGAAGGAATGGTGGAACCAGCGTGTGGAGTCGGTGGCACGGCCGCTGGGGCGCCCGCTGTGGGGCGAAATGAAGCAGAACGCACTGCGCATCGGCACGAGCCCCGAGTCCGGCATCCGCCAGCTGCTCGCGCTGTACCGGGCCAACGCCCGGGCCTACGGCCTGCCGGCGCTGCGCCTGCACCTGGTCGGGCATTCGGCCGGCGCCATCCTGCACTCGCACCTGGGCGCGACCATGGCGGCCGAGGGCTTCGACCTGCGCACGGCCAGCCTGATCGCTCCGGCGGTACGCACCGACGAGTTCGACCTCACCCTGGGCAAGGCCGCGCTGAAGGCAGGCACCCGCATGCTGGTGGCGCACCTGTCGGATGCGGCCGAGCGCGCCGACCCGACCTGCAGGCCGTATGGGCACTCGCTGCTGTACCTGGTATCGCGCGCCTTCGAGGACCGGCGCGAGACGCCGCTGCTGGGCCTGGAGCGGCACCTGGTCCCGGCGCGCGCCACCCTGCCCTGGGGCGCGCGGATGATGGCCGTGGCCAGCCCGGCCAGCGAGATCACCCGCCTGCCCAGCGAACTGGTGCTGGATGGCAGCGCCAGCCGCAGCACCACCGCCGCCACCCACGGCAGCCTGGACGACGATCCGGCGCTGCAGCGGCTGATCATCGAGCTGGTGCGCAAGGCCTGAGCCGCTGGCGGCAGCGCCGCCGGCGGCCGCAGGCGCGATACCAGGTACGCGTAGCCCTGGCGGCGTCCCTGCTCAGGCCACCGCCAGCCCGTCGACCAGGGCATCCAGGGTCTCCTGCCAGGCCTGGCGGTCGGCGCCCTCGGCCACCGCCCGCGCGGCACGGTCGAACGCTGCCGACAGCAGCGCGGCCAGCGGCTCCGGGGGCAGTCGCCGCAGCAGGCCCTCGTCCATCGCCTGCGCCAGGCCCTCGCGCAGGGTGCGCCCGCCATGGCTGGCGTCGATCGCGTCCAGTGCCGCGACGCCCAGCGCCGCGGGCGCTTCGACCAGGAGCAGACGCGTGCGCCCCGGCACCGCCATCGCCTCGAGAAATGCGGCGCTGCCGGCCTTGAGTGCCTGCAGGGGCGGCAGCGATCGGGGGGTCGCCGCTTCGATCGCTGCGGCCACGGCCGCCTGCTCGGTCTCCACCACGGCCCGGAACAGGTCCAGCTTGTCGGCGAAGTGGTGGTAGAGCGCCCCGCGCGTCACGCCGGCCGCTGCCACGATGTCAGGCGTCCCGGTAGCGGCATAGCCCTGGGCGACGAACCGCCCGCGGGCCGCCTGGATCAGGGCCGCGCGGGTGGCTTCGGTACGTTCGCGATTGGTTCTGGCCATGTCACCTCTTGCATAAACATACAGTCTGTATGTATCGTCGAATTACATACGGACTGTATGTTTATGGGTCAACGGAGGCAAGCCATGAAGGTCAGCAGCTACTACCCCGTCATCCAGGCCAGCGATGTCGCCGCCACCGCCGACTTCTACCAGCGGCACTTCGGCTTCCGTCCACTGTTCACTTCCGACTGGTACGTGCACCTGCAGCTGGAGGGCCAGCCGGAGGTCAACCTGGCCGTACTTGCGGCAGGCCATTCCACCATCCCCGCCGTGGCACGCGACCTCCACGCAGGTGGCCTGCTGCTCAACTTCGAGGTCGAGGACGTGGACGCCGAGTACGCCCGGCTGACCGCTGCAGGCCTGCCGGTGCTGCTGGAACTGCGCGACGAGGCCTTCGGCCAGCGCCACTTCATCACCGCCGACCCCAACGGCGTGCTGGTCGACGTGATCCAGCCGATCCCGCCTTCCGGGGAATTCGCTTCCGCCTACGCCGACGAGGCCCTGCCCGCCTGACCCGCAAAAGGAAACGCCCGGCGCATGGCCGGGCGTTCGGTACAGCGGTGCCGGATGGATCAGGCGGCCACGGTCTCGGCCGTCTTCCGGTACTCCTCGATCTGGTCGAAGTTCATGTAGCGGTAGATCTCGGCGCCCTTCTCGTTGATCACGCCGATGTCGGCCATGTACTCCTCGCGGGACGGGATCTTGCCCAGGCGCGAGCAGATCGCCGCCAGCTCCGCCGAACCCAGGAACACGTTGGTGTTGCGGCCCAGGCGGTTCGGGAAGTTGCGGGTGGAGGTGGAGAACACCGTGGCACCCTCGCGCACCTGGGCCTGGTTGCCCATGCACAGCGAGCAGCCCGGCATTTCCATGCGCGCACCGGCGGTGCCGAAGGTGCCGTACACGCCTTCCTTGGTCAGCTCCGAGGCGTCCATCTTGGTCGGCGGCGCGACCCACAGGCGGGTCGGGATGTCGCGCTTGCCTTCCAGCAGCTTGGCCGCGGCACGGAAGTGGCCGATGTTGGTCATGCACGAACCGATGAACACCTCGTCGATCGCGGTACCGGCCACGGCCGACAGCGACTTCACGTCGTCCGGGTCGTTCGGGCAGGCCACGATCGGCTCGACGATCTCGGCCAGGTCGATCTCGATGACCGCCGCGTACTCGGCGTCGGCATCGGGCTCCAGCAGCTGCGGGTTGGCCAGCCACTCCTCCATCTTGGCGATGCGGCGCGCCAGCGAGCGGGCGTCCTGGTAGCCCTCGGCGATCATCCACTTCAGCAGCGTGATGTTGCTGGTGAGGTATTCGATGATCGGCTCCTTGTCCAGGCGCACGGTGCAGCCGGCGGCGGAGCGCTCGGCCGAAGCGTCGGACAGCTCGAACGCCTGCTCCACCTTCAGCTGCGGCAGGCCCTCGATCTCCAGGATGCGCCCGGAGAAGATGTTCTTCTTGCCGGCCTTGGCGACGGTCAGCAGGCCATTCTTGATGGCGTAGTACGGGATCGCGTTGACCAGGTCACGCAGGGTGACGCCCGGCTGCATCTGGCCCTTGAAGCGGACCAGCACCGACTCCGGCATGTCCAGCGGCATGACGCCGGTGGCCGCGGCGAAGGCGACCAGGCCCGAGCCGGCCGGGAACGAGATGCCCACCGGGAAACGGGTGTGCGAGTCGCCGCCGGTGCCGACGGTGTCGGGCAGCAGCATGCGGTTGAGCCAGCTGTGGATCACGCCGTCGCCCGGGCGCAGCGAGATGCCGCCGCGGGTGGAGATGAACTCCGGCAGGGTGTGGTGGGTCTTGACGTCGACCGGCTTCGGATAGGCCGCGGTGTGGCAGAACGACTGCATCACCAGGTCGGCCGAGAAGCCGAGGCAGGCCAGGTCCTTCAGCTCGTCGCGGGTCATCGGGCCGGTGGTGTCCTGGGAACCGACCGAGGTCATCTTCGGCTCGCAGTAGGTACCCGGGCGCACGCCCTTGCCTTCCGGCAGGCCGCAGGCGCGACCGACCACCTTCTGCGCCAGCGAGTAGCCCTTGCCGGTGTCGGCCGGCTGCTGCGGCAGGCGGAACAGGTCGGTGGCCGGCAGGCCCAGCGACTCGCGGGCCTTGGCGGTCAGGCCGCGGCCGATGATCAGCGGGATGCGGCCGCCGGCGCGCACCTCGTCGAACAGCACCTCGGACTTGACCTTGAACTCGGCGATGACCTGCCCGTCCTTCAGCGCCTTGCCCTCGTACGGGCGCAGCTCGACCACGTCGCCGTGGTTCATCTGGCCGACGTCCAGCTCGATCGGCAGGGCGCCGGCGTCTTCCATGGTGTTGTAGAAGATCGGGGCGATCTTGCCGCCCAGGCACACGCCGCCGGCGCGCTTGTTGGGGATGAACGGGATGTCGTCGCCGGTCCACCACAGCACCGAGTTGGTGGCGGACTTGCGCGAGGAGCCGGTGCCGACCACGTCGCCGACGTAGGCGACCAGGTGGCCCTTGTCCTTGAGCGACAGGATTTCCTGGATCGGGCCGCGCTTGCCGTCTTCCTCCGGGACGAACGGCGCGTCGGCGCGCCTGTTCTTCAGCATCGCCAGGGCGTGCATCGGGATGTCCGGGCGCGTGGTGGCGTCCGGGGCCGGCGACAGGTCGTCGGTGTTGGTCTCGCCCGGCACCTTGAACACGGTGATGGTCAGGCTCTGCGGCACTTCCGGCTTGCTGGTGAACCACTCGGCGTCGGCCCAGCTCTGCAGCACGCCCTTGGCGTTGGCGTTGCCGGCCTTGGCCTTCTCTTCCACGTCGTGGAAGGCATCGAACACCAGCAGGGTCTTCTTCAGGCCCTCGGCGGCGATGGCGCCGACGGTGGCGTCGTCGAGCAGCTCGATCAGCGGCGAGACGTTGTAGCCGCCGAGCATGGTGCCCAGCAGCTCGGTGGCGCGCTCGCGGCTGAGCAGCGGGTTCTTCTCGCTGCCGAAGGCCAGCGCGGCCAGGTAGGAAGCCTTGACCTTGGCGGCGTCATCGACGCCGGCCGGCACGCGGTTGGTGAGCAGGTCGACCAGGAACTGCTCCTCGCCCGCCGGCGGGTTCTTCAGCAGCTCGATGACCTCGGCGGTCTGCTGCGCGGACAGCGGCAGCGGCGGGATACCGAGGGCGGCGCGCTCGGCGACGTGGTGGCGGTAGGCTTCCAACATGGACAACTCCGGGCTTGGTAACGGAAAACGGTGGGGAATCAGGCCTGCGGCACGATCAGCCGCAGCCCCTTGAAGTAATCTCGGTAGAAGGCGTCGTTCCAGGTGACCAGGCCATCGCACTGCAGCAGTGCGTGGGCCCCGACCAGGAAGGCGGCGATGCCGCGGTGGGCGCCGCCGCGCTGGCGGTGGCGGCGGTGCATCTCGCCGGCGCGCAGCGCCGACTTGGCCTCCAGCGGGCTGAAATGGATGCCCATTTCCTCCAGCGCCTCCTGGACCTCGGCGCCACCACGCAGGGCGGCGCACAGCTCGGCCAGGGTGGTGCCGCACACGACCACCCGGCCGCCGACCAGGGCCTGCCGCAGGCAGGCCTCCACCGCGTCGGCGCGGGGGCCGTCGCTGAGCAGTTCAATCAGGACCGGGGAATCGACGGCGATCATTGCCCGGCGTCGTCGCGCAGGCGTTCGACCGCCTCTTCGGACGACTCGAAGCCGTCGAGGGCGAACTTGCCGCGGGCGCGGGAAATGGCGTCATCCACGCTCTTGCGCAGGATGATGCGGCTGCCGTCCAGCTCGACCTTCAGCAGGGTGCCCTTGGTCAGGCCCAGGGCGTCACGCACGGCCTTCGGCAGCGTGATCTGGCCACGCTCGGCCACGGTCGCTTCCATGGGGGGATCTCCGCCAGCTGGTATGCGGCCATGATACATACCATTTCATGCATACTCAATCCGGCGTACCGTCTGCTGGCCTACAGTGGGCGGGCAAAGACGGACCTGTCATGCAGACGGACCAATAATACCCAGCTGAAACCTTCAGCCGCCCCGGCGGCTCCCCCTCCAAGCCAGAGGAGCCTCGCAATGAGCGATTCCTTCGCCACCCGCAGTCGCCTTGAAGTCGGCGGCAAGTCATACACCTACGCCAGCCTCCCCAAGCTGGCCGAGCGCTTCGAACTGGGCCGCCTGCCCTACTCGATGAAGATCCTGCTGGAGAACCTGCTCCGCCACGAGGACGGGGTCACGGTGCTGCCCGAGCACATCGAGGCGGTGGCGAACTGGGATCCCACGGCCGAGCCGGATACCGAGATCGCCTTCATGCCGGCGCGCGTGGTCCTGCAGGACTTCACCGGCGTGCCCTGCGTGGTCGACCTGGCCGCCATGCGCGACGCGGTGGTCAAGCTCGGCGGCGACGCCAGCCAGATCAACCCCCTGATCCCCTCCGAGCTGGTGATCGACCACTCGGTGCAGGTGGACGTGTTCGGCAAGCCCGACGCGCTGGACATCAACGGCCGCATCGAGTTCGAGCGCAACCGCGAGCGCTACGCATTCCTGCGCTGGGGCCAGAAGGCCTTCGACGACTTCCGCGTGGTGCCGCCGAACACCGGCATCGTCCACCAGGTGAACCTGGAGAACCTGGCCCGCGTGGTCATGACCGCGGACAAGGATGGCGAGGCCTGGGCCTACCCGGACACGGTGTTCGGCACCGACTCGCACACCACCATGATCAACGGCATCGGCGTGCTGGGCTGGGGCGTGGGCGGCATCGAGGCCGAGGCCGCGATGCTCGGCCAGCCCTCGTCGATGCTGATCCCGCAGGTGGTCGGCTTCAAGCTCACCGGCAAGCTGCCGGAGGGCGCCACCGCCACCGACCTGGTGCTGACCGTCACCCAGATGCTGCGCAAGCACGGCGTGGTGGGCAAGTTCGTCGAGTTCTTCGGCGACGGCCTGCAGCACCTGCCGCTGGCCGACCGCGCCACCATCGGCAACATGGCCCCGGAATACGGCGCCACCTGCGGCATCTTCCCGATCGACGCCGAGTCGCTGAACTACCTGCGCCTGTCCGGCCGCAGCGAGGAGCAGATCGCCCTGGTCGAGGCCTACGCCAAGGCCCAGGGCTTGTGGCACACCCCGGACAGCCCGCATGCCAGCTACAGCTCGGTGCTGGAGCTGGACATGGGCGACGTGCGCCCGTCGCTGGCCGGCCCCAAGCGTCCGCAGGACCGTGTCCTGCTGGGCGACATGAAGCAGAACTACCGCGAGAACGTGGCCCTGCTGACCGCCACCCGCGACCGCCGCGACCCGGAGGTGGCCGACTTCATCGCCGAGGGCGGCACCGCCGCGGTCGGAAACGAGGCCCTGCACAAGGGTGTGGCCCATGTCGAGATCGATGGCCAGCAGGTCAAGCTGCGCGACGGCGCGGTGGTGATCGCCGCGATCACCTCCTGCACCAACACTTCCAACCCGGCGGTGATGATCGCCGCCGGCCTGCTGGCGCGTAATGCCGCTGCCCGCGGTCTCAACCGCCAGCCCTGGGTCAAGACCTCGCTCGGCCCTGGCTCGCGCGTGGTCACCGACTACCTGGACAAGGCCGGCCTGCTGAAGGAGCTGGAGAAGGTCGGCTTCTACGTGGTCGGCTACGGCTGCACCACCTGCATCGGCAACTCCGGCCCGCTGCCGCCGGAAGTCAGCGCGGGCATCGCCGCCGGCGACCTGGTGGTCACCTCGGTGCTGTCGGGCAACCGCAACTTCGAGGGCCGCGTGCACCCCGAGGTCAAGATGAACTACCTGGCCAGCCCGCCGCTGGTCGTGGCCTATGCCCTGGCCGGCACCACCGACATCGACCTGACCTCCGAACCGCTGGGCACCGGCAGCGACGGCCAGCCGGTGTACCTGCGCGACATCTGGCCGAGCAGCAAGGAGATCGGCGACACCATCGCCGCGACCATCGGCCCGGAGATGTTCAAGCAGAACTACGCCGACGTGTTCAAGGGCGACAATCGCTGGAACACGATCGATTCGCCGGACGGCGAGCTGTACGTGTGGGACGGGGCCTCGACCTACATCAAGAACCCGCCCTACTTCGAAGGCATGACCATGGATGTCGGCTCGATCAGCGACATCCACGGCGCGCGCGTGCTGGGCCTGTTCGGCGATTCGATCACCACCGACCACATCTCCCCGGCCGGCAACATCAAGAAGGACTCGCCGGCGGGCCGCTTCCTGCAGTCGCGCGGGGTGCAGCCGGCGGACTTCAACAGCTACGGCAGCCGCCGCGGCAACGACGACGTCATGGTCCGCGGCACCTTCGCCAACATCCGCATCAAGAACCTGTTCTTCGGCGGCGAGGAAGGCGGCAACACCCTGTACTTCGGCTCGAACCCGCCGGAGAAGATGTCGATCTACGACGCGGCCATGAAGTACAAGGCCGAGGGCACCCCGCTGCTGGTGATCGCCGGCAAGGAGTACGGCACCGGTTCCTCGCGCGACTGGGCGGCCAAGGGCACCAACCTGCTGGGCGTCAAGGCTGTGGTGGCCGAGAGCTTCGAGCGCATCCACCGCTCCAACCTGGTCGGCATGGGCGTGCTGCCGCTGCAGTTCAAGCAGGGGCAGAACGCGCAGTCGCTGGGCCTGGACGGCACCGAAACCTTCGACATCGCCGGGCTGCAGGACGGCGCCAGCAAGACCGCCAAGGTCACCGCGCGCAAGGCCGATGGCCGCGTGGTGGAGTTCGAGGTCCACGTGCTGCTGCTGACCCCGAAGGAAGTCGAGTACTTCCGCCACGGCGGCCTGCTGCAGTACGTGCTGCGCCAGCTGGCCCAGCGCAAGGCGGCCTGAGCCGCGTCGCCAGGGTCATGACCGGAAAGCCCCGCGGATGCGGGGCTTTCCTTTTGCGGAAGACCGATGCGGTTAGCGGCGTTCCCAGCTGGCGTGCAGCAGGCGCCAGTCCCCGCCCTCCTCGCGCCATCCCGTGGTCACGTCCCAGGCGCCGCCTCGCTCGGGGAGGAAACGGCCGCTGCCTCCGGTCGCCAGTGCGGAAAAGCGTATGGTCGCGCTGCTGCCCTGCACCTCGACTTCGGCCGGTCCGAAGGTAAGGCCGACGCGCTGGTTGGCCAGCACCTGCGCGCGGACCATCTGCTGCAGCGCATCACGATCAATGCCGCCATTGCCGACGAAATCCCCGGACACGTGCTCCATGAAGCGCGCCGGCGCACGTTCCTCCAGCGCCTGCTGCATCTGCCCAAGCGTGTTCCGCAGCTGTTCTTCAGGGGGTTCGCGCGTGCAGCCGGCCGCCAGGAGCAGCAGCGTGCATAGTGCGAGGGCCCTGGCCAGTGGCCGGGGAAACAGGTTGATAGTCGCCATCGACTTCGACTTTTCCATCCGTAACGGTATGCTCCGCACCGGAACGCCGGCCCCATGACGGCGTGGCAGAACTGATGCAGACGCAAGACTACTCCTCGGGAGGGAGCTCAATGAATCCGGATCGTCCCTGGCTGCAGAGCTATCCGAAAGGTGTGCCCGCTGAAATCGATCCGGACCAGTACCGGTCCGTGGCCGCGGTCTTCGACGCGACCGTTGCCCGTTATGCCGACCGTCCCGCCTACCGCAACTTCGGCAAGACCATCACCTATCGCGAAGCCGACGTGCTGGCCAACCAGTTCGCGGCCTACCTGCTGGGCGAGCTCGGCCTGAAGAAGGGCGACCGCGTCGCCCTGATGATGCCCAACTGCCTGCAGTACCCGATCGCCACCTTCGGCATCCTGCGCGCAGGCCTGACCGTGGTGAACGTCAACCCGCTGTACACCGCGCGCGAGCTGAAGCACCAGCTGGTCGACGCCGGCGCCGCGGCGATCGTGGTGGTCGACAACTTCGGCCACACCGTGCAGGAAGTGCTGGCCGAGACCCCGCTCAAGCAGGTGATCACCACCGGCCTGGGCGACATGCTGGGCTTCCCCAAGGGCGCCATCGTCAACTTCGTGCTGAAGTACGTGAAGAAGATGGTGCCGGAGTACGACATCCCCGGCGCCGTGCGCTTCAGGGACGCGCTGGCCGCGGGCAAGCGCCACACCCTGCCGCAGGTCGACATCGACCCGTCCGACATCGCCTTCCTGCAGTACACCGGCGGCACCACCGGCGTGGCCAAGGGCGCGATGCTCACCCACCGCAACCTGGTCGCGAACATGCGCCAGGCCTCGGCGTGGCTGAGCCCGAACGACCTGCGCCCCGGCGAGGAGGTGATCATCACCGCCCTGCCGCTGTACCACATCTTCGCGCTTACGGCGAACGGCCTGGTGTTCATGGAGCTCGGTGGCCTCAACCACCTGATCACCAATCCGCGCGACATGCCGAACTTCGTCAAGGAGCTGAAGACCTCCGGCTTCACCGCGATCACCGGCGTCAACACCCTGTTCAACGGCCTGCTCAACACCCCCGGCTTCGACGAGGTGGACTTCTCCAAGCTCAAGATCGCCCTGGGCGGTGGCATGGCCGTGCAGCGCGCCGTGGCCGAGCGCTGGAAGAAGGTCACCGGCGTGACCCTGGTCGAGGCCTATGGCCTGACCGAAACCTCGCCGGCCGCCTGCATCAACCCGCTGGACCTCAAGGAGTTCAACGGCGCCATCGGCCTGCCGATCCCCTCGACCGACGTGTGCATCAAGGACGAGGACGGCAAGGTGCTGCCGCTGGGCGAGATCGGCGAGCTGTGCATCAAGGGCCCGCAGGTGATGAAGGGCTACTGGCAGCGTCCGGAGGAGACCGCCAAGACCATCGACGCCGATGGCTGGCTGCACACCGGCGACATGGCCCGCATCGACGAGCAGGGCTTCGTCTACATCGTCGACCGCAAGAAGGACATGATCCTGGTCTCGGGCTTCAACGTGTACCCGAACGAGATCGAGGACGTGGTCGCGGCCATGCCCGGCGTGCTGGAAGTGGCCGCCGTGGGCGTGCCGAACGAGCATTCCGGCGAGGTGGTCAAGCTGTTCGTGGTCAAGAAGGATCCGGCGCTGACCGCCGAGGACATCAAGGCCTACTGCCGCCAGGCGCTGACCGGCTACAAGCAGCCGCGCCAGATCGAGTTCCGCGACGAGCTGCCCAAGAGCAACGTCGGCAAGATCCTGCGCAAGGAACTGCGTGACCCGGCGCCGGCGAAGACCGACGAGGCGCCGGCCGCGCACTGATCCAGCGCGCCCCCCGGGAAAACATCCCCGGGCCAGCACCACGGGACGAAAGGCGCGCCGCGCAACCGGCGCGCCTTTTCCTTTTGGTTCCGGGCGGTTACACGACCGCGGTGTAGGATCGCCGGCGTACGAACATCGTACGTCCATCGATCACCACCCCCTTGTCCCTGGAGAGCTGGCAATGACCACCATCGAGAAGCTGCGCCTTGCCCATTACCCCACCATCCGCGTGGAGGGACCGGCCGACGGCAGCGCGCACTGGCTCTACATGCACGCCGATGCCGACACCGGCGTCCGCCCCTGCTGCCGCTTCGAGATGCTGGAGGACATGTGGAGCTACATGAGCGCCATGACCCTGGCGCCCGACCAGCGCGCACCCGGCCAGCTGCGCCACTTCGTGCTGGCCTCGGCGGCCGGCGCCTACAACCTCGGTGGCGACCTGGACCTGTTCATGCGCCTGATCCGCGCCGGCGACCGCGGGCAGCTGCTGGCCTATGCCCGACGCTGCGTGGAAGGCGTGCACCACGTCCATACCGGCTTCGGGGGCGACGTCCACACCGTGGCCCTGATCCAGGGCGATGCCCTCGGCGGCGGCCTGGAGATGGCGCTGGCCTGCCACACCATCGTTGCCGAGGAAGGCGTGGGCATGGGCCTGCCGGAGGTGGTGTTCGGCCTGTTCCCGGGCATGGGCGCGTACTCGTTCCTGTGCAAGCGGGTTAGCCCGCGCCTGGCCGAGAAGATGATCCTCGGCGGCGAGATCCATTCCAGCGAGGAGATGCACCGGCTGGGCGTGGTCGACGTGCTGGTACCCAGGGGCGAAGGCGAGGCCGCGGTGCGCGAACTGATCCGGCAGCACCAGCGCACCCCGCACGCGCAGCTGGCAATGAACGCGGTGCGCAGTATCGGCCAGCCGGTGACCCATGCCGAGCTGCTGGCGATCACCGAGGTCTGGGTGGATACCGCACTGGCCCTGGGCGAGAAGTCGCTGCGGACCATGGAGCGGATCGTGCGTGCGCAGACCCGTCGCGCGGGCATGCAGGCGGCCTGAGCGTGCGGGGCGGCCGGCCCGGCGCGATGGCATCGCCGGGCCCTGCCGCGACCGGCGCATGGCGGATCAGTCGTTGCTGTCGCGGGCCTCGCCCGCCCGTCCGGTGCGCGCGTCAAGGGCACGCCGGCCTTCGGCCAGGGCATCGACCAGCCGTTCCAGCTGCTCGCGCCACTGGGTACGCATCTGGTATTCCGGCAGGCGCATCAGCGCCCCGCCCAGCTCGGCGACCCTGACCAGGCCCATGTTCGCCGCCACGCCCTTGATCGCGTGGGCATGGTCGCGCAGCCGCGACCAGTCGCCCTCGTCGCCGGCCTGCTGCATCGAGGCCACGCAGCCCTCCGCGTCGACCAGGCAATGGCGTACGAACTCGCGCTCGAAGGCCAGGCCCATGCCCATCGCCGCCAGTTCGTCCAGCACCGACGGATCGAGCACAGTGCCCGCATTGCCCGCGCCAGTGGAGCCGATGGTCGATACCGGTCGCGGCTCGCCCGGAAGTCCGGGCTGGCCCGGGCGACGCGAACGCTTCAGCGCCGCGTCGGCAAGTACGTCGAGCAGGCGCGATGCTGCGACCGGCTTGGCCAGGAAGGCGTAGGCCCCGGCCTTCTCGCAGCGCTGGATCGATTCGGGGGTGACGTCGGCGCTGAGGATCACCACCGGGGTCTGCGGACCGCCGCCGGCCTGGATCACGCGCAGCTGGCGCAGCAGGTCCAGCCCGCTGATGCCGGGCATGTGCAGGTCCACCACGGCCACGTCGTAGTCGCGCACGGCCATGGCGTCGAGCACCTCCTCGCCGCCGGCCACGCAGGTGACCTTGTGCCCGGCCTTCTGCAGCAGGCGCTGCAGGACCATGCGGTTGGCCTCGTAGTCGTCGGCCACCAGCACCTGCATGCTGCGCACCCGCGCGCGGTGGCGCAGGAACGGGTCGGCGAAGGCGATGACCTTGCCGTCGTCGCTGGGTGCGGCCTCGACCTCGGCTTCCTGGCCCGGCTCCAGCACCGCGACCCGGCGCGGCTCGGCCGCCGCCTGGAACGGGATCTCGAACCAGAACCGGCTGCCGCGCGGCTCCAGGTTCTCGTAGCCGATCCGGCCACCCATGGCCTCGACAAGGCCGCGGGCGATCGTCGTGCCCAGACCGGTGCCGCCATAGCGTCGGGCCAGGCCGGCGTCGGCCTGTTCGAAAGCCTCGAACAGCCGCTCGCGCATGGATTCGGGGATGCCGATGCCAGTGTCGCTGACCGCGAAGCGCAGCCGCACGACCTGGCCATCGCTGGCGCCGGCCAGCGACACATCCACCCTCACCCGCCCGGCGTCGGTGAACTTCACCGCATTGCCGACCAGGTTCAGCAGCACCTGGCGCAGGTGGACCGCATCGCCGTGCACCAGCGACGGCACCGCGTCCTCCACCACCACCAGGTACTCGAGCTGCTTCTGCCGCGCCTGCGGCTGCAGGATCAGGCCGATCGAATCCACCGCCTCGCGCGGCGAGAAGTTCTCCGGGCTGAGCTTGACCTTGCCGGCCTCGATCGCGGAGATGTCCAGCACGTCCTCGACCAGGCCCATCAGGCTGCGGGTCGAGGCCTGGATGGTGCGCAGGCACTCGCGCTGCTCGCTGTCCAGCGGGGTGGTTGAGAGCAGCTCGGTCATGCCGGCCAGGCCGTTGAGCGGGGTCCGGAACTCGTGGCTCATGTTGGCCAGGAACCGGCTCTTGGCCTCGCTGGCGCGCTGCGCCTCCTCGGTGGCGCGGGTCAGCTGGCGCAGCAGGCTGGACAGATACATCGGCACCGCCACCAGGCCGGCCAGCAGGCCCAGGCCCAGCGCACGCACCGAGTGCCAGAACTCGGTGGC
The DNA here is from genome assembly GCF_000185965.1 of Pseudoxanthomonas suwonensis 11-1. Taxonomy (NCBI): domain Bacteria; kingdom Pseudomonadati; phylum Pseudomonadota; class Gammaproteobacteria; order Lysobacterales; family Lysobacteraceae; genus Pseudoxanthomonas; species Pseudoxanthomonas suwonensis. Next base: position 1,877,706 of record NC_014924.1, read on the forward strand.
CCAGACCACGGTGCCGAAGCTGGCGACCGCCATCGCCACCGCCGCCAGCAGGTAGCGGTTGCCGTAGCGCAGGCCGTTGCCGATGGTGACCCACATCACCACGATGTAGACCCAGGCCAGCGGCTCGCCCATGCGGATCATGCCGGCGGCCATCAGCCCGTAGTCGGCAAGCATGCCGACCGCGCGCCGCACGTCCGAGCGCCCGGGCCTGGCCAGCAGCCACCCGAAGATGGCCAGGCTCAGCGCCAGCCCGCCCAGCACGATCGCAAGCACGTCGCGGTACTGCACAGGGTCCAGCCCGGCGCGCGAGGACGGCAGCAGGACGTAGGACAGGATCAGCAGGATCAGGACGATGCGCACCAGCGCCTGGCCGTGCTCGCTGTCCGGCCGCCGCACCAGGCGCTGCTTCAGCCAGTCCCAGGCGCTAGCCACCGGCAGCCTCCCCGAGCGGCCGCGGCGAGGCGGCGGAGAACTGCTCGCAGATCATCAGCAGGCGCTCGCGCGCCCGCAGTAGCGCGTCCACGCAGGCCGGGTCGAACAGCCGCCCACGCTGGGCGCAGAGATAGGCCAGGGCGGCGTCGATGGTCCACGCCTCCTTGTACGGGCGCCGCGAGATCAGCGCGTCGAACACGTCGGCCACGGCCACGATCCGCGCCTCCAGCGGGATCGCCTCGCCGGCCAGGCCGTCCGGGTAGCCGCTGCCGTCCCAGCGCTCGTGGTGGCGCAGGGCGATCAGGGCACCGGCCTGGATGAAGCGGTTGGGGCTGTCGGCCAGCAGTTCGTAGCCGATCCGCGGATGGCGGCGCATGACCTCCGTTTCTTCGGGGGTCAGCTGCCCGGCCTTCATCAGCACCGAGTCCGGGATCGCGATCTTGCCCATGTCGTGCAGGGGCGCGGCCGCCTCGATGGTGCGGACCTCCTCCTCGGGCAGGCCCAGCGACTCGGCGATCAGCGAGGCCACCCGGGACATGCGTTCCAGGTGCGAGTTGGTGCCGGCGTCGCGGAACTCGATCGCCCGCGCCAGCCGCGACAGGGTCTCGCGCTCGCGCTCCTCGACCTCGTGCATGCTCGCCAGCAGGCGCTGTTCCAGCGACAGCGCGCGTTGCTTGACGGTCTCGGCCTGCTGCCGCAGCTGCAGCAGGTTGTGGCAGCGAGCGCGCAGCTCGCGCGGGCGCACCGGCTTGACCAGGAAGTCGATCACCCCGGCCTCCAGCGCGGCCTGGCGGATCGGCTCGTCGCCGACCACGGTGATCAGGATGATGGGGATGTCCCGGTGCCGCGGCAGGCGCCGGAAGCGGCGCGCGAACTCCAGCCCGTCCATCCCGGGCATGCGGTAGTCCAGCAGCAGCAGGTCGACCGGATTGTCCTCGCACCAGGCAAGCGCCTGGCGTGCATCGCCGAAGTCGTGCACCTTCAGCTCGGAGGCGATGTCCTCGATGATGTGACGAAGCATCGTGCGTGCCGATGCCTGGTCGTCGACGATGGCGATATCCAAGGCCTTGCCCGTCCCGCCCGTGGTCCCGGCAGCAGCATAGCGCGCGCGGTCCGTACCGGCACGTATACCCTGCTACCCGTCCCGGACCGCTACCCGGTCCGGCCCCTGCCCGGGCGTGCCCCGGGGGACACGCCGGGTCCAACCCCCGCCCTGCTCAGCCCGGCTGGCCGGGACGCATGTACGGGAACAGCAGCACGTCGCGGATCGAGGTGCTGCCGGTCAGCAGCATCACCAGGCGGTCGATGCCGATGCCCAGGCCTCCGGTCGGGGCCATGCCGTACTCCAGCGCGCGGATGTAGTCGGCGTCGTAGTGCATGGCCTCGTCGTCGCCGCCCTCCTTGGCCGCGACCTGCGCCTGGAAGCGCGCGGCCTGGTCCTCGGGGTCGTTGAGCTCGGAGAAGCCGTTGGCCAGCTCCTTGCCGTTGATGAACAGCTCGAAGCGGTCGGTGTAGCCCGGCTCGGTGTCCGAGGCGCGCGCCAGCGGGCTGACCTCCACCGGGTGATCGGTGATGAAGGTCGGCTGGATGAGGGTGTGCTCGACCGTGGCCTCGAAGATCTCCAACAGCAGCTTGCCCCAGCCCCAGGCCGGCTTGACCTTGATCCCCAGGCGCTCGCAGTGGCGCAGCAGGGCCTCGCGGTCGGTGCAGTCGGCGGCGCTGATCTCCGGGTTGTGGTGGCGCACGGCCTCGTCCATGCGCCAGCGCCGGAACGCCGGGCCCAGGTCGATCCTCTGTCCTTCCCACTCCACCTCGGTGGTGCCGAGGACGCTGCGCGCGGTATCGCGGATCACGTTCTCGGTCAGGTCCATGACCTCGTGGTACGTGGCGTAGGCCTCGTACAGCTCGAGCATGGTGAACTCGGGGTTGTGCCGGGTGGACACGCCCTCGTTGCGGAAGTTGCGATTGATCTCGTACACCCGCTCCAGGCCGCCGACGACCAGGCGCTTGAGGTACAGCTCCGGCGCCACGCGCAGGTACAGCTGCAGGTCCAGCGCATTGTGGTGGGTCACGAACGGCCTGGCCGTGGCGCCACCGGGGATGTAGTGCATCATCGGCGTCTCCACTTCCAGGAAGCGGCGCTCGTCCAGCCAGGAGCGGATCGCACGGATGATCTTGCTGCGCTTGACGAACACCTCGCGCGCCTCGGGGGTCACGATCAGGTCGACGTAGCGCTGGCGGTAGCGCTGCTCCACGTCGCTCAGGCCGTGCCACTTGTCCGGCAGCGGGCGCAGCGACTTGACCAGCAGGCGCAGGCTGGTGGCCTTGAGCGACAGCTCGCCGGTGCGGGTGCGGGTCAGGCCGCCCTCGACCGCGACGATGTCGCCGATGTCGAACGACTTGAACGCCTCGTAGGCCTCGCCCAGCACGTTGCCCTGCAGGAACAGCTGGATCCGGCCGGACTCGTCCATCACCTGGGCGAAGCTGGCCTTGCCCATCACCCGCTTGGCCATCAGGCGGCCGGCGATGGCCACGGTGCGCGGCAGCGCTTCCAGCGCCTCGCCGGTCCACTGCCCGGCGTCGGCGAACTCGGCCTGCAGGTCGCCGGCGTAGTCGGCGCGCTTGAAGTCGTTGGGGAAGGCGATGCCGCGCTCGCGCAGGGCCGCAAGCTTGGCGCGGCGCTCGGCGATCAGGTGGTTCTCGTCGACAGGCGCGACGGCAGGGACGGTTTCGTTGGACTGGCTCATGTTCTGGACCGGACGTGGCGCGGGGCGCGCCTGGATTCGGGGCACCCGGCGCGCTGTGGGCGCCGGGCCTGTCGTCGTGTTTGCGGACGCGGGTGGCGGGCTGGCGGCCGGGGCCGCCGCGGGTCAGGCCGCGTCGGTCCGTTTGGCGCCGACCTGCAGGCCGGCCTTGAGGCTGGCCTCGACGAACTCGTCCAGGTCGCCGTCCAGCACCTTCTGGGTATCGCTGCGCTCGATGCCGGTGCGCAGGTCCTTGATCCGGCTCTGGTCCAGCACGTAGTTGCGGATCTGGCTGCCCCAGCCGATGTCGGACTTGGTGGCTTCCACCGCGTCCTTCTCGGCGTTGCGCTTCTGGATCTCCAGCTCGTACAGCTTGGCCGCCAGCATCTTCATCGCGCGGTCGCGGTTGGCGTGCTGGCTGCGCTCGGTCTGGCATGCCACCACGATGCCGCTGGGCACGTGGGTGATGCGCACCGCCGACTCGGTCTTGTTGACGTGCTGGCCGCCGGCGCCCGAGGAGCGGTAGACGTCGGTCTTCAGGTCGGCCGGGTTGATCTCGATGTCGATCTTGTCATCGACTTCCGGCGACACGAACACCGAGGTGAAGCTGGTGTGGCGGCGGTTGTCCGAATCGAACGGGCTCTTGCGCACCAGGCGGTGCACGCCGGTCTCGGTCTTCAGCCAGCCGTAGGCGAAGTCGCCCTCCACGCGGAAGGTGGCGGACTTGATGCCGGCCACGTCGCCACCGGAGACTTCCAGCAGCTCGGTCTTCCAGCCGCGCGACTCGCACCAGCGCAGGTACATTCGCAGCAGCATCTCGGCCCAGTCCTGGGCCTCGGTGCCGCCGGCGCCGGCCTGGATGTCGACGAAGGCGTTGGCGCCGTCCATCTGCCCGGAGAACATGCGCTGGAACTCCAGCGCCTCGATGTGCTTCTCGAAGCGGTCTACGTCGGCCACCACCGCCTCGGCGGTCTCTTCGTCCTGCTCGCTCTCGGCCAGCTCAAGCAGCTCGGTGGAACCTTCAAGGCCCTCCAGCACCGAGGCGATGCCGCCGACGGTCTTCTCCAGCAGCGCGCGTTCGCGCCCCAGGGCCTGGGCCCGTTCCGGGTCGTCCCAGACGTTGGGCAGTTCCAGTTCGCGGTTTACTTCTTCCAGACGCTCTTTCTTGGCGTCGTAGTCAAAGATACCCCCGTAGCGAGACCACGCGACCGGTCAGGTCGGCGATGCGCTGGCGGATGGGATTGAGCTCGATCATGGCGGCAACAGGCAGGTGAAAAGCGGTCGCCGATTCTAGCAGGATGCCGGGCCGGCCCCGGCATCGGGGTCAGGGCCGCACGCTGCCGTTGTCCTCCTGCAGCTCGGGCTTGAACGGGATCTCCGGCGGCGGCCGCCCGTCGGCGGGCTGCTCGTCGAGGTTGGGATCGCTGATGCCGCAGCCGCCGCCCAGCTGCAGCAGCGAGACCACGCAGTTGATCCGCTTGCCGGTGCCCGGGATCGGGATGCCCACCTGCTTGATGCCCTTGCGCACCCATTCGGCCAGCAGCGACTCGCTGGGCACCCAGTATCGGTCGAAGCTGGTCGGCTCGTAGTCGTATGGCGGGCGCTTGAGCCAGGTGCCGGCCTGCTCGATCCGCTCGCGCGTCCAGGTGTCGTTGTCGCCACCCGGCGCCCCGCGGTCGGCCAGCGATTCGCCCGGGCCGCTTCCGGGCCCCTGCCCCGGCCCGCTGCCCTCGCCGGCCCCCGGCAGGCGCGCACGGCCCTGGGCATCGAACAGGCCCGGATCGCGCCGCGCGTTGTCCGACGGCGGACCCCAGCTGTCATCGGCCAGGGCCCTGGCCCAGGGATCGCCGGAGGCGGAGGCATCGCTGCGCGCGGCTTGCGCGCTACCGGGCGCGGGGGCCGGTGTGGGTGTGGCGGACGGTTGCGTTGCGGGGGGCGGATTGGCAGCCGGCACGGTCGATGCCGTGGATGCGGCGGCAGGAGCAGGGTCCACCGCCCGCGGTGCGGGAGCAGCGGCTGGCGCCGGAGCCGGAGTGGCCGGCGGCGTAATGGCCACCGGGGCCGAGGGCATCGGCAACTCGCGCTGGCGCAAGGTGGGGCCGGCGGCCGGACGCGGCTCGACGGCGGGGGGGCGGACCTGTGGCGGCGCGACCGCGATCTGCGGCAGGGGTTCAGCCACCTCGCGCTGGCGCAATCCCGGCTCGCGCAGGACCGGGACGGTCGGCTCGGTGCGTACCGCGGCCGGACGGACGGCCGGGGCTTCGACCACCGTGACTTCGCGCTGGCGCAGTTCGGGCAGGCGCGCCGAGGGCGCGGGCACCTCGGCCGCACGGACCTGCGGCACCTGCAGCGGCGGGGCCTCGACCACGGTCACCTCGCGCTGGCGCAGTTCCGGTTCGCGCGATGCCGGCAGCGGCAGGTCGATCTCGCGCGGACGCGGGGCCTGGATCGCCGGCGCCTGGGCCACTTCCACCTCGCGCTCGCGCACCTGCAGCTCCGGCTCGCGCACCGCGAGCGGACGGGTGGCCACCGGCACCGGCGGGGTCGCCACCTCGTGAATCTCGACCGGCTCCGGCAACGCGACCTCGCGCTCGCGCAGCTGCGAGGGCGCCGGCTCGGCAGGCTGCGGCTCGCGCATCGCCACCGCCGGGAGTTCGGGGGGAACGAACTGCGGCGCAAGCTCCTCTGCCTCCGCCTCAGCCGGGGACTCGGAGGTAGCAGCCGCCTGTGCCGGGGCGGGCGTCGTACCGGCGCGGACCGGCTGGCGCGCCACCGCACCGGCGGAAGCCGCCTGCGCCTGCTCCCGGGTCGCCTCGGCGGAGCCGGGGCTGGCCGCACCCTCCCCGCGCTCGACGAAGCCAATCCCGACCCGGTCGCCCCCGCCCCCGCCAGCCGTCTGTGGCGGAGGCGGCAGCAGCGACTGCAGGTAGGCGATCCACGCCAGCAGCACCACGAACAATATGTGCAGGAAGGCGCTGCCGACACCGGACACGGCGCGCAGCGGGCGCTCCTCGCGCGGTGCCCGCTCCCAGCCCTGCCGGAACAGCGCCAGGAAGGCACGCCAGCCTTCCAGCTCCTCGCCACGCGTCCGCGGCCGGGGCGGCCGCGCGGCCAGCACATCCAGGACCTGGCCGGGCGCGAGCCCCGGGCCTGAACCCGGCAGCGGCGCGGACTTCATCCACAGCGCCCAGCCGTAGGGCAGCCCGGTGCTGCGTTCCACCGGAACGCGGGCGCGCTCGCGCGCGTTGAGCACATCGATGATCCGGGCCGCCCGCGTCACCGCAAGGGCGCCCGGTCAGCCAGCGTTGCCGCGCGGCATGTACGGCGCCGAGCCGGAATCGTGGTCGGTGGCGTCGCGCACCGCGGTCACGCCGGGCACCCGCGCGATCAGGGTCTTCTCGATGCCCTGCTTGAGGGTGACGTCGGCCATGCCGCAGCCGTGGCAGCCGCCGCCGAAGCGCAGCCACACGGTGCCGTCGGCGGACACTTCCTCCACCGTGGCGCGGCCGCCATGCGAGGCCAGCTGCGGGTTGATCTCGTTCTCCATCACCCAGCGCACGCGCTCGACGATGGACGCGGCCTCGCCCGGTGCCTCGCCCTTGATCCGCGGCGCGCGGATGGTCAGCTGCGCGCCGGTGCCCTGGAACACGTAGTCGATCTCCGCGCCATCCAGCCAGCGCACGCTGTCGGAGGCCACGTACAGGGTGAAGCCGTCGCAATCCACCGCCCACTCGTCGCCGGCCAGTTCGGACGGTTCGGCGAACTCCAGCCGCGCATCGGCGCGCGGGGTACCCGGATCGACCGCGCTCAGGCGCACGCCCAGGCCGGGAATGCCCTCGCGTTCGACCAGCTTGCGGAAATGCGACTGCGCGGTGTCTGAGATATTGATCATGCGGGTATTCTAGCCGTGTCCCGGCACCCTCCCGCAGCCGGTGTGCCACGCCCGGCTGCAACGCTGCGTGCACGCCGTCGCGTGGATCATCCGCCGGCAGATGGAGACGAGAACGGCATGCCAGACCCCATTCCGCTGTCGCAGGCACGTTGCATCCCGCGCAAGGGCGCCGAACACCAGCTCGACCAGGCCCGCGTGGCCGCACTGCTGGCCCAGGTGCCCGGCTGGGAGCTGGCCGAGGAAGGCCGCGCCCTGGTGCGCACCTTCCGCTTCCGCGACTACCACCACACCATGGCTTTCGTGAACGCGCTGGCCTGGATCGCCCACCGCGAAGACCACCATCCGGACCTGGGCGTGCACTACGACCGCTGCGTGGTGCGGTTCTCCACCCACGACGTGGGCGGCCTGAGCGAGAACGACTTCATCTGCGCCGCCAAGGCGTCCGACCTGATCGAGGACTGATCCATGGACCGTGCCCTGCTCCTGCCCGCCGCCCTCCTCGGCACCCTGCTGCTGGCCGCCTGCGGCCGCGAGGACAGCGCCCCCGCCGCGCCGGTGCCGCCGCCGACCGAGGTCGCCGCGATCGACACCCCGCCGCCGCAGTACCCGATCGAGCTGGGTTGCGCCGGCATCGGCGGCCAGAGCGTGCTGCAGGTGGAGGTCGGCACCGAGGGCACGCCGACCCGGGTGACCCTGCTGCGCACCAGCGGCAACGACGACCTCGACCGCCTGGCCCAGGAGGCCGTGCAGGGCTGGAAGTTCAAGCCCGCCACCCGTGGTGGCCAGCCGATCGCGCGCACCATCCAGGTACCGGTGAACTTCACCCCACCGCAGGTGCGTCCGGACGAGTGCTTCGCGCTGGACGCCGGCCGCCGGCCCTGAGTCCGTCCACTCCCACCCGCGCCTGACGCAACGGGACCCGCATGCCCGAGATCTCCAGTTCCGCGGTGCTGGTCGCACTGGCGGTGACCTTGGCCGCCGGCCTGGCCACCGGCCTGGGCAGCCTGCTGGTGGTCTTCTCGCGCAGCCCGAACCCGCGCCTGCTCGCCTTCGGGCTCGCCTTCGCCGGCGGCGCGATGGTCTACGTGTCGCTGTCGGAGATCCTCAACAAGTCGGTCTACTCCTTCAGCCTGGCCTATGGCGAGCGGGCCGGGTTCACCGCTGCCACCTGCGCCTTCCTCAGCGGACTGCTGCTGATCATGCTGATCGACCGGCTGGTGCCGAACCCGCATGACAGCCTGGCTACCGACGACCCTGCCCTGCGCGAGCACCACCGCGAGTACGTGCGCCGGGTTGGCCTGATGACCGCGGTGGCGATCACCGCGCACAACTTCCCGGAAGGCCTGGCGACCTTCTTCGCCACCCTGGAGAGTCCAGCCGTCGGCCTGCCGCTGGCCTTCGCCATCGCCATCCATAACATCCCCGAGGGCATCGCCATCGCGGTACCGGTCTATTACGCCACCGGCAGCAAGGGCTACGCCTTCGGCGCCAGCCTCATGTCGGGGCTGGCCGAGCCGGTGGGCGCGGTGGTGGGCTATGCCCTGCTGTCCAGCGTGATGACCGACGCCGTGTTCGGCGCGGTGTTCGGGATCATCGCCGGGGTCATGGTGTTCCTGGCCATCGACGAACTGCTGCCGGCGGCCAAGCGCTACGGCAAGGGCCACGAGACCGTCTACGGCCTGGTCAGCGGCATGGGCGTGCTGGCCCTGAGCCTGGCCATGTTCAAGTGGTGAGCGCCGGGCCGGGCTGGCCCGGGCGCCTCATTCCAGCCGGTCCAGGACCTCGCGCAGCTCCGGCGGCAGCGGCGCGTTGAGGGTGTACGGGGTCCGTCCGGCGTCCAGGGCGAACTCCAGCGAGGCGGCGTGCAGGAACAGCCGGCGCAGGCCGGCCTTGTCGCGCAGGCGGCGGTTGACCTCCGGATCCCCGTACTTGTCGTCGCCGGCCACCGGGTGGCCGATGTGCTGGGCGTGGACGCGGATCTGGTGGGTGCGGCCGGTCTCGATCCGGACCTCGCAGTAGGACTGCCCACCCCGGCGCTCCAGCGCCCGGAAATGGCTGACCGAGGGCTTGCCGGCCTGGTTGACCTGGACATGGCGCTCGCCGCCCTGGCGCAGGCCCACGTGCAGGGGGGCATCCACGCTCATGGTGCCGTCGGGCATGCGCCCGGCCAGCAGGGTCAGGTAGCGCTTGCGGATGCCGCCGCCGGAACCGCCCTCGCGCATCAGCGCCTGCAACTCGGCCAGGGCCGAGCGCTTCTTGGCCACCACCAGGATGCCGGACGTGTCCCGGTCCAGGCGGTGGGCCAGCTCCAGGGTCTGCCCCGGGCGCAGGGCGCGCAGGGTCTCGATGGCGCCGAAGCTGATCCCGCTGCCGCCGTGGCTGGCCACGCCGGAGGGCTTGTCGATCACGAGGATGCGTGCATCTTCGAAGACGATCGACGCTTCCATGCGCTGCAGCAGGCCCGGCGCCGGGGTCCCGCGCTCGGCCTCCGTCTCCACCCGGACCGGCGGGATCCGGACCTCGTCGCCCCCGGCCAGCTTGCGCTCGGCCTTGGCGCGGCCGCCGTTGACCCGGACCTGGCCACTGCGCACCAGCTTGTACACCAGGCTGCGCGGGGCACCCTTGAGCTGGCCCAGCAGGAAGTTGTCCAGGCGCTGGCCGTCACGGTCTTCGGGCACCGTAACGGTGCGGGCTCCTGCCCGGGGGGATGGGTCGGTCATTGGGGGACTAATTCTGTTAGACTCGGGGGGCGATGTAAGGGTTTGATTCCGCTGGAAGAAGTCCACAGGGCCGAAAGCCCAGGCTTCCCGCGACCCCGGCACAGTACGCGACCACCGCCCCCGGGGCGGCCATGTTAGCGGCTTGCAGGCAGACCCGGCCATGGCCCGGTGGGTCAGAGCACCGGTAGCTGAACATGTCCCGCGTGGCGTCCGCGCCACCGGCCCGCCGTACCAAAAACATGAAAAGGAGCGCTCCCGCGGCCCGCCGTGGTGTTGCAGCGCTGGAAACCAGGATCCGCCCGGACGCGCAGTGCGCGAGGGTGCCGAACCCTGCCCTGACGCCGGAAGGCGGCCGGGCCGGATTCCAGTAAGGCGAACGCCAGGCGTTCCGCGCGTCGAGCGCGAAAGGAACGCAACATGAAGCGAATGCTGATCAACGCCACGCAGGCAGAGGAACTGCGCGTGGCCATCGTCGACGGCCAGACCCTGTACGACATCGACATCGAACAGCCGTCGAAGGAACAGAAGAAGTCCAACATCTACAAGGGCCGCATCACCCGCCTCGAGCCCTCGCTCGAGGCCGCCTTCGTGGAGTACGGTGCCGAGCGCCACGGCTTCCTGCCGCTGAAGGAAATCTCCCGCGACTACTTCCAGGCCGGCGTCGACCCGAACAAGGCCGGCATCCGCGAGCTGCTGCGCGAGGGCCAGGAGGTCGTCGTCCAGGTCGACAAGGACGAGCGTGGCAACAAGGGCGCCGCCCTGACCACCTTCATCTCCCTGGCCGGCCGCTACATGGTGCTGATGCCCAACTCCCCGACCCCCGGCGGCGTCTCGCGCCGGATCGAGGGCGAGGACCGGGCCGAGCTCAAGCGCGCCATGGACGCCCTGAACATCCCGGACGACATGGGCGTGATCATCCGCACCGCCGGCGTGGGCCGCGACGCGGAGGAGCTGCAGTGGGACCTGGACTACCTGCTGGCCGCCTGGCGCGCCGTCGCCGAGGCCGCGCTGAGCAAGCCGGCCCCGTTCCTGATCTACCAGGAATCGCGCCTGATCATCCGCGCCCTGCGTGACTACCTGCGCGCCGACATCGGCGAGATCCTGGTCGACACCGAGGAGATGTACAACGACGCGCGGCAGTTCATGGAACAGGTGATGCCGCAGAGCCTGCGCAAGCTCAAGCACTACACCGACGACATCCCGCTGTTCAACCGCTTCCAGATCGAGTCGCAGATCGAGAACGCCTACGAGCGCACCGTGCGCCTGCCCTCAGGCGGCGCCCTGGTGATCGACCAGACCGAGGCCCTGACCGCGATCGACGTCAACTCGGCGCGCGCCACCAAGGGCGGCGACATCGAGGAGACCGCGTTCCAGACCAACCTGGAGGCGGCCGAGGAAGTGGCCCGCCAGCTGCGCCTGCGCGACCTGGGCGGCCTGGTGGTGATCGACTTCATCGACATGTCCTCGTCCAAGCACCAGCGCGCCGTCGAGGACCGCCTGCAGAACGCGCTCAAGTACGACCGCGCGCGCGTCCAGATCGGCCGCATCAGCCGCTTCGGCCTGCTGGAGATGAGCCGCCAGCGCCTGCGCGCCAGCCTCGGCGAGTCCAGCCAGATCGTGTGCCCGCGCTGCGAAGGCCACGGCCGCATGCGCAGCATCGAGTCGCTGTCGCTGTCCATCATCCGCGTCGCCGAGGAGCACGCGATGAAGGAGAACACCGGGCAGGTGCTGGTCCAGGCCCCGGTGGAGATCGCCAACTTCCTGCTCAACGAGAAGCGCGGTGCGCTGCGCGAGATCGAGCAGCGCCACGACGCGCCGATCATCATCGTCGCCGACGAGCAGCTGCAGACCCCGCACTACGAGGTCACCCGCCTGCGCGAGAACGAGCTGGGCGAGGAGAGCAACAGGCCGAGCTACCAGCGCGGCACCCCGCGCAAGCTGCCGGTGCACGCCCTGACCAAGGCCCAGCTCAACATCCCGCCGCCGCCGGCGGTCACCCGCGTGGCCCCGCCGCGCCCGGCCCCGGTCCGCGAGGAGCGCGAGGAGACCCCGGTGCAGCCGGCGCCCGCGCCGGTCGCCGCCCCCGCCCCGTCCACCGGCGGCGGCGTGGTCGGCTTCCTCAAGCGCCTGTTCGGCGCAGCCGATCCGGCCCCGGCGCCTGCGCGTCCGGAACGCACCCAGGCCGCCCCGCAGGGCGAAGGCCGCGGCAACCGCGGCGAGCGTCCGCGCCGTGAGCGTGGCGAGCAGGGCGGCAACGGCCAGCAGGGCCAGGGCCGTGGCAAGCAGCGTGGCCAGCAGGCCCGGGGCGGCAACGCCCAGGGTGGCCAGCAGCAGCCGCAGGGCCCGAAGCAGGAGCGCCAGGAAAAGCAGGACAAGCAGGGGCGCAATCCGCAGCAGCAGCCTGCCGGCAACAAGCAGCAGTCGCAGAAGCAGGACAAGGCTCCGCGTCCGCCGAAGCAGCAGCCCGCCGAGGGCAGCACCGAGGCGAGCGCCCGTCCCGCGCAGCAGCCGCAGCGCCAGCGCAGCGAGGAGCAGCCGGCCCAGCCGGTCGCACGTCCCGCCGCCCCGGCCGATACCGAGGCCACGCTGACCACGGCCGCCGCCGTGGCCGTGCCGACTGCGGTCGCCGCGCTCGACAGCCCGGCCATGCAGCCGCAGGCCGAGGCCGGTGACGCCAGCGAGGCGACCGCCGTGGCCGATGCCGCCGCGGGCACCGAGGAAGCCGCGAACGCGGAGAGCGGCAGCCGCCGTCGCCGTGGCCGTCGTGGCGGCCGTCGCCGTCGTCGTGGTGCTTCGGCCGAAGGCAGCAACGCCGAGGGCGCCCAGGACCCGGGCGAGGACGCCGAGAGCGATGACGACAACGAGGCCGGCAACGAAGCCAGCGCCGAGGCAACCAGCCCCGCGCCGCGCGCCGACCAGCCGGAGTTCGACTTCGACGACCTGCCGGCGCCGGTGACGCCTGCCCCGGTTGCCGAGACCCCTGCCGCCGCCGAGCCGGCCACCCCGGTCGAGGCGAATGTGGTCGAGAACAGCCACGCGGACGCCAAACCGGTCGAAACCGCCGCCCCGGTCGAGGCCGCCACCGCGGCCGAAGCCGCTGTCGTGGAAGCTGCCGAACCGGCCCCGGCGCAGGCCGAACCTCCGGCTGCCAGCGTCGAGACCGCTGCCGTCGCCGCGACCCCGGGTCCGACCCCGGCCGCCGCGCCGGTGGCCACGGTCGAGGCGGTGGTCGAGGAAGTCGCTTCCGCTCCGGCAGCCCCGGCCGAGGCTGCGGCCCAGGCCGCTGCTCCGGAAGCCGAAGCTGCACCGGTCGAAACCACTCCGGCCGATGCCGCCGCGGTTGCCTCCGCGACCGCCGGCGAGCCGGTGGTCGAGACCCAGGCTGCCGACGTCGGAGCCCCGGCCGCCGCGGCGAGCGAACCGGCCGCGGACGCCGAAGCTCCGTCCGCCGACGAGCCGGCCCAGACCGCGGCCCCGGCCAACCCGGGCCCCTTCACCACCGCCGGCCTGTTCGACCAGCTGCCGGAGGCTGGGGCGCAGCCGGCCGCGCCGGAAGCTGCCGAAGCCGTGGAAGAGCCCAAGGCCGAGCCGGCTGAAGCCGCCGACGCCGGAGAAGCCAGCGAGCCGACCCCGACCGGGCAGCCGGCCGAAGAGGACCAGGCGGACGTCCCGCGTCGCCAGGACTGAGTTCCACTGGGGCAGCACGGAAAGGCCCGCCAATCGGCGGGCCTTTTCTTTTTCCGACCTCCCCGTGGAAAGAGGCCAGTGCTGAGGCTCGGCAGGTGGCGGAAGATGAAGGACCCGACCCTCTCCCCAACCTTTTCCCGCCGGGAGAAGGGCTACGCGGTCCGACACCCGGACCGCGCACAACGCACTCACGCTGGGCCAGGTCGGCACCAAGGGGCGCCCAGGCGCGCCCAAGACAAAGCCCGCCAGATGGCGGGCTTTGTCTTTCCCCTCCTCGGTGGCTGAGAGGGGCCGGCGCTTAAAGCGACTGCGCCGGATCCATCAGCCCGTAGCGCGCGGCCAGTCGCGCGAGGGCGATGCTGTCCTGCACGCCGATCTTCTCGAACAGGCGCGACTTGTGGGTGTTGACCGTCTTGGCGCTGAGCTTGAGCCGGCGCGCGATCATTTCCTGGCGCAGGCCCTGGACCAGCAGCATCGCCACCTCCAGCTCGCGCGGGGACAGGACATCGAATGGCGAACCGCCGCGCTCGACACCGGCCAGGGCCATGTTCTGGGCCACGCTGCTGCCGAGGTAGCGCTTGCCGTTGGCCACGTCGCGTACCGCGCGCAGCAGCTCGCGCGCATCGCCGGCCTTGCCGATATAGCCGGAGGCGCCGACATCGAGCAGCCGCTTCGGCAACGGTCCGTCCTCGAGCACGGATACGATCAGCACGCGCGACGGCAGGCCCTCCGCGACAATGCGCTCGGTCACTTCCAAGCCGCTGATGCCCGGCAGGTGCAGGTCGCAGAGGACCACGTCCGGTGGCACCGGCATCCTGCGCAGCTGGCGCAGCGCGTCCTCGCCATCCTCGGACTCGCCGACGATCTCGATGTCGGTCTCAGCCGCAAGGATCATGCGCAGTCCAGTGCGGACCAGCGCGTGGTCGTCGATCAGATATACCCGGATGGTCATGCCGTTCCCTCGGTATGCCCTGCGCCTTGAGCCTATCGCCCCCACTCGGGCCGCTTCAAGCTCGTGCCAGTAGCGCTTGCACAACCTCCGGCGCGACCAGGATGGGCCTGGCCTCCCCTGCTGGAACTGGCGGAGAGAGTGGGATTCGAACCCACGGAAGGTTTGACCCTTCGCCGGTTTTCAAGACCGGTGCCTTAAACCGCTCGGCCATCTCTCCGAATTTTTCGCTTCTACAACCACGCTGCTCGCGCAGCGTCGCCGGTTTTGCCTCCACTTCGTGGAGGCGCCCTCCGGCCTGTCGGCCTGCGGGTCAAGACCGGTGCCTTAAACCACTCGGCCATCTCTCCGAATTTTTCGCTTCTACAACCACGCTGCTCGCGCAGCGTCGCCGGTTTTGCCTCCACTTTCGTGGAGGCGCCTTCCGGCCGGGGGCCTGCAGGTCAAGACCGGTGCCTTGAATCGCTCGGCCATCTCTCCGGATTTTTTTGCGTCTAACGACGCAGCTAACGCGACGCTGCGGGTTCCAGACAAGTACCGAGGCTTGGCCAGCGGCAATTCCCTGGAACCAGATTTTATTAGCGACAACGCCGGCTGGCACTCCGGTGATGCCCACTCCGGTGGACTCGTCCGCCGGCGGGTCGCGGATTGTCGCATGCCAGCGGGGGGCCGGATCAGCTGGCCAGGGCCATCCCGTCGGCGTCTGCCTTGTCGCCTGGTTCGCCCTTGCGGCCGCAGTTGCCGCAATCCAGTCGCGAGGACTCGATCTGCTGCGGCAGGTGTTCGGCAAGGAAATCGATGAACACCCGCACCGCTGGCAGCAGGCCGCGGCGCGAGGCGAACACGGCGTGGCAGATGCCCTGCGGCAGCGACCATTCCGGCAGCACCACTTCCAGTTCGCCATTGCGCACGGCTTCGGCGCACACGGTTTCCGGCAGCATGGTGATGCCGAAGCCGTCCTTGACCATGGACAGCAGCAGCGGGAAGTCGAAGCCGGCCACGCGCGGCTGCAGGTTGTCGACCCGGCGCACCTCGCCGTTCGGGCCGTGCAGCTCCCAGCGCTGGTGCGCCTCGTCCTCGTGCATGCTCAGGGTCAGGTGCGAGGCCAGGTCGGACGGATCCTGCGGGCGGCCGGCACGGTCCAGGTACTTCGGACTGGCGACCATCAGCTCCTGGATCTGCCCGAAGCTGCGCATCACCAGGCTGCCATCATCGTCCAGCCTCGTGCGCACGCGGATCGCCACGTCGAAGCCTTCGTTGATCAGGTCGACGCGGCGGTTGTTGACGTGCAGCTGCAGGCGCACCTTCGGGTACTGCTCGAGGAACTTCGGCAGCAGCTTCGGCAGCTGCTGCTGGGCGATGGCCACCGGCACGCTCACCCGCACCAGCCCGCGCGGCTCGGCGCTCAGGCGGTCGACCACCTCGCGCGCGGCCTGGGCCTCGGTCAGCATGGTCTGTGCATGGCGATAGACGCTCATGCCCACGTCGGTGACCGCGAAGCGGCGGGTGGAACGCTGCAGCAGGCGCACGCCAAGGTCGGTCTCGAGCTGGCTGATGCGGCGGCTCAGGCGCGACTTGGGGATACCCAGCGCGCGCTCGGCCGCGGCGAAACCGCCATGCTCGACCACCATGGCGAAGTAGTAGAGGTCATTCAGGTCCTGCATGGCGCTATCTCCACAGGCGCAACAGATGGTGCCATCTAACCACCTTTATCCCATCCGTGCAACGATGGAAGCTGTGCCCACTCCGCGGCCACGCCGCAGCCCCATCAGAGAGAGAGCACCGCATGAAACTCCTGCATCTGGACTCGAGCGCCCTGGGCGCCAATTCGGTCAGCCGCGAACTGAGCGCGGCCATCGTTGCCAGCTGGCAGGCCCGCCACCCGGGCCTGGAGGTCGAGTACCGCGACCTGGACAGCGAACCCCTGCCCCACCTGACCGGCGCCAGCCTGGCCAAGGCCGATCCCGCCGCGGTGGCGGACGCCGAGCGCGTGCTGGAGCAGTTCCTCGCGGCAGACGTGGTGGTGATCGGGGCGCCGATGTACAACTTCAGCATCCCCTCGACCCTGAAGGCCTGGATCGACCGCATCGCGGTGGCCGGGCGCACCTTCCGCTACACCGCCAATGGCCCCGAGGGCCTTGCAGGCGGCCGCAAGGTCATCATTGCCAGCGCCCGCGGCGGCTTGTACGCCGGCTCCCCGGCCGATTTCCAGGAGCCCTTCCTGCGCCAGGTGTTCACCTTCATCGGCGTGGAAGACCTGGTGTTCGTGCGCGCCGAGGGCGTATCGCTGTCCCCCGAGCACCGCGCCAGGGCCGTGGCCGATGCATTGGCCCAGATCGACGGCGTGGTCGAGCCGGTGGCCGAAGCGGCCTGAAAACGACGGCGGCCGGTCATCGCCGGCCGCCTATCCTGGAAATCCGACCCCGGTCAGCTGATCCGGGTCGCGCCCCCCATGTAGGGCTGCAGTACTTCGGGAACGTCGATCGAACCGTCGGCGTTCTGGTAGTTCTCCATCACCGCGATCAGGGCGCGGCCCACGGCCACGCCGGAACCGTTGAGCGTATGCACCAGCTCCGGCTTGCCGGTGGCCGGGTTGCGCCAGCGCGCCTGCATGCGGCGGGCCTGGAAGTCGCCGCAGTTGGAGCACGAGGAAATCTCGCGGTAGGTATGCTGCGACGGTAGCCAGACTTCCAGGTCGTAGGTCTTGCGCGCGGAGAAGCCCATGTCGCCGGTGCACAGCAGCATGCGGCGGTACGGCAGCCCGAGCTTCTCCAGCACCACCTCGGCGCAGCGGGTCATGCGCTCGTGCTCGGCGTCGCTCTCTTCCGGGCGGGTGATCGAGACCAGCTCCACCTTCTCGAACTGGTGCTGGCGGATCATGCCGCGCACGTCGCGGCCGCCGCTGCCGGCCTCGGAGCGGAAGCACATCGAATGCGCGGTCATGCGCAGCGGCAGCTTGTCTCCGTCCAGGATCCCGTCGCGCACGATGTTGGTCAGTGGCACTTCCGAGGTCGGGATCAGGTAGCGGCGGTGCTCGCCCAGTTCGGTGGAGAACAGGTCCTCCTCGAACTTCGGCAGCTGCCCGGTGCCGCGCAACGAATCTGCATTGACGATCACCGGCACGTTGGTTTCCTCGTAGCCGTGCTCGCCGGTGTGCAGGTCCAGCATGAACTGGGCCAGGGCGCGGTGCAGGCGCGCCAGCTGGCCGCGCAGCACGGTGAAGCGCGCGCCGCTGAGCTTGGCCGCGGTATCCGCATCCAGCCAGCCGTTGCGGGCACCCAGTTCGACGTGGTCCCTGGCCTCGAACTCGAAGCTGCGCGGCGTGCCGTGGCGATGCTGCTCGACGTTGCCCGCCTCGTCCGCGCCCACCGGTACGTCATCGGCGGGCAGGTTGGGAATGCCCTGGGTGATCGCGTCGAGCCTGCCGCGGATCTCCTCCAGGCGCGCCTCGGAGGCCTTCAGCTCGTCACCGAAGCCGGCCACTTCCGCCAGCAGCGCGGAGACGTCCTCGCCCTTGGCCTTGGCCTGGCCGATCGCCTTGGAACGGGTGTTGCGCAGGTTCTGCAGTTCCTGGGTGCGGACCTGGATGGCCTTGCGCTCGGCCTCTAGCGATTCCAGCGCCTGGGTGTCGAGGGCGTAGCCGCGCCTGGCGAGGCGTTCGGCGGTGGCGGCGATCTGGGAACGGAGCAGGCTGGGGTCGAGCATTGCAGGGGCCGGAAGCGCGAAAGGTGGCGCACATTATCCCCCAACCAATGGTGCCCGCGCCCGCTACTGCGCCGGCGCTGTGCCAGAATCGACCGCTCCGTCCGCCGACACGCCGCATGAGCCGAACCGACGAACAACCCGATGGCGCGCTGCGCTACCTGCCACAGGGCCGCTGGGCCGTGGTGGCCGGCGCATTCGTGCTTGGCTGGGTGCTGTTCCTGCTGGTGGTGACCCGGCAGTCGACCGATCCGGTCCCGGGCGAGGCCGCTCCGGCCGCGGCCCTGGCTGCCCTGCCCAACGATCCCCTGCCCGCCCCGGTGCCGGCTGGCGCCAGTGCGCCGCTGCCGCAGGCGGCCGATGGCGAGGGCGCGCGCCTGGTCGAGGAACCGTCGCCTCCGCCCCCGGTGCAGCCGGAGCCGCAGCCGGCAACCCCGTCCCCGGTGGAAGTCGCGCCCGTGCAGCAGGTTGCTGCCCAGCCGCCGGCACTGCTGGCCGGGCAGGAACCGCCGCGCTATCCGGTTTCCGCCCTGCGCAGCGGCGAGAGCGGGACCGTGGTGCTGCGGGTCCAGGTCGATGCCGAGGGCCGCGCGGGCGACGTGGAGATCATCGAGCGCAGCGGCTCGCGCGATCTCGACCGGGCCGCCGCCGACGCTGCCCTGCGCTGGCGCTTCCAGCCGGCGCGTGATGCCGAAGGCCGCCCGATGCCTGGCGAGGCGATCGTCCCGGTCGAGTTCCAGACGCAGTGACGCCGCGCTCACCGCGATGAACCGTATTGCCATGTTGCAATCCGGTTCATCGCTTCAACACCTTCCGGACACATCGGCATGGCGAGACTCGATCCCGTAGTCAACGGATCGAGGAAGCGCGATGGGGACCTGGTATGAGAGCGGACGCGCCACGCCGGCGGCAGGCCATGCGGCCGGCACGAAGCGGGTCTCCCCGGTGCTGCTGGGTGGCTTGGCCATCGCGATGATTGCCCTTGCGCTGGCCTTCCATGCGAGCCGGGATGCCGACCAGGCTGGTCGCCCCGACATGCAGCTCCCCGCCTCATCTCCCGGGGGCGCCTCTGCATTCGGCGATGCCGTGGTCAACCGCCCTCCGCGCCCGCTGGCCGGCAACCCGGTCCCCAGCTATCCGCGCTCGGCGCTGCGTAAGGGCAGCGAGGGCGACGTGGTCCTGAGCATCATCGTCGGCGACGACGGTCGTCCGGTGGACGTGCAGGTGGTCGAGCGCGCCGGCACCGAGGACCCCGCCTTCGACCGCGCCGCGATCGAGGCCGCGCTGCAGTGGCGCTTCGAGCCGGCACTGCGTGATGGCGAGGCGGTTCCGTCGACGGTGCGCCTGCCGATCGAGTTCCGCCGCAACTGAGGGCCGCCGGCGCTCAGGCGGCCGGCGACTCCAGCGCGAAACCACAGCCACGCGCGAGCTGGTCGAAGCCCGGGAACGAGGTGGCGACGGTCGCGATCTCGTTGATCCGCACCTGCCCATCCGCACGCTGCCCGGCGACGCTGAAGGACATCGCGATGCGGTGGTCGTGCAGGCTCTCGATGATGCCGCCGTGCAGCTGCCCGGGATGGATGGTCGCGCCGTCGGCGGTCTCGTCCACCTGCAGGCCCAGGGTACGCAGGCCATTGGCCATGGCCGCCAGGCGATCCGATTCCTTGACCCGCAGTTCGCCCGCGCCCGTGACCACGGTCGGGCCTTCGGCGCAGGCCGCGGCCACGAACAGCGCCGGGAACTCGTCGATCATGTCCGGCACCAGCGCCTCGGGCACCTGGACGCCCCGCAGCGGCGCATGGCGCACCACCAGGTCCGCCACCGGCTCGCCACCATGGGTGGACGGGTTTTCCTCGGTGATGTCCGCGCCCATCAGGCGCAGCGCGTGCAGCAGGCCGGTACGGCGCGGATTGAGTCCGACCGCTTTCAGCCGCAGCTCCGAACCCGGGACGATGCTCGCCGCCACCAGGAAGAACGCTGCCGAGGAGAAATCCGCCGGCACCGCGATGTCGGTGGCGCGCAGGCGCTGGCCGCCACGCAGGCGGGCGCGGCCCGGGGAGAACTCGATGTCCACGCCGAACGCGGCAAGCATGCGCTCGGTGTAGTCGCGGGTCGGGTGCGGTTCGGTGATCGAGGTTTCGCCATGGGCGTAGAGACCGGCCAGCAGCAGCGCGGACTTCACCTGGGCACTGGCCACCGGCAGGGTGTAGTCGATGCCGTGCAGCGCCTGCCCGCCATGGATGCGCAGCGGCGGCGTGCCGTCGGCCCCGGTGTCGATCCGCGCGCCCATCTCCGCCAGCGGCACGGTCACGCGGCGCATCGGCCGCTTCGACAGCGAGGCGTCACCGACCAGCACGCTGTCGAAGGCCTGGCCGGCCAGCAGGCCGGCCAGCAGGCGCATGCCGGTGCCGGCATTGCCGCAGTCCAGCGGGCCGTCCGCGGCGCGCAGGCCGTCCACGCCCACGCCATGCACGATGCGGCGCGACGGCGTCGGGGTCTCGATGCGCACGCCCAGCCGCTCAAAGATCGCCGCGGTGGAGCGAGTGTCCTCTCCTTCCAGGAAACCGTCGATGGTCGAGGTGCCATCGGCCAGCGCGGCGAACATCACCGCGCGGTGCGAGACCGACTTGTCGCCCGGGATTTCCAGGGTGCCGCGCAGCGGCTGCCCGGCGCTTGCGATCCAGTGTTGCGAAGACTGCGACATCAGCTCTCCATCGTCTGCACGCCCGGCACCTTCCAGCGCCGCGAACCAATCACCAATCACCAATCACCAATCACGAATCACGAATCACCAATTACCGCCCTCAGGGCACCGCGACCGGATAGGAACCCAGCACCTTGACCTTGGCCACGTGCTGCTCCAGGTCGGCCAGCGCCTGCTTCATCGCCTCGTCCTCGACATGGCCGGCCAGGTCGATGAAGAACGCGTACTCCCACTTGGCCTGGTGCGAGGGCCGCGATTCGATCCGGTTCATGCTGATGCCATGCCGCGCGAACGGGCTGAGCACGTCGAACAACGCGCCGGGCTTGTCGTGGATGAACACCAGGATCGAGGTGCGGTCGTGGCCGGACGGCGGGAACAGGCGGCGGCCGATCACCAGGAAGCGCGTGGTGTTGTCGCGGTCGTCCTGGATGGGCTGCATGATGACCTTCTTCAGGCCATACACGTGGGCCGCGCTCTCGCCGGCGATGGCCGCGGCGTCGTCGGCGCCACGCGCGCGGCGCGCACCCTCGGCGTTGCTCGACACCGGGATCTTCTCGACCTTCGGCAGGTTGGCGCGCAGCCAGCCTGCGGTCTGGGCGAAGGCCTGCGGATGCGCGTAGATGCGCTCGATGTCCTCGATCCGGCCGCTGCGCGAGAGCAGGTACTGGTGCACCTTCAGCTCCACCTCGCCGCAGATCTTCAGCGGCGAGGTCAGGAACATGTCCAGCGTCACCTGGATCGTGCCCTGCCCCGAGTTCTCCACCGGCACCACGCCGAAGTCGGCGTTCCCGGCGTCGACTTCCTGGAACACCTCCTCGATGCTGCCCAGCGGCAGTCCGTGCGCCGAGCGGCCGAAGTGCTTGAGCACGGCCTGCTGGCTGAAGGTGCCCTCCGGGCCGAGGTAGCCGATCTTCAGCGGCTCCTGCTGGGCCAGGCAGGCGGACATGATCTCGCGGAACACATGCACCAGGACCTCGTCCGAGAGCGGGCCCTCGTTGCGGTCCACCACCATGCGCAGCACCTGGGCCTCGCGCTCGGGCCGGTAGTAGTCCACCGCCGCGGCGAGCTTGCCCTTGGCCTTGCCGACCTGCAGCGCGAACCGCGCGCGCTCGGCGATCAGTTCCTGGATGTGACGGTCGATGCTGTCGATCTGCGCACGCACGTCGGCCAGCATCGGCGCTGGCGCGGCCGGCTCGCGCGGTGCGCTTTGGCCGGCCCTGGCCTTGCCCTTGCGGGCGGCGGCGGGCGGCTTGTTCGCGCTGGTTTTCCTCGTTGCCATCTGGGGATCCGTGGTCATTGGCGGCGGCCGCTGCCGCCGCTCGCATCGCGGGAAAGGTCAGCCGTTGCGGCGCTGGAAATCGGCCATGAAGTCGACCAGCGCCTGCGCGCCTTCCACCGGCATGGCGTTGTACAGCGAGGCACGCAGGCCGCCGACGGCCTTGTGGCCCTTCAGCGCCAGCAGCCCGGCCGCCTTCGATTCGGAGAGGAAGCGCGTGGTCAGGGTGTCGTCCGGCAGGAAGAACGGGATGTTCATGCGCGAACGCACCGCCGGGGCCACCTCGTTGCGGTAGAAGCCACCGGAACCGTCGATCGCGCCGTACACCAGCGCCGACTTGGCGGCGTTGCGGCGGGCGAACTCCTCGACGCCGCCCTGCTCCAGCATCCAGCGGACCGTCAGGCCCAGCAGGTACCAGTTCCAGGTCGGCGGCGTGTTGAGCATCGAATCGCGCGCCGCGTGCGAGGCATAGGTGAAGATGTCGGCGCGCGGCTGGCCGGCGCGCTCGAGCAGGTCGCGGCGCACGACCAGCACCGAGATCCCGACCGGGCCGAGGTTCTTCTGCGCGCCGGCGTAGATCAGGCCGTACTTCGACACGTCGACCGGCTCGGAGGCGATCGAGGAACTGAAGTCGGCGAACAGCGGCGCCGCACCCACGTCCGGGGTATCGCGGAATTCGACGCCGTGGATGGTCTCGTTGGCGGTGATGTGCACGTAGGCCGCATCGTCGCTGAGCTGCCACTGCGCGCGCGGCGGGATGCTGCGGAAGCCGCCGTCCGGCTCCTCGCTGCTGGCGGCCACGTGCACGTCGACGTAGGGCCTGACCTGCCTGATCGCGGTCTTGCTCCAGTGGCCGGTGACCACGTAGTCCGCGACCTGCCCGGGCGAGGCGAAGTTCAGCGCGATCAGGGCCTGCTGGGTGGTGGCGCCGCCGGCCAGGAACAGTACGGCGTAGTCGTCCGGGATCGACATCAGCGCACGCAGGTCGGCCTCGGCCTGGGCTGCCACCGCCATGAACTCCGCGCCACGGTGGCTGAGTTCCACGATCGACGCGCCCGTCCCGTTCCAGTCCAGCATCTCCGCCTGCGCCTGGCGCAGGACTGCTTCCGGCAACGTCGCAGGGCCGGCACTGAAGTTGTAAGCGCGCGTCATGAAGCACCCGTAACAGTAGGGGCCGTAGTATGCCGCAGCGCACCAGTTGCGGGCGCAACCAAGAAAGCGTCCTGGCACGCGTGGGAACCGCCGTGCCGCGGGCGCGGTCACAGCCTCCAGAACCCCTGTGGAACCGCCTCCATGCGCCTGCGCAACCTGTCCCGGATTCCCGCCAGCGAGATCACCGACGAGGCGGTCTACCGCGACCGCCGCCGGCTGCTGGGCATGCTCGCCGCCACCCCGCTGCTGGGCCTGTCCGGATGCGCCGAGGCCGAGCCCCCGCCGCCGCCGAAGACCCGCGTCAGCGTGGCCCAGGCCCGTGCCGGTTTCGGCACCGACGAGGAGCTGACCCGCTACGAGGACATCACCAGCTACAACAACTTCTACGAGTTCGGCACCAACAAGGACGACCCCTCGCGCGCGGCGAAGACCCTGCGCACCTCGCCCTGGTCGGTGGTGGTCGACGGCGAGTGCGCCAAACCCGGCACGATCGGCCTGGAGGACCTGCTGCGCGGCATCGCCGCAGAGGAGCGCGTCTACCGCCTGCGCTGCGTGGAAGGCTGGTCGATGGTGATCCCCTGGACCGGCGTGCCGCTGGGCGAGGTGCTGAAACGCTTCGAACCGACCTCGAAGGCGAAGTACGTAGCGTTCACCACCCTCGCCGACCCGAAGCAGATGCCCGGCCTCCGCTACCGCTCGATCGACTGGCCCTACCGCGAAGGGCTGCGCATCGACGAGGCCATGCATCCGCTCACCCTGCTTGCCACCGGCCTCTACGGCAAGGCGCTGCCGCAGCAGAACGGCGCGCCACTACGCCTGGTGGTGCCATGGAAGTACGGCTTCAAGTCGATCAAGTCGATCGTCGCCATCCGCTTCACCGAGCGCATGCCGAAGACCGCATGGAACGAACTGCAGCCTTCGGAGTACGGCTTCTTCTCCAACGTCAATCCGGCCGTGGACCATCCGCGCTGGAGCCAGAAGACCGAGCGCCGCATCGCCGGCACGAAGAGCAAGCTGTTCGCCGGCCGCATCCCCACCCTGCCGTTCAACGGCTACGCCGACCAGGTCGCCTCGCTGTACGCCGGCATGGACCTGCGCAAGTGGTACTGAGTGGCGACACCAGCACCGCCCGTCCCGGCAGGGCGACTTCGCCGCGCATCATCGCCGCCAAGGCGCTGGTGCATGCGCTGGCGCTGGCCCCGGCGGCATGGCTGGGCTGGCAGGTGGCCGAGGTGTTCCGCACCGGCAGCGATGCACTGGGCGCCGATCCGGTGGCCGAGATCGAGCACTTCACCGGGCTGTGGGCGCTACGCCTGCTGCTGCTTACCCTGGCCATCACCCCGCTGCGCCGGCTGACCGGGCAAACGGTGGTGCTGCAGTTCCGGCGCATGCTCGGGCTGTACGCGCTCTTCTACGCCAGCCTGCACCTGGCTGCGTACCTGGTGCTGGACCTGGGCGGTTACTGGACCCAGCTGTTCGAGGACATCGCCAAGCGCCCGTATATCACCGTCGGTTTCCTGGCCTGGCTGCTGCTGGTGCCGTTGGCGGTGACCTCCACCCGCGGCTGGATGCGCCGTCTCGGCCGGCGCTGGGGCCAGCTGCACCGCGCGGTCTACGCCATCGGCGTACTGGCGGTGCTGCACTTCTGGTGGCTGGTCAAGTCCGACATCCGCGAGCCGGCGCTGTACGCCGGCATCCTCGCGGGGCTGCTGGGCTGGCGCCTGGTGCTGAAACTCAGGGCGCGCCGAACCACAGCAGCGCGCTGAGCGCGCCGGCCAGCAGGATCGCGGCCAGCAGCAGCCACGGCAGGCGCACGCCGTTCGACCGGGCCGGAGGCGGCGCGGCGGCCGGAGCGGCGGTTTCGGTGCTGCTGCGTGCGGGCGCGCCCGGACCGGCCGGGAACTCGACCACGAAACGGTGCTGGCCGTCGAACACGACCTGGTCGCCGGCGACCAGCACCGCATCACGCACCGGCATGCCGTTGACCACGCTGCCCTCGGCCGAGCCCTGGTCGCGCAGGAGCACGCGGGCGCCGTCGCGCTCGAGCACGGCGTGGCGCGACGCGAAGGCCGGCTCGTCGATGCGGATGTCGGCCTCGCGTGCCGAGCCCACCAGGCGCGGCTGGCCGAGGGTGAAGCAGCGGCCGTGATGGGCGCCGCCGACCCCGCGCAGGACCGCGCAGGCTTCGTGGATGGCCGCGCCGGCGGCATCGTCGACGTTCGCGGCCGGCTGCGCCGCGGCCCGAACCAGCAGTTCCACGCCGTCGGCATAGACCGCGTCGCCGGCACGCAGCAGGGCCATGCGCCTGACCGGACGGCCGTTGACGTGGATCCCACGGGCACCGCCGGCAACCTGCAGCCACAGCCCGCGCCTGTCCAGGCAGAACTGGGCCAGCAACGCGCCCGGCGCATCGCCAAGGCCGAGCGTGCCGTTGGCCTGGCGGACCAGGCGGAGTACGCCGGCGGCCAGCGGATGGTCCGCCTGCTGGCGGTTGCTGAAGTGCAGTTGCAGTGCGTGTTCTTGCATGCGTGGCAGACTATCAGCGCCATTGCGCCAGAGGCCAGTTCCGCGTGCGCGTCCCACGATATCCATGGAGTCCAGCTTGTCCCAGATCGACATCGAACACGCCCATTCGCGCACGCCCGAGCAGGTCCGCCAGGCGGTGGAGGGCATCGCCGCCAAGCTGCAGGAGCGGCACGGCCTCAGCAGCCGCTGGGAAGGCGACGTCCTGGCGCTCGGCGGCCCCGGCATCGACGGCCGCATCGAGATGCTGCCGGGCAAGGTCCGGGTGCAGGCCGAACTGGGCTTCCTGTTCTCCGCCCTGCAGGGCATGGTCGAATCGGAAATCCGCCGCGTGCTGGCGGAAAAGCTCGACTGAGGATCACGCGGTCTTTGCGTTTCGGCCGGGACACTGGCCCGAGTCCACTCACCAGAGGATCCGGCCATGACCGTTGAGAACCGCCATCGCGATACCCCCAGCGCCGCCGACGTGCAGGCCCAGGCCGGGCGCTTCGCGCGCGAACTGGGCGACTCGGCGCAGCAGGTCTGGCTGGCCGGGATCGGTGCGCTGGCCCGGGCCCAGGCCGAGGGCAGCCGCCTGTTCGAGCAGCTGGCCGAGGAAGGCCGGCAGGTCGGCAACGGCCAGTCCGGCGATACCGGCGAGCACAGCGCCGCGGCCCGGCTGGAAAGCCTGCGCCAGGCGCTGGACGGTGCCTTCGGCCGGGTCACGGCCAAGGCCACCGAGGCCTGGGACAGTGTCGGCCGTTCGTTCGAGCACCGGGTCCAGGACGCGCTGCGGCAGATGGATGTACCCACCCGCGAGGACCTGGACGCGCTGGGCGCCCGCATCGATGCCCTGACCCGGGAACTGCAGCGACGCACCAGCACCATGCCCGAGGGGGTGGTGCCGCCGGTCCAGCCCAGCGGCCCGGCGCCGGGCGTGTCCACCCCGCATCCGGACGCCGGGATCGGCTAACGCAGCATTCCACTGGTGGCGCCATACGATTTGTTGCAAAGCACAAATCGCTTGGGCAGAATCGAAGCCGGCCCGCCAGTCCAACCGCCGTTTGCTCCCCTCCCCTCTCGGCTTCCGGACTGGCGGGCCTTTTCGTGCCTGCGATCCGGCGCCTCCGGGGCCGTGTACCATCCGGCGACTGCATTCGAAGAGGCCAACGGGGAACTGATGTCCGCCTGGATCCTGGGGGGGAGCCTGGCATTGCTCACGGCAGCCGTGGGCCTGCCCTATACCTGGTACGTGCGTCGCGGCACCCATCGCTGCGCCGCCGGCCTGCGCGCGATCGCCGCGCTGCGCTGGAAGGAGCTGGCCACCCTGGTCGGCCAGGCCATGCAGCAGCGCGGGCTGCGCGACTTCCAGGGCCACCCCGGCGCACTGCATCCGGGCAGCCGCCTGCTGATGACCGACGGCAACCGGCGCTGGCTGCTGTCCTGCAAGCACGGCCGTGCCTACCGCCTGGCCCGTCGCCACATCCACCAGCTGATGGAGGAGATGGACCTGGCCGGCGCCCACCACGGCATCCTGCTGACCGAAGGCAAGGCGCGCCCCGATGCCCAGGCCTCGGCCGCCCGCCACGGCATCGAGATCATCGACGGCCGCCGCCTGTGGAGCCTGGTGCGTCCTTACCTGTCGCCGCTGGTGCTGGTCCAGATCGAGGCCGAGGCCGAGCGGCGCACGCGCCTGGAAACCCTGGGCGTGGCGATCTTCGCCCTGGTGCTGGCGATCGGCCTCGGCGCCTGGGGCGACCGCCTCGAGGCGGCCCTGTCCCGCGGCAAGGGGCCGGTGGCCGCGGAAGCCTCCACGGCGCCCGCGGGCACGGAGGCGGACCCGCCGGCCAGCCAGATGAGCGAGCCGCCGCCGCTGCCGGAGGACGCCGACATCGAAGCCTTCCCCGACGAGGCCACCCTGCAGCTTTATCGCAACGAGGTCGTGCGTTCGGTTTCCCAGAAGCCGGGCGTGGGCCGGGCGTACTGGCTCACCCACCACACCCTGGTGGTGAACCGGACCGGCAGCATCGACGCGATCTGGCCGCTGATCTGCGCCGAGCTGGAGCGCTACCCGGCGCTGCGTGCGGTGCGGGTGCAACTCAATCCGCGGCCGGGCCGCGACGAGCAGGTGCGCTGGCGGCAGTGCCGCGTCCAGTAACGCGGAAGGGTCAGACGCCGGATACGGAAAGGGCGGCCAATGGCCGCCCTTTCCGTTGATTCCCGGGCGCGCCGGTCAGCTGGCCGGCGTGGCCTCGGCACCGTCGGACGGCTGCTCCGGGGCGCCGGCAGCCACGCCTTCCTCGGCGGCCTCGTCCAGCGAGGCATCGACCCGCTCGACCGCCTGCAGGGACTCGCCCTCGCCCAGGCGGATCAGGGTCACGCCCTGGGTGTTGCGGCCGACCTGCGAGATCTCCGAGGCGCGGGTGCGCACCAGGGTGCCGCCGTCGGAGATCAGCAGGACCTCGTGCTGCTCGGACAGCTGGATCGCGCCGACCAGCCTGCCGTTGCGCTCGCTGGTCTGGATCGCGATCACGCCCTGGGTGCCGCGGCCCTTCTTCGGGTACTCGGACAGCGGGGTGCGCTTGCCATAGCCGCGCTCGGAGGCGGTGAGGATGTCGCCCTCGCCGTCCGGCACGACCAGGCTGACCACCTCCTCGCCCTCGGCCAGGCGGATGCCGCGCACGCCGGTGGCGGTACGGCCCATCGCGCGCACCTCCGACTCGTCGAAGCGCACGGCCTTGCCGTTGGAGGCGAACAGCATCACGTCGCGGCCACCGTCGGTCAGGGCCACGCCGACCAGGTTGTCGCCATCGTCCAGGTTGATCGCGATCTTGCCGCGTGCCAGGCGGAAGGCGAACTCGGTCAGCGGGGTCTTCTTGACCGTGCCGTTGCGGGTGGCGAAGAACACGAAGAAGCCTTCGGCGTACTCGCGCACCGGCAGCACCGCCTGCACCTGCTCCCCTTCCTCCAGCGGGATCCAGTTGATGATCGGGCGGCCACGGGCATTGGAGCCGGCCTCCGGCAGCTGGTGCACCGGCAGCCAGAACACCTTGCCGCTGCTGGTGAAGGTCAGCAGGGTGTCGTGGGTGTTCACCAGCCACAGCCGGTCGATGAAATCCTCGTCCTTCGTCGCCGCCGCCGAGCGGCCGCGGCCGCCACGCTTCTGCGCGCGGTAGGCCGACACCGGCTGGCGCTTGGCGTAGCCGGCGTGCGACAGGGTGACCACCACGTCTTCCGGCGCGATCAGGTCGAGGATGTCGAGGTCTTCCTCGCTGGCGCGGATCTCGCTGCGGCGGTCGTCGCCGAACTCGGCCTTGAGCTCGTTGAGCTCGGTGCGGATCACCTGCAGCAGCACTTCCGGATCCTCGAGGATCTCGATCAGGGCGCGGATGGTCTCCAGCAGCTGGCGGTATTCCTCGGTGAGCTTCTCCTGCTCCAGGCCGGTCAGGCGGTGCAGGCGCATCTCCAGGATCTGCTGGGCCTGGACCTCGGTCAGGCGGTAACGGCCCTCGACCAGGCCGACGCCGGCCGGCAGGTCGTCCGGACGCGAGGCCTCGGCGCCGGTGGCGGCCAGCAGCGCGCCGACCAGGCCCGGCTCCCAGGTGCGGTCGAGCATGCGCTCCTTGGCGACCTGCGGGTTGTCCGACGTCTTGATCAGCTCGATCATCTCGTCGATGTTGGCCAGCGCGACGGTCAGGCCTTCCAGCACGTGGGCGCGGGCGCGCGCCTTGCGCAGCTCGAAGATGGTGCGGCGGGTCACCACCTCGCGGCGGTGGCGCAGGAAGGCCTCGAGGATCTGCTTGAGGTTGACCAGCTGCGGGCGGCCGTCGACCAGCGCCACCATGTTGATGCCGAACACCGACTCCAGCTGGGTCTGCTGGTAGAGGTTGTTGAGCACCACCTCGGCGGACTCGCCGCGCTTGACCTCGATGTAGATGCGCATGCCGTCCTTGTCGGACTCGTCGCGCAGCTCCGAGATGCCCTCGATCTTCTTTTCCTTGACCAGCTCGGCGATCTTCTCGATAAGCCGCGCCTTGTTCACCTGGTACGGGATCTCGGTGACGATGATCGACTCGCGGCCGTTGTCGGCCACCTCGATGTCGGCCTTGGCGCGGATGCGCACGCGGCCGCGGCCGGTGCGGTACGCCAGCTGGATGCCGCCGACGCCGTTGATGATGCCGGCGGTGGGGAAATCCGGGCCCGGGATGTACTGCATCAGCGCGTCGACATCCAGCTCCGGCTCGTCGATCAGCGCCAGCAGGCCGTTCACCACCTCGGTGAGGTTGTGCGGCGGGATGTTGGTGGCCATGCCCACGGCGATACCGGCCGAGCCGTTGACCAGCAGGTTCGGGAACCGGGTCGGCATGACCGTCGGCTCCAGCTCCTTCTCGTCGTAGTTGGGCTGGAAATCGACGGTTTCCTTGTCGATGTCCGCCATCAGCTCGTGGGTCAGGCGCGACATGCGCGCCTCGGTGTAACGCATCGCCGCGGCGGAGTCGCCGTCGACCGAGCCGAAGTTGCCCTGGCCGTCCACCAGCAGGTAGCGCAGCGAGAACGGCTGGGCCATGCGCACCAGGGTGTCGTACACCGACTGGTCGCCGTGCGGGTGGTACTTACCGATCACGTCACCGACGATTCGCGCCGACTTGTAATAGGGCTTGTTGCTGTGCGCGCCGAGCTCGTTCATCGCGAACAGCACGCGGCGATGCACCGGCTTCAGGCCATCGCGCACATCCGGCAGCGCGCGCCCCACGATCACGCTCATGGCGTAATCGAGGTAACTGCGGCGCATCTCGTCTTCCAGGTTTACCGGGATGATTTCTTTGGCGAGATCGGTCATCTGGACTCTTCAGCTGGAACGGTCGGCGCCACCCGTGCCGGCGGCGGCGGGAGGCGCTGCGGGAGGACTCCACGCAAGCGCGCGATTGTAGCACGAACGACCACTTCCCTGCCCCTGTTTGCACGCAGAAACAAGCACTTGCGGCGCCAGGCGACGGCGTCCGGGCGGTCTCTGCCAAATGTCCATCGGCGCACTTGCGCCAGGCGGGACAACTGTGCATAGACTGTATACACAGTATGAACAGCACGCTGCACATCTCCCAGGCCGATTCGCGCCCCATGTATCTGCAGATCATGGAGCAGATCCGCGCGCGCATCGCCTCCGGCGACTGGGCCGCCGGCCGCGAGCTGCCCTCGATCCGGGCGCTGGCCGCATCGGTCAACGTCAGCGTGATCACGGTCAAGCGCGCCTACCTGGAACTGGAACAGGAGGGGGTGATCGTCACCCGCCACGGCAAGGGCTCGTTCGTGGCCGAAAGCGGCAGCACCGCACGCGAGCTGCAGCTGCAGAAGCTGGACGAGCACCTGCGCGGCGCGGCCGACATCGCCCGCCAGCTCGGCCTGTCCAGCGACGAACTCCTCGGCCGCCTGCGCGGCATTTATCCGCCGGTGAAACCGCGATGAGCCAGACCCAGCACCTCCACATGCGCGGCGTGCGCAAGTCGTTCCGCTTCTTCGGCCTGCACGACCTGGACCTGGAGCTGGAACCGGGCCAGGTGATGGGCCTGGTCGGTCCCAACGGCGCCGGCAAGAGCACCACCCTGCGCCTGGTCATGGGCATGCTCGCCCCGGACGCCGGCCAGATCCACCTGTTCGGCCATCCGATGCCGGAAGCGCAGGCCGAGGCCAAGCAGCACGCCGGCTTCGTCTCCGCCGATATGCGCCTGCTGCCCAACGCCACCCTCGGCTGGCACCTGCGCCTGCTGTCCTCGATCACGCGCTGATCGCGCTGCTGGTGGCCGGCGGCGAGACCGCGGCCAAACCGGACACGGCGGTCTACATGTTCGTCGCCTTCGCGGTGATGGCGGTCAGCATGCCGGGCCTGTTCGGCATCGGCGCCTCGCTGGCGATGGAGCGCGAGCTGGGCCTGCTGCGGTTGCGACGCGCACAGCCGGCGCCGGCAGGCGCCTGGCTGGTGGCCAAGATCGTCTGCGGCCTGGGTTTCGGCGTACTCGCCTACCTGCCGCTGCTGGCCACCGCGCTGGCCGCGGGCCGGTTGCCGCTGGCGACCGGCGGGGTCGTGCTGCTGAGCCTGGCCCTGCTGGCGGCCGCGATCCCGTTCTGCGCGATGGGCCTGATGATCGGAAGCCTGTTCCGCGGCAACGCCGCGACCGGCTACGCCAACCTGGTCTACCTGCCCGGCTGCTACCTCTCCGGACTGTTCTTCCCGATGCCGGCGTCGCTGCACTGGCAGGTGTCGCTGTGGCCGCAGTTCCATGCCAGCCAGCTGGCCATGCATGCCGGCGGCGTGGAAGGGCTGCAGTTCGAGCCGGTGCTGGTCGCGGCCGGCAGCCTGGCCGGCTTCACCGTGCTGTTCAGCGCGGTGGCGATCTGGAGGCTGGCGCGCAAGGGTTGAGCGGCAGGCAGCCGCGCGGACATGGCGCGGCTGCCAGGTGGCATCAGCCGGCGAACAGCGCCCGCATCTTCGCCAGGTCCGGCTGCTCGACCACGCCGCGCTCGGTCACGATCGCGTCGATCAGCTCCGCGGGAGTGACGTCGAACACCGGGTTCCAGGCGGCGATGCCCTCGGCTACGGTGCGCACCCCGCCCAGGCCGTGCAGCTCGCCCGGGTCGCGCTGCTCGATCTCGATGGCCTCGCCGCTGGCGGTGTCCAGGTCCACGGTCGAGGACGGCGCCACCACCATGAACTTCACCCCGTGGTGGCGGGCGGCGATCGCCAGCTGGTAGGTGCCGATCTTGTTGGCGGTGTCGCCGTTGGCGCAGATGCGGTCGGCGCCGACGACCACCCATTGCACCGCACCGGTCTTCATCAGGTGGGCCGCGGCCGAGTCGGCGATCAGGGTGGCGTCGATGCCGTCCTGCTGCAGTTCCCACACGGTCAGGCGCGCGCCCTGCAGCCACGGACGGGTCTCGCCGGCATAGACCTTGGCGATGCGGCCCTCGGCCATGCCGGCGCGGATCACGCCCAGCGCGGTGCCGAAGCCGGCAGTGGCCAGCGAGCCGGTATTGCAGTGGGTCAGCACGCCACTGCCCGGTGCGACCAGGGCAGCCCCCAGCGCGCCCATGCGGCGGTTGGCGGCCAGGTCCTCGTCGGCGATGGCCTGCGCCTCGCGGGTGGCGACCTCGCGCCAGTCCGCGCCGGCAGTGGCCAGCGCCCTGCGCATGCGCGCCAGCGCCCAGGCCAGGTTGACCGCGGTCGGACGGGCGGCATTGAGCCGCTGCAGCGCCGGCTCCAGCTTCAGCAGCGCGGCGGTGCCGTCATCGGCCTCGACCGTCCCGCTCGCCAGCACCACGCCCCAGGCCGCGGCGATGCCGATGGCCGGGGCCCCACGCACGGCCAGGTCGCGGATCGCCTGGGCGACCTCGTCGCTGTCGCGGCAGGTGACGTGCTCCACCACGAACGGCAGCTTGCGCTGGTCGAGGAGTTCCAGGGCCTCGCCGGTCCACAGGATCGGGCGGATATGGTCGTAACGGTCGAAGTCGAAGGCGGTATCCATCGCGCCATTCTAGCGGCGCGCGGCTAGTCCACCGCGAACTCGGCGCGGCAGCCCTCGTCGACCCACACCCGCTCGGCGTCCCAGCCCCAGGTGCGGTCCTTCTCGCAGGCCGAAGTGGACAGCTGCCTCACCAGCACCACCTCGCGCTCGACCGTGGTGCCGCAGCTGCGCCGGCGGCGGTCGCGCGATTCGCATTCGAGCAGGCGCGCGCCGGGCGGGAAGCCGGTCTCCGCATCGCCGATCTCGAACTCGCCCTTGCAGCCGCGGGAGACACGGATCTCGTTGCGCCCCACGTCCCAGCTCTCGCCGCGCCGGCATGGCGCCGAGGCCAGCTCGCGCAACAGGCGCACCGGCGCGCCGCGCAGGATCACAGGGCAGCTCTCGTTCCTGCCCCGGCTCGACTCGCAACGCACCACCCTGCGGGTGGCGACATCGGCACCGGGGCGGGCACGGAACTCGGCGCGGCAACCGCGCGCGACCCACACGCCCAGCGTGTCCACGCCCCAGTCGGTGTCGCGGATGCAGGCGTTCTGCGACAGCTGGCGCACCAGCACCACGCCGCGCGAGGTATCCATCGGGCAATGCACCCGGCGCGTATCCGGCGATTCGCAGCGCACCTGCTCCGGCAGCGCCGGCCTGGCCGCGGCCGCGGCCGCGGGCGTCGGCACCAGCCAGGCCAGCGCCAGCAGCGCGCCAAGCATCGCGGTGGCACCGGCACGGTTCCCCTCAGGCATCACGTCCACTTCCCGGGCAGGCATTGCCGTCGGATTGTGGTCGGCCGATGCAAACATGCGGTGAACGCCATGCGGCTTCGTTCAGGCTCGCGCGAAGTCGAACGCGAGCACGTCGGCGATGCGCGTAGTGGCCGCCAGCGCCATCAGCAGGCGCTCGATTCCCAGGGCCACGCCAGCGCAGTCCGGCATTCCGGCCTGCAGGGCGGCCAGCAGGCGCTCGTCGACCGGCGGCTGCACCGTTCCGCGGCCGGCGCGCACGCGGCCGTCGCGTTCGAAGCGGGCGCGCTGTTCGGTCGCCTCGGTAAGCTCGTGGTAGCCATTGGCCAGTTCCAGCGGGCCCAAGTACAGCTCGAAGCGCTCGGCCACCGGCGGATCGCCAGCGCGGATCCTGGCCAGCGCGCACTGGCTGGCCGGCCAGTCGTGGACCACGGTGATGCGGTCCGGCGCGAACGAGGGCTGGATCCGGTGGGTCATCAGCAGGTCGAGCCAGTCGTCGCGGTTGAGTCCCTCCGGATCGATGGCGACACCGTCCAGGCGCGCGCGCAGCTCGGCCTCGCTGGCCTGGAACGGATCGACCCCGGCCACCTCCAGGTACAGCTGGCGATAGGTCGTGCTGCGTACTTCCGCGTCGCGCCCGACCAGGGCCAGGGCCGCGCGCACCAGCTCCACGGTCTCGTCGGCCAGGCGCAGGTGGTCCCAGCCGACCCGATACCACTCCAGCATCGAGAACTCGGGGTTGTGGCGGCCGCCGGCCTCGCCGTTGCGGAACACCCTTCCCAGCTCGTAGCAGTCGCCGATGCCGGCGGCGACCAGGCGCTTGAGCGGGTACTCCGGCGAGGTGCGCAGCCAGCGCACCTCCGCGCCAGCCGAACGGTGGCCGGTGAAGCGGGTGCTGAAGCTCTCGATGTTCGGTTCGGTATTGCCGGCCTCCAAGAGGATCGGCGTCTCGACCTCGAGCACCTCGCGCTCGGCGAAGAACGCGCGCACCAGCGCGTAAAGACGCGCGCGCAGGCGCAGCGCCTCGATTCCGGCGGTCGGCGTCCAGTCGGCAGCGCTCAAGCGTGCTGCTCCAGGAAGGCCAGCAGGCGCGCCTCGTCCCAGACCTCGATGCCCAGCTCCCCGGCCTTGGCCAGCTTGGAGCCGGCGGCCTCGCCGGCGACCACGAAGCTGGTCTTCTTCGACACGCTGCCGGCGGCCTTGGCCCCCAGTGCCTCCAGCTTCTCCTTGGCCTCGTCGCGGCTCATCGAGGACAGGGTGCCGGTGAGGACCACGGTCATGCCTTCGAGCGGACCGCTGGCGACCGCATCGGCGGCCGGCAGCAGCGCACGGACCCTGGCCTGGGCCTGCGCCGAGCGCAGCAGTAGTTCGGCATTGCCCGGCGCCTCCAGCCAGGCCACCAGCGCGCTGGCGGTCTCCGGCGGCAGGCCGGCGGTCACCAGGTTGTGCAGCGGCGCATCGACCAGGGCCTGGGCGTCGAAGGCCGAGGCCAGCTGCGCGGCGCGCACCGGCGTGATCTTCGGGATCTCCAGGTCGGCCAGCAGGCTCGCCAGGTCCAGGGTCGCGCCCAGGCGCGGGTCCGGCGCATGGCTGTCGCCGATACGCACGCCGCGCTCGAGCAGGCGGTCGATCACCGCCTGGTTGCCCGGCTGGTCGAAGAAGTGCCCCAGGGCGCGCGCGACCTCGCCGCCGATGTCCGGCAGGCGCCGGAACAGTGGCCACGGCAGGTGGCGGATCAGCTCCAGGTCGCCCAGCCACTGCGCCAGCGCCTTGGCGGTGCTCTCGCCCACGTGCTGGATGCCCAGTGCGTAGAGGAAGCGCGCCAGGGTGGTATTGCGGCTGGTGTCGATCGCCGCGAGCAGGTTGTCCGCCCACCTGGTGGCGACCTTGCCGGACTTGACCCCGCTCTTTGCGGGAGCCACCGGCGTGGTGCCCTCGCGCTCGTCGGCGCGGCGCTTCATCTCCAGCAGGTCGTCCAGGGTGAGCCGGTACAGGTCGGAGACGTCGCGCAGGTAGCCGAACTCGGCCAGCGACTCGATGTAGCGCTCGCCCAGGCCATCGATGTCCATGGCCCGGCGCGAGGCGAAATGGAACACCGACTGCACCAGCTGCGCCGGGCAGCTCAGCTCGCCCGAGCAGCGCCACACCGCCGCGCCCTCCTCGCGCACCACCTCCGAACCGCAGGCCGGACAGGTGGCCGGCATCGACCACGGTCGTGCATCCGGCGGGCGCTGGTCGATCACCACCTGCACCACTTCCGGGATCACGTCGCCGGCGCGGCGCACGATCACCGTGTCGCCGTTGCGCACGTCCAGGCGCGCGACATGGTCGGCGTTGTGCAGGGTGGCGCGGGTCACGGTGACGCCGCCGACCAGCACCGGCTGCATCAGCGCCCAGGGCGTGACCGCGCCGGTGCGGCCGACGCTGACCTCGACCGACTCGACCACGGTGGTCTGTTCCTGCGCCGGGAACTTGTGCGCGATCGCCCAGCGCGGGGCGCGCGAGACGAAACCCATCTCGCGCTGGCCTTCCTGGTCGTCGAGCTTGTAGACCACGCCGTCGATGTCGAAAGGCAGGCCGTCGCGTGCCTCGCCGATGTGGCGGTAGTAGCCGAGCAGGCCATCCAGGCCGCGCACCACCTGGACCAGGTCGCTGACCGGGAAACCCCAGTCGCGCAGCTGGCGCAGGGTCGCCGAATGCGAAGGCGGAAGTTCGCCGCCCTCGACCAGGCCCACGCCATAGGCGAAGAAGCTCAGCGGCCGCTGCGCGGTGATCTTCGGGTCCTGCTGGCGCAGCGAGCCGGCCGCGCCGTTGCGCGGATTGGCCAGGACCTTGCCACCATGCAGGCGGGCGTGTTCGTTCCAGCGCTCGAAGTCGGCTCGGCCCATGTACACCTCGCCGCGCACCTCCAGCACCCTGGGCCAGCCCTTGCCGGCCAGCTGGTGCGGGATGTCGCCGATGGTGCGCAGGTTGGCGGTGACGTCCTCGCCGGTGGCACCGTCGCCGCGGGTCGCGCCCTGGACGAACACGCCGTCCTCGTAGCGCAGGCTGATCGCCAGGCCGTCGAGCTTGGGCTCGGCCGAGAACGCCAGGTCCCCGTCCTCGCGCTCCAGGCGCTGGCGGATGCGGCGCACGAAGTCGGCCACTTCCTCGTCGGTGAAGGCGTTGCCCAGCGACAGCATCGGCACCGCGTGGGTGACCGCCGCGAACCGGCCCGACGGCGTGGCGCCGACCCTGCGGGTGGGCGAATCCTCGGCCGCCAGCTCCGGATGCTCGCGCTCCAGCGCTTCCAGCTCGCGCACCAGGGCGTCGTACTGGGCGTCAGTGATGTCGGGCGCGTCCAGCTCGTGGTAGCGGCGGTTGGCGTCTTCGATCCTGCGCCGAAGTTCGGCGGCACGGTCGGCGGGAGCCGGGCTGGAAGTCATCGGAGGTACGGCGTGGTTCGGGTGCACGATCTTACCCGCCACGCTGCGGCCCCAGGCAGGCTTGCCGTCACGGCCGCGTGGACGCTAGCGTGCGGGGGACGCCACCGCCGGTACCCGCCATGAGCCCCGTGTCCCGCAGAACCTTCCTCCGCGGCAGCGGCCTGGCGGCCGCGGGCCTGGCTACCGGGGTCCTGCCGGGCACCGTGATGGCGCTGCCTCCGCCGCTTCCGGCAGCCGGTGCGGACGGCTCGCCGGTGCTGCTCAACTTCAACGAGTGCCCGCTGGGGCCCTCGCCCGCCGCGCAGGAAGCGGCGCGCGCGATCCTGCCCAGGGGCGGCCGCTACCAGTTCGGCCTGCGCGGGGAACTGGCCGCCGAGTTCGCCCGCCAGCAGGGGCTGCCGGTGGACCATGTCGCGGTGTACGCAGGGTCCAGCGAGCCGCTGGACCGCGCCGCCCTGGCCTTCACCGGACCGGATCGTTCCCTGGTCCTGCCGGATCCGACCTTCGAGGCGGTTGCCGATACCGCCGCCGCCCACGGCGCCCGCGTGCACCGCGTCCCGCTGCTGGCCGACGGCAGCCACGACGTGCGCGCCATGGCCGCCGCCGCGACCGATGCCGGCCTGCTTTACGCGTGCAATCCGAACAACCCGACCGGCTCGGTCACCGCGCGCGGGCAGCTGGAATGGCTGCTGGCGAACCGCCCGGCAGGCAGCG
The DNA here is from genome assembly GCF_000185965.1 of Pseudoxanthomonas suwonensis 11-1. Taxonomy (NCBI): domain Bacteria; kingdom Pseudomonadati; phylum Pseudomonadota; class Gammaproteobacteria; order Lysobacterales; family Lysobacteraceae; genus Pseudoxanthomonas; species Pseudoxanthomonas suwonensis. The sequence continues at coordinate 1,915,853 of NC_014924.1, forward strand.
TCCTGCTGGTCGACGAGGCCTATATCGAATACTCCGGCGAGCGCTCGATGCTGGACCACGTGCGTGCCGGCGCCGACCTGGTCGTGCTGCGCACCTTCTCCAAGATCTACGGCATGGCGGGTATGCGCCTGGGCCTGGCCCTGGGCCGCCCGGACCTGCTGGCCAAGCTCGCTGCGTTCGGCAGCAATCCGTTGCCGGTGACCGCGCTGGCCGCGGGCCTGGCCAGCCTGCGTGATCCCGGGCTGGTGCCGGAACGGCGCCAGGCCAATGCGCTCATTCGCGAGCAGGCCATCGCCTGGCTGCAGGCGCGCGGCTATCCCTGCCTGCCCTCGCAGGCCAACTGCTTCATGGTCGACGTCGGCAGCGACGGCAAGGCCTTCAGCGCCGCCATGGCCGACCGCGGCGTGCTGATCGGCCGCGCCTGGCCGGTCTGGCCCACCCGCGTGCGGGTGACCGTCGGCACCGCCGGAGAGATGGCGCGCTTCCGCGAGGTGTTCGCTCAGCTCGCCCCGGCGCGGTCGGCCGCGGCGTAGGCCGCCAGGCGCTGGTCCAGGGTGCCGGCGTGCAGCTCGAACAGGTGCCCGTCCCAGTCGCGGAAGTACAGCGAATCGCCCTCGCCTTCGATCCGTCCACGGCCGCGCAGGATCTCCACGCCCAGGGCCTGCAGGCGCTGGCGGAACAGCGTGATTTCGGCCGCGTCCACGGCGAAGGCCAGGTGGCGGTAGCTGGGCTCGGCCAGCGGCGGCCCCTCCATCGCCACCAGCCACAGGCCACCGAGGACGAAGAACTTCTCGCGCGAGAGTGAATGTTCGCGCCCGGCGCTGTCGTACACCTCGCGCGCGCCCAGGCCCTCGCGGAACAGGCGCGCGCTGCGCTCCAGGTCGGAGACGACGAAAGTAGCGTGGCTCAGGCCGGTGATGGCCATGGCGTCGGCCCGCGGCCGCTTACCAGCGCGGGACCTTGGTCAGCGGCGGGGCTTCGTGCTGGCGGTCGTAGGCGCGCAGCTCGTCGCGGATATGGGCGATGCGCTGGCGCCCGAGGGCGTTGCGGCTGTCGTCCAGGACCACGCCGTCCAGCAGCTCGGCCATGCGCTGCACGGTCGGCAGCATCTTCTCCCAGGCGTCCAGCGCCGGGACCGGCGCCGGCAGGGTCAGGAAGAACGCGATGGCCGGGGTCTCCAGCTCGCGGATGGTGGCCATGTCGAAGCTGCCGGGCTTGATGATGCTGGCCATGCTGAACACCGGGCCGCGGTCCGGATGTCCCTCCAGCAGGCGGTGGAACACGTTCATGTGGCCGAAGACCATGCCGGTCTTCTCCGCGGCCACGACGATGTCCTCGCCGCGCAGCACGCTGCCGGCGCGAGCGGCGACGTACAGCGAGACGATCTTGTCGAAGTCCTGGATCTCGCGCTTGCCGAGGGTGCTGGTCTGGCCGGCGGTTGCCGGTTCCTCCAGGCCCAGCTCGGGCTGGCTGACGTCGTCGGCGGCGTCCGGGATTCCTTCGGCCTCCCCACCTTCGCCGGGCAGCTGCGGCTCACGGCGCGTGGCCGCCGGCGCCGGCGCGGGCGATTCGCGGCGCCTGCCCTGCTGCTCCTTGCGCGGGCGCGAGCCGAAATACCAGATCGCCAGCATCAGCAGCGCTCCTGCAATCAGGATGCCGATGCGCAGCAGGTCTTTTTCGGCCATGGGTCCAGGTCTCCGCCGTGTTCCAGTGTTGGTCCAAGGATGTCATGCCGCCGGCGCCGGAAAAACCCCGGCGTATGGCCGGGCTCAGGCCGCGCCCGCCAGGCGCGCCGCTTCCTCCAGGTCCACGCTGACCAGGCGCGACACGCCAGGCTCGCGCATGGTCACGCCGGACAGCTGGCGCGCGGCCTCCATCGTCGCCTTGTTGTGGGTGACGAACAGGAACTGCACCTTCTCGCTCATTTCCTTGACCATCGTCGCCAGGCGGCCGACGTTGGCCTCGTCCAGCGGCGCGTCGACCTCGTCCAGCAGGCAGAACGGCGCCGGGTTGAGCTGGAAGATGGCGAACACCAGGGCCACCGCAGTCATCGCCTTCTCGCCGCCGGACAGCAGCGAGATGCTGGACACGCGCTTGCCCGGGGGGCGCGCCATGATCGCCACGCCGGTATCGAGCAGGTCCTCGCCGGTCAGCTCCAGGTAGGCGTGGCCGCCACCGAACAGCCGCGGGTAGAGCGCCTGCACCCCGGCGTTGACCCGGTCGAAGGTGTCCTTGAAGCGGCCGCGGGTCTCGCGGTCGATCTTGCGGATCGCCTCTTCCAGGGTTTCCAGCGCGGCGGTCAGGTCGTCGTTCTGCGAATCCAGGTACTGCTTGCGCTGCTCGGCCTCGCCGCACTCCTGGATCGCGGCCAGGTTGACCGGCTCCAGGCGGCGCATGCGCGCCTCGATCTGGTTCACCGACTGCTCCCACTCGCGCGGGTCGGCCACTTCCGGGAGCGTGTTGAGCACTTCCTCGATGGCCTGGCCGTCGGCGGTGATCGCCTGCACCAGCTGCTCGGCCTTCAGCTGCAGGGCCTGCTGCTCGAGGCGGCGCTGGGAGATGCGCTCGCGCTGGGCCAGCGAGGCCTCGTCGCGCTGCTGGCGCGCCTGCTCGTGGCTGCGCAGCTCGTGGTCGATCGCATCCAGCACGGTACGGGCCTCGCCCAGCGCGCGCTCCACGCGCACGCGTTCGCCAAGGGCGGCCTGGTGCTCGGCCTCCAGCGCCTGCACCGGCGAGTCGCCGGTTTCCAGCTGCGAGCTGATCTCGCCCAGGCGCGACTCCAGCTGCGCGCGCTGTGCGGCCATGCGCTGCAGCGACTGGGTCAGGGAGGCGATCTGGGTGCGCTGCGATTCCAGCCCCAGGGCCAAGGCATGGGTGGCGTCGCGGCTGGCGCGCGCGGCCTCGCGGGCCATGTCGCGCGCCTCGCTGCGCTGGCGGCGCTCGGCTTCCAGCGCCTGGCGCGCGGTCTCCAGGTCGCCCATGGAAACCACCGCGTCCTCGAGCCGGGCACGTGCCTCGCGGGCCTGTTCGCGGCTGCCGTCCAGGGTCTGGACCAGCTGCGCCAGCTCGGCCTCGATGCGTTCGATGCGCTGGCGCGCGCTGTCCATGCGGCCCTGCTGGCCCTGCAGCTGGCCGGCCAGCTCGGACACGGCGCGGTGCGCCAGGTACAGCTGGCGCTGCGCATCCTCGCGCGCCTGTTCGGCGGCCAGCAGGCGCTCGCGCAGGCTGGCCAGGCGTTCTTCCAGTTCGGCCTCGCGCGCCTGCAGCTCCTCGATCGTGGTGCGCAAGGCCTGGATCTCGCGCTCGCGCAGCAGCGCGCCCTGCTTGGCGGCACCCTGGCGCGAGACCCGCACCCAGCCCTCGCCCAGGCGTTCGCCGGCGCGGGTGATGACCGAATCGCCTTCCGGCAGCTGCGCCACCAGGGCGCGGGCCTGGGCCAGGTCCTCGGCGGCATGCAGGCGCGCCAGCAGGCGACGGATCGCCAGCGGGCCACGCACCCTGGCGGCCAGCGAGGTCGGGGCGAAGCCGGCCTCGCCGTCGCCGTCGGCGACCAGGGCGATACGCCCCTCGCCGAGGTCGGCCAGGGCCTCGACCAGCTGTTCCGGGGCGTCGACCAGCACGCCTTCGATCAGCTGGCCCAGGGCGCTCTCGACCGCGTTCTCCCAGCCCTCCTCGACCACCAGGCGCTCGCCGACGCGGGCCGAGGAATCCAGGCCGCGGGCCTTGAGCCAGGCCACCGCGGCGCCCTGCTCCTGGCCGAGGGCGGCCTGCTGCAGGGTCTCCAGCGAGGACAGGCGGCCGCGCGCGGCCTGGGCCTGCTTGCGTACCTCGGCCAGTTCGGCCTGGGCGGCGCGCTGCTGGTCCTGTACCGCGGACACGTCCTGCTTGCGGGTTTCCAGCAGTTCGTTGAGGCCGTCGAGTTCGGCCTTGCGGGTCTCGTGCTCGATCTGGGCCTGCTCGAAGGCCTCGGCCAGCGATTCCACGTCCAGCCCGGCGCGTTCGGCCTGCAGGGCCTCGCGGCGGCGCTCGGCTTCCAGTGCCTGGCGGTCCAGGTAGTCGACGCGGGTACGCTCGACCTCGCCGGCGCGGGAGGCCTCGGCGGCCTCGCGACCATGGGCCTCCCAGCGCTGCTGCCAGTCGGCCAGCGCGGCCTCGGCCTCGCGCAGGGCTTCCTGGCGGAACACGTCGTCCTCGCGCAGCTGCTCCAGGCGCGGCTCGGCCTCCTCGACCGAGGCCTGCAGCGCCTCCAGCTTCTCGCGGTCGCCGCCGATGTGGCGGTCCAGCTCCTCCAGCGCGGTGGCGGCCTCGTCTCGCGCCTGGTTCAGGCGGCTGGCCAGCTCGCGCTGGTGCTGGATCTGCTGTTCGATCCGGGCCAGCACGCCGCCGACCTTGTAGACCTCGGCCTGGGCGGCGTTGAGCGCCTCGGCGGCCTCCTCGCGGCGTACGCGGCCGGTCTCGATCTCGCGCTCGGCCTCGCGCTGGCCGGCGATGATCTGCTCCAGCTTCGTCTCCTCCTGCGCCAGCTTCTCGCGCAGGCCCTGCAGCTGCTGGTCCAGCACCCGGAACTGCAGCGCCTTCCACTGCGCGTCCTTGATCTTCCGCTCCGCGGCCAGGGCCTGGTACTGCTCGGCCTGGCGGGCCTGGCGGCGCAGGTGCTCGAGCTGCTTGTCGACCTCCTCGCGCAGGTCGTTGAGGCGGTCCAGGTTTTCCCGGGTGTGGCGGATGCGGGTCTCGGTCTCCTTGCGCCGCTCCTTGTACTTGGAGATGCCGGCGGCCTCCTCCAGGTACACGCGCAGGTCCTCGGGCCGGGCCTCGATGATCTGGCTGATCATGCCCTGCTCGATGATCGAGTAGCTGCGCGGGCCCAGGCCCGTGCCCAGGAACAGGTCGGTGATGTCCTTGCGCCGGCACTTGGTGCCGTTGAGGTAGTACTGGCTCTGGCCGTCGCGGCTGACCGTGCGCTTGACCGAGATCTCGTTGAAGGCCGCGAATTCGCCGGAGATCGTGTGGTCGGAGTTGTCGAAGATCAGCTCGACCTGGGCCATCGACACCGGCTTGCGCGCCGAGGAGCCGGAGAAGATCACGTCGGTCAGCGAATCGCCGCGCAGGCGGCTGGCCGAGCTCTCGCCCATGACCCAGCGCACCGCGTCGATGATGTTGGACTTGCCGCAGCCGTTGGGACCGACGACGCCGGTCATGTTGGTGGGCAGGTGCAGCGTGGTCGGATCGACGAACGACTTGAATCCGGACAGCTTGATGGTGGACAGACGCATGCGGCGGTCGCTTCCCGTGGCGGTGCCGGGCAACGCCTCGGCCCCGCCGGTTGATGTGGTTTGCCCGGAGTTCCCGCCAACCCATTGATTTGCAATGGCGGACACGCCGGGGGACCGGCGCCGGACGGGCCAGTATAGCCGCCGGGGCGGGCTGGCTTCAGGCCTGCGGGCGGTTTGACCAGGATCAGGGCCGGCCGCGCCGCCGCTGCCTAGACTGCGCCGCATTCCATGCAGGAGAAGCGCATGCAGTACGACGTCGTGATCGTGGGGGCCGGCCCGGTCGGCCTGTGCCTGGCACGGGCGGTGGCGCCGCTGGGGCTGAAGGTCGCCCTGGTCGAGCGCCAGCCGCGCGCGGCCCTGGCCGAACCGGCCTTCGACGGGCGCGAGATCGCCCTCACCCATGCCTCGATGCGGCTGCTGGACGAGCTGGGCGTCAACGGGCGGATCCCGGCCGCGGAGATCCATCCGCTGCGCCAGGCCCGGGTCATGGACCGTGACCTGGCCGAGGCCATGGTCGTGCGCCCGCACGGCGGCCACGACCGCCTCGGCAACCTCGTCCCCAACCACCTGATCCGACGCGCGGCCTGGGAGGCGGTGCAGGCCACGCCGGGCATCGAGCTGCATGACCAGGCCAGGATCGGGTCGCTGCATGCCGGCGCGGATTCGGCCTGGGTCCAGCTGCAGGACGGCCCGCGCCTGCAGGCCCGCCTGCTGGTGGCCGCCGACAGCCGCTTCTCCGAGACCCGCCGCGCGCTGGGCATCGATGCCGACCTGCACGACTTCGGCAAGAGCATGCTGGTGTGCCGGATGCGCCACGAACAGCCGCACCACCACGTGGCCTGGGAATGGTTCGGTACCGGCGCCACCCGCGCCCTGCTGCCGCTGGACGAACACCTGGCCTCGGCCGTTCTTACCCTGCCCGGCGAACAGGCCCGCGCCCTGGCGGCGATGGACGAGGCCGCATTCGCGGCCGAGGTCGAGCGCCTGTTCGATGGCCGGCTGGGCCGGATGGAACTGGCCGGAACCCGCCACGTCTATCCGCTGGTGGCGACCTGGTCGCGGCGCTTCGTCGGACCGCGCCTGGCCCTGGCCGGCGACGCGGCCGTGGGCATGCATCCGGTCACCGCGCACGGCTTCAACCTTGGCCTGGCCGGCGTTGAGCGCCTGGCCGCCGTGCTGCGCATCGCCGTACGGCAGGGCCGCGACCCGGGCGACCCGGCGCTGCTGGCCATGTACCAGCGCCGCCACCGCCAGGGCTGCTGGCCGCTGTTCCAGGCCACGCGTGCGGTAGTCGGGCTGTACACCAACGACCGCCCGGCCGCGCGCGTGCTGCGTGCCGCGACCCTGCGCGCAGGCGCGGCACTGGCACCCTTCCGGCGGCTGGTCGCGGCCTCGCTCACCGATGCCGGGCCGGTGGACGCCAGCCCGCTGCAGCGCCTGCGCGCGGGCCTGAGCCAGTTGCGGCCGTCGTGAGGCTCAGGCCTCGCCGCGCTGGCGGTCGATCCAGGCCACGAAACGGTCGACGAAGTCCTCGAGGAAGTCGCGCGTATCCGGGCTGGTGATCCGGCCGTCGTCGGCGACCAGGCCTTCCTTGAACTGGATGAAGGCCTCCGGCTGCGGCAGCACCGCCATGTCCAGGTAGGACAGCACGTTGCGCAGGTGCTGCTGGGCCAGGGCGGTGCCGATCGCGCCGGGCGAGGCACCGGTCACCGCCGCCGGCAGGCCGGCGAAGGCGCTGTCGCCGTAAGGACGCGAGCCGATGTCGATCGCGTTCTTGAGCACGCCCGGGAGCGAGCGGTTGTATTCCGGGGTCACGAACAGCACCGCGTCAGCATCGCGGACCTGCTGCTTGAACGCCGTGCACTCCGGCGGGTAGTCGCCGTCGAAGTCCTGGTTGTAGAGCGGCAGGTTGCCGATCTCGACGTAGTCGAACTCCAGCCGGTCCTCGCCGAGCCGCTCCAGCGCGCGCGCCAGCTGGCGGTTGATCGAGTCCTTGCGAAGGCTGCCGACGATGACCGCCACCTTGCGCCTGTTCATGGGTCCTGCTCCTGCATGGGGTGGCCCGATGCTAGGAGCCGGCGCGCGTGGCCGGGGTGAAGGCGGCGTGGGCGGCTTGCCGGTACGGCGCCGCCCCGGCACTCAGAGCCCGCGGCAGTCCCGCCAATGGCGGTGCCAGGCCTGGAACATCAGCACGTTCCACAGGTGGGTATGCCACTTTCGCTGGCCGCCGAGGAAATCCCGCCAGATCGCGCCCATCCGGTCGGCATCGAACAGGCCCTCGCGGCGCATGTCCGCCGGATGCAGCAGGTCCCCGGCCCACTGCTCCAGGTCGCCGCGCAGCCACTGCCCGACCGGCGCGCCGAAACCGCGCTTGGGGCGGTCGACCATGGTGTCCGGCAGGTAGTCGCGCAGCATCCGCTTGAGCAGGTACTTGCTGCTGCCCTCGCGCAGCTTCATCCGCTGCGGCAGCGACCAGGCCAGCTCCACCACCCGCCAGTCCAGCAACGGTGCGCGCGCTTCCAGGCCGGCCGCCATGCTGGTGCGGTCGACCTTGCACAGCAGGTCGTCCGGCAGGTAGGCCATGAAGTCGGCCAGCATCATCGCCTCGGCCTCGTGGCCGCGCAGGCCCAGCGGGTCGGCCTGGTGGTAGATGGTCGGCGGCTCGTGCGCGCCCGGCACCACCGCTGCCGGGTTGCGCCAGCGCGAGACCCGGTTGCGGTAGACGTCGCCGATGCCCTGCACCCCGGACTCGGCCAGCAGGGTCGCCAGGCCGCCGGTGCGCGCCGACTCGCCACGCGCGCCGGGCACCCGCGCAAGACCGCGGCGCAGCAGGCTGGGCACGGTCCGCGCCATGCGCCAGTTGCGCAGGGCGCGCTGGTAGCGGCCATAGCCGAAGAACAGCTCGTCGCCGCCGTCGCCGGACAGCACCACCGTCACCTCCTGGCGGGCCAGGCGGCAGACCATGGCGGTGGGGATCTGCGAGGGATCGGCGAAGGGTTCGTCGAACATCGCCGGCAACTGCGGCACCACCGCCAGGGCATCGGCGCCGCCCACCTCGAACTCGGTATGCGCCGTACCCAGGTGCGCGGCAACCTCGCGTGCCAGCGGCGCCTCGTCGCGGTCGGAGTCGCGGAAGCCAATGGTGAAGCTGCGCACCGGCGCGCTGCTCTGCGCCTGCATCAGCGCGGCCACGACGGAGGAATCGGTGCCGCCGGAAAGGAACACGCCAACCGGCACGTCGGCGACCATGCGCAGGCCGACCGAGTCGCGCAGCAGCGTATCCAGCGCCACCGTCGCCTCGCCGTCGTCGCCGGCGAACGGTCTGGCGATGGCCTCGCGCATGCGTGCCCGCGGGTCCCACCAGCGGCGCTGGTCGCGGTGCGGGTCGTGCGCGGAGGCCCCGGCCGCCACGGCGGCCGTATCCAGCCGCAGCAGGCTGCCCGGCATCAGCTTGAACGCGCGCTCGTGGATGCAGTACGGCGCCGGGATGTAGTTGAAACGCAGCAGCAGGGCGAGCGCGTCGCGGTCCACCCCATTGTCGAAACGCGGGTACCTCCACAGCGCCTTCAGTTCGGAGCCGAACACCACCGCATCCCCGGCCCAGCCGTAGTACATCGGCTTCTTGCCGACCCGGTCGCGGGCCAGCCACAGGCAGCGGTCGCGCCGGTCCCACAGGGCGATGGCGAACATGCCGTTGCAGCGCTGCAGGGTGTCCTCGATGCCCCACTCGGCGATGGCCGCCAGCAGCACCTCGGTATCGGAGTGGCCACGGAAGCGGTGGCCCAGGGTCGCCAGTGCCGAGCGCAGGGGCGCGAAGTTGTAGAGCTCGCCGTTGTAGGCCAGCACGTAGCGGCCATCGGCCGATTCCATCGGCTGGTGGCCCTGCGGCGACAGGTCGAGGATGCTCAGGCGCTGGTGGGCCAGGCCGATACCGGCCTGGGCATCGACCCAGGCGCCGGCATCATCCGGACCGCGATGCTGCAGGGCCGCGCCCATTTCCCGTGCGTGCGCGGACAGCGCATCGCCATGGAGCCGGGGCTGGGCCAGCAACAGTCCTGCAAGTCCGCACATCTCAGCGGTCCAGTTCCCCGGCTGCGGCGACGATGTCGTCCTCGCCCGGGATGACGAGGAAGGCGGCACCGGCCAGTGGAGTGTACGTGTCCGCACCGACCACGCGGCGCATCGGCAGCGCGCCGTGGCCGGCCTCGACGATCGCGCTGAGCACGCCCTCGCCCACGCCGGCGCTGCGCCGGCCCTCGTCCACCACCAGCACGCGCCGGGCCGAGGCCACTTCGCGGCGGATGAAGTCCTCGTTGAGCGGCACCAGCCAGCGCAGGTCGACCACCCGCACATTCCAGCCATGCTCAGCTTCGATCCGGCGCGCGGCGCGCAGGCTCATCGGCACGCCGTTGCCATAGGTGAAGACCACCAGGTCGTCGTTGCCCTCGCCATACACCCGGCCCTCGCCCAGCGGCATGGCCCTGCCCTGTCCCGGGTACGGGAATAGCCACTGGCCGTCGCCGGCCTCGTGCAGGTCCTTGGTCATGTACAGCGCGATCGGTTCCAGGAACACCGCCACCCGGCCATCGACCTTCGCCAGCGCCGCCAGGGTGCGCAGCATCTCCACCGCATCGTCGCCGCGGCTGGGACAGCCGACCACCAGGCCGGGGATGTCGCGCAGGGCGGTGATCGAGTTGTCGTTGTGGAAGTGGCCACCGAAGCCGCGCTGGTAGCCGAGGCCGGCGATGCGCACCAGCATCGGGTTGCGGTACTGGTCGTTGCTGAAGAACTGCAGCGAGCAGGCTTCGCCGCGGATCTGGTCGCAGGCGTTGTGGAAGTACGCCAGGTACTGGATCTCGGGCAGCGGCAGCATGCCCATGTTGGCGTAGCCCTGGGCCAGGCCGAGGATCATGGTCTCGTCCAGCAGGGTGTTGAACACGCGCGAGCCCCTGAAGGCCTTCTGCAGGCCCTTGGTCACGGTGTACACGCCGCCCTTCTGCGCCACGTCCTCGCCGAACAGCAGGGTCTCCGGATACTTGGCCATCAGCTCGTGCAGGCCCTGGTTGATCTGGATCGCCAGGTGGCGCGGTGCCAGTTTCTCCGGCAGCTTCTCCTCGCCACCGTAGGCGGCGATGCGCGCTGCCTCGGGTGCCGGGCGCGCGGCCTCGGCGGCGACGGCGTCGGGCGTGTACGGCGCCAGCGGCGCGACCACCTCGGCCAGGCTGGCCAGCTTGGGCCGGCGGTCGGCCTCATCGGCCGCGGCGAAGCAGCGGCGACGGGTGGACTCGTACAGCTCCAGCAGTTCGTCCTTCGAGTACAGGCCCGACTCCAGCGCGATCGCCGCGCTGCGCAGCAGCGGATCGGTGGCCTCGACCGCGCACAGCTCCTCGATGCTGCGCCACTCGATCTCGAAGTCGGTGCCGGCGTGGCCCATGATCCGGGTGGTGCGCAGGTGCAGGAAGGTCGGCCGGCGGGTGCGGCGGCAATGCTCCACCGCCGCCTCGACCTGGCCGTAGCCGTTGGCCAGGTCCAGGCCGTCGGCATGGAAGTAGTCCAGCCCCGGCATGTTGCGGAAGCGGTTGCCGATCCAGCCATCCGGAGTCTTCACCGAGATGCCGATGCCGTTGTCCTCGCACACGAACAGCACCGGCGCCGGCAGCTTCTGGTAGGCGGTCCAAGCCGCGGCGTTGAACGCGGTCTGCGCGGTAGCGTGGTTGGCCGAAGCGTCGCCGAAGGAGCAGATGGCGATGCTGTCGTCCGGCACCGGCAAGGCGTGGCCGATGCGCCGCGCCTGTTCGATGGCCACGGCGGTGCCCAGCGCCTTGGGCAGGTGCGAAGCGATCGTCGAGGTCTGCGGCAGCACCCACAGCGGCTTGCTGCCCCATACCTTGTGGCGACCGCCGGAGGCCGGGTCCTCGGCGCTGGCGGCGAAACTCAGCGCCGAATCCATCACCGGGTCCATGCCCGGCAGCTTGCGGAAGCGCTCGGCCATGAAGCCGCCGCTGCGGTAGTGCAGGAACGCCGGATCCGTGTGCCGGGTCGCGCGCGCGACCATGGCGTTGCCCTCGTGGCCGCTGCTGCCGATGGTGTAGAAGACCTTGTTCTGCACGCGCAGCACGCGCGCCATCAGGTCCAGGTGGCGGCTGACGAGCTGCGACTCGAACAGCTCGCGGAAGCCGCGCGCGTCCAGCACGCTGCCCGGCAGCACCGGTTCGTCGTCGCGCGGACGCGACCCCGGCGTGCCGTCCCAGGCGCGCACCGCCTCGGTGAAGTTGCGGTCGCAGATCTCGGCGCGGTTGATGCCCTTCTTCCAGGCGGGGATGGCGGCAGCGTTCATGCGTGGGATGGCTCGGTGTTCCTGTGCGGGGCGGATGGCCGCCCCGGGATCGTGGAGGGTGTCGGTGCCACGCCGCGGCGCATGCATGCGTGCGCTGGCCGTGGCATCGGGGCCGCGAAGGCCGTCAGGTTTGCGGGATTCATGGCCGCGTCGCACGGCCCGCGTGCCACTCGGCACGGGTCTGGCCCCAGACCTCCGCGATGGCACCGCTCGGCGGCGGCAGCTGGTCCATGCGCAGGTAGCGCGAGCCAAGCCGGGTGGCGACGGCCTTGGAAAGGTCGTTCGCCGGCGCGATGGTATGGATCACCTCGTCCCAGCCGAGCTGGTCGAAGGCCCAGTCGATGCAGGCCGCAGCCGCCTCGGTGGCATAGCCCCTGCCCCAGCGGCTGCGCACGATGCTCCAGCCTATCTCCGGACCCGGCCAGCCTTCCGGCTGCCACGGCCCGACCCGGCCGATCCACTCGCCGCTGGCCTGCTCGATCACCGAGAACATCGCGTAACCCTGCAGGTGCCAGCTCCCGACCATCGCCGCCAGCCCGCGCCAGGCCACCGGCCGCGGCTGCAGCCCGCCGATATGGCGGGTGGCCTCCTCATCGGCCATGAACCTGGCCCAGGCGTCGAAGTCCTCCCGGCGCGGCACGCGCAGCAGCAGGCGGGGGGTTTCCAGTTGCAGTCGGGTGAGGTCCATCAGCCGGCTCCAGTGTGATCGGGGGAATGGCGATCGGCCGCGGCCAGGGTCTCAGCTCGCACGGGAACGTACCTGCCACTGCGCGCGGGTCTGGCCCCAGAGCTCGCAAGGCACGTCCGCATAAGGCTCCGGCATGCGGACAGGACCGCGGTTGCGCGAGCCCAGGCGCTGCGCGACCCGCTGCGAGGCGTGGTTGTCCGGGGCGATGCAGTGGATCACCTCGTCCCAGTCCAGCACGGTGAAAGCCCAGTCCATGGCCGCCTGCGCCGCCTCGGTCGCATAGCCGTGGCCCCAGGCCTGGGGGTGGAAGGCCCATCCGATCTCGTTGCCCGGCCAGCCATCGGGCCGCCAGGGGCCGGCCTGGCCCAGCCACAGGCCGGAGGACTTCCCGATCACCGAGAACATGGCGAAGCCCTGCAGGGCCCAGGCGCCGGGCATCTGCAGGAACCTGCGCCAGGCCGCCGCGCGCGGCTGGTGGCCGCCGATGTGGCGGCAGGCCTCCGGGTCGGCCATGAGCTCGGCGTAGCGCTCGAAATCCACGACCTGCGGCAGGCGCAGCAGCAGGCGTCCGGTCTCGATGACGGGGCCGCCGACCATGGCCGTCAGAACGCGTTGATGCCGGTCAGCTCGCGTCCGATCACCAGCTGGTGCACGGTTTCGGTGCCCTCGTAGGTGATCACCGATTCCAGGTTCAGGGCATGGCGGATGGCCGCGTGCTCGGTGGTGATGCCGGCGCCACCGAGCAGGTCGCGGCACTCGCGGGCGATGTCGATGGCCATGCGGCAGTTGTTCCACTTGGCCAGCGAGACCTGCTGCGGCTGCATGGTGCCGGCGTCCTTCAGGCGCCCCAGCTGCAGCACCAGCAGCTGCGCCAGGGTGATGCGGCGGGCCATGTCGGCCAGCTTGATCTGCGCGCTCTGGGTCGCCGCGACCGGGCGGCCGAACAGGATGCGCTCCTTGGAGTAGTTCAGCGCCTCGTCCAGGCAGGCGATGGCGGCGCCGACCGGACCCCAGGTGATGCCGTAGCGGGCCTGGGTCAGGCAGCCCAGCGGGCCCTTGAGGCCCTTGACGTTGGGCAGGCGGGCCGAGTCGGGCACGCGCACGTTGTCGAAGAACAGCGACGAGGTCACCGAAGCGCGCAGCGACATCTTGTGCTTGATCTCCTGGGCGGTGAAGCCGGGCGTGCCCTTCTCCACGATGAAGCCCTGGATGCCCTCGTCGGTCTGCGCCCAGACGATGGCGATATCGGCCAGGTTGCCGTTGGTGATCCACATCTTGGAACCGTTGATCACCCAGTCGCCGCCGTCCTTCTTGGCGTGGGTCTTCATGTTGGCCGGGTCCGAGCCGCCGTGCGGCTCGGTCAGGCCGAAGCAGCCGATCACCTCGCCGGCGGCCATGCGCGGCAACCACTGCCGGCGCTGCTCCTCCGAGCCGTAGGCGTAGATCGGGTACATGCACAGCGAGGACTGCACGCTGACGAAGCTGCGCAGGCCGCTGTCGCCGCGTTCCAGTTCCTGGCAGATCAGGCCGTAGCTGACCGCGTTGAGGCCGGCGCAGCCGTACTCCTCCGGCAGCGAGGAACCGAGCAGGCCCAGCGAGGCGATCTCCGGCACCAGCTCCTTCGGGAAGCGGCCCTGGTCGAAGCAGTCGCCGATGATCGGCAGCACCCGCTCGTCGGTGAACCGGGCCACCGCCTCCTGCACGGCGCGCTCCTCGTCGGAGAGCATGGAACGCACGTCGTACAGGTCGTAAGCGGGAAGGGCCATGTCGGATACCGTTGCGGGAAATGGTTGCGATTGTATCCACCGCGCCCTACCCCGCGGCAATGCGCGCCGCAAAAAAAAGGCCGCCCCTGGGGGCGGCCCTCGTCAGGCGCCGTGGCCTGCTCGATTACTGGCGGGCGGTGGCGCTGCCGGCGCCGGCGTCCACCCCGGCGGTGACGATCTTGCCGTCGACCACCGGCAGGCGGTCGGCCTGCGGCTCCTCGTCCAGGCGCACGGTGGCTTCCTGGCCCTGGTAGCGGTAGGTCACGTCGTAGCCGACCACCTTGTCCTCGGTGCCCAGCGCGACGCGCTCGCCCGGCTTGCTGCCCAGGCGCATGGTGCCGGTGGTGCCGTCCGGGTTGCGGTAGGTCACGTTGTAGCCGACGACCTTGCTCGACTCGGTGGTGGCGTACTCGGTGCGGCACTGGCGTTCAGTGCGGGTGACGACCTTGCCGCCCACATGGCGCTTGTCGACCTGGTTGCCGATCACGCCACCGGCGACCGCGCCGGCCGCGGTGGCGGCCTTCTTGCCCTTGCCGCCGCCGACCTGGTTGCCGATCAGGCCGCCGATGACGGCGCCGGCCACGGTGCCGCCGACGTTGCCGTCACGCTCCGGCAGGCGCTCCTGCACGACCACGTCCTCGCACACTTCGTGCGGCACGCTCTGGCTGGTGGCTTCGCGCACCGGATCGGTGGCGATCACGGTGCCGTAGCGCTTTTCCTTCTCGGTCACCGGGGCGACCGCGACGATGTCGGCGTATTCCAGCGCCGGCTCCTGCGGCAGCAGCACCTCGCTGGCCGGGGTATCACCCTCGAGCGCCGGCGCGGTGACCGCAGCCACGTCCGGGCTGGAATCACGGTTGTTCATGTATGCGGCGGTGGCGATGCCGCCGACCAGCAGGGCACCTGCTGCGATAAGAACGGTAGTGGCTTGCTTCATGGCCCTGGCTCCTGCGGGACTGTCCCGCTGTTTGACGGCCGCATTCCATCACGGCGAACCTGAACAGGAGCAGGAACAAATTTCCAACATCCGCACGCGCCCGCTGCTCCGCGGCATTCTGGTACCCAGTCCCATCCACCGGAGCCCACGTCATGGCCAACCCTATGCTGCTGCCATTCCTGGAATGGGCGCGCCGGCTGCGCTTCCCCACCCTGTTCAAGCTCACCGCCGCGGTGTTCGCGATCAGCGTGCTGCTGCCCGATCCGATCCCTTTCATCGACGAGATCGCGCTGGGCCTTGGCACCCTGGTGCTGGCCAACTGGAAGCGCCGCAAGGATCCGCTGCCGCCCCGCACGCAGGTATTGCCGCGTCGCCGCTGAGGCCCCACGGATGGAGCTGGTCGACAGCCATTGCCACCTGGACGTGGCCGAGTTCGATGCCGATCGCGACGCGGTGATCGCCCGTGCGCGCGAAGCCGGCGTGCGCCGCCAGGTGGTGCCGGCGATCAATGCGGCGGGCTGGCCCGGACTGCGCGATGCCTGCCGCGCGGCGCCGGGCCTGTACCCGGCCTATGGCCTGCATCCGGTGTTCCTGGCCGGGCACGAGCCCGCGCACCTGGACCAGCTGCGCGAATGGGTCGAGCGCGAGCGCCCGGTGGCGATCGGCGAATGTGGCCTGGATTTCTTCATCCAGGACCTGGACCGCAGCGCGCAGTCCGGCTATTTCGATGCCCAGCTGCGGCTGGCGCGGGATACCGGCCTGCCGGTGATCGTGCACGCGCGCCGCGCGGTGGACGCGGTGATCGCCGCGATCCGCCGCATCGGTGGTGCCGCCTCGGGCCAGCCCTCGCGCCTGCGCGGCGTGGTCCACAGCTTCTCCGGCAGCCCGGAACAGGCACGCCAGCTGTGGGACCTTGGCTTCCTCGTCGGCCTCGGCGGCCCGGTCACCTACGAGCGTGCCCAGCGCCTGCGCCGGCTGGTAGCCGACATGCCGCTGGAGTTCCTGCTTTTGGAAACCGACGCCCCGGACCAGCCGGGCGCCTGCCATCGCGGCCAGCGCAACGAGCCGGCACATCTGGTCGAGGTGCTGGAGACGATCGCCCGCCTGCGCGACGAGGATCCGGCGGTGATCGCCGCGGCCACCACGGCCAACGCCGAGCGCCTGTTCGGCCTGCCGCCGGCCTGACCGCTCAGCTGGCTACGGCGCAGGCGAAGCCGCCTGCCCCGGTGCTGACCGCCGGCCGCCCCTTGAGCAGCAGTTCCAGCGCCTTGCCGGCGGCGGCGAAGGCGAACGCGCCGGTGACGTGGGTCGCCGCGCCGAGCCCGCCGCCGCAGTCGAGCTTCAGCGCCGCCTGCGCATCCAGTTTCGGGCGGATGCCGCTGACGCTGCCGTCGATCTGCGGGTACTTCACGTTCTCCAGCGAGTACACCGCCGGCACGCCGAAGAAACGGTCGGGATTGCGCGGGAAGCCGAAATCCGCGCGCAGCTTCTTGCGCACCAGCGCCAGCATGGCGTCGTGCTCGGTGCGCGAGAGGTCGCGCACCCGCACCAGGGTCGGGTCGGTGCGGCCGCCCGCCGAGCCCACGGTCAGCACTGGCTGCCGCCGGCGCCTGCACCAGGCGATGGCCTCGAGCTTGGTGCGGAAGCTGTCGCAGGCATCGACCACCAGGTCATAGCCCCCGCCCAGCAGCTCCTGCAGGTTGCCCGGGGTCAGGAACTGCACCACCGGGCGCGCGTCCACCTGCGGGTTGATCAGGCGGCAGCGTTCGGCCATGGCCTCGGCCTTGCCGCGGCCGTACTGGCCGGCCAGCGCCGGCAGTTGGCGGTTGGTGTTGGACACGCACAGGTCGTCGGCATCGATCAGCACCAGGGTGCCGACCGCCGAGCGCGCCAGCGCCTCGACCAGCCACGATCCCACGCCGCCGAGGCCGACCACCGCCACGCGGCGCCCGGACAGCCATTGCGCGGCGCCAACGCCGTAGAGCCGGTCGATGCCGGCAAACCGTTCCTGCAAAGTCGCTTCCATGGCGCACATTCTACCGGCGCGCCATGCCCGGACGGCTGCAAGCAGCGGCGGCGGCCCCTTATCATTACGCGCCTTCCACCGGAGCCCGCCTGATGGCCAGCCAGCCCACCCGTAGTCCTTCCACCGCCAAGCGCTACCTCGTCGTCTTCATCATCGGCCTGATGGTCGGCGTGGTCGCGGCGGTGATGCTGCTGCGGGCGCTGCAGGCGCGCCAGGATCCGTTCCCGGGCGCGGTGATGCAGGTGATGGCGCACCAGACCCAGGCCCTGAAGGCCACCGCCGCGGCCAACCGCTGCTCCGCGCACGACTCGGTGCCGCGCCTGCAGTCGCTGCGTGCCGTGGCCAACGACCTGGAGGCGGCCTTCCCGGGCCTGGGCGACGACTCCCGCTTCGCCGGCGCCGCCAGCAGCCTGCGCGCCAACCTCGACCAGGCCCTGGCCGCGCCGCCGGCCAACTGCGCCGAGGTCACCGCGACCCTGGAGAAGATCGGCAACGACTGCCGCGCCTGCCACCAGGATTTCCGCTGAACCATCGCTGATGGTGGGCGCCCCCGGCGCCCTCCACATCGCCCGTGGTTGGCACTCCATTCACGGGGTCGCGGCAAGGATGCAGCCACGGACGCGGCCAGACCGCCTCCTCCGGACCACCGCCAAGGAGATCCATCATGAAGTCCCGCATCCTCTGCGTCGCCGCGCTCGGCACCCTCGCCCTCGCCGGCTGCGCCAGCACCTCGCCCAACTACGGCTACGGCTCGTCCTATCCGTCCGGCCCCTCCTATCCGGTGCAGCAGTCGTGCATGGACTGCGGCATCGTCACCCGCATCGACGCGATCGCTTCCGGCCGCAGCGCGCCCTCGGCCACCGGTGCGATCCTCGGCGGCATCGTCGGCGCGGTCGCCGGCCATGAGATCTCCGACAAGACCGGCGGCAGCAAGGGCAACCAGAACATCTCCGCGGCCGCCGGCGCCGCTGCCGGCGCGGTCGCCGGCAACTCGATCCAGAACCGCGTCACCGGCGACACCTACAACATCCACGTGCGCATGGACGATGGCCGCACCGTGGTCGTGAACCAGCGCGACCTCGGCGGCATCCGCGAGAACACCTACGTCCGCGTGGTCAATGGCAAGGTCGTGATCCGCTGAGCGGACCTGCCCCAACCCCGCAAAAAGAAACGGCCCGCAATGCGGGCCGTTTCGGTACTGCAGGATGTCGCCCCGCTCAGGCGGCCTGCACCGCGTCGGCCTGCAGGCCCTTCTGGCCCTGGACCACGGTGAAGGTCACCTTCTGGCCTTCCTTGAGGCTCTTGAAGCCCTGCATCTGGATGGCACGGAAGTGGACGAACACGTCCTCGCCGTTCTCACGGCTGATGAAGCCAAAGCCCTTGGCGTCGTTGAACCATTTGACGGTCCCGGTCTCGCGCTCTGCCATTACTGCTACTCCTGGAACTTTGCTGGGTGGTGGTTACGCCGTTGCCACGGCGGCTGGTTGCAAGGAGTACGCGAGGTGGAACGATGAAGCAGACCATCACCGGAGGACCTACCGCATCACGGTGACCTTGCCAAGCGCAGCGGCCCCAAACTTACCGCCGGCCCACGGCGAATGCAATCATCCCCGGGCCACCCCGATTCCCAAGGAAAACCATATGGATATAACGGTCTTGTGGTACCTGCTGGCCGGGCTGCTGGTGCTGGCCGGACTGGCCGGCGTGGTGCTCCCCGCCCTGCCCGGCCTGCCGCTGGTGTTCACCGGAATGGTGCTTGCGGCCTGGGTGGATGGGTTCGACCGGGTCGGCGGCTGGACCATCGCCGTGCTGGGGTTCCTCACGCTGCTTTCGGTCGCGGCTGACATCCTTGCCGGCGCGGTCGGCGCACGCCGCCATGGTGCAGGCCGGATGGCGGTGGCCGGGGCGGCGCTTGGCACCATCGTGGGGATCTTCTTCGGACTGCCGGGGCTGCTGCTCGGGCCGTTCGTGGGCGCGGTACTGGGTGAGCTCTGGCATACCCGGGACCTGCCCCAGGCCGCCCGCGTGGGTGTTGCGACCTGGATCGGGCTGCTGCTGGGCGCGGCCTTGAAGGTCGCACTCGCCTTCGCCATGCTCGGCCTGTTCGTGCTGGCCTGGCTTTTCTGAATACGTAACAGCACTGCAGGAGCATTCCTTGAACCGGAAGTCCCCCCTCGCCGCGGCCCTTGGCGCCGTGCTTGCCTGCGCCCCGCCCGTGCTGGCGGCGCAGGAAATCACCGCGCGACCGGCCACCGCCGACGCCTGCCTGGCGATCTCGTCCAACGCCCAGCGCCTGGCCTGCTATGACGCCGCGCTGGGCTACGCCACCCCCTCGCCCCAGGAGGCCGACTTGGCCGCCGACGCCGCCGAGCGCGCGGTCGCCGTGGTCGAGGAGGCCGTCGATGCCGGCGAGGCCGACGCCCGCCAGGCCGAGCTGTTCAAGCGCGACCTCGATCCGCAGGCCCGCGCCACCATCGCCAATGCCGGCCGCGGCTCGCTGCTGGACAGCCGCTGGGAGCTGGCCAAGGACTCCAAGCTGGGCATCTTCCAGCTGCGCGCCTACAAGCCGGTGTACGTGCTGCCGGGCTTCTGGACCAGCAAGGTCAACGCCACGCCGTCCTCGCCCAACCCGTCCAACACGGTGACCACGCCGGAGCAGCTGGACAGCATCGAGGCCAAGTTCCAGCTGAGCTTCAAGACCAAGGTTGCCGAGGACCTGTTCGGCGACAACGGCGACGTCTGGGTCGGCTACACCCAGAGCTCGCGCTGGCAGGCCTACAGCTCCGAGACCTCGCGCCCGTTCCGCGAGACCAACTACGAACCAGAAGTGATGCTGGTGTTCCGCAACAACTACAGCCTGTTCGGCTGGAAGGGGCGGATGGCCGGGATCAGCCTCAACCACCAGTCCAACGGCCGCAGCGATCCGTTCTCGCGCAGCTGGAACCGGGTGATCCTCAACGTCGGCCTGGACCGCGACAACTGGGCGCTGATGCTGCGCCCCTGGCACCGGATCGAGGAGAGCCGCGGCGACGACAACAACCCGGACATCGAGGACTACATCGGCCGCGGCGACGCGCTGCTGGTGTACAACCGCAACGGCCACGAGCTGAGCCTGACCGCGCGCCACTCGCTGCGTGGCGGCGACCGTGCCCACGGCTCGCTGCAGTTCGACTGGGGATTCCCGATCAACAACCTCCTGCGCGGCCACGTGCAGGTCTTCGATGGCTATGGCGAAAGCATGATCGACTACAACCACAAGGCCACCTACATCGGCATCGGCTTCGCCCTGCTGGAATGGTTCTGATGCGTGCGACGATCTGGCACAACCCCCGCTGCTCCAAGTCCCGCGCCGTGCTCGAGCTGCTGCGCGCGCAGGGCATCGAGCCGGTGATGTTCAACTACCTGGCGCATGCGCCGGATCCGCAGACCCTGCGCCGGGTGGCGTCCGAATGCGGCGGCGCCCGCGCCCTGGTCCGCGATGGCGAGGCGATCTACGGCGAGCTGGGCCTGGACGAGGCGGACGACGAAGCGCTGCTGGAAGCGATGCACGCGCATCCGCAACTGATCAACCGTCCGGTGGTGATCACCCGCCGCGGCGCGCGCCTGTGCCGGCCGCCCGAGACGGTGATGGAACTGCTCGAATGAGCCACGCCGCTGCACGGCCACCGCTGCCCGTGGTGGCCGGGGGCAGGCTCAGGTCCAGTCGCTGATGCCTTCGCGGCGGTAGACCTCGGCAAAACTGGGCAGCGCTTTCATCCGCCTCGCGTAATCCTGCAGCACCGGCCAGCTGTCGGTCGGCCTGGGCATGTTGCGCGACCAGCGCATCAGCATGGTCAGCACGAAATCCACCGCCGTGCGCTGCCTGCCAAGCATGTACGGGCCATTGCCCTCCAGGTGGTGGGCCACCTGCTGCCAGGCCGCTTCAAGCGCGATGCGTGCCTGGGCCTTGGCCGCCTCCCCGTTGCCCGGGCCCGCCGGCTCGGCCGGATAGAACCAGGCGCGGTAGTGCGGCATCAGCGTGTATACGCAGAAGCACATCCAGCGGTAGTAGTCGCCGCGCGCCGGGGTGCCCGGCGCCGGTGCGAGCCCGGCCTGCGGATACAGGTCGGCAAGGTGCATGGCGATGGCCGCCGACTCGGTCAGCACCTGGCCGTCGATCACCAGGGTGGGCACGCGACCGGCGGGATTGAGGGCCAGGTACTCCGGTGACTTCTGCTCGCGCCTGTCGAAGTCCAGCTGGTGCAGCTCGTGTTCAATGCCCAGTTCGACCAGCAGCCAGTGCACCACCAGCGAGGCGGTGCTTGGGGAACCATAGAGGACGACAGGCATCGCGCGGCTCCTTGGGATGGAAGCGGCGATTATCGCCCCGCCCCGGCCGCAAAAAGCACGGGCCGGCATTGCTGCCGGCCCGTCGGTGCGAAGCGATGGAGCCTGGCTCAGGCCACGACCACCGGGATCTTGCCGATCCGGGCCTGCCACTGCTTCGGGCCGGTCCTGTGCACCGATTCGCCGGTCGAATCCACGGCGACGGTCACCGGCATGTCCTTGACCTCGAACTCGTAGATCGCCTCCATGCCCAGGTCCTCGAACGCGACCACGCGGCTGGCCTTGATCGCCTTGGACACCAGGTAGGCCGAACCGCCGACCGCCATCAGGTACACGGCCTTGTTGTCGCGGATGGCATCGATCGCCGCCTCGCCACGCTCGGCCTTGCCGACCATGCCCAGCAGGCCGGTCTGCTCCAGCATCTGCCGGGTGAACTTGTCCATGCGGGTGGCGGTGGTCGGGCCGGCCGGGCCGACGACCTCGTCGCGCACCGGATCGACCGGGCCGACGTAGTAGATGAAGCGGTTGGTGAAGTCCACCGGCAGCTTCTCGCCGCGGTTGAGCATGTCGACCATGCGCTTGTGCGCGGCGTCGCGGCCGGTCAGCAGCTTGCCGTTGAGCAGCAGGACCTCGCCCGGCTTGAAGCTGGCCACTTCCTCGCGGGTGATGCTGTCCAGGTCCACGCGGCGGGCGTTGGTCGGGTTGTAGGTCAGCTTCGGCCAGTCCTCCAGCGACGGCGGGTCGAGGGCGACCGGGCCGCTGCCGTCCAGGGTGAAGTGGGCGTGGCGGGTGGCCGCGCAGTTGGGGATCATCGCCACCGGCAGGTTGGCCGCGTGGGTCGGGTAATCCTTGATCTTGATGTCCAGCACCGTGGTCAGGCCGCCCAGGCCCTGGGCGCCGATGCCCAGCGCGTTGACCTTCTCGTACAGCTCAAGGCGCAGCTCCTCGACCCGGTTGGACGGGCCGCGGGCGACCAGTTCCTGGATGTCGATCGGCTCCATCAGCGCTTCCTTGGCCAGCAGCATCGCCTTCTCGGCGGTGCCGCCGATGCCGATGCCGAGCATGCCCGGCGGGCACCAGCCGGCGCCCATGGTCGGCACGGTCTTCATCACCCAGTCGATGATCGAGTCGGACGGGTTGAGCATGGCGAACTTGCTCTTGGCCTCCGAACCGCCGCCCTTGGCCGCGACGATCACGTCCACCTTGTTGCCCGGCACGACCTTGACGTTGACCACGGCCGGGGTGTTGTCGCGGGTGTTGAGGCGCTTGCCGGCCGGATCGGCCAGCACCGAGGCGCGCAGCTTGTTGTCCGGGTGGTTGTAGGCGCGGCGCACGCCCTCGTTGACCATGTCCTCCACGCCCATGGTCGCGTCGTCCCAGCGCACGTGCATGCCGATCTCGAGGAACACGGTGACGATGCCGGTGTCCTGGCAGATCGGACGGTGGCCCTCGGCGCACATGCGCGAGTTGATCAGGATCTGCGCCATCGCGTCCTTGGCCGCGGGCGATTCCTCGCGCTCGTACGCGGCGGCGAGGTTCCGGATGTAGTCGACCGGGTGGTAGTAGCTGATGTACTGCAGCGCGTCGGCGACCGACTGGATCAGGTCCTCCTGGCGGATGGACACCGGGGTGCTGGACGGGCTGGACGAGGCGGAAGCGGTCACGGCTGGCTCATTGGCAGGCGGAAAACCCGCCCATTTTAGGCCAAAGTGGGCCTGCGACCGGGCCCCCTGTCACACCGGCACACGCTGTTCCGTCCTGGGACCAATGCAACCTGTTGATCATTTCCATCGACATCAGCACCGCCTGCTGGCCCTGGCCTACCGGCTGCTGGGCACGCGCGCGGACGCCGAGGACGTGGTCCAGGACACCTGGCTGCGCTGGCACCGGGCCGACCAGGCCGCAATCGCCGATCCGGAAGCCTGGCTGGTGACCGCCGCCACCCGGCTGGGGATCGACCGCCTGCGCGCAGCCCGGCGCCGGCGCGAGGTCTATCCGGGCCCGTGGCTGCCGGAGCCGGCCTCCGTCGCCGCCGACGCCCCGGCCGCGAACGAGCCCGCCGACGAGGCACCTGGCCCGGCGCGGGCGCTGGAGCGGGCCGAGGAGGTGTCGCTGGCCTTCCTGGCCGTGCTGGAGCGGCTGGGTCCGGAGGAGCGCGCCGCCTTCCTGCTGCGGGAAGTCTTCGACTACGACTACGCCGCCATCGCGGAACTGCTGGGACGCAACGAGGCGGCATGCCGGCAGATGGTGCATCGGGCGCGCGGCCGCGTCGCCGAGGCGCGGCCGCGCTTCGGGGTCGATCCGCGCCACCACCGCCGGCTGCTGGACAAGTTCATGCACGCCGCGCGCGACGGCGACCGCGAAGCGCTGCAGGACCTGCTCCACGCCGACGCGCAGCTGGTCTCCGATGGCGGCGGCAAGGCACTGGCCGCGATCCGTCCGCTGCATGGGGCTGAGCGCATCGCCCGGCTGTTCTGGGCCGTGGCACGCCGGCGCGACCCGGCGGTGCGCTGGCAGCTCGGCCTGGCCAACGGCGAACCGGCGATCCTGCGCTATCGCGGCGGCGAACTGGTGGGCATCACGGTGGCCACCAGCGAGGACGGACGCATCACTGCGCTCTACACCGTCGCCAATCCGGACAAGCTGGCTGTCACGAACGCATCGCCCGGTGCGTCCTCGTGGTGAAGGCGGCCATGGTGGCCGCCGCAGCAGAGAGCCACATGGACTTCCACCGCGTCGAATACCCGAAGCTTGTCCCCGCCGCATTCAAGGCGCTGTACACGGCCAGCACCGCCGTCCACGAGGGCGTCCTGGAACCCGCCCTGGTCGAACTGGTGTTCCTGCGCGTATCGCAGCTCAACGGCTGCGCCTACTGCATGGACATGCACGGGACCGCGCTGCGCAAGGCCGGCATCGAACCGCGCAAGCTCGATACCCTGGCTGGCTGGCGCGACAGTCGGTTCTTCGATGCGCGCGAGCGCGCCGCACTGGCCTGGGCCGAGGCGCTGACCACCCTGCCCTCCGGCGCGCCGGCCGATGCCACCTACGAGGCGCTGAAGGCGCACTTCGACGATGCCGGCATCGCCACCCTGACGATGGCCGCGGCCCTGATCCAGGCCTGGAACCGGCTCGGCGTGGGCCTGCAACCCGAGCTGCCCTGACCGCGACCGCTCAGCCCTGCGCGTCGAAGCGCTCGCGCAGGGCCTGGCGGTAGCGGCGGCTGCACGGCAGTACGCTGCCGTCCTTCAGGTGGACGCGCGCGTCGCCACTGTCCAGCGGCTCGATCGAGGCGACCTGGGACAGGGCGACCACGTGGCTGCGGTGGATCCGGGCGAAGCGGCCCGGGTCCAGCTGCTCCTCGACCCGGGCCAGGGTGCTGCGCAGCGGGTAATCGCGGCCACGCACGCGCAGGTTCACGTAGTTGCCCGAGGCCTGCAGCCACTCGATCTCGTCGATCGCCACCAGGAACTCGCGGCCCAGCTTGCGCACCAGGAACCGCTCCGGCCGCGGCGCGGGCCCGGCCGCCGGGCCGTCGTCCTCCACGCCGCTACCCGGCAGGCTGGCCTCGCCCTGCCAGCGCCGCATCAGGAACCGGTAGCCCTCCATCAGCACCACCATGGCGGCGAAGTCGCGTGCGTCCTTGAGGTACTCGTAGGCCAGGCCGCGCGGCCAGGGGCCGAAGTCGTAGTCAGCGCCCATCGCGGCGTAGGCCAGCTCGCGCAGGCCGACCATGGCCAGCACGTGGACCAGGCACAGCACCACGCTGGCGACGGCATACAGCGCCAGCCGCCGCCACAGCCGGTGCCAGTAGAAGGGGAAGCGGCCGGTGAACCAGGCCACGCCGGGGACCAGCACCAGCAGCCACACCAGCGCGCTGGAGCCCTCCCACACCACCGGCTCCCAGGACGCCGAACCGGCGCCCAGGCGGCGCAGGTCGATCAGGGTGGTCAGGCTGTTGCCGAGGAAGTTGGCCAGGATCAGCGCGGTCCACAGCCCCGCCTCAACCCAGGGTTTCCAGGGGAGGTAGCGCTGGTAGGACAGGGGCTGGTTCGGCATCGGCGCATTCTAGCCACCGTGTCCCGCCGGCCGGCCCCGGTTCGTCCCTGCCAGCCCGCGATCCGTCCCGGCGGGCGGTCGACTCGTCACCCTGCGTGCCGGCCACGGCCGCGCCGGTGCGAGCCTTGCCGGCCTCGACCCCGGAGCCGCCATGGATACGCCGACCTCCAGCACCACCCTTCCCGCCACCCGTCGCCACGACCTGGACTGGGTGCGGGTCTGCGCCTTCGGCCTGCTCGTCCTGTACCACGTGGGCATGTATTACGTGACCTGGGACTGGCACGTGAACAGCCCCTTCGCCAGCCACGCGCTGGAGCCGGCGATGATGCTCACCGCACCCTGGCGGCTGTCTCTGCTGTTCCTGGTCTCCGGCGTGGCCACCGCCTTCCTGCTGGCCCGGGCCCGGCGCCAGGCCGAGACCGGCGGCGGCCGGGCCAGGTTCCTAGGCGCACGCTCCTGGCGGCTGCTGGTGCCGCTGCTGTTCGGAATGGCCGTGGTCGTGGTCCCGCAGTCCTACTACGAAGTCGTGGAGAAGCTGCCCGGCGGCTACCACGACGGTTTCCTCGCGTTCTGGGGTCGCTACCTGCATGGCGACCAGGGCTTCTGCGGGCCTGAAGGCTGCCTGGTCCTGCCGACCTGGAACCACCTGTGGTTCGTGGCCTACCTGTGGGTCTACACCGTGGCGCTGTGGCTGCTCTGGCGCCTCGCCCGGCCCCTGCTGGAGCGCACCGCTCCTGTCCTTGGGCGGGCGCTGTCGGGCTGGGGCCTGCTGTTGTGGCCGGCGCTGGCGCTGGCCCTGGCGCGGCTGCTGCTGGTCGGCCGTTTCGGCTCGACCCATGCACTGGTGGACGACTGGTACAACCACGTGCAGTACTTCGGCGTGTTCCTGCTCGGATTCCTGGTGGCGCGCAGCGCCGGCTTCTGGGGTGCAGCCGAACGCCTGCGCTGGCCGGCGCTGCTGGCGTGGCTCGCCACCTGGGCCGCGCTGGCCGGCTACATGCACGCCTATGCGGACAGCGATCCGCCCGAGGCGCTGCGCATGGCGATGCGCGTGGCCTGGGGCGTGGACCAGTGGTGCGCGATCGTGGCGGTGCTGGGCTTCGCGCGGCGGCTGGCGCCGGGCGACGGCCCGCTGCTGCGCTACCTGGTGCCGGCGGTATTCCCGGTCTACATCCTCCACCAGACGCTGATCGTGGTCGCCGCGCACAACCTCAAGCCGCTGGCGCTGCACCCGCTGCTGGAAGGCCCGCTGCTGGTGGTGCTGGCGTTCGGCGCCTGCTTCGCCGCCTACGAGGTCATCCGCCGGGTGCCGCCGCTGCGGCCGCTGTTCGGGTTGCGGTACCGCGAGCGTGCGGCACCGGTCGCGGCTCAGGCCGGCGCGGCGTGCTCGACCACCAGCTGCACCGCGGCGCCGCCGCGGTAGTCGTCCGGCTGCAGGCGGTAGGCCAGGTGCAAGTGCGGCGCCGGCGCACCGCCCTGCCAGCCGCCGAAGTGGATCGCCGCCAGCGGCTCGCGCCGTTCGGGATGGCGCAGCCGCAGGCGCAGGTGGCGTTCGCCGATCGGGCGCCACTCCAGCACCTCGAAATGGCCATCGAACAGCGGCTCGGGGAAGCCCTGTCCCCACGGCCCGCCATCGCGCAGCGCCTCGGCGTGGAAACGGTCGAACTCCTGCGGCAGCAGCTCCCCGTCGCTCAGCAGCTCCGCCTGCAGCAGGCCGTCGTCCAGCGCCGCCTGCGCATGCGCCAGCCAGGCCTGTTCGAACGCCGGCAGGTTGGCCAGGTCCAGGGTCAGGCCGGCGGCCATGGCGTGGCCGCCGAAGCGCTGGACCAGGCCGGGGTGGCGCGCATCCACCGCCGCCAGCGCGTCGCGGATATGGAAGCCCGGGATCGATCGGGCCGAACCGCGCAGCACCTGCGCGCCAGGCTCGGCCGGGGCGAAGGCCAGCACCGGGCGGTGCAGGCGCTCCTTCATCTTCGAGGCCACCAGCCCGACCACGCCGGGATGCCATTCCGGGTCGAACAGGCACGGCGCCAGCGGCGGCGCGCCCTCGCCGATCCGTGCGCGGGACAGCGCGGCCTCGGCATCGTCGGTCATCGCCTGCTGCACGGCGCGGCGTTCGGCGTTGATGTCGTTGAGGATGCCGGCCAGCTCGCGCGCCCGTGCCGGGTCGTCGGTGAGCAGGCACTCGATGCCCAGGGCCATGTCCTCGAGCCGGCCCGCAGCATTGAGCCGCGGGCCGACCGCGAAGCCGATGTCCGCGGCGGTCAGGCAGGCCATGTCGCGGCCGCAGACTTCGACCAGCGCACGCAGCCCTGCACAGCCCTGGCCCGCGCGCAGGCGGCGCAGCCCGGCGGCGGCCAGGGCGCGGTTGTTCGCATCCAGCGGCACCAGGTCGGCGATGGTGCCGACCGCGACCAGGTCCAGCAGGGTCGACAGGTCGGGCTCGCCCTGCGGGAACGCACCGGCCTGGCGCAGGTGCCGGCGCAGCGCCACCAGCACGTAGAAGATCACGCCCACGCCGGCCAGGCACTTGCTCGGGAAGGCGTCGCCGGCGCAGTTCGGATTGACGATGGCATCGGCCGGCGGCAACTGCTGGCCCGGCAGGTGGTGGTCGGTGACCAGCACCTGCCAGCCGCGCGCGCGCGCCGCGGCGACGCCGGCATGGCAGGCGATGCCGTGGTCCACGGTGACCAGCAGTTCCGGCTGCAGCGCGGCCAGTTCGTCCACCAGCGCCGGCGAGAGGCCATAGCCGTGGACCATGCGGTTGGGCACCGCGTGCGAGACCCGCTTGGCGCCGAGCATCCGCAGGCCGCGCACGCCCACGGCGCAGGCGGTGGCGCCGTCGCAGTCGAAGTCGCCGACCACCACGATATGGCGGCCGTCGCGGATGGCCGCGGCGAGCAGCTCCAGCGCCGCCGCCAGGCCACCCAGCGCATCCGGCGGCAGCAGGTCGGACAGGCGCGGGCGCGCCAGCTCGAAGCGGTCGGCGCCGCGCGCGGCATAGATACGGCGCAGCAGCGGCGGCACGTTTCCGGGCCAGGACTCGCCCGGGGTGACCGGATCGCGGCGGCGGATGCGGGGTGCGGCCGGGGTCATGCGGGCCGGGATGCAGCGGTCATGCTTCCAGCGTGCGCAGCGGGCCGCGCCAGAACCGCCAGCGCTGGCCGCGGCGCAGGTGCAGCCGGGTGCCGTCCTCGAAATCCAGCAGCAGGGTGTCGAACTCGTCGCGCTCCATCGACGCCAGCAGCGGCGGCAGCACCTGGCTGCCCAGCACCTCGAGCGAACGCAGGTGGCGCAGGTCGACCAGGCTGTCGCCGATCGCACCGCGCGGCGCATCGGCCGCAGGCGCGGCGATCGCGGCACCGGACTCGCCGGCCAGGGCCTGCAGCAGCGGATCGGGACTACGCACGTTCATGTAGCCGGACTGCACGCTGTCCGGCGCGACGCCGGCGCCCCAGAACCACAGCGAATTGACCGCGACCCGGCCATGGTCGACCCGGGCACGGTTCCAGGGATGCTGGTGCAGGGCGATCTGGACCTCGGTGATCAGTGCACGCCAGCGGCGCGCGACCGCATCCTCGCCCTGCGGCAGCGCGGCGAACAGGTCGTCGCCGACCGCATCCTCCGGCGCGGTGAACTCCGGCAGCGGGGTGCCGGGCGGCATGCGCAGGTACCAGCGCGCCGGATGCGGGGCATCCAGCTCGAAGCCAGCATCGCCGAACAGCGGACGCAGGATCGGCAGCAGCGCCTGCGCGTCCAGCACGTCCATGCCCAGGCCCTCGCCCCAGCCCAGCAGGCGGACGCCGTTGAGGTCGGGCGCCACGTGCGCCGGATCGGCGCGCAGCCACAGCGAATCGCCGGCATCGCTGCCGGCATCGGCGCGGCGGGTCAACGCGGCGACCGGCCAGTGGTCGGGGGTGAGGCGGAAATGGCGGCGCAGCTGGGCGCGGCTGCCGCCCTCGAGCTGCTCGCGGTCGGCCCGCCCGCAGGCGCGCGCGGCGACCGGGGGCAGCTCGCCGGGCAACCTCGCCCGGGCCGGCAGCAGCAGCGCGATGGCGGTCATCGCCGGTGGCTCAGCCCAGGTACTCGACGCTGACGATCTCGTACTCGCGCTGGCCGGCGGGAGCGTCGATCACGATCGCATCGCCCTCCTCCTTGCCGATCAGCGCACGCGCCACCGGCGAGGAGATCGCGATCAGGCCCTGCTTGATGTCGGCCTCCAGGTCGCCAACGATCTGGTAGCGCACTTCCTCGTCGGTCTCGACGTCGGCCAAGGTCACGGTGGCGCCGAACACCACCTTGCTGCCGGCATTGAGCTTGGTCACGTCGATCAGGTCGGCGTGCGACAGCTCGCTCTCCAGCTGCTTGATCCGGCCTTCGATGAAGCCCTGCTGCTCGCGCGCGGCGTGGTACTCGGCGTTCTCCTTGAGGTCGCCGTGGCCACGCGCCTCGGCGATGGCCGCGATCACTTCCGGACGCTTGACCGTCTTGAGGTGGTCAAGCTCCTCGCGCAGGCGCTGGGCGCCTTTCAGGGTCATGGGGGCTCTCACGATTGCAGCTCCTTGTGCAGCTCCTGCAGCGACCAGACCGGGCCGGTCCCGCGGAATTCAAGCGAATGCACCAGCGCCTTGGCGCCGGCGACGGTGGTCGAATAGGTGACGCGCTGCTGCAGGGCCTCGCGGCGGATCGAGAACGAGTCGGAGATCGCCGCACGGCCTTCGGTCGTGTTGACGATGTAGGCAATCTCGCCGTTCTTGATCGAGTCGACGATGTGCGGGCGGCCTTCGGCGACCTTGTTGATCACCGTGCAGGCCACGCCGTTCTCTTCCAGCCACTGCGCGGTGCCGCGGGTGGCGACGATGCTGAAGCCGCGCTCGACCAGGGCCTTCGCCACCGGCAGCACGCGCTTCTTGTCCGGATCGCGGACCGAGACGAACGCCTTGCCCGGCTGCGGGGCCCTGATGCCGCCGGCCTCCTGCGCGCGCGCCATGGCCGCGCCGAAGCTGCGGCCCACGCCCATCACCTCGCCGGTGGAACGCATCTCCGGGCCCAGGATCGGGTCCACACCCTGGAACTTGGCGAACGGGAAGATCGCTTCCTTCACCGAGTAGTAGGCCGGGACCACTTCCCTGGTGGCGCCCTGCTCGGCCAGGCTGCGGCCGGCCATGCAGCGCGCGGCGATCTTGGCCAGCTGCACGCCGGTGGCCTTGGACACGAACGGCACGGTGCGCGAGGCGCGCGGGTTCACTTCCAGCAGGTAGACGGTGTCTTCGCCTTCCTCGTTGGTCTGGATCGCGAACTGGGTGTTCATCAGGCCGACGACATTGAGGCCCTTGGCCAGCTCGACCACCTGGCGACGCAGCTCGGCCTGGGTCGCCTGCGACAGCGAGTACGGCGGCAGCGAGCAGGACGAGTCGCCCGAGTGCACGCCGGCTTCCTCGATGTGCTCCATCACGCCGCCGATCAGGGTGTTGCCCTCGGCGTCGGCGATCAGGTCGACGTCGACCTCGACCGCGTTGTCCAGGAAGCGGTCCAGCAGCACCGGCGAGTCGTTGGAGACCTTCACCGCGTCGCGCACGTAGCGGGCCAGGTCGGACTCGCCGTACACGATCTCCATGGCGCGACCGCCAAGCACGTAGCTCGGGCGCACGACCAGCGGGTAGCCGATCTCGCGGGCCAGGGCCAGCGCCTCGTCGGCGGTGCGCGCGGTGCGGTTCGGCGGCTGCTTCAGGCCCAGCTTCTCGACCAGCTGCTGGAAGCGCTCGCGGTCCTCGGCCAGGTCGATCGAGTCCGGGCTGGTGCCGATCACCGGCACGCCGTTGGCTTCCAGCGCGCGGGCGAGCTTGAGCGGGGTCTGGCCGCCGTACTGCACGATCACGCCCTTCGGCTGCTCCAGCTCGACGATCTCCAGCACGTCCTCGAGGGTCAGCGGCTCGAAGTACAGGCGGTCGGAAGTGTCGTAGTCGGTGGAGACCGTCTCCGGGTTGCAGTTGACCATGATGGTCTCGTAGCCGTCCTCGCGCAGGGCGAGTGCGGCGTGGACGCAGCAGTAGTCGAACTCGATGCCCTGGCCGATGCGGTTCGGACCGCCGCCCAGGATCATGATCTTCTCGCGGTCGCTCGGGTTGGCCTCGCACTCGTCCTCGTAGGTCGAGTACAGGTAGGCGGTGCTGGTGGCGAACTCGGCGGCGCAGGAGTCCACGCGCTTGTACACCGGACGCACCTTGTGCGCGCGGCGCAGGGCGCGGATCGCGGCCTCGTTGGTGCCGGCCAGCTGGGCCATGCGGGCGTCGGAGAAGCCGTCGCGCTTGAGCTTGCGCAGGCGCGCGGCGTCCAGCGAAGCCAGGCCTTCGGCGGCCACGCGCTTCTCCTCCTGGATGATCTCCTCGATCTGGTCCAGGAACCACGGGTCGATGAAGGACAGCGCGTGGATCTCCTCCACGCCCATGCCGGCGCGGAAGGCGTCGGCCACGTAGAACAGGCGCTCCGGGCCGGGAGCCTTGAGCTCGCGGCGCAGGGTGGCCAGGTCTTCCTCGTCCGCCAGGTCCAGGCCGGTCGGGTCGAAACCGACCTTGCCGGTCTCCAGGCCGCGCAGGGCCTTCTGCACCGACTCGCGGAAGGTGCGGCCCATGGCCATCACCTCGCCCACCGACTTCATCTGGGTGGTCAGGCGCGAATCGGCCTGCGGGAACTTCTCGAAGGCGAAGCGCGGGATCTTGGTGACCACGTAGTCGATCGCCGGCTCGAACGAGGCCGGGGTCTTGCCGCCGGTGATCTCGTTCTTCAGCTCGTCCAGGGTGTAGCCCACCGCCAGCTTGGCCGCGACCTTGGCGATCGGGAAGCCGGTGGCCTTGGAGGCCAGTGCCGAGGAACGCGACACGCGCGGATTCATCTCGATCACGACCACGCGGCCGGTCTGGGCGTTGATGCCGAACTGCACGTTCGAGCCGCCGGTATCCACGCCGATCTTGCGCAGCACCGCGATCGAGGCGTCGCGCAGGCGCTGGTATTCCTTGTCGGTCAGGGTCTGCGCCGGGGCCACGGTGATCGAGTCACCGGTGTGCACGCCCATCGGGTCCAGGTTCTCGATCGAGCAGACGATGATGCAGTTGTCCGCGGTGTCGCGGACCACCTCCATCTCGAACTCCTTCCAGCCCAGCACCGATTCCTCGACCAGCACCTCGTGCACCGGCGACAGCTCGAGGCCGCGCTTGACGATCTCCTCGAACTCCTCGCGGTTGTAGGCGATGCCGCCGCCGCTGCCACCCAGGGTGAAGGACGGACGGATGATGGTCGGGTAGCCGACCTTGGCCTGGATCTCCACCGCCTGCTCGAAGCTCCTGGCCACCTCGGCCTTCGGGCACTCCAGGCCGATCTCCTGCATGGCCACGCGGAACAGCTCGCGGTCCTCGGCCATGCGGATGGCTTCGCGCTTGGCGCCGATCAGCTCGACGTTGTACTTCTCGAGCACGCCGTTGTCGGCCAGGTCCAGGGCGCAGTTGAGCGCGGTCTGGCCGCCCATGGTGGGCAGCAGCGCGTCGGGCTTCTCCTTGGCGATGATCTTCTCGACCGTCTGCCAGTTGATCGGCTCGATGTACACCGCGTCGGCGGTGTCCGGGTCGGTCATGATCGTGGCCGGGTTGCTGTTGACCAGCACCACCCGGTAGCCCTCCTCGCGCAGCGCCTTGCACGCCTGCGCGCCCGAATAGTCGAACTCGCAGGCCTGGCCGATGACGATCGGGCCGGCGCCGATGATGAGGATGGTCTTTATGTCGCTGCGCTTGGGCATTTCGTTCTCTGGATTGCGGGGAGCGCGCCTGGTGGCTGCGGCTCCCGGGCCGGTAGGCGTGTCGAGGGGCGGTCAGGCCGCCATCGACGCCACGAAGCGGTCGAACAGGGGCGATACGTCGTGCGGGCCCGGCGAGGCTTCCGGGTGGCCCTGGAACGAGAACGCCGGTGCGTCGGTCAGCTCGATGCCCTGGTTGGTGCCGTCGAACAGCGAGCGGTGGGTGACGCGCACGTTGGCCGGCAGGCTGGCCTCGTCCACCGCGAAACCGTGGTTCTGCGAGGTGATCAGCACGCGACCGGTGTCAAGGTCCTGCACCGGGTGGTTGGCGCCATGGTGGCCGTTGGCCATCTTCATGGTGCGCGCGCCGGCGGCCAGGGCCAGCAGCTGGTGGCCCAGGCAGATGCCGAACAGCGGGACCTTCCTGGCCACGAACTCGCGGATCGCCGCGATCGCGTAGTCGCACGGCTCCGGATCGCCAGGCCCGTTGGACATGAACACGCCGTCCGGGTCGAGCGCCAGCACCTCGGCGGCCGGGGTCTTCGCCGGCACCACGGTCACTTCGCAGCCGCGCTCGGCGAGCATGCGCAGGATGTTGGTCTTCATGCCAAAGTCGTAGGCCACCACGCGGAACTTCTTCTCCGCGGTCACGAAGGCGTTGGCGTCCAGGTCCAGCTGGCCCTCGGTCCAGGCGTAGCGCTCGGTGGTGCTGACCACCTGGGCCAGGTCCATGCCCTTCAGGCCTGGGAACTTGCGCGCCGCTTCCAGCGCGGTCTCGACGTCGATGCCCTCGCCTGCCATCAGCGCGCCGTTCTGGGCGCCGCGCTCGCGCAGCAGGCGGGTCAGCTTGCGGGTGTCGATGCCGGCGATGGCGACCACGCCGCGGGCGGCCAGCCAGTCCTGCAGCGGAGCCTCGCTGCGCCAGTTGCTGGGACGTCGCGGGACGTCGCGCACGATCAGGCCGGCCGACCAGACCTTGGCGGCCTCGTCGTCCTGCCCGGTGCAGCCGGTGTTGCCGATGTGGGGATAGGTCAAGGTGACCAGCTGGCGCGCATAGGACGGATCGGTCACGATCTCCTGGTAGCCGGTCATGGCGGTGTTGAACACCACTTCACCCACGGCCAGGCCACTGGCGCCTACGGATTCGCCCTCGAACACGGTGCCGTCTTCGAGGACGAGGATTGCGGGATGGGTCACGTCGTTCGCCTTCAGGTGGAGGAGCCCTGTCGCCGGCCCGCCAGAGGCAGGCTGCAAAAAACCGCGGACTGGCATCTCTCCGGTCCGGGCATGGGGGTAACAGGCGAGCGGGAATTGTACCGGCGACGCCCCCAAAAGGGAACGCCGCCGTTTACCTGGCGAATGGTTTCCCGGGTGACTCAGTCCTGCCCGAAAAGCAGGCCCCGCATGGTGTACAGGCCCGGCGGGCGGCCCGCGAGCACGCTCGCGGCCTGCAGCGCGCCGCGGGCGAAGATGTCGCGGTTGGTGGCGCGGTGGACCAGCTCGATACGCTCGCCCTGCCCGGCGAACTGCACCGTATGCTCGCCGACGATGTCGCCGGCGCGCAGGCTCGCGTAACGCGGCCCGGCGCCGCCGCGGGCGGCGGACTCGCCCAGGGTCAGGGCGGTGCCGGACGGCGCATCCTTCTTGTGGACGTGGTGCTGCTCGAGGATGTCGCAATCCCAGCCCTCGAGCGCGCGCGCGGCCTGCTCGACCAGGGCATTGAGCACGGCCACGCCGACGCTGAAGTTCGAGGCCCACAGCACCGGGATCGAGCCAGCGGCACCCTCCAGGGCCTGGCGCTGGGCATCGGAGATGCCGGTGGTACCGGACACCAGCGCCCGCCCGCGCTTGACGCACTGCACCAGCACCGGGTCGAAGCCCTGCGGCAGGCTGAAGTCGATGGCCACGTCGTAGTCGGGCACGCCGGAGAGCTCGGCGGCGGCGAACTGCGGGATTCCCTCCACAACCCGCTGCAGCGGCGCCCGCCCGGTGACGGCGGCGACCACCTGCCAGCGCTCCGGCGCTTCAGCTGCCAGTCGCAGCAAGGCCCGGCCCATGCGCCCGGAAGCGCCGTGAATGAGTACCCGCAGAGGCTTGTCCATAGGCCACGCAGGCTAGCCGTCCGGCATGGGCGCCGGCAAGCTCGCGGGTGGATCCATGTGGAAGCGCGGCCAGCGGCCGCGCGGATCACCAGACCAGGTCGTCGGGGACCTGGTAGCGCGGATCGGCGTAGGGATCCTCTTCCGCGGTGGCGTTGGGATCGACCTTCAGCGCCACGGCCTGCGGGAAGATCTGCTCGGCCTGGGCCAGCACCGCCCCTTCAACCAGGATGTAGCGGCCGTTGAGCTGGATCACGCCCAGCTCGCCGGCGTTGAGCCTGCGCAGCTGTTCGGCGTTGACGTAGACACGCTTGATCTTGCCGCCGTACTCGAAGTGGCGGGCGATGTCGGCCGCCTCGTCGTTGAGCACCTTGTCCTTCAGCAGCTCCTCCAGCCTGGCCCGCGCCTCGCGCCGCTGGCGCGCCTCTTCCTGGCGGCGCTGCTCGGCCTCGAGCCGCTCCTGCTTCTCCTGCTGCGCGCGTAGCGCCCAGGCCTTGCCCAGGTCCATCTCGCTGGCCGGCTTGCGCTGGGGCGCGGCGTCGCGGCGCTGGCCCGGCTTCTGGCCGGCGTCGCGGCCACGGCCACCTTGCCCCTGCGGCCCGCCCTTGCGGTTGCCGGACGGATGCTGCGGGCGCGGCTTGCCGCCGCCATCCCTGCGCGGCTGCGGGCGGCGTTCGGGCTCGGGCGCCTTGAAGCCGAGGGTGAGGAGCTGGTCGCGGAGGCTGTCGGTCATGTCTTCGGTCGGGCGCGGGCCCGGCATGCGTGGCGGCGGCGTGGCCGCCGCGCGTTCGTCGGATCAGTAGTGAGGCGGCGGCGGTTCGCTGCCGGGATCGGAGTACAGCGCGCCGCGCAGGCCGCGCAGGTCGGCCAGCACCGCCTGCAGCAGCGCGTCGGTGCGGGTGCGCTCCAGGCGCGCCTCGGCCAGCGCCTCGCTCATGTCCGACAGCGCCTGCTCCTGGAACGCCAGCCGCGTTTCCAGTTCAACCAGGCGTTGCTCGAGTTCGTCCTGCCCGTACTGCATGTCTTGCCGTTCCCTGCCGGCGCGCGTGCACCGGCGAATACTGGCCACGCCGCGGTCGCGGCGTGGCCGTGCCCTGCCTCAGCGGGCGATGTCGAGCAGCTCGACGTCGAAGGTCAGGGTCGCGTCCGGACCGATCACGCCGCCCGGAGCGCCGTTGGCGCCGTAGGCCAGGTCGGACGGGATCCAAAAGCGGTACTTGGCACCGACCGGCATCAACGCCACGCCCTCGGTCCAGCCGGCGATCACGTTGCCCAGCGGGAACACGGCGGGCTCGCCCCGGGTGTAGGAGCTGTCGAACACGGTGCCGTCCAGCAGCTTGCCCTCGTAGTTCACGCGGACGGTGTCGCTGGGCATCGGGCGCGGGCCGTTGCCCTGGCGCAGGACCATGTACTGCAGGCCAGACGGGGTGGTGATCACGCCCTTCTGCTTGCGGTTCTCGGCCAGGAACGCGGCACCCTGGCTGCGGTTGTTCTCGGCCTGGGCCTGCTGCTTGCGCACCAGGTAGCCCTGCACGGCGGCAGCGGCCTCGTCCTGGGTCATCAGCGGGGTGCCCTTGGCGAAGGCGGTACGCACGGCCTGCATCAGCACGGCCAGGTCGATGTCGTCCTTGAGCGGGGCCAGCGAGGGGCCGACCATGCGGTCGCCGACCAGCAGGCCGACCTGCTCGGCCGGCGGAACCGGCGGCTCGGCGCCCGGGGCCATGCCCGGGACGCGCTGGCCGGCACGCGCCGCCAGGGCGGTGCGCAGGGCGGCGTCGGTGGCGCGGGCCTGCTCCTCGGACTGCAGCGGCTCTTTGCCGGCGAAGGCATTGGCGACGGCGCGCTGCATGGCATCCAGGTCGACATGCGGGGCCAGCGGCTCGAACGAGCTGGCCACGTCCAGGCCCACGGCATAGCTGACCTTGTCCTTCTCGGTCGCCAGCGTGGCCTTGTCCTGGGCCATCGCCGCGCCAGTCATGACGCTCGCTCCCATCACCAGCGACGCCAGCGCGCCGCGCATGCGGTTGTTCATTCGTTACCTTTCCAATGAGGTGGATCGTTTGCCGGCGCATGGCCGGTCCGGGCGCATTGTCGCACGCGCGGCGACGGCGGTCAGCGCGTGCCGGCGGCGGCCCCGCGCGGTGCCGGGCGGGCCAGTTCGCGCTCGATCGCGGCCACCAGCGCCGGGTCGCCCGGCTCGACCTTGCTCGGCCAGTTGCCGACCACCCGCCCGCCCCGCGACACCAGGTACTTGTGGAAGTTCCAGCCCGGCTGCACGCCGGTGGCGGCGGCCAGGCGGCGGTAAAGCGGCGTGGCCTCCTCGCCGATCACGTGCACCTTCTCGTACATGGGGAACTCCACCCCGTAGGTCAGGGTGCAGAACTCCTGGATCTGGGCCTCGTCGCCCGGCTCCTGGCCGCGGAAATCGTTGGACGGGAAGCCGACCACCGAGAAACCGCGGGCGGCATAGCGCTTCTGCAGCGCCTCCAGGCCCTCGTACTGGGGGGTGAAGCCGCACTTGCTGGCGGTATTGACCACCAGCAGCACCTGCCCGGCGTGGCGCT
The DNA here is from genome assembly GCF_000185965.1 of Pseudoxanthomonas suwonensis 11-1. Lineage (NCBI taxonomy): Bacteria > Pseudomonadati > Pseudomonadota > Gammaproteobacteria > Lysobacterales > Lysobacteraceae > Pseudoxanthomonas > Pseudoxanthomonas suwonensis. Next base: position 1,953,711 of record NC_014924.1, read on the forward strand.
CGGCCAGGTTCACCGGGCTGCGCGAGGCCAGCGGCCGGTACTCAAGGTCCAGCAGGTCGGCGCCCGCGGCCAGGGCCGCGCCCGGCCCCGTCATCATCAAACCCAATGCAATCAGCCACCTGGACATCTTTCTGAACTCCTGGGGTCGTGGCCTGGCATAGGCCATCAGTTGGGGTAACCGGCGTTTGACATCCCGTGTGTAGGTGTTATAGTTGAATACAACACCAGTCACCCAAAGCAGGGAGCACCATGAACCGCACTACCTACGCAGGTCGCCATTCCTGGCTCGTCGCGTCGGGCGCTGCCATGGCCCTGTGGACCTTGGCCTGGCTGCTACCCGCCCATCAGGGACGTGGGGGTGATTATGGCTCCGCCGAGGCCGTGATGGAGCGTGCCGAAGCCGAGCTGGAAGCAGCGACGGAGCGCCCGGCCCACCGGCTCCGCGCGTCGCTGTCCATGCCCTATTTCTCCTTTGCGCAGGCGCTGCGCACCCGGAGCTGACCGAATGAGCGACATCCAGTGGAGCGACGGAGCTCCGATCTACCGTCAATTGAAGGAGCGCGTGATCGCCATGATGCTCGACGGAATCCTCAAACCGGGCGATGCCCTGCCCTCGGTCCGCCAGGTGGCGGCCGAATACCAGCTCAACCCGATCACCGTCTCCCGCGCCTACCAGGAACTGGCCGACGAGGGACTGGTCGAGAAACGCCGTGGCCTGGGCATGTTCGTCACCGAGGAGGCCTCGCGGAAGCTGCGCAGCAGCGAACGCGAACGCTTCCTCACCGAGGAATGGCCCGCGGTCGTCGAGCGCATCCAGCGCCTCGGCCTGTCGGCACAGGAACTGCTCGAGTCCGTGGGGAAGAACTGACATGAATGCAACGTCTGCAACCGCTGCCGCGCCGGTCGTGTCCGCGCGCGGCCTGCGCAAGGCCTACAAGCACAAGCTCGCGGTCGCCGGCGCCGATTTCGACATCGGCGCGGGCCGCATCGTCGGCCTGATCGGCCCCAACGGAGCGGGCAAGACCACCGCGCTCAAGGCGATCCTCGGCCTGACCCGCTTCGAGGGCGAGCTGAGCGTGCTGGGGCTGGACCCGCGCACCCAGCGCGACGAACTGATGAACCAGGTCTGCTTCATCGCCGACGTGGCGGTGCTGCCGCGCTGGATGCGGGTGCGCGAGGCGATCGACTTCGTCGCCGGCGTGCATCCGCGCTTCGACCGCGCCAAGTGCGAGCGCTTCCTGGCCAACACCAAACTGGACCCGAAGCTGCGGGTGCGCGAGATGTCCAAGGGCATGATCGTGCAGCTGCACCTGGCCCTGGTGATGGCCATCGACGCGCGCCTGCTGGTGCTGGACGAGCCCACCCTGGGCCTGGACATCCTCTACCGCAAGCAGTTCTACCAGCGCCTGCTGGAGGACTACTTCGACGAACAGAAGACCATCCTGGTCACGACCCACCAGGTCGAGGAGATCGAGAACATCCTCACCGACGTGCTGTTCATCCGCGATGGCCGGATCGTGCTGTCGGCCGAGATGGAACACCTGGCCGAGCGCTACAGCGAGGTCCTGGTCGGCGCCGACCGCGCCGCCGAGGCGCGTGCCCTCGGCCCGGTCGACGAGCGCGCCCTGCCCTTCGGCAAGTCCGTTTTCCTGTTCGACGGCCTGGCGCCGGAACGCGCCGCCGCCCTCGGCGAGGTCCGCAATCCCGGACTTGCCGACCTGTTCGTGGCCCTGATGAAAGGAACCTACGCATGAATGCCATTGCCGCAAACTTCGCCGGCAACCGCTGGAACCGGACCTTCGGCTGGCTGCTGCGCCGCGAGTTCTGGGAGAACCGTGGCGGCTTCCTGTGGGCCCCGGTGATCACCGGCGGCATCGCCGTCGTCATGGCCTCGCTGCTGGCCATCGCCACCGCGATCCAGTCACGCTCGGAGGCCAATGAGGCGGTCACCAACATGGCCGCCTACCTCGGCGCCGTGGGCGCTACCGCCGACGGCCTGCTGATGACCGGCTGCAGCATGACCGGCACGGTGCTGGGCTTCGTGGTGTTCTTCTATGCCCTCGGCAGCCTGTACGACGACCGCCGCGACCGCAGCGCCCTGTTCTGGAAGTCGCTGCCGGTCTCCGATACCCAGACCGTACTGTCCAAGGCCGCCTGGGCCCTGCTGCTGGCGCCGCTGATGTCGCTGGCCATCGGCCTGGTCGTGGGCGTGATCCTGTGGCTGGTCGCCGCTGTGACCATGCTGGCCGGCAACCTGCCCGGCACCAGCGCCCTGTTCACCCACTCGCACCCGTTCACCGTCGCCGGGCACATGCTGGCGACCGTGCCGCTGGACATGCTGTGGATGCTGCCGGCGGTCGGCTGGCTGATGTTCTGCTCGGCCCTGGTGCGAAGCAAGCCGTTCCTGTGGGCGGTGGTGGTCCCGGTGCTGGGCTGCGTGATGATCAGCATCCTCGGCTTCACCGCCGGCCGCGTGGTGCCGTCGCTGGAACTGCCGCTGGGCGCGATCTGGTACGCGGCGGTGTACCGCGGACTGATGAGCGTGATGCCGGGCACCCGTGCCCTGCGCGACATCGAGAACCTGCAGAACATCAACGTCGATGACCCGAGCCAGGTGATCGTCAGGCTGTTGAACGAGGCCAGCAACTGGCACGTGCTGGGCACCTGGGACCTGTGGATCGGCGTGGCCGTCGGCGTGGGCCTGATCGCCGCCGCCATCCCGCTGCGCCGCTGGCGCGACGAAGCCTGACCCCGGCGCGCATCCAACGGAGAACCGACATGCGGAACCTGCTTCCCCTGCTGCTGTGCCTGGCCATCGTTCCCGGCACCGCCCTGGCTGAAAAGCGCTGCGACAAGTCCGAGGCGCGCGACCTGCAGCTGGACCTGGACGGCGTGCGCACGGTGCGCGTGGAAACCGCCCAGCACACGCTGCGCCTGGCCGCTGCCGCCGCCGGCCAGCACCGCATCACCGGCCGCGCCTGCGCTCCTTCCAGCGAGGCCCTGGCCGCGCTGGAGCTGGTGCAGAAGCGCGAGGGCGACACCCTGGTGGTGAGCGCGCGCGGTCCGGACTGGAAGCTGCTGGGCCTGCGCCCGCAGTCCGACGTCTGGATGGACCTGGCCGGCACCGTGCCGGACGACGTCCTGGTGCAGCTGGTGGTCGGTTCCGGAGACGTGTTCCTCGACGGTGGCGCCCGCGCCAGCGCCGATGTCGGCTCCGGCGACGCCAGGGTGCGCGACGTGCGCGGCCTGGTGACCGGCAAGGTCGGTTCGGGCGATCTCGAGGTGGTCCGCGCCGGAGCGCTGAAGGTGCTGGCAATCGGATCGGGCGACGTCAAGGCGTCCGGCATCCGTGGCGATGTCGAGGTCGGCAGCATCGGCTCCGGCGACTTCGAACTGGAAGACGCTGGCGGCAACGTGGAGATCGGTTCGATCGGCTCCGGCGACGCCGAGCTGGAGCGGATCGGCGGCACGGTCAAGGTCGGCAGCATCGGTTCCGGCGACCTCGAGGTGCTGGGCGCCGCGGCCCTGCAGGTCAGCCGGGTCGGCAGCGGCGACGTCAGCCACCGCGACGTTCCCCAGGTCGAACTCCCCCGCCGCAAGTAACCGGCCCGGAAACGAGGAGAGCATCATGCATGCACGCACGTCCGCCGCATCCCGCATCCGCCCCCTGCTGCTCACCGTGCTGCTGCCGCTGTCGGCCCTGGCCGCGCCGCCGGCAGCGGCCGGTGAACTGCGCGGAAGCCTGGCCGAGGCACGCGCCGAGGTCCGCCGCGAGATGGCCACCGCCCGCGCCGAGCTGCGGGACGAGAACCTGGAACTGGGCCAGTCGCTGCGGTTCCGCTCCGGCGGCACGCGCAGCGACGCAGCAGACAGTACGGGACCACGCGGCGAGATCACGCCGGACGGCGAGCTGCTGATCGACGGCGAGGCGGTCACGGTCGATGCACGCCAGCGCGCGCAGCTGCTGGCCTACCGCAACCAGGTGATCGAGGTTGCGCTCGCCGGCATGGACGTCGGCGAGAAGGCCGCGGAGGTCGCGCTGGAGAGCGTGGACCGCAGCGTGATCGGCCTGGTCTTCAGCGCCATGACCGGGCGCCTGGAACGGCAGCTGGAGCAGACCATCCGCACCACCCTGGAGCCCGGGATCCTGCAGCTGTGCCGCAGCCTGCCGCCGCTGCTTGAATCGCAGCAGGCGCTGGCCGCCAGCGTGCCGGAGTTCCAGCCCTATGCCACCCTGGAGCGGGACGAGGTCGAGTCCTGCGAAACTGAAATGCGGCGCGAGTTCGCGCGGATCTGAGGACGCCACCATGACCAGGTTCAATGCCCCGATGCTCGCCCTCATCACGGCAGCCATCATGGCCCTCGCCGGCTGCGGCCGCGACGCCCCGGCCCCGCCCGATCCGCCTGCGCAGCAGAGCGACTCCTTCATCACCCGCACCGTGCAGGCCGCGATGCAGCGCGCCGTGACCTCGATGGAGAAGGAGAACATCGCCATCGGCGGCAAGGGCCACACCCCGGTCAACTTCGGCGACAGCACGGCCGACCTGCCGAGGGCGGAGATCACGCCCGAGGGCGACCTGCTGGTCGAAGGCACGCGGGTGCAGCTGGACGAGGAACAGCGCCAGCTGTTGCTGGCCTATCGCAAGGAGATCGTCGAGGTCGCCAAGGCCGGCGTTGCCATCGGCATGCAGGGCGCGGACCTGGGCCTGCAGGCGGCCAAGGGCGCGCTGAAGGCCGCCTTCACCGGTGGCACCGACGAGTTCGAACAGCGGATGGAAGCGGAAGGCAAGAAGATCGAGGCCCAGGCCGAAGCCCTGATCTGCGCGCGCATGCCTGGCCTCTACGCCTCGCAGCAGGCGGTGGCCGCGCGCGTGCCGGAATTCCGCCCTTACGCGAAACTGGACCAGGACCAGGTGGACAACTGTGGCAAGGATGGACATGTCGCCAATGCCCCCACCCTCACCCTGTCGGACCTGGACCTGGGCGATGACGACGGGGCGGATGCCAACGGGACCAGCGATACCAGCCACGGCTCCGACCCGGCCAGCGAGGCCGAACAGGCCGCGCGCGGCGCCTCGCGCCAGTAGCACCTGCCGCCGCGGCCCGGCCGTGGCGGTAACATATCCGGCCCGCCGCGATCCGCGTCGCGACCGGTGCGTATCCCCAACCGTCGCGGCAGCGCCGCGACGGATTCCCAGGCCGCCCCGTAGCGGCCTTCTTTTTTGCTCAGCCCCCGCTACCGCCCGGCTTGCCGTGGATGCCGCCGCGCGCGAGCACGGCCGGATCCAGCAACGGCGCAAGCGTCTTCGCCGGCAGGCCGGTGACCTCCATCGCCACCTCCAGTACCGGACGACCTTCCTTGTAGGCCTGCTTGGCGATGGCCGCGCCCTTCTCGTAACCGATCACCGGGTTGAGCGCGGTGACCAGGATCGGGTTGCGGTCCAGCGCCTGCCTGACCACGTCGGCGCGCACCTTGAGCCCGGCGATGCAGCGGTCGGCCAGCAGCCGCGACACGTTGGCCAGCAGCTGGACGGATTCCAGCAGGTTGGCCGCGATCAACGGCAGGGTCACGTTGAGCTGGAAGTTGCCGGTCTGGCCGGCGACGGTGATCGCGGTGTGGTGGCCGATCACCTGCGCCGCGGCCATCACCGTGGCCTCCGGGATCACCGGATTGACCTTGCCCGGCATGATCGAGCTGCCCGGCTGCAGTGCCGGCAGTTCCACCTCGCCCAGCCCGGCCAACGGCCCGGAGTTCATCCAGCGCAGGTCGTTGGCAATCTTGATCAGCGCCACCGCCAGCGCGTTGAGCTGGCCGGACAGCTCCACCGCATCGTCCTGCGCGGCCAGGCCCTCGAACTTGTCCTCGGCGCTCTCGAAGCGGGTGCCGGCCAGCTGCGACAGCGCGCGTGCGGCACGCTGGCCGAAGCGCGGATCGGCATTGATGCCGCTACCGATCGCGGTACCACCCAGCGGCAGCCGGCGCAGGCGCTTGAGCGCATCCTCCAGGCGGCCTTCGGCGGACTTCAGCTGCGAGGCCCAGGCGCCGAACTCCTGGCCGAAGCTCAGCGGCATGGCGTCCATCAGGTGGGTGCGGCCGGTCTTGACCACCTTGCGCAGTTCGCGGGCGCGTTTCTCGATGGTTCGGCGCAGGTGGCGGATCGCCGGCAGCAGGTCCTCGACCACGGCCAGCTGCGCGGAAACGCGGATCGCGGTGGGCACCACGTCGTTGGAACTCTGGCCCAGGTTGACGTGGTCGTTGGGATGCACGGCGCGCTTGCCGGCCTTGCCCGAGGCATTGGCCAGGTTGGCGATCACCTCGTTGGCATTCATGTTGGACGAGGTGCCCGACCCGGTCTGGTAGATGTCCACCGGGAAGTGGGCGTCATGCCGGCCCCCGGCCACCTCCAGCGCGGCGGCGCGGATCGCGGCGGACACGTTCTTCGGCAGCAGGCCCAGCCCGGCATTGACCTCGGCCGCAGCGGCCTTGACCAGGCCCAGCGCGCGGATGAAGCCGCGCGGCATCGGACGCCCGGACACCGGGAAGTTCTGCACCGCACGCTGGGTCTGCGCGCCCCACAGCGCATCGGCCGGCACCTGCAGCTCGCCCATGCTGTCGTGCTCGACGCGCGTGCGCGGCGCCGGTGTCGCGGCAGCCGACCGCTTCGGGGGTGACTTCGCGCGCGGGCGTGCGGGGGAAGGACTCATGGCCAACTCCGGTGCGGATGGGATTACCCGAGCATAGCGCCGGCCACGTAAGACGCTGTCGGCAGCCCTGGCACAGGTTTGTTCCGCAGCTGCGCTTGCACGACGAGGGGGAGGACGTCCACAAGCAGGAGCGCTGGCTCCGGAGGGGAGCCGCGGTAGCGCGGGGGCATGACGCATTGCGCGGCTCCGCGTCCTGCTCCAACGCGCGAGCGCAGCACAGCCTTGTGCTGCTTGCGTCATGCCCCCGCGCTACCGCGTCTTCGCGAGCTTCCAGTCTCCGACCCTCCTCTTTCCCGGTCGGTGAGGCGGCATGTTTCCGCGCCCTGTCGACGCGCTCCGGGGCGCCCGGAGAGGGTGAGGGTCGGGATTCGATCCACGCGCACACGGGCCCTCTCCCCAACCCACTCCCACAGGGAGAGGGGCTATCTCCACCGAAGTCCGAAACCCAAAGGCGCAAGCGGCCGTCGTCCCAAGGGGGCATGGGGCAAGCAGGCCATGGATGGCCTGCGGTCGCGCGTTGGAGCCATGGACGGCGGAGCCGCGCGATGCCCCATGCCCCCTTGGGACGGCGGCCCCATCCGGAGCCGGTGCACCTTCCATCCCACTGTTCCGATCCGCTCCAGGCCCACCCCAGCCCCACCCCGCCCGGCACGTCCCGCCGGCACGGCTTAGACTATGCGGCTCCGTTCCCCACGCCAGCCGCCTCCCATGACGGATTCCGCCCTGCTCGCCCTGTCCCCGCTCGACGGCCGCTATGCCGGCAAGGTCGACGCCCTGCGCCCGATCTTCTCCGAGTACGGCCTGATCCGCGCCCGCGTGCGGGTGGAGATCGAGTGGCTGCTGGCGCTGGGCGCGGAGCCCGGCATCGCCGAACTGCCGGCCTTCTCCGATGGCGCGCGCCAGCGCCTGCGCGACCTCGCCACCGGCTTCTCGGTGGCCAACGCCGCCCGGGTCAAGGAGATCGAGCGCACCACCAACCACGACGTCAAGGCGGTCGAGTACTTCATCAAGGAGCAGCTGCGCGACGACGCCGAGCTCGGCCCGGCGCTGGAGTTCGTGCACTTCGCCTGCACCAGCGAGGACATCAACAACCTGTCCTACGCCCTGATGCTGCGCCAGGCCCGCGAAGAGGTGCTGCTGCCGGCGCTGGACGGCGTCACCGCCAGCCTGCGCAGTCTGGCCCACGAGCAGGCCGCCCAGCCGATGCTGTCGCGCACCCACGGCCAGACCGCCTCGCCCACCACCCTGGGCAAGGAGATCGCCAACGTGGTCGCCCGCCTGGAGCGGCAGCGCAAGCAGATCGCCGCGGTCGAGCTGAGCGGCAAGATCAACGGCGCGGTGGGCAACTACAACGCCCACGCGATCAGCTACCCGGACGTGGACTGGCCGGCGTTCTCGCAGCGTTTCGTCGAGTCGCTGGGCCTGCCGTTCAATCCCTACACCACCCAGATCGAGCCGCACGACAACGTCGCCGAACTGGGCGACGCGGTGCGCCGTGCCAACACCGTGCTGGTCGACCTGGCCCGCGACATCTGGGGCTACATCTCGCTGGGCTACTTCAAGCAGAAGCTCAAGGAAGGCGAAATCGGCTCCTCGACCATGCCGCACAAGGTCAACCCGATCGACTTCGAGAACGCCGAGGGCAACTTCGGCATCGCCAACGCCCTGTTCGAGCACTTCTCGTCCAAGCTGCCGATCAGCCGCTGGCAGCGCGACCTGACCGACTCCACCGTGCTGCGCGCCCTGGGCACCGCCTTCGGCCACACCCAGGTCGGTCTGGATTCGCTGGCCAAGGGCCTGGGCAAGCTGGAAGTGAACCCGCAGCGCCTGGACGCCGACCTCGATGCGGCCTGGGAAGTGCTGGCCGAAGCCGTGCAGACGGTGATGCGCCGCCACGGCCTGCCCAACCCCTACGAGCAGCTCAAGGCCCTGACCCGCGGCCAGGGCATCACCGCCGAGTCCATGCGGGGCTTCATCGCCTCGCTCGACCTCCCGGAGGATGCCCGCGCCCGCCTGGCGGCGCTGACCCCGGCCGGCTACACCGGCCTGGCCGAACGCCTGGCCCGCGAGATCTGATCCAGCAACCGGCCCGCACCCGCGGGCCGGTTCCGTTGCGGGGTACCGAAGCCGCCCATCTCGGCACGCATCATCGGGCTTGACCCTGCTCAAGGCGGCCCTCCTTCCCTGCGATATCCTGCGCGCGTCGCAACTGCCTGACCGCGCCCGCGCTGCGGCGTTCCACCCGCACCGCAAAGTCGACGCCATGCACCTGCTGATCAACATCGACGTCGACGACCTGGCCCGCGCCGAAGCGTTCTACCGCGACGCCTTCGGGCTGTCAGCCGCGCGCCGTTTCGGCGATGGCGCGGTGGAGATGCTGGGTGCGCAGGCTCCCATCCATCTGCTGCGCAAGCCGGCCGGTTCCAATGCCGCCGGCGACGCACGGCGTGACTACCACCGACACTGGACCCCACTCCACCTGGATGTCGTGGTCGAGGACCTGGACGCGGCCCTGGCCCGCGCCCTCGCTGCCGGCGCCCGCGCCGAGGGCGAGGTGCGCGAGGCTGCCTGGGGCCGCATCGTGCAGCTGGCCGACCCGTTCGGGCACGGCTGGTGCCTGCTCCAGTTCCTCGGCCGCGGCTACGACGAGATCGCCCAATGACCACCAAGCGCCCCACGAAAACCACCACGCGCGGCAAGACCGCCAGCGCCGCCAGGCCTGCGAAGGCCGCCAGATCCACGAAGGCTGCGAAGGCCACGAAGCCTGCGAAGGCGACGAAGTCCACCCGGGCCACCACGGCCACCCGTGCGGCCAGGCCCGCCAGCTCTACCCGGGCCGCGGCATCCCCGCGCAAGGCCGCGCCCCGCGCCCGCAGCCTGCCGTTCGAGGTCGACGCCAGCCGCAACCAGCCGCTGGGCATGTCGCCGGCGGCCTTCCTGCGCGACTACTGGCACAAGCGCCCGCTGCTGATCCGCAACGCCTTCCCCGGCTACCAGACCCCGGTGATGCCCGAGGACCTGGCCGGCCTGGCCTGCGAGGAAGGCGTGCTGGCGCGCCTGATCAGCCACGACCGCGGCAGCGACAGCTGGGACGTGCGCCACGGCCCGTTCCAGGAAGAGGACTTCCCGGACATGCCCGACCACGACTGGACCCTGCTGGTCCAGGACGTGGACAAGTGGGACGCCGACGTGGCCGCGCTGCTGGAGCAGTTCCGCTTCCTGCCGCGCTGGCGCATCGACGACGTCATGATCAGCTTCGCCGCCACCGGCGGCTCGGTCGGCGCCCATGTCGACCATTACGACGTGTTCCTGCTGCAGGCTTACGGCCACCGCCGCTGGCAGATCGACGCCTCGGTCGCGATGGGCCGCCCGGCCCCGGACCTGTCGTTCCGCGAGGACGCGGCGATCAAGCTGCTGCGCGAGTTCAATCCGAGCCACGACTGGGTCCTGGCCCCCGGCGACATGCTCTACCTGCCGCCGCTGGTGCCGCACCACGGCGTGGCCGAGGATCCGTGCCTGACCTTCTCGGTCGGCATGCGCGCGCCGGCCGCCTCCGAGCTGATCGGCGACTGGCTGGACGAGGTCCTGATCGATGCCGACGAGGCGATCCGCTACCACGACGAGGACCTGGCCCTGCCGGCGGATCCGAACGAGATCGACGTGGCGGCCATGAACCGCGTGGTCGAGGCGCTCAACGCGATCCGCATGAACGACCCGGACCGCCTGGGCGACTGGTTCGGCCGCTTCATCACCACTTACCGCGCGGCCGGCGACGTGATGCCCTCCGGCCAGGAGCTGCCGCGCGAAGGAGTTGAGGAAGTGCTGGCCCAGGGTGGGCTCCTGCACCGCCACCCGGCCTCGCGCCTGGCCTGGCGCCGCCGCCACGCCGGCCGCAACGCCAGCCTGTACTGCAGCGGCCGCGCCCTGGAACTGCCGCAGGCCGACGCCCGCCGCCTGGCCGACGCCACGGTGCTGGACCTGGCCGCCTGGCAGGCCCTGTCGGCCGCCGGCCGCGACGCCGCCTTCGCCCTGTACGAGGCTGGCCACTACGCCCTGGATGCCGGCGGCGACAGCGACGAGGCCGACGACGACGTGGAAAACGCCAGCGGATGAGCGCCAGCGTCGCCCTGGCCGACTACGCGCGCGAGCATGCGCAGGTGCATGCCGTGCGCACGACGGTGTTCGTCGAAGGCCAGGGCGTCCCCGCCGGGCTGGAACGCGACGCCCTGGACCCGCTCAGCACCCATGTGCTGGCACGGGATTCGGACGGCACTCCGGTCGGCACCGCGCGCCTGACCCCGGAGCGCCGCATCGGCCGGATGGCGGTGCTGGAATCCCATCGCGGCCGCGGCATTGGCGAGGCCATGCTGGCGGCCCTGGTCGCCCATGCACGGGCCGAAGGCTGGCCCGAGGTGGGCCTGCACGCCCAGCTGCACGCCCTGCCGTTCTATGCACGTGCCGGGTTCGTGCCCTGCGGTCCGGTGTTCACCGAGGCCGGCATCCTCCATCGCCACATGGTCCGCCGCCTGCCCGGAGCCAGCCCGGTCGAGGATGTCGACGCCGCCGCGGCGGTGGTGGTCGCCCTGGCCGGCCACGCCCGCCGCGGGCTGGGCATCTACAGCCGGGCGCTGGATCCGGGCCTGCTCGATCGCCGCGACGTGGTCGACGCCCTGCGCCGCTTCGCCACCCGCCCCGGCCGCTGCCAGGTGCGGGTCCTGCTGCAGGACGCCGGCAGCCCGCAGCGCGAGGACGCACCTCTGCTGGCCCTGGCCCAGCGCCTGCCCAGCGTGTTCGAGTTCCGCCAGACCAGCGATCCGGTCGACGACCGCTACCCCTCCGCCTACGTCTTCAACGACACCGGCGGCGCCCTGTTCCGTCCGCTTGGCCAGCGCTTCGAGGGCGAAGGCGGGATCGAGGCCGGCCACGTCGCGCGCCGCCTGGCCCATGCCTTCGACCCGGTGTGGGAACGTTCGCGCCCCTGCACCGAGCTGCGCGCGCTGGGCTGATCGCCGCGTAACCGGTTCCAGCGCACCACCTGCGCACCCCGTCACATCGCGTCCAGCGCCATCGCCGCAGCATTGCGCACGGCGAGTGTGAACAGGACCACGACAGTACATGGCCGGAACAGGCCATCCGCCCTTTGGATAAGGCCCCCCGCCGATGAATGGGGGTTATACTTTTGCGGCTTTCCGGCCCGGCCAAGGGGCCAGGTCCGGGGCCCAGCGGCGCGCCCGCCCTTCCTCCAGACGCGACATATCGTGGACAACCTACTCAAGCAGTTTGCGCAGTCTTCGCAGCTCGGCAGCAATGCCGCCTTCATCGAGGACCTGTACGAGCAGTACCTGGTCTCCCCCGACAGCGTGGACCCGAAGTGGAAAGCCTACTTCGACGGGTTCAAGGGTCGCGAAGCCGGAGACGTGCCGCACTCGGCGGTGATCGCCCACGTGGCCGAGGCCGCCCGCACTGCCGCCACCGCCGCGCCGGCCGCCCAGGGCGCCGGTGACGAGCGCGAGCGCAACGTCGGCCGCCTGATCACCGCCTACCGTTCGCGTGGCCACCTCGGCGCCAGGCTCGATCCGCTGGGCCTGACCCCGCCGATGAACCCGCCGGACCTGGGCCTGGAGTTCCACAGCCTGTCCGAGCGCGACCTGGACGCCGAGTTCAGCACCGGCGGCCTGGCCGGCCAGCCGCGGATGAAGCTGCGCGACCTGCTGGCGCGCCTGAAGGCGACCTACACCGGCTCGATCGGCGCCGAGTTCATGCACATGGCCGAGGTCGAGCAGCGCCAGTGGCTGTACCAGCGCCTGGAGCTGGCCGGCGGCGACTACAACCTCAGCGCCGAGACCCGCAAGCGCGTGCTGGAGCGGCTGACCGCCGCCGAGGGCCTGGAGCGCTACCTGCACACCAAGTACGTCGGCCAGAAGCGCTTCTCGCTGGAAGGCGGCGAATCGCTGATCCCGCTGCTGGACACCGTGATCCGCCAGTCCGGCGTGGACAAGGTCAAGGACATCGTCATCGGCATGGCCCACCGCGGCCGCCTGAACGTCCTGGTCAACACCCTCGGCAAGAACCCGCGCAAGCTGTTCGACGAGTTCGAGGGCAAGTTCGAGCACGACGCCCTGGCCCACGCCGGCGACGTGAAGTACCACATGGGCTTCTCGGCCGACATCGCCACCCCGGGCGACCCGGTCCACCTGGCCCTGGCGTTCAACCCGTCGCACCTGGAGATCGTCGACCCGGTGGTCGCCGGTTCCGCGCGTTCGCGCCAGGAGCGCCGCGGCGACACCGAGCGCTCCAAGGTCCTGCCGATCCTGATCCACGGCGACGCGGCCTTCGCCGGCCAGGGCGTGGTGATGGAGCTGTTCCAGATGTCGCAGGCGCGCGGCTTCGCCGTCGGCGGCACCGTGCACGTGGTGGTCAACAACCAGGTCGGCTTCACCACCAGCAACAAGGAAGACGCCCGCTCCACCCTGTACTGCACCGACGTGGCCAAGATGGTCGGCGCCCCGGTGTTCCACGTGAACGGCGACGACCCGGAAGCGGTGGTGTTCGTGGCCACCCTGGCCTACGAGTTCCGCCAGAAGTTCAAGAAGGACGTGGTCATCGACCTGGTCTGCTACCGCCGCCACGGCCACAACGAGGCCGACGAGCCGGCGGCGACCCAGCCGGTGATGTACCAGACCATCCGCAAGCACCCGACCACCCGCGAGCTGTATGCCAGCCGCCTGGAGAAGGCCGGCGTGATCGCCGCCGACGAGGGCAAGGCACTGGCCGACGGCTTCCGCGACAAGCTCGACGCCGGCGAGGTCACCACCGAGCTGGCCCCGTCCAAGCCGGAGGACTACGAGCTGACCATCGACTGGTCGAAGTACCTGTCGGGCAAGGTCTCCGATCCGGTCGATACCCGGGTCAAGAAGACCACGCTGCAGCAGCTGGCCAAGCTGATCAACACCATCCCGCAGGGCGTGTCGCTGCACCCGCGCGTGGCCAAGATCTACGAGGACCGCGCGAAGATGAGCGCCGGCGAACTGCCGGGCGACTGGGGCTTCGCCGAGAACCTGGCCTACGCCACCCTGCTGGCCGAGGGCCATGGCCTGCGCCTGGTCGGCCAGGACGCCGGTCGCGGCACCTTCTTCCACCGCCACGCGATCCTGCACGAGCAGAAGACCGACAGCTACTACCTGCCGCTGCGCCAGCTGGTCGACAGCCCGGAGCGCTGCACCATCATCGACTCGCTGCTGAGCGAGGAGGCGGTGATGGCGTTCGAGTACGGCTTCTCCACCACCGACCCGAACACCCTGGACATCTGGGAGGCCCAGTTCGGCGACTTCGCCAATGGCGCCCAGGTCGTGATCGACCAGTTCATCGCCGCCGGCGAGGCCAAGTGGGGCCGCATCTCCGGCCTGACGCTGCTGCTGCCGCACGGCTACGAAGGCCAGGGCCCGGAGCACAGCTCCGCGCGCCTGGAGCGCTTCCTGCAGCTGTGCGCGCTGGAGAACATGCTGGTCTGCGTGCCGACCACCCCGGCCCAGTGCTTCCACATGCTGCGCCGGCAGATGAAGATGGCCACCCGCAAGCCGCTGGTGGTCATGTCGCCGAAGTCGCTGCTGCGCCACAAGCTGGCCGTGTCGACCCTGGACGAGCTGGCCAACGGCGAGTTCCAGCACCTGATCCCGGACGCCTCCGCCGACGCGAAGAAGGTCAAGCGCGTGGTGCTGTGCTCGGGCAAGGTCTACTACGACCTGCTGGAGGACGCCCAGAAGCGCGGCCAGGACGATGTCGCCATCATCCGCGTCGAGCAGCTGTACCCGTTCCCGCGCGCCCAGCTCACGGCCGAACTGCAGCAGAAGTACACCAAGGCCACCGACGTCATCTGGTGCCAGGAAGAACCGCAGAACCAGGGTGCGTGGTACCAGATCAAGCACCACCTGCAGGCGTGCCTCGGCAAGGGCCAGGCCCTCAGCTACGCTGGCCGCAGCCGCTCGCCCTCGCCCGCCGTCGGCCATTTCGCCGACCACGTGGCCGAGCAGCAGCAGCTGGTCGCCGACGCGCTGGTCAACCCGCCCGGCAGCCAGCTCGTCGCCGAATAAGCGACGACGAACGAACACACCGCCTTTCCGCCATAACGACATACGCCCCAAGGACGCCCCATGGCCACCGAAGTCAAAGTTCCGGTCCTCCCCGAATCCGTCTCCGACGCCACCATCGCCAGCTGGCACAAGAAGGCCGGTGACTCGGTCAAGCGCGACGAGAACCTGGTGGACCTGGAGACCGACAAGGTCGTGCTCGAAGTCCCCTCGCCGGTCGACGGCGTCCTGAAGGAGATCAAGTTCTCCGAGGGCGACACCGTGACCAGCCAGCAGGTGCTGGCGATCATCGAGGAAGGCGCGGTAGCCGAGGCCGCCCCGGCGGAAGAGAAGAAGGCCGAAGCGCCCAAGGCCGAGGCCCCGAAGGCCGAGGCTCCGGCCAAGGCGGCCGCTCCGGCCCCGGCCGCCAGGACCGGCGGCGCAGAGCTGCCCCCGGGCGCCCGCGCCACCGCTGCCCGTGAAGGCGTCGACGCCTCGCAGGTCGAGGGCACCGGCCGCCGCGGCGCGGTGACCAAGGAAGACATCCTCAACTACGCCCGCACCGGCGGCGCCGGCAAGGCCGGCGGCGCGCGTCCGGAAGAGCGCGTGCCGATGACCCGCATCCGCAAGCGCATCGCCGAGCGCCTGATGCAGTCCAAGGACTCCATCGCCATGCTGACTTCGTTCAATGAGGTCAACCTGGCCAAGGTGTCGGCCGCCCGCAAGCAGCTGGGCGAGGACTTCCAGAAGACCCACGGCATCAAGCTGGGCTTCATGAGCTTCTTCGTGAAGGCCGCGGCCAACGCCCTGCAGCGCTTCCCGATCATCAACGCCTCGGTCGACGGCGACGACATCATCTACCACGGCTATTCGGACATTTCGATCGCCGTGTCCACCGACAAGGGCCTGGTCACCCCGGTCCTGCGCAACGTCGAGCGCATGGGCTTCGCCGACATCGAGCAGGGAATCGCCGACTACGCCAAGAAGGCGCGCGACGGCAAGCTGGGCCTGGACGACCTGCAGGGCGGCACCTTCACCATCACCAACGGCGGCACCTTCGGCTCGCTGATGTCGACCCCGATCGTCAACCCGCCGCAGAGCGCCATCCTGGGCATGCACACCATCAAGGAGCGCCCGATCGCCGAGAACGGCCAGGTCGTGATCGCGCCGATGATGTACATCGCGCTGTCCTACGACCACCGCATCATCGACGGCAAGGACGCGGTGCAGTTCCTGGTCGACATCAAGAACCAGCTCGAGAACCCGAACCGCATGCTGTTCGGTCTGTAAGAGCCGAGAGGCGGGGTTCGGGATTCGGGACCGGCAGCGCCACGACGCGCTGCCTCCCGCTTTTCGAATCGCGAATCACCAATCCCGAATCACAGAGCGAACGAAATGGCTGAACAATTCGACGTCGTCGTCATCGGTGCCGGTCCGGCCGGCTACCACGCCGCCATCCGCGCCGCGCAGCTGGGCCTGAAGACCGCCTGCATCGACGCCGCCCTGGGCAAGGACGGCAAGCCGGCCCTCGGCGGCACCTGCCTGCGCGTGGGCTGCATCCCGTCCAAGGCGCTGCTGGACTCGTCGCACCAGTACGAGAACATGCTGCACAAGTTCGACCAGCACGGCATCAGCTTCAAGGATGCGGCGATCGACGTGCCGAAGATGGTCGAGCGCAAGGACGGCATCGTCAAGCAGTTCACCGGCGGCATCGCCATGCTGTTCAAGGCCAACAAGGTCGCCACCTACTACGGCTTCGGCCAGCTGCAGGCCGGCAACGTGGTCAAGGTCAAGCAGCACGACGGGTCGGAGGTCGAGCTCAAGGGCACCAACGTCATCATCGCTGCCGGTTCGGATTCGATCGAACTGCCGTTCGCGAAGTTCGACGGCGAAAACATCGTCGACAACGTCGGCGCGCTGGACTTCACCGAGGTGCCGAAGCGCCTGGCCGTGATCGGCGCCGGAGTGATCGGCCTGGAGCTGGGCAGCGTGTGGAAGCGCCTGGGCGCCGAGGTCACCATCCTCGAGGCGATGCCGGAGTTCCTGCCGGCCGCCGACGCCGAGGTCGCCAAGCTGGCCGCGCGCGAGTTCAAGAAGCAGGGCCTGGACATCAAGCTGGGCGCCAAGGTCTCCAAGGCCGAGGTCACCGGCAAGGGCAAGAAGAAGGAAGTCGCCATCACCTTCGCCGACGACAAGGGCGAGCAGAACCTGGTCGTGGACAAGCTACTGGTGGCCGTGGGCCGCCGCGCCGCGACCCGCGGCCTGCTGGCCGAGGGCACCGGCGTGCAGGTCAACGAGCGTGGCCAGATCGTGGTCGACGAGCATTGCCACACCGGCGTCGACGGCGTCTGGGCGATCGGCGACTGCGTGCGCGGCCCGATGCTGGCGCACAAGGGCTTCGAGGAAGGCATCGCGGTGGCCGAGCTGATCGCCGGCCTGCCAGGCCACGTGAACTTCGACACCATCCCCTACGTGATCTACACCGGTCCGGAGATCGCCTGGGTCGGCAAGACCGAGCAGCAGCTCAAGGCCGAAGGCGTGCCGTACAAGGCGGGCAGCTTCCCGTTCGCCGCCGTCGGCCGCGCCGTGGCCATGGCCGAGGCCGTGGGCTTCGTGAAGGTGATCGCCCACGCCGAGACCGACCGCGTGCTGGGCATGCACCTGATCGGCCCGAACGTGTCCGAGCTGGTCCACGAGGGCGTGCTGACCATGGAGTTCAGCGGCTCGGCCGAGGACCTGGCGCGCATCTGCCACGCCCACCCGTCGCTGTCCGAGGCCGTGCACGACGCGGCCATGGCGGTCGACAAGCGCGCGATCCACAAGGCGAACTGAGTTCGCCTCGTGGATGCAGGCATCCGCGCTGCGGATGGCTGCATGCGTGTCGCCATCCCCGCCGTTCCGCGCCCTTGGCGCGGACCGCCCCCCAACCTGGGGGCTACGGCACAACGCCGGCTCCCGCGTGGAGCTGCGGTACAGAAGCCGGGCTATGCCCGGCTTCGCGTTTTCCGGTTCCAGCAGGACGAGGAGCTGATCCATGGACAAACAGGGACTTTCCCCGCAGGCCACCGCTGCGCTGTACGCAGGCGCCGGCGTCCTCTTCATCATCGGTGCCTTCCATGGCGGTCGCCCGGGCTTCAGCGTGGTCGGCCTGGCCTTCATTGCCCTGGCCGCGATGATCTACCTGCGCCGCAACCGGAAGCCCGACTGAGATGTCGTGCGCGTGGCGGCAGACCGGCTCCCACGCTTCCCTGCGGCCACGCCTGCGCCCAATTCCCGCCATCGCGCTTCCCGCCTGCCTTGCCGGAAGCCCAGGTGGAGGAAACCGAATGCGCGTTCGAACCCGCTGGCGCGACCGCTTCTTTCCCTCCCCTCCCCTTCCCCCTGACGGAGTGATTCCATGCGCTCGATCTGCGTCTATTGCGGCTCCAACGCCGGCAGCAAGCCGGCCTACGCCGAACGCGCCATCGCCCTCGGCGACCTCATTGCCCGCGAGGGCCTGCGCCTGGTCTACGGTGGTGGCAACGTCGGCCTGATGGGCACGGTCGCCAACGCCGTGCTGGCCGCTGGCGGCGAAGTCACCGGCGTGATCCCGCAGCAGCTGGCCGACTGGGAAGTCGCGCACCGCGGCCTGACCGAGCTGGAGATCGTTGGCTCCATGCACGAGCGCAAGATGCGCATGTTCGAGCTGTCCGACGCCTTCGTCGCCCTGCCCGGCGGCTTCGGCACCATGGAGGAGATCTTCGAAATGCTCACCTGGCGCCAGCTCGGCATCGGCAACAAGCCCTGCGCCTTCCTCGACATCGAGGGCTTCTACGCACCGCTGATCGGCATGATCGACCGCATGGTCGAGGAACGCTTCCTGCACCCGGACCAGCGTGCGGACCTCTGGTACGGCAGCGACATCAACGAAATGCTGGCCTGGATGCGGAACTACTCGCCGGCGCAGGCGAGCAAGTGGATCGACGAGAAGCGCCGCGCTGTCATGAAGTAAGCCGCGCAGGCGGTTGGGCCAATGGCGCGTGGCGACGCGTCAAACAGCAATGGCGCATTCCTGCCTGCCTGGCGCGGATCGACGAGAGGCGCCGGAGCGCCATGAAGCAAGCCGTTCCCGGGAGCCTCTCTCTGTCCGGGAGAGGAGTTGGGGGAAAGTGTCGGTCCCGCAGCATGCCCAGGACCCGGCTCTCGAGCTGCCCTCTCTCCCTCCAAGAGAGAGGGATAGCAGCCCCCCTGGTTCCCACGGGCATGGCGCCTTCTCTGGGCTGCGGCTAGAGTCGGAAGACCCCAGAGCCGTACATGCAGCCCATGACCATCCCGCACACCTTCCCCGCCTTCCGCATCCACAACGACGACGCCGGTTACCGCAGCGGCGTGGAGCCGGTCACGCTTGATGACCTGGCGCCGGGCGAGGTCGTGGTCAAGGCCGCCTGGTCCTCGGTCAACTACAAGGACGCCCTTGCTGGTACCGGCAAGGGCAAGATCCTGCGCCGCTTCCCGCTGGTGGGCGGCATCGACGTGTCCGGACACGTGGTCGCCTCCACCGATCCGAAGTTCCGCGAGGGCGACGAGGTACTGGTCACCGGCTGCGGCCTCAGCGAGACCCGCGACGGCGGCTACTCGGCCTACGTGCGCCTGCCGGCCGAATGGGTGATCGCCCTGCCCCGCGGCCTGGACCTGCGCCAGGGCATGGTGCTGGGCACCGCCGGATTCACCGCGGCGCTGGCCCTGTACCGCCTGCGCGAGAACCGCCAGCGCCCGGAGCTGGGCCCGCTGGCGGTCACCGGTGCCACCGGCGGCGTCGGCTCGATGGCGGTGGCGATCTTCAGCAAGGCCGGCTACGAGGTGCACGCGATCAGCGGCAAGGCCGACCAGGCCGGTTACCTGAAGTCGCTCGGTGCCAGCGAGGTGCTGGGCCGGGACGCCCTGGCCGCCAACCGCCCGCTGGAATCAGTGCGCTTCGGCGGCGGCCTGGACAACGTCGGCGGCCCGATGCTGGTCAGCCTGCTGGCGCAGACCGCGCCCTATGGCAACGTCGCCTCCGCCGGCCTCGCCGCGACCCCAGGCCTGGACGCGCTGACGGTGATGCCCTTCATCCTGCGTGGCGTGTCGCTGCTGGGCATCGGCTCGGCCGGCACGGCGCGCGATATCCGCGACGACATCTGGGCGCTGCTGGCGGACGAGTGGAAGCCGGCACGGCTGGACGCGATCGCCACCGCCGAAGTCAGCCTCGGCGAACTGCCCCAGGTGTTCGAGCGCATGCTCGCCGGGCAGTCGCTGGGCCGCACCGTGGTGCGGATCGACTAAGGAGCGACGGACACCCGCGCCATCGGCCAGACGAGCATACAAGCCTCGCCGAGGCCCCTCTCCACGATGGGCGAGGGCGTCCCTAGTCGTTGTTGCGCTGCCTTGCCCTGGCAGGCGACGTGCCTTACTGCGGCGCGTTCTCCAGCGGATACACCCGCACGTAGTCGACTTCCATCCAGATCGGGAAGGCCTCGTCGTCCACGCCCTGCTGGCCGGCCCAGTTGCCGCCCACCGCGAGGTTCATCAGCAGGTGGAAGCGCTGGTCGAACGGCCAGGCGTCCGGGCCGGTGCCCTCGTTGGCGAACTCGAACACCTTCTCGTCATCGATGTAGCCGTGGATGTAGTCCGGGGTCCAGTCCACACGGTAGCGGTGGAACTTCGTGTCCAGCTCCTCGACCCGCTTCTGCGCGGCGCGCTGGGTGCCCTTGGTGTGGTTGTAGGCCTGGGTGTGGACCGTCTGGTGGACCACGCCGCGGTCGAAGCCGACGTGCTCCATGATGTCGATCTCGCCCGAGCGCGGCCAGTTCCCGTACTTGTTGTCGGTCGGCAGCATCCACAGCGCCGGCCAGCTGCCGCGTGCTACCGGCAAGCGGGCGCGGAACTCGACTCGGCCGTAGCGGAAGTCGCCCTTGCCGCGCGAGACCAGGCGCGCGGAGCTGTAGCGCAGTTTCCCGGCGCGCTGGCGGTGGGCGACGATGGTCAGCAGGCCATCGCTGACGAAGGCGTTGGCCGGCTTGTCGGTGTAGTACTGCAGCTCGTTGTTGCCCCAGCCATGGCCGCCGGTGTCGTAGCTCCAGCGCGCCGGATCGGGCACGCCTTCGCCGTCGAACTCGTCCTGCCAGAGCGGCGTGCTGCCGAAGGTCCAATGGGTGCCGGCCTGCGTGCCGGCCTGCGTGCCCTGCGCGGGCTGGGCCGCCTCGTCGGCGCTGGCCGCACCGCTGGCCAGCAGGCCGAGGACCAGAACGCGGGCCCACCGCGCCATCAACGCGTTGCGTCTTGCCATTTCCTTCCCCCCCCCAGAAAGTCCGGCCGCCGGCTGCGGCCGGTGCCGGATTCTAGGCGCAACCGGCCGCGGCTGCGCCAGCACCACCGGTCGGCCTGCCCGCAGCTCAGGCTTCCGGCTGCGCCCCCCACCGTCTACACTCGCCGCAAAGGGGTAATACAACGGGGAATCAGCATGGCCCGCATTCTGATCGTGGACGATTCGCCTTCCCAGCTCCTGGGAATCCAGCGCATCGTGGAAAAGCTCGGCCACCAGACGCTCACCGCCGAGGATGGCGCGGCCGGCGTGGAGGTGGCGAAGGCCGAACTGCCCGACCTGATCCTGATGGACGTGGTCATGCCCAACCTCAACGGTTTCCAGGCCACCCGCACCCTGGGACGCGAAGCTACGACCCGCGACATCCCGGTGGTCCTGGTGACCACCAAGGACCAGGACACCGACCGCATGTGGGGCATGCGCCAGGGCGCCCGCGCCTACCTGACCAAGCCCTTCTCCGAGACCGAGCTGTCGGAAGTCATCAACCGCCTGCTGGGCGAGCGCGAAGTCGCCGCGCCGGCCGAGCCTGGCGAGCCGACCGACGGCACCGCCTGACCGGCGGGCCTCGCTGGTTGCAGCGCCCGGCGCCCGCCTGCGGGAGCCGGGCGTTGTCGTTTCCGGGGCTTGGACGGCAGGTTCCTGCTGCTGCGGAGCCCCGACACACACGGCACCGTTGTCCGCGTAGCGCGGGCCAGCAGCGCGGCCCCGCCCTATTCCCCGAACGCCTTGGCCAGGTCGCGGTAGGCCTGGCGCTGGGCCTCGTTGACCGGGGTCGGTGCCTGCACTTCCAGCTCGACGATCTGGTCGCCCGGCGGGTCGCCCGGCAGGCCGCGGCCGCGCAGGCGCAGCTTGCGGCCGGTATCCGAATCGGCCGGCACCCTCAGCTCCACCGTGCCGCCCAGGGTCGGGACCGACACCGTGGTGCCCAGCGCCGCCTGCCAGGGCTGCACCGGCAGGGTGTGGAGGATGTTGCGGCCGTCCACCTCGAACTGCGGATGAGCCTGGTACTCGACCTCCAGCAGCAGGTTGCCGCCATTGTTGCCCTGCCCGGCCAGGCGTATCGACTGGCCGGCGCGGATGCCCTTGGGCACGCGCACGTCCAGCTGGCGGCCGTTGAGGTTGATGCGCACGCTGTCGCCGCGGTAGACGGCCTCCAGCGGCACCGCAAGCTTGGCCCTGGTATCCCTGCCCGGCTGCGCGCCCGGGCCGGCCGGGCCACGCCCAGCGCCGGCACGCTGGCGCGCGAACAGGCTCTCGAAGAAGTCGCTGAAGCCGCCGCCACCCGGGCGGCCGCCCATGTCGCCGAAGACCTCCTCGAAGTCGAAGCCGGCGCCATCGAACCCGCCCGGCGGCGGATGGAACTCCTGGCCGGGACGGTAGCCGCGTGCGCGCAGCTGGTCGTAGGCGGCGCGCTTCTGCGGATCGCGCAGGGCCTCGTAGGCCTCGCCGACGGCCTTGAACTTCTCCTCGGCGTCCGGCTCCTTGCTCACGTCCGGGTGGTACTTGCGGGCGAGCCTGCGGTAGGCCGAGCGGATCTCGGCCTCGCCGGCGCCCGGCTCGACCCCGAGGATCGCGTAGTAATCCTTGAACTCCATGCAAACACCCTGCTGGTGCCCCGGCCATCGCCCGGGGCTGGAAACACGACGGCCCGCGGCGCGGACGCCACGGGCCGGGATTCTAAGGCCTGCCGCCACCACACCGTGGCAACGGCGCTGCCGATGGTGGTGCCCGCCCGCGGCTGCAGGAGGGCACCTGCGGCTTA
The DNA here is from genome assembly GCF_000185965.1 of Pseudoxanthomonas suwonensis 11-1. Taxonomy (NCBI): domain Bacteria; kingdom Pseudomonadati; phylum Pseudomonadota; class Gammaproteobacteria; order Lysobacterales; family Lysobacteraceae; genus Pseudoxanthomonas; species Pseudoxanthomonas suwonensis. The sequence continues at coordinate 1,976,584 of NC_014924.1, forward strand.
CTGCACCTCGATGCGGCGCGGCGTGGTCTCGGGACGCTTCGGGATGTCGATGCGCAGCACCCCGTGGCGGCCGGTGGCGGTGATGCCATCCGGGTCGGCGCTGTCCGGCAGGGCGAAGCGGCGGTAGAAGCTGCCCCACTGGCGCTCGCGGCGGGTGTAGCGCTCGTTCTCCTCCTTCTGCTCGCTGGCACGCTCGCCCTTGAGGGTCAGCATGCCGCGGTCCATCTGCACCTCGATGTCCTTCGGGTCCACGCCCGGGATATCGGCGAGGATCACGAAGCGGTCGGTCTCTTCGCGGATGTCCACGCGCGGCGCCCACTGGCTGGTCACCACGTCGGACTGGTCGGCCACCGCGTCGCCGAAGAAGCGCTCGAAGACCTGCTTGAACTCCTCCTGCAGGTTGCGGCCAGGCACGCTGTTGAGGGTGTTGTAACGGACGATGCTCATGTCGGTCACTCTCCTTTGTCAGGGGCCGCCAGGCGGCCATGCCCGCAAGATGGGAACGCCCGCGGCGGTTTCAACACCCCTGCACGGACGCCACGTGCTGCAGCGGCTAGACTGCATTCAGCCACCGCACGCGCGCCGCGCAGAGGAACCCGCATGACCATCCAGATTGGCGACCAGATCCCCGAAGTCGTGCTCAAGCGCATCCGCGAAGGCGTGGAAAGCGTGGACACGCCCACCCTGTTCGAGGCCCGCAAGGTGGTGCTGTTCGCGGTGCCCGGCGCGTTCACCCCGACCTGTTCGGAGAAGCACCTGCCCGGCTTCATCGAGCGCTTCGAGGACTTCCGCAACCGCGGCATCGAGGTGATCTGCATGGCGGTCAACGACCCCTTCGTGATGCAGGCCTGGGGCCGCACCCTGGACGCGCCCGAGGGCCTGCAGCTGGTCTCCGACGGCAATGCCGACCTGACTCGCGCCCTGGGCCTGGAGATGGACGCCAGCGGCTACGGCATGGGCATCCGCGCCAAACGCTTCGCCCTGTACGCCGAGAACGGCGTCGTGCGCGAGCTGTTCGTCGAGGCTCCGGGCGAGTTCAAGGTGTCCTCGGCGGACTACGTGCTGGAACACCTGCCGGCCTGAGTCCGGCCCCGAACCGGCATCAGGGCGGCGCCGCGCGCGCCGCCCCTTCCGCGTCTCCCACGGGCGTGTGCGTCGCACCCACGCCCGCCACCCGGAACTGCACCTGCGCCCAGGCCCCGTTGTCGGCCAGCGCCGACAGCAGGTGGGTACCGGCGCCGGCCGTCGCGTAGTCGTGGGCGAACGGGCGTCCGCCCTCGGTACGCGCGATCCAGCGCCCGTCCAGCAGCCACTGCACCGGCGAAGTCGTGCCCAGTGCGCGCACCTGCAGCTGCAGGCGGCCGCTCCCGCCCGGTGCCGGCGCCAGGGTGGCACGATCCGCGATCCCCGATATGTGCAGGGCGACGGTCGCCTCGCGGCCGTCGTCGGCGCAGTCCGGCGCCAGCGCCGGCAAGGCCGAGGCCTGGCGCTGGGCCGCGGTGAGCCAGGGCGAGAGCAGCGCCGGCCAGCGCGCGATCTCGGCCTCGCGAACCGGATGCTCGAGACTGCAGGAAGCGGACAGACGCAGGCCGCTGCGCGCATCAACCTGGAAGCGTTCGCGGCCCGGACTCCACAGCCGCGCCTCGCGCTCGGCGAAGGTCGGCGGAACGGCGCCATCCAGGCTCCAGGCACGCAGCCGGCGCTGGCATAGCGGCGCGGGGGTATCGGCCGCGGCGATGCCCAGCGGCCAGCACACGTCGACCGCTTCGACCGGAGCCGGCCGCGGCAGCGGGTCGGCATCGCCGGGCTGGTGCGGCAGTCCGTCCAGGGTGTCCAGCAGCAACGGCAACGCCGTGACCGCGCCGTACTGGCCGGGCAGCGGCGTGCCGTCCGGCCGTCCTACCCACACGCCCACCGTGTAGCGGCGGGTGCCGCCGATCGCCCAGGCGTCGCGGAAGCCGTAACTGGTGCCGGTTTTCCACGCCACGGGCGGCGTACGCGAGCCGAACGCGCCGCTCGCATATCCGGGCCGCGGCGCCGCCTGCAGCACCTCGCGTACGATCCAGGCCGCGCCCGGCGACAGCAGGCGCCGCTCCAGTAGCGGATCCTCGTCGCGGTAGCGCACCTGTCCGGCCACGCCGCCGCGCTGCAGAGCGGTATAGGCGCCGACCAGGTCCTCCAGTCGCGCGGAGGTACCGCCCAGGATCAGCGGCAGCCCCGGACGCGCACCGCGCGGGAAACGCAGTGGCAGGCCCGCGTGTCCAAGCCGTGCCGCGAACCGCGCCGGGCCAACCCGCTCCAGCAGGTCCACCGCCGGCACGTTGAGCGACAGCCGCAACGCCGCGGCGGCACTGACCGGGCCGTTGAAGGCCTCGCCGAAGTTGCCGGGGCGGTAGCCGCCGAAGTCCTGCGGCGCGTCCACCAGCAGGCTCTCCGAGTGGACCAGGCCCTGGTCCAGGGCCATGCCGTACAGGAACGGCTTGAGGGTGGATCCGGGCGAGCGCCAGGCCCGGACCATGTCCACGTGGCCCAGGCGTCCGCTGTCGGCGAACTCCGCCGAACCGATGTAGGCCAGGGTCTTCAGGCTGGCGTTGTCGACCACCAGCAGGGCCGCCGAGGTGCGCGGCGGCAGCGCGCTGAAGTAGGCGGCGACGCGCTCCTCCAGGTCGCGCTGCAGGTTGGCGTCGACCGTGGTCGCAAGGCGACGCGCGCGTGGATGGTCCTGGCGCAGGCGCTGCGCCAGCAAGGCTGCGTGCTGCGGGACACGCAGCGAACGCGCGACCACCGGTTCGAGCCTGGCGTCCTCGACCTGTTCCGGCGTCCACCGGCCCAGCGCCTGCATCCGCGCCAGCACCTTGTCGCGCGCCGCGCGCGCGGCTTCCGGATGGCGGTCCGGGCGCAGCCGGCTGGGTGCCTGCGGCAGCACCGCCAGCAGCGCCGCCTCGGCCGGGGACAGCGCCGCGGCCGGCTTGCCCAGGTAGGCCCAGCTGGCCGCCTCCACGCCCTCGATGGTGCCGCCGAACGGCGCGCGCTCCAGGTACAGCTGCAGGATCTGGTCCTTGGACAGGCGCATTTCCAGCTGCACCGCGCGCGCCATCTGCCGCAGCTTGCCCGGGCCGCTGCGGGTGTCGTGTCCGTCGAGGATGCGCGCGACCTGCATGCTCAGGGTCGAACCGCCGGAGACGATGCGGCCGCTGCGCAGCCACTGCCAGCCCGCGCGCGCCATCGCCACCGGATTGATGCCCGGATGCCGCCGGAACCAGCGGTCCTCGTAGGTCAGCAGCGCATCCAGGTACAGCGGCGAGACCGACTCGACCGTGGCCGGATAGCGCCAGATCCCGTCGCGGTCGGCGAACGCGCGCAGCGGCGTGCCGTCGGCGGCGGTGACCACGGTGGCGGTGCCATCGGCCCCGGGCAGCGGCGGCGGGAACGCCAGGTCCAGCACCAGCAGGAGCACGAGCACGGCGGCCAGGCCCAGGCGTAGCCAGGTCCAGGCGCGCCGGCGGCGCGATGCCCGTGTGGTGTCCGTATCCCGCCGCATCCCGTGTTCCCTGCCCGCGCAGCCGCCATTTGAAGCGATCCGGCGGCCGCGCGGAAGCCGCCTGCCCTGCACAAAAGCAAAGGGGCCGGTTGCCCGGCCCCCTGCACGTCACTCCACCGCCTGCGGATCAGCGCAGGCCGGTCTCGCTGCGGGCGATGACCAGGCGCTGGATCTCCGAGGTGCCCTCGTAGATTTCGGTGATCTTGGCGTCGCGGAAGTACCGCTCCAGCGGCATCTCCTTCGAATAGCCCATGCCGCCGTGGATCTGCACCGCCTGGTGGGTGATCCACATTGCCGCCTCGGAGGCGGTCAGCTTGGCGATCGCGGCCTCGGCCGAGAACGGCTTGCCCTGGCCCTTCAGCCACGCCGCGCGCAGCGTCAGCAGCAGCGCTGCGTCGAGCTTGCACTTCATGTCGGCGATCTTGGCCTGGGTCATCTGGAAGGTGCCGATCGGCGAACCGAAGGCCTTGCGCTCCCTCACGTACTCGATGGTCTTCTCGTAGGCGGCCCTGGCAATGCCGATGGCCTGCGAGGCGATGCCGATGCGGCCGGCGTCCAGCACGCTCATGGCGATCTTGAAGCCCTGGCCCTCGACGCCGACGACCTCTTCCGGACGCGCGACGTAGTCGGCGAACTCGATCTCGCAGGTGGCCGAGGCGCGGATGCCCAGCTTCGGCTCGGTCTTGCCGCGGTGGAAGCCCTCGCGGCTGGTGTCGATCATGAAGGCGGTGATGCCGCGCGAACCCTGCTCCGGGTTGGTGACCGCGAACAGGATGATGTAGCGGGCGACCGGACCGGAGGTGATCCAGCTCTTCTTGCCGTTGATGACGTAGCTGCCGTCGTCCTGGCGCACGGCGCGGCAGCGCATGTTCGAGGCGTCCGAACCGGACTGCGGCTCGGTCAGGGCGAACGCGCCGATCTCGCGGCCCTCGGCCACGGCGCGCACGTACAGCTGCTTCTGCTCCTCGTTGCCGTTCTTGAGGATGCCGGTGCAGAACAGCGAGTTGTTGACCGACATGATCGTGGAATGGGCCGCGTCGCCAGCGGCGATCTCGATCATCGCCAGCGCGTAGGCGACCGGGTCCATGCCGGCGCCGCCGTACTCGGCCGGCACCTCGATGCCCATCAGGCCGTTCTCGCCCAGCAGCCTGATGTTGTCCAGCGGGAACTCGCCGTTGCGGTCGAAGTGCTCGGCGCTCGGCGCGATCACTTCCTGCGCGATGCGGCGGGCCACGTCCTGCAGCATCAGTTGTTCTTCGGTGAAGCTGAAATCCACGATGACCCCTCCGGTCGGTATTTGTCGCGATTGTAACCACTACGCCATTCGCTGGCGTATGCGGTTGACCGCCGCCAGCGTGACGGCGGACAATCATCGCTATATCGCGATAGGAAGATATTCATGGATCTGGAGGACTGGTCGACCCGGCTGAAGGTGTTCGCGGACGCGACCCGGGTACGCCTGCTCGCCCTGCTGGAACTGGAGGAGCTGACCGTGGCCGAGCTGTCGGCCGTCACCCGCCTGGCCCAGCCGCGCGTGTCCACCCACCTGGCCCGGCTCAAGGAGGCCGGCCTGGTCCGCGACCGCCGCGCGGGCGTGTCCGCCTACTACCGTTTCGACGAGGCCATCCTGGACCCGGCGCAGCGCGCATTGTGGCAGGCGCTGAGCACCGGAAGCGACGACCCCCTGCTGCGCCAGGACGCCGAGCGCCTGCCGTCGGTGCTGGCGGCCCGCGCCGCCGACCAGAACTGGGCCGACAGCGTGGCCGGCGACATGGAGCGCCACTACTCCCCCGGGCGCACCTGGGAGGCGCTGGCGCGCAGCGCGCTGCCGCTGCTGCACACCGGCGACGTGCTCGACATCGCCTCCGGCGACGGCGTGCTGGCCGAGCTGCTGGCGCCGCATTCGCGCCGCTACGTCTGCGTCGACACCAGCGCCCGCGTGGTCGCCGCCGCCAGCGAGCGCCTGCGCCGGCTGGAGAACGTCGAGGTGCGCGAGGGCGACATGCACGCCCTGCCCTTCGGACCCGGCAGCTTCGACCTGGTGGTGCTGATGCACGCCCTCACCTACGCCGAACGCCCGGCGGTGGCGGTGGCCGAAGGCGCGCGCGTGCTGCGCAAGGGCGGGCGCCTGCTGCTGACCAGCCTGGCCCGGCACGAGCACAAGGCGGTGGTCGACACCTACGGCCACGTCAACCTCGGCTTTGCCGCCAAGGACCTGCGCAAGTTCGCGGAGAAGGCCGGACTGGTGGTCACCAGCCTGGAGACCGTGACCCGCGAGCGCCGCCCGCCGCACTTCGAAGTGATCTCGCTGATCGCCCACAAGCCCTGAGACCGACATGCCCCGTTCCCTGCCCTGGCTGCATCCCGAACGCGTCGCCCTGCTCGAGCGCGCCCTGCGCGAACGCATCCTGGTCATCGACGGGGCCATGGGCACGATGATCCAGCGCCACCAGCTGGAAGAGGCCGACTACCGCGGCGAGCGTTTCGCCGAAGGTTACGACCGCCAGCACCACGCCGCGCACGACGGCCACGGCCCGGGTTGCGGCCACGACCTCAAGGGCAACAACGACCTGCTGCTGCTGACCCGGCCGGAGGTGATCGAGGGCATCCACCGCGCCTACCTGGAGGCTGGCGCCGACCTGGTCGAGACCAACACATTCAACGCCACCTCGGTCAGCCAGGCCGACTACCACCTCGAGCACCTGGTGCATGAGTTGAACAGGGCCGGCGCCGCGCTGGCGCGCAAGGCCTGCGACGAGGTGGAGAAGGCCACGGACCAGCCGCGCTTCGTGATCGGCGTGCTCGGCCCGACCAGCCGCACTGCATCGATCAGTCCGGACGTCAACGATCCCGGCTTCCGCAACACCAGCTTCGACGAACTGCGCGGCGCCTATCGCGAAGCCGTGGAAGGACTCATCGACGGTGGCGCCGACACGATCATGGTCGAGACCATCTTCGACACGCTCAACGCCAAGGCCGCGCTGTTCGCCATCGAGGAAGTGTTCGAGGCACGCGGCGCGCGCCTGCCGGTGATGATCTCCGGCACCATCACCGACGCCTCCGGCCGCACCCTGTCCGGGCAGACCGCGGAGGCCTTCCACACCTCGCTCGCCCATGCGCGGCCGCTGTCGATCGGCCTGAACTGCGCGCTGGGCGCGCGTGACCTGCGTCCGCACGTGGAGGCGCTGGCTAAGGTCTCGCCGTACTACGTCAGTGCCCATCCCAATGCCGGCCTGCCCAACGCCTTCGGCGGCTACGACGAGACACCGGAGGAGATGGCCGCGACCCTGCGCGAATTCGCCGAGGCCGGCCTGCTCAACCTGGTCGGTGGCTGTTGCGGCACCACGCCCGACCATATCCGCGCCATCGCCGAGGCCGTGCGTGGACTGCCGCCACGTGTTCCCGCCGGCGCGCTGGAGCAGGCCGCATGAGCACCGCTCCCCGCCATACCCGGCTGTCCGGCCTGGAGCCGCTGGTCATCACCCCGGAGCTGCTGTTCGTCAACGTCGGCGAGCGCACCAACGTCACCGGCAGCGCGCAGTTCCGCAAGCTGATCAAGGAGGAGCGCTACGCCGAGGCGGTGGAGGTCGCGCGGCAACAGGTGGACAACGGCGCGCAGATCCTCGACGTGAACATGGACGAGGGCCTGATCGACTCGGAGAAGGCGATGACCAGGTTCCTCAACCTGATCGCCGCCGAGCCGGACATCGCCCGCATCCCGGTGATGGTCGACAGCTCGAAGTGGAGCGTGATCGAGGCCGGCCTGAAGTGCCTGCAGGGCAAGGGCGTGGTCAATTCGATCTCGCTCAAGGAGGGCGAGGAACTCTTCGTCGAGCACGCCCGCAAGGTGCTGCGCTACGGCGCGGCGGTGGTGGTGATGGCCTTCGACGAGCAGGGCCAGGCCGACACCTGCGCGCGCAAGGTCGAGATCTGCACCCGCGCCTACCGCATCCTGGTGGACGAGGTCGGGTTCCCGCCCGAGGACATCATCTTCGATCCCAACATCTTCGCCATCGCCACCGGCATCGAGGAGCACGACAACTACGCGGTGGACTTCATCGAGGCCACACGCGTCATCCGCCAGACCCTGCCGCACTGCCACGTGTCCGGCGGCGTGTCCAACGTGTCGTTCTCCTTCCGCGGCAACGAGACGGTACGCGGCGCGATCCACTCGGTGTTCCTGTACCACGCCATCAGGGCCGGCATGGACATGGGCATCGTCAACGCCGGCGCGCTGCCGGTGTACGACGACCTGGACCCGGAGCTGCGCGAGCGGGTCGAGGACGTGGTCCTCAACCGCCGCCGCGACGCCACCGAGCGCCTGCTGGAGATCGCCGAGCGCTACAAGGGCAGGAAGGGCGAGAAGAAGGTCGAGGACCTGACCTGGCGGCAGAAGCCGGTGCGCGAGCGCCTGGCCCACGCCCTGGTCCACGGCATCGATGCATTCGTCGACGAGGACACCGAGGAAGCCCGCCAGCAGGCCGTGCGCCCGCTGGACGTGATCGAAGGCCCGCTGATGGACGGCATGAACGTGGTCGGCGACCTGTTCGGCGCCGGCAAGATGTTCCTGCCGCAGGTGGTGAAGTCCGCGCGCGTGATGAAGAAGGCCGTGGCCTACCTGCTGCCGTACATCGAGGCGGAGAAGCTGCGTACCGGGGACGCCGGCAAGAACAACGGCCGCATCGTCATGGCCACGGTCAAGGGCGACGTGCACGACATCGGCAAGAACATCGTCGGCGTGGTCCTGGCCTGCAACAACTTCGAGGTGATCGACCTGGGGGTGATGGTGCCGGCGCAGAGGATCCTCGACGCCGCACGCGAGCACCAGGCAGACCTGGTCGGCCTGTCCGGCCTGATCACGCCCTCGCTGGAGGAGATGAGCCACGTGGCGCGCGAACTGCAGCGCCAGGGCTTCACCACCCCGCTGATGATCGGCGGTGCCACCACCTCGCGCGCGCACACCGCGCTGAAGATCGATCCGCACTACAAGGCCCCGGTGGTCTGGGTGAAGGACGCCTCGCGCGCGGTCGGCGTGGCCCAGTCGCTGATCTCGCCGGAGCTGCGCGCCCCGTTCGTGGCCGCCAACGAGGCCGACTACGCCGAGATCCGCGCCCGCCATGCCAACCGCGGCGATGCCAAGCGCCTGGTGTCGCTGGAGAAGGCGCGCGCCCAACGCTTCGACGGCGGCTGGGAAGGCTACGTGCCGCCGGTGCCGAACCAGCCCGGCGTGCATGGCTTCGAGTGGCCGCTGGAAGACCTGTTGCCGGTGATCGACTGGACCCCGTTCTTCCAGGCCTGGGAACTTGCAGGCAAGTACCCGGCGATCCTGCAGGACCCGGTGGTCGGCAAGCAGGCCAGCGAACTGTTCCGCGACGCCCAGGCGATGCTCAAACGCATCGTCGCGGAGAAGTGGCTCACCGCCCGCGCCGTCTACGGCATCTGGCCGGCGCACAGCCGAGGCGACGACGTGGTGCTGCAGCACGCCGACGGCCCGGCCACCCTGCACTTCCTGCGCCAGCAGGTCGACAAGCCGGCCGACCGCCCGGACTTCTGCCTGGCCGACTTCATCGCCCCGCACGACAGCGGGGTGCAGGACTGGATCGGCGCCTTCGCGGTCACCGCCGGCATCGGCATCGACGAGCACGTCGCCCGCTTCGAGGCCGCGCACGACGACTACAACGCGATCCTGCTCAAGTCCCTGGCCGACCGCCTGGCCGAGGCCCTGGCCGAGCGCCTGCACCAGCGCGTGCGCAAGGAGTTCTGGGGTTACGCGGCCGACGAGGCACTGGACAACGATGCCCTGATCGCCGAGCAGTACCGCGGCATCCGCCCTGCCCCCGGCTATCCGGCCTGCCCGGACCACAGCGAGAAGGCCGCCCTGTTCGGCCTGCTGGACGCGCCGGGCAACGCCGGCATGGCGCTGACCGAGAGCTTCGCCATGCTGCCGACCGCGGCGGTATCGGGCTACTACTTCAGCCATCCGCGCAGCCAGTACTTCGTGGTCGGCCGCGTGGGCAAGGACCAGGTCGCCGACTATGCGCGCCGCAAGGGCGTCGACCGGGCCCAGGTCGAGCGCTGGCTCGCCTCCAACCTGGACTACGACCCCGAGTGACCCCGCCCGCGGGCCCCCTGCCGCGCCGGTGGGGGCTCCGCCTACAATGGGCGACCCTTACACCGGAAACCTTCCGATGCAGCCTGATACCGTCCTCGCCGCGATCACCGGCGGCGTCTCCGGCCTGGGCCTGGCCGTGGCCCGGCGCATCGTCGCCGATGGCGGCAAGGTCGCCCTGCTCGACGTCAACGACGACAAGGGCGTCGCCGCGGTCGAGGCGCTGGGCGCCGGCAACGCGCGCTACTTCCGCACCGACGTGACCGACGAAGCCGGCGTCACCGCGACCCTTGCGGCCGCGCGCGACTTCCTTGGCGGCCTCAACGTCGCGGTCAACTGCGCCGGCATCCTCGGCGCCGGCCGCGTGCTCGGCAAGGAAGGCCCGATGCCGCTGGACGGTTTCGCCCGCACGGTGATGGTCAACCTGGTCGGCAGCTTCAACGTGGCCAAGGCCGCGGCGGCGCTGATGCAGCACAACGAGCCGGGCGAGGACGGCGAGCGCGGCGTGATCGTCAACACCGCCTCGGTCGCCGCCTACGAAGGCCAGATCGGCCAGGCCGCCTACTCGGCCTCCAAGGGCGGCGTGGTCGGCATGACCCTGCCGATGGCGCGCGAGCTGGCGCGCTTCGGCATCCGGGTCATGACCGTGGCCCCGGGCGTGTTCTGGACCCCGATGGTCGACGGCATGCCGGAAAGCGTGCAGCAGTCGCTGGCGGCGACCATCCCGTTCCCGGCGCGCCTTGGCCAGCCGGACGAATTCGCCGACACCGTCGCCTTCATCCTGCGCACCCGCTACCTCAACGGCGAGACCATCCGCCTCGACGGCGCGACCCGGTTGGCGCCGAAGTGAGGCCGTGATTGGTGATTGGTGATTCGTAATTGGCAAAAGCCACGGCAGCGGCCACCTCATGCCGAAGCGCCAACCATCGAATCACGAATAACAAATCACGCCCCCTTACGAATCACCAATTACCAATCACGAATCACGGATTCCCCAATGAAAGCCAGCGACATCAAGAAGGGCAACGTCGTCGAGTACAACAACGGCGTCTACCAGATCCGCGACATCGAGCGCAGCTCGCCGCAGGGCCGCGGCGGCAACGTCCGCTACCGTTTCATCATGTACTCGGTGCCCGGTGGCACCAAGCTGGATGCCAGCTTCGACGCCGACGACCAGCTGACCGAGGTCGAGCTGCTGCGCCGCATGGCCAGCTTCTCCTACAAGGACGGCGACGCCTTCGTGTTCCTGGATGACGAGGACTACACCCCGTACACCCTGGACCCGGCCGCGCTGGGCGATGCGGTGGGTTACATCACCGACGGCCTGGCCGGCATCTACGTGCAGGTGATCGACGAGCAGCCGGTCGCCATCCAGCTGCCGCAGCACGTGACCCTGGAAGTGGTCGAGACCCCGCCAGAACTGAAGGGCGGCACCGCGACCAAGCGCCCGAAGCCGGCCAAGCTCAGCACCGGCATCGAGATCATGGTCCCGGAGTACATCGCCAACGGCGAGAAGATCCTGGTCAACACCACCACCGGCGAGTTCGGCGGGCGTGCTGATTGATCGATCTTCCCGGCCGCGGCGGCGGCCGGGAAGACGTGATTGGTGATTCGGGATTCGGGATTCGTGGGTGGTGATTCGCAGGAGCCTCACGGCTCCCGCGTCTTCCGGGCCGAATTTCGCGTAGCCCCGATAAGCGGAGCGCATCCGGGATGCCAGGCCTGTGGGGCCCGGATTGTTCCGGGGTGTAGCACCCCGGATGCGGCCTGTGGGCTTGTCCGGGCTAGGAGTCTGCGCCCGCCAGTTCCCGCAGCCGTTCCCCTAGCCGCGCGACGTTCGCCTCGGCCCCGTCCAGGGCCTCGCGCCGCGCTGCCGGCAGCAGCGCCCTGATCTTCGCTTCCAGTTCCCGCGCCTCGGTCCTGCGGCCTTCGGCCGACGCGACCGCGGTGGCTTCCAGCCGCTCGCGTTCTTCCCGCTGCGGCAGGCCGTAGCCATCCACGCCCTGCAACCATGCTGCGGGACGGCTGAAGGCATCGCCGATCTCCAGGAACCGGCCGACGTCCCCGGCCACGCCGGCATCGGCGGCGGCGATGCGCCCCAGCCAGCGGCGCTTGAGTTCGTCGCGCGCCAGCGCCTCCTCACGCCGCAGGGCGGCCGATTCCAGCACCAGCAGCGCCGCCGCGGCCTTCAGCCCGGCCTGCTCCAGCGCCGGCCTGCGCCGTGCCGGCGGCAGCGCGATCCAGTCGCGTGCATCGCGCGCCTGCAGATCCAGCTCGTCGCGGGCGACCGCGTACATGGCCTCGTAATGGGTGCTGGCCGCCTCGAAGCGGAAACCCAGGCGCACCTGTTCGGCCGGATCCGCGGGCACCGCCGCGCCGTCGACCACGCCGCTGCGCCGCAGCCGCCGCGCGAGGGCGTTGGGGAACACCGTGCGCAACGGCAGCGCCGCCAGCCGGGGCAGCGCATCGTGCAGCAGCTTCCAGGTCTCCACCGCGCAGTTGTTGCCGACGAACAGGTAGCGCCCGTCGTAGCTCCAGTGCAGCTGTGCCGCGCGCAGGGCGACGGCCTCGATCTCGCCGCGCGACAGCGCCAGCGGGATCGCGTGCAGCTCGCGCAGCTCCACCCGGGTGTACTCGTCCACCACCTGGTCCAAAGGCAACGCGAACAGGCGCGAGGGATAGCCGCCGGTCAGGCCGCGCCAGCTGGAGATCTGCAGGTCGTCGACGAAGGCGCGGAACGACAGCACCAGGTGGTGCTGCAGGTCCAGGCGGCAGTCCGGCCCCGGCTCGCGCCCGGGCGCGCATACCACCAGGCGCAGCATCGAGTGGCCCCAGCGGCTGGCCATGCCCTCGCCGTCCCCGGCGAGCAGGTAATCCACCGCGTACACCCGTGCCGGATCCACCAGGCGCAGCGGCTCCGCACCGACGGCGGGATCCTGGACGAAGGCCAGGCCCGGGGCGCAGTCGGCAGGCGCGCGCCGGGTTACGCCGAAACGGGCGTCGAAATACGCAGCGAGCGTGGGCCGGCGGCAGGCGTAACCGGGATCCAGCAGGTAATGCTCGAGGTTGACCGCCACGTGCTCGCGCGGCGAGGCCAGCTCGTAACTGTCCGGGCTGCGGTCGCGGAAATCGTTGCGGGCGCGGCGGCCGGGGCGCAGCGCGGACTTCTGCCAGCCGGCCAGGTCGAGCAGGCGCGGATCGCGCGAGAGCCCGCCGGCGGCGGCGCGGTCGTAGAGGTGCGCCAGTTCGTGCAGCAACGCGGCCAGGGCGGGCGACTCCGTCGCGCCTGCCCCTGCATCGCCGCCCTGCTTCCAGTCCTCGAGCAGCTCGCGCCGGAGCAGGATGCGCCAGTGTTTCGCACGGCCATGCACGCCCTCGGGCAGGTCGTCGCGCCATTCAAGCGCGATTGGCCGGTCCAGGGCCTGGGCCCAGGCCGCCGGCAGGCGTTCGCTGGCGGCGGCCACCAGGCTGGCGGTGGCCGCCAGGTCGACCGCATCCACGCCAGGCGCCGGCTCGATGCGCGGCGCGGCCACGGCCGTGGCGCTGGCCAGCAGCAGGGCTGCCAGCGCCAGTTGCCGGATCATCCGGCTGCGAGGATCTTCCGCGCCAGCTCCAGGTCGCTGGCCTGGCGGGCGGCGGCGTCACGCTCGCGCAGCACGCGCAGGGCGGCCTCGAAACGGGCGCTGCGCACCCGGCCTTCGCTGGCGATGAAGCCGGCGGCGTCCTCGCGCGCGGCCTGGACCAGCTTGTCGTCGCCGGAAGTGCTGCCCGAGGAGGCGGAGCTGCCGGCCGACGAGGCACCTGCGGAAGTGCCGGCGAAGCTGGAGGCCATTGCCGGGACGGCGGCGGCCAGCAGCAGGATGGGGGCGACGGCACGGAACGGATGCTTCATGGGGAATGTCCGGTAGCGATCAAGAACGCGTGAAGACTACCGTGCCATCCGCCCGCCGTGTACCCGCCCGCCTGCGTCTGCTCAGGCGTCGAACAGCTTGCCCGGGTTGAGGATGCCGTTCGGGTCGAAGACCTGCTTCACCCCGCGCATCAGCGCGATCTCCGCCTCGCTGCGGGTGCTGGCCAGGTACGGCTTCTTGACCAGGCCGATGCCGTGCTCGGCGGAGATGCTGCCGCCGTGCTTCACCAGCGCCTGCGCCAGCAGCCTGGTCACGTGCTCGCACTGGGTGACGAAGTCGGCATCGGAGCTGTCGTCGGGCTTGAGCACGTTGATGTGAAGGTTGCCGTCGCCGATGTGGCCGAACCAGACCACCTCGAAATGCGGATAAGCCTCGCCCAGCAGGGCCTGGGTCTCCTGCAGGAACGCCGGCATCGCCGAGATCCGCACCGAGACGTCGTTCTTGTAGGGTTTGTAGCGCGCGACCGCCTCGGTGATGCCCTCGCGCAGGCGCCAGATCTGCTGGGCCTGGGCCTCGGACTGGCTGATCACGCCATCGGCCACCCAGCCCTGCTCCATGCAGTGCTCGAACGCGGCCATGGCCGCGGCCTCGGTCGCCTCGTCGTTGCTGGCGAATTCGGTGACCACGTAGAACGGGTACTCGTCCTCCAGCGGCTTCTGCGCGCCATGGGCCAGCACGTGGCGCAGGGCGCGGTCGGTGAAGAACTCGAACGCCTCCAGGCGCAGGCGGCCACGGAACTCGTTGAACACTTCCATCAGTACTTCGAAGGACGGCAGCGCCAGCAGCATCACGTTGGTCGGCGGCGGCGGATCGGTCAGGCGCAGGATCGCCTCGACCACGATGCCGAGGGTGCCTTCCGAGCCGATCATCAGCTGGCGGAAGTCGTAGCCGCTGGAGTTCTTGACCAGCGCACGGTTGAGCTGCAGCACCTCGCCGCTGCCGGTGACCACGGTCAGGCCGGCGATCCATTCGCGGGTATTGCCGTAGCGGATCACGCGGATGCCGCCGGCATTGGTGGCGATGTTGCCGCCGATCGAGCAGGAGCCGCGCGCCGCGAAGTCCACCGGATAGACCAGGCCATGCTCGGTCGCGGCGTTGTGCACCGCTTCCAGCGGCATGCCGGCCTGCACGGTGAGGGTGCGGTCGACGCGGTTGAAGTCCAGCACCTTGTTCATCCGCTCCAGGCTCAGCACCAGCTCGCCATTGGCGGCCACGGCACCGCCGGACAGGCCGGTGCGGCCGCCGGAGGGCACGATCGCGACCTTGTGGCGGTTGGCCCAGCGCACGATGCCCTGGACCTCCTCCACCGTGCCCGGCAGGGCGATGGCCAGCGGCGCCGGGTTCCAGCGACGGGTCCAGTCGCGGCCGTAGTGTTCCAGGTCGCCGGCGTCGGTCTTCAGGCGCAGGTCGGGCACCGACGCGAGCAGGTCGGCAAGGCGGGGATCGGTCATGGGATCAGTGCTGCGAGGCGGTGCGGAGCCGGCAAGCGTGCCAGTCCCGGGCCGGTCGCGTCCAGCGTGGGTGCACGGCGCGACGCGCGATGGCAGGCTGCACGCCAAGCCCTTGTTTCACCGGCAACTTTCGCCGCTGAAACTGCCGCGTCCGGGGACACACGGTGTTGCGCCAGGACGATGCCGCACTGCGGAAAACAGGGTGCGCTTCTGGCATAGTTGGCGGCTCCCGTCACAGCTGATCCGGAAGCCGCGCGCATGTCGCCCAAGAAGACCTCCTTCCCGAAATCGGACATCCGCGTGCTGCTGCTGGAGGGCGTCAGCCAGACCGCGGTGGAGACCTTCCGCGCGGCCGGCTACAGCCAGATCGAGTTCTATGAGAAGTCGCTGCCGGAGGACGAGCTGAAGGCGCGCATCGCCGAGGCCCACATCGTCGGCATCCGCTCGCGCAGCTACCTGACCGCCGACGTGCTGGCCCACGCCAAGCGCCTGATCGCAGTGGGCTGCTTCTGCATCGGCACCAACCAGGTGGACCTGGAAGCGGCCGAGCTGGCCGGCATCCCGGTGTTCAACGCGCCCTACTCCAATACCCGCTCGGTGGCCGAGCTGGTGGTCGCGCAGGCGGTGATGCTGATGCGCGGCATCCCGCAGAAGAACGCGCAGTGCCACCGCGGCGGCTGGTCCAAGTCCGCCACCGGCAGCCACGAGGCGCGTGGCAAGACCCTGGGCATCATCGGCTATGGCCACATCGGCACCCAGGTCGGCGTGCTGGCCGAGGCGCTGGGCATGCACGTGGTCTTCCACGACATCGAGACCAAGCTGTCGCTGGGCAACGCCCGTGCCGCGCAGGGCCTGGAGGACCTGCTGAGGCAGTCCGACGTGGTCACCCTGCACGTGCCGGAAACCCCGGCGACGAAGAACATGTTCGGCGCCGCCCAGATCGCGGCGATGAAGCCGGGTGCGCACCTGATCAACGCCTCGCGCGGCACCGTGGTCGACATCGACGCGCTGGCCGCGGCGCTGGAATCGGGCCATGTCGGCGGCGCCGCGGTCGACGTGTTCCCGGTCGAGCCCAAGGGCAACAACGATCCCTTCGTCTCGCCGCTGACCCGCTTCGACAACGTGATCCTGACCCCGCACATCGGTGGCAGCACGCTTGAGGCGCAGGAGAACATCGGCGTCGAGGTGGCGGCCAAGCTGGTGCGCTACAGCGACAACGGCAGCACCCTGTCGGCGGTGAACTTCCCCGAGGTCACCCTGCCCGAGCACGAGGGCAGCCTGCGCCTGCTGCACATCCACCGCAACGTCCCCGGCGTGCTGTCCAAGGTCAACGAGATCTTCAGCCGCCACGCGGTCAACATCGACGGCCAGTTCCTGCGCACCGACCCCAAGGTCGGCTACGTGGTGATCGACGTGGCCGCCGACGAGGCCAAGGTGGGCCTGCTGCGCGAGGAGCTGGCGGCGATCCCGGGCACGCTGCGGACCCGCGTCCTCTACTGAGCCGCGCCGCTCCAGCGCACGATTCGACGGGCCGGCCCTGCCGGCCCGTCCTGTTTCCGCGCCCTGCAACCTGCTGGGGTCAGCGGTCCCGTTGCATGGCCAGCCAGCGCGAGGCCATGCGCTGCATCGATTCGTCGCAGCGGGGGTCGTCCACCAGCTCGTCGATCCGGCGCCAGGCCAGGGCGTGGGACTCCTCGCCCACGACGAAGCGCTCGTCCGCACCGGCGCGGACCACGTAGCGCACGTCGTGGTGCCAGTGCCCCGGGACATCGCCGCGCGCGGGGATCCAGTGCCGGTCCAGGTCGAAGATCCGGGCGTCCTCCAGGCGCAGGCCCGGCAGGCCGGTCTCCTCTTCTGCTTCCTTCAGCGCCACCCGGGCCAGGTCGCGGTCGCCGTCGGCATGGCCACCGGGCTGCAGCCAGCGGTCAAGCTTGCGGTGGTGGGTCAGCAGGGTGCGCTGGCCGTCGGCGCTGACCACCCAGGCCGAGCCGGTGAAGTGGCCTTCCAGCCGCGCGCGGATGAACGGGTCAGCCGGATCGCCCAGCAGCGCAAGGAAGTCGTCGGCCAATCCGGCCTGTCCGGGACAGCGCTGGCGGTACTCGGACAGCTGCGCGGCCAGGATTTCGGCAGGCTCCATCAGGGGTTGGGGCTTCATTCGGGAGGCGGCCGATTATGCACGGCGGCGGGCCGCGCCGCGGCGTGCATTGCCAAGCGCCCCGACCGTTTGGCAAGGTACGGCGCTCATGTGGCCTTCAGCTGGCCGCTCAATACCCGGCCCTCGCAGGCCACCAGGGGGACTCGCGCATGCTCAACCGCCTTCTAAGTACCAAGCCCATGGAACCGGCACCGCACGTCGATGCCGGCGAGCCGGTGGAAGGCTCGCTCCAGGGCGAGGCGACGCTGCGCCGCACCCTTACCGCGCGCCAGCTGGTCCTGCTTGGCGTGGGCGCGGTCATCGGCGCCGGCATCTTCGTCCTGACCGGACAGGCCGCGGCCAACCATGCCGGCCCGGCGATCATGCTCAGCTTCGTCCTGGCCGGCTTCGCCTGCGCCATGGCCGGCCTGTGCTACGCCGAGTTCGCCTCGATGATGCCGGTCTCCGGCAGTGCCTACTCCTACGCCTACGCCACCCTGGGCGAAGGCATCGCCTGGTTCATCGGCTGGTGCCTGGTGCTGGAGTACCTGTTCGCCTCGGCCACGGTCGCGGTGGGCTGGTCCGGCTACCTGACCAGCTTCCTGACCACCACGCTTGGCGTGCCCTTCCCCGCCGAGCTGGCCGCCGCGCCGCTGGCCTGGAACGGCACCGAATTCGTGGCCACGACCGGCATCATCAACCTGCCGGCGGTGCTGATCGTCGCCGCGGTCAGCGGCCTGTGCTACGTCGGCATCACCCAGTCGGCCTTCGCCAATGCCATCGTGGTGGCGATCAAGGTCACCGTGATCGCGGCCTTCCTGGGTTTCGGCATCCAGTACATCGATCCGGCCAACTGGACTCCGTTCATTCCCGAGAACACCGGCCCGGGCAAGTTCGGCATGGAGGGCGTGATCCGCGCGGCGACCATCGTGTTCTTCGCCTACATCGGCTTCGACGCGGTCTCCACCGCCGCCGGCGAGGCCAAGAACCCGCAGCGCGACATGCCGATCGGCATCCTTGGTTCGCTGGCGGTGTGCACCCTGGTCTACATCGCCGTTTGCGCGGTGCTGACCGGCATGACCCACTACTCGCTGCTGGACACCGCCAAGCCGGTGGCCACCGCGCTGCAGGAAGTGCTCAAGGCCGATCCCACCGCCAATGTCGGCTGGCTCAAGACAGCGGTCGAGATCGGCGCCATCGCCGGCCTGTCCTCGGTGATCCTGGTGATGCTGATGGCGCAGCCGCGCATCTTCTACTCGATGTCGCGCGACGGCCTGTTGCCGCGCCTGTTCGGCAAGGTCCACCCGCGCTACCAGACCCCGCACGTGGGCACGGTCATCGTCGGCGTGATCGCCTGCATGCTGGCCGGGTTCATGCCGCTGAGCGTGCTGGGCGAACTGGTCTCCATGGGCACCCTGCTGGCCTTCGCCACCGTCTGCCTGGGCGTGTTCGTGCTGCGCTACAAGCGTCCGGAACTGCCGCGTCCGTTCCGCGTGCCGTTCTTCTGGCTGATCTGCCCGCTGGGCTTCCTCGCCTGCCTGGGCCTGTTCTGGCAGTCGTTCGCCGAGCACTGGAAGGTGTTCGTCGGCTGGACCGTGCTGGGCCAGGTGATCTATTTCTGCTACGGCTACCGCCACAGCAAGCTCAACAAGCGCTGACCACAGGCGGACACATACCGTGAGCAAGACGACGCGCGATCCCAGCATCCTCCAGGCGCTGGCTCCCCTGCTGTTCCTGGTCGCCGCGCTGGTCTGCGCGGTCAACCTGTTCGACGACACCGCCTACGGTCCCAACCAGGTGGCGCTGATGCTGGCCAGCGGCGTGGCCGCGCTGGTCGGCCTGCGCAACGGCATCGCCTGGAAGGACATCCAGGACAGCCTGGTGCACGGAGTGTCCCTGGCGGTGGTGCCGATCTTCATCCTGCTGTCGGTCGGCGCCCTGATCGGCACCTGGATCCTCAGCGGCACCGTTCCCGCGCTGATCGTGTACGGGATGAAGCTGATGCACCCGGCGTACTTCTACCCGGCCACCTGCCTGATCTGCGGCATCGTCGCGCTGGCCATCGGCAGCTCGTGGACGGTGGCCGGCACCCTGGGCGTGGCCCTGATCGGCGTGGCCCAGGGCATGGACATGTCGCTGCCGATCACCGCCGGCGCGGTGATCTCCGGCGCCTACTTCGGCGACAAGATGTCGCCGGTTTCCGACACCACCATCATTGCCCCGGCCGCGGCCGGCGCCGACCTGTTCGCGCATATCCGCCACCTGACCTGGACCACCATCCCCAGCTTCGCGATCGCGCTGGTGCTGTTCACCGTCGTCGGCTTCTCCACCGCGGCGACCCCGGTGGCCGGGGCCAGCATCGGCGAGTTGCCGCAGCTGCTGCAGTCGCACTTCCACCTCGGCTGGCACCTGCTGATCCCGCTGGTGGTGGTGTTCGGCCTGGCGGTGGCGCGCTTCCCGGCCTATCCGACGATCATGGTCGGCGCGCTGCTGGGCGGCGTGTTCGCGATCGTGTTCCAGCCGGACCTTGCGGTGGCGCTGGCCGGCAACGAGGAACTGTCCCGGCCGGTGGCCATGTTCGCCGGCGCGTGGAAGGCCATGTTCGACGGCTACCAGGCCAGCACCGGCAACGCCGCGGCCGACGCACTGCTCACCCGCGGCGGCATGGCGAGCATGCTCAACACCGTATGGCTGATCGTCAGCGCGCTGGGCTTCGGCGCGGTGATGGAGCGCACCGGCCTGCTCGAGCGCCTGATCCGCAGCGTGCTGGTGGCCGCGCGCTCGGCCGGCTCGCTGGTCGCCACGACCATCGCCACCGCCCTTGGCATGAACATCGTTGCCGCCGACCAGTACATGTCGCTGGTGCTGCCAGGCCGGCTGTTCCAGTCCGAGTACCGCCGCCGCGGCCTGGCCCCGCAGAACCTGTCGCGGGCCCTGGAAGACGGCGCCACCATCACCTCGCCACTGGTGCCCTGGAACTCCTGCGGCGCGTACATGGCCGCCACCCTCGGCGTGGCGACGCTGGATTACCTGCCGTATGCGTTCTTCAACCTGGTCGGCCCGGTGATCGCGATCGCCATGGCCCTTGCCGGGTTCAGGATCCTGCGCCTGCCGGAAGCCGCGACGGCCGCCGGCCCGGTCGCCGAGGAACGCCCGGCCGCGACCTGAAGCCGCACCGGCCGGCGTGCCGCGCGCACGCGGGCCGGGACGCCGGCACGTTAGACTTCGCCCATGGACAACACCGAGCTTCCCTACGACCCGGCGCTGCTGCGCGAACGGGCCCAGTCCCTGATCTCCAACGTGCGCGAGCTGGCCCAGCTGGGCTGGACCCCGGCGACCAGCAGCAACTTCTCCGAGCGCCTGGACGCCGGGCACGCCGCGATCACCGTCTCCGGGCGCGACAAGGGCCGCCTGGTCGAGGACGACATCATGGTCGTGGACCTGGAAGGCCGCGCCGTCGGCCGCCAGCTGCGTCCCTCGGCCGAGACCCTGCTGCACACCCGCCTGTACCGCCGCTTCCCGGAAGTCGGCTGCGTGCTGCACACCCACTCCAGGGTCCAGACCGTGGCTTCGCGGCTCTACGCCCGCGAGGGCCATGTGCGCCTGGAGGGCTACGAGCTGCTCAAGGCCTTCGAGGGCAACAGCACCCACGAGACCGCGATCGAGGTCCCGGTGTTCGCCAACACCCAGGACATGACCGTGCTGTCGGCGCAGGTGGACGAGCTGCTGGACCGCCAGCCGATGTGGGGCTACCTGATCGACGGCCACGGCCTCTACGCCTGGGGTCGCACCATGGCCGACGCCCGCCGCCACCTGGAGGCGTTCGAGTTCCTGCTCGGCTGCGAGCTCGAGCTGCGCCGGCTCGGCGCCTGAGCCTCATTCCGGCGACGCGGGGGCTGGAAACCCCGCGTCATGAGCGATCCGGCATCCAGCTGGTAATCTTCACGGTCCACGCGGCATCCCGCGGCTTCAGCAACAGGTGACCCCATGAGCCGACTGCGCATCTTCGACGAGAACCGCCCCGAACAGCCGCTGTTCGAGAGCACCGACGGCAATGCCATCGCCGCCGAGCTGGCGCGCGTGGGCGTGACCTTCGAGCGCTGGCACGCGTCCAAGCCGATCACCCCCGGTGCCAGCCCGGAGGAAGTGATCGAGGCCTACCGCACCGACATCGACCGCCTGGTCGCCGCGCGCGGCTTCAAGACCGTGGACGTGGTCAGCATCGCCCCGGACAACCCGAACCGCGAGGAGATGCGCCGGAAGTTCCTCGACGAGCACTTCCACAAGGAAGACGAGGTGCGCTTCTTCGTCGCTGGCTCGGGCCTGTTCACCCTGCACCTGGACGACAAGGTCTACGAGGTCGAGTGCGTCAAGGACGACCTGATCGCGGTGCCGGATGGCACCCGCCACTGGTTCGACATGGGCGAGTCGCCGAGCTTCGTCGCCATCCGCTTCTTCACCGAACCGGATGGCTGGGTCGGCCACTTCACCGGCACCGACATCGCCCAGCGGTTCCCGCGCTACGAACCGCAGGTGCACTGAGTCCCGCCGGCACGCCCCACCGCCCCTCGCCATCGCGAGGGGCGCTCCGTTTCAAGGATCCCGAATGACCAGCGCCATCCTCACCGACATCGAAGGCACCACCAGCAGCATCTCGTTCGTGCGCGACGTGCTGTTCCCGTACGCGCGCCGCGCCCTGCCCGGTTTCGTCGCCGGACACGGCCAGGACCCGGAGGTGCGGCGCTGGCTGGACGCGGTGGCGGTGGAGATCGGTGGCGCCTGCCAGGACCAGCTGATCGTGGAGACGCTGCAGGGCTGGATCGACCAGGACCGCAAGCACTCCGCGCTGAAGGCGCTGCAGGGCATGGTCTGGGAGGCCGGCTACCGCAATGCCGACTTCACCGCGCCGATCTATCGCGACGCGGCCGAGGCGCTGCAGCGCTGGCACGACCTGGAGCTGCCGCTGTACGTGTACTCGTCGGGCTCGGTGCCTGCGCAGAAGCTGTTCTTCGGCCACAGCGACGCCGGCGACCTGACCGGCCTGTTCTCCGGCTGGTACGACACCGAGGTCGGCGGCAAGCGCGATCCGGCCAGCTACACCCGCATCGCCGGATCCATCGGCGTGGCCCCGCACTCGATCCTGTTCCTCTCCGACGTGGTCGAGGAGCTCGACGCGGCCCGCGCCGCCGGCCTGCACACGGTGCTGGTCGACCGCCCGGAGGACTACCCGCATCCGAGGCTGGAGGATGCGGCACATGGGCACACCCGCGTAACGGGCTTCCAGGAGATCGCGCTGCCGCGCTGAGGCGACGCCCCGGCGGCGAGCCACCGGCCCCAGCCTCTGCCGTTGCTCCGGCTGTTGCTGTTGCGTTTGCGTTTGCCTTTGCTGTTGCTCTTCCCCGCCCGTTATAGCGAGCCGAGCATCGGAGTGCCGGCGGGGCGTAGAGGCCCGCATGTCTGCAAACGCAACCGCAAAAGCGACGGCAACAGCCGGCGCGGCGGCCTCGCCATCAGCCCCGGCAACGGCGGGCGGCTGGCGCCGCCGTCCGCCGGCGCTGCGGATCAGGGCTGCGCGTCCTCCAGCGCATAGCTGGTCGCCGCCACCACCTCCCCCTGCCAGCGATCGAACGCCCGCACCTCGACCCGGTGCGTGCCAGCCTCCAGCCTGGTATCCAGCGCACCGCGCCACAGATGGCCCGACGCGGTGGCTTCCGGCGATCGGTCGTAGCCGCGCAGGCTCGGCGACAGGTCGTCGGCCACGTTCTCCACCAGCAGCCGCGGGTCCGCACGCTCGACCCTGCGCATCGGCTTCCACGGGCCACCGTCGATGCGGTACTCGACCCTGGTGTCCGCGTCGCCCATGAACACGTTGGCGAACACGCCCCAGGCCGGATACGCGCCGCGGCGGAGCACCTTCGGCGCGTGCAGGGCCATGGCCGTGGTGAACGCGGGATCGCTGCCGTCCGCGCGCGCCGGACGGTACGCCAACGCGTAGGTGCCATCGCGCTCCACGGTGAGCAGTGCGTGGCCGATCGGGGTCCCGTCGCTCATGGTCGCGTCCGGGATGCCGCGTGCATCCGGCACTCCGGACCAGAACGCGCCGCAGATCGCGCCGACGTTGTACTCGTGCAGCGGCGTGGTGCCATGCCAGCCGTCGGCGGCGCCGTGCCAGTAGTGCTGCTGGTTGTGGCTGTGGCCGCTGAGCACAAGCACGCGCGGATGGTCCTTGAGCAGGGCGAACAGGCGCTCGCGGTCGGCGGCGCGGAAGGCCCCGCGGCCACGGTCGAACAGCGGGATATGCAGGCCCAGCACCAGCAACCGGTCGCGTGGCAGCTGGGCGACATAGCGCTCGATGAAGCGGAACTGGTCCTCGCGCAGGCCGCCCATGTAGCCGGCTCCTTCGCCGGGAGTGACCACCACGTCGTCCAGCAGGACGAAGGCGGCGGCGCCCTCCTCCACCGCATAGGTGTCCGGGCCGAAGGTCCGGCTCCAGGCGCGCAGCGAGCCTGCATCCGAGGTCGCGCCCTCGTCGAGGTCATGGTTCCCCGGGACGTGGAACCACGGCACGCCCAGCTGGGTGGTCACCGCATTGAGCGCCGGATAAAGATCGGTGCGGTCGTCGACCAGGTCGCCGAGGGTGACGCCGAGCGCCGCACCAGGGCGGCCCAGCGGCTCGACCACGGCGCGGCGGTAATGCTCGATGTCGCGCTCGTTCTTGACCTGGGTGTCGGTGAACACCAGCGCCTCGAAGCGTCCGTCGGCTCCCGTGCCCGGCGAGAGTGCGAAGTCGGCAGCGAAGCGCCGGCCCTTGCCTGGCACGCGTGCCCAGAACGCGGGCAGGCCGTCGGCACCGGGAATGAAGCGATGCCCAACCGGCTTGACCACGAACACCGCACTGCCCGCGGGTGCCCGCAGCCGGTACCGGCCAGCCTCGTCGGTGCGCACGAGCTGCTCGCCGTCGGACACCAGCACGCCGGCAAGGCCGGGCTCGCCGGAACCACGACCGGGCCGGCCGTCCTGCTCCTGGTAGACCACGCCGGTCACCTCGACCGTGGCCTGCGCCTGGACGCTGGCGCAGGCCAGCGCGGTGATGCAGGCCAACAGCCACGCGGCGGAACATCTGGACATGGCTTGTCCCTTCGGGGAAAAGCCGGATTCTAGGCTACCGGCCGTGCGCGACGCAGTCGTCAGTGGCCAGTGCGCTCGGCGTGGCGTTCCTCGAGGACCGCCACCGCATCGGTCAGCGACAGGCGGCGCGCGTGCAGCAGCACGGTGGTGTGGTAAATCAGGTCGGCCACTTCGCCCAGCAGGTGTTCGTCGCTCTGGGCGACGCCGGCCAGCGCGGTCTCCACGCCCTCCTCGCCCACCTTCTGCGCGATCCGGCGCACGCCGGCCTCGAACAGCCTGGTTGTGTAGCTGCCTTCCGGACGCTCGCGCTCGCGCTGGGCGACCAGCGCGTCGAGCTTGGCGAGGAAGCCGATCTCGGGTTCGACCTTGCGCGGCACGGCGTCGGTGGCGTGCGGTGCCGCCTCGAAGCAGCTGGGCCGCTGCAGGTGGCAGGTCGGGCCGCGCGGACGCGCCAGCACAAGCAGCGCGTCGGAATCGCAGTCGGCCTGCACGTCGACCAGTTCCAGCACGTGGCCGGAGGTCTCGCCCTTGGTCCACAGGCGCTGCTTGCTGCGGCTGTAGAACGTCACCAGGCGGCGGGCCATCGTGGCCTGCAGCGCCTCGCGGTCCATGTAGCCGAGCATCAGTACGCGCAGGTTGTCCGCGTCCTGGACGATCACCGGCAGCAGGCCGCCGGACTTGTCCCAGTCCAGGCCCACGGGGAATACGCCGATGCGGCCTACCGCGCCGGCGCTGGAATCTTCAGACATCACGCACCTCGACCTGCCTTTGCCGCAGGTATCGCTTGAGTTCGGGAATGGCGATCGCGCCGCTGTGGAACACGCTGGCGGCCAGCGCGCCATCGACGTCGGCACGCTCGAAGGCCTCGGCGAAATGCTCCGGCGCGCCGGCGCCGCCGGACGCCACCAGGGGCACCCTGCACAGCGCCCGCGCCTGGCGCAGCTGGACGATGTCGTAGCCGCGGCGCACGCCGTCGCTGTCCATGCAGTTGAGCACGATCTCTCCGGCGCCCAGGCGCTGGGCCTCGACGATCCAGTCCAGCGTGCGCACGCCGACCGCGCGGGTCTTGCCCGGGTCGCCGGTATTGGTCCGCACCCGCCATTCGCCGTCGGCCTCGCGGATGGAGTCGATGCCGACCACCACGCACTGCACGCCGAAGGCATCGGCCAGTTCGGACACCAGCTGCGGGCGCTCCAGGGCCGGCGAGTTCACCGAGATCTTGTCCGCTCCGGCATGCAGCACCCGGCGCGCGGTTTCCACGTCGCGGATGCCGCCGGCCACGCAGAACGGGATGTCGATCAGGCGCGCCACGCGCTCGACCCAGGCATAGTCGACCGAGCGCCCTTCCGGGCTGGCACCGATGTCGTAGAACACCAGCTCGTCGGCGCCCTGGTCGCGGTAGCGCAGGGCCAGCTCGACGATGTCGCCCATGTCGACGTGGTCGCGGAAGCGCACGCCCTTGACCACGCGGCCGTCGCGCACGTCCAGGCAGGGAATGATGCGGCGGCTCAGCATGGCGCGGCCTCCTCGACGGCCAGCGCATCGCCCAGCTGCAGCCGCCCTTCCAGCAGCGCCCGACCGAGTACGGCGCCCGCGCAACCGGCCTGGCGTGCGCCGGCCACGTCGGCCGCGTCGCGCACGCCGCCGGAGGCCTGCACCGCCACGCCCGGTGCCAGGCCCGCAAGGTGCGCGTACAGCCCGAGGTTCGGGCCGGACAACATGCCGTCTCGGGCGATATCGGTGCACAGCAGGTGGCGCAGGCCGGCGGCGGCGAAGCGAGGCAGCAGCTCGTCCAGGGTGACGCCGGCGTTCTCGGTCCAGCCGTGCACCGGCAGCTGCCACGTGCCAGCCTCGTCCTGGCGGGTGTCCAGGGCCACGGTGATGCGATCGCCGCCGAACTCGGCAAGCCAGCCGATCACCGTCTCCGGCTGGCGCACGGAAAGCGAGCCGACCACCACCCGCGCGGCGCCGGCATCGAGGATCCGGGCGACGTCGTCGCGGCCACGCACGCCACCGCCGGTCTGCACCTGCAGGCCGGTGGTGCGGGCGATATCGCCCAGCAGCGGGGCCAGGGTGTAGCCGCCGGCCTTGGCGGCGTCCAGGTCGACCAGGTGCATCCAGCGCGCGCCGGCCTCGGCGAATGCCGCCGCGCGCGGCAGCGGATCGTCTCCGTACCGGGTCTCGCGCGCATAGTCGCCCTGGGCCAGGCGCACGACGCGCCCGCCACGGATGTCCAGCGCCGGGTAGACGGTGAATCCCATCAGAAATCCATCTCCAGGAAATTGCGGAGGATGCGCGCGCCGGTGGCGGCCGAACGCTCCGGATGGAACTGCGCGCCACAGCGCAGGCCGTCATGGACCACCGCGGTGAACAGGCTGCCGTGGTCCGTGGCGGCGACGGTGGCGGCGGTGATCGGCGCGGCGTAGCTGTGCACGAAGTAGGCCTTCGCGCCCTCCTCCACGCCGTCCAGCAGCGGCGAATCGCGCAGCTTGCGCAGCCCGTTCCAGCCCATGTGTGGCACGCGGATGCAGGTCAGCTGCGGCAGGTGGTGGACCACGCCTGGCAGCAGGCCCAGGCACTCGACGTCGCCCTCGTCCGAGCGCTCGTACAGCAGCTGCATGCCCAGGCATATGCCCATCAGCGGCGCCTGCAGGCGACGCAGTGGTTCGACCAGGCCCTGTGCGTGCAGGCGGCGCATGCCTTCGGGCGCGGCACCGACGCCGGGCAGGATCACCCGGTCGGCACGCTCCAGCCCGGACGCGCTGTCGACCACCTCGGGCTGCACGCCCAGGCGTTCCAGCGCGTAGCAGACCGAACCGAGGTTGGCGCCGCCGGCATCGATGACTACAACGCGTTTGCCGCCCGCGCTCACAGGACCCCCTTGGTCGACGGCAGGGCGTCGCCCTCGCGGCGGATGGCCTGGCGCAGTGCACGCGCCAGCGCCTTGAAGCTCGCCTCGATCTTGTGGTGGTCGTTGTCGCCACTCACGGTGATGTGCAGGTTCAGGCCCGCCGCGTCGCACAGCGAGCGGAAGAAGTGCGGCACCAGCTCGGTGGGCATGTCGCCGACGCGCTCGCGCACGAAGCTGCCCTCGTAGACCAGGTACGGGCGCCCGCTGAAATCCAGCGCCGCGCTGGCCTGGGTCTCGTCCATCGGCAAGGTGAAGCCGTAGCGGCCGATGCCGCGCTTGTCCCCCAGCGCCTCGCGCAGCGCCTGGCCCAGGGCCAGGGCGGTGTCCTCGATCGTGTGGTGCTCGTCGATGTGCAGGTCGCCCTCGGCCTCGATCTCCAGGGCGAAGCCGCCGTGCTTGCCGATCTGCTCCAGCATGTGGTCGTAGAACGGCAGGCCGGTGTGGATCTTCGGATCGGCCACGCGGTCCAGGTCGACGGCGACGCGGATCTTCGTTTCCTTCGTGTTGCGCTGGACCACGGCGCGCCGCGGCGCATCGGCCAGCTCGTGGGCGATGCCGGCCCAGTCCCACTCGCCGCCAAACTGCGGGGTCTTCAGCTGGAACGCGCGGATGCCGAGGTTGGCGGCGAACTCGTTGTCGGTCGGGCGGTCGCCGACCATGGCCGAGCGCTTCCAGTCGATCGAGCGGTCCTGGATATAGGGCAGGACCAGGCCGATGCCCGGCTTGCGGGTGGGCCTGTTCTCGTGCGGCCAGCTGCAGTCGATCAGCACGTCGCGGAAGCGGATGCCCTGGCTCTCGAACACCTGCATCATCAGCTGGTGCGGGCCGTCGAAGGTGTCCCGCGGATACTCGTCCGTGCCCAGGCCGTCCTGGTTGGAGACCATCACGAACTGGTAGCCGGCGTCGCGCAGCTTGAGCAGCGCCGGGATCACGCCGCTGACGAAGCGCAGCTTCTCGTAGGCGTCGATCTGGAAATCTTCCGGCTCCTCGATCAGGGTGCCGTCGCGGTCGATGAAAAGGATGGGGGTCATGCAGCGGCTTCCAGTGCGGCCAGCACGGCCAGCACGCGTTGGTTCTGTTCGGGGGTACCGATGGTGATGCGCAGCGCGTCACCGAGCCGGGGCGCGGCGCGCTGGTCGCGCACCACCACGCCGGCGGCCAGCAGGCCGTCGAACGCGGCCTGGGCATCGTCGAAGCGCACCAGCAGGTAGTTGCCGGAGGACGGATAGACCCGGCGCACGCCCGGCGCGGACGCCAGCGCAGCGGCCAGCCGCGCGCGCTCGCTGCGCACCACGGCCACCCGCTCGGCGGTGCGAGCCAGCGCCTCGGGCGACAGGCCGGCAATGGCCAGGTCGGCGCACGGCGTCGGGATCGGGTACGGCGCCTGGCAGGCACGCAGCACGCGGATCAGCGCAGGATCGGCGATGAGGGTGCCGATGCGCGCGGCAGCCAGCGCATGCGCCTTGGACAGGGTACGCAGCACGGCGATGTTGGCGTGCTCGCCGATCAGCGTGGTCGCCGAGGGCTGCCCGGAGAATTCGCCATAGGCCTCGTCCACCACCACCAGGGCCCGGCCCGCCAGGCGCCTGGCCAGCGCGGCGATGCCGTCGAGCGGCACGTCGCCGCCGGTGGGATTGGATGGACTGCACAGGAATACCAGCTTCGCAACGCCCTGCTCCGCCGCCCTGGCGACGGCCTCCAGATCCACGGTGAAGCCGGCCGCGCCATCAACCAGCGGCACTTCCAGCAGGCGCGCATCCTGCAGGCGGGCGCTGACCGCGTACATGCCGAACACCGGCGGCGTGGTCACGATCGCGTCGCGCCGCGGCACGCACAGCGCACGCACCAGCAGGTCGATGGCCTCGTCGCTGCCACGTCCCACCAGCACCTGCGCAGGCTCGCAGCCGTACAGCCGCGACAGCGCCTGCACCAGCGGTGCAGGCTGCGGATCCGGATAGCGCCGGCAGCTGCTGCCGGAATCGGCAGGATTGGCCCAGGGACTCTCGTTGGCGTTGAGCCAGATCTCGCCGTCCAGGGCGTGGCTGCGCGCCGAGCTGTAGCCACCGAAGCCGCGCAGGTCCTCGCGGACCAGCGACAGGAGATCACCGCTCATGCCGCCGCCCCCTTCAGGCGCAGGGCCACCGCATTGGCGTGGGCGTCGAGCTGTTCGGCGCGGGCCATGGTCACCGCGCACTCGCCGATGGCGAGGATGCCCTCGCGGCTGGCAGCCTGCACGCTGACGAAGTTCTGGAAGCTGGCCACGCTCACCCCGCTCCAGGCGCGCGCGGCGCCGTTGGTCGGCAGGACGTGGTTGGTACCGCTGCAGTAGTCGCCCAGCGCCTCCGGGGTCCAGTCGCCGAGGAATACCGAACCGGCCGCCTCGACCCGGTCCAGCCACTGCCGCGGTTCGCGCAGGGCCAGGATCAGGTGTTCGGGCGCATAGGTGTTGCTGATGGCGAAGGCCTCGTCGAGCGAATCGACCAGGACCAGGCGCGATGACGCCAGCGCCTTGCGCGCGATCTCTGCACGCGGCAGCGCTTCCAGCTGGCTCGCAAGCTCGGCCTCGACGCGGTCGATCAGGGCGGCGCTGTCGGACAGCAGCAGCACCTGCGAGTCGGGACCGTGCTCGGCCTGCGACAGCAGGTCCGAGGCCACGTAGGCCGGATCGGCGCCCTCGTCGGCGATCACCAGCACCTCGGAGGGACCGGCCGGCATGTCGATCGCCGCCGCGCCGCCCTGGGCGACCTGGCGCTTGGCCTCGTCCACGTAGCTGTTGCCGGGGCCGAAGATCTTGTCGACCTTGGGCACGCTGGCGGTACCGAAGGCCAGCGCGGCGATCGCCTGGGCGCCACCGAGCTTGAACACGCGGTCGACACCGGCCAGGCGCGCAGCCACCAGCACCGCCGGATCGGCGGTGCCATCGGCGCGCGGCGGCGTGCACAGCACCACCTGGCGGCAACCCGCCAGCGCGGCGGGCACGCAAAGCATCAGCGCGGTCGAGGGCAGCGGCGCGCTGCCCGCGGGGACGTACAGGCCCACGCGAGGCACCGGGCGGATGATGCGCTCGCAGACCACGCCCGGCGCGGTCTCGACGCTGTAGCCCTTGCCCATGCCGGCGCGGTGGAAGGCCTCGATGCGCGCGGCCGCATCGGCCATGGCCTGGCGCAGTTCCGGCGACACGGCGGCTTCGGCCGCGGCGAACTCCCCGGCGCTGACCTCGAAACGCTCGAGCTCAACCTTGTCGAAGCGCGCGGTCAGTTCGCGCAGGGCCTCGTCGCCACGGCTGCGCACGGCATCAAGCACGGCGGCCACGGCCTGGCGGGTGGCATCGGCCACCACCTGCACCGGACGGGTCAGCGCCCGGGTGCGGGCAGCCTCGTCCAGCGCGGACCACTGCAGCCGGTTCCATGCCGGCTGTGCGGATGTCTCCTGCACGGCGCTCATGCCAGCGACCTCTCCACGCCCAGGACCATCAGCTGGCGCGCACCGGCGCGTTCCAGCTCCTCCAGCTGCTGCCAGCTCACCGCACCCTCGCACATGGCCTGCAGGGCCAGCGAGCCATTGACAGACGGCAGCTGCACCAGCGGGCCGGCATCGGCCAGCAGCCGCTCCAGCGCCGGCAGCGCATCGCGGTCGGCGTTGAACATCAGCAGTTTGCGCTCGCGCACCTGCAGCACGCCATCCATGCGCCGCAGCAGCATCTGCGCCAGCGCGGCGCGGGCATCGTCGAAGCCGCCCGCCGGGCCGGCCAGCACGGCCTCGCTCTCGAGCAGGGTTTCCACCGGCTTGAGCTGGTTGGCCTTGAGGGTGGCACCGCTGGAGACCAGGTCGCAGATCAGCTCCGCCGTGCCCAGGCGCGGGGCGATCTCGACCGAGCCGGACAGCTCCACCACCTGGGCATCGATCTGCTGCTCCTGCAGCCAGCCGACGAGGATGGACGGATAGCTGGTGGCGATGCGCAGGCCCTTGCCGCGAAGCTGCTCCGGGCCGGTCCATTCCCAGTCCTCGGGCACGGCCAGCATCAGCCGGCACTGGCCGAAGCCCAGGGCGCGCAGCTCGCGGTATGCCTGCGGCAGGCCGATCTGCGCACGCGCGCCGGCCTGCTCGTCCAGTTCGTTGCGGCCCACCACGCCCAGGTCGCAGACACCGTCGGCGATCAGGCCGGGGATGTCGTCGTCGCGGACCAGCAGCAGGTCGACCGGAAGGGATTCGCCATAGCAGAACAGCTTGTCGCGGCTCTCGCGCCAGCTCAGGCCGCAGGCGGCCAGCAGCTTGCGGGCGGGCTCGGCGAGGCGGCCGCTCTTCTGGATGGCGATGCGGAGGCGGTCGCGGGTGGCCGCTCCAAGGGGGGGAGTCATGGTGTCGTTTCCGCGCTGGAGGTGGCGCTCCGGCCCAGGGCCAGTGCATAGCCGCCGGCACCGCGCTCCAGCGTGCGCGCGACCCGGCCAATGGTGGTGACGCTGACCCCGGTCAGCTCGTAGATCTCGCGATACGGCACGCCCCGGAGCAGCAGCGGCACCACCGCCCAGCGGTCGACCATCGCCTCCAGCTCGGCCGGCGTGCACAGGTCGCGCAGGAAGGCCGCGACCTCCTCGCCGGTCTGCAGCGAGGCGATGGCGTCGGCCAGTACCTGCAGCGCCTGGTCGGAGGGACGCGCGGAAGCGGGGGTGGGACGGGGCTTCATCACGTATCAATGTATTAGCGTGCTAATACATTACGCCGCGACGCAGCATCGGTCAACATCCCGTCCTGCCCGGGAGGCCGCCTTTGCCGGGTTGTTCAGCGTCGGCACTATCGGTGGGGCAGGACTGGGCAGTCATCCATCCGATTGCGGGCGCACGGCCCGGCCACACCTGCTCTCCCGCCGGCGTCGCCCATACGCCTGGGCTGGGCGGTGCCGGCACGGCGATCCCGGCCGTGCGACCTCCCACTTATCCCCGTCCGACAGCCACCCCGGACCTGCCCCCGTGCCGGTCCCGACCCGGGGCCACTGCCGCGCGCAAAGCCAACGTGGCGGGGCGCTGGCGCCCTACTCCGGCAGTCAGGCCTGCGGCAGCGCTTCCAGCAGTGCGCCGGAGGCGACCAGCTCGACCATGGTGGCGACCTCGCCGTCCATCGCGCGGTCGCGGTCCAGGAATGGCACCGCCTCGCGGATGCGCAAATGCGCACGCGCCACTGCCTCGCCGGGATGGAACGCATCCGCCGCGGCCAGCTGCGCACGCAGTTCCTCGACCTCGGCCAGGAAACGCTCGCGCACGGGCGCATCCGGCGCCGGCCCGCCCTGCACCTTGCCCGCCAGCGCCTGCGCATCGGCGCGACGCGCCAGGGCACGGGCGGCGTTGATCATGTCGCGGCGCAGGTCCAGCGCCTGGGCGGCGGTGTACAGCTCCAGCGCCAGCACCTTGCCCAGGTCCTCGACCATGGCCAGCACGTGGCGCGCCTCGTTGGCGCCCATGGACACGTGGTCCTCGGCATTGGCGCTGGTCGGCACCGAATACACCGAGGCCGGGTGTGCGCGGCTGGCCAGGTCGTTGACGATGGCCGCGGCGGTGTACTGCACGATCATGTGGCCGGACTCGGTGCCGTCCTCGTTGCCGATCAGGAACGCCGGCAGGCCGTCGTTGGTGGCCGGATCGACCAGCTTGTTGAGCCGGCGCTCGGAGATCGAGGCCAGGGTCGGGATCGACGCCTTGAGGTAGCTCAGCACCAGCGCCAGCGGCATGCCGTGGAAGTGGCCGGCGGAAATCACCTGCTCCTCCACGTGCGCCGCGTCGACCTTGTCCGGGAACACCAGCGGGTTGTCGGTCACCGCGTTGAGCTCGACCTCCAGCACGCGCGCGGCCTGGGCCGCGGCGTCGCGCACCGCGCCATGCACCTGCGGGATGCAGCGCAGCGAGTAGCTGTCCTGCGGCTGGTGCTTCTTGCCGCCACGGAACGGCAGGAAGCGCTGGTAGAACTTCTCGCGGCCATGGCGCTGGTCGGCCGGCACCCAGTCCCAGCCGATGTCGAAGCGCAGCTCGCGCGATTCCGCGGTGTCCCAGCTGGAGGGCAGCCACGGCCGGAACCGCGGCACCAGGTGGTACGGGATGTCGGCCAGCGTCGAACCCGACAGCAGCCGGCGCAGGTTGGCCGCGACCCGGACCTGGCCCGGATGCGGCCGCAGCGCGTGCACCTCTTCGGCGAACGCGCCCAGGCGCCCGGCGAAGGCGTCGATGGTCATGGCCGCGGCCAGGTCGGCCGTATCGAGCATCTGCTCCAGGCGGTGCAGCGCGAGCACGCCCATGGCCAGCATCTGCGCGGTGCCGTTGTTCAGCGCGAGGCCTTCCTTGTAGGACAGCGATACCGGCTCCAGGCCGGCACGACGCAACGCCTCGGCACCGGGCAAGCGCTGGCCGTCGAGGAAGGCTTCGCCCCCGCCCAGCAGGACGATCGCCAGGTGCGACAGCGGCGCCAGGTCGCCGGAGGCGCCGACCGAACCCAGCTGCGGCACCACCGGCACGATGCCGGCGTTGAGCAGCACGGCGAGCGCCTCCAGGGTCTGCACCCGGATTCCCGAATGCCCCTTCAGCAGGGTGTTGATGCGGATGCACAGCATCGCCCGCACCACGTCGGCGGCCATCGGCTCGCCCACGCACACGGCATGGGTCACGATCAGGTTGCGCTGCAGCTCCTCGTGCAGCGAACGCCGCGACGGCACCGCGCCAGGCAGCTCGTCACGCAGCGGATGCGCGCCCAGCAGCTTGTCGGCATTGCTGCCGAAGCCGGTGGACACGCCGTAGATCGGCTCCTCGCGGCGCACCTGCTCGGCGAGGAAGTCGGCCGCGCGCGCCACCGCCTCCAGGGCGCCGGGATCCAGCGCGACCTTCGCGCCTTGGGCCACGGCGACCAGCTGGTCGCGGGTCAGGGATTGCCCGTCGAGACGGATCGTCGTCATGCGCCTGCCTGTTGCGTTATGCGGAACGGAAGGCGCCGGCGTGCCCGGCGCCGGGAGCACCGGCCCGCGCGAGGGCGGGCCGGGCGGATGGATCAGCGGCCCGCCAGGGCGCGGGCCTGTTCCAGTTCGACCTTCAGGGTCTCGGCCAGTTCGCCGCGCGGCACGTCGAACTGCTGCTCGCGCACCAGGTCCTTGACCGCGACCACGCCACGCTCCAGCTCGTCCGGGCCGGCCAGCACCACGAAACGGATGCCGGCACGCGAGGCGTACTGGAACTGCTTGCCGATCTTGCGCGGCTCCATCTGCACTTCGGTGTTGATGCCACCCAGGCGCAGGTGGCGGGCGATGTCCAGGGCGTCGGCCAGCTGGTTCTCGTCCATCAGCGCGACCATGGCCTGGACGCTGCTCTCGGCGATGCCCTCGATCAGGCCAGCCTCGCGCAGCTGCCAGAACAGCCGGGTCAGGCCGATGGAGATGCCCACGCCCGGCAGTTTCGACTTGGTGTAGTGGCTGGCCAGGTCCTCGTAGCGGCCACCGGAGCAGATCGAACCGATGCCCGGGTGCTCGACCAGCTGGGTCTCGTAGACCGTGCCGGTGTAGTAGTCCAGGCCGCGGGCGATGGAGAAGTTCAGGCAGTAGGCGGATTCCGGCACGCCCAGCGCACGCACCAGCTCCAGCACCTCGCGCAGCTCGGCGGCGCCGGCGCGCAGCACGTCGCTGGCGTTGTCGCCGGCCTCGGCCAGCACGTCGTCGATCTTCGCCAGCGCATCGGCGTGCGAGGTCGAACGCACCTCCACGAAGGCCAGGATGCGGTCCACGGCCACTGCCGGCAGGCCGAAGTCCGGACCGGCCAGGGTCTCGCGCACGTATTGGGGGCCGCGCTTGTCGATCTTGTCGACCTCGCGCAGGACCAGCGCCTGCTGCTGCGGGTCGGCTACGCCCTGGGCCTCGAAGAAGCCGCGCATGAGCTTGCGGTTGTTGAGCTGCACGCGGAACGCGCCGATGCCCAGCTCGGAGAACACCGAGTGGATCACCGCCAGCACTTCGGCGTCATAGCGGATGGACAGGGTGTCCTTGCCGATGACGTCGATGTCGCACTGGTAGAACTCGCGGAAGCGGCCGCGCTGGGCGCGCTCGCCGCGGTACACGCGCTGCATCTGGTAGCGGCGGAACGGGAAGCTCAGCTCGTGCTCGTGCTCGGCCACGTAGCGCGCCAGCGGCACGGTCAGGTCGAAGCGCAACGCCATCTCCGGCAGGCCGCCGGCCGCGCCCTCGGCGGCGGCGTTGGCCAGCGCACCGGTGGACTGCACGAAATACACCTGCCGCTCGGTCTCGCCGCCGGACTTGGTCAGCAGCACGTCGGACAGTTCGAACACCGGCGTTTCCACCGGCAGGAAGCCGAAGCGTTCGTAGTTGCGACGGATGACGTCGAGCATGCGCTGGAAGGCGATCTGCTCGCGCGGCAGCAGCTCCATGACGCCGGCCGGGGTACGGGGCCTGATCAAGCGGAAAAACTCCTGTGCCATGGGCACGGACGGGATGCAGGATTCTACCGTGTCGGCACCGCGCTCCGGCACCGGGGGGCGCGCCGGAGGGGTACAATACGCAGCATCCTGCCCAGTGTGCCCGACATGGCTTGGCCCCCGTTCGACAGTCCCTGCCTGACCCCGCCGCCCGACCAGGCGGGACCGCTGGGGCCGTGCGCGCACTGCCAGGTGCGCCACCTGGCCGTCTGCTCGGTTCTGAGCCACGAGGAAATGCACGCCCTCGACGCCGAGGCCAGCAGCCAGCTGCTCGGCCCCGGCGCGGTGCTGGCCCGCCAGGGCGATGCGCGCAAGCACGTCTTCACCGTGGTCCGCGGCGCCCTGCGCATGGTGCGCCTGGCCGCCGACGGTCGCCGCCAGGTGGCCGGCTTCGCCCTGCCGGGCGACTTCGTCGGCCTGAGCGGCTCGCCGACCTACCGCCACGACGTCGAGGCCCTCGGCGAGACCGAGCTGTGCCGCTTCGGCACCGATGCCATGCAGCGCCTGGGCACGCAGTACCCGCAGCTGCGCGACAAGCTGCTGGAGCGCGCCTGCGTGGAGCTGGATTCGGCGCGCGACCAGATGATGGCCCTGGCGCGCATGAACCCGATCGAGCGCATGGCCGACTTCCTGCTCAAGCTGTCCGCACGCGAGGCCCGCGCCGGCAACACCGGCCCGATGGTGGCGCTGCCGATGCCCCGCGCCGACATCGCCGACCACCTCGGCCTGACCGTCGAGACCGTGAGCCGCTGCCTCAGCACCCTGCGCAGCAAGGGCCTGATCGCGGTGCCCGAAACCTACCGGATCGAGATCCTGGACTTCCGCGGCCTCGAGGCGCTGCGCGCCGACTGATCCGGCCGACCCTGCGCCTCGCGCTTCGCGTCGGCGCCCTGCCCCAACCCGGACGACCCGACCCAGACGACCGAGGGTGCGGCAACCGCGCCCGGCAAGCCTGTGCGGGTGGCTGGCGATCCTGCACACACCTCAGGCCAGTCGCGGCACCCGCCCGCACCCGCTACGTCCGATCGCTACCCACGGCACCCGGCGCGGCCACCGGGAGTGTCGTCGTACGCGCTCACAAAGGACCTGGCTGGATCACCAAGCCCCACAAACGCAAAGAGCGGGCCGAAGCCCGCTCCCTGCTGGTTCCAGCGATGGCCGTGCGGATTACTCCGTCACGCCCTCGCCCTCCTCGACGGCCTTGATCGACAGGCGGATACGGCCCTGCTTGTCGACTTCCAGCACCTTGACCTTGACCACGTCGCCTTCCTTGAGCTTGTCGGAGACCTTCTCCACGCGCTCGCTGGAGATCTGCGAGACGTGGACCAGGCCGTCCTTGCCCGGCAGGATGGTCACGAACGCGCCGAAGTCCATGATCTTGGCGACCTTGCCCTCGTAGATCCGGCCCGGCTCGACGTCCGAGGTGATCTGCTCGATGCGGGCCTTGGCGGCCTGGGCAGCGGCGGCGTTGACCGAAGCGATGACGATGGTGCCGTCGTCCTGGATGTCGATCTGGGTGCCGGTTTCCTTGGTGATGCCCTGGATGGTGGCACCGCCCTTGCCGATCACCTCGCGGATCTTGTCCGGGTGGATCTTGATGGTCAGCAGGCGCGGGGCGTACTCGGACAGTTCCGCACGCGGGGCGGTCAGGGCCTTGGCCATCTCGCCGAGGATGTGCAGTCGGCCGGCCTTCGCCTGCTCCAGCGCCTGCTTCATGATCTCCTCGGTGATGCCCTCGATCTTGATGTCCATCTGCAGGGCGGACACGCCGTCGGCGGTGCCGGCGACCTTGAAGTCCATGTCGCCCAGGTGGTCTTCGTCACCCAGGATGTCGGACAGCACGACGAAGCGGTCGTCTTCCTTCACCAGGCCCATGGCGATGCCCGCCACCGGGGCCTTCACCGGCACGCCGGCATCCATCAGCGCCAGCGAGCTGCCGCAGACCGAAGCCATCGACGAGGAGCCGTTGGACTCGGTGATCTCCGAGACCACGCGCACGGTGTACGGGAACTCCTCGATGCTCGGCATCACCGCCAGCACGCCGCGCTTGGCGAGGCGGCCGTGGCCGATCTCGCGGCGCTTCGGCGCGCCGAAGCGGCCGCACTCACCCACCGAGTACGGGGGGAAGTTGTAGTGGAACAGGAAGTTTTCCTTGTACTCACCGGAGACGGCATCGATGATCTGGCCGTCGCGGGTGGTGCCCAGGGTGGTGACCACGATGGCCTGGGTCTCGCCGCGGGTGAACATCGCCGAGCCGTGGGTACGCGGCAGCACGCCGGTCTTCACGCTGATCGGGCGGACGGTGTCCAGGGCGCGGCCGTCGATGCGGACCTTGGTGTCCAGGACCGAGTCGCGCATGGTGCGGTACTCGAGCTCGCCGAACTCCTTGCCCAGCTCGGCCGGGTTCCAGCCCTCGGCGGCGACGCGGCCGGCCAGCTGCTCGGCGACGTCCTT
Source organism: Pseudoxanthomonas suwonensis 11-1 (assembly GCF_000185965.1). Taxonomy (NCBI): domain Bacteria; kingdom Pseudomonadati; phylum Pseudomonadota; class Gammaproteobacteria; order Lysobacterales; family Lysobacteraceae; genus Pseudoxanthomonas; species Pseudoxanthomonas suwonensis. The sequence continues at coordinate 2,014,680 of NC_014924.1, forward strand.
CTTGATCGCGGCGATGGCGTCGCGGCGCTCCAGCTTGTCGCGGATCTGGAAGGCATCGGCCAGGCGGTTGCCCACGGCCTCCTTCAGCGCGGCGATCAGGGCCTCGTTCTTGGCCGGGGCGACCCACTGGCTCGGCTTGGTGCCGGCTTCGGCGACCAGCTCGTTGATGGCGTTGATGACCTTCTGCATCTCGCGATGGCCGAAGGTGACCGCGCCCAGCATCACTTCCTCGCTCAGCAGCGCGGCCTCGGACTCGACCATCAGCACGGCGTTGGCGGTACCGGCGACGACCAGCTCCAGCTTGGACTCGGCCAGCTCGGAGGCGGACGGGTTGAGGATGTACTGGCCATCCTTGTAGCCGACCTTGGCGGCGCCGATCGGGCCCTTGAACGGGGTGCCGGCCAGCGACAGGGCGGCCGAGGCACCGATCAGGGCCGGGATGTCACCGTCGATTTCCGGGTTCAGCGACATCACCGTGGCGATGATCTGGACCTCGTTCTTGTAGTCCTCCGGGAACAGCGGACGGATCGGACGGTCGATCAGGCGCGAAATCAGCGTTTCCTTCTCGGTCGGGCGACCCTCGCGCTTGAAGAAGCCGCCGGGGATACGGCCGCCGGCGTAGAACTTCTCCTGGTAATCCACGGTGAGCGGGAAGAAGTCCTGGCCTTCACGCGCGCTCTTGGCGGCGACGGCGGTGACCAGCAGTACGGTGTCGTCCATCTTGACGATCACGGAGCCGCTCGCCTGGCGGGCGACTTCGCCCGTCTCCAGGGTCACGGTGTGCTTGCCGTACTGGAAGGTTTTGGTGATTTTTGCCACGTCGGTTCCTTGGGGATCTTGCTTGCGATTGACCGGTGACGGCCCTTGCCGGCAACGGGTGGCCGGAGAAGCCCGGCCGCTTGCGGGTGTTGCGCCCCGGTTGCCCGGGAAGGAGCGCCGACGGTGGATTGCCGGGGCCCAAATGCAAACCGCGGCGCATCTCTGCGCCGCGGCGGGGGGTTACGTCAGCGACGCAGGCCAAGCTTCTCGATCAGGGCCTTGTAGCGCTCGTTGTCCTTGCGCTTGAGGTAGTCGAGGAGGCTGCGGCGGCGATTGACCAGCTGCAGCAGGCCGCGGCGGCTGTGGTGATCCTTCTTGTGGATCTTGAAGTGCTCGGTCAGCTGCTCGATGCGGGCGGTCAGCAGGGCGACCTGGACTTCCGGCGAGCCGGTGTCGTTGGTGCCGCGCGCGTTGTCGGCGATGACTTTCTGGGTGTCGATGGACATTCGATGTTTTCTCTTGGATGCGAGGCTGGCAGGAACGCGCTGGTGCGCACCGCCTGGCCCGCCGCTTGCGGAAGGTCCGCCCCTGGAACCGGCGGAAAGTGATGCCCGAAAAAGGCGCGCGAATTGTACCCCCGGGCGCGGGGCCGGACAAGGCGAATCCATGGCGCGGAGGCCGCGGACAGTGACGCCGGTCAGGAAGCCGCGGCGTACCTGAACAGGCGTTGCGGCGACAGGCGGCCGCCGTCCTCCACCTTCGCCAGGCCAAGGGCGCGACCCTCCGGGCCATACACCGCCACCGGATCGCCCGCCGTCCAAGGGCCGGCCAGGCGCTGGCCCTGGCCCAGGCGCGCGGCCTGCGCCGCGTCCAGTTCGACCCGGGGGAACCCGGCCAGGCCTGCCTCCAGCGGCAGCAGGCAGGCCTCCAGCGCGGCCTCCCCGCCGTCGTCGGCGATGGCCTGCAACTGCTCCAGCGTGTACATCGCCGGTTGGGTGAAAGGCTCGACCCACAGCCGGCGCAGGCTGGCGATATGCGCGCCGCATCCCAGCGCCTCGCCCAGGTCGCGGGCGATGCTGCGGATGTAGGTGCCCGAGCCGCAGGTCACGCGGATGTCCAGGCGCGGCGACGCCAGCGACAGCAGCTCGATGGCGTGGACCTGCACCTCGCGGACCGGGGCCTCGATCGCCTCGCCGCGGCGGGCGCGGGCGTACAGCGGCTCGCCGCCCTGCTTGAGCGCCGAGTACACCGGCGCACGCTGCTGCAGCCTGCCGACGAAGCCGGCCAGCGCGCCCACGACGGCGGCATGGTCCAGCCCGGGAACGGGCCGCTCGCGCAGCACCTGGCCGTCGGCGTCGTCGGTATCGGTGGTGGCGCCAAGCACGATGCCGGCCTCGTAGGCCTTGTCCGAGCCGAGCAGCAGGCCGGCCAGCTTGGTGGCCTCGCCGAAGCACAGCGGCAGCAGGCCGGTGGCCAGCGGATCCAGGCTGCCGGTATGGCCGCCCTTCTCGGCGCGGAACAGGCGGCGGGCCGCCTGCAGGGCGGCGTTGGAACTCATGCCCGCAGGCTTGTCCAGCAGCAGGATGCCGTCGAGCGGGCGGAACTTGGTCCTGGGGCGGTTCATCGTCGACATTGCGTCCAGCGGCGTCGGGGAGCCGGCAACACCGGCTTGCCCGGACGGCTTCCGGCGGGTGGACTCACTCGTCCGCGGGCGCCGGCGGGTTTGCCTTCAGCAGCGTCTCGATGCGCTCGCCGCGGTCGACCGAATCGTCGTAATGGAAGTGCAGTTCCGGCACGTGGCGCATCTTGACCCGGCGCGCCAGTTCCATGCGCAGCTGGTAGGCCAGCTCCTTCAGCGCCTTGACCGCCTCGGTCGAACGCTCCGGCATCAGCGCGGTCACGAACACCTTGGCGTGGGCCAGGTCGCGGGTGACCTCCACGTCGGACACGCTCACCGACGGCAGCCCGTGCTCGCGCACGGCCTCGTGCACCAGGGTGCCCAGTTCGCGGCGCAGCTGCGCCGAGACGCGGTCGGTTCGATGGAAGGATTTGGTCGCCATGTGCTGGTTCCTTGCCGGGCCTGGCCCGGTCTTGCCTTGCGGGCCCTGCCCGCTACCGCGGACCACCGGTGGCGGTCCGGAAACGGCGGGACGGCCGCGAGGGCCGTCCCGTCGTCGCGGGCGCCGGCAAGGCCCTCATGGCCGCCGGCGCCGCGCAGGTCACAGCGTGCGCTGGACCTCGATGCGCTCGAAGCACTCGATCTGGTCGCCCGGCTTGACGTCGTTGTACTCCTTGACGCCGATGCCGCACTCCGTGCCGTTGCGCACTTCCTCCACGTTCTCCTTGAAGCGGCGCAGCGATTCCAGCTCGCCCTCGAAGATGACCGTGTTGTCGCGCAGGACGCGGATCGGCTTGTTCCGCTTGACCACACCCTCCACCACCATGCAGCCGGCGACGGCGCCGAACTTGGAGCTGCGGAAGACGTCGCGGACCTCGGCGGTACCGATGATCTCCTCGCGGATCTCCACGCCCAGCAGGCCGGAAGCAACCTGCTTCACCTGGTCGATCACGTCATAGATGATCGAGAAGTAGCGCAGGTCGACGCCGTTGGCCTCGATGATCTTGCGGGCCGAGGCATCGGCGCGGACGTTGAAGCCGATCACGGTGGCCTTGGTGGTCACGGCGACGTTGGCGTCCGACTCGGTGATGCCGCCCACGCCGGAGCTGATGACGTTGATCCGGATCTCGTCGTTGGACAGCGCGGTGAGCGACTGCTTGAGCGCCTCCACCGAGCCCTGGACGTCGGCCTTGACCAGCAGGTTGAGGACCTGTTGGCCCTCGCCCTTGCCCATCTGGGCCATGATGTCTTCCATGCGGTTGCCCGCGGCCTGGACCAGGCGCGACTCGCGGCGCTTGGCGTCGCGCTGCTGCGCCACGTCCTTGGCCAGGCGCTCGTCCTTGACCACCACGAAGTCGTCGCCGGCATCCGGCACGCCGGACAGGCCCAGGACCTGCACCGGGATCGAGGGGCCGGCGGAGTTCGGCTGGCCGCCAGTCTCGTCGAACAGGGCGCGGACGCGGCCGTAATGCACGCCGCAGACCAGGTAGTCGCCCTTCTTGAGCATGCCCTGCTGGACCAGCACGGTCGCGACCGGGCCACGGCCCTTGTCCAGCGCCGATTCGATGACCACGCCGCTGGCGGTGCCTTCCGGCACGGCCTTCAGCTCGAGCACCTCGGACTGCAGGATGATCGCGTCGAGCAGGTCGTCCACGCCCAGGCCGGTCTTGGCCGACAGCTCCACCATCTGGGTGTCGCCGCCGAACTCCTCGGCCACGACCTGCTCGTTGAGCAGCTCGTTCTTGACCCGCGACGGGTCGGCGCTGGACTTGTCGATCTTGTTGATCGCCACGATCAGCGGCACGCCGGCCGCCTTCGCGTGCTGGATCGCTTCCTTGGTCTGCGGCATGACGCCGTCGTCGGCCGCCACCACCAGGACCACGATGTCGGTGATCTTGGCGCCGCGGGCACGCATCGAGGTGAACGCGGCGTGGCCGGGGGTATCCAGGAAGCTGATGACGCCCTTGGGCGTTTCGACGTGGTAGGCGCCGATGTGCTGGGTGATGCCACCGGCCTCGCCAGTCGCAACCTTGGTGCGGCGGATGTAGTCCAGCAGCGAGGTCTTGCCGTGGTCGACGTGGCCCATGATGGTGACCACCGGCGGACGCGGGGCGAGGTCGCCCTGCGCACGCTCGACGTGGGCCATCAGCTCGGTCTCGGCGTCGTCGCTGTCGGCGCGCACCGGCTTGTGGCCGAGTTCCTCGGTCACCAGCGCGGCGGTGTCGTGGTCGATGGTCTGGGTGATGGTGGCCATCACGCCCATCTTGAACAGCGCCTTGACCACGTCGCCGCCCTTGAGCGCGAGCTTCTGCGCCAGGTCGGCCACGGTGATCGAATCGCCGATGGCAACCTCGCGCACGACCGGGGCGGTCGGACGCTCGAAGCCGCCGACGCCACCATTGCTGTTGCTGCCGCCACGGCTGTCCTGGCGGCGCTGCGGCTTGCCGCGGCCACCCGGACGGGAGGCGCTGGAGCGGCGCGCACGGTCGGCGGCCGACAGGTGCAGCTGGCCGGCGAAGCGGTTGGGCGAATCGTCGTCGTCGCCGTGGCCGCCACGGCCCTTGTGCTTGGGAGCACTACGGCTGTCGTCGGCACGGGCGGCCGGACGCGCCGGGCGCGGAGCGACCGGTGCGGCGGGGGTGTCGGTATCCGGGCCCGCGACGGCGGCGCGGGCGGCGTCCTCGGCGGCCTTGCGCTCGGCTTCCAGGCGCTTGCGCTCGGCTTCCTCTTCCTGGCGCTTGCGCTCGGCGTCCTCGGCGCGCTGGCGGTCGATCTCGGCCAGGCGCTGCTGCTCGGCGAGGTTGCGCTGGCGGGATTCCTCCAGCTTGCGCAGGACCTCGGCGCGCTCGTCGTCCACCGGACCGGCGGGGGCACCGCTATCGGGGGCGGCGTCGGCCTTGTTGATGTAGGTGCGCTTCTGGCGGACCTCGACGGCGACGGTGGTCTTGCTGCGGCCACCGCCGACGGTCAGTTCCTGCACCTTGCGCCGGGCCAGGGTGATCTTCTTTGGCGCAGCGATCTCCTCGGCAGGAGCCGCGCCCTTGCCGTGGGTACGGCGCAGGAAGCCGAGAAGCTTGATCTTCTCGGCGCTGGTCACGACCTGGTCAGGGCCACTGAACTTCATGCCGGCCTCGGCCAGCTGCTCCAGCAGCTTCTCGACCGGGGTGTTGACCAGCTCGGCGAGCTTGCGAATGGTGGTTTGCTGCGACATTCGGATCCTATGCTCTGTTTGGCGCCCCCTCGCCAGAAAGAGCAAGGGAAACGCGGATTCTAAGCCCTGGCGGGTGCAGGGCGGCGTTCATCGCCGGCTCATGCCAGGCGCTCCGGACGGTTGCGCATGGCGATCATCCACCACGCTCCAGGCGGGCGATCTCCTCGGCGCGGGCGGCCAGGATGAGCGCCGCGGCGCGGGTCTCGTCCAGGCCCTCGATGCCGAACTCGACCACCTCGTCGGCAGCCAGGTCGGACAGGTCCTCGGAGGTGCGGACGCCGTGGGCGGCCAGGGCGAAGGCAGTGTCCTCGTCCATGCCTTCCAGCGCCAGCAGGTCCTCGGCCGGGCCCTCCTCGCCCATTTGCTCCTCGACCGCCAGGGCGTCGTTGAGCAGGGCGTCGCGGGCACGGGCGCGCAGTTCCTCGACGATGTCCTCGTCGAAGCCCTCCACCGCCAGCAGCTCGCCGACCGGCACGTAGGCGATTTCCTCGACCGTGCTGAAGCCCTCGGACACCAGGATGCCCGCGATCTCCTCGTCGACTTCCAGCTTGTCCATGAACAGCTGGCGGGCGACGGCCTGCTCGGCCTCGGACTTGGCGGCGACCTGGTCCTGGGTCATGACGTTGAGCTGCCAGCCGGTCAGGCGGCTGGCCAGGCGCACGTTCTGGCCGCCCTTGCCGATGGCCTGGGCCAGGCGGTCCTCGGCCACGGCCAGGTCCATCGAGTGCTTCTCTTCGTCGACGATGATCGACTGCACCTCGGCCGGCGCCATCGCGTTGATGACGAAGTTGGCCGGGTTCTCGTTCCACAGGACGATGTCCACGCGCTCGCCATTGAGCTCGTTGCTCACGGCCTGCACGCGCGAACCGCGCATGCCGATGCAGGCGCCGATCGGATCGGTGCGGTTGTCGTGCGCGATCACGGCGATCTTGGCGCGGTCGCCCGGATCGCGGGCGCAGGCCTTGATCTCGACCAGGCCCTGGCCGACTTCCGGCACCTCGAGCTTGAACAGCTCGATCATGAACTCCGGCGCGGCGCGGCTGATGAACAGCTGCGGGCCGCGGGGTTCGCTGCGGACCTCGTACAGGTAGCCGCGGACGCGGTCGCCGGCGCGCAGCACGTCGCGCGGGATGCCCTTGTCCTTCGGGATAAAGGCTTCGGCATTGCCACCCAGGTCCACGTAGATGTTGCCGCGCTCGACGCGCTTGACCACGCCGGTGACCAGCTCGCCCACGCGGTCCTTCCACGCGTCCACGACCTGCTGGCGCTCGGCCTCGCGCACGCGCTGGACGATGACCTGCTTGGCGGCCTGGGCGGCGATACGGCCGAACTCGGGGTTCTCGATCTGCTCTTCGATGTAGTCGCCGACCTCGACGCCGTCGGCCTCGTCGACCGCGTCCATCAGGCGGATCTGGCGGTCCGGCGATTCCATCACCACGTCGTCGGCCACCACTTCCCAGCGGCGGAAGGTCTCGTAGCTGCCGTCCTTGCGGTCGATCGCGACGCGGGTCACCACGTCCTGGTCGACATAGCGCTTCTTCGCGGCCGAAGCCAGGGCGGCTTCCAGCGCCTCGAAGATCACTTCGCGCGGCACGCCCTTCTCGTTGGCGACCGCGTCAACTACCAGCAGAAGTTCCTTGCTCATCTGTTTACTCCGCGTGCGGCTTGCCGGCCGCCGGCTTGTTGGATTGCTTGCCCGGATTTCCGCCCTTGCCGGGCTTCTTCCCTGGCGCCAGGCCCAGCGCTTCCCAGTCCGGGACCAGGCGCGCCTTGTCGATGTTGTCCAGTGCCACCACGAACTCGGCGTTGTCCAGGCCGAAGGCCACCTGGCCATCGGCCACGCGCAGGATCGTGCCCTGCAGGCGACGGCGGCCGTCCTGCGGCAGCTTCAGCCCGACCTTGGCCTGCTGGCCGAGGAAGCGGATGAAGTGCTCCGCGGCGAACAGCGGCCGGTCCATGCCCGGCGAGGACACCTCGAGGGTGTAGTTGCCGGAGATCGGGTCGGCCACGTCCAGCTGCGCGGAAACTTCGCGGCTGACCGCCTCGCAGTCCTCGATGGTCACGGTGCGCGCGGGCTCCTCGCCCTCGCCCGCCGCCGGCACGTCGATGTACAGGCGGAGCGTAGCGCCGCCCGGCGCCGGCAGGTATTCGACGCCCAGCAGCTCCAGCCCAAGCGACTCTACGGTCGGGGCGAGCAGCTGGACGATTTCGCTGGTCTTTTCGCTCATCTTCGGCGGCAACTCCAACGCGGTGGAACGGGACGCGGCCTCTCTCGACCGCATAAACGACAAGAGGCCCTTGCGGGCCTCTTGTGTCAGAGAGCCCTGTCGGGCTTCTCATCCGATGGTGCTGGAATCGGCGCAACGGCGGGAACATGCGCCGTTGCAAGCCCAGTCTTGAGGATCCCGCTGCCCTGGAGACCAGGAACACCGCAACAACCTCGAAAACATGGTAGCGGGGGCAGGATTTGAACCTGCGACCTTCGGGTTATGAGCCCGACGAGCTGCCAGACTGCTCCACCCCGCATCAGAAGCGGAATTATGCCGGCTTTGCCCCGATGATGCAAGCCTGCCGGCCCTTCCAGAGCCTGCCCCGTCCCGGCTGCCTGCTCCCCGGATGAGCCTTTCGGCCGTTCCGGAACCGCGCGGATCATACATGAAGCAGCGACCGCGATGCACGCCGTCCAGCGGCGATCCGTGCATCGCGTAGCGTCTTCCGTTCATGCCGGCCGCACCCGCTTCGCATCCGGGCAGGCGCGCAGCTCCAGCCTGCGATCCGCGCTGGAGCTACCCTCGAGGACAACCGGGATCCGGCGCCCCTGGAAACGACGAAGCCCCCGGCAGGACCGGGGGCTTCGCAAGCAACGCTTGCGGCGTCCTTACATGAAGGAGCGCTGGCACCACACCATGATCGGGTTCCAGGCCAGGCCCAGGGCCAGCAGGCCGAGGGCGTTGACGCCCAGCACCACGCCCAGCACGCGGTCGTTGTGCGCGACCAGCGGCGCGCCGGCCGGCTCGTCGAAGTACATGACCTTGATCACGCGCAGGTAGTAGAACGCGCCGACCACCGAGGCGATCACGCCCAGCAGGGCCAGCCACAGCATGCCGCCCTGCACCGCCGCGCCGAGCACCGCGACCTTGGTCCAGAAGCCCAGCAGCGGCGGGACGCCGGCCAGCGAGGCCATGACCAGCAGCATCAGCAGCGCCATCCACGGGCTGCGCTGGTTCAGGCCCTTGAAGTCCTCGATGTTCTCGGCCTCGAAGCCCTTGCGCGACAGCGCGATGATCACGCCGAACGCGGCGGCCGACATGATCGCGTAGCCGATGGTGTAGAACAGCGCCGCGGTGTAGCCGCGCTCGTCGCCACCGGCCAGGCCCATCAGCAGGAAGCCGATGTGGGAGACGGTCGAGTACGCCAGCATGCGCTTGATGTTGGTCTGGGCGATGGCCATCAGGTTGCCCAGTACCAGCGACAGCGCCGACAGGCCGGCCAGCAGCCACTTCCACTCCGGCGCCAGCGGACCCACGCCCATCTCCAGCAGGCGCCAGGCCATGCCGAAGGCGGCCAGCTTGGGCGCGGTGCTGACGAACAGCGCGACCGGGGCGGTGGCGCCCTGGTAGACGTCCGGCAGCCACATGTGGAACGGGGCCGCACCCAGCTTGAAGGCCACGCCGGCGACCATGAAGGCGGTACCGGTCAGCAGCAGCAGGCGCTCGTCGCTGCCATCGATCGAGGCACGGATCGCGTCCAGCTGCAGGGTGCCCGTGGCGCCGTAGACCAGCGACATGCCGTACAGCAGCAGGCCAGAGGCCAGCGAGCCGAGGACGATGTACTTCATCGCCGCCTCGGTGGCGCGCGGGTTGTCGCGGTCGGCGGCGACCAGGGCGTACGAGCTCAGCGCCAGCAGCTCCAGGCCCAGGTACACCATCACCAGGCTGCCGGCCGAAACCAGCATCATCATGCCGGCGGTCGCGAACAGCACCAGCACCGGCAGCTCGCCCTGGTACAGGTTGCGCTCGCGCAGGTAGCTCCAGCCGTAGACCAGGGTCAGGCCGCTCATCGCGACGATGGCGATCTTCATGACGTCGGCGGCGGTGTCGCGCACGAACATGCCGGACAGCACTTCGCCCTGCCCGCCCACGCCGGTGGCCAGCATCGCCAGCACCACGGCCAGGACCAGCACCGACAGGAAGTGCGTCCACACCTTGTGGCGCGCATTGATGAACAGGTCGACGATCAACAGGGCGAAGGCTCCGCCGATCAGCACCAGCTCCGGGAGCAGCGGCTGCAGCTCTGCGGCGGACGGCATCGCGAGGGACGTGGTCATCTTCGGGGAATCCTTACAGCTTGCTGGTGGCGATCTGGGTCGCCAGGTGCGCGATCGACGGTTCCATCAGGTCGGTCAGCGGCTTGGGCCACAGGCCGAACAGCAGGGTGCCGGCGGCGAACACGCCCAGCACCAGCACTTCGCGTGCGTTGATGTCCTTCAGTTCGGCGACGTGGGCGTTGGCCACCTCGCCGAAGAACACGCGGCGGTACAGCCACAGGGTGTACGCGGCGGCGGTGATCAGGGTGGTTGCTGCCAGCACCGCGATCACCGGGTGCTTCTGGAAGCTGGCCAGGATGATCATGAACTCGCCGACGAAACCGCTGGTGCCCGGCAGGCCCGCGTTGGCCATGAAGAACAGCATCGAGAAGGTGGCGAACCACGGCATCACGTTGGCCACGCCGCCGTAGTCGGCGATGCGGCGGGTGTGCATGCGGTCGTACAGCACGCCGATGCAGGAGAACATCGCGCCGGACACGAAACCGTGCGAGATCATCTGCACCATGGCGCCCTGCAGGCCCAGGCGCGCGGCGTCGACCGAGCCGTAGTCGCGCACCAGGGTGAAAGCGATGAAGCTGCCCAGGGTGACGAAGCCCATGTGCGCCACGGACGAGTACGCCACCAGCTTCTTCATGTCGTCCTGGACCAGGGCGACCAGGCCGACGTAGATCACCGCGATCAGGGACAGGGCGATGATCAGCCAGGCCCACTCGTGGCCCGCATCCGGGGTGATCGGCAGGTTGAAGCGCAGGAAGCCGTAGCCACCGATCTTCAGCGCGATCGCGGCCAGGATCACCGAACCGGCGGTCGGCGCTTCCACGTGCGCGTCAGGCAGCCAGGTGTGCACCGGGAACATCGGCACCTTCACCGCGAAGGCGATCGCGAAGGCGAAGAAGATCCAGGTCTGCTCCTTGGCGCTCAACGGCAGCGCGTAAAGGTCGGCGAGCTGGAAGCTGCCACCCTTCAGGTACAGGTAGATCAGCGCCACCAGCATCAGCACCGAGCCGAGGAAGGTGTACAGGAAGAACTTCATCGCCGCGTAGATGCGACGCGGGCCGCCCCAGATGCCGATGATCAGGAACATCGGGATCAGCATGGCCTCGAAGAACACGTAGAACAGGATCGCGTCGGTGGCGGCGAAGATGCCGACCGTCACGCCCTCGAGGATCAGGAACGCGGCCACGTACTGGTTGACCCGCTTCTGGATCGACTCCCACGCGCCGATCAGCGCCAGCGGGGTGACGATGGTCGTCAGCAGGATCAGGGCCACCGCGATGCCGTCGGCACCGAGGTTGTAATGGATGTCGTAGGCCGGGATCCAGGCATGGGCCTCGACGAACTGCAGCCCGGGGGCGGCATAGTCGAACCCGGTCACCAGGCCCACGCTCAGGACCAGGGTCAGCAGGGCCACGCCCAGCGCGGACCAGCGTGCAGCCGCGGGCCGGTCGCCCAGCGCCAGCACCAGCGCACCGCCGATGATCGGCAGCCAGATCAGGACACTCAACAGGTGGTTCGCCACGTCGTGTTCTTCCGTGCAGTCAGTTCATTGCCAGAAACGCATGAGCACGGCCAGCAGTGCGATAAGGCCGATGATCATGGCGAAGGCGTAGTGGTAGAGGTAACCGGACTGGGTGCGGCGCAGGAGCGCGGCGGCCAGGCCGATGACGCGGGCGCTGCCGTTGACGAACACGCCGTCCACGATATTGGTGTCGATCCAGCGCGAGATCCGGCCCAGCGCCAGGCCACCGCCGGCGAAGCCCTTGATCCACAGGTGGTCGAAGCCGTACTTCTCCTCCAGCACGCGCACCAGCGGGTTCAGCGAGCGGCGCAGGCGGCCCGGGACCTCCGGCTTCCACAGGTACAGCGCGGCGGCGAGCAGGAAGCCGGCCAGGGTCAGCCAGAACGCCGGCATCATCATGCCGTGCAACGCGTACTTGACCGGGCCGTGCCAGTACTCGGCACCGACCGCGGCGACGGTGTCGCGCGCCGGGTCCATGAAGTCGATCACGCCGGTGAAGAAGCTCACGGCCTGGCCCGGGACCAGCGCCTCGGCGTGGTTGCCACGCCAGTCGGTGCCGAACAGCATCGGGCCGATGGTGAAGAAACCGATCAGGATCGACGGGATCGCCAGCAGCACCAGCGGCAGGGTCACCACCCACGGCGACTCGTGCGGCTCGTGCGGCTCGTGGGCGCCATGGTGGCCATGGCCGTGGTCGTCATGGCCGTGCGCGTCGTGCGCATGCCCGTCGTGGCCATGGTCGCCGTGCACCTGGGCCTCGGCGTCGGCGTGCGCGGCCGAACCGTGTGCATGCTCGTCATGGTGCGCGACGTTGTCGCGGAAGCGCTCCTGGCCATGGAAGGTCAGGAACAGCAGGCGGAAGCTGTAGAAGCTGGTGACGATCACGCCGCCGATCACCGCCCAGTAGCCATAGGTGGCCACCCAGCTGCTGCTCTCGTGGGCGTGGTGCGCGGCGGCCTCGATGATCGTGTCCTTCGAGTAGAAACCCGAGAAGAACGGGGTGCCGACCAGGGCCAGGGTGCCGATCACGCTGGTCCAGTAGGTGACCGGCATGTACTTGCGCAGGCCGCCCATCTTGCGCATGTCCTGCTCGTGGTGCATGCCGATGATCACCGAGCCGGCCGCCAGGAACAGCAGCGCCTTGAAGAAGGCGTGGGTCATCAGGTGGAACACGGCCGCCGAGTAGGCGGACACGCCCAGGGCCACGGTCATGTAACCGAGCTGGGACAGGGTCGAGTACGCGACCACGCGCTTGATGTCGTTCTGCACGATGCCGATCAGGCCGGTGAAGAACGCGGTGGTGGCGCCGACGAACAGGACGAAGTCCAGGGTCGCCTGGGTCAGCTCGAACAGCGGCGACATGCGCGCCACCATGAAGATGCCGGCGGTGACCATGGTCGCGGCGTGGATCAGGGCCGAGATCGGGGTCGGGCCTTCCATCGAGTCCGGCAGCCACACGTGCAGCGGGACCTGGGCGGACTTGCCCATGGCGCCGATGAACAGGCACACGCAGATGATGGTCGCGACCTGCCAGGCGTGGCCCTCGAAGATCTGCACCTCGGCACCGGCGATCAGCGGCGCGCGGGCGAACACGGTGGCGTAGTCCAGGGTGCCGAACCACAGCAGCACGCCGGCGATGCCCAGCAGGAAGCCGAAGTCGCCCACGCGGTTGACGATGAAGGCCTTCATGTTGGCGAACACCGCGCTCGGCCGCTTGAACCAGAAGCCGATCAGCAGGTACGACACCAGGCCCACCGCTTCCCAGCCGAAGAACAGCTGCAGGAAGTTGTTGCTCATGACCAGCATGAGCATCGAGAAGGTGAACAGCGAGATGTAGCTGAAGAAGCGCTGGTAGCCCGGGTCCTCGGCCATGTAGCCGATGGTGTAGACGTGGACCAGCAGCGAGACGAAGGTGACGACCACCATCATCATCGCCGTCAGGCGGTCGATCATGAAGCCGACGTGGGCCGAGTAACCGGCGACGTCGAAGAAGGTGTAGACGTTCTCGTTGAACGGCGCGGCACCGCCGGCCACCAGCTGGTACAGGACCCAGCACGAGAGCGCGCAGCTGGCCGCCACGCCCAGGATGGTCGCCGACTGCGCGCCCCTGCGGCCGACCTGGCGCCCGAACAGACCCGCGATGATGCTGCCCAGCAACGGGGCCAGGACGATCAGCAGCAGGTGGGTTTTGGAGATGATCATGGTTGCCGTCTAAGTTCCAGTACGTGCCGTTCGTGCCGTGATGCCGGCGGTTCCAACCACCGGCCGCGCATGCCGCCACTTCCAATTCCGCCCGGCTGGGCCGGGTCGGGCGCCGCCGTGGCGACGCCCTGCGTATGTTGCCGCCGCGATGCGGCGTCCCTCTCCCCTGCCCGGTGGCGGGCCCTTCGGCCGCGCCACCCTGCCGGGGTGCCCCCGGGCATCAGCCCTTGAGCGTATCCACCTCGCCGACGTTGATGGTGCCGCGGGTACGGAACAGCGCCACCAGGATCGCCAGGCCGATCGCCGCCTCCGCGGCCGCGACCGTCAGGATGAAGAACACGAACAGCTGGCCAGCCGCGTCGCCGAGCTCGCGCGAGAAGGCGATGAAGTTGATGTTGACCGACAGCAGCATCAGCTCGATCGACATCAGCAGCACGATGACGTTCTTGCGGTTGAGGAAGATGCCCGCGAGGCTGATGCAGAACAGCACCGCGCCCAGCGCCAGCATGTGTCCAAGGGTGATCATGCCTGGCCCTCCCCTTCGGCATTCGGTGCAAGCGACGCTGCCTTCTCGGCCGGCATGGAGACCATGCGCAGGCGGTCGGCCGCCTTGACCCGCGACTGCTCGGCCGGGTTCTGGGTCTTGATGCCGGTGCGCTTGCGCAGGGTGATCATCACCGCCGCGATCACCGCCACGGTCAGGATCACCGCCGCGAACTCGAACGGCAGCAGGTACTGGGTGAACAGGGTCTCGGCCAGCCAGCGGGTGTTGGAGGCGTCGGCCGCCAGCGCCGCGGCGTTGTCGGCCGGGAACGGGGTCGCGGTGCGCGCCTTGACGCCGATCAGCGCCAGGACCTGGACCAGCATCACCACCGCGACCACCACGCCGACCGGCAGGAACCTGACCCAGCCCTCGCGCAGCGCGGCCACGTCGATGTCCAGCATCATCACCACGAACAGGAACAGCACCATCACCGCGCCGACGTACACCAGGATCAGGGCGACGCCGAGGAACTCGGCGCCGACCAGCAGCCAGGTGCAGGCCACGGAGAAGAAGGTCAGGATCAGGCACAGCACGGCGTTGACCGGGTTGCGCACGCTGATCACTGCGCCGGCCGAGGCGACGGCCACGGCGGCGAAGGCATAGAAGGCGATCTTGATCCAGTCCATCGTGGCCTCAGCGGTAGGCGGCGTCGGCGGCGCGACGCTCTGCGATTTCCGCCTCGAGGCGGTCACCGAGGGCGAGCAGCTGCGGCTTGGTGACGATGTTCTCGCCGCGCCTCTCGAAGTGGTACTCCATCACGTGCGTCTCCACGATCGAATCCACCGGGCAGCTTTCCTCGCAGAAGCCGCAGTAGATGCACTTGAACAGGTCGATGTCGTAGCGCGTGGTGCGGCGGGTGCCGTCCTCGCGCCGGGCGGAGTCGATGGTGATGGCCAGCGCCGGGCACACCGCCTCGCACAGCTTGCAGGCGATGCAGCGCTCCTCGCCGTTCGGATAGCGGCGCAGCGCGTGCAGGCCGCGGAAGCGCGGCGACTGCGGGAACTTCTCCATCGGGTACATCATCGTGTACTTGGGACGGAAGAGGTACCGGAAGGTCAGGGCCAGGCCCTTGACCAGCTCCCACAGCAGCAGGCTCTTGAAATAGTGGACGACTTTGTTCATCGGATCAGGCGCCCTTCTCGAACACGCCAAAGAACACCAGCAGGGCCGTTACCGCGATCCAGAAGATGGTCAGCGGGATGAAGACCTTCCAGCCCAGGCGCATGATCTGGTCATAGCGGTAGCGCGGGAAGCTGGCACGGAACCAGATGTAGGCGCTGGCGAAGAAGAACACCTTGGCCAGCAGCCACGGCCAGCCGCCCTTCCAGATCCAGTCGATCCACGGCGAGACGTCCGCCGTGACCCAGCCCTGGATCGGGCTCAGCCAGCCGCCGAGGAAGAAGATCGAGATCAGGAAGCTGACCAGGATCATGTTGGCGTACTCGGCCAGGAAGAACAGCGCGAACGCCGAACCGGAGTACTCCACCATGTGGCCGGCCACGATCTCCGACTCGCCTTCCACCACGTCGAACGGCGCGCGGTTGGTCTCGGCCACGCCGGACACCCAGTACACGACGAACAGCGGCAGCAGCGGCAGCCAGAACCACTCGAAGAAGCCGGCGTTGCCGGCCTGCGCCATGACGATGTCGGTCAGGTTCAGGCTGCCGGCGGCGATCAGCACGCCGACCAGGGCGAAGCCCATCGCGATCTCGTAGCTGACCACCTGGGCGGCCGAACGCATCGCGCCGAGGAAGGCGTACTTCGAGTTCGAGGCCCAGCCGGCGATGATCACGCCGTACACGCCCAGCGAGGTCATCGCCAGCAGGTACAGCAGGCCGGCGTTGGCGTTGGACAGCACCAGCTGGTAGTCGAACGGCACCACCGCCCAGGCCGCGAAGGCCGGCGCCAGCACGATCAGCGGCGCCAGGATGTACATCACCTTGTGCGCGCTGGAGGGCTGGATCACCTCCTTGAACAGCAGCTTGAAGACGTCCGCGAACGCCTGGAAGATGCCCATGCCCACGTACATGGGCCCGTGGCGCGCGTGCATCCAGCCGATGAGCTTGCGCTCCCAGACCACGTAGAACGCCACGGCGATGATCACCGGCATGGCGATGGTCAGGACCTTCAGCACGATCCACAGCGCCGGGCCGAGTTCGCCCAGGCCGTAGAACCACTCGCGCAGCGGTCCGACCGCGTTGATCAGCAGTTCGTTCATGCCTTCACCACCTCGACCCGGCCAGCGCCCAGCGGCGCGGTGGCGCCGTGGCCACCCTCGATCCATGCCGCACCCGCGGCGACCCGCGCATCCAGCTCGACCGGCAGGGTCGCCGTGCCGTGCGCGCCCTTGACCTTGACCACCGCGCCGGACTCGATGCCGGCCGCGTCGGCCGGGTTGAGCACGATGCGCGCGGCGACGTTGAGCGGATGCGCCTGCAGCGCGGCCGCGCGGCGGACCACCGCGTCGGTGCGGTAGATCGCCGGGACCAGGGCCAGCTCCAGGCCGCCCTCGCCCGCCGCACCGGCGGCGCCGGCACGGACCTGCACCGCGCGACCGCCTTCCAGCATGGCGCGGGCACCGGCCAGCTCGGTGAACTCGAAGCCCGGCAGGCCCAGCTCGCCACCCAGCGCACGCAGCACGCGCCAGCCCTCGCGGGCCTGGCCCGGCAGGCGGCCGGCGGCATGCGCCGACTGCTCGATGCCGTTGAGGTTGGTCAGCGTGGCCTCGATCTCGGGCAGCGCGCCGACCGGCAGGATCACGTCGGCCACCGCGCGGGTGGACTCGCAGGCGAAGTGGCTGAAGGCCACGACCTTCGCACCATTGAGCGCCTTGAGCGCCGCGGCGGTGCCGGCGAAGTCCAGCCCCGGCTCGATGCCGTACAGCACGTAGGCGCGGCGCGGATCGGCCAGCATCGCGGCGACGTCGCGGCCGGCCGGCAGCACGCCGGCACGGGCCAGGCCCACGGCGTTGGCGCCCTGCGGGATGCGGCACAGCGAGGCGCCGGTGGCGGTCGCGAAGTCGCGTGCGGCGGCGCGGATCGCGGCGGCCTGCGGATGGTTCTCGGCGATCGCGCCGACGATCACGACCGGACGGGTCGCGCCCTGCAACGCACCGCGCAGCCCGGCACCGCCCAGCACCTCGGCGAAGCGCGACGGCGCGACGATGTGCTTGCCGGCGGCAGCGAAGGTGAAGTCGAAATCGACCGGGTTGACTACGTGGATGCGCGCGCCGTGCTTGGTCTGCGCCTTGCGCAGGCGGGCATGCAGCAGCGGCAGCTCGTGGCGGATGTTGCTGCCGACCACGACGATGGCGTCGGCCTGCTCGATCTCCGCGACCGGCAGCGCGAACGGCTCGGCGACCGCGGCGTCGGAGAAGTCGCGGTTGGCGATGCGGTGGTCGATGTTGGTGGTGCCCAGGGCGGCGGCCAGCGCGGCCAGCAGGCCGCCCTCCTCGTTCGAGGTGGCCGGGTGCACCAGCACGCCCAGGTCATCGCCCTTGTTGTCGCGTAGGATCGCGGCGGCGGCGGACAGGGCCTCGGCCCAGCTCGCCTCCTTCCACTCGCCGCCCGCCTTGACCAGCGGCACGGTGGCGCGGTCGGCGGCGTCCAGGCCCTGGTGCGAGTAGCGGTCGCGGTCGGACAGCCAGCACTCGTTGACCAGCTCGTTCTCGCGCGGCACGGCACGCAGCACTTCGCCGCGGCGCGCGTGCAGGAACAGGTTCGAGCCCAGGGCGTCGTGGTAGCCCAGCGACTCCTTGGCGATCAGCTCCCACGGACGGGCGCGGAACTGGAACACCTTGTTGGTCAGCGCGCCGACCGGGCACACGTCGATGACGTTGCCGGACAGCTCGGTGGCCAGCGGCTTGCCGTCGTAGGTGCCGATCTGCAGGTTCTCGCCGCGGTACATGCCGCCCAGCTCGTACGTGCCGGCGATCTCGCCGGTGAAACGCACGCAGCGGGTGCACTGGATGCAGCGGGTCATCTCGGTGGCGACCAGCGGACCGATGTCCTCGTCCGGCACAACGCGCTTGCGCTCGACGAAGCGGCTGACCGAACGGCCGTAGCCCAGCGACAGGTCCTGCAGCTCGCACTCGCCGCCCTGGTCGCAGACCGGGCAGTCCAGCGGATGGTTGATCAGCAGGAACTCGAGCACGTTGCGCTGCGACTTGAGGGCCTTCTCGTTGCGGGTGAAGACCTTCATGCCGTCCATCACCGGCGTGGCGCAGGCCGGCGACGGCTTCGGCGCGGCGCGGCCGCCGACCTCGGTGTCGACCAGGCACATGCGGCAGTTCGCGGCGATGGCCAGCTTGTCGTGGTAGCAGAAACGCGGGATCGGGATGCCGGCCTTGTCGGCAGCCTGGATGATCATCGATCCCTTGGGCGCGGCCAGCTCGACGCCGTCGATGAAGACGGTGACGTGGTCGGGCGGAAGGTTCGGGTTGACGGGCTGCGCACTCACGCGGCCACCTCCACGTTGGAGCGGACCACCGTCCCGTCGCGCTCGTCGTCGACGAGGAAGCGCTTGTTGACGATGGCGTATTCGAATTCGTGCCAGAAGTGGCGCAGGAAGCCCTGCACCGGCCACGCGGCGGCTTCGCCGAACGCGCAGATGGTGTGGCCCTCGATCTGCCCCGCCGCGGTGCGCAGCATGTGCAGGTCGTCCAGCGTCGCCTCCAGGTTGGCGATGCGGGTCAGCATGCGGTACATCCAGCCGGTGCCCTCGCGGCACGGCGTGCACTGGCCGCAGCTTTCCTTGTAGTAGAACCGCGCGATGCGCTGGCAGGCGCGCACCATGCAGGTGGTGTGGTCCATGACGATGACCGCGCCCGAACCCAGGCCCGAACCGGCCTTCTGGATCGAGTCGTAGTCCATGGTCAGGCCCATCATCACCTCGCCCGGCAGCACCGGCATCGAGGAACCACCCGGGATCACCGCCTTGATGCGGTTGCCGTTGCGGATGCCGCCGCACAGGTCCAGCAGCTCGGAGAACGGGGTGCCGAGGCGGATCTCGTGGTTGCCCGGGCGCGCGACGTGGCCGGAGACCGAGAAGATCTTGCAGCCGCCGTTGTTGGGCTTGCCCAGGTTCATGAACCACTCGGCGCCGTTGCGCACGATCGCCGGCACCGAGGCGTAGGTCTCGGTGTTGTTGATCGTGGTCGGCTTGCCGTACAGGCCGAAGTTGGCCGGGAACGGCGGCTTGAAGCGCGGCTGGCCCTTCTTGCCTTCCAGCGACTCCATCAGCGCGGTCTCTTCGCCGCAGATGTAGGCGCCGGCGCCGAGGGCGTTGTAGATGTCGATGTCCACGCCGGAGCCGAGGATGTCCTTGCCCAGCCAGCCGTGCTTGTAGGCATCGGCCAGGGCTTCCTCGAGGTGCTCGAAGGGCTCGTGGTGGAACTCGCCGCGCAGGTAGTTGTAGCCCACGGTCGAACCGGTGGCGTAGCAGGCGATGGCCATGCCCTCGATCACCGCGTGCGGGTTGTAGCGCAGGATGTCGCGGTCCTTGGCGGTGCCCGGCTCGGACTCGTCCGAGTTGCAGAGGATGTACTTCTGCATGTCGCCCTTGGGCATGAAGCTCCACTTCAGGCCGGTCGGGAAGCCCGCGCCGCCGCGGCCGCGCAGGCCGGACTGCTTGACCATCTCGACGACGTCGGCCGGCGGGATCTTCTCGGTCAGGATCCTGCGCAGCGCCTGGTAGCCGCCGGTCTTGAGGTAGTTCTCGTACGACCACGGCTTGTCGAAGTGCAGCGTCGTGTAGACCGCCTGGTGCTCCTTCGGCGCCGGACCGACCGGGCCGTAGCCCTCGGAAATCTTCGGGTGGTGTGCCATGTGCGCCGGCCTCACTTCAGTCCGTCGAGCAGCTCGTCCACCTTCTCGGTGGTGAGCTTCTCGTGGTAATGGCCGTTGATCACGACCACCGGGGCGCCGCAGCACGCGGCCACGCACTCTTCCTCGCGCTTGAGGTAGACGCGGCCGTCGGCGGTGGACTCGCCCAGCTTGCAGCCCAGCTTCTTCTCGGCGTGCGCGACCAGGTCCTGGGCGCCGTTGAGCCAGCAGCTGATGTTGGTGCAGAACGCAACGTTGTTGCGGCCCACCGGCTGGGTCTCGAACATCGAGTAGAAGGTGGCGACCTCGTAGGCCCACACCGGCGGGATGTCCAGGTACTTGGCCACGGCGGCGATCAGCTCGTCGCTGAGCCAGCCCTGGTTCTGTTCCTGGGCCGCGTGCAGGCCCTGCAGCACCGCCGAACGCTTGCGGTCCGGCGGGAACTTGGTCAGCCAGTGGTCGATGTGCGCGCGGGTGGCGTCGCTCAGCACGACCATCGGGTCGACGTTGCGCGCGTTCTCGAAATTACCGGTGGCCTTCATCGATCCACCTCACCAAACACAAGGTCATAAGTACCGA
This sequence comes from Pseudoxanthomonas suwonensis 11-1, assembly GCF_000185965.1. Taxonomy (NCBI): domain Bacteria; kingdom Pseudomonadati; phylum Pseudomonadota; class Gammaproteobacteria; order Lysobacterales; family Lysobacteraceae; genus Pseudoxanthomonas; species Pseudoxanthomonas suwonensis. The sequence goes on from NC_014924.1 coordinate 2,035,261, forward strand.
TCATGGCCACGACGTCGGCCAGCATGTGGCCGCGCACGATCTCGTCCATGGACGACAGGTGCGCGAAGCCCGGGGCGCGCAGGTGCACGCGGAACGGCTTGTTGGCGCCGTCGGAGACCAGGTAGCAGCCGAACTCGCCCTTCGGCGCCTCGACCGCGGCATAGGTCTCGCCGGCCGGCACGCAGTAGCCCTCGGAGAACAGCTTGAAGTGGTGGATCAGGGCTTCCATGTCGTCCTTCATCTCCTCCCGCTTGGGAGGGGCGACCTTGAAGTTCCTGACCATCACCGGGCCCGGGTTTTCCTTCAGCCACTTCACGCACTGGGCGATGATGCGGTTGGACTGGCGCATCTCGGCGATGCGGACCAGGTAGCGGTCGTAGCAGTCGCCGTTGACGCCCACCGGGATGTCGAAGTCCACCGCGTCGTACCTGGCGTACGGCTGCTTCTTGCGCAGGTCCCAGGCGATGCCCGAGCCGCGCAGCATCGGGCCGGTCATGCCCCAGGCATGGGCCTGCTCCGGGGTGACCACGCCGATGCCGACGGTGCGCTGCTTCCAGATGCGGTTGTCGGTCAGCAGCGTCTCGTACTCGTCGACGCGCTTGGGGAACTCGCGGGTGAAGTGCTCGATGTAGTCCAGGAGCGAACCCTCGCGCGCCTCGTTGAAGCGCTTGAGCTTGGCGCCCTTGTGCCAGGGCGACTCCTTGTACTTCGGCATGTGGTCCGGCAGGTCGCGATAGACGCCGCCCGGACGGTAGTAGGCCGCGTGCATGCGCGCGCCGCTGACCGCCTCGTAGACGTCCATCAGCTCCTCGCGCTCGCGGAACGCGTACAGGAACACCGCCATCGCGCCGAGGTCCAGCGCGTTGGAGCCGACCCACATCAGGTGGTTCAGGATGCGGGTGATCTCGTCGAACATCGTGCGGATGTACTGGGCGCGCTCGGGCGCCTCGATCCCCAGCAGGGTCTCGATCGCGCGCACGTAGGCGTGCTCGTTGCACATCATCGACACGTAGTCCAGGCGGTCCATGTACGGGATCGACTGGTTGAACGGCTTGGACTCGGCCAGCTTCTCGGTGCCGCGGTGGAGCAGGCCCACGTGCGGATCGGCGCGGACGATGGTCTCGCCGTCCATCTCCAGGATCAGGCGCAACACGCCGTGCGCGGCCGGATGCTGCGGGCCGAAGTTCATCGTGTAGTTGCGGATCTCCTGCCGCAGCGCGGCGGAGCCGGCCGGGGCCAGGCCCGGCTGGTGGTTGTCCGTAGACATCTGGGCGCTCACTTGGCGGCCTCCCGTTGTGCGGCCTCGCCTGCGGCGGTCTGGTAGCGGGCGTCGTCGCGGATCACGCGCGGCACGCCGACGCGCGGCTCGACCGAGGTCACCGGCTCGTAGACCACGCGCTTGCGCTCTTCGTCGTAGCGGACCTCGACGTTGCCGATCAGCGGGAAGTCCTTGCGGAACGGATGGCCGACGAAACCGTAGTCCGTCATGATCCGGCGCAGGTCCGGATGGCCTTCGAAGATGATGCCGTACAGGTCGAACGCCTCGCGCTCGAACCAGTTGGCGCCGCGCCAGACCCGGGTCAGCGACGGGACCACCGGCAGGGTGTCGTCCGCGGCGTAGCAACGCACGCGCAGGCGCTGGTTGTTGGCGCAGGAAAGCAGGTGGGTGACGGCCGCGAAGCGGCGCTCGGGCACCAGCACCGGCTCGATGCCGGCCTCGCCCTGCTCGCTCGGTTTCTCGCCCCAGCCGAAGCGGCCCGGGCCCTTGCCCTCGACGCCGCGGCTGAAGCCGCTGCTGGACACGTCGTCGGTGTCCCACTCGTCGCTGCCGTAACCCATGTAGTCGATGCCGCAGAGGTCGATGAGCTGTTCGAAGCCCAGCTCGTCGCGCAGGGCGAAGCAGGTGGCGAGCAGGTCGCCGGCGGAAACCTCGAGGGTGACTTCACCACGGGGCTCGGCCACGATGACCGTGGCGCCGGGGAATCGGTCGCGCAGTCGCTGGGCGAAGGTGGCAGCTGGCTCGGCCATGGGGCTTGGCGTTTCCGTCGTTCGTGCGCGCCTGGGCGCGCGGTGGATCTGAAAAGGAAGGTCAGCGGGCGATGGTGTTGTTCTTGTTCGCCGCCACCGTCTGCGTGCGCCAGATCTTCTTCTGCAGCTGCAGGATGCCGTAGACCAGCGCCTCGGCCGTCGGCGGGCAGCCGGGCACGTAGATGTCCACCGGCACGATGCGGTCGCAGCCGCGCACCACCGAGTACGAGTAGTGGTAGTAGCCGCCGCCGTTGGCGCAGCTGCCCATGGAGATCACCCACTTCGGGTCGGGCATCTGGTCGTAGACCTTGCGCAGCGCCGGGGCCATCTTGTTGACCAGGGTGCCGGCCACGATCATCACGTCGGACTGGCGCGGCGACGGGCGGAACACCACGCCGTAGCGGTCCAGGTCCAGGCGCGCGGCGCCGGCGTGCATCATCTCGACCGCGCAGCAGGCCAGGCCGAAGGTCATCGGCCACATCGAGCCGGTGCGCGCCCAGTTGACCAGTGCGTCGACGCTGGTGGTGACGTAACCCTTCTCCAGGAGCGGGTTCTCGCCGGCGGGCCGCAGGATGTCCTCGACCCGTGCTTCCGGCATCGGGTTGGTCATCAGGCGGTCGATGGTTTGGATCACTCCCATTCGAGCGCTCCCTTCTTCCAGACGTAGACGAAGCCGAGGAACAGCATGCCCACGAACAGGCCCATGGTGACCAGCGCGCGCGGCCCCAGGTCCTGGAACACGAGGGTCCACGGCACGATGAAGATGATTTCCAGGTCGAAGACGATGAACTGGATCGCGATGAGGTAGTAGCGCACGTCGAACTTCATGCGCGCGTCCTCGAACGCCTCGAAGCCGCACTCGTAGGGCGACAGCTTGCGGGGGTCCGGGCTACGGGGTCCGAGCACGCGGCCGACGATGATCAGCGCGACGCCGATACCGGTGGCCACGATCAGGAACAACAGGGTCGGCAGGTATTGGGCCAGCACGTGCGGTTCTCTCTTGCCTCTGCCCTGGAGCGGGCTTGGGTGGGCAAGGGTCGTCCGCTTGCGCGGCCTCCCCTCGCCTGTCCTGCCGCGGCCTGGCCGCGGACCTTTGCCAATGCGCCGCGCGGCACGGGAAGGTTCCCGGCCGCGCGGTTGTGCATAGCAGCGGAATTGTAGCGTCAGCAGCGATAAGGGTAAACGCTTTGCGCGTTCATCGCCGCCTCCGCAACTTCCCGCGGAAATGAAGAAGCCCGCCGAAGCGGGCTTTCTTCCCACCGGCCCGGAGGCCGGCACATCTCATTGGTGCCCAAGAGGGGACTCGAACCCCTACGACTCTCGTCGCTACCACCTCAAGGTAGTGCGTCTACCAATTCCGCCACCTGGGCTGAAACTTCGCGCCGGCTGCGGCGCGCGGCGCATTGTACGCGTTACTCGGCCGGAGTAGCAGCCTCTTGCGCATTTTCTTCCTGCGCCGGTGCCGGGACCTCGCTGGCGGCCGGCGCGGCGGCCGGGACCTCGGAGGCGGCAGCCGGCGGCGGCAGCTCGCCCGGGGCGGCGACCGGGGCAGCCGGGACTTCCAGCTGGCCCATCACGCCCAGGTCCTGCTGCACCACCGGGCGCGCGCTATGGGTCGCGTACCAGGCCATGAACAGGCTGATGCCGAAGAACACCACGGCCAGCCACTTGGTGCTCTTGGAAAGGAAGTTGGACGCGCCGCGCGCGCCGAACACGGTGCCGGAGGCACCGGCGCCGAAGCCGGAGCCGGCGGCCGCACCGGCGCCGCGCTGCAGCAGGATCAGCACGATCATGGCGATCGCCACCAGCACGTACACCACGTTGAGGATCAGCATCAGCATTGTCAGGGTCTCGCTTACCGGGCCGCCGCAGCGGCCCGGGCAATGGCAAGGAAATCGGCGGCCACCAGGGAGGCGCCACCGATCAGCCCGCCGTCCACGTCCGGCTGCGCACACAGCGCACCGGCGTTGTCGGGCTTCACGCTGCCGCCGTACAGGATCGGCAGCGAATCCGCAATTCTAGCATCGTGCCTGGCGATCTGGCGACGGATGAATGCGTGGATCTCCTGGGCCTGCTCCGGGGAGGCGGTCCGGCCCGTGCCGATGGCCCAGCACGGCTCGTAGGCCACCACGGCGTTGGCCAAGCCCCCGGCCCCGACCAGGTCCAGCACCGGCTGCAGCTGGGAGGCGATGACTTCCTCGGCACGCCCGGCCTCGCGGTCCTCCAGGTGCTCGCCCACGCACAGCACCGGGACCAGGCCGGCCTCGAGGGCCGCCTTGACCTTGCGCGCGACCAGCTCGCTGGATTCGGCGTGGTAGCGGCGGCGCTCGGAATGGCCGCACAGGGTGTAGCGCGCACCGACGTCGGCCACCATCCGCGCCGAGACCTCGCCGGTATAGGCGCCCTCGCCGTGCGGACTGACGTCCTGGGCACCGAACTGCAGGGCCGAACCCTCGAAGTCCTCGATCAGGTCGCCCAGGTAGGGCATCGGTGGCATGACCACCAGCTCCACGCCCTCGACCGGGGCCTGGCCTGCGACTTCCGCCACCAGCGAGGTGGCGAAGTCCCGCGTGCCATAGAGTTTCCAGTTGCCCGCGACGATCCTGCGACGCATGCCCGCTCCCGTATGTACGTAACCGCGCGGAAGAATACCGTGCGGTACGGGAAAGCGCGCCCTGACAACGCAGGACAGGACGCGCCTGGGTGACGCTTACTTCAGCTTGATCTCGCGCAGGCGCTGCTCGAGGAAGCCCTGGGCGGTGATCGGCTCTGGATAGCGGCTGGGGTTTTCCGCGCTCACGCAGGACGGCAGCACGTCGATCAGGAAGTCCGGGTTCGGGTGCAGGAAGAACGGCACCGAGTAGCGCGGCTTGCGTGCCGCCTCGCCCGGGGGGTTGACCACGCGGTGGATGGTCGACGGGTACACGTGGTTGGTCAGGCGCTCGAGCATGTCGCCGATGTTGACCACGATGGTGTCGCCCTCGGAGGTGAACGGCACCCACTCACCCTCGTGCGAGCGCACTTCCAGGCCGGCGGCGCTGGCGCCCACCAGCAGGGTGATGAAGTTGATGTCGCCATGCGCGCCGGCGCGCACGTTGGGGATGTCGTCGGCGGTGATCGGCGGGTAGTGGATCGGGCGCAGGATCGAGTTGCCGAAGTTGGTCTTGTCGGCGAAGAAGTCCTCCGGCAGGCCGATGTGCAGCGCCAGCGCGCTCAGCACGCGCGAACCCAGCGAATCCAGCGCCTGGTACAGGGCATAGCCGTACTCGCGGAACTCCGGCACTTCCTCCGGCCACAGGTTCGGGGCCATGACCTCGCGGTACTTGGAGTCGTCCGGGATCTCGCGGCCGATGTGCCAGAACTCCTTGAGGTCGAAGTGCTTGCTGCCCTTGGCCGTTTCCACGCCGAACGGGGTGTAGCCGCGGGCGCCGCCGCCGCCGGGCACGTGGTACTTCTTCTTCACCTCCTCGGGAAGCGCGAAGAACTTCTGGAAGGCGGCGTAGGCGTTGTCGATCAGTTCCGGCGGGATGCCGTGGTTGCTGATGCCGGCAAAGCCCCACTCGCGGTAGGCCGCACCGAGCTCGGCCACGAAGGCCTCGCGGTCGGTGTCGTAGCGGGTGATGTCGAAGGTGGGGATACGGGCGGACATGAGGGGGAATACTCCGGGGTGGTACGGCGACGGCCACCCGGCCGCCGCCCTGGGATCTGCCGGTCTCAGCCGGCCGCCTGGCGCACGGCCGCGGCAAGGGTATCGAGGGTGTGCTGCATCAGCCCTGCGTCGTCGGCCTCGACCGTGACCCGCACCACCGGCTCGGTGCCGGAAGGACGCAGGAACGCGCGGCCACGACCCTGCACCGCGGCCTGGGCCTGCTGCAGCGCCTGGCGCACGCCTTCGGCGGCGACCACGTCGGTCGCCTTCGCGCCATCGAGGCGCACGTTGATCGTGGACTGCGGCACGGTGGCCAGGCCTTCGAGGGCCTGGTCCAGGCGCTTGCCGCTGCGGCGCAGGACATCGAGAACCTGCAGCGCGCTGACGATGGCGTCGCCGGTGGTGGCGCGGTCCAGGCACAGCAGGTGGCCGGAAGCTTCGCCGCCGAGCACGCCATCACCCTCGACCAGGGCCTGGTGGACATAGCGGTCGCCGACCCTGGCCCGCTGGAACGGGATGCCCGCCTGCTCCAGCGCGCGCTCCAGGCCGTAGTTGGTCATCAGTGTGCCGACCACCGGGCCGCGCAGGCGGCCGCTGGCCTGCCAGTCGCGGGCCAGTACGTACAGCAGGCCGTCGCCGTCGACGCTGCGGCCGCTGGCGTCGACCATCAGCACGCGGTCGCCGTCGCCGTCGAAGGCGATGCCGAGGTCGGCGCCGGCTTCGGTGACCTTGGCGGCGAGGTTGCCGATATGCATCGAGCCGACGCCGGCATTGATGTTGATGCCATCCGGGGTCGCGCCGATCGCGACCACCTCGGCACCCAGCTCGCGGAACAGCAGCGGCGCGATGTGGTAGGTGGCGCCGTGGGCGCAGTCCAGCACCAGCTTCAGCCCGCGCAGGTCGAAGCCGCGCGGCACCGAGGACTTGCAGAACTCGATGTAGCGGCCGACCGCGTCGCGGGCACGCACGACCTTGCCCAGGTACTCGGATTCGACCGTGGCGAACGGCGCGTCCAGCGCGGCCTCGATCGCCAGCTCGGTGGCGTCGTCGAGCTTCTCGCCCTCGGCGGAGAAGAACTTGATGCCGTTGTCGTAGTGCGGGTTGTGCGAGGCACTGATGACGATGCCGGCATCGGCGCCCAGGGTACGGGTCAGGAAGGCCACGGCCGGCGTGGGCATCGGGCCCAGCATCTGCACGTTCACCCCGGCGGCGACCAGGCCGGCTTCCAGCGCCGACTCGAACATGTAGCCGGAGATGCGGGTGTCCTTGCCGATCACCACCACCGGGCGGGTTCCGCGCCCGGCGGCCAGGACCCGACCCAGGGCATTGCCCAGGCGCAGGACGAAATCCGCCGAGATCGGCCCCTGCCCGACCCGGCCACGGATGCCGTCGGTCCCGAAATAGCGGCGGGCGGTGCTCATGCCGCGTCCAGCGCGCCGTCGGTGTCTTCGGGCTTCGGCTGGCGGGTCATCATCGCCAGCAGGGTGGCCAGGCGGTCGCGCAGCTCGCGGCGGTCGCAGATCTGGTCGATGGCGCCATGCTCGAGCAGGAACTCCGAGCGCTGGAAGCCTTCAGGCAGCTTCTCGCGCACGGTCTGCTCGATCACGCGCGGGCCGGCGAAGCCGATCAGGGCTTCCGGCTCGGCGATGTTGAGGTCGCCCAGCATCGCGAACGAGGCCGACACGCCACCGGTGGTCGGGTGGGTCAGCACCGAGATGTACGGGATGCCGGCCGCGCGCAGGCGGCCCAGCGCGGCCGAGGTCTTGGCCATCTGCATCAGCGAGAACAGGCTCTCCTGCATGCGCGCGCCGCCGGAGGCGGAGAAGTTGACGAACGGGGCGCCCAGCTCCAGCGCGCGCTCGGCGGCCAGGGTGAACTTCTCGCCCACCACCGAGCCCATCGAACCGCCCATGTAGGCGAAGTCGAACGAGCTGGCCACCAGCGGCCTGCCCTTGAGCCTGCCTTCCATCGCGACCAGGGCGTCGTACTCGCCGGTCGCCTTCTGGGTGGACTTGATGCGGTCGGCGTAGCGCTTCTGGTCGCGGAACTTGAGCACGTCCACCGGCGCCAGGCGGGCGGCGATCTCGGTGGTGGTGCCGGGGTCGAACAGCGAGGCCAGGCGGGCGCGGGCACGGATCGGCATGTGGAAGGCGCACTTCGGGCACACCTCCAGGTTCTCCTCCAGCTCCGGGCGGTACAGCGCGACGCCACAGCGGTCGCACTTCTCCCACAGGCCCTCGGGGACGCTGCGCTTGCGGTTGGAGGCGCTTTCGGTGCGGATGCCGGAGGGCATCAGTTTGCTGAGCCAGCTCATGCGGGGCGGTCGGTTCCGTTCAGCGGCCGGATCGGCCGGTAAAGGCGCACAGTCTAGCCCAGCGCCCCCTCGCCCCGCGCATGAAACCATTTCCGTACCACTACGTATGGTACGCTGCCTACCCCCTGCAATCCATCCCCGACCCGAGATGTCCCCCAGCCTGATGCGCCACGGGATGAACCTGTGGCCCCCGTTCCTGTTCACCGGCGTCCACGTGGCCGAACTGTCGCCGGACTGGCGCCAGGCCCGGGTGGAGCTGCGCCTGCGTCCCTGGAACCGCAACTACGTCGGCACCCACTTCGGCGGCAGCCTGTTCGCCATGACCGATCCGTTCTGGATGCTGCTGCTGATGCACTGCCTGGGCCGCGACTACTGGGTATGGGACCGCGAGGGCCGGATCGAATTCCTGCGCCCGGGGCGCACCAGGGTCTCCACCACCTTCCGGGTCGACGACGCGGTGCTGGAACAGATCCGCGCCGCCACCGCCGGCGGCGAGAAGTACCTGCACTGGTTCGAGAACGACGTGGTCGACGCCAACGGCGAGGTCGTGGCCCGGGTGCACAAGCAGGTCTACATCCGGCGCAAGCCGGACCGCCGTCCGGTTCAGGGCGACTGAACCCGGCTGCCCGGGAGGGGAATTGTCCAGCCCGCCCCCGCCTCGTCCTCCCCGGATCCGGTCCCGTGGAGCGGCATCCGCAGGGTCGCCATCTCCCGGTCCAGGTGCAGCGGCCGCGTGGTGAGTCCCAGGCCCTGCGGCACGGCCGCCAGGGCCGCCTCGTCGATCGCCCCGCCCTGCCCTCGCAGCCACAACAGCGTGGCCATGGCGTCGATGCGGGCGGCGGCGTCCTGGAGCCGCATGGCATGGCCGTCGCGGCTGCTGTGGTCGATGCGGGCGAGCTTGCAGCCGGACCAGTTGAACATGCAGGCGCGCAGCCCGCCGGGCGGCACCGGGGGATGGCGCAATGGCTGGTCGCGGGCGACCATGCTGCGCGCCTCGTCGCCGCAGTACCAGGCAAAGCCGGCCGCCATCTGCGCGGTGGTGCGCCGCGGATCGAACGCCAGGAACGGCGCCCACCCGGGCACGCCCTTTTTCGCCGCATTCGATGGTGCTTCCGCAACCAGCGAGCGGATGCCGGCGATGGTGAGACGCCCCTCGTCCAGCATGGCGCTGCAGATTCCCTGGGCAACGGGTACCGGCTGCTGGAAAGCGGACCCGCACTGCCCTGGCAACGGATGGTCACGCGGCAGTTCCGCAAGCATCTGCGCCAGCAGGGTCGTATTCCCCTGCACCATCGTTGCGCCGACCAGGCTGCTGATCAGTGAATCCCCGGACTCGAGCATCCTCCGCCCCAGGGCGATGTCCGCGCAGGCATCCGCAAGGGCGAGGTCCACTTCCCCGCTGACGAAGAACCAGGCGGTGCGCGTAGCCAGCCGGGTGGCCGGCACGGTCGCCAGCGGCATGTCCGGGGTCGGCACGAACGGGTTACGGAAATGGTCGTATCCGCGCAGGTCGGCCGCGCGCTCGACCAGGCGCGCCTCACGCCGCAGCAGCTCCGCATAGGCTTCGCGGCCCATGCGTACCTGGGCCAGGCAGCCGGAGCTCCGCAGGCTGCACCATGCAGGATCACCCTCTGCCTTCCGTTCCAGCTTCGGCCAGTCGTCCAGCTGGCTGGTCCAGGCGGTCCCTTTTCCGGCCACGGCGGCATGGCGGCGGACATCGGCCTCGAGCACCTGCTGCCACTGCGATTCCGGGATGTCATGCCGGACCGTGTAGGCCGCGGCGAAGCCATCCCGGCCGCCCGAAGGTCCTGGCCCGGCTTCCACGAGCGCCAGGGCGGCGCGCTCCTCATCGCCCGGGGCGAGGACCCGGGGCGCACTCCAGGCCACCAGGCCCAGGAGCGCCAGCACGACAACCAGGACCGAAACCGCAACCAGCGAACGTCGCATTCCCTGCTTCCCCCGTGACTACCCGAATCATCCATGGGCTCCCCGGCCCGCCCCGATCTTAGGGCCGGCGCTACAATCCGCGCCATGACCCCCGCCACCCCAGCGCCGCAGCGCGCATCGCTGCAACGCCTGTTCATCACCGGACTGCTGACCCTGCTGCCGCTGTGGCTGACCTGGGTGGTGGTGAAGTTCGTCTTCGTCCTGCTTTCCGGCATCAGCAGCCCCTGGGTGGGACCGCTGTCGCGGCGCATCGCCGCGTCCTTCCCCGCCTACCTGGGCTGGTTCCAGGCCCTGTGGGTGCAGAACACCATCGCCATGCTCGCCACGCTGCTGGTGATCCTGGGCGTGGGCGTGCTGGCGCGGCGCGTGGTCGGCCAGCGCCTGCTGCGCTGGTTCGAGGCGCTGATCGCGCGGGTGCCGCTGGCCAACGTGATCTACACCAGCTCGCGCAAGCTGCTGGACATCCTCCAGACCAAGCCGGGCAGCACCCAGCGCGTGGTGCTGATCGACTTCCCGCACCGTGACATGAAGTCCATCGGCCTGGTCACCCGGGTGCTGCGCGAGGAAGGCACCGGGCGCGAGCTGGCGGCGGTGTACGTGCCGACCACGCCCAACCCCACCTCGGGCTACCTGGAGGTGGTGCCGGTGGAGCTGCTGACGCCCACCGACTGGACCGTGGACCAGGCCATGAGCTTCATCATCTCCGGCGGCGCCGTGGCCCCGGAGACCATGCCCTTCACCCGGGCCATGGACCGCTGATGGAAGCCGCCGTGGCCACGCGTCCGCTGCAGGACCGCGCGGTCCGGCTGTTCATCGTCCTGGCGGCGTTCTTCTGCGCCAACGCGGTGCTGGCCGAGTTCATCGGGGTCAAGATCTTCGCGCTCGAGGACACGCTCGGGCTGGCACCGCTGGAGTGGGACCTGTTCGGCCAGACCGGGTCGCTGAGCTTCACCGCCGGCACCCTGCTCTGGCCGATCGTGTTCATCATGACGGACACCATCAACGAGTTCTTCGGGCGCCGCGGCGTGCGCTTCATCTCGTGGCTGGCGGCCGGACTGATCTGCTACGGCTTCCTGTTCGCCTTCGTCGCGATCTCGCTGGCGCCAGCCGGCTGGTGGCGCGAGGCCGCCGCCGCCCAGGGCGTGCCCGACTACCAGGCCGCGTTCGCCGCGGTGTTCGGCCAGGGCCTGTGGACCATCGCGGGCTCGCTGGTGGCCTTCGTGGTCGGCCAGCTGATCGACGTGGCCGTGTTCCACCGCATCCGCAAGGCCACCGGCGAACGCCACGTGTGGCTGCGCGCCACCGGTTCGACCGCGGTGTCGCAGCTGATCGACAGTTTCGTGGTGATCTGGATCGCCTTCGTGCTCGGCCCGCAGAAATGGCCGACCTCGTTGTTCCTGGCGGTCAGCACGCTCAACTACGCGTACAAGATGCTGTTCGCCATCGCCCTGATCCCGCTGCTGTACCTGATGCGGCGCGCGATCATCGGCTACCTCGGCGCGGACCGCGCGCGCGAACTGCGGGAACAGGCCGCGGCCTGAACGGCGCGGTCGCGGGCCTCAACGCAGGTCCGCGATCACCACCTGCGCCGCATTGTGGCCCGGTGCGCCGGTGACGCCGCCGCCCGGGTGGGTGCCTGAGCCGCACAGGTACAGGCCCGGGATCGCCCCGCGGTAGTTCGCCTGGCCCAGCATCGGTCGTGCCGAGAACAGCTGGTTGAGGCTCAGCGCGCCATGGAAGATGTCGCCGCCGACCAGCCCGAACTCGCGCTCCAGGTCCAGCGGCGAGAGCACCTGGCGGCCCACGACCGAGGCGGCGAAGCCTGGCGCATGGCGGTCCACGGTGGCGACCATCAGGTCGGCCACCTCCTCGCGGTGGTCGTCCCAGCATCGTCCACCCGGCAGCTCCGGCGCCACGTGCTGGCAGAACAGGCTGGCCACGTGCTGGCCCGGCGGTGCCAGCGAATCGTCCAGGGTCGAGGGCACCAGCATTTCCACGATAGGCTCGCGCGACCAGCCCTGTTCGCGCGCATCGCGCCAGGCCCGGTCCATGTAGTCCAGGCTCGGCGCCAGGATGATGCCCGCGGTGAGGTGGTCGCCCTGCCCTGGCAGCGCGCTGAAATCCGGCGCGCGCGACAGCGCCACGTTCATGCGGAAGGTGCCCGAGCCGCAGCGCCAGTTGCGCATGCGCTCGGCGGTGGCCGGCGGCACCGCGTCGGCCGGCAGCAGCCGCTGGTACAGCAGCTTCGGGTTGACGTTGGCGACCACCGCGCGGGCCTTCAATGTCTCGCCGGCCGAGGTCACCACGCCGGTGGCGCGGCCGTCGTTGACCAGTACGCGCTCCACGCCCTGCCCGGTCCGGATCCGGACACCGGCGGCTTCGGCCGCGCGCGCCATCGCCTGGGTGATCGCGCCCATGCCGCCGATGGCGTGGCCCCAGGCGCCCTTGACCCCGTTGGCCTCGCCGAACACGTGGTGCAGCAGCACGTAGGCCGTGCCCGGCGCGTAGGGGCTGGCGTAGTTGCCGACGATGCCGTCGAAGCCGAACAGGGCCTTGATCGGATCGCTCTCGAACCAGCGGTCCAGGTACTCGGCGGCGGAGATGGTGAACAGGTCCAGCAGGTCCTGGCGCAGGGCCGGATCCAGCGCGTGCAGCTGCCGGCCCAGGCGCGCGGTGCGCAGCAGTCCGGGCAACGCCTGCAGCCAGCTTCCGTCGGTGACGTTGGGTGGCGGCTGCAGGGCCAGCGCGCGCAGCACGTCGGCCATCGCCTCCAGCCGCGCCTCGTAGGCCGGTAGCGCCTCGGCGTCGCGCCGGGAGAACTTCGCGACCTCCTCCGCGGTGCGGCCGGCGCCGGTAAGCAGGTAGCGTCCATCCGGCAGCGGCAGGAAGTTGTTGTGCCGGCGCAGGACCACGCGCAGGCCGTGGGCGTGCAGGTCGAGGTCCTGGATCACCTTCGGCTGCAGCAGCGACACGGTGTACGAGGCCACCGAATTGCGGAAGCCGGGATGGAACTCCTCGGTCACCGCGGCGCCGCCGACCACGCCGCGGCGCTCGAGAACGGTCACTTTCAGCCCGGCGCGGGCCAGGTAGGTCGCGCAGACCAGGCCGTTGTGGCCGCCGCCGACCAGCAGCACGTCGCATCGCGTGTCGTGTTTTCGCATGCCGCAGGTATACCACCGGGTGGCGGGGCCCGGTCAGACCACCAGGCGCGTACCCGGCTGCGGCAGTTCGACCCGGGCGCCGAACCGGCGCCCGAGTTCCCCGGCCAGCGCTTCGCGAGCACGGTCCTCGCCGTGCACCAGCGCCACTGGAGGCGCGTCGCGGAACTGCCCGTACCAGGCCACCAGGCCGCGCTGGTCGGTGTGCGCGGACAGCCCGCCGACGGTATGGATCTGTGCCGCCACCCGAACATCGTTGCCATGGATGCGCACCCACGGCGCGCGCTCGACCAGGCGCCGGCCCAGGGTGCCCTCGGCCTGGTAGCCAACGAACACCACGTGGGTGTCGCGGCGCCCGAGGCGGTGGCGCAGGTGGTGCTGGATGCGCCCGCCGTTGGCCATGCCCGAGCCGGCGATCACGATCGCCCCGGACTCGATGGCATTGATCCCGATCGATGCCGGGGTGCTGTCGGTGTAGTGCAGGTTGGGCAGGCGGAATGGCGACGGCTTCTGCCGCCATACCTGGCGCGCCTGCTCGTCGAACAGTTCGTGGTGGCGCTCGTACACCGCGACCACCTTCCCGGCCATCGGGCTGTCGAGGAAGATCCGCCAGCGCTCGAGGTTCCACTCGTTCCAGTAGCGGGCGAACCAGTACAACAGCTCCTGGCTGCGGCCAACGGCGAAGGCCGGGATCAGCACCGTGCCGCGTTCGCGCCACGCATGCTCGAACACCTCGCCCAGCTCCTGCACGGTGGAGGCGCGCTCTCGGTGATCGCGGTCACCGTAGGTGGACTCCATCACCACCAGGTCGGCCCCGGTGATGGCGGTGGGATCGCGCAGGATCGGGGTCCCCTTCGGGCCCAGGTCGCCGGAGAACACCAGCTTGCGGGCGTCGCCCCACAGCTCGACGATGGACGAACCGAGGATATGGCCCGCATCGCGCAGGGCCAGCTCGACTCCCGGCAGGATGGTGGTGCGGGCGTCGTAGTCCAGCGGCCGCAACAGTTCCAGCACGGCGGCCACGTCCTGCATGGTGAACAGCGGGGCCCGCACCGGCTCGCCATGGCGCAGGCGGCGGTTGGCGCGCTCGGCCTCGGACAGGGCCAGGGAGGCCGCGTCCTCCAGCATCACCGGCAACAGGTCGGCGGTTGCCCGCTGCAGCCAGATCGGCCCGCGGAAGCCGCGCGCCACCAGCAGCGGCAGGCGGCCGACATGGTCGATATGGGCGTGGCTGGCGACCACCGCGTCGAGGCTGGCCGGATCGAACGGGAACGCGGCGGCATTGCCGGCCTCGACCTCGCGGTTGCCCTGCAGCATCCCGCAGTCCAGCAGGACCCGCCGGCCGGCCACCGTTACCAGGTGCATCGAGCCGGTCACCCCGCCGGCCGCGCCATGGAACCCGATCTCCATGCTGCCTTCCCTCCCTCTCGCCCGGCCATTGTGCACACATGACCTCCGGCAGTCCCCCGGCCCGCGAACGGGGGCGTACAGTGCCCGGCACTGCCCCGCCCGGGGCCATAGCCATGCCCGCGAGGGCCGGAGATTTCCTAACGTGAACATGCGCAAGACCCAAGCCCTGCTGCTGCCGCTGGCCATCGCCGCCGCGCTGGCTGCCTGCTCCAAGGACGACACCGCCGCCACCCAGGCCGACGCCGCGCCCGCCCTGACCCTGGACGAGTCCAAGCTGCCGCCGGTCAACCGCTTCGACCTGGCCGACCTGGACGAGACCAAGCAGGCCTGCGACGACTTCGCCGGCTACGCCAACGGCAAGTGGCTGGCTGCCAACCCGATCCCGGGCGACCGCACCAGCTGGGGCGCGTTCGAGATGCTCGACGAGCGCTCCAACGCCATCCAGCAGCAGCTGGCCGAGCAGGCCGGCGCCGACACCGCCGCCACCGGCGTGAAGAAGATCGTCGGCGACCTGTGGGCCACCGGCATGGACGAGGCGAAGATCAACGCCCAGGGCATCCAGCCGCTGGCCGCCGACCTGGCCGCGATCGACGCGCTGTCCGATACCGCCAGCATCGTCGAGTACCTGCGCACCACCGCTGCCAAGGGCGGCAACTTCCTGTTCGACTTCGGTGCCGAAGCCGACTTCCAGGATCCGGACCTGAACATCGCCTACGCCAGCCAGGGCGGCCTGGGCCTGCCGGACAGCAAGTACTACACCGACGCGGACAAGCAGGAGATCCGCGAGAAGTACGTGGCCCACATCGCGCGCATCCTCGAGCTGTCCGGCGTCGACGCCGCCGCGGCCCAGGAGCAGGCGCAGCAGGTCATGGCCTTCGAGACCCGCCTGGCCAAGGCCTCCAAGTCGCGCGAGGACCTGAGCCGCGACGTCTCGCTGTACTACAACCCGGTCAGCCTGGCCGACGCCGACGCGCTGACCCCGAACTTCCCGTGGTCGAAGTTCTTCGAGTCGCAGGGCGTGGCCGCGCCGCAGCAGTTCTCGCTGGCGATGCCGGACTTCCACAGGGAGGTCGACAAGGCCCTGGCCGACACCGACCCGTCGGTGTGGAAGGCCTACCTGCGCTTCCACACCGTCGACGGCGCCGCGCCGTTCCTGAGCGACGAGTTCGTGCAGGAGAACTTCAACTTCTACTCGGCCACCCTGCGCGGCCAGAAGGAAATGAAGCCGCGCTGGAAGCGCGTGCTCGGCACGATCAACAACCAGGCCGGCGAAGCCCTGGGCCAGCTGTACGTGCAGGTCGCGTTCCCGGCCGAGTCCAAGGCCAAGATGGAGGCCCTGGTCGCCAACCTCGGCCAGGCGCTGGAAGCGCGCATCCAGAACCTGGAGTGGATGAGCGAGGAGACCAAGGCCAAGGCCCTGGCCAAGAACGCCGCGTTCACCACCAAGATCGGCTACCCCGACAAGTGGCGCGAGTGGGACGGCCTGGAGACCAGCCGCGAGAGCTACATCGGCAACGTGCTGGCCGCCCAGGAGTTCAACTACCGCTGGAACCTGTCCAAGATCGGCCAGCCGGTGGACAAGACCGAATGGGGCATGCCGCCGCAGATGGTCAACGCTTACTACAACCCGCTGCAGAACGAGATCGTGTTCCCGGCCGCCATCCTGCAGCCGCCTTTCTTCGACCCGCAGGCCAGCGACGAGATGAACTACGGCGGCATCGGCGCGGTGATCGGCCACGAGATGACCCACGGCTACGACGACCAGGGCAGCCGCTTCGGCGCGACCGGCAAGTTCGAGAACTGGTGGACCCCGGCCGACGCGGAAGGCTTCGCCGCCCGCACCGGCAAGCTGGTCGAACAGTTCAACGGCTACACCACCGCCGACGGCCAGAAGATCAACGGTCGCCACACCCTGGGCGAGAACATCGCCGACCTGGGTGGCCTGGCCACGGCCTATGACGCGATGAAGAAGGCCACCGAGGGCCAGCCGGACCCGATGACCGACGGCCTGACCCGCGACCAGCGCTTCTTCCTCAACTGGGCCACGGTGTGGCGTCGCAACTTCACCCCGGAAGAGCTGAAGACCCGCATCGCCACCGACGAGCACGCCCCGGCGCAGTTCCGCGCCATCGGCGCGCCGTCGAACCTGCCGGCCTTCGCCGCCGCGTTCAAGTGCGAGCCGGGCCAGCCGATGTCGCGCCAGGGCGATGCCCAGGTCGTGATCTGGTAAGGCAGGCTGCACGCGTCACTCCAGGAAGGGCCCGGCATTGCCGGGCCCTTTCTTTTGCCGGCGTTCTGGCCCCGTTGGGAGAAGTGAAGGCTGCCTAGACGCGCGCGTCACGGGGCCTCCCGCGGCGCGTTCCTAGACTGCGGCCGACTCCCCGCACCGGTCGTCCGATGCCGCACCCGCTCCGCCCCCTGTCCCTCGCCTTCGCCCTGGCGCTGTCCCTGGCTGCCGGTGGCGCTGCCGCGCAGGCGCCTGTCGAGCCCGGCAACTCGCCGCTGGCCGCTCCCGCGCAATGCACGGATTTCTACAGCCAGGCCAATGCCTCCTGGCTGGCCGCCAACCCGCCCGCCGCCGGCCCGGAGAGCGTCCTCGGCCAACTCGTCGCGCACACCCGCCAGCAGCAGCGCGAGCTGCTCGACGAGGCGATGCGCGCCCCGCGCAACGACGTGCAGAAGCGCCTGGGCGACCTGTGGGCCAGCGGGCTGGACGAGGACGCGGTGGAAGCCGACGGCGCACGCCCGATCGCACCGCTGCTGGCACGCATCGATGGCATCCGCCGCGGCAGCGACGTGCCCGCAGTGATCGGCGAACTGCACCGTACCGGCATCCCGGTGGCCTTCAACTTCGCCCCGGACTTCGACCTCAAGGCGCTGGACCGGCACATCGGCTATTTCATGCCCGGCGGCACCGGCTTGGGCGATCCGGCCTTCTATACCCGCGACAACCCATCCAACCGCGCGACCCTCGCCCGCTACCGCGACTACGTGCGCCGGATGCTGGCGCTAACCGGCTCCACGCCGGACCGCCTGGATGGCGACGTGGATGCGGTGATCGCGATCGAGACGGCGATCGCGCGTCGATCGCCCTCGAGGGTGGCGCTGGAGAATCCGTTCCGGTCCTACGTTCCGGTGAAGGTGCGTGATGTCGCCCGGACCTACCCGAACCTGCAGCTGGACCGCTTCCTGCGCGCCCAGGGCGTCAAGGACGACGTGGTCTCCCTGCCCGACCCGACCCTGTTCGCCGAGCTCGACAGCCTCGTTGCGAAGCTGCCGCCGGAACAGTGGAAGGCCTACCTGCGCTGGCGCGTGGGCGATGCCATGGCCCCGTACCTGTCGCGTGACTTCCGTGAGGCCAGTCGCGCCTTCCGCGGTGGTGGTTCCTCGCGCGAGGAACTGGTGCTGGACGCGATCAACCTGACCGCCGGGCCGATGCTGGGCCGCGAGTACGCGGCCCGCCACCTCCCCGCCGCCACGCGCCAGCGCGCTGCCGAGGTCGCCGACCAGGTGCGACGCGCGCAGATGGCCGCGGTGGACACGGCCAGCTGGCTGGACCCGGAATCGCGTGCCGAGGCCAAGGCCAAGCTGGCGGCCGTGCAGATCGAGGTAGGCGCCCCGCGCCGCGAGCTCGACTACGCGATGCCGCCCATGGACCGCGCCAGCTTCGGCGGAAACATCCTGCTGGCCTCGGCCTGGCGGCAGCGCGAGGAGATGAAGCGGATCGGACGCGGCACCCCGGACCGCCGCTGGGACGTGCTGCCGCAACAGCCGTCGGTGGCCTACGACGCCACCCGCAACCGCCTGGTCGTCACCGCCGCGGTGCTGCAGGCGCCGGTGTTCGAGGCCGGTAACCCGGCGCGCGAGTACGGCGCCTACGGCGCCCTGGTGGGCAACCAGCTCACCCGTGCGGTCGACGCCCGTGGCGCCCTGGTCGATGCCCGGGGCGAGCTGCGCAGCTGGTGGAGCGCCGCCGACCGCGGTGCGTGGAACCTGCTTGGCCAGCGGGTGGCGGCGCAGTACGCCAACCACACCCATCCGGCCCTGGCCGGTGCCCGGGTCGATGGCGCCCGGATCAAGGAACAGGCCATCTCCGACCTGGCCGGCCTGGAACTGGCGCTGGCTGCCTGGAAGCGCGCCCACCCGCAGGCCGGGCCGGAGCAGCAGCAGGCGGTGTTCTTCGCGTGGTCGCAGCTGTGGGGCCGGCGCGAACCCGCCACCGCCGCACGTCGTGGCATGCATGCGCCGGGGCCGCTGCGCAGCAACATCACCCTGTCCAACCTGCCGGAATTCGCCGAGGCCTTCGGCTGCCGCGCAGGCCAGCCTATGCAGCGTGCCGAGACCGCACAGGTGCGGATCTGGCGCTGAGCCACGTGGCCGGCGCAACGGAAGAAGGCGCGGGTGACCGCGCCTTCTTCGTTTACGCACTTGCGGCTACTTGACCCGGCGCAGGTGGTTGGGCCGGTTTGGCGGCGGCGGGCGGCGGCCGCCACCGAACGGCGGCTGGCCGCGCCAGTAGCGGATCACCAGCCAGCCGAACAGCATGCCGCCGAGGTGGGCGAAGTGGGCCACGCCCGGCTGCCAGCCGGTCATGCCCAGCACCAGCTCGGCCACGCCGAACACGATCACGAAGGTACGTGCCTTCATCGGGATCGGCGGGAACAGCAGCATCACCCGCTGGTTGGGGAACAGCATGCCGTAGGCCAGCAGCAGGCCGAACACGCCGCCGGAGGCACCAATGGTCGGATACGGCGGGGACCCGGAGGACACGGCCCACCAGCCCACCAGCAGCTGGCACAGGCCGGCACCGGCCACGGTGACCAGCCAGTAGGTCAGGAACCGACGCGGCCCCCAGGTCGACTCCAGCGGGGCGCCGAACATGTACAGCGCCAGCATGTTGAAGAACAGGTGGCCCAGGCTGCCGTGCAGGAAGCCATAGCTCAGCAGCTGCCAGGGCTGGAAGCTCTGTGCCGGCCAGAACGGGTCGAAGCCCAGCGGCGGCCACAGCATGAAGGCCGAGAAGGTGGTGTCGCCGAGGACCAGCTGCAGCAGGAATACCGCCACGTTGGCGATCAGCAGGGCCTTGGTGACGGGAGGCAGTCGCGTCGCGAACATCCGCGGCTCCATGGATGGGGGACGGCCATCATAACGGGGACGCGTTCGCGCCCCGCCACGACGCATCCATCTCAGCCCGCGTCCGGCCCCCAGACCGCGGTATCCAGGTCGCTGTGGGCGCCGGGCTGGCGACGCACGCGTCCGCCGACCACCGCCACGCCCTCGGCGCGCAGGCGCTGGCACTGCTCGCGGAAACCCGCCGAGCCTTCCGGAAAGGCGATGCGTCCGTCGGCCCTCAACACCCGGTGCCACGGCAGCGTGCGGTCGGTGTTCTGCGCCAGCACCCGCGCCGCCAGCCGTGCCCTGCCCGGCAAGCCGGCGCGACGCGCCACCTCGCCATAACCGGCGACCTGCCCGCGCGGGATCGCGCGCACGGCGGCGAGGATGCGGGCGGCGGCGTCAATGGAATCCGGCATGGGCGAAGCTTAGCGCCGCCGTGCACCGCGTCGCCCGGGCAAAAAGGAAAGGCCGCCTTGCGGCGGCCTCCCGTACGGGCTGCGGGCGGGAATCAGGCCCAGCCCATCGCCTTCATGCCGCGCAGGAACAGCCAGGCCAGGCCGCCGGCGGCCGGGATGGTCATGATCCAGGCCCAGATGATGCGCTCGATCACGCCGATCTTCAGCGCCCGCGGGTTCTTGGCGAAGCCCACGCCCATGATCGCGGTGGAGATGCTGTGGGTGGTCGAGACCGGCATGCCGAAGTGCGCAGCCAGGGTCAGCACCGTGGCCGAGCTGGTCTCGGCGGCGAAGCCGTGGATCGGGTGCAGCTTGACCATCTTGTGGCCCAGGGTCTTGATGATGCGCCAGCCGCCGGAGGCGGTACCGGCCGCCATCACCAGGGCGCAGGTCAGCACGATCCAGGTGGCGATGTGGGTGCTGTCGTTGTCACCCGGGTGCAGGAAGGCCAGCCACGACGGCAGGTTGTCCAGGGTGCCGGCGGCTTCGGCGCCCATCAGGGTCAGGGCGATGATGCCCATGGTCTTCTGCGCGTCGTTGTGGCCGTGGGCGAAGCCCATGTACGCGGCCGAGGCGATCTGCGCCTTGCCGAAGAACGCATTGACCCAGCGCGGACGAGCCAGACGGCGCAGCACGCCGCCGGCGCGGGCCATGCCGGCGATGATCGCCCACAGCAGGAGCATGATCGCCACGCCCATGACGAAGCCGGCCAGAGGCGAGGTGACCATCGGCAGGAACACCTTCCACAGCAGGCCCTTGTTCTGCGACCAGCTGCCCAGGTGCTGCGACCAGATCAGCGCGTCCCAGTTGTTGCTGGCCGCGGCCAGGCCGGCGCCGCAGAGGCCGCCGATCAGGGCGTGCGAGGACGAGGACGGCAGGCCGAACCACCAGGTGAACAGGTTCCAGCCGATCCCGCCCAGCAGCGCGCACAGGATCACCTGCGAGCTGGCCTCGACCACGTCGGTGTTGATGATGCCGGTCGCGATGGTCGCCGCCACCGCGGTGCCCATCAGCGCGCCGATCAGGTTCATCACCGCGGCCAGCGATACCGCCGCGCCGGGCGACAGCACCTTGGTCGCCACGACCGTGGCGATCGAGTTGGCGGTGTCGTGGAAGCCGTTGATGAACTCGAAGACGAGCGCGGCCAGGATCACGACCAGCACGAGGGTCAGCATGGCAGTGGCCCGTCAGCTGTTCTTGAGCGTGATCTGGTAGACCACCACGCCGGCCTCGCGGCAGCGGTCGATGGCCTTCTCCAGGATCTCGAAGAATTCCTTCAGCAGGAACATCTGCAGATGGTCCAGGCGCCCGGAGTAGATGTCGCGGTACAGCTCGAGCATCAGCCGGTCGGCCTCGTTCTCGATCGAACGCAACTTCTCGTTGAGCACGGTCATCTTGTCCAGGTTCATGTGCCGCAGGCCATGGACCATCTCCACCACCACGCCGGCGGCCTGCTCCAGCATCGCCGCGCGCGGGGCGAAGTCGATGTGGGCCAGGTGCTGGGTGGCCAGCGAATAGCGGTCGGCGAACTTCTCGACCTGCTTGGGGATCTTGTACAGCGCCGAACCCAGGGCCTCGATGTCCTCGCGCTCCAGCGGGGTCATGAAGCTGTCGACCAGGGCCTGGCCGATCTTCTCCGAGGCGGTCCGCTCGCGCTGGCGGGCCAGCTTGAACGCATCCAGGGCCGGCTGCCGGTCGGCGGCCTTCATCATCTGGTACAGGGCCTTGGTGCTGTCGTGGGCCGCGACGGCCGCCTCGTCCAGCAGCGTGAAGAACTGCTTGCCGGAGCCGAAAATGGTCTGCAGTGAGAACATCGAATGACTGTCCTCCGCCTCGGGACGGGCGGCGATCGGGCAAATTATGACAGCCTGTGCCCCGTGCCGGTACTGCCGCGGTGCAGCAATCCGCTCCTGCGGTCCTTGCACGCCACTCTGCTATCATCCGCCGCGCGCCTCCGGGCGCACCCTATGGACGACGACCCCAGCCCCCGCTCCCGCCGCGCCCTGATGGCGCCGCGCACCCAGCCCTCCCATGCCCGCCGCGGGGTCTCCCGGCGTGGCTGAGCTGCTGATCGTTTTCGCCCTGATCCTGCTGAACGGCTTCTTCGCGATGTCGGAGATGTCGGTCATGACCTCGCGCAAGAGCCGCCTCAAGCAGCTCGCGCAGGCCAGCAAGCGCGCCGCGCGCGCCCTGTCGCTGTCCGAGCGGCCCGAGAACTTCCTGTCCACGGTCCAGATCGGCATCACCCTGATCGGCATCCTCACCGGCCTGTTCGGCGGCGAGGCCATCGGCCTGGCGATCGGCGGCTGGCTGGACAACGTGTTCCCCGCCCTTGGCCAGTACGCCGCCACCCTCGGCAAGCTGCTGGCGGTGGCCCTGATCACCTACTTCACGCTGATCTTCGGCGAGCTGGTGCCCAAGCGCCTGGCCATCACCGCCCCGGAGCGAATCGCCAGCTTCGTCGCCATGCCCATGGGCTGGCTGGCGCGGATCGCCTTCCCGTTCGTGTGGCTGCTGTCGCAGAGCACCCGGCTGGTGCTGCGCGCGGTCGGCCTGGGCAAGGACCAGGTCAGCACCATCAGCGAAGAGGAGATCCGCATGCTGGTGGCGGAGAGCCACGAGCAGGGCGTGATCGACGCGCACGAGCGCGACATGATGAACCGGGTCATGCGCCTGGGCGACCGCACCGCCGACAGCCTGATGACCCCGCGCAACCGGATCGCCTGGCTGGACGCGAACGCGCCGCTGGAAGAGAACCTGCAGGCGATGCACGAGCACCGGTTCTCGCGCTATCCGGTCTATCGCGGCAGCGACGAGGACGTGGCCGGCGTGCTGGAGGTCAAGTCGCTGGTGCTGACCGCCCACGGCCTGGACGGCGACCTGTTCCACGACCTCAGGCACACATTGTTCGTGTCAGAGTCCACCCATGCGATGAAGCTGCTGGAGATCTTCCGCGAGGAACAGCAATCGATGGCGCTGGTGGTGGACGAATACGGCGAGATCCAGGGCCTGGTCACCGTCAACGACGTGATGGGCGCGGTGCTGGGCCGCCTGCAGGCGGTCGAGCACAACGACGGCGAGGCCCTGGTGGTCACCCGCGAGGACGGCTCGCTGCTGGTAGGCGGCTCGCTGCCCGCCGACGACCTGCGCGAACTGATGGGTGGCGTCGCCCTGCCCGACCCCGAGGAAGGCGACTACCACACGCTTGCCGGCATGTGCATCGCGCACTTCGGCCGCATCCCGCACGTGGGCGAGTACTTCGACTGGGCCGGCTGGCGCATCGAGGTGGTCGACCTGGACGGTGCCCGCATCGACAAGCTGCTGCTGAGCCAGCTGCCGGTCGAGGACGATGGCGAGGCCGACTGACCCGGCTGGCCCCACCCCGGCCCGCAGCGGGCTCACGCGCCTGCTCGACGGCTTCGCGCAGGGCGATCCGGACGAACTGCTCACCCTGGACCACCTGCTCGGCGACCTGGGGCGCAGCGCCTTCGGCATGTTCCTGTTCGTGTCGATCCTGCCGGGCTTCATCCCGGTACCGGGCGCCGCCGGCGTGGTCGCCGGCCCGCTGGTGGTGCTGATCGGCCTGCAGCTGATCGCCGGGCTGTCGCGGCCCTGGCTGCCACGCTTCGTCGGTCGGCGTGGCCCGCGGCGGAGCACCCTCAACCGCTTCCGCCAGCGGATCGCGCCGTGGCTGGGACGGCTGGAACACCTGGTCCGCCCTCGCCTGCAGGGGCTGGCCGGCAACCGCGCGGCCAACGCCCTGACCGGGCTCCTGATGGCGGTATTGGGCGTGCTGCTGGCGCTGCCGATCCCGATGACCAACTACGTCTTCGCCGGCCTGCTGCTCCTGTTCGCGCTGGCCCTGCTGGAGCGCGACGGCGCCCTGCTGCTGTGCCTGTGGCTGGTCTCGGCCACCACCATCGGGGTGATGGCGGTGGTCTCGGGCGAACTGGCCGCCCTGGTCGGCCAGTGGATCGACCGCCTGGGCTGAGCCGGGCTCAGGACCGGGCGGACAGCCGCGCCAGCAGCTCGCCGGCCGCCAGCGGGTGGCCCAGCCAGTAGCCCTGGATCAGGTCGCAGCCCAGCCCGGCCAGCAGGTCGCGCTGGGCCTGCTTCTCCACGCCCTCGGCCACGACGGTGATCCCCAGCGAATGGGCCATGGCCACGATCGCGCTGGTCAGGGCCAGGTCGTCGGGGTCGCGCTGCATGTCGGCGATGAAGCTGCGGTCGATCTTCAACCCGTCCACCGGCACCCGGCGCAGGTGGCTGAGGCCGGAGAAACCGGTACCGAAATCGTCCAGCCACACCTTCACGCCACTGCCGTGCAGGCGGGTCAGCAGCACGCCGGCCTGCAGCTCGTCGCTGATCAGGGCGGTCTCGGTCAGCTCCAGGTGCAGGCAGCCGGCGGGCAGCCCGGACTCGGCCAGGCACTCGGCCACGATCCCCGGCAGTTCGCCGTGGCGGAGCTGGCGCGGCGACACGTTGACCGAAACGAACGGCGGCTCGCCGCCGCACTCGCGCGCCCAGTGCGCCGCGTCCTGGCAGGCCTGGCGCAACACCCGCGGGCCGAGCTGGTCGATCAGGCCGCTCTGCTCGGCCACGTCGATGAAGGCCGCCGGCGAGATCGTGCCCAGCTCCGGGTGCTGCCAGCGCAGCAGCGCCTCGGCACCCAGGATCCGGCCGTCGCTGGTACGGCCGATCGGCTGGTAGACCACGCTGACCTCGCCGCGCTCCCAGGCGCCGCGCAGTTCCTGCTCCATGTGCGCGCGGCGCTCGACCGCGTGGTCCATGGCCCGGCTGTAGAAGCGGAAGCCGTTCTTGCCCGCGCTCTTGGCCTGGTACATGGCGATGTCGCCGTTCTTCATCAGGCCGCTGGCGCTGCTGGCGTCTTCCGGGAACAGGGTGATGCCGATCGAAGTGCCCAGGAACACCTGGCGGCCCTCGATCTCCAGCGGGTCGCGCAGCTCGGCCACCAGCACCTCGGCCAGGCGCGTGGCCAGTGGCCGCACCTCGCGGCCCTCGACCAGGATCACGAACTCGTCGCCGCCGAAGCGGGCCAGGATCGCGTTGTCCCCGCCGTGGTCGCGCACCGCGCCGCGGATGCGGGTGGCGAACTGCAGCAGCGCGGCATCGCCGGCCTCGTGGCCGAGGGTGTCGTTGACCCGCTTGAAGTCGTCGATGTCGGCGAACAGCAGGGCCAGCTCGCGCCCGGAGCCGCGCAGCTGCGACAGCCGCTGCTCCAGGTCCTCGCGGAAGGCCAGGCGGTTGGTCAGGCCGGTCAGCGGATCGGTGTAGGCGATCTGGCGCACGTCGCGGTCGTGGCGGGCCACGCTCTCGCTCATGCGGTTGAACGCGCGTTCCAGCTCGCCCATCTCGTCGCTGCGGGCGCTGGCCCGGACCTGGACGTTGTAGTCGCCGTCCTCGATCCGGCGCGCCGAGGCGGCCAGGTCGCGGATCGGCCGTACCAGCACCCGCTGGACGTACGCGGCGATGCCCAGCACCACCGCGAACAGCAGGCCCAGCAGCAGCGCCACCCAGGCGTTCTGGCGCCGCGCCAGTTCGTCGGCCCGCTCGCGCAGGCGCTGCACGTTCTGCTCCTCGAAGCGGTGCGCGACCTCCATCGACAGGCCGACCCGGACCTGGCCCAGGCGGCGACCGTCGCGGCGCACAGGGGCGATGGCCTCGAACACCTTGTCGTCGGAACGGGTGACCACGTCGGCCACCGGCGGCGCGCCGGCCGGCGGCTCGATCACCCGCATCGGGCTGTCGCCGGGGCTGCCGGCTTCCTGCACCAGGCGGCCGTGGCCGTCGTACACCTGCAGGTAGCGGATCAGCCCGTCCTTGCCCTGCTCGCGCAGCAGCACCACGATCGCGTCCTGGTCGGCCTCGTCCAGCGGCCGCGCCAGGCTGGTGGCCAGCTGCTGGGCCAGGGTGCGGGCGCGCGCATGCAGGTGGGCGTCGATCAGCTCGTGGATCGCCGCGCGGCTGAGTTGTTCGGATTCGCGGCGCATCGCGTCCTGGCGCTGCAGGACCAGGCCCAGCAGGACCAGGACCACCACCAGCACCAGCGACATCGAGGCCAGGAACCTGGCCTGCAGTCCCATGCGCAGCTTCATCGAGCCTCCGCGCCCGGGGGCCGGCGCCGGGAGGGCGCGGCCATGGCAACGGAAGGATCGGCCTGCAGGCATGCAGCCGCAATGGCCGGCGCCGGGCCGTGCCTTACTGCACCCGGCAGCGCCCGTCGCGCGGCCAGGACCGGATAGCGCATGCTCGACAACGTGAATCCCCCCTGTGACCGGCAAAGCCTAGCCGAAAGCCGCTCAGGGCGACAGCGGCCCCTTGCCTGCCTCGTTGGCCAGCCGCGCCATGCGCTGGGCGTCGGCCAGGACGCCGCGCAGCAGGCGCACCTCGTGCACGGTCAGGCCGGTCCGCAGGAACAGCCGGCGCAGCTTGCGCATGGCCGAATCCGGGGACCTGCCCTTGTGGAAGTCGATGTCGTCCAGGGTGTCGGCCAGCTGGGCGAAGAAGCCCTCCACCTGTTCGTGGCTGGCCGGCTGGGCGTCCGGCGGCGGCGGCTCGGCCGGGGCCGGGTCGGCCGCCAGCACCGCCAGCCGTAGCTCGTAGGCCAGCACCTGCACCGCGGCGGCCAGGTTGAGCGAGCTGAAGGCCGGGTCCGAAGGGATGTGGACCGAGGCGTGGCACAGCTGCAGCTCCTCGTTGGTCAGGCCGGTGCGCTCGCGCCCGAACACCAGTGCCACCGGGCCCTCGGCCGTGGCCTGCAGCGCCCGCTGCGCCGCCGCGTCCGGCTCCAGCTGCTCCAGCTGCACCCGGCGGCTGCGCGCGGTGCAGCCCAGGACCATGCGGCAGTCGGCCACGGCCTCGGCCAGGGTGGCGTAGACCGGGGCGCTGTCGAGCACGTCCTCGGCGCCGGCCGAGCGGCGGTAGGCGGTGTCGTCCAGCGGCTTCTCCGGGCTGACCAGGACCAGCCTGGACAGGCCCATGGTCTTCATCGCCCGCGCGGCGGCGCCGATGTTGCCGGGATGCTGGGTCCCGACCAGGACGATGCGGATGTCGCCGGGGCCCGGGCCGGCAGCGTGTTGGGGCTGGATTGGGGATTCGGACATGGTGCAGATGGTAAACTGCGCGACCGGCCACGAGTGCCGGCTCGCTCTTTTAATTCGCCCGCCCCCACAGCCTTTACGGAAGCCTTTGCCATGCTCAATCCCGTCGTCAACGTCATGGTCAAGGCCGCGCGCCTGGGCGGTAACGTCCTGCTGCGCAACATCAACCGCCTGGAGTCGCTCAACGTCGTCCAGAAGCAGCGCATGGACTACGCCAGCGAGGTCGATGCCGACGCCGAGAAGGTGATCGTGAAGGAGCTGCGCCGTGCCTATCCGGACTACGGCGTGCTGGGCGAGGAAAGCGGCCATACCGCCGGCCGCAACGGCCGCCTGCAGTGGGTGATCGACCCGCTCGACGGCACCAGCAACTACCTGCGCGGCTTCCCGCACTACTGCGTGTCCATCGCCCTGGTCGACAACGGCGAGCCGACCGACGCGGTGATCTTCGACCCGCTGCGCAATGAGCTGTTCACCGCCAGCCGCGGGGCCGGCGCCGTGCTCAACGACAAGAAGATCCGCGTCGCCGACCGCAAGGACCTGGGCGGCACCGTGATCGGCACCGGATTCCCGCCGCGCGAGCGCGCCCGCGCCAGCGCGCAGCTCAAGTGCGTCGATGCCCTGCTGGCCCATGCCGAGGACGTGCGCCGCACCGGCTCGGCCGCGCTGGACCTGGCCTACGTGGCGTGCGGCCGCATGGATGCCTACTTCGAAGCCGGCGTGAAGGCCTGGGACATCGCTGCCGGCGTGCTGCTGGTGCGCGAGGCCGGTGGCCGGATCTGCGACTTCCGCGGCGCCAACGCCGCGCGCATGGACGAGCGCGGCCCGGACGGCCGCCAGATCATCGCCGGCAACGTGAAGGTGGCCGACGAGCTGCAGAAGCTGGTGGTCAACACCGGCTACGCCGCGGCGTTCAACTGAGATCCGTCTGGAAAGCCGCCTGCCCTCCGGGGTAGGCGGCTTTTTTCTTGCCCGACGTTTAGCCCCCTCTGCAATCGGGATGGCTGGGGTGCGGGATGGCAACCGCGCCGCGAGTGCGGGCCGCGCCGGGCACCCTACCCCTCCCCAACCCGTCCCCCCCGGGAGGAGGGCTTTGTCGAGGCAAAAGAAAAGCCGCCCTGGGGCGGCTTTCCAATGCGGCGGACGGCGTCCGTTTACGGACGGCGCGCCAGCTCCGCCTCGTCCTTGGCCTTGGGCAGCAGGTCCTGCTTGGTGACCTTCAGGAAGCCGAGGGTCAGCAGCGGGCAGGCCAGGAAGATCGAGGACAGGGTGCCGACGACCGCGCCGATCATCTGGCTCAGGGCCAGGCCTTCCAGCGAGCCACCGCCGTACAGGTACAGGGCCAGCACCGACAGGAAGAACACCACCGAGGTGATGATGGTGCGCGACAGGGTCTGGTTGATCGAGCGGTTGAAGATCTCGTTCGGCTCGGCGCGCAGGGTGCGGAAGTTCTCGCGCACGCGGTCGAACACCACGATGGTGTCGTTGATCGAGAAGCCCATCACCGCCAGCAGGCCGGCCAGCACGGTCAGGTCGAAGTCCAGGCCGCTCCAGGCGAAGTAGCCGGCCACGACCAGCACGTCGAACATCGTGGTCAGGGTGGCCGACACCGCGAACTTGAACTCGAAGCGGAAGCCGATGTAGATCAGGAAGCCAACGACCACGAAGATCGCCGCGTACAGGCCGTTCAGGGCCAGCTCGCGGCCCACCTGCGGACCGACGAACTCGGTACGCAGCAGGGTCGCCGGGTTCTCCGCGGTGGAAACCGCCGCCAGCACGTCCTGGGCGGTGCGGTTGTTGGCATCGGTGGTGGTCTCGCCGTCGCGCGGCTGCAGGCGCACCAGCACGTCGCTGCCGCTGCCGAAGCTCTGCACCTGCGCCCCGTCGTAGCCGGCGGCGGCCAGGCGCTCGCGCACCTGGTCGACCGGCGTGGACTGGGCGAAGCGTACCTCGACCACGGTGCCGCCGGTGAAGTCCAGTGCGTAGTTGAAGCCCTTGACGATGCCGGCGATGGAGCCGACGAACAGCAGCGCGGCGATGACGATCGCCACCCAGCGCATCTTCATGAAGTCGATGCGCGGCTCGTGGGGAATGAACGAAAGCGGGAAGATGTTCATGCGTGGGTTCCTTCCCTCAGACGGCCAGGGACTTGAGCTTCTTGCGGCGGGAATACAGCAGCACCGCCAGGGCGCGCGACACGGTGATCGCGGTGAACATGGAGGCGAAGATGCCGATCACCATGGTCACGGCGAAGCCCTTCAGCGGGCCGGTGCCGAACGCGTACAGGGCCACGCCGGCGAGGATGCCGGTGAGGTTGGCGTCGAAGATGGTGCCGGACGCCTTCTCGTAGCCGTTGGCGATCGCCGCCTTCGGCGGCACGCCGGCGCGCAGTTCCTCGCGGATGCGCTCGTTGATCAGCACGTTGGCGTCCACCGACAGGCCGATCGACAGCGCCAGGCCAGCGAAGCCCGGCAGGGTCATGGTGGCGCCGAACAGCGACATCACCGCGACCACGATCAGCAGGTTGAACATCAGCGCGATGCCGGTCAGAACGCCGAACATGCGGTAGTACACGGCGAAGAACACCAGGGTGAACAGGAACGCGTACAGCACCGCGGTGACGCCGCGCTGCACGTTCTCCTTGCCCAGGCTCGGGCCGACGATCTTCTCCTCGACGAAGTCCATCGGCGCGGCCAGCGAACCGGCGCGCAGCAGCTTGGCCAGGTCGTCGGCCTCGGTCTTCTCCAGGCCGGTGGTCTGGAAGTTCTTGCCGAACACGCCGTTGATGTTGGCCACGGAGATCACCTCCTCCTTGACCCGGAAGCTGCGCACTTCCTCGCCGTTGACGACCTTCACCTGCGGGACGCGCTCGGTGTACACCACTGCCATCGGCTTGCCGACGCTGGCGCTGGTGAAGTCGAACATGCGGTCGCCGCCGACGTTGTTCAGGGTCACGCTGACCGCCGGCAGGCCGTTCTGGTCCACCGAGCTCTGCGCGGCCACCATCTGGTCGCCGGTGACGATCACGCGCTTGCTCAGCAGCACCGGCGAGCCATCGCGGCGGTAGTACACCTTGGCCTCCGGCGGCACGCGGCCGGTGGAGACGGCGTCCATGGCATTGCCCTCGATCACCGCGCGGTACTCGAGGGTCGCGGTCGCGCCGATCATGCGCTTGGCCTCGGCGGTGTCCTGCACGCCGGGCAGCTGCACGACGATGCGCTCCTCGCCCTGGCGCTGGATGATCGGCTCGGCCACGCCCAGCTCGTTGACGCGGTTGCGCAGGGTGGCGATGTTCTGCTCGATCGCCGAACCGGCGATCTGGTTGAGCTCCGCATCCGGGATGCGCACCACCAGGCGGTTGCCCTGCAGCTCGACGTTCATCGCCGGCATCGCCTGGGCCAGGGTCGTGCGCGCCTGCTCCGGGTCGGTGCCCGTGCCCAGGGTGGCGACGATGGTGTGGTCGGGACGGCGGTCGACCGCGGTGTAGCGGATGCGCTTGTCGCGCAGGGTCACCCGCACGTCCTCGGCGTAGGCGTCCACGCGCTTCTCCAGCGCGGCGTTCTGGTCGACCTGGAGGACGAAGTGCACGCCACCCTGCAGGTCCAGGCCCAGCACCATCGGCTTGGCGCCGATGCGGTCCAGCCAGTCCGGCACGGTGGAGGCCAGGTTCAGGGCGACGGTGTAGTTCTCGCCCAGGCTGCCGCGCAGGGCGTCGGCTGCCAGGGTCTGGGCGTCGGCGTCGTCGAGGCGGACCATCAGGTTGTCGCCTTCGATGGCCACCGACTTCGGCGTCACGCCGGCGGTGGACAGCTGCGCGGAGACGCGGTCGGCCAGTGCCTGGTCAAGCGCGGCGCCGCGGCTGCCGGTGATCTGCACGGCGTAGTCGTTCTGGTAGATGTTGGGCAGCGCGTACAGCGCGCTGATCGCCAGCACCACGAGGATGACGAGGTATTTCCAGCGGGGAAACTCGAGCATTGCGGGACCCCGCGCGGCCCCGCCCCGCGGGACCACGCTCAGTGGTGGAACGGACGGATCAGGCGGACTTCAGGGTGCCCTTGGGCAGGACGTTGCCGATGGCGGCCTTCTGCACGCGGATGCGCACGTTGTCGGCGATCTCGACGGTGACGAAGTTCTCGCCGATCTCGGTGACCACGCCGGCGATGCCGCTGTTGGTCAGGACCTCGTCGCCGCGCTGCAGCTTGCCGAGCATGGCCTGGTGCTCCTTCTGCCGCTTCATCTGCGGGCGGATCATCAGGAAGTACATGATCGCGATCAGGACGATCGGGAACAGCAGCATGCTGAAGCCGCCGCCCTGCGGCGCGGGGGCCGCGGCGATGATGGCGGTCGGGCTCAGGGTGGCGAGGAGGCTCATCGGTGGTTCCTGTAGAAGGCTGAAAATAGCCGGGGATTATGCCATAGGGGCGCCCGGCCCCCATTGCAACGGGGACTGGGACCTTTTTTGGTGCTCCCGGTTCCCGGGCGCATGGCCCGGAATGCAGGGTCCCGCCCTGCCCCGCCTGGCGGCGCGGGCCGTGGCCGTCCTCAGCCGGCGCCGCGGGCGGCGTAGAACTCGCGGCGGAAGGCCTCGAACCGGCCCTGCTCGATCGCAGCGCGCATGTCGGCCATCAGCTTCTGGTAGTACCAGAGGTTGTGCAGGGTGCCCAGCATCGGCCCCAGCATCTCGTTGCAGCGGTCCAGGTGGCGCAGGTAGCTGCGGGTGTAGCCGCCGCTGCAGGCCACGCAGCCGCAGCCGGGCTCGATCGGGTCCATGTCCCGCTCGTAGCGGGCGTTGCGGATGCGCACCGTGCCGAACGAGGTGAAGTAGTGGCCGTTGCGCGCGTTGCGGGTCGGCATGACGCAGTCGAACATGTCCACGCCGCGGGCCACGCCCTCGACCAGGTCCTCCGGCCGGCCCACGCCCATCAGGTAGCGCGGACGGTCCGCGGGCAGGCGCGGGTGCAGGTGCTCGAGCATGGCGTTGCGCTCGTGCTCCGGCTCGCCCACCGCCAGGCCGCCGATGGCGTAGCCGTCGAAGCCGATCTGCTGCAGGCCATCCAGCGAGCGACTGCGCAGGTCGTGGTAGACGCTGCCCTGGACGATGCCGAACAGCGCGGCGTCGTTGCCCAGCCCGTCGTGGGCATCGCGCGAGCGCCGGGCCCAACGCAGGCTCAGCTCCATCGAGCGCCGGGCCACGTCTTCGGTGGCCGGGTACGGGGTGCACTCGTCGAAGATCATGACGATGTCCGAGTCGAGCACCTTCTGGATCTTCATGCTCTCCTCCGGCCCCAGGAACACCCGGGCGCCGTCGGTCGGCGAGGCGAAGGTCACGCCCTGCTCGGTGATCTTGCGGCGGTGGGCCAGGGAGAACACCTGGAAGCCGCCGGAGTCGGTCAGGATCGGGCCGTCCCAGCGGGCGAAGCCGTGCAGGCCGCCGTGGTCGCCGATCACGTCCAGGCCCGGGCGCAGGTACAGGTGGAAGGTGTTGCCGAGGATGATCTGCGCGCCCAGCGCCTTCACCTGGTCCGGCAGGATGCCCTTGACCGAGCCATAGGTGCCGACCGGCATGAACGCCGGCGTCTCCACCGTGCCGCGCGGGAATGCCAGGCGGCCGCGGCGGGCGGCGCCATCGGTGGTCTGGAGCTGGAACTGCAGTCGGGACATCGGATCGGGCACGGCGACGGGGCCGCATATTGTCGCCGATCGCGGGCGCCGGCGTGGCCGGTGCCCACCATGGGCCACCCTGCCCGGCCGCCACCCAGCCAGCGCTGGACCGTCAGCGCTGGGCCGTCAGCGTTCGAACAGGGCGATGCTCTCCACGTGCGCGGTGTGCGGGAACATGTCCATCACCCCGGCCGAGACCAGCCTGTAGCCGCGCTCGTTGACCAGGAACCCGGCGTCGCGGGCCAGCGAACCGGGGTGGCAGCTGACGTAGACGATGCGGTCGATGTCCTGAAGCGGCAGCTGTTTGAGCACCTCCTCGGCGCCGGAACGCGGCGGATCCAGCAGCAGGCGGTCGAAACCCTGGCGCATCCACGGCGTGCCGCGCTGGTCCTGGGTCAGGTCGGCGGCGAAGAAGCGGGCGTTGGCCAGGCCGTTGCGCTCGGCATTGGCGCGGGCACGGGCCACCAGGCCCGGATCGCCCTCCACCCCCACCACCTCGCGCACCTGGCGCGCCAGCGGCAGGGTGAAATTGCCCAGGCCACAGAACAGGTCCAGCACCCGGTGGTCGGGCGAGGTGTCCAGCATCTCCAGGGCGCGGGCGATCATCTTCTCGTTGAGGCGGGCGTTGACCTGGATGAAGTCCAGCGGCTGGAACGCCAGCTCCACGTTCCACTGCGGCAGGCGGAAGGACAACTCCGGCGCCGGCTCCTCCAGCGGATGCACGCTGTCCAGGCCCTTGGGCTGCAGGAAGATGCTGAAGCCGTGCTCGCGGCCGAACGCGGCCAGGGCGGCGCGGTCTGCCTCCGGCAGCGGCACCAGGTGGCGCACGGTCAGGGCGATGGCGTCGTCGCCGGCGATGAATTCGATCTGGGGGATGCTCTCGCGCGCCTGCAGGCCGTCGACCAGGGCCGACAGCGCGACCACCTTCATCCCGATCTCCGGGATGGTCGTGTGGCACTCCTGCAGGTCGGCGACGAAGCGCGGGTCCTGCTCGCGGAAGCCCACCAGGGTCT
Organism: Pseudoxanthomonas suwonensis 11-1; assembly: GCF_000185965.1. Classification (NCBI taxonomy): domain Bacteria; kingdom Pseudomonadati; phylum Pseudomonadota; class Gammaproteobacteria; order Lysobacterales; family Lysobacteraceae; genus Pseudoxanthomonas; species Pseudoxanthomonas suwonensis. The sequence goes on from NC_014924.1 coordinate 2,069,129, forward strand.
TGTCCTTCTTGTTGACCCGGCGCACCGAGAAGCGGCCCTTGCGGCGGTAGCCCCAGCTTCCGGCGGTCAGCGGCGGCAGCACCTCGCCCGGGTGGACCTTGCCGATACGCTCCAGGTTCTCCAGCAGTACCTGCTGCTTGGCGCCGATCTGCCTGGCCTCGTCCAGGTGCTGCAGCACGCAGCCACCGCAGGTGCCGAAATGCGGGCAGCGCGGCAGCACGCGGTCCGGCGAGGCTTCCAGCACTTCCAGGGTGCGGGCCTCGTCGAAGCGGCGGCTGCGCGCGGTCAGCTCGGCGACCACCGTCTCCCCGGGCAGCGCGCCGGCGATGAAGACGGCCTTGCCGTCCTCGCGGCGGGCGACGCCGCGGCCGTCGTGGCTGAGGTCGAGGATCTGGATCTGGAACGGGGTACGGTCGAGTCGGGCCACGTGGCGGGAGCTTCGGAACGGCAAGGGGGCGGGCATTATCCCGGAATGGGACGCCCGCGTGTCCGACGCGTGAAACCATCGCTTGCGGGCCGCCGCCGCTGCGCTAGGATGCACCGGTGCCGACAGGGAGTCAGCCGCATGGGAACGCGTCACCCGCTCACGTCTCAGGCAGCACCGCGGATCCTGCTCGTCGAGGATGACGGCATCAGCCAGGCCTACATGGAGGCGGTCCTCGAAGCCGCCCCCGCCAGCATCGACCTGGTGGCCACCCGCCAGCAGGCCCTGGCCCACGGCACCGCCGAACGCCACGACCTCTGGCTGATCGACCTCTCCCTGCCCGATGGCTCGGGCATCGAACTGCTGCAGGAACTCCAGGCGCACTGGCCCGAGCCGCCGCCAGCGCTGGCCCATACCGCCCATGCCGATCCCGCCGCCCACGCCCCGGCGCTGGAGGCCGGGTTCCGCGAGGTCCTGGTCAAGCCGCTGGGTGGCAACCAGCTGCTGCAGGCGGTCCGCACCGCGCTGGCCTCGTCCGGCAGCCTGCCCGACTGGGACAATGCCGCCGCCGCGATGGCGCTCAACCACGACGACGACAACATCAGGGCCCTGCGCCGGATGTTCCTCGACGAGCTGCCCGGCGCCCGCGAGGAAGTCCTGGCCAGCGCACGCCGCGGCGACGTCGGCGCGGTCCGCGCCCGGCTGCACCGCCTGCAGGCCGGCTGCGGCCTGGTCGGCGCCCGGCGCCTGGGCGCGGCGATCGAGTCGCTGCGCCGGGCCCCGGAGTCGCCACGGGCGCTGGAACACTTCGACCACGCCGCCCTCGACCTGCTGCGCTGAGCCGCGAAGGCCCCGGATGGCCAGGCCACCCGGGGCCGCCCTGCCCTTGCCTCTGTCCCAGCCTCAGCCCAGGGTCGCCGAGCGCTCGTACCAGTCGATCCGGCGGGTCAGCAGCATCACCGTGGCCAGCACGCCGAACAGCAGCAGCGAGCCCATCAGCAGCGCGTTGTCTTCGGACACCAGCAGGCTGTAGAGCACTCCGTACAGGCCGGCCAGCAACCCGGCGAACACCCCGGCACGCCACCAGCTGCCCAGTACGCCGGACACATACACGAACTGCAGGCCGATGCACGCCGCCGCGGAGGCCAGGTAGGCACGGCCGAAGGCGATGTGTTCGGACAGGCCCAGCAGCAGCAGGAAGAAGATCGCCAGGGCCAGGCCGACCATCAGGTACTGCAGCGGGTGGATGCGCAGCCCGCGCACCAGCTCCAGCAGGGCGAAGCCGACGAAGGTCAGGACCACGAACAGCACGCCGTACTTGCTCGCGCGGTCCACCCGGGTATGCACGTCCACCGGATCGACCAGGCTGACCGCGATGCTGTCCGTGCCCAGCGCCCGCTCCGGCTCGCCGCCACGCGCGGCCCCGAGCACCTGCGAGCGCGCGCTGCTGGCCAGCGAGGACACGCTCCAGCTGGCATCGAAGCCGTCGGAGCGCACCTCGCGCCGGGTCGGAAGGAAGTCCCCGCCGAACTGCGGGTGCGGCCAGACCGACTGCAGCCGGACCTCGTTGCTGTCGCCGACCGGCACGATCGCCAGCGAGCGGGTACCGGCCAGGCCCATGCGCAGCCGCACCTGGCCAGCGGCCAGCTGGGTCGCATCCCCGGCCAGCGGTGCCAGCCGTGCGTGCAGGCCTTCGATGCTGCCGGCCAGGTCGGCGGTGCCGGGCTCCAGCCTCGCCGCGGCGCCATCGGCTTCCAACGCCGGATGGCCGACCAGGCCGCGCACGTCGTCCACGCCCAGCACCAGGTACGGGGTGCCATAGCGGCGTCCATCGACGGCCGGCAGCGGCAGCGGCTCGAACGCCGCCTGCACGTCCGCCTGCCAGCGGAAACCGAGCACGTCGTACAGCCCGATCCTGCGCAGGTCCGGCAGCAGCTCGCCGCCGGCATGGAGCGTCGCGGGCGCCTGCACCAGGTGGCCGGACACGGTCTCCTCGCGCAGTTCGACCTTGCCGGCGACGGTGGTGTTGACCTGGCGCACCGCGGTCCAGGGTACGACCCGCAGCGGGCCGACCAGCCGCTGGGGGCCGGCCATGCTTTCGGTCACCCGCTGTTCGGCCGCATCGCGGTGGACCTGCCGGTCCGCGACCACGCCGCGGATCATCGCCAGGGGAACCAGCAGCACCAGGAACAGCGCGCCGATCGTCAGGAATCGCAACAGCAGCTTTAAGGATGTCATTGGATGCTCCGCAGTGGATACGCGGCGCATGCTGGATCCCGTGCGTGGCGGCACGATGGGGCCTGTTTGAAGCGGGGGTGAAGTCGCCGCTCAGGCCAGCGGCAGGGCGATGCCGGCTTCGGCGCCCCCGCCATCGCGATTGCCCAGCCAGGCGCGGCCACCGTGCAGGCGCGCGACTTCGCGCACGAACGGCAGGCCCAGGCCGGAACTGCGCGGACGTCCATCGGGCCGCGCCAGCGAGTAGAAGCGCTCGAACACCCGCTCCAGCGCGTAGCCGGGTACGCCTGGGCCGCGGTCGAGCACCCGGATCACGGCCCCGCCCGCCTCGGCGCCCAGCGACAGCTGCACGGTGCTTCCGCGCGGCGCGAAGGCCAGGGCGTTGTCGACCAGGTTGGCCAGGGCCTGGCGCAGCAGGAAGCCGTCGCCCTCGGCCCGCAGCGGCTGCGGCGGCAACTCCAGCTGCAGCTCCAGCCCGGCACCTGCCAGGCGCGGCTCCGCCGCGGTGGCCACTTCCCCGAGCAAGGCGCCCAGGTCCACCGCTTCGCGCCGCTGCAGCCAGCCGTGCTGCTCCACCTCGGCCAGCGCCAGCAGCTTGTCGATGGTCTCGGTCAGGCGCCCCTGCTGCTCGAGGATGCTGCGGGCGAAGCGCTGGCGCTCCGGCTCCGGCAGCGGCTCCTGCAGCAGTTCGGCCGCGCCGCGGATCGCGGCCAGCGGGCTCTTCATCTCGTGGGTCAGGGACTGCACGTACTGCTCGACATAGGCCTTGCCCTCGAGCTTGCGGCGCATCTCCTCCAGCGCCTGGCCGAGGTCGCCGATCTCGTCCCGCCACGCCGGTGGCGGCGCGGCCGGCTCGCCCGCGGCCACCGCCCGGGCATAGCGGGCCAGGCGACCGATGCGCCGCGACAGCCAGGCCGTGACCAGCACCCCGACCAGGGCCGACAGCCCGATCAGCCAGGCGCCCTGCCCCAGCATGCGCCGCTGGCCGGCCTCGATGAACGGCTCCAGGCTGCTGTTGGGCCGGGCCACGGTCAGCACGCCGATCAGGCGACCCGGCTGTTCCGGGTCGAAAACCGGTGCGGCCACGTGCATGACCGTGCGCGTCCTGTCGCCCTCGACCTCGGGGCTGGAACGGGCGCCGTACTCGCCGCGCAGGGTGCGGAGCACATCGTTCCAGCGCGAATGGTCGCGTCCCAGTTCCTCGCCGCGGGAATCGAACACGACGATGCCGCGTGCGTCGGTGACCGTCACCTGCAGGTCGATGCCGTGCTTGGGCACGTCCCAGATGCGCGCGCCCGGATCGCGGCGCATGGCTTCGGCCAGGTCGCGGGCGAACCTGCCCTCGCCGATGCGCCCGGCCTTGAGGTCGGCGGCGGCCATCACCGCCAGGGTGTTGGCGGTATCGACCAGGCTCGACTCCATGGCCTGGCGCACGCCGGGCTTCACCTCGTCCACGAACACCCGCAGGACGAAGAACGCGGCCAGGCCGACGATCAGGATGAAGCCCAGGAACAGGCGCAGGCCCAGGCGCATTCAGGCCGCGATCGCGTAGCCGAGGCCACGGTGGGTGCGGATCGGGTCCGGCTCGGCGCCGGCGGCACGCAGCTTGGCGCGCAGGGTCTTGATATGGGTGTCGACGGTGCGGTCGCCGCTGGCCGCGGTGCTGTCCCAGGCCCGGTCCATCAGCTGGGCGCGGCTGAGGATGGCGCCCGGGCGCTGCAGCAGCGCCTCCAGCAGTGCGTACTCGTAGCGGGTCAGGTCCAGCACCCGGCCGCGGTAGCGGATGCGGTGTCCCGCGCGGTCCACGGCGAAATCGCCGCGCTCCTGCCAGTCCGCGCCGTCGTCCGCCGGCGCGCGCCGGCGCAGGCGTGCGCGCACCCGCGCCACCATCTCCCGCGGCGAGAACGGCTTGGACACGTAGTCGTCGCCGCCCAGCTCCAGGCCCAGCACCCGGTCGATCTCCTCGCCGCGCGCGGTGAGGAAGATCACCGGCACCTCGCTGAAAGCGCGCACCTGGCGGCAGACGTCGAAGCCGCCGATGTCCGGCAGGCCCACGTCCAGCACCAGCACGTCGACCCCGCCGGCACGCACCCGCTCAACCGCCTCGCGCCCGAGCAGGCAGTGCTCGGCCTGCAGGCCCTCGCTGCGCAGGGCATAGAGCAGCGTGTCGGCGATCGCCGGTTCGTCGTCGGCGATGAGGATCAGCGGCGCGGTCGGCATCGGCCAAGCATAGTCGCGCCCCATGGCGGCGGCTATGCTGCGCGCATGAACTACCGCCACGCCTTCCACGCCGGCAACCATGCCGACGTGCTCAAGCACGTCGTCCTGCTCGCCCAGCTGGACGCCCTGCTGCGCAAGGACTCCCCGTTCTTCGTGCTCGACACCCACGCCGGCCGCGGCCGTTACCTGCTGCAGGGCGAGGCCGCCGGCCGCACCCGCGAGGCGGTGGGCGGCATCCTGGCACTGGCCGGACGCAAGGACGCCCCCCCCGCGGTGGCGCGCTACCTGCACGCGGTCGCCGCCAACAATCCGGTCGACACCCTGCTCGCCTACCCCGGCTCGCCGCTGCTGGCCGCCCAGGCCATGCGCGAACAGGACCGGCTGGCCGCCTGCGAGCTGCAGCCGGAGGAAGCGGCGGAGCTGAAGGCGCTGTTCGCCCATGACAATCGCGTCGCGGTGCATGCGCGCGACGGCTATGACGCGGTGCGCGCCCTGCTGCCGCCGCGGGTGGACGGGGTCCGCTACGCCCGCGGCCTGGTCCTGGTCGACCCGCCGTACGAGGCCCAGGACGAGGAATACCCGAAGGTCGCCGCGGCGGTGCGCGAGGTGCTGCAGCGCTGGCCGCAGGGGGGCGTGGCGATCTGGTACCCGGTCAAGCAGCGGCGCTCGCTGCAGCCGTTCTTCCGCAAGCTGGCCGGGCTGGACGCGCGCTCGGTGCTGCTGGCCGAGCTGATGGTGCGTCCGGACGATTCGCCGCTGCGGCTCAATGGCAGCGGCATGGCCCTGGTCAATCCGCCGTGGAAACTGGACGAGGCCATCGCCCCGGCCCTGGCCTACCTGCAGAAGCACCTGGGCGAGGCCGGCGCATCGACCCGGCTGGAGTGGCTCAGGCGCGACGACGGCTGAGCGCCGTCGCCGGGCTCAGGCGGCCGGCGGGTCCTCGCCCTCGGGTTCGAAGAAGCTCCAGCGCACCACCGGGAACTGCGCCTTCAGCGCGCGCTCGACCTGGTCGATGTCCTCGAGCATGGCCGGGCCATCGTGCGAACGGCGCATGCGCGCGTGGGTGGACACCAGGACGTCGCTGCCCTGCTGCAGGGTGATCACGTGCAGCACCTCGGAAATCTCCGGGCGCCCGGCCAGGAATTCGCTGATCTGCTTCTGCAGGAACGGGTCCACGCTCTGGCCGATCAGCATGGCCTTGACCTCGATCGCCACCAGCACCGCGACCACGATCAGCAGCAGGCCGATGCCGATGGTGCCCAGCGCGTCCCACAGCGGATTGCCGGTGGCCACCGTCAGCAACACCGCGGCCAGCGCCAGCACCAGGCCGGCCAGGGCCGCCAGGTCCTCGCCGAAGATCACCACCAGCTCGGCCTGGCGGCTCTCGCGGAACCACTCCCACAGCGAGCGCCCGCCGCGGACCTTGTTGATCTCCTGCAGGCAGGCGCGCATGGAGATGCCCTCTGCGACGATGGCGAACACCAGCACGCCGGCGGCCCACCACCACTGCTCCAGCGGCCCGGGATGCTGCAGCTTGTGCACGCCTTCGTAGACCGAGAACATGCCGCCGACGCTGAACAGCATCACCGCCACCAGGAAGGACCAGAAGTAGATCGCACGGCCATAGCCGAGCGGGTATTCCGGCGTCACCGGCCGCCGCGACTGGCGCAGGCCCAGCAGCAGCAGGAGCTGGTTGCCGCAGTCGGCGAAGGAGTGGACGGTCTCGGCCAGCATCGCGCCGGAACCGGTCACGAAGGCCGCCACGCCCTTGGCCACGGCGATGGACAGGTTGGCGCCAAGCGCGAAGAAGATCGCGCGGGTGGAGTCTCCGTTTCCTGCCATCGTCGGTTCCGCTCCAGGGGGGCGCGCGGAGTCTAGCAAGCCGCCCCGGCTCCCCGCGTGCAGCCCGATGTGGGAATATCGGGGCCATGCCACGCAACCGGCTCCCCCCCTGGCACGAGGAATTCGTGCTGCCCAACCGCAGGGCCATCCTGATCCGTCCGATCCGCCCGGAGGACGCCGCGCCGCTGCACGCCGCATTCGGCCTGCTGGGGCCGGGCGAGATCCGAGTGCGCTTTGGCGGCACCGACGGCGAGCTGGACCTGGAGGCGGCCGGACAGATGGCCCGCCCGGATCCGCGCCAGGAACTGCTGCTGGTCGGCGCGGAACCCTTTGCCCCGGGCGAGGCGATGATCGCCGCCCTCGGCCGCGCCCGCCGGGTGCCCGGCACCCGCGAGGCCGAGTGCGCGATCCTGCTGGCCCGCTACGTGGCCGGCCTGGGCCTGGGCCGGCACCTGCTGCAGAAGCTGGTGAAGTGGGCCCGCGGCCGCTCGGTGGAACGCCTGTTCGGCGACATCCCGGCAACCAACACGCCCATGCGCGAACTGGCCGATTCCATGGGCTTCCAGGTCGACCCGGATGCCGACGTCCCGCCCGGCCTGGTCCGGGTGGTGCTGGACCTGGGCCGCGACTGAGCCGCTGCGTCCTGGCCGGACGAGCCGGCCGGACACGGCCCGGCGACGGCCGGCGGCTACAATGGCCGGCTCATGTCGTCGTCGAACCGAGCCGTGTCCTCCATTCCCCCGCTTCCCCGGCGTGGCCAGGCCCGCGCCTGGTGGAACGCGCCCGCCTCGCCCTCCGCGCTGGCCTGGCACCTGGTGCGCGCCGCCCGCGCCCATCCCGGTCCGCTGCTGTTCGTCGCCCGCGACACCCAGTCCGCGCACCAGGTCGAGGCCGACCTGCAGACCCTGCTCGGTAGCGACAGCGACCTGCCGGTAGTGCCGTTCCCGGACTGGGAAACCCTGCCCTACGACCGTTTCAGCCCGCACCCGGACATCATCAGCCAGCGCCTGGCCGCCCTGCAGCGCCTGCCGCGGCTGGAGCGCGGGATCGTGGTGGTGCCGGTGCAGACCCTGCTGCAGCGGCTGCCGCCGCTGCGCTACATCGCCGGCACCAGCTTCGACCTGGCCACCGGCCAGCGCCTGGACCTGGACGCGGAGAAGCGCCGGCTGGAATCGGCCGGCTACCGCAACGTGCCGCAGGTGCTGGACCCGGGCGACTTCGCCGTGCGTGGCGGCCTGCTCGACGTCTATCCGATGGGCGCGCAGGCACCGCTGCGGATCGAGCTGCTGGACGACGAGATCGATTCGATCCGCAGCTTCGACCCGGAGAGCCAGCGCTCGCTGGACCGGATCGAAGCGGTGCACATGCTGCCCGGGCGCGAGACGCCGATGGACGAGGCGAGCCTGGGGAGGGTAATGGACGCCCTGCGCGAGCGCTTCGACGTCGATACCCGGCGCAGCGCGCTGTACCAGGACCTCAAGGCCGGCATCGCCCCGGCCGGCATCGAGTACTACCTGCCGCTGTTCTTCCCGCCCGGGCGCGATGGCTCCGGGTCGACCGCCACCCTGTTCGACTACCTGCCGGTGAGCGTGCTGCCGGTGCTGGCCGACGGTGCCAGCGGCTGCGCCGACGCGTTCTGGCAGCAGACCGGCAACCGCTACGAACAGCGCCGGCACGACGTCGAGCACCCGGTGCTGCCGCCGGGCGAGCTGTACCTGCCACCGGACGCGCTGCGCGAGCAGCTCAACCGCGGCATCCGCATCGAGGTCTGCGGACCCGGGCACACCCATGCCGGCGATGCCGCCGCGCTGGGCGACCAGCCGGCGCCGGCGCTGCCGATCGCGCGGCCGGACCAGCCGCGTGCCGGCGAGGCCCTGCGCGGTTTCCTGTCCAGCTACCCGGGCCGGGTGCTGGTCGCCGCTGATTCGCCCGGCCGCCGCGAGGCCCTGCTGGAAGTGCTGCAGGCTGCCGGGCTGCAGCCGAAGACCCTGGCCGGTTTCCCCGCCTTCCTCGAGGGCGAAGAGCGCTTCGGCCTGGCCGTCGCGCCGCTGGAGGACGGCTTCGCCCTGGACGACCCGCAGCTGGTGGTGCTCACCGAGCGCCAGCTGTTCCCCGAGCGCGCCACCCAGCCGCGCCGCGCGCGCCGCGCCGGCCGCGAGCCGGAAGCCATCATCCGCGACCTCGGAGAGCTGACCGAGGGTGCGCCCATCGTCCACGAGGACCACGGCGTGGGCCGTTACCGCGGCCTGGTGGCGATGGACATCGGCGGCATGCCCGGCGAGTTCCTGGACATCGAGTACGCCAAGGGCGACCGCCTGTACGTGCCGGTGACCCAGCTGCACCTGGTCAGCCGCTACTCCGGCGCCTCGCCGGAAACCGCGCCGCTGCACTCGCTGGGCGGCGAACAGTGGACGAAGGCCAAGCGCAAGGCGCAGGAGAAGGTCCGCGACGTGGCCGCCGAGCTGCTGGAGATCCAGGCCCGGCGCCAGGCCCGCGCCGGCCTTGCGCTGGACATCGACCGCGCCATGTACGAGGGCTTCGCCGCCGGCTTCCCGTTCGAGGAGACCCCGGACCAGCACGCCGCGATCGAGGCGGTGCTGCGCGACCTGCAGTCGAGCCAGCCGATGGACCGGGTGGTCTGCGGCGACGTCGGCTTCGGCAAGACCGAGGTCGCGGTGCGCGCGGCCTTCGCCGCGGCCAGTGGCGGCCGCCAGGTGGCGGTGCTGGTGCCCACCACCCTGCTGGCCGAGCAGCACTTCCGCAATTTCCGCGACCGCTTCGCCGACTGGCCGCTCAAGGTCGAGGTGCTGTCGCGCTTCAAGTCGAAGAAGGAAATCGAGGCGGAGCTGGAGAAGGTCGCACGCGGCGAGATCGACGTGATCGTCGGTACCCACCGCCTGCTGCAGCCGGACGTGAAGTTCAAGGACCTTGGCCTGGTCATCGTCGACGAGGAGCAGCGCTTCGGCGTGCGCCAGAAGGAGGCGCTGAAGGCGCTGCGCGCCAACGTGCACCTGCTGACCCTGACCGCCACCCCGATCCCGCGCACGCTCAACATGGCCATGGCCGGCCTGCGCGACCTCAGCATCATCGCCACCCCGCCGCCGAACCGGCTGGCGGTGCAGACCTTCGTCGTGCCCTGGGACGACAACCAGCTGCGCGAGGCCTTCCAGCGCGAGCTCTCGCGCGGCGGCCAGCTGTACTTCCTGCACAACGACGTTGAAAGCATGGGCCGGATGCAGAAGCAGCTGGCCGAGCTGGTGCCGGAGGCGCGCATCGGCGTCGCCCACGGACAGATGCCCGAGCGCGAGCTGGAGCGGGTGATGCTCGACTTCCAGAAACAGCGCTTCAACGTGCTGCTGGCCTCGACCATCATCGAGTCCGGCATCGACATCCCCAACGCCAACACCATCGTCATCAACCGCGCCGACAAGTTCGGCCTGGCCCAGCTGCACCAGCTGCGCGGCCGCGTCGGCCGCTCGCACCACCGCGCCTACGCCTACCTGCTGGTGCCGCCGGACCGCCGCGCGATGAGCCCGGACGCGGAGAAGCGCCTGGACGCGATCGCCTCGATGGACGAGCTGGGCGCCGGCTTCACCCTGGCCACCCACGACCTGGAGATCCGCGGCGCCGGCGAACTGCTGGGCGAGGACCAGAGCGGCCAGATGGCCGAGGTCGGCTTCAGCCTCTACACCGAGCTGCTGGAGCGTGCGGTGCGCAGCATCCGCCAGGGCAAGCTGCCCGACCTGGACGCCGGCGAGGAGGAACGCGGCGCCGAGGTCGTGCTCAACGTGCCGGCGCTGATCCCGGAGGACTACCTGCCGGACGTGCACACCCGCCTGACCCTGTACAAGCGCATTTCCAGCGCGCGCGACAGCGAGGCCCTGCGCGAGCTGCAGGTGGAGATGATCGACCGCTTCGGCCTGCTGCCGGACGCGGTCAAGAACATGTTCGCCATCGCCGAACTGAAGCGGCAGTGCGACGCGCTGGGCATCCGCAAGCTGGAGCTTGGCGAGAACGGCGGCCGCATCGTGTTCGAGGCCAAGCCGCGGGTCGATCCCATGTCGGTGATCCGCATGATCCAGCAGCAGCCCAAGCTCTATGCGATGGACGGTCCCGACAAGCTCAAGGTACGCGTGCCACTGCCCGAGGCCGGCGACCGCTTCAACGCCGCCCGCGGCCTGCTGACGGCCCTCTCCCCCAACTGATTCCCCGACTGATCACCCAACCGGTCTCCCGACCAGGCGCCCCCACGCCTAACGCCATGTTCGATCCGTCCCTTGCACCGCCGCTGCCCGGCGGTGCCAGCGCTCCGCTCCGCGTCCTTTCCCTGGCCCTCGAACAGAGGGACGCCTACACCGAAGGTCATTGCGACCGGGTCTGCCGGCTCGCCTTCCTGCTCGGCCGGCGCTTCGACCTGGACGCCGTGCGCCTGGGCCACCTCGCCCTCGCCGCGCGCTTCCACGACGCCGGCAAGATCGGCGTGCGCGACGAGGTGCTGCTGCACCCCGGCCAGCTCGACGCGCCCGCACGCGAGGACATGCGCATGCATGCGGTCTTCGGCGAACGGCTGTTCCTGGCCACCGGACGCGAGGATGCCGCGGATGTCGCCCGCCTCATCCGCCACCACCACGAGGCCTTCGACGGCAGCGGCTATCCGGATGGCCTGGCCGGCGAAGCGATCCCGCTGGAAGTGCGCATCCTCAGCGTGGCCGACGGCTACGACGCCATGACCTCGGCCCGCCCGTACCGCGGCGCCATGCCGTCGAAGCGTGCGATGGAGACCCTCGCCGGCGAGCGCGGCCAGCGCATCGACCCCGAGGTCTACCGCCAGCTGCAGGCGGTACTGCGCGCCGGCCCGGACATCTGAGCGGCGCGGCCTAGAGCTGGGATTCCACCGGCAGCCAGCCGATCGCATGCGCGGCGGCGCGCTGCCAGGCCTTGGCCTCCGGCTCGCGGTCCCAGGTCACCGGCGGCTGCGCGGCCTCGTCGTGCCAGCGCAGTTCGCCGCCCTCCAGGTCCAGCCGGTAGGCGATCTCCGGCGCGGTCTTGGCCGCGTACAGCGCCTCGAGCTCGGCTGCCGCTCCGGGGTGCTCGAACAGCAGGCCCATCTCGGTGTTGAGGTTCATCGAGCGCGGATCGAGGTTGAACGAGCCGATGAAGCCATGGCGGCCATCGGCGACATAGGCCTTGGTGTGCAGGCTGGCGCCGCTGGAGCCGAACAGGCTGGTGTTGACCGCGCCGTGCGGCTTGAGCTCGTACAGCGCGATCCCCGCCCGCAGCAGCGGCACGCGGTAGCCGGAGTAGCCGCCATGGACCGCAAGCACGTCGTTGGCCGCCAGCGAGTTGGTGAGGATGCTGATCTCCACGCCGCGCCTGCGCATGTTCGCGAACCATTCCACCCCGGCATCGCCCGGCACGAAGTACGGCGAGATCAGCTTGAGGTCGCGCTCGGCGGTATCGACCCGCTCGACCAGCACCGGCGTCATCCAGTCCGGTCCCGGGGTCGCGCCCTCGGCCTTCCGCGGCGGATCGGAAACCAGCGTGGCCTTGTCGGTCCAGTGCACCACGCGATTGCCCTGCAGCAGCTCGCGGATCCGCTCGGAAGCGCGCAGGCGCTCGAGGTACGGGCCGGCGCGGTCGGACTCCAGGCCGGCGCCGAGGCTTTCCCGCACCTTGTCCAGGGCGTCGGGCTCGGCCTCGGCCAGCGCCGCCAGCGGGATGGCGCTGGCGCTGTTCCAGTAGCTGTCGAACACCGCCTCGGCCTGGCGCGCGGCGGTACCGACCACGGCCACGTCGGTGTCCATGAAGTTCACGTCGGCGGCGGCATCGAAGTACTCGTCGCCGATGTTGCGCCCGCCGACCACCGCGACCCGGCCGTCGGCCAGCCAGATCTTGTTGTGCATGCGCCGGTTGAGGCTGAAGAAGCGCAGCAGCAGTTCCGCACCACGGGCCAGGGTGCCCTCGCGCGACCGTGTGGGGTTGAACAGCCGCACCTCGATCAGCGGGTGGCTGTCCAGCGACGCCAGCACCGAGTGGCTGCCATGCACGTTCATGTCGTCCAGCAGCAGGCGCACGCGCACGCCGCGATCGGCGGCCAGCAGCGCCTCGTGGTGCAACATGTTGCCGGTGAAGTCGTCGTGCCAGATGTAGTACTGCAGGTCCAGGCTGCGGCCGGCCGAGCGCGCGGTCATCGCGCGCACGGCGAAGGCGTCCAGGTTGTCGCCCAGGATCACCATGCCGGTCTGCCCGGGACGTGCATCGGTGAGCGGCGCCACGGCGCGGTCGATCGGGGTCTGGTCCCCGGCCAGCGGCAGCGCCATCACCACCTCGCCGCGCGCGCTCTCGGCGAAGCGGCCATAGAAGTAGAGCGACAGCACCGAAGCCAGGGCGAACACGGCCAGGCCGATGGACAGACACTTGAGCACCTTCTTCGCCTTCGCCTTCATCGCGCCCCAGCCCCTGGATTGGTGGACGGATTGTAGGTGCATGGGCGCGAGGACAGCGCATGGGCCTGCCCGCCCCCGGCGGCCCCGGCAGCGCAGGGACACCGGCCGTGCCGCGAGCCTGGCCGGACCTGCCTGCCCGCGTTGACCGTGCGCTGGCATGCCCGGGAGAATCGGGCCGCCCTGCCCCTGGCGACCCCACCAGGCCCGGAGGCGCCGCCGGCTACGGCGGCTGTCCCGTTGGCAGCCTGTCACCCGACGGAGGAGAGGATGTCCAGCACTGGAACACTGTTGGCACCGGCCCGCGCACCGGTGCCCGGATCCGGGGTCGCCGCATGAGCCTTCATATCCGCCAGGACGATCTCTCCTCGCCCGAGGTGCAGGCACTGGTCGCCGAGCACCTGGCCGGCATGCATGGCAATTCGCCGCCGGGCCACGTCCACGCGCTGGCGATCGACAGCCTGCGTGCGCCCGGGGTCACCTTCTGGACCGCCTGGGACGATGGCGCCCTGTGCGGCTGTGGCGCGCTGAAGGAACTGGACGCGCGCAGCGGCGAGATCAAGTCGATGCGCACGCGCGCGGCCTTCCTGCGCCGCGGCGTCGGCCAGGCGCTGCTGGACCGGATCGTGGCCACGGCACGCGAACGCGATTACGCGCGCCTGCTGCTGGAAACCGGCGCGGGCCCGGCCTTCGATCCGGCGCATGCGCTGTACCTGCGCAACGGCTTTTCCTGGTGCGACGCATTCGGCGACTACGTGGCCACGGACTTCAACGTGTTCATGGCCCGCGGCCTGGATTGAACCTCGCGCAGGCGCGGCCGGCGTATCCTGCGACCAGGAACGCGAACAGGAGAGCGCCGATGCCCCTCGTTACCGTCACCGTCCGCAAGCCGAAGCCGGACACCTTCAAGTCCGGCGTGCTCGACGCCGTACACGCCGCCCTGGTCGCATCCGGGTCCCCGAGACCGACCGTTTCCAGCGGGTGATCGAGCTGGACGCGGCCGACTTCCGCTACGACCCCAGCTATCCCGACGTCGGCTCGCCACGCGGCGAGGACTTCGTCCTGGTCGAGATCCTGTGGTCGGTAGGCCGCAGCGTGAAGGTGAAGAGGCGGCTGCTGGCCGACCTGATGGAACGGCTGGCAGCGCAGGGCCTGGATCCGGAGCAGGTGATGGTGTGCTTCAAGGAAACCAGCTGGGAGAACTGGTCCTTCGCGGGCGGGCGGCTGATCCACACCTGACGGCCCGCGCTGCCCGCGCCAGCCTCCCCCCTGCCGCCCCCGCACCGGAGCCCGCATGCCGATCCGCAGTGCCACCCGGGTCGGATTCAAGCAGGACCGCTGGATCGACGTCGGCTACTGGCAGTTGCTGCTGCAGCCGGCCTGACCGCGGCGCCGGCCCACGGCACCAGCCAGCGCATCCAGCGCGCACGCCAGGCCAGGGTGAACGCCACCGCCAGCGCTCCTGCGGCCAGGGCCATCACCCACACCAGCACGGCCATGCTGGCGTGGTCGGCGGCCAGCGCCGCCAGCAGCGCAGCTGCCAGCGCCACGCCGCCAAGCACCCGCAACAGGCGGGCCTGGCCCGGCGCCAGCGCCCTGCCCCAGGCCTGGCGTGCGTGCGCTTCCATCGCCAGCGCCAGCCAGCCCAGGCCGACGACACAGCCCAGCAGGGTCGCCAGATGCAGGACGGCGTCAGGCACGTGCCGTCTCCCCGTGCGGCGCGTCGGTGCCACCGGCCACCATCGCCGCGGCCCGGGCATCGGCGCGGCGGCCCAGGTGCCGCGCGACCAGGGCGGAGGTGCCGGCTACCGCCAGCAACGAGAGATCGATGCCCGCGACCGGCCAGTAGCCGGCGCCTACGGTGCGCAGCAGGTGGTCGCCCGTGGTGATCCAGTTGAGCAGCGGCGCGCAGACCGCCAGCACCGCGACGGCCCAGGCCTGCTCGCGCCAGGCCGGATTGGGCAGGCAGCGTGCCACCGGCGCACTGCGCCAGGCCGCATGCAGCAGCGACGCCAGCCAGGTGCCCCAGAACGCCCAGCGCTCCCAGTCGCCGCGTCCCGGCAAGGATTCCGGCAGCAGGCGGTTGGCGACCAGGATCGCCAGCGTCGCCAGGACCATGCCGGTCACCGATGCGACCGCGAGCGCATCGACGATGCGCGCGCCCTGGCGCCCATGTACCGCATGCTGGCGCTTGCGCTTCTCCACGAAGAACAGGAAGCCGGTTGCGATGCACACCGCGCCGGTGAGCCCGCCCAGCACGTACAGCCAGCGCAGCAGCCAGTGGCGGAAGTGCTGCAGGTGCAGGCCGGTGAGGAACTCCGCCACGCGCCCGGCCGGCGTGGCCGGCGGATCCTCGCGCAGCAGCTGGCCGGTATCGGCCTTGAAATGGATGCCCTGCCCGACCAGGGCGATGCGGTCGGTGCCGGCGCGGTACACGCTGACGTAGCCATTGGCGTCGCCCACGTGCTGCAGCACCAGGAAGCCGACGTCACCGGCCATGCCGCGCGCCTCCCAGCGCCGCTGCGCCTCGGCGACCATCGCGTCCACGTTGGCCAGACCGGCCGGCACGCCGGAGCGGCCGTGCGGCAGGCCCAGCGCCGCGGCCTCGTGCTTCTCGTGCAGCTCGTGCAGGTCGTGCAGCTGGGTGTGGCCGACCGGGAAGTAGTAGGTCGAAGCGAAGATCAGCAGGCCGGTGAAGGCGAAGAAGAAGTGGAACGGCAACGCGACCACGCCGGTGAGGTTGTGCAGGTCCAGCACGCTGCGCAGGCGCGCCTTGCCGGGGCGGAAGGTGAACAGCTCGCGGAATATCCTGCGGTGCAGGACGATGCCGCTCACCAGGGCCGCCAGCATCGCCATCGCGGCCAGGCCGACGATCCAGAAGCCGAGGTTCTTCCAGTCCACCGTCAGGCTGTAGTGCATCGGGTAGAAGAACCCGCTGCCGATCTTCAGCTGGTCGTCCGGCAGCGGCCTGCCGTCACGCGGGTCGATGGTGCCCAGCGCGTACAGCTGCTCGTCCGGGTCCTTCGCGCCCGGCACCTCGTAGCCGGCGTAGACCGCCAGCACCGGGTCGCGATGGGTGGTGTAGGCGCTCCAGTAGGCGATGCGGTCGAAGCGCTCCGGCATCGGCCCGTCCACGCGCGGGCGCATGGCGTCGACCAGGGCCGGGTCCGGCTGCAGCCGCTCGAATGCCGGCCGCAGCACCTTTTCGAACGAGGGCATGGGCTGCGGCTCGAAGCGCGTGGCTGGCAGCGCCCAGCGGTCGATCTCGCGGTCGAACACCGACAGCGCGCCGAAGAAGAACGCGGCCATCAGGACGAATCCAAGCACCAGCCCGAACCAGGTATGCAGCCATGCCATCGCCTGGCGGAAGTTGTTGAACATGCGATGCCCCCTCAGGCGATGGTCGACTGCACGAACGAGCCCAGCGCCGCCAGCAGCGCACCGCCACCCAGCAGGCCCAACCACGCCCATGCCGGGTTGCGGCGCCCGGAGACCGCGCCCAGCAGCACCACCAGCCATGCCAGCAGGCCCAGTGCGCTGCCGAGGAACTCGGCGTCGTGGAAATCCATGCCGGCCCTGCACAGCAGCGCGGTGGAAGCGGCGATCAGGCCCCAGGCGAACGCATAGCCACCAAGCACGCCGGCGCCGACCCGCGCGGCCAGTTCCAGGCGTGGATGGCGTGAGTGGATGGACGTGGCATGCATGGCTGCGTCTCCGATGGAACCGGCGTCAGAAACGCCAGTCCAGGCTCAGGGTGTAGTTGCGCGGGGCACCGTAGTAGCCGGCGCCGTAGCGCAGGGTGTTGATGTACTTCTGGTCGCCGAGGTTGCCGGCGTTGAGCCGCACGCTGGCGTTGGGCAGGAAATCCCAGGCCGCGTAGGCGTTGACCACCGCGTGGCCGTCCTGGCTGACCGTACCGTTGGCGATGCGCGACTGCCAGCGCCCACCCACGCCCCACGAGAACGCCTCGTGCCCGGGCAGGCGGCCGCTGAGCAGCAGGTTGGCGCTGCGCCGCGGCACCCAGGCATAGGTGTCCGCGCCGTCCAGGCCATCCAGCTCCAGCGCGGTATAGCCGGCGACCAGTTCCAGCCAGTCGGTGATGCGGCCTGTGGCTTCCAGCTCGATGCCGCGCGACTCCACGTCCACGCCGGCGTAGATGTAGCTGCCCAGCTCGTTGAAGCCCACCGGCGTGGCCAGGCCCTGCTGGTCGGCCCTGAACACCGCGATGGTGGTGAGCAGGCGGCCGTCGAGCCAGCCGGCCTTGACTCCGGCCTCGTAGTTCACGCCCTTGCTGGGATCCAGGTAGCGGTCGTCCTCGTCCACCTGGTCCTGCGGCTGGTACAGGTCCGAGTAGCTGACGTAGCCCATGACCTGGTCGCTGAAGTCGTAGGTCAGGCCGGCATAGGGACTGGTGTGGCGCGTGGCCTGGTCGAACGGTGCGCCGTACAGGCTGCCGCTGCGCCGGTAGCTGGCGAAGTTGGCGCCGAGGATGGCCTTGAAGCGCTCGCTCACCGCGATCCGGGTCGCGCCGAACACGCGTTGCAGGCGCTGGTCCAGCACCGAGTACAGTTCGCGCCCGCCCCAGGCCGGTTCCGGGATGGCATCGGTGGGATACGGGAAGGCCGGCATCGGGCCCCAGCCCGGCGACGCCGGATCGGCCGCGTACTCCCAGCCATCGGTTGCGCTGCGTCCCAGGCTGGTGCCCAGCACCAGCTCGTGCTCGCGACCCAGCCACTGGAAGCGCCCGTCCAGCACCAGCGAGCCCAGGTGCGCGGTGGACTCGTCCGCCCCGCCCCACGGATAGCCGTACAGGCCAAGCCCGGTATCCGGATCCAGTCCGTCGGCGCCCTCGTAGGCATAGAACATGCGGTCGTCGCCGCTGGAGTAGCGGTAGTTGTAGGCGGCCTTCAGCTGCCAGGCCTCGCCGAGGCGATGGCTGTACTCGACGAAGGCCATGTGGTTGGTGGTGTTCCAGTACGTCCAGTCCTGGGTGGTGGTGGCGCTGGTTGGCCATTGCGCCTGGGTGCCGTCGTTGTTGCCGAACAGCAGCGCCCCCCACATGATCCCGTCGGACTTCGCACGCTGGTACGACCAGCCCACCGCCAGGGTGCCGTCCTCGCCGACCTGGCCATCGACCACGCCATAGGCGAAGTCGCGTTCGTTGCTGTTGGCGCGCAACCAGGAATCGCCCTGCTCGTGCGCGGCGACCACCCGCCCGGCCCAGCGGCCGTCGGCGGTGAACGGGGTCGAGTAGTCGGCCTCGGCGCGCAGCGTGTTCCAGGAACCGCGGCTGATCCCCAGCGAAGCCTCGCGCTCGTTGGTCGGACGCTTGCGCACGTAATTGATGGTGCCGGCGGCGTTGCCGACGCCGGTCAGCAGGCCGTTGGCGCCACGGATCACCTCCACCTTCTCGTAGCCGGCGGTGTCGAACGCACCGGTGGAGATGCCCCAGCTGTTCGGCATGCCGACGCCATCGACCTGGGTGTTGAGGATGTCGAAGCCGCGCGAGCTGTAGCTGGTGCGGTTGGTCTCCCACTCGTCCACCTGCACGCCGGTGGCCAGGCGCAGGGCCTCGTTGACGCTGTCGGCACCGAAGGCCCGCATCTGCTCCGACGACACCACGCTGATCGACTGCGGGGTCTCGCGGATCTCCAGGTCCAGGTTGGTGGCACCGCTGCTGGCGCGGCTGGCGCGCTGCGCGACCACCAGCACCGCGTCCAGCTCGGTGGCGGCGGGCTCACCGCCCTCTTCCGCCCAGGCGGGCATGGCCGGGGCGGACAGGGCCAGGCCGGCCAGGACCGCGCGCACGGCGACGGCGCTGCGGCGGCGGGCAGGCACCAGGACGGGCATGGGGACGGGAAGCAGCGGGTTACAGCGAGGACTCACGGCAGGCTCCGGGAAGGCGGGAAAGGCCGGTCGCCAATCACCCGCCGGGCGCACGCAGGCGGGCCGGAAGCGGATCCGGGCAGGCCTGGACGTGTGGGCAACGGATGGCATGGCGGTGGCGGCAGCGGGAAACGCCCTGCCCAGGCGCCTTACGCGTCCCGGACCGGGTACATGCAGCCTGCTGCCTTGGAGCGCCGCGCCTTCCCGGCGCTGCATTCGCGGTCGCTGATCCCTGCGGCCGTCCTGGGTGGAGCTGCTGTGCG
The DNA here is from genome assembly GCF_000185965.1 of Pseudoxanthomonas suwonensis 11-1. Lineage (NCBI taxonomy): Bacteria > Pseudomonadati > Pseudomonadota > Gammaproteobacteria > Lysobacterales > Lysobacteraceae > Pseudoxanthomonas > Pseudoxanthomonas suwonensis. Next base: position 2,088,442 of record NC_014924.1, read on the forward strand.
CATTAAATGCGAATCGCTCTCATTACGCAAGCGCTACGCCCTGCGTCCGCAGGAAACGGCGCGATCAGGGATCGATGGCGAGGCCCTGCCGGCGACACACCGGCCCGGCCAGCAGTGCGCCCAGCACCGCGCTTGGAAAGCCGTACAGCAGCACCGGCACATAGGCCATGGACGCCCCGCCGCCCGCATCGGGCCGGATGCAGTCCACGTAGCCGGCCCACAGCAGCCATGGCGCGAACAGCGCACAGGCACCGACGGCCCGCAGCGGATTGGCGGTGAACAGCGATACCAGCGCCGGGACCAGGGGCGGCAGCACGAAGATCGCCAGGCCGACGGCGAACGCGTGCAGGTCCTGGCCATGGCAGCCGAAGCCGAGCACGGCCTGCAAGGCGAGCACGACCGTGATCGCAAGACCGCCGCCAAGCCGCGCGCGGGATCGCTGGATACGCATGGGTTTCCGCTCCCACAAAACGAAACACCCGGCCGGAGCCGGGTGTTTCGGATTGCTTACTTGGCCTTGCCCTGGGCGGCGACCGCGGCGGCGGCGCGGGCCGCGGCCTCCGGATCGCCGAGGTAGCGGTACGAGACCACGTTGAGCTCGTCGTCCAGCTCGAACTGCAGCGGGATGCCGGTGGGGATGTTGAGCTCGAGGATTTCTTCCTTCGAGACGTTGTTGAGGTACTTGTACAGCGCGCGCAGCGAGTTGCCGTGCGCGGCGACCAGCACCGTCTTGCCCGACTTCAGCGACGGGGCGATGGCGTCGTGCCAGTACGGCAGCACGCGGTCCAGGGTGGTGGCCAGCGACTCGGTCGACGGCAGCGCGTTGCGGTCCAGGCCGGTGTAGCGCGGATCGTTGGCCGGGTGGCCGGCATCGGACGGATCCATCGCCGGCGGCGGGATGTCGTACGAGCGGCGCCAGATCTTGACCTGCTCCTCGCCGTGCTTGGCCGCGGTCTCGGCCTTGTCCAGGCCCTGCAGCGCGCCGTAGTGGCGCTCGTTGAGGCGCCAGCTCTTGTGCACCGGGATCCAGTCCTGGTCCAGCTCGCCCAGGGCGAGGTTGAGGGTGCGGATGGCGCGCTTGAGGGTGGAGGTATAGGCCACGTCGAAGCGCAGGCCTTCCTCGCGCATCAGCCGGCCACCGGCGGCGGCCTCGGCGCGGCCCTGTTCGGTCAGGTCGACGTCGACCCAGCCGGTGAAGCGGTTCTCGAGGTTCCACTGGCTCTGGCCGTGGCGCAGCAGGACAAGCTTGCGGGTCACTGTGTGGGGTCTCCGGTTCGGGGGCTGGAAAGCCGGTCGATTGTAGCGGCAAGTCGCGGCGGCCAACCCGCGGCGGCAGTGCGCGCGCTCCGTGCAGAACCGTACGGCGGTGGCGGCCTGCGGAAAGCACCGTCGCGGCCGCGGGGCGCGCACCGCGGCGCGGGGCATGCAATGCTGCGCCCCGTCATCCGCCGGAGCCCGCCATGACCACGATCGTCGAACCCCGCGTCCACGACCTCGGCAACGGATTCCTGGTACGCCGCGCGGTACCGACCCTGCAGGCGCGCAGCGTCGGTCCGTTCGTGTTCGTCGACCACATGGGCCCGGTGGTGTTCGAACGCGGCCATGGCATGGACGTGCGCCCGCATCCGCACATCGGCCTGGCCACGGTGACCTTCCTGTGGGACGGCGCCATCCACCACCGCGACTCGCTGGGTTCGGACCAGGTGATCCGCCCGGGCGACATCAACTGGATGACCGCCGGCCGCGGCATCAGCCATTCCGAGCGCACCCCGGCCAGCGAGCGCGTCACCGGCAGCCAGGCCCATGGCATGCAGACCTGGGTGGCGCTGCCGAAGGCGCACGAGGAGACCGATCCGGCCTTCTTCCACCACCCCGCCGCCACCCTGCCGCAGCAGCAGCGCGACGGGGCCTGGGTACGGGTCCTCGCCGGACGCGCCTATGGGGAGGAGTCGCCGGTCAAGGTGTTCGCCGACACCCTCAACGTGGCCATCGACCTGCAGCCGGATGCGGAACTGGTGCTCGACAGCGGCCATGCCGAGCGCGCGCTCTACATCCTCGAGGGCGAAGCCCAGCTCGATGGCAAGGACATCCCCGCACGGCACCTGATCCTCCCGGACCGCGGCAGCCGTCCGGTGCTGCGCGCCCTCACCCCGCTCAAGGCGATGCTGCTGGGCGGCGAGCCGCTGGATGGCCACCGCCACCTGTGGTGGAACTTCGTGTCCAGCTCCAAGGAGCGGATCGAGCAGGCCAAGCAGGACTGGCTGGAAGGCCGCTTCGGGACGATCGAAGGCGATCCGGAGTTCATCCCCCTGCCCCAGCGCTGAACCTGAAGACTTCGTCTCAGCGCACCTGCGACGCCCACATTGCGCATACGGCTTTCGGTTAGGATGTTGCAATGCAACAGCCAGACTCCAAGCGTGGACCGTCCATGCTCTACCAACTGCATGAATTGAACCGCGCCATGATGGCCCCCTGGGTCCATCTGGCGGAGGCCAACGCGCGCATCTTCTCCGATCCCTCCAGCTGGGCCGCCCAGCTGCCGGGCGCCGAGCGGATCGCCGCCGGCAACGAACTGGTGCACCGGCTCGGCAAGGATTACGAGAAGCCGCTCTGGAACATCCACGAGGTGCAGGTCGAGGGCCGCCAGGTCCCGGTGCTGGAACAGGAGCGCCTGCGCAAGCCGTTCTGCCGCCTGGTGCGCTTCAAGCGCTACAGCGACGACGCCGCGACCATCGCCGCGATGAAGGACGACCCGGTGGTCCTGGTGGTCGCACCGCTGTCCGGCCACCACGCCACCCTGCTGCGCGATACCGTCACCACCCTGCTGCAGGACCACAAGGTCTACGTGACCGACTGGGTCGATGCGCGCATGGTGCCGGTCGAGGCCGGCTCCTTCGGCCTGGACGACTACATCGCCTACATCGAGGACTTCATCCGCCACATCGGCGCGCGCGACCTGCACGTGATCAGCGTGTGCCAGCCGACGGTGCCGGTGCTGGCCGCGGTGTCGCTGATGGCCGCGCGTGGCGAGCCGATCCCGCGCTCGCTGGTGGTGATGGGCGGCCCGATCGACGCCCGCCGCAGCCCCACCGCTGTCAACAACCTGGCCACGCGCAATCCGCTGTCCTGGTTCGAGAACAACGTCATCCACACGGTGCCGCCGCCGTACCCGGGCCAGGGCCGCGACGTGTACCCGGGTTTCCTGCAGCACGCCGGCTTCCTGGCGATGAATCCCAGCCGCCACTTCATGTCGCACTGGGACTTCTACTCGAACCTGGTCAAGGGCGACCTCGAGGACGCCGAGGCGCACCGCCGCTTCTACGACGAGTACAACGCGGTGCTGGACATGCCCGCCGAGTACTACCTGGACACCATCCGCATCGTGTTCCAGGAGTTCCTGCTGCCGCGCGGCGAGTGGGTGGTCAATGGCGAGCGGGTCGACCCGGCGGCGATCAAGGGCACCGCCCTGTTCACCATCGAGGGCGAGCTGGACGACATCTCCGGCCAGGGCCAGACCGAGGCCGCGCACGACCTGTGCACCGGCATCGCCAAGGCGCACCAGCAGCACCTGACCGTCGAGGGGGCGGGCCATTACGGCATCTTCAGCGGCCGCCGCTGGCGCGAGAAGGTCTATCCGCTGGTGCGCGAGTTCATCCGCAAGTACGCGCACGACTGAGCCACCCACCGCGTCGCTTGAAAGGAAAGGCCGCCCCACGGGCGGCCTTTCTTCTTGCCGGCTCCGGAGCGTCGGCCGGTGGGCGGCTGGTCCACCACCTTGCCTTCGGCATCGAGCACCTCGCCCCCGGCACGTCGGCGGCATCCACGCCGATGCGGATGCGCGGCCGGCCGCTTGCTCGTATCGGTGATCCCCAGCGAGGCATCGCGGTTGCGGTTGGACAGCATGATCGCGACATGCCCTCGGTGGTCTCGATGTCGCCCTCCAGGTACGGCAGGCGGCCGGCGATCGCCAGCCCGGCCATCCAGTCCCCGCCATCGGCGCTTTCGGTCTTCATGAAGCCGATGCGTTATTCCCGGACATGCGACCTCCTGCTTGCGGCATGCGGTGAAGGGCGTTCTGGAAAAGCCGGCCGGCTGGACGCCGGCCGGGAGCTGCGACTCAGACCAGCGGGTTGCGCACCAGCAGGTGCTTGGCCAGCCAGCCGTGGAAGTGACCGACCAGTCGCGCCAGGTGCAGGGTCACGAACAGCAGCAGCAGGCCGGCGGCGAATGCCAGCAGCGCGCCCAGCCAGCTTTCCGCCAGGGCGACGTGCAGCCCCTCCAGGTAGATACCCGGGCCGGTCCAGCCGAAAGCCATGGCCACCGGCGCGACCAGCAGCGACAGGCTGACCGCCAGCAGGGTCACGGTGGCGCTGAAGTACGCGGTGCCCAGCGGCAGCATCACCAGCAGGTACGCCATGGCGGTCCAGGTGCGGCCATCGGTGAACAGCTCGCCGATGCGGGTCAGCCAGGGCTTGTCGCGCTGGGTGTACGGCGGCCGCCGCGGCATGCGTACGCCCAGCAGCACTTCGACGATACGCCCTTCCACCAGCGACAGCAGCCGCACCGACAGCAGGAACAGCAGCAGCAGCGGCACGCCGATGATCAGGATCAGCAGGCCCACCGAGGTGGAAACGCCGGTGACCACCCAGGTGAAGTAGAAGACGCCGGTCGCCAGCGACAGCAGCATGTAGAACAACGCGCCGTAGGTGTACGGATCGGCGGCCACGCCGAAGAACCGCCCCAGCAGCGAGCGCCGCTTCGGCGGACGCGGCGGGCGCAGGGCGCGGTTCACGGTGACCTCGGTTTCGCGGTAGATGTCGGCGACCTCCTCCGGCGCGCCGTAGCTGCCGGCGACCGAGGCGATCACCTCGGCCTCGTCGCGGCCTGCCTGTTCGGCCAGCTCCGAGCGCAGGTATTCCTCGGCGTCGTACAGGGCGTCCTGGACCATCGCCGGATCGGCGCCGCGCAGTGCCTCGCGCAGCTGCTCCAGGTATTGCGGGATGGTGGTCGGCAGCGGCCGGCCGTGCGTGGCGTTCATGCGGTTACCCCCTCCAGGACGGAATCGACGGAATCACGGGTGGCGCGCCAGGCGGCGGCCCATTGCGACAGGACCTCGCGCCCGTCGGCGGTGATGCGGTAGCAGCGGCGCGGCGGCCCGGCGTCGGACGGCTCGACGTGGCTGTCCAGCAGTCCCGCGCCCTCCAGGTTGCGCAGCACCGGGTACAGCGCGCTCTGCTTGCCGGCCAGCACCCCGCCGCCCACCTGCTCCAGGCGCTTGGCGATGAGGTAGCCGTACAGCGGCTCGCTGGCCCGGGCCAGCACCGCCAGCAGGGTCAGCGACACGGTCCCGGCGCTGAGCTCCTTCTGGAACTTCTTCAGCTGTGCCTCGATATCGACCATGGAATCGCTCCTCGCCTGCCCGCGGCAGGCTCGAGGCCAATCTATTATCAAGTTCGGTATAGCGGATGTGCCGATAGTCACCCGGCCTGGCGGGCTGGTCCGGGGCGCCCGTCGCAGGCCAGAATCCGGGCGACATCCCCCGACGGTGACGCCCATGCCGCTGCTGCGCCCCGCCCTGCTCGCCTGCGCCCTGTGCGCCGCCGTTGCCGCCCCCTCGTTCGCCGAGGGCCAAACCCGCGGGGTCCAGCAGATCCTCGCCGATGCGCCGCTCTCGGCCTGGCGCGACCTGGACCCGGAGCGCACCCTTTACATGGACTTGGACGCCGGCCGGGTGGTGATCGAGCTGGCGCCGGCGTTCGCCCCGGCCCATGCCAGGAACATCGCCACCCTGGCGCGCGGCCACTTCTGGGACGGCACCAGCATCTACCGCGTGCAGGACAACTTCGTCGCCCAGTTCGGCGATGCCGAGGGCGAGGAGCCGGAAAAGGCCAGGGACCTCGGTCAGGCCGAGCGCAAGCTGCCGGCCGAGTTCGAGCGCGCCGCCGCCGGGCTGGTGTTCGACCGCCTGCCGGATGCCGACGGTTGGGCCGCGGAAGTCGGCTTCGCCGACGGCTTTCCCGCCGGCCGCGACCCGCGCGAGGGCAAGGCCTGGCTGGCGCACTGCTACGGCATGGTGGGCGCCGGCCGCAACGCCGAGCCGGACAGCAGCATCGGCGCCGAACTCTATGCGGTGATCGGCCAGTCCCCGCGCCAGCTGGACCGCAACATCACCCTGGTCGGGCGCGTGGTCAAAGGCATCGAACTGCTCAGCTCGCTGCCGCGCGGACCGGAGCCCATGGGCTTCTACGAGGATCCCGCACAGCGTACCCCGATCCGCTCGGTGCGCCTGGCCAGCGAGCTGCCCGCGGACGAGCGCCTCCACATCCAGGCCCTGCGCACCGACAGCGCCGCCTTCGCCGAGCTGGTGGAAGCGCGACGCAACCGCCGCGACGACTTCTACAAGCGCCCGGCCGGCCACATCGACCTGTGCAACGTGATGCTGCCGGTGCGGGTGGTCGCCAACTGAGCAGGCGCGCCAGCCGGTGGCACGGCCCGGGCGGTGTTCGCCTGAGCCGCCGCTACCGCATGCTGCCTCCGCTCAGCTGGCGCGCTGGCTGATCGCCACGCTGCCCAGGATCATCGCGCCGGCCAGCAGCATGGTCGGGGTGACCGGCTCACCCAGGAACAGCCAGGCGAACAGCGCGCCGAACAGCGGCACCAGGTAGGTCACGGTCGAGGTGCGGCCCGCACCGATGCGGTGGATCAGGCCGTAGAAGTAGATGAAGGCCAGTCCGGTGCACAGCACGCCCAGGCCGATGGTGGCGCCCCAGGCCTGCACCGACACTTCCTGCGCCGGCCAGTGGGCGATCGCCAGCGGCAGCAGCAGCACCGCCGAGCAGCCCAGGGTGATCGCCGCCGAAGCCGCCGGCGGCAGGCCGGCCATGTACCGCTTCACCAGGTTCAGGCCGACACCGTAGAGGAAGGCCGCGCTCGCGCCGGCGATCACCGCAGGCCCGACGCTCAGGCCCGACACCTTGGCCGTGGCCAGCACGACCACGCCGATGAAGCCGGTCAGCAGCGCCAGCGCGCGACGGGTGCCGATCTTCTCGCCGAAGGCCAGGTACGCAACCAGCGCGGCGAACAGCACGACCATCGCGTTGCAGATCGCGCCTATCGCCGCCGGTGCGCGCTGCGCCGCCCAGGCGAACAGCAGGAACGGCACCGCCGAGTTGACCACGCCGATCGCCGCCAGCTTCGGCCAGATGCGCAGCGGGAACTGCGCACGCGCCAGCCACAGGAACGGCAGCAGCACCAGCGCACCCAGCGCCAGCCGCAGCTCCACCAGCGCATACGGGCCGAACTCCGGCGCGGCCACGCGCATGAACAGGAACGACCCGCCCCAGACCGCGCCCAGCACGAGCAGCTCCAGCGGGGTGCGCCAGGCGGGGGCGACTGCAACGGGCGCGGGCGACACGCCGGCCTCCAGGCATTGCTTGGTGCCATCCATCGGTATCTCCTTGTGTCTCGGTACGGCCAGCCTGGCGCCATGCGGCGCAGTGGCCTCGGGGAAGATGCTGCGCCGGTGCCCGCCCTGTTCCTCGCCGTTTCCGGACATCAAGGCACCGCTTGCGATGGCGACAGCTTCCGCCCCGGCCGCATGTGGGACAAGCGCGTAGTATCGGGGTGAGCCACAAATCTGGTTTGCGTCTCCATGGTCATCCGCCCTGCCCTGCTGCCCGCGCTGGCCGTGTTCGCCGCCGCCGCGCGCCACCAGAACTTCGCCCATGCCGCCGAGGAGCTGCACCTGACCGCCAGCGCGGTCAGCCACCACGTGCGCAAGCTGGAATCGCTGCTCGGCTCCACCCTGTTCCAGCGCCACGCACGCGGCGTCACCCTGACGCCCGAGGGCCGCCAGCTGGCAGATGCGGCCACCACCGCGCTGGCCGATGTCTCGGCGGTCGCGGCCAACCTGAAGCCCGACGCGGGCACCCGCGTGCTCAAGATCAGCACCGTGCACTCGCTGGTGCACTGCTGGCTGCTGCCGCGGCTTGCGGCCTTCCTCGCGGCGCACCCGGACATCCGCCTGGAGATCGACAGCACCCCGGTGTTCGCGCGCTTCGACGAGGGCGGCCCGGACCTGGCCGTGCGCTACGGCCCGGGCCAGTGGCCCGGCCTGGTCGCCCACCACCTGATGGACGATGCGATGTTCCCGGTCGCCTCGCCGCGCCTGCCCGGGGTTGAGGCCATCCGCGAGCCACGCCAGATCGCCACCCTGCCGCTGATCTCCGACCTCACCCAGCAGGGCTGGCGCGACTGGTTCCGCGCCGCCGGCGTGCGCGGCCTGGAGCTACCGGCGATGCACAACTTCAGCGACAGCGCCGATGCGCTGCGCGCGGCGGCGTTCGGCATCGGCGCGACCCTGGCCCGGCGGCACCTGGTGCTGGACTGGCTCCAGCGCGGCGAGCTGGTGAGGCTGCCGGGGCCAGTCATGAAGGCACGGTTCTCCTACTACGCCGTGTACCCGGCGCACCGGCCGCTGTCGCCGGCGGCGTCGCGCTTCATCGACTGGATCAAGCAGGAGGCGCAGGCGGCGCCGTGGGCGGACGAACCGGGTCGCCGGACCCCGGGCGTGCGCAGGCGCAGGGCCTGACCCCGCGGCTCCTCACCCGGCCTTGAAACCGGCGTGGCTAGGCTCGCTGGCACAGACCAGGAGAGCCAGCCATGCCCCAGCTACGCCTACGCATCATCGGCAGCCATGATGACCTGCGTGCAGTGTCCGACCTGCTGCAGAGCATCGAGGGCATCGAGCATGTCGAGGAGGTCGCTGACCTGATGCCGCGCCTGGACGACGAGGATTCCAGTTCCGCCGGCCTGTCCGACGACATCGGTCCGGGCGCCCATGACCTGGAAGTGGAGGCCCCCAACGACTACACCGCCCGGCGCGTGCGCGAGGCGGTGGAGGAACTGGCGGTGCGGATGGGCCTGGTGATCGAGTTCGAGCCCGAGGAGGAGTAGTTCCTCCCCGGCCCAGGGCAGCTACATGCTGGCGCCGTCGACCTGCACCACCGTCAGCGCGCCCAGGTCCACCTCCGGCAGGCAGCGCACGTTGACCGCCATCATCCGCGCCCCCTCCTTGTTGGTGGCCTCGCTGTAGGGCGAGATGCCGCAGACCGGGCAGAAGTGGTGCTCGATGTGGCGGCTGTTGAACAGGTAGGTCCGCATCTGCTCTGGCTGCGTTGCCAGCTGGAATGACGTCGCCGGCACGAACCACAGCAGGCCGCCACGGCGCCGGCACATGGAACAGTTGCAGTCGATCACCTGCTCGATCTCGCCTTCGGCGGTGAAGGCGATCCCGCCGCAGTGGCAGCTTCCCTCGTATTTCATGGCACTCCTCCCGGTGTGGTGCGGCCAGCCTATGCCTGCAGGGCCGGTAATCCAATGGCAGGGGGCAGGCGCGTGACTCCCGGCCTATGCTCGGGGGATTCCACACCTGCCGCCGACATGAACCCCAAGCTGCGTCCCTGCCTGCTCGCCCTCGCCCTGCTCGCCCCGCTGGCCGCCTGCCAGAAGACCGAGCCCACCGACAGCGCGGCCAGCGCCGCCTCCGCCGCCGCGCCCAGCCAGGCCGACGCGGCCTTTGCCGACCTGTCCCAGCGCGCGCTCGACGGCTGGATGAAGCTGTCGCCGATCAGCGCCACCCAGATCGGCGAGCACCGCTACGACGGCGAGCTCGACGACCTCTCGGCCGAAGGCCGCCGCCAGGGGGTCGAGTTCACCCGGGGCCTGCTGTCGGAGCTGGACGCGCTGGATATCGCCAGCCTGTCGCGCGAGAACCAGGTCGACGCCGCGATCCTGCGCAACCAGCTCGAGTACGACCTGTGGAGCGAGGAGACCTATCAGTCCTGGGCCTGGGATCCGCAGCTGTACAGCGAGCTGGCGGGCGGCGCGATCTACGGCCTGATGGCGCGCGAGTTCGCGCCGCTGCCGGAGCGGCTCAAGTCCGCCACCGCGCGCATGCAGAAGATTCCCGCCCTGCTGCAACAGGCACGCGCGAACCTGGACCCGGCACGGGTACCGAAGATCCACGCCGAGACCGTGGCCCGCCAGAACGCCGGCCTGCTGGGCCTGGTCGATGCCTTCATCACCCCGTCGCTGGACCAGCTGGAAGCAGCCGACCGCCAGGTCGCCGAAGCCGCGATCGAAGGCCTGCGCGCCGCGGTCGCCGAACACCAGGAGTGGCTCGACAAGACCCTGGTCCCGAACGCGAAGGGCGACTTCCGCATCGGCGCCGAGCTGTACGACCGCAAACTGCAGTTCGCCCTGCTGTCCTCGCTGTCGCGCGCGGAGATCAAGCAGCGCGCCGAGAGCGAGCTGGAGCGCGTGCGCGGCGAGATGTACGGCATTGCCCGCACCGTGCTGGCCGACCGCGACGGTGCGCCGGCGCTGCCGGATGCTCCGACGCCGGAGCAGCAGCAGGCCGCGATCGAGGCCGCGCTGGAGCTGGCCTATGCCGAGCGCCCGGCACGCGACCGCGTTGTTCCTGACGCCGAGGCGGCGCTGGCCCAGGCCACCGAGTTCGTGAAGCAGAAGGACCTGGTCACCCTGCCCGATGCGCCGGTGGAGATCATCGAGATGCCGGAGTTCCAGCGCGGCGTGGCGGTGGCCTACTGCGACTCGCCCGGTCCGCTGGACAAGAACCTCAAGACCTTCTACGCGGTCTCGCCGATCCCCGACGAATGGAGCAGCGAACAGGTCGATTCGTTCCTGCGCGAATACAACTCGCGCATGATCCACCTGCTGAGCATCCACGAGGGCACGCCAGGCCACTACCTGGAAGGCTGGCACTCGGCGCGCCATCCCTCGACCCTGCGCGCGGTGATGCGCTCGGGCATGTTCGCCGAGGGCTGGGCGGTCTACACCGAGAAGGTGATGGCCGACGCCGGCTACCTCGACAACGACCCGCTGCTCCGCCTGGTGCAGCTGAAGTTCTACCTGCGCACCATCGCCAACGCGATCCTCGACCAGGGCGTGCACGTGGACGGCTGGACCCGCGAGCAGGCCATGGACCTGATGGTGCGCCAGACCTTCCAGCAGGAGCGTGAGGCCGCGGGCAAGTGGGTGCGCGCGCAGCTGACCTCGGCCCAGCTGCCGACCTACTTCGTCGGCGTGCAGGAGCACTTCGACATGCGCAAGGCGGTGGAGCAGCAGCGCGGCGAGGCCTTCGACCTCAAGGCCTACCACGACCAGGTGCTGTCCTACGGCGCCCCGCCGGTACGCTTCGTGCGGCAGCTGGTTCTGGACGAGGCGATTGAATAAAGCCGGGATTCGGGATTCGGGATTCGGGATTGGTGATTCGTAACAGCGGTCACGGCTTCCGGCGTTCGTAGGGACGACGGGGTGCGGATGCGTAGCCCGGATAAGCGGAGCGCATCCGGGGCTGATGGTCGTGCCACGCGCAGGGCCGCTTCCGCGATGCGCGGGCAGCGTTGCCCGGGCTACCCGTTGACTGGACGGGCCGATCTACCCGTTGACTGGACGGGCCGATCAAGCAAGCCGCAATCCATCAGGACAGGAAGGGCGCCGTTACAGCGGCGCCCTTGTCTTTCTTCCCTTGGCCCTAGGCGAGAGCCGGGAGTCGGGCGAACTCCCGGGTGCCGGCCCTCTCCCCAACCCCTCCCGATCGCGGGAGGGGCTCGTGGTTCGCCCGGAACTGTTACTCCACCGGCTCCAGCACCAGGTCCTGGAAGTCGAAGCTGAAGTCGGTGAGGTCGGAGGCGGCTTCCATGCGGGCCTCGCGCACCTTGCCGTCGGGGTCCAGGGCGAAGGTGACGAAGGCATCGCCGTTGAGCGTGCGCTCCTGCCACTTCACCAGGAAGGTGTCGTGCTGCCAGTGCTCGAGGCGGCCGACCAGCAGCGGGCTGGCGCCGAAGCGCATGCCGAGCCGGCCGTTCTCGTAGGTCACCTCCACGTCGCCGTACCAGCGATCGCGATAGGTGCCGGCATAGCCGGCCAGCGGCAGCGAGGGCTTGCTGCGCGCATCGCGTGCCTGCACCCGCTTCTTCCAGGCCTCGTCGGCGCGCTTGAGCGACTTGTCGGCTGCGGCGGCATAGGCGGCCACCCAGTCGTTGCGCTCGGCCGGCTGGATGAAGGCATCCAACACGTGCATGGTCACCGCGTTGAACGCGGCGCCGGATTCCTGGTTGGTCAGCACCACCACGCCCAGGCCCAGCTCGGGCACCAGGGTCACGCGCGAGACCTGGCCCGGCCAGCCGCCGGTATGCCAGACCAGCTTGTGGTCGCGATAGGTCGACAGGAACCAGCCCAGGCCGTAGCCGAGGAAATCCGGCCGGGTCGCCGCCAGTTCCGGCACCGCCGGCTCGCTGATGTCCACCGGCGAGTGCAGCGACCACATCTCCTTCTGCCGCTGCGGCGAGAACAGCGTCTGCTCGCGGCCTTCGGTATCGGTGTAGCGGCCACCGCCCAGCTGCGCGTTCATCCAGCGCGCCATGTCGTGCACGCTGGAATACACGCCGCCGGCACCAGGAACGTTGTGCCAGGTCAGGTTGAAGGTCGGCTGCAGCCTGGTGAAGTCCGCCCTGGCGTGGCCGGTGGCGGCGCGGTCGCCGGGATGCAGCGCATCGGCATTGGCGCGGGTATCGGCCATGCCCAGCGGATTGAAGAAGCGCTGCTGCAGGAAATCCGCATATGCCTGCCCGCTCACCTGTTCGACCAGCAGGCTGGCGGTGCCGTAGAGGATGTTGTCGTAGGCGTAGCGCTCGCGGAAGCCGGTCCTCAACGGCACATGGGCGAGGCGGCGCACGACCTCCGCGTTGTCGTAGGTGCTGCCCGGCCAGAACAGCAGGTCGCCAGCGCCCAGGCCCAGGCCGCTGCGGTGGGTGAGCAGGTCGCGCACCTGCATGTTCGCGGTCACGTACGGGTCGGACATGCGGAACCAGGGCAGGTGGTCGATGACCTTGTCGTCCCAGGCCAGCCTGCCCTCGTCCACCAGCATCGCCAGCGCAGCGGCGGTGAAGGCCTTGGTGTTGGAGGCGATCGCGAACTGGGTGTGGGCATCGACCGCGTCCGGCTTGCCGAGCTCGCGCACGCCCCAGCCGCCCTCGAACACCAGCTGGCCGTCCTTGACCACCGCCACGGCGATGCCCGGCACCTCGAAGCGCTCGCGCGCCTGTTCCACCCAGGCCGACAGCTGCGCCGGATCCAGCGTCGTCGCCGGCACCTGCGTGGTGGCAGGCGTGCCGTCGGCGGCCAGGGCCGCCAGCGGGGCCACCGGCGCGAGCGCAAGCAGGCAGGACAGGCACAGGGATGAGGGGCGCAGGGCCATGGGTAACTCCATGAGGACAGTGGCCCGATTCTAGCCGCGCGCCGCACGCGGACGCCGCCGCGCCGGACCTGCGATGCAGGCCCACGACGCCGTCTCCGTTACGATCCTCGCCCCTGCCCCCGGAATTGGCCGCCGCCATGAATGACCTGTTCGATTCCGCGCCCGCCACCACGGGCCAGACGCGCATCCATGTCGGCATCGGCGGCTGGACCTACGCGCCATGGCGCGGCGGCATGTTCTATCCGGAGAAGCTGGTGCAGCGCCGCGAGCTGGAATACGCCAGCCGCCACGTCACCGCGATCGAGATCAACGGCACCTACTACGGCGCGCAGAAGCCCGACACCTACGCACGCTGGCGCGACGAGACGCCGCCGGGCTTCGTGTTCACCGCCAAGGCGCCGAAGCGGATCATGGCCAGCCGCCGCCTCGCCGGCACTGGTGCACAGGTCGAGGACTTCGTCGGCGGCATCGCCACCCTGGGCGACCGCCTGGGCGCGATCCTGTGGCAGTTCGACCGCGGCCAGAGCCCTTCGGTGGATGCACTGGCCGATTTCGTGGCCCTGCTGCCGCGCAAGGCCGATGGCCGTAGGCTGCGCCATGCGCTGGAGCTGCGCGACGCGGCGCTGTTCACCCCGGAGCTGCTGGCCCTGTTGCGTGGCCAGAACATCGCCCTGGTTTGCGCGGGTTCGGACGAGCACCCCTCCTTCGGCGACCTCACCGCCGACTTCGCCTACGCCCGGGTAATGCAGGCCCGTGCCGGCCTGGCCGAGGGCTATACCCCGGCCGAGCTCGACGCCTGGGCCGAGCGTGCACGCAGCTGGAGCACCGGCGGGGACCCGGACGACCTGGCACACGTCGGCCCGCGCCTGGCCGATGGCCAGCCGCGCGAGGTGTTCCTGTTCTTCATCGCCGCGGCCAAGGAGCGCAACCCGGCCGCGGCCCAGGCCCTGCTACGGCGCCTGTCCGCGGGCTGAGGCCGCCGGTCGCGGCGGCGGCGCGCATTGCTGACCACCCAGCGCGGTCCATGCGAGGATGCGCGCCGATGAGCCACGCCCTCCTTTCCCGCGATCCCGTCCCTGCCCGCCACGCCCTGGTCCTGCTCGGCGTGTACGCGCTGGCCTGGCTGCTGCTGGCGATCGATCCGCTCTACCGCGAGGACTGGGCGCTGGAGAACGTGCTGGTGCTGGTCGCGGTCGCCGTGCTGCCGGCGATGTGGAAGCGCATGCCGCTGTCCTGGCCCAGCTGCATCGGCCTGTTCGTGTTCGGCCTGCTGCACGCGGTGGGCGCGCACTACACCTATTCGGAGGTGCCGTACGACGCCTTCCTCCAGGAGCACCTCGGCTTCTCGGTCGACGCCCTGTTCGGCTTCCAGCGCAACACCTACGACCGCCTGGTGCACTTCTGCTACGGCCTGCTGCTGGTGCCGACCTGCGTCGAGCTGCTGGACCGGGTGGCCGCTCCCCGCGGCGCCTGGCGCCATGTGCTGCCGGTGACCTTCGTGATGTCGCACGCCCTGCTGTTCGAGCTGTTCGAATGGATCGCCGCCAGCATCTTCGGTGGCGAGCTGGGCCAGGCCTACCTCGGCACCCAGGGCGACGAGTGGGACGCGCAGAAGGACATGGCCCTGGCCACCCTGGGCGCCGTGCTGTCGGTCACCGTGCTGGGCCTGGCCGGCTGGCTGTCGCCGCGACGCCGGTCCGCCCGGCCGGATCCATGACTTGCGCAACGGTCGCGGCGGCCACCGCCGCGCGATAATGCGCCATGCCGATGAACCCCCACAGCCGCGCCCTGTTGCAGGTCCACTTCTGCGTCCTGCTGTGGGGCTTCACCGCCATCCTCGGCAAGCTGATCCAGTTGCCGGCGCTGCCGCTGGTGTGGTGGCGGATGCTGATCGTGGTGGCCGCCCTGGCCCTGCTGCCGCGGGTCTGGCGCGGCCTGCGCACCCTGTCGCCGCGGCTGGCCGCCGCCTATGCCGGCATCGGCGTGCTGGTGGGGCTGCACTGGCTGACCTTCTACGGCGCGATCAAGCTGGCCAATGCCTCCGTGGCGGCCACCTGCATCGCCCTGGCGCCGGTATTCACCGCGGTGATCGAGCCGTGGGTGGCGCGGCGTCCGTTCCGGATGCGCGAGCTCATGCTGGGCGTGGCGGTGCTGCCGGGCGTAGCCCTGGTGGTCGGCGGCGTGCCGGATGGGATGCGAGCAGGCGTGGCGGTGGGGGCCCTGTCCGCCCTGCTGGTGGCGGTGTTCGGCTCGTTCAACAAGCGCCTGGTGGACCATGCCGACCCGCTGACCGTCACCGCGCTGGAACTGGGCGCCGGCACCCTGGCCCTGACCGCGCTGGCACCGCTGATGCCGCTGCTGATGCCGGATTTCGCCGGCCAACTGCTGGCCCTGCCCGGCCTGCGCGATGGCGGCCTGCTGCTCCTGCTGGCTTTGGCCTGCACCCTGCTGCCATTCGCCCTGGCCCTGGTGGCGCTGCGCCAGCTCAGCGCCTACGCGGTGCAGCTGATCACCAACCTCGAGCCGGTCTACGCGATCGTGCTGGCCGCGCTGCTGCTGGGCGAACAGCGCGAGCTGAGCCTGCAGTTCTACCTGGGCGTGGCCATCGTCTTGGGCGCAGTGTTCCTGGATCCGCTGCTGTCGCGCCGGCGTCCTGCCGACATGCCACCGGCACCTGACGCCGCGCGCCAACTGGTGGACTGACTCAGCTGGCCAGCTCGACCCGGTTGCGGCCGCCGAGCTTGGCCCGGTACAGCGCCGCATCCGCGCGCGACAGCGCCTGGCCGGGCAGCTCGCCCGGCTGCCACTGGGCCACGCCGATGCTGACGGTGACGCCGCTGCAATCGTCCATCGCCGCCACCGCATCGCATACCGCGTGGCAATGCTCGCGCGCCTGCTCCAGCCCGGTCGCAGGCAGCAGCGGGGCGAACTCCTCGCCGCCGTAGCGCGCCGCCAGGCCCACGTCCTTCATCTGTTCCGCGAGGACCTGGGCGACCCGCACCAGCACGCGGTCGCCCTCCGGGTGGCCCAGCGAATCGTTGATGTTCTTGAAGTGGTCCAGGTCCACGATCGCCACCGACAGCGGCGTGCCCTCCTCTTCCGCATGCCCCAGCGCTGCGCCCATCAGCTCGCCGTAGCCGCGGCGGTTGGGCAGGCCGGTCAGCTGGTCGGTGCGGGTCTGCAGCGCCAGGTCGGCGTTCTGCGCTTCCAGCAGCTGCGAGTAGTGCAGCAACTGCTGCTGGTACCAGGCGCGCTCGCGCATCTGCAGGTTGAGCGCCTCGGTGGTGCGGCGCAGTTCGATCAGGAACGCGGCCTGGCGGGCCAGCGCGCGCAGCGCCGCGGCCTCGCGCTCGCCCAGCTTGCGCGGGTGCTGGTCGAACACGCACAGGCTGCCCAGGGCATTGCCCTCGGCATCCACCAGCGGCACGCCGGCATAGAAGCGGATGCCCATCTCGCCGGTCACCACCGGGTTGCGGGCGAAACGGGGATCGCGGGTCGCGTCCTCGACCACCAGCATGTGCCGCGGATCGAGGATGGTGTGGGCACAGAAGGCGATGTCGCGCGGGGTCTCGCACGCGTCGAAGCCGAACGCGGCCTTGAACCACTGGCGCTCGGCATCGATCAGCGACACCGCCGCCATCGAGGCGCCGGTGACCGCCGTCGCCAGCGCGACCAGGTCGTCGAAGGCCTGCTCGCGCGGGGTGTCGAGCAGGCGGGTCGCGCGCAGCGCCGCCAGCCGCTCGGCCTCGTTGTCGGGCAGCGGCGGGCGCGGGGCCGGCGGCGGCAGGTCCTGGGCGCTCACCAGTCGTTGAACTGCGGGAGCAGGCCGCGCAGCTCCTCCGGGGTCAGGTTGCGCCACTGGCCGGGCTTGAGCGTGCCGAGCCTGATGTTGTCGATGCGCACGCGGCGCAGCTGGGTCACGCGGTAGTCGAACGCGGCGGCCATCAACCGGATCTGCCGGTTGAGGCCCTGCTGCAGCACGATGCGGAAGCCGAACTTGGCGATCCGGCTGGCGCGGCACGGCAGGGTCATCTGGTTGTGGATGCGCACGCCGCGCGACATGCCGCGCAGGAACTCGTCGGTCACCGGCTTGTTCACCGCCACCAGGTACTCCTTCTGGTGGCCGTTCTCGGCGCGCAGGATCTCGTTGACGATGTCGCCGTTGCTGGTCAGCAGGATCAGGCCTTCGGAATCCTTGTCCAGGCGTCCGATCGGGAAGATCCGCTGCTCGTGGCCGACGAAGTCGACGATGTTGCCCTTCACCGAGCTTTCGGTGGTGCAGGTGATGCCGACCGGCTTGTTCAGGGCGATGTAGACATGGCGGCGCTTGCCCGGCCTGGCGGCGCGCAGCTTCAGCGGCTGGCCGTCCACGCGGACTTCGTCGCCCTCGCCGACCACGGCGCCGACGCCTGCCGGCTGGCCGTTGACGGTCACCCGGCGCTCGGCGATCAGGCGATCGGCCTCGCGGCGTGAACAGAAGCCGGTTCCGGCGATGTGCTTGTTGAGTCGGACGGCTTCTTCGGTCATGGCGCCATTATCCGCCGCCACGGATCGTTGCGCCTCATCCGCAGGCACCGGCCGCGCCCGGCGTTCAACTGCGGTGCTGCCGCTCAGTCGGCCGCCAGCTCCACCCGGTCGCGGCCGCCCCGCTTGGCTGCGTACATGGCGGCGTCGGCCCGGCGCAGCAGGGCCGCGGCGTCGGTATCGTCCCGGCGCAGGCTGGTCACGCCGATGCTGGCGGTCAGCACCAGGCCGTCGAAGCCGAGGGTGCCGGCGCGTGCGGCCAGGCGGCTGCGCAGGCTTTCCATGCGCTGCACCGCGGAGGCGGCCGACACTCCCGGCAGCAGCACCAGGAACTCCTCGCCACCCATGCGCGCGGCTTCGGAGGCGCCGCGTACAGCGCCCCTGAGCGCCTGCGCAGCGGCCACCAGCACCTGGTCGCCGGCGTCGTGGCCATGGTGGTCGTTGATCGACTTGAAGTGGTCGATGTCGACGAAGGCCACGCTCAGGCCGGTGCCCTCCCGGCGCGCGGCGGCGAACATCTCCTGCAGCCGGCGCAGGCCGGCGCGGCGGTTGGGCAGCCCGGTCAGCGGATCGGTCTCGGCCAGCAGCTGGGCCTCGTCGCGCTGCCGGCGCAGGCGGCCCAGGCGCAGGTTCAGCGCATAGGCGCTGACCGCCAGGAACCAGGTGATCGCCAGCTGGATCGCCTCGGTCCGGTATTCCACCAGCAAGCGGCTGCCCGCCAGTTCCAGCAGGGCCAGGACCGCGAACGGCACCATCGCCGCCAGGGCCGGGATCACGCCCGGCAGGCGCTTCCACAGCCGGGCCAGGGCCCAGCCCAGGATCAGCAGGAACACCATGCGGAAGGCGAGTTCGACGCCCACCGCCATCGGACCCATCCACGCCGCCGGGGCGGACATCGCGACGATGCTGGCGGCCACCCAGGTCCCGCTGGTGAACAGGACCATGCGCCGGCGCACTCCGGACGCCAGGCCCGGGCCGGCGACCAGCAGCCACATGCCGCACAGCACCGCGCCCAGGCCCATGCTCGACAGGCCCACGAACCAGCGTTGCTCGTGCCCGGCCACCGGCAGCCAGGGCTCCGGATAGCCGCTCAGTCCACTGAGGGTGGCCTGCCACAACACCGACAGCGCGCACAGCAGGGCGTAGCCGAGGAAGGTCCAGTCGCGGGAGGCCGGATAGGCCATCAGTGCGGTGGCTGCCAGCACCAGCGCCACCGCCAGGCAGGCGGTGCGCACGACCAGGCGCAGGGTATCGACGTGCTGGACTTCGCTGGGCGCGCCTACGCGGATGGTCGGGATCCAGCCCGGCTTGGGTGGCGGGTTCCAGTAAACGACCACCGGATCCTCGTTGCCGGCCTGCGGCACGATGACCATGCCCACGCCGGCGCGGAAGCGCGAGTCGCGGGTACGGGCGTCATGCATGCGGCCGCAGACCGCGCGGTCGCGATACTCGAGGCGGACCTCGCCGGCGAAGGCGTTGAACACGCTGACCGCCTGCGGTACCCCGGGCCAGCCGCCCGGCGGCGGCGGCACTACGGCACGCAGGGCAGGCGGCGGCGAATCAGGGGCGCAGCGCCAGTCACGGGGGGCTTCGCGGGTGGGCGCGCCGGTGACCAAGTAGCCATCGACCGACCAGCGCCCGGCGCGGCCAAATGCGTTGACCAGCACCACCAGGACCGCGAGCAGGCCAAGCACCGCCAGGCCGACCCTCGACCAGTTCCATCCTTGCAGCCGTCCCCGGCCTTGGCTGTGCACGCGCGGTTTCACCCCGCAATGATACGGGGCAGCTCCGGGGCCTGCGTGGCGCCGCACATCATTCTTTGGAATGGTTGCGTTACCAACCACTCCACGAGCAACGCGGTAGCTGGATCAGTCGCGGCTGTGCGGCGGACCCTTGCGATGCGGCTTCGAAGGACCACGCGGACCGCCTGGACGCGGGCCACCTGGACGGAAGCGTCCACGCGCCGGCCCCGGGTTCGACGATGGCGCATGGCTGCCATCCCACGGAGTGATGCGCAGCTGCTGCCCGACCACCCAGGCCTTCTGCAGGTGGCTCATGATTTCCGGCGGCATGCCGGCCGGCAGGTCGAGGATCGAATGGTCCTCGTGGATGTCGATGCGGCCGATGTAGCGCGATTCCAGGCCGGCCTCGTTGGCGATCGCACCGACGATGTTGCCTGGCTTGACGCCATGCACGTGGCCGACCTCGACCCGGTAGGTCTCCATCCCCGGCTGCGGCGCTTCGCGCGGCGGCTTGGGCGCACGCGGGGCGCGCGGGGCGAAGTCGTCGTCGCGGCCACGCGGCGGGCGCGGGCCACGCTCGCGCTCCTCGAACGCACGCGGCTCGCGGGCCGGGCGCTGCTCGCGCGGGGCCGGCTCGTCGCGGGCTTCCAGCAGCAGCGGCACGTCGCCCTGCAGCAGGCGCGCCAGGGCGGCGGCGATCTCGGCCGCGCCCACGTCGTGCTCGGTCGCGTAGCGGTCGACCAGCTCGCGGTATTCGTCCAGGCCGCCGGCTTCCAGCGTGCCTTCGATGCGCTCGAAGAAACGCGCGACGCGGCGGTCGTTGACCGCCTGCACGGTCGGCAGGCGCATCTCCTCGATCGGCTGCCGGGTGGCGCGCTCGATCGCGCGCAGCATGCCCTTCTCGCGGGGGGTGACGAACAGGATCGCCTCGCCGCTGCGGCCGGCGCGGCCGGTACGGCCGATGCGGTGGACGTAGCTCTCGGTGTCGTACGGGATGTCGTAGTTGAGGACGTGGCTGATGCGCTCCACGTCCAGGCCGCGCGCGGCCACGTCGGTGGCCACCAGCACGTCCAGGCGGCCATCCTTGAGCTGCTGGATGGTGCGCTCGCGCTGTTGCTGCTGCATGTCGCCGTTGATCGCGGCCGCGGCCACGCCACGGGCCTGCAGCTTGTTGGCCAGCTCCTCGGTCGCGGCCTTGGTGCGCGCGAACACGATCATCGCGTCGAACGGCTCGGCCTCGAGGATCCGGGTCAGCGCATCCAGCTTGTGCATGCCGCTGACGAACCAGTAGCGCTGGCGGATGTTGGCCGAGGTGGTCGTCTTGGAGGCGATGGTCACCTCGACCGGCTCGCGCAGGTAGGTCTGGGCGATGCGCCGGATCGGCGGCGGCATGGTCGCCGAGAACAGCGCGACCTGGCGCTCGTCCGGGACCTTCTTCAGCACCGCCTCGACGTCGTCGATGAAGCCCATGCGCAACATCTCGTCGGCCTCGTCCAGCACCAGGTTCCGGAGGCCGGACAGGTCGAGGGTGCCGCGCTCGAGGTGGTCGATGACGCGTCCGGGGGTACCGACGACCACGTGCACGCCACGGCGCAGCGCGTGCAGCTGCGGGCCGTAGCCCTGGCCGCCGTAGATCGGCAGCACCTGGAAGCCCGGCATCTGCACCGCGTAGCGCTGGAACGCCTCGGCGACCTGGATGGCCAGCTCGCGGGTCGGCGCCAGCACCAGGGCCTGGGGCCTGGCCAGCTTCAGGTCCAGGTGCGACAGGATCGGCAGGGCGAAGGCCGCGGTCTTGCCGGTGCCGGTCTGGGCGGTGCCCAGGACGTCACGCCCGGACAGCAGGGCCGGGATGGTCGCGGCCTGGATCGGCGACGGGGTTTCGTAACCGACCGCCGTCAGGGCGGCGAGCAAAGGCTCGGGCAGGCCGAGTTCGCCGAAGGTCGGCGCGGCGGGGGATTCTGGTGCAGGGGATGACATCCGGGACTCCGGCGGCGGCGCCTGGCGGCGCGGCGGGAAAACATGAAAGTTCGCCATTGTGCGCTGCAACGCAGGCTTTGTCGCCCCGTTGCTGAATACGGGTCTGCAATCCGTTCAGACCATCATGCGCCGGCGGAGCGTTGAGGCACCGCGAAGCCGCGGGGAGCCCCGCCCCCTGGCTGCCCCCGCCCGGTCCAGCCGCCGCCTGCCGGGTGCCCTGCCCGGTCAGCCGCCGCCGGCCACGCCCGAACCGCTCGAGCCACCCGAAGCGCCGGAGCTGGCGTCGGCCGTGGCCGCATCGTCCGGTTCCGGAGGGCTGGCCCCGTCGGCCGTGGCCTCGGCGTCCAGCAGCACGACCTCGATCGCGTTGAACTCGGCCAGCGGACTCTCCGCCGGGCAGTCGTCGTCCGGGAAGCCCAGGCCGCGGCGCAGCTGCAGGCCGCAGGCATTGCGCGCGAACACCTCGCGCTCGCTGCGGCAGCGCTCCTCGAAGGCGCGCACCCAGCGGTCGCGGCGCTGCATGAAGTCGTCGCCGCACTTGTCCAGCAGGCGCATGCGGTCCAGGTCGTCCTGGGCGGCGTTGTTGCCGTCCAGGCCGTAGGCCGCCAGTTCGTCCTGGTTGAGCAGGCGCAGGCTGCGGTTGGGCACGGTCTTCATCACGTCGGCCAGCAGCGGCGAGGCGCCGTTGCGTTCCAGGTAGGCGCGCACGGTCCCGTACACCGCCTGCAGCTCGGTGTTGAGCTCCTGGCGGCTGGTGGCGGTGGAGCTGAGGCGGATGATGCGGTGGATGCCCACCCGCCCGGCCAGCACCCGACTGTCGCCGCCGGCCAGCACGAACACGCAGGCGCTGTGGCAGACCGAGTCCTCGCGCACCCACAGGGTCCAGTGGTGGTTGCCGATCCAGTCGCCAGCGCGGATCGCGTCCTCGACCTGGCCGCCGGTGGAGTCCAGGTCCAGCACGCGGTGGACGATGCCCAGCTCGTCGGCGGTCACCGTGACCCGCTGCACCAGGGCGGTGAACTCGGGGCTGATCTTGCCGGTATAGCGCACGCGCACGACCTGCCCTTCGCGGCAGGCCTCGACGCCCTCGCGCAGCGCTTCGCGCTCCAGCGAGGCCAGCGACGCGCCGTCGCCCTCGCGGTAGTCCAGGCTGCAGCTGATCCAGGCCTGGCCGGACAGCTCGCGCGGCGACCAGTCCACCTCGCCCTCCGGCTCGGCCGCCTGCCCCTGCGGCAACGCCTCCACCGACATGGCCTCTTCCGGCATCGGATCGCGGCTGACCGCGCCCCCCTCTTCCGGCGAGGCCACCGGCTGGGTCTGGACCTCTTCCTCATCGGCCACGAAACGCTGGCAGGCGACCAGCACCCCAATGGCCGCGGCCAGCAGCAGGACCACGGACAGGATTCGGCGGGAGGCCTTGGACATGGAAGGACGGTCGGCTTGCATGCACCCAGTCTAGGCGGTGCCCGGCCGCGCCGGACAACCGCCGATGAACGTCGACGAACGGTTCAGCGCAACAGCGGCAGCAGCACCAGCAGCAGGCCGGCCATCGAGACGCCCCATGCCAGCGAACGCAGGTAGCGCACGCCGTACAGGTACAGCGGCACGTACACCACGCGCGCCCAGAAATAGAGCTGCACCCCGAGCGAGGTCCAGGCATCGGCCTGGCCGGTGGCGACCACCGCCAGCACCGCGGCGGCGAAGAACGGGAAGGTCTCCATGAAGTTGCGGAACGCGCGGTCGGCGCGCCCGGCCCTGGGCGGGAGCGGACCCGGATCGGCATCGCGCGGCCCGGTATTCCATTCGACCCCGCGCTGGCGGGTCACCAGCATGCCGGCCAGCAGCAACTGCGCCACGCCCAGCACCACCGACCAGCCCAGATAATGGATCTCGATGCCCACGGCCACCTCCTGTGATGTAGGCCCACAGGTTAGCAACGGCGTTGGGGCTACGATATGCGCATGTCGAACGCGCGCCTGCCCCCGGTCCCGGAGCCTCCTTCCCCCGGGCCGCAAGGCCTGCTGCGCGAGATCCGCCACGTGCGCCCGCTGCCGCCTGGCCGGCTCGGTTTCTCGCTGCGCGCCGCCCTGGCCATGGGCATCCCGGTCCTCGCCGGCTGGCTGGCCGGGGATACCGCGGCCGGCATGATGGCCACCATCGGTGGCTTCACCGCCCTGTATTGCGGCGACCGCCCCTATGCCGCCCGCGCCATCGCCCTGGCGGCGGTCGCGCTGGGCTTCGCTGTGGCGGTGATGTTCGGGCTGTGGTTGCAGCCGCATGCCTGGGCCATCCTGCCGGCACTGGCCCTGATGGCGATGTTCGCGACCTGGCTGTGCAACGCCATGCGCATCGGCCCGGCCGGCGCCTACCTGTTCGTGCTCGCCTGTGCCGCCAGCACCGCGATCCCGGCCGACCACCTGCCGCCCTGGCAGGCCGGCCTGCTGGTGCTGGGCGGCGGCATGGGCGCCTGGCTGCTGCACACCGTCGGCATCCTGCTGCATCCGCGCAAGCCGGAGCGGCGCGCGGTGCTTGCCGCCGCCCGCGCGGTGGCCGCGGCGATCTCCGCCGACGCCAACGGGCATCCACGCGCCCGCCGGCGTGCGGCCCAGGCCCTCTACGACAGCTGGCAGATGCTGGTGGGCTTCCAGCCGATCCCGGCGCGCCCGAACGGCGAGCTGGCCCGGCTGCGCGGGATCAACCGCGAGCTGCACCAGACCTTCGCGGCCAGCCACGACCCCGACCTGCCGGCCGAACGCCGCGCACAACTCCTGCGCCACGCCATCCAGCTGGGTGAGGAGGTCCAGCAGGAAGCGATCCGGCGTCCGCGCACGCTGCCGGCCGGCACCGTGCCGCACGGTTACCCGCGCTCCTGGACCCTGCTGCGCGAAGGCCTGGCACCCGGCTCCAACCCGCGCCGCCAGCTGCTGCGCATCGGCATCGCCTGCCTCGCCGCCGGCCTGGTCGCCGGCGCCCTGGAACTGGAGCGCGCGTACTGGGCGGTGGCCGCGGCCCTGCTGATGCTGCACCAGGGCCTGACCTGGCCGCGCACCCTGCAACGCAGCCTCGAGCGCACCCTCGGCACCCTGGCCGGCCTCGCCCTGGCCGGCGCCATCCTCTGGCTGCATCCGACCGGGCCATGGCTGGCGCTGGCGGTGATGGCGCTGCAGTTCACCATCGAGATGGTGGTGGTCCGCAACTACGCGCTGGCGGTGGTGTTCATCACCAGTGCGGCGCTGACCATCGCCAGTGGCGGCCAGGCCGTGGACGACATCCCCGGCATGCTGCTGGCGCGCGGCGTGGACACCGTGATCGGCTGTGCCTGCGCCCTGCTGGCCTTCCGCCTGCTGCCGCCGCGCGCCAATGCACGCACCGTGGCCTCGGAGATCGGCCAGTGCCTGCTGGCGATCCGGCGGGTCTGCCCACACCTGGAGCGCGGCGAGGTGACCACGCCGCAGGCGCGGATCGACCGCCGCGACCTGCAGCACCGCAGCTTCCTTCTCGAACAGGCGCTGGACCAGGCCCTGGACGGCTCGGCGGAGGAGCGCCGCAGCGCCAGTGAGCACTGGCCCGCGGTCGCCGCCTGCCAGCGCCTGGTCTACCGGGTGCTGGCCGCGTGCTGGGACCTGGAGCGGGAAGCGGAGGCCGAGGCGCCGGCGCCGGATGCGAGCACCCTCCCGCAGGCGCCCGCGGACGATCCGGGAAGCATGGCTGCGGCGGTCGAGGCCCTGTCCAGCCTGTCGCGCGCCTGGATCCACGGCGAGCCACCGCCGCGCCTGCCACACGCACTGCCCCCGCTGTTCGCCGGCGACCTGGGCGACCTGCACCGGTTCCTGCGACAGAAGCTCCGGGCCTCCTGAGCAGGCCGGCGAAGACGCTCAGCTGGCAGTGGCGCGGCGCGTCGGCCTAGCCAGCGCGCGCGTCCTCCCCAGCTTCGATGCCGTAGTCGTCCCAGTTTCCCAGCTGGAAGCGGCGGGCCAGGTAGCGGGCGTAGGTGGCCATCGCCAGGCCGAACGCGACGCCGATGAAAGCCATGAAGCCGACGAATGTCGGCAAGGGATACGACTGCGGGGAGATCCACCACAGGAACAGCCCCAACGCGATGGCGAAGGAACCGCCGGTCAGCACCGCGTTGAAACCGAAAGACTGGAACGGCGGCGGTGCGAGATGGAAGCCGAACCGCCACAACAGCCGCCAGAGCGGCGGCACGACGTCGATGCGGCTGGCACCGAGCTTGTCCAGGTGGCGGTAGAGCGCCTGCACCCTGGCTTCGTGGTCCATTCCAATGGTCCTCGCGCTGTCGTCCAGCCCTGAAGGTACGACACGGCCGCGCCGGCCTCAACGGACCGGCGCGGCGTGGGACACACGGCTTGCTGGACTCAGAAGTCCCAGCGGGCGGACAGGGTCAGCGGGATCGACAGGCGGCTGCCGGTGTCGTTGATCCGGGCCAGGCCGAGGCCGCCGATGGCGCTGTCGTCGTCCTTGAGGTCGTCGACATAGCGCACGCCGCTGGCGAGGGTGACGCTGAAGGTCTCGGAGACCGGCATGATCACGCCCACGTCCAGGCCGGCGCTGGCCACCCAGCCGGCCTCGTAGAAGGCGGCATTGGGAATGGTGATGCCGCCGTCCGGGATCTCGAAGGTGGCGCGGATGTCGTCGGTACGCGTCGCCCCGAGCCGGGCGCCGACGAACGGACGCGAATAGCCCGGGGTACCGAAGTAGTGGCGGTAGCCGACTTCGGCCGACAGCGCCTTGTAGGTACCGAAGGTGCCGTACACCGGCAGGCCGGCCTGCAGCGCCGGCACGTAGGCCTCGCCCACCACCACCCTGCCCTCGCCTGCGCGGGTCTGGCGCACCTGGCCGAACACCTCGGCGCGGTCGCTGAGCCCGTAGGCGAACTCGAGGCCGACGGTTTCGGCCTGGTCATAGATGCGGTCGTGCTCGCGCGACTCGATCCGCAGCTCGGCGGCGACACCGGCCAGCGCGGGGTTCAGCGAGCCCAGGTCCGGAACCGGCGCGACCGCGCCCTCGTGCACGTCGCCGCTGGCCGGCGTGTCGATGCCGCCCAGCAGGGACATGGAAAGGCGGCCCGCCTCGGGGCCGGCAGCATGGGCGGAAGTCGCAAACAGCGCCGCCATCGGGACGATCAGCCAGGTACGCATCGTGGGTTCTCTCCATCCGTAGGTAAGTGACGCCGTGGCGGCGACGGCGCAGACACTAGGGACGCGGGAGTTACCCACCGGTCTAGCGGTGGCTTGTACAAACCTTGTACGTGCGCAGGGCCCTCAGGACACCACCATCCCCACAACCAGCGCGAACACCGCCATCACGATGCTGCCCACGGAGATCGCCAGGCCCAGGCCGGCAAACAGCCGGCGCCGGTCACGCTGGAACAGGCCGACCAGGCCGAGCACGGCCGCGCCCAACTGCAAGAGCAGGAACACGAACAGGAACAGGCCCACCAGCACGGCCTCGACCGACTCCTCGTCCATGCCACCCGGCGTCGCGTTCTCGAGGATGCCGGCCACCACGAACAGCATCAGCAGCATGGCGCCACCCACGCAGCCGACCACGAACGATGCGATGCCCACGCCCGAATGCCGACGCGCTACTGGCCAGGTTGCCCCCATGGATTCCCCTTCCTTAGCAGGGAAGACATGGAGGCAGTGCCACCCATACTCTCGGATGTTGTCGGAGATTCTTTGGTTCTGTGTGGCGGGATCTTCACCCATCGTCTAACGCCTGAGTTAAGCCGACTTGCGTAGTGGAGCCAAACACATGGCAAGCTCTTTCTGCCATGTGTTTGGTGTAACGAAGCAAGTTCGGCTTGAACGAATTGTTAGACCTGCGCCTTGGCATACACGGCTACCGAGTACATGGCCGACAGAGCATCCCTTGCGTCTGACTCTAGGATGCTGTCCGGGTGCGCGCGGCGAGTGAGCATGCGTTGCCCAAGGTTGTGCGGGTGGTCGAATGGTTTTAAGTGCACGAACGGATTGCGACTGAGGCGTAAGGAATCAATCTTGTCACACAGCGCAATCGGTATGACATTGAACTCTCGACAATGAGCAACGATTGCCTTGAGGCCTTGCCCAGCGACCTTCTGTTGCCCTGAGGCGTTGAGGATGCCACCAAGCCAGTGCTCCATGAAAGATGCTGCCAGGACCAAGGTTGCGACGAACTGACCGTAGACGAAGCAGCAGTCTTTAGCTTCTTGAAACACCCGCATTGATTCAAGCGGCATCATGTAACCACCGCCCTTGGGAATGATGGTGCTAAGCCAGCGTATGCGCTCAGCGCGCTCAGGGACGTTCTGCAGCTCATGCCGCTCTAGCGCCGCCTCATACTTTGGGCGTCGCTGTCTGATCGGCTTGCCGAGTAGGTCTTTCTGAACGTTGCGAGAAGGCATCTGTGCAGGTCTAACGCCTGAATTAAGCCGACCCGCGAAGCGGGTTCGGCTTGAATGAATAGTTAGGGGGCATACGCGATGCCCGAGAGCTACTCATTATGGCGAGGTCAGTCGGCGCCAGCCAAGGAGAAACAGACTGGCGGCAGCAGCCATGAAAAGGAGCGAAACAGCTACTTGTCCAAAGGCATAGCCATGCTCATAGGCCGAGCTCGGAGCGTCCGCCAGTACCGCCGAAACGCTTGTCACGAAAAGCTTCACGCCGCGGAGCAAGAAGACACAGCCCGAGAAAAAGCAGAGGTGGGGGAGATATCTACGCAGGATCGCCATGACACAGCCGACAAGTGAATGGACAGGGGAATCTATACATGCCGCCTAACGCCTGAATTAAGCCGACCCGCGAAGCGGGTTCGGCTTGAATGAATAGTAGGCCTCATTGCCGGAGACCTGCAAAAGTTCGGCTTTGATGCCCGGAGCGATGTTGACCCATCTGGTGTCAGATGCAAGCCGCAAGTCGCAGCCTTGAGAGGAAGCCGCAGCCAACACCTGCTGAAACCAGCGCGAATATGGCCACTCTCTTGGCTTGGGTGAGTAGAGCGAGCCCTTGACCGGGTCCCACTGAACCTCCATGCCCTCGCGATAAATGAAAGGAAGCGAATGCGCCGATGGAACGACGTGGAGCCGACCCTCGCCATCTATCTCCACTTGAACAATCGTGTCGTGCCCCATGTGGCCTAACGCGTGAATTAAGGCGCGCCGCAAAGCGGCGTCGGCTTGAATGAATTGTTAGCGCCCAGTGCGGCAATCACAGTCGCCCAGCGCTTCCGGAGCCAAAGAGGCCAAACGACCATGAGCGCCAGTGGCACGAACACCGTCGCGTAGCCTAGGTACTCCGCAGAGTAAGCGACAGCATTGGCGAGTGCATGGTGTCCGAGCGAAGACCAAGTTGGCGCCAGGTGAGTGAATGCCGCTAGCAAAGGCGCCTGCGCAACAAATGCTGCGACCGTTGCGCCGTAGGTCAGAAGCGTGCAAAGAGCAGAAAACGTGACCCTGCGCGGCAGGGCACCTAGACGTGCTATGCCGAGGGCAACGAAGAACGGCAGCAGGGCGACAAGTAGCCCGCCAATCACGGCCGAAAAAAAACAGGATGTAGTCCGCACTTTCCGTGGGCGCTAACGCCTAAGTTAAGCCGAGACGCGCAGTGGAGCGAAGCACATGGCAAGCTTTACCTGCCATGTGGTTTGCGTAACGAAGCGGCTTCGGCTTGAACGCATTGTTAGGCCGCGACCCTTATGTCAAGCCCAAGCATCATTGGTGGAAATACATGTCTAAGCGTCAGGGTGGGGCCGGTGCTAAGAACAAGATCCAGCGCTGAAAGTGTGCCGTCACCCATTGAGTCCCAGAGCCGCAGATCATTGATCATGGCGGGAAAGAACCGATCTAGCTCTTTGGGCATAGCTACGGAGTACTCCTCGCCCTCTCCCCAGCGCTGAACTCCTGGAGACCCCGACCAGTCACGTAGCTCGATGCCCAAGGCTGGGTACTTTCCCGCGATCGGAACCTCGCACGGGCACACTTGTACGCAGGTTGAGTCCGCAAGTTCGAGGTTGGCGGCATACGTCGCAATCTGGGGCGAGGAGCTGTCTACCCAAGCAGGATGAGTTCCAACGCTCAGCAAGCGTATCGAGAGCAGCTTTTTTCCTGTGAGTGACTCGAACTTCATAGGCCTAACACCTGAGTTAAGCCGACCCGCGAAGCGGGTTCGGCTTGAATGAACTGTTAGACGATGGCCAATGGCTCCCCTGCCGGGATGTAGTCGTAGCCCTGATGCCAAGGGAAACGATGCTGTCGATCCGGAAGAAACATGACCACCGCACTGAAGGGCTTGTCTTTGTAGTACCGCACAGCGGTGCCCAAGTACTCACCGAACCTGTCCGGGCGAACGGACTTAAAGACGACCTTATAGTCGCCTGCGAGAACGCTACCGTCTTCGACGCCGGGAACAATGATGTGTCCGCCTTTGAGCAAGTGAGCGCACTCATTAAGCAAAGCATGGGCCTTTTCCCGCTCCAACCCGAAGATCAACACCTCTGGGGAACCGTAAGACTTCCCAAAACCAATGGAATAGCTGAACTTATCCTGCCCTTCCTTAGCAGGGAAGACATGGAGGCAGTGCCACCCATAATCTCGGATGTTGTCGGAGATTCTTTGGTTCTGTGTGGCGAGATCTTCACCCATCGTCTAACGCCTGAATTAAGCCGAGCCGCGAAGCGGCTTCGGCTTGAATGAATTGTTAGGGGGCAGAGGCCGCGCACCTCCCGAGGGGAGGATGCAACCGATCTACCAGCTCCAAACCGTACAGTCCAGCATAGCCGGTACCAACTTGGGTTGCGTAGCTCTGTCGAGCGTCTGCGATTGCTTCTATGACCGGCCCAGCCGAGCCCAGTTGACGCGTGTCTACAGGGTACAGATTCCGACCTGTCCTTGCTGCTACAACTACGTACGCTGCATTGTCAGGGACAGAAACTCTTGTCCAAAGTCCGCCTTTGCCGTTTTTTGCTCCCCAGCAAAGCGGCGGTTGTGGCTGTGTATCTATTGGCCTGCGGCTAGAGTCTAGGAATGCAAGAGCAGGTGCGACAAACAGCACTGAATCAAAGCGAAAGACAGATCTTTTTCTGTCAGAGTAACTTATGAACTCCAACTCTTTGCCGTTAGATCCGGTAGGCAGCTTGAACAGGCTGGCGGTTGTCGGGCGGCCGTCAAATGAGATGATAGAGCTGGCTGGCCCAAAAGAATGCTCGCTGCTGCCGCCGCCAGTTTGTACGGGATTCATTTCATCAATCGTGACGCAGCAGCGGCTTTGCACCCCCAGTTGCTGCTCTTGCACGACGGTCATGCTTTGCGCTTGATCCTGTCGCATAGGTGTCGCAGCACACGAACACAGAGCGAATGCGAGTATGACGACTCCGAGGTACTTCATCCTGCCCCTAACGCCTGAAATAAGCCGCGCCGCGAAGCGGCGTCGGCTTGATTGAATTGTTAGGCATCACTCTCCGGATCTGGACGGCAGCGAGCCATGAACACCGAGAAAGATTTGCCTACCGGGTAGAAAGTGCTGTCCTGATAGGGGAAGCGAACATACACCGAGCCGAAGTCCGATGCCTTGAAGCACATGTAAAGGTACCCGCCCGGCTCAACCTGGCCAATTATCACCATTCCCTCTTCCGGCTCTCCCAGTAGTTCCGATTCTATGATGCTTGTGGCGGTATAGAGGCTTGTAACCACGTCCTCTGGGCCGCTGCCAGGCACTTGGACCAAGTGGCGAACAAGCAAAGGCGGCTCCAGATACTCTGTGGTGTGTGTAGTGAGGAACACGCGGTAGTCAGAAGGCAGAGCGGCGCCAAGAACTGACTCTAGCTTTCTTACCGCTTCGAAAGACATGGGTTGTGATGCCTAACGCCTGAGTTAAGCCGACCCGCGAAGCGGGGTCGGCTTGAGTGAATAGTTAGACCTGCTACCCGTGACCATGATGGAACCCGCCCTGGACGGATGAGGTCGGGCCACTAAGCTCGTCATGTAGCGACTCAAGCATGGCCGCGATGGAATCCGCAGTTGACTGCCCATACTGCTCCTGAAGCGCATTGGCGATGTGCCTGATCGTATCCGCGAGGAAGATGCCCCACGCAGACGCCTCTTCGCGCCCATTCCCTTGCCAAAGACCGATGTTGATCGTGCAGTGCTGCCCTCTCTCAGCGATCCAGGCACTAAGCATCTGGATGGCCTTTTCGTCTCGCAGCGCTGCTGGTGGGATGACTAGTGGCTTCATAGCAGGTCTAACGCCTTAATTAAGCCGCGCCGCGAAGCGGTGTCGGCTTGAATGAACTGTTAGGCGCGCTGCCACGCCCCGTAAGTTGCGAGCATATGCGACTCAAAGGCTGGTGAGCCAGTCACCTCCCAGAACGACGAGTCGACCGCCAGCAGCTCAAACACGCGTTCACCCCCAGCTAGGCCAATGAAGCGCCCGTCAATTGTCTGATAGATGCCGCGATACAGTGCGCGGAACTCTCTATCCGACCGACGTCCCCCCATCTTTGAGTAGCAGGTCGATTTGGAGTCCAATCCCCAACGAGACGGAGATTGGACGTGAAGAAGCGCTTTTCCGAAGAGCAGATCATCGGCTTCCTGCGTGAAGCCGAAGCTGGCCTACCGGTCAAGGAGCTGTGCCGCAGGCACGGCTTTAGCGAGGCCTCCTACTACCTGTGGCGCAGCAAGTTTGGCGGCATGAGCGTGCCAGAGGCCAAGCGGCTCAAGGAGCTGGAGTCCGAGAACACGCGGTTGAAGAAGCTGCTGGCCGAGCAGCTGTTCGAGAACGACGTCATCAAGGACGCCCTGCGAAAAAAGTGGTGACCGCACCGGCGCGCAGGACGCTGGTGCGGCATCTGGTGGATCGGGGGCTGAGTGAGCGACGGGCGCTGGCGATGGTGCGGATGAGCGCCAGCGCGCTGCGCTACGTCCCGCGTCCGGATGGCAACGTCGAGCTGCGCGAGCGGATCCTGGCGCTGGCGCAGCGACACAAGCGCTATGGCGTCGGGATGATCTATCTGAAGCTGCGGCAGGAGCAGTGGCCGGTGAACTACAAGCGGGTGGAACGGCTGTATCAGGAGGCCAGGTTGCAGGTGCGCCGGCGCAAGCGGAAGAAGGTGTTGCTGGGCGAGCGCCAACCGTTGCTGCGGCCGGAAGCGGCCAACCAGGTCTGGTCGATGGACTTCGTGTTCGACCGCACCGCCGAGGGGCGTGTGCTCAAGGCGTTGACCATCGTCGACGATGCCACGCACGAGGCGGTGGCGATCGAGGTGGAGCGGGCCATCTCCGGCCACGGCGTGGCCCGGGTGCTGGATCGGCTGGCGCTGACCCGCGGCCTGCCGCAGGTGATCCGTACCGACAACGGCAAGGAGTTCTGCGGCAAGACGATGGTGGCGTGGGCCCACGAGCGCGGTGTGCAGTTGCGCCTGATCCAGCCAGGCAAGCCGAACCAGAACGCCTACATCGAGAGCTTCAACGGCCGCCTACGGGACGAATGCCTCAACGAGCACTGGTTCCCGACGCTGCTGCACGCCCGCACCGAGATCGAAACCTGGCGCCGGGAGTACAACGAGGAACGACCGAAGAAGACCTTGGGCGGTCTGACGCCGGCCGCTTATGCCGAACAGTTGGCGGCCAAAGCCGCTACGATGAAACCCGGACTCTAAAGAGCCCCGCTACTGAAAGCGGGGGGACGTCGCGACATTGACAGGCCTACAGCCGTCAGCTGCTCAATCTCGAGAGCGCGATCGCCCATGCAGTCATCGATGGTGATGTGCCAGGAATCTGGTTCCACGAACCGGTCGACGTCCACGAGAAATTTCGAGATGTCAAAAAGCTCGCTGTTGGGTCCGTGTTGTCGGATGACGACCATGCGCGCCTAACGCCTGAATTAAGCCGCGCCGCGAAGCGGCGTCGGCTTGAATGAATTGTTAGCCCGCGCCTATAGGCGCTTGGCATACGCTGCAAAGACGGAAGCCGCGAATAGCCTTGGTAGTTGAAGATTTCTTACGCTTTGAATCCCAGCATCCCGGGCAGTAAAGCCCATCATCACCGGTGAACTGATAGCAACCATCTTTGCGTCCTATCGGAGATTCATCCGCCGGTTGAGCTGTAGCCTTAAGCAGCAAGTTCTCTTCTTGCAAAGTGGCAAGTCTTTCTTTGAGAGCTGCTGCTTCCAACTTGATATCAGCCAATTCGCTTGACAAGTCAGCCAGCAGGTTCTTGAACTCAGCATCTTCGATGTTCTTCGATATCTCACGCAGTCGCTTAGCGATTGTGATGGTGGTTCCAACAGTGGTGAGAATATCCATAGATCTGTCTCGCGGGCTAACGCCTGAATTAAGCCGACCGGCGAAGCCGGTTCGGCTTGAATGAATTGTTAGGCCGCAGCACCACGGCCCGCAATCTCCAATGCTTTTGCCGCCGTAAGCGGCCCATTGATCTCGGGGTCTGTGCAGGAATCAAGATCATCTGCGATGTCTGGGCCAGAGAACTCGACCCGCTCGGCCATTTGCAAAGCATCGGCAGTGTAGGCGAGCTCCCCGGCCGTAAGCTGGCCCGAAGCGAACATACGACAGAGAGCCCCTAGACCGGCTCTGTCCAGGACAAGATCAGTGTCCTCTGTGACCCTCACTGGCGCGGATCCGCCGCGGCCGAGGTGCTGTGTGTGCTCAGCCAGCTCCTCCGCAATCTCGCGCGAATAGTCTGCGGCGGAGAGCGAGCCGTTAATCAGTTTGGCAAACGAGCTAAGTCTCATGCGGCCTAACGCGTGAATTAAGGCGCGCCGCGAAGCGGCGTCGGCTTGAATGAATTGTTAGCGCCCAGTGCGGCAATCACAGTCGCCCAGCGCTTCCGGAGCCAAAGAGGCCAAACGACCATGAGCGCCAGTGGCACGAACACCGTCGCGTAGCCTAGGTACTCCGCAGAGTAAGCGACAGCATTGGCGAGTGCATGGTGTCCGAGCGAAGACCAAGTTGGCGCCAGGTGAGTGAATGCCGCTAGCAAAGGCGCCTGCGCAACAAATGCTGCGACCGTTGCGCCGTAGGTCAGAAGCGTGCAAAGAGCGGAAAACGTGACCCTGCGCGGCAGGACACCTAGACGTGCTATGCCGAGGGCAACGAAGAACGGCAGCAGGGCGACAAGTAGCCCGCCAATCACGGCCGAAAAAAACAGGACGTAGTCCGCACTTTCCATGGGCGCTAACACTTGAATTAAGCCGCGCCGCGAAGCGGCGTCGGCTTGAATGAATGGTTAGGGCTCACGCCCGTATACACAACGTAGAACGAGATGCCGCCAAGCGCTCCTAGTGCGCCGGCGTAAGTAATGAACTGCAGGTAATCAATCCAGCCCGCCAGTGTCGTGACGCCGTTGTCTAACGTTTGGACTCCGCCTGACCACGAGCTAGATTGAGTTCCAATGTACTTGTACGGCCGAGCCCAGATCGCGGCTGGCACGAGGCCAATGACGAATCCCGCCAGCAGCATGGGGCGAAAGCGGAACTTATGGACTCGTAGCAACCAACCCGCAGCCAGGATCCCAAGAACCAGCGTATGCGCGAGGGCTATAACTAAGGCTGCGATAAAGGCGAGAGGCAGCATGGGTATTGCATCTCTACCACCCACGGCAAAAAACACGAACACAAACGCCAGCGCTGGAGCCAGTGCTGCGGCCAGTGAGGCACTCACAACTGCGAAAAACTGTCTCATGAGGCCTAACGCCTGAATTAAGCCGACCCGCGAAGCGGGTTCGGCTTGAATGAACTGTTAGGCCTTGCCCAGCTCAAGCGCCAGATGATGGCAATTGAACTGCAAGCCCTTACGAAGATATAACCGGTGTGCCGCGTGCCGGGCGTACCCTGTGTCCAAATGCAAGCCCTGACACCCGTTTGCTTTGGCGTGAGCAATCAGCCAATCCATGAGCGTGCCGGCAAAGCCCCGCGAAGTTGCCTCGGGCAGGGTAGTCAGGTCGTCTATGTAGAGAACCTTGCCCCATGCCAAGAACTCGGCAAGCCGGAAACCGGCGGCGCTCTGAACCGAACCCTCATACTCCAACGCTACGATTTGGTAGGACTGGATCTGCTGCCGGCGTACTTGACATAGAAATTCCTGCTCCTGAAGGTGCGACCGGAGAGCGCTGAATGCTGGAAAGCAGGACAGAATCTCCTCATCCGAATTGGCCACGAATATGTTGCTTGTCACACGAAATCCTTCATGCAAGGCCTAACGCCTGAATTAAGCCGACCCGCGAAGCGGGTTCGGCTTGAATGAACTGTTAGGTGTGATGGCCATTCACTTGGAGCACCCTGGAATAATTTGCCGGACACCATGTACGGGAAGTCCTGCGGCGCTTGTCAGCGATACGTTGCACTGATTCCCATGCCTTGTGAAGTGAGCACGGTAAGACTCGCCCTGAACTGGCATAAAACTGTAAGTAATCGTGCATTGCCTTGAACCATACACGCCAGCGTAGTGAAAGAAGCTAAGAATGAAAGGCTGGCCTGCTGGAACCTGTTTGGTGGTGCCGCCTAGATCATCTCCGCGCGCCAACAAGCTGAACTGTGCGAGATTTGTGCCATCAGCATTGACAGAGCACTTGTCATCCGAGAATGTTTGGATACGAAGCAAGTCCGCTTTTGCCACCCCGCCAACGGATGCTTCATCAGCCGACAAAACTATCGTAGCGGTAGGCCCTTCGTGACGAGGGCTTTGATATGTCGAAACACATCCCGTAAGAATCACCGTTGCGATCAGGATATCGACTTTCATTGGACTCCCCCCAACACCTAACGCCAGAGTTAAGCCGAGACGCGCAGTGGAGCGAAGCACATGGCAAGCTTTATCTGCCATGTGGTTTGCGTAACGAAGCGGCTTCGGCTTGAACGATTTGTTAGGCCCCGGCGCGAATGCTAGGACCCGCATGCTAAGACTACTTGAGCGGGGACAGCCGACGCAGCTCGGATAGCTTTCCCCGCGACAAACAGATAACGCACCGCTTGAATCGCTGAGCGCGGACAACAACCTTACCTTCCGCAACCACGTCACCTATGGATGTGGTGATGTACTCCCGGCCTCTGCAGATCGGGCATTCCAGGATGCCATCGTGGCGCCGCCGCTTGCGCGTCACTAGGTCAGCAGGAGGACTGCTGCGGCCCCCATCAATTACTCGGAAGTCAGCCATGTCTGTCCCGGGGCCTAACGCCTGAATTAAGCCGCGCCGCGAAGCGGCGTCGGCTTGAATGAATTGTTAGGCCTTGGCAGCTTGTGCCCAAGACTTGTACGCATAGCGAATGGCACCAAACAACAAGAAGAACACTGCCATGTAATACACGGTCGATGGCGCACCCGACAAGAATGCGGCCAGAAGCATGGTGGAGCCCACAAGCACGAAGGCCGCCCACGTGTCCGGAGTTTGCCGTTGCCTCTTGTCAAGCGGAACGTCAGCCAATGACGTTGCCTCTACATCCAGCGCCGCCGCTAAGCAAACTCGGGTCTCCCTAGAGGCAGTGCCGTCAGTCTCCACCCGCTGGATCGTGCGAAGACTCAGACCGGCGGCATTGGCGAGTTGCTCTTGTGACCAGTTCCTTGCCTCTCTAAGGCGGCGTACGGATGATGGACTTAGCTTCATGTCGGGTCCCATTGGTCAGCTCCTGTGTCGGGAGCCCTGAGTGTTAAGTCTGAAGCCGCCTTTTACCACGACAATCGCCTGACTTTCACCCGCCAACGGGCTGACGGTTACCGACACAAGGCCTAACGCCTGAGTTAAGCGGAGCCGCGAAGCGGCTTCCGCTTGAACGAATAGTTAGGCCAGCGCCATGACAGAAGCGCGGCCTGCAACGCGGGCAAGCCCGCGACCTGATTGCCTGAGATGCTCACCAACCCGGCGCCTTCCCCGCGCCCTGGCCGATGCGATGACGCACACCACCTGCCCATTGCGATTCCCCTGCCGAAGCCCAACGCCCCATCCCCTGCTACCAAACACCCCAACCCTAACGCTTGAGTTAAGCCGCGCCGCGAAGCGGCGTCGGCTTGAATGATTTGTTAGCACTCACTCTACGATCACTAGCTCGCAAGAGAAGTACGTTCGTGCAAGATAGGCAGCCGACTCTATCAGATTGCGTCTCTGAGCGATGGCTTCGGCATCCGCGGTCGGACCAGACCCCAACCCTGCCTCCCCGGAGCGCCTGCGTATCACATCAACCATTTTGCGGGTCAGGGCAGAGAGACCTTCCTCTCCTAAGTCTCGACCTCGATCTCGGTTGCGTAGTGTCTCTAATGCGGACGTCAAGCTTGTTCGTTCAAGCTTCTTCGGCTCCTCTGAGCATCGATACCCGTATGTGCTGCCTTTCTCGAAGACGACATAGTGGTCATCTGGGTCTGGTAGAGACCCAATGGCTGAAGGAGCAAATGCTGCGGAGTTCTTCACCACGTTGCGAGCCAGGTAGTACCGATTCAGTTCTTTCGGAAGATGAAACTCTGGTGCAATGTAGTAGACAGCTTCTCCCGTAGCCTCAAGGTCAAGAAGAAGTTGGTGTTGTTGAGAGTGCCTAAGCGGACGCAGGTGCATCCGGTAATAGGGGAGCTTCAGCGAGAGAGAAATATGCTCTTTTGCACTTTTTCGACTCAGGTAGTCACTGAGTTTGAATTGAAGGAACACCGGGATTCCCTTAAAGGGAATCTTTACGTCGTATCCACCGCCCTTCTTTCCTTCTTCATACAGCGAAGGGAATGTGGGCGCAGCAACTACTCGAGACTTGTGATTCGCAACGAGCTCCTCAGTGACGGCGTATCCGTAGGAGAACTCAGAAATATCGGGTTTCAACGGTGCCTCCAGTGAGTGCTAACACCTGAGTTAAGCCGCGCCGCGAAGCGGCGTCGGCTTGGACGAATTGTTAGGCCTTACTGCGAGGCACCTGCGCGCTCGTTACTTGGGTGCTGTGTCGACCTGACTGTCCTGATAGCGGACCCAGTTGTCACGCGCTTTGAAAACGTCATTCGAATCGAGCTTAAAGTATCCCTTGTTCGCCTCACGCGGGAAGTTTGCACCACACGCAATCTTTAGCACTGCTTCGCCCGTGGTATCAGGCGTAACAGGAGACGGTGACGAAGGTTTGTTATTCGACTCGATGAATTCGCCACTGTTGTTGTAGGTGGACCACGACAGTGTCTGGATCGTGCGGCCAGAGCAGTTGATTCGCCAGCGGATCGCGGTCGCCCAAGAGCCGTCCGTGTCTGGTTGGCGTGTCCGTACTGTCTTCACCCACACTGATACGCCGCCAGGAGACTTTTCGACGGTGTCTGCGTCAAAGAAATACAGGGTCTTGTCGTTGCCGGCTTCCAAGTAGTTCCACGTTGCTGCCGAGGCGTGACCTCCGGCCAAGAGCAGAGCAATACCGACGAGAGTGAGTCGCTTCCTCATATTTCCCCCAAGTTGAAACATGGTGTTGATTGTAAGGCCTAACACCTGAGTTAAGCCGCGCCGCGAAGCGGCGTCGGCTTGGACGAATTGTTAGGCCCCGCCCCGGAGTTCTGCGAGCAGCGCCATGTCTGGGGCGCCATCTTGCAGGGAGCGCCAGGCAGCCAGCAACTGGTCCTTGTGCGCGGCAATCCACGCCAGGACGATCGCTTCTTCACGCGATCCGAGCCGGCCCTCAAGTCGCTTAGGAGGATCTAGCGAAAAGCTCGCTGAGTGATGTTCTCTACCGTGATCGACGTGCAGGTGCGGGAGCGGGTGACCCTTCTCTTGGTACATCTTCAGCTTGAGTCGTTGGACCTTGCGAAGTAGATAGGCGTTGAAGCCTCTGCCAAGCCTCGGATCGCCCATCGGCGGCTTAACGACGCCGAGCGAGCTTTGAAGCTGTTTCGCTAGTTCCGCAAACAGTTCTTCTGCCATAGGGGCCTAACGCCTGAATTAAGCCGAGCCGCGAAGCGGCTTCGGCTTGAATGAATTGTTAGAACACAACCTACAATCCCTTGTTCTTCTCGGCCTCACCCTCTGCGACACAGTCCGGCATGTTCTGGAACTCGTAGCGCATGACTAAGTAGCCAGTCGACATGTCGGTAGCGCCAGCTTCGAGTGCAATTGAGTCTAGATTGCTTGTCAGGTTTGAGCCCTCCTCGGTGCTCCAAAGCTTTGCGAGCGTTCGATTCTTCTTGAGGAGGTGCATCATCCAGAATTCAGGAGAGTCGTAACGCTCGCTAGTAAAGTCATACTTCTTGCCTTTTCCATATTTGCTGGTAATGGCTTTATCTAGCGCGTCAAATGCGCTCCGGACTTCATAGCCAGTGTCGCCAGATTGAATGTCCTTACCAATTGCTACGATTTTGCATAGGCCGCTTTTCTGAGAAAAGAGTAGCGAATAGGACTCAAAATCCGGGTGGGGAACGGGGACAGAGCTAGCGCGGTATATGCCTTGGCCCTGGTCGCTTTCTTCGAGACTGGGGATAGCTGCCTTAGCCTCTGCGGGAGATAGCCCCATCCTTAGTCCGAACGGGCCGTCATACGTTACGTGCGCTGCCGCCGGAGAGGGCTGCGGTGCAGCAGGATGTTCCGCTTGTGCGGAAGTGCTGGCAGGGCTCGCGTTCGGCTGGCACCCGGAGAGTGCAATGATGGAAATCAGGCATACAACCGCTTTTCGCTGCTGGAAGCGCATAAATCCCCCTATTGTGTTCTAACACCGGAGTTAAGCCGCGCCACGAAGTGGCGTCGGCTTGAACGAACTGTTAGGCCTGCTGCCACGTGCCATAAGGAACTAAGGCTTCAATGGGCGGCAGGCTTGATGGTGTTGCCAGGCCGTCAATGGACCATAAGTCCAAACCGGCAAGCAACCCTTGCTGCTCGAAAACGAACGCGCCGAAAAGATTGCCCTGTGAACCTTGCCATTGGAAGTCCGACAGGACGTGCATTGCCGCCTCAGTGGGCCGCTTGCCGGAGATGGCAAAGTCGATGCTGGCACAGCCGCACGAACAGCGGGACACAACAGCGGCTTGGTCGAGTTGGGGCAAGAACTGACTTGCCTCAGGATTGCCGTGCTCCAGAAGCCAGCGAACAACTGCGACCTCACTCTCGGTAAGGGCACGGCTCTCTGGGATTCTGGAAACCGAGTGATTCATCTAAGCAGGCCTAACGCCTGAATTAAGGCGCGCCGCGAAGCGGCGTCGGCTTGAATGAATTGTTAGCGCCCATCAAGTGTACGGGCGACGCGCAAGTCGAATGCCTTGCCTATCAAGTCCGACTGAACCTTGTCAGAGGCTTTGTAAAGGAAGACAACTTCACCGTCCGGTGAGACACGGCTCGGGCCGTCCGAACTCTTGGAGAGAAAAACTACTTCGAGGGTGTTCGGATCAGCGTCACCCGTGAAGCTAGTGGCCGGGACGTCAATGTCCATGACCGCAACGAGCCTAGTCTCTTCCATGATCTTTGCCCTCAGAGCGGCTTGATCCGCCTGCTCGTCTGCGGCAGGAAGATGAGCGGAGATTAGCAAGGCCAGAAGCGCAGTGAGACGCATTGAAATCACCTCGTGGGTGCTAACGCCTGAATTAAGCCGCGCCGCAAAGCGGCGTCGGCTTGAATGAATTGTTAGGCGGCTGAGTCAAGTCGTTCAACAGCTATTCTTGCCGCATCGCTTACAGCCAGCCACCCTGGATCTTGCCGCCAATCTGGCCATTCTTGTGACAAATTTGGAAGATGCTGCTCGAACACTCCGTGGAATTCAGCGAGAATTGCCAATTCTCCAGCGGAGAAGCACTCTCGCCACTCACGTTGCCCGCGATCCCATGTCTCCTGCGGATATCTGGGTGGACAGATCTTCTCCGCGGGGAAGTAAAGGTCATTGAACCACCCGCAGATGAGTTCATTTGGCCCAACGACCTCATTGAGATTAGCGAGATCGTCAAGGTGTTCGCGGATCGATGCGTGGTAAGCGAGTTGCCCCATAGCCGCCTA
This sequence comes from Pseudoxanthomonas suwonensis 11-1, assembly GCF_000185965.1. Lineage (NCBI taxonomy): Bacteria > Pseudomonadati > Pseudomonadota > Gammaproteobacteria > Lysobacterales > Lysobacteraceae > Pseudoxanthomonas > Pseudoxanthomonas suwonensis. The sequence goes on from NC_014924.1 coordinate 2,129,894, forward strand.
ACGCCTGAATTAAGCCGACCCGCGAAGCAGGTTCGGCTTGAATGAATAGTTAGGGGGCATACGCGATGCCCGAGAGCTACTCATTATGGCGAGGTCAGTCGGCGCCAGCCAAGCAGAAACAGACTGGCGGCAGCAGCCATAAAAAGGAGCGAAACAGCTACTTGTCCAAAGGCATAGCCATGCTCATAGGCCGAGCTCGAAGCGTCCGCCAGTACCGCCGAAACGCTTGTCACGAAAAGCTTTACGCCGCGGAGCAAGAAGACACAGCCCGAGAAAAAGCAGAGGTGGGGGAGATATCTACGCAGGATCGCCATGACACAGCCGACAAGTGAATGGACAGGGGAATCTATACATGCCGCCTAACACCTAGGTTAAGCCGAGACGCGCAGTGGAGCCAGCCACATGGCAAGCTTCACCTGCCATGTGGCTGGTGGAACGAAGCGGCTTCGGCTTGAACGCATTGTTAGGCAGCTCCGTCATAGTGGAGCAAGTTTTTAGATCTGCGAAACCTGCCAAGCTCTGCCGCCCAGGCGTGACTCACTTCTAAGAGAGTGAATGCTAGGGGCCGGACGCATTCCGGAGTGAAGAATGAGTTCTCCGGCCCAAGGTCACGATTAATGAACTCAAAGATGTCGCCATGGCAGATGTTGTTTCGTTGTCGGACAACCTCCACATCTACGCGATTTGGCTTCACTGTTTGGAGTTTGCCCAAGAAATCTGCTTCTCCGGGAAATGCGAGCGCTTCCACAGGCATGCCAACTTCTTGGGCGTTTAGGATTAGGTTATTGCTCAAGACGCGGTACGGAGATAGACCATCAAGTGGCTCCCCGTCTGGCGCTCCTGACACTTGGGCGATGGTGACTCGCAAACTAGCTTCGATGCCATTGAGCAACGAAGACAATCCGGGAATGTAGTACTCATTCCTGATCGCGTCCAAGCCTTGAACAAAGAACCAATGGAACTCTGCCGCGCAGAGAGTCTCGAGGAAGTGGTTTCGCTCCTCCCACCAGGGCGCGTTATGAGCGAAGTGATCAATGATGTGTTGAGCGTGGGACTTGTCCATTCTTCTGCCTAACTACCAGTAGACCCCGACAAGGGGCGTAGCGCGAGTCTGCAGAGCGGCTGCTGTGGCGTCAATCAGGGGAAAACCCTACTGGCATCGCGGGGTTGACTGATTGTCGCGACGCTGCCGGCCCGGCAGGCTTCCGGTGAAAGACGGCAAGGAGGCTCCGATATGTCTTATGACGGCGAGGATGCCGCGATAACAGGGTGCGTAACGCCGCCCGGTGGGCCGCGGCTTCTGGACCAGGTGCGCGGGCGTCTGCGCCTGAAGCACTACAGCCTGCGCACGGAGCAGGCATATCTGTACTGGATCCGGCGGTATGTTCGGGCGTGGCTGCCGCGGCATCCGGCGGAGCTGGACGGGGCGGCGGTGGAGGCGTTCCTCACCGGGCTGGCCACGCGGGACAACGTGGCGGCCAGCACCCAGAACCAGGCGCTGGCCGCCCTGCTCTTCCTCTATCGGGAGGTGCTGGGCATCGAGCTGCCGTGGATGGAGAACGTGGTCCGTGCCAAGCGGCCGCGGCGGCTGCCGGTGGTGCTGTCGCGCGCTCAGGTGGTGCGGCTGCTGGAGCGCCTGTCCGGGCGGGAGGCGTTGATGGCCGGGCTGCTCTACGGCAGCGGGCTGCGCCTGATGGAGTGCGCGCGGCTGCGGGTCAAGGACGTGGACCTGGAGCGCAACGAGCTGACCATCCGCGATGGCAAGGGCGGCAAGGACCGGATGACGGTGCTCCCGGGCGCGCTGCGCGAGGCGCTGCTGCGCCAGCTGGCGGAGGTGCGCCTGCTGCACGCGCGCGACCTGGCCTGCGGACTGGGCCGGGTGCACCTGCCGCACGCGCTGGCACGCAAGTATCCCAACGCGGCCGCGGAGCCGGGATGGCAGTACGTGTTCCCGGCCACGCGCATTTCGGTCGACCCGCGCGACGGGGTGAGGCGGCGCCACCATATCGACGAGAAGGTGCTGCAGTCGGCGGTGCGCCGGGCGGCGCGCGAAGCCGGCTTCGACAAGCCGGTCACCCCGCACACCCTGCGCCACTGTTTCGCCACGCACCTGCTGGAGTCTGGCGCCGACATCCGCACGGTGCAGGAGCTGCTGGGCCACAAGGACGTGGCCACCACCCAGATCTACACGCACGTGCTCAACCGCGGCGCGCTCGGTGTGCTCAGTCCGCTGGACCGTTGACGGCCCTGCCCGCGCGTGCCCTGCCGCCGGATACGCGCCAATGTCTGCCACCGGGCCTCGACTGGAAATCACTGGCAGTCGACTGATTTCCATGCGCGCGCGTATCGAAATCACTAGGACGCCGGTGATCTCCATTCACCGTCGTATGGAAATCGCTGGCGCGCCAGTCTTGATCACCCGTCGCCGTATGGAAACCGCTCGGCGTCCAGTGATTTCCATTCATCCGCGTATGGAAACTGCTCGACGGCCACTGATTTCCATTCGTTCGCGTATCGAAATCGCTGGCGCGCCAGCGATTGCCACTCATCGCCGGGTGGGAATCACGCAATCAACCGTTTCTGGCCTCTACCCGGCCGGCTGCCCCCCAGGTCGAGGCTGCCCCGCACCACCGTCCCGCGTCCCGCCACGCCAGAAGCGCCATGGCGTGTGCCGGCTGCCGGGAGGTAAAGGAGGAGGTGCTGGCCCGCGAGGGCCAGGACCAGGGGCGGGACGGCAGCAGGCCACACGCCAGGGCGCCCCGGCGACCGCCGCCGTGCCTTGACCTCAGTCCCTCAGTCCCTCAGTCCCTCCGGCATTCCGGGCAGTTCGGCAAGCTGGCGACCCACTGAAGCGACGGGAACGACCGGCACGGCCGTACCCGCCGCCACCCGGGCGCCGGGCGCCCCTACCGGCCCAGCATCGGCATCTGCAGCCCCTGCTCCTTCGCGCAGTCGATGGCGATGTCATAGCCGGCATCGGCGTGGCGCATGACGCCGGTGCCGGGGTCGTTCCACAGCACGCGCTCGATGCGGCGGTCGGCGGCTTCGCTGCCGTCGCAGACGATCACCACGCCGGAGTGCTGGGAGTAGCCCATGCCCACGCCGCCGCCGTGGTGCAGGCTGACCCAGGTCGCGCCGCCGGCGACGTTGAGCATGGCATTGAGCAGCGGCCAGTCGCTGACCGCGTCGCTGCCGTCGCGCATGGCCTCGGTCTCGCGGTTGGGGCTGGCGACGCTGCCGGAATCCAGGTGGTCGCGGCCGATCACGACCGGCGCCTTCAGCTCGCCGTTGCGGACCATCTCGTTGAACGCCAGGCCCAGGCGGTGGCGCTGGCCCAGGCCGACCCAGCAGATGCGCGCCGGCAGGCCCTGGAAGTGGATGCGCTCGGCGGCCATGTCCAGCCAACGGTGCAGGTGGGGGTCGTCCGGGATCAGTTCCTTGACCTTGGCATCGGTCCTGGCGATGTCCTCCGGGTCGCCGCTCAGCGCCACCCAGCGGAACGGGCCGACGCCGCGGCAGAATAGCGGGCGCACGTAGGCCGGGACGAAGCCGGGGAAGTCGAACGCGTTGCTGCAGCCCACGTCGAACGCCATCTGGCGGATGTTGTTGCCGTAGTCGAACACCGGCACGCCCATGCGCTGGAATGCGAGCATGGCTTCCACGTGCACGCGCATGGACTTCTTGGCCAGGTCGCGCACGCGCTCGGGCACCACTTCCTGTTCCTCCTCCCACTCGGCCACGGTCAGGCCCTGCGGGAGGTAGCCGCGCAGCGGATCGTGGGCGGAGGTCTGGTCGGTGACTGCGTCCGGGCAAACGCCGCGGCGCACCAGCTCCGGCAGGACGTCGGCGGCATTGCCCAGCAGTGCGATCGAGCGGGCCTCGCCGGCCTTCGTGTAGCGACCGATGCGCTCCAGCGCGTCGTCGAGGTCGGTGGCCTGCTCGTCCACGTAGCCGGTGCGCAGGCGGAAGTCGATGCGGTCCTGGCGGCACTCGATGGTCAGGCTGCTGGCGCCGGCCATGGACGCGGCCAGCGGCTGCGCGCCGCCCATGCCGCCGAGGCCGGCGGTGAGGATCCACTTGCCGGTGAGGTCGCCGCCGTAGTGCTGGCGGCCCATCTCCACGAAAGTCTCGTAGGTGCCCTGGACGATGCCCTGCGAGCCGATGTAGATCCACGAACCGGCCGTCATCTGGCCGTACATCATCAGGCCCTTGCGGTCGAGCTCGTTGAAGTGCTCCCAGGTGGCCCAGTGCGGCACCAGGTTGGAGTTGGCGATCAGCACCCGCGGCGCGTCCGGATGGGTCGGGAACACGCCGACCGGCTTGCCGGACTGGACGAGCAGGGTCTGGTCGTCGCGCAGCTCCTTCAGCGTGGCCAGGATGGCGTCGAAGCAGTCCCAGTCGCGTGCGGCGCGGCCGATGCCGCCGTACACCACCAGGTCGCCGGGACGCTCGGCCACGTCCGGGTCGAGGTTGTTCTGGAGCATCCGGAACGGGGCTTCGGTCAGCCAGCTGCGGCAGTTGAGCTGGTTGCCGCGCGGGGCGCGGACGACGCGGGAAGGATCGTGGCGCGGATCGGACATTGCCGGGACACCTGCAAGGAATGTCCCGGCATTATCGCAGCGCCGTCGCGCCGGAAGGTTGTGCAGCGCGGTGTACGCGCCGGCGTTGGCCGGGCTCAGCGGCTGTTGCGGCGCGCTTCCTCGCGCTGCTGCAGGCGGCGCTCGGCAGCCTCGCGGTCGCGTTCGATCTGCTCTCGCTCGCGCTCGTACTCCATGCGCCTGGCCTCGAAGGCCTGGCGGTAGCGCTCGCGCTGCTCGGGCGAGGCGGCGTGCTGCATGCGGTGCTCGGTGCGCTGGCGGTCCTCGTCCATCCGCCGCCGGTTCTCCTCCAGGGCAAGGCGGTGGCGGTCGGCATTGGCCTGGCGCGCGGACTGGGTGCGCTGCTGACGCGCGGTCTCGACCTCTTGGCGCGAGCGCTCCCAGGTCTGCGGACGCTGGGACTGGTTCTCGGCCGGCCGGCTGTAGCGGTTGGGCGACACCGACTGGGCCTGGGCCAGCGGCGCCAGCGCAAGCAGCAGGATCGCGGTCATCGGCAGGATGCGCTTCGGGTGCAGGGTCGGGGTCATGCAGGCCTCCGGGTGGTTGAGCCCAGTTATAGCGCCGGACCCATAACGCCGGCCGAACGGCGCCGCGGGACCGTGCCGGCGCTCAGGGATGCTTCAGCGGCCCGGCGCGGCCCCACTCCTGCAGGATTGCGATCCGACCAAAGCGAGGTGGCGCCCGGATGCGGGTCTCTGCCAAGCTTCCATGTCTGCATGACCTCCCCACCGTGATGTCCCGCTTCCTGCACCGCTGCGCCTTCCTGTCGTTCCTGCTGCTGTCCCTGGCCGCCTGTACGGCCTCCCCCACCCGTCCCGCCGCACCGGCCACGCCGCTGCTGCTGGTCTCGATCGACGGGCTGCGCGCTGATGCCCTGGGCCGCGGCGATACCCCGGTACTCGACCGCCTCGCCCGTGACGGCGTGCATGCCGAGGGCATGCGGCCCTCGTACCCGGTGCTGACCTTCCCCAACCACTACACCCTGGCCACCGGGCTGCGCCCGGACCACCACGGCGTGGTCCACAACTCGATGAAGGACCCGCAGCTGGGCCGCTTCGTGGTCGCCGATGCCCAGGCCGCGACCGTGGCCGGCTGGTGGCAGGCCGAACCGCTGTGGACCACCGCCGAGCGCGCCAACCTCGCCACCGCGGTATGGGCCTGGCCCGGCGCCACCGCCGCCCGCGACGGCATCCTGCCGCGCCAGCGCCAGGCCTTCGACGAGACGATCCCGATGGACGAGCGGATCGAGCGCGTGGCCGGCTGGGTGACCGCGCCGCAGGGCCCGCGCCCGGCGCTGCTGGCGATGTACTTCGAGGTGGTCGATGGCGCCGGCCACGACCATGGCCCGCACGCGCAGCAGACCCGCGCCGCGATCCGCGAGGTCGACACCGCCATCGGCGAGTTGCTGTCGCGACTGGAACAGGCCGGCGTGGTCCCGAACGTGGTGGTGGTCTCCGACCACGGCATGGCCGACGCCCCGAACCTCATCGCGGTCGAGGACATGGCCGCGATGGAGGAGGCCGAGGTGGTGAGCATCGGCCAGGTGATCGGCCTGGCGCCGCGCGAGGGCCACGAGGCCACGGTGCGCGCGCGCCTGCTCGGCCGCCAGCAGCGCTACGAGTGCTGGGAGAAGCCGGCGATCCCGGCGCGCCTGCACTATGGCACCCACCCGCGCATCCCGCCGATCGTGTGCCAGATGGCCGAAGGCTGGAACGCGCTGCCGCGGGCGATGATCGAGCGGCGCGACGCCGCGGGCGTCCACAACGCCGGCGCGCACGGCTACGACCCGGATCTGCCGTCCATGCGCGCGGTGTTCCTCGCCCATGGGCCCGCGTTCCGCACCGGCATGCGCCTGCCGGTGATCGACAACGTCGACGTGTACCCGCTGCTGGTGCGCATCCTGGGCCTGCCGCTCCGGCAGGGCGATGGCGATCCGGCCACGCTGGCGCCGGTGCTGGCCAGCCCCTGAGGCCCGTTCGCATCCGGGATCCGGTCGCGGCATTGATGTCCGGAAACGGCCAGTTGGGGCTGGGCGCCGGTGCTAGCCTGCGTGCATGTCCTCCGTCGCCACCCTGCCCGATCCGCACGTCTGTGAACGTGCCCGCCTCAGCCGCGACCCGCGGTTCGACGGGCTGTTCTTCACCGCCGTGCGCAGCACCGGCATCTACTGCCGGCCGGTGTGCCCGGCGCCGCCGCCGCTGCGGGCCAATGTCGACTACTACCCCAGCGCCGCCGCGGCCGAGGCCGCGGGCTTCCGCCCCTGCCTGCGCTGCCGGCCGGAACTGGCGCCCGCGGATGGCGCGTGGCGGCGCGGCGATGCGGTGATCGCGCGCGCCCTGGCGCTGATCGACCAGGGCTTCCTGGCCGGGCATCCGGTGGCCGCGCTGGCCGCGCGCCTGGCCCTGGGCGAGCGCCAGCTGCGGCGGCTGTTCGTGCAGCGCCTGGGTGCGGCACCACTGGGCGTGCATGTCACCCGCCGCCTGCTGTTCGCCAAGCAGCTGCTGACCGAGACCCGCCTGCCGATCACCGAGGTCGCGATGGCCGCCGGCTTCGGCAGCCTGCGCCGGTTCAATGCGGCCTTCCAGGATGCCTACCGCATGGCGCCGCGCGAGCTGCGCCGCAGCCTGGAGGGACACGAGCCGGCTCCGGCCTGCCAGTCGCTGGTGCTGCGGCTGGGCTACCGCCCGCCGTACGACTTCGCGGCGATGCTGGATTTCCTGCGTGCCCGCGCCCTTCCCGGCGTCGAGCAGGTCGACGACGCGTCGTATGCACGCGTGGTCGGCGATGCGCAGGCGCCGGGCTGGCTGCGGGTCGGCGCCTGGCCTTCGCCGCGCAGCGGCCAGGTCCATGCGCTGCGGCTGGAGCTGCATGGCGTGGCGCCGGGCCAGCTGGCCGATACGGTGCAGCGGGTGCGGCGGATGTTCGACCTCGATGCCGACCCGGATGCGATCTCGGCGGTGCTGTCGGCCGATCCACGCCTGCGTCCCCTGCTGCACGAGCGCCCGGGCTTGCGCCTGCCCAGCGGCTGGGACGGACTGGAGATCGCGGTGCGCGCGGTGATCGGCCAGCAGGTCAGCGTCGCCGCGGCGCGCACGATCACCCACCGGCTGGTGCAGCGCCATGGCACGGCGGTCGCCCTGGATGGTGCGCCGGGCCTGGATCGCCTGTTCCCGGAGGCGGCGACGCTGGCGGAGGCCGATCTCGACGGCCTGGGCCTGCCGGGAAGCCGCGTCGCGACGCTGCGTGCCATCACGCGTGGCGTGCAGGAAGGAAGCGTCGGCTTCGGACCCGGGCAGACGCTGGAGGAATTCACCATGGCCTGGTGCGCGCTGCCCGGTATCGGGCCGTGGACCGCGCAGTACCTCGCGCTGCGTGCGCTCGGCCATCCGGACGCGCTGCCGGCCGAGGACCTGGTGCTGCAGAAGGCCGTGCCCACCGACGGCAGCCGCCTGTCGGCACGCCAGCTGCGCGAACGCGCCGAGGCCTGGCGCCCCTGGCGCGGCTATGCGGTGATCCACTTGTGGCGCGACGCCGCGTTGCGTGCCATCGCCGCTCCCGCCAACGAAGAAACGGAGGCAAACGCATGAGCGCCATCCATTACTGCCGGTTCGACACCCCGATCGGCCCACTGACCGTCGCCGCCAGCGACGCCGGCCTGCACGCCATCGAGTTCCCCCAGAACCGCCATCCGCAGCGGCGGATCGGCTGGATGCCGCTGGAGCACCCGCTGCTGCGCGAGGCCCGCCGGCAGCTGGAGGAATACTTCGATGGCGAGCGCCAGACGTTCGACCTGCCGCTGGCGCCGCGGGGCACGCCGTTCCAGCGCGAGGTCTGGCTGGCGCTGGCAGGCATCCCCTATGGCGCCACCATCAGCTATGCGCAGCTGGCCACCCGGGTCGGGCGCCCCGCCGCGATGCGCGCCGTCGGCGCCGCCAACGGCCGCAACCCGCTGCCCATCGTCCTGCCCTGCCACCGCGTGATCGGCGCCGACGGCTCGCTCACCGGCTTCGGCGGCGGCCTGCCGACCAAGCAGTTCCTGCTGCAGCTGGAAGGCGCGCTCCCGCGGCGCGAGGTGGCAGTGGATCTGTTTGCGCCCGTGGGTGCCGCGGAACCGTAGTGCGCGGAATAGCGCCGCATGGGGACGCGTCCCGTAAGCCCTCTCCATGTGGAGAGCTGGGAGGTCACGTAGCCCGGATAAGCGAAGCGCATCCGGGATCCAGCGTGGTCCAGGCATCAGCTTAGTTCCCGGATGCGGCCTGTGGCCTTATCCGCTACGACAGGCCCCTCCCGAACGGAGAGGAGAAAGCGCGGATCAAGCCGCGCCGATCGCCTCGCGCAGCGGGGCGAGGAAACGGCGCGCACGCGCGGCTGCATCGTCGGCATCGCTCGCCTCGGACAGGACCGACACCAGGGCCGAGCCGACCACGACGCCGTCGGCGTCGACCGCCATGGCCCTGGCGCTGGCGGCGTCCTTGATGCCGAAGCCCGCCACCACCGGCACCTTCGCGGTGGCGCGCAGTTCCTGCAGGCGGAGGCTGGCGGCGCCGGTGTCCAGGCGGTCGGCACCGGTCACGCCGGCGTAGCTGACGTAGTAGAGATAACCCTGCGCGCTGGCGCTGAGCATCGCCGCGCGCTCGGCCGAGGTCGTCGGCGAGGCCAGCATCACCAGGGCCAGGCCGGCCTCGTTGAAGGCCTCCTGGAACTGCGGCGCCTCCTCCGGCGGCAGGTCGACCAGCAGTACCCCATCGACGCCGGCGGCCACCGCCTCGCTGGCGAAACGCGCCGCGCCGCGGATCTCGACCGGGTTGAGGTAGCCCATCAGCACCACCGGCGTGTCCGCATCGCGCTCGCGGAAGCGGCGCACGCTCTCGAACACATAGGCCACGGTCGCGCCGCGGGCCAGCGCGCGTTCGGAACTGCGCTGGATCACCGGGCCGTCTGCCATCGGGTCGGAGAACGGCAGGCCGAGCTCGATGCAGTCGGCGCCGGCCTCCACCAGGGCGTGCATCACCGGGACGGTCGCCTCCAGCGAGGGATCGCCGGCGGTGATGAAGGGGACAAGGGCCTTGCGGCCATCGGTGCGCAGTCGCGCGAAGCGGGTTTCGAAGCGGCTCATGGATCGCCTGTGTGGTCGGTCGCGCCGGGCGGCGCGTTACGCGTGTGGGAGGCAGGTGGCGCCGGACGGTGCCGGCGCCGCGGTCACAGCTGGATGCCCTCGCGCGCGGCGATGGTGTGCACGTCCTTGTCGCCGCGGCCGGAGAGGTTGCACAGCACCAGCTTGTCCTTCGGCAGCTCGCGCGCCAGCTTGATCGCCTGCGCGACCGCATGGCTGGATTCCAGCGCCGGCAGGATGCCCTCGGTGCGGGTCAGCTTGTGGAAGGCTTCCAGCGCCTCCTCGTCGGTCACGCCCACGTACTCGGCGCGGCCGCTGTCCTGCAGGAAGGAGTGCTCCGGGCCCACGCCCGGGTAGTCCAGGCCGGCGGAGATCGAGTGGGTCTCGATGATCTGGCCATCGTCGTCGCACAGCACGTAGGTGCGGTTGCCGTGCAGCACGCCGACCCGGCCAGCCGACAGCGAGGCCGCATGGCGACCGGTCGCGACTCCGTCGCCGGCAGCCTCGGCGCCGACGATGCGCACGTCCCTGTCGTTGAGGAACGCATGGAACAGGCCGATGGCATTGCTGCCGCCGCCGACGCAGGCGGTGATCACGTCCGGCAGGCGGCCGTAGTCGGTGAGCATCTGCGCGCGCGCCTCGCGGCCGACCACGGCGTTGAAGTCGCGCACCATCCGCGGGTACGGATCGGGACCGGCGACGGTTCCGATGATGTAGAAGGTGTCCTGGACATTGGTGACCCAGTCGCGCATGGCCTCGTTGAGCGCGTCCTTGAGCGTGGCCGAGCCGGAGGTCACCGGGACCACGGTCGCGCCCAGCAGCTTCATCCGGTAGACGTTGATCTTCTGCCGCTCGATGTCGGTGGCCCCCATGTAGACCACGCACTCCAGGCCGAGGCGGGTGGCGACGGTGGCACTGGCCACGCCGTGCTGGCCGGCGCCGGTCTCGGCGATGATCCGCTTCTTGCCCATGCGCGCGGCCAGCAGGGCCTGGCCGATGGTGTTGTTGATCTTGTGCGCGCCGGTGTGGTTCAGGTCCTCGCGCTTGAGCAGGATCTGCGCACCGCCCACTTCCCGGCTCAGGCGCTCGGCGTGGTAGATCGGGCTGGGCCGGCCGACGTAGTGCTTGAGGTCCTTGTCGAAGGCGGCGATGAAGGCCGGATCGACCCGCGCCTGGTCATAGGCCGCGGCCAGCTCCTGCAGCGGCCCCATCAGGGTCTCGGCGACGAAGCGGCCGCCGTGCTGGCCGAAATGGCCGCTGGTGTCGGGATAGGCGTGGAAGTCCTGGATGGAGCTGGTCATCGGGGTGCCGGGCGGATCGGAAGTGGATTGACCTTAGCGCACGACAGCTTCCCAATAAAGCGATAAAGTCTGGCACGACTCGTCAGGAAAACTCACATGTCGCGGGACCTGCCGCCGCTCAATGCCCTGCGCGCCTTCGAGGCCACCGCCCGCCTGGGCAGCGTGGCCGCGGCCGCCGCGGAGCTGCACGTGACCCACGGCGCGGTCAGCCGCCAGGTCAAGCTGCTGGAGGAGGCACTGGGCACCCCCCTGTTCGTCCGTCGCGGCCGTGGCCTGGCGCTGACCGCCACCGGCCAGCGGCTGGGCGATGCCGCGGCCGGGGCGTTCGAGCCCCTGCGCAAGGCCTGGGCCGACCTGCTCGCACCCGACCCGACCTCGGCCCTGGTGCTGGGCTGCCCCGGCAGCCTGCTGGCGCGCTGGATGATCCCGCGCATGGAACGGCTGTCCGCCGACCTGCCCGGCCTGCGCCTGCACCTGGTTGCCAGCGAGGCCTCGCCCGATCCGGGCCTCAATGGCCTGGACGCGGTGCTGATGATCGGCAATCCGCCCTGGCCACCGGGCTGGCAGGTCCACCGCCTGGCCCCGGAACGGATCGGCCCGGTGCTGAGCCCGCGCCATCCCGCCCACGCGCGGCTGGAAGGAGCGCCCGCGGAAGTCCTGCTGCAGGAGCCGCTGCTGCACACCAGCTCGCGGCCCACGGCCTGGCCGGAATGGGCACGTCGCAACGGCCTGCAGCCCGAAGCCCTGCAGCTGGGGACCGGATTCGAGCACCTCTACTACCTGCTGGAAGCCGCAGCCGCCGGGCTGGGCGTGGCGATCGCGCCGGAGGAACTGGTGGCCGACGACCTGCGTGCCGGCCGCCTCGCCGCACCCTGGGGCTTCGTCGGGACAGGTGGCCAGTGGGCGCTGTGCACCCTGCGTGGCAACAGCGATGCGCGCATTCCTGCCTTCGTCGGCTGGTTGCGGACGCAGCTGGAAGGTTGAGCCCCTCCTCCGGGCACGCGCTGGGGAGGCTGTCCTCCAACGCGCGTTGCTGCGAGCCCGGACGGCCCCAACCTGCTCCTGCTCCTGCCCCCTGCCCTGCCGCTGCTCCTGCCCTGCCGACAAATGCATTCGGCGGCAAACCGAGCGGCATCGGCGGATACCGGGACTTGTCCCGGCGATCGGCTGGAACGCGCCCGGACCGGACGACATCCGAGCTGGACCCTCGATTCACGCACCAGCCGCAACGTTCCCGATGGTCGGCGGAACACGATGCGGCCGACGTCCCCCCGCTTTCAGTAGCGGGGCTCTTTAGAGTCCGGGTTTCATCGTAGCGGCTTTGGCCGCCAACTGTTCGGCATAAGCGGCCGGCGTCAGACCGCCCAAGGTCTTCTTCGGTCGTTCCTCGTTGTACTCCCGGCGCCAGGTTTCGATCTCGGTGCGGGCGTGCAGCAGCGTCGGGAACCAGTGCTCGTTGAGGCATTCGTCCCGTAGGCGGCCGTTGAAGCTCTCGATGTAGGCGTTCTGGTTCGGCTTGCCTGGCTGGATCAGGCGCAACTGCACACCGCGCTCGTGGGCCCACGCCACCATCGTCTTGCCGCAGAACTCCTTGCCGTTGTCGGTACGGATCACCTGCGGCAGGCCGCGGGTCAGCGCCAGCCGATCCAGCACCCGGGCCACGCCGTGGCCGGAGATGGCCCGCTCCACCTCGATCGCCACCGCCTCGTGCGTGGCATCGTCGACGATGGTCAACGCCTTGAGCACACGCCCCTCGGCGGTGCGGTCGAACACGAAGTCCATCGACCAGACCTGGTTGGCCGCTTCCGGCCGCAGCAACGGTTGGCGCTCGCCCAGCAACACCTTCTTCCGCTTGCGCCGGCGCACCTGCAACCTGGCCTCCTGATACAGCCGTTCCACCCGCTTGTAGTTCACCGGCCACTGCTCCTGCCGCAGCTTCAGATAGATCATCCCGACGCCATAGCGCTTGTGTCGCTGCGCCAGCGCCAGGATCCGCTCACGCAGCTCGACGTTGCCATCCGGACGCGGGACGTAGCGCAGCGCGCTGGCGCTCATCCGCACCATCGCCAGCGCCCGTCGCTCACTCAGCCCCCGATCCACCAGATGCCGCACCAGCGTCCTGCGCGCCGGTGCGGTCACCACTTTTTTCGCAGGGCGTCCTTGATGACGTCGTTCTCGAACAGCTGCTCGGCCAGCAGCTTCTTCAACCGCGTGTTCTCGGACTCCAGCTCCTTGAGCCGCTTGGCCTCTGGCACGCTCATGCCGCCAAACTTGCTGCGCCACAGGTAGTAGGAGGCCTCGCTAAAGCCGTGCCTGCGGCACAGCTCCTTGACCGGTAGGCCAGCTTCGGCTTCACGCAGGAAGCCGATGATCTGCTCTTCGGAAAAGCGCTTCTTCACGTCCAATCTCCGTCTCGTTGGGGATTGGACTCCAAATCGACCTGCTACTCAAAGATGGGGGGACGTCGCGGCAACGCTGCCCCTCGCTCAGGGATCCGGCTGCCGGTCCGAATCCATGAACCAGCGCTGGTACAGATAGCCGCACCCAAGCGCGAGGCTGACCACCGCGAGCAAGCGCGCATGCCGCTGGCAACGCCATACCGCCCCTGGAACGAGACGAATATCGCCACGCCGATGGTCGCCGCCACCGCCCCAAGCATCCCCCACCTCTTCTGGCGCCATGCAGGCGCAAGCGCCGCGATACCTACGAACGGAGCCACGAACGACGCGATGAAGAAGGTGAGCGGCGACATGGGCGAAGCGTAGCCACGCGGGGAATCGAAGTTGGCGCGAGCCGGACGGCAGCAGGGGCGACCCTGCTGCCGGCTCCGCCGGTCAGGGCTTGAGCAGCTTGGCCCGCCGCTCCGCCTGGCGCTCCTCGCGGCTGGGGTAGACCGGCTGCGAGATCTTCGGGATCTGGTCGGAGGGCGGCACTTCGACAAGGCCACCCGCCACGTCCCGCAGCTCTTCCTGGTTCATGTCACGCATATCAAGCCTCCTTGCTCTGGATGCATGTCGGTGCGAACCCCGCACCAGGGGTGCCGGCCATCCGGCCGGATTCATCAAGCCGCGGGCACGGCCAGCGCAGGCGCAGCTCCATTGCGCCACTGCTGCACGACGCGGCCGTCCTCCATCGCGAGCACGCGGTCCGCGCTGGCGATCGTCTCCGGTCGATGGGCGACGATCACACGGGTCAGGTCGAGCCCTTTGACCGCCTCGTTGACCTGCCGCTCGTTGGCCACGTCCAGATGGCTGGTCGCTTCGTCCAGGAACAGCAGCCGCGGCTCACGGTAAAGCGCACGGGCCAGGATCAGGCGCTGCTTCTGCCCGCCCGACAGCGAGCTGCCCATGTCGCCAATCAGGCTGTGGTAGCCCATTGGCATCGCCATGATCTCGTCGTGTACCGCCGCCATCCGTGCCGCCCCCTCCACCCGCTCCTGGGTTGCCTGCGGATCGAAGAAGCTGATGTTGTCGGCGATGCTGCCCGCGAACAGTTGGTCGTCCTGCATCACCGCACCGACGATGGCACGCACGTTGCGCGGGCCGAGCCTGTGCAGGTCCTGGCCGCCGATGCGGACATGGCCGGCAGTGGGCTTGAGCAGGCCAAGCAGCAGCTTGACCAGGGTGGTCTTGCCGCAACCGGAAGGCCCGACCACGGCCACCGACTCGCCCGGTTCGATGCTGAAGCTGCAATCCCGCAGCACCCAGGGTTCGCCATCGCCATAGCGGAAGCTGAGGCCTTCCACCTCGATCCGCGTATCGGCGGGCGGCAGCGCTTCCACCACGGCCTCCTCGTCGGGTGGCGTGAGCACGATGTCGGCCAGGCGCTCGCCATGCAGGCGCAGCATGCGGAATTCCACCCAGCGGTCGACCAGCGCCGCCATGCGCGCGGCGAACTGGTCCTTGTAGGCCAGGTAGGCGATCAGCATGCCGACCGAGAACACGTTCTGCAGCGCCAGCAGGGCGCCGATCCAGATCACCGCGATCCGTTCAACGCCGAACACCAGCTGGCTGGCGCCGCTGAAGCCCAGCCCCATGCGTGCAATGCGGATCTCGTGGTTGACCGTATCCACCATGAGGTTGCCGTAGGTCGCCTGGCGCTGCGCTTCCTCGCCCGCGACCTTGAGACTTTGCATACCGCGCAGTGACTCGAGCAGGTGGGTCTCCTGGCGTGCGGCCGCCACCAGCTGCTGCTCGGTGCGATCACGCACCGGCCGGTAGGCGATCGCGCGGATGCCCATGTACAGCGCCACGGCCAGCAGCGTGGCCAGCGCCAGCTTCCAGCTGTAGAGCAGCATCATTCCCAGGGTCACCAAGGCCATGAGCCCGTCGATGATCGCCTCGACGAAACTGGTGGTGAGGGTGCGCTGTATGGACTGCACCGAGGCCATCCGCGACACGATGTCGCCGATATTGCGCTTCTCGAAGAAATCCAGCGGCAGCTTCAGCAAGTGGGCGAAGACATTGCCCATCCACTGCAGGCCCAGCCGCGAGGACATGTAGACCACCGACCAGCCACGCAACAGGCCGGTACCGATCTGCAGCAACAGCGCCAGGCCGAAGCCCAGTCCCAGCACCGTCAGCAGGTCGCGGTCGGCGGAGACCAGTACCTGGTCCACCACCCATTGCATGAAGAACGGGGCCAGTACCACGAACACCTGCAGCACCACCGACAGCAACAGGATCTGGGCCAGCGCAGGCCACAGGCCGCTGACCTGGCCGGTCAGCTGCCGCGCCGACACCGTGGGCACCGCCTTGCGCGGCTGGAACTCCGGCGTCGGCACCAGCTCCAGGGCCACGCCCGTGAAGTGGCGCGAAACCTCAGGCAGCGACATCCGACGCTCGCCCAGGGCGGGATCGAAAATGGTCGCCCTGCTCCCGCCGACACGTGCCAGGACGACGAAGTGGTTGAGGTCCCAGTGCAGGATGCATGGCAACCGCAGCTGCCCCAGCTCCTCCAGCTCCAGCCGCAGCGGACGTGCGGCCAATCCCAGCCGCTGGGCGATCTGGATCAGCTGCCCCAGCCGCGCGCCCTTGAGCGACATCGGGAATTGCCGACGCAGCTCGCCCAGTCCCAGGTGCAGGCCGTGCGCGCTTGCCACCATCGCCAGCGAAGCGAGCCCGCACTCGGCCGCCTCCGCCGCGATGATGGGACGCACTTTCGCGGACAACCTGCCCGTCTGCGAGGGTGAGTTCGTTCGCATCGTCACCAGACCCATTCCCGTGCCGTCCTAGCTGCCGCTGAAGTCCTATTAGCCGCGCGCGAGGTTTCCTCGCGCGCGGAGACACACCTACGAAAGCGCTCTAGCCACGCCCCCCGGAAGCCTTGGCAGCGTCACGAAGTTCGCCACAGGTGAGGGTGAAGGTAATAACCTCCTTTGTTCCCCCATTCGTACCAGGAACACCTGCCTGGGTGGTGTTCTCAAGACGGATGGTGACCTCCTTGTCGTCCGGGAAGCCCTTGCACAGCTCCAGGCCACGCGACACAACATCCGACTGGCGTTGGTTCTCATTCCTCCCGCCCGAAACCAGATCCAGACTCTCGATTCCAAGAGTTTTCATTTTCCGACTCCTCTCGTCCTTAAGAAATGTCAGTTACGTACGTGACGCAGCAGTCTTTCGAAGCTCTCCGCAGGTGGTCTGGATCGAAACGCTAGAGTCCTGTCCGACCTTCGTAGTGCCAACGCCGAGGTTGCCCGTGTTGCTCACTGTGATAGTCACCTTGGTGCTATCCGGGAAGTTGTTGGTGTTGCAGACCCTCAATGCCCGCGCCGTGGCGGATTGCTCGCCTGCACCTCCGACTACCTGTCGCAGCTCCGTACTGGATAGAGATTTCATTGTCATGCACTCCTTCTGCTCTAAGAGGCGCTTCCTGCGCCACGGCCGGGATACCACCCGGTAATTCTTGGCTCCGCCGATCAGCCGAAACACGGCCCTTCACCGAATAGACCGGTTCCAGCAGCCATTCGATCAGCCGTCGCTTCTCGCCGAGGATGTCGGCCTCCAGCAGCATCCCCGGACGCAGCGGCTCGGGCCTGCCGTACGCCATCACCTCCTGCGCGGCGAGCGACACCGTCACCCGGTAGAACGGCTCCACCTGCCCACCCGCACTCGAGGTTGCCGGCAGTTCGCCGCCCGCTAGCGTGCTGCGGCTGATCCGCCCGACCCTGCCACGGTAGTGCCCGAACTTCTGGTACGGATAGGCCTGGTAACGCAGCAGCACGCTGTCGCCCGGCTCGATGAAGGCGATTGCGCGGCTTGGCACCAGCAGCTCCGCCTCCAGCGGACTGTCGGCGGGCAGCACGCTCAGCAGCGGCTGGCCGGCCTGCACGGCCTGGCCAGGCTTGGCCAGCTGCGCGGTGACCACGCCATCGACTGCCGCCGTCAGCACCAGCTCGCCGCGCGCCCGGGTCTCCAACTGCTCCTGCTCAAGCACGGCCAGCTCGCGGGCATGGCCGGCATCGGTGGCCGTGCGTTGTGCGGGCAGCTCGGCAAGCGCCTGCTCCAGCTGCGCGATGATGCGTCCGGTAGCGGTCGCCTGGCGCTGCAGCACCTGCATCTCGCCGACCTGGGCCAGCACCACCGACTCCTGCTGCTTGATCTGCAGCTGGCTGACGTAGCGCTCGCCTTCCAGCTGCTGCAGCCGCTCAAGGGTTTCGCGCGCCAGCCGGATCTGTTCGCGCCGCGTGCCGATTTCGGTTTCGAGCTGTGCCAGCTCGCGCCTGGTGGTCAGCAGCTGCGCGCGCAGTCCGGTTTCCTGTGCATCGAGCTGGTGCCGCTGGGCCACGTGCGCGGCGTGCAGGCCTTCACGTCGTTGCCGCAGCCGCTGTTCCAGGGCTTGACGGGTGTCGCCAATGCCGGTGATGGCACGCGGTACGGCAATCACCAGCAGCGTCTGGCCGGCCCGCACCCGCTCGCCTTCCTGCACCCTCACGGCTTCGACGACGCCGGTGGCGGGTGCGAGTACGGTGGACATGCCGCGCGTGGGCACCAGGTGCCCGCCCACAGTGGACCGTCGGGTGTAGCTGCCCAGCACGAGGAAAGTGCCGATGGCGGCGGCCACCAGCGTCGCGGCGAGCGTCAGCAGCCAGAGCGGCAGCGGCTGGGCCAGCTGGATGCCACCGAGCCAGCTGCCGCGGCGGGCCTCCAGCACCTCGCGCCGGAAAAGTTCGTCGCTCATGCGCGCGATCCTCCGCAGGCCGCGGCGACGCCACATCCCCTGGCGCACCCGGAGCCCAACCGGAAAGATCGATGCGCGTCACGGCGCGCGCTCGAGCGATAGTCTTCCTGCATCGACATCG
Organism: Pseudoxanthomonas suwonensis 11-1; assembly: GCF_000185965.1. Lineage (NCBI taxonomy): Bacteria > Pseudomonadati > Pseudomonadota > Gammaproteobacteria > Lysobacterales > Lysobacteraceae > Pseudoxanthomonas > Pseudoxanthomonas suwonensis. The sequence goes on from NC_014924.1 coordinate 2,148,206, forward strand.
TCCACTCCATGGACCGTGGCGACGCCTCCATGCGCCGCCCATGCCGCCAGTCATCCTGACCGGCGGCGGCGATCCTGCCGCTGGCAGCCCACGCGTTTCAAGGCCCGCGGTTGCGCACTGCATGCAACTACCGCTTGCACCTGCAACGGATGCCTCGCCCGTGCAGCGTCCGCGCCTTGCAGCAAGCGGAACTGCACAAGATGACGCACATCACGTTGCCGCGGTTGCTACGCGGCGGAAACAGGGGCTAGTCTGCGATCAATGCCACGGAATGGCAGGAGGCGCGCATGCAGCTTTCCATGAGAATCCGGATCGCACGGCAGCGGGCAAAGCTCTCGCAGGAAGCGCTCGCCCGGATGTTGGGCGTCAGCCGCGGCGCAGTCGCCAACTGGGAATGTGCGGTTGGTTCGCTCCCGGCCACTACCCGCCTCGAGCGGCTGGCGCAGGCGACCGGCGTGTGTTTCGAATGGCTGGCCACCGGACGCGGCCCGATCACCTATACCGAGCCGGTACCGAGGCCATCGACCGAGGGCGAGTGGATCGACGATCCGATCGAACGCCGGCTGGTCCAGGCCTACCGCGTTGCCAGTCGCCCCCTGCAGCGCATGCTGCTGCGGCTGGCCGAAGCGCAACTCCAGGATCCCGACGAACGCCGTCGCGCCTGACGTCCTGGTCAGACGTCCGTTGCCAAACCCGGAGAGCCCAGGCGGCAGCACGACCAGCGTGATCGTCTGACGCGGGTTGTCCGTCGCGCGCTGTTGCCACGCTGGCACCGCGGCTGTTTTTCGCGCCAGCTATCGGACCGGTGAGCAAACGTGCCGCTGGCTCCAGCCGTGCCAGCACGACCAAGCCAGGGCTGGAGAGACAGGCGGGCTGAGGTCTCCTGCTTGCCGGAACGCAGCAAGCACCAGGGGCCAGCGGACTCAGTCCAGCTCGGCGCAGTCGGCCTTGCGGACTTCGGCGACGAATCGGCGCATCTTTTCGCCGTCCTTGATGCCCGGGGAGAGCTCGATGCCGCTGGCCACGTCCACCGCCCATGGCAGGGTCGCGGCAATGGCTTCGGCGACGTTGCCGGCATCCAGGCCGCCGGCCAGGACGAAGGGGCGATGCAGGCCGGTGGGCAGCCGGCGCCAGTCGAAGGCGTGCCCGCTGCCGCCGGAGCGGCCGCCGCCGTGGCTGTCGAACAGGAACGCGGCGGCGCTGGGCCAGCGCTGCTGCAGCGACTGCGCATCCCACTCGGCATCGCCGCCCATCGGGACGGCCTTCATGTAGGGCACCCGGAACGAACGGCAGAAGGCGTCTTCCTCGTCGCCGTGGAACTGCAGCAGTGCCGGGCGGATCTGGCGCACGACCTCGCGCACTTCCTCGGCGGTGTTGTCGCGGAACAGGGCCACGGCGCTGACCATCGGGGCCATCGCCAGGCGCAGCTGGCGCGCGGCGACCGGGGTCACCTGGCGCGGGCTGCCCTCGGCGAAGATGAAGCCAACGGCGTCCACGCCCAGCTCGCTGGCCAGGCGCACGTCGCCCGGCCGCGTCATGCCGCAGAACTTGATCCTGGTCCGGTACAGCGTTCGGGTCACAGCGTCACCTCTTCCGGCAGACCCCACTCGGCGGGGTACAGGGGACGCAGGAACACCAGGCCCTGGGGCGCCGCGGTCGGCCCGGCGAGCGTGCGGTCGCGGCCGGCCAGCAGGCGCGCGATCCAGCCCTCGTCCCGGGCACCCGCTCCGACCTCCAGCAGCGAACCGACGATGTTGCGGACCATGTGGTGCAGGAACGCATTGGCCTGCACTTCGATGGAGACGGTTTCGCCACTGCGGCGGACCTGGATGTCCTGCAGGTTCCGGCGCGCGTGGGGTGCCTGGCAGTGCACGGTGCGGAAGGCGCTGAAGTCGTTCTCGCCCAGCAGCGCCTGCGCGGCGCGGTGCATTGCGTCGGCATCCAGCGGGCGCCGCTCCCAGGCCATCGTCGAGCGGTACAGCGCGGGCCGTACAGGACGATTGACCAGGGTGTAGCGATAGCGTCGTGCCCTGGCGGAGAAGCGGGCGTGAAATGCGTCGTCCACCGGCATGCACCAGCGCACGCAGACGGTGGGCGGAAGGCGTCCGGTAACGCCCAGGGTCCAGGCGCGGGGATCGCGCTCGGCGGTGCTGTCGAAATGCACCACCTGGCATTCGGCGTGGACGCCCGCATCGGTGCGGCCGGCGCAGCTGACGGTGATGGCCTGGTCGGCGACCGAGGACAGCGCGCGCTCAAGCGTGGCCTGCACCGTGCTCGGGCCGGAGGGTCCCAGGCCCTGCCAGCCCTGGAAACCTCCGCCGTCGTACTCCACGCCCAGCGCGTAACGCATCGGCGATCAGCCGATCTTGCGAAGCAGCTGGGCCGCCTCGTCGCGGGCCGCCGGATCCTGGCCGGCCAGGACCTCGCGCAGCAGGGTCCGTGCGGTTTCCACGTCACCCAAGTCCAGGTAGGCCACCGCCAGCTCCAGCCGCTCGCGGCCTGCCGGGGACGGGTTCAATGGAGTGAAGCCGACCGGATCGACGTGCCAGGCCGGGGCCTGCTCGCGCGGGGCGAGGGGCTCGGGTTCGAACTCCGGCTCGATCCCGGCATCGGGCTCGAAAGCGACCTCGGCTTCTTCCTGCGCGAACTCCGGCTCCGGGTCCGCCTCATGCTCGTCGACGTAATCCTGCTCGACCGGATGCGGCTCCAGCTCGGGCTGCTCGACCGGTACCACCGGATCGGCGTGCATCTGGGTCGACGGCGCGGCCGCTGCAAGCGAGGCGGCATCGAAGCCACGACCACCACGGCTGACCGGGATCGGCAGCGGCTTGGGCTTGCGCGCGAACCACCACGCCGCCGCAGCCGCGGCCACCAGCAGCAGGACCAGCAGCGGCCACAGGCCCATGCCCTCGCCGCGCGCGGACCGCTGCTCGACCTGTGCCAGGCGCTGCTGCGCCGCGGCCAGCTCGCTGTCCTTCAGCTCGATCAGCTTCATCTGCTGCTGCTGCAGCTTCTCCAGTTCCTCGAGCCGGCTGCGCAGTTCCTGCACTTCCGAGTCGCGGGCAGCCAGGTCTTCCTGCGCCTGGCGCAATTGTTCGTTTGCCAGCATGTCGCCCTCGCCACCACTGCCCAGTCCGGAAGTCGCCCCCTGCGTTCCATCGGCCGCGACCGCCGGAGCGATCTCCAGACGTGCCCCGTCCGCCGCCGCGGCATGCGCTGCCGGGGCCGGCGCGGCCGGCGCGTCGCGCTCCACCGTGCCCTGCTGGTCCGGCGTGCCGGCCACCGCCGGCTGCGGCACCGGCTGCGAGAGCTGGCGCCACTGCGCGGTCTGCTCGCGCACCGTGGCGCGGGCGGAAGCCGCGTCGGCGAAGTCGCCGGCGCCGGGCATGCGCAGCACGGCGCCGGCGCGGACCCGGTGGATGTTGCCGCCGATGAAGGCCTCGGGGTTGGCGCGCAGCAGCGCAACCATGGCCTGCTCGCGGCTGTAGCCGCCGCGGTCCATGCCGGCGACCACGTGGGACAGGGTCTGGCCGCGCTCGACCCGCGCCAGGGTCTCGCCCGGGGCTGCGCTGGCCGCGACCGGGGTCGGCGGCGACGGTGCGCGGACCGGTGCCGGCGCAGGCGCAGGCGCCGGAGCGGGTTCGGGAAGCGGCTCGGCGGCCGGAAGCGACGGCAGCGGCGCCGGTTCCGGCTCGCGCACGATCATGTCCGACGGCAGCGCCTGCGGCGCCTCGATCACCGGGGCCTCGATCGCCACCGCGCTCTGCGGGGCATCGACCAGGGCCGAATACTCGCGGACCAGGCGGCCCTGGCCCCAGTCGACCTCGACCAGGAAGGACAGCGCGGCCACGTCCACCGGACGGTCGCTGGTGACCCGGACCACGGCGCGGCCCTGGGCGTCGGCGGTGATCTCGAAGTCCAGCTCGCGCACCAGGCCCGACGGCGGCTGCAGGCCGACACGCGCGAAGGTCTCGGCCGAAGCCAGGCGCACGCGCGCGTTCTCCAGCTCGCCGGGCTGGTTGGAGATTATCGGAATCTCGGCCAGCAGCGGCTGGCCCGGGCCGGAAAGCACCCGGATCTGTCCAAGCCCCAGCGCGAACGCGCCACTGCTGGCCAGCAGCAGGGCAAGCGCCAGCAGCAGTTGCATCGGGCGCCAGGCGCCCTGTCCCCTCTTTTCCATGGCGCGAACTATAGCCGTTTCACGGTTCCGGCCGCAGCGGCGGGGCTTTGCGGGCATCGATGGAGGCACCTGGAAGACAAGGCCAGCGCGAACGACGGGGCACTGGCAGCGCGGACCGGGCCAGGCTCCAGGGCCTGGCCTGCACAGGCGGGCTGGTCCGGAGTCGCGCCCAACAAAAAAGCCGGGGCACATGCCCCGGCTTCCGCGTCTGATGGAGGCGGCCGGCGGCGACCGCCCTGCCCGCTCAGCCGCCGGCGGCGACCAGCTCGGCCAGCTGCACCGCGTTGAGCGCGGCACCCTTGCGGATGTTGTCCGAGACGATCCACAGGTTCAGGCCACGCGGATGGGAAATGTCCTCGCGGATGCGGCCCACGTACACCGGGTCGTTGCCCGAGGCATGGGTGACCGGGGTCGGGTAGCCGCCAGCCTTGCGGTCGTCGACCACTTCCACGCCCGGCGAGCGCTCCAGCAGTTCGCGCGCGGCCTCGGCGGTGACCTTCTTCTTGGTCTCGATGGCCACCGCCTCGGAGTGGCCGTAGAACACCGGCACGCGCACCGCGGTCGGATTCACCTGGATGCTGTCGTCGCCGAGGATCTTGCGGGTCTCCCAGACCAGCTTCATCTCTTCCTTGGTGAAACCGTTGTCCAGGAAGTCGTCGATGTGCGGGATCAGGTTGAACGCGATCTGCACCGGGAAGCGCTGCGGGTCGGCGTCCTGGAAGTTCAGCAGCGCGCCGGTCTGGCGGCCCAGTTCCTCCAGCGCCGAGCGGCCGGCGCCGGACACCGACTGGTAGGTGGCCACGTTGATGCGCTCGATGCCGTACTCGCGGTGCAACGGGGCCAGCGCCACCAGCATCTGCATGGTCGAGCAGTTCGGGTTGGCGATGATGCCGCGCGGACGGTTCTTCGCCGCCTCCGGGTTGACCTCGCTGACCACCAGCGGCACGTCGTCGTCGTAGCGGAAGGCCGAGGAGTTGTCGATCACCACCGCGCCTGCGGCGGCGAACTTCGGCGCGTATTCCTTGGAGACGCTGCCACCGGCCGAGAACAGGGCGATGTCCACGCCAGCCGGATCGAAGGTGGCCAGGTCCTGCACCTCGACCTTGCGGCCGCCGAAGTCGACGTCGCCGCCGGCCGAGCGCTCCGACGCCAGGGCGATGATCCTGTCGACCGGGAACTGGCGCTCGGCCAGGATGTTCAGCATGGTCTCGCCAACGGCGCCGGTGGCGCCAACGACTGCGACGGTGAAGCGGCGTTCTGCGTTGCTCATTGAAATGTCCGTGATTCGTGATTGGTGATTCGGAAAGCAAAGGCGCGGTGCGCGTCAGCGGGGTTCGGGGAACCTCTGCCTTGGGTGTGCGCCGTTCATGCGTGGCGCGGGCGGAGGTTCCCTATCGTTTGCCGGTCGCGGCTTTGCCGGCGCCGGTAATGGCGCCGGTGGTTTTCTTAGCGGTGACCGGGGTGGCCGGACGGCCGGCATCGGGCCCCAGGTCCAGCGCCGCCAGCAGGTTGTCCACCGCCAGCTGCACCATAGCCCGGCGGGTGGCCAGCGAGGCGCTGCCGATGTGCGGGGTCAGCACCACGTTGCGCAGGGCCAGCAGTTCCGGACGCACCTCGGGCTCGCCCTCGTACACATCCAGGCCCGCGGCGGCAAGACGACCGCTGGCCAGGGCATCGGCAAGCGCCAGCTCGTCGACCAGGCCGCCGCGGGCGATGTTCACCAGGCTGGCGGTCGGCTTCATCCTCGCCAGCGCGGCCGCGTCGATGATGTGGTGGTTGTCCTGCGAATACGGCAGCACCAGGACCAGGTGGTCGGATTGCGCCAGCAGGGTGTGGAGATCGACGTACTCCGCACCGACGCCCTGCTCGACCCCGGCCGGCAGGCGCGAGCGGTTGTGGTACAGCACCTTCATGCCGAAGCCGTGGTGGCCGCGGCGGGCAATGGCCTGGCCGATCCGGCCCATGCCGAGGATGCCCAGGGTGCTGCCGTGCACGTCGGCACCGAGCATGGTCGAGAACGACCACTGCCGCCATTGGCCTTCGCGCAGCCAGCGCTCGGACTCGGTGATCCGGCGCGCTGCGGCCATCACCAGGGCGAAACCGAGGTCGGCCGTGGTCTCGGTGAGCACGTCGGGGGTGTTGGTAGCGATGACGCCCGCCGCATCCAGCGCGGCGATATCCAGGTTGTTGTAGCCCACGCCGACATTGGCCACGGCACGCAGCTTCGGCGCCTGCGCCAGCTCGGCCGGACCGATGCGTTCGTTGAGCGTGACCAGGGCGCCGTCGGCCTCGCGCAGCGCGGCGGCCACGGCCTCCGGCGGGTGCACGGTCACCTCGCGCACCGCGTCCACCTCGCAATGGGCCGCCAGCTGGTCGACGACGTCGTCGAACAGCGGCTGCGAAACCCAGATGCGCGGAGGCGGGCTGGCCATGGCGGTCGGGTCAGCTCCCCTGCTCTTCGCCAGGCACGACGTCGCCCAGCGCACCGGCGCCGGCCGGGATGCGCGGGGTAATCGTGCCGACGTCGCCACACTGGGCGCGATGGCGCAGGGCCTGGTCCATCAGCACCAGGGCCACCATCGCTTCCGCGATGGGCGTGGCGCGGATGCCGACGCAGGGGTCATGGCGACCGGTGGTGATCACCTCGACCGGATTGCCGTGCACGTCCACGGTGGGTCCGGGCAGGCGCAGGCTGGAAGTGGGCTTGAGCGCGATCGAGGCCACCACCTGCTGGCCGGTGGAAATGCCGCCGAGGATGCCGCCGGCATGGTTGCTGGCGAAGCCCCCGGGCGAGATCAGGTCGCGGTGCCCGGTGCCCTTCTGCGACACCACGTCGAAGCCGTCGCCGATCTCCACGCCCTTGACCGCATTGATGCTCATCAGCGCCGCGGCCAGTTCGCCATCGAGCTTGCCGTAGATCGGCTCGCCCCAGCCCGGCGGCACGCCGTCGGCAACCACGGTCACCCGCGCGCCGACCGAATCGCCGGACTTGCGCAGGGCATCCATGTAAGCCTCCAGCTCCGCCACCTGCGGCGCATGCGGCCAGAAGAACGGGTTGTCCTCGACCGCGTTCCAGTCGAAACCGGCCGGGCTCACGTCGCCGATCTGGGCCATGAAGCCACGCACGGTGACGCCATGACGCTGCCTGAGCCACTTCTTGGCGATCACCGCCGCGGCCACGCGCATGGTGGTCTCGCGTGCCGAGCTGCGGCCGCCACCGCGCGGATCGCGGATGCCGTACTTCTGCCAGTAGCTGTAGTCGGCATGGCCGGGTCGGAACTGCGCCGCGATGTTCGCGTAGTCCTTGCTGCGCTGGTCGGTATTGCGGATCAGCAGCGCGATCGGGGTGCCGGTGGTGCGGCCCTCGTACACGCCGGAGAGGATCTCGACCTCGTCGGCCTCGCGCCGCGCCGAGGTGTGGCGCGACTTGCCGGTGGCGCGACGCTGCAGGTCGTGGGCGAACTCCTCCGGCGCGATCTCCAGGCCGGGAGGACAGCCGTCGATGACACAGCCGATGGCCGGGCCATGCGATTCGCCGAAAGTGGTGACCGACAGCAGCCTGCCGAAGGTGTTGCTGCTCAAGACGCGCCCCGCGTGCGGACCTTTACAAGGCCGCCAAGCATCGCACATCGGCGCGGGTGCTGCAGCGCGTCAGGAATAGGAAAAAACGTTGCCGCGGTAACGGCTTAGCTCAGCCGCGACGCGCTGCGCATGACGTCCCGCGGCGGGCACCGCGGGACGTGCCGGCGAGGCTCAGGCGCGCGCGGCGGCAAGCCCGGCGATGCGCGCGTGATGCGCCACCAGCTCGCGGCACTCGACCGCGAAGATGCCCATCTGCCCGACCTTGAACTCGATCCAGGCCAGGTCCAGCTCGGGCAGCAGCTTGACGAGGTGCTGCTCGGACTCGCCGACCTCGCAGATCAGCAGGCCGTCCTCGGACAGGTGGTCCGGCGCGTCGCGCAGGATCTTCAGCACCAGGTCCAGGCCGTCCGGACCGGCGCGCAGGCCCAGCTCCGGCTCGTAGTCGTACTCGCGCGGCAGGGCGTCGGTCTCTTCGTCGGTGACGTAGGGCGGATTGGTGACGATCAGCTCGTAACGGCGACCGGCCAGCCCGGCGAACAGGTCGGACTTCACCAGCTCGACGTTGTCCGCGTGCAGGCGCTCCTTGTTCTCCGCGGCCAGCGCCAGGGCGTCGTCGCTGATGTCCACGCCATCGACCTGCCAGTCCGGGTTGTAGTGGCCCATGGCAATGGCGATACAGCCCGAACCGGTGCACAGGTCCAGCGCGCGGTGCACCTCGCGGCCGCCCAGCCAGGGCTCGAAGCCGTTCTCGATCAGTTCGGCGATCGGCGAGCGCGGCACCAGGGCGCGCGCGTCGGACTTGAAGCTCAGGCCGGCGAACCAGGCCTCGCCGACCAGGTAGGCGGCCGGGATGCGCTCCTCGATGCGGCGGCGGAACAGCTCCAGGATCTTCGCCTTCTCGGCCGAGGTCAGGCGCGACTGGCCGTACACCGGGCTGAGGTCGTGCGGCAGGTGCAGCGCATGCAGCACCAGCTGGGTCGCCTCGTCCATGGCGTTGTCGTAGCTGTGGCCGAAGGTCAGCCCGGCCTCGTTGAAGCGGCTGCCGCCATAGCGGATCAGGTCGATGATCGTGTGCAGCTCGCTGGCCACGTCGGCGTCGGTCATGGGGGATGTGCGCGCTGGCCGCGCCGGCTGGAAAGGGCCGTGAATTATAGGGCAACGGCCGCCTTTTCCCCGGCAACGGCTATCATGGCCGGCCCGACGCCACGCCCCACGGACGCTGACGCCATGTTCAACCGCACCTTCGGCTACATCCTCGCCGTCGCGCTCGCCGCCGGCCTGGGCCTGCTGGCCGCGCGCCACCTCCTCGACCGCGACGCCGCGCCCGCCGGTCCCGCCCTGCAGACCGTGACCCTGCTGCCGCAACCGCGCGAGCTGCCGCCGTTCAACCTGCGCCAGTCCGACGGCACCCCGCTGCTGCCGGGCGAGCTGGCCGGACACTGGACCCTGGTGTTCCTGGGCTTCACCTTCTGCCCGGACGTATGCCCGACCACCCTGGCCGAGCTGGCCGGGGCGCAGAAGGAGTGGGAGTCGCTGCCCGAATCGGTGCGCCCGCGCGTGCTGTTCGTGTCGGTCGACCCGGAGCGCGACACCCCCGCCAAGGCCGGCGAGTACGCCCGCGCCTTCCACCCGGACAGCCTGGCCGCCACCGCCGATGTGCCGGCGCTGGAGAAGTTCGCCACCTCGCTGGGCTTCGTCTTCATGAAGGTGCCGGGCAAGACCTTCGACGAGAACCCGCAGGACTACAGCGTCGACCACTCGGCCAACATCGCCGTGCTCGACAGCCAGGGCCGCCTGGCCGGCCTGATCCGCCCGCCGTTCCAGCCGCAGGCGATCGCCGCCGACCTCAGCCTGCTGACCACCATGGAGCGCGGCCAGTGAGCCTGGGCACCTACCTGAGCTGGGCCCTGCCCCACCGCCTGCTGTCCTCGCTGGCGCGACAGCTGGCCTATTCGGAGAACCCGAAGCTCAAGCAGCGCTTCATCGACACGGTGGTACGCCAGTTCAATGTCGACCTGGGCGAGGCCGCCGAGCCGGACCCGACCGCCTACCCCAGTTTCAATGCGTTCTTCACCCGGGCGCTGAAGCCGGGCGCGCGCACGCCGGATCCGGATCCGCGCGCACTGCTGATGCCGGCCGACGGGCGCATCAGCCAGCTGGGCCGGATCGACGAAGACGGCCGCATCTTCCAGGCCAAGGGCCAGTCGTTCACCGCCGCCGAACTGCTCGGCGACGCCGAGGCCGCGCGCGTGTTCGCCGGCGGCAGCTTCGCCACGGTGTACCTGTCGCCGCGCGACTACCACCGCGTGCACATGCCCTGGACCGGCGTCCTGCGCGAGACCGTGCACGTGCCCGGGCGGCTGTTCAGCGTCGGCCCGGCCGCGGTGCGCACCGTGCCGCGCCTGTTCGCGCGCAACGAGCGCCTGGTCTGCCACTTCGATACCGACTTCGGGCCGATGGCCTCGGTGATGGTCGGGGCCATGCTGGTTTCCGGCGTGGAGACGGCCTGGAGCGGCGTGGAGATTCCCGAATACGGCGACGACATCACCCGCAAGGACTACCGCGGCAAGGGCATCGTGCTGGAGCGCTTCGCCGAGATGGCGCGCTTCAACTACGGCTCGACCGTGATCGTGCTGCTGCCGCCGGGCGCCGCCAACCTTGCGCCCGGCCTGCAGGCCGAGTCGCCGGTGCGGCTGGGCCAGGCGCTGGCGCACCTGGCGCACTGATCGGCGGCAGCTCCGGCATCGCGCCCGGAGCGCTTCGCATGCACGGGCTCCGGCGTAGCCCGGATAAGGCCGCAGGCCGCATCTGGGGTACCACGCGTGGCGACGCGCCAGACCGCGCCAGCGCCCCGACGTCGCAGGGGCGCGGTGCGCTTCGCTTACCCGGCTACGTGCGCGGCCCCGCGCCGTTGCCCGGGCCTGTCCTTGATGCGCGAAAGGGACCTGCTTACTTCGAGCAGCCGACGAGCTTGAGCTTCTGTCCCTGGCGCAGGGCGTAGGCCGGCGCCTTGAGCCCGTTGGCGGCCGCGACCTGCTTGACGTTGCAGCCGTGGCGCTGGGCGATCCTGCCCAGGGTGTCGCCGCGGGCCACCGTGTAGGTGCGCACCTGCGCGGACCTGGGCCGGGCCGGCTGCGGCCGGCCGGTGGCGACCGTGGTGGCCACGCCGGGAACCGGGGTGACGTTGCCGACGGCGACGGTGCCCAGCGGTCCCGCGCCCTCCAGCGCAGCGTTCGGATCCGCGGTCACCAGGGCATGGGCAAGCTCGGCGCGCGGCCCGCCCTCGCAATGGCGGTGGTACAGGCTGGCGACGCGCGCGGTCGCCGCCAGCACGGTGCCGGCCGGGATCACGGTCTCGGCGTCGTAGCGCGGGTTGAGGTTGCGCAGCGTGCGCATGTAGCCGTCGCGGTTGCCGGCATTGCCCAGGCAGACCGTGAGTTCATAGATGCTGGCCGGACGTACCAGCTTCAGCGCTGCCGGCTGCGCATGGACCTTGGGGAAGGTCACCCCGAACTGGCGCGGGTGCAGGTAGATCCAGGCCGCGGCGATCACCATCGGCACGTAGTCGCGGGTTTCCGGCGGGAACTGGTCGTAAGCCTGTACGTTCCAGAAGCCGGAGCCGCCGGTGGAGCGGTGCACGCGCAGGGCGCGGCCCTCGCCGCCGTTGTAGCCGGCCAGGGCCAGCTCGACATCGTTGTTGAGTTCGCGCAGGCGCTCGTTGAGGTAGGCGGCGCTGGCCTCGGCGGCCGAGCGCGGGTCGTAGCGCGTGTCGAAGCCGCTGCCGTCCGGGCCCAGGCCGAACCGGCGCGCGGTGGCGGGCATGAACTGCATCGGCCCGGCCGCGCCGGCGCGGGAGACCGAGTGCACGCGGCCATTGGATTCCTTGGCGAGGATTCCGAACAGCAGCGCCTCCGGCAGGCCGCGCTTCTCGAACTCCGGCCACATCAGGTGGCGCATGGCCTGGTAGTTCTCGTAGCTGGTCATCAGCTGCGGGCGCATGTCGGTCAGCCAGCGGCGGATGCCGGCCTGGATCGCGGGGTTGTAGCGGACCATGCGGTCGAGGACGTGGCGGTTGTCGTCGCCCAGCAGGCGCGCGGCGCGCACCGCCTCGGGTACGTCGGTGGCCAGGGCCGGATCGGCCTCGAGCAGCTCGTCGTCATCGCCGATCTCGTCCGGACCGGCGCCGCCGGCGTCGATACCGTCCTTGAGCAGGCGCTTGTAGCTGGCCAGCAGGTCCGACATCGGGCAGCCGCGCTGCTTCACGCAGGCGTCGATCACGTCCTCCATGTCCTCCAGCGCGGCATTGCCCTCGTCGGCACCGCGCGGGTCGCCGTTGGCGGCGAGCACCAGGGCGGCGCGGTAGCGGGATTCGGCCTGGTCCATGCGCGCGACCAGGGCATCGGCCGCGGCCCGGTCACGGGCGGAGACACGCTGGGCAAGGGCTTCGGGGGCGACGCAGGAGAGCAGCAGTACGGCCAGCAGCGGCCGCAACAACGACGGGCAGGAGGACATCGGCAGGTTTTCCAGGAGCGACCGGCAGGGTAGCCCCGGGCCCGCGACAGGGGCAACCCGCGCCGGCGCCGCTAGAATCCCGGGCAACCCAATCCACGAGGCCTCCATGGACCCGATCCTGCTCGGCAAGGGCACCACCGACGACGTCCCGGTCACCCTGCTCCCGGCCCTCGCCAACCGCCACGGCCTGGTTGCCGGCGCCACCGGCACCGGCAAGACCGTGACCCTGATGACCCTGGCCGAGGGCTTCTCGCGGATCGGCGTGCCGGTGTTCGTGGCAGACGTGAAGGGCGACGTCTCCGGCCTGGCCGTGGCCGGCGAAGGCGGCGGGAAGCTGGCCGCGCGCGCCGCCGCGATCGGGGTGCAGGACTTCGCACCGGAAGCGAGCCCGGTCGTGTTCTGGGACCTGTACGGCAAGCTCGGCCACCCGGTCCGCACCACCGTCAGCGAGATGGGACCGACCCTGCTGGCGCGCATCCTGGAACTCAACGATACCCAGGCCGGCGTGCTGGACATCGTGTTCAAGCTGGCCGACGACCGGGGCCTGCTGCTGCTGGACCTGGACGACCTGCGCGCCCTGCTGAACCTGGTGGCCGCGGAGCGCAAGGCGGTCTCGGCCGAGTACGGCCTGGTCAGCGCGCCTTCGGTGGCGGCGATCCAGCGTGCGCTGCTGCGCCTGTCCCAGGATGGAGGCGAGCAGTTCTTCGGCGAGCCGGCGCTGGAGCTGGCCGACCTGATGCGGGTCAACCATGATGGCCGCGGCGTGGTCGGCATCCTTGCCGCTGACCAGCTGATCCTAAAGCCGCGGCTGTATTCGACCTTCCTGCTGTGGCTGCTGAGCGAGCTGTTCGGGAACCTGCCGGAAGTCGGCGACCTGGAGAAGCCGAAGCTGGCCTTCGTATTCGACGAGGCCCACCTGTTGTTCGCCGACGCGCCGCCGGCACTGCGCCAGCGCATCGAGCAGGTGGTGCGGCTGGTCCGCTCCAAGGGCGTGGGCATCTACTTCTGCTCGCAGTTCCCGGACGACGTGCCGGACAACGTGCTGGGCCAGCTCGGCAACCGCGTGCAGCACGCACTGCGCGCCTACACGCCGCGCGACCAGAAGGCGGTCAGGACGGCGGCCCAGACCTTCGTGCCCAACCCGAAGCTGGACGTGGCCGCCACCCTGCCCCAGCTGGGCACCGGCGAAGCCCTGGTCAGCACCTTGCAGGCCGGCGGCATTCCCTCGCCGGTGCAGGTGACGAAGATCGCGCCGCCGCGCTGCCGGATGGGCGCGATCACCGAGGCCGAGCGCGCGCGGGTGCGCGCCACCAGCCCGGTCGGCACCCGCTACGACACCCCGGTCAACCGCGAATCGGCGGCGGAAATGCTGGCCGCGCGGGTGCAGGCGGCCACGCCCGCCGGCACGCCCGCCGCGCAGCAGGACGGCGAAGGCGGCTTCGGCCAGAAGGTCAACGAGTTCCTGTTCGGCACCAGGCGCCGCCAGGGCGTGGTCGAATCGGTGGCCAAGCAGACCGCGCGCAACGTCGGCGGTTCGGTGGGCCGCAGCGTGGGCAGCAGCATCGGCGAGTCGGTCGCCGGCAAGGTCGGCAAGAAGTATGGCGGCCAGATCGGCAACCAGATCGTGCGCGGCATCCTCGGCGGCATCTTCGGCCGGCGCTGATCCCTCCGGGCCACGCGCGCGTCCTGCCCCACCACCACTGACAGGATGCCGCCATGGGCCTCTCGTTCCATATCGACTTCGACGGGCGTTGCGAGGAGGCGTTCGCCTTCTATGCCCGGCACCTCGGCGGCCGCATCGGCACCCTGCTGCGCATCGACGATGCGCCGATGCCGGCCCCGCCGGGGCTGCTGGGGCGGCATGTACTCCACGCCAACATCCGCTTCGACGGGGTGGAGCTGGCCGGTGGCGACGTTGCGCCAGCACGGTACCGACGGCCGCAGGGCTTCTGCGTGCTGCTGGGACTGGAATCGGAGGAACGGGTACGGGCCTGCTTCGAAGCGCTGCGGGAAGGCGGTGAAGTGGTGCTGGCACCCCGGCCCACGTTCTGGTCGCCCTGCTACGCCATCGTGGTCGACCGCTTCGGCGTGCCATGGAAGCTCAACTGCGGCAGTTGAGCCGCAGCCGGCGCGACTCCCCGCCCACCCCGACAGGCGCTAGGATCACGCCCCCTCCGTCACCTGTCGCATCCGCATGTCGCGCTGGCGTCCGCCCCCCGAGAAGAGCACCGCCCTGATCACCCGTGCAGGCCATGACCGGCTCAAGGCCGAGCTGGACGACCTGTGGCGCGTGCAGCGGCCGGAGGTGGTGAAGGCGCTGGCCGCGGCGGCGGCCGAGGGCGACCGCTCGGAGAACGCCGAGTACACCTATCGCAAGAAGCAGCTGGCGGGGATCGACCGCCGGGTGCGTTACCTCAGCAAGCGCCTGCCCGCCCTGCGCGTGGTCGAGACCGCGCCCTCGGATCCGGAGGCGGTGTTCTTCGGCGCCTGGGTGGAACTGGAGCGGATCGACACCGGCGAGCTGGCCCGCTACCGCATCGTCGGACCGGACGAGACCGACGCCGCGCTGGGCCATATCAGCATCGACTCGCCGCTGGCCCGTGCCCTGCTCAGGAAACGCATCGACGACGAGGTCGAGGTGCAGCTGCCGGGCGGGCCGGCACGCTTCGTGGTGGTCGACGTCAGCTACGAATGATGGGCCTCAGTGCCACCATACGGTGACGTAGCTTGACGTCCCCACGCCCAC
The DNA here is from genome assembly GCF_000185965.1 of Pseudoxanthomonas suwonensis 11-1. Taxonomy (NCBI): domain Bacteria; kingdom Pseudomonadati; phylum Pseudomonadota; class Gammaproteobacteria; order Lysobacterales; family Lysobacteraceae; genus Pseudoxanthomonas; species Pseudoxanthomonas suwonensis. Next base: position 2,163,226 of record NC_014924.1, read on the forward strand.
CCGCGACCTTCCCACCTGAATCGCTCATACGCACCAGGGGAAGTGCATGACGGCAACACTCGACGCCGGCCCGGCCGGTCCAGCGAGCATCGCGCTCGCGCCCGAAACAATGGCAACCGCGCCCAAGGCGGCCCGTACCGGCATCGTGATCGATGCCTCCATCGATGTTTCGGCGGACTTCCTCGCCGACCCGGACGTGGCGGTCATCCCGATCCCGATCAGGATCGGCGGCAGCACCTACATCGACCAGCACGACCCGGAGGCCAGCGCGCGCTACATGCGCGAGAACGGCAATGGCGAAGGCGTGGCCGGCCAGTCGATACCGCTCGATGCCGCGCAGATGCGCAACTTCTTCATCGAGCGCTTCGCCCTGGACTACGACTCGGTCTACTGCCTGACGATCACCTCCACCCGCAGCCCGATCCATGACGCATGCAGCGAGGGCAGCTCGCTGGCGCTGGCCCACATCCGCGGCCTGCGCCAGGTCGCCGACATGCGGCGCCCGTTCCAGTTCCGGGTGATCGATACCCGCAACATGTTCGCCGGTTCCGGCATCGCGGCGATGGCGCTGCGCGACATGCTCGCCGCGCAGATGTCGCCCAAGGACGTCCGCGCCGAGCTGCTGCGGATCGTGGACAGCACCTACACCTATTACATCCCCGACGACCTGGGCTATGCCCGCACCCGCTCGCGCGTGCGCGGCGACCGCAGCATCAAGCTGGCGAGCGTGGTCCTGGGCAGCGCCCTGGCGATCAAGCCGATCATCCGCGGCTACCAGGGCGACACCCACCCGGTGAGCAAGTACCGTGGCCGCGCCCAGTCCTGGGGCAAGCTGTTCAAGTTCGCGGCGCGACGGGTAGCCGAGGGCCAGCTGCATACCCCGCACGTGATCGTGTCCTACGCCGGAGCGATGGGCGAACTGCACGCGACCCCGGAGCTGGGCGAACTGCGCCAGGCCTGCGAGCGCGCGGGCGTCTCCCTGCACGTGCTGCAGATGAGCATCACCGGGATGATGAACATCGGTCCCGGCGGCCTGACCCTGGCCTATTCCGGCCCGGTTCCCAACGAGGCGCCCTGAGCGATACCGGTCCACATCGCCGGATACGGAAGCGGCGCCCTGGGGCGCCGCTTTCCGTCGTGCCTTCGCCCGGAACTCAGAGCACCCGCAGGCCCAGCGGCGAGGTGTCGCCGGTCTCGGCGTACTCGACCTCGCCATAGAGGTCGTGCTCGTCGCTGCCCATGATCCGCACGTCGACGAACTCGCCCGGCTGCAGGCCGGCATCGCGGCCGTCCTGGATCTGCACGGTGCCGTCGATCTCCGGCGCATCGGCCATGGAGCGGGCGATCGCCAGCTCGCCGTCGACGAAGTCCACCAGGCAGCGCTGCACGCTGCCGACCTTGGCCTCCAGGCGCGCGGCCGAGATCTCGCCCTGGCGCTCCATGAAGCGGGCCAGGCGCTCCTGCTTGACCTCTTCCGGTACCGCGCCCGGCAGCGCGTTGGCGCTGGCGCCCTCGACCGGCGAATAGGCGAAGGCACCGACGCGGTCCAGCTGGGCCTCGTCGAGGAAATCCAGCAGCTCCTCGAACTCCTGCTCGGTCTCGCCGGGGAAGCCGACGATGAAGGTCGAGCGCAGGGTCAGTCCCGGGCAGATCGCGCGCCAGCGCTGGATCCGCTCCAGGGTCTTGTCGACCGCGCCGGGGCGCTTCATCAGTTTGAGGATGCGCGGACTGGCGTGCTGGAAAGGAATGTCCAGGTACGGCAGCACCTTGCCCTCGGCCATCAGCGGGATGACGTCGTCCACGTGCGGATACGGATAGACGTAGTGCAGGCGGGTCCAGGCATCCAGCTCGGACAGGCCCTCGCACAGCGCCTTCATCCGGGTGGCGTATTCCCTGCCGCGCCAGGTGCCCGGTGCGTAGCGCACGTCCACGCCGTAGGCCGAGGTGTCCTGCGAGACCACCAGCAGCTCGCGCACGCCGCCCTTGACCAGGCGCTCGGCCTCGCGCAGCACCTCGTCCACCGGCCGCGACACCAGATCGCCACGCATGGAGGGGATGATGCAGAAGCTGCAACGGTGGTTGCAGCCTTCGGAAATCTTCAGGTACGCGTAGTGGTGCGGGGTGAGCTTCAACCCGTAGTCCGGGACCAGGTCCAGGAACGGGTCGTGCTTCGGCGGCAGCGCCGCGTGCACCGCTTCCATCACGCTGGTGTAGTCCTGCGGGCCGGACACGGACAGGACGTCCGGATACTGCTCGCGGATCATCTCCGACTTCTTGCCCAGGCAGCCGGTGACGATGACCTTGCCGTTCTCGTTCATCGCCTCGCCGATGGCGTCCAGCGATTCGGCCACGGCCGAGTCGATGAAGCCGCAGGTGTTGACCACCACCACGTCGGCGTCGTCGTAGGTCGGGACGATGTCGTAACCCTCCACGCGCAGCTGGGCGAGGATGCGTTCGGAATCGACCAGCGCCTTCGGGCAGCCGAGGCTGACGAAGCCGACCTTGGGGTTGTGCACGGACATGGGGAAGCTCGGGGAGACGGACGGGCGCCACCGGCGGTGCCGGGCGCGAGGCGCGCGATTATACCCGCACCCCGCTGCAGCGCTTCCTGCAGCCGTCCCGGCGGCCCGCCCCCGCCGCAGACGCGGCCGGAACGCCTGCCGGCCGCATAATGGCGCCCCCCCCCCGACCGAGGACGACGCCATGGGCCAATGGATCCAGCTTGCCACCCCACGCGGGCAGGTCGCGACCTGGCAGGCCGGCCCGCCGACCGCGCCGCGCGGGGGCCTGGTGGTGGTGCAGGAGATCTTCGGGGTCAATTCGCACATCCGCGCCGTGGCCGAGGACTTCGTGGCCGAGGGCTACGCCGTGCTCGCGCCGTCGTTCTTCGACCCGGTGCAACGCGGGGTGGAACTGGACTACGACGAGGCCGGCTTCGCCAAGGGCCGCCAGCTGGCCGGCGAACTGGGTTTCGACGCGGCCCTGCAGATACTCGATGCCGCCGCGCAGCGGCTGCAGCGCTACCTGGCCGCTTTCAAGGAGCCGCGTGGCAGCGTGGGCACGGTCGGTTACTGCTGGGGCGGCACCCTGGCCATGCTCGGTGCGCTGAAGCTGGGCCTGCCCTCGGTCAGCTACTACGGCGCGCGCAATGCCGCGTTCCTCGACGACCCGGCCCTGGTCGCTGCGCCGAAGGCGCCGGTGATGTTCCACTTCGGCGAGCAGGACGCCTCGATCCCGCCCGATGCGGTGGAGGCCCACCGCCGTCAGCTGCCGACGATGGAGGTCCACGCGTACCCCGCCGGCCATGCCTTCAACCGCGAGGTCGACCCCAAGGCCTACGACAAGCCCAGCGCACGCCTGGCGCGCGAGCGCACCCTCGCCTTCTTCGCGGAACACCTCAAGTGAGCGCGGCGTTCGAGCTGGACCCGCGCCTGGCGGCCGACAGCGTGTTCGTCGCCGACGGCCCGCTGTCGCAGGTGCGGCTGATGGACGACACCCGCTTCGCCTGGTTGCTGCTGGTGCCGCGGGTGGCAGGCGTCACCGAGTGGATCGACCTGGACGGCAACCAGCAGCGCCTGCTGCTGGCCGAGATCAACCGTGCCTCGCAGGTCCTGCGCGCCACCCCCGGGATCGCCAAGCTCAACATCGGCGCACTGGGCAATATCGTCTCGCAGCTGCACGTGCACCTGGTCGGCCGACATCCGGGAGATGCCGCCTGGCCGTGCCCGGTCTGGGGCAGCGGCAGCGCGGTGCGGCACGCCCCGGATGCGTTGCAGGCGGCTGCCGCGCACTGGCGTTCGCGGCTAGGATAGGCGCCCTTCCAACAACCGGTACGCCCCATGGGTTCCAACGTGTTCGCCGCCCTCGTCCTGATCGGCGTGGGCCTGTTTTTCCTGGCCCGCAACCTGGGCTGGATCAACACCGGAATCGGGGCACTGCTGGCGACCTGGTGGCCGGCCGCGCTGGTGGTGGTCGGCGTGGTGATGCTGCTCAAGCGCAAGTAAGCGGGTGGCGCCGGATGCAATGTGTTGACTTCCGGCACCTGATTCCCGCCTGCGCCGGGAGCACCATGGCGGCATTCCAACCGAGGACGCCGCCATGCACCGCCGCCTGATTCCCGCCCTGGTCCTGATCGTGCTGGGCACGCTGTTCCTGCTGGACAACCTGGGTGTCGGCCTGGACGCCGGCCGCCTGCTCGCCACCTGGTGGCCGCTGCTGCTGATCGCTGCCGGCCTGTCGCGCCTGCTCCCGCTGGCTCCCCGCCGCGAGGATGCCCGGGCGGGCTGAGTCCGGCACCCGGCGCCAACAGGCTCCACACACGCGAAGGGCGCGGATTCCGCGCCCTTCGCCTTTCCACCGCCGGCGGGACCTCAGGTCCGCGGCAGGGTGACGCCGGTCTGGCCCTGGTACTTGCCGCCACGGTCCCGGTACGAGGTCTCGCACACGTCGTCGGCGTCGGACTGGAAGAACAGCATCTGGGCCACGCCCTCGTTGGCGTAGATGCGCGCCGGCAGCGGCGTGGTGTTGGAGAACTCCAGGGTCACGTGGCCCTCCCACTCCGGCTCGAGCGGGGTCACGTTGACGATGATGCCGCAGCGGGCATAGGTGCTCTTGCCCAGGCACACCACGAGCACGTCGCGCGGGATGCGGAAGTACTCGACCGTGCGCGCCAGGGCGAAGGAGTTGGGCGGAATGATGCACTCGTCGGCCACCACGTCCACGAAGCTCTTCGGATCGAAGTGCTTGGGGTCGACGATGGTGGAGTTGATGTTGGTGAAGACCTTGAACTCGCGCGAGCAGCGCACGTCGTAGCCGTAGCTGGAGGTGCCGTAGCTGACGATGCGCTGGCCGTCGGCGTGCTTCACCTGGCCGGGCTCGAACGGGTCGATCATGCCGTGCTGCTCGGCCATGCGCCGGATCCAGCGGTCGCTCTTGATGCTCATGCAATGGTTCCCTGGGGCAAGGCCCGTGAACGCGCGATTGTAGGGGCAAGGCGCGCGCCGGCACACCCGTCCGCCGGCGTGCGGAGCAGCGGCCGCGGCCGTCGCGGCCGCCCGGGCTTCAGCCCAGCAACTTCGAGGCGATCGGGATCGAGGCCCGCGGCCGCTGCGCCAGGCTGGCGGCAAGCGCCTCGGCCGCGGCCAGGTAGGCCTTGGCCGGTGCCGAATCCGGTGCCGAGGCGACCACCGGCGTGCCGGCGTCACCCTGCTCGCGGATGCGCAGGTCCAGCGGCAGCGAGCCCAGCAGCGGCACGCCATAGCGCTCGGCCATGGCCTGCGCCCCGCCCTGCCCGAACACGTGCTCGGCGTGGCCGCAGTTGCTGCAAACGTGCACCGCCATGTTCTCGACGATGCCCAGCACCGGCACGTCGACCTTGTTGAACATGGCCACGGCCTTGCGGGCGTCCAGGGTGGCGATCTCCTGCGGGGTGGTCACCACCACCGCGCCGGCCACCGGGATCTTCTGCGCCAGGGTCAGCTGGATGTCGCCGGTGCCCGGCGGGAGGTCCACCACCAGGTAGTCCAGGTCGTCCCAAAGGGTGTCGGAGAACAGCTGCATCAGCGCCGAGGTCGCCATCGGGCCGCGCCAGATCATCGGCGTGTCCTGCTCGACCAGCAGGCCAATGGACATGGCCTCGATGCCGAACGCGCGCATCGGTTCGATCGACTTGCCGTCCGGGCTTTCCGGGCGCCCTGACAGACCGAGCATGGCCGGTACGCTGGGGCCATAGACGTCCGCATCGAGCACGCCGACCCGCGCGCCCAGCCGGTGCAGGGCCAGGGCCAGGTTCACCGCGGTGGTGGACTTGCCGACGCCGCCCTTGCCGGAGCCGACGGCGATGACGTTGCGGATGCGCGGATGCGGGGAGAGGCCGCCCTGCACCGCGCGGGCGGGAATACGTGGGGTATTGGTTTCCATGGTGGCAGTCTAGCGGCCCTCCGGCGGAAGGGCTCAGTCCTCGTACAGGCCGGCGGCCTTGAGCCGCGCGACCAGCGGCGCCAGGCCTTCCAGGTGCCGCCGCGAGCTGCGCACCGAGCGGGAATGGACCGGCTGCCGCACCTGGGCGGCACTGGCGGTGGCGAAGACCTTGCCCGCGTCCGGCACTTCCACCGCCTCGGGGGTCCATTCCAGGCCACACCATTCGTAGATACGGCGCGACTGGCCCTCCGGATCGGTGACCAGGTCCTCGTAGCGCACGTCGAGGATCTGGCCCGGCAGCACCTGGTGCCAGTGGTCCATCAGCCGGCGGTAGGCGATGTAGTAGTCGGCCAGTTCCTCCAGGTCGTAGGAGAACTCGTAGGCGCCGAAGAACAGGGTCTTGAGGATGGCGTAGCAGCTATCCAGCGGGTCGCGGACCAGGTGGATGATCCGCGCCCTGGGCAGCGCCTTGCTGATCACGCCGCAGTACATGAAGTTGGCCGGCAGCTTGTCGATGAACAGCGGGCTGCCGCCGGCCAGCTGGCGGGCGCCGCGCATGTACTCCCGCCCCAGGGTGGCGAAATCGAGCTGCAGCGAGGCCTCGGCCACCGACAGGCCCGGATTGGAGGCCATCACCCTGGCGACGCCGTTGCCCAGCAGGTAGCCGAAGTCGGTGAGCTCGCCCGCATTGGCCACCTTGCCGGATTGCAGCAGCATGCGCTCGGCCAGGGTGGTACCGGTGCGGGGCAGGCCAAGTACGAAGATCGCGCCCTCCTCCTCCCAGCCTTCGACAGGCGCGGCCATCGCCTCGGGGGTCGCCAGGCGCTTGATCTCGTCGAGGGTGGCGTAGAAACCGCTGGGATCGTAGTTGAGGGTCGAGCGGCGCTTGCGCGCGCCGGCCATCAGCTTGGCGAAGGACTCGGCATGCTCGCCCAGGTCCTCCAGTTCCTTGGCCAGGGCGTAGAGCGCGCAGGCCTCGTCCTCGGTACGGGCGAAACCCTGCGCCAGGCGTGCACGCAGGTCCTCGACGTGGTTGTCCGCAGGTGTCTGCTTGCGCAGGGTCGAGCGCAGGTACAGGACCGATCCGGACTGCGGCGCGGCGGCCAGCAGCTTCCCGATGTCCTGCTCGGCGGCCTCGGTCTGGGCGGCATAGAAGCGGGCCACGGCCAGGTCGTAGCGCCACGGCGTGCGCTCCTCCAGGGCCAGCGCGCGCTCGTAGTGCGAGATGGCCTGCAGCAGCTGGTTGTGGTGGTAGTACAGCTTGCCCAGCTGCCACAGCAGCAGGGCATTGCCTCCGGCCTGGGCGGACAGTTCGCCGGCCAGGGCAATGGCCTCGTCGCGGCGGTAGGCGCGCGACAGCAGCCAGCCCTTCTTGATCCTGTGCTGGGGGTCGTCGGAAAGGGCGATGGCGCGATCGATATGGCCGATCGCGGCCGGCAGGTCGCTGGCCAGGCGGCTGGCTTCGGCCAGGAAGGCGCGGATGGCGGCGACGTCGGGGTAGCGGCCGGCGAGCTGCTGGCCAAGGGCGACCGCGTCGGCAGGCCGGTGCTGGCGGAGGAGTTCGTTGCCTTCCGCGATGCCGCGGGCGATTTCGGCCTGCGGGCCGGACTGCATGGACTGGCTATTCATAAACGGAGTCTAAACCAGCCCGATCTATCCGCCCAACGACGGGGACGTGACAGTTCCGAGATGCCTACGTTAAGAACCCGTTGCATTTAGCAAAAATTCAGCGTTAGTATCGGGACGCAACCATTTCCGCAGTAACGCTGGAATGTAAGCAACTCACTGTTTTTCCAGGAGATCCGCAATGCCCCGTCACACCCAAGGCCACTTCAGCAAGAGCCCGCTGGCTCTGGCCCTGGCCACCGCGCTGGCCTTCCCGGTCGGCGCCTACGCCCAGGAAGCCACCAGCTCGGCGGATCAGGAGTCGACCGACACCACCGAGATGCAGACCATCGTGGTGACCGGTTCGCGCATCGCCAAGAGCACCTACAACTCGGTGTCTCCGATCCAGGTGATCACGCGCGAAGAGTCGACCGTCGCCGGCTTCAACTCCACCGCCGGCCTGCTGCAGAGCAATGCCGTCACCGGCGGCAGCGACCAGATCAACAACGCTTACGGCGGCTACGTCGTCAACGGCGGCCCGGGTGTGAACACCCTGTCGCTGCGTGGCCTTGGCGCGACCCGCACCCTGGTGCTGGTCAACGGCCGTCGCATGTCGCCCTCCGGCTCGCGTGGTGCGGTCGGTTCGGCCGACCTGAACACCCTGCCGAACATCATGGTCGACCACGTCGAAGTCCTGAAGGACGGTGCGTCGGCGATCTACGGTTCGGACGCGGTCGCGGGCGTGGTCAACCTGGTCACCAAGAGCAAGGTCGACGGCGTGTCGGTCGAGTTCCAGACCAACGCCACCCAGAACGGCGGTGGCACCGAGACCCGTTGGGGCGCCCTGTTCGGCACCAGCGGCGACAACTGGCGTGTGTCCGGCTCGCTGGAAATCTACGACCGCGACGAAATCAAGCTGGGTCAGCGTGACTGGGCCAGCAAGTGCCCGACCCCGCTGTACGGCCGCGACGACGCGACCGGCCGCTACGGCGCCGGCGACTACATCGACCCGACCACCGGCGAGCCGAAGTGCTGGGGCCTGGATGCGGGCGGCGTGACCATCAACACCCTGGGCACCGCCTGGATGCTGGGCCGTCCGGGCCTGGGCAGCCTGGGCTACTACGGCACCTACTATCCGGAAGAGCTGCCGGGCCTGGGCCTGGGTGGCCTGGATTACTTCAACCGCTGGCGTCCGAACCCGAACGTCACCGACGGCGACCTGCCGGGCTTCGAGGGCGTGGACTACGAAGGTCGTACCACCTACGACCCGAAGATGAAGCAGGAGTCGCTGATCTCGCCGACCACCAACATCATCGGCTTCCTGCAGGGCAGCCTCGACCTGAACGCCATGGGCAATGCCGAGGCGTACTTCGAGATCCTGCAGACCCGCCGCGAGTCGAGCCAGGTCGGCTACCTGCAGCACAGCCTCGACTACCCGGTCAACAGCCCGCTGCTGGGCGAGCTGTCCTGGCTGCCGGCCTTCATGGCCGCGCCGGCCGACGGTTCGACCGGTGGTCGCAACGTCGCCGCCCGCGCCTTCATCGGCTGGGGCCTGTACAACAACAAGCAGCAGGTCGACTTCGGCCGCTACACCGCCGGCCTGCGTGGCGACCTGGCGGGCAGCTGGAACTACGACGGTCACATCAGCTACGGCCGGTCCGACGCTGACTACATGACCCAGAACCGCCTGACCGACCGCTACCGCAAGACCCTGGACGTGGTCTCCGACGGCAACGGCGGCTTCGTCTGCCGTGACGCCTCCGACGGCTGCGTCGCTGCCCCGGTCCTGAGCGCCGACGTCATCGCCGGCAACCTGCCGCAGGCCTACCGCGACTACATCATGCAGTGGACCCGCGGCAACACGGTCTACACCGAGAAGACCGCCGCCTTCGGCGTCACCGGTTCGCTGTTCGACATCCCGTTCGGCGGCACCGTCGGCGCCGCGTTCGGCGTCGAGTACCGCTCGATGGAGATCGACGACACCCCGGACATCAACTCGATCAACAGCAACCTGTACGGCTTCAGCTCGTCGACCCCGACCCGTGGCGACGACGCCGTGAAGGAAGCCTATGCCGAGTTCGAGATCCCGCTGCTGTCCGGCCTGCCGTTCGCGCAGGAGCTGACCTTCAACGCATCGGCCCGCTACACCGACTACGACTCCTACGGCTCGGATGACACCTGGAAGCTGGGCATGCTGTGGACCCCGGTCGACTGGCTGTCGTTCCGCGCTTCGCGTGGCACCTCGTTCCGCGCGCCGGCCCTGTTCGAACAGCACCTGGGCGCCAGCAGCGGCTTCGTCAACCAGAGCAACGACCCGTGTAACGGCTGGGCCGGCCTGACCGACCAGGCCAGCAACCGCTACCTGAACTGCCAGAGCCTGGGCCTGCCGAACAACTTCCAGCAGACCCAGAGCATCCAGGTGTTCACCAAGGGTGGCGCCGAGACCGGCCTGTTCGCGGAGACCTCGACCGCGAAGACCGCCGGCCTGGTGTTCCAGCCTGACTTCGGCAGCGGCTTCGGCGACCTGTCGTTCGCGGCCGACTACTTCGAGACCGAAGTCAACAACGGTGTCGCCCTGCTGACCGGCGCGCAGATCCTGTCGCTGTGCTATGCCCAGACCCCGGGCGAGTTCTCGGCCGGCGCCGGCTACTGCGGCCTGGTCCAGCGCCACGCCACCAACGCCCTGACCGTGACCACCGGCTACATCAACGTGGCCCGCGACAAGGTCCGTGGCTGGGACTACAACCTGCGCTACGGTCGTGACATCGGCGCCGGCGAGTTCGTCGCCAACGTCCAGGTCACGCACTTCCTGGAGCAGGGTGGCCAGAGCCTGCCGACCATCGAGTACCGCGATGCCAACGGCATGGTCGGCGCCCCCGACTACACCGGCCAGATGGACCTGAACTACTCCATCAACGGCTGGCGCTTCCGCTACGGCGTGGAGTGGGTCGGTGCCACCGAGAGCTACTCGTACTACGACAGGTACTTCGACACCGACTACCGTCCGACCTACCTGATGAAGACGGACGACTACTACCTGCACAACATGTCGGTGAAGTACTCGGGTGACGACTGGTCCGTGACCGCCGGCGTGCGCAACGTCGCCGACAAGGATCCGCCGAAGGTGTCGACCGGTGCCTACACCGCCATCGGCAACGCCCCGCTGTACAGCGGCTACGACTACTTCGGTCGCAACTACTTCGTGAGCTTCACGAAGAAGTTCTGATCGGTTTAGAAGTACCGTGAAACAAGGAGCCGCCGCCCTTCCGGGCGGCGGCTTTTTTACATATTCTCGCGAAGGTTTTCTGCCACCCATGGAGGGCGCCAATGAGTAGATCCAGGTTGTTTATCCTCGCAGCCGCGATGGCCGCGGCTTTCCCCGCGTTCGCCGCGGACAAGCCTGTCGCCCCGACCATCGAGCAGATGGCCGCATACCCGCAGTTCTCCGGTTTCACCCTGTCCCCCGACGGCCGCCACATCGCGGCGCTACGCGGCACCGGCGAGGACCGCGTCATCGCGGTGTGGGACACCGACGCGCTGGACAAGGCCCCGACCCTGATCGGCGCCTCGAGCATGAAGTTCAGCGCCGTGCAGTTCATCAAGAACGACCGCCTGGCGGTGGTGCTGACGCAGCCGTACGACCTGCGCGGCGGCAGCGTGGTCAAGACCTTCATCAGCAAGCTGATGATCACCGACCTTGAAGGCAAGGAGTGGCGCGAGCCGCTGCCGCAGCCGCGCGCGGCCACCCGCGAGGCCGAGCTGATGCAGGCGCTGAGCAACCCGACCGTGCTCGACTCCCTGCCCAACGACCCGCACCACATCCTGGTGGTCAACAACACCGGCAGGAACGAGGGCGACGTCTACCGCGTCGACCTGCGCACCTTCAAGGCCGAGCGCATCCAGATGTCCGAGGAGCGCGTGGCCGGCTACGTCACCGACCTGGACGGCAACCTGCGCGCGCGCCTGAAGCAGGACGTGAACCCGACCGGCGCCTACGTCTCCGCCGAGTTCCGCGAGCCGTCCGGAAAGTGGGTCGAGCACTTCCGCTCGTACGTGAAGAACCGCGACCAGACCCAGATCATCGGCTTCAGCAACGACCCGAACATCGCCTTCGTGCAGAGCAACGAGGGCGAGGACAAGACGGTCATCTACGAGTACGACATCGCCGCCCGCACCCGCAAGGAAGTGCTGTTCCAGCACCGTTTCTTCAACGCCGGCAGCGTCGTGACCAATCCCTACCGCGCCGCGGGCGAGGACTTCGGCCAGATCCTCGGCCTGACCTACCAGGGTCCGCGCGGCGACGAGGTCGAGTGGGTGCACCCGAAGATGCGCGCGCTCGACGCCGGCCTGCGCCAGGCCATGGGCATCCGCAACGAGAAGATGCGCCTGGTCGACCCGGCCACCGGCGCGTCGGCGACGATCGAGTACCCGGTCGAGAAGAACCTGTCCGTGATCGCCATGACCCCGGACATGTCGACCGTCCTGGTCTCGGTGGACGGCGCCTCGGTGCCGCCGGAGTACCACCTGTTCCGCAACGGCCAGCTGACCCTGCTGGCGAAGCAGTACCCGGACATCGACCCGCGCGCCCTCGGCCGTACCGAGCTGGTCTATTACAAGGCCCGCGACGGCCTGGACATCCCCGCGTTCCTGACCCGTCCGAACCCGGAGCTGTGCGGTCCCGGTCCGTACAACACCGTGATCCACCCGCACGGCGGCCCCTGGGCCCGCGACACCATGGACTTCGACGGCTCCATGTGGGTGCCGATGCTGGCCTCGCGCTGCAACGTCGTGCTGCGCCCGCAGTACCGCGGCTCGCAGGGCTGGAGCCGCAAGCTGTGGATGGCCGGCGACGCCGAGTGGGGCGGCAAGATGCAGGATGACAAGGACGACGGCGCCAAGTGGCTGATCGACCAGGGCCTGGCCAAGCCCGGCCACATCGCCATGTTCGGCTTCTCCTACGGCGGTTACGCCGCGTTCGCCGCCTCGGTGCGCCCGAACGGCCTGTACAAGTGCGCCATCGCCGGCGCCGGCGTGTCCGACATCCGCCGTATCTGGTCGCGCTTCTATACCAACCCGTTCTTCCGCCAGGCCCAGGCGCCGACGGTCGACGGCCTGAGCCCGCTGGACAAGGCCGAGCAGATGCAGATCCCGCTGATGGTCTACCACGGCGATCGCGACCAGACCGTGCCGATCGAACAGTCCGAGTGGTTCGTGAACAAGGCCAAGGCGGCCGGCAAGCCGGTGGTCTACCACGAGATCAAGGACTACGCCCACGGCCCGGCCTGGACCCGCCGGATCATGGCCGACCAGCTGCGCATCATCGACAACTACCTGGCCAGCGACTGCGGCGGCACCGGCCTCTGACCGCCAGCGGAACCGCCGGCGCGAGGGGCGCCGGCGGTCATCCGTACGCAAGCGGATGCTGGTATAAGTGGACCAGGCCCGCCTTGGCTGGCGGACCAACCCAAGGGAGGAAAACATGCGCAAGACCCTGCTGGCCGGCCTGATCGCCGTGCCGCTGATGGCCCTGGCCGCGGTGGCCTCGGCCGCCGATCCGGTCGTCGGCCGCTGGAAGACCATCGACGGCGAAACCGGCAAGCCCAAGTCCTACGTGGAGATCACCCAGGCCGCCAACGGCACCCTGAGCGGTCGCATCGTCGAGCTGATCAACCCGACCAAGCCGAATCCGACCTGCGACAACTGCAAGGACGACCGCAAGGGCAAGCCGATCACCGGGATGGAGATCATCCGCGGCATGAAGGCCGAGGGCGGCGGCAAGTACGCCGGCGGCACCATCCTCAAGCCGGACGAGGGCAAGGTCTACAAGTCCAAGATGGAGCTGGTCGAGGGAGGCAGGAAGCTGGAGGTTTCCGGCTGCATCGCCTTCATCTGCAAGTCGCAGGTCTGGGAACGCCAGTAAGCCCCACCGACCGCGGGTTCCTTCCAGCGACCCGGCCCAGGCCGGGTCGCTGCGTTCCGGGCGGTGGATACCGCGCAAGGCCCGGCAGCGGCCACGTGCGATAATGGCCGGCCCTCCGTGCCCGGTTTCCCCATGTCCCGCTCCACCCTGGTCACCAACGCCCTGCCCTACGCCAACGGCCCGCTGCACCTGGGCCACCTGGTCGGCTACATCCAGGCCGACATCTGGGTGCGGGCGCGGCGCGAGCGCGGGCAGACCGTCCACTACGTCTGCGCCGACGACACCCACGGCACGCCGATCATGCTCGCCGCCGAGAAGGCGGGGGTCACGCCCGAGGCCTTCATCGCCGCGACCAAGGCCGGCCACGAGCGCGACTTCCAGGACTTCGGGGTCCACTTCGACTGGTACCACTCGACCCATTCGGACGAGAACCGCGCCCTGACCGAGCGCTTCTACGCCGCGCTGGACGCGCGCGGCAGCATCGAGCGGCGTTCGATCGAGCAGCTTTACGACCCGGTCAAGGCGATGTTCCTGCCCGACCGCTACGTCAAGGGCACCTGCCCCAAGTGCAAGTCGCCGGACCAGTACGGCGACAACTGCGAGGCCTGCGGCGCCACCTACGGCCCGACCGACCTGATCGACCCGCGCTCGGCCGTCTCCGGCGCCACCCCGGAGCTGCGCGCTTCCGAGCACTTCTTCTTCAAGCTCGGCCAGTACACCGAAGGCCTGCGCGAGTGGCTCAGGGGCGACGTCGCCCTGCCCGGCGTCAAGGCCAAGCTGGCCGAGTGGATCGAGGGCGAAGGCGGCCTGCGCGACTGGGACATCTCCCGCGACGCGCCCTACTTCGGCTTCGAGATCCCCGGCCACCCGGGCAAGTACTTCTACGTCTGGCTCGACGCGCCGATCGGCTACTTCTCCAGCCTGCTGGCGCTGGCCCGCAGCGGCAACAAGGCCGGCTTCGACGAGGCGGCGATGGAACGGCTGCTGCAGCCGGGCGACCATGCCGAGCTGCACCATTTCATCGGCAAGGACATCGTCAACTTCCACGGCCTGTTCTGGCCGGCGGTGCTGGAAGGCAACGGCCTGCGCAAGCCGGACCGCCTGCACGTCAATGGCTACCTGACCGTGGACGGCGCCAAGATGTCCAAGTCGCGCGGCACCTTCATCATGGCCCGCACCTACCTGGACGTCGGCCTGGAGCCGGACGCGCTGCGCTACTACTTCGCCTGCAAGTCCTCCGGCGGCGTGGACGACCTGGACCTCAACCTGTCGGACTTCGTCGCCCGCGTGAACAGCGACCTGGTAGGCAAGTTCGCCAACATCGCCAGCCGCTGCGCCAGGCTGCTGGACGTGCATTTCGGCAACGTGCTGGCCACGCCCCCAGCGCTAGTTGATGAGACCGGCGACCTCTCGGAAGGCTGGGCCGAGACCGCACGCCAGCTGCTCGCCAATGTACGCGGACGAATCGAAACCGCGCCGGAGCTTTACACCGAGGACAATTTTGCGGCGGTAACGCGTAATGCGATGGCGGCCGCCGATATGGCCAACGAATACATCGCTGCCACCGCGCCGTGGGCCCTGGCCAAGGACCCGGCGCGGCGCGCCGACCTGCACCTGGTGCTGAGCACCGCCATCCAGGCCTTCGCCGACATCGCCGGCGTGCTCAAGCCGATCGTGCCGGGCATCATCGCCCGCGCCGAGGCCTGGCTGGGCACCACCCTGGCGGTGGACCGCCGCATCGACCTGGCCGGCCGCACCGTGGCCGCCTACACCCCCCTGTTCACCCGTATCGACCCCAAGCTGATCGACGCCATGACCGAAGCCTCCAAGGACACCCTCGCCGCCGCTCCCGCCCCCGCCCAGCCCGGGAAGAAGGCCGAGGCGAAGAAGGAGGCCGCGCCGGCTGCACCGGCCGCGGACGCGCCGCAGTACATCGGCATCGAGGACTTCGCCAGGCTCGACCTGCGCATCGGCAAGGTGCTGGAGTGCGGCTTCGTCGAGGGTTCGGACAAGCTGCTGCGCTTCCTGCTGGACGCCGGCGAACTGGGCCAGCGCCAGATCTTCTCCGGCATCCGCTCCAGCTACGGCGAGCCGGAGAAGCTGGTCGGCCGCAGCGTGGTGTTCATCGCCAACCTCGCCCCGCGCAAGATGCGCTTCGGCATCAGCGAGGGCATGATCCTGTCGGCCGGCTTCGACGGCGGCGCCCTGGCCCTGCTGGATGCCGACGAAGGCGCCCAGGCCGGCATGCCGGTGCGCTGAGGCCCGCACCCGTCGCAATCGTCCGCGCCACGAGCGCGGGCAAGGAGGGGTCGCGCGACCGCTCCTCCGCGCAGCGCGGCGATCCTGCCGCGCCGCGCATCGAAGTCCTCCCGCGTGTTCCAACCGCAAGGCATGCCAATGGAACTGGCCCTGGTCGACTTCGACCACACCGTCACCACCTGCGACACCTATGGCCGCTTCATGCGCCACGTCGCCACGCCTGAGCAGCTGGCCAGCTCGCGCTGGAGCGTCGGCCCCTGGGTGGCCGGCTACCGGCTCGGGCTGGTGTCGGCGTCCGCCCTGCGGGTGCGGGTGACCCGCAAGGTGTTCAACGGCCGCGACGCCGCGGAGATCGCCGCCATCGGCGCGGACTACGCCCGCGATGTCCTGCCCCGGGTGGTGCGTCCGGAAATGCTCGGGCGCATCGCCGAGCATCGTGCCCGCGGGCATGAGGTGGTGATCGTGTCGGGCTCGCTGGACGTCTACCTGGAACCGTGGTGCCGCAGCCACGGCGTGGATTGGATCTGCAATCGCCTGGAAAGCGAGGCCGGCCGGTTGACCGGCCGCTATGCCGGCGGCGACCGCGGTGCGCACAAGGTCGCCGACATCCGCGCCCGCTACGACCTGTCGCGCTACACCCGGATCCACGCCTACGGCGACAGCAGCGAGGACCGGGCGATGCTGGCCCTGGCCCACGAGCGCTGGTGGCGCGGCCAGCGCGTCGCCTGACTGCCCGGGCTCAATCCCCCGGCGCGGGCACCGGCTCGAAACCCACGGGCACGAAGCGCCCGTCCTCGAACACGAAGTAGTGGCGGCCGTGCCCGCGCGCGGTGTCTAGCCTGCCGTTGAGCACCAGCAGGCGGCTGTCGGCGCGATAGTCGAGCATCTCGCCCTCGCCCTCCCAGCAGCAGGCCACCGCTGGCAGCACGACAAGCCCGCCGCTGCCGCGGTCGGCGGCCAGCAGGCGCAGGCAGTCGCTGCCGCAGCCCCACTGCACCAGCACCTGGTCGCCGGCGAAGTCCGGCACGCCGGACAGGGCCTCGCGCAGCACCGGTTCCAGTTCGCGCAGGTTTGCATCCTCGATGAGCGGCACGACCGGCGCAGCAAACTCCTGCACCTGCACCGGATACGCACCGTGGGATGGCAATTGCGCCACCGCCTGCGCAGCCAGGACCGATGCCAATGCCAACATCCACGCCTTCATCCGCGTCCCTCCTGGGTTCCGCGACGAGCATCGCCCGCCCGGGAGCGTGTGTACAGGCTACGCAGCGGCGATAATGCCCGGCCCGCAACGCCGTCCACGCATGCCCTTCCCGCTTCCGCCCCTGGTCGAACGCCTCGACCGCCTGCTGCCGCAGACCCAGTGCGGCCAGTGCGGCTATCCGGGCTGCCGCCCGTATGCCGAGGCCATGGCCGCCGGCGAGGCCGGGCCGGATCATTGCCCACCCGGCGGCGACGAGGGCGCGCTGGCGCTGGCGCGGGTGCTGGGCGTGCCGCCCCTGCCCTACGACCGCAGCCGCGGCAGCTGCAAGCCACCGGCGGTGGCGGTGGTCATCGAGGCCGACTGCATCGGCTGCACCAAGTGCATCCAGGCCTGCCCGGTGGACGCCATCATCGGCGGCGCCAAGCTGATGCACGTGGTGCTGGATCCACTGTGCACCGGCTGCGAGCTGTGCGTGCCCGCGTGCCCGGTGGACTGCATCGTGATGGAACCGGCGCCGGCGGCCTGAGCGTGGCGCCGCCAGGGTTGTGGCCTCAGCGGGCGCGGTCCCGGCACACGCGCTCGACCTTGTAACCCTTCGCGCGCAGGCGCTCGACCAGGCCATCGGGGCCAAGCAGGTGCAACGCACCCACCACGACCAGGGTGTCCCCTTCCGGGCGCGCCAGGCGCGCTTCCAGCTGCGGCAGCCAGGCCTCGTTGCGGTCGACGTTGATGCGCCTGTACAGGGCCGGATGCTCGCGCTCCAGGTCCGCGCCCATCTGCCGCCACAGCGCGTCGCCATCGCCGCTGCGCCAGGCGCGATGCATGGATTCGATCGAGCCAGGCCCGGCCTCGGCCTGGTCCAGCGCCTGCTCCAGCATCTGCAGCTGCGCGTCCACCGGCATCCCGGACAGGGCGGCGATCTGGGCGGCACCCGTCTCCAACCCGGCGGTGGGCTTGCCGGCGGCGGCTGCGGCGTCCATCAGGTGCCGGTCCAGGCCCAGTGCCGGATCCAGGCCCTGCTGCTGCAGTTGCAGCAGCGACAGGGTCAGGCCGACGAACCACGGATCGAAGCCGGACAGCCGCTCCAGCGGCAGGCCCCTGGCATCGGCATATGCGCGCAGGCGCGCCGACAGGCGCGGGCCGAGGTCGCCCTCGAGCGTCCCGGGCCGCTTACGCTGCGCCGCCTGCACCATGGTGGCCGCCAGCCGGGGCGAGTTCGCCTCGTCCGGCGACAGCTCGAACACCACGCTTCCGGCGCCGGCCAGCGCCTCCTGCACCTCGCGGGCGACCGGATAGTCGCCCGGGCGCAGCATGTGGAAGGAGCCGAGCAGGTAGACCGCATTGTCCGCGTCGGAGACCTTCCACAGCAGCGGTTTCGGCGGCGCGGCCAGGGCCTGCAGCGACAGCAGCAATCCCAGCAGCAGCGCCGCCAGGCCGGCGAACCGGCGCGGGCGCGGAACAGCCACCGCGAGGCGACGCATCAGTGCACCTTGCCGGTGTAGTTCTTCTCGCCGGCGGTGATGGCCAGGTCCAGCCGGTTCTCCGGCGGCGGCAGCGGGCAGGTGGCGAACAGGGTGAACGCGCACGGCGGGTTGTAGGCGCGGTTGAAGTCCAGCACCACCTTGCCGCTGGTGCCGGGCCAGGGTGCATCGAGGAAACGCCCGGCCGGGTAGCTGCCGTGGCCGCTGGTGCGGTCGGCCAGTACGAAGAACAGCCCTTCATCCGGGCCGCCCAGTGCCTCGAGGCGATAGACCTGGCCGTCGCGTTCGAACTCCACCGCGCCGGGGTTGGGTGATTCGCCCTGGGTGCCGACGATGTCTGCGATCGGCAGGGTCTTGCCCGGCGGATGAGCAATGAAGCGGCCTTCGATGCGCCAGGACGGATCGGCTGGCCAGTACTGCAGGCCGGCGAACTGCAGCCGGGTCGGCGCATCGGCGTGGCGCACGCGCAGGGCGTGGCGGTCGCCGCGCTGGACCAGGTTGAGCTTGCCCTTGCCCTCGTCGAAGCCGATCACCGCCGGCTCCGAGTCGCGGTCGCTGTACAGCCGCGTGCGTCCCTTGAGCGGTTCGTCGTTGAGTGTCAGTTCGACGCCCTGCTCCGGCTCGAACCAGTAACGGCCCTGGCCGTCGCGGGTCACCAGGCCCATGCGCGCCGGGCCGAAGGCCATGCGCATGGTGTTGCCGATGCGCTCGCCGCTGCCGATGTAGTGCGCCTTGAGCTCGAGCCAGTGCAGGCCGACCAGGCTGGTCCAGCCATCCGGGCGCAGCAGTTCCTCCAGGCGCTGGTCGCGCCACTTCTGCTCCTCGGCCTGGAACGCCCTGTTGGCTGCCGCCAGCGCCGCGTCGTCGGCACCGGCGCCCTGGCCATCGCCGCCACCGCAGCCCGCGGCCAGCACCAGCAGCGCAGCCATCCCCATGGCCCGCGCCAACCTCATCTTCCCCTCAGGAACCATCGATCGATCTCCCCCAGACTGAAGCGCGCCCAGGTCGGGCGGCCGTGGTTGCATTGCCCGGAACGCTCGGTGGCTTCCATGTCACGCAACAGGGCGTTCATTTCCGGAATGGTCAGGCGCCGGTTGGCGCGCACCGCGCCATGACAGGCCATGGTCGAAAGCAGCTCGTCGCGCGCGGCGGCCACCCGGCGGGTGGCGCCGTGCTCGCGCAGGTCGGCCAGCACGTCGCGCAGCAGCGCCTCGGGATCGGCATGCGCGAGCAGCGCCGGCACGCTGCGCACGGCCAGGGTCTGCGGGCCGCTGCGGGTGACCTCGAAGCCGAGCTGGACCAGGGTCTCCGACTCGCGTTCGGCGACGTCGGCATCGCGCTCGCCCACCGCCAGCGACAGCGGCACCAGCAGCGGCTGTGCGCGCAGGCCGATGCCGTCGTGCGCGGTCTTCAGCCGCTCGTAGCCGATGCGCTCGTGGGCGGCGTGCATGTCCACCACCACCAGGCCCTCGGCGTTCTCGGCAAGGATGTAGATGCCGTGCAGCTGCGCGATGGCGTAGCCCAGCGGTGGCACCTCGCCCTGGGCTTCAGGCAGCGCCATGTCCTGGCGCGGCAGCACCGGCATGGCCGAGGCGCCGGAGCTGTTGCCCGGCTCGCCATACAGCGCGGCATATGCGCCCGCGGCCTCGTCCACGCGCAGGCCCAGCGGCTGCGGGGCCGGTGTCCACGGCACGAAGGGACGCGCGCCGGCACCGTTGTCCAGCGGCGACGGTGCGGCGGAGGCGGAGGGCTGCCAGCCCATCGGCGCCTGCCCCGGCATCGCGCTGGCGGCCACGCCGGTCTCGACGCCGGCGCGGGTCTGCGCCAGCGCTTCCTGCAGGGTGCGGAACACGAAGTCGTGGATCAGGCGCGCGTCGCGGAAGCGCACCTCGTGCTTGGCCGGATGCACGTTGACGTCGACCCGGGTCGGATCGAGTTCCAGGAACAGCACGTAGGCCGGCTGGCGGCCGTGGTAGAGCACGTCCTGGTAGGCCAGCTTCACCGCGTGGGCGACGCTGCGGTCGCGCACCGCGCGGCCGTTGACGTACAGGTACTGCTGGTCGGCGCTGGCTCGCGAGTAGTGCGGCTGCGCGATCCAGCCATGCAGGCGCAGGCCGGCGCCGCTGTGGTCGATGCGCAGGGCGCTGCGGGCGAAGTCCTCGCCCAGGGTCTCGCCCAGGCGCGCCGCCGCGTCCAGGTCGCCGGCGCGGTAGCGGCGCGAGGGCTTGCCGTTATGGCTGACCCGCAGCTCGACATCCGGACGGGCCAGCGCCAGCGAGCGCAGCCATTCCTCGATATGGCCCAGCTCGGTGCGCTCGGCGCGCAGGAACTTGCGCCGTGCTGGCACGTTGTAGAACAGCTCGCGCACTTCGACCGTGGTGCCCGGCGCGTGCGCCTTGGGCACGATCTCGCCGACCCGGCCACCGTCCACGTGCAGCGCGGCGCCGTGTTCGGCATCGCGCGGCCGCGAGGCCAGCATGAAGCGGCTGACCGAGGCGATCGAGGGCAGCGCCTCGCCGCGGAAGCCGAGCGTGGCCACCGCCTCGAGGTCGTCGAGCGAGGCGATCTTGCTGGTGGCGTGGCGGCTGATCGCCAGCGGCAGTTCCTCCGGCGGGATGCCGCCGCCATCGTCGCGGATCCGGATCAGGCGGATGCCGCCCTCCTCCAGGTCGATGTCGACCCGCGTCGCGCCAGCGTCCAGCGCGTTCTCCACCAGCTCCTTGACCACCGAGGCCGGGCGTTCGACCACCTCGCCGGCGGCAATCTGGTTGATCAGGGTGTCGGGAAGCGGTCGGATCGGCACGGCATCACGGCGGCACGCGGCCGTCAGGAGAATCAGGCGTGATGATAGCCGCCGCGGTGGCGGCACGCCGGCCCGGCGTATGGATCAGGGCGTGCCGCCGGTCCCGCTTGCGGCGACCAGGTCGGCCTCGGCACGCATCGCGAACAGCGTGCCCGGCGGCGGCTGCCGGCTGAAGTAGGTGGTGATGCCGTCGAGCACGGCGCCAGCCACCTTGCGCTGGAACGATGGATCGACCAGGCGCGCCTCCTCCTCCGCATTGGAGATGAAGGCGGTCTCGACCAGCATCGCCGGCATGTCCGAGGTGCGCAGCACCGCGAAGTTGGCGCGCTCGATGTTCGGCTTGTGGTTGTTGCCCACGCGCTTGAGGCCACCAAGCACGTGCACCGCCGCGTCCTCGGAGGCACGCATGTGGCCGCTCTGGGCCAGGTCCAGGAGCACGTTCGCGAGCACGGCCTCGGTCTGCTGCAGGCGCACGCCACCGACCAGGTCGGCCGCGTTCTCCTTGTCCGCCAGCCAGCGCGCACGCTGCGAGGACGCGCCCTTGGTGGAGAGCACGTACACCGAGGAGCCGCGTGCGTTGCGGTTCTCGGCCGCGTCGGCGTGGATCGAGATGAAGATGTCGGCCTTGGCCGCACGTGCGCGCTGGGCGCGCATGGGCAGCGGGATGAACACGTCGCTGTCGCGCACCAGGAAGGCCTTCAGCCCGGGCGTGGCGTTGACCTGGCGCGCCAGCTCGCGCGCCATGGCCAGGGTCACGTCCTTCTCGCGCTTGCCGGTCGGACCGACGGCGCCGGGATCCTGGCCGCCATGGCCGGCGTCTATCGCCACGACCAGCGGCCGCGCCGAGGAGGCATTGGGCAGCGCGCGCACCGGCGCCGGGGCGGCGGCGACGCTCTCCGTATCCGGGGTCGCAGTGGCCGGGGTCGCGGGCGAAGTGGAAGCAGGAGACGGGGCCGATGCCACGCTGGCGCCAGCACGACCCTCGAGGATCGCCTGCGGCGACACGCCGGGCGCAGCAGGCGCAGTCGCGGTGGTCGACCCAGGCGTCGAGGCGGCGGGCACGACCGCCTGCGCGGCCGGCGGGTTCGCACGGCCGGCCTGCACCACCTGCGCGGTCAGCAGGGCGGTGGCACGCGCGGCTTCGGCACGGGCATCGGCATCGCTGGCCGCGGTGTTACTGGCGGTAGCGGTGGCGGGAACCGGGCTGGTGGTGGCTGGCGCCGTAGCGGCACCTGTCGCGGCGCCGGCGGCGGCGGTAGCCCGGGCAGCCGCGGTGGCCGTCGCCGCCGGTCGGGCCGGTCCATCGCCGGGCCATTCGATCACCAGGCGGGCGCCGCCCGGCATGGATTCGGTGCGCACCGGCAGGCTGGCCACGGGCTCGGCCAGCTCGAAAACGATGCGGTAGGTGCCAGGCACCGGCTGGCCGGTGCGCACGCCGGTCACCAGACCGGTGGGCGCGGGCAGCTTGAGGCCGGCAGCGGCATGGGACTCGGGCAGATCCACCACCAGGCGGTGGGGGCCGGCCAGGGTCATGGTCTTGAACTCGCCAGCGCCCTGCAGCTGGACCTCGGCACGGGTGCCGGTGGCGCCCTGCTGCAGGCTCAGGCCCTTGATCTCGCCGGCCAGCGCCTCGCCCACGCAGCCGGCCGCGGCGAGCGCGAGGCCCGCCGCCAGCACGCCGATTCGGGCGACCAGATGGCACATGGGCCGGATTCAACCATCTGCCCGCGTGCATTGCAAGTGAAATTCCCTTATGAATCCGCCACCTGGGGAACCTTCTTGCGATCAACCGGCAGGAAGAGGCTGCAACCGCCCATTCAGGTCGAGCCCGGCCAGCCAGTTGTGGCCCGCCTGGCTCAGCGCCTCCAGCCGCGCGGTACGTCCTGTCCCGGCAACCGCCAGATGCACGGCCAGGTCGGCTTTTGGCAGGGCACCGAGGCCGCGCTCGGGCCACTCGACCAGCCACAGCGTGGCCTCGTCGCCGTCCAGGCCAAGGAAATCCAGTTCGCCGGCATCGGCTATGCGGTAGAGGTCCAGGTGCCAGGCCTCGCCACCGGCAACCGGATAGCGCTCGACCAGGGTGTAGGTGGGACTGCGGACCGGCCCCTGTACGCCCAGGGCGCGCAGCAGGGCGCGCGCCAGGCTCGACTTGCCGGCGCCAAGGTCGCCATGCAGGTGGACCACCGCACGCGGCGGCCGGCTCGCGGCCAGGGCGTGGCCCAGTTCGTCGGTGGCCTCGGGGCCGGGAAGTTCGATCTGCATCAGGAAACTGCCTGCGAAGAAGGGGGATTGGCCAACCGCCGCAGCCACGGCAGCAGGTCGGACGGCAGCAGGCCGCGCTGGCCGCCCTCGCCTGCCGCGGCGTCGCCGGCGAGGCCGTGCAACAGGGCGCCGGCACATGCAGCCTGGAACGCGTCCAGGCCCTGCGCACGCATCGCGGCGATGGTGCCGGTGAGCAGGTCGCCCATGCCGCCGGTAGCCATGCCCGGATTGCCGGCATCCAGCACGCAGGGCAGCTCGCCCGGCGCGGCGATGATCGAGCCGGCACCCTTGAGCACCACCACGCACTGGTAGCGCTGCGCGAGTGCGGAAGCCGCTGCATGACGGTCGGCCTGCACCTCGGCGATGCTGCTGCCGAGCAGGCGAGCAGCCTCGCCCGGATGCGGGGTGAGGATCGCGTCGCCCGGCTGCACCGGCGCTT
Source organism: Pseudoxanthomonas suwonensis 11-1 (assembly GCF_000185965.1). NCBI lineage: Bacteria > Pseudomonadati > Pseudomonadota > Gammaproteobacteria > Lysobacterales > Lysobacteraceae > Pseudoxanthomonas > Pseudoxanthomonas suwonensis. Next base: position 2,187,118 of record NC_014924.1, read on the forward strand.
CGGCCAGCAGGTTCAGCGCATCGGCATCAAGCACGCGTGGCAGCGCGCTTTCGAGCACCTTGCGGTAGAGCGGCGCGCCCCACCATGAGCTGCGGCCGAGGCCCGGGCCGCAGGCGATCACGCTGGCGCGGCCGAGCAATGGCACCAGCGCGTCGGCATCCTCCACCGCATGCACCATCGCCTCCGGGCGTCGCGCCAGCAGTGCGGTCACGTGCGCTTCGCGGGTCGCGGCGCTGGCGAGTCCGGCACCGCTGCGCAGGGCGGCTTCCACCGCCAGCAGCACCGCGCCACCGCCACCATGGTCGCCACCGACACAAAGCACGTGTCCGGAGCGGCCCTTGTGGCTGTCGCGCAGGCGCGGCGGCAACCACTGGCCCAGCGCGGAGGCATCGAGCAGGCGTGCGCAGGGCGAGGCATGTTCCGCGTAATCGGCGGCATCGACCTGCAGCGTGTCCAGCAGCAGCTCGCCCACATGGTCCAGCGCTGTACCGGTACGAAGACCGGCGTGGTGGACGATGAATTGCAGGGTGCATTCCGCACGCAGGGCGACACCGGGCGCGCTGCCGCGGTCCGCGTCGATGCCCGAGGGCACGTCGAGCGCGAACACCGGCGCCTGCGCGGCATCCAGCGCTTCGACCAGGGCGGCCAGCGACGTGCGAGGCGCCGACGCCAAGCCGATGCCCAGCAGCGCATCGACCAGCACGTCGGCCTCATCCAGCGCGCAGGGAAAACCTTTACTGGTGCCGCCCGCAGCCGCGTAGTCGGCGGCCGCGCGCAGCGCCAGCGGCGTACGTGGCTCCACACCTTCCGGCAGCACCACGCGGACATCGAACCCGGCTTGCAGCGCGAGCCGGGCCAGCACGAAGCCGTCGCCGCCGTTGTTGCCGCCACCACAGGCAACCACGATCCGTCGCGCCCGGGGCCAGCGTTCGCGAAGTACCCGCCAGGCGGCCGCACCGGCGCGCTGCATCAGCACATAGCCGTCGCCTCCGAGCATGGCGGTGGCCTCCTGGTCGATCCGGCGGGCGGCGCGCGTGTCGAACAGCAGGGTGGCGGTCGTAGGCATGGGCCAATTCTAAGCCCGCGCCAGGGCCGGCGTTGGCGGGCGGCTCCTATAATCGGGGCATGTCCCCCACCCTGCCCGCAAGCCCGGCCGAGCCCGCGGCGATCGATCTCGTGGCCGCCACCCGACGGGTGCGCGAGCTGGCGCGCGAGCACGGTTTCCAGCGCTGCGGCATCAGCGGCGTGGACCTGGCCGAGGACGAGGCGCATCTGCGCGACTGGCTGGCCCAGGGCCTGTACGGGACCATGGAATGGATGGCACGCCACGGCACCGCGCGCAGCCGCCCGCAGGAGCTGGTACCGGGCACGGTGCGGGTGGTCTCGGTGGGCCTGGACTACGGCCAGGACGACGAGGCCGCCTGGCAGACCCTGGCCGATGGTCGCCGCGCCTATGTCGCCCGTTACGCGCTGGGCCGCGACTACCACAAGCTGATGCGCAACCGCCTGCAGAAACTGGCCGAGCGCCTGCAGCAGGAATTCGGCAGCTTCGGCTACCGGGTGTTCGTCGACTCGGCGCCGGTGCTGGAGCGCGCGCTTGCGCGCAACGCGGGCCTGGGCTGGATCGGCAAGCACACCTGCCTGATCGACCGGGATGGCGGGTCCTGGTTCTTCCTCGGCGAGATCTACCTGGACCTGCCACTGCCGGTGGACCCGCCGGCCAGCGCGCACTGCGGCACCTGCAGCCGCTGCATTCCCGCATGTCCCACCGGCGCGATCACCGCGCCCTACCGGGTCGACGCGCGACGCTGCATCTCCTACCTGACCATCGAGCACGACGGCGCCATTCCCGCGGACCTGCGCCCGGCGATGGGCAACCGCATCTTCGGCTGCGACGACTGCCAGCTGGTCTGCCCCTGGAACAAGTTCGCGCGGCGCACCGACGAACCCGATTTCCGCGCGCGCAACGACCTCGACCGGGCCACCCTGGCCCAGCTGTTCGCCTGGGAAGAGGACGAGTTCCTGCGCCGCACCGAAGGCAGCGCGATCCGTCGCAGCGGCCACGAGCGCTGGCTACGCAACATCGCCGTGGCCCTGGGCAACGCGCCGACCACGCCCGAAGTCATTGCCGCACTCGAGTCGCGGCGCGGGCATCCTTCGGCGCTGGTTCGCGAGCACGTGGCCTGGGCGCTGGAGCGGCATGGCCGGTGATGGGATTCGTGATTCGTGATTCGTGATTCGTGATTCGTGAATGGTGATTGGTGATTGGTGAGTCGGGATTGGATGCGGGTTCCCTAGGTTGCGGCATTCGCCGGGACGACGGGGTTGCTGGAGGGATCCGTAGCCCGGATAAGCGCAGCGCATCCGGGACCCGGGACGGACACGACCGAAGGTGGTCGAGTGCGTCTGCAAGCCTCTCTCCCATGGGGTAAGGCGGAATCGCCGCTTGGGCACCCGACCCTCACTCCTGCCCCTCTCCCAGCCGGAAGGGGAGCCACAGGAACGAAACCGCGGCCCGCAAAGCGCCGGAAGACGCGGCACGCCGGGGTATGGCGCAAGCAGGCCATGGATGGCCTGCGGTCGCGCGTTGGAGCCATGGACGGCGGAGTCGCGCGATGCGTCATACCCACGCGCTGCCGCGGCCCCGTCCGAAGCCAGCGCCCTTGATGCCGTTGCGTTTGCTGGTTTCCTCGCATCCAGCCTTCACTCCCTCCCCAGCCAGTCACCGGCGCCGCGCACTTCGCCGCGCTATGCTGTCCCGCCGCCTGCAGTGCCCGTGATGCCCGAGCAGAACTCCATCCTCACCCCCGCCCAGCTCAACACGCTGGCGCGCGACCTGCTGGAAAGTGCGTTCCCGCTGGTCTGGGTCGAGGGTGAGCTGGGCAACGTCACGCGGCCGGCTTCCGGGCACCTGTACTTCAACCTCAAGGACGCGCGCGCCCAGGTGCGCTGCGCGATGTTCAAGCCCAAGAGCCAGTGGCTGAAGTTCGCCCCGCGCGAGGGCCTGAAGGTGCTGGCCCGTGGCCGCCTTACCCTGTACGAGGCACGCGGCGACTACCAGCTGGTGCTCGACCACATGGAAGAGGCCGGCGAAGGCGCGCTGCGTCGCGCCTACGAGGCACTGAAGGCCAGGCTCGAGGCCGAAGGCCTGTTCGACCCCGCACGCAAGCGCCCGCTCCCGGCTTGGGTGCGGCGCGTGGCGGTGATCACCTCGCCCACTGGCGCCGCCGTACGCGACGTGCTGAGCGTGCTTTCCCGCCGCTGCCCGCTGCTGGACGTGGAGATCCTGCCCAGCCTGGTGCAGGGCGACACCGCCGCTCCGCAGATCACCTCGCTGTTGCAGCGCGCCGGCGCCAGCGGCCGCTACGACGCGATCCTGCTGGCACGTGGCGGCGGTTCGCTGGAAGACCTGTGGGCGTTCAACGACGAACGCCTCGCCCGCGCCATCGCCGACTCGCCGGTGCCGGTGGTCTCCGCGGTCGGGCACGAGACCGATTTCACCCTGGCCGACTTCGCCGCCGACGTGCGCGCCCCCACGCCCTCGGTCGCCGCCGAACTGCTGGTGCCGGACCGGCGTGACCTGCTGGCCCGCATTGGCAGCCTGCACGGGCGCCTGCATGGAACCCAGGGCCACCGCCTGCGCCAGGCCATGCAGCGTGCCGACCGTGCCGCGCTGCGCCTGCAGGCGCAGTCGCCCCGGAACCGCCTGCGCCTGCTGGGCCAGCGCCAGGAGGCCCTGCGCCGGCGCCTCGAGACCCGCTGGCGCGAACAGCTGCAGCAGCACCACGCCCGCGTGCGCCATGCCGGCGCGGTATTGCGCGCGCACCATCCGCAGCGGCAACTGGCGCGCTTGCGTGAACGCCTGCAGCGGCTGCGCGCGCGGCCCCAGGCGGCCATCGCCCGCGTGCTGCAGCGTGATGCGCTCAAGCTGCGTGCGCTGGCCCGCTCGCTGGAGGCCTGCAGCCCGCTGGCCACGGTCGCCCGCGGCTACTCCATCGTGACCACCGCCGAGGGCGCGCTGGTGCATTCCACTGCGCAGGTGGCTGCGGGCGACCGGGTACAGGCGCGGCTGCGCGATGGCAGCGTGGTGCTGTCGGTGCAATCAGTCAGGCCGGATCCGCCGCCGCAACCGTGAATCCGGCCGCGCGCCTTCTTCGCGCACGTAGGCGAAGGCGCTGCGTCCGGAGGCGTCTGGTCCTCGCTGACGGCCCTGGTCGGACCTTGATCCCACTGCCCGGCCTCCGGAATTGCGGCGGTCGGCTTCGACCGGCGTTGCGCGCGCGGCGGCGCAGCCATGCGCGGGATCCGCGGGCGCGGCTCCCCTGATTCCAGGCAATGCGGCGCCAGCCATGGGCCGTTGGTGCCGCGTCGCCGCGGGCTGGTGCTCGCGAACCATCCGTTGGCGCTTCGCGCGCGTGGCAGCTCCAGCATGCCGCGAGAGGACCGTGTCACCGCGGCGTCATGCGCGTGTCATCTGCGCGGCATGGGCCTCGGCCAGGCTTGCCGCAAAAGCGGAGACGGCCCATGCGCTACGCCCTGGTCACCGAAACCTGGCCTCCCGAGGTCAACGGGGTCGCGCTCACCGTGCACGGGCTGGCCCTGGGGCTGCACGAACGCGGGCATGCAGTGGAGGTCGTGCGGCCAAGCCAGCCGGCGGCCGCCGGTGGCGACGACGGCCTGTCCACCCTGCTGCTGCCCGGCGCGGCGCTGCCGCGCTATCCCGGCCTGCGCTTCGGGCTGCCGGCGGCCGGCGTGCTGCGGCGCCACTGGAGCCGCACGCGCCCGGACGCGATCTACGTCGCCACCGAAGGCCCGCTGGGCTGGTCGGCACTGCGCGCGGCGCGGCGCCTGGGGATCGCGGTGGCCAGCGGCTTCCACACCCGCTTCGACCACTACATGCGCGACTACGGCCTGCCCTGGCTACAGCCTGGCGCGCTGCGCTGGATGCGCTACTTCCACAACCAGGCCGACGCGACCCTGGTTCCCACCGCCGAGCTGGAACACATGCTGCGCGCCCAGGGCTTCCAGCGGGTCGTCCGGCTCGCGCGCGCGGTGGATACCGCCCAGCTGTCGCCCGTGTTCCGCGACCGGGCGCTGCGGCGCCTGTGGGGTGCCGGTGCCGGCAGCCTGGTGGTGGTCCATGTCGGCCGCATCGCCCCGGAAAAGAACCTCGATCTGGCGGTACGTGCATTCCGCGCGCTGCAGCAGCAGCGGCCCGATGCCCGCTTCGTGTGGGTGGGCGATGGTCCGGCACAGGCGGCGCTGGCGCGCCACAACCCCGACTTCGTGTTCTGCGGCGTGCAGCGCGGGCAGGCGCTTGCGCGCCACTTCGCCAGCGGCGACCTGTTCCTGTTTCCCAGCCGCAGCGAGACCTTCGGCAACGTCACCCTGGAGGCCATGGCCAGCGGGGTGGCGACGGTGGCTTTCGACGCCGGCGCCGCGCGCGAGCACCTGCGCGGCGGCGTGCATGGCGTACTTGCCCGGGACGACCCGGACTTCATCGCCGGCGCGGTGGCGCTGGCGGGCGACAGCGACGCGCGCCGCACCATGGGCGCGGCCGCGCGCGCGGCAGTGCTGCGCCTGCATCCGCGGCAGGTGGCCGCCGACTTCGACGCATTGCTGGCACAGCTCGCCCGCCAAGGAGCCCGTGATGGACATCTCGCCGCCTGAATCCCTGCGTCCGCCCTGCCCGCCCCTGCGCCGGCGCCGCGGCGTGCGGCTGGACGCACGCGAGCGCAGCTGGTGCCGGCGTGCCAACCGCTGGGGCAGACGCGGGCTGGTGCGCGGCTACTTCGCGATGGCCAGCCGGCTGGGCGATGGCGTGTTCTGGTATGCGCTGATGGCGGCGATGGCATTGCTCGGCGGCTTCCACGGACTGGCTGCGGCCATGCACATGGCGCTGATCAGCCTGGTATCGCTGGCCCTGTACCGCGGCCTCAAGCGCTGGACCCGCCGCCCGCGGCCGTTCGCGGCCGACGGACGCATCCGCGCCTGGGTGACGCCGCTGGACGAGTTCAGCTTTCCCTCCGGCCACACCCTGCACGCGGTCGGCTTCAGCGTGGTGGCACTGGCCTACTACCCGGCGCTGGCCGTGCTGCTGGTGCCGTTCACGGCCTCGGTGGCGGTATCGCGGGTGGTGCTGGGACTGCATTACCCCAGCGATGTGCTGGCCGCCACTGCGCTGGGCCTGGCCCTGGGCGGTGGCTCGCTGTGGCTGCTGGGGGCGCCCTAGCCCTGGTCGGTCGCGCCTGGGTCGGGCAGCGCGGCGAAGCCCTCGACCCGCGCGCGGGTGATCGCCGGCGCCAGTTGCCCGGACCAGTCGCGGTCGTTGGCGACCTGGGCAGTGGCACGGGTGGCTTCGAGGTGGTCGAAGTCCAGTTCGGCGATCGCCCAGGTCTGGCCGTGGCCGGCGCGGGCGAGGACCCCATCGGACGGGAAGCCGACGTCCATCGGGGCGTAGATCGCGGCATCGCCGGTATTGGCGTCCAGCGCCGGGCTCCACGGCGCCGCGCCCGCGGTCACCGCCTGGGCCACGAAGAGCCGATTCTCCAGCGCACGTGCCAGGCAACCCACGCGCACGCGGGTGGCACCGGCGTCGGTATCGGTGCAGCTGGGCACCAGCAGCAGGCGCGCGCCGGCCTCGTACTGGGCGCGCACCGGCAGCGGGAACTCGCTGTCGTAGCAGATGCTGATCCCCGCGCGCACGCCGCCCAGGTCCATCACCTTCAACGCATCTCCGGGGACGATCACCCCGGTGCGCTTCTCGAAGCCTGTCAGCTGCAGCTTGTCCTGCCACTGGTAGCCGCCATCGGGCGCGAACAGGTCGGTGCGGTTGCGGTAGCGGCCACCGCCGATATCCAGCAGGAAACTGCCGGCCGCGACATGCATGCCGGTCTCGCGCGCCAGTCCGGCAAACAGTGCCAGCCAGGCGGCGCGGTGCTGCTGGATCGCCTGCAGCGAAGCGTGCAGGTCGGAGTACACCTGCGGGCCATGGAGCGCAGCGAGCTCCAGCGACAGGTATTCGGGCAATACGGCCACGCGCGCGCCGGCGGCCGCGGCCTCGAGCAGCAGCGCGCGCTGGCGTACGGCGAAGGCTTCCCAGTCCGCGGGCTGGCCGACTTCGTAGCGGCAGGCGGCGACCTTCACGGGCTCTCCTTCCAGTCGCGCAGCCAGAACGTCAGCGCATGCTCGACCTCGCCACGGCCGATCTCCTCCCAGGGCAGGCGCACGGCCAGGCCCGGCAGGCGCGCGTAACCGCGGCGGTGCCAGAACACGTCGTTGGGACGGTAATCGGGCGGGCGGCGCGGATCTTCCGGCTCGCGGTCGACCGCGCAGAACGCGGTCCAGCGGAAGCGTCCGAGGCTGCGCGCATGCGCCTCGCGCGCATCGAAGAACGCGTGGCCGATGCCCAGGCCGCGATAGCCGGGCAGCAGTACGGACTCGCCGAAATAGAACACCTGCGCGGCCGGCAGGCCGGCCTGCTGCAGCGGTGCGACGAAGGCATCGGCGTCGTCCAGCAGCGGCAGCCCGGTGGAGGCGCCGACCACCCTGCCCTCGTCCAGGGCCAGCACCAGCACGCTGTCGCGAGAGTCGACGTAGGGCCGCAGGTAACTGCGTTCGTACTCGCTGGCGCTGTCGCCGTCGTAGAGGTACGGCCACTCGCGGAATACCGCCACCCGCAGGCGGGCGACCTGGTCGAGCCATGGTTCTATTTCGGGACCGTGGAAGCTGCGGATCTGCGGCATGGATGGCATCCGCCGATTCTAACGGCGGCGAACGTGCCGCCGTCAGCCCGCGCCACGCCCCAGGCGTTGCAGCTGGCCAGCCATCTCCCACGAGGCCAGCGGTCGTGGACCGAGATGGTGCGCGAGCACCGCGCGCAGCGGCAGGCGCAGGCTGGCCAGGTCCTCGGCGTCCGGCTGCACGTCGGCGGCCAGCGCCAGCAGCGCACGCCCGGTGGCGGCGGCATTGCGCTCGCCATGGCCACGGTCGCTCAGCAGGCGGCGCGCGCCATGCTCCGGGTCGAGCCGGTAGCGCGCCGCCGGATCCACCGGTTCGCCATCGCCATCCACGTCCAGTTCGAAGCCCACGCCCAGCGCGCCGAGCAGGTCGCGTTCGAAGCGGCGCAGGGTCCAGGCCAGCGAACCACCCTCGACCAGGGCGGCGCGGGTGCGGGCGTAGGCGTCGAACAGATCCGGCAGCGGGTCCTGGCGCGGCGCCAGGCGCAGCACCAGTTCATTGAGGTAGAAGGCGGCCAGCTGCACCTGCCCGCACAGCCGCGGCGCCGAATCCAGGGCCTCGGCGCCGCGCAGCTGGGCCAGTTCCCCGGCCAGCACCGCGTCGAAACGGATGTGCTGCAGCGGCTGCAGCGCGGCACGCAACACCTGCCGCTTGGGCGAACCCACGCCGCGGGCGACCAAGCCCAGGCGGCCGTGGCCCTCGCTTAGCACCTCGACCAGCAGGCTGGTCTCGCGCCACGGGCGGGCATGCAGGACGAAGGCGGTTTCGCCCTCGATGCGCATGTCAGCAGCCGCCGGCCATGCCGCGGCTTACTCCTGGCCGTAGCCGAAGGCCTTGAGCGCGGCCTCGTCGTCGGACCAGCCCTCGCGCACGCGCACCCAGGTCTCCAGGAACACCTTGCGCCCGAACAACCGCTCCATCTGCTGGCGCGCCTTGCTGCCGATCTCGCGCAGGCGGGCGCCGGCCTTGCCGATCACGATCGGCTTCTGGCCCTCGCGCTCGACCCAGATCACCGCGCCGATGCGCAGCAGGGCGCCGTCCTCGGCGAAGCGCTCGATCTCCACCGTGGTTGCGTACGGCAGCTCGTCGCCGAGCTGGCGCATCAGCTGCTCGCGCACCAGCTCGCCGGCCAGGAAGCGCTGGCTGCGGTCGGTAATCTCGTCCTCGTCGTAGACCGGCGGTGCTTCGGGCAGCAGCGCCAGGACGTCGGCCACCAGCGCCTCCAGGCCCTTGCGTTTGAGCGCGGAGACCGGGTGCACGGCGGCGAACTGGCGGTCCTTGCTGACCTCGGCCAGGAATGGCAGCAGGGTGCTCTTGTCCTTGAGCCGGTCGACCTTGTTGACCACCAGCACCACCGGGATGCCGGCGTCGCTGAGGACCTTGAATGCGTGGCTGTCTTCCTCGTCCCAGCGGCCGGCCTCTACCACCAGCACGGCGGCATCGACGTCCTCGACCGCGCCGCGGGCGGTGCGGTTCATCACCCGGCTCATCGCCGAGGCCTTGAACCGGCCCTCCTGGCGGTGCAGGCCGGGGGTGTCGACCAGCAGCATCTGGCCGCCCGGCACCGTGGCGATGCCCAGCAGGCGATGCCGCGTGGTCTGCGGGCGATTGGAGACGATGCTGACCTTGGCCCCGACCAGGGCATTGACCAGGGTGGACTTGCCGACGTTCGGGCGGCCGACGACGGCTACGCTGCCGCAGCGATGGGAGGCTTCGTTGTTTCCGGGATTCACGTATTGGACCGTCTATGGCTGCCGGAGCGGGGGCTCCAGCCATTCCAGCACTGCCGCTGCCGCGGCCTGTTCGGCCAGGCGGCGCGAGGTGCCCTGCCCTTCGGCGCTGGCCGGAGGCTCGCTCAGGGTACACCGGGCGAGGAACACCTTGGCGTGATCCTCACCGCTTTCGGAGACCAGCTCGTAGGCCGGCAGGGGTTTGCCCCGGCCTTGGAGCCATTCCTGCAGGCGGGTCTTGGCGTCCTTGCCGGGCTGGCCGACCGGCAGCGCGGCGATGGACTGCTCGAACCAGGGCAGCACGTGGGCCCGGCAGGCGTCGTAGCCGGCGTCCAGGTAGATGGCCGCGACGACCGCCTCGAGGGCGTCGGCCAGGATCGAATCGCGGCGGAAGCCGCCGGACTTCAGCTCGCCCGGCCCGAGGGTCAGGCGCTCGCCCAGCTGCAGCTCGCGGGCGATGACCGCCAGCGAGGCCTCGCGGACCAGTTCGGCACGGGCCCGGGTGAGGACGCCCTCGTCGGCCTTGGGCCAGCGCTGGTACAGGGCCTCCGCGGCGATCAGGTTGACCACCGCGTCGCCGAGGAACTCCAGCCGCTCGTTGTGCGGGGAGCCGGCGCTGCGGTGGGTCAGCGCCTGTTGCAGCAGCGACGGATCGGCGAACGCATGGCCGATCCGGTCGCGCACTACGGTGCGGTCATTCCTCGCCACTACCACCGCGCCGGGTAAGCGCCTGGCTGGCGTCGAAGTTGCCCACCACGTCCAGGTTGTAGACCAGCGGACGACGCACCTCGTAGCTGACGTTCATCACCCAGCCGCCGTCGGCGCGCTCGAACTTCACGTTCTGCGGCTTCACGTTCTCGGAATAGTTGATGTACAGGCGGCGGAAGAACAGGTCCTGGATGCGCGCAGGATTCATGTCCGCCACGCCCGGCTCGTTGGACAGGCCCTTCAGGGCCGACTTCACCGCGTAGTACTCCTGGTACATCGGGAACAGCTTCATCCCGATGTAGGCCGCGAAACCCAGTACCGCCAGCACCACCAGGAACCCGATAAGGCTGAGACCGCCCTGCTTGCGCTTCATTGCCATTCCCCCAAAGGGCGCCATGCGCCCTACTTGATCGACGTCCCGATCCGCGAAGGATCGAAACTCCCCGTGCAGAACCAACCCTCGCAGTTCAGCCAGATCAGGAACGCCTTGCCGCGGAGGTTCTCCTCCGGCAGGAAGTGCGTCTGGGTCCAGAACCGGCTGTCCTCGCTATTATCACGATTGTCGCCCATGACGAAATAGTGGCCCTCCGGCACGGTCCACTCGCCCTGGCCGGACGGCGCGGCGCGGTCGATCCACTCCAGCACGCTGTGGTCGCGGCCGGGCAGGTGCTCGGTCAGCAGGGTCGCGCCGTTCATCTCGGCACCGCGGCCCTGGCCCACGTACTCGCCGATCGGGGTGTACCGCATCGCCTCCCCGTTGATGTACAGGGTGTCGCCGCGAAAGGCGATCTGGTCGCCGGGCAGGCCGACCACGCGCTTGATCCAGTTCTGGTCGGGGTCGTGCGGCGGCTTGAACACCACCACGTCGCCGCGCGCCGGCTCGCCCAGGGCGACGACCTTGTGGTTGTTCACCGGCAGGCGCAGGCCGTAGGAGAACTTGTTGACCAGGATGAAGTCGCCGATCAGCAGGTTCGGCATCATCGAGCTGGACGGGATCTTGTACGGCTCGGCGATGAAGCTGCGCAGCACCAGCACCGCGGCCAGGACCGGGAAGAACGCACGCGAGTAGTCCACCACCGCCGGCTCCTCGTCCAGCAGCCCCGCGGTCGCGGCGCGGCGCCTGGCGAAGAACAGCCGGTCCAGCAGCCAGATGATGCCGGTGGCGAAGGTCAGTACCACCAGGCCGATCTCAAACCATTTCATGCTCAGTCCTTGCGACGGATTCCGGGGGGGCGCCGGGCGCGGCCGGGGGCGCCGCGCCGGTGCGTCACTTGCTGTCCACCTGCAGCACGGCGAGGAAGGCCTCCTGCGGGATCTCCACCCGGCCGACCTGCTTCATGCGCTTCTTGCCTTCCTTCTGCTTCTCCAGCAGCTTCTTCTTGCGGCTGATGTCGCCGCCGTAGCACTTGGCCAGCACGTTCTTGCGCAGCGCCTTGACCGTGGAGCGGGAGATGATCTGCGAGCCGATCGCGGCCTGGATGGCCACGTCGAACTGCTGGCGCGGGATCAGGTCCTTCATCTTCTCGCACAGCTCGCGGCCGCGGCGGTCGGCGTGGCTGCGGTGGACGATGATCGACAGGGCGTCCACGCGGTCGCCGTTGATCAGGGTGTCCACGCGCACGAACGGGCCGGCGTCGAAGCGCAGGAAGTGGTAGTCCAGCGAGGCGTAGCCGCGGCTGACCGACTTGAGCTTGTCGAAGAAGTCCAGCACCACCTCGGCCATCGGCAGCTCGTAGCTGATCTGCACCTGGCTGGCCATGTAGGTGATGCCCAGCTGGACGCCGCGCTTCTCCTCGCACAGCTTGATGATGTTGCCGATGTACTCCTCGGGGGTGAGGATGTTGGCGCGGATGATCGGCTCGCGGACTTCCTGGATCAGGTTGGCCTGCGGCAGCTTGGCCGGGTTGTCCAGCGGCATCACCGTGCCGTCGGTCCTCAGCACCTCGTAGACCACGGTCGGCGCGGTGGTGATGAGGTCCAGGTCGTACTCGCGCTCCAGGCGCTCCTGCACGATCTCCATGTGCAGCATGCCGAGGAAGCCGCAGCGGAAGCCGAAGCCCATCGCCTCCGAGCTTTCCGGCTCGAAGCGCAGCGCGGCGTCGTTCAGGCGCAGCTTCTCCAGCGCCTCGCGCAGGTCCGGGTAGTCCTCGGCGTTGACCGGGAACAGGCCGGCGAACACGCGCGGCTGCATTTCCTGGAAGCCGGGCAGCGCCGACGGCGCCGGGTCGCCGGCCAGGGTCAGGGTGTCGCCCACGGGGGCGCCGTGCACGTCCTTGATCGAGGCGGTGATCCAGCCCACTTCACCGGCACGCAGCGCAGGCAGTTCCTTGCGCTTGGGGGTGAACACGCCGACCTTGTCCACTTCGTGGGTGCGACCGGTCGACATCACCAGGATCTTGCTCTTGGCCTTGATCTCGCCCTGCATCACCCGCACCAGCGAGACCACGCCCAGGTAGTTGTCGAACCAGGAATCGATGATCAGCGCCTGCAGCTTGTCGGTGTCGCGCGGCTGCGGCGGCGGGATGCGGTGGACGATCGCCTCCAGCACCTCGCCCACGTTCAGCCCGGTCTTGGCGCTGACCGCGACCGCGTCGCTGGCGTCGATGCCGATCACCGCCTCGATCTCGGCCTTGGCGCGGTCGATGTCGGCGGTGGGCAGGTCGATCTTGTTGAGCACCGGCACCACTTCCAGGCCCTGCTCCACCGCGGTGTAGCAGTTGGCCACGGACTGGGCCTCGACGCCCTGGGCGGCGTCGACCACCAGCAGCGCGCCCTCGCACGCGGCCAGCGAACGGCTGACCTCGTAGGAGAAGTCGACGTGGCCGGGGGTGTCGATGAAGTTCAGGAAATAGGTGTTCCCGTCCTTGGCCTTGTACGGCAGGGACACGGACTGGGCCTTGATGGTGATGCCACGCTCGCGCTCGATCGGGTTCGAATCGAGCACCTGGGCTTCCATCTCGCGCGCCTGGAGGCCGCCACACAGCTGGATGATGCGGTCGGCGAGGGTCGACTTGCCGTGGTCGACGTGGGCGATGATGGAGAAGTTGCGGATGAACCGCATGGAATCTGAAGACATGAGGGGCGGCGGTCTCGGCCGTCGTCGGGTAGCTGCGGATTATCGCACGCCGCACGGGGTTCCACGGGTTGCCCGTGGACTCCCGGCCCGTACACCCCGCGGATCGGTGCCCGGCCATGCGGGCCGGGCACCTGTCCGGTTCATTCCTGGCCGCGCACGGTCAGGGCGACGAAGCTGGTGGCCCCGCTCGGGGCACGGACCAGCAGCATCACCGCGTCGCCATCGGCGGCCGAACGCAGCTCGCGCTCCAGCGCGGCCACGCTGCCGACCGGGGTACGGCCGACACGCAGGATCACCATGCCCGGGGCCAGGCCGGCCTCGCGGGCCTCGGCGCTGTCCACGCCGGTGATGCGCACGCCCTCGTTGGCGCCCAGGCCCAGCTGGCGCCTGGTGGCGGCATCCAGGTCGGACACCCGCAGGCCGATGCGGCCGGCCGGCACCGCGGCCTGGGCAGCCGGACGCGGGGTGGCGCGGGCATCGCCCGGGGCCTCGCCCAGGGTCACGCCCAGCTCGCGCTTGCGGCCGTCACGCATGACTTCCAGGCGGGCCTTGGAGCCCGGCTGCAGCATGCCGATCATCGGCGGCAGGTCGCTGCTGCGGTTCACCGCCTGGCCGTTGACCGACAGGATCACGTCGCCGATCTCCACCCCGCCCTTGGCCGCGGCGCTGTCCGGCTCGACGCTGTTGACCAGGGCGCCGGTGCTGCTGGACAGGCCCAGGGCCTTCGCACGGGCTGCATCGATCTCCTGCACCACCACGCCGAGCATGCCGCGGCTGACCTTGCCGGTCTTCTTGATCTGCTCTGCCGCGTTCATCGCCAGGTCGATCGGGATGGCGAAGCTCACGCCCATGTAGCCGCCCGAATTGCTGAGGATCTGCGAGTTGATGCCCACCACCTCGCCGGAGGTGTTGAGCAGCGGGCCGCCGGAGTTGCCGCGGTTGATCGCCACGTCCGTCTGGATGAAGGGCACGTACTGCTGGCCCTGGCCCTGGCCGCCACTGCGGCCCAGGCCGCTGACGATGCCCGCGGTGACCGACTGCTCCAGGCCCAGCGGCGAACCGATCGCCACCACCCACTGGCCCGGGCGCAGGGCCGAAGAGCTGCCCAGGCGCAGCGCCGGCAGGCCGCTGGCGTCCTTGCCCTCGAGCTTGAGCAGGGCCACGTCGTAGCCCTCGTCGCTGCCGACCAGCTTGGCCTGCAGCTCGCGGCGGTCGGCCAGGCGCACGGTGATCGCCTCGGCACCGTCGACCACGTGGTGGTTGGTCAGGATGTAGCCGTCGCCGATCAGGAAGCCGGAACCGACCGCGCGCGAGGGCGAGGCCTCTGGCATGCCGAAGCCGGGGCCGAAGAAGCGGCGGAAGATCTCCGGCATCTCCTCCTCGCCCGGCATGCCGCGCGAGGCGGTGCGCGCACCCACCCGGGCCTCGATGTTCACCACGCCAGGGCTGACCTGCTCCACCAGGCGGGTGAAGTCGGGAAGACCGGTCACCAGCGGCGCCGCGGGCGCGGCCGGGGCAGCGGTGGTGGCGAGGGCGGCCGGCGCGGCCGGGGACGGGGACGGCTCCCGGGCGCAGGCGACGAGCGGAAGGCTCAGCGCCATCGCGACCAGCAGGGGATTGCGCACGCGTGCAGTCATGTACGGGACCTCATCGTTGCATGGGGAAAACTGGCACGGCCTGCCGCTGCCACCCACGACGCAGGTGGCGATGGAAACGACAGGTGGCCGGGACGCCAGTCAGCGCGACGGCGTGTCTTCGGCGGGGGCTTCACCGGCCTGCGCCGGCACGTTGCCGTCGCCGTCGTTGGCCGGCAGCGCAGGCTCGAACGGATAGAACGGACGACTGGCCTGGCCGGATTGTGCGCCGGCTCCGCCGAAGCTGGCGGTGAAGGCGCCCGACGGCTGCGGCAGCACCGCCCGCGGCCAGGGCCGGGCATGCGGCGTGGCGGCCGAGGCGAACGGATCCCGGGCGGTGGCCTGGCCGGCGAACGGTGCAGCCGGCAGGCTGGCCACCGCGGCACCGGAATCGACCTGGCTGGAAGCGGCCGGGGCGACGACCTCGCGCACCGAGGCCACCATCGGCAGCGGTTCGGGGGCCACCGGCTGGACCCGGGCCGGGCGCGGCGCCGGACGGGCCGCGGTGGCGGCTCCAGGTTCGGCGGCCGCCAGATGGGTGATCGGCCGCGGCTCAGGCACGGCTGGCAGCGGCGCCGGCTCGACCTCGACGGACCGGGCCGGAAGATCCGGCGTGCTGGCCACGGTCGTCGCGGGAATCCCGGCCTCCAGGCCCGGCCCGCGACCCTGGCCCATGAACAGCGCGACCACCGCGACCGAGGCCGCCAGCGCCGCGGCGCCACCACCCCAGCGTGCCCAGCCGCGGCGGGCGCCGTCATGGGTACCGGTCGCGGCGACCTGGACGCCCTCCTCGCGGATGGCCACGGCCACCGCGGCGGCGAAGCCCGGGGCGGCCATGCGCCCGAGCCGGCCACGCATGGCCTCGCCGTAGAGCTGCCAGCGCTCGTAGCCATCGGCCAGCTCCTGGTCGTGCTCCAGCCGGCGCAGCAGGAAGCGCGCCTCGTCCGGCGCCAGGGCGCCATCGACGAGTGCCGACAGCTGCTGGCGGTAGTGGAGTTCCAGCCGGTCGACGCCGGCGGCGTCGTTGCGGGTGTTGGGATCCTGGCTCATGGTCTGTTTCGTTCCCGGGTAGCGCTTTGGACCTCGAGCAGCGGCCGAAGTTCAGCGTCGATCGCTTCGCGGGCCCGGAAGATGCGCGAACGCACCGTGCCGATCGGGCAATCCATCTTCTGCGCGATCTCGTCGTAGCTCAGGCCCTCCACCTCGCGCAGGGTGATGGCGGTCCTCAATTCCTCCGGCAGCGCGTCCACCGCCTTCATCACCGTCCGCTCCAACTCCTCGCGCATGGCCTCGCGCTCGGGGGTGTCGGTGTCGCGCAGGCGGGTGCCGACGTCGTACTGCTCGGCGTCGCTGGCGTCGATGTCGTCCGTCGGCGGGCGCCGGTTGTGGGCGACCAGGTGGTTCTTGGCGGTGTTCACTGCGATCCGGTGAAGCCACGTATAGAACTGGGCGTCGCCGCGGAAGTTGCCGATCGCGCGGTAGGCGCGCACGAACGTGTCCTGGGCGACGTCCTGGCACTCGCTCCAGTCCTGCACGTAGCGGCCGATCAGGGCGACGATCCGGTGCTGGTACTTGCGCACCAGCAGGTCGAACGCCGCCGTCTCGCCACGCTGCACGCGACGGACCAGTTCGAGGTCCAGTTCCTGGGGTGGATCCTTTTGCGTTCCTTCGGCCATGCCGGGCCGTACTCCTGTCGGCGCGGCCGAGCCGTGCCATGTGACCGCCACCGCCGGGAAAAGTTCAGCGACCTGGCGCGGGCCGCTTCCGGACTGCACATTCTGACCTGCCCGGACCGCCCGATGCAGGAACTTAACCGGCGGCCACTTACCGTCGCGCGAGGCCGTCCATACGGCCAACCGCACGCCCCGGGGACTGTTATGGGATTTGACGCGGCAGAAACAACCTCGGGATGATAGCCGCCCCTTCCATACACAACCGGATGGTTCTCCCATGCTCCCAGGTCTCGACGGACTCCGATTCAGCCACTGGCAAGCCGCCAGGCGAGACGACGGAGTCGTGGTACTGGCGCTGGACCGCTCCGATGCGGCGGTCAACGCGCTGTCGCAGGACGTTCTGATCGAGCTGGGGGACATCGTCGAGCGCCTAGCGATCGACCCGCCCCGCGGCGTGGTGTTCAGCTCGGCCAAGGCCAGCGGCTTCATCGCCGGCGCCGACCTGAAGGAGTTCCAGGAATTCGACCGCCGCGGCACGGTCAACGACGCCATCCGCCGCGGCCAGGCGGTGTTCCAGAAGGTGGCCGAGCTGCCCTGCCCGACCGTGGCCGCGATCCACGGCTTCTGCATGGGCGGCGGCACCGAGCTGGCCCTGGCCTGCGACTACCGCGTGGCCAGCAGCGACCCGTCCACCCGCATCGGCCTGCCGGAAACCCAGCTGGGCATCTTCCCCGGCTGGGGCGGCAGCGCACGCCTGCCGCGCCTGGTCGGCGCCCCGGCGGCGATGGACATGATGCTCACCGGCCGCCGCCTGGCCGCGAAGGCCGCACGCAACATCGGCCTGGTCGACAAGGTGGTCGAGCCGGCCGTGCTCGAGGACACCGCCGCGGCACTGGCGCTGAAGGGCCTGGAGCGTCCGTTCGGCCAGCGCTTCAAGGGCTGGGCGACCAACACCTGGCTGGCGCGGAAGATCCTGGCGCCGCAGATGGCCAAGCAGGTCGCGCGCAAGGCGAAGAAGGAGCACTACCCTGCCCCGTACGCGCTGATCAACACCTGGGCGCGCAGCGGCGGCGCCGGGATCCAGGCCCGCCTGGACGCCGAGCGCCGCGCGGTGGTCAAGCTGGCCGCCAGCCCGACTGCGCGCAACCTGATCCGCATCTTCTTCCTCAGCGAGCGGCTCAAGGGCCTGGGCGGCAAGGATCACGGCATCGCCCACGTGCACGTGGTCGGTGCCGGCGTCATGGGTGGCGACATCGCCGCCTGGGCGGCCTACAAGGGCTTCACCGTCACCCTGCAGGACCGCGAGCAGCGCTTCATCGATGGCGCCCTCGCACGCGCGCAGGAACTGTTCGCCAAGCGGGTCAAGGACGATGCCAAGCGCCCGGCCGTGGCCGCGCGCCTGCAGGGCGACCTGGCCGGCGACGGCGTGGCGAAGGCCGACCTGGTGATCGAGGCGATCATCGAGAACCCGGAGGCCAAGCGCGAGCTGTACCAGTCGCTGGAGCCGCGCATGAAGCCGGACGCGCTGCTGGTCACCAACACCTCCTCGATCCCGCTGGACGAGCTGCGCGGCCACATCGCGCGCCCGGCGCAGTTCGCCGGCCTGCACTACTTCAATCCGGTGGCGCAGATGCCGCTGGTGGAGATCGTGCGCCACGCCGCGCTGGATCCGGCCACCGAGCAGCGCCTGGCGGCGTTCTGCAAGGCACTGGACAAGTTCCCGGTGCCGGTCGCCGGCACCCCGGGCTTCCTGGTCAACCGCGTGCTGTTCCCGTACATGCTCGAGGCCGCGCACGCCTACGCCGAGGGCATCCCCGGCGCGGTGATCGACAAGGCGGCGGTGAAGTTCGGCATGCCCATGGGCCCGATCGAGCTGATCGACACCGTGGGCCTGGACGTGGCCCAGGGCGTGGGCGCCGAGCTGTCGCCGTTCCTGGGCCTGCAGCTGCCGGCGGCGCTGTCCACGGTCGAGCCCGGCAGGCGCGGCAAGAAGGACGGCCAGGGCCTGTACACGTGGCAGAAGACCGAGAAGGGCAGCAAGCCGGTCAAGCCGGAGGTGCCGCAGGGTTACAAGGCCCCGGAGGACCTGGAGGACCGCCTCATCCTGCCGCTGCTCAACGAGGCGGTAGCCTGCCTGCACGATGGCGTGGTCGACGATGCCGACCTGCTCGATGCCGGCGTGATCTTCGGTACCGGCTTCGCACCGTTCCGCGGCGGCCCGATCCAGCACATCCGCGCCACCGGCGCCGACGTCCTGCTGGAGAAGCTCAAGACGCTGCAGGCGCGCCACGGCGAGCGCTTCGCCCCGCGCCAGGGCTGGGACAGCGCGCTGCTGCGCCAGCCGCCGGTGTAAGCCGCGGCCACGCCGCGCCGGCGCACGCCGACGCGGCAGATGGCTGGAACAGGACGGGGCGGCCAATGGCCGCCCCGTTGCGTTTGCCACATCCGGCAGCGCAGCGGATGCCGCTTATTCGATGCCGGCCTCGTGCAGCATCCGTCGCAGGAACGCGATCTGGGCGTCGCGGCGGTCCGGCCCGTCGTAGCGGCGCACGATCCACCACTCGCGCGCGGTGGTGGACTGGCCCGGCTCCAGGGTCACGAAGGGCGCGTGGACTTCGAGCTCCATCAGGCTCGGATAGGCCGGGTCCGGGCGCCAGTCCAGGTACAGCTCGACCTGGCCCTGCTCCGGATGGATGCGCTCGACCGGCTGCTTCTCGAAATGGATCACGAAGGCCTGGCCGGCGTTGAAACCGGCGATCCAGCCGGCCTCGGGCTGGATGAACACCTTGCCGCGCCGGCCCTGCAGGCCCTCGCCCGGCGGCAGCAGTTCCAGCGAGAACAGGCCGTCGTCGCTGCTGGTCACCAGCGCGTCGTAGCCGTCCTCGGTATCCGAGCGCACGCGCACGCCGCTGCCATCGGCGGCCACCGGCACGTAGACCCGGGTGTCCGGCGGCACCCGCGAGTTGAACCAGATATCGCGCGACACCGGCTCCTTGCGGATGTTGCGCATCTCCACGGCGAGCTCGGCGCGCTCGTGGGAAAGGTCGAAGCCCTGCACCAGCTGCACGCCGCTGACCGGGCTGGCGGCGCCCTCCAGCACCAGGCGGGTATCGCCCTGCTCCAGCACCCGGGTCTTCCCATGCGACAGCCAAGGATCCGGCGGCCACACCGCGGCAGCCTTGCGCCGCGCCTGGTTGAGCGTCTGTCCGGTCCACCACTGCGACTGCGGTCCGGTCCAGACCTCGTGCCCCATGTACGGGATGTTGTCGGCATTGGCCGACACCTTCGGATCGGGCTGGCTGTCCACCGCCTCGCCCACGCGCAGCAGGTTGGGCGCGCCGGGCAGCGAGATATGCAGCATGCGTCCGCCCAGCCGTGGCGAGACTTCCAGCTGGAGTTGCGGACTCTCCAGGCGCACGCGTGCCTGGTCGTTGCCATCGGCGGTCGCGGCCGTGGGCGCCAGGCCCAGGGCCATCGCCAGCAGCGCGGTTCGCACGGGGGAACTGCTCTGGGCCATCGGCTCCACCTCGGTTGGCCAACCGCCATGCGCCCGCGCCCGGTGGCGCAGCCGCAGGCGGGCGGGTTCACATGGTGTGGGTCGGCTTCTCGGCGTTGACCTGGCCGGCCAGCAGGGTCTCGATGCGGTTCTTGACCGCATCGCCGTCGGCGCCTTCCGGGAACTGCACGCCGATGCCGGCGGTGCGGTTGCCCTGCGCGCCGACCGGCGTGACCCAGACCACCTTGCCGGCGATCGGCAGGCGCTCGCTGGAATCGGGCAGGGTCAGGAGCAGGAACACCTCGTCGCCGAGGAAATAACGCTTGGGCGTGGGCACGAAGATGCCGCCATTGCGCACGTAAGGCATGTAGGCGCCGTACAGTCCCGCCTTGTCCTTGACCGCCAGCGACAGGATGCCCTGGCGTCCGCTTGCAGCACTCATCGTTTTCCCCCGTTCCTGCGCGGCTAAGTCGTCGTACTGCGTGCCAGGTCGCGCCAGCCAAGCAGCAGGTCCGCCATCACCAGGTCGGCCCGAACGGTGCTGCGCAGCAGCTCGCGGGCGCGGTTGGCGTTGTCGAACCAGGCCGCCAGCTTGTGCAATCGGGCCGGATCGGTCAAGCCGGCCGAAGCCTCGCCCACGGCGTGTTCCGCGGCATGGCGCAGGCGCTCATCGCCGCGGTCGTCGGCACCCCAGCGCTGGGCCACTTCCAGCGGATCGGCGCGGCCGGCGCCAATCGCGGCCAGGTCCGCGGCCACGGTCTTGCGCAGGGCCAGGCCATCGCCTTCCAGCCAGCTGGCGGCCAGGCCGGGGTGGCCACGCGCCGCAGCCAGCGCCTCGGCCGCGGCCTCGGCGGCATGGCCACGGGCCTGCAGCCAGGCCATGGATTCCGCGCGCGGCGGCAGGCGCATCTCCAGCCGCTGGCAACGGCTGCGGATGGTGGCCGGCAGGCGCGCCGGGCTGGCCGAGACCAGCCACAGGTAGCGGCCCGGCAGCGGTTCCTCGAGGGTCTTGAGGATCGCGTTCCAGGCGCTGTAGTTGACCGCGTCGGCCGGCTCGACCACCGCCACCCGCGAGGTGAAGCTGGCCGACACCTCCAGCCGCTCGGACAGCTGGCGCATCTGCTCGATCACGATCTCGGTACGCATGCGCGCCGGCGTGGGCTTCAGCCGCCACTCGTAACCGACGAAGATCAGGTCCGGGTGGGCGCTGTGGCCATTCGGCTGGGCCAGCGAACCGTCGGGGCGGGTCTCGACCGGGTCGCGCTGGGTGCGGGTAGCGAACAGCTCGCAGCTGCGGCAGCGGCCACAGGCGCGGCCATCGGCCCGCGAATCGCACAGCACGTACTGGGCCAGCGCCTCGATCACCGCGCGCTTGCCCAGCCCGGCCGGGCCGCACAGCAGCAGGGCGTGGCCGAGGCGGCCGGAATCCAGGGCCGCGGCAGCCTGGTCGTACAGGCGCCGCTGCCAGGGCGCGAAGGCGTCCAGGCTCATGCCTGCACCTGCCGGTCCAGCCATGCGGCCACGGCCGCGGCCACGTCATGTCCCACCGCCTGCGGCGGCTGGGCGGCGTCGATCAGGGCGAAGCGCTCCGGTTCGGCCTGCGCGCGCTGGCGGAAGCCGCGGCGCACGCGCTCGAAGAACTCGTCCTGCTCGCTCTCGATCCGGTCCGGGAACAGGTCGCGGCCGCTGGTGCGGGCACGGCCCTGGCGCACGTCCAGGTCCAGCAGCAGGGTCAGGCCCGGGCGCATGCCCACGGTGCGCTGCTCCAGGTCGGCGATCCACCGTGGATCCAGTCCGCGGCCGGCGCCCTGGTAGGCGTAGCTGGAGTCGGTGAAGCGGTCGCTGACCACGAACGCGCCACGCTCCAGCGCCGGGCGCACCACCTCGGCCACGTGCTGGGCGCGGGCGGCGAACATCAGCAGCAGCTCGGTCTGCGGGTGCAGCGGTTCGGCCACGTCCTGGCCGGGCGCGGAACGGGCCAGCAGCAGTTCGCGGATACGCTCGGCCAGCGGCGTGCCGCCGGGTTCGCGGGTCTGCACCACCTCGTGGCCACGCGCGGCCAGCAGCTCGCGCACCGCCGCCAGCGCGGTGCTCTTGCCGGCGCCCTCGCCGCCTTCCAGGCTGACCAGGCGCGGATGCATCGGCAGGGCTGCACTCACTGCTTCTGCTCCGCTTCGCCCTGCGCCGGGCAGTTGCGCTTGCGCTGGAAGCAGTCGACCGCGCGGTTGTGCTCGGCGTAGGTGGCCGAGAACACGTGCGAGCCGTCGTTGCGCGAGACGAAGAACAGGGCGTCGCCCGGGGCCGGGTTCACTGCCGCTTCCAGCGCGGCGCGGCCGGGCATGGCGATCGGGGTCGGCGGGAGGCCGGGACGGGTATAGGTGTTGTACGGCGTATCGGTGGTCAGGTCGCGCTTGCGGATGTTGCCGTCGTAGGCGCTACCCAGGCCATAGATCACGGTCGGGTCGGTCTGCAGCAGCATGCCTTTCTGCAGGCGGCGCGAGAACACGCCGGCGATCTGCGGACGCTCGTGCGCCTGCCCGGTTTCCTTCTCCACGATCGAGGCCAGGATCAGCGCCTCCTCGGGCGAGCGCAGCGGCGTGTCCGGCGCGCGCTTCTCCCAGGCCTGGGCCAGGGCCTGCTCCATCGCCGCGTGCGCACGGCGCAGGATGTCCAGGTCGCTGTCGCCACGCTGGTACAGGTAGGTCTCGGGCAGGAAGCGGCCTTCCGGATGCTGGCCGGAATGGCCCAGCGCTTCCATCAGCGCCGCATCGTCCAGCTCGGTGGCCTCGTGCAGCAGCGGGTCGGCCGCGGCCAACGCGGCGCGCAGCTGGCGGAAGTTCCAGCCCTCGACGATGGTCACCCGGTAGTGGATCACCCGTCCGTCGCGCATGCGCTGCAGCAGCTCGCGCGGAGTGATGCCCGGCTCCAGCGCGTATTCGCCGACCTTGAGCCGGCCGGCCGCGCCCAGCTGCCTGGCCAGCAGCCGCCACTCGATGTCGTGCCCGGCGGTGATGCCGGCCTCGCGCAGGCGCGCGATGACCCGGCGCGGGCCGTCGCCGCGCTCGATGCGCACGCTGCCGGGCGCCTCGCCGGTCCAGGCCGGGCTGTCGGCAAACCGCTGGTAGTGGCTCCAGCCCCAGGCCGCCGCGCCGCCGGCCAGGACCAGCACCGCGAACAGCAGGCCCAGCGCGACACCGAATACACGCTTACATCCGCCGGCCACGTCCACCTCGTTCCCTTACAGGACGCTCAGGATACCGCGCCGCACGCATGCACCGCCGCTCATGCCTGCGGCACCAGCGCCCGCAGCAGGCCGCGCGCCTTGGCCCGGGTCTCGTCCAGCTCGCGCTCGGGCACGGAGTCGACCACGATGCCGGCGCCGGTGCGGAACACCGCGGTATTGCCGGAGACCTCGGCGCTGCGGATCAGGATGTTCAGGTCCATGTCGCCATTGCGGCCCAGCCAGCCGATCGCGCCGGTGTAGGCGCCGCGCGGCACCTGCTCCAGCTCGGCGATGATCTGCATGCAGCGCACCTTGGGGCAGCCGGTGATGGTGCCGCCGGGGAACACCGCGGCGATCACCTCGCCGGGCGTGGCATCGGCGCGCAGCCGGCCGCGCACGTTGCTGACGATGTGGTGGACATGGGCGTAGCTTTCCACCGTCATCAGCTCGTCGACCTCGACGCTGCCGGGCGTGCACACGCGGCCCAGGTCGTTGCGTTCCAGGTCGATCAGCATCACGTGCTCGGCGCGCTCCTTGGGATGCCCCACCAGCTCGCGGATGCGCTCGCCATCGTCGTCGCCGGGAAACCGCGGACGGGTGCCGGCGATCGGACGGGTCTGCACCTCGCGCCCGTGCACCGATACCAGCCGCTCCGGCGAGGAACTGGCCACCGCCCAGCCCTCGCCCGCGAACAGGCCTGCAAACGGGGCGGGATTGGCCTGGCGCAGGCGCGCGTACAGCGCGGCCGGATCCAGAGGTGCGTCGAAGGCGGCACGCCAGCCGCGCGAAAGATTGACCTGGAACACATCGCCGGCGCGCAGGTAGTCGAGCACGCGCCCTACCCCCTCGATGAAGCGCTCCGGCTCGTCCTCGGCGATTTCCGCGGGCGGTTGCCAGGCAGGCAGCGGCGCCAGCGTGCCGCAAGCTTCGATGTCCGCGCGGACGCGCTCGAGCAGGCGCTCCTGCCCCGGCTCGGCGATGGCCACGCACTCGCCGCTGGCGCGGTCGCGCAGGACCGCCGCCGGGCATCGCAGGGCCAGCGCCGGCGGACGTCCGTCCTCGCGCCGTGGCAGGCGCAGCACCGGCTCGACCTGCGCGGCCAGCTCGTAGTCCAGCAGCAGGGCCCAACCGCCCAGGAAGGGCCAGCGCGGGTCGGAGGTGTCGTCCCGTTCGCGCTGCCACCAGGCATCCAGCGCCTGCAGGAAGGTTCCAGCGTGTGCCGCTCCTTCGAGGTCGCGGCTGACGCCATCGCCATCCAGGCGCAGGCCACGGCCGTCGGCGACCAGCAGCAGGTCCCAGCGCCCCTGGACGGTGCCGGAAGCTACCGATTCAAGCAGCAGCGGATAGCGCGCCGGCGCCTGCCGGTGCAGGGCCAGCAGGTCGAAGGACGCCGGAAGCGCGAGCGGTTGCAGCATGCGTTGGACGGTTCCGGCGGGCGCCGGCCGGAGCCGGCGCCGCGACCGTCAGATGCGGCCGAACACCAGGGTGCCGTTGGTGCCGCCGAAGCCGAAGCCGTTGGACACGGCCACGTCGACCTTGGCCTGGCGCGCCACGTTGGGCACGTAGTCCAGGTCGCAGCCCTCGCCCGGGTTCTCGAGGTTGATGGTTGGCGGGACGATGCCGTGGTGGATCGCCAGCACCGAGAAGATCGCCTCGACGCCGCCGGCGGCACCCAGCAGGTGGCCGGTCATCGACTTGGTCGAGCTGACCATCATCTTGTAGGCGTGGTCGCCGAAGGCGCGCTTCATCGCCAGGGTCTCGGCCAGGTCGCCCAGCGGGGTGGAGGTGCCGTGCGCGTTGAGGTAGTCCACCTTCGAAGGGTCGATCTTCGCGTCGCGCAGCGCGGCCAGCATGCAGCGCGCGGCGCCGTCGCCATCCTCGCTCGGGGCGGTCATGTGGTTGGCGTCGGCACTGGCGCCGAAGCCCAGCAGCTCGGCATAGATGCGCGCGCCGCGGGCCTTGGCGTGCTCATATTCCTCCAGCACCAGGATGCCGGCACCGTCGCCCAGGACGAAGCCGTCACGCTCCACGTCCCACGGCCGCGAGGCGCGCTCCGGATCGTCGTTGCGGGTGGACATGGCCTTCATCGAGCAGAAGCCGCCCATCGAGGTCGGCGAGGAGCCGCGCTCGGCGCCGCCGGCAACCATCACGTCGGCGTCGCCGTGCTGGATCAGGCGCATCGCCGTGCCGATGGAATGGTTGGAGGTGGCGCAGGCGGAGACGGCCGAGAAGTTCGGTCCCTTCAGCCCGCGGATGATGCTCAGCTGGCCCGGCAGCATGTTGATGATGGTGCTGGGCACGTAGAACGGCGAGATCTTGCGCGGGCCGCCCTCGAGGTACTTGGCGGTCTGCTCCTCGATGCCGAGGATGCCGCCGATGCCCGAACCGATGATCGCGCCCACGCGCTCGGCGTTGGCGTCGGTGATCTCCAGGCCGGAGTCGTCCAGGGCCATGAAGGACGCCGCCAGTCCGTAGTGGATGAACGGCTCCATCTTCTTGGCGTCCTTGGGCGGCAGGAACGCGGTGGGGTCGAAATCGCGGATCTCGCCGGCGATGCGGGTGGCATAGGCGCTCGCATCGAAATGCGTGACCGGGCCGATGCCCGACCTGCCGTTGACGATGCCGTCCCAGCTGCTGGCCAGGTCGTTGCCCAGCGGCGAGACCATGCCCATGCCGGTGATGACGACGCGACGCTGACTCATTGGCGGCTCCTGCTTCTCACGGTGCGGGGATGCGCATGCCGCGGCCGCTGCGGCCGGACATGCACGGGGCCGCATGCAGCGGCCCCGTCGAATGTGGTCGCCGCGGACCACGCGGGTCCGCGGGCATGGCTCGCGTCAGCTCTTGACGTGGGCCTTGATGTAGTCGATCGCCTGCTGGACCGAGGTGATCTTCTCGGCCTCTTCGTCCGGGATCTCGCACTCGAACTCTTCTTCCAGGGCCATCACCAGCTCGACGGTGTCGAGCGAGTCGGCGCCCAGGTCGTCGACGAACGATGCGCTGTTGGTCACTTCCTCTTCCTTGACGCCGAGCTGTTCGACGACGATTTTCTTGACGCGCTCTTCGATGGTGCTCATGGGTTTGCTGCTCCAGGCGGAGTGGTTGTTGGTCGAACCGGCGCCAGAATGCGCGGCCCGGGTTTCACTGATCCACAAGGCGGATAGTGTAGTCAAAAGCCGTGGCCACTGGCACCCGCTTAAAAATGCAGGCGGTTCAGTGGGTTGCGCGACCTTTGGGGTCTGTTGGGGCGGGTACCGGAGCCTATATCAGGCCATGTACATGCCGCCGTTGACGTGAAGGGTTTCGCCGGTGATGTAGTTGGCGTCCGGGCCGGCGAGGAAGGCCACGGCGCGGGCGATGTCCGCCGGCTCGCCGAGGCGGCCCAGCGCGATCTGGCCCAGCATCGCCTCCCTGGCGTCGGCCGGCAGGTCGCGGGTCATGTCGGTATCGATGAAGCCCGGGGCGACCACGTTCACGGTCACGCCGCGGCTGCCGATCTCCTTGGCCAGCGACTTGCTGAAGGCGATGATGCCGGCCTTGGCCGCGGCGTAGTTCGCCTGGCCCGCGTTGCCGGTGGCGCCGATCACCGAGGCGATGTTGACGATGCGGCCCTTGCGCGCCTTCATCATGCCGCGCATCACCGCCTTGCAGCTGCGGTAGACGCTGGTCAGGTTGGTGTCGAGGATGGCCTGCCAGTCCTCGTCCTTCATGCGCATGAGCAGGTTGTCGCGGGTGATGCCGGCGTTGTTGACCAGGATCGAGACCGCGCCGAACTCCTTGGTGATCGAGTCGATCAGCGCTTCCACCGCGCCCGGCTCGTTGACGTCGAGCCTGCGGCCATGGCCACCCTTGCCCGCCAGGCGCTCGCCGATGGCCTGCGCGCCGTTGTCGCTGGTGGCGGTGCCGATGACGGTGGCGCCGCGGGCGGCCAGCTCGTCGGCGATGGCCGCGCCGATGCCGCGGCTGGCACCGGTAACAAGGGCGATCTCGCCGCTCAGGGGCAGGTTGCTCATGTCGACTCCTGGTTCGTATTCAGTGGGGGCCGCGCCGCGGCCCCGCGGAGGTCAGCGCCAGTCGGCCAGCGCGGCGTCGAAGTCCGCGGCTGCGCCGATGGCGCGCGCGTCCAGCGACTTGTCGATGCGCTTGGCCAGGCCGGCCAGCACCTTGCCGGGCCCGCACTCGGCGATGTGGGTGGCGCCACCACCGGCCAGGGCCTGGACGCAACCGGTCCAGCGTACCGGCAGGTAGAGCTGGCGCACCAGCGCGTCGCGGATCGCCTCGACGCTGTCGTGGACCTGGGCGTCGACGTTCTGCACCACCGGCAGCGACGGCGCCTGCCACTGCAGGCCGGACATCGCCTCGCCCAGGCGATCGGCGGCCTGGCGCATCAGCGGGGTATGGGAAGGCACGCTCACCGCGAGCTTGACCGCCTTGCGCACGCCACGCTCGGCCAGCAGGGCCAGCGCGGCGTCGACCGCGGCGGCGTCGCCACCGATCACGATCTGGCCGGGCGAGTTGTAATTGGCCGGGACCACGATGCCGCTGGACGAGGCCTGGGTGCAGACCTCCTCCACCACCGCGTCCTCGGCACCGAGTACCGCGGCCATCGCGCCGGTACCGGCGGGGGCGGCATCCTGCATCAGCTGGCCGCGCAGGCGCACCAGGCGGGCGCCGTCATGCAGCGACAGCGCACCTGCTGCGACCAGGGCGGTGTACTCGCCCAGGCTGTGGCCGGCCAGCTGCGCCGGCTGGGCACCGCCCTGGGCCTGCCACGCGCGCCAGACAGCCACGCCAGCGGCCAGCAGGGCCGGCTGGGTGAACTCGGTGCGGTTGAGCTGGTCCTCGGGACCTTCCTGCGACAGCGTCCACAGGTCGACACCGGCGCCCTCGGAAGCCTCGGCGAATGCTTCGCGCACCCGGGGGTGCGCCGCCGCCAGTTCGGCGAGCATGCCGATCGACTGGGAACCCTGACCGGGGAAAACAAAAGCAAGCGTCGGCTGGGTCACGTGCTGTCGCGGATCGAAGAAGGACGGCGATGATACGGGCGGAACGCGTCGTTTGTCTGTACGACCGCGTATGTGCAGGTGCCCGCGCGACGCCTCGCGCATGCCCCGGAAACGGCGAAAGGCCGCACGAAGGCGGCCTTTCAATGGTCGTTCGGCGACGCCGGCGACTCAGTAGCGCAGCAGCGCCGAGCCCCAGGTGAAGCCGCCACCGAACGCTTCCAGCAGCAGCAGCTGGCCACGCTGCACGCGGCCCGAGCGCACCGCCTCGTCCAGCGCCAGCGGCACCGATGCGGCCGAGGTGTTGCCATGGCGGTCGACGGTGACCACCACGCGGTCCATCGACATCTCCAGGCGCTTGGCCGTGGCTTCGATGATGCGCAGGTTGGCCTGGTGCGGGATCAGCCAGTCGAGGTCGCCCTTGCCCAGGCCGTTGGCCTCGAGCGTCTCGTCGACCACGCCGTCCAGCGCCTTGACCGCGTGCTTGAACACCTCGTTGCCGGACATCAGGATGCGCACGCCGGCATTGGTGGCGTCCTTGTCGAAGCCGCTGGACACGCCCGCCGGGCAGTGCAGCAGCTCGCGCTTGCTGCCATCGGCGTGCAGGTGCGTGGACAGGATGCCGGTCTCGCTGTCGGCCTTGAGCACGACCGCGCCGGCGCCGTCGCCGAACAGCACGCAGGTGGTGCGGTCGTTCCAGTCGACGATGCGGGTAAGGGTTTCGGCGCCGATCACCAGCGCGGTGCGCGCGGCGCCGGTCTGGACGAACTTGTCGGCCACGCTCAGGGCGAACACGAAGCCCGAGCAGGCGGCGTTGACGTCGAAGGCGGGGCAGCCGGCGATGCCGAGCTTCTGCTGCACCAGGCACGCGGCGGACGGGAAGATCACGTCGGGCGTGGTGGTGCCGACCACGATCAGGTCGATCTCGTCGGGCGAGATGCCCGCGGCCTCGATCGCCCTCAGCGCGGCCTCGTAGGCCAGGTCGCTGGTGGCCTGCCCTTCGGCGGCCACCCGGCGCTCGCGGATGCCGGTACGCGTACGGATCCACTCGTCGCTGGTGTCGACCACCTTGGCCAGGTCGTCATTGGTGACCACCTTCTCCGGCAGGTAGCTGCCGGTTCCGGCGATGCGCGAATAGATCCGCTCGCTCATGCGTACTCCCGCAGGGAAGGCTCCCGCGGGAGCCGGAGATTGGCCGCAAGCCGGACGGGCGCGGGGCGCCCGTCCGGATCGGGTTCTCAGTCTTCCTCGACCACCGAGGTCTTGGTGGCGATGACCTTCTTGCCGCGGTAGTAACCGTCAGCGGTCACGTGGTGGCGCAGGTGGATCTCGCCGGTGGTCGGGTCGGTCGACAGCTGCTTGGCGGTCAGCGCGTCGTGCGAACGGCGCTGGCCACGGCGGGACGGGGTGACACGGGATTTCTGCACAGCCATGGGATTGCTCCAAACTCGGTTGAATTGCGTGTTCTGGTAAAGCCTCGAAGCCACCCGCCGGTGCCGTTCCAGGGCGCCTTTGCGCGGCGGCGCGGCCGTCCTACTTCTTCTTCAGGGCCGCCAGCGCCGCGAACGGGCTGGCTGCCTGCTGTTCTTCCTCGCTGGCCGACCAGGTGCGGTCGACCGGCTCGCTGTCCGGGGCGACCGGGACCACCGGCAGGGCGAGCACCAGCTCGTCCTCCACCAGGTCCAGCGGCCTCAGCATGCCGTCCTCCGGCACGAGCAGCGGCTCGTACCCGGGCGGCAGCGCGGCTTCCTGCTCCTCGTCGCGGATCAGGCCCAGGCGCTGCACCGCCTTCACCGGAAACACGAAGCGCTCCAGGCTGCGCTGGCAGACCAGCGGCAGGCCGGCATCCAGCGTCAGTTCGATGAACGGCACCTGCAGGGCGTCGTGGCCGAACTCAAGCGTGAAGCTACATTCACCTTCGGTGTCGGCAAGGCTGTCCGCAAGACGCGACAGCGCCGAAAGCGCCACCCGCCCATCGAACTGACGCCTCGCGGCGACCATCCTCCAGGCGTCCAGCGTTTCGGGGACCTGCACAGCGGGCGCACCAGCGGACATAAGCCGCTGAATGTTAAGGACCGCGATGCCCCATGTCAAACCCGCGTCATGAACGTTTGCCGGCTGGCGCGGTTGGCGGGAGACTGGCGCGCCCATTTGACCACGAACCACCCATGCTCGTCCTTGCCTCGACCTCTCCCTACCGCCGTGAACTGCTGCAGCGCCTGCGCCTTCCCTTCGAATGCGCGCGCCCGGAGGTGGACGAAACCCCGCTGCCCGGCGAGGAGGTGGCGCCACTGGTGCGACGCCTGGCCGCGGCCAAGGCCGGCGCCGTGGCCGCGGCCCGCCCGGGCGACTGGGTGGTCGGCTCCGACCAGGCCGCCGAGCTGGACGGCCGCATCCTCGGCAAGCCCGGCGGCCGCGAAGGCGCGGTGGCCCAGCTGGCCTCGATGAGCGGGCGCGTGGTGCGCTTCCATACCGGCGTATGCCTGCACGGCCCCGGTGGCGTGTTCGCCGCCGGCGACGTGACCCGGGTCCACTTCCGCACCCTCGCCCGCGACGAGATCGAGCGCTACGTCGACGCCGAACAGCCGTTCGACTGTGCCGGCAGCTTCAAGTGCGAGGGCCTGGGCATCACCCTGTTCGAGGCGATCGAGTCGCATGACCCCACCGGCCTGGTCGGGCTGCCGCTGATCGCGCTGGCCGGCCTGCTGCGCAAGGCCGGCTACGCCCTGCCCTGACCCCGCCGACTGCCCCGCCGCGCAGCCACCCGCGGCGGCTCATCCGGCCGGGCAGCGCGGGGTGTCGACCTTCTGCATCCAGCCATCCTCGGTGCTGCCGTCGCGTCCATGCACGCGCAGCGCCAGGCGGTGGCTGCCCGGCGCGATCCACGCCGGCAGGGTCCCGGCCGCATGGAAGCCGACATGCGGATGGCCCGGATCGCTGCTGTTGCCCCAGTACGCGGCCACCTGCGGCGCCTCCCTGCCGTACTCGGTGCGCGCCAGCACCCGGCCGTCGAGCAGCAGCTCCACCGCTTCCACCCCGACCCCGTCCTTGAACGCCCAGCCGCTGGCCTCGTACTGGCACGCCAGTTCGCCTCCGGGTGCGGGCGCGTCGATCCAGGCCAGGGCCGGCAGGGTGCACTGCCCCTCCGCGCGGCCCGGCGGCAGGCGGAACAGCAGGAAGCGCTGGGCCAGGTTGTCGACCCCGACGACCTGCGGTGGCGGCAGCGGGCCGACCCACTCGCACAGCGACTGGTAGTACTGAAGCAGTTCGCGGTAGCGCACGTCGCTGGCGGAGACCACCAGCAGCACCGGGGTATCCAGCGGCCGCTCGACCAGCAGGCCCCACAGCGCCAGCTGTGGCGCGCGTCCGTGGTGGGCGTTGAGCGGGTGCGGCAGCACCCGGATGTCCGGATCGCCCATGGCGAAGCCCAGCTCGGCCCCGACCTTGAAGCTGTCGGCCACCAGCGCGGTGCCGTCGGGCATGTCGGCCAGCGCCTTGCGCACCTCGCCAGCCAGCTGCTCCCAGCCGGCGAAATTGCGCGGGTAGTGCTTGCTGCCCGCCAGCTCGGCACGCACCGGCGGCAGGGACACCGCCAGCAGCCAGCCCAGCGCGAGCACGGCGCCGGCGGCGGTGGTCGCCCAGGTCGCGATGCGCCAGCCGCGCGGCCATCCCTGCAGCAGCAGCGCAGCCATCGGCAGCAGGGCGAGCCAGGCCGGCAGCGGCCAGTGGAAGCTCACCCGCTCGGCATCGGCGAAGAAACCCAGCACGAAGAAGCCGGCGGCGACGAACACCCCGAACAGGCCGAGGAACCGCCACGGTGGCCGCAGCGCGCGCGGCGGCCGCGCGCAGCGCCAGCCGGCCAGCAGCATCGCCGCCAGCAGCAGCGGGGTCACAACGACGGCCTGCACCGGCAGGAACAGCAGTCCACCTGCATGCAGCGACCACGGGTGGCGGTCGACCAGCTGGAAGCGCACCCCGGCATCGCCATGGTCCAGGTTCCACAGCAGCAGCGGCGCCCAGGCCAGCAGGCCCACCGCCAGCGCCAGCAGCACCCGCGGATCGGCCAGCAGCCGGCGCCCGTGCGGGACCAGCAGCAGGGCCGCGCTGCCGGCCACCAGCACGCCGCCGAAGCGGTAATGGCTCAGCGCGCCCAGGGCCAGGCCGATGCCCAGCTCCAGCACCATCAGTGCAGTGACATGGCGCAGCAGGCGCGTGCCCGCGTGCAGGCACAGCACCGTGGCCAGTGCCAGCGGCACGTCCGGCAGGGCCAGCACGCCCAGGGTGCCGACCAGTGGCATCAGCACCGCAAGGCTGCCGGCATGCCAGCCGGCCTGTTCGCCGAACCAGCGCGCGCCGATCCGCACCACCCACCACGGCACGATCGCGCCCATCAGCAGGAACGGCAGGCGCAGGGCCAGCAGGTGGTCGCCGCCGATCCAGGTCCCCAGCCGGGCCAGCCACGCGGTCATGCCCGGCAGGTCGGAATAGGCCGGGGCCAGGTGCCGGCCCTCCTGCCAGTAGAACGCCTCGTCCACGAACAGCGGCAGCTGCGCCGCCACCGCGAGCTTCACCAGGCAGGCCGCGATCCAGAGCAGGAGGAAGGCCCGGCGCGCCCCGGTCCCGGACTGCATACCCGGTACACTCCCGACCCATCCGGACAACGCAGGCATGCGATGGCGAACTCCACGGAACGACAGCCTCCGATCCTACCCGACGCGCTGGCCCGCGCCCTCCACCAGGCGCAGGCGCAGGTCAACGCGATGGTGCTGGGCAAGGCCCACGAGGTGCGGCTGGCGTTCGTCGCCCTGCTCGCCGGCGGCCATGTGCTGATCGAGGACCTGCCCGGGCTGGGCAAGACCACCCTCGCCCACGCCCTCGCCGCGACCGTCGGCCTGTCGTTCCAGCGCGTGCAGTTCACCTCCGACCTGCTGCCGGCCGACGTGCTGGGCGTGTCGGTGTACGACGCGGCCGCACGCGGCTTCCAGTTCCATCCCGGTCCGGTGTTCACCCAGGTGCTGCTGGCGGACGAGATCAACCGCGCTCCGCCGCGTACCCAGAGCGCGCTGCTCGAAGCCATGGCCGAGCAGCAGGTGACCCTGGACGGCGTGACCCACCGCCTGCCCGACCCGTTCTTCGTGATCGCCACCCAGAACCCGGTGGACCTGTCCGGCACCTTCCCGCTGCCGGACTCGCAGCTGGACCGCTTCCTGCTGCGCTTCTCGCTGGGCTACCCCGGCGCCGAGGCCGAGCGCGCCCTGCTGACCGGCGCCGACCGTCGCGAACTGATCGCCCAGGCCGCCCCGGTGCTGGGCGAGGGCGATGTCGCGGCCCTGCGCCAGGCCGCGATCCGGGTGCATGCCAGCGACGCGCTCATCGACTACGTGCAGGCCCTGCTCGCGCGCAGCCGCCGCCATCCGGGCGTGCGGGTGGGCCTGTCGCCGCGCGCCGGCCTGGCGCTGCTGCACGCGGCCCGCGCCTACGCCCTGCTGCTGGGCCGTGGCCACGTGGTGCCGGAGGACGTGCAGGCGCTCTTCATCGCCGTCGCCGGCCACCGCCTGGTGGCCGAGGCGGAAGCCGGCGAAGGCGCCGCCCTGGCCAAGTCCGTGCTGCACGCGGTGCCGGTGGACTGATGCGCCTGCCGGGGGGAGCGGGGGAACGGATCCGCGCGCTGCTGCGGGCGCTGGAGCCGCCCCGCGCGCCGGAAGCCCTGCCGCTGGCGGTCGACCGCCGCCGGGTCTATGTCCTGCCGACCGGCTTCGGCCTGTTCTATACCGTGCTGGTCCTGGCCATGCTGCTGGGCGCACTGAACTACAACAACAACCCGGCCCTGCTGCTGGCGCTGCTGCTCGGCGCCTCCGGGTTGGCCAGCCTGATCGCCACCCACCTGCAGCTGTCCGGGCTGCGGGTCGAGGCGGTCTCGGCCGAGCCGGTCCCGGCCGGGCAGACACTGGCCCTGCGCCTGGCCCTGTCCAGCCGCGACGGCCGCGCCCGCCGCGGGCTACGCATCGACCGGGAAGGAACGGAGGCCTGGGCCGCGATCGCCGGCAACGATTCGGCCGAGGTCGTGCTGCCGGTGGCCACCACCCGCCGCGGCTGGCTGGAGGCTGGTCGCATCCGTATCTCGACCACCCAGCCACTGGGCCTGGTGCGCGGGTGGTCGCGGATCTGGCCACGGCAGCGCCTGCTGGTGTATCCGCGCCCGGAGGCCAGTCCGCCACCGCTGCCGGACAGCGCCGGCACCCTCGGCCGCGGCCGTCCCGATCCGCTGGGCGAGGAACCGCACCAGCTGCGCGCCTACCGCGCCGGGGACCCGCCGCGGACCATCGCCTGGAAGCACAGCGCGCGTCGCGACACCCTGGTGGTGCGCGAGTTCGAGCGCGCCGAAGGCCGCGAACTGGTACTCGACTGGCGCGACCTGTCCGCCCTGGCGCTGGAGCCGCGGATCTCGCGCCTGGCCGCGTGGATCGACCAGGCCGAGCGCGAGGGCCGCCGCTACCGCCTGCGCCTGCCGGCCCAGGACGACATCGGTCCGGGCCAGGGTCCCGAGCACCGCCACGCCTGCCTGCGCGCGCTGGCCCTGCTGCCGGATGCCGCGCCATGACTCGCGCCACCGTCCCGCTGCCGCCGGCCACCCGCGCCTGGGCCCTGGCCACTGCCGGCCTGGGCCTGCTGCCGCTGCTGCTGCTCCTGCCCCCGGGCCTGGCCGCTGGCCTGGCAGCGACCGCGGTGGCGGCGACCGCCGGCTCCTGGCGCCGGCCGTTGCCCTCGTGGCTGCGCCTGCTGCTGACCCTGGCCATGCTCGCCCTGGTGTTCGCGCTGATGGGCCCGCGCATGGGCCGCGACACCGGCTGCGCCCTGCTGGCGGCGATGCTGGCGATCAAGCCGGCCGAGTCCCACGCGCTGCGCGATGCGCGCAGCCTGCTGGGCTTCTCGCTGTTCGCCCCGTTCGCCGCGTTCCTGCTCGACCAGGGCCCGCTGACGATGCTGCTGGGCCTGGGCGCGGTGCTCGGCGCCCTGCTGACCCTGCAGCGCCTGGCCGATGCCGAGGCCCATGCACCGCCGCTACCGCCCGGCCAGCGCCTGCGCGCGATGGGCCGGCTGGTGGCGATCGGATTGCCGCTGGCGCTGGCGGCGTTCTGGCTGTTCCCGCGGCTGCCCTCGCCGCTGTGGGGCGTACCGGAACGGGCCATCGCCCGGCCCGGCCTTTCCGATCGCATGGAGCCGGGTGCCTGGCTGGATTTCATGACCGACGACCGTCCAGCGCTGAGGGTGCGCTTCGACGGACCGTCCCCGGCGCCGGAAGAGATGTACTGGCGCGGCGCCGTGCTCTGGAACTTCGACGGCCGCGCATGGACACGTGATCCACGCCTCGACTTCCTGCCAGCCCCCGAGCGCGAGCACTCCGCCGTGGAGTGGGCCTACGAAGTGGAGATGGAAGCCACCGATCGCCGTCTGCTGGTTGCCCTCGACCTGCCTACCCATGCACCGTCTGGCGCGCGCCTCGGCTACGACATGGCGCTTACCAGCGTCCGCGCCCTGGCTACGCCCACGCGCTGGCAGTTGCAGTCCAGGCCACCGCGCAGCCTGGAGCCGGACCTGCACCCGGTTGCCCGCCGGTTCGCGCTTGCCCTGCCGCCCGAAGTCAACCCGCGCACGCGAGCCCTCGCCGCGAAGTGGCGGAAGGAAGCCGGCGCCGATGACGCAGCGATCATCGAGCGCGCCTTGCGGATGATCCGGTCCGATTTCGCCTACACCCTCGACGTGCCCCTGCCCGGCCGCGATGCCGCCGACGAGTTCCTGTTTGCGCAGAAGCGCGGCTACTGCGAACAATTCAGCTCCGCCTTCGCGGTGCTGATGCGCGCTGCCGGCATCCCAACCCGGGTGGTGGTCGGCTACGCCGGCGGCTACCCCAATCCGTTCGGCGACTACTGGATCGTGCGCCGCGAAGACGCCCATGCCTGGAACGAGGTGTGGCTGGAGGGGCGCGGATGGGTGCGGGTCGATCCCACCGCCGCGGTGGCGCCGGAGCGCATCTACGACACCCTGGAACAGCGACGCGCGCTCGCGGATGCCGGCGGCGGCCTGCAGTCCCTGCGCCTGGACAATCTGGGCGACTTCGCCGACTGGCTGCGCCGCGGCTGGAACGACCTGGTGCTGGGTTTCGATGCCGAGCGCCAGCAGGCCCTGCTGCAGCCGCTGGGCCTGCAGCGGCTGCAGCCGTCGCAGCTGCTGGCGGCATTCTGCGCGCTTGCGGCGCTGGCACTGGCTGCGATGGCCTGGTGGCTTGCGCGCGGCGAACGCGAACGCGATCCCCTGCTGCGCGCCTGGCACCGGCTGGGCCGCCGTTATGAACGGTTTGGCCTGGGCCGCGCCCCGCACGAGCCCGCGATGGACTGGGCACGGCGCGTCGCCGTCGCCCGTCCCGAGGCGGGCAAGGATCTGCTCGCGCTCAGCCGCCGTTTCGTCGAATCGCGCTACGCTCCACGCCACGGGGGATTGCGCCAGCTGGTCACGGACCTGCGGCGGCACCGCCCCTGATCTTCACCGGAGGCCGCCATGACTTTGCGCAACACCGTCCGATTCCTCACCGCTGCTGCCGGCCTGTCGCTGCTGGCCGCCTGCGCCACTGCGCCGCAGCCGCTGCAGGGCAGCTTCCCGCAGGTCACCCCGCAGCAGGCGGTGGCCGCCACGCCCGGCAGCAGCCCGGTGCGTTGGGGTGGCCGCATCGTCGAGACCCAGCCCAAGCAGGACCGCACCTGCTTCCAGATGGTGGCCATGCCGCTGAACGCCACCGGCCGCCCGCAGAGCAACTCGGCCGACGTCACCCAGGGCCGCTTCGTCGCCTGCCGCGCCGGCTTCTACGACCCGGCGGTGTTCACCCCGGGCCGTGAAGTCACCTTCGTCGGCCGCGTAGAGGGCACCGAAAGCGTGCGCATCGGCGAGTACGACTACCACCTGCCGCAGCTGGCTGCCGACGTGGTCTACCTGTGGCCGGAAGTGCGCGAGGTCGAGGTGGTGGTTCCGCCCTACCCCTACGGCCCTTACGGCCGCCCCTACTGGGGGCCGTACCGCGCCGGTTGGGGCGGCTGGTGGTGGTGAGCCGGCACGCCGCGCAATGATCGATGCAGGAACGCCGCCTTCGGGCGGCGTTCTTGTTTCCGGGATTCGCACCCTCCGCCCGGACGGAGCAGGCGCAGGTTCGCCGGAACGAACAGCTACCGGCACGAGGCCGCGCCGCCTGAAGCCCGCGCTCAGGCCCCGAAGTGCCCCAGCGGCGCGCCCGCCAGCAGGTGCAGGTGGACATGGAACACGGTCTGCCCCGCGTGTTCGCGGCAGTTCATCACCACCCGGTAGCCGTCCTGGGCCAGGCCCTCGCGGCGCGCGTACTCGGCCGCAGCCAGCATCAGCCGGCCGAACAATTCGGCGTGCTCGGGACGCGCATCATCCAGCGTGGGGATGGCCTCGTGCTTGGGAATGAACAGCACGTGCACCGGCGCCTGCGGGGCGATGTCCCGGAAGCCGAGGATGTCGTCGTCCTCGTACACGATGGTCGCCGGGATTTCGCGGCGGATGATCTTGCCGAAGATGGTGTCGCTCATGGTCCATGTGGCGGTTTGCGTGGATCGCTGCAGCTTAACCCAGCAAAGCCCTTCTCCCCCGGGAAAGCGGTTGTGGAGTGCTCCATGTAGCCCGGATAAGGCCGAAGGCCGCATCCGGGGCCGCGCGGGTCCGGCGCAGGGGCCTGCCAGGACATTGCCCCAGGGGCACGCACAAGGACTGCCACGATTGACCGGCAAGCCGGCCCGGGTGCGCTTCGCTTACCCGGGCCACGCGAGCTGCCGTGGCATTGGCCCGCGCCCAACGACGCGGGCGTTCGCCGGCATGCGTGCCAGTGGCGCGCAATCTTCCCGCCTGATCCCGCTGGAAAAAGCGGCGCAAGGCCGTCAGGGCATCTCCGCGCGGGTGCCGAAGGCGTGGGACAGGGTGCCGCGGTCCACGTATTCCAGTTCACCGCCCAGCGGCAGGCCCTGCGCCAGGCGGCTGGGACGCACGCCGTGCTGGCGGGCCAGCTGGGCCAGGTAGTGCGCGGTGGCCTCGCCCTCGACCGTGGCGCTGGTGGCGATGATCATCTCGCTCACCTCGCCCGCCGCCAGGCGCGTGCCCAGCGTCTCCAGGCCAAGCTCGCGCGGGCCGACGCCGTCCAGCGGCGACAGCCGTCCCTGCAGCACGAAGTACACGCCGCGGTAGCCGGTGGCGGTCTCGATCGCGAGGCGGTCGGCCGGGGTCTCGACCACGCACAGCTGCTGGCGGTCACGCGAACCACTGGCGCAGACCGCGCAGACCTCGTCCTCGCTGAAGTCGCGGCACTGCGCGCAGTGCCCGATCCTCTCCACCGCCTCGGCCAGCACCGTCGCCAGCCGCTTGCCGCCCTCGCGCCCGCGCTCGAGCACGTGGTACGCCATGCGCTGCGCGCTCTTGCGCCCGACACCGGGCAGCACGCGGAAGGCTTCGATGAGTTCTTCGAGAAGCATGGGATTCGTGATTCGAGATTGGGGATTGGAAGGGCCGCCGCGCTCCGGGGTGCGGCGCCGGCGGCCTGTGGCATCAAGCGATCACTGCGGTTGCTGCTAGCTCTTCCGAATCACGAATGACCAATAACGAATCACCCTCTTCAGAACGGCAACTTCATTCCCGGCGGCAGTGGCATGCCCGCCGAGGCGGCGGCCATCTTCGCCTTGGATTCGGCGTCGATCTTGTTCGAGGCGTCGTTGAACGCGGCGGCCACCAGGTCCTCGACCATCTCCTGGTCGGACAGCAGGCTGGGGTCGATCCGCACCTTGCGGCACTCCTTGGTGCCGGTGAGGGTCACGCTGACCATGCCGCCGCCGGCGCTGCCGGTGACCTCGAGCTTGGCCAGTTCTTCCTGGGCGCGCTGCAGGTTCTCCTGCATCTTCTGCGCCTGTTGCATCAGCTGGGCGATATTGCCGCGCATCGGTTCAGTTCTCGTCTACGGGTCGGATGGAATCAGGCACGACGCGGGCGCCGTGCTGTTCGACCAGGCGGCGTACCGTCGGGTCGTTGAGGAAGGCCTGCTCGGCCGCGGCCTGGCGCGAACCGCGCTCACGGTCCATGCGCTGGTGAAGGGTTTCGGCCGGCGCCTCGCCGGTCTGGACCACGATCTTCGGCGGCGCGCCCAGCTGTCCGGCCAGGGCCTCGGCCAGTGCGCCCACCGAGCGCTCGGTGCGCAGGTATTCGAAGCCCGGGTCCAGGGCCAGGGTCAGCACGCCATCGACATGGCTGACGAAGGCGGTGTTGGACGCCAGCTGCCGGGCCGGGCCGCCGAGCTCGCAGGCGGAGACGCGCTCCAGCCAGTCCTCGGCATCGGCGATCACCGGACCACCGGTCGGCGCGCGCGGCGCTGCGGGTGCGGCGACCTGCGGTGCAGGCGGAGCGACCGGTTCGGGCCGCGGCTCCTGCTCCGGCTTCGCAGCCGGCGCGGCGGGCTTCATCACGATGCCCGCCTCCAGCGCATCGGCGGCGAGAGGATGCGCGCTGCCGGTCGGCGCACGCGGCGCGGCCGGGGCCTGGTCGCGCTCGTCCGGCCAGGACGGCGCGGTGGACGCGCCGCGGGCCGGTGCGGGAGCGGGCGCCGGCGGCTGCGGGCGCGCCGCCTGGGTCGCAGGCACCTCCCACGGCGGCAGGTCGGAAGGATCGGCGGCGATCGTGGCCGGACGCGCGGGTTCGGCCGATGGCGCAGGCGGTACCGGCGCGGCGGGAACCGCGATGGCGGCGTCCGGTGCAACCGGCACGGCGGCCCGCGGGGTTGCAGGCGCAGCGGACGCACCCGCGCCCGCAGGCGCCGACGACGCGCGCTGGCCACCGCCGGAGGCCGATGCCCCGGTGCCCGCGCCACCGCCAGTCGGCGGCACGCCGGCATCTGCCTCGGGCCGGAACGCCAGCATGCGCAGCATGCTCATCTCGAAGCCGACCCGCGGCGCCGGGGCCAGGTCCAGGTCGCGGCGACCGTTGATCGCCATCTGGTACCAGATCTGGACCACCTCCGGCCGCACCCGGCCGGCATAGGCGTCCACGTCGATGCCCTCGTCCTCGCGGCGGGCGCCCGGCACCAGCTGCCGCACCTGGATGCGGTGCAGCGCCTCGGCCAGCGCCTCCAGCACGTTGCCCCAGTCCGGCGCGAACCCGGCCAGGGTCTCGATCGTGCCCAGCAGGGCCTCGCCGTTGCCGTCGGCCAGCGCGTCCAGCAGCGCCGCGACCTGGGTGCGGTCGACGCTGCCGAGCATGGTCTGGACCACGTCCTCGCGCAGGGCGCCACCAGCATAGGCGATGGCCTGGTCCAGCAGCGACAGGCCGTCGCGCAGGCTGCCATCGGCCGCGCGCGCCAGCTGGCGGATCGCCGAGGCATCGGCCTCGATGCCTTCGGCCGCCAGGATCTTGGTCATCTGGCCTTCGATCTGGCCCTCGTCCAGCCGCTTGAGGTTGAACTGCAGGCAGCGCGACAGCACCGTGACCGGCAGCTTCTGCGGGTCGGTGGTCGCCAGCAGGAACTTCACGTGCCCCGGCGGCTCCTCCAGGGTCTTCAGCAACGCGTTGAACGCCGCCTTGGAGAGCATGTGTACCTCGTCGATCAGGTACACCTTGTACTGCCCCCGCGAGGGCATGTACTGCGCGTTCTCGATCACCTCGCGAACGTCGTCCACGCCGGTGTTGGAGGCCGCGTCGATCTCCAGCAGGTCGATGTAGCGCCCGGCATCGATGTCCATGCAGGCCGCGCACTGGCCGCAGGGCTCGGCGCTGGTGCCCTTCTCGCAGTTCAGCGACTTGGCGAAGATGCGGGCGATGGTGGTCTTGCCCACGCCGCGGGTGCCGGTGAACAGGAATGCGTGGTGGACCCGCCCGGTATCGAGGGCGTTGCCCAGGGCGCGTACGACGTGCTCCTGCCCGACCAGTTCGGAGAACCGCTTCGGGCGCCACTTGCGGGCAAGAACCAGGTAGGACATCGGCAGACCACGTTCGGCCGGGCTTCCGGCAGGACCGGCATTGTGCCATGCCCGCCCCGCCGACCGCCCCGCGCTTGTGGCAAGCCGGCGCGAGCGCTAGAATCGCCGGCCCTGCAGGCCGTCACGACGACCCGCCAGGTTCCGGAGAGGTGTCCGAGTGGTTGAAGGAGCACGCCTGGAAAGTGTGTAAGCGTCTAAACCGCGCTTCGGGGGTTCGAATCCCCCTCTCTCCGCCAGATACGCAAAAGGGCCCCCGCAAGGGGGCCTTTTTGCGTATCTGGGGACGGGAGGGGACTTGATGAGAGCCCCAACGGGTTCGACCACCCGCGAAGCGGGTGGACACGACGGCGAAGCCGTCGCCCGAAGGGCAAGGCGCGCAGCGCCGCAGTGCATCCCCCTCTCTCCGCCAGATACGCAAAAGGCCCCCCGCAAGGGGGCCTTTTTGCGTATCTGGGGACGGGAGGGGACTTGATGAGAGCCCCAACGGGTTCGACCACCCGCGCAGCGGCTCGCAATCCCCCTCCACCAGTCGCCCGCCTGCCATCCCCGCGCAGCAGATGGACACTACGGCCAAGCCGTT
This sequence comes from Pseudoxanthomonas suwonensis 11-1, assembly GCF_000185965.1. Classification (NCBI taxonomy): domain Bacteria; kingdom Pseudomonadati; phylum Pseudomonadota; class Gammaproteobacteria; order Lysobacterales; family Lysobacteraceae; genus Pseudoxanthomonas; species Pseudoxanthomonas suwonensis. The sequence goes on from NC_014924.1 coordinate 2,229,000, forward strand.
GCCCGAGGGGCAAGGCCTCAACGAGACCTGTGACTCCCCATCTTTCCGCCAGAAAAGCAAAGGCCCCCGCAAGGGGGCCTTTTTGCGTATCTGGCCAAGTGAGGGGCTGGTTCGAACCCCACGGCTCGGCCACCCGCGCAGCGGGTGGCGCGAGTCGCGAAGCGGCTTGCAATCCCCCTCCATCAGTGGCCAATCCACCGTCCCCGCACAGCGGGTGGACACGACGGCGAAGCCGTCGCCCGAAGGGCGAAGCCCCAACGGGCTGAGTGAATTCCCTCTCCGCCAGAAGCGGAAAGCAAAGGCCCACGCAGGAGGCCCTTTTCCTATCTGGCCGAGAGAGGGGCTGGTTCAGCGGTGGCGCGGACAAGTGCCGGCACTTCCGTACGCGCCTGGGCGGAGCCTGCCCGGACGGCATCGACGTGTACTTCGAGAACGTCGGCGGCGCGGTGCTCGATGCGGTGCTGCCACTGCTGAACCAGCATGCGTGCATCCCCTGTGCGGGTTCATCGCCCACTACAACCAGGACGGCCACGCCTCCGGGAAGGACCGGAGCGCCGCCCTGCTGGCCACCCTGCTGTCCAGGCGCGCGCGGATGGAAGGCTTCATGATCCTCGACCACTACGCCACCCGCTTCGCCGCGTTCCGGCGCGACATCGGCCAGTGGGTCGACGAGGGTCGCGTGGTGCTGGGGAGGACATCGTCGACGGCCTGGAACAGGCACCGGCGGCACTCGCCGGCCTGCTGCACGGACGCAACCTCGGGAAGCTGGTGGTGAACGTGGCGGGATTAGACACCTCCCGCCGGACCGCGACAGCTCTATGCTGTGGGCCCAGGCGACCGCCATGGAGGCACTGGAATGACCGCGACCAGGCATGGACTGCGGCGCGAACACGCGATCCTGGCGACCTGCCTCGGCTGGCTTGGCCTGGCCACCGCCCACGCCGCCCTCGCCCCGCAGTACTACCAGCAGGCCCGCGAGAACGCGGCCAGCCACCTGCAGCTGCGGATCGACGAAGTGGTCCTGCTGCCGGACCAGCAGTCCGGCAACTGCGAGGTGCGGGCCACGGTGCTGCGCGACTTCCGTGAAAAGGCGGAGCCGGGCACGCCACTGCGCTTCCATCTCAACTGCCAGACCCCGGAGGTCACGCCGATGCCGGGCTCCAGTGCCTGGCACGACTACGAACGACTGCGCGATGCGCGCTTCGCCGAGGGCTTCTTCAATGCCAGCGCACCTGTGCATGGCCAGCTGGCGATCATCGCGGCCGAACGCGAAAGCCCCTGGTGCGAGGCCACAAGCGGCCGCTGCGACCTGGCGCCGGCCGAGCCGGCCGGTACGGCGCGGGTGCTGGAGTGCGTGGTCGAAGGCGAACCGCCGGAGCGGATGCGCGTCGGCGACGGCACCTGGCAGGAATGGGATGGCGCCGCGTTCTCGCCGCAGCTGTGCGGTCGCCACGCCAGCGACCGGCGCCAGCGCGTGGCCTGGAGCTGCGACTGGCAGCCGCATGCATGGACGCTGGAATATGCCTCGGTCGACAGCCAGAGCCAGGGCGTCTACCGCCGGGTGGAAATCCTGGATCCGCGCACCGGCGCCTACCACCGCCGCATCACCGAGGACACCTTCGTGCTCGAAAGCGGCTCGCGGCTGGAGTTCAACCACTACGGGCAGTGCCGGCCGGTGCCGGACTGAATCGCACGCCCCTCGCCTGGTGGCGGCGGCTTCCGTGTTTTTCCGACCCGGGAAAAGGTGGCGGCCCCGCCGGCTTGCCTCGGCGCCCGCGTCGATCGATACCGTTGCTGCCTTCCGGCCCTGGCGGGATTTTCGACCTAGCGTCGCGAGGGGCCGACGGGGCCACCATAGACGCGGGCCGCGCAGCGCGCGGCCCGGTGAGGCGCGCATTCTAGCCTATCGGCGCAGCGCGACGCCAACGCTGGTTCAGCGACGTCGCGGCGGCAGCGCCACTCAGGGCGCCGCCTGCCTCGCCCCGGCCGGCACGATCGCCAGCGCATCCGGCTCGTTGCCGGTGGGCCAGCGCTGGACCACCTTCCACTTCGCGGTATCGACCACGGCGACCTGGTTGCCGCCGCTGATGGCGACGTAGACCCGGCTGCCGTCGGGATCGGCGATTGCGCCGATGGGCAGCGCGGCGCGGCCGAGCATGGTTTCGCGGTACTCGACCCCCGGCTCGGCCAGCGGCACCACCGCCACCGGGGCGCGGTCGCGCACCGAGAACACGCCCAGGGTGGCGGCGCGGGCGTTGGTCACCAGGGCGTGCAGGCCGTCGGCGGTGAAGGTGACCCGGATCGGGAAGCCGGGGCTGTCGAGCATGGCCACCATGTCCAGGGTTTCCGGGTCGTGCACGGTCACGGTGCCGGCCTCGCGGTTGCCGACCCAGACCGAGCCGTCGCGGGCCACGGCGATGCCCTCGGCGCCATCGCCGGCGGGCTTCTCCAGCACCTCGCCGGTGGCCAGCTCGACCCGGGCCACGGTGCCGGCCTCGACCTTGCTGACATAGGCATGCCGCCCGTCCGGCGAGAGCGCGACCATGTGGCCCTTGCCCGGGCCGATGTCGAACTCCCGGGCGATGCGGCCCTCCAGGTCCACCTTGACCAGCGCGTCGCTGCCCTCGGTGGTGACCAGCACGTACGCGCCGTCGGCAGTGAAGCGCATGCCGTGCGGGCGGGTGTTCCTGCCCAGGTCGATCCGGCGCAGCAACTGTCCGCCGTGGGCGTCGTACACGCCCAGGGTGTGGCCGGGCTCGCGGTGGCCGTACTCGCTGACCACGGCGATGCGGCCATCGCGGCTGACCACGATCTCGTGCGGCGCCGGCGCGGTCGCGGCTTCGCCCAGGCGCTGGCCGTCGGCCAGCGACAGCCGCCACAAGGTGTCGGCCGACTTGTTGCCGACCAGCAGGGTGCCACTGGGCCCAGGGGTGCCGGCGGCGGCGTCGCCGGCATGAACGGCGAAGGCACCAAGGGCGATCAGGGAAGCGGCCAGGCGCAGGGGGAATGCGGAAGCCATGGGGAAGCGATCTCCGGGTCAGGACGTCGCGGGCGGGCTGCCGGGTTCGTCCGGGTGCAGCCACTGTGCCGGGCCGTCGGTATAGCGTTCGTGTTTCCAGATCGGGACCCGCGCCTTGACCTGGTCGATCACATAGCGGCAGGCGTCGAAGGCCGCGTCGCGGTGGGCGGCACTCGCGCCGACCCACACCGCCAGGCCGCCGATCGGCAGCTCGCCCACCCGGTGCACGCAGTGCACGCCGGCGATGGCGAAGCGCTGGACCGCCTCCTCGACGATGCGCTCGCCCTCGGCCACCGCCAGGCTGGCATAGGCCTCGTAGCACAGGCCGCTGACCGGCCGGCCGTCGTTGTGGTCGCGGATCCAGCCCTCGAAGCTGGCATAGGCGCCGGCCTCATCGCGCTGCAGGCCCTGGCGTCGCGGGGCGATGTCGAAGTCGCTGTCGGCCAGCTCGAAGCGGGCCAGCGGGCGCGGTGCATCCATCTCAGCCTCCCGAGACCGGCGGGATGAAGGCGACCTCGCCGCCGTCGCGCGGCGGATCGCACCAGGCGGCGAAGGCGCCATCCATCGCCACCCGCAGGCGCTCGCGCGGCCAGGCCAGGCCATGGCGGGCGGCGGCCTCGGCGTACAGCGCGGCCAGGTCGGCGGCGGCGGTGTCGACCTCCTCGCGCTCACGGCCGGTGGCCTCGCGCAACGATGCGAAGTACAGCAGCACCACCCTGGCCATCAGCCCACCTTCCCGAAATCGCGCTTGCCGCCCTGCTTGCCCAGCAGTTTGGCCGGGCCCAGGACGATGGCGTGCGACAGCGCCTTGGTCATGTCGTACACGGTCAGCGCCGCCACGGTGGCCCCGGTGAGGGCCTCCATCTCCACGCCGGTGCGTGCGGTGGTGCGCGCGGTGCATTCGATCCGCAGCTCACGCTCGCCATGCCAGTCGATGGCGATGCGTACGCCGTCCAGCGGCAGCGCGTGGCAGAACGGGATCAGCTCGTGGGTGCGCTTGGCGGCCATGGTGCCGGCGATCACCGCGGTGTCGACGATGCCGCCCTTGTTCGAGCGCATGCCGCTGGCACGCAGCTGCGCCGCCACCGCCACCGGGAACGCGACCTTGCACTGCGCGGTGGCGCTGCGCGCGGTCACGTCCTTGGCCGAGACGTCGACCATGGCCGGACGGCCCTGGGCGTCGACATGGGTCAGCGCGGCGGGCGCGCGGGGGGATCTGCTGCGTGTGGCCACTCAACCTCCGATCAGGTACATCTCGATGGGCCGGCGCGCGGGCGCCTGGCCGCGGATCTCGCTGTAGCGGTCGTCGCGGGCCGACCACAACCGGGCGACAGCCTCGGCCACGCCATGTTCGCCGCCGGCCAGGGCCGGCCTGAGGTCATGTCCGCTGCCGGCGAACAGGCAGGTATAGAGCTGGCCGTCGGCGGAGACGCGGGCACGGTGGCAGTCGCCGCAGAACGGCGCGCTGACCGAATTGATGAAGCCGACCTCGCCCCCGCCATCGGCGAACGCGTAACGTTGCGCCACCTCGCCGGTATAGCCGGCGGCCAGCGGCCGCAGCGGCCAGCGCGCGGCGATGCGATCGCGCAGCTCGTCGGCGCGCACCACCTGGGCCGGGTCCCAGCCATTGCAGGTGCCCACGTCCATGTATTCGATGAAGCGCACCACGTGGCCGGTGCCGCGGAAATGCTCCAGCAGCGGCAGCACCTGGTGGTCGTTGGTCCCGCGCAGGACCACGCAGTTGATCTTCAGCCGGCCGAAGCCGGCGGCCGCGGCGGCGGCGATGCCTTCCAGCACCGTGGCGACCTCGCCGCGGTTCCCGGACATGGCCCGGAACACGCCAGGATCCAGCGCATCCAGGCTCACCGTCAGCCGGCGCAGCCCGGCCTCGCGCAGGGCGCGGGCCTGGGCCGCCAGCAGCGCGCCGTTGGTGGTCAGGGCCAGGTCCTCGATCCCGGGGATGCGCGCCAGCCGCGCGATGAGTTCCGGCAAGTTCCGGCGCAGCAGGGGCTCGCCGCCGGTCAGGCGCAGCTTGCGCACGCCGACCTGGACGAAGCCGCGCACCAGGGTCTCGATCTGGTCGAAGGACATGCGGCTGGCGGCGCTGGTGCCGTGGTCGTCGGGCACGCGGTCGGCCGGCATGCAGTAGCCGCAGCGGAAATTGCAGGCGTCGATCACCGACAGGCGCAGGTCGCGCAATGGCCGCCCGAGCCGGTCCCGGGGCAGCGCCGCGCTGGCCTGCACCGCGCTCATGAGGGCAGCGCCGCCGGCGCGGTGGGCGGGGCCAGGTCCAGCACCTGGCCGGGGCGGCCGACGGCATAGCCGCGGGCGGCCAGGGCATCGCCGTCGGCCGCGCTGGCGTAGTGGTACAGGACCATGCGCTGGCGCAGCCCGGCCGGATACTCGCGCTCGAGGTCGTCGATGCCGGTATGCGAGGGATTGCCGACCAGGCCGCAGTCGTGGGCGATGCGCTCGCCCTCGCTGGCGTAGCGCGCCAGGGCCTCCGGGATCGGGCGGGTGTCGCCGCTCCACACCAGGCTGCCCTGCAGGCGCAGGCCGAACGCGGTGTCCGGCCAGTGGTGGCGGACCGGGAACACCTCCAGGCGCAGGCCGTCGTGCCAGAAGGCCTCGCCCACCGGCACCAGCTGGAACGCGTCCCAGAAGTTGGCCCCACCCTCGGCCAGCACGTTGGGATAGTCGCCGACGCGCCGGTGCAGCAGCGGCACCACCGGCGCCGGCACGTACAGGCGGATGCGGCCGCGGCGCTCCGGGTTGAAGTAGGCGGAGACGAACAGGCGCTCGAAGCCGGCCACGTGGTCCAGGTGGACGTGGGTGACGAACAGCGCCTCCGGATGGCCACCGTACTGCTGCTCGTAGGCGGTCAGGCCCTCGGCGCCGCAGTCGATGGTCAGCCAGGGCTGGCCGCCGCGCTCGATGGTCGCCATCGGCGAACCCAGCGCGACCGCCGAGGCGTTGCCTACGCCATGCAGGCGCAGCGACCAGGGAGCGGCACCTGCGTTGATGTCCATCAGCAGCCCCGGCTCCAGGACAGTTCGTAGGCGCGGCGCAGGCGCGAGAAGTCCTTCTCCACCTCGTCCACGCTGCGCGGGCCGCGCAGCTTGAGCAGCGAGCGCAGCAGCCGGCGCAGGTTGGCCTCGCGCCAGCCGGTGGCGGGGATGCGCATGCGCCCCCGGTCGAAATCGATCAGCCAGCCGCGGCCGTTGCCGTCGAACAGGATGTTGTGGGCGTTGAGGTCGGCGTGCTCCAGGCCTTCGCGGTGGAAGCGCGCGATCAGGCGACCGGTCTCCTCCCAAGGGGCGCCGCTGCCGGCGACCAGGGCGCGGTCGGCCAGCGAGCGCACCCCGTCCAGGCGCTCCAGCAGGATCGCGGCCCGGTAGAAAGCGCCTTTGCGCACGTAGGAAGCCGCCAGCGGCCTCGGCACCGGCAGGCCGCGGCCGATCAGCAGGCGCATCAGCCGGAACTCGGCGAAGCTGCGGGTGCGCTCGGCGCCGCGCCAGACATAGCGGTCGCGGCTGACGCTGGCGGCCAGGCCGCCGCGCAGGTAATGGCGCAGCACGCAGGCACCGAACGGCGCGTCCACGAACCAGGCGCTACCGCGACCGCCTGAAGCCACCGGGCGGGCACGTTCGCCCCATGAAGCGGGCACGAACAGTTCCGGCCCGGCTTGCCGCAGCCGTTCACGGTCGAACAGAATGGCGCCATAACCGCTGCCGGCGCGGTAGGGCGACAAGGCTTCGTTTGCGTCGAACGCGACCATCCTCGCGAGTCTAACAACACCCCGAGACCGATGCGTCCTTCGATCTGCCTGTTGCGCCTGTCCGCCCTCGGCGACGTCACCCACGTGGTCCCGCTGGTGCGCACCCTGCAGCGCGCCTGGCCCGGCGCGCACCTGCACTGGATCATCGATCCGGGCGGCAAGCGCCTGCTCGACGGGCTCGAGGGCGTCACCTTCCACGTCTATAACAAGAAGACCGGTCTGGCCGGCATGCGCGCCCTGCGCCGCGAGCTGCCGCCGGAGCGCTTCGGGATCCTGCTGCAGCTGCAGGTTGCCGCCCGCGCCAACCTGCTGTCGGCCTTTGTGCCGGCGCGGCGCCGGGTCGGCTACGACCGCTCGCGCTCCAAGGACCTGCACGGACTGTTCATCAACGAGCGCATCCCGGACCGCCCCGGCATCCACGTGCTGGATGCGATCGGCAGCTTCTGCGAGCCACTGGGCCTGGTCCAGGACAGGGTCGAGTGGAACCTGCCGGTGCCGGACGACGCCTACGAATGGGCCGCCGCGCAGTGGCCGGACGATGGCACCCCGGTGCTGATGATCTCGCCCTGCTCCAGCCACCAGCGCCGCAACTGGTACCCGGACCGCTACGCGGCCCTGGCCGACCACGCCGCCTCGCGCGGCTGGCGGGTGGTGCTGTGCGGCGGCCGCAGCGAGCTGGAGCGCAGCACCACCGATGCCATCCTCGCGGCGATGCGAAGCCCGGCGCTGGACCTGGTCGGCAAGGACACGCTCAAGCAGTTGCCTGCCCTGCTCGAGCGCGCCGACCTGCTGGTCACCCCGGACTCGGGCCCGATGCACATCGCCAACGCCATGGGCACGAAGGTGCTGGGCCTGCACGCGGCCAGCAACCCCGCCCGCAGCGGGCCGTACTCGGACCGCCGCTACTGCGTCGACCGCTACGACGCCGCTGCGCGCAAATACCTGGGCAAGCCGGCCCCGGCGCTCAAGTGGGGCACCAAGATCGAGCACGACGGGGTGATGGAGCTGGTCACGGTGCAGGACGCGATCGAGGCCTTCGAGCGCTACCGCAGCGACCATGGCCGCTGACCCGGTGGGCCCGGCGTGACCGTCCGGGCCGGCACGCGCAACCCGGGCCCTGCGCTGCCCGCCACGGCGGTGCTGGGCCTGTTCGTGGTGTCGGGCTTCGCCGGCCTGGTCTACCAGTCGCTGTGGTCGCACTACCTGGGCCTGGTACTCGGGCACGCGGCGTACGCGCAGAGCCTGGTGCTGGCGATCTTCATGGGCGGCATGGCCCTGGGTGCCTGGGGCGCGGCGCGGCTGGGCCTGCGCTGGCGCCGGCTGGTGCTGGCCTATGCCGTGGCCGAGGCCGCGATCGGCGTGCTGGGCCTGGCCTTCCATCCGGCCTTCGTCGGCTACATGCGGGTATCGGAGGGACTGCTGGGCGCGCTGGGTGACGGCGTGGCCGCGCAGCTGTACCCATGGCTGACCGCGGCGGTGCTGATCCTGCCGGCCTGCATCCTGCTGGGCGCGACCTTCCCGCTGCTGAGCGCGGGCTGGATCCGTGCCCGCCAGGGCCAGGACGCACGCGTGCTGGGCGGCCTGTACTTCGCCAACAGCATCGGCGCGGCCGGCGGCGCGCTGGCTGCGACCTTCCTCCTGCTACCCAGGCTGGGCATGCCCGGCGCGCTGGTGGTGGCCGGAATCGCCAACCTGCTGGTGGCGGGCGTGGCAGCGTGGCTGGCGCGTGGCGAAGGGGTGGATGCCCCGCTGGCGCAGGAGGCTTCCGTTCCCGCCGGCGACACAGCGGCCGCGCGGTCACCGGTGCTGCGCGTGGTGCTGTGGGCCGGGCTGCTGTCCGGCGCGTGTTCCTTCGTCTACGAGATCGGCTGGATCCGCCTGCTCAACCAGGCCCTGGGCACGACCGCGCACAGCTTCGAGCTGATGCTGGCCGCCTTCCTGCTCGGCCTGGCCGGCGGTGGCGCCTGGGTGCAGCGGCGCGGGGCGCGGCTGGACGATCCGCTGCGCACCGCCGGCTTCGCCCAGGTGGCGATGGGCGTGACCGCGCTGCTGTCGCTGCTGGCGTTCGCGCAATCGTTCGAATGGACCGCGGCCCTGGTCCAGTCGCTGGCGCGCAACGATGGCGGCTACCGGCTGTTCCTGATGGGCAGCGCCGGCGTGGCGATGGCGGTGATGCTGCCGGCGGCGTTCTTCGCCGGCACCACCCTGCCGCTGTTCACCCTGGCCCTGCTGCGCGCGGGTGGGGGCGAGGGCTCGATCGGACGGCTGTACGCGGCCAATACCGTCGGCGCGATCGCCGGCGTGCTGCTGATGACCCATGTGCTGGTGCCGCTGCTGGGCGTGCGCCTGGGCCTGGTGCTGGCGGCAGTGGGCGACATCGCCATCGGCTTCTGGCTGCTGGCGCACGCGCGCAACGAACTGCAGCCGGCGCGGCTGGCGGTGCTGTCGGGCCTGGCCATCGCCGGCCTGCTGGCGGCGCTGGTGTGGGGCCGGCCTGATCCACGCACCCAGCTCTCCGGCGCGTTCCGCACCGGCCATGCGCGGCTGGACGATTCGCTCGAGGTGCCGTTCCTGCGCGACGGCAAGACCGCGACCATCGGCGTGGTCCGTTCCAGCGCCCACGGCACCCTCTCGCTGCTGACCAACGGCAAGTCCGACGGCGCCATGGCCCTGGACCTGGACCGTCCGCCCGGCGGCGACGAGCTGACCATGGTCAGCCTCGGCGCGCTGCCGCTGGCCCTGCATCCGCAGCCGCGCCAGGTCGGCGTGATCGGCTGGGGCCTGGGCCTGTCGACCCATACCCTGCTCGGCAGCGACCGGGTGCAGCGGGTGGAGACGGTCGAGATCGAGCCCCTGGTCCACCGTGCCGGCGCGCAGCTGTTCGGGCGGCGGATCGGGCGGGCGCTGGACGACCCGCGCTCGCAGGTGCACTTCGACGACGCGCGGCGGTTCTACGCCAGCGGCCAGCGCAGCTACGACGTGATCGTGTCCGAGCCGTCCAACCCTTGGGTCAGCGGCGTGGCCGGGCTGTTCACCACCGAGTTCTACCGCTTCCTGCACGGCCACTTGGCCGAGGACGGGCTGCTGGTGCAGTGGCTGCAGACCTACGAGATCGACGATGCGCTGCTGGCCTCGATCCTGGCGGCGCTGCTGGAGAACTTTCCCGACGCACGCCTGTACCTGGCCCAGGACAACGACCTGGTGGTGGTGGCCTGCCGCAGCACATGCCCGGCGGCCGACGCCGCGCGCCTGCGGGTCACCGGCGAACTGGCGCGCGAGACCGCGCGGGTCGGGCTGGATGGCGACGCGGCCCTGGCCGTGCGCGAGCTCGGCGGCCGCGCCCTGCTGCAGACCTACGTGCGTGCGCTGCGTGCCAGCGCGCACAGCGATTTCCACCCGCTGGTCTCGCTGCAGGGGCCGCGCACCCGCTTCCGCGCCGACCGCGCCGACACCCTGCAACGCCTGGCCGACAACGGCCTGCCGGTGCTGGACCTGATGGAAGGGCGACGCCTGCCACCTGCCAGCGACAAGATCGCCGCCCTGCCCGGCCACAGCCTGCTGCTGGCACGCCAGCGCGCGCTCGCACTGGCCGCGGCGATGTCGGGCGGCACGTACGGCACGCCGCTGCCCACGCGCCAGCACGAGCTGGCCGAGGCCGAGAGCGAACTGCAGTCGCTGCTGGGGATGTCGCAGGGCACGGTGGGCGACCTGGCCACCTGGACCCGCAATGCCGCCGCCATCGCGGCCGCCACCCTGGGCCACCTGCCGCCGGAGGACCTGGAACGGGCCTGGATAGCCCCGGCGTGGATCCACCACGACGCCCAGCCGGCACCCGTGCGCGCGGTGCTGGACCTGTACGCGGCCGCGGCCGCACGCGATGGCGAAGGAATGCTGCGCCTGGGGGAGGCGCTGCTGCAGCGGCCGGAGGCCTATCCGCTGGAACTGCAGGAGCAGGCGCTGCTGCTGGCTCAGCTCGGTGCGCTGGGCTCAGGCAGGCCCGGCGAGGTCGAGCGCCTGCACCAGGGCTACGGCATCGCCCTGCCCCACAGCGACCGCCTGCGCATGGTGCGGCACATGGTCCGCATCCGCGCCCTGGAAGAGCTGGAAGCCGCGCGCGCCGCTCAGGGCGCGTCGCCGGTCCGGTAGTCCTGGTAGGACTTCTCCTCGACGTAGGCCGAGCCCAGGGCGAGGTTGATCTCCTTCTTCACCCGGGCGCGCTCGTCGTTCTCGAAGTACACGCTGCGGGCCAGGCGCACGAACTCCTCGTCGAACTCCTGGGCGCGCTCCTTGAGCCGGATCTCGTCCTCGATGTCCCACAGCCGCTCGTTGACCGCCTTCAGCTGCGCGCGCAGCTGGGCGATGTCGCCACCGGCGGCCGGATGAGCCATCCAGGTCTGCTCCAGCGCCGACAGCTCCTTGCGCACGTTGGCCAGCTTGGCCTCGTCGCTCATGCGCTCGGACTTGATCTGCAGGATCGCGATCTTGTCCAGCAGTTCGCCAAAGGACACGGGGACGAGGATTTCGGACATGGGGACAAGCCGCTGCGTTGGAAAGGCGCCAGTCTAGCGAATGGGGCCGGCTGGCAGCTGAAGGCCCCTCTCCGTCCGGCGGGGGCTGGAGTGCGCCGCGCGCCCCGACCGTTCGTCGGCAGGCAGCGAAGGAATGAGACGTTTCCGACGGCCCACGCCGGAGCACGTCCATAGGATCGGACCGAACTGGAACCGTGCTGGCGGTCACCCATCAGCCAGTGACCGCCAGCCCAAGGTAGCCGGCGCCGACGGCGGCCGGCTCGCTCAGCAAGGCCAGTGCAACACACTCCTGGAGAGGGGCTTCAAATGAAGAGGATCACCATACCCGCAGTCGCACTCGCGGCCGGCCTGGCCGCGGGCACCGCCGCGGCATCCGACGGCACCATCACCTTCCAAGGCGTCATTACCGCCGCGACCTGCACCGTTGCCGTGAACGGTGGCACCGCGACCGCTTCCATCACCCTGCCCACCGTTTCCAGCAGCATCCTCGCCGCCAACACCGAGTCGGCGGGCGACTCCGCGTTCATCCTCGAGCTGTCCGATTGCGACCTCGACACGCTGACCGACGTGATGCCCTACTTCGAAGTCGGCCCGAACGTCGACCTGGCCACCGGCCACCTCAACAACACGGGCACCGCGACCAACGTGCAGGTCCAGCTGTTCTACGGCCAGGACGCGAGCAAGGTGGTCAGGATCGGCAGCCTCGAACAGCTGGCGGACGCCAACGCCAACTGGCTGGCGGACGACGGCACCCTGACCTTCGGCGCACGCTATTACGCCGCCGGGGCGGTCGTACCCGGCAGCGTCGTGACCTCCGTGACCTACTCGCTCGTCTACCGGTAGGCGCCATCCGCGGGGAAGCACGCTCCCCGGCATCCCCGGCGCGGCACCCAGCCGCCGCGCCGGTGTCGTTCCCTCCGCTACCGGAAGGCGACCACACCATGTCCCGATCGACCGCTGCTGCGCTGGCGGCATTCATCGCGCTCGCCTCCAGCCCTGGCACCACCGGTGCCAGCGTGGTGGTGGACGGTACCCGCGTGGTGTATCCGGCCGCCAGGCGCGAGGTCACCATCAACCTGCGCAACCCGGGCGAGACGCCTTCGCTGGCACAGTCCTGGCTGGACGCCGGCAATGCCGAAGCGAGCCCGGGCGATGACCCGGTGCCGTTCGCGCTCACTCCGCCCATCTTCCGGCTCGATCCCGGCCGGACCCAGACCTTGCGCCTGACCTACACCGGCGAGCCGCTGCCGACCGACCGCGAATCGCTGTTCTGGCTCAACGTGCTCGACATCCCGCCGCGGGCTCCGCTCAACCCGGATGCGCCAAACCGCCTGGAACTGGCCTTCAAGCACCGGCTGAAGCTGTTCTTCCGGCCCAGGGGACTGCCCGGCAGCGCGTTGGAAGCGCCCGCACGGGTGCAGTGGCGCCTGCGTCGCGACGGCGAGCGGCTGCAGCTGGAGGCGGTCAATCCGACCCCGTTCCATGTCTCGCTGAGCGTGATCGAACTGGGGACCGGCGAAGCCAGGCAGGCGATCCACGCCGGCATGCTGGCGCCCCTGTCCAGCCACAGGTTCGACCTGCCGGACGGCTTGCAGGTGCCGGCCACCGGCTTGCCACTGGAATACCGCTTCATCAACGACCAGGGTGGCACCGCCACTGGCGCGGCGGTGGCGGCGCCCTCGCCGGACTGACCCGCCAACCCACGCCATGGCGATGCGACGCGACAGGTCCTGCCCCCCGCTGGCGCCACTGGCCACCGCCCTGCTGCTTGCCCTGCCCGCCGCCCACGCCGAAGAGGCCGCACCACCGCCTGTGGAGATCGAGTTCAACAGCGACTTCCTGCGCGGCACCGGCGGACAGCAGGTCGACATCTCGCGCTTCGGACGCGGCAATCCGGTGCTGCCCGGCGACTACCTGGTGGACGTGCAGCTCAACGGCCACTGGCTGGGCCGCTTCCAGGTGCGTTTCATCGTGCCGCCCGGCGGCGGCAGCGCCATGCCCTGCATCGACCGCAGCATCCTCGACCAGCTGGCGCTGGATACGGCGAAACTCGCCGACGACGCACGTGCGGCGTTGGCCGTGGCACGCGAAACCGGCTGCGCCGACCTGGCGGCGCTGGTGCCGGATGCACGCATCGATTACGACCAGTCGCGCCTGCAGCTGGCGGTAAGCATTCCGCAGGCCCTGCTGCGTCGCTCCGCCCGTGGCCATGTCAGTCCGGAGTTCTGGGATCCCGGGGTGACCTCGGCCACCCTGGCCTACCAGCTCAACGCCTACCAGCGCGACAACGCTGCCGGGAGCAGCAGCAGCGGCTACCTGGGCCTGACCGGTGGCTTCAATTTCCAGGGCTGGCACCTGCGCCAGCGCGGCACCCTCACATCGGCACCGGGCAATCCCCATCGTTACCGCAACCTCGCCAGCCATGCGTTGCGCGACATCCCGGCCTGGCGCAGCACCCTGGCCCTGGGCGATGGCTTCAGCGACGGCGCCGTGTTCGACAGCATCGCCTACCGTGGCGTGGCACTGGCCAGCAACGACCTCATGCTGCCCGAGTCGATGCGCGGCTACGCGCCGGTGGTGCGCGGCGTGGCGCGCAGCAACGCGCTGGTGCGTATCGAGCAGAACGGCAGCCTGCTGCTGGAACTGAACGTCCCTGCGGGGCCGTTCGAGATCGACGACCTGTACCCGACCGGCTACGGCGGCGACATTGTAGTGACCGTACTCGAGGCGGATGGCAGCCAGCAGCGTTTCAGCGTGCCGTATGCGTCGGTACCGCAGCTGCTGCGGCCGGGAGCCTGGCGCTACTCGATCGTGCTCGGCGAGCTGCGCGATACCCGCGCCGCCAATGGCGACCGCCTTGCCCAGGCGACGCTGCAACGTGGACTCGGCGACCGCTTCACCGGCTATGGCGGCGTGCTGTCGAGCGGTCACTACCGCGCCCTGCTGCTGGGATCGGCATTCAACACAGGCATCGGCGCCTTCGCCGTGGACGTAACCTCGGCAGAAGCGGACATCCCGCGCGCCGGACCGCAACGTGGCCACGGCCTGCGACTGGGCTACAGCAACCAGCTGCCTGCGACGGGCACGGTAATGATGCTGTCGGCGAACCGCCACTCCTCGCGCGGCTACTGGACCTTTGCCGACACCCTCGCCGGCCGCCAGGCGGTACGCGCCGGCCTGGATGCGGATGCGATCCACCGGCCGCGCGAGCGGCTGCTCGTGCTGCTGAGCCAGCCATTGGGCGCGCGCGGCGGTGCGCTGTTCCTCAGCGGCAGTTCGCAGCGATACCGCGGACGGGAGCACGCCGACACCCAGTACCAGGCCGGCTACAGCAACAGCTTCAGCCCGTACCACCTGCGCATCGGCTACAACCTGGCGCTGGGCCGGCAGCGCGATCCGCTGAGCGGCAGGTACGGGCGGCATGCGCAGTTCTCGCTCTCGTTCCCGCTGGGCAGTTCGCCGCGGGCACCTTCGGTGTCGGCCAGCCTCAGCCACGACGTGCTCGGGGGCGGGTCGCGGCGCATGGGCCAGCAGAGCCTGCACGGCAGCCTCGGCCGCGACAACACCTTCGGTTACGGACTCTCGGCGAGCCAGCAGCCACGGCAGGATGCGCTGGCAGCCAACATCCAGTACCGCGGCAGCCATGCCACCGTATCGGCCGGTGCCAGCCGCAGTGGCGACTACCGCCAGCATTCGTTCGGCGCGATGGGTGCCGTGGTCTGGCATCGGGGCGGGCTGGGCTTCGCCAACCAGGCCGGCGACACGCTGGCGGTGATCGAGGCACCCGGCGCGGAAGGTGCGCGGGTCGCCAACCAGGCCGGTACCCGCATCGATCGTCGCGGCCATGCGGTGGTGAGCCAGCTGGTGCCGTACCGGATGAACACCGTGCGCATCGATCCGGAAGGTTCCGGGTTCGATGTCGAGTTCCGCAGCACCAGCCAGCAGGTCGCGCCCTATGCGCACAGCGTGGCGCGGATCCGCTTCGAAACCACCAGCGGGCGCGCGGTGCTGTTCCGGGTCCGGCGCGCCGATGGCTCCGCGGTGCCGTTCGGCTCCAATGCGCTTGACGCCAACGGCGCGGAGGTCGGACTCGTGGGCCAGGACGGCCAGCTGTTCGTGCGTGGCGTCGAGGAACGCGGCTGGCTGCGCCTGGCCTGGGGCGATGGCGAGGACCAGCAGTGCCGTTTCGGGTACCAGCTGCCGGCCGACGCGGGGGAACGGCTGCTGAAGCAGGACGCGACCTGCACCGCGGACGATCCATAGGTGAGCAGCCATGCACGGGAGATCCAGTCGATGAGGACAGTCGCCATGCCCGGAACCCCGCTGCCATGCAGGCTGCTGGCCGCGATGCTGGCCCTGCTGGCAGGGATGGACGCGGCCTGGGCGATCCAGGTCACGATCACGCCCGCCGCACCGGTGTTTTCGCCATCAGGCCCATACGCGATCGGGCGCGATACGCCGGTCGGTGGCCAGGCGCTGGCCACGGCCTACAGCAACATCTCGGCCACGGAGTTCAGCGGGACCTGCGCCATCACCCAGACGTTCCAGGTGATCGGCAGCGAGCTGGTATCGCTGTCGGGCAACTACGCAACGGGCGTACCCGGAATCAGCGTGAACTTCCACGTGGTCGACGGCGGAAGCCGGACCAGGCTCACCGGGCCGGGAAGCATATCGATCCCCAGGCTGCTCGACGGGCCCGGTGAACTCCCGGGCATCGAAGCCACGCTGGTGGTGACCGGTCCGGTCGGTGCCGGCACGCTGGATAACGGGAGCCTGCCGACGCTGCTGGCCTCCACCTCCGCCGAGGGCGTGGGCTGCCTGCTCCTGCCCCAGATGCAGACCATCACGCCTGTCGTCACCGAAGGGGGGGTATCACTGGTCGGCTGCGAGGTGACCACGCCATCGATCAACGTCACCCTGCCCACCATATCGACCAGGGCATTGCATTCGAGCGGCAGCACCGCCGGCGACACCACGTTCGACATCGGCCTGGCCTGCCAGCCCGGCACCACGGTGCACGTCGCCCTGACCGACAACGCCCATCCCGCAAACCGGAGCGAGCTCCTGGGCCTGCTCGCCTCCTCGACCGCTGGAGGAGTGAAGCTGCGCCTCTACCGCGATGACAACCCCGCGTTGCCGATGAGCTTCGGACCCGACAGCCCGGAGCCCGGTGTCGACGGCCAGTGGACGGTTGGCCCCTCGGGGAGCACCAGCGGGATCCGGCTGACGGTGCAGTACTACCGGGATGGCAGCGAGGGCGATCCGCTGCGCCCGGGGACGGTGGTCGGGCAGGCTACTTTCACATTGAGTTATTACTAGCCGGGCTGCGGGTGCATGGGGAACCAGCTCCGCTTCCCGGCCAGCTGCGCAGGACGGCATCGAAGTGATTTCCGGTCCCGCATGGGACTAGGGATTCCCTCGGCCCTTGCGGGGCCTTGCCCTCAGGGCGGCTTCGCCGTGTAGACCACTGCCGCGCGCGGTCGAACCAAGGGGTCTGAACCAGTTCCCACCCTTCCTGTCTGGCACACGAGAAAGAGCCACGGTGAGCGAGTTCGCGTCGTGTTGGGGGGGGTCGAACCAGATCCCTCCACTCTGTCGGGCGCACGAAAAACGGCCCCTCTGAGAGGGCTGGCGTCCTGTTGATGGACTCACTCGGCCCCTGCGGAGCCTCGCCCTCCGGGCGGCTTCGCCATGCAAACCGCTGTCGCGTTTTGTGATGAGGCGCTTTGCGCCTCGCGCCACCCGCTCCGTCGGACGTACAAAAGGACCCGTGAGAGAGCTGGCGTCGTGTGGGGGGGGGATTCACTCGGCTCCTGCGGAGCCTCGCCCTCCGGGCGGCTTCGCCGTGCAAACCGCTGTCGCGGTTTGTGACGAAGCGCTTTGCGCCTCGCGCCACCCGCTGCGCGGGTGGTCGAACCTAGGGGTTCGAACCAGGCCACCCCTCACCGGATGCAAATAAAAAGGCCCCGCGAGGGGGCCTTTTTATTTGCGTCTGGCGGAGAGGGGGGGATTCGAACCCCCGAGGCGCTATAAACGCCTGCCTGATTTCGAGTCAGGTACATTCAACCACTCTGCCACCTCTCCGGTGGCCCGGCCGCGGCCGGGGCGGGAATGATACGTGGCGCGGCGCGCGCGGACAAGCAGCACGCACGCATGAACCGCATGGCAGCCACGGCTTGCCCGCGGCACGGCCGGCCCGGATGATTGCACGCTACTCCAGCGCACTGGTCGCCCCGGGCTTTCATGATCGAATTCGGACACCTCACCCACCCCGGCCTGCGCCGGGCGTTGAACGAGGACACGTATTACGGCGACAGCGAGCTGGGGCTGTGGCTGGTGGCCGATGGCATGGGCGGACACGCCTGCGGCGAAGTGGCCAGCGCGCTGGCGCGCGAGGCGATCGTGCGCGAGGTGCGCCAGGGCACGCCGCTGGCCCAGGCCCTGCGGGTGGCCGACGAGGAGATCATCCGTGCCTCCCGCCGCCGCAACGACGCCCTGCCGATGGGCACCACCGCCGTGGTGCTGCGGGTCCAGAGCGACCGTTTCGAGGTGGCATGGATCGGCGACAGCCGCGCCTACCTCTGGCGCGACGGGCGCCTGGCCCAGCTCAGCCAGGACCACAGCTACGTGCAGGAGCTGATCGCCCAGGGCAGCCTGACGCCGGAGGAAGCGCGTTCGCATCCGCAACGCAGCGCCGTGACCCAGGCCCTCGGCGTGACCGATCCTGCCCACCTGAAGGTGGCGACGATGTCGGGCGAGCTGCGCCCGGGCATGCAGCTGCTGCTGTGCAGCGATGGCCTGACCGAGGAAGTGGACGACGCGCGCATCGCCGAGGTCCTGGACTACCAGGACTGCAGTGCGCAGGAATGCGTGGACATCCTGGTGGCCGCGGCGCTGGATGGCGGCGGCTCGGACAACATCACCGCGGTGCTGGTGCGCTGCCACTGAGGCATCGCACGCAGGCCCCAGCGCAGCTCAGGCCGGCTGCAGCTCGGCTTCCGGTTCCGGCAGCGGTTCGTACTGGTCCCACAGGGCGCGCCCGGCCTTCTTGCGCAGGCGCTCCAGGCGCCGGGCGTGCGCCTCGAGCTCTTCCGGCTGGGCACTGATGCGCGGACGCTCGCCGGAGACAGGTGCGAAGCTGACCGTCGTGACCACGGGACCGCGCGATGCGGCCTCGACATCGCCGAAGCCGATCTCCTCCTGGCCGGAGGTCAGGGCGATATAGACGTCGGCGAGGATCTGGGCATCGAGCAGCGCGCCGTGCAGCTGGCGATGCGAGTTGTCCACGCCCAGCCGCTTGCACAGCGCGTCCAGCGAGTTGCGCTGGCCGGGGTAGCGCTCGCGCGCCAGCAGCAGGGTATCGACCACGCTGCAGCGGTCCACGATCCGGCCCAGGTGGGCGCCGCAGCGCGACAGCTCGTAGTCGAGGAAGCCCAGGTCGAACGCCGCGTTGTGGATGATCAGCTCGGCGCCGTCGATGTACTCGAGGAACTCGTCGACGATCTCCTCGAAGGCCGGCTTGTCGGCCAGGAACTCGAGGGTCAGGCCGGTGACTTCCTGCGCGCCGGCTTCGAAGTCGCAGTCCGGCTTCAGGTAGCGGTGGAAGTTGCGTCCGCTGGGGCGGCGCTCCAGCAGCTCCACGCAGCCGATCTCGACCACGCGGTTGCCCTTCTTCCACTCAAGGCCGGTGGTTTCGGTATCGAGGATGATCTGGCGCATCGGCGCAAGTTTACCGCGCCGCGGCCCGGGCCTGCTGGGAGGCGGCACGCGCGATCGCGTCCACGCGCTCGTTGTCCGGGTCGCCGTTGTGGCCCTTCACCCAGCGCCACTCGATCTTGTGGCGCTGGCAGGCCGCGTGCAGCCGCTCCCACAGGTCGCGGTTCTTGACCGGGTCGCCGCCGGCCGTCTTCCAGCCGCGGCGCACCCAGCCGGGCATCCATTCGGTGATGCCCTGGCGCACGTACTGGGAGTCGGTGAACAGCACCACCTCGCAGGCCTCGGTCAGCGCCTCCAGGGCGCTGATGGCGGCCATCAGTTCCATGCGGTTGTTGGTGGTGTCCGGCTCGCCGCCGGACAGCTCGCGCTCGTGGCCCTTGTAACGCAGCAGCGCACCCCAGCCGCCAGGCCCGGGATTGCCGGAGCAGGCGCCGTCGGTGTGGATCTCGATCTTCTTCATTCAAATCCTGTGGTTCAGGCCGCCGGGGCGGTGCCCGGTCGCCAGCCTGCCGGCACCGGTCCGACCGGCGCGAGCGCGCGCTTCTCGAATTCCAGCACGCATCCGGCGCGCAACGATGCCGTGCCCCCGCCGGGATTGCCAGCACTTTCGCGTGGCCGCCAGCGCGGACCGACGCAACGCGGCGGCGCCACCGCGACCAGCCCCAGGGCCTGCAGGCGCTGCACCCAGCTGGTCACCGGACGCGCCACGACCCCCGCCAGCCCGGCGCGCAGGCGGTAGGGGCTGCACGGGTTGAACGTGCACAGCCACAGCCGGCCGCCGTCCATCAGCACCCGCTCGCACTCCTCCAGCAGCGGCTGCAGGCCGGCCGAAGGGGCGTGCTGGATGACCACGCTGGCCAGGCATCCGCTGGCCACCGGCAGCGGCAGGCGGCAGCGCACTCCGCCCAGGTAGCCCTCGTGCCCGCCATGCAGCAGCAGCCCGCGCGCGGCGGGCGGAGTCCACTCCTCGGGAGCCTCCGGGCACAGCCACAGCCAGGGCTGGACGGGCCGTTCAGCCAGCCGCTGCAGCACCCACTGGCGCTCCGCCGCCAGCAGGATCCGCCCCTGCGGGGCACTGAACCAGGCCGGGGCACCGGGTTGACGACGGGTGTCGGGCGCAGGCATGGTCCCGATTCTATGCGACCGACCCCGCTGCCGGCATTGCAGGACAACTATGTCTGGGCCATGGGTGCAGACAGGGCGCTGGTGGTGGATCCCGGCTCGGCCGAGCCGGTGCTGGCCGCCGCCTCGCGCGGGCTGGTGCCCGCCGCCATCCTGCTTACCCACCACCACGGCGACCACTGCGCCGGGGTGCCGGAACTGCTCGAGCGCTGGCCGGCACTGCCGGTGATCGCCCCGGAGGACCCGCGCATCCCTTACGCCAGCGAGCGCGCCGTGGATGGAGCAAGGCTGCAGGTCGCCGGCCGCGAAGTACGGGTGATCGCCGTGCCCGGGCACACCAGCAGCCATGTCGCCTACCTGGTCGATGGCGTCCTGTTCTGCGGAGATACCCTCTTCAGCCTGGGATGTGGCCGCATGTTCGAAGGAGATGCCGAACAGATGCACGCTTCCCTGCAACGCCTGGCCGGCCTCCCGGGCGAAACCCTGGTCTGCTGCGGCCACGAATACACCCTGGCCAATGCCGCTTTCGCCGTGGCCGTGGAGCCCGGCAACCCCGCCCTTGCCCGCCGTCGCGCCGAGGCCGTGGCCCAGCGCCAGGCTGGCGAGCCGACCCTGCCGGTGACCCTGGCCAGCGAGCTCCAGACCAACCCCTTCCTGCGCTGCGCCGAGGCGGCCGTGCGCGAGGCTGCCGCGGCCCGCCTCGGCCACGCCCCGCGTAGCGATGCGGAGTGTTTCGGCGCCCTGCGCGCCTGGAAAGACGGGTTCGCCGCGTGAGGCGCGCCTGGCCAGCGGCCCTGGTGGCGATGTCCTGCGTGGCTTTCGCGCAGGAGGCTCCACCCGCCGCCGTGGACCCGGTACCACCGGTCGATGCAGCCGCTCCGGGCTTCCTGCCGGCCCCGGCCGAAGATGCAGCGACGGGCGATGCAGCCATGCCCGAAGGCATGCGCAACGGACGCGAGATCTTCCAGGCCTTCCGCGAAGGCCTGGCCGAACCCGGCTGCGACGCCGGCACCACCCGCTACCAGGCCCATTTCCGCCACGCCCCCTCGCGCCTGGCCGATCCGGACAGCGATGTCCTGCCGCTGTTCGGCTACGTGGTCGAAGCCCTGCGCGAGGCGCACCTGCCAACCGAGTACGCGCTGATCCCGTTCGTCGAGAGCGGCTACGCGCCCGGGGCGCGCAACGCCGCCGGCCCGGCCGGCCTGTGGCAGTTCATCACCCAGACCGCGCGCGACCAGGGCGTGCCGGTGCACAAGGGCTACGACGGCCGCCTGTCGCCGGCCGAGTCCACCCGTGCGGCGGTCGAGTACCTGCGCAAGCTCAACGGCATGCTCGGTGGCAACTGGCGGCTGACAGCCATGGCCTACAACGCCGGCGAGTCGCGCGTGCTGCAGGCCCTGCGCCGCACTGGCGCCGGCGCGCTGGAAGCCAAGCCCTCCTCGCTGCAGGGCCTGTCGCCGATCACCTATGCCTACGTGGACAAGCTCCACGCCCTGGGCTGCGTGCTGAAGCAGGCCGGCGAGCAGGACGAGTGGCTGGCGCGGCTCGACCGCCCGGTGCTGGCGCTGGAAGCGCGACCGCTGGAAGGCGCCGGCAACCTGCACGCGTGGGCGATGGGCAATGGCCAGGACGCGGACCTGCTGCGCCGGCTCAATCCTGCACTGGCCCACCGCTGGACCAGCCCGCCGCTGGCCCTGGTGCCGGCAATCGCCGCGCCGCCGCCGGTGGCGCTGGATGCGATCCGCGCCACCGCCCCGGCCAATGAGCCGGCCGCTGCCGCGACCGCCACGGCCGCAACCGGCAACGCCCGCGTGCATACCGTGCGCAGCGGCGAATCGGCCTGGGCCATCGCCCGCCGCTATGGCGTCGCGGTGCGGAAGCTGCTGGAGCTCAACAACCTCGGCCCGAACAGCGTGCTGCGGCCGGGAATGAAGCTGCGCATCGAGGATTGAGGCGGCTGCTGTCGCCCGTTGCGGCCTGCCGCAGCGCGCCCTTCGCGACATGGGTGTCGCGTAGCGGCGCTGCGCGCCCCAATCAACCAAGACCGCCGGCGCGCATCCCGACCTGCAGGCATCTCCTGAACGTTGCGCGGGCCACGGCAACGAAGTCCGGTTCGCAGGCGTGCGCGGACGCAATGCCCTGCACCGCCTCACGACCGGGGTAACGCCGGCTCCCCGCCCACGGCGAAGCCAACGAACGCGCAAAGAAAAAGGCGCGGACCTTGCGGGCCCGCGCCTTCGTCATACAGCCAGCCCGGTCAGAGCTGGCTTTCGTCGACCTGCACCTTGAACTGGCTGCGGACGCGACGGATGTAGTCCTGGGCCATGGTCGCACCATCGACCTGGGCGAACTGCTGGCGCAGCATGGCGCGCTGCTCCTGCGGAAGTTCCTCCGGCTTGCCCGGGTGCACGGCGTTGACCGCGAACACCGCCTGGCGGCCATCCGGCAGGGCGAAGCGGCCAAACGTGGCCTTGCCCTCTTCCGGCACCGGCGCGCTGAAGATCGCGCGGTTGGCTTCCGGGGTCGGCGCCGGGGCGCCACGCGGCAGGCCCGGCAGCGGCATGACCTCGCCTTCGCTGCCGACCACGGCGGCCATGGCCTCGCCCTTGCGCAGGCGTTCCAGCGCCGCTTCGGCAGCGGCGATCGCGGCCTTGCTGGTGCGGTCTGCACGCACCGCGGCCTCGACCTCGGCGCGGACGTCGGCCAGCGCGCGGGCGGCGGCCGGCTGGTGCTCGACCACGCGGATGACCACGTTGTGCTGCGGGCCGATCTCGATCGGATCGCTGGCGGTGCCGTCCTCGACCAGTTCCTCGGAGAACGCGGCGCGCTTGACCTCCGGCGCGGCGGCGATGCCGACCATGTCATCGCGGCTGAACGGGCCGAGCTTGCGCAGCTCCAGCTTCAGCTCGTTGGCGGCCGGCTCCAGCGAGGACGGATTCTCGTAGGCCAGGTCGGTCAGGCGGCCGAGCAGCTCGCTGTAGGCGCGCTCGCGATCGGCCTGGGCCTGCTCGCGGGCCAGCTCCTCGCGCACTTCCTCGAACGGCTTCAGCGCGCCGGGCTGCACTTCGCGCAGCTGCAGCACATGCCAGCCGAACTCGGTCTTGACCGGGCCGCTGGTTTCGCCGGCCTGCATGGCGAACAGGGCCTGCTCGAAGGGCTCGACCATCATGCCCTGCTCCACCCAGCCCAGGTCGCCGCCGGTATCGCGCGAACCCGGGTCCTCGGAATGCTCGCGCGCCAGGGCGGCGAAATCGGCGCCCGGCGCGGCGGCCTGCCCGGCCAGCTGCTTCGCCTTGGCCTCGGCCGCGGCGGCGTCGCCACCTTCCGGCACGCGCACCAGGATGTGCGAGGCCAGGCGGCGCTCGGGATCACCGAAGCGCTGCTTCTCGGCCTCGTAGCGCTCGCGCAGGGTGGCCTCGTCGGCAGCGGCCGGTTCCGGCACCTGCAGGGCGGTCACTTCCACGTACTCGATGGCCACCTTTTCCGGGCTCATGAAGTCGGCGGTATGCGCCTCGTACCAGGCCTTGGCGTCGGCGTCGGTCACCGGCGTGGTGTCCTCGGCGATCTCCGGCATCAGCGCCAGCTCGACGTCACGGGTCTCGCCGGACAGGCGCAGCAGGCGGTCGAGTTCGGCATCGGTGACGAAGGCCGAGCTGCCCACGCCGACCGGCACCAGCGACTGGCGCAGGGTCGTGCGCACCAGGTCCTCGAACTGGCGCGGGGTGCGCGGCGGGAACTGCGAGGACAGCGCCATCTGGTAGGCGTTCTGGTCGAACTTGCCGTCGACCTGGAAGGCCGGGATCGAGGCGATGTACTCGCGCACCGCCGCGTCGGAAACGACCACGCCGTCGCGGGCCGATGCCAGCAGCATCACCTTCTCGTCGACCAGCTCGTCCAGGATGCGGCGCTTGTTCTCGATGCCCTCGAACTCGCGCGGATCGAAGGCCTCGCCCTGCTGCTGGCGGGCCAGCATGCGCGCCTGCTCCAGGCGCTGGCGGAAATCCTCGACGCTGACTTCCTCGTGCTCCCATAGCAGGGAGACCGGCCAGAAGCCCGGCGCGCCCTTCCACCAGGACGGCGGCGCCTTGACCTGGGCGACGTTGTTGGCACCCATGCCACCGAGGTAGCTCTGGTCGACCACGAAAAGGAACGGGATCATCAGCAGGGCGATGATGATCGTGGCGGCCCATCCCGAAGACCGATCACGGAGTTTCTGCAGCATTGTTGGCCCGGTAGGTAAGCGGCGAATGTAAGCCGCGCAGTGTAACCCGGGCGGGCGCCCTGCGGATTGTCCGCCGCGGCGCCGGCCGGCCCCGCCCGTCGGCCGCTGGACCCAGGCCGGGCGACCGCGGTTGGTGCCCACGCCCATCACACAAGCGGGCCACGATCGGCGCGCCGCCGCGCCGCCTGTCGCATGTCATTACATACGTGTCGCGCCGACTGGCGACGCCGTGTTCTTCGAAGACGGATCGACACCGAGTGCGCTTGTACGCGCGTACAGCGACATCGCCTCATGCAGGCCAACACGCGCATCGGCACGCGGGACCGCGGAAAAGAAAAAACCCCCGGTTTCCCGGGGGTTTCTCTTGAAAAATGGCGGAGTGGACGGGACTCGAACCCGCGACCTCCGGCGTGACAGGCCAGCATTCTAACCGACTGAACTACCACTCCGCGTGAGACAGCTATTGTAAGACGATTTTTCGGTTTGTGGAAGACCGTCTTACAAATTTTTTCACATCGTTGCCGAAGCTGGTGGGTGCTGAGGGTTTCGAACCCCCGACCCTCGCCTTGTAAGGGCGACGCTCTACCGCTGAGCTAAGCACCCGGGTCAGGCATCCCGCCTCGGCAGCGGGCCGATCAGTTTACAGCGTCCTTCAGGGCCTTGCCAGCCTTGAACGCCGGATTCTTCGAGGCCTTGATCTTGATGGTCTCGCCGGTCTTCGGGTTACGGCCGGTACGGGCGGCGCGCTTGCGGACCTGGAAAGTGCCGAAGCCGACCAGGGTCACGGCGTCGCCCTTCTTCAGCGCCTTGGTGACCGAGTTGACCACTGCATCGACCGCACGGGAGGCCTCGGCCTTGGTGATTTCGGCTTCGCTGGCGACGGCGTCGATCAGATCGGTTTTGTTCATTCGTAGTTACTCCCTGTGCGGCCAAGCCGCGAGATATGTGACCGGGTCGCATCCGTGGAGCGTGCCGGCAAGTCTGGTTCCGCGGACTGGCCGGGCCAGTGGCGGGTGCGCCCGTTATACAGGGCGCTCCCATGGGCCGCAAGCCGGAAATGCAGCAATGGCGGGCTTTTCATGCCATTGCCGCGGTCCGACGCAAGCGTCCTCGCGGGCGCTCAATGCTTTACGTCGGTCCGGTCCTGCGCAGGACGCTGCCTGCGGCCGCCGCTCCGTCCACCGCCGCGGACGGCCGCCTTGGCGGCGGCAGGCGCCAGCGGGCGCTCCAGCGCCAGGTCCAGCACCTCGTCGATCCATTTCACCGGGACGATCTCCATGCCGTCGGTGACGTTGGCCGGGATATCGGCCAGGTCCTTGCGGTTCTCCTCCGGGATCACCACGGTGCGGATGCCGCCGCGCAGCGCCGCCAGCAGCTTCTCCTTGAGGCCGCCGATGGCGGTGACCTTGCCGCGCAGGGTGATCTCGCCGGTCATGGCGATGTCCGCGCGCACCGGCACCTTGGTCAGGGTCGACACCAGCGCGGTGACCATGGCGATGCCGGCGCTGGGGCCGTCCTTCGGGGTGGCACCATCGGGCACGTGCAGGTGGACGTCCTGCTTCTGCAGGAAGTCGACCTCGATGCCCAGCCGCTCGGCGCGCGCGCGCACCACCGACAGGGCCGCCGAGGCGGATTCCTTCATGACGTCGCCCAGCTGGCCGGTCAGGATCAGCTGGCCCTTGCCCGGGACCAGGGTGCCCTCGATCTGCAGCAGGTCGCCGCCGACCTCGGTCCAGGCCAGGCCGGTGACCAGGCCGATCTCGTTCTGCTCCTCGGCACGGCCGAAGTCGAAGCGGCGCACGCCCAGGTACTTATCCAGGTTGGCGGCATCGACCTGCACCAGCGCGCCCTTGCGCCTGGCCGGCGCCTTGCGCGCGGCCTTCTTCGCCGGCTCGGGGCCGCGCAGCGCGATCTCCTTGACCACCTTGCGGCAGATCTTGGCGATCTCGCGTTCGAGGTTGCGCACGCCGGACTCGCGCGTGTAGTAGCGCACGATGTCGCGGATCGCGTCCTCGGCGATCGACAGCTCCTCCGGCTTGAGGCCGTTGGCCTTCTGCTGCTTCGGCACCAGGTAGCGGGTGGCGATGCTCAGCTTCTCGTCCTCGGTGTAGCCCGGGATGCGGATGACCTCCATGCGGTCAAGCAGCGGCCCCGGGATGTTCAGCGAGTTGGAGGTCGCCACGAACATCACTTCGGACAGGTCCAGGTCGACCTCCAGGTAGTGGTCGTTGAAGCTGTGGTTCTGCTCCGGGTCCAGCACCTCGAGCAGCGCCGAGGACGGATCGCCGCGGAAGTCCATCGACATCTTGTCGATCTCGTCCAGCACGAACAGCGGGTTCTTCGTGCCGACCTTGTTGAGGTTCTGCACGATGCGGCCCGGCATCGAACCGACGTAGGTCCGGCGATGGCCACGGATCTCGGCCTCGTCGCGCACGCCGCCAAGCGACATGCGCACGAACTTGCGGTTGGTGGCCTTGGCGATGGACTGGCCCAGCGAGGTCTTGCCCACGCCCGGCGGGCCGACCAGGCACAGGATCGGGCCCTTCATCTGCTTGACCCGCGACTGCACCGCCAGGTACTCGAGGATGCGTTCCTTGACCTTGTCCAGGCCGTAGTGGTCGGCGTCCAGGGTGTCCTGCGCGGCCTTGAGGTCCTTGCGCACCTTGCTGCGCTTCTTCCACGGCACGCCCAGCAGCCAGTCGAGGTAGTTGCGGACCACCGCGGCCTCGGCCGACATCGGCGACATCTGCTTGAGCTTGTTGAGCTCGCTCTTGGCCTTGGTCTCCACCGCTTTGGGCATGCCGGCCTCGGCGATCTTGCGCGCCAGCTCCTCCAGTTCGCCCGGCGAGTCGTCGAGGTCGCCCAGCTCCTTCTGGATCGCCTTCATCTGCTCGTTGAGGTAGTACTCGCGCTGGCTGCGCTCCATCTGCGACTTCACCCGGCCGCGGATGCGCTTCTCCATCTGCTGCACGTCGATCTCGCCCTCGACCAGGCCCACCAGCAGCTCCAGCCGCTCGCCGGTGTCGAAGGTCTCCAGCAGGCGCTGCTTGTCGGCCAGGCGCACGCCGATATGGGCGGAAATGGTGTCGGCCAGGCGGCCTGGCTCCTCGATCCCGGACAGGGTCTGCAGCAGCTCCGGGGGCAGCTTGCGGTTGGTCTTGACGTACTGCTCGAACAGGCCGGACAGGGTGCGCGCCACCGCCTCGATCTCGCGCGGGTCGCGGCTGCTGTCGGCCTCGACCAGCTCGCCACGGCCATGCAGGGCGCCGTCGCGTTCGGCGATGTCGCCGACCTGCATGCGCGCCGTGCCCTCGACCAGCACCTTGATGGTGCCGTCGGGAAGCTTCAGCAACTGCAGGACGGTGGCCAGGGTGCCGACGGTGTAGAGGTCGCCGGCCTGGGGGTCGTCGGTCTCGGCGGACTTCTGCGCGACCAGCAGGATCTGCTTGTCGCCCTCCATCGCCTGCTCAAGGGCGCGCATGGACTTGTCCCGGCCGACGAACAGCGGGATCACCATGTGCGGGAATACCACCACGTCGCGCAGGGGCAGGACGGGCAGTTCGAGGGCGTCGGATCGGGTGCGGGACATGGAGGCTCCGGAAAACTTTGGCCACGGCCGGGGGCCGCGTCACCCCGTTATGGGGGCTCTCCGGAACCGTTGCAAGACGCACCCGCAATCGCCTTCCGGATCAATGACTTGGGAAAAGAAAGCCCCCGTCACCTGGCGGTGGCGGGGGCCGGATGCAGCGTCTGCCGGGCGGCGGCCGTCAGTCGGCCGAAGCCACCTTGGGCGGGGCCGCCGGCGGGGTCTGGTAGATCAGGTACGGCTCGGTCTTGTGCTCGATGACCGACTCGTCCACCACCACCTTGCTGACGTTCTCCTGCGACGGCAGGTCGTACATGGTGTCCAGCAGCACCGACTCGACGATGGTGCGCAGGCCGCGGGCGCCGGTCTTGCGCTTGAGCGCCTTGCGGGCGATCGCCGACAGCGCGTCGGGCCGGAACTCCAGCTCCACGCCTTCCATCTCGAACAGCTTCCTGAACTGCTTGGTGATCGCGTTCTTGGGCTCGGTCAGGATCTTGACCAGCGCGGGCTCGTCCAGCTCCTCCAGGGTCGCCACCACCGGCAGGCGGCCGACGAACTCCGGGATCAGGCCGAACTTGATCAGGTCCTCCGGCTCGACCTCGGCCAGCAGCTTGCCGGTGTCGGCCTTGACCTTGCTGCTCTTGACCTTGGCGCCGAAGCCGATGCCGCCGGCATCGCTGCTGCGCTGCTGGATGATCTTGTCCAGGCCGGCGAACGCGCCGCCGACGATGAACAGGATGTTCTTGGTGTCCACCTGCAGGAATTCCTGCTGCGGATGCTTGCGCCCGCCCTGCGGCGGCACCGAGGCCACGGTGCCCTCGATCAGCTTCAGCAGCGCCTGCTGCACGCCCTCGCCGGACACGTCGCGGGTGATCGACGGGTTCTCGCTCTTGCGCGAGATCTTGTCGATCTCGTCGATGTACACGATGCCCTGCTGCGCCTTCTCGACGTCGTAGTCGCACTTCTGCAGCAGCTTCTGGATGATGTTCTCCACGTCCTCGCCGACGTAGCCGGCCTCGGTGAGCGTGGTCGCATCGGCGATCGTGAACGGCACGTTGAGCAGCCGGGCCAGGGTTTCGGCCAACAGGGTCTTGCCCGAGCCGGTCGGACCGACCAGCAGGATGTTCGACTTGGCCAGCTCGACGTCCTCGTTGCGCTGGCGGCTCTCGATGCGCTTGTAGTGGTTGTACACGGCCACGGCGAGGGTCTTCTTCGCCCGCTGCTGGCCGATCACGTACTGGTCCAGGACCTCGAGGATCTCGCGCGGCTTGGGCAGCGAGCTACGCGCCGACTGCGCCTTCTCCTCGAGTTCCTCGCGGATGATGTCGTTGCAGAGCTCCACGCATTCATCGCAGATGAACACGCTGGGGCCGGCGATCAGCTTGCGCACCTCGTGCTGGCTCTTCCCGCAGAAGGAGCAGTAGAGGATCTTGTTGCCGTCGCCGGTACGGCCTTGCCGGTCTTCGCTCATGCTTTTGCTTTTCCAGTATTGCGTCCCGCCGGGGCGGGTTTGGGGCCGAGAATAGCACAGGGCCGGAACCGCGCCAGAAGCGCGCCGGACCCGTTTCCCGGTGGGGTGTGAAGGGGGGCCGCGGGGTCTTCACGCCCAGCGGCCGGCCCGTCAGCCGGCCTGGATCGACTCGTCCGGGCGGCGCTCCAGGACCTCGTCCACCAGCCCGTAGGCCTTGGCCTCGGCGGCGCTCTTGAAGTTGTCGCGCTCGGTGTCCCGGGCGATGGTCTCGATGCTCTGGCCGGTGTGCTGGGCCAGGATCTCGTTCAGGCGGGCGCGCATGGACAGGATCTCGCGCGCGTGGATGTCGATGTCGGTGGCCTGGCCCTGGAAGCCGCCCAGCGGCTGGTGGATCATCACCCGCGAGTTGGGCAGGGCGTAGCGCTTGCCAGCGGCGCCGGCGGCCAGCAGCACGGCGCCCATGGAGGCGGCCTGGCCGACGCAGATGGTGCTCACGTCCGGCTTGATGTACTGCATGGTGTCGTAGATGGCCATGCCCGCCGTCACCAGCCCGCCCGGCGAGTTGATGTACAGGCTGATGTCCTTCTCCGGGTTCTCCGCTTCCAGGAACAGCATCTGGGCGATGATCACGTTGGCGACGTGGTCCTCGACCGGGCCGACCAGGAAGATCACCCGCTCCTTCAGCAGGCGGGAATAGATGTCGTAGGCGCGCTCACCGCGGCTGGTCTGCTCGACCACCATCGGGACCAGGTTAAGGGCTTTGGTCGGAATCATGCTCATGCTCGAGGCGCCTCTTGCGTCATTGGGGGTGCTTGGCCGGAAGCTCCGGCCGGCTGCGGCGGCGGGTGGGTTCAGCCAGCCCGCCGCCACGGCGCCATCATGCCCGGATCGCTTCCTGGAACGACAGCGCCTGCTCGGTGTGCTGGGCGCGCTCGGCGATCCAGTCGATCACCTGCTCTTCCATCACCCGGGCCTGCAGTCCCTGCATCAGCTGGGGGTCGTTGCGGTACATCTCAATGACCGCCTCCGGCTCCTCGTAGGTCGAGGCGATCAGGCGCAGGGTGTCGTTCAGGCGCTTGGGGTCCAGGCGCAGCTCGTTGCGGCGGGCGACCTCGCCCACCAGCAGGCCGGCCAGGACGCGCTTGCGCGCCGGCTCCAGGAACTGCTGCCAAGCGTCGGCCGGCGGCTGGCCCGGGTCGCGGCCGGTGCTGCGGCGGATCTGCTCGACCTGCTGGGCCAACATGCCGCGGGCCTCGTTCTCGACCACGCGCGGCGGCAGCTCGACGTGGGCCCAGGTGGCGGTCAGCTGCTCGCCGACCTCGCGGCGCAGGCGGTTCATCAGCGCACCCTTGAGCTCGCGCTCCAGGTTGGTGCGGATGTCGTCGCGGAACTTGTCCATCTCGCCGCTCTTGACGCCGAAGCTCTTGATGAACGCGGCATCGACTTCCGGCAGGACCGGCTCGGAGACCTGCTGCAGGACCACGTGGACCTGGGCGGTCTTGCCGGCCAGCTCGGCCTGGCGCCAGTTTTCCGGGAAGGCCACGTCGATGACGTGCTCGCTGCCCTGCTCCAGGCCGGCCAGCGCGGCCTCCAGCGCCGGCAGCAGCTGGGCCGAGCCGATCACGGTGGAGAAGCGCTCCTCGCCCTCGGCCGGCTGGCGGAAGTCGCCGACCTGGGTCCACAGGGTGCCGACGACCATGTCGCCCTCGGCCGCCGCGCGCTCCACCTTGTTCCAGGTGCGGCGCTGCAGGCGCAGGTTCTCGATCATCTGGTCGATGTCGGCGTCGGTGACCTCGGCGGTGTGGCGGATCACCTGCAGCTTGGCGACGTCGATCTCGCCGAAGTCCGGCACCACCTCGAAGGTGGCGACGAAGTCCAGCTCGCCCTCGCCGGCGCGATCGATGCGCGGCGAGCCTGCCAGCTGCAGCTCGTTCTCGCGGATCGCCGAGTCGAAGGCCTGGCGGACCAGGGCGCCGAGCACCTCGGCCTTGACCTGCTCGCCGAAGCGCTGCTCGACCACCTTGGCCGGGACCTTGCCCGGACGGAAGCCCTTGATGCGGACGGTGCGCGCGATCTCGCGCAGGCGGCCACTGACGCCGGCCTCCAGCTGCTCCGCCGGCAGGCTGAAGTTAAGGCGACGCTCGAGGTTGCCCGTGGATTCGACGGAAACTTGCATGTGGTTCGGCTCCTGCGCCGCGGCGCATGCCGCGGGTCGATCGGTTTAGGTGGACGGACAGCGCCGACATCCTGCCGGCGTGCGCGGAAAACGCGGTAGTTTGGCCGATCCCCGGCGGGCGCGCCAGTATTCGTCACGATGCCATTGACAGGCGCATCGCGCATTCAGGACAATAGCCGGCCTTGCGGAGCGGTGGTCGCTCCGGGAGCCGGATTCCGGCCTGCCGGAGCCGGAACCAGAACGCCGGGGTATAGCGCAGTCTGGTAGCGCGCCTGCTTTGGGAGCAGGATGTCGGGGGTTCGAATCCCTCTACCCCGACCATCCTGCTGCGACAGCAGGGCGATGCGAAACCGTGTTGTGCGCCTGTAGCTCAACCGGATAGAGCACCGGCCTTCTAAGCCGGCGGTTGCAGGTTCGATTCCTGCCAGGCGCGCCAGTACGGGCGGATGGCGGGTAACCGTTCCGGAAGTTGTTCCAAATGTGGTGGCTGTAGCTCAGTTGGTTAGAGTACTGGATTGTGATTCCAGTGGTCGGGGGTTCGAATCCCCTCAGCCACCCCACCCTTCAAAGTCGGTGCCGCGGAAAGATTTTTTCAATCCCGGTATTGCAAGGGTCGCAAAGTGTCATTACACTGCGCGGCTCAGGTTTCAGGGGCCGTTAGCTCAGTTGGTAGAGCAGCTGACTCTTAATCAGTAGGTCCAAGGTTCGAATCCTTGACGGCCCACCACCCTGTAGAAAGCGCCCGGCATCGCCGGGCGTTTTTCGTTGTAGAACCGCATGCGCGGGGCGGCATGCGGGGCGCGCTAGAATGCGCCGCACGCGAAAGTGGCGGAATTGGTAGACGCACTGGATTTAGGTTCCAGCGGGTAACCCCCGTGCGGGTTCGAGTCCCGCCTTTCGCACCATCCCCTGCTGCCCGCGCCGACGGCGCACGCAGCGCACCAGCCCGGCCGCTCAAGACGACCATGCCGGCCCTGCCACGCGGGGCCCGGCGCCAGCGTGGGCCCGGAATGCCAGGCGGTCGCATCCGCCGGTCGGCCGGTCATGCCCTGCTCCGCCTGCTGCCTGTATCCTTCGGGCAGTCCAATCATTCGACGGAGCGAAAGCATGCGCAGCGGCAATCCCGCACTCAAGGAATCCACCTTCCTCGACCTCGGCAGCGGCACCGTCGTGTCGCGCGACGGCGGTGCGATGACCCTCAACGGCACGGTCAACAAGACCGGCATCCTGCTGCTGCTGGCGGTGCTGACCGCCTCCTTCGCCTGGTCGCAGGTGCAGGTCACCGAGTACGGCGTGACCGGCATGGGCTATGTCTGGGGCGGCCTGATCGGCGGCTTCATCCTGGCCCTGGTCACCATCTTCAAGAAGGAATGGGCGCCGGTGACCGCGCCGGCCTACGCGCTGGTCGAGGGCCTGTTCCTGGGCGCCATCTCCTCCATGTTCGAGGCGCGCTACCCAGGCATCGTGATGCAGGCGGTGATGCTGACCTTCGGCACCCTGTTCGCCCTGCTGTTCGCCTACCGCAGCGGCCTGATCCGCGCCACCGAGAACTTCAAGCTCGGCGTCGTGGCGGCCACCGGCGGCATCGCCCTGGTCTACCTGGCCACCATCGTGCTGGGCTTCTTCAACATCCAGATCCCCTTCATCCACGAGTCCGGCCTGATCGGCATCGGCTTCAGCCTGTTCGTGGTGGTGATCGCGGCCCTGAACCTGGTGCTGGACTTCGACTTCATCGAGACCGGCGTCGAGCAGGGCGCGCCGAAGTTCATGGAGTGGTATGGCGCCTTCGGCCTGATGGTCACCCTGGTGTGGCTGTACATCGAGTTTCTGCGCCTGCTGGCCAAGCTGCAGTCGCGCGACTGACCGCCTGCCGCTGGCGGAACAGGAAAGGGCGCCCCCGGGGCGCCCTTTTCTTTTGCCTGGCTTTCCCACCGGGTGGCTACCAAAAGAAACGGGGCGCCGAAGCGCCCCGTCCTTTCGTGCCGTTGTCGCCGCCGTGGTCAGATGCGGCTGGCGATGGCCTTGGCGAAACCCATGGTGGTGCCGGTGCCGCCCAGGTCGCCGGTCAGCGAGTCCTTGGCTTCCAGGGTCGCCACGATGGCCTTGCGCAGGCGCTCGGCGTTCTGCGGCTGGCCGATGTGGTCCAGCATCTGCGCGGCCGCCAGCAGCAGGGCGCAGGGGTTGGCGATGCCCTTGCCGGCGATGTCCGGCGCGGTGCCGTGCACGGCCTCGAAGATCGCCGCGTTCTCGCCGATGTTGGCGCCCGGGGCCAGGCCCAGGCCGCCCACCAGGCCGGCGCAGAGGTCGGAGATGATGTCGCCGAACAGGTTGGTGGTGACCAGGACGTCGAACTGCTCCGGACGCATCACCAGCTGCATGCAGGCGTTGTCCACGATCATTTCCTGGAACTCGATCTCCGGGTAGTTCGCGGCGACCTCGCGGGCGACGTTCAGGAACAGGCCCGAGGTCGACTTGATGATGTTCGCCTTGTGCACCGCGGTGACCTTCTTGCGGCCGGTGGCCCTGGCCAGCTCGAAGGCGTAGCGGACGACGCGCTCGGAGCCCTTGCGTGTGACCTTGGCGCCGGAGACCGCGACCTCGCCGTCGGCCGACACTTCCTGGCCCTCGGCCAGGTAGGCGCCCTCGGTGTTCTCGCGCACCGTGATCATGTTGATGTTCTCGTAGCGCGAACGGGTGTTCGGGAACGAGATGGCCGGGCGCACGTTGGCGTACAGGTCGAAGTGGCGGCGCAGGCTGACGTTGATCGAGGTGAAGCCGCCACCGACCGGGGTGGTCAGCGGGCTCTTCAGGGCGACCTTGTTGCGCGCGATGGACTCCAGGGTCTCCTTCGGCATCAGGTCGCCGTGCTTCTCGAGCGCGACGATGCCGGCGTCGGCGAACTCGTACTCCAGGCCAGCGCCAAGCTGGTCGAGCACGTGCAGGGTCGCGTCCATGATCTCCGGGCCGATGCCGTCGCCGCGGATGACCGTGATCTTCTGGGTCATGTGGATAGTTCCAGACAGGCGCGGCAGGGCCCGGGGGCGGGTCCGGCTGCGCGGGGAGGGGAAAGTTGTTGCTGAAATTATGCCCCATCCGGGCTGAATACCGCCTCAGACCTTGGCAGCATGGGCCCTCCGGCGGCCTGGAGCCCCTCCCCCGCCGGCGGCTCAGCCGTGGTCGTGGGCCGCCGGTTCCCCGGCCTCGCCCGCCTCCAGGCTGTCCAGGAAGTCCACGGCCCGGCGCAGGTGCGGGATCACGATCGAGCCGCCGACCACCAGGCCGACCGAGAAGGCCTCGAAGAACTCGTCGCGGTTGACCCCGGCCTGGCGGCACTGGGCCACGTGGTAGCTGATGCAGTCATCGCAGCGCAGCACCAGCGAGGCCACCAGGCCGAGCAGCTCCTTGGTCTTCACGTCCAGGGCGCCGGCCTGGTAGGTCTGGGTGTCCAGGGCGAAGAACCGGCGCACGACCTGGTTGGGCTCGGCCAGGATGCGCTGGTTCATGCGCTGGCGGAACTCGGTGAACTCGCGGATGCGGTCCTCGCCGCCGCTCATGCGCCGGCCTCCGGGGCCTGGCCGTCCAGCAGCGGCAGCAGCTTGCCGGCGCGGTGCATGGCCATCATGTCGTCGTAGCCGCCGACGTGGAAATCGCCGACGAAGATCTGCGGCACGCTGGTACGGCGGGTGATGGCCATCATCTTCTCGCGCTCGGCCGGATCCAGGTCCACGCGGACCTCGGTCCACTCCCGGCCCTGGCTCTTGAGGAAGTTCTTCGCCGCCACGCAGTACGGGCAGACGGCGGTCGAATAGATGCGGATGGCGGGGGATGCTTCGGACACGGGAAACTCCGGCGGTGTTACGGGGTCGAAGCAGCTATGGTATCGGGCCACGGAGAAAGCGCGCGTAACGCTCCGTCCCACCCGGCCCCACCGTCGTTCCAACCGCCGGCCCGGCGCACGCGCATGCCCGGGCCATCCACGGAGTACCGCGCTTGCCCGCACGCCGCCCCCTCGCCGCCGCCCTGCTGCTGACGCTGATGCTGGCCCCGAACGGCCCGGCACCGGCCCAGGAAGGACTGCGCCTGCCGGACATCGGCTCGTCGGCCGGCGAGCTGCTCACGCCGGCGCGCCAGGAGGAATACGGCGGGATGATGCTGCGCGAGCTGCGCAACTACGGCTACCTGCTGGACGACCCGCTGGTCGACGACTGGCTGCAGTCCATGGGCAACCGCCTGGGCGCGCACAGCGACCGGCCGGAGCAGCACTACACGCTGTTCATGATGCGCGACCGCCAGGTCAACGCCTTTGCCACCCTGGGTGGCTACATCGGCGTCAACGCCGGCCTGGTCCTGACCGCCGAGCGCGAGGACGAGGTGGCCGCGGTGCTGGCCCACGAGATCTCCCACGTCACCCAGCAGCACGTGCTGCGCGGGGTCGAGCGCGCCCAGCGCGACCAGGTGCCGATCCTGCTGGGCATGCTGGCGGCGATCGTCGCCGCCCAGGCCGCCGGTGGCACCTCGTCCGGCGAGGCCTCGCAGGCGGCCATCGTCAGCGCCATGGGCCTGATCCAGCAGAACCAGATCAACTACACCCGTTCCAACGAATCGGAAGCCGACCGCATCGGCATCCGCACCCTGGCCCGCAGCGGCTACGACGTGGATGCGATGGCCGACTTCTTCGCCCGGCTCTCGTTCGCCACCCGCGGCAATTCCGGTGGCTACAGCGTGCCGGAGTACCTGCGCACCCACCCGGTCAACACCACCCGCATCAGCGAGGCCAAGCAGCGCGCGGACCAGATCCGCGGCCGCACCGTCACCGCCACCACCACGGTCGGCGACGAGGAAGGCAACAGCCTGTCGCGGGTCGAGCGCGTGACCGCGACCGGCCCGACA
Organism: Pseudoxanthomonas suwonensis 11-1; assembly: GCF_000185965.1. Taxonomy (NCBI): domain Bacteria; kingdom Pseudomonadati; phylum Pseudomonadota; class Gammaproteobacteria; order Lysobacterales; family Lysobacteraceae; genus Pseudoxanthomonas; species Pseudoxanthomonas suwonensis. The sequence goes on from NC_014924.1 coordinate 2,265,509, forward strand.
TTTACCCAGGCGCCGCCGCTGCCTGCCGGACGCAGCAATCCGCTGCTGCCGGCCGGCCTTGAACTGGCCTCGCTGGGCGCGACGGCCTCCGGTGCGACCGGCTATTTCCCGTGGGCCCAGGAACGCCTGCGCGCGCTCAGCGCGACCACCGTCGATACCGCCGTTCGCGAATACGAGGCCCTTCGCCGTGCCAGCCCCAACGGGCTCACCCCGGCCCAGCGCTACGGCCTGGCCGTGGTCCGCCTGGCCGGCGAACCGGCGGTCGCGGCGACCGAGCTGCGCCGCCTGCTGGACGAGGATCCGCAGAACCTGTGGGTGGAGCTGGCCCTGGCCGAGGCCGAATCGCAGGCCGGACGACATGATGCGGCCAATGCCCGGCTGGACCAGCTGCTGCGCCGGCATCCGGGCAACCGCCCGGTGGCCCTGACCTACGCCCGGGTGCTGGTTGCCCAGGGCGGCGAGGCTGCCGGCCGCCGCGCCCAGGAGGTGCTGCGCCCGCTGCTGGCCCAGGCCGGCGACGACCCGGTGTTCCAGCAGACCTTCGCCCGCGCCTGCGAACTGGCCGGCGACAGCGCGCGCGCCGGCGAGGCCTATGCCGAGGCCGCCTTCCTCAACGGCCGCCCGGAGCAGGCGCTGATCCAGCTGGAAAACCTGAAGAAGCGTGGCGACCTGGACTACGTGGCCCGCGCCCGGGTCGATGCGCGCATCGCCAGCATCACCCCGACCGTGCTCGAGCTGCGGCGCCAGGGCGTGCGCGATCCGGACATGCAGCGCCGCTGAACAGGCGCCAGCGCGGTTGTAGTAAACCTGTAACGCAACGGTAGTCTAATGGCCGGCGATACAGGGAGGCCCTCGTGCAGAAGCAGATCCTCATCGTCGACGACGAACCCGCAATCCGCGACATGGTGGCGTTCGCCCTGCGCAAGGGCGACTACGAGCCGGTGCACGCCGGCGACGCGCGCGAGGCCCAGGCCGCGATCGCCGACCGCGTTCCCGACATGATCCTGCTGGACTGGATGCTGCCCGGCACCAGCGGCCTGGAACTGGCCCGGCGCTGGCGCCGCGAGGCGCTGACCCGCGAGGTCCCGATCATCATGCTCACCGCCCGCGGCGAGGAGAACGACCGGGTCGGCGGCCTCGAGGCGGGGGTCGACGACTACGTGGTCAAGCCGTTCTCCTCGCGCGAACTGCTGGCGCGGATCCGCGCGGTGATGCGTCGCTCGCGCGAGGACGACGAGGACGGCAGCGTGGCGGCCGGCAACCTGCGCATCGACGGCGCCGCGCACCGCGTATTCGCCGGCGACGCCCCGGTGGCGATCGGCCCGACCGAGTACCGCCTGCTGCATTTCTTCATGACCCATCCGGACCGCGTGTACAGCCGGGCCCAGCTGCTGGACCACGTCTGGGGCGGCAGCGTGTACGTGGAGGAACGCACGATCGACGTGCATATCCGCCGCCTGCGCCGGACCCTGGAGCCGTTCGGGGCCGATGGCATGGTGCAGACGGTGCGCGGCGCCGGCTACCGCTTCTCGGCCGCGGCCTGAGCCGACCGTGCGGATGGACAGCCAGCCCGATCCCCGGTCCCTCGCTGCCGCGCGCTTCAACGATCCCGATGCCGCGCCCGCCCCGCTGTCGGCGGCGGACGATGCGGCACGCCTGCGCGCGGCCTGGCGCCGCACCCTGGGTTCGGCCCTCCTGGTCCTGGCCGGGGCGGCGCTGGCAGGCTTCGCCATCGGCCGGCCCGCGGCGCTGCTGGCGCTCGCGGCGGTGGCGCTGCTGGCCTGGCACTACTGGCGCCTGCACCGGGTACTGGGCGACCTGGCCGGCCGCCAGCCGGAACCTGGCCGCGGCCGGGACGCGTGGGGCGAGCTGGACCGGCGCCTGCGCCGCAACCAGGCGCAGATGCGCGGGCGCCAGCGACGACTGCTGGACATGCTGCGTGCCTACCGCGCGGCGACCGCGGCCCTGCCGGACGCGGTGGTGGTGGTCGACCGCAACACCCAGCGCATCCTCTGGTTCAACCGCGCCGCCACCGACCTGCTGGGCCTGCAGCATCCGCGCGACGTGGGCGCCCCGGTGGCCGAGCGCCTGCAGCCGCTGCCGATGGCGCAGTGGATGGCATCGGGCCGCAACGCCGAGCCGATCCTCGATGCCCCCGCCCCGGCCGACGAGCGCCTGCGCCTGACCCTGCGCCTGATCCCCTATTCCGACGACTACTGGCTGCTGGTGGCGCGCGACGTCAGCAAGTTGCTGCACCTGGAGCAGATGCGGCGGGACTTCGTCGCCAACGTCTCGCACGAGCTGCGCACGCCGCTGACCGTGGTCCACGGGTACCTGGACATGCTCGACGGCGAGGAAATGCCCGAGTGGGCACCGATGCTGGCGGAGATGCAAAAGCAGTCGCAGCGCATGACCCAGCTGGTGGAGGACCTGCTGACCCTCTCCCGCCTGGAGTCGCGCGAGAGCCTGCCGGAAGAAACGGTGGCGATGGCGCCGGTGCTGGCGACCCTCAGGCGCGAGGCCGAGGCCTTCAGCCAGGGCCGCCACGTGATCGAGGTCCGCGACCTCGCCGGCTGCGACCTGCTGGGCTCCACCCGCGAGCTGCACAGCGCGTTCTCCAACCTGGCCACCAACGCGGTGCGCTATACGCCCAGCGGCGGGACCATCACCATCGAGTTCTCCCGCAGCTCCGACGGCGGCGCGGTGCTGGCGGTACACGACACCGGCTACGGCATCCCCGCCGAGCACATCCCGCGGCTGACCGAACGCTTCTACCGCGTGTCCAGCAGCCGCTCGCGAGAGAGCGGCGGCACCGGGCTGGGGCTTTCCATCGTCAAGCACGTGCTGGGACTGCACCAGGCCCGGCTGTCGATCCGCAGCAGCGTCGGCCAGGGCAGCGTGTTTGCCTGCCACTTCGGGCCGGAGCGGGTGCGTCCGGTGCATGATCAGGCCACCCACGGGGCCACGCCGTGAACCTACAGGATGTCGATGCCGAGATGAGTACCGGGAACCTGCAGCCGGTCGCGCTGCCCAATGCCCAGGAACCGGCCGATCCGCTGCGCGATCCAGGGCTGTACCTCAACCGCGAGCTGTCGCAGCTGGATTTCAACTTCAGGGTGCTGGCGCAGGCGCTGGACCCGCAGGTGCCCCTGCTGGAGCGGCTGCGCTTCCTGTGCATCTCCTGCACCAACCTCGACGAGTTCTTCGAGATCCGCACCGCCGCCGTGCGCCATGCGGCGCAGCTGGGATTGCCGCCGGCGTCCGACGGCATGGCGCCGGCGCAGCTGCTGGAATCGATCCATGCGCGCGCCACCGAGCTGGTCGAGGCCCAGTACCGCTGCTGGAACCAGGTGCTGCGCCCGGCGCTGTCGGAGGCCGGGGTGCGGATCCTGCCGCGCCAGGCCTGGGACACGCGCCAGCGGCGCTGGCTGCGCGCGTACTTCCGCAACAACGTCATGCCGGTCCTGTCGCCGCTGGGCCTGGATCCCTCGCACCCCTTCCCGCGCATCCTCAACAAGTCGCTCAACGTGGTGGTGGTGCTGGAGGGCATGGATGCGTTCGGGCGCCCGGGCCACCTGGCCATCGTGCGCGCGCCGCGCTCGCTCAACCGCATCGTGGAGCTGCCCCCGCGCCTGCGCGGCAAGAACGAGCAGGCCTTCGTGCTGCTGTCCTCGATGCTGGCGGCCTTCGTCGACGAGCTGTTCCCGGGGATGACGGTCAAGGGCGCGTACCAGTTCCGCGTCACCCGCAATTCGGAGCTGGTGCTGGACGAGGACGAGGTGGAGAACCTCGCCTTGGCCCTGCGCAGCGAGCTGGTGGGGCGCGGCTACCGCCCCGCCGTGCGCCTGGAGATCGCCCACGATTGCCCGCGCCCGATCGTCCGCACCCTGCTGCAGAACTTCGAGCTGGGCGACAACGCGGTCTACTACATCGACGGACCGGTCAACCTCAACCGGGTGATCCAGGTGCACGAGCTGGTGCAGCGGCCCGAGCTCAAGTACCCGGCCTTCAGCCCGCGCAACCGGCTGGAGGACGGCAACGCGTTCGAGACGGTGGCCCGCGGCGACGTGCTGCTGCACCACCCGTTCGATTCCTTCAGCGCGGTGCTGGAACTGCTGCAGCAGGCGTCGGTGGACCCGGACGTGCTGGCGATCAAGCAGACCCTCTACCGCACCGGCAAGGACTCGGCCATCGTCGATGCCCTGGTCCAGGCCGCGCGCAACGGCAAGGACGTCACCGTGGTGGTGGAGCTGCGCGCGCGCTTCGACGAGGACGCCAACCTCGGCGTGGCCGACCGCCTGCAGGAGGCCGGCGTGCAGGTGGTGTACGGCGTGGTCGGCTACAAGACCCACGCCAAGATGCTGCTGGTGGTGCGGCGCGAGGGCCGGCGCCTGCGCCGCTACGTGCACTTGGGTACCGGCAACTACCACGGCGGCACCGCGCGGGCCTACACCGACCTGGGCCTGCTCAGTGCGGATCCCGAGATCGGCAACGACGTGCACCTGCTGTTCCAGCAGCTCTCCGGGCTGGCGCCGTCGATCCGGCTGCGGCGCCTGCTGCAGTCGCCGTTCACCCTGCACAGCGGGCTGCTGGAGCGGATCGGACGCGAGACCCGGCTGGCACTGTCCGGGCGCAACGGCCGCATCATCGCCAAGATGAACGCGCTCAACGAGCCGCAGGTGGTGCGCGCGCTCTACCAGGCATCCCAGGCCGGGGTGCAGATCGACCTGATCGTGCGCGGCGCCTGCACCCTGCGACCGGGCGTGCCGGGGGTCTCGGACAACATCCGCGTGCGCTCGATCGTCGGCCGCTTCCTCGAGCACAGCCGGGTGTACTGGTTCGGCAACGACGGCCGCCCGGAGATGTACTGCGCCAGCGCCGACTGGCTGGAACGCAACCTGCTGCGGCGGGTGGAGATCTGTTTCCCGATCCTGGACCCGGCGCTGGCCGAGCGGATCGAGCGCGAGGTGCTGCAGAACTACCTGGCCGACAACCTCAACGCCTGGGAACTGCAGCCTGACGGCCGCTACCGCAAGTGCGTGCCCGCGGACGACGAGGCGCCGCACTCGGCGCAGCAGGCCCTGCTGGACGCGCTTTGACCACGGTCGGGGACGGTCGCGGGCCGGGCATCCGCTAAGATTCGCCGATGCCCTATTCCTCCCAATCCCGCCCGCAGGTCCAGGACGGCGATGCGCTGGCAGCGATCGACCTCGGCTCCAACAGCTTCCACATGGTGCTTGCCCGCTATTCGCTGGGCGAGCTGAGGGTGGTCGACCGCCTGCGCGAGACCGTGCGCATGGCCGACGGCCTGGACGGCGACGGCGGGCTGGCACCGGAGTCGCGCGCACGCGCGCTCGATTGCCTGGCGCGCTTCGGCCAGCGCCTGCGCGGCGTCGAACGCTTGCACGTGCGCGCGCTGGCCACCAACACCGTGCGCCGCCTGCGGGAGCCGCAGGCGTTCCTGGCCGAGGCCGAGGCGGTACTGGGCCATCCGGTGGAAGTGGTTTCCGGCCGCGAGGAGGCGCGCTTGATCTACCTGGGCGTGGCCCATGCGCAGCCGCCCAAGCCGGGCCAGCAGCGACTGGTGATCGACATCGGCGGCGGCTCCACCGAGTTCATCATCGGCCGCGGCCTGCAGACCATCGAGCGCGAAAGCCGCCAGGCCGGCTGCATCGCCTCGACCCGGCGCTTCTTCCCCGGCGGCAAGCTGTCGAAGAAGCGCTGGAGGGAGGCGCTGGCGGTGATCAGCGCCGAGTTCCGCCAGTTCGCCGGGCTGTACCGCGCGCGCGGCTGGGACGAGGTGCTCGGCTCCTCCGGCACCCACAAGTCGATCAGCGAGATCTGCGTGGCGATGGGCCTGACCAAGGGCGCGATCACCGCCGAGGCGCTGCCGCAGGTACGCGAGCGCCTGCTGCAGGCACGCAACATCGACGAGATCGACCTGCCCGGCCTGTCCTCCGAGCGCCGCCCGATCATCGCCGGCGGCATCCTGGTGCTGGAGGCCGCGTTCCAGGCCCTGGGCCTGCAGAAGCTGCTGGTCAGCAAGGCGGCCATGCGCGAGGGCATCCTCTACGACATGCTCGGCCGCGGCAGCGAGAACGATCCGCGCGACATCTCGGTGCAGGCCCTGATCCAGCGTTACGGCATCGATCAGGTACAGGCCGCGCGGGTGCAGGCCACCGCGCTGCAGCTGTTTTCGCAGGTGGCCGAGGCGTGGGCGCTGGACGAGGACGACGCACGCATGCTCGGCTGGGCCGCCAACGTGCACGAGCTGGGCCTGGCCATCGCCCATGGCCACTACCACCAGCACGGCGGCTACATCCTCGAGCACTCCGACATCTCCGGCTTCTCCCGCCAGGAGCAGCAGGTGCTGGCGGCGATGGTGCGCACCCACCGCCGCAACGTGCCCAGGTCGGCGTTTGATGCCCTGCCCGACCGCCTGCTACTGTCGGCGCGGCGCAAGTCGGCGCTGCTGCGGCTGGCGGTGCTGCTGCACCGCTCGCACGAGAGCGATGGCCTGCCGCCGCTGCGGCTCGTCGCCGACGGCCCGCGCCTGCGCCTGGAGCTGCCGCAGGCCTGGCTGGAAGACCGCGCCCTGCTGCGTGCAGACCTGGCCGACGAGAAGAAAGGCATGGCCGGGCTGGGCATCGAGTTCGAGCACGTCCCGACCTGATCCCGGCGACGGCGGTGCCGGCCGGTGTTTTTCTTCTGCGGCGTTAACCCCATCGGCGCTGCTGGCACGTTTGCATGCCTGGACCCACCCGAGAGCCGGCCCATGCGTACCAACCCGCTGACCCATGCCACCTTCGCCTGTGCAGCCGTCATGGCGCTGCTGCTGGGCGCCTGCAGCACCCCGACCCGGACCGCCGGACCGGCCGCCGATGCCACCATGGACGAGTTGGCCACGGTCCAGGCCCAGGCCCGGGCCAGGCACGAGGCCCGTGCCGCCGCGGAGCGCTCGCGGGTCCGCGAAGCGGCAGCGCTGCACACGCCATTCGCTCCTTCCCCCGCTTCTGCCAGCGCCCCCACGGCCGCGCTGGCCTACCGGATCGCGCCGCCGCCACCTCCGGTGCGGCCGCTGCCGCGCCCCGAGACCAACACCGAGACCTACGAGGCGCGCGAGGACAATCCCGTGCGGCGCGCGCGCGAAGTCCCGGTCTCGACCTTCTCGGTCGACGTGGACACCGGCAGCTACGCCAACGTGCGGCGCATGCTGCGCGACGGCTACCGCCCGCCGGCGGACTCGGTGCGGGTGGAGGAGATGCTCAACTACTTCGACTACGGCCACCCCGCCCCGGCCTCGCGCGAGGTGCCGTTCAAGGTGACCACCGAACTGGCGCCGGCGCCGTGGAACCCGGCGCGGCAGCTGCTGATGGTCGGGATCAAGGGCTACGACGTGGACAAGCGCGAGCTGCCGCCGGCCAACCTGGTGCTGCTGGTCGACACCTCCGGCTCGATGGACGATCCGGCCAAGCTGCCGCTGCTCAAGCGTGCCTTCGCCCAGCTGGTGCCGCAGCTGCGGGCGAAGGACCGGGTCTCGATCGTGGCCTATGCCGGCCATGCCGGCCTGGTGCTGCCGCCGACCCCGGGCAACCGCCACGGCGAGATCCTGGCCGCGCTGGAGGGCCTGCACGCGGCCGGCAGCACCAACGGCGGCGAAGGCCTGCGCCTTGCCTATGCGATGGCGCGGCAGGGCCATGTCGAGGGCGGGGTCAACCGGATCCTGCTGGCCACCGACGGCGACTTCAACGTCGGCATCACCGACCGCAACGCCCTGCTGACCCTGGTCGCCGACCAGCGCCGCTCCGGCATTGCCCTGTCCACCCTCGGCTTCGGCTCGGGCAACTACAACGACGCCATGGCCGAGCGCCTGGCCGATGCCGGCAACGGCCAGCACCTGTACATCGACACCCTGGACGAGGCGCGCCGGGCGCTGGTGCAGCAGATGCAGGCGACCCTGCTGACCATCGCCAACGACGTGAAGGTGCAGCTGGAGTTCAACCCGGCCGTGGTCGCCGAATACCGCCTGGTCGGCTACGAGAACCGGCTGCTGCGCGAGGAAGATTTCGCCAACGACCGCGTGGACGCCGGTGACATCGGTGCCGGCCACGAGGTAACCGCGCTGTACGAGATCACCCTGGCCGGTTCCGGTGCCGAACGCCTGCCGCCGCTGCGCTACGGCGAGGCCGCGCCGGCCGCGGCAGCGAAGGCCAATGAACTGGCCCACCTGCGCCTGCGCTACAAGCTGCCCGGCCAGGACGAGAGCCGCCTGATCGAGACCCCGGTGCTGCGCTCGTCACTGCGCACGCAGGCCAGCGAGTCGCTGCGGTTCGCTGCGGCGGTCGCCGGCTATGCCGACCTGCTGCGCGGCGGCAGGTACGTCGACCGCTGGAGCTGGGACGACGTCGAACGCACCGCGCGCGGCGCCCTGGGCCAGGACCGCTTCGGCCTGCGCCACGAGTTCGTGCGCCTGGTGGATTCGGCGCGTGCGCTGACCAGGGCCGATGCGGAGCGCGGCGAGCCCGAAGCCTGAGCAAGCGCCTGATCCCTCTCCCGCCATGAAGCCCCTCTCCGCATGGGAGAGGGGTTGGGGTGAGGGTCGGTAGCACTGCTTGGCCCGCGGACTGCGCGGTACCTGACCCGACTCTGCTCCGACAACCCGCACTTCGCGCAAGGACGTGCTGCCCGCTGCGCATCCTGGCAGGCGGGCGAACAGTCACCACCGCCGCCAGCGCCTGCCTTTCGCCCACCCGCTCCGCACCGCAGCCCACGTCCCCAGGACACAGGCGTCCGCCGGCACGCGCGCCAGTAGCACGCAAGCGTGCCGCCTCAGCCCAGCAGATGCTCCAGCACCGCCATGCGCACGGCGACGCCGTTGGCGACCTGGCGCAGGACCCAGGACTGCGGGCCGTCGGCGACCTCGTCGGTGATCTCCACGCCGCGGTTGATCGGGCCCGGGTGCAGCACCGCCGCGTTCGGGGCAGCGCGGCGCAGGCGCCCGGCGGTGAGGCCGTAGCGGGCGTGGTAGTCCTCCAGCGAGGGCACCAGGCCCTCCTCCATGCGCTCGCGCTGCAGCCGCAGCATCATCACCGCGTCGACGCCTTCCAGCATCGCGTCGAAGTCACTGCCAACCGCGCAGCCGCTGGTGACGTCCGTTTCCGGCAGCAGCGATTCCGGGGCGCAGACGCGGATCTCGCCGGCACCCAGGGTGCGCAGCGCGTGCAGGTCGGAACGGGCAACGCGCGAGTGCTTGACGTCGCCGACGATCAGCACCTTGAGCCTGGAGAAATCGCTGCCCTTGGCCTGGCGGAGGGTCAGCATGTCCAGCAGGCCCTGGGTCGGGTGCGCGCTGCGGCCATCGCCGGCGTTGACCAGGGCTGTGCCCTCGCCTGCCGCGTCGGCCAGCGCCTGCACCGCGCCGTCGTCCGGATGGCGCACGACGAAGCCGCGCACGCCCATCGCCTCGAGGTTGCGCAGGGTGTCGCGCGCGGTCTCGCCCTTGCGGGTGGACGAGGTGGAGGCGTCGAAGTTGAGCACGTCGGCGCCCAGCCGCTGCGCCGCCAGCTGGAACGAGCTGCGGGTGCGGGTCGAGGGCTCGAAGAACAGGGTGCAGACCGCGGTGCCGGCCAGCACCGTGCGCTTGCCCACGCGACCGACGGCGGCGTCGCGGATCTGGCCGGCGCGGTCGAGCAGCTGCAGCAGGGTCGCGCGCGGCAGGCCGTCCAGGGTCAGCAGGTGGCGCAGGCGTCCGTCGGAGTCGAGTTGGGGCGTCATCGGTGGTGGTCCTGTGGGGCCGGCGGCGCCGGCACGGTCGGCGTGGGAAACGGTGCGGTCAGGGCGGCGCGGCCAGCCCGGGGAAGGACAGCCAGCGTTCGATGATCACGGCGGCGGCCTCGGCGTCCAGGTTCTCGGCATCGCGACGGCGGCGGGTGCCGCTGGCGCGGGCGCGGGCGAAGCGCTGGGCGGCCTCGACCGAGCTGGAACGCTCGTCGACCATGCCCACCGGCAGGCCGTAGCGCTCTCGCAGGGCATGGGCAAAGGCGCGGGCGCGGCGGCGCGCCGGCTGGTCCTCGCCGTCCAGGGTCAGGGGGTCGCCGACGATCAGGCCACCCGGACCCCACTGGCTGCGCAGCCTGTCGAGCGCGGCCCAGTCCGGGCCGGCGGCATGCACGTTGACCACCGCCACCGCGCGCGCGCCACCGAAGGCGCTGCCCACCGCCACGCCGATCCGGCGCGAACCAACGTCGAACCCGAGCACGATCGCCTCGGGCGACGGCAGCGCGGGCGCGTGGGCCTCAGGCATGCCCGCTGTAGCCCGCCAGGCGGAACAGGTCCACGCCGATGCGGTTGGCCGCGGTCTGCCAGCGGTCGTCCAGCGGCAGCTCGAACAGCACCCCGGCGTCGGCCGGCACGGTCAGCCAGGTATTCTCGGACAGCTCGTGCTCGAGCTGGCCCGCGCCCCAGCCGGCGCAGCCCAGGGCGACGATTGCATTGACCGGGCCCTCGCCGGCGGCCATCGCCTCCAGCACGTCCCGCGAGGTGGTCAGGTACAGGCCGTCGGCGACCTTGAGGCTGGAATCCCAGGCCTGCCCGCCGTCGTGGATCACGAAACCGCGCTCCTGGTGCACCGGGCCGCCGTGCAGCACCGGGCGTGCGCACAGCGCCGCGTCCTCGCTGCCGATCCCCATCTGCGCCAGGACCTGGCCCAGGGTGTATTCGGAAGGACGGTTGACCACCACGCCCATGGCGCCGTCGTCGTCGTGCTGGCAGACCAGGGCGACGGTACGGGCGAAGTTCGGGTCGGCCAGCGATGGCAGCGCGACCAGCAGCTGGTTGGCGAGGTTGTCTTGGGGGGCGGACATGCGCCCATTCTAGCCGGCGGCGCGCACGGGCCGGCGCGCTCCTGCGACAATCCGGGCATCCCGACGAGTTCCCGCGCCCATGCCTGGCTATTGCGACATCGCCCCGGGCCATCCGCTGCACGGCCCCTACCACGACCACGAGTACGGCGTGCCCCAGCGCGAGGAGCCGGTGCTGTTCGAGCGCCTGCTGCTGGAGATCAACCAGGCCGGACTGAGCTGGGAGACGATGCTGCGCAAGCGCGAGGGCTTCCGCCGCGCCTACGACGGCTTCGACGTGGCGAAGGTGGCGGCCTACGGCGAGGCCGACCGCGCCCGCCTGCTGGCGGACCCGGGGATCATCCGCAACCGGCTCAAGGTCGAGGCGGCGATCCACAACGCCGGGGTGATCCTGCGCATGCGCGACAGCCATGGTGGCTTCGCCAGCTGGCTCGACGCCCACCATCCGCTGGACAAGGCCGGCTGGGTGAAGCTGTTCAAGCGCACCTTCCGCTTCACCGGCGGCGAGATCACCGGCGAGTTCCTGATGTCGCTGGGCTACCTGCCCGGCGCCCACCGCCCGGACTGCCCGGCCCACCAGCGCCTGCTGGCCAGCCACGCCCTGCCCTGGATGGACGCGGCCGGCTGAGCCTTCACCGGTCCGTGCCCGCACTGCGGGCCATGATCGGGCCATGGCCATCCGCATCGGCATCTCCGGCTGGCGCTACGCCCCCTGGCGTGGCGTGTTCTACCCGTCCGCGCTGCCGCAGCGGCGCGAACTGGAGTACGCCGCGCACAGCTTCGCCAGCATCGAGCTCAACGGCTCGTTCTACTCGCTGCAGTCGCCCGCCAGCTGGGAGGCGTGGGCCGGGCAGGTGCCACGCGACTTCGTGTTCACGGTGAAGGGTCCGCGCTACATCACCCACATGCTGAGGCTGCGCAACATCGAGGCTGCGCTGGCGAACTTCTTCGCCTCCGGCGTGCTCCTGCTGGTGCGCCACCTCGGCCCCCTGCTGTGGCAGTTGCCACCGTCGATGCGTTACGAGCCGGAGGTGCTGGACGCCTTCCTGGCGCTGCTGCCGCGCGATACCGACGCCGCGCTGGCGCTCGCCCGCCGGCACGAGCCGGAGCGGATGCAGGGCCGCACCGCCCTGCCGGAAGGACCCAACCGGCGCCTGCGCCACGCGCTGGAGATCCGCCACGAGAGCTTCGACGATCCCCGCTTCATCCGCCTGCTGCGGCGGCACCGCGTGGCCCTGGGGGTCTCCGACACGCCCGACCGCTTCCCCTATGTCGAGGACGTGACCGCCGGCTTCATGTACCTGCGCCTGCATGGCGACACCGAACTGTACCGAAGCGGCTATTCGGACGAGGCGCTGGACCGCTGGGCGGCGCGCATCCGCCGCTGGGCCGACGGCGGGGAGCCCGCCGACGCCCGCAGGTATTCGGACTCCCCGGCGCCACGGGCCAAACGCCGCGACGTGTACTGCTATTTCGACAACGACGCCAAGGTGCGGGCACCGTTCGACGCCCAGGCGCTGTACGAGCGCCTGGCCCGCTGAGCGCTCAGACGCCCATGTAGCGGTTGGGCCGGTGGTTGAACATCAACACCAGGCTCAGCATCACCGCGCCGAGGGCCGAATAAAGCACCCGGTCCGGCGTCAGCACCAGCAGGGCAGCGGCCATCAGCACCGCGTCGAACACCAGCTGCACGGTGCCGGCGCTGATCCCGCGGCTGCGCTGCAGGTGCACGGCGAGGATGCCGACGCCGCCAAGGCTGGCGCGATGGCGGATGAAGAACAGGATGCCCAGCCCGCACAGCACGCCGCCGACGATGGCCGAGAATGCCGGGGTCATGTAGCCCCAGCCTGCCCAGCGCGGCAGCAGGTCGGTGGCCAGGCCGGTGGCACCGACGGCGAGGAAGGTCTTGAGGGTGAATTCCCAGCCCATCCGCCGCACCGCGATCCAGTAGAAGGGCAGGTTCACCAGCACGAACACCAGGCCGAAGCTCCAGCCGAAGGCGTAATGCAGCAGGAAGGACACGCCGGCCATGCCGCCGACCATGATCCCGCCGTGCGCGAACACCGACAGGCCCAGGGAGGCGACCAGGGTGGCCAGGACCATGCCCTGCACGTCCTCGGCCACGCTGTGGTGGAAGGCGCGGGTATCGGCGGCGGTGCCGGCCGAATCCGGTGGCGGGGTCAGCGGCCCGGACGTGACCACGACGCCGTCGTCGGGCAGCACGTCCTCGCCGGGCCGGAGGTCGGAGTCGGGGAAGGTCACGGGGCGGGGTGTCGCGGTGGGGGCGCGTATTAGACACCAGACCCATGTGAAGTTGCACTTGAAACGGAGCCGGGCCGCCCGGAAGGATTCGCCACCCCTGCCCTGCCGGTGAGGCCGCCCGAAACGCAAAAGGCCGCCCGGAGGCGGCCCCCTGCGCGACGCTGGCCGGAATCCCGGCTCAGCGCACCTCGGCGATCTCGACCCCGTCCAGCCCCTGCGACAGGGTGCGGGCGTCGCCGCCCTGGGAGAGCTTGATGCGCAGGCGCACCTCGTTCTGCGAGTCGGCGTAGCGCAGCGCGTCCTCGTAGGAGATCTCGCCGGCCTGGTACAGCTCGAACAGGCTCTGGTCGAAGGTCTTCATGCCCAGGTTGGTCGATTCCTTCATGACCTCCTTGAGCTTGTGGATCTCGCCGTCGCGGATGTAGTCCTGCACCAGCGGCGTGCCCAGCAGGATCTCCATCGCCACGCGGCGCCCCTTGCCGTCGGGGGTCGGCACCAGCTGCTGCGCGACCACGCCCTTGAGGTTCAGCGACAGGTCCATCAGCAGCTGGCTGCGGCGATCCTCGGGGAAGAAGTTGATGATGCGGTCCATCGCCTGGTTGGCGTTGTTCGCATGCAGGGTGCACAGCACGAGGTGGCCGGTCTCGGCGAAGGCGATGGCGTGGTCCATGCCCTCGCGGGTACGCACTTCGCCGATCATGATCACGTCCGGGGCCTGGCGCAGGGTGTTCTTCAGCGCGGCCTCCCAGCTGTCGGTGTCGATGCCGACCTCGCGCTGGGTGACGATGCAGCCCTCGTGCTTGTGCACGAACTCGATCGGGTCCTCGATGGTGATGATGTGGCCGGTCGAGTTCTGGTTGCGGTAGCCGATCATCGCCGCCAGCGAGGTCGACTTGCCGGTGCCGGTGGCGCCGACGAAGATGATGATGCCGCGCTTGGTCATCGCCAGGGTCTTGATGATCGGCGGCAGGTTCAGCTCCTCCACCGTCGGGATCCTGGTCTCGATCCGGCGCAGCACCATGCCCACCTGGTTGCGCTGGTAGAAACAGCTGACGCGGAAGCGGCCCACGCCGGCGACGCCGATGGCGAAGTTGCACTCGTGGGTCTTCTCGAACTCCTCGCGCTGGGCCGGGGTCATCACGTTGAGGACCATGTCGCGGCTCTGCTGCGGGGTCAGCGGCGTCTGCGTGATCGGCGTGATCTTGCCGTGGACCTTCATCGCCGGCGGCATGCCCGCGGTGATGAACAGGTCCGACGCCTTCTGGTGCGCCATCAGCTTGAGGAACGAGGTGAAATCCATGGTGCTCATTGGGGCTCCTGCGGAGCGGTGATTCGTGATTGGTGATTGGTGATTCGAAAAAGCAGAGCGCCTTTCCTGCTCACCCATCCACGTCCACGATCACGGCTTTTACGAATCACGAATCACGAATCACCAATCACGCGCCTTTTCGATCACTCGAAGAGGCGCTTGTCCTTGGCGTATTCCTTCGCCTGCTGGCGCGTGACCAGGCCGCGCTTGACCAGGTCCTGCAGGTGCTGGTCGAGGGTCATCATTCCGTACTGCTGGCCGGTCTGGATCGACGAGTACATCTGCGCGACCTTGTCCTCGCGGATCAGGTTGCGGATGGCCGGGGTGCCAACCATGATTTCCCAGGCCGCGGTACGACCGCCGCCGACCTTCTTCAGCAGCGCCTGCGAGATCACCGCGCGCAGCGATTCGGACAGCATCGAGCGCACCATCGGCTTCTCGCCGGCGGGGAACACGTCGATGATGCGGTCGATGGTCTTGGCCGCCGAGCTGGTGTGCAGGGTGCCGAACACCAGGTGGCCGGTTTCCGCGGCGGTCAGCGCCAGGCGGATGGTCTCCAGGTCGCGCATTTCGCCGACCAGGATGTAGTCCGGGTCCTCGCGCAGCGCCGAGCGCAGGGCCTCGTTGAAGCCGTGGGTATCGCGGTGCACTTCGCGCTGGTTGATCAGGCACTTCTGCGAGGTGTGCACGAACTCGATCGGATCCTCGACGGTGAGGATGTGCCCGTACTCGTTCTTGTTGATGTGGTCGATCATCGCCGCCAGCGTGGTCGACTTGCCCGAGCCGGTCGGGCCGGTCACCAGGATCAGGCCCTGCGGCTGGTCGATGAGCTGGCGGAAGATCGGCGGGCAGCCCAGGTCCTCCAGCGTGAGGACCTCGGACGGAATGGTGCGGAACACCGCGCCGGCGCCGCGGTTCTGGTTGAACGCGTTGACGCGGAAACGGGCCAGCGAGGGAATCTCGAACGAGAAGTCGACCTCGAGGAATTCCTCGTAATCCCGGCGCTGCTTGTCCGACATGATGTCGTACACCAGCGCGTGGACCTGCTTGTGGTCCAGGGCGGGAATGTTGATCCGGCGGACGTCGCCATCGACGCGGATCATCGGCGGCAGGCCCGCGGACAGGTGCAGGTCCGAGGCCTTGTTCTTGACCGAAAAGGCCAGCAGTTCGGCGATATCCATGCGTGAGTTTTCCCCTGAATTCCCCAACCAGCCCAGTCCGTTGCGGGCTGGCGTGCAATGTCCCCTTGGCGGCAGTATAGCGCCCGATTCCCCCCTGCCAATCCCGGCCTTCACCGTGCCCGACCAAGCCCCCGCCGCCCGCCTCCAGGACGTCCTCGCGCGCATCGAAGCCGCCGCGAAGGCCGCCGGCCGCCCCTGCCCGCGCCTGCTGGCGGTGTCCAAGCTGCAGCCGGCCGGGGCCGTGGCCGCCTTGGCCGCGGCCGGGCAACGGGCCTTCGGCGAGAACTACGTGCAGGAGGGCGCGGCCAAGCGCCAGGCCCTGGACCCGGCGCTGGACGCCGGTCTGGAGTGGCACCTGATCGGCCACCTGCAGTCGAACAAGGCCGCCGTGGCCGCGCGCACCTTCGGCTGGGTGCACAGCGTGGACCGGACCAGCGTGATCGACGCCCTCGCCGCCAGGCGCGACCCGGCCGCCGCCCCGCTCAACGTGCTGCTGCAGGTCAACGTCGAGGGCGAGGAAGGCAAGGGCGGCTGCCGCCCTGGCGAGGTCGAGGCCCTGGCCGCCGCGGTCGCGGCGCAGCCGCGCCTGGCCCTGCGCGGGTTGATGGCGATCCCGGTGCCGCACCCGGATCCGGAGGACCGTCGCCCTGCATTCCGGGCGATGAAGCAGCTGTTCGACGCGCTGGCCGCGCGCCATCCCGGCGTCGACACCCTGTCGATGGGCATGAGCGACGACTTCGCCGTGGCGATCGCGGAAGGCGCGACCCTGGTGCGTATCGGCACCGCCCTGTTCGGGCCCCGCCCGCCGCGCTGAGGCCACCGCGCACTGGCGCTAGACTGCGGCTTTTCCAGCGCAGGTAGCGTCCATGCCCAGCAGCCCTGTCGAACTTCCCGTGATCGCCTTCATTGGCGGCGGCAACATGGCCCGCAGCCTGGTCGGCGGACTGGTCGCGCGTGGCGCCGATCCGGCGCGCATCCACGTGGCCGAGCCGGCCGATGCGCTGCGCGAGGCATTGGCCGCCGACTTCGGCGTGCACGTGCATGCCGAAGCCAGCGCGGCGGCGGAAGGCGCCGGGCTGTGGTTGCTGGCGGTCAAGCCGCAGGTGATGCGCTCGGTGTGCGAATCGCTGGCCGGGATCGCGGCGCGCGAGCGGCCGCTGCTGGTCTCGATCGCCGCCGGCATCACCGTCGCGCGCCTGCGCGAATGGCTGGGCGCCGAGGCCGCGGTGGTGCGCTGCATGCCCAACACCCCTGCTCTGCTCGGCGCGGGTGTGACCGGCCTGTATGCCGGCCCCGGCGTGGACGAAGGCCAGCGTGCGCAGGCGGAGGCATTGCTGTCCGCCGCCGGCGCCACCGTGTGGATCGACCAGGAACCACTGATGGATGCGGTGACCGCGGTCTCCGGCAGCGGACCGGCCTACGTGTTCCTGCTGGCCGAGGCGATGCAGGCGGCGGCGCGCGCCGAAGGCCTGGATGCGGCGCAGGCGCGCACCCTCGTCGTGCAAACCCTGCTCGGCGCGGCGCGGATGCTGGACGAGACCGGCGAGCCCGCCGACGAACTGCGCCGCCGCGTCACCTCGCCCGGCGGCACCACCCAGGCCGCGATCGAACGCTTCCAGGCCGATGGATTCGAAGCCCTGGTCGCGCGCGCGATCCACGCCGCGCGCGTGCGCGGCGCCGAGCTGGCGGGAGGCTGAGATGCGTATCCCGACCTCCGGCCTGAAGGCCTTTGCACTCTCCGCCGTGCTGCCGCTACTGGGCGCCTGCTCCGGCGGCCAGGCACCGACCCCGGCCCAGTTCGTGCCGCCGACGCCGGCGGTCGCCGAACTGGGCGGTCAGCTGCGCGCCCGTTACACCCTGGTGCCGACCCTCGCACTGGACCAGGCGATGGCCCGCGGCTACGGCATCGAGCGCCGCGAGGGCACGGCGCTGCTGCTGGTCGCCCTGCGCCATGACGAGGGCGACGGCAACGAGCGCGGTGTCGAAGGCGAGGTGCGGGCGCAGGCGCGCGACCTCTCCGGCCGCCAGCAGCAGGTGGCAATGCGCACCCTGCGCAGCGGCGACTACGTCGACCACGTCGGCCTGGTGGACATCGGGCCCCGCGACGTCATCCGCGTCGAAGTCGATGCAGTGGTCGAAGGACGCAGCTACCGCTTTGATTTCCAAAGAAACCTGTGACGCGCTTCCGTTGCATCCGTACGCCATCGCAAGGTATGGTCTGGCCGGGAGCGTCGCCGTGGGCAGGGAGCCCGTGGCGGCAAGGGGGAAAACACACGTAGCTGGCCGCGGTGCCTGCACCGCCGGGAGCCTTGCGCGCCCGAAAGGACCAGTGGGGCATTTCTGGACCGCAGACGCGGTCCCCTTGGGGACGCTTTCAATGCAAAAGACGCTGATCTCGCTCGCCTTCGCACTGGGCATAGCCGCTTCTTCCACCGCGGCCGCCGCGGAGTGCCCGTCTTTGCCGCAGGGAACCGGCGTGGAATGGCAGGAAGCCGAGGGCACGAACTACAAGGTCTGCCGCGCCATCGACGAGGCCGGCACCCAGCTGCTTGGCGTGATGCTCACGCCGGAGCCGCAGCTGAAGCTGCGCCGTCGCAACCGGGTCGAGGAAGGCATGGTCGGCCGCCACGAGGTCCACTGGTACCGCCCGGAGATCGTCGAGCCCGGCGCCGCCGAAAAGCGGGTCACGGTGATCGAGCTGGACGACGACCGCTATGCGCAGATCTGGCTGGACGCGAACGATCCGGCCCAGCTCAAGCGCGCGATGCACATCGCGCGCCTGATGGCACTCTACTGACGATGGTGGCGCCGGCACTGGCCGGCGCCTGCCTTCGCACGACTCAGAACCGGCCTTCCTGGTAATCCACGAAGGCCTGCATCAGTTCCTGCCTGGTGTTCATCACGAACGGGCCGTAGCGCGCCACCGGTTCGCGCAGCGGCCTGCCGGCGACCAGGATCAGCCGCGCCGGCACCCCGCCTGCGCGCAGCACCAGCCTTGCACCGCCGCCCAGCACGCCCATCTCGCGTGCCTGCAGCGGGCGCGCGTCATCGCCCTCGCCCAGTCCGACCGCGCCCTCGAACACGTAGGCGAAGGCGTTGTGGCCTTCGGGCAACACGAACTCCCACGACGTGCCCGCGGCCAGGCTGATGTCCAGGTACAGCGGATCGGTGGCCGGCTGCTGGATCGGTCCGTCCACGCCATCGACGCGGCCGGCGATCACCTTGACCTCCACGCCCATGGCAGGCCGCACCACCGGGATGCGGTCGGCGGCGAACTCCTGGTAGCGCGGATCGGTCATCTTGTCGCGCGCCGGCAGGTTCACCCACAGCTGGAAGCCGCGCATGCGGCCGGACTCCTGCTCCGGCATCTCCGAATGCACCAGGCCGCGGCCGGCGGTCATCCACTGCACGCTGCCAGGCGTGAGCAGGCCCTCGTTGCCGTGGTTGTCGCGATGGCGCATGCGCCCGTCGAGCATGTAGGTCACGGTCTCGAAACCGCGGTGCGGATGCTCGGGGAAGCCGGCGATGTAGTCCTCGGGCCGGTCGGTGCCGAACTCGTCCAGCATCAGGAACGGATCCAGGTCGGGCAGCTCCGGTCCGCCGATGACGCGGGTCAGGCGCACGCCGGCGCCGTCGGAGGTGGGCATGCCGCGGACCTTGCGCAGCAGGCGCACCGGCTCGCCCTGGGTGTGGGTGCTCATGTCGCTCTCCATGGTGGACTGCCCCGGAGGATGGGGCCGGCCGCGGCCGTCCGGAACGGCCACGCGGACGAAGAACCGTTGCGCTGGCGGAACGGTGCCTGGGCACCGCTCGGCGGATACCGCCTTAGCTGTTGTCCTGCAGGGCCAGCTGCATGTCGCGCTGGCGGCGCTTGTCCTCGCGGTACATCAGCCACCAGCCGATCACCGCCGCCAGCGAGACGGCCATCATCAGCAGCGTCGCCAGGGCGTTGATCTTGGGGCTCACGCCCAGCCGCACCGAGGAGAAGATCTTGATCGGCAGGGTGGTCGATTCCGGGCCGGAGACGAAGCTCGCGATCACCACGTCGTCCAGCGACAGGGTGAAGGCCAGCAGCCAGCCGGAGACCAGGGCCGGGGCGATGATCGGCAGGGTGATCAGGAAGAACACCTTGACCCGGTTGGCGCCCAGGTCCATCGCCGCCTCCTCCAGCGACTTGTCCAGCTCCTGCAGGCGCGAGGACACCACCACGGTCACGAAGGATACGGTCAGGGTCACGTGCGCGATCCAGATCGCGACCATGCCCTTGGACGGCAGGCCCAGCGCGCCCCCCACCGAGACCAGCATCAGCAGGATCGACAGGCCGATGATCACCTCCGGCATCACCAGTGGCGCGGTGACCAGGGCGCCGAACAGGGTCTTGCCGGGGAAGCGACGGAAGCGGGTCATCACCATCGCGCCGAGGGTGCCGACCACGGTGGCCGCGGTGGCGGTCCAGAACGCGATGCGCAGGCTGACCCAGGCCGCGTCCAGCATCTGCCGGTCGCGCATCAGCTCGCCGTACCACTTCACCGAGAACCCGGCCCAGACCGTGGCCAGGCGCGAGGAGTTGAAGGAGTACACCACCAGCAGCACGATCGGCAGGTACAGGAAGGCGAAGCCGAGGACCAGCACCGCCCAGCGCAGCATGCGCAGGCCAAGGGGCGTGTTCATGCCAGCCGCCCTTCCAGCGTCCGCTGCTGGGATCGGTTGAAGATGAGGATCGGCACCAGCAGCAGGAGCAGCATCACGATCGCCACCGCCGAGGCCGCCGGCCAGTCGCGGTTGTTGAAGAACTCGCCCCACAGCACGCGGCCGATCATCAGCGTGTCCGGGCCGCCCAGCATTTCCGGGATCACGAACTCGCCCACGGTCGGGATCATCACCAGCATGCAGCCGGCGACGATGCCCGAACGCGACAGCGGCAGGGTGATGCGCACGAACGCCTTCCACGGCCGCGCGCCGAGGTCGTAGGCGGCCTCGAGCAGGCGGTTGTCCAGCTTCACCAGGTTGGCGTACAGCGGCAGGATCATGAAAGGCAGGTAGCAGTAGACGATGCCGATGTAGGCCGCCAGCGGGGTGTAGAGGATCCGCAGCGGCGCATCGATCAGGCCGGTCCACAGCAGGAAGCGGTTGAGGATGCCATTGGCGTCGAGGATGCCGATCCAGGCATAGACCCGGATCAGGAACGAGGTCCAAGACGGCAGCACCACCGCCATCAGCGCGATGTTGCGGGTGGACGGGTTCATCCTCGCGATGAAGTACGCCATCGGGTAGCCGATCAGCAGGCAGAACGCGGTGGAGACCACCGCGATCCTGATCGAGCTGAGGTAGGCCAGGCCGTACTGCGCGTCCATGAACAGCGCCGCGTAGTTGCCGAGGTTCAGGCGCAGGTGCAGCGCCTTGTCCACCACCTCCACGATCGGGGTGTACGGCGGCATGGCGATGGCCAGCCGCGAGAACGAGATCTTCAGCACGATCAGGAACGGGATCGCGAAGAAGAACAGCAGCCACAGGAAGGGGATGGCGATCACCGCCCAACGCCCCGACGGCAGGTAGCGGGACAGCGTGCGCAGGTTCATGACAGCAGCACCACGCCGTCGCTGTCGCGCCACCATACCCAGACCTCGTCGTTCCAGGTCAGCTCGTCGCTGGCCCAGCGCTGCTGGTTGGCGAAGTTGACCATCAGCTTGGAACCGCTGGGCAGGCGCACGTGGAACACCGAGTGGCTGCCGAAGTAGGCGATGTCCTCGATGATGCCGCGGGCCTTGTTGTACGGCTGGTCGGGTTCGGCCTTGCCTATGCCCAGCTTTTCCGGGCGCAGGGCGAAGGACACCGGCTGGCCCTCGAAGCCGGTGATGCCGTGGCCGATGTAGATCGGCGCGTCGAAGAATGGGGTGCGCAGGGTCACGTAGTCCGGCTGGTCGTCGTCGATCACCGCGTCGACCAGGTTGACCGAACCGATGAACTCGGCGGCGAAGCGGTTGGCCGGCTGCTCGTAGATCTCGTCCGGCTTGCCGACCTGCTGGATCCAGCCCTGGTCCATCAGCGCGATGCGGCTGGCCATGGTCATGGCCTCCTCCTGGTCGTGGGTGACCATCACGCAGGTCACGCCGGAGGACTCGATGATGTTGACCAGCTCCAGCTGCATGCGCGAGCGCAGCTTCTTGTCCAGCGCGCCCATCGGCTCGTCCAGCAGCAGCAGCTTCGGCCCCTTGGCCAGCGAACGGGCCAGCGCCACGCGCTGCTGCTGGCCACCGGAGAGCTGGTGCGGCTTGCGCTTGGCCAGCTTGCCCAGCTGCACCAGCTCGAGCATCTCCCCGACCCGCTTGCGCACCGCGTCGCGCGACAGGCCATCCTGCTTCAGGCCGAAGGCGATGTTCTGCTCGACGGTCATGTGCGGGAACAGCGCGTAGGACTGGAACATCATGTTGATCGGCCGCTCGTACGGCGGCAGCTCGTTCATGACCTCCCCGTCCAGCACGATCCGGCCCTTGGTCGGCTGCTCGAATCCTGCCAGGCAGCGCAGCAGGGTCGACTTGCCGCTGCCGGAGCCACCCAGCAGGGCGAAGATCTCGCCCTTGCGGATGTCCAGGCTGACATCGTCCACGGCGACGAAGCCGTCGAATTCCTTGCGCACGTTCTCGATGCGCAGGTACCCGCCCGCTTCGCCGCCAGCGGCGGGGGTCGGGGTAGCGCGTTCGGGGCTTGACGCCATGTTTACTCCATTGGCAGGCATGGGGGGCGGGCCGCCGGGAGCGGCCCGCACCTGCGGTAAGCGGGCAGCCTAACGGCCGCTCTTCAGTTCGGTCCAGATCCGGGTGTAGAGGCGGTCCACCTCGGGCGGGATCACCGCCAGCATGAACAGCTTTTCCGACACTTCCGGCGGCGGATAGATCGTCGGGTCATTGCGGATTTCGTCGTCCACTTGCGCCAGCGAGGCCGGCACGGGGTTGGGGAAGCTGACGTAGTTGGTGTTGGCCGCGGCCACGTCCGGGCGCAGCAGGAAGTCGATGAAGGCGTAGGCCTGGTCGACGTTCCTGGCATCCTTGGGGATGGCCAGCATGTCCACGAACAGCGGCGCGCCTTCCTTCGGGATCGAATAGGCGACCTTGACCCCGTTGCCGGCCTCGTCGGCGCGGTCGCGGGCCTGCAGCACGTCGCCGGACCAGCCCATCACCAGGCAGGCGCTCCCATTGGCCAGGGCATCGATGTACTGGCTGGAGTGGAAGCTGCGGATGTGGGGACGGATCTTGGCCAGCAGCGCGGCGCCCTTGCGGATCACCTCGGGGTCGGTGCTGTTGGGATCCTCGCCCAGGTAGTTCAGCGCGGCCGGGATCGCCTCGGTCGGCGTGTCCAGGATCATCACGCCGCAATGGGCCAGCCTGGACACGTTCTCGGGCTTGAACAGCAGGTCCCAGCTGTTGGCGACCTCGGTGCCGCCAAAGGCCTCGGTGACCTTGTCGACGTTGTAGCCCAGGCCGGTCGTGCCCCACAGGTAGGGGATCGAATACTGGTTGCCCGGGTCCTGCACGGCGATGCGCTGCATCAGTTCGGGGTCGAGCCCGGCGTAGTTCTGCAGGCGGGAGGTGTCCAGCGGCTGGAACACGCCGGCCTGGATCTGGCGGCCAAGGAACTGCAGGGAGGGCACGACCACGTCGAAGCCGGAGCCGCCGGCCAGCAGCTTGGCTTCCAGCACCTCGTTGCTGTCGAACACGCCGTAGGTGACCTTGATCCCGGTTTCCTCCTGGAAGCGGGGGACCGTGTCCTCGGCGATGTAGTCGGACCAGTTGTACACATGCACCACCCCGGCGCCGGAAGGCTTGCCGCCCTCCTTGCCGGTTTCGCCCGACTGGCCGCACGCGGCCAACCCGAGCACCATCAGACCAAGCAACCCAGCCTTGCACGTACCCATCGCATCCCCTTTGCCCCATCGGGCGAGTGGTGGTCCCCGGCGCCATGGCAGGGGACGGCGGCCGGATCACTCCGGCTGCCGCCCTGACAGGCCGCGGCCCTCCGACGGATGCGAAACCGGCGCCGCCTCGGCGGCGCCTGGCGGCCGGGTCAGCGGCCGGTCTTGATCTCCGTCCAGAGCCGCGTGTACAGCTTGTCCGTCTCCGGCGAGTTGATCGCGTAGGTGAACATGCGCTCGGCCACGTCCTCCGGCGGGTAGATCGTCGGATCGTTGCGGATCGCCTCGTCCACCAGCGGCGTCGCGGCGCTCACCGGGTTGGCGTACTGGATGTAATTGGTGTTGTTGGCGGCCACCTGCGGCTCGAGCAGGTAGTTGATGAACGCGTACGCGTTCTCCGGGTGCTTCGCATCGGCCGGGATGGCCAGCATGTCGAACCACTGCGGGGCGCCTTCCTTCGGGATCGAATAGGCGACGTTGACGCCGTTCTCCGCTTCCTCGGCGCGGTCGCGGGCCTGGATGATGTCGCCGGACCAGCCCACTGCCAGGCAGGTGCTGCCATTGGCCAGCGAGCTGACGTACTGGCTGGAGTGGAAGTTCTGCACGTACGGGCGGATCGACTTGATCAGGTCGGCGGCCTTCTGCAGCTTTTCCGGGTCCTCGCTATGCGGATCCTCGCCCAGGTAATGCAGGGCGATCGGCAGCATGTCCGCGGGGGTATCCAGCAGGGTCACGCCGCAGTCCTTCAGCTTGCTGATGTTCTCCGGCTTGAAGACCAGGTCCCAGCTGTCGGCGACGTCGGTGGAGCCGAAGATCTCGGTGATCTTGTCGACGTTGTAGCCGATGCCGGTGGTACCCATCATGTAGGGCACGCCGTACTCGTTGCCCGGATCCTGGCCGGCGATGCGCTCGAGCACCTTCGGGTCCAGGTTGGCCAGGTTCGGGATCCTGCTCTTGTCGAGCTTCCTGAACACGCCGGCCTGGATCTGGCGGCCGAAGAAGTTCAGGGTCGGCACGACGACGTCGTAGCCGCTGGAACCGGCCAGCAGTTTGGTCTCCAGCACTTCGTCGCTGTCGTAGACGTCATAGGTGACGCGGATGCCGGTCTGCTCCGTGAAGCCGGGGATGGTGTCCTCGGCGATGTAGTCGGAGTAGTTGTAGACGTTGAGGACCTTCTCCTCGGCGCCACCTCCCGGCCCCTGCGCGGCATCGTCCTTGCCGCCACAGGCGGCAAGCAGGGTGGCGGCAATGCCCAGGGTGAGCAGGCGGAGCTTCATCGTAGGTGTCCTCGGGGGGATGGGTTCAGGCGGTTCAGGTTAGCGCTGGCGAGGGGCTTTGCCCATCCCTTTCAGCGGCCGATCGCCTCCGCGGTCTCGCCCAGGGCCTTCCACGCCTTTTCGAACAGCTCGTCCACCTGCTCGCGGGTCAGCACCAGCGGCGGCGACAGCAGCATGGAGTCGTACGTGGCGCGCAGGATCAGGCCGTGGCGCAGTGCGGTATCGCGGCACAGGCCGCCGACCTTGCCACGCTCGGGGAAGAACTCCCGCCTGCCCTTGTCCGGGACCAGCTCCAGCGCGCCCATCATGCCGACGATGCGGGCCTGGCCCACCAGCCGGTGCTCGCCCAGTTCGGCCCAGCGCTGGGCCAGGTACGGGGCGACCTCCTCGCGGGCGGTGTCCACGATCCGCTCCTCGCGCATGATCCGCAGGTTCTCCAGCGCCACCGCCGCGCACACCGGGTGGCCCGAATAGGTGGCGCCGTGGGCCAGCTCGCCGCCGACGTCCTTCAGCACCCCGGCCACGCGGTCGTTGAACAGCGCCGCGCCCAGCGGGATGTAGCCGGAGGTGATGCCCTTGGCGATGGTCATCACGTCGGGCTGGATGCCGAAATGCTGGCTGCCGAACCACTGCCCGGTACGGCCGAAGCCGCAGATGACCTCGTCGGCCACCAGCAGCACGTCGTACTGGCGGCAGATCCGCTCGATCTCCTTCCAGTAGCTCATCGGCGGGATGTACACGCCGATGGCGCCCATCACCGGCTCGCCGATGAAGGCCGCGACCCGGTCCGGGCCCAGCTCCAGGATCTTCTGCTCCAGGCGGCGGGCGGCGACCAGCCCGTACTCCTCCTCCGACAGGTCGCCGCCGTCGGCGAACCAGAACGGCGGGTCGATGTGGTGGATGTCCGGGATCGGCAGCCCGCCCTGCTCGTGCATGCCCTTCATGCCGCCCAGGCTGGCGCCGGCAACGGTAGTGCCGTGGTAGCCGTTGTGGCGGCCGATGAAGATGTTCTTCCGCGGCTTGTCCTGGACCGCCCAGAAGTGCCGCACCAGGCGCAGGATGGTGTCGTTGGCCTCGGAGCCGGAGTTGACGAAGAAGGCGTGGTTGAGGTCGCCCGGCGCCAGCCCGGCCAGCTCGGCCGCCAGGCGGATGGTCGGCTCGGTGGTGCACTGGAAGAAGCTGTTGTAGTAGGCCAGCTGCTCCATCTGCCTGGCCGCCGCCTGGCCCAGCTCCTTGCGGCCGTAGCCGATGTTCACGCACCACAGGCCGGCGAAAGCGTCCAGCAGCTTGTTGCCCTCCGCATCCCAGACGTAGCAGCCCTCGCCCCGTACCAGTACCCGGGTACCCCGCTTCGCCAGCGCGGCGTTGTCGTTGAACGGGTGCAGGTGGTGGACGGCGTCCAGGCGCTGGAGTTCGGGAAGGTCGATCGGGGCCATGCGGCGTTGTCCTTCGGGTTTTCGGGCCGTGCGCCGGCGGCCGGCGCGCGGCGGGTCAGACGTTCAGCAGCAGGAACTCGCGCTCCCAGGAGCTGATCACGCGGAAGAAGGTCTCGTATTCCTTGCGCTTGACCGACACGTAGGCGCGCACGAAGCGCGGCCCCAGCAGGGTCGCCAGCGGGGTGCAGGTCTCCAGCTCGTCCAGCGCCTCGCCCAGCGAGCGCGGCAGGTCGTAGCCCAGTTCCTTGGCGCTGACCTCGGTCGGGGCGGTCGGGGTGAGCTGCTCGCGGATGCCCAGCAGGCCGCAGGCCAGGGTCGCGGCCATGGCCAGGTACGGGTTGGCGTCGGAGCCGGCGAAGCGGCTCTCCACGCGCTGGTTCTCCGGGGTGTCCATCGGCACGCGCAGGCCGCAGGTGCGGTTGTCGAAGCCCCAGCGCACGTTGCTCGGCGAGACCTCGCCGAACATCAGCCGCCGGTAGGAGTTCACGTTCGGGGCGAAGAAGGCCATCGCCATCGGCACGTACTTCTGCAGGCCAGCCAGGTAGTTGCCGAACACCGGGCTGAACTCGCCCGGCTTCTTCCCGGTGAACACGTTGCGGCCCTTGCGGTCCACCAGGCTCTGGTGGATGTGCATCGCGCTGCCGGGCTCGGTCTCCATCGGCTTGGCCAGGAAGGTGGCGTACACGCCGTGGCGCATCGCCGCCTCGCGCATGGTGCGCTTGAACAGGAACACCTGGTCGGCCAGCGACAGCCCGCCGGCGTGGGTGAAGTTGACCTCCAGCTGCGCCGCGCCGGACTCGTGGATCAGGGTGTCCACGTCCAGCTCCATCGCGTCGCAGTAGTCGTACATCAGGTCCAGGATCGGGTCGAATTCGTTGACCGCGTCGATCGAGTACGACTGCCGCGCCGTCTCCGGGCGGCCGGAGCGGCCGGCCGGGGGCAGCAGCGGGAAATCCGGGTCGGTGTTCTTCTGCACCAGGAAGAACTCCAGCTCCGGCGCCACCACCGGACGCAGGCCTTCCTTCTCGTACTCGGCCAGTACCTTGCGCAGCACGTTGCGCGGGGCCAGCTCGTGCGGATGGCCGTCCTTGGTGTAGCAGTCGTGGATGATCTGGGCGGTCGGGTCGGTGGCCCAGGGCACCATCCGCACCGTATCCGGATCCGGCCGCAGCAGCATGTCCGAGTCCGAGGGGGAGGTCAGTTCGTAGTAGTCGTCCGGATAGTCGCCGGTGACCGTGGTGGCGAAAATACCTTCCGGCAGGCGGGTGCCGTAGTCGTGGCTGAACTTGTCGGCGGGGATGATCTTGCCGCGCGCATTGCCGGTGATGTCCGGCACCAGGCACTCCACCTCGGTGATGTGCCGCTCCTTGAGCCAGCGCCGGAGCGAGTTCTCCTGCTGCTGTTCGGTGCTCGGCTCGGGTTTTCGGGTGCGTTTGCGGGTACTCATGCGGTTGTCCGGGTGCGGTCGGGGGCCGGCGTGGCGGCGCGGCGTTCGGCCCAGGCCCGGCATGCATCGCCGAACGCGCGGAAGATCGCCAGGTAGAAGGGATTGGAGCTGACCTGCCATTCGGGATGCCACTGCACCCCGAGCAGGAAACCGGGGCCGGTGCCGCGGAAGGCCTCGACCAGGCCGTCCGGCGCTCTGGCCTCGGCGACCAGGCCCTCGCCCAGACGGGCGATGCCCTGGCCGTGCAGCGAATTCACCCGGACCCGCGAGGTGCCGGCCAGTGAGGCCAGCAGGCCGCCGGGGACCAGGTCGACGTCGTGCGCCGGACCGTACTGCGCGTCCAGCGGATCCTCTGGGTTCTCGCGGTGGTCCATCATCCCGGGGACCTCGTGCACCTTCTGGTGCAGGCGACCGCCCAGGGCGACGTTGACCTCCTGCAGGCCGCGGCAGATCGCCAGTACCGGCAGGCCCATGGCGATCGCACGCGGGGCCAGGGCCAGGGTGTTGGCGTCGCGGGCGGGGTCGTGCAGGTTGCCCTCCCAGCTGGGCTCGTCGCTGTAATGGTGCGGCTCGATATTGCTGACCGCGCCGGTGAGCAGCAGGCCGTCCAGGCGGGAAAGCCACGTGTCCGGATCCGGGGCCGGCTGCAGCGAGGGCATCAGGACCGGGATGGCATCGGCGCCGTCGACCACCGCGCGCACGTACTTCTCGCCGGCGGCGAGGAAGGGGTGCGGACCGATCAGTTTGCGGTCGGTAGGCAGTCCGACCAGCGGCGTCAGGGCCATGCGAGCAGCGTCCGATGGCGTTCAGGCAACTTACCCCGGCCGTTTTATTTTTACAACACGAGGCCATTACCCACGCGACAGGCGGCGCCGCGGCGGGCGATGGCGTTGAGTATTCTTGACGACAGCACCGCTGTTACCCTCGTCTGGACCCGCCGAGCCACCGCCATGACCCCACCGTCCACGTCCGCACTTCCCGCCGGCGACCTGGCCACCCTGCAGGCCCTCGGGAGCGCGCCCGACGCCCATGTCGACCTGCTGCTGCCGGATGCCAACGGCGTGCTGCGCGGCAAGCGCGTACCCGCCTCCGCGCTGGAGAAGGTCTACGCCAATGGCGTCTGCCTGCCGATGTCGCTGGTGGCCGCCGACATCCTCGGCAACACCGTCGAGGAGACGGGCCTGGGCTACGACATCGGCGACGAGGACCGCATCTGCCGCCCCGTCCCCGGCAGCCTCAGGCCGGTGCCATGGTCGCCGCGCCCTGCCCTGCAGCTGCTGCTGCAGATGGAGGATGCCGAAGGCGGCTGGTTCGAGGCGCATCCGCGCCGGGTGCTGCAGCGGGTGCTGGACCGCTTCGCCGCCGCGGGGCTGGCCCCGGTGCTGGCGGTGGAGCTGGAGTTCTACCTGTTCGACCGCCTGGCCGATGCCGACGGCCGCCCGCAGGCGACGATCAACAGCGCCACCGGTCGCCGCAACGACAGCACCCAGGTCTATTCGATCGACGACCTGGACGAGAACGCCGGCTTCATCCATGCCGTGGCCAGCGCCTGCCGCGCCCAGGGCATCCCCGCCGACACCGCCGTGGCCGAGTACGCGCCGGGCCAGTTCGAGATCAACCTCGCCCATCGCGCCGACGCGCTGGCCGCGTGCGACGACGCGGTACTGCTCAAGCGCGTGATCAAGGCCGTCGCCCAGCAGCACGGCGCGCTGGCCAGCTTCATGGCCAAGCCGCTGGCGGGCCAGGCCGGCAGCGGCATGCACCTGCACGTGAGCCTGCTCGACCGCGACGGCCGCAACGTGTTCGCCTGCTCCCCGGATGCGCCGGCCGACGCCCTGCGCCACGCCGTGGCCGGGCTGCAGGCCAGCGCGCGCGACAACCTGCTGCTGTTCGCACCGCACGCCAACAGCTACCGCCGCTTCGTCGCCAACGCCTTCGTCCCGCTCAACGACAGCTGGGGCTTCAACAACCGCACCGTGGCCCTGCGCATCCCGCACAGCGACCCGCGCAACACCCGCATCGAGCACCGCATCGCCGGCGCCGATGCCAATCCCTACCTGGTCGCCGCGGCGGTGCTGGCCGGCATCCTGCACGGGCTGGAAACCCGCCAGGATCCGGGCCCGCCGGTGGCCGGCAACGCCTACGAACAGTTCGAAGTCCAGCAGCCGCATTGGCGCCAGGCGATCGACGACTTCCTCGCCAGCGAGTTCGCCGCCCGGTGGTACGGCGAGTCCTTCCGCCACGTCTACGGCCAGCAGAAGCGGCGCGAGATGCTGGACTTCAACACCCTGGTCCCCGACATCGACTATGCCTGGTACCTGCGCAGCGTCTGATACCGCCCGCGGGGGCCGCCAGTGAGCGCGCCCTATCCGCCCAGCTGGTACGCGGCCAGCGCCGCGCCGCTGCCGGAACAGCCGGTGCTGGAGGGCGCGGTCGAGGCCGATGTCTGCATCCTCGGCGCCGGCTATACCGGCCTGACCGCGGCGCTGGAACTGGCCGAGGCTGGCTATTCGGTGGTGGTGGTCGAGGCGCAGCGGGTCGGCTGGGGCGCCTCGGGCCGCAACGGCGGCCAGGCCATCGTCGGCTACGGCTGCGAGCAGGAAACGCTGGAACGGCTGCTTGGCCCGGACGAGGCGCGGCTGCTGTTCGATTACTCGCGCGAGGCCATGGACCGCCTGCGCGGACGCATCGCCCGCCACGGCATCGAATGCGATTGGCGCGACGGCCATGCCCACGTGCCGATCAAGCCGCGCCAGGAACGCGCCCTGCGCGCCGGCATCATCGAGATGGCCGGGCGCTACGACTACCCGCTGGAATGGTGGGACCGCGCCCGCCTGCGCCAGGAACTGGCCAGCGACCGCTACCTCGGCGCGATGTACGACTCCGCCTCCGGCCACCTGCACCCGCTGGAGTACTGCCTGGGCCTGGCCCGCGCGGCATTGGCCGCCGGCGTGCGCATCTACGAGCAGTCGCCGGTCGTGGAGCTCGTGCACGGCGCGAAGCCGGTGCTGCGCACCGCCCGCGGCCAGGCCA
Source organism: Pseudoxanthomonas suwonensis 11-1 (assembly GCF_000185965.1). Taxonomy (NCBI): domain Bacteria; kingdom Pseudomonadati; phylum Pseudomonadota; class Gammaproteobacteria; order Lysobacterales; family Lysobacteraceae; genus Pseudoxanthomonas; species Pseudoxanthomonas suwonensis. Next base: position 2,296,222 of record NC_014924.1, read on the forward strand.
CCGGCGAATTCGCGGTCCTGGCCGGCAACGCCTGGCTGCGCGGCATCGCCCCGGAGCTGGAATCGCGGGTGATGCCGGTCGGCACCTATATCGCCGCAACCGCGCCGCTGGGCGAGGAGGCCGCGCGTGCCCTGATCCGCAACGACATGGCCGTGGCCGACGTGAACTGGGCGCTGGACTACTTCCGCCTCAGCCGCGACCACCGCCTGCTGTTCGGCGGCCGCGCCAGCTATTCCAGCTATCCGCCCCCGAACCTGTGCGGGGTGATGCGCCGGCGCATCCGCAAGGTGTTCCCGCAGCTGGCCGACGTGCCGATCGACTACCTGTGGGGCGGCTACGTGGACATCTCGCTCAACCGCGCCCCGCACTGGGGCCGGATGGGCAACAACGTCTACTACGCCCAGGGCTTCTCCGGCCACGGCGTGGCCACCACCGGCCTGGCCGGGCGGCTGGTGGCCGAGGCCATCGCCGGGCAGTCGCGCCGGCTGGACGTGTTCGCGAAGATCCCGCATGCGCCCTTCCCCGGCGGCCGCCTGCTGCGCATGCCGCTGCTGGTCGCGGCCATGGCCTGGTACCGCCTGCGCGACGCGCTGTGGTGAGACGCCGCCCGGCGGAATGACGATCGGACCCTAAAGTCGGCCGCCCCCCGCGCCGCTAAGGACAGGGACAGACCGTCCACCTGATCCGGGCATGCCAGCGACCGCGCCAACCCCGCACGCAAGTCCCCTGCCGCAGCGCGTGCTGCTGGTGGAGAACTCGCGCGCGTTCGTGCAGGCGGTCGCCCAGGCGATCGAGCAGCAGCTGGAGCTGCCGGTCACCGTCGCCTCGACCCTGGCCGAGGCGCGTGCCGCCCTGGCCACCCACGACGACTGGTTCCTGGTCCTGACCGGCCTGGTCCTGGCCGACGGCGACCTGGAAACCGTGGTCGACTGCTTCCTCGGCCGCGAACTGCCCACCGTGGTGGTCAGCGGCGTGTACGACGAGGAGCTGCGCGAGCGCCTGCTGCGCCGGCAGATCATCGACTTCGTGCTGAAGAACACCCCCGGCAGCCTGGACTACATCGTCTGGCTGGTGCAGCGGCTGGAGCGCAACCGGCGCATCTCCGCGCTGGTGGTGGACGACTCGGCCAGCGCGCGCGCCCAGGCCGGCCTGCTGCTGGAGATGTTCGGCTACCGCGTGGTGCAGGTGCCCGACGGCGACCGCGCCCTGGCCGCGGTCGAGGCCGACCAGAGCATCCGCCTGGCCATCGTCGACCAGGAGATGCCGGGCATGCAGGGCATCGAGCTGACCCGCCGCCTGCGCGCCCTGCGCGCACGCGACCGCATGGCGGTCATCGGCGTGTCCGGCCGCGACGATCCGGGCCTGGTGGCGCGGTTCCTGAAGAACGGCGCCAACGACTTCCTGCGCAAGCCGTACTCGCGCGAGGAGTTCTTCTGCCGGGTTTCGCAGAACGTGGACCAGCTGGAGCTCATCGGCAGCCTCCAGGACCTGGCGACCCGCGATTTCCTCACCGGCCTGCCCAACCGCCGCCACTTCCTCGACCAGGCCGAGCGCCTGGTGCCGCGCATGCGCGACGTGCGCCAGCCGCTGGCGATGGTCATGCTCGACCTGGACCACTTCAAGCACGTCAACGACACCTGGGGCCACGAGACCGGCGACCGTGCACTGCGCGCGGTGGCCTCGACGATCTCGGCCCATGCCCGCCCGCAGGACCATATCGCCCGCTTCGGCGGCGAGGAGTTCTGCATGCTGTTGCCCGGCCTGGAAGGCAGGGAGCTGCACGAGCACCTGGAGAAGCTGCGCCTGCGGGTGGAGGACCTGCGGGTGCCGGTGGACCAGGGCGAGCTGCGCCTGTCGATCAGCATCGGCGCCTGCAACGCACGCGTCGGCGATACCCTGCACAGCTTGCTGGCCGAGGCCGACCGGCGCCTGTACCTGGCCAAGGCCGGCGGCCGCAACCAGGTCATCGACGTCGCCTGAGCCGCCAGCGGCGGCTTTTGATCGCGATCAAGGCCGCGCCGTCCGCGGCGCCCTAGCCTGCACGCAACTCCAATCGCGTGCATGACCGCATGTCCCTGATGATCTGGCAGGACAGCCTCGATACCGGCATCGAGGTGATCGACGAGCAACACCGCCGCATCGTGTCGATGATCAACCAGCTGCACCAGGCCCAGACCGGCGCATCGGCCCTGGCCGTGGCCGAGGTGCTGGACGAGCTGGTGGACTACACCCTATCCCACTTCGCCTTCGAGGAGGAGCTGATGGAGGAGGCCGGCTACCCGTTCAGCGCCGCCCACCGCCGGGTGCACGAGGTGTTCACCAAGCGCGTCAGCGAGTACCGCATGCGCTTCCAGGCGGGCGAGGACGTGGTCGACGAGCTCAAGAGCATGCTCTCGCGCTGGCTGTTCAACCACATCCGCAACGACGACAAGGCCTACTCGGAGCAGGTGCGCCGCCACCTCGACCGCTTCGCCCGCGAGCACCAGCAGGGTGGCTGGCTGGCACGCACCGTGCACCGCCTGTTCCCGCGCCACGGCCACCACCACGCGCACTGAGGCGCGTGGCGACCGGTGCGGGCCGGATCATTCCACCGGCTTGCGTGGCACCAGAAGCAGGGCCAGCAGGGTCAGCGTGGCCATGCCGGCCATGTAGCCGCCGACCGCGGCGATGCCGTGGTCGCCGGCCAGTCTGGTCGCGATGTACGGCGCCGGCGAGGCGCCGAGGATGCCGGCCAGGTTGAAGGCCAGCGACGCGCCGGTGTAGCGCACCGGCGTGGGGAACATCTCGGCGAGGATCGTGCCGCAGGGGCCGTAGGTCATGCCCATCAGGCCCAGGCCCACGCACAGGAACAGCAGCACCTGCCAGGCACTTCCGGCGCCGAACAGCGGCTTGAACAGCAGGCCGAACAGGATGATGCCGACGGTCGCGACGATCATCGCCCGGCGCCGGCCGAAGCGGTCGGCGTACACCGCAGACAGCGGGATGGTCGCGGCGAAGCAGAGCACGCCGACCATCTGCAGCAGCAGGAACTGCTCGCGACCGTAGCCCAGGGCCGAAGTACCCCAGCTCAGCGCGAACACCGTCATCAGGTAGAACAGGACGAAGGTCGCCATCAGCGCCAGGGTGCCAACCACCAGGGTGCCCGGATGGCGCAGCAGCACCGTGGCCATCGGCAGGCGCTCGCGCTCCTCGCGTTCCAGGGTCTTCTGGAACGCCGGCGTCTCGGTGATGCGCAGGCGCACCCACAGGCCCACCAGGACCAGGGCGGCGCTGGCCAGGAACGGCACGCGCCAGCCCCAGGCCATGAACTGGCCCTCGTCCAGGAAGTGGGCCAGCACCAGGAACACGCCGGTCGAGCACAGGAAGCCCAGCGGCGCGCCCAGCTGCGGGAACATCCCGTACCAGGCGCGCTTGCCCGGCGGCGCGTTCTCGGTGGCCAGCAGCACCGCCCCGCCCCACTCGCCGCCCAGGCCCAGGCCCTGGCCGAAGCGGCACAGCGCCAGCAGGGCCGGGGCGAGTACGCCGACCTGGGCGTAGGTCGGCAGCAGGCCGATCAGCACGGTGGAGATGCCCATGGTCAGCAGGGCCGCGACCAGGGTGGCCTTGCGCCCGATGCGGTCGCCGTAGTGGCCGAACACCGCCGAGCCCAGCGGCCGGGCCAGGAAGGCCAGGGCGAAGGTGGCCAGCGACTGCAGGGTGGCCGCGGTCGGCTCCGAGGCCGGGAAGAACAGCTTCGGGAACACCAGCACCGCGGCGGTGGCGTAGATGTAGAAGTCGAAGAACTCGATCGTCGTGCCGATGAGGCTGGCGAACAGGATGCGGCGTGGCGAGGCAGGAGCACTCATCGGCAGTCGTCGGCTTCCACGGGAGGCGGCCGATTATGGCGCAGGTCCGGTGCGTGCCGCGGCCGTTGCACGGGCAACCGCACGGTTGCAGGCGCGATCATGATCCGGCGGTCACCTGCTCCCGGCTAGCGTACGCGGACCCGATGGAGGACGGCCGATGAACAGCATTGCCATCGCACCGCGCGTGCACACCGACCCGCAGGCGATCGAGCGCCTCAAGACCCTGCAGCTGGAACTGGACGGCGAGCTCGAGGTGGAACTGCACATGCGCGACGGCAGCGTCCTGCGCGGCACCCTGCCGGAGCGTCCCACGATCCAGCAGTTCTTCGACCCGGACGGCAACGCGGGCACCAACGGCCTGTTCCGCATGGACGACGGCGACGGTGGCGTGCACCTGTACTGGCTGGACGAGATCGAGAAGGTGGTCCCCACCGGTACCGCCTGAGGCGCGAACTGCGTCTCCGTTGAAGGCTTTGCATCGCCAGAGCCGCCGCGATTCACGCGATGGATTCCCCGGGAAGCCCAGCGTGGGATCGCCCCACCCCACGCACGTCGCCTGCCCATGCACAACCCGCACCCGCCCTGTCGACCAGGTCGCCTGCCCTCCGCGCGCTTCACCGTGGGGGGCAGGCCATGAACGGCGCCACCGCCCGCAACCCGGGCAGACCTACCCTCCGCATCCAGCGCAGCCTCGCCTTCCAGGCCGACGGGCCGCGCATCCTTGATGCCTGGTGCGATCCGGGGGTCCAGGCCCGGATCCTCGCCGGCGCCGCCGACCCGGCCGGCAGCAGTGGCGATGCGACGCTCTGGGAGATCCGCGTCCCGCTGGGACAGAAGCCGCAGGTGCGCCTGCACCTGGACGCGCGCGACGCCACCTCGGCCCGCCATCGCGCCGAGGGCGACGGCGGATTCCAGCTGCGCAGCCGGCTGGCCACCCTGCCCGCCCGCGGGCGACCGGGCACCGAGGTCAGCCTGGAAGTGGAACTCCACGCCGACGGCTTCCTGACCGGGCTGCTGTCGCGCCGCGCCGATCCCGCGCCCCTGCTGCTTGCCGGCCAGGCCCTGCGGCGGCTGCGCGAATGGGTCGAGGCCGGGAACATCCACCCGGCGGCATCCAGCCCCCAGGGCGGAGGCGACGGCTCGGGTTGAGGCGGCGCCTCACCCGGGTTTGACCGGCGGCGCGCAAAGCTGGAGCTCCCCACCTGGCTACGCCCCCATGCACGCATCCAGCCGCGACCATCGCCGCGGGCCGCAACCGCTCCCGCCGCGCCCCTCGTCCACCCGGAGGGGAGGATGAATCCCGACCTGATCGGCTGGGCCGCTTCGGGGGTGCTGCTGGCCACCCTTGTCCGCCAGATCCTCAAGCAGGCACGCAGCGGCGGCGACGGCGTGTCGACCTGGCTGTTCATCGGCCAGGCAACGGCCTCTGCATTGTTCATCGTCTACTCGGTGCTGCTGGACAACACCGTGTTCATCGTCACCAACAGCTGCCTGCTGGCCACCGCGATCTTCGGCCAGGTGATGGCCTGGCGGACGCGGCGCAATGGCCCGTCCGGGGCAGCGGACCCGAGCAGCCCTCGCTGACCCCGCTCACGCGGGCAGAGGGCACGAGGTCAGACCCTCAGCCAGCGCGTCGCCAGGGCCACGCCAAGCACGGAGAAGGCCAGGCACCAGAACGCGAACTGCAGCGAGGTGCCATGGGCAACGAAGCCGATCAGCGCCGGCCCGGCCAGCACGCCCGCGTAGCCGAGCGTGCTGATCGCCGGGATCGCCAGGCTCTCCGGCATCGCGGTCTGGCGGCCGGCCGCGGTGAACATGACCGGGACGATGTTGGCGCAACCGATACCCACCAGCACGAAGCCCAGCAGCGCCACCGTGACGCCCGGCGCCAGCACGATCACCGCGAACCCGGCGAAGGCAACCAGCGCACCGGCCACCACCGCGCGCATCGCACCGACGGCCTGGACCACGCCGTCGCCGGTCAGGCGTGCAACGGTCATGGCCAGGGAGAACGCCACGTAACCCAGGCCCGCGCGCGCCGGATCCATGTCCTTGGCCTGGTCGAGGAACACCGCGCCCCAGTCCAGCATCGCGCCCTCGGCCAGGAACATCACGAAGCAGACCACGCCGACCAGCAGCACGATGCCGCGCGGCCAGGCGAACGCCGGTACGTCCGAGTCCACCCGCTCCCCGCGCCAGTGGCGGAAGGCCACGCCGACCAGGGCCAGGACGACCACCACCGCGGCCACGCAGGCCCAGACCGGCACGGCACCGGCGCTCAGCAGCGCGGTCATCGCCGCGGCCCCGGCGAAGCCGCCGATGCTGTAGAAGGCGTGGAAACCGGACATCAGCGCGCGCCCGCTCTCGCGCTCGACCACGACCGCCTGCAGGTTCATGGTGCAGTCCATCGCGCCGATCGCCGCGCCGAACACGAACAGCGCCAAGCCCAGCACCACGGCGTTGGGCGCGATGGCCAGCACCGGCAGCGCCGCGCAGGCGGCCAGCATCGCCGCGAGCATCACCCGGCGGCAGCCCTGCCGCGCGGCCAGTGCGCCCGCCATCGGCATCGCCAGCAGCGAGCCCGCGCCCAGGCACAGCAGGACCATGCCCAGCATCGCCTCGTCCAGTCCGGCACGCGCCTTGGCGAACGGCACCAGCGGGGCCCAGGCCGCGATCGCGAAACCTGGCATGAAGAAGGCGGCGCGGGTGGCGTGCTGCTGGAGGCTTGGCGTGGAAGGCACTCGGGTCCGGTCCTGCATCGGTCGGGGCGCCCATTATGGCCAGCCCCGGCGAGGCTGCCGCCGCCCGCATACGTATGCCGAGCGCGACACATGACCTGGATCAAGGCCGCGCCAGGCGCCGCCTGCGATGCTGCACGCACAGGAGGATGCGATGCAGGGCGTTCCCGCACTGGAAATCGACGGCGCGCGCGTGGCCGCGCGTATCGGCCTGGAGCTGCCGGTGTTCCGGCGGCTCATGGACCAGGGCCGGATCGCGGTGCTGTGCGAGCGCGGCACCGGCGAGGACGAAGGCACCTGGCGGGCGACCTTCTACTACGGTCGCCAGCGCGCGCGGTTCCTGGTCGACCGGCGCGGCAGGGTGGTCGATATCGACTGACGCCCGCCTGGAAGTTCATGCACCCGCCTTGACCCAGCGGCCACGCGGCGGGGCGGAACCTGCACCGGAGCCCACAGCAGCGAGGTGCGACATGATCCGAGGCCTGTTCGTCGGAGGCGTGGTGGACAACACCGAGATCGACCTGGACCCGGGCAAGCCGCCCATGCACTACCCGCCGGACAGCGGCGGCGGCCAGTCGCGGTATCGCCTGCGCCAGGTCGGGAGGGGCAAGGGCGGCGAGGCGGTATGCGCGGTCTATGGCGCCCCGGACACGCCCTATGCCGAGGTGGCACGGGTAAGCGACGAGCGCGACTACGCCCGCCGCTTCGAGGTGGAGCTGGAAGAAGTCGAGGGGGAATAACGGCACGGGTGGGTGGAATCCGGGCACTGCACAATCGCCCCGTCTCCACCCTTCCGCCGTGACCCATGTCTTCCGTCCCCGCGCCTGCCGGTACCCGCCACCACGACCTGGCGATCTTCGACCTGGACGGAACCCTGGCCGACTCCTTCGGCTTCTTCCTGGCCAACCACAAGCGGCTCGCGGAGAAGCATAGGTTCGCCAGCATCGCCGGGCACGAAGTGGAGATGCTGCGCGGGCTGGGGCCGCGCGAGATCATGCGCCACACCGGACTGCCGGCCTGGCGGTTGCCGCTGGTGGCGCGCGACTTCCGCCGCCTGATGCAGGAGGAAGGCCAGGCCATCGCCTGCTTCCCCGGTGCACGCGAGGCCCTGCACCAGCTGCACGCGCGTGGCATGCAGCTGGCCCTGGTCACCAGCAATTCGGTGGAGAACAGCCGTCGCATCCTCGGCGACGACACCTGGCGCCTGTTGGCGCATGTCGAATGCGCTGCCTCGATCTTCGGCAAGGCACGGCGCCTGCGCCGGGTACTGGCCCGCACCGGCATCCCCGCCCCGCGCGCGATCTATGTCGGCGACCAGGGCTCGGATGCGGAGGCCGCCCGCCAGGCCGGAGTGGCCTTCGCCGCGGTGACCTGGGGCTATGCGACCGCCGCGGCGCTGGAAGCCTTCGAACCCGAGGTGTGGCTGCGGGACGTGGCCGAGCTCCAGGCACTGGCCGGGAACTGAGTTACCTGGCCAGCAGCGCCGGGCGCGACTCGTACCAGTTGCGCGCGCCGGCCAGGTGCAGCTTGCGCTGCTCGCCCGGCTGCAGCTCCACGCCCATGCCCAGCACGCCCCAGCGCGCATAGAGATCGCCATCCGGCTTGCCGCCCGCGATGCGCAGCCGCGCCTGCATGCCGATGCGGTCGTTGCTGGCCTCGACCTGGTCGAACACCAGCTCGTCGCCGCGGATCCGCACCAGGCCCGTGGCACGGGCCTGTCCGGAATCAACCAGGTTCCCGATCCAGCGCGGGAACGCCTTGCGTTCGGCGAACAGGCCCAGCAGCACGCTGGCATCGCGCATCTCCACCTGGCCGCGACCGCTGAGTTCGAATGGTTCGCGCCATTCCAGCCCGCCCTCCTGCAGCGACATCCGCGCCCACCAGCTGGCATCCGTTTCGCCCTCCTGTTCCAGCTGCACGCCATCCAGGTCCAGGTCCAGCGCCTCGATGGCGTACTGGCGACCGCCAGGCTCGAGCCTGCGCAGGCGACTGTCGAGCCGCAGGTTGCCGGCAAGCCGCGAAGGACCCAGCGCCGCACGTACGTTGCGACCCCGCAGGCTGATCCGCCCATCGACCATGCCGCCGCCGCGGTCCAGCCGCAGGTCGCCCGTGGCCAGGCCGCTGCCACCGAGCAGGTGCGCGCTCCGGCCCGGCAGGTAGCGGTTGTAGTTGCGCAGGTCCCGGATCTCGGCGTCGTTGAAGCGCAGCCGTCCTTCCAGCTGCTCGTGGAAATCCGCCAGCGGCGCATCGGAGCGCAGGTCCAGGCGCAGGTCGCGGCCGCGCACGTCCACCTGGCTGGGCCGCGCCTCCGGACCGAGGGTGAACTGGTGCATGCGGATGGCGATCCCGGTACGCGGCGCATCGGCTTCATCGGCCACGCGCACGCGCGCCTGGGCCTGGCCGGCGAAGCGGTTGTCCAGCACCCGCGCCTCCAGCGTTACCCGGTCCAGGTCGACGCGGCTGCCGGGCTGGGGCTGGCCGTCGGCCAGCAGCAGGTCGGCGTCCACGTCTCCGCGCCCATCCACCTCCAGCCAGGGCAGGTCCTCGAGCAGGGCATCGACCCAGCGCAGCGGCACCTGCGGCCACTGCGTGCGCAGCTGGCCGTTGAGCGCGCGCAGCGGTCGCAGCCAGTCGTCGGGACCGAGGCGGCGATCATCCACGCGCAGGTCCGCCTGCAGCCACGGCGAGCCCTCGCCGGTGGACGGCATGCGCACGGCGAGGTCGATCGCCTCGCGGCGCGTGCGCAGGGCGGCGCCGAGCGGATGCCGCAGTGCATTGCCGTCCGCGTCCACCGAGTACACCGGCGCCGACCAGTCCAGCCAGCTGCCGGGCATCAGCGCGCCGCGGCTCAGGCGCAGGTCCGCGCGCAGGTGGCCGGCATGTCCACTCGTCCCGAGGGGCAGCACGTCACCGCTGCGCATGGCCAGGTCGATGCCGGGCGCCGCGCCGTCCGCGCGCAGCCAGGCATCGAGGATTCCGAACTTCTCCCGGCCCTGCGCCCGCTCGCGGATATGCGCCGGGATCTCCAGCCCGAACTCCAGGCGGCCATCGCGCAACAGCTCCACCCCGGCCAGCGCCAGGGTCGCGTCCGGCATGTACAGGGTGGACTCGCCCACCTGCATCGGCCCGCCCTGCAGCTGCTTGGTGAACACGAAGCGGGCATCGCCATGGCCCCTGGCCTGCACCTCGTAGAAGTCCAGGCGCAGCAGGCTGGGCGTGGTGATGGCCGGGAAATCCAGGGTCCAGCCATGTCCCTCGCGCTTGGACGTGGGCTTGTCCTCGGCCGCCCGGGACACGTGCACCGATACGTCGTGCGCGCGGATGGTGCCGAAGGACACGGTGCGCCACAGCAGCGGCAGCAGCCTGATGCGGCCGTCGGCACGGGTCGCGGCCACCACCCAGCGGTTGGTGCGCGCATGACCGCCCATCACCACCCCGCTGGCGTGGATATGCCCGGGATAGGCGCTGAGCGCCCAGTCCCAGCGCGCGTGGTAGCGGTCGGGCTTGCGGTTGATGATCCGCTCGCCAATGGACGTGTTGAGGAACACGTTGGCGGCGAGGAGGTAAAGCAGGTAGAGGCCGAGCAGCGCCCAGCCCGCCCGGCGCAGGCCGGTGCGGTGGGCCTGCAGCCACGCACGGAAGGGGATTCGCATGCGTACAGCATGGCGGGCGGCGGGTGATGGCCGTCTCCACGGGCCGCCCTGCCCGGCCAGGGCTGGAGTCGCATCTGGATCGGACCGGTGACCGGGCCGGGGCCGGGCACGCTTCGCCCGCCGGGCTACGCTTGCGCCCTAGCCCGGCAGCTTCACCCTTATCCATGTCGGGGCATGGTCGCTGGGCTTCTCCAGCGCCCGCACCCAGCGGTCCACCCCGGCTTCCTCCAGGCCCGGCGCCAGCGCCGGGTTGAGCAGCAGGTGGTCGATGCGCAAGCCGCGATCGCGTTCGAAGTGCTGGCGGAAATAGTCCCAGAACGTGTAGACCCGCTCCTCGCCGTACACCTCGCGCAGGGCATCGGTCCAGCCCTGGGCCAGCAGCTTCGCGTAGGCCTCGCGCACCTCCGGCTGGATCAGCGCGTCACGCTTCCACGACTTCGGGTCGTAGACGTCCTCGTCGGTCGGGATCACGTTGAAGTCGCCCATCAGTACCGCCGGATGCGGCAGGTCGACCAGGGTCGCGACGTGCCGCGCCAGGCGCGCCATCCACTTGAGCTTGTAGTCGAACTTCGGCCCCGGCTGCGGATTGCCGTTGGGCAGGTACAGCGCGCCCACGACAACCCCGTGCACCGCCGCCTCGATGTAGCGGCTCTGGCTGTCACTGCGGTCGCCCGGCAGCCCGCGCCGGCTCTCGATGGGCGTGACCCCGCGTCCCAGCAGCGCCACCCCGTTCCAGCGGTGCTCGCCATGCCAGATCGCGCCATAGCCCGCCGCCTCGATCTCCGCCGCCGGGAACGCCTCGTCCCGCGCCTTCAGCTCCTGCAGCGCGACCACGTCCGGCTGCTCGCGCTCCAGCCACAGCAGCAGGTGCGGCAGCCGCGGGCCGATGCCGTTGACGTTGAAGGTGGCCAGCTTCAGTACGCGTGGCTTGCGGCGGGGCATGGTCGGCTCCGTGGGTCGCTTGCGTGGATGGTCCCTTCAACAAAGCTAGGGCGCGCACGGTTGGCTACCAGTGAAGCCTGGGGCGAACCGGGTCACATCCTGGACCGCCAACTTTTGCGCAGGTGCTGCCGGTGCAGTCTGGAACCAGACCCACGCCGGAACTTTCGATGAAAAACCACCCGATCCGCCAGGCCGTCCAGGCCGGCATCCGCGAAGGCCTGCGCGACTTCTTCGCACCGTCACTCGCCGTGCTCCTGTGGCTGCCCCGACTGGTGTGGCACCTGCTGCGGAAGCGCTGAGCATCCACCTCGCACCGGGGAAAGCCGCCCACCTGGCAAGGTGGGCGGCAGGTCCAGGCAGGTCGACCAGGCGGTTGCCCGGGAACGACCGCCTGCGTACCACGGCGCATCGCATCCCGTATGCGGGCGACGTGGGGCTGCGCGTCCTCCAGCGAGGCAAACCACAGGTTCGGGTAGCCGACCTGTCGGCGACGCAGGTCGGTTCTGCAGCGCGGGCTCACGCGTTGCCAGCGCCTTGCAGTACTCCTCCCAGCCCGCGGACCGGCCTCGAGCGCGCAGGCCAGGATGCGCCTACGCTGCACCACTTTCCGCTGCGAGTGCAGCCGGGCCGGGGAGTGTGCCGGAGGACATTGGAGGCCAGCAGGTGGCGCAGCACCGGAAGTGCACTGGCGAGTTACCCGGCCCCCTCGACCAGTTGCCGCAGCCGCACCGCGTTGGCCACGGCGAAGCCATGGGCGGTGTTGTCGAAGATCACCCAGCGCTGGCCCGGCCCCTTCGCTGTCCGCAGGTCGTCGGCCAGCGCGCGCAGCGCAGCCTCGTCGTAATCGCTGTAGTAGATCCGCGGTGAGCCATGCCAGCGCCAGTAGCACCACTGTCCGGATGCCAGCGGCAGGTCGCCGCCGGGTACCCGCGGCGGATCGGCGCCGACGCGGCTGACTCCGTGGCGCGCGAACAGGTCTTCGGCCCGCGGAGTGAACCAGCTGGCATGGCGCGGCTCGCAGGCCAGCGGCGCATCGCTGCGGCGGCGGAACATGGCGAAGAACGCGGCGGCGCTGCGTCCGTCCAGTGCCAGCCCCGGCGGCAGCTGCAGCAGGAAGCCGCCAAGGCGGCCGCCAAGCCCGTCCACCTGGGCCAGGAACCGGTCCAGGGCCGGGCCGGCGCCGCGCAGGCCCAGCTCATGCGAGATTTCCTGCGGCAGCTTCACCGAGAAGCGGAAGCCGCGTGGCACCGTGGCCGCCCAGCGCTGCCAGGTGCCGCGCTGGTGCGGGCGGTAGAAGGAGGAATTGATCTCTGCCACGTCGAAGCGCATGGCATAGCGCGCCAGCGCACTGTAGCCCTCGCCGAACAATCCCGCGTAGCGGCCAGGGATGGACCAGCCGGCACATCCGATCCTGATCCTGCCCACCGACGTCCGGCCCATGGCTGTCCCCGCGTTGCGAACGCGGGCAGTCTCCGGTCCAGGCCGTGAGCGGGCGGCGAAACCCCGCCTGGGGTCAGTCGACCAGCAGGCCGGCCTGGCGCAGCGCAGCCTCCACCTTGGCCTGGTTGCCTGGCTCCAGCCCGGTCAGCGGCAGGCGGATATGGCCACCGATGTGGCCAAGCCGCGACAGCGCCCACTTCACCGGGATCGGGTTGGCCTCGCAGAACAGGTGGCGGTGCAGCGGCAACAGCCGCAGCTGGATGCGCATGGCCGCTTCCACGTCCTTCGCCAGCGCGGCCATGCACAGCTCGTGCATCAGCCGCGGCGCGACGTTGGCGGTCACGCTTACGTTGCCATGGCCACCGCAAAGCATCAGCGCCACCGCGGTGGCATCGTCGCCTGAGAACACCGCGAACCCGGCCGGCGCCTCGCGCACCAGCCACTGCGCGCGCTCGATGTTGCCGGTGGCTTCCTTGATGCCGACGATGCCGGGCACTTCCGCGAGGCGGAGCACGGTCTCGTGTTGCAGGTCGGCGCCGGTGCGGCCGGGCACGTTGTACAGCACGATCGGCAAGTCGCCGGTGGCTTCGGCGATGGCGCGGAAGTGCTGGTACTGCCCTTCCTGCCCGGGCTTGTTGTAGTACGGCACCACCTGCAGCTGGCTGTCGGCGCCGACCTTGCGCGCGAACTGCGCCAGGGCGATCGCCTCGGCGGTAGAGTTGCCGCCACAGCCGGCCATCACCGGCACCCGGCCGGCAGCCTGCTCGACCGCGACGCGGATGATCTCGCAGTGCTCCTCGACGCTGACCGTCGGCGACTCGCCGGTGGTGCCAACCACGCCGATGCAGTCCGTGCCCTCGGCCACATGCCAGTCGACGAGTTTGCGCAGCGCGTCGTAATCAACGCTGCCGTCGTCGTGCATGGGCGTGACGAGCGCGACGATGCTGCCGCGCAGGAAGACATCCGGACCGGTCATGGCGTGGGGCGTGCGGGTGTGGGAGCGTCGATTCTATCGGCCCGCGGGCGCCGTGCACGGGTAGTCACCACTGCAACGACCAGCCCGACCAGCTGGTTTCTCCATCCAGGCTCAAAAGACGCTGGGTCCCGGCTTCCGCGGGGACCCAGCGTTTCGATCCTGGGCGGCGACTGGAGCCGCTCAGCTGTTGGTTCAGCGCACCGGGTTACCCGTGTGTGGCGTAAGGATCAGGTCATCCAGGTCGTAGCCCTGCGCACGTGCGGTATCCAGCAAGTCCTGCTGCACCTGCGCCGGCAGCGAGGGCTCGCGCGACAGCAGCCACAGGTACTTGTGGTCGGGCGAGCCGACCAGGGCGGTGCGGTATTCCGGGTCCAGGCGCAGGATCCAGTAGTCGCCCTTGGTGAACGGGATCCACTTCAGCCCGTCCGGGAGGAAGGTGACTTCCAGCTTGGCATTGTTGCTGCCCTCGACCACGAAGGCCTCGCCCACGGACTCCTGCGGCTCACCATGCTTGTCACGCGCACGGTTCTGTACGCGCACCGTGCCTTCCGGGTTGAGCGAGTAGGTCGCGGTGATGTCGGTGTAGTCCTCGGGCTCGTGGCGCATGGGCAGGCGCGCGATCTCGTACCAGGTGCCGAGGTAACGCTGCAGGTCGACGGAGGCCACGGTCACGGGCTTGGAAGCTTCGTTCATGGGGATGCTCGCTATGGAAAGCCTGCATTGCAGACGGTGCAGCGTGAATCCACCGTCGTCCACGCGCGCTGTCGTTCAGCCTTCTCCGCTCTCGCGGATGCCATGCGGCGCGTCGCTACGAACGTCATCGGCGAAGGAGCGGCCGTAGGCATCCCGGTCGCCGGGCTCCTCGTCCAGGGCGACGTCGAGCAGGTCCGCCTGGTCGTACACGCCGATGTTGTCGATCGCGGCAACCGAACGCGGATCCTTGAGCGCCGGCCCCTGCTGCTCAAGCGGAACGCCGTCCTCGCCCAGGCCGGCTTCGTCCTGGCGGGCGGTGGGATTGGTGGAATTGGACCTGGCCATGGTCGGCTCCTGGGGCGCGGAGGTTCGACCGTAGCGCCGGCCATGGAAGCGGTACGTCAACGCGGGCACCCGTTCCATTGACACCATGCTTGCAGCCGCCTGCATGGAGGCTGCAAGCAATCCGATGCCAGGGCGCTGGCCGGTGGCTCGTCGCCGGACCAGCCCGCGGCTAGTGCTCCGTCGGCAGCGTGCCTTCCAGGCTGGGCTTGGGCGACTCCACCCTGCGCAGGAAGTCCTGCAGCATCAGTTCGCGGCACTCGGCCAGCGGCACGCCGTCGCGATGCGCGAACATGCGCGAGGCGTGCTCGAACAGGTCCGCCAGCAGCTCCCCGAAATCCTCCGCCCCGCCGCCCAGATCGCTGCGGATCGCAACATGCAGCTGTTCATGCGCGGCCCAAAGCCGCAGCAGTTCGAACGCTTCCGGATCGGACAACGCCTCCGGCGGGATTTCCAGCTGCTCGTCGTTCATGGTGCTCCCCTTCTTCCGTCAAACAATGCAAAGGTCCATCCGGTCCCGGCCCGGGTTGCAGCAGGCCTGGGCGGCATCCAGGCCCATGTCGCGGCAAGCGCACTCGTGCGCATGCAAACCGCGTTCCCCAGCCCACCAGATACATCAACGCTCATCGTGCCTCCTGCACGGTGTGGATACATGTTGGAATCCGGCCCGTGGCATCGCCTCCAGGCGGCGCCGGGATGCGGGAACGGCGCTGCACGGCGCCACCCCATGCCTCCACCCAGCTTGCCGGACCCCTCCCCCTTGTCCTGCGGGGAATCCTATCGGGGGGAACAGGCTGGCGACAGACGCCAGCCGGCATTCTCCGGTGGCATCGCTGCGTCCACACTTCACTGAACTGCGATCAGCCCCGTGCTATCCCGGCCTCCCACGATCCAAGGAGCCCGCCATGCGCCGGACCGCGACCACCCTGCCCTTGCTGGCCCTCGCCCTTGCCGCCTGCACCGGCGGCGACCGCGTCGATCCCGCCGTCTCTACCCCGGGAGCGGAGGAGTCGGCGCGCACCAATGCCCTGGAGGCCGGAGCGGCCCTGCTCCAGGGCAACGGGCCGCTCGGGAAGATGGACATGTACGTGGTGGGCTTCCATCCGATGAAGGACCATCCGCTGCACCAGATGGAGGCGCACCACTTCTGCCGCCAGGTCAACGAGGACTTCGCCCAGTGCACGCTGTTCGACGGCAACAGCCCGGAGGCGAACCTCACCGGCATCGAGTACATCATCTCCGAGTCGCTGTACGAATCCCTGGCCGACGACGAAAAGCAGTACTGGCATCCGCACAACGGCGAGATCCTGTCCGGCCAGCTGGTGGCACCCAACCTGCCCGAGGTGGCGGAGAAGGAGCTGATGCGCTCCAAGATGAACACCTACGGCAAGACCTGGCACACCTGGCATACGCGCGACGGCGTGAACCCGGGCCACAAGATGCCGGTTGGTCCCGCCATGCTGGCCTGGTCGTTCAGCCGTGACGGCGAGGTGCAGCCGGAGCTGGTGGCCGAGCGCGACAAGCGCATGGACATCTCCACCGAGGAACGCCGTCGCGATCGCGAGGACCTGCTTGAACTTGCGCGTCCGCAGGATGGCGTGGACACGCTGCGCCGCCAGTTCCCGCAGGCGACGCCGATTCCCGGCGTGGTCGACAAGTCCGCCGCCACGCCCACGCCGGTAGCAATGTTCTACTGAGCGTTACGGTGCCCATAAGCTAAGGCGGACGGGAAGCGCGCGATCACCGGTCGCGCGCTTCCTGCATTCAGCGCTGGGCGCGCGGCTGCTCCTTGTCCGCCTCCGGATCCTCACCCACGCGGGTTTCCTGGGCATCGGTGGCGTAACGCACCGGATTTTCCGGAGCATGGGCCTCCGCGGTCGGCGCGGGATTGTCCGGCGCCGGATCGGCGGGGTGTTCCTGGCGGCAGGCAGCGAGCGGGATTGCGGCAAGCACGGCGAAAGCCATGGTGGCGATCTGGATCTTCATGGGCTGTTTCCTTCTTCTGGTCGAAGGACATGGTCGGCGCCTGGCAGTGAATGGGCTGCATAAGAGGGGTGGAGGCGGGTGATCCGTCCCGGCGCCCCACGTGCCGCCGCGCATGCTTCCCCGCTGTCCATGCGATCACAGTCACGGGCCCGCCGATCGCCCGCGCGGACTCCCGGTCAAGTTTTCCGGACTGGTTGTCCATCCACCGCAACAGCCTGCCGGCAAAGTAACCCTCACCGGCCACCACCGCGCCGGCCCGACACCAGGAGTCCCACATGTCCCTCGAAAAGATCCTCTACACCGGCACCGCCACCTCGACCGGTGGCCGCGAAGGCCGTTCGTCCACCTCCGACGGCAAGCTCGATCTCGCCCTCTCCACGCCGCGCGGCCTCGGAGGCCCGGGTGGCGAAGGCACCAACCCCGAGCAGCTGTTTGCGGCCGGCTATTCGGCCTGCTTCCTCAGCGCGCTGAAGTTCGTGGCCGGCAGGCAGAAGGTCGCCCTGCCCGACTCGACCTCGGTCACCGCCGATATCGATATCGGCCCGCTGGGCGGCGGCTTCGGCCTGCAGGCTACCCTGACCATCTCCGCCCCGGGCGTGGATCGCGACACCCTGCAGGCCCTGGTCGAGCAGGCCCACCAGGTCTGCCCGTACTCCAACGCCACCCGCGGCAACATCGAGGTCGACCTGCGCATCGCCGAGTGATGCCCCAGCAGGCCACCCACCGCCGCGACCGATACGGATTGCGGTCCCGGCCTCAAGGGGACCGCGATCCGACGGGTGGCCGGTGCGAGGGATCTGGAATCGCTAGGCCCCGCCCCGCCGCGCCAGCAGCGCGAGCGTCTTCGGGTCGGACTCACCGTTGAAGAATGCGTCCAGCGCCGCGGTGAACAGCGGCTCCGCTGGATCGGCCAGCGCGAACAGGCTCAGGCATGACCTGAACTTCATTGCATCCAGTTCGCCAAGCACGGCACTGGCCCCGAGCAGGCGATGCGCGAGCATGACCTCCACGCACTCCCGCAGACGCGCGCCCAGGACCGGATCGGCCAGGTAGGCGCGGGCTTCGCCCAGGCCATCCAGCCCATACGTTTCCGACATCGTGCTCTGGCCCAGGCCACGCAGCTGCGGGAATACGAACCAGATCCAGTGCGACTCCTTCCGACCGGAGTGCAGCTCGCCCAGGGCAGTGCCATAGGCATGCTGCTGGGCGCTGCGGAACCGGGAGAGCTCGAATGGGCCTGCGTTCACTGGACCTCCCGCACTGCCGCCTCAGGCACCCGGATGCCCCAGCCGCTCCGCCTTGTCCTTCGCCGTCCTGCGGATCGCCGGGCCAGCGAGGTAACGGCCGACCATCATCCAGCCGGCCAGGCACCCGATCAGCACCCAGAGGGCCGAATCACGGGCCGCGCCCGGCATGAAGTACAGGAACCCTGACAGGCCCAGGCCAGCAACAAACACGATCCAGGCAAGCGGGCTGCGCCGTAGCACACGCTGGGTTTCCCCGGACACGATGTCCCGGGCGAGCGTCTCGCTGAGCCGGTACTCACGCGCCACGTCTTCGGCATTGATCAAGCCGTTTTCCCTCGACATTGCACTCCTCCATGGAGCAGCGGCACATGGCGGAAGCCTACCCGCCCCGGACGGATCATTCACTCCCCTGTTCGACCCAGGGATCGCCCGGCTCTTCACGGTACCAGTGCCTCCATCCATGGCGGTAGGCGTTCTCGATGTAAGGCCCGCGAAGCACCCTGGGCTGCTCCTGCGCGGACGAATCGGTCCCGAGCAGATAGACGGCCGACGCAAAGGAGCGCACTTCCCCGCCAGACTCACGGGACAGCATGGGGTCGACCAGCCCCACCGCCTCCTCCACGGACCCGGCCCGCACCAGGAAACAGGTGTCCGGACCATTCGCCCCCACAGTGAGGGGATCGTCCGAGTCGTTTCCCCAGCGGATGACTTCATAAAGCTTCATGCGGCATTCGCTTCCGACGACCTGGCCAAACCCGGCCACGCGCGAGTGGCACGGACGTCAGTCATACCAGAACCCCTCGGTTTCCAGCCAGGAACAGAAAGCATTCGTGGAGCTTGCAGCCTCCGCCGAGTCGCGTCCGAACTGCCGCTGGTCCTCGATGGCCTGCCGCAGAAGGATGTGGCCGTGGATGACTTTGGCCTGGTTGAGTGCTCCATGCTGGAACCCGCCAGTCACTTCGCCGCGGCCGACCATGTCCCGCAGCCGCTCTGCAGCGATGACTGCGGCCGGCTGGCCGAGGTCGGACTCCCGGATGCGCATGTCCGGCTCGATCCCGTTCCTGTATCCCACGCACAGCTCCTGCGTTACCGGTGCGACGGCCAGCGCAACTGCAAGCGATACGGCGATGACCATGGGAGTACCGGGGCAGGCCCGCGGGGCGTTCCCCACACGCTAAAGGATTTGCCTCCCCGGCGCCTATCATCGGGATTCCAGGAAGGGGAATACGCACCATGGACAACCTGCCCGTTCCACCGGAGCGCCTGCTCGGCAGCGATCCGCAAACCGGACTGGGCAGCGCCCAGCTCGAAGAGCGCCGGCGGCAGTTCGGGGAGAACAACGTCACCGAGGCGCGGCCACATCCCTTGCTGGCGGTGGTGACCGCCTCGGCCGGGGACCCGATGCTGTGGTTCCTGCTGTCGATGAGCGTGCTGTTCTTCTTCCTCGGCGATACCACCGAGGCCGTCGTGCTGCTCCTGGCCATCGTCCCGTTGCTGGGCATGGATGCCTGGCTGCACCGCCGCACCCAGGCATCGACCGAAGGCCTGGCCTCGCGTCTGGCCTCGACTGCCCGCGTGCTGCGCGATGGCCGCTGGCAGGAAATTGCTGCCCGCGAGCTGTTGCCCGGCGACGTGGTCGAGGTGGTGCCCGGCGACTGGGTGCCGGCTGATGGCCTGGTGCTGGCCGAGGACCAGCTGCAGGTGGACGAGTCCTCGCTGACCGGCGAGTCCTTCCCGGTGCGCAAGCAGCCCATCGCCCCCGGCAACACGCCGCCTGCCGGAGCCGACGGCGGGCAGTGGGTGCATGCCGGCACCCGCGTGCTCGGCGGCAAGGCCCGGCTGTGGATCGTGCACACCGGTGCGAACACCCGCTACGGCGAAATCGTCCGCCTCACCCGCACCAGCGGCCAGGCCCGCACCCCACTGCAGCAGGCCGTCACCCGCCTGGTGCGCTGGATCCTCGTCGCCGCACTACTGCTGTGCCTGCTGCTGGCGGTGGTGCGACTGGTGCAGGGACACGGCCTGGTCGATGCCCTGGTCAGCGCGCTGACCCTGGCCGTGGCCGCCCTGCCGGAGGAGTTCCCGGTCGTGCTCACCCTGTTCCTCGGCGTCGGCGTGTATCGGCTGGCCCAGCGCCAGGCGCTGGTGCGGCGCGCGGTGGCGGTGGAGAACATCGGTCGCGTCAGCGCGATCTGCTCCGACAAGACCGGCACCCTGACCGAAGGCGAGCTGCGTCTGCTGCAGTGCGTCCCAGGCGACGACCTGGAAGCAGGCGATGTTGCCGGCGTGGCGGCCCTGGCCTGTGGCGCCGCGGCGCACGACCCGATGGATCGCGCGATCCTGGCCGCGGCCGGCCCCGGCGCCGGCGCGGTGCGGCTGGCAAGTTTCCCCTTTACCGAGGACCGCCGGCGCGAAACCGCCCTGGTCGAGCGTGACGGCCAGCGCCTGGCCGTGGTGAAGGGCGCGCCGGAAACGGTGCGCAGGCTGTGCGGGCTCGGGGCCGCCCAGTACCAGCCCTGGCAGCAACAGCTCGATGCCCTCGCCGCCCAGGGCCTGAAGGTGATCGCCTGCGCCAGCCGGCCGCTGGCACCGGGCCACGAGCTGACGGTCGAGCCAGACGACGGCTACACCATGGCCGGCCTGCTGGCCTTCGGCGACCCGCTGCGCGAAGGCGTGCGCGAGGCGGTGCAGACCTGCCTGCAGGCCGGCATCCGCGTGGTCATGGTCACCGGCGACCATCCGCTGACCGCAGGCGCGATCGCCGGCCAGATCGGCCTGGGCCACGGCAGCCCGCGCGTGCTGAGCCTGGACGGTCGCCAGGACCAGGAACTGGATGCCGACGAGCTGGCCGCCGCGGACGTCATCGCCCGCGCCGCGCCAGGCCAGAAGCTACTGCTGGTGCAGGCCCTGCAGGCGCGCGGGCACACCGTGGCCGTGACCGGCGACGGCGTCAATGACGTACCGGCCCTGCAGACCGCCGATATCGGCATCGCCATGGGCCAGCGCGGCACCCGCAGCGCGCGCGAGGCCGCGGCCATCGTGCTGCTGGACGACAACTTCCGCACCCTGGTCAATGCCATCGCCGAGGGCCGCCAGCTGTTCACCAACCTGCAGCGCGGATTCGCCTACCTGCTGCTGTTCCACGCGCCGCTGGTGCTTTCTGCGGCGCTGGTGCCGCTGGCCGGGCTGCCCCTGCTCTACCTGCCGATCCACATCGTCTGGCTGGAACTGTTGATCCACCCGACCGCGATGCTCGGCTTCCAGCAACACAGCCAGGCCGGATTGCGACGCCTGCCCGCGGCAAAGGGACCGGTGCGCTTCTTCCCCCCGCGCGCGTGGTGGGCGCTGCTGCTGGGCGCAGGTGTCGCCACGGCGGCGGTGATCGGCGCCTACGCGGCCGGCCTGCACTGGCCGGGCGACGCAGCCGACCCGGCAGCCACGGCCCGCACCCTGGCCCTGGTCACGCTGATGCTTTGCAGCGCGGTGTTCCTCGCCATGCTCAGCCGGCTGGCAGGACGGATGCCTCGCGTGATCGGTGCCGCCACCCTGGCCAGCGTGGCCCTCGTCCAGGTGCCGGCCCTGTCATCGGTGCTGCTGGTCCAGCCACTTGGGACCAGTGCGTTGCTGCTGGCAGTCGTGCTGGCGACGGTGACCGGCGCGGCTGTGCTGCCGCTGCGCCGGGCCTTGTCGGCAGGTTGAGGCGGGACGCCAGATGCCTCAGGCCGCCATGCCCTGCCCGGCCATCCACCCCGGCAGCTCCTGCGGCGGCATCGGCCTGGCGAACCAGTAACCCTGCACCACCGGATAACCCTGGGCCTTCAGGATTTCCCTCTGCGCCTCGGTCTCCACGCCTTCGGCGACCACGGTCAGGCCCAGGCTGGTGCCAATCCCCAGGATCGCCGCGCTGAGCGCACGCGCAGTCGTGGCATTCTCCAGGTCGGCCACGAAGCTGCGGTCCAGCTTGAGCTCGGTGATCGGCAGGCGCCGCAGATAGCTGAGGCTGGAATAGCCGGTGCCAAAGTCGTCCATGGACAGGCCCACGCCCTGGGCGTGCAGCCGTTCGATGGTCTGCATGACCGCACCATGGCTGTCGAGCAGGATGCTCTCGGTGAGCTCCAGCAGCAGGTCCGATCCCTGCAGGCCGTGCGTCTCCAGTGTCTGCGCCACGATGGCGGGCAACTCGAGATTGTGGAAGTTGGAGGCCGACAGGTTCACGGCCATGTTGGGTACCACCAGTCCCTCGCGGCGCCACTGCGCCAGCTGCCGGCACGACTCGTCCAGGGCCCAGCGGCCCAGGGCGCCCATCAGTCCGCATTCCTCCGCAAGCGGGATGAAGCGTGACGGCGGGATGGAGCCCAGCTCCGGGTGCTCCCAGCGCGCCAGCGCCTCGACCCCGTACAGCCGGCCCGTGGCCAGCGCCACCTGCGGCTGGTAGTGCAGCTGCAGGCCACCGCCCTGCAGGGCTTCGCGCAGCGCGGTCTCCAACGCCAGGCGCTCGCCGGCAGCGCGACTCAGCTCCACGCTGAAGAAGCCTACGCGTCCCGGGCCACCGGCCTTGGCCTGGTGCACGCCCATCTCGGCACGGTGCAACAGGGTGCCCATGGCCGCGCCGTCCTCCGGATACATGGCCACGCCCATGCTGACGCTCAGGTCCACCTTGGTACTGGACAGCTGCAACGGCCGCATCAGGCGGGTCTGCCAGCGCTCGATCAGCGAGTTGATCTCTTCACCGGACCGCAGCGGCACGGCAACGATGAACTCGTCGCCCGGCAGCCGTCCGGCCACGCCGTCCTGGCGCAACAGCCCCCTGATGCGTGCTGCCACTTCCCGAAGCAGTGCATCGCCGGCGGCATGGCCCAGCGAGTCGTTGACGTGCTTGAACCGGTCCAGGTCCAGGTACAGGACGGCCACGCGCTGGCCGATTTCCTGCGCGCTTTCCAGTAGCTGCGCCGCCTGGGTTTCCAGCAGGCTGCGGTTGGGCAGGCCAGTGAGCGCGTCGTAGAACGCCAGTTGCTGGATGCGCTGTCGTGCCTCCTCGCGCTCCATGGCCAGCGCACACAGGTCCGTACAAGCCTCCACCAGCTGCTGGTGGAAGCTGGAGGCGACGAACGGACCGTCCTCGCGGTAATAGAAGGCGAAGGTGCCCAGTACCCTTCCATCCTTGGTCAGGATGGGCGTGGACCAGCAGACGTTGAGGCCCAGCGGCGCGACCAGGTGGCTGAAACCCGCCCACAGCGGATCGTTGGCGATGTCCGTGACCAGCACCGGGCTCTTGCGCCACGCGGCAGTGCCGCAGGAACCCACGTTCGGCCCGATGGCCACGCCATCAAGCAGGGAGGAATAGCTGAACGGAAGGCTGGGACTGGCCAACGGGTGCAACAGGCCGTGCTCGTCCACCTGCAGGATCGAGGCGCACACCTCCGGCGCCAGCCGCTCCACTTCCTCGCATACCAGTTCCAGCACCTGCATCAGCGGCATGTCGCTGGACATGGCCTGCAGCGCGCGGTGGTGCAGGACTTCGTGGATCTTGGTCTTGGTGATGTCCAGCAGCACCGACACCGTGTAGGCCCAGTTGCCCTCGGCGTCCATCACCGGATTGCAGAGGATCTTGCTCCAGTAGCGCCGGCCACCCTTGCCGGTCACCACCTCTTCCATCCCGGCGGGGCGGCCCTGGCGCAGGTCGCCACGCACGCGCTCGAACAGTTCCAGCGGCGCCTGCTGGGCCAGCAGCTCCAGCACCTTGCGCCCCTGCATCTCGCCCAGGGTCCAGCCGAACATGCGGAAGAAGCCACCATTGCTGTAGACCACCCGCGAGTTCGCGTCGGTGATCACGATCGCCGCATCAGTGGTGTCTGCCACCAGCGACAGGCGCCAGAGATGATCCTGCCTGGCAAGCTCCGTCCGTTTGCTCTGGGTGACGTCGGTGGCCACCACCATGATGTGGGTGACCACGCCATCCCGGTCGTGCACGGGGGCATACAACGCCTCCAGCCAGCACACGCCGCCGTCGCTGCACACACGCTCGACCACGCCGGAAAACTCGTGGCCCGCGCAAAGCGACTCCCACATGTTCCTGTAGGCCTGGCCCTGCACGAGTCCTGGCGGGCACAGCTGGTCGTGATGCAGGGCCGTCATCTGCGCGGGAGCCAGGCGCAACAACGACTGGAATTTCGCGTTCGCAGAAACCAGCTGCCCATCAAGCGCGAACTCCGCAAGCGCCATGGCCTTGTCGAACGCACTCCACCGGTTCTCCAGCTGCGAGGCAGCTTCAGAGCGGCTGACGGAGGATGAAGGCATGCAAAGACTCCGAACGCGGCGAACGACCGACCCAACAGCAGGAACCTGGTGCATCCCGGCAGGCAGCAGACACCGGTTCCCGAATATAAAGCCCTGATCGGCCCGCCTCCATGAAGACTGGAGGGGACGGCAACAGCCTGCGCCACCTTCTCCAGACACCACCTGCAACGCGAAGATCCGGGAGACTCCGGGGACATCCATCCGGGCCACGACAAGCGAGGCCACGTTTCATCCCCGTGGGTCTCCCTGACCCTCCAACTCGCCCCGCCCGGTGCCGCCTCCCGCGCGGTGCGAGGCCCGGGGATGCTCCAGTCATCGGGAAAGGCCCAGGACGGCCCAGGCCGCATCGCGTCCCTTGGTGAAAAACGCGGCGCGGCCGATGGTTGCGTATCGGCCGGATACGCGGATTCCGTAGAGGGATCCGACCGCCAAAGCCACCGGCCATGCATCAAGCGTGGCGGCCGTCACGCTCCGGAAGAACGTCACCCCGATGGCAGCTACCCCGCGAGCGCCAGCAGCACGAAAGAACCCTCGCCACGCTTCGGCGCCGACGGTCTCGCTCCCGTGTTTCATCGATCCATCCCCTGACAGGCACGCCTGATGACACCACTCCCCGCAAGGAGAACGGCCCGGCAATCCTCCAGCCCCCCATGGCTCACGCATGCGCAGATTGCAGAACACGCAGCCCGCGCCGCAAGTGGCGTCCGCAGGCACCGGCCCGGATCCGGCCCTCCAGCGCGCTCGCCGAAGCGAATCATATGACGGGATCGATCAACCAGTCCGCGGTCATGCCCTCCGGTCAGGAAACGCTAGCCGTGCCGGCAATCATTGCGTTCCCGAAGCCTCCCCATGCTCGGGCACCAGAGTCCAGCGGGCGATCAGGCGGGTAACCGACTACCGACGCTGGAACCCCCCGTGTTTCAACTGCAGTGCAGAACTCCGCGAGCAGTAACCCGGTCCCGTCCAGGCCGGGGAGGACCACCACCCTCATGCGACCACTCCCGTCTTGCGACCGGGTCTGGCCGACTGCGCAGGGCGTATCCGCATGGAGCCTCTATCGGACAGGATCTTCGCCACTGTAGGACCACAGCGGCCGGAACGCGCTGCGATGCAGCCAGGCCAGCACGGCCAGCACTCCCAGATGGAGACTCCCCCACACCACGCTTCCGGTCAGGAACACGTGGAACAGGAATATGCCGGTCACCAGCGGCGCGAGGACGGCGATGCCCAGGGGCGCGGTGCGCTGCACCAGCAGGAGAGCCCCGCCCACGAGGCAGGCGGCGGCAATGAATGGATCCACCACTCCACTGGCCGAGAAAGCGCTGGTGATGGCCTTGGCCAGGGGCGGCTCCGGCGGCGTGACCCATGGCTTGCCAATCAGCTTGTGCACGAACCATGACACGCCGACGTACAGATAGAAGAGACCGAACAACCAGCGAATAACCAGGCCGAACTTCCGCATGCAGACCTCCCCGAGCCCCGGAACTGGATTGGAATCGCACAAGCAGCTCGTCCGTCCCCGGAACCACGGCATGTGGCATGGCATTGCTGGCCGGACCGCCAAACACTAGCGCCATGCCGCAGACCGGGCCAGTGGACTGCTACGGGCTGCTATTCCCCACCCCTCTCCCGCCGATGCAATCCGAGGAACCGCACCTGGGTGGTGGTTCCCGCGTCGGCTGCACGTGCGCCGAAGCCATCGGCGGCCGACCAGCGGAACCTGACCTGGTCGCCGACACGTGGAACGCCCGCTCGCCGCGGGACCCGCATGGAAACATCCATGAGGCTCCCGACATGCTCGGTGCAGTCCGTGTACGCGCCGTGTTCGTCCTCCCTGGCACGCCGGCCGGCCACCACCTGGATGTCCATTTCGTAGGCGCGCCTGCTGGCGCCGGCCTCGAGCGCGGCGATATTGCCTTCCAGCTCGCAGAACTCGGACCAAGAGGCCCAGGCCACCGCGGGGAGGATGGAGATCGCCCCGACGAGGAGCGCCAGCCCACGCCTCACTGGCCCGCGATGTTGGCGAGGGCCGTGGTCGCGAAGCGATGGTGGCGGGGACGAAGCTTCAGCTGCCATCTCCCCAGGCCCTGATGACCTGGCGATCCAGTTTGAACCTGGGTGACAGGATGCGTTCGGCGACATGACTGGCTCCCGTGGCGGCTTCCAACTCCGGACTGGCTTTGACCAGGACGACATGGCAGTCGTCCGTAACGGCCGGAATGTACTCCCCGTGCTGCAGATGGACGAACTGCACCCGGGAGCCATCCCAGGTCCCGACAACCACGCGCTCAACCTCGGCGTCGTACCTGTACCAATGATGGAACGGTATGCATCCCTCTCCACACCCGGGATGCAGGCCGGTGGACTCGACCCGCTTCACTGAAACCTTCAGGACCAGCGCCCCGGAGGGAATGGCATATGCGGGTTGGCCGGCGCCGTCGCCGATACCGGTGGAGCATGCACTGGCGAGACCAAGCAATAGAGACGCGCCATTCAGGGTCAGTAACCGCATGCAGCCTCCATCCCGGTCGACCTTGCGGAGCAACGTCGACGCCTCACAGCCTGGTCCCGGCGACACGCCAGTGCACCACGCGACCACCATCCCCGCGGATGCCCACATATGTGTACCCGTAGGGCTCCGCACCCGGGCATTCGTAGAACGAATACGCACGACGCAATTCGTCCAGGCTGGGCCACCACTCCTGCCGGTAGCGGGAGTGCACGACGACAGAGGCCTCGATCGTCCTGCACTCCGCGGGCGGTGCCCAGGAAAGGTCTCGTGGAGTGTCGAAAGCCAGCGCGCTCTCGTTTGTGTCCAGGTTGTGGATCTCGCGGATGTCGCTGGCATCAGCCGCTAGCCACCCGGGAATCCAGCCGCGCGACACACCGCCGCCAGAAGCCGCGGCAGCCATGTCCGGGTACGAGGTTTCAACCGCCTCCAGCGGGTCACACCCCGCCAACCTGGCCAGGAGGATGAAGGCAATTGGCGACCATGTCCTCGTGCGTGCACGACCCCAGGATCTTCCAGACAGGCCTCCGATTGGACGGAATATCCCACCCGTGGCTGCTCCCGCTCCCCGCCAGCCCGGCGAGGCCCTTGCCGCGCGCCGGCAAGCAAGAAGGATAAAGATGGAAATGGAAAACAGTCCCGAGGCGGGCGCGTAACCGCGCCACGATGCTTGAGCTAGGCATAGCGGCCCAAGTCGCCCGGAGAGCAAGGAGCCCGGGATGTTGCCAAGCGCCTTGAACCCGGAAGTACCGGTTGTAGATCGCGAACGACACCAGGACCAGGCCAACCACCGCGATGCCTGCAACGTGGAAATGCTCCTCGGTAAGGTTCCGCAGCACCCTCTTCCGCCCCAGCAGCACCAGGCCACCACCAAGGACCACCAGCCCCAGCAGAGCCAGGACGATGTCCCGGACGGTTGCCTGGGCCCATGCCTCGGACAGGTTAGCCAGCATCGGTTGCCACCACCCTGACGTTGTCACCCATCTCCATGTTCCTCAGCGTGCCTCACCCAGCGAATCCAGATACGCGCGACTCGATGCGGTAACCGGGGCAAGCAACTGCAGCAATGCCGCGGCAGACGCACGAACAGGCTCCCAGGAAGGGTGGCGCATCGCCACGAGATTGGGAGCGAGGCCTGCCCCGCCAGGCATCTGGTCAACGGGCACTGCATCAAGCTGATCGACCAGGTGCTGGATGGCTGCTTCCTGGCTGGCCGAAAGGCGGCCAGAACCGAGGAGATAGCGGCCCGCCATGCCATCATCCCTCAGCTCCCACGCGGTGTTGTAGCTACCCATCGCTTCGCACGCCTCCCGCGGCGGACGGGCCAGCGCCTCGAGCGTGAAGACGAAGATCTGGTACCAAAGGTGCCATCCCTCCGCCTCCGACACCTGATTCGGATTCTCCATGCGTCCCCCGCCAGCTGTGTCGAGCCGCTCCAAGCGCCAGTTTCAAGGCTGGCACCCGTCCCCACTCCACGCCCCCGGGCCGCGTCCACAGGACGCGGGCATTCGCTGCACGCGCGCCACTCACTCCGGAGGTATAGGGCTGCCCCTAGTCCGCGAGGTTGATCCAGGTCGCCTTGACCTCGGTGTACTTGTCGAAGGCATGGAGCGACTTGTCGCGGCCGTTACCGGACTGCTTGTAGCCGCCGAAGGGGGCGGTCATGTCGCCACCGTCCCAGTAGTTCACCCAGACGCTGCCGGCGCGCAGGCCGCGGGCGACGCGGTGGGCGCGGGAGAGGTTGGCGGTCCAGACGCCGGCGGCCAGGCCGTACTCGGTGTCGTTGGCGATCTTGAGGGCCTGGGCCTCGTCGTCGAACGGGATCACCGACAATACCGGGCCGAAGATCTCTTCGCGGGAGATGGTGTGCTCCGGGCGCACGTCGTCGAACACGGTCGGCTCGACGTAGCAGCCGCCGTCCACCGGCGCGATGCGGTTGCCGCCCAGGGCCAGTTTCGCGCCCTCGGCCTGGCCCTTGGCGATGTAGTCGAGCACGCGCCTGGTCTGGGTCTCGTCGACCAGGGCGCCCATCGGCGCGCCGGGTTCCAGCGGGTGGCGCGGCTGCATCTTCCTGCCGGCCTCGACCACGCGGGCGACGAACTCGTCCTTGATGCTGCGCTCCACCAGCAGGCGCGAGGCGGCGGTGCAGACCTCTCCCTGGTTGTAGAAGATGCCCATGGCCGCGGCTTCGGCGGCCTTGGCCAGGTCAGGGGCGTCGGCGAACACGATGTTCGGGCTCTTGCCGCCGCACTCCATGTAGGCGCGTTTCATGTTCGACAGGCCCGCGCACTGCAGCAGGCGCTTGCCCACCGCGGTCGAGCCGGTGAACACCAGGCCATCGACATCCATGTGCAGCGCAAGTGCCTCGCCGGCCTCCTGGCCAAAGCCGGGCAGCACGTTGAACACGCCCTCCGGGATGCCGGCCTCGGCCACCAGCTCGGCCAGGCGCAGCACGCTCAGCGGCGACTTCTCCGAAGGCTTGATCACCACCGAGTTGCCGGTGGCCAGCGCCGGCGCCAGCTTCCAGGCCGCCATCAGCAGCGGGAAGTTCCACGGCACGATCGCGGCGACCACGCCCAGCGGCTCGCGCGTGACCAGGCCCAGTTCGTCCTCGCCGGTGGGCGCGACCTCGCCATAGACCTTGTCCAGCGCCTCGGCGGTCCAGCCAAAGCAGCGGATGGTGGCGGCGATGTCGACGTTGCGGGCGTCGTCGATCGGCTTGCCCATGTCCAGGGTTTCCAGCAGCGCCAGCTCGTCGGCGTGCTGTTCGATCAGCTGCACCAGCTTCTGCAGGGTCTTCTTGCGCTTGACCGGCTTTGCCCGCGACCAGTGCCCGGCCTCGAAGCTGCGCCGCGCCGCGCGTACCGCGCGTTCGACGTCGGCCTGGCCGGCGCGTGCGACCTGGCCCAGCACCCGGCCGTCGATCGGGCTGGTGCAGTCGAAGGTGCGGCCGTCGGCGGCATCCACGTACTGGCCATCGATGAAGGCGCGGGTGCGCAGTTCCAGCCCGTCGGCCATGGCCTGCCAGTCGGCGCGGGTACGTGGGTTGGACATGGATCGCCTCCGGATTCGCTGAAGGGAAGGACCGGCGCGCCGGTCAGAGTTCTTCGAGATGTGCCGGCCTGGGCGGCGGCCGGAACCACCACAGCCCGACCAGCCACCCAGGCAGGCCGACCCAGGCCAGGAGGCGCTTCCAGGTATCCAGCGCCGCCAGTTCTGCAATGGAGAAGACACCCACAGCGCAGCCCACCACGGCGCCCACGGCGATCGCCGCCAGGGCCAGCGGCAACGCACGCCGGTTGCGGTGGTGGAGTCCTGCAGCGCTCCACCTGCGCTGCAGCCGCGACTGCCGCTGCTCGGCCTGGCGCCGGCGCTCCGGCTCCAGCAGCGCCTCCGCGATCTTCTCCGCCTGTTCGCGATCCATGCTGCGCCTCAGAACGTCGCGGGCGTGTTGGCACTGACGATCACCGCCTCGACCTCGCCCACGTTGCGGAAACGATGCGGGATGCGGCTCTCGAAGTAGTAGGCCTCGCCGGGGCCGAGCACGCGCACCTGGCTGCCGACGGTGACCTCGACCTGGCCGGCGACGATGACGCCGCCCTCCTCGCCCTCGTGGACGATCATCGCCTCGCCGGTATCGCTGCCCGGCGGCATCACCTCGCGCAGGATGCACATCTGCCGCTGCGGCCGGTGCTGGCCCACCAGGTAGTAGTGGATGTCGTTGTTGCCCACGTCCGGCAGCTCGTCGGCCGTATAGAACGGCTGTTCCGGCTGGCCGGGATCCAGGTCTTGGGTGAAGAAGTCGGCCAGCGAGATCGGGATGCCGTCCAGCACCTTCTTCAGCGAACTGACCGAGGGGCTGACCTTGTTCTGCTCGATCAGGGAGATCGTGCTGTTGGTGACGCCCACGCGGCGGGCCAGCTCGCGCTGGCTGAGGCCCCGGGCCGTGCGTACCCGCTGCAGGCGTGCGCCGATGTCCATCCGCGTAGGTCTGCTCTGCTGCCGGAGGCGCCGGCGTGTTGCGGATACTTTACATGGCACCCCGCCACGGTCAATTTTTTGGCTTAGACTCGGCCCAGCGTTGAATTTATCGAACGGCCCCGCCCCGGTGGCGGCCTGCCCCGAACTCCCGACCGGAGCCTGCGCATGAGCGACGACGCCACCTCCCTTCCCGGCCAGGCCGCGGCCCCGGGACCCGCCACGCCGGCGTCGATGGACGCCTTCTGGATGCCGTTCACCGCCAACCGCCAGTTCAGGCGCACGCCACGCCTGCTGGCCGCGGCCGAGGGCATGTACTACCGCGACGTCGAGGGCCGCCAGATCCTGGATGGCACCGCGGGCCTGTGGTGCTGCAACGCCGGCCATGCGCGCCCGCGCATCGTCGAGGCGATCGCGCGCCAGGCCGCGACCATGGACTTCGCCCCGCACTTCCAGATGGGCTCGCCGCTGCCGTTCGAGCTGGCCGCGCGGCTCAAGGAACTGGCGCCGCGCCCGCTGGACCATGTGTTCTTCACCAACTCCGGCTCCGAGTCGGTCGATACCGCGCTGAAGATCGCCATCGCCTGGCACCGCGCCCGCGGCGAAGGCCAGCGCACCAGGCTGATCGGCCGCGAGAAGGCCTACCACGGCGTCGGCTTCGGCGGCTTCTCGGTCGGCGGCCTGCCCAACAACCGCAAGTGGTTCGGCCCCGGCCTGCCGGGCGTGGACCATATGCGCCACACCCTGGACATCGCCCGCAACGCGTTCTCGCGCGGGCTGCCGGCGCATGGCGTGGAACTGGCCGAGGACCTGGAGCGGCTGGTGCAGCTGCACGATCCATCCACCATCGCCGCGGTGATCGTGGAGCCGATCTCCGGTTCGGCCGGCGTGATCCTGCCGCCGCCGGGCTACCTCAAGCGCCTGCGCGAGATCTGCGACAGGTACGGCATCCTGCTGATCTTCGACGAGGTGATCACCGGCTTCGGCCGCGTCGGCGCGCCATTCGCGGCGCAGCGCTTCGAGGTCACCCCGGACATGATGACCGTGGCCAAGGGCCTGACCTCCGGCTGCGTGCCGATGGGCGCGGTGTTCGTGTCCGACCGCGTGCATGAGGCCTTCATGCAGGGCCCGGAGGGCGCGATCGACCTGTTCCATGGCTACACCTACAGCGGCCATCCGCTGGCCTGCGCCGCCGCCCTGGCCACGCTCGACACCTACGCCGAGGAAGGCCTGCTGGCCCGGGCGCTGGAACTGGAGGACTACTGGGCCGACGGCCTGCACGGCCTGCGTTCCAGCAACCCCGGCATCATCGACATCCGCAACTACGGCCTGATCGGTGCGATCGAGCTTGCGCCGCAGGACGGCGCACCCGGCGCGCGCGGCTACCAGGTGCTGGAGCGGGCGTTCCGCAAAGGCCTGCTGGTGCGCACCACCGGCGACACCATCGCCCTGTCGCCGCCGCTGATCGTCGAACGACAGCACATCGACGACATGTTCTCGATGCTGGGCGAGGTGCTGGCGACGGTCTGACGCCGGCAAGGCTTCCGCAAAGGAGAATTCCATGCTCGTCGGCGTCCCCAGCGAAACCAAGGTCCATGAGTACCGCGTCGGCATCACCCCGGCCGGCGCGCGCGAACTGTCCGCCCACGGCCACCAGGTCCTGGTCCAGCGCGGCGCCGGGCTAGGCGCCGGCCTGGCCGACGAGGCCTACGAGGCTGCCGGCGCGCAGCTGGTCGACGGCGCCGCCGAGGTCTACGGCCGCGCCGAGCTGGTGGTCAAGGTCAAGGAGCCGCAGCCGGACGAGTGCGCGATGCTGCGTGCCGGCCAGGTGCTGTTCGCCTACCTGCACCTGGCGCCGGACCGCGCCCAGGCCGAGGCCCTGCTGGCTTCCGGCGCGACCGCGATCGCCTACGAGACCGTGACCGATGCCGCCGGCGGCCTGCCGCTGCTGGCGCCGATGAGCGAGGTCGCCGGACGCATGGCGATCCAGGCCGGCGCGCATGCGCTGGAGAAGGCGCAGGGCGGCTCGGGCGTGCTGCTCGGCGGCGTGCCCGGCGTGGCCCCGGCCGAGGTGCTGGTACTGGGCGGCGGCACGGTCGGGCTCAACGCCGCGCGCATGGCCATGGGCCTGGGCGCGCGGGTTACCGTGGTCGACCGCTCGATCGAGCGCCTGCGCCAGATCGACGAACTCTACGGCGACCGCATCTCCACCCTCTATTCGGTCCGCGATTCCATCGACGACCGCCTGGCGCGCAGCGACCTGGTGATCGGCGCGGTGCTGGTGCCCGGCGCCGCCGCGCCGCGACTGGTCACGCGCGGACAGCTGAAGCTGATGCGCCCGGGTTCGGTGCTGGTGGACGTGGCCATCGACCAGGGCGGCTGCTTCGAGACCAGCCGACCGACCACGCACGACGCGCCGACCTACGAGGTCGACGGGATCATCCATTACTGCGTGGCCAACATGCCCGGCGCGGTGGCGCGCACCTCCACCTTCGCCCTGGCCAACGCCACCCTGCCGCGGGTGCTGGAGCTTGCCGGCAAGGGCGTCAACCAGGCGCTGGGCGACGACGTGCACCTGCGCAACGGTCTCAACGTGCACGCCGGCCACATCACCCACCGCGCCGTCGCCGACGCGCTGTCGCTCCCCTTCACCCAGGCAGCGGAGGCGCTGGCGTCCTGACGCCACGCCGCCGTCCGCAACGCGCAAGGACCGCCATGACCCGACAGCTCCACCACTACATCGCCGGCCAGGCCCGTCCCGGTGCCGGCGGCCGTAACGGCGAGGTGTTCGACCCGGCCACCGGCCAGGTGACCGCGCAGGTACCGTTGGCCTCCACCGCCGAAGTACGCGCGGCGGTGG
This sequence comes from Pseudoxanthomonas suwonensis 11-1, assembly GCF_000185965.1. Lineage (NCBI taxonomy): Bacteria > Pseudomonadati > Pseudomonadota > Gammaproteobacteria > Lysobacterales > Lysobacteraceae > Pseudoxanthomonas > Pseudoxanthomonas suwonensis. Next base: position 2,329,728 of record NC_014924.1, read on the forward strand.
ACGCGGCACAGGCGGCGTTCCCGGCATGGGCGGCGACCCCGCCGCTGCAGCGGGCACGGGTGATGTTCCGGCTGCGGGCGCTGATCGAGCGCGATGCCGACCAGCTGGCGAAGATGATCACCTCCGAGCACGGCAAGACCCTGTCCGACGCACGCGGCGAGGTCACCCGCGGCATGGAGGTGGTGGAGTTCGCCGCCGGCATCCCGCACCTGCTCAAGGGCGAGTACTCCGCTTCCGTGGGCCGCGACGTGGACAGCTGGAGCGAGCGCATGCCGCTGGGCGTGGTTGCCGGCATCACCCCGTTCAACTTCCCGGTGATGGTACCGCTGTGGATGGCGCCGGTGGCGCTGGCCTGCGGCAACAGCTTCGTGCTCAAGCCTTCGGAGAAGGTGCCTTCGGCCGCGCTGCACCTGGCCGGGCTGCTGGCCGAGGCGGGCCTGCCCGAAGGCGTGTTCAACGTGGTCAACGGTGACCGCGGGACGGTCGAATCGCTGCTGGACGAGCCGCGGGTGCAGGCGCTGTCCTTCGTCGGCTCCACCCCGGTGGCCGCGGCGCTGTACGCGAACGGCAGCGAGCGCGGCAAGCGGGTGCAGGCCCTGGGTGGCGCCAAGAACCACGCCGTGATCCTGCCGGACGCGGACATCGACCAGGCCGCCGACGCCCTGCTCGGTGCGGCCTACGGTTCGGCCGGCGAGCGCTGCATGGCGATCTCGGTGGCGGTGTGCGTGGGCGACCAGGTCGCCGATGCCATGGTCGAGGCCCTGGCCGAACGCGTGCGCAACCTGCGCATCGGCCCCGGCATCGAGGACCCGGACATGGGCCCGCTGGTCGACGCAGCGCACCGTGCCCGGGTGCGCGCCGCGATCGACGCCGGCGTGGCCGACGGCGCCACCCTGGTGGTCGACGGCCGCCGCCATCCCTGCGCCTCGGGCCCGGGCTTCTTCCTCGGCGGCAGCCTGTTCGACCACGTGCAACCTGGCATGCGCCTGTGGCGCGAGGAGATCTTCGGCCCGGTGCTGTGCGTGGTCCGCGTGCCTGACTTCGAGGCCGCGCTGGCGCTGGTCGACAGCCACGAGTACGGAAACGGCACCGCGGTGTTCACCCGCAGCGGCGGAGCGGCACGCGAATACGCGCGGCGCGTCCAGGCCGGCATGGTCGGCATCAACGTCCCGATCCCGGTGCCGATGGCCTTTCACTGCTTCGGCGGCTGGAAGCGCTCGCTGTTCGGCCCGCTGCACATGCACGGGCCGGACGGCGTGCGCTTCTTCACCCGCATGCGCACGATCACGGCGCGCTGGCCGGAAGGCGCGGCCGGGGCGGAGTTCGTGATGCCGACGATGCGCTGAGCGCCCCTCCCCGGCGGGGTGAAGCGACCCGCTTGCGCGCACTGATGCACCTGCCAACGGGCGCCCGCGGCCCATTGGCGCCGGCTCTGGGCGCGAAGCGGGAGCCGGGGGAGAGGGTCGGGAATTGACGGTGCTTGCCCCGACGCAGAGCCGGACTCTCTTGCGCCACTGCGCTGCTGCGAATGGCTGTAAACGCCGGACCCTGCGCAGTTGAAGCGCCCTGCGCCCACAGCGCGCTTTCCACATCGCCAGCCTACCGCCCTCCCCGACCCCTCTCCCGGGGGAGAGGGGCTTGAGCAGACGAGACGCCTCACGAAACCGGCTCTGCGTTGCTTTCGTTTTTTGCTGTTGCTGTTGCCGTTGCTCTGCCCCGCCCGTTATAGCGAGCCGAGCATCGGAGTGCCGGCGGGGGCGTAGAGGCCCGCATGTCTGAGCGCAGCGAGTTTGCGGGCCGTCCCCCGCCGGTGCGAGAAGCGCAGGTTACCGACCGGCGGAGCCGGTCGGGCGAGCGGTTCGGGCTGTGCTTTCTTTTTGGTTACTTTTTCTTTGCACAAGCAAAGAAAAAGTGACTCGCCCAAGCCGCGAAGCGGCTGGCGAAAGCTCTTGCTTTCGAGGCCTCACCTTGTATGGCGAACCTATCAAGCACGGCGCGCCTCCCTGCCCCCTCCTCAACCCCTTCCCCGATGGGGTAGAGGGCTTGAATGCGTACTGCACATCCTCCCCGCTACACTTCCGCGCCATGTGTCGCCGGAATCGGGCATGGCCCCGGTGATGCGATCTCCACGGGAACGGCATGAGCAGCAGCGAGGATCCACGCCAGGCACAACTGCGCCGCATGAAGGCCATCGCCCTGGCGATGCTGCTGGCGATGGTCGCCGGCTTCGTCACCGCCCACGTGATGGGCAACCAGGGGGTGTGGGCCTGGGCGTCGGCATTCTGCGAGGCGGCCACGGTAGGCGCGCTGGCGGACTGGTTCGCGGTGGTGGCGCTGTTCCGCCATCCGCTCGGATTGCCGATCCCGCATACCGCGATCATCCCGCGCAGCAAGGCGCGCATCGCCGACAGCCTGGCCGCGTTCGTGCGCGACCATTTCCTCGAGCCGCAGACCCTGCTGGCGCGACTGGAGGTGTTCGATCCGGCCGAGCGCCTGGGCCAGTGGCTGTCGCGACCGGAGCAGTCCCGAAAGCTGGCCGGCATGGCGCGTGGCTGGGCACTGCAGGCGCTGGACCTGCTGGACGAGCGCGCGGTGCGCGAGCGCATCCGCGAATTCGTGGTCGCGCGGCTGCAGGCGTGGGATGCGTCGGCCACCGCCGGCGACGTGCTGGGCGTGCTCACCGCCGACGGCCGCCACCAGGCCCTGCTGGACGAGGCCCTGCGCCGGCTCGGGCGCTACCTGGACAGCGGGGACATCAAGCAGCGCGCCTCGGGCATGCTGGTCAAGCATGCGCGGCGCGAGTGGCCGCGGCTGGTCGGCACGGTGGACTGGGTCAAGCCGGTCGAAGGCATCGCCGACAGCCTGGCCGAACGCATCGCCCACGCCCTGCTGGACGAACTCAACGAGATCCTGTCCCAGCCCGACCACCCGATGCGGCGCGACTACGAGCAGTGGCTGCAGTCCTACGTGCAGCGCCTGCGCGACGATCCCAGGGTCGGCGCGCGGGTCGAGAAGATCAAGCAGGAGTTGATCGGCCACGCCAGCGTGCAGGAATACGTCAGCGGGCTGTGGGACCACATCCACACGGCGCTGCGCCACGACCTGGAACGCGAGGACGGCGTGCTGGCCGCGAACCTCGAAAGCTCGCTGGCAGGACTGGGCGCGGCACTGGGGCGCGATCCGGAGCTGCGCGCGGCAATCAACCAGCACGTGATGGGCGGCGCCGAGAAGCTGGCGCTGCGCCTGCGCGGCGGGGTGACCGACTACATCGCCCAGACCGTCAAGGGCTGGGACGAACGCCACCTGGTGCGCGAGCTGGAACTGGGCGTGGGCCGCGACCTGCAATACATCCGCTACAACGGCACCCTGGTGGGCGGGCTGATCGGACTGCTGCTGCATGCGGTGATCGTGTGGCTGGAGACCTAGGGCGCGCCTCGTAGCCCGGGTAAACGGAGCGCACCCGGGGACCGGGGGCAATTGATTGGCCGTACTGAACCCCGGATGCGGCCTGCGCCCGCATCCGGGCGACGCGCTGCTGCATGCGGTGATCGTGTGGCTGGAGACCCAGGGCGCCCTTCGTAGCCCGGGTAAGCGGATCGCACCCCGGGGCCCGCGGCATGTGAGTGACCAGACCATCCCCGGATGCGGCCCTGGCCTTGTCCGGACCAGGCGCATGATTCTCCAGCCAGCCCGTTCGTCCGGATGCGCTGGTCGCCGCCCCACCCTGCCCCACCCCAGTGGCGGAGGGAAGATTGAGAAGACCCCCTCAAGTATCCGGCGCCCCGGCCGATAGGCCGAACAGGGCCCAATGCGGCTTGCCAACAGGGGACGAAAAATGACGACCGCACGACCGACCGTGCTGCTTTGCGACGACTCGCGCGCCCTGCGCATGCTGGCGGCCAGCCAGCTGGAAGAGGCCGGGTTCCGGGTCGTGGGCGAGGCCGGCAACGGCCACGAGGCCCAGGCCCAGTACCGCGCGCTCAAGCCGGACGTGGTCCTGCTGGACCTGGTGATGCCCGAATGCGATGGCCGCCAGGCCCTGGCCGGGATCCTCGAGCACGATCCGCAGGCGAAGGTGGTGATCCTCAGCTCGCTCGGTGCCCAGAGCGACATCGAGCACTGCCTGCGCAGCGGTGCCCGCTCCTACCTGCAGAAGCCGATCGATCCGGAAGTCATGGAGCGCGTGCTCCGTGAAGTCCTGGCCTGATCCGGCCCGCCTCCCGAACCACGGAGCACCACCAATGGCAGTCAAATTCCTGGGCCAGTTCCTGCTGGAACGTGGCCTGATCACGCCGGCGCAGCTGCTGGCGGCCACCGAGGCGCAGCGCGCGTCCAATCCCCTGCTGGGCGAACTGGCCGTGCGCCAGGGCCTGCTGAGCGAGGCGCAGGCGCGCCGGATCAACGAGCGCCAGCGCGCCGAGGATCGCCGCTTCGGCGACATCGCGCTGGAGCTGGGCCTGCTCGACACGCCCGAGATCGAGGCCCTGCTGGACGCGCAGAAGGCCGGACGCAAGCTGTTCGGCCAGGTGCTGGTCGAACAGGGCGTGCTTGATGCCGAAACACTGGAGAAGGCGCTGGTCGAGCACCGCGCCGAGCAGCAGGCCGGCAACCAGGAGCTGGCCGCGACCCTGGCCGGTCACCCGCTGGGCGAGCTGGCGCAGGAGACCACCGACCTGTGCATGCGCCTGTTCCCGCGCATGCTGGCCACCCAGGTGCAGCCGGCGGGACTGGCCGATACGGTAGCGACCGCGACCTGGCCGTACACCGCGCACGTGCGCATCAGCGGCGAGCGCAGCCTGCGGGTGGGCCTGTCGTGCGACCGCGCCACCCTGCAGACCCTGGCCTGCGCCTTCCTGCGCGTGCCGACCGAGCAGTGCGACAGCGAGCTTGCGGCCGATGCGCTGGGCGAGATCGTCAACGTGCTGATGGGCTACGTGGTGCGCAACACCCTGAGCGAGGACGCGGACTACCGCGCCACGCCCCCGGACTTCACCCGTACCGCGGCCACCCTGGTGGACGAGGGCGCGCTGGCGGTGCAGCTCAACAGCCAGCTGGGACCGCTGCTGCTGCTGGTCGGGGAGTAATCCGCGGTCCCGTGCGCGTCCGGAGCACGAATCCGGACGATCGCAACGGGAGCCACCGGGTCCCCGCTCTGGCGGGGACGAAGTCCGGATCGGGAAACCAGCGAACCATCAGCGACGTCGTCCCGGCGGCTGCAAACCGGAAGCCGGCGACCCTGCTTGTGGCTTTCGCGCCTGCGCAGGAAGCCGTTCCGCGGCCCGCGTCTCTCCGGGCCGCTCTTTCTTTACTGGGCTCAGGCGTGGGTCAGGCGCCAGGCGCGGTGGATGCGGGCATTGCGCTCGAAGTCCGGCGGGATGGTCGAGGCGCTGATCTCCTCGCACTCGGCGAACTGGGCCACCGCCTCGGTATCCAGGCGGAAACGGCGGAAGTTGTTGGAGAAGTACAGCACCCCGCCCTGTGCCAGCCGCGCCATCGCAGCGCGCAGCAGCCGCACGTGCTCGCGCTGGACGTCGAAGTCGTCCGCGCGCGCGGAGTTGGAGAAGGTCGGCGGGTCGCAGAAGATCACGTCGTACCAGCCGCGGTCGGCCTCCAGCCAGGTCAGCGCGTCGCCCTGTACCAGGCGGTGCGAGGTACCACCGAGGCCGTTGAGCGCGAGGTTGTCGGCGCACCACTGCAGGTAGGTGCCGGACAGGTCCACGCTGGTGGTCTGCGCCGCGCCGGCCACAGCCGCCTGCACGCTGGCCACGCCGGTGTAGCAGAACAGGTTGAGGAAGCGCCGGCCCTTGGCCTCCTTGGCCATGCGCCGGCGCAGCGGGCGGTGGTCGAGGAACAGGCCGGTGTCCAGGTACTCGAACAGGTTCACCCACAGCCGCGCGCCGTTCTCGCGCACCACGAAGCGCTCGCCGTGCTGGTCGAAGCGGCCGTACTTGGAACCGCCCTTGCCGCGTTCGCGGGTCTTCAGCGCGACCCGCTCGGCCGGCACGTCGAAGCTGGCGCGCGCCGCGGACAGCAGCTCGCCACGGCGGCGGCGCACGTCGGCCTCGGGGATCTCCTTCGGCGGCGCGTATTCCTGCACGTGCAGGAAGGTGCGCTGCTCGCCGCCATCCTCGGCATAAACGTCGATCGCCGCCGCGTACTCGGGGATGTCGGCATCGTAGGCACGGAAGCAGGTCACGCCCTCGCCGCTGCGCCAGTTCTTCAGCTTGCGCAGGTTGCGCTGGATCCGGTTGGCGACCATCCGTGCGCCCTCGGACAGCTCGCGTGGCGCGCTGTCGCGCTGCGGCACCTGCACCGGGTCGCACACCACCAGCGCGCACTCGAGCGCGCCGTTGAACAGCTGGTACTTCTTCGCCGCGCGCAGGCCGGTGGCATGTGCCAGTTCAGCGTCGCCGCACAGCAGGCTGGCGCGCCACTGCGGCACCGCCCGCTGCAGGGCCTGGCCGATGCGCCGGTACAGCGCGGCATCGGCGGCCAGGCGGCGGTCGTAGGGCGGGTTGCATACCACCAGGCCGCGTCCGGCGGCCTGCGGCGGCAGCGCATCGATATCGCGCACCTGCAGTTCGATCGCGGCGGCAACGCCGGCGCGCATGGCGTTGTCGCGGGCCGCCTCGATCGCGCGCGGATCCAGGTCGCTGCCATGGAACACCGGGCGCAGCGCGGCCAGGCCGGCCTGCGCGCGCTCGCGCGCCTCGGCCACCAGCGCGTTCCAGCCGGCCAGGTCGAAGCCGCGCCAGCGCGAGGGCGGCGATGCCTCGTCGGTGAACGGCGGCGCCAGCTTGCCGCGGGCCACGGCCCAGGGATCGTCGGCCAGCTCCGGCTCTCCGCCCGCAGCAGTCTCCAGCGCGGCCTGCATGCGGCCCAGGCCGGGTGCGACGTCGGCGGCCATCAGCGCGCCTTCGACCAGCAGCGTGCCGCTGCCGCACATCGGATCCAGCAACGCGCCGCCTTCGGCGTACATCTTCGGCCAGCCACCCCGCAGCAGCACGGCCGCGGCGAGGTTCTCCTTCAGCGGCGCCTCGTGCTGCGAGCTGCGCCAGCCGCGCCGGTGCAGCGCACCCCCACCCAGGTCCACCGACAGCGTGGCCCTGCCCTTGCGCAGCGACAGGTTCAGGCGCAGGTCCGGCGCATCCACGTCGACCGAGGGACGCTCCAGGCCTTCGGCGCGGAACACATCGACCACCGCGTCCTTGACCCGCTGCGCGGCAAAGCGCGCATGGGTGATCGCGTCACCCGACACGTGCGCGTCCACGGCCAGGGTGTGGCCCTCGGCCAGGTGTTCGGTCCACGGCACGGCGGCGGCCCCGTCGTACAGCGCCTGCTCGTCCGGGCAGTCGAAGCTGGCCAGCGGCCACAACACGCGGCTGGCCAGGCGCGACCACAGCACGGCACGCTGCGCATCGGCCAGGCTGCCCTCGGCATTGGCGCCGGCGCTGGCGGCGGTGGCGCGGCTGGCGCCCAGCGCGACCAGCTCGTCGGCAAGCAGGTACTCCAGGCCCTTGGCGCAGGAAACGAAGAACTTCATCGGGAAGCGGACTCGCGGTCAGGGCCGCCCGGCCGCGGGGCGGCTGTCGGGCATCGGCATGGATGCGAATGGTCGGCCATCGGGCGCGGCGGCGCCAGCCCGGCGGGCATGGCGGCGTTCACCATTGGGCGACGACCCAGCCTTCCGGACCGGCCTGCAGGCGCGTATCCAGGCCCAGCCGGTCGAGGAAGGCATCCTCGTGCGAGACCACCACCCGCGCGCCGGGATAGCCACGCAGCACCTCTTCAAGGGCCTCCTTCGAGGCCAGGTCGAGGTGGTTGTCCGGCTCCTCGAGCAGGAGCAGCTGCGGCGGTCAGGCGGCATCGAGCACGCAGGCCAGGGCCGCCTTCAGCCGCTCGCCGCCACTGGGCGATGCCGCCGAGGTGGCGATCCGCGCCGCGCCCAGGCCCATCAGGGCCAGTCGCGTGCGCAGGTACGCCACGGCCTCGTCCGGCGCGGGCGTGCCGGGCTGAACCGACACGACCGCGGCCGTGCGGGCACCTAGCAGCTTGTTGAAATTCTCCCGCGCCAGAGCTTGCTTTCAAGCCCTCTGTTTGCGATATCGACCTCAGCCATAGTGGAGGGCGTGGGATGCGCGGTGCAGACGTCACTCAGGAATCGTTGTTCACGGTCGCCAAGCTCGCCGACTTCGTCCCGGCGGACCATCCGCTCCGATCCATTCGGGAGCTGGCCGATGAGGCGCTCAGGCGCATGAGCGGCCTGTTTTCGGCGCTGTACGCCGATACCGGCCGCGCCTCCATCGCGCCGGAGAAACTGATGCGGGCGCAGCTGCTGCAGCTGTTCTACTCGATCCGGAGCGAGCGGATGCTGATGGAGCAGCTCCACTACAACCTGCTGTTCCGCTGGTTCGTCGGTATCGCGATCGACGAGCCGGTCTGGGATCACTCCGTGTTCTCGAAGAACCGGGATCGCTTGAACGGAAACGAGGTGGCGAGCGAGTTTCTGGCCGAGGTGGTGCGGTTGGCGGAAAAGCGGGGCCTGATGTCGGACGAGCATTTCTCGGTCGACGGCACGCTGCTGCAGGCGTGGGCCTCGCACAAGAGCTTCCGTCCCAAGGATGGGACGCCGAAGGACCCACCGGGTGGTGGGCATCGCAACGCCCAGCCTGATTTCAAGGGTCAGAAGCGTCGCAACGACACGCACGAATCGGCCAGCGATCCGGACGCCAGGCTTTACCGCAAGGGCAATACCGGGGCGCAGCTGAGCTACCAGGCCCATGTGCTCATGGAGCATCGCAGCGGCCTGGTGCGTGCAGCGTGTGTCACGCAGGCCAGCGGCCATGGTGAGCGTGACGCGGCGTTGGCGATGCTTGGTTCGCTGCGCGGCCGACGACGGCGCACGCTGGCCGCGGACAAGGGGTACGACACGGCGGACTTCGTCGCGGGCTGTCGGGCCATGGGTATCACCCCGCACGTTGCGCAGAACACCTCGCACCGCCGCAGCGCCATCGATGGCCGCACTACCCGACACGCCGGGTATGCGATCAGCCTGCGGACGCGCGCCTGGATCGAAACGCACTTCGGATGGCTCAAGGCGGCTGCCGGAATGCGTCAGGTCAAGCAGCGCGGCCTTACGAAGGTCGAGGCGCTGTTTCAGCTGGCGATGGCGGCGAGCAACCTCGTCCGCCTGCCGAAGCTGATTGCCGCGGGGGCCGCGTGATGGCGGCCCCGGCGGGGAAGGTGCGCCTGGAAGCCCGAAAGCGGGCTTGTTTCAGAGCGCGGGACGCGCTTGCGGAGCGCTTGAGCAGCGAGAAATCCGCGCTGCCGACCGAGTCGGGGGCTTCGCCGGGTCGAATTTCAACAGGCTGCTAGAGGGTTTCCAGCAGTTCGGCGAAGGCGCGCGCGGTGGCGTCCACGTGCGCGGACAGACGATGGCTGTCGTCCAGCAGCAGCAGCCGCGCCGAACGCGCGCGCGCCCACTCGATGACGTCCATCGCCGGGATGATCTCGTCGTGCCAGGCGTGCACCACCGAGGTCTGCACCGCGGCGGCATCCAGCCCCGGCATCGGCCCCATTTTCACCGGCGGCACCATCAGGAACAGCGCGCGCGTGGGCACCTGCAGCGAGGCCGTCGCCGAGACGTAGGCGCCCAGGCTGGAACCGGCAAGCACCACCGGTCCGCCACGCTCGGCCGCGCGCGTGGCGAGCCCGACCAGGCGCTGCAGGCGCGCCGGCACGTCGCCGACGCGGCTGATGTCGCTGCGCGCATCCAGGTCGGTGTAGTCCGGGCGTTCGGTGGTGAAGCCCAGGGCCTCGGCCGCTTCGGCCAGGGCGGTGACCTTGGTCGCGTCCGGGCCGCTCTCGAAACCGTGGGAGAGGATGCAGTGGCCACGGCTCACGCCGGGTCCTCCGCCAGCGCCTCGACCGCATCGCCCAGGCGCAGGGTGCCCCCGGAGACGATGCGCGCGCACAGGCCGCCATGGCCGCGCATCGCATTGAAGCCGCCCGGGCCCAGCGCCTCCTCCATGCGCGAGCATGGATCGCAGGGTGCGGTGCCTTCCAGCACCACCTCGCCGATGCGGAAGCGTCGGCCCTTGAGCGCGACCAGCGGGATCCCGGACACCACCAGGTTGCGGCGCAGGGTTGCCGGGGCGAGCGCGTCGTGCCCGGCCAGGGCCGCGATCGCCGGCAGGTGCTCGGCCTGGATCAGGGTCACGTCGCGCTTTCCGCTGCCGCCCTTGTAACGGTCGCCGGACAGGCCGGCGCCGACCGCCGCCTCGACGCTGTCGACCTCGCGCATGGCCGCGCCGCGGGCCGGACGCAAGCCGATCCATTCCACCCGGCCGGCGCGCGGCAGGGTCGACATCAGTAGCCCCAGCGGGCTGTCCGCGGGAGGTCGGGAGGGTGCAGGCATGCGCGGATGCTAGCATCCCGGCCCATGCCGCCCCTGCCCCCGCCGACCGTGATCGACCAGCCCCTGCCCTACGTGGAACGGCTCGCGCGGCGCCTCCCGGGGCAGGTCGACCTGGTCGTGGTCCACTGCACCGAGCTGCCGGACCTTGCCACCGCGCGCGAGTACGGCGAGCGCGTGCTCTACGCCAGCGGCACCGGCAACAGCGGCCATTACTACGTGGACCGCGACGGCACGGTGCTGCGCTACGTGCCCGAGGACCGCATCGCCCACCACGTGCGTGGCTGGAACGAGCGCGCCATCGGCATCGAACTGGTCAACCGCGGCCGCTGGCCGGACTGGCTGGACTCGCGCCGCCAGGCCATGGACGAACCCTATCCGGAGGCGCAGGTCCGGGCCCTTGTCGCGTTGCTGCGGCAGCTGGCCCTGGACCTGCCTGCACTGCGCTACATCACCGGCCACGAGGACCTGGACCGCGAACAGGTACCGGCCAGCGACGATCCGGCGCTGCGGGTGCAGCGCAAGCTCGACCCCGGCCCGCGCTTCCCGTGGGAGCAGGTGCTGGCCGCGATCCCGCTTCGACGCCTGCCCGATCCGCCGCCCGCCGCGCCTTGAACGCAGGTTCCTGCGGCCCCGCCCGTTGCCGCTGACGTTGCAGGGGCCGCAAGCGGCCAGCCGTATAATCGCCAGTCCTCCCGAACAACTGGCCTGCCCGTGTCCGCTGTCCTTGGCCCCGTGGTTTCCGAACTGATCGACCTGCTCGCCCTGGAACGGCTGGAGGACAACCTCTTCCGCGGCCAGAGCCGGGACATCGGTACCCGCTACGTGTTCGGCGGACAGGTGCTGGGCCAGGCGCTGGCCGCCGCCCAGGCCACGATCGACAACGGCCGCCAGGTGCATTCGCTGCACGCCTATTTCCTGCGCGCCGGCGATATCGAACATCCGATCGTCTACGACGTGGACCGCACCCGCGACGGCGGCAGCTTCTCGGTGCGCCGGGTCACCGCGATCCAGCACGGCAAGGTGATCTTCTTCTGCGCCGCCTCCTTCCAGGACGGCGAGACCGGCGCCGAGCACCAGCTGAAGATGCCCGAGGTGCCGCAGCCGGAGGACATCTCCCCGGCCGATCCGGTGCCGCCGGACGTGATGGCCACCCTGCCGACCAAGGTCCAGCGCTGGCTGTCGCGCGGCGGTCCGTTCGAGTTCCGCCACGTATATCCGCGCGACGAGCTCAACCCGCCCAAGCGCCCGCCCTACCAGCAGGTCTGGTTCCGCCTGCGCGAGAACGTCGGCGACATCCCGGCCGAACTGCACCAGGCGCTGCTGGCGTATGCCTCGGACTTCCACCTGCTGGGCACGGCGACCTTCCCGCACGGGATCAGCTACTACACGCCCAACGTGCAGATGGCCTCGCTCGACCACGCGCTGTGGTTCCACCGCCCGTTCCGTGCCGACGACTGGCTGCTGTACTCGCTCGACAGCCCCAGCAGCCAGGCTTCGCGGGGGCTCGCCCGCGGACAGATCTTCGACCGCCAGGGCCGGCTGGTCGCCAGCACCGCCCAGGAAGGCCTGATCCGCGTAGTGCCCGACAGCGATGCCGCGCGCGCCGTGCCGGCCCAGGAGTAAGCCATGCGCCAGATCTTCACCAGCCAGCGCCTGGAAACCGTCGAAGGCGTGGCCAGGTTGCTGGAGGACGCCGGAATCCCGGTGCACATCAGCCAGCCGCGCTCCTACCGCAGCCGCCGCAGCGGACAGTTCAGCTATGCCGAGCCGACCGCGATGAACAAGCAGCCGGCAGTGTGGGTGCGCATTCCCGAGGACCAGCCGCGTGCGCGCGAACTGCTGCGCCAGCACGGCCTGCTGGCCACCACCCGCTCGTACTCCGACCTGCCGCCTTCGGCGGTCGGACCGATGGAACTGCCCGGCGACAAGCCGGCCGGCAACCGCTGGGCCTGGCGCGTGCGCATCGGCCTGCTGGCGGTGATCGCCGCGGTGGCGGTGATCATCTGGCTGCGTCGCCCGGCGCCGGTCGAGGCACCGCCTGCAGTCGAAGCAGCTCCCCAGACGCAGGGCGGCGGGGAGGAAGAGGTGCGCTTCCGCATCTCCCCCACCCCGCCGGCCAGTGACGCCCCCGCGGGGACGCCGGATCAGGCACCGCGCTAGGCGCGCGGCTTACTTCTTCGCCGCAGCCTCGGCGCCGTGGCCGCGATGGCCACCGCGCTCACCGCGCTCGCCACGCTTGGCCTTGGCCGCATCCAGCTCGGCCTGGCTCAGCTTGCCATCGCCGTCGGTGTCGACGCGCTTGAACCACGCTTCGCGGCGCGACTTGGCCATCGCTTCGCGGTCGGCCTTGTCGATGAAGCCGTCCTTGTTCACGTCCATCCGCTCGAAGTGGCTGGTAGCCGCCGCCAGGGCCTCGGCCTTGCTGATGCGGCCGTCCTTGTCGGTATCGGCACCCGGGCCGGCGAAGCCGAAGCCACCGAAGCCGTGGCCGCCGCGGCCACCATGGCGGCCTGGGTGCTTCATGCGCGGCAGTTCGTCGCGCTGCAGCTTGCCGTCCTTGTTGCGGTCCAGCTCGTCGAAGCGCTCGGCCAGGCGCGGATGCGCCGCGGCCTCGGTACGATCGACCACGCCGTCCTTGTTGGCGTCCAGCGACACGCGCGGCTTGGCCTGGGCGGCGGGGGCCGCGGTGTCCTGGGCCATGGCGGCCCCGGCGGTGACGGCCAGCAGCGCGGCGGCGATCAGGTAAGGGGTCTTGTTCACGTGTTTGTCTCCAGGTAAAGGCGTGACGTGATGGCCACGGAGGGGAAAACGCCCCTGCGTCCCTGGCCGTTGACCCCGCCGCCGGCCGTGTTCAGGAACCAGCCGGTTAGCGCCACCGCGCGCATCCACGGCGCTATGCTGCATGCACACGTCGACCGCGATGCCATGGGCCACGACACCACTCCCGCCGAAGACCTGCGCCTGTACCAGACCGGCGGGCACCCGTGTGGCTACTGGCCCGACCGCGAGGCACGCGACCTGGTGCTGGATCCGCGCGACCCGCGACTGGGCCTGGTCTATCCGCGCGCACTGGAGTGGGGATTCCGCCGCTCCGGCGACATCGTCTACCGCCCCTACTGCGCCGGTTGCCGTGCCTGCGTGGCGGTGCGCATCCCGGTGGACCGCTTCCAGCCCGACCGCAGCCAGCGCCGCTGCCTGCGCCACAACGCCGACGTCAGCGCGCGCATCGTCCCGGCGCAGCGCACCGACGAGCATTTCGACCTCTACCAGCGCTACCTGCGCGCGCGCCATCGCGACGGTGGCATGGACGACCACGGCACCGCCGAGTTCGACCAGTTCCTGGTCGGCGCGTGGTCGGATACGCGCTTCCTCGAGCTGCGGCTGGCGCCCACGCCCGGCTCCACCGGCCCGGGAAGATTGCTGGCGGTCGCGGTGACCGATCGCGCGCCACACGGGCTGTCCGCGGTCTACACCTTCTACGAACCGGAAGAAGCCGCGCGCGGCCTGGGCACGCTGGGCATCCTGCGGCAGCTGGAATGGGCGCGGCGCGAGGGCCTGCAGCACCTGTACCTGGGCTACTGGATCGACGGCCACGACAAGATGGACTACAAGCGCCGCTTCCGTCCGCTGGAAGCGTTCAACGGACGCGGATGGCTGCCGTTCCCGGACTGAGGCGCGGAGGCGTGCGAAGATCCGCGCATGCGAACCGTCCTCCCGATCATTCCGCTGCTGGCCGCGATGCTGAGCGCCTGTTCCACCCCGGCCCCGGTAGCCGCCGACGAGCCGCGCGACGACGCGCCGCTGCGCGTTGCCACCTACAACGTCTCCCTTTACGACGACCAGGCCGGCGGCCTGGTCGCGCGCCTGCAGGGCGGCGACGCGGGCGCGCGCAAGGTCGCGGCGGTGCTGCAGCGGGTGCGTCCGGACCTGGTGCTGGTCAACGAGTTCGACCATGACGAGGCTGGCCGCGCGGCCGACCTGTTCCAGCGCGAATACCTCGAGCAGGCCCAGCCCGGCGGCGGCGAGCCGCTGCACTATCCCTACCGCTACCTGGCCCCGGTCAACACCGGCGCGCCCAGCGGACTGGACCTGGACCGCAATGGCACGATCGGTGGCGAAGGCCGGGCGCGCGGCAACGATGCCTGGGGCTACGGCCTGCACCCGGGCCAGTACGGGATGCTGGTGCTGTCGCGGCATCCGATCGATGCCGATGCGGTGCGCAGCTTCCAGCTGCTGCGCTGGAGCACGATGCCCGGCGCGCGCCGGCCGATCGATCCGGCCACCGGCAAGCCCTGGCACGACGATGCGGTGTGGGCACAGCTGCGGCTGTCGTCCAAGTCGCACTGGGACGTTCCGGTGCGCACGCCGCAAGGCACCGTGCACTTCCTGGTCTCGCATCCGACCCCGCCGGTGTTCGATGGTCCGGAAGACCGCAACGGCGCGCGCAATGCCGACGAGATCGAGCTTTGGCGCCACTACATCTCCGGCGGCGATGACGCCTGGCTGTGCGACGACGCCGGCCGCTGCGGTGGCCTGGCCGAGGGCGAGCGCTTCGTGGTCGCCGGCGACCTCAACAACGATCCTGCCGATGGCGATGGCCACCACGAGGCCATCCTCGGGCTGCTCGAACATCCGCGCGTGCTGCGCATGGCCACGCCGCGCTCCGAGGGCGGTGCGGAGAAGGCGCGCGCCTATGCCGCGGCCGGACTCAGGCGCGTCGGCGCACCGGAGCACGTGACCGGCGACTTCGGCCCGCGCTCGGGCACGATGCGGCTGGACTACGTGATCCCCTCCACCGGCTTCGAGGCCATCGGCAGCGGGGTGTTCTGGCCAGCCTCGACCGACCCGGCCGCGGCGATCGCAGATGGCAGCGACCACCACCTGGTATGGGTCGACCTGGCCGCTCGTCGGGACGTCGGCGGCGATTGATCCTGATCAAAAGGGCTGCGGATGGCGCGTGATGCAATTCGCGCCATGAACGCCATCCCCCTCCATCACAACCCGCGCGCCGCCCAGATCCGGCAGACCCTGGAAGACCTCAACGGCTCCAGCGCCGACATCGAAGCCTCCGCGCTCGTCTCCATCGACGGCCTGCTGATCGACGCCGCCATGCCGCAGGGCATGGACGAGGACCGCATCGGCGCCATGTCCGCCGCCCTGCTCTCCCTCGGCGAGCGCACCGCGCGCGAGCTCGGCCGCGGGCGCCTCGAGCGCGTCCTGGTCCAGGGCGAGCATGGCTACGTGATCATGACCGCCGCCGGCGAAGAGGCGGTGTTGACCGTGCTGACCCGTGCCGAGGTCAAGCTCGGCCTGGCCTTCCTCGACATCAAGCGGGCCGCCCAGGTCCTCGGCCGCATCGTCTGAGGGTCGCCGATGAGCCGCCTCCCGGACATGAGCCCGCCGACCGGCCCGCACCAGCGCGCCGTGCATACCTGCCATGACGGCACCAGCCGCACCGTCTACTGGACCGACGAGGAAGTGCCGTATCCGGACGGGCGCCTGATCGTCTCGCGTACCGGCCTGGACGGCGTGATCACCCACGCCAACGAGGCCTTCGTCGAACTCAGCGGCTACAGCCGCGAGGAGCTGATCGGCGCCCCGCACAGCATCCTGCGCCACCCGGACATGCCGCGCGCCGCCTTCGCCGACCTGTGGGACACGCTGAAGGCCGGCCGCAAGTGGCACGGCTACGTCAAGAACCTGCGCAAGGACGGCAAGCACTACTGGGTCTACGCCACCGCCCTGCCCAACGTGCGCGAGGGCCGCGTGGTCGGCTACACCTCGGTGCGGCGCAAACCTTCGCGCCGCGCGATCGAGGAGGTGCTGCCGCTCTACCGCGACTGGCTCAGGCAGGAAGCGGCGGAGGCGTGCGCATGACCCTCAACCTGCTGGTCGCCCCCGACTTCGCGCCGGAGAACTTCCCCGGCTGGTACATGCTGGCGACCCTGCTGCAGCACCGCTCCGGCACCCGCCTGCACCTGCTGATGCCGGCCGATGCACGCGAGCAGGCGCAGATGCTGGCCGATGGCCTGGCCGACCTGGTCTACGCCAATCCGTTCGACGCCACCGCGATGATCCGCGACCAGGGCTACCGGGCCTTCGCGCGGCCGAAGGCGCATTCCAACGAGATGGTGATCGCCACCGCCGCGGCGTCCCCGGCCGACCACGTCGAGGACCTGCGCCCCGGCTGCCGCATCGCCGTGACCGACAACCGTGACGTGCGCCTGGTCGGCCTGCGCCTGCTGGAACCGGCCGACCTCACCGAACACGACATCCAGTGGGAGCCGGCCAGCAGCTACCAGGCCGCCGCGCGCATGACCCTCAACGGCCAGGTCGATGCCGGCTTCTTCCTCGCCTCGGCCTACCACGCCCTCGCCCGCATCACCCGCGAGCGGCTGAAGGTGCTGGTGGAGAGCAGGCTGCGCGATATCAGCCACGTGCTGCTGGCGCATCCGCGCGTGGCCGACGCGGACCTCGCGCCGCTGGCGCAGGCCCTGCTCGCGGTCGATCCGGCCGATACCGGCGACGCCCAGGTACTGCAGGCGCTGGGCCTGCCCGCCGGGTTCGAACCGATGGAACGCGAGGACGCGGAATTCATGATCGACCTGATGGACACCCTGCTGGACTGACATGAGCGCCGCCCTGACCGCACGCCGCGAATTCCGCGAACGCACCCGCGCCGTGGCCCGCGCGCCGCAGGACGCGGCCGCGCACCTGGCGCGGCTGCAGGCGGCGCTGCAGCTGGGCGACACCGAGCCGGTGCAGGGCGCGCTGGCCGACCTGTTCGTGGCCCTGCCGCGCACCGACACCGCGCTGCGCCAGGCCGCGCTGCACCTGGCCAGCGGGCGCCTGGCGCCCTACGTGTCCGAAGCCTTCGCCCGCCACGCACACGGCCACGTGCTGCCGCCGACGACCGCCCTGGCCACGCGCTGGAGCGTGTTCGCCCAGCCCTCGGCCGACGTGCCGGCGCGGGTGCGCCGCGCCAGCCCGGACCATTCGCGGCGGCTGGCGACCCGGGTGGTGGAAGCACTGCTGGACGGCGACCCGCTGCAGGCGGCGCGGATCGAGCACGACTTCCTCGACCACTGCCTCTCCTGCCAGGACAAGTACGCCTTCATGCTCGCCAGCCGCGACCTGCGGCGCCACGAGATCGCCGTGGGCGACCGCTGGGAACGGGTCGCCGACTGGCTGGAACAGCACGCGGCCATCGGTGACCGCGCCGAAGTGCCCTCCCCACGCAACGGAAGCCCATGAGCCTGGACCTCGTCGACCCGACCACCACCGACATCCCCGCCGATGCGGCGGCGATGTGGCTGCTGCCGACCCCGCGCGGTGCGCTGCACGGCTTCTCCTCGCCCGAGCCGGGCCCCTCGCAGCGCGCGGTGCAGGCGTTGCTCTGCGGCCAGCAGGCGATGCCGCTGGCGAGCTGGCGCCAGGAACAGGACCGCAGCGGCCGCATGCTGCAGCAGCTGCAGGAAAAGCAGTGGGTGCAGGTGCTGCGCCGCCAGGTGCCGGCACCGGACGTGCGCCTGGGCGACTTCGCCCAGCACGTGATCGCGCCGCTGTCAGGCGAGCGCCGCGCGGTACTGGCTTCGGACAGCGGCTTCTGCCTGGGCCATTCCGGCCTGGACCAGGAACTGGCCGAAACCCTCAGCGCCGCCGCGGCCGACTACTCGGCCTTCGCCGCGCGCCAGGCCAGGCGCGGCTGGGCCGGCGCGCAGCGGGTGGCGTTCCACTCCGACCCGGACATGCTGCTGCCTGAGTGGTCGTTCATCCCCCTGTGGATCGATGGCAGCGGCTACTGGCTGCTGCTGGCCGGCGAGCCGCTGCTCAACAACCTCGCGATGGTCGAGCTGGTGTGGAGCATCCGCCTGGCCGGCGCCCGCTTCGCCGCACCGCTCTGACCCGCCGCTGCCCGCTCAGGGCAGCAGTTCGATCCCGATCGCCGCGGCGGCATCGCGCGCCGTCGCGCGCGCCTGCCCGATGTCCTCGCCGCGGGCGAGGGTGACACCCACCCGGCGCTGGCCTTCCACCTTCGGCTTGCCGAACAGGCGCAGCGCCGTGTCCGGCGCAGCCAGCGCCCCATCGATCCCGGAGAACACCGGCACGCCGTGGCCGCTGGCCAGCAGCGCGCAGGACGCGCTGGGCCCGTGTTGGCGGATCACCGGCACCGGCAGGCCGAGGATGGCGCGCGCGTGCAGCGCGAACTGCGACAGGTCCTGCGAGACCAGGGTGACCAGGCCGGTGTCGTGCGGCCGCGGCGACACTTCCGAGAACCACACCTCGTCGCCCTTCACGAACAGCTCCACGCCGAACACGCCCCAGCCACCGAGGTCGTCGGTGATCGTGCGCGCGATCTCCCGCGCACGCTCCAGCGCGCGCGGCGACATCGGCTGCGGCTGCCAGCTCTCGCGGTAGTCGCCATCACGCTGCAGGTGGCCGACCGGCTCGCAGAAGTCGGTGCCGCCGGCATGGCGCACGGTCAGCAGGGTGATCTCGTAGTCGAAGTCGATGAAGCCCTCGACGATGCAGCGGCCGGCACCGGCGCGGCCGCCGGTCTGCGCGTATTCCCAGGCCGCCTCGACCTGCGACTCCTCGCGCACCGTGCTCTGGCCCTTGCCCGAGGACGACATCACCGGCTTGACCACGCACGGCAGGCCGACCACGGCGATCGCCTCGCGGTACTCCTCCAGCGTGTCGACGAAACGGTAGGGCGAGGTCGGCAGGCCCAGGGTCTCGGCGGCCAGGCGGCGGATGCCCTCGCGGTCCATGGTCAGGCGCGCGGCGCGCGCGGTCGGCACCACCTTCTGGCCATGCTCGGTCTCCAGCTGCACCAGGGTCTCGGTATGGATGGCCTCGATCTCCGGCACCACCAGGTCCGGCTTCTCCTTCGCGATCAGCTCGCGCAGGGCGAAGGTGTCGAGCATGTCCAGCACGTGGCTGCGGTGGGCGACCTGCATGGCCGGGGCATCGGCGTAGCGGTCCGCGGCGATCACCTCCGCGCCCAGGCGCTGCAGCTCGATCGCCACTTCCTTGCCCAGTTCGCCCGAGCCGAGCAGCAGGACGCGGGTGGCGTGGGGGGACAGCGGGGTTCCGATACGGACCATGGGCAGGCTTCGCAGGGCAACGGGGCCTTCATTGTATTCGGCCTCCCTTTCCTGCCGGCGGGGATCCCCTCTTGCACCGGCGTATACGGGTGCAGCGCGGACGAGGTTCGGTGCCACTGCTGGCCACCACCCTCTCCGCCCCTCCCTGCTCTCTCCCACGCAAGACCGGCTGACGAATGCCCTATTGACGATTGATATCGTTTTGATATCAGATAGACCCGTCACCTGGAGAGAGACCATGAAAGAGCGTCCGATCAATTCCCTGCCTGGCATTCCCGTGGTGCTGGCCGGCTTCGTCATCGCCCTGGCCACGTTCTGGCTGTTCATCTCCGGGGTAGGCGGCCACGGCGCGCCGGCCGACCCGGTCCGCCTGGCCGGCTCGGTCATCGGCCTGGCCGCGACCCTTGCGGCGTTCACCGGCCTGTACACGATCCAGCCCAACCAGGCCGCGGTCCTGAGCCTGTTCGGCAAGTACGTGGGCACGGTCAAGGAAGCCGGCCTGCGCTGGAACAACCCCTTCTATTCCAAGCGCAAGGTCAGCCAGCGCGTGCGCAACTTCGAGAGCGGCAAGCTCAAGGTCAACGACCTGGACGGCAGCCCGATCGAGATCGCCGCGGTGATCGTGTGGCAGGTGGTCGATGCTTCCGAGGCGGTGTTCAACGTCGACGACTACGAGAGCTTCGTCCACATCCAGTCCGAGGCGGCGCTGCGAGCGATGGCCTCCAGCTATCCCTACGACCAGCACGACGAGGGCCAGATCGCGCTGCGCAGCCATCCGCAGGAAATCTCCGAGCACCTGCAGGCGCAGATCGCCGAGCGCCTGGGCACGGCCGGCGTCGAGGTGATCGAGGCACGCATCAGCCACCTGGCCTACGCCCCGGAGATCGCCCAGGCGATGCTTCAGCGGCAGCAGGCCAACGCGGTGATCGCCGCCCGCACCCGGATCGTCGCCGGCGCGGTGGGCATGGTCGAGATGGCCCTGGCCGAGCTGCAGAAGAACGACGTCGTCCAGCTGGACGAGGAGCGCAAGGCGCAGATGGTCAGCAACCTGCTGGTCGTGCTGTGCGGCGACCGCGGCACCCAGCCGATCGTCAACGCCGGTTCGCTGTACTGAGGTCGATGCGATGAACGTGGTTGCCGCCCTGGTCGTCGCCATCACCGGACTCCCCGCGCTGTGCGTGGCCGCCTGGTACGCCCGTTACGACGACGCCCACGCGCGGGGCCTGGCCCTGCGCTGGGCGCTGATGGGGCTGGTCATCCTGCTGGGCGCCGTCGGCCTGTACTTCGCCGGCGACAGCAAGGGCGCCGCCACCACGGTGGCGCTGGTGATGGTGCTGGCCGTCAACGTGCTGGTGGTATCGACCGTCCTGTACATGCGCCGGGGGCGCCCGGGACCATGACCGAACGCAAGGCGTTCCAGCTGCGCATCAGTGCCGAGATCCTGGCGGCGACCCAGCGCTGGGCGGACGACGAGCTGCGCAGCCTCAACGCCCAGATCGAGTACGTGCTGCGCGATGCGCTGCGCAAGGCAGGCCGGCTGCAGAAGCCGGACGGACAGAACCCGGAGGATGAGCCATGAGCACCACGCAATGGAGGTACCTGGCGGTCGAACTGAAGACCGGCATGCTGGGCGGCTACAAGGTGGAGCAGCTGCAGGAGGAGATGGACCGCCACGGCCGTCTTGGCTGGGAACTGGTCAACGTGATCCATTCCACGCCCACCGTCGCCTCGCCGGTACTGGTGTTCAAGCGGCCGGCCTGACCGAAGGACAACGCCATGTTGCATGTCGTCCGCCTGATCGAGCGCCGCGCGGGCCGCCCCGCTTCCCGCGTGGCGCCCGTGCTGGCTCTGGCTTCCGCCCTCGCCCTCGCCGCCGGCCTGCTGCTGGCGCGCTGACAAGGATCCGCGCATGACCCGCACCGTCGCGTCCGGAGCCGAGTTCGAGGTCAGCCCGCCCACGGCGCGCACGCTGTGGGTGCTGCCCGCCATCTGGGTCGCACTGGTGGCCGCGGTGTTCGCCCTGCGCGGCGAGGCGCTGCTGCAGCCGGATCCGTCCCGCACGGTGCCGGCGTGGCTGGTGATGATGTTCGCCATCGCCCTGGCGGTCGTCGGCCCGCTGGTCCTGCTGCGCTACCGGCGCATACGCATCCGCGGCCGCCAGCTGTGGGTCCGGGCCGGCGGCCTGTTCACCCAGAAGGTCCCGCTGGAAATGCTGGACCTGGAACACGCGCGCATCGTCGACCTGGACGAGCACACCGACCTGAAGCCGAGCGTGCGCCTCTGGGGCATGGGCCTGCCCGGCTTCCGCGCCGGCCACTACCTGCTGCGCAACCGCGCCCGCGCCTTCTGCCTGCTCACCCGCAACGAACGGGTGGTGGTACTGCCGCGTCGCGACGGCCGCTACGTCCTGCTGAGCCCGGAACGCCCGCAGGACCTGCTGGCGCGACTGCACGAGGCCGCCGGCGCCCAGCGCTGACACGCCAGGCGGGGATCGGGGTGGCGGCGACGCCGGCGCCGGCCTAGGCTTGCAGCCATGCACCTGCCTCCCCAGCCCCTGCGCACCCGCCTGGTCAACACCGGGCATATCGAACTATGGCCTGCCTGCCTGCTGCGCGCACGCGGCAACACCGACGCCCGCGCCATCGCCCAGTCCCACACCGTGCTGCGGCGCAAGCGCGACGGCCGTTACCTGGCCACGGTGCGCGACGAGGGCGTGCTGGCGCTGGTGCCGAGGCTGGCGCGCGAGCCGGGCATCGACGAGGCGCTGGACGCACTGGCCGCGGACGAGGCGCACCCCGGTCGCGGCCCGCTGCCGCCACCGGGCTTCCTGCCGCTTGAACGCCTGCAGCAGCGCCTGGCCGCTCTGGGCATCGACGCCGAAGCCTACGAGTCACGCACCGGCCTGGAGCCGCTGCCCGAACCCGAATGGCTGGCCTTCGCCGGTCGCGACCGCTGGCAGCGACCACTGTGGCTGCTGCCCGGCGCTGCCCGCGCCTGGCTGGCGATGCGCCGCGCCGCCGGGGCCGACGGCGTGGCGCTGGAAGCCATCTCCGGCTACCGCAGCCACGATTACCAGCTGGGCATCTTCGAGCGGAAGCTGGCGCGCGGGCAGACGCTGGACCGGATCCTCACGGTCAACGCGGCTCCCGGCTACAGCGAGCACCACGACGGCAGGGCGCTGGACATCGGCACGCCTGGCGAACCGCCGGCCGAGGAATCGTTCGAGTCCACCGCCGCCTTCGCCTGGCTGCAGGCCCATGCCGCGGCCTTCGGCTTCCGCATGAGCTATCCGCGCGACAACCCGCACGGCATCGTCTACGAACCCTGGCACTGGCGCTTCCACGGCGATGCCGGCGCGGCCGCCTGAGCCAGGACGTCGCCGCTTCATCGGAGCCGCGCTGGCGATGGGCGCCGGCGCTTCCCTGGCCGGCTGCCGGGCACCGGCGCCCCAGGCAGGCATCGATGCCGGCGACATCGCCGCCCTCGACCACACCCGCATAGCCGGCATCGTCCGCCCGCCTGGCACCGCCGGCGTCGCGGCCGCTCTGCAACGCTGGGAGGGAGCGGTGTGCATCGCGGGCGGCCGCTACAGCATGGGCGGGCAGACCCGTGCTCCGCGCGCGCTGCAGCTGGACCTGTCGCGCATGGACCGCCTGCTCTGGCTGGACGCATCCGCGCTGCGTGCCCGGGTGCAGGCGGGCATGCGTTGGCGCCGCCTGCAGGAGCTGCTCGATCCGCACGACCTGTCGGTCAAGGTCATGCAGAGCTACAGCAACTTCAGCATCGGTGGTTCGGTATCGGTCAACTGCCACGGCCGCTACGTGGGCCACGGCGCGATCGCCGGCACGGTGCGTGCGCTACAACTGGTGGATGCTTCGGGCCAGGTTCGCGAGCTGTCACGCGAGAGTGACGGCGAACTGTTCGGCGCGGTGCTTGGCGGTTACGGCGGCCTGGGCGTGGTCACCGAGGTCGAGCTGGACCTGGCGCCCAACACCGCGATCGCCCGCCATGCCCGGCGTGTCTCCCTTGACGAGTACCCGGACTGGTTCGGCAGCGAAGTACTGGCCGATCCCACGGTGGTGCTGCACAACGCCGACCTGGCGCCACCGGCATTCGACGCACCCGTGGCAGTGACCTGGCGCCGCACCGCGGCCCCGCTCACGGACGCACGCCGGCTGCTGCCCACCGGGGCGCGTTACACCCGCGAACAGAACCTGATCTGGGCGGCAACCGAGCTGCCCGCCGGACACCGCGTGCGCGACCGGGTGCTCACCGAAGGCGTGCTCGCCGAGCCCCGGGTGGTCATGCGCAACCTCGAGGCCAGCCTGGATGTGGCCTCGCTGGAGCCCCGCACGCGCCGGGTCTCCACCTACCTGTTGCAGGAGTACTTCGTGCCGGTGGCCGCGTTCGCCCCGTTCGCGCGCAGCATGGCCCGCATCCTGCGCGAGGCCGAAGTCGAGGCGTTGAACATCTCCATCCGCCATGCCCCGGCCGACACCACCTCGCTGCTGCGCTGGGCACCGGAACCGGTGTTCTGCTTCGTGCTGTACCACAAGCAGCGCAGCTGGCAGCGCGCCGAGCAGGCGGCCGCCGCCTGGACCCGCAGGCTGGTCGATGCCGCCCTGGACCATGGCGGCCGGTACTACCTGCCGTACCGGCTGCACGCGAGCCAGGCGCAGTTCCTGCGCGCCTATCCAGGGGCGAGCGATTACGCCGCCCTCAAGCACCGGATCGACCCGGACCAGCGCTTCCGCAACCTGCTGCTGGACCGCTACCTCCCCCGGGCCTGAGCGGCCCGGCAGAAACGCTTGAGCCTGATCAAGATGCCAAGCCTGGTGCCTTCACATACTCGGGATCCCAAGGTCCCGCAGGCATCGCCATGGCCGTCGTCCAGGTCTCCCGCTACCGCCCCCCGCTCATCGCCCTGCACTGGCTGACCCTGCTGTTGCTGGTGGCGGTGTACGCGACCATGGAACTGCGCGGGTTCTTCCCGCGCGGCAGTGCCCCGCGCGAGCTGATGAAGACCTCGCACTACTTCCTCGGGCTGTCGGTGTTCTTCCTGACCTGGGTACGGCTGGCGCTGCGTGCCACCGGCACCGCGCCGCCGATCATGCCGGCGCCACCACGGTGGCAGATGCTGCTGGCCAGGCTGGTCGCGCTGTCGCTGTACGCGCTGATGCTGTCCATGCCGGTGCTTGGCTACCTGGTCCTCAACGCCCACGGCCACGCGCCGGCGATCGGCGGCTGGTCGCTGCCGGTTCTGTTCGACCTGCGGCCAGAGCTGGGCGACCTGCTGGAGCGGTGGCACGAGGCGATCGCCTTCGCCGGCTACTGGCTGGCGGGCCTGCATGCGGCCGCGGCGGTCTACCACCACCACTTCCGCCACGACGACACCTTGTTGCGGATGTCGCTGCGCGGCTGAGGCCTCAGTCCTGCGAGCGGTTGGTGCGCGGCGCGGTGACGTCGCCACCGGCGCCGTCGGCGATCCGCCACAGGTAAAGGCTGGCGTAGGTGCGGTACGGACCCCAGGCATGGCCGCGCGCGGCCAGCACCGTCGGCGTGGGCGGCACCTCCAGCCCATCGACCAGCTGCGCGCCACGGCGCACGCCAAGATCGTCCACCGGCAGCACGTCGGGCCGGCCAAGGCGGAACATCAGCATCATCTCCACCGTCCACCGGCCGATGCCACGGATCGGCACCAGCGCTTCCACGATCTGGTCCGGATCCATGTACGACATGCGCCGCAGGCCGGGGATCTCGCCGCGGGCCTCGCGCGCGGCGAGGTCGCGCAGGGCCAGGGTCTTGTTGCCGGACACGCCGCAGGCACGCAGGGTGGCGTCGTCGACCCGGGACAGGGTGTCGTGGTGCAGGCGCTTGCTGCCGATCGCCGCCTCGACCCGGCCGACGATGGTGGACGCGGCCTTGCCCGAGAGCTGCTGGTAGAGGATCGCCCGCGCCAGTGCATCGACCGGGTCGAAGCTGCTTCGCCAGCCGGCTTCCGGCGGCAACGGGCCGATCCGGCGCATCCACGACCCGAGCCTGCGGTCGCGACGGACCAGGTGGTCCCAGGCCGCCTGCACGTCGAAGCCGCGGGCGTGGCGCGGCATGGCTAGCGCGCCCTCAGCACCGAGACCGCCCAGGCCAGCCAGCCGGCCATCATCAGCATGCCGCCGGCCGGTGCCAGCCGGGTCGGCAGGCCCGCGAGCGCACCACCGGCGAGGCTGCCGGCGAACAGCAAGGTGCCCAGCAGCACGGCCAGCAATGCGACCTTCGCCAGTCGTCCGGCAGCGCGCGGCCACAGTGCCGCCAGGGCCACGCCGTGGCCGAAGGCATAGAGGGCGGCGGTCTGCAGGTTGGAGCGGGCGTGCGGATCCTCGACGCCGTGCGAGGCATAGGCCGACAGGCCGATCGCCAGCGCCGCCAGCACCGCACCGGTCGCGGCCGGCCAGGCAACCGGGTTGGCCGGGACGTGCGTGGTTCCACTCATGCCGCATCCTCCATGGGCCGCAGCCTAAACGAAAAGCGCCGCTTCCGCGGCGCTTTCCGGGTTGCCAGGACCGGCCAGGGGCCGGCCGGCGGTCTTACTTGACCTGCCAGTACACGTCGTACTCGCCCTCGGCGGTAAAGGCCTTGTCGACCCCACCTTCCCAGACTTCGTACGGACGGTCGGTGACCTCGTAGCCGTTGGTGGTCGCCCAGGCACGGACCGAGTTGCGGACCGCGTCCAGCTCGGCCATGAAGCCGGTGAACGAACCGAACGCGGCACGACCGGCCTTGGTGCGGACGTATTCGACCGGGGCGCCGTCCGGGATCTTGACCTGCAGCGGCTCGCCGGAAGCGGCAACCGGGGCGGCGAAGGCGGCAGCCTTGGCCTTGGCGGCTTCGGCGGCGGCGTCCTCGGCATCACCCTCGCCCTCGCCTTCGGCGGCAGCAGCCGCGGCCGGAGCGGCCGAGCCCTTGCGGCGGACCGGCAGGGCGACGTCGAACGCGTACTTCTCGGCGCCGAAGTCGGTGGTGATGATGCGCACCGGGCCGGCGGCTTCCAGGTTGTTGGCATCGAGCGTGCGCTTGATCCACTCCTGGTTGTTCTTGATCGACTGCTTGATCGCCTCGTTGCTGCGATCGACGTTGCCGGCGTTGACCACCAGCAGGTCCTCGGCCGGGACCTCGACGAGCTTCAGGTCACGCAGCGGGATGCCGTCGGCGCGGTAGTCGAAGTTCGGCACCGAAGCCAGCATGTTGGTCATGCGGCCCAGGCCCATCTTCATGTCGTCGCCGACGTGGCGGCTGACGTACAGGCCGGCGTAACGGCCGATCAGGTCCCAGCCGTAGTCGACGTCGTAGGTCTGGGTGATCTTGACGTTGCGGTTGTTCTTGCCGGTCGGCTCGAGCAGGAACTGCACGGTCTTGTCGTTGCCGCGGGCCACGTCGTCGACCTTGATCACGACCTTCTGGTTCGGGACGCTCTCGGTGATCTCCCAGCTGCCGGTGCCGATGCGGTCATCCTCGGAGACATAATCCAGGCGCGCGCCCACGCCGGACTCGGCGCCGGAGGTGCGCAGCTGGATCTTGGGATCGCGCAGAACCAGCGTATTCCAGTCCCTGAAGCGGCGCAGATTGTTCACCGTGTCGTACACGATGGTCATCTTGCGGTTGGTTTCCACGCTCTCGGAGATGTGGCGATGGTCGGGAAGGACGACACCGACCAGCAAGGCCAGGCCGGCCACGATCCCCAAGGCGATCAGGAACTCGATAAGACGGGTCATTCAGGAGTCTCCGGGGCCGATTCCACGGCGTGTTTGCGATGCGAGCCGCGAATCGTAACAGGGTTCTGCGCGTGCGCGCAGCCGGATAAGCAACCGGGATCGTGATTGAACGGAATTCTTACATCGCGCCGGGGCCCCGGCCCTTGCGTGGCAAGGCCTGTGGCCATTCCATGCGTGGGTGCCTGGACGGCAATAAACCCCCGATTATCGGCGCCATACGCCAGCGTGGGGACATATATATGCCTGTGGCCGGGCCACGCATGGACCACCTTGGCACCCCGTTCCCGCTCCCCTGCCCCTCCCCGTCGCGACGCGCACACCCGCGCCGCCGCCGACCTCACACCAGCTGCAGCTCGAAGGCCTTGAGCACTGCCCGGGTGCGGTCGCGCACGCCCAGCTTGCTCAGTATGTTGGACACGTGGTTCTTGATCGTGCCCTCGGCCACGCCCAGCGAGTTGGCGATCTCCTTGTTGGAGAAGCCGGAGGCCATCAGCCGCAGGATCTCGGTCTCGCGGTCGGTCAGCGGGTCCGGGCGGTCCAGGCTGACGAAGTCGTTGCGCATGTGCTCCAGGCCAGATAGCAGGCGCTGGGTGACCGCCGGCTGCACCAGCGAGCCGCCGCTGGCCACGGTCTGGATCGCCCCGACCAGCTGCTCCAGCGAGACGTCCTTGAGCAGGTAACCGCGGGCGCCGGCCTTGAGCCCGGCCAGCACCAGCTGGTCGTCGTCGAAGGTGGTCAGGATGATCGTCGGCGGCAGCTGCCCTGCCTGGGACAGGGTCTGCAGCGCCTCCAGCCCGGACATCACCGGCATGCGCATGTCCATCAGGACCACGTCCGGCGCGACCTGCGGGATCATCTCCACCGCCTGGCGGCCGTCGCCGGCCTCGGCGACCACCTCGATGCTTCCGTCCAGGGCCAGCAGGGACTTGATGCCCTGGCGCACCAGGGTCTGGTCGTCGACCAGGCAGACTCGGATCATGGCAACGCTCCTTCGATAGCCGGCCGCGCCGGGGCTGATGCTGGGATGGACAGGCGCAGGACGAAGCCGGCGCCCTTCCGGGTCTGGATGTCGAGGGTCCCGCCGCACTGCTGGACCCGCTCGTGCATGCCGCGCAGGCCGTTGCCGGGGACGACGCCGTCGGCGCCCTCGCCATTGTCCCGGGCCTCCAGGCGGATCGCCCCGTCCTCGCGCCACACACGTATATGGAGGCGACTGGCGCCGGAGGCATGGCGCACCGCGTTGGTGATGATCTCCTGGGTGCAGCGCAGGACCACGTGCGCCCGCTCCGGGTCGTCGATCGCCAGCGGCGCCTGGATGTCCAGGTCCACGTCCAGCGAGGGCACGTGGTCGGCCAGCGGGCGCAGGGCCGTGGCCAGGTCGATGCCGCCACTGGCGTCGCGCAGCTGGCTGACCGCCTCGCGCACGTCGGTGAGCAGCAGCCGGGCCAGGGTATTGGCCTGGCGCACGTGTTCCTGGGCCCGTCCCTCGGTCATGTGGCTGGCCACTTCCAGGTTCAGGCTCAGCGCGGTCAGGTGGTGGCCCAGCAGGTCGTGCAGCTCGCGCGAGATACGGGTGCGTTCGTTGACCCGGGCGCTCTCGGCCAGCAGGGCGCGGGTGGCGCGCAGCTCGGCATTGAGCCGGCGCTGCTCGTCGCGGGCCTGGGCCTGCTGCCGCGCGACCAGGCTGGTCACGTAGATGAACAGCGAGAAGCCGCCGTACAGCAGCGACTGCATCAGCGCCTCGAACAGCGGCATGCGGAACACGCCGTAATAGATGGGCAGCACCGCCAGCTGGCTGACCAGCAGCAGGAGCACGCCCGAGGTCGCCGGCAGCATCCACGGGATCACCCCCGCCGCCACCATCAGCAGGATGCTGCCCAGGCCCGAGCCGTTGAAGTAGCTCACCGCCAGGCCGAACAGGGTCAGCACCAGCAGCAGGGCGCGGTCGTGCCAGGACGGGCGGGCATTGGCCAGGCCCCGGGTCAGCCACCAGTAGCAGGCGCCGAAGCCGAGGTAGCAGGCGAACAGCATGGCCCCGCCCACCCGGCCCAGCCCGGGCTCCTCTGGGCCGTAGGCGGGCACGTACTGCGAATAGACCAGCGGCACGCCCACCATGCCCCAGGTGAAGAGGCCGGCGTAGCGGAGCAGGCGGGTGTGGCTGATGGGTCCGAACATGACCGCATCTTACGGGGGCCGGGCCCCGCGCCGCTGCGCCGGAAGTCATGGCCTCGCCGGCCCCGGCGACCCCATGCGATAATCCCGCCGCACTGCCGGGATTCCCGGCCCGCCCACTGCAAGGTTCCATTCCTGATGTCCATCGTCATCCGCGACGTGCGCGAACACGAGCTGGACTCGATCCTGGCCCTGAACAACAACGCCGGATCGGCCATCCTGCCGCTGGACGCGGCCCGGGTGCGCAGCTTCTACGACAACGCCGAGTATTTCCGCGTGGCCGAACGTGACGGCAACCTGGCCGGCTTCCTGGTCGGTTTCGGCAGCGACAGCGACCACGACAGCTGCAACTTCGCCTGGTTCAAGGAGCGCTACCCGCACTTCTTCTACATCGACCGCATCGTGGTGGCCTCCCGCCGCCGCGGCGGCGGCGTCGGCCGCGCGTTCTATGCCGACGTGCAGAGCTACGCCGAGCTGCGCTATCCGCTGCTGTGCTGCGAGGTGTTCCTCGACCACGGCGCCGACCCGGCCCTGCTGTTCCATGGCAGCTTCGGCTTCCACGAGGCCGGCCAGAACGTCATGCCGGACGTGGACGTGCGCGCCAGCATGATGACCAAGGAACTGTGCAGCTACGGCTGGGTCCGCGAGACCTACGGCGACGAACTGCCGGACCTGCCCTGGGTCGGCAAGCCGCGGCGCCATGCCGCCGGCGCCAACCAAGCGACGGGGACCTGAGGTGGCGGTGGGTACTACGACCAGTTACGAGCAGGCCGGCGAACTGAAGATCGGCCAGGTCGGCATCGCCAACCTCCGCATCCGCACCCTCGACGTGGACCGCCTGGTCGGCGAGATGCGCGAGCGGGTGGAACGCGCGCCCAAGCTGTTCGGCCGCGCCGCGGTGATCGTGGACTTCGGCGGCCTGGCGCGCACCCCGGACGTGGATACCGCCCGGGCCCTGATCGAGGGCCTGCGCCAGGCCGGCGTGCTGCCGGTCGCCCTGGCCTACGGCACCCGCGACAACGACGCCCTGGCCGAGGCCCTGGGCCTGCCGGTGCTGGCCAAGTTCCGCGCCCAGTACGAGCCTTCGTCCGCCACCGCGGCACCGCCTCCGCCCCCGCCGCCGCGCGAACCGGCACCGGCACCGGCACCGGCAACCCGTGCCGCTGCGCCCGCCGCCCCGGCCAGGCCGCGCGCCCCGGGCCGGATGCAGAAGACCGCCGTGCGCTCGGGCCAGCAGGTCTATGCCGAAGGCTGCGACCTGACCGTCCTGCACACCGTGGGCGCCGGCGCCGAGGTCATCTCCGACGGCTCGATCCACGTCTACGGCAACCTGCGCGGCCGCGCCCTGGCCGGCGCCCAGGGCAATACCGACGCCCGCATCTTCTGCCGCGAATTCAACGCCGAGCTGGTGGCCATTGCCGGCCACTACAAGGTACTGGACGATATCCCCGAAAACCTGCGCGGCAAGGCCGTGCAGGTATGGCTTGAAGACGGACAGCTGAAGCTGGCCGCCCTCGACTGACCCGCGCAGGCCGGCGGCCGCCATGCCGCTGCCAGCGCCTCCCCTGCAAGCATCTCCAAGGAGATCTCCATTGGCTGAAATCATCGTAGTCACTTCCGGCAAGGGCGGCGTCGGCAAGACCACCTCCAGCGCCAGCATCGCCATCGGCCTGGCCCGGCGCGGCCACAAGACCGCCGTGGTCGACTTCGACGTCGGCCTGCGCAACCTCGACCTGATCATGGGCTGCGAGCGGCGGGTGGTTTACGACTTCGTCAACGTCGTCCACGGCGAGGCCACGCTCAAGCAGGCCCTGATCAAGGACAAGCGCTTCGACAACCTCTACGTGCTGGCTGCCTCGCAGACCCGCGACAAGGACGCGCTGACCAAGGAAGGCGTCGAGAAGGTGCTCAAGGACCTGGTCGCCGACGGCTTCGAGTACATCGTGTGCGACTCCCCGGCCGGCATCGAGAAAGGCGCGTTCCTGGCCATGTACTTCGCCGACAAGGCGGTGGTCGTGGTCAACCCGGAAGTGTCCTCGGTGCGTGACTCCGACCGCATCATCGGCCTGCTGGATTCCAAGACCCGCCGCGCCGAGGCCGGCGAGCCGCTGCCCTCGCACCTGCTGCTGACCCGCTACAGCCCGGCCCGCGTGGCCACCGGCGAGATGATCAGCATCGCCGACGTCGAGGAAGTGCTCGGCCTGAAGGCGATCGGCGTGATCCCCGAGTCGACCGACGTGCTCAACGCCTCCAACAAGGGCGAGCCGGTGATCCTGGAAGCCACGTCCGAGGCCGGCCAGGCCTACGAGGACGCCGTCGCCCGCCTGCTTGGGGAGGACCGTCCGCTGCGCTTCACCACCCTGGAGAAGAAGGGCTTCTTCAGCAAGCTGTTCGGAGGCTGACCATGGCGCTCTTCGACTTCCTGCGGGCCAAGAAGAACACTGCGGAAACGGCCAAGAACCGGCTGCAGATCATCATTGCCCAGGAGCGCAACAGCCGTGGCGCCCCGGACTACCTGCCGCTGCTGCGGCGCGAGCTGCTGGACGTCATCAAGAAGTACGTCAACGTCGACGTCGATGCGGTCAAGGTCGACCTGATCAAGGACGGCGACCACGACGTGCTCGACATCTCCGTCGCCCTGCCGGAAGGCCAGCAGGGCTGAAGCAAGCCGCGGCCGCCAAGGCGGCCGCACGCCCGACCCGCGCATGCACACCCCCTCCGACCGCGACGTCCTGTGCCTGCGCGACGTCGCCTTCGCCGATGCCGCCGCCCTGCTCGCCCGCCACGGGCTGGAACTGGTGGCCGTGCCCGACGGCGAACCGATCCCCGGCAGCTACTGGGGCGAACCGGAAGCCGGCATCATCGGCCCGACCGTGTACGTACGCGGCGACACCCCCGTGCACTCGATGCTGCACGAGGCCTGCCACCTGATCGTGCTGCCGCCGGAGCGGCGGGCGCAGGTCCACACCGACGCCACCGACTCGGTCGCCGAGGAAGACGCCACCTGCTACCTGCAGATCGTGCTGGCCGGCCGGCTGCCCGGCGTGGGCAGCGAGCGGTTGATGGCCGACATGGATGCGTGGGGTTATACGTACCGGCTTGGGTCGACGAGGGCGTGGTTCGAGCAAGATGCCGAGGATGCACGCGCCTGGCTGACCGCGCGCGGGCTGTTGCTTTAAGGCCGGGATTCGGGATTCGGGATTCGGGATTGGGGATTTGTAGGAGCGGCGTGAGCCTACGCTCTTGCCAATCCCGAATCCCCAATCACGAATCCCGGCTCTTGGCCAGCGAGCCGCTCATGTCCAGCGTGGCCACGGTGCCCTGCCCGGTCTCCGAGTCCAGTTGCAGCTTCCAGCCCAGGTGCTCGCACAGGCGGCCCAGCAGGTCCAGGCCGATGCCGCTGCCCTGCCGCGGGTCGCCGCGCGCGATCCGGCGGTAGATCGCGGCGATCTCTTCCGGGCTCATGCCGTGCCCGGGATCCTCGATCCGCACCGTCGCCGGCGCCAGCAGGGACACGCGGATCACGCCGCGGTCGCTGTTCTCGATGGCGTTGCGCAGCAGGTTGCCGATCGCGACCTGCATGATCGCCACCGGCGCGAACAGCTCGCAGCGCGCCAGCTCGACCAGTTGCAGGCCGAGGTCCTTGTCCGCGCACAGGTGGCGATGGTCGTCGAGGATGTCCGGCAGCAGCTCGTCCAGGTTCACGTAGTCGCTGCTCTTCTCCAGTCGCCTGGGGTCCTTCGCCAGCACCAGCAGCAGCGTGACCAGCTGCTCGACCGACTCGGCGGTCTGGCGGATGCGCAGCAACTGGTGGCGCACCGCCGGCGGCGTGTCCGGCTGGTCCAGGGCCAGCTCGCTGGCGCCGCGGATCACCGCGATCGGCGTGCGCAGCTCGTGGCTGGTGCTGTCGATGAAGGCGCGCTCGCGCTCGACGAAGGTGTCGTTGCGTTGCAGGTAGTCGTTGAGCGCCTCGGCGATCACCACCTGCTCGTGGCTGGCGCCCTTCACCACGTCGATGTGCTGGCCGGGCCGGTCCGGGCGCAGCGCGCGGATGCGCTTGGCCATGTCGGCCAGGGGCTGCACCACCCGCCCCAGGCCCCAGGCCACGAGGATGCCGAGCAGCACGATCGCGATGATGTTGGAGACCAGCATCCACAACCCCAGGTTGTTCTCGTGCGCCTGCAACTGGGTGATGTCCAGCGCCAGCACCAGCCGCCGGCCGTTGACGTCCTGCACCATCAGCACCTTGTCGCGCCCCTGGTACTCGATGCCGTCGTGGATGCCCGGGCCGAAGCGGGCGAACTCCGGCGGCGCCGGCGAGTCGTCGTCGTCGCCGTACAGCTGCACGGTCTCGGTGTCGGTCCAGTGGTAGTGCGGATCCTCGGCGCTGCGCTGGACGAAGTGGGCCAACTCCGACTTGAGCAGCGAGCGCCAGGTCAGCTGCTCGGCCTGCTCGTTGACGATGAAGCCATGGATGAACACCGCGAGCGAGATCAGCGCGGCGTAGATCACCAGCCACAGCGTGACGCGCGCGCGCAGCCCGCCCAGCCTGGAACGTATCCCGCCCGGCTTCATGGAAGGCGCGCGCCGTCCGGGATGCGGCGCCGCGACGCCAGGCCCCGCGCCGGCGGGGCCCCGCGCTTGCGGTCCAGGGCGCGACGCGGGCTATTCGGCATGCAGGCGTTCCTGGTGCCCGGCGGGGCCGAGCCGGTAGCCGACGCGCGGCAGGGTGTGGATCAGCTTCTCCTCGAACGGGCCATCCACGCTGCGCCGCAGTTCGTAGATGTGGGAGCGCAGCATGTCGCCGTCCGGCGGCTCGTCGCCCCAAAGGGCCTGTTCGAGCTTCTCGCGGGTGACCGCGGCCGGACTGGCCTGCATCAGCACCTGCAGCAGCTTGCGGCAGGCGGGATACAGGTGCAGCGGCTTGCCGGCGCGGCTGGCCTCCAGCGTCGCCAGGTCCAGCTTCAGGTCGCCGACCGTCAGCATCTTGCTGCGGCCACGCCCCTGCGCGCGCACCAGCAGCGCTTCCAGCCGGACTTCCAGCTCGGGCAGCGCGAACGGCTTGGTGAGATAGTCGTCGGCGCCGGCGCGGAAGCCGGCGATCTTGTCGGGCAGCTCGTCGCGCGCGGTCAGCATGATCACCGGCAGTTCGGACAGGTGTTCCTCGCGCAGCCGGCGCAGCACTTCCGGGCCGTCCATGCGCGGCATCATCCAGTCCAGCACGATGGCGTCGTAGGGCTGCGTGGTGGCCAGGTGCAGGCCGGTGATGCCGTCCGGCGCGGCATCCAGGGTATGGCCGCGCGCCTCGAAATAGTCGAACAGGTTGGCCACCAGATTGCGGTTGTCCTCGATGACGAGCAGCCGCATCGTCGGTCTCCGGGAAAGATGTGGTCGTGCATCGTAGCCGGGCGATGTCGGAAGCGCGTCGAAACGGCAGGTTCCGACAAACTTCCCACGCTCGCCGCGGCATAGTCTGCGCCCGTTTTGCCCGCATTCCAACGTGCAGACTTCCATCACACCCCTGGAGCGGCGGCGGCGTTGGGCCTACCGCGCCGCGCTGCTGGCGATCGTGCTCGCCCTGCTGGCCGGGCTGGGGCTGCGCCAGCCTAACCCGCCGGACGAACCCCGCTTCGTGCTCGCCGCGCGCGCGATGGTGCAGAGCGGGCAGTGGCTGTTGCCGCACCGGGGCAGCGAGTTGTACGCGGAAAAGCCGCCGGTGTTCATGTGGATGCAGGCCGGCGCGTTCGAACTGGTGCGCGACTGGCGCGTCGCCTTCCTGCTGCCTTCGCTGCTCGCGGCGCTGGCGACCCTGTGGCTGACCTGGGACCTGGCGCGCCGGCTTTGGAACCGGCGCGTGGCGCACTACGCGGTGCTGGCGCTGTTCGCCACCTTGCAGTTCGGGGTGCTGGCCAAGCGCGCGCAGATCGACATGGTGCTGGTGGCGATGACCACGCTGTCGCTGTGGGGACTGTTGCGGCACCTGCTGCGCGGCCCCGACTGGCCGGCCTGGGCGCTGGGCGCGTTCGCCGCCGGGCTGGGCACGGTGACCAAGGGCGTGGGTTTCCTGCCGCTGCTGGTGCTGCTGCCGTGGGCGGCCTGGCGCCACCGGCATCGCGCGGACGCGGTGCGTGGCGCATGGCCGGCATGGCTGGGCGCGGTCCCGGCCTTCGTCGCCGGCACGGCGGTGTGGCTGCTGCCATTGGCGATCGCCCTATGGCAGGCTCCCGACCCCAGCCTGCGCGCCTATACGCACGAATTGCTGTTCAAGCAGACCGGCACGCGCTACACCGCGGCCTGGCACCACGTGCAGCCGGCCTGGTACTACCTGCAGGTGATCGCCACGTTGTGGCTGCCGGGCTGCCTGCTGCTGCCGCAACTGCTGCCGGCCTGGCGGCGGCGCCTGCGGCGCGGCGATCCGCGCCATTGGCTGCTGCTCGGCTGGAGCGTGCTGGTGCTGGCGTTCTTCAGCGCGAGCCCCGGCAAGCGCGAGGTCTACATCTTCCCGATGCTGCCGGCGCTGGCCGTGGCTGCCGCGCCGCTGCTGCCCGGATTGCTGCGCAGGCGCGCGACCCGCTGGGTCCTGGCCGGTTATGTCTGGCTGCTGGCGCTGGCCGCGCTGGCGGTCGGCGCCGGCCTGTGCATGCAGGCCGGATGGGCGATGCGGGGCGCGCTCAAGCGCGCTATCGACCCGGCGGCGATGCAGGTGTTCGGCGCCTGGCTGCTCGCCTTCGCCATCCCTGTCCTGCTGCTCGCGGCCTGGGCGCGGCTGCGACGCGCCGGCGCGCTGGTGGTCGCCACCACGGCGCTGCTGTGGACGATCCATGGCCTGGGCCTGATGGTGGCGCTCGATCCCTACAGCTCGGCGGCCGGCCTGATGCAGCGCGTGGGCGAGCGCATCGGCCCCGGCGCGGAACTGGGGATGATCGCCTGGCGCGAGCAGAACCTGCTGCAGGCGGACCGGCCGGCGGTGGACTTCGGCTTCAAGCAGCCCTGGGACGTGCAATGGGCACGCGCCGCGGACTGGGTGGCGCAGGCGCCGCAGCGGCGCTGGCTGTTCGTGCTGCGCGACGCGATGAGCCCCTGCGTGGACCGCGCGCAGGCGATCGATATCGGCGAGTCCAACCGCAATGCCTGGCAACTGGTGCCGGGCAGTGCACTGAAGCCGGGCTGCGTGACGCCCGCGAAAGACCAGGCCGGCGCGGGCGACGACAACGGCAACTGAACCGCCGGGGACGTTGTCTGAGGTTAAGCGCTGGGCAACGGTTGTCCGACCGCTTTCCGACAAACCGGCCCGGATCATGCCCGCCATTGCCGGAAACGGCCTTTTGCCCGTTGGCGCCCGATGAACCTGATGCCTGCATCCGCCACGGATGCCGTCCCCGTTCTCCGTCCGTACAGCCGCTTCGTCGCCACCCACCTGTGGATTCCGCTGGCGGCGGTGCTGGCGCTGAGCGCGCTGCTGACGGCCGGCGGCGTCGACCAATGGCTGGCCACGCAGATCTATCACGCCGAAGGCGGGCACTGGCTGCTCAAGGACCATTGGTTCACCGCCAAGCTCGTGCATCGCGGCGGCAAGCAGGCCAGCACCGCCGCGGCGCTGGCGCTGTTGGTCTTCGGCCTGTATGCGCGGCGCTCGCCGCGCTGGAACGCCTGGTCGCGCCCGGCGTTGTACGTGGTGCTGGCGGTGGGGCTTTCGACCGCGGCGGTATCGTTGCTGAAGGGAGCCACGCACATGGACTGCCCGTGGGACCTGGCCAGCTACGGCGGCACCCACGCCTTCTACGGGCTGTTCGAATCGCGCCAGGGCGTTCCGGCGTCGGGCTGCTTCCCGGCCGGGCATGCCAGCGGCGGCTATGCCTGGGTCGCGCTGTACTTCGCCGCGCTGGCGGTCCGCCCGCGCTGGCGCAAGGCCGGGCTGGCGATCGGTCTCGGCGCCGGGTTGCTGTTCGGCGTTTCCCAGCAACTGCGCGGCGCGCACTTCCTCTCCCACGACCTGTGGGCCCTGGCGGTCTGCTGGGGCGTGTCGCTCGGCTTGTACCTGTGGCTGTTGCGCCCGCGGGCGCGCAGCGCCGCGGCCGGCGCGGCGGGAGAAACCGCATGAGCCTCTCGTTGCCCCGCAGCGGCGTGCTCTCGCGCCTGCGCGCGCTCGACTGGACGCACCGACCCGAAGTGTCGGTGGAAACGCTGGTGCTGGGCAGCAGCGTGTTCTTCGCGCTCGCCTGCAACCGCATGTTCTGGCATGCGTCGCTCGCGACGCATCCCGGCGACATCGGCTTCGCCGCGTCGCTGTTCTTCCTGCTGGTCTCCGTGCACGCGCTGCTGTTCGGCCTGCTGGTGTGGCGCTGGAACGCCAAGCCGCTGCTGACGCTGCTGTTCGTCACCACCGCGTTCGCCACGCACTACATGAACAGCTACAGCGTCTACCTGGACGCGGACATGCTGCGCAACGTGCTCAACACCGACCACAAGGAATCGCGCGAGCTGCTCACGCCCGCGCTGCTGTGGCCATTGCTGTTCTACGCGGCGCTCCCGATCGCCGTGCTGTGGCGGGTGCGGCTGCGCCGCCGCAGCTGGAGCCGCGCGCTCGGCGTGCGCCTGCTGTTCCTGGCGGCCATCGCGGCGGTCGGCGCCGCCGGTTCGATGCTGTCGTTCCAGGGCCTGTCGGCGTTGATGCGCAACCATCGCGAGGTGCGCTACCTGGCCACGCCGGTCAACTACCTGGTCGCGCTCATGCAGGTCCTCAAGACCGACTCGCCGATCAAGCACAAGCCGAAGCTGCCGATCGAGCACGATGCGATGGCGACCCCGCGCGCGCCGGGCAGCCGCCCGCGCCTGCTGCTGATCGTGCTGGGCGAGACCATGCGCGCGCAGAACTGGGGCCTCAACGGCTATGCGCGCCAGACCACGCCCAAGTTGGCGCAGACCGGGGTGATCAACTTCCCCGACATGCACTCGTGCGGCACCAGCACGGAGGTCTCGGTGCCGTGCATGTTCTCGCCGTTCGGCCGCCACGATTACGACGAAGCGAAGATCCGCGCCCACCAGTCGCTCCTGCACGTGCTCGAACACGCCGGCATCGCCACGCTGTGGCGCGACAACCAGTCCGGCTGCAAGGGCGTGTGCGAAGGCCTGCAGATCCAGCAGCTCGACGACGCGAAGAAGCCCGGGCTGTGCAAGGACGGGCGCTGCATGGACGAGATCCTGCTCGACGACCTCGCCGCGCAGGTGCGCGCCAGGCCGGGCGACCGCGTGGTGGTGCTGCACCAGCTCGGCAGCCACGGCCCGGCCTACTTCCAGCGCTACCCGGCGCAGTTCCGGCGCTTCGCGCCGACCTGCGACACCGCCGAGCTGGGCAACTGCAGCCGCGAGCAGATCGTCAACACCTACGACAACACGGTCCTGTACACCGACCATTTTCTGGACCGCGCGATCGGCACGCTGCGCGCCCTGCCCGACTACGACACCGCCATGATCTATCTCTCCGACCACGGCGAGTCGCTCGGCGAGAAAGGCCTCTACCTGCATGGCGTGCCCTACGCGATCGCGCCGGCCGAGCAGACCCGCGTGCCCATGGTGATGTGGTTTTCGCCGGAATTCGCGCAGGACCGCGGGCTCGACCTGAAGTGCCTGCGCCAGCGTGCGAACGGGCGCGCCGACCAGGACAACTTGTTCCACTCGGTGCTGGGCCTCATGCAGGTGAGGACCTCCGTCTACGATCGCTCGCGCGACCTGTTCGCCGGCTGCGCGCAGTGAATCTGCGGCGGGCGCGCTCGCCCTCGTAAACCCGATATCCGTAGGAACGGCTTTTTTGTGGTTCTTCGCGGATCAGCGGGGAGCGTCTGACAGGTGTCGCTACGCTTGAGGCCTGCCTTTCAGGACTCAGGTGGGGTCATGCTGGACAGGAAGACGATCGAGAAGCTTGGGGGCTGGGAAGGCTATCGGGTGGAGCGGATCGCATGGCCCGAGGGCGACAGTCGGACCGTTACCGTCTACCTCAAGCCGTCAGCGCGGACGATGTACTGCGCGCATTGCGGCAGCCGATGCCGGCAGGTGCATGACAGCACAACGCGCCGGGTGCGGGATCTGCCGCTGATGGCGTTTCGTGTCGTGCTGGTGGTGCCTCGCCGGCGCGTATGGTGCGCGCGATGCGGTGGTCCGCGGCTGGAGAAGCTCAGCTGGCTGGGACGCTACCAGCGGGTCACCGATCGCCTGGCCGAAGCGGTCAGCCAACTGCTTGAATCCAGCAATATCGTGGCAGTTGCACGCTTTTTCCAGCTGGGCTGGCACACCGTCAAGGCACTGGACAAAGCCCGGTTGCGGCAGGCCGTCCACGTGCCCGACTGGAGCCGGATCCACTATCTGGCGATGGACGAATTCGCCCTGCACAAGGGCCACCGCTACGCCACGATCGTGGTCGATCCGATCAGTCGCCAGGTGCTCTGGGTCGGCAATGGCCGCTCCCGTGAGACGGCACGGGCCTTCTTCGAGCAGCTTCCGGCCGGCGTTGCCGAGCAGATCCGCGCGGTGGCGATCGACATGACGACCGCCTACGAACTGGAGATCAAGGCCCACTGTCCGAACGCCGAGATCGTCTACGACCTGTTTCACGTCGTAGCCAAGTACGGACGCGAAGTGATCGACCGGGTCCGGGTCGACCAGGCCAACCGGCTGCGCCACGACAAGCCCGCTCGCCGGGTCATCAAGTCCAGCCGCTGGCTGCTGCTGCGCAATCGAGAGAATCTGGACCCGCGTCAGTCCGTCAGGCTGGATGAGTTGCTGGACGCCAACCAGCCACTGCTTACCGCCTACCTCATGCGGGACGAGCTCAAGCGGCTGTGGTTCCACCGCCACCCCATCCGGGCCAGGAAGGCCTGGGATCACTGGCTGGAGCAGGCCCAAGGCAGCGGCATCGCGGCGTTGGCCCATTTTGCGAACAAGCTAAGCGCCTACCTGCATGGAATCATTGCCCGCTGCCGACATCGGCTCAACACGAGCATCGTCGAGGGCATCAACAACACCATCAAGGTCATCAAGCGCCGCGCCTACGGCTATCGCGACCAGGAATACTTCTTCCTGAAAATCCGCGCAGCCTTCCCCGGTATTCAGCGATGAACTTTTTTTGTGGGAGCGGCTTCAGCCGCGACGGAGCTTTCTCATTTGAACCTCGGCACATGAATGTGCAGGCTGTTGCAGAAGGATCTGCATGAAAGCCCCATCGCGGCTGAAGCCGCTCCCACAGAAGGCCGCTCCTCGGGCGCCTATCCGCCCTTCGCTTGCGGCCCCTGCCTTGCCAGTGCCATCCCGGGCCTCTAGCCTTCGCCGGTCGCACTCACGCAAAGGGACCCCTCG
The DNA here is from genome assembly GCF_000185965.1 of Pseudoxanthomonas suwonensis 11-1. Classification (NCBI taxonomy): domain Bacteria; kingdom Pseudomonadati; phylum Pseudomonadota; class Gammaproteobacteria; order Lysobacterales; family Lysobacteraceae; genus Pseudoxanthomonas; species Pseudoxanthomonas suwonensis. The sequence goes on from NC_014924.1 coordinate 2,370,539, forward strand.
TGAACCATCGCCCCCTGCTGCTGGCCATCGCCGTGGCCGCCGGCCTGCTGTCGCTGTCGGCCTGCCGCAAGACGCCCAGCCCGGAACAGGAAAAGCCCGCCGCCCGGGCCGAGAACGGCGAGACCGCCGACCAGTTCGTCGCGCGCATCAACGCCGAGTTCAAGGCCGCCTATCCGGAGCTCACTTCCGCGCAGTGGCTGTCCTCGACCTACATCAACGACGACAGCCAGCTGGTGGCGGCCAAGGCCAACGAGCGCGCCCTGGCCCAGCTCAATGCCTGGATCGAGGAAGCGAAGAAGTTCGAGGGCCAGCCGATGTCCGACGACAGCCGGCGCGCCCTCAACCTGCTCAAGCAGGCCACCGCCATGCCCGCCCCGCGCGACCCGGAGAAGCTGGCCGAGCTGACCCGGATCGCGGCGAAGATGGAAGGCGCCTACGGCGCCGGCACCTACTGCAGCGGCGAAGGCGCGGCCAGGAAGTGCCGCCAGCTGGGCGAGCTGGAGGACGTGCTGCGCTCCAGCCGCGACTACGACGCCCAGCTCGACGCCTGGGCCGGCTGGCACTCGATCGCCCAACCGATGCGCGAGGACTACGTCCGCTTCGTCGAGCTGGTCAACGAGGGCGCCCGCGAACTGGGCTACGCCGACACCGGCGCGATGTGGCGCAGCGGCTACGACATGGAGCCGGACGCCTTCTCCGCCGAGACCGACCGCCTGTGGGAGCAGGTGCGCCCGCTGTACGAGCAGCTGCACTGCTACACCCGCGACAAGCTGCAGCAGACCTACGGCGTGGAACGCGGCGTGGTCGGCGAGGGCCTGCTGCCGGCGCACCTGATGGGCAACATGTGGCAGCAGGACTGGGGCAACCTCTGGGACATGCTGCAGCCGTACAAGGGCGTGGGCGACCTGGACATCACCGCCGCCCTGGAGCGCCAGTACCAGCAGTTGCTCAGCGCCGCCCTGCACCGCCGCGACCCCAGCCCCGGCCCGCGCGAGCGCTTCGAGGCCGAGCGCGAGGCACAGCTGGCCATGGCCAAGGCGATGACCGAGCGCGCCCAGGACTTCTACGTCTCCCTGGGCATGCCCCGGCTGCCGGAGAGCTACTGGGAGAAGAGCCAGTTCATCAAGCCGCTGGACCGCGACGTGGTCTGCCACGCCAGCGCCTGGGACATGAACATGGGCGGCGCTGACGGCAAGTCGCCGGACGTGCGCACCAAGATGTGCATCAAGCCCAACGAGGAAGACTTCACCACCATCTACCACGAGCTGGGCCACATCTATTACGACCTGGCCTACAACCCGCAGCCGCCGCTGTTCCAGAACGGCGCCAACGACGGCTTCCACGAGGCCATCGGCGACACCATCGTGCTGGCGATGACGCCGAAGTACCTGGAGTCGATCGGCCTGGTCCAGGGCCAGGCGCAGAGCCACGAGGCGCTGATCAACACCCAGATGCGCATGGCCCTGGCCAAGGTCTCGTTCCTGCCGTTCGGGCTGATGATCGACCGCTGGCGCTGGGGCGTGTTCGACGGCTCGATCACCCCGGACCGCTACAACCAGGCCTGGTGGGAGCTGAAGGCGCGCTACCAGGGCGTGGCCCCGGTGCAGCCGCGCGGCGAGGAGTTCTTCGACCCGGGTGCCAAGTACCACGTGCCGGGCAATACCCCGTACACCCGCTATTTCCTGGCGCACCTGCTGCAGTTCCAGTTCTACAAGTCGCTGTGCGAGGCCGCCGGCCACACCGGCCCGCTGTACGAATGCAGCTTCCACGGCAGCGAGGCCGCCGGCGAGAAGTTCCGCGCCATGCTGGCGCGCGGCGCCAGCCAGCCGTGGCAGGCCACGCTCAAGGAGCTGACCGGCAGCGAGCGGATCGACGGCGGCGCGGTGCTGGAGTACTTCGCCCCGCTGCAGGAATGGCTGCAGCAGCAGAACCAGGGCAAGTCCTGCGGCTGGCAGGGCCAGTCGGCGCAGGCGCCGAAGCCGGAAGCCCCGGCCAAGGCAGGCTGAGCCCGGCTGAGGCCGGGCAACAGACGCTGCAGACAGGAAGGGCCGGCGCAAGCCGGCCCTTTCCTTTGCGGCGAAGCAGGACTCAGTGCAGGGCGGGACCGGAGGTATCCGGCTCCTGGCGCTCCCCGCCCTCGTCCGCGTCTTCGCCATCGGCCGGGCGCGCCGTGGCCATCTCCTCTTCCAGCTGCTGCTCGTATTCCTCCGGCGACTTGCCGTTGGCCGCCGCTTCCAGCGCCGCCTCGTCGCGCAGCGCGTCCGAATAGACCAGCTTCACCGGCGTGCCCTGCTCCTCGTGCAGGCGCTGCGCACGGCGCATGAGCATCAGCATCTGCGCGGCGCTGTCGCTGCTGCCGGCGATGCGCCCGTCCATGCCCAGCACCCACACCCCGCCCTGGCGCACCACGCCGGCGAGCAGATTGCCCTCGCGGTCGCGCAGCTCGGCATGCGGCTCGATCGGGGGGCGGCCGGCACGCACGCGGTTGCGATCGCGTTCGGCCTTGCGCTTGCGCGCGTCGCGGCGGGCCTTGGACTGGATGGACATCTTTGTTCTCCGGGGGATTTCAGGAAGGTCAGAGCTGCTCGCCGGGTTCGATCATCGGCGAGGAAGGCGGGGTGGATCCGGGCGGGGCGCGGCGGGCGACGCTGGATTCCCAGCACCAGAACGCCCAGCCCGAGGCGACGAAGCCCAGCATGCCCAGCGCCAGGTGCAGGCCGTGGTGGCTCAGCAGCGGCGACAGCAGGCCGGCGACCAGCGAGTTGAGCACCAGCTGGACGAAGGCCTGCAGCGAGGAGGCCGCGCCGCGGTGGCGCGGGTACATGTCGAGGATCGCCAGGGTCAGCACCGGGAAGACCAGGGCCACGCCGAAGGCGAACAGGCTCATCGGCAGCACCGCCCACGGCACCGAGATCGAAGGCGCGAGTGCGTTGTAGGCCAGGTTGAGCACGGCCGCGGCGGCCGAGCAGGCGAAGCCCGCGCTCACCTGGCGCGAAGGCGTCCAGTGCCCGGCCAGGCGGCCGGACAGGAAGGCGCCGATAGTCATGCCACCGATGGTGGGGATGAACAGCCAGGCGAACTCGCGCTCGCCCAGGTGCAGCAGGTCCATCAGGAAGGCCGGGGCCGAGGCGATGTACAGGAACATGCCGGCGAAGTTCAGCGCGCCGGCCGCGGCCAGGCGCTGGAAGCGCGGGTTGGTGCCGATCGCCGCGTAGTCGCGCAGCAGCCGGCGCGGCCGCAGCGGGATGCGCAGCTCCTGCGGATGGGTTTCCGGCAGCCAGCGGCCCACGCTCACCACCAGCATCAGGCCGAACGCGGCCAGGAACCAGAAGATCAGCGGCCAGCGTCCGGCACCGAGCATCCAGCCGCCGATGATCGGCGCGATCGCCGGGGCGATGCCGAAGATCATCGAGACCTGGCTCATCAGCCGCTGGGCGTCGTCGCCCTGCAGCACGTCGCGGATCACCGCGCGGCCGACGATCAGGCCCACGCCCGCCGACAGGCCCTGCAGCGCACGGAAGGCCAGCAGGGTCGGCAGGTCGCGCGACAGCGCGCAGCCGGCCGAAGCCAGGGTGAACACCACCAGCCCGGCCAGGATCACCCGGCGCCGGCCCAGCGCGTCGGACAGCGGGCCGTGGACGATGCTCATCACCGCGTACGAGATCAGGTAGACGCTGATGGTCTGCTGCATCGCGACCTTGTCGGCGCCGAACTGCGCGGCCATCTGCGGGAATGCCGGGAAGATGGTGTCGATCGAGAACGGGCCGAACATCGCCAGGCCGGCCAGCAGGAGGGTCAGGGTGCGGGTGCTGCGCAGGCTCATGGGGACGGTGCGGCCTCGGTGGACGTGACCTCGGTGGACGTTGCTTCGATCGACGTGGCGCCGGTGCTGGCGGGCGCGGCGTCCTTTGGTAACTGGCCGGCGTCGGCCGGCGCGGGGACGGCCCCCGCGCGGACGCGGGCCGGCACTTGCAGGTGTTCGATCCTTGCCAGGTTGGCCACCGGGAAGACCTCGACCCGGCGGTCATCCGGCCACCACACCAGCACATAGGCGCTGGTGGTGCCCAGCAGCTGCGCCTGCCGCGGCAGCGGCGCGTCGGCGCCGGCCAGGGTCAGGCGCACGCCCGGCAAGGGCGCGCGGCCCTCCAGCACCCTGCTCGCGCTGGTGAGGTTCCACACGAACAGGTACTGCAGCGACAGCAGCAGGCCCATCAGCGCGATCTGGGTCTCGACCGAGATCCAGCCGCCGCCGGTCCACTTGCCTTCGCGCGAGGGCAGGAACAGCAGCCAGCGCATCCAGCGGTGGCGCGTGGTCAGTTCCGCGGCGCGCTCCGGATTGCGCTGGGCCCAGCGCATCGGCAGCACGCTCACCCACATGAAGGCCAGCACCGCCAGCACGATCAGCAGGTAGTCGGGGCGGCGCAGGCCGATCACGAACAGGTCCGCGCCCTGCAGGTACTCCAGGATCGGCACGCCCAAGCGGTCGTAGAACCAGTAGTACGACCACATGCCCATGATCGACACCAGGGCGTAGACCAGCGACACCACCAGCACCGGTTCGCGGGTCAGCAGCCGCAGCAGGCGGCCGACGGCGGTCGGCCCAGGGGTGGCCGTGGGAGCCGCGAGGTCGGGCACGGTCGCCGGCGGCGCGGCGTCCGCGGCGGCGGCCGCTGCAGTGGCGTGTTCTGGATCGGAGGACATCGGCCCGCGGCCCTTGTGGGTGGGCCATGGTAAGCCAAGCGCCGTCCACGCCCCATCCAGCCAGGCCATGGCAGGCTCGGGCCCATGACCGGACCGCGCCACCGCCCCACCCTGCAGCTGGCCGACATCACCCGCGAGGCCTACATCTACTTCGGTGCCGGCGCCACCGTGGCCTGGCAGATGGCCGAGCCGGGCGTGGGCCGCGGCGTGGCCCGCCACAGCGCCACCCTGGACCGTCCGCTCGAGCGGCTGCGCGCGACCATGGGCTATGTCTACGCGGTGACCCTGGGCGACGACGCGGACCGCGCCGCCATCGCCCGCCACGTCAACCGCGCCCATGCCGCGGTGCGCGGCCCCGGCTACAACGCCTTCGACCGCGGATTGCAGCTGTGGGTGGCCGCCACCCTCTACCGCGGCGCGGTCGATGTCCACGAGCTGTTCAACGGCCCGCTGCCGGACGCCGCCCGGGAACCGCTGTACCGCCAGGCCTGGGCCTATGGCCGCACCCTGCAGGTGCCGGACGCGGCCTGGCCGGCCGACGTCGCCGCGTTCGATGCCTGGTGGGAGGCGCAGGCGCGGCGGCTGGCGGTCGACGAGGAGGTCCGCGGCTACATGCAGGCGGTGCTGGGCGGCGGCAAGGCCCCGTGGTGGGTGCGGCCGGCCCTGCCGCTGCAGCGCCTGGCCACCGCCGGACTGCTGCCGCCGCGGCTGCGGGAGCTGTACGGCCTGCCCTGGGATGCTGGCCGCGAGCGTCGCTGGCAGGCGTTCCGGCGCTGGGCGCCCCGGCTGTACCGGCTGGCCCCGCGCTGGCTGCGCCATCTGCCGGCGCGCTATTACCTGAACCAGCTCAGGCGCCAGTACCGCGATTGAGCGCACGCCGGCCGGGGCCGGGCCCACGGTATAATCCCGCCCGCTGTACCTGGTGGGAGAAGCCGGCCCCGGCCGGCTGCCGAAGGCGCAAACGCCCGTAATCGCTCAGGCCCGATACCACCGCTGCTGCAAACACTCTGGAGAGACCGGCCGCGCGAGAGCGCCGGCGCCGGCGCCGAAGGGGCACGAAGCACGCGACCTCGTCCGCGCGTCTTCCAAACTCTCAGGCAAAAGGACAGAGGGGCATCCCGCCGCGCCTGCGCGGCGCACTTCCTTGCCCCAGTCCGGACCGCCTCCATGTCCCAGCACGCCCCTTCCCTGCGCGAACTCGAGCAGCACGACGCCTTCGTCGGCCGCCACATCGGCCCCAACGACGCCGAAATCGCCACCATGCTCCAGGCCGTCGGCCACGACTCGCTCGAGGCCCTGACCGACGCCATCGTCCCGGGGACCATCAAGTCCGCCGACCCGCTCGCGCTGGAGGGCAGCCTCACCGAGGAGGAGGCCTTGGCGCGCATCCGCGCCATCGCGAAGAAGAACAAGGTCTTCCGCAGCTTCATCGGCCAGGGCTACTACGGGACCCACACGCCCAAGGTCATCCTGCGCAACATCCTCGAGAACCCGGCCTGGTACACCGCCTACACCCCGTACCAGGCGGAGATCTCGCAGGGCCGCATGGAAGCGCTGGTGAACTTCCAGCAGATGTGCGCCGACCTGACCGGCATGGAGATCGCCAACGCCTCCCTGCTGGACGAGGCCACCGCTGCGGCCGAGGCCATGACCCTGGCCAAGCGCGCCGGCAAGTCGAAGTCCGACACCTTCTTCGTGCACGACGCCGTGCACCCGCAGACCCTCGAGGTGCTGCGCACCCGCGCCGAGCCGCTGGGCATCACCCTGCGCGTGGGCACCCCGGCCGAGGCGATGGAGGCCGAGTGCTTCGGCATCCTGCTGCAGTACCCGGACACCTTTGGCCACATCGGCGACCACAAGGCCCTGGCCGAGGCGATCCACGCCCGCGGCGGCCTGGTCGCGGTGGCGACCGACCTGCTGGCCCTGACCCTGATCGCCGCCCCCGGCGAATGGGGCGCGGACATCGTGGTCGGCAATTCGCAGCGCTTCGGCGTGCCGTTCGGCTTTGGCGGCCCGCACGCGGCATTCATGGCCTGCCGCGACGCGTTCAAGCGCTCCATGCCCGGCCGCCTGATCGGCGTGTCGGTCGACACCGAGGGCAACCCGGCCTACCGCCTGACCCTGCAGACCCGCGAGCAGCACATCCGCCGCGAGAAGGCCACCTCCAACATCTGCACCGCACAGGTGCTGCTGGCGGTGATGGCCTCGATGTACGCCGTGTACCACGGTCCCGAGGGCCTGAAGCGCATCGCCCGCCGCACCCACCGCCTGGCCGCGATCCTGGCCGCCGCGCTGCGCAGCGCCGGTGTCGAGGTCGGCGAGCACTTCTTCGACACCCTGCACGTGAAGAGCGTGGACGCCGGCGCCATCCTCGACCGCGCCCGCGAGGCCGGCATCAACCTGCGCGCGATCGACAGCGAGGCCGTCGGCATCAGCCTGGACGAGACCACCTCCCGCGCCGACCTGGTCGCCCTGGCCGGCCTGTTCGGTGCCGCCATCGACATCGACGCGCTGGACGCGGCCACCCCGGACGCCCTGCCGTCCGACCTGCTGCGCACCAGCCCGTTCCTCCAGCACCCGGTGTTCAACACCCACCACAGCGAGCACGAGCTGCTGCGCTACATGCGCTCGCTGTCGGACAAGGACCTGGCCATGGATCGCACCATGATCCCGCTGGGCTCCTGCACCATGAAGCTCAACGCCACGGCCGAGATGATCCCGGTGACCTGGCCGGAGTTCAGCCAGATCCACCCGCTGGTGCCGGCCGACCAGGCCGAGGGCTACCGCGAGCTGATCACCGGCCTGGAGGCCATGCTGGCCGAGTGCACCGGCTACGACGCGGTCAGCCTGCAGCCGAATTCCGGCGCCCAGGGCGAGTACAGCGGCCTGCTGGCGATCCGCGCGTACCACGCCTCGCGCGGCGAGGGCCATCGCGACATCTGCCTGATCCCCGAGTCGGCGCATGGCACCAACCCGGCCTCGGCGCAGATGTGCGGCATGAAGGTCGTGGTCACCAAGTGCGATGCCAACGGCAACATCGACGTGGAGGACATCCGCGCCAAGGCCGGGAAGCACTCGGCCAACCTGGCCGCGATCATGATCACCTACCCGTCCACCCACGGCGTGTTCGAGGAGGACGTGGTCGAGATCTGCGAGATCATCCACGCCCACGGCGGCCAGGTGTACACCGACGGCGCCAACATGAACGCCCTGGTCGGCCTGGCCAAGCCGGGCAAGTGGGGTTCGGACGTCTCCCACCTCAACCTGCACAAGACCTTCTGCATCCCGCACGGCGGCGGCGGCCCCGGCGTGGGCCCGTGCGCGGTGAAGGCGCACCTGGCCGCGTTCCTGCCGCGCACCCTCGATGGCGAGGGCAAGGTCGGCATGGTCAGCGCCGCCAGCTTCGGCAGCGCCTCGATCCTGCCGATCAGCTGGATGTACATCGCGATGATGGGCGGCGCCGGCCTGCGCAAGGCCACCCAGGTGGCCCTGCTCAACGCCAACTACATCTCGAAGAAGCTCGCCCCGCACTACAGGACCCTGTACACCGGCCGCAATGGCCTGGTCGCGCACGAGTGCATCCTCGACATCCGTCCGCTGGAGAAGACCACCGGCATCGGCGCCGAGGACATCGCCAAGCGCCTGATCGACTTCGGCTTCCACGCCCCGACCCTGAGCTTCCCGGTCGCCGGCACGCTGATGGTGGAGCCCACCGAGAGCGAATCGCAGCACGAGCTGGACCGCTTCATCGACGCCATGATCCAGATCCGCGACGAGATCCGCGCGATCGAGGACGGCCGCCTGGACCGCGAGGACAACCCGCTCAGGCACGCGCCGCACACCGCCCTGCAGGTGTCGGCCAGCGAGTGGAAGCACGCCTACCCGCGCGAGCTGGCCGCGTTCCCGCTGCCGTCGCTGAAGCAGCAGAAGTACTGGCCGCCGGTTTCGCGCGTGGACAACGTGTACGGCGACAAGAACGTGTTCTGCGCCTGCATCCCGGTCGATGCCTACGCCGAGGACAGCGCCGGGGCCTGATGCGCCACGCCCGTCTGGCACCTGGACGGCCCGCTTCGGCGGGCCGTTCCCTTATGTGCCGGACCTTCGCCAGTCAGCAGGCATTTAACGTTTTCTTGACATGCTGCGCCGGCGCCTCCAGAGTCGCGCCGCCCGCATCGGGTCCCATCAACAACCACTGGAAGGTTTTCCCCATGAAGAACACCCTGGCCCTGGCCGCCGCGCTGGCCCTCGCCGCCCTGTCGACCGACGCCATCGCCGGCCAGCCCTTCGTGCGCGCCGAAGCCGGCAGCAGCGACATCGAAGTCAACTACGGCCGCGGCTTCCGCGACACCGAGTCCGACACCGCCGTGACCGTCGGCGGCGGCTACTGGTTCACCCCGAACATCGGCGTCGAAGGCCACGTCGGCACCCTGTACACCGAGTACCTGGGCCGCGGCTACGACCTGGACCTGGTCACCGCCGGCGCCGGCCTGGTGGCCAAGAAGAACTTCGGCCCGGACAACACCGGCTTCTTCATCGGCGCCCGCGCCGGCCTGGCGCGCATGACCGTGCAGCTGCGCGAGGACGACTTCGACATCGAGGAAGACGAGAGCTCGACCAAGCCCTACTACGGCGTCAACCTCGGCTACGACTTCAGCCGCCGCTGGGGCCTGAGCCTGAACTTCGACCGCCGCACCGCGGAGATGGACGGCTTCGACATCGACGTCGACACCGTCACCTTCGCCGGCGAGTTCCGCTTCAACTGAGCAACGCCGGTGCGGATGCCCGCATCCCGCCACACGCAACACCCGGAAAGCCCCGCATCGCGGGGCTTTTCTTTTTTCTCCTCCCCTTGCGGGGAAGGCCCGGGGAGAGGGTCAGCTGCGCAGCACCGCCCGCACTCGCGGAACGAACCTTCGCCTGTTCGATGCACCCAGGCCGGCCAAGAAGCAGGGCCACGATGCACGGTGGCAGGAACACGGATTCCGTGATCCACATCTCCCCGGAACCGCCCCTTTCCCCGCCCGGCCCCGCACCACGGCCCGTGCCTCCAGGACGGATGCGTTCGAGCACATCTGCACCGCTCGAGCGCGAACGTGTCCTCCCATCCCACGGCGGGAGGAGAACCGGCTCCGCCTGTGTGGGCCACACCACCGCAACAACGCCCCCATTTTTCACGAACGCCATACCTCCATCGCGCTTATCTGCCATCGCACGCATCGGTGCACAGAAGGAGCAACCCATGCCACGTGGTGACAAGTCCAGCTACACCGACAAGCAGAAGCGCCAGGCCGAGCACATCGAGGAGAGCGCGAAGGACCAGGGCCGCAGCGAGGAAACCGCCGAGCGCATCGCCTGGGCGACCGTCAACAAGCAGGACGGCGGCGGCAGGAAATCCGGCTCCGGCAGGAAGACTGGTGCCCGCAAGGCGACGAAGAAGACCGCAAGGAAAGCCACGAAGAAGACCGCTGCGAAGAAGTCTTCCTCCGGCGGCGCGAAGAAGGCGACGAAGAAGGCGACCAGGAAGACCGCACGGAAGAGCGCGGCGAAGAAGGCCAGCCCGGCCAGGAAGTCCGCGACGAAGAAGACCGCACGCAAGAGCACGGCGAAGAAGGCCACGAAGAAAGCCGCAACGAAGAAGACAGGCGCCCGCAAGAGCGCCGCGAAGAAGAGCACCCGCAGCCCTGCGAAGAAGGCGGCGAAGAAGAGCACGCGCAGCCCTGCGAAGAAAGCCACGAAGAAGTCCACAGCAAGGAAGAGCACCGCCCGGAAGGCCACGAAGAAGGCGGCCAAGAAGACCACCGCCAGGAAATCACCCGCCCGCAAGTCCGCGGCGAAGAAGTAGCACGTCGCCCGGACAAGCCCGAAGGCCGCATCCGGGGTTGGTTCTGGAGGATCGTGCGATAGTCCATCTCTCCTTGGTGGGACCGGCACGACTGTGCGCCACTGGCGCAGGCGAACAACCCTCCCCCAAACGGAAGGCGAACCCCGGGTGCGCTTCGCTTACCCGGGCTACGCGCCTCATGTAGCCCGGATAAGGCCGAAGGCCGCATCCGGGGTGACTTCAAGCCCAACCTGTTTGGAGCGATCCGGCCTATATGTGAGCCACTGGCAGAGGCGAATAATCCTTTCCGAAGGAAAAGGCGAACCCGGGTGCGCTTCGCTTACCCGGGCTACAGGGAGCTACCGCGATACCACCCCAGCACCGACGGCGCGAGCAGTGGCTCCACCTCGATGCCCAACGCCCCGAACGCATCCAGTACGTCCCGCACCCGCTGCTGCGATGGCGTGGCTCCAGCCATCCCCTCCAGCTCCTCCACCGACAGCTGCGACAGCGTCCATTCGTGCAGCCGATCCGCCCGCCGCTCCATCGCCGCACGCAACCACGGCCGCAGCGGATACACCCGATACCCGCGCGCGCCCAGCGCAGCCACCCGCTCCACCAGCAGCGCCTGCACCCCACGGAACCACTCGGTATGCCCGCCCGCCGGCACCCGGATCGCCAGCGGTGCCGGTGCGTTGTATTCGCCCAGGCCGGCACGCAGTTCCAGCTCCAGGTCGCGCGCGTCACGGATGGACTCGGCCTCCACCAGCATCCCCGCTTCCAGGTCGAAGAATCCGAACCAGCGCGGATGCAGCGCCGAGATCCGTCCCAGCGGATCGCCGGAGAACCCGATCTTGCAGTGGTCCTCCCAGGCGCACGGGAACACATAGGCGAAGCAGCGTCCGTCGATGGCCACCGGCTCCCCACCCGGGACCGGGTAGGCCGCTGCCATGTCGCGGACACGTGGCCTGCTCACGCCGCCCGATCCCGCGGCGAGCCGGGGCGTTGCCCCGCAACCGGTCCGGACGCGGGCGCCTCGGCCTCCACCGCGCCCACCCGCCACGGATCCCGTCCGCGCTCCGCCACTGGCCGCGCGCGGAACACCACGCTCATGCGCGGCGGCACCGGGCGCACAGTCTTGGGGATGCCGTGCTCGTGGGTGGTCTGGCTGGCGTGGCTCATCACCAGCAGGCTGCCCGGCTCCAGGTCGATGCCAAGCGCGCGGCCGCCAGACTTGGCGCGGATGTTCATGCGCCGGGCGCTGCCCAGCGAGACCAGTGCCAGCGGCTGGCCGGGGACGAGCTGGTGCAGCTTGTCGTTGTGCATGGCCACGCTGTCGTTGCCGTCGCGGTAGAGGTTCAGGCCTGCGCTGGTGTAGCCGCCTGGCGCCACCGCCTGCACGCGTTCCAGCATCGCCGCCAGCGGCAGGCCCCCGGGCACCTCGTGCAACCCGTACCAGGCCATCAGCCGCGGCACGTCGACCACCCGGTCGTACATCGGCCGGCGTGCGGACTGCCAGCGGCAGCCATCGCGCAACGCCTCGAACCATTCGCGCGCCAGCGATGGCGGCAGGAAGTCGGCCCAGTAGCGGATGCCGCCTTCGGCATCCTCCACCAGGGTCAGCGGTCCGTTGTCGAAAAGATCCATGGCGCCCTCGCTGCGTTATGCGCGTTCAATGGAAATCACGGGAATCGACCTGCATCCCGCCCAGCAGGTCGCTCAGGTCCTCGAGGTGGGCGGCGATCAGGTGCTCGACGCCATCCACCCGCTCCCAGCGCCCGCGCACGCCCATCAGCCGCGACTGCAGCAGCGGCTTGCGCTGGCGCACGGCCAGGTCCGGCCACACGATCACGTTGACCATGCCGTGCTCGTCCTCGAGGGTGACGAAGATCGTGCCCTTGGCCGTGGCCGGCCTCTGCCGCTGCGTCACCAGTCCGGCCACGTGCACGCCGCTGCCGTGGCGACGCTGCTGCAGCTCGCGCACGCCGAGGATCCGCCGCTGCACCAGCTGCGCGCGCAGCAGGGCCATCGGATGCGCGCGCAGGCTCAGGCCGGTGCTGCGGTAGTCGGCCAGCAGCTCCTCGCCCAGGCGTGGCGCCGGCAGTTCGATGCGGGTTTCATCCGGGCTGGTATCGAGCAGCGGCCGTTTCGGCTCGATCCCGGCCACCGCCCAGCGCGCGGCATTGCGGTGCCCGGCCAGGCCATCGAGCGCGCCGGCCTCGGCCAGCGCCTGGCGCGCCTTGGCATCCAGGCGCGCGCGCCGGCACAGGTCGGCCACGTCGCTGAAGACCCGCCAGCGCCGCGCATCGACGATGGCCTGCGCCGCGGCTTCCGACAGTCCCGCCACCAACCGCAGGCCCAGCCGGATCGCCGGCTGCTTTCCCTGCCCCACCGGCTCGAGCGTGCAATCCCAGGTGCTGCAGGTGATGTCCACCGGCCGCACGTCCACGCTCTCCCTGTCGCCGCGGCCCCGGCGCGCGTCCTGCACGATCTGGCTGGGCGAGTAGAAGCCCATCGGCTGCGAGTTGATCAGCGCGCAGGCGAAGGCCGCCGGTTCGTGCCGCTTGAGCCAGGCACTGACGTAGACCAGCTTGGCGAAGGACGCGGCATGGCTCTGCGGGAAGCCGTAGGAGCCGAAGCCCTTGATCTGCTCGAACAGCTGGTCGATGAACTCGCTGCTGTAGCGCTTCTCCTCCATCAGCTGGCGGATGCGCAGGCGGTGCGGCTCCATGTCGCCGCCACGCCCCCAGGCCGCCATCGAGCGGCGCAGGTGGTCGGCCTCCTCCGGCGAATAGCCGGCATGGATCACCAGCTCCATCACCTGCTCCTGGAACAGCGGGATGCCCAGGGTGTTGCCGAGGATCTCCCTCACGCCTTCGGAGGGATAGGTCACCGGCTCCTTGCCCATGCGCCGGCGCAGGTAGGGGTGGACCATGCCGCCCTGGATCGGACCGGGGCGCACGATCGCCACCTGCACCACAAGATCGTAGAACCGCTTCGGCCGCAGCCGCGGCAGCATCGCCATCTGCGCGCGCGACTCGACCTGGAACACGCCCACGCTGTCGGCCGCCTGCAGCATCTCGTAGGTGGCCGCGTCCTCGCGCGGCAGGGTCGCCATGTCCAGGCGCACGCCGCGGTAGCCCTCCACCAGGTCGAAGGCCTTGCGGATGCAGGTCAGCATGCCCAGCGCCAGGCAATCGACCTTGAGCATGCCCATGGTCTCCAGGTCGTCCTTGTCCCACTGGATGATGGTGCGGTCGGCCATGGCCGCGTTCTCCACCGGCACCACGGTCGACAGCGGCGCGTCGGAGATCACGAAGCCGCCCACGTGCTGGGACAGGTGGCGCGGCATGTCCTCCAGCATCGCCGCCAGCGCCAGCACCTTGTTGATCAGCGGGTTGTCCGGATCGAACCCGGCCTCGGACAGGCGCTGGCGCATCGGCGCGGCGCCATTGCCCCAGCCGAAGCACTCGGCAAGCAGGCCGATCTGGTCCGGCGGCAGCCCGAAAGCCTTGGCCACGTCGCGCACCGCGCTCTTGCCGCGGTAGCGGATCACCGTGGCCGCCAGCGCCGCGCGCCGCCGCCCGTACTTGGAATACACGTACTGCAGCACTTCCTCGCGGCGCTCGTGCTCGAAGTCCACGTCGATGTCCGGCGGCTCGTTGCGCGCGCGCGACAGGAAGCGCGAGACCAGCAGCCGGGTCTGCGCCGGATCCACCGCGGTGATGCCCAGGGCGAAGCACACCGCCGAATTGGCCGAGGAGCCGCGGCCCTGGCAGAGGATGTCCTTGCCGCGGGCGAAGCGGACGATGTCCTCCACCGTGAGGAAGAAAGCCTCGTACTTCAGCTCGGCGATCAGCGCCAGCTCCTCCTCGATCTGCGCCGCCACCCTGGGCGGCACGCCTTCCGGCCAGCGCTCACGCATGCCCTCTTCGGTGAGCTGGCGCAGCCAGCTGCTCGGGGTGTGACCTTCGGGCACCAGCTCCTTCGGATAGACGTAGCGCGCCTCTTTCCTGAGGTCGAAGTTGCAGCGCCGCGCCAGCTCCACCGCGGCCTGCAGCAGCGGCGCCGGATGGATCGCCGCCAGCGCACGGCGCGTGCGCAGGTGGCGCTCGCCATTGCGGAACAGCCTGTCCGCGCACTCGGCGATGGTGAGGTTGTGGCGGATGGCGGTCAGCGTGTCCTGCAGCACCCGTCGCCGGCGCACGTCCATGTGCACGTCGCCGGCCGCCACCGCGGTCATCTGCAGCCGTGCGGCAAGCTCCTGCAACTGCGCCAGGCGCGCGGCATCGTCCTGCTCGCGGTGCAGCTCCACCGCCAGGTACGCGTCGTCGCCGAACACCAGGCGCAGCCAGCGTCCCTCCACCGGGTCCGGCTCGGCACCCGGCAGCCACAGCGCGAACAGGCCACAGTCCTCGCCTGTGCCGGCCATCCCGCCTTCCTCGCCCGGTGGCGGCGCACGCACCACCCGCTCCACGTCCGCGCGCGACAGCCGGTAGCTGCCCTTGGCCGAATTGCGGCGGCCGGTGGTGACCAGCTCGCACAACCGCGTATAGCCGAGGCGCGACTGCACCAGCAGCACGCAGCGCAGTCCGCAGTCCAGCGCGAACTCGCTACCCACCACCAGCTTCACCCCGGTAGCGCGCGACGCCTCCCAGGCACGGACGATGCCGGCCAGGGAGCATTCGTCGGTGATCGCCAGCGCCTCGTAGCCGCACTGCGCCGCGCGCGCGAACAGGTCCTCGGCGCTGGAGGCCCCGCGCAGGAACGAGAACTCGGACAGGCAGTGCAGCTCGGCATAGGCTGGCAGGCCATCGTCGGCGACAGGGCCGTCGTCGTTGGCCGCGTCCAGCGCGCCGCCCTCGCGCTGGCCCAGCCGCCAGGCGACCTGGCGGAAGCGCGGCACGCGTGCGCCGGGCGTCTCCCGGTCCACGCCGTCGATGGCGTCATCCCAGCTCATGCGAACCAGCCATGCAGCATCCAGCCGCCCTCGCGCACGCCTGCGGCGCGGAACGCCCAGGCACGCTGGCCACGGCTGGTGCGCACCACGTAGTAGTCGCGGCGCACGTCGCCCTCGTCCCACCAGCCGCTTTCCAGCCGCTCCGGACCGGACAGCACCTGCAGGCGCGTGTCGTGCAGCGGCACCGGCTCCGGCAGCAGCCAGGTCGGGCGCGGCGGACGCGACGGAGCAACAGGCACCTTGGCCTCGTCGCCGGTAAGCCGGCACCAGGCACGCTCGGGACGCGGATCGCCCTGCGGCGCCACCCGGTACACCGCCTCGTCGCCCAGGCGCGCACGCAGGCGTTCGCGCAGCTGCGGCCAGTCCAGCGCCTGTTGCGCACGCTGCGCGAACAGGTCCTGCATCGCCGGCACGAACGGCGGCAGGTGCTTCGCCAGCAGGCGCATGCCTACCACCGGGCGTCCGATCTCAACCCGCTCCAGGCGCCCGCGCGCCAGCTCGAACAGCATCGAGGCACTGCGCTCGGGCGCCAGCAGGCCGACTTCGACATCGGTATGGCCCTGCTCGTGCTCCAGCCGCAGCACGAAGCGCTGCACGCCGCCGTCGCGGATCGACAGGTAGGTGCACAGGTCGCCGACCAGGCGCCGCAGCGGGAACAGCAGCGCGGTATGGGTCTCGACCTCGTAGCCCAGCTCCACGCGTTCGTCGAAATGCTCCGGCGGCTGGTAGCACTCCAGCGGATCGTCGGCCTGCCCGTAGAGCTTCTGCAGGTGTTCCAGCAGCGCCTGGCCGAAGCGGCGGCGCAGCGCATCCGATGGCAGCCCGCGCAGCTGGCCCAGGGTACGGATGCCCATGCGCTGCAAACGCGTGCCGGCCTCGTCGGGCAGCACCGCGCGTCGCACCGGGATGCGGTCGAGCAATGCAGGAAGTTCCGCCGCCTCCATCACCGCCATGCCGTCGCGCAGGCCCGCCAGCACCCGCGCCGCGCGCGGGGTCGGGGCCAGGGCGATGCGGTGGCGGAAGCCCAGCTGTTCCAGCTCGCCACGCAGGCGCCGCTCGAACCGCGGCCACGGCCCGAACAGGCGGAAGCTGGCGCGCACCTCCAGCACGATGGCCGAACTCCACTGCGCACTGACCAGCGAGCTGTGGCGATAGGCCCAGGCCGCGAGGAAACGCTGCACCCGGGCCTCGGCCGCAGGCTCGTAGTCGACCATCGCGAACTGCGGCAGCAGCGCATGCGCGGCGGTCAGGCGCATGCCCGGCGCCAGTCCCGCGGCCGCCGCGGCGGCATTGACCGCATGCAGGCTGCGCAGCTGCGCCGGACCGCCGACCAGGGCCAGCGGCGCCTCCGGCTCGGGATGCCGGCGCAGCACCGCGTCCAGCGCCAGCTGCGGCAGCAGGATGCAGGCCCAGAGCATCAGCCGCCCTCCTTGCGCCCGCATGCGGGGACGGGAAGGCCGGCCGGATTCCACGGCAGATGTCGTGCGCGGAGTGCCATGTCAGTGCGCCAGCTGCACCAGCCCCGAGGGCGGCTGCCCGCCCCGGCACTTGAGCACCCGCCAGCCGCCGTCCTCCAGCACCAGCCGCAGCGCCGCAGGCGAGGCGTTGGCGGCATGGCGGCGGTCGCGCAGGACGAAGCCGCAGCAGTCGCCGCTGTCGGCGGCCACCTGCAGCCGGCGCAGGGCGCGGTCGTCGCCACCCGGCGGCCAGCCCAGCACCGCGGTGCAGGTGCCGCTGCGCAGGCACTGTTCCTGTGCCCACAGCGCATCGCGTGGCGAGGCGTCGACCACGTGCAGTCCGGCCAGGTCCACGCCGGCGGCCTGCCAGGCCGGGGCATAGGGCACGAACGGCGGCGCGACCAGGACCACGGTGCCGCCGACGGCGGTCATGCGTGCCAGCGTGGGCAGCAGCAGGGCGAGTTCGCCGACACCGTTGGCCGGCAGCAGCAGCTCGGTCAGCGCCCGCCGCGGCCAGCCGCCCTGCGGCAGGCGCGCATCCAGCGCCGCGTGCCCGCTCGGCTCGCCGTCTGCCGGCAGGCGGGCACTGCGCCCGGCATGCCACAGCGTGCGCGCGGCCAGCAGGCTGTCGATGGCAACGACCTGGACCATCTCAACCCCGCCGCACCAGGCCGCAGTACACGCCTTCGATGGCGAAGTCCTGGCCCGGATGCACCTCGATCGGGGCATGGGCCGGATTGCGCGGCAGCAGGCGGATCCGGTCCGCCCCGCGCTGCAGGCGCTTGATGGTCAGCTCGCCATCCACCCGCGCGACCACGGTCTGGCCGTCGCGGGCCTCGGGGGTGCGGTGCACGCCGACCAGGTCGCCGTCGAGGATCCCGTCCTCGATCATCGAATCGCCCTGCACCCGCAGCAGGTAGTCCGGCCGCGGCGAGAACAGCCGCCGGTCCAGCCACAGCGCCTCCCCGCCCTCGTCCACCGGCCCCAGCCGGGCCACGCCCTCGGGACTGATCGGCAGGCCCGCCGCGACCCGGCCCAGCACCGGCAGCGGCAGCAGGTCGGCCCCGCCGCCCGGCAGGCGCAGGCCGCGCTTGCGCCCCGGCACCTGCTCCAGCAGGCCATCCGCCACCAGCGTCTGGACATGCTTCTGGGCGGCATTGCGCGACGAAAAGCCGAATTCGTCGGCGATCTCCGCCAGGCTGGGCGCACGCCCACCCGCCAGCTCGCGACGCAGGAAGTCCAGCACGGCAGCGCGCTGGGGCGGCAGGGAGGAAGGATCGTTCGGACTCATAGGTGTACATTTGTACACCTTCGCCGTCTCACGGGGCGAGAGAGTCCAACAGCCTTTGGGATCCGTAGCCCGGATAAGGCCAAAGGCCGCATCCGGGGCCTCGCATATCCGACATCCCAAGCCTCGGGTGCGCTTTCGCTTCCCCGCTACGCCGCCCGCCGCGTGAAAAGGGGACCTCTTTTTGTGCACCGCAGCACGCTTTACCAAACTGTCATGCAAAACGGCCGGTTTCTCGACGCGGTCTGAACATTCCACGCGGCAGATTCCAGGCGTGTCCACTCGCCGGACACCACCCGCCGGCAAGGAAGCCAGCGGGTGATCCCGGCGACGTGATCCCCCGACGCACCCAGCAGGAGCGGCGCGCCGCAAGGCCGCCGGAGACGAGATGACCGAGCCATTTGGCCCTTCCCACGGCCACGCACTGGACCTGGACCGACTCGAACGCCATCTGCCCGAACTGCTCCAGCAGTACGTTCCCGACCCGACCCCGCTGGCCGCCCTCCCCCGCGGCGGCCGAGACGGCGAACCGGCCCGCCTGCCGGCGGGCTGACCCGAACCTCCCTGTTCCCTCGAGCCGGCCCTGGCCGGCTTTCTTTTTGCCCGCGATCCGGCGTTACGGGCGCGCCAGCTGCCAATGGCCCCCCTCGTCGACCAGACCATCGCCGGCCGAGCGCTGCGCGCCGAGGTCGCCGGCATAGCGGTACAGCGGCTGCCCACGCCAGGTGACGTGCCCCCCATCGGCGCGGTCCAGCGAACCCACGCCATCCCCACCGACGCCCCCTGTCGCCTGCAGCTGGCCCTGGCCCAGCACCGGCGGCCACACGCCCTCGCAGGCCTGGTCGCACTTGCTGCCGTCGACGTTGCCTTCCAGGTAGTACAGCGAGGCGCCACTGGCATCCACCAGGTGCGGCGCCGGCTCCTGCTCGATCGCCAGCTGCACCACCCGGTTGCCGCCTTCGGATGAAACCGGAGCCCCGGCCGCATCACCGCGCACCGCGGCACCGGCCGCTCCGCGCTCGCCGGTGGTATTCGGGTCGTTCTCGTCCGGCGGCGCGGCCTGGTACCCGCAGGCCGCCAGCGACAGCGCAGCCAGCAGCGGAACGGCGACACGGATCCCATGGACATGCATTCGCATCGGGCGACTCCTTCTTCGGTGGGTATTCCGCCCATGGAAACGCCGCGCCACGAATGACCCGATGAAGGAACCGTGCACGCCCGATGAAACGCACAACACGCGCATTGAACTTCCATTTCACCGGGATTGGACCGCCAGCCAATGCACCAGGGTCCAGCATGGCCTCATGTTGCGCGTTGGCCGGGCACGCAACCCCACCCATTCCCGGCGGCAGACGGAAGGAGCATCCGCCATGGCGGTCAAGACCATCGAAGAACTCTTCATCCACGAGCTTTCGGATATCTACAGCGCCGAGAAGCAGCTGACCAAGGCGCTGCCGCGTCTGGCGCGCGCCGCCGACAACGAGGAGCTGGCCGAAGGCTTCCGACTGCACCTGGAGGAAACCCAGGGCCAGATCGAACGCATCGACCAGATCGTCGACCTGCTGGACATCCGCCTCAAGCGCATCAAGTGCGCGGCAATGGAAGGCCTGATCGAGGAAGGCAAGGAAGTGATCGACGCGATCGAAGCCGGCCCGCTGCGCGATGCCGCCCTGATCGGCGGCGCGCAGAAGGTCGAGCACTACGAGATCGCGGCCTACGGCACCCTCGCCGCCCTGGCCAAGCAGCTCGGCTACAAGGACGCGCTGCCGCTGATCCTCGAGACCCTCGAGGAGGAAAAGGCCACCGACGAGAAGCTGACCCTGCTCGCCGAGCAGGGCGGCAACCAGCGCGCAGCACAGCAGCGCGACGCCGCCTGACACACCCTCATCGCCTCCGCCACGGCGTTTTTCATGCTCCCCTCGCCGTGGTTGCCGGCGCCGGCCAACTCTCTCCCGGCCGGTGACCGGCACTTCTTATTTCCCTAACCGACGGAGTTCCAATGAACCACATCAAACGCATCGCCACCCCGGCCCTGCTTGCCATCGCCATCGCGAGCCTGACCGCCTGCGGCAACAATGACCGCAACGACGCCGACATGGATCCGGCAGTCACGGATACCACCGCCGATACCGCGGCGCAGACCGGCACCGGCATGGATCCGGCGCTGGGCGACAACAACAACACCGCCAACCCGGACGAGGCCGCCGCCCTGGGCGTTCTGAACGCGATCAACGAACACGAGATCGCCACCAGCGAGCAGGCCCTGGCCAAGGGCGTCACCGGCCCGGTCGCCGACTACGCGCGGATGATGATCGACCAGCACGGCCAGAACCGCACCCAGACCAGCGCCCTCGGCGCCGACGCCGATGCCCAGGACGCCCAGGCCCAGCGCCAGCAGGCCGAGCAGGAGCGCGCGGCCCTCGACCAGCTCGAGGGCGAGGCCTACAGCAAGGCCTATGTCGACGCGATGGTGAAGGGCCACGGTGACGCCCTGACCGCCCTCGACCAGAAGCTGATCCCCGCCGCCGAGCGCGAGGAAGTCCGCCGGCACCTGACCACCACCCGCGAACACGTGGCCCAGCACCTGGAGCAGGCCCGCGCCCTGCAGTCGGGTACATCGGGCGAGTAAGCAGTAGGTAGCAGAGCAATTGAAGGCCGCGGCACTCCGGTGTCGCGGCCTTTCTGCTTCTGCTGCTGCGAAATCCACCGTTGGCGTCAACGGGTTCGCGCCACGGTGCTTGCCCGATGCCCGCCTCCGCCCCTCCTGGCTTGAGTCGAGGCGCGACCCGGAGCGGAGCTGGAACGGGACCCGGTGCACGAGCCCATGGCCCGATGCGGCGAAAGACCATGTCCCCGCGCCACTGGCGCGCATGCCTCGAACGCCTGCATCCCATGGACACGGCCGGGGCGCGGTGCGGGGGTGGCGAGGGTCGGAACCCGACGCCTCCTGGACGACGGCGAAACCGCCCCTGCCAGGCTCCTTAGCAACACTCAGCCCAATCACTCCACCCGCTCAATAACGACTCGCTATCGCGCGATACAACTGCTTCTGTCTGGTTCATCAGCGGGAGCCGCGCAATCGCACATGCATAAGCCGATAACACGCCGGCATAACGCCCGGTCATGGCGCAACGAGCGAAACCCTTGTTTCCCGGCACTTTCCCGCAACTGAACCAGCATTCGTAAAACAGCATTCACTCCGCAAAGCGCACCCAGCTAACGCGCTGTTGGCGACACTGGCCTTGCACCGTGGCACTCCCGCCATGGCTTCCGAGAGGAAATTCACAATGGGCACCCAGCAGCAGAACCAGGACCAGCAGAAGCGCCAGCAGCAGGACCAGCCGGGTCAGCAGCAGCACCAGCAGGGCCAGCAGGACCAGAACGAGCGCCAGAACCAGAACCAGCAGCAGCAGGACAACCAGCAGGGACAGAACCAGCAGCAACAGCAGCAGGATCGCCAGGACCAGAAGGACCAGAAGGACCAGCAGGGTCGCGGCAACCAGCAGCGCTGATTCCGGCAGCCAACCGGACCATCAAGGGGCTCCCACGCGGGAGCCCTTCTTCATGGACGCGGGCGCCGTCTTCGTGAGCCACGCATCAAGCGCACGCTGGCCTGCCTGCAAGCACTGCAGGCACCAGCCCATGCGGGATCGCATCCGCTACCCAGGCACGCGCGCAGGCTCACGCCATGACCCATCCGCGGAGCAGCGATGAAGATCCACCACCTCAAACTGCATCTCCACCTGCCCACTGGGTGGCCACCTGATGGATGGACGCACCCCGGGCGTCCTCAGCCGTGCGGCACTGGCCTGCCATTGCCTGCTGGTGGAGACCGGCGATCGCCTGGTGCTGGTGGACACCGGCCTGGGCCTGCGCGACGTGGCCCACCCGCGCGACCGGCTGAGCGCGTTCTTCCTCGGCCTGCTTTCGCCGGACCTGCGTGCGGAGATGACCGCGGCGCGCCAGATCGTGGCGCTGGGCTACACCCCCGCCGACGTGACCGACATCGTCCTGACCCACCTGGACTTCGACCACGCCGGCGGCCTGGACGACTTCCCCAACGCCACCGTGCACCTGCGTGCCATCGAGCAGG
The DNA here is from genome assembly GCF_000185965.1 of Pseudoxanthomonas suwonensis 11-1. Lineage (NCBI taxonomy): Bacteria > Pseudomonadati > Pseudomonadota > Gammaproteobacteria > Lysobacterales > Lysobacteraceae > Pseudoxanthomonas > Pseudoxanthomonas suwonensis. The sequence continues at coordinate 2,392,859 of NC_014924.1, forward strand.
AGGCGGCCGCGCGCCAGCGGACCTGGCTGGACCGCCAGCGCTTCCGGCCGCAGCAGTGGGGGTCGCGCGGGCGCTGGCTCACGTATGACGACGCGCGCACCGACAGCTGGATGGGTTTGGACGCGGTGTCTGGCCTGCGCGGCCTGCCGCCGGAGATCCTGATGGTGCATCTGCCTGGCCATACCCACGGCCATGCCGGCGTGGCGATCCGGCGCGACCACGACTGGCTACTGCTGGCCGGCGATGCCTACTTCGATGCCCGCGAGATGCATGCGCGACCGTGCTGCACCCCCGGCCTGCGCTTCTACCAGTGGATGATGGAGAAGGACCGCCGTGCCCGGCTGCACAACCGTGACCGCCTGCGCGAACTGGCCCTGCGCGAGCAGCAGCTGACTCTGTTCTGCTCGCACGACCCGGGCCAGTTCGAGGCGCTGGCCGGGCGGCGCATCGGGGATCCACTGGTGCGCCTGTAGCCCGGATAAGGACGAAGGCCGCATCCAGGCGAGCCGGGTGAGAGGACGCGTTGGCTGTAGCGCTACAGGGACTGGCGAGAAACTCTTGCAACCAACCCTCGCCTGCCCTGTTCCGGGGGAGAGAAGGAATCGCATCAGGCCTGCGGCCTCGCCTCGACCTTCGGCTCCGTCACCTCATGCCCTGCCTCCGCACGGCCGGCCATCTCGGCCCCGGCGTGGGGCGCCAGCTTGCGCATCTCGATGATCGAGATGGCGGAAATCACGCCCACGGTGAGGAAGGCGAACATGAAGGTCACCGGGTCGCCGTCCTCGCGGCCGGTGAGCGTGCCCGCCATGCTCAGCGCGTAGCCGCCGATGGTCACGCCCAGCGCCAGCGCGACCTGCTGCGCCACCGCGGCCAGGCTGCTGGCCTGGCTCATGCGCTCCTGGCTGATGTCGGCATAGGCGATGGCGTTGATGCTGGTGAACTGCAGGGAACGGAAGCAGCCGCTGGCCAGCAGCACGCCCACCATCAGCCAGTACGGCGTATCGGCGCGGAACAGGCCGAACCCTGCCAGCAGGGCCGAGGCCAACAGGCCGTTCCACACCAGTACCGGGCGGAAGCCGAACTGGTGCAGTACGCGCGGCGCGACCACCTTCATGAACATCGCGCCGGCGGTCGAAGTGAACGTGACCAGTCCCGACTGCAGCGGATCCAGGCCGAACCCGAGCTGCAGCATCAGCGGCAACAGGAAGGGCGTGGCACCGATGCCGATACGGAACAGTGAACCGCCCAGCACGCCGGCGCGATAGGTCGGGATGCGCAGCAGGTCCAGGCACAGCAGCGGCTGCGGATGGTTGCGCGCATGCCGCACGTAGGCGAACACCAGGGCGAAGCCGACCACGATCACCAGCGACGTCGCCGCGCCCGGCATCAACCCGCGGCCGATCGCCGACAGGCCGAACATCGCCAGGCCCAGGCCACTGGCCGAAAGCATGAAGCCGCGCCAGTCCATCTTCGCTACCGGCTGGCGCAGGTCCGGCACGAAGCGCCACGCCAGCCACATGCCCAGCAGGCCCATCGGCAGGTTGATGAGGAAGATGAAACGCCAGTGCGTGTACGTGGTGATCGCGCCACCCAGCACCGGCCCGAGGATCGGCCCCAGCATCGCCGGCACCGTCAACCAGCTCAACGCCCGCACCAGCTCGGCCTTCTCGATGCTGCGCAGCAGGACCAGGCGCCCCACCGGCACCATCATCGCCCCGCCCACGCCCTGCACGAAGCGCCCGGCTACCAGCGTGCCCAGGCCGCTGCTGGCCGCACAGAACAGCGAGCCAAGCAGGAATACCGCGATCGCGCCGACGAAGATCCGGCGCGCGCCATAACGGTCTGCAACCCAGCCACTGACCGGAATGAACACGGCCAGCGCCAGCATGTAGGTGGTCAGCGCCAGCTTCAGCGCCACCGGCTCGGTCCCCAGCTCGGCCGCGATCTGCGGCAGCGAAGTGGAAATCGCCGTCGAATCCATGTTCTCGATGAACAGGGCGGTGGCGATGATGAGCGGTAGACGACGCTGCGGACTCACGGGCCTGCTGGACTCAAGCGGCCCATGATTGTGGCGCCGCCACCGTGAATGTCATGCGCCTGGGCTTCACGGAGGGGCTTGATCACCCGCCCGCAAGACCGCCACCGGCGCGGCCCGGGAGCGCGCCGTCGTCCTCGGCATCCGGATCTTCCAGGTCGCCGACCTCGCGGTCGATGCCCGCCTGCGGATCGGTGGCTGGCGCCTCCGGCAGCGACTCGCCCTCCCCCGCATCCGGCGGCGTGGTGCGGTTGGACTGCGCGCCGTCGCTGGATTCGTTCGGATCCTTCGCCGGATCCTGGTGGTTGTTCGTGCTCATGGTCTGTCCTCGTGTGTGGCAACGAGGCTACGGCCAGGCGCGTGAGCGGCGCGCAGTGCAATCACCATTCGATGATGCCGCTGCCTGGCGCCCTCTCCCACCGGGTGAGAGGGCATGTTGGCCCGGCACCGGCGCGAAGAACGCCGCTGATGGCGTCGGCGAGCCGGTCTGGCAGTCCCCTCAAACACCCGCGTCCATGGGCGCGGATCAAACCCAGCCCCGTCCCTTCTCCCACTGGGGAAGGGGGACGGGGGAGAGGGCCGGTTACCAAGGCTGTATCCATCGCGAAGATGGCGTACCCGGTCGCACTCACGAGAACGACGCACGCTTGTAGCCCGGGTAAGCGAAGCGCACCCGGGGATCGCCATCCGCTACCGCAGCTATACCAATGCGACGGCCCCGGATGCGGCCTGCGGCCTTATCCGGGCTACAGGCTTCGCCGGGCGACGGTGGCAGCGCACTTGTAGCCCGGGTAAGCGAAGCGCACCCGGGGCCGCCATCGCCGAAGATCGCGCGCCGTGGCGGAAACCCGGATGCGGCCTGCGGCCTTATCCGGGCTACGCGCCCAATTCCGAATCGAGCCCCCGGTAATACGGAACCAACGCCAGCGCCCGCGCGACGACGAACACCACGAACGCCGCCCACAGCCCGTGGTTACCCCACCATGCCGCCGCCGGCCACGCCGCCAGCAGGAACACCGCCACCGACAGCAGCGCGGCATTGCGCATCTGCCGGGTACGCGTGGCGCCGATGAACACCCCATCCAGCTGGAACGCCGCCACCGATAGCAGTACGTACAGCGCCACCCACGGCAGATGTGCCAGCGCCACCGCCGCCACGTCCGGCAGCGCGGTCAGCAGGCGCACCATCGCCCCACCCCCGAGCCACAGGATCGCGGCCAGCATTGCCGCCGTCGCCACCGCCAGCTCGCTGCTCAACCGCACCGCCCGCCGGAAGCGGGCCCGATCGCGCGCGCCCACCGCATGCCCCACCTGCGCTTCGGCCACGTAGGCGAAGCCATCGAGGAAGAACGCGCTGAACGACACCAGCTGCAGCAGCAGGTGGTTGGCCGCGAGGGTCGCATCGCCCAGCGCCGCGCCTTGGCGCGCGAACCAGCCGAAGCCCGCCAGCAGGCACAGGGTGCGGACCATGATGTCGCCGTTGGCCGCCAGGGTCCGCCGCAGCCGCGCGCGGTCGCCGATGCGTGCCCAGGGCAGGAACGGCTCGCCGTCGCGATGGCGCGCACGCAGCATCCGCCACACCACCGCCGCGGCGACCACGCAGGTGGTCCACTCGGCGATGGCCGTGCCGTAACCGATGCCGCGTGCGCCGAGGTCGAGCACGCCGGCCAGGTACACGTCCAATGCGGCGTTTAGCCCATTGAGCAGCAGCTGCACCGCCAGCAGGGTGCGGCTGCGTCCGAGCCCGACCAGCGCGCCGCACAACGCATACAGCGCCAGCGCCGCCGGCGCGCCCCACACCCGCGCAGCGAAGTAGTCGGCGCCGGTGCCGGCGACCGCCGTGCTCGCATCCATCAACGCGAAGTAGCCGGCCACCAGCGGCCACTGCAGCAGCCAGATCGCCACGCCCAGCCCCGCGCCCATCAGCAGCGGCCGCGCCAGCGCCGCGCGCACCTCGGCCTCGTCCCCCGCCCCGGCGGCCTGCGCCACGAAACCGGTGGTGGCCATGCGCAGGAAGCCGAAGCTCCAGTAGACGAAGTTGAACAGCAGCGCCCCCAGCGCCAGCGCACCGAGATCGGCGGTGCTGCCGTAGTGCCCGATCACCGCTGTATCAACCAGCCCCAGCAGCGGCACCGAAGCATTGGCCAGGATGATCGGCCAAGCCTTGCGGGCGAGGTCGGTGCGAGTCAGGGGCAGCGCGGGCGAAAGAGGATCATCCATGCGCAAATGATGCCGGATGCCGGGCAAAAACCGGGGTCAGAGTGCAATTTCCTACCGCCTGGCCGAACGAAGCGCCGCTTTTCCCTACAGGCGCCGACTGGAGCAGACCAGGCGGGAAATTACACTCTGACCCCGGCTTTTTTCTCCTGCTGGCCCGGTACGCGAAGGCCTGAGCGCGTGGCGTCGCCCGACCGGCGGGGCTGGCACATCCCATTGGAAGAGGATTGGGCAGAGGGTCGGGAGCGCATCATCCCTGTACGTCGGTGATCCGGACGGTCGTGGCGTCGGGCGCCAGAAGCCAGCCGGCACACCGGCCAACGTTGGAGGACGTCGGAGCCGGCAGTTTCCCAGGGGCCTTCTCCCCTCTTGGAGGGAAAACCGGGGTCAGGGGAAAAACCGGGGTCAGAGTCCAATTTCACGCAGCGACCCGTGGCATCGCCGGTTGGCTTCCCACGCGACGGGACACCGGGCTACGTGGCGAGAAGAAAACCGGGGTCAGAGTGCAATTTGGCGCAGCGATCCTGGCATCGCCGGCTTCCCTCGGCGCGACGTGACATCTACCTGCGGGGAGAAATTGCACTCTGACCCCGGTTTCTTCCAAAGGCCCGAGCGCGAGGCCATCCTTGGACAGTGGCCACGCCAATCCCTCTTCCGGGGAGCGAGGAATCAAGGACTTCCGCACCATCCCCGCGAGTCGCGCCCTCTCCCGGTGGGCGGGTGGAGGGAGGACCCGAAGCCAAGCCTCCAGCCGCAACTCCCGCCCTACCGCCCCACCCCCAGCTGCTGCTGCACCGCCTCGCGCAGGTCGTCGAGGGCGTAGGGTTTGCGCAGCACGGGGATGTCGAGGGCCTGGGCTTGTGGGCCGACCGGGTCGGAGAAGCCGCTGGTCAGCAGGATCGGCAGCTCGGGGCGGCGGCGGCGGACCTCGCGCGCCAGTTCGATGCCGTTGGTGCCGCCGGGCATCATCACGTCGGAGAACACCAGGTCGATCTGGCGGCCGTTGGCCAGGGCACCGAGGGCGGCACGCGCGCTCATCGCGTGCACCACCTCGCAGCCGATGGCGCGCAGCATCTCCTGCACCAGGCGGGCCACTTCCACGTCGTCCTCCACCAGCAGCACGCAATGCCCGGGCGCGGCCACCGGCACGTCCGCGGACACCGGAGCCGCGCCCGCATCCGGCAGCGGATGCGGCGAGCGCGGGAGCAGCAGGGTGATGGCCGTGCCCTTGCCTGGCGCGGAGTCGATCTCCACCCGTCCGCCGGACTGCTTGGCAAAGCCGTATACCTGCGCCAGGCCCAGGCCCGAGCCCTTGCCCACGTCCTTGGTGGTGAAGAACGGCTCGAACACCCGAGCCTTGACCGCGTCGGTCATGCCGGAGCCGGTGTCGCGCACTTCCAGCCGCACCATCCCGCGCGGGCCTTCCTCGCCTTCCTCGACCACGTTCGCGGCGCGGATGGTGATGCGGCCGCTGCCGTTCATCGCATCGCGCGCATTGACCGCCAGGTTGAGGATCGCGATCTCGAACTCGCCGGCATCCACGTGCACCGGCCACAGGTCCGGCGGCAGGCGCACGTCCACCGCGACGTCTCCACGCAGGCTGCGGTCCAGCAACTCGCCCATATTGTCCAGCAACGCCGGCAGCGAGGCAGTCTCGGCGTGCAGCGCATGCCGCCGGGAGAAAGTCAGCAGTTGCCGGGTGAGCGAGGCGCCGCGGCCGCTGGCCTGGCGCATGGCGCCGATGAAGCGCTGGCGGCGGGCCGGATCGTCGCTGCGCTCCAGCATGTCCAGGCCCGCGGTGATCACCATCAGCAGGTTGTTGAAGTCGTGGGCGACGCCGCCGGTGAGCTGGCCCAGCGCCTCCATCTTCTGCGCGTGGCGCAGCGACTCCTCGATGCGCTCGCGCTGCTCCATCTCCGCGCGCAGGCGGGTGTTGGCCTCGTGCAGCTGCGCCGTGCGTTGCCCGACCTCGGCCTCCAGGCTGGCCGCGGCGGCCTCGCGCGCCGCCAGCAGGTCGCGCACTTCCAGCTGGCGGCCGCGCGCGCGCAGCGCAGCCTTGACCACGCTCACCAGGGTGATCGACTGCAGCGGCCGCTCCACCAGGGTCACGTTGCCCAGGCGTTCGATCTGCTGCTGCCGCCACGCGGCGATGCGTTCGTGCACCACGCGGCTGGTGAGCATCACGATCGGCAGGTCCGACCACGGCGCCTGTGCCTCGACCCAGCGGGTCAGTGCCTCCGGCGGCTGCCCGACTAGGCCTTCCTCGGCCACCACCACCGCGCCGGCGCCTTCCAGACGCGCCAGCAACGAGGCGTAATCCGCGCAGGCCTCGGCCATGATGCCGGCCCGTTGCAGGAGCCCCACCGCGACGGCCGCATCGCGCCCGGTAGGCGCGAATACCAGGACGGGCGCGCTACGCGCCGGCATGGTATTCGCCGGGCAACAACGGCTCGTCGCTGCCGGTGTAGATGGGCACGCCGGCCAGCACGCCACTGAACTCGGTCAGCGGCGGTCCCACCACCAGGCCGCGCGGCCCGAGCTGGAACTCGCGGATGGTCTGCTCGTGGTAGCCGCTGCGCTTCTTCACCACCGACATCGCGCGCCGCACCATGCCCGCGTGCTCGAAGTAGCGCAACATCACCACCGCGTCGCTGAGGTAGCTGATGTCCAGTGGCGCCTCGGTAGGACCAACCAGGCCGTGCTGCGCCAGTACCAGCAGGGTGACCACGCCCTGCTGGGCCAGGTAGGTCAGCAGTTCGTGCATCTGCAGGATCAGGAAGCGCCCGTCCGGCATGGCGTTGAGATAGCCGTTGAGGCTGTCGATCACCACCAGCCGCACGCCGTCCTCCTCCACGCGCCGGCGCACGATGGAGGCGAACTCGCCCGGCGA